>NZ_CP015596.1:2900708-5801417 GCF_001644575.1 Mycobacterium adipatum
CGTCGACGACGACTGGGGCCGTCAGATCGCGCAGCGGTCCACCTCACCGGTGCGGGTCAGCGCGGGCGGTGCGGACGCGGACTGGACGGTCGACGCGGTGCGCGCGGTGGGCCGGGGCGGCCAGGAGTTCGTCGCCGTCGACCCGGCCGGCGTGCATCACACGCTGCGGATCGCACTGCCCGGGCGCTACAACATCGCCAACGCCCTGCTCGCGGTGGCGCTGCTCGACGCGGTCGGCGTCTCACCCGAGCAGGGTGCGCCCGGCCTGCGGACCGCCGCGGTGCCGGGCCGGTTGGAGAGCATCGAGCGCGGACAGGATTTCCTGGCTCTGGTGGACTACGCGCACAAACCGGGCGCACTGGAAGCGGTGCTGCAGACGTTGCGTGAACAGGCCCGGGGACGGCTGGCGGTGGTGATCGGCGCCGGCGGTAACCGCGACGCGGGCAAACGTGAGCCGATGGGTCGGGTCGCCGCGGAACTGGCCGATCTGGTCGTGGTCACCGATGACAATCCGCGCGATGAGGATCCGGCGGCCATCCGGGCCGCCGTCCTGGCCGGTACCGCCGGGCAACGCGGCGAGGTCGTCGAGATCGGGGACCGCCGCGCGGCCATCGAGCACGCCGTCGCGTGGGCGCGTCCCGGTGATGTGGTGTTGGTCGCCGGGAAGGGCCACGAGTCGGGGCAGACCAGCCGCGGGGTCACCCGGCCCTTCGATGACCGGGTGGAGCTCGCCGACGCATTGGAAGGGCTGACCCGGTGATCGCGCTGACCCTGGCCCAGATCGCCGAGATCGTCGGCGGCGAACTGGCCGACATCAGTCCCGTCGAGGCCGCCGAGGTCCGCGTCACCGGCACCGTCGAGTTCGATTCACGGGCGGTGACACCGGGCGGACTGTTCCTGGCGCTGCCGGGTGCCCGCTCGGATGGCCATGATTTCGCCGCCGGTGCCATCGCCTCGGGTGCGGTCGCGGTGCTCGCGGCCCGCCCGGTCGGGGTGCCCGCCATCGTGGTGCCCGCGGCTTCGGAGGCCGATACCGCGTCGGGGGCCCTGGAACACGATGACGCCGCCGGGTCGGGGGCCGCGGTGCTGGCGGCGCTGGCCAAGCTGGCGGCCGCGGTGGCCGCCGAGTTGGCCGCGGGTGGACTGCGCATCATCGGGGTCACCGGGTCGTCGGGCAAGACGTCGACCAAGGATCTGCTGGCGGCGGTGCTGGCCCCACTCGGTGCGGTGGTGGCCCCACCGGGATCGTTCAACAACGAGCTCGGCCACCCGTGGACGGTGCTGCGCGCGACCACCGATACCGACTTCCTGATCCTGGAGATGTCGGCACGCCACCCGGGCAATATCGCCGCGCTGGCCGCCATCGCGACACCGTCGATCGGGGTCGTGCTCAACGTCGGGACCGCGCATCTCGGTGAATTCGGTTCACGGGAAATCATCGCCGCGACCAAATCGGAGCTGCCCCAGGCTGTTCCGGCGGCCGGCGTGGTGGTGCTCAACGCCGATGATTCGGCCGTCGCGGCGATGGCCGACAAGACCGCCGCCCGGGTGGTGCGCGTCTCACGCGGGCCCGGCGCCGATGTCTGGTCGTCGGACGAGACCCTCGATGAGTTGGCCCGCCCACGGTTCACGCTGCACGCCGGCGGCGAGTCGGTGCCCATCACGCTGGCCGTGCACGGTGAGCACCAGGTGTCCAACGCGTTGTGCGCGGCGGCTGTCGCCCTGGAATGCGGGGCGTCGGTGGCGCAGGTGGCCGACGCGCTGGCGGGGGCCGGCGCGGTGTCGGCGCGACGGATGCAGGTCAGTACCCGCGCCGACGGCGTCACGATCATCAACGATGCCTACAACGCCAACCCGGATTCGATGGCGGCTGGGCTGAAGGCACTGGCCTGGATGGCGCGCGAGACCGTCGGGGCCACCGGCCACAAACGCCGTAGCTGGGCGGTTCTCGGCGAGATGGGCGAGCTCGGCGACGACGCGATATCCGAACACGATCGCATCGGCAGGTTCGCCGTGCGCTTAGATGTGTCTCGTCTGATTGTCGTGGGAACCGGGAGGCCGGTGAACGCCATGCTCCAGGGGGCGGTGATGGAAGGTTCATGGGGCAGTGAGGCGGTGTTGGTTCCCGACGCCGACGCCGCACTGGATTTGCTGAGGGCCGAATTGGCCGAGGGGGACGTCGTACTTGTGAAGGCCTCGAACGCCGCCGGCCTGGGCGCGTTGGCCGATCTGCTCGTTGAGCAGGGGAGTCAGCAGCGGTGAAGCAGATCCTGTTCGCGGTCGCGATCGCGCTGGCGGTCTCGATCATCCTGACGCCCGTGCTGATCCGGCTGTTCACCAAGCAGGGTTTCGGGCAGGAGATCCGCGAGGACGGCCCGCCGAGCCATCAGAAGAAGCGCGGCACGCCGTCGATGGGCGGCGTGGCGATCATCACCGGCATCTGGGCCGGATACCTGGGCACCCACCTGGTGGGCCTGGCCTTCAACGGCCAGGGTCCGTCCGCCTCGGGATTGCTGGTGCTCGGTCTGGCCACGGCCCTGGCGATCGTCGGGTTCATCGACGACTCGATCAAGATCCGTCGGTCCCGCAACCTGGGACTGAACAAGACCGCCAAGACCGTAGGACAGCTGACCGCCGCCGTGTTGTTCGGCGTGCTCGTGCTGCAGTTCGCCAATGCCGAGGGGCTGACTCCGGGCAGCGCCCAGCTGTCCTATGTGCGGGAGATCGCCACCGTCACGCTGGCCCCGTTGGTGTTCGTGATCTTCGTGGTGGTGCTGGTCAGTGCGTGGTCGAACGCGGTGAATCTGACCGACGGTCTGGACGGTCTGGCCGCCGGTGCCATGGCGATGGTCAGCGCCGCCTATGTGCTCATCACGTTCTGGCAGTACCGCAACGCCTGCGCGACCAGCCCTGGGCTGGGCTGCTACAACGTGCGCGACCCACTGGATCTGGCCTTGATCGCGGCGGCGACCGCCGGCGCCTGCATCGGGTTCCTGTGGTGGAATGCGGCCCCGGCCAAGATCTTCATGGGCGATACCGGTTCGCTGGCCCTGGGTGGCATCATCGCCGGGCTCTCGGTGACCAGTCGCACCGAGATCCTCGCGGTGGTGCTGGGGGCGCTGTTCGTGGCCGAGGTGACGTCGGTGGTGGTGCAGATCCTGGCTTTCCGGACCACCGGCCGCCGGGTGTTCCGGATGGCGCCGTTCCACCACCATTTCGAGTTGGTGGGCTGGGCGGAGACCACGGTGATCATCCGGTTCTGGTTGCTCACCGCGATCGCGTGCGGTCTGGGTGTGGCGTTGTTCTACGGCGAATGGCTGTCCATCGTCGGCGCGTAGGCGCCGCGAGACCCTTCGCCGAAACACGCGTTTCTGCTGCTTAGCACGCCGTCATGGCGACCGGTACGCGAGTTTCGCCGTTAGCTGGCAGGACCGTTACCGCGACACGCCCCAGATATCCGCGCCCTCCGGGGCGGGACGGGGGAGGATTCTGGGGTGCAGGGGACTAGTGGGGCTGGCGTGACGCCTGTGACTCTTGTGAGTGGCGGGTGAACAATCTCCTGACCGCGGCGCGGGCGAGGTTGCGCCGCCCCGGCAAGGCCGCTGCCGACAACGCCGGTTCCGACAAGGCCGGTGCCGACAAGACCGGTGCCGACAAGGCCGCCGCCAAGAAGTCCGCCACCGCCACCGCGCCGCCACGCACCCGGTTTGGGGTGTGGCTGGGCCGGCCGATGACGTCCTTTCACCTGATCATCGCGGTGGCCTCGATCCTGGTGACGCTCGGCCTGATCATGGTGCTGTCCGCCTCGGGGGTCTACTCCTATGACTCCGGCGGCTCGCCGTGGACGGTGTTTCTCAAGCAGGTGGTGTGGACCCTCGTCGGTCTGGTGGCCTTCTACGTCGCGCTGCGGATGCCGATCAGGATCATGCGCAAGCTGGCATTCCCCGCCTTCGCGTTCACCATCGTCCTGCTGGTGCTGGTGCTCGTCCCGGGAATCGGCAAGGTGGCCAACGGTTCCCGCGGCTGGTTCGTTTTCGGTGGGTTCTCCATGCAGCCCTCGGAGCTGGCCAAGATGGCCTTCGCCATCTGGGGTGCACATCTGCTGGCCGCCCGCCGGATGGAGCAGGCCACGCTGCGCCAGATGCTGGTGCCGCTGCTGCCGGCCGCGGCGCTGGCGCTGACGTTGATCTTCATGCAGCCCGACCTCGGGCAGTCGGTGTCGCTGAGCATCATCCTGCTCGGCCTGCTCTGGTACGCCGGTCTGCCGCTGAAGTTGTTCGTCAGCACGGTGTCCGGGGCCGTCGTCGCCGCCGGCATCCTCGCGGTGTCCGCCGGCTACCGCTCGGCCCGCGTGCAATCGTGGCTCAACCCGATGGCCGATGCCCAGGGCTCGGGCTATCAGGCCCGGCAGGCGCGCTACGCGCTGGCCAACGGCGGATTGTTCGGCGACGGGTTGGGCCAGGGCACTGCCAAGTACAACTACCTGCCCAACGCCCATAACGACTTCATCTTCGCGATCATCGGCGAGGAACTCGGCTATATCGGTGCCGCGGGGGTGCTGTGCCTGTTCGGCCTGTTCGCCTATACCGGTATGCGCATCGCCCGCCGCTCGGCCGACCCATTTCTGCGCCTGCTCACCGCGACGGTGACGCTGTGGGTGATCGGTCAGGCGTTCATCAACGTCGGTTACGTGGTGGGCCTGCTGCCCGTGACCGGGCTGCAGCTGCCGCTGATTTCCGCCGGTGGCACCTCCACCGCGACCACGATGCTCATCCTCGGCGTGATCACCAACGCGGCCAGGCACGAACCCGAGGCGGTCGCCGCGCTGCGGGCCGGCCGCGATGACCGCGTCAATCGGCTGCTGCGGCTGCCGCCGCCGGTGCCGTACGTGCCCAGTCGTCTCGAAGTGGCCCGTGACCGGCTGCGCACCAAGGAGGGCAAGCCGCCCGGCAAGGCCGTCAAGAAGGCACCGCCCAAGTCGCCGGTCAAGGCCGGCCAGAAAGCCCGGGCCAAGCAGCCCCGTAAGGTACCGGCGGCCGATGCGCGTCGCTCTGCCCAGCCGGGCGAACGGACGGCGCGGCGCGCAGGGCATCATGGAGAGGGCCGAAACGGCCGTCAGGGGCGAGGCCAACAGGGCCGGGCCCGGTCATTGGAAGGTCAGCGTTACGGGTGAGCACGATATCGGTCGTTCTGGCGGGGGGCGGCACGGCGGGACACGTCGAACCCGCGATGGCCGTGGCCGATGCACTGACCGAGTTGGACCCGCAGGTCCGGATCACCGCGCTGGGTACCGCGCGCGGCCTGGAAACCCGCCTGGTTCCTGAGCGCGGCTACGACCTGCGGCTCATCACCCCGGTGCCCCTGCCGCGAAAGCCGTCGATGGACCTGTTGCGCCTCCCGCTGCGGGTGCGCACCGCGGTCCGGCAGACCCGGGCGGTGTTCGACGCCGTCGAGGTGGACATCGTCATCGGTTTCGGCGGGTACGTCTCGGTGCCCGCCTACCTGGCCGCCCGGCCCGGTCTGCGACGGCCGCGCGTGCCGGTGGTGATCCACGAGGCCAACGCCAGCGCCGGCTGGGCCAATCGGCTGGGGGCGCGTTCGGCGCAGCGGGTGCTGGCCGCCACACCCGACCCGGGTCTCGGTGCCGTCGAGGTGGTCGGGGTGCCGGTACGCGCCAGCATCACCTCGCTGGACCGTGCCGCGCTGCGCGCGCAGGCGCGTGCCGCATTCGGATTCGACAACGACGCCCGCGTCCTGCTGGTGTTCGGCGGTTCCCAGGGCGCACAGTCGATCAACCGCGCCGTTTCCGGTGCGGCGCAAGCACTTGCCGCCCAGGGGATTTCGGTGCTGCACGCGCACGGCCCGAAGAACACCCTCGACCTGCCGGAGCCCTCGGGGCCGCCCTATGTCGCGGTGCCCTATCTGGACCGGATGGACCTCGCCTATGCCGCCGCGGATCTGGCCATCTGCCGGTCGGGGGCGATGACGGTGGCCGAGGTCAGCGCGATCGGCCTGCCCGCCGTCTACGTTCCGCTGCCCATCGGCAACGGCGAGCAGCGTCTCAATGCGCTTCCCGTGGTCCAAGCCGGTGGTGGTCTGCTGATCGAGGACGCCGACCTGTCACCGGCACTGGTCGCCGACACCGTGACCGCGGTGCTCGGCGATGCCGATCGACTGCAGCAGATGACGGCGGCCGCCGCACTGGCCGGGCACCGCGATGCGGCCCGCCGGGTGGCCGAGGTGGCGCTGGATGTGGCGCGGCAGTATCGCGCGGACCGAAAGTCGGTGCGGTGAAGGGCTTACCGCCGGAGCTGCAGCGGGTGCACATGGTCGGCATCGGCGGTGCCGGGATGTCCGGTATCGCCCGCATCCTGCTCGATCGCGGCGGGCAGGTCTCGGGTTCGGACGCCAAGGAGTCCCGCGGGGTGGCGGCGTTGCGGGCCCGGGGCGCGCAGATCCGCATCGGGCACGACGGTTCGGCGCTGGACATGCTCGAGGGCGGCCCGACCGCGGTGGTGACCACGCACGCGGCGATCCCGAAGACCAATCCCGAGCTCGTCGAGGCGCGCCGCCGCGGTATCCCGGTGATCCTGCGCCCGGTGGTGCTTGCCAAGCTGATGGCCGGTGACACCACGCTGATGGTCACCGGCACAGCCGGCAAGACGACCACCACGTCGATGCTCATCGTGGCGTTGCAGCACAGCGGATTCGATCCGTCCTTCGCCGTCGGTGGTGATCTCGGCGCGGCGGGCACCAATGCGCATCACGGCAGCGGCGCCTACTTCGTCGCCGAGGCCGACGAGAGCGACGGATCGCTGGTGCAGTACCAGCCCGATATCGCCGTGGTGACCAACATCGAGGCCGACCATCTCGACTTCTTCGGCAGCGAGCAGGCCTACGTCGACGTCTTCGATGCGTTCCTGGAACGCCTGACTCCCGGTGGCGCGCTGGTGGTCTGCGTGGATGACCCCGGCGCCGCCGCACTCGCTGAACGCACCGCGGCGCTGGGAATCAGGGTGCTGCGGTACGGCAGTTCGGGCGACGGTCTGGCCGGTGAACTGCTGGACTGGGAGCAGCACGGCACCAGCGCGGTGGCGAGCATCCGGTTGGCGGGGGAGAGCGGTCCGCGCACCATGCGGTTGGCGGTTCCCGGCCGGCACATGGCGCTCAACGCGCTGGCGGCCCTGCTGGCCGCGGTGCAGGCCGGAGCCGAACCCGGGGTCGTGCTGGACGCATTGGCCGAGTTCGAGGGGGTCCGCCGCCGTTTCGAACTGGTGGGCGTCGCGGCCGAGGTCAAGGTCTTCGATGATTACGCGCACCATCCGACCAAGGTCTCCGCGGCGCTGTCCGCGGTCCGCGCGCTGGCCGCCGAGTCGCGGGGTCGCGCCATCGTCGTGTTCCAACCGCATCTGTATTCGCGCACCCAGACTTTCGCGCGCGAGTTCGGTGCCGCGCTGAGCGCGGCCGATGAGGTGTTCGTGCTCGATGTCTTCGCCGCCCGCGAGCAGCCCATCGCCGGGGTCAGTGGTCGCAGTATCGCCGAGCATGTGAGCGTCCCGGTGCATTACGTGCCGGACTTCTCCGCGGTGGCCGAGCAGGTGGCGGCCTGCGCCGAACCGGGTGACGTGGTGGTGACGATGGGCGCCGGCGATGTCACCCTGCTGGGCCGCGAGATCCTGGACGCCGTGAATGCGCGCGCCGACGGGCGGCAGCGTCGATGACCGGCCCGGCCGACGCCGCCGAAGAGCCCGAAGAGCCCGGTGCACCGGACGCCACGGCGGCCGAAGAGAAGGCCGGCGCGGGCCCGGCGGAGAGCGCAGCGCACGCCGACGCGCCCGTCGACGGCGAGCAGTCCGCGGCGACGACGGACGCGGCCGAGGAAGACTTCGAAGGGCCCCGGCGGCGCGCCCGCCGCGAACGCGAGGAACGTCGCGCCGCGCAGGCCCGTGCCATCGCCATCGAGCAGAACCGCCGCGAGGCCAAGCGGCGGGTGTCCGGGCGGGCCGTCGAGGCACCCGCGCCCCGCCGCCGCGGGGTGATCCGCGGGCTGAAGGTACTCATGTGGTCGGCACTGATCGCGGTGCTCGCCGTCGGCGCGGGCCTGCTGCTGTACTTCACGCCGGTCATGTCCGCGCGCGAGACGGTCATCATCGGGCTGGCCGCCATAGCCGAGGACGAGATCCGCCAGGCCGCCGCGGTGCCGGCCGGCACGCCACTGCTGCAGATCGACACCGACGCGGTCGCCGAGCGGGTGGCCTCGATCCGCCGGGTGGCCAGTGTCCGGGTGCAGCGCGAATACCCGTCCACCCTGCGTATCACTGTGCAGGAGCGGATTCCGTTGGTGGTCAAGGACTATCCCGACGGTCCGCATCTTTTCGACAAGGATGGCGTGGACTTCGTGACGGCGCCGCCGCCGCCGGGCCTGCCCTATATCGACACCGAGTCCCCGGGACCCAACGATCCGGCGACCGACGCCGCGCTCGAGGTGCTCACCGCGCTGCCGCCGGAGGTTTCCGGCCAGGTGAGCCGGGTCGAGGCGCCCTCGGTGGCGGCCATCACGCTGATCCTGTTCGACGGCCGGAAAGTGGTGTGGGGCACCACCGACCGCACCGAGGAGAAGGCCCTCAAGCTGGCCGCCCTGCTCACCCAACCCGGGCAGACCTACGACGTGTCCAGTCCGGATCTGCCGACCGTCAAGTAAGACCCGCGGCACAGACGGGGAGAAATTGTCGCGCCGTGTCGGCGCGCCTGCCGGGTTCCGGCGCCGGGTCACCCTACCGTTCTGGTTGCGCGGAACTACTTGACATAACTCTAAGCCTATGGTTGAGGTTGAGGGTTTCGCTCACCGACATCGACATTCAGGTCAGGAAAGGGCGACCCGCGATGACCCCCCCGCATAACTACCTCGCCGTTATCAAGGTGGTCGGCATCGGCGGCGGCGGCGTGAACGCCGTCAACCGGATGATCGAGCACGGACTCAAGGGCGTCGAGTTCATCGCCATCAACACCGACGCACAGGCGTTGTTGATGAGCGACGCCGACGTCAAGCTCGACGTCGGTCGCGACTCGACGCGTGGTCTGGGCGCCGGCGCCGACCCGGAGGTCGGCCGCAAGGCTGCCGAGGACGCCAAGGACGATATCGAGGAACTGCTGCGCGGCGCCGACATGGTGTTCGTGACCGCGGGTGAGGGCGGCGGTACCGGCACCGGCGGCGCGCCCGTCGTCGCGACCATCGCTCGCAAACTCGGCGCGCTCACCGTCGGTGTGGTCACCCGGCCGTTCTCGTTCGAGGGCAAGCGCCGGTCCAACCAGGCCGAGAACGGCATCACCGCGCTGCGCGAGAGCTGCGACACGTTGATCGTCATTCCCAACGACCGGCTGCTGCAGATGGGCGACGCCGCCGTCTCTTTGATGGACGCCTTCCGCAGCGCCGACGAAGTTCTGCTCAACGGCGTTCAGGGCATCACCGACCTGATCACCACGCCGGGTCTGATCAACGTCGACTTCGCCGACGTCAAGGGTGTGATGAGCGGCGCGGGCACCGCGCTGATGGGCATCGGGTCCGCCCGCGGTGACGGCCGCGCGCTCAAGGCTGCCGAGATCGCGATCAACTCGCCGCTGCTGGAAGCGTCGATGGAGGGCGCGCAGGGCGTGCTGCTGTCGGTGGCCGGCGGCAGCGACCTCGGTCTGTTCGAGATCAACGAGGCCGCCTCGCTGGTGCAGGAAGCCGCCCACGCCGAGGCCAACATCATCTTCGGCACCGTGATCGACGACTCGCTGGGCGACGAGGTCCGGGTCACCGTGATCGCCGCCGGGTTCGACACATCGGGACCGAGCCGCAAACCCGTTGTGGGCGAAGGCACTACCGGTGTTGCCCCCGGGTCGGCCGGTAAGGTGCGCTCCAGCGTGTTCGAGCCCGCCGATGCGATGTCCGTCCCGGCCCACACCAACGGCGCGACCGTGAAGATCGGCGGTCCGGACGACGGTGGCATCTCCGACGACGACGTCGACGTGCCACCCTTCATGCGCCACTGATTCGTCGTGCCCGTCCGGGTTCGGCGCGTGACCACCACCCGCGAGGGCGGGGTATCGGCGCCGCCGTTCGACACGTTCAACCTCGGCGACCACGTCGGCGATGACCCGGCGGCCGTTGCGGCCAACCGCACGCGGCTGGCCGCCGCCATCGGCCTGCCCGCGGGCGCCGTGGTGTGGATGAACCAGGTGCATTCGGTCAATGTCGCGGTCGTCGACGGTCCGCGGGATGCGCCCATCGACCAGGCCGACGCGTTGGTGAGTACCACCCGCGGCCTGGCGCTGGCGGTGGTGACCGCGGACTGTGTGCCGGTGTTGCTGGCCGACGCGCGGGCCGGGGTCATTGGCGCCGCGCACGCGGGCCGGGTGGGTGCGCAGCGCGGGATCGTGCCGCGCATCGTGGAGGAGATGGTGAAATTGGGCGCTTCCGTCGCCGATCTGACGGTGTTACTGGGCCCCGCGGTGAGTGGGCGCAACTATGAGGTGCCCGCGGACATGGCCGACGAGGTGGATGCCGCACTGCCGGGCAGCCGCTGTCGCACCGCCGCCGGAACGCCCGGCCTGGACGTCCGCGCAGGGCTGGCCCGGCAGTTGACGAGTCTGGGCATCACGTCCATCGATATCGATCCCCGCTGCACCGTCGAGGACGCGGCGTTGTTCAGTCACCGGCGCGACGCGCCGACCGGGCGGCTGGCGTCACTGGTGTGGATGCCATGAGTACCCACCGCGATGCCGAACTCGCCGCGGCGCTGGCATCGGTGCGCAGTCGGCTGGCGCGCGCCGCCGAGGCGGCCGGGCGGCCGGTCCGTGACATCGAGCTGCTGCCGATCACGAAGTTCTTTCCCGCTTCCGATGTCATCATCCTGCGACGGTTGGGCTGTACCGAATTCGGCGAATCGCGGGAGCAGGAGGCCGCCAAAAAGGTGGCCGAGGTGCGCGACGCCCTGCCCGCCGACCACATCCGGTGGCACATGGTCGGCAAGATCCAGCGAAACAAGGCCCGTGCCATCGCCCGGTGGGCGCACACGGTGCATTCGGTGGACAGCGCGCGGGTGATCGCGGCGCTCGGCGCGGGTGCCGAACAGGAGCGCGACGCCGGGCGACGAACCGGACCGCTGCGGGTCTACCTGCAGATCAGTCTGGACGGTGACCCCGATCGTGGCGGGGTGGACGTGAGCACGCCGGACCTGGTCGACGAGCTGTGTGCCGCAACGCATGCCGCCGACGCGCTGGAGTTCGCGGGGTTGATGGGGATCCCGCCGCTGGACTGGAACGCCGAGGACGCGTTCGCGCGATTGCAGGTCGAACGTGACCGGGTGCAGCAGTTCTTCCCGCAGCGGCTGGGGCTGTCGGCGGGGATGTCGGGGGATATGGAGATCGCGGTGCGATACGGATCCACGTGTGTGCGTGTCGGAACCGCGTTGATGGGGCAACGTCCTCTAACGTCACCCTGAGTAGTCACTCCAGTCACATCTTCATCACAGACAACACAGACAGAAGTCGTTAGAAGGGGCAGGCGATGAGCACTCTGCACAAGGTCAAGGCCTACTTCGGTATGGCGCCGATGGACGATTACGACGACGAGTACTACGACGACGAGCGCGGGCCGCGCGCCTACCCCCGCCGCGGCGCCGACGAGCGCTTCGAGGACGAAGGCTACGGACGCGAGCCGCGCGCCTTCGACGACCGGATGCCCGCACGCGAATACGACGACCTCCCGGGTGCCTACCGCGGTGGCTACGGCGACGCCCCGCGTTTCGAGGGACGCTTGCGTGGGCCGCGTGAGTTCGACCGCCCGGCACCGCGTTTCGCCGCGCCGACCCGGGGTGCCAGCGCGCTGGCCATGGAACCGCGCCGGATGGCGGCGTTGTTCGAAGAGGGCAGCCCGCTGGCCAAGATCACCACGCTCCGCCCGAAGGACTACAGCGAGGCGCGCACCATCGGTGAGCGTTTCCGCGACGGCACACCGGTGATCATGGACCTGGTGTCGATGGACAACGCCGATGCCAAGCGCCTGGTCGACTTCGCCGCCGGGCTCGCCTTCGCGCTGCGCGGTTCGTTCGACAAGGTGGCCACCAAGGTCTTCCTGCTCTCGCCGGCCGATATCGACGTCAGCGCCGAGGAGCGCCGACGGATCGCCGAGGCCGGGTTCTACTCCTACCAATGACGCGTCCTACCGGTAGCGAGCGTCGCACCAGTCGCGGGCGCACGGCGGTCCCCGGGGCACTCCAGTCCGGCAGGTAGGCTGACGTCCTGGGATGGCACGCTCGTCCCACCTGCTCGAATGTCCCAGTACCTGCCCGATGTATCAGCAGTAGTGAGGTCGGCTTCAGTTGTCGATGGTCTTTCAAATCCTTGGTTTCGTGCTGTTCGTCTTCTGGCTGCTGCTGATCGCCCGCGTGGTGGTCGAATTCATCCGGTCGTTCAGCCGTGACTGGCATCCGAGGGGCGCCACCGTGGTGGTGCTCGAACTCATCCTCACCGTCACCGATCCGCCGGTGCGGCTGCTGCGCCGGATCATCCCGCAGCTCACCATCGGCGCCGTGCGTTTCGATCTGTCGATCATGGTGTTGTTGCTGGTCGCGTTCATCGGCATGCAGCTCGCATTCGGTGCCGCAGCCAGCGCGATGATGTGAGCCGACAGCGGTCCGGGATCGTCTCCGCCTGTCGCCAGAACATTGAGTTTCGCTCTTAATTATGAGCCTCCGGTGCAACCGTAGAGTCTGCTGTGACAGGATGGACGCCAGTTACTCGTACAGACGCTCTACACTTTGAAACCGGTTGACGGTCCAGACTTCAAGGGGGCAGACAATGCCGCTCACTCCAGCCGACGTTCACAACGTCGCATTCAGTAAGCCGCCGATCGGCAAACGCGGCTACAACGAGGACGAGGTAGACGCCTTCCTCGACCTGGTCGAGAACGAGCTGACCAGGCTCATCGAGGAGAACGCCGACCTGCGTCAGCGGGTGTCCGAGCTCGACTCGGAGCTGGCCGGCGCGCGTTCCGGTGGCGGCATCCAGGCAACCCAGACCATCCCGCCCTACCAGGCGCCGCAGCCCGAGCCGGAGCCCGAGCCGGTCCAGCCGGTGTACGAGGCCCCCGCGCCGGTCGCGCCCGTGGCGCAGCAGGCCCCGGTCTCCGAGGACTCCCACCTGCGTGCGGCCAAGGTGCTCAGCCTGGCCCAGGACACCGCGGATCGTCTCACCAGCACCGCCAAGGCCGAGTCGGACAAGCTGCTCGCCGACGCCCGCGCCCAGGCCGATGCCCTGGTCAGCGAGGCCCGCAGCACCGCGGAGACCACGGTCGCCGATGCCCGCGCCAAGGCCGACGCGCTGCTCTCCGACGCGCAGAACCGTTCCGAGACGCAGCTGCGTCAGGCCCAAGAGAAGGCCGACGCGCTGCAGGCTGACGCCGAGCGCAAGCACTCCGAGATCATGGGCACCATCAACCAGCAGCGCACCGTGCTGGAAGGCCGTCTCGAGCAACTGCGCACCTTCGAGCGCGAGTACCGGACCCGGCTCAAGACCTACCTGGAATCTCAGCTCGAAGAGCTGGGCCAGCGTGGTTCCGCCGCACCGGTCGATTCTGCCGCGGGTAACGAAGGCGGCGGATTCAACCAGTTCAACCGGGGCAACAACTGAGCGGCTGCGCACCGGCTAAGTTCGTCGCATGCTGATCATCGCGCTCGTTCTTGCCGTCATCGGTCTGGCCGCGCTGGTGGCCGCCGTCGTCACCAGCAACGAGCTGATCGCGTGGGTGTGCATCGGAGCCAGTGTCATCGGCGTGCTGCTGCTGATCGCCGACGCGCTGCGTTCCCGGCGTGAGGGCAATCCCGATGCGGATGCCGCCGATGCGGACGAGGACGAGCAGGGCGTCCAGGATTACCCCGAGGAGCCGGTCATGGCCGAGTCCGAGTCTGCCGAGTCCGAGCCGACTGTGTCCGAGTCGGCCGGGGCAGAGCCTGCCGAGCCCGAGCCTGCGGTCGCCGGTGTGACAGACACCGACGACGCCGAGGGTGAATCCGGCGGTTCGGTCGAGATCTCGCCCGACCCCGAGGAAACCCCGAAGAGCTAGGGGCGGCGGGCCAGCAGCGCGCGCACCTCGTCGTCGCTGGTCTGGGTGAAATCGCCGTAGGCCTGCCCCACCGCCCGGAAGTCCGGCGGGATGTCGACGCACACCACTTCGTCGACCTCGCGCCCGATGAGACGCCACGCTGACGCCGAAGCCACCGGCACCGCCACCACCACCCGCGCCGCGCCCGCACCCCGCACCGCGCGGACCGCGGCGAGCATGCTCGCCCCGGTGGCGATACCGTCATCGACCAGGATCACGGTCCGATCGGACAGCTCCGGTGCGGCTGCCGCGCCGTAGGCCGTCTCGCGGCGGCGCAACTCCGCGCGCTCACGCTCGATGACCGTGTGCAGTTCTTCTTCGGTGACTGCCTGGCTGCGGAGCAGATCCTCGTTGCGCACCACCGTGCCGCCGGAGGCCAGCGCGCCCATCGCCAGCTCGGGCCAATGCGGCACGCCGAGCTTGCGGACCAGGAACACATCGAACGGCAGGTCCAGGGCCGCCGCGACCTCCCAGCCGACCGGGACACCGCCGCGCGCCAGGCCCAGGACCACCGCGGCGGCGTCCGCGCGATGGTGGGACAGCGCCGTCGCCAGCACCCGGCCGGCTTCCCGGCGGTTTGCGAAGGTGCCGGCCGTTTCTCCCATACCATCCGGGGTACCCCGGGGCCGGGCGGGACCAACCAAGGGCGGAAAACACATGGGCATCGAGTTCGAGAGCATCGTCGACCATCCGATCGACGAGGTGTTCGCCTGGCACACCAGGCCGGGCGCCATGCGGCGGCTGGTACCACCGTTTCAGCCGATGACGGTGATCGCCGAGACCGACTCGCTCGCCGACGGGCAGGCGGTGCTCGGGCTGCCCGGCGGGTTGCGCTGGGTGGCGCAGCATGAGCCGGCCGAGTTCGACCCCCCGCACCGGTTCGTCGACACGTTGGCATCCGACGGGCCGGCGTCCTGGCCGGCCCGGGTGATCGGCACCTGGCGGCACACCCACGAGTACGCCGAGGCCGGTGCCGGCACTCGGGTGTACGACCGGGTCGATGCCATCGTGCCGGCGGCGGCATTGCGGCCGATGTTTGTCTACCGGCACACCCAGTTGGCCGAGGACCTCGCCGCCCACCGCGCCGCCGGGATGGCGCCGATGGTGATCGCAGTGACCGGTGCCAGTGGTCTCGTCGGTGACGCGCTAACGGCGTTCCTCAGCACCGGCGGGCATCGCATCATCAGGTTGGTCCGTGGCACGGCGACCGGACCCGATGAGCGGCAATGGGATCCGGACAATCCGGCGCCCGATCTGCTCACCGGCGTGGACGCCGTCATTCATCTGGCGGGCGCGTCGATCGCGGGCCGATTCACCGATGCGCACCGGGCCGCGATCCGGGACAGCCGGATCGGGCCCACCCGGGCACTCGCCGAGGTGGCCGCGCGGGCCGTCGACGGCCCCAGCATCTTCGTCAGTGCCTCGGCCATCGGCTATTACGGGTATGCGTGCGGTGACTCGCTGCTCACCGAGGACGCGGCCAGGGGCGACGGGTTCCTGGCCGATGTGGTTGCCGACTGGGAGGCCGCCACCGAACCTGCCGCGTCGGCCGGTCTGCGCGTCGTCACCGTACGGACCGGTGTCGTGCAATCCGCGCGTGGCGGCACCCTGCGGTTGCTCCGCCCGCTGTTTGGCACCGGGCTCGGCGGCCGGCTCGGCAGCGGCACCCAGTGGCTGTCCTGGATCGGTATCGACGATCTGCTCGATGTGTATCACCGGGCGCTCTACGACGACCGTCTCCGGGGACCGGTCAACGCGGTGGCGCCGGAGCCGGTGCGAAACACCGACTACACCGCGGCGCTGGGCACGGTGATGCACCGTCCGACGCTGTTGCCGGTGCCGTCTTTCGGCCCGAAGCTACTGCTGGGCGCTCAGGGCGCCCAGGAACTCGCCGAAGCCGATCAGCGGGTGGTACCGGCCAAGCTGGCCGGCTTGGGTCACACCTTCCGCCGCCCGGTGATCGACGCGGCGCTCGCTCACGAACTGGGGCACGGCTGACGCGCGGTATAGGTCAGGAATCCCTGTACCAGCCGCCTGATCCGGTGCGCCGCGTCATCGTGGAGTTCGGCTGTGCGGGTGCGTAACTCGTCGTGGGTGCGGCCGGCCAACTCGGCCTCTCCGGCCTCACGGTCATCGTCGAGCCAGCCCTCGAGCAGCGCCGGGTCCAGTTCGGGATGGAATTGCAGGGCCACCGACCGGCCCAGGGTGAAGGCCTGCGATGTGGTTGCGGTGCGGCAGATCTCGGTCGCGCCCGGCGGGATCGTCCAGCGATCGAAATGCCATTCGAACCACGGCCCCGCCGGGATCACGTCGTGCCGGTCGGACTCGACGTCGTACCAGCCGATCTCGGGGGTATCGGAACGCGACACGCTGCCGCCGAAGGCCTGTGCCAGCAGCTGACCACCGAAACACACACCGAGGGTGGGTACACCGGCGGCCGCGGCTTCCCGGACGAGTTCGGACTCCGCACCGACCCAGGCGGACCGCAGCGCGTCGTCGTACACCGGCCAGCGTGCGCCCAGCGGAACGATGACGTCGAAGGCGGTGGGGTCGGGAAAGGCGACGGTGACGGCCGGATCTGCGGTGCGCGACGGGGGAACCACCTCGAAGGTGTGCACGTCGTAGCCGGCGTCGACGAACGCCTCGCCGAGCATCGCCTCGGTGGCGACAGGATCGTTGTAGAGGAAGAGAACGGTGGGTGCCACCGGACAAATCTACTTGGCAGCGGCCGGCGGTGTCGGGGGAGCGTGGTCCGGCGCCAGCTCGGCACCGATCCGGCGGAACAGCGCCTCGGCAGCGTTGGGGTAACCGCCGCTGTCGTCGAACGCCTCGGGTTGATAGGTGACCGCGATGGCGATGGCAGTCTTTTCCGTGGGCAGATAGGCGGCCACCCCGGCCTGCCCGGCGAACATCGGATTCTGTAGCAGCCAGTCCCCGGAGATCACGATACCCATCCCGTACGTGTAGCCCTCGGTCTGCGGTGCGCAGGTGGGGCAGCCCGGCTGCGCGGACGTCGTGCCGCGCAGGTCCGGTGCGGTCATCTTCCGGTACGAGTCGGGGGTCAGCAGGATGCCGGAGCCGATTCCGGCCGCGGTGGCCTCCATGTCGTAGATGGTCGTGGTCTGGATGGCACCGCGGGTGATGGTCCAGGACGGGTTCCAGAAGGTCGACTCCTCGTAAAATGCTGTACCGCTGGGGATGCCGAGTGACTCACGGCGCTCCGAGGTGAACGCGTGCAAGGCCGGCGCGGGGATCTCGGCGGTGAACGAGTTTGCGGTGCTGGTCAGCCCGAGCGGTCCCAGCACCTCGTCGGCGAGCAGGTCGGCCATATCGCGTCCGGTGGCCTTCTCCAGCGCCAGCCCCAGCAGCACGTAGTTGGTGTGGGCGTAGTTCCAGTTGCTGCCCGGCGGGTAGTACAGCGGCCTGGAGGTGGCGTACCGCAACAGTTCCTCGGGGGTCCATTGCCGGAAAGGGTTGCTGTAGAACGCCTTCTGGAACTCCTCGTTGCCGAGGACATAGTCGGCGTACCCGGATGTCATCTGGGCGAGCTGTCCCAGGGTCACCTGGTCGGCATGCGGGATGCCGGGCAGCCATGTCGACAGCCTGTCATCGAGACCGACGGTGCCCCGCTCGACGAGTTTGAGCAGCAGGGTGGCGACATAGGAGATCGCGACCGCCCCGTTGCGGAAGTGCATCGCGGTGGTGGCGGGCACGCCGGTCATGGATTCACCGAACGCGCGGGTGAGCACGTCGTGTCCGTCCTCGGTGACCCGGATGATGACGGCCCGGAGGTGGTCGCGGTCCATCGCCTGCTCCACGATGCGTGCCACCGCATCGGCCCGGCCGGGATCGGGACGGTCTTGCGGGTTCCCCGCGCCGGTCGAGCACCCGGCCAGCACAACAACGGTGAGCAGCACCGCAAGCGCACGCCGGATGGTCATGGGGTCAGCCCGCGGTGCGGTAACGGCGCTCCGGCCGGCCCGCTCCGTATTGCAGGCGCAGTTCCAGAATTCCGGCGCTCAGGTAGTGCTCCAGGTAGCGCCGGGCGCTGACCCGCGAGATCCCGACCAGGTCGGCGCATTCGGCGGCCGAGACCTCGTCGGCGTTACGTACCGCCTCCAGCACCAGCCGTCCGGTCTCGGCGCCGAGCCCCTTGGGTAGCGCGTCGGGATCGGCGGCGGTCGTGGGACCGCCGAAGAGTGCGTCGATCATCGACTGGTCGGCCCCGCGGTCGGAGGCCAGCGCGTCGGCCCGGGCGGCGAACGCGGTCAGCTTGGCCCGCAACTGGTCGAACTCGAAGGGTTTGATCAGATAGTCGGCGGCTCCGCCGTCCAGCGCGCCGCGCACGGTGTCCAGCTCGCGGGCGGCAGTGATCATGATGACGCCCACGTGATCGCCCGCGGCGCGCAACCTGTGCAGTACCTCCAGGCCGGTCATATCGGGCAGGTACACGTCGAGCAGGATCAGGTGCGGGCGGTGGGCCGCCGCCGCGGTGAGCGCTTCGGCTCCGCTGCGGGCCACCGCGACCGGACGGAAGCCGTCGATCCGCTCCACGAAGCGCCGATGGATATCGGCCACCATGAAATCGTCGTCGACGATCAGCACGTCACGCACGGGCGCACTCATCGCTTGCCCGTCGCGGCGCTCGCCCGGGCCACCAAAGCCGACTCCGGCAGTCGCACCACGAACGACGCACCGCCGCCGGGTGCGTCACCGATCTCGGCGTGCCCGCCATGCTGGGCGGTCACCAGCCGCACCAGGGCCAGCCCGATCCCTCTTTTCTCTGCGGGTCCACCCGCCCCCTCCGGTTTCGAGGTGACGCCGCGGGCGAACACCAGCTCCCGAAGCTCCTGGGGCACACCCGGGCCCGAATCCGTCACCGCCATCAGCAGGCCGTCGGCATCATCGACCCGGACGGTCACCTGCGCGCGTTCGGAGCCCACCGAGACGTCGACGGCATTGTCGATCAGGTTGCCCAGCACGGTGATCGCGTCGGTGGCCAGCGCCGGTGGCAGCGCGCGCAGGTGGCTGTCGGTGTGCAGCGTCAGGGTCACCCCGCTCTCGGCGGCCAGCGAGGTCTTGGCGATCAGCAGGGCTGCCACCGCGGGGTCGGAAACCCGTTGGGTAACAGCATCGTTGATCTCCGCGCGGCGCCGGGTCAGGGTGCCGACCAGCTCGTGTACCGCGTCGAACTCGCCCAGCTGGACCAGCCCGGAGATGGTGTGCAGTTGATTGGCGAACTCGTGGGTCTGGGCCCGCAGGGTGTCGGTGACACTGCGGTGCGAGGACAACTGGGCCTGCAGGGCGGCCAGTTCGGTGCTGTCACGCATCGTGGTCACGGTACCGATACGCCGGCCCTGGCTGCTGGCAGCGCGCCGGTTGAGTGCCAGCACCCGGGTGCCGGTGGCAATCACGACATCGTTTTCGCCTTCGCCGGAGAGCAGAAAGTCCACCACGGCCTGTTCGAGGCCGATCGCATCGGCGCGGCGGCCGACGGCATCGGCTCCGACCCCCAGCAGTTCTTGGGCGCTGTCGTTGAGCACCGTGATGACCCCGTCGGGGTTCACCGCCACGACGCCCTCGCGGATGCTGTGCAGCAACGCTTCCCGATGGTCGGCCAGGCTCGCGATCTCGGCGACCTCCAGCCCGCGGGTGTGCCGTTTGATGCGTCGCGACAACAACCACGATGCCACCAGTCCGAGCACGGCGCCCAGGCCCAGATAGACCAGCAGCCGTTCACCGGCGCCGCTGAACAGTTGCCACACCGAGGGATAGCCCTCGCTGACCGAGGCGACCGCGAGCACCTCGCCGTCGCTGGACAGGATCGGGACCTGCCCGACCAGGCTGTGTACCCCGGCCACGTCGGCGTCACCGAACCATGCTCGGCCCTCGTCGGCCCGGCTGGGTCCCAGATCGGTCTGCGCCCCGACGCGGGAGGGATCCGAGGACGCCCGCACCGTACCGTCGGGGCCGAGGATCTCGGCCAGGCTCGCACCCGAGAGCGCGACCGCGCGGTCGACCTCGGCGGCCAGGAACTTCTCGGCGAACGGATCGGCCAACCGTTCCCGCACGATCGGTGTGGAGGCCATGTTCTCCGCGACGGCGATCATCCGCAGCCCGCGGACCTCGCGGAACTCGCTGGTCGACTGGGCCACCGACACCGCGGCCACCGCGACCAGCACGACCGCGACAACGACCAGCTGAAACACCAGGAACTGTCCGGCGAGGCTGCGGATCCAGCTCGTGTACTTAATGACCACTACTTCCTTTACGTCCATATCAGTGACCTGAGTCACTACCGGGGTCCAGTATTGCTGAGCATCACAAACAAGTGATTGGGGACGACATGTTCAACCGGGGTCGGGTGACCACAGGCGTGGTCATCGCCGTGATCGCCACGCTGCTGCTTTCCGCCTGTGGGGTCACCCGCGGCGAGGAGACCGGGCTGCACCGCCTGCGCATGATGGTGCCCAACAGCCCCGGTGGCGGCTATGACCTGACCGCGCGTACTGCGGTCAAGATCATGGAGGACGACGACATCACCGGGCGCGTCGAGGTGTTCAACGTGATCGGCGCCGGCGGCACCGTCGCGATGGCACGCCTGATGAACGAGCGCGGCAACGGCGACCTCATGATGATGATGGGTCTCGGCGTGGTCGGCGCGGTGTTCACCAACGGATCGACCGCCCGCGCCTCGGATGCCACCGCACTGGCCAAGATGGTCGAGGAGCAGGAAGGCATCCTGGTGCCCGCCGACTCGCCGTTTCAGACCGTGCAGGATTTCGTCGACGCGTGGAAGGCCGACCCGGCCAAGGTCACCGTCGGCGGCGGTTCCAACCCCGGCGGTCCGGACCACCTGTTCCCGATGGAGACCGCCAAGGCGGTCGGCCTCGACCCGACCAAGGTCAACTTCATCTCCTACGACGGTGGCGGCGACCTGCTGACGGCGCTGCTGGGCAACAAGATCGCCGCCGGTACGTCCGGCCTGGGGGAGTACGTCGACCAGATCGAGGCCGGCCAGGTGCGGGTGCTCGCGGTGTCCGGGAACGAGCGGGTCGAGGGTGTCGATGCACCGACGCTCAAGGAGTCCGGCATCGACCTGACCTTCACCAACTGGCGCGGAATCCTCGCGCCGCCAGGGATTTCCGAGGAAGACCGGGCCGCGATGGTCAAGATCCTGGAAGAGCTGCACGCAACCGACGCATGGAAGGAGGCGCTGGTGAAGAACGGCTGGACGGATGCCTTCATGACCGGCACCGCATTCGAGGAGTTCCTCGACGAGCAGGATCGTCGGGTCGAGACGACGCTGACAGATCTGGGGCTGGTGTGAGCACCGAACTGGACACGGCCGGCAAGTCACGGCCCGATTACGCGCAATACGTCGTCTGTGCGGTGATGGTTGCCGTCGGCGCCTATCTGCTCTACGACGCGCTGACCATGCCGGGCGGGTACGCCGAGGTGGATCCCGTTGGGCCACGGTTCTTCCCGATCGTCATCGGCGCGGGCCTGCTGGTGATGGCGGTCGTCTTGGCCATCGCGATCCCGCGCGGCCTCAAGGGTGAGGCCGACGCCGGTGAGGACATCGACCCCGATATGCCCAGTGACTGGCGCACCGTCGGCCTGCTGGTGGGTCTGTTCGTCATGCTCATCGTGCTGGTGAACCCGCTCGGCTGGGCGATCACCAGCGCGCTGTTCTTCGCCGGGTGCGCCACCGTGCTGGGCAGCAGGCATTACGTGCGCAATATCGCGATCGGCGCGGTGCTCGCGCTGGCCAGCTTCTACGCGTTCTACTCCGGGCTCGGAATCCCGCTGCCCGCAGGCATCTTGGATGGGATTCTGTAGATGGAGAATTTCGATTGGCTCCTGCAGGGGTTCGCCGAGGCAGCGACCCCGATGAATCTGCTGTACGCCGTGATCGGCGTACTGCTGGGTACCGCGGTGGGTGTGCTGCCCGGTATCGGCCCGGCGATGACGGTGGCGCTGCTGCTCCCGATCACCTACAACGTCAGCCCGAGCGCGGCGTTCATCATGTTCGCCGGCATCTTCTACGGCGGCATGTACGGCGGATCGACCACCTCGATCCTGCTGAATACGCCCGGTGAATCGTCGTCGGTGATCACCGCTCTCGAGGGCAACAAGATGGCCAAGGCCGGCCGTGCCGCGCAGGCGCTGGCCACCGCGGCCATCGGGTCCTTCGTGGCGGGCGCCATCGGTACGGCGCTGCTGGCCGCCTTCGCGCCGGCGATCTCGCGGTTCGCGGTCACCCTCGGGGCGCCGTCCTACCTGGCGATCATGTTGTTCGCCCTGGTCGCGGTGACCGCGGTGCTGGGATCCTCCAAGATGCGCGGCGTGATCTCGCTGCTGCTGGGTTTGGCGATCGGCATCGTCGGCATCGACTCGCTGACCGGTCAACCGCGTGCCACGTTCGGGCTGCCGCTGCTGGCCGACGGCATCGATATCGTCGTCATCGCAGTGGCGGTGTTCGCGCTCGGCGAGGCGCTGTGGGTGGCGGCGCATCTGCGGCGACGTCCGGCCGATGTCATCCCGGTGGGCCGGCCCTGGATGGGCAAGGAAGACTGGAAGCGGTCTTGGAAGCCATGGCTGCGTGGCACCGCGTACGGGTTCCCGTTCGGTGCGCTGCCCGCCGGCGGAGCGGAGCTGCCGACCTTCCTGAGCTATATCACCGAGAAGAAGCTCAGCAAGCATCCCGAGCAGTTCGGCAAGGGCGCCATCGAGGGTGTCGCCGGCCCGGAGGCGGCCAACAATGCCTCGGCCGCAGGCACTCTGGTGCCGATGCTGTCGCTGGGTCTGCCGACCAACGCGACGGCGGCGGTGATGCTCACCGCCTTCGTGTCCTACGGTATCCAGCCCGGTCCGACACTGTTCGACAAGGAACCGCTGCTCATCTGGACGCTGATCGCGAGCCTGTTCATCGGCAACTTCCTGTTGCTGGCACTGAACCTGCCGTTGGCACCGCTGTGGGCCAAGCTGCTGCGGACCCCGCGGCCGTATCTGTACGCGGGCATTCTGTTCTTCGCCGCGCTCGGTGCGTTTGCGGTCAACCTGCAGCCCCTGGATCTGGTGCTGCTGCTGATCTTCGGGTTGATGGGCCTGATGATGCGCCGGTTCGGACTCCCGGTGCTGCCGTTGATCATCGGTGTCATCCTCGGGCCGCGGATCGAACGACAACTGCGGCAGAGCCTGCAACTCGGCGGTGGCGACTGGGGCAACCTGTTCACCGAGCCGGTCGCGATCGTCACCTACGTGCTGATGGCATTGCTGCTCCTCGCTCCGCTGGTGCTGCGACTGTTCAACCGCAGCGAGGAAAGTCTGTTGATCGTCGAGGACGACAAGGACCAGAAAGCGAAGGCGTCGAAATCATGACCATCGTGATCGGATACACCGCCGACCAGTTCGGGCATGCGGCACTGGAACATGGGATCGCCGAAGCGAAGTTGCGGGGCACCGGCCTGCTTGTCATCAACTCGACATCGGGCGAGGCATACGTCGATTCGCGGTTCGCCAGCGGCACCCAAGCCCAGGATGTCGAGGCGCGATTGGCGGAATGCGGCGTGCCGTTCGAACTGACCCAACCGGTCGGCGTCGATGCCGTGGAGGAACTGCTGGCCGCGATGGACAGCCCGGAGGCCGAACTGCTCGTTGTCGGTATCCGGCACCGCAGTCCGGTGGGCAAGCTGCTGCTCGGCAGTGTCGCGCAGAAGCTGATCCTGGAGTGCCCGAAACCCGTTCTCGCGGTCAAGCCTTCGGAGTTCTGACCTCATCCGTCATCGTCCCGTCCGTCGGAATCGGGTGGTGGGAGGAGTTCGTCGCCGGTGGTAGTGGTGGTTGAGGGTGTCGCCGCCGGTGTTCATCAGGGGTGGTGGGTGCCAGTGCACGCGGCCGGTTTCGGGGTCGATGGTGTTGGTCCAGCCGAGTTCGGCCAGCTGGTTGTCCGGTCCGCAGCCCAGGCCGAGGTCGGGTGCGTCGGTGAGTCCGCCGTTGTTCCAGCTGGGATTGGCGTGGTGTGCTTGGCAGCGACATGCCGCTTGGGTGCAGCCGGGCCGGGTGCAGCCGCGATCCCGGTTGTAGAGCAGTAGCCGTTGGGCTTTGGTGGCCAACCGTTTGGAGCGGCCCATGTAGAGGGGTTCGGCGGTGTGGTGGCGGTAGACGATCAGGTAGTGGTGGGCGTGCTCGGCCAGCCGGATCAGATCGCGCATGGGCATGAGGGTGCCCGCGCCGGTGACCGCGATCCCGGCACCGGCCTCCAACTCTTTGAGCGTCGTGGAGACAACCACGGAGACGGGTAGGCCGTTGTGTTGGCCGAGCCTCTTGGACATCAGGGTGTCGCGTAGGACGGCCTTGAGTGCGTCGTGGTTGCGTTGGGACTGGGTGCGGGGGTCTCGCAGATGCGTCTCGGGGTCCCACGTGGGCGGCGGCGCGGCGGGCACGGGCGCCTGCGGCTCGGTCTCGGGCTCAACCTCCGATTCGGCCTCTGCTGATCCGGCCCCTACCTCTGTCTCACCCTCGAAATCGAACTCGACCTTGGATTCGGGTTCGGTGTCGGGTTCAACGGGGTCATCGTCGAGCGGGTTGGGTATCGGATTGTATTGCGGCGCCGCGTCGTCGGGGTTGTTGATCCCTGGCCGTGCCCAGACATCGAGGATGGTGCGTAGGTAGGCGGCGAATTCCGCATCCACCCAGCCCGACACTTTGGCCATTCCGTCGACGTCTTGGGCGCTGATGCTCAGCCCGCGGCGGTGCCGGGCCGGGTCGGGTCCCTCCCCGTCGGGGTTGATCAGAGCCAACGCGTGATCGGCGGCCTTCTGCAACGTCTCGGGGGTATTGGTGGTGGCGATATCGACCAGTGTGGATTCCAGTTGCCCGCGCGCGGTGGCATCCAGATACGCCGAGGTCTTGTTCAGCGTGGCACCGATGATGGCGATGTGTCCGGTGGTGATCCTCCCGGCGGCCAATGCCGCCGCACAGGCCGCCAGTACCGGTTCCAGGACGTCACCGGTCATGGTGTGGCGCGGTCCGAGGTCGCGGGCGGCCGTGATGCGCCGCCGGGCTTCGGTGGCGCTGAGGCGGTCCCGGGTGGCCAGGACATCGGTCCAGGTTTTGCCGCCGATCTCATGCGGGGTGGCCCGGTCCATCAGAGCGGCCAGGATGCGGTGATCGATGGCGATATCGGCGCGGGCATACTGCTCGCGTTGGGACAACAGGCCCAGTAGTTCGGCGGTGTCGAAGACGGTGAAATCGGCGTCCAGCAGCGCCTTGACCGACGCGGCGCGGGCCGACAGTGCGTGCTGCACCGCCTCCCGACCGTTGGCCACATCGCTGTCCATGGATCGAACATACGTGCGGTCACCGACAAAATCGGCCGAAAAGTGACCGGTGTGACCAATGAGCCAAGAGAAATCTCTGAGACTCGCCCATCGATCGAAAACCGCTGTAAGGCGGTCGCTCTCATGCCTATCGCGCTGACGCGACCGCGCTGATTCGGCCGGGCGCTATGGTGCGTGACATGAGCAACCCGGATCTCACCGAAGCCACCGCCGCCGCGGGCGCCGCCATCGAACAAGCGGTGGCGGTGTTCATGCTGCACCCCCAGACCTACGGCGCGAGCGTCGCCGCCGGATACCAGAATCCGCTGGCCGGATACGTGGCCGGTCGTGGTGGTGTGCTCGGTGAGGTCACCGGGGCGACCGTGAGCGCGGTGTTCGCCGTCTTCGAACCCACCGGCCTGGCGGCCATGTGGGAGGAGGGTGTCGCTGTCCGTGGCGCTGCCGGCGCGTCCCAGGTGTATTGGGAGCAGGCGGCCGAGTTCGGTCGCGCGTACTTGGCCGGGGCGGATGGCCTGGAACGTGTCGCGGCACTGGGGGAGAAGCTCATCGCGGTCACCCCCACGGCCGCCGCACCATTGTTCGCCGGCTGGCGCGCCATGCCGCTGGCCGACGATGCACCGGCCCGGGCGCTGCAGGTGATGTTCGTCCTGCGGGAGCTTCGGGCCGGGCTGCATTTCAACGCACTCAGCCTCTCCGGCATCACGCCGATCGAGGCGCACATGCTGAACAAGGGTCGGCGGTATGCAGCCATGTTCGGCTGGCCCGAACCGTACGCCGACGGCGCGGACAAGAAGGACCGCTACGCCGAGATCGAACACACCACCAATCGCCGGATGGCCGAACTCGTCGGCGCTGCCCTGGACCCCGCCGAGGCCGACGAGTTGGCCCGGCTGACCACCGCGGCCCTGGCGACGTTGAAGGCGAACGTGCCGCGCTGACGCCGTCGGCACGCTGCACCTTCTCTTGCGCTGGTCAACCTGACGCATGCCAGCGGACACCGCGATCCACTTTTTCTCCAGCTGACCGTCATCCTTGCTGCCTGCCGCCTCGCCGGGGTGATCGCTCAGCGGGTCGGACAGCCACAGGTCGTCGGCGAGGTGATTGCCGGCGTGGTGCTGGGGCCCTCACTGTTGGGACGAATTGCCCCCGATCTGCAAGCCGAGCTGTTCCCCACTGGGACGTCGAACCTTGTGCTGTACACCGTGGCGCAGGCTCACATTCTCGATGCCCGCGGTGATCTGCCTGCTGCTGGGCTCGATCTTCTCGGCGCAGCTGCCCGTCGGCGGTGTCAGCACCGGCGCGGTGATCGCGGCCAGCATGCTGGCCTACGGGATCCTGTCCACCTCCTTTATCAATCTCGGCATCAGCATCGCCGCCGACCGGGACTCCGGGGCGCTGCGCCGGCTGCACGGGACGCCCACGACCGCGACGTCGTACTTCATTGGCAAGATCATGCTGGTCAGCATCCTCAGCGTCGCCGAGGCCGTGCTGCTGCTGATGGTCGGGGTCATCGCCTTCGGGCTTCGGCTGCCCGCCGATGTCTTCGGCTGGTTCACCCTGGCCTGGGTCTTCGCGCTGGGGGTGGTCAGTTGCTCGCTGCTGGGCATTCTCATCAGCAATGTGGCGAGCAACGCCGTGTCGGCCGCCGCGCTGACCAACAGTCCCGCGGTCGGTCTGCAATTCCTCTCCGGGACATACGTGCCCATCATGGTGCTCCCGACCTGGATGCTGGTCATCGGCTCGCTGTTCCCGGTCAAATGGATGGCCCAGGGATTCCGGTCGGTGCTGTTGCCGCCCCAGTTGGCCGCCCTCGAACCGGCCGGCAGTTGGGAACACTGGCGGATCTTCTTCATGCTGGCGGCGTGGAGTATCGGTGGCCTGATCGGTTGCGTGGCGGTGTTCCGCTGGTCGGAGCGCAGCTGAGCCTAGAGCTGCTCGCGCAGGTACCGAAGCAGCCGCCGGCTGGCGGGGGTTGCCGCGGTCGGGGACCAGGCCAGTGCGATCTCGCGCCGGTAGGTGTTCGGGGTCAGCGCGATCTCGACGGTGTCCGGCGTGCCGCGTTCGTCGTGGGGCAGCAGTGCGATGCCGAGGCCGCGGCCGATCAACTCGCGAACGGTGGCGAACTCGGTGATCTCGACAGCGATACTGGGGGTGAAACCCGCTGTTCGGCACCAAGTCTCGGTCAGTTGGCGGAGGTTATAGCTCATCGGGTTGGCGATGAAAGGCTCGTCGCGCAGTTCGTTGAGGCGCAATCGTTTACGCCCGGCGAGCCGGTGCGTCGCGGGCACCACCGCAAGGACCGGTTGGGTGCCGATGACGCTGTGCCGCAACGTGTCCGATGCCGGTATCACCACCGCGACGTCGAGGTCGCCGGCCTTCAGATCAGCCGTCAGCTGCGACCCGTGCGCCTGTTTGATCTGTAACCGGATGCCCGGTGCGCGCCGATGGAACTCCGCGATCAGGGTGGGTAGTCGTCCAGAGCCCATGGTGAGCGGAAAGCCGAACCGCACGATGCCGTGCTGGGCATCCGCCTCCTCCGCCACGACGTCGACGGCGGCTTCCAATGCGTGCAGTGGATCGCGGGCCCGCTCGGCGAGCCGGGCCGCCGCCGGTGTCAATCGCACCGTGCGGCCGTCCCGGATCAGCAGCGTCAAGCCGAGCGTCTTTTCCAGGCCGTGGATGCGCCTGCTCATCGATGACTGCGGGATGCCGAGACTGTGCGCCGCGCGCGTCATGTGCCCATCGTGCACCGCCAACGCGTCCAGTGCGCGCAGTTGGGGCGCGAGTTCGGCCATCCATCGATCCATATACGGATGATATTCGTCCGAACATTCATTGGACGGATCAATATCGTTGGGTTCATGGTGAGCTGCATGAGCGAACAGGCAGCGGTCGATATCGTCCTGATCGGCGGGGGCATCATGTCCGCCACCCTGGGCGCCATGCTGGTGACGATGGAGCCCAGGCGGCGGATCGTCATCGTCGAGCGGGCCGGGCAGGTGGGCACCGAGAGCAGCCAGGCACGGAACAACGCCGGCACCGGACATTCCGGGTTCTGCGAGCTGAACTACATGCCCGAGCCCGCAGACGGGAGCATGGCAGCGCGGGTCGCCGCACAGTTCGGGCTGTCCCGACGGTGGTGGGACCAGCTGGCGGCGCAGGGCCTGCTGGAACCGGATAGCTTCCTGCATCCCGCCGCGCACATGAATGTGGTGTTCGGTGACCGCGATATCGACTACCTGCGCCGGCGCTTCCAGACACTGCACGCCGATCCGCTGTTCGCCGGACTGGAGTACACCGAAGACCCGATCACCATCGCCCGCTGGGCACCACTGGTGATGGAGGGCCGTGGCGGCGGGGAGCGTGTCGCGGCCACCCGGCATCCCGACGGCACCGACATCGACTTCGGTGCGCTGACAACCGCTTTGATGCGAATCGTCACCGATGCGGGGGGCCGGGTGCTGCTGGGCCACGAGGTGCGCGCCCTGCGGCAAACCCCCGAGGGGCACTGGCGGGTTGCCGGCCGGAATGCCGACGGTGCCTTCCACGTGCGGGCCCGCAGGGTCTTCGTCGGGGCCGGCGGCAATGCGTTGCGGCTGCTGCAGCGGGCCAGGCTCCCGGAGGTCCGCGGGTACGGTGTGCTGCCGGTGGGAGCGGCCTTCCTGCGCTGCTCGGACCCCCGGGTCGTCGGCCGGCACGATGCCAAGGTCTACGGGCAGGCCCCCATCGGGGCGCCGCCGATGTCGCTGCCGCACCTGGACAAACGGATCATCGCCGGCGCCGAGCATCTGATGTTCGGTCCCTACCCGACCTTCAGCACCAAATTGCTCAAACACGGCAGCATCACCGACTTCTTCGCGACACTGCGCGGGCACAACGTGGCAGTACTGGCGACGGCGATGTGGGCGAACCGCGCGCTGGTGCGGTACCTGGTCGGCCAGTTGGTGTCCGGTCGGCGGCGGAAGTTCGCCTGCCTCACCCGGTACTACCCGCGCGCGGATCCCCGGCAGTGGGAACTCATCAGCGCCGGACAGCGGGCCCAACTGGTGACCCCGGATGCCGGGCGCCGCGGAGTGCTGCGCTCGGGCACCGAACTGGTCATCTCGGCCGACGGCACGATCGCCGGGCTGCTGGGCGCCTCGCCGGGGGCGTCGACGGCCGTGCCGATCATGGCCGAACTGCTACAGCGTTGGGGTTACCGCGTGCCCGCCGACCTTCTGGCATCCTGAGGTGATGACCGATCCGCAGTGGTACGGAGGCGACCCGGGGAGCATCCCGCCCCAGGGCAACGCCGGTTTCCCGCCGCCCGGCACCCCGGGCTATCCGCCACCCGCGCCCCCCGGCGCCTACTACGACCCGCTGGCACCCTACGGCCGGCACCCGATGACCGGTGAGCCCTACTCCGACAAATCGAAGGTCATCGCCGGGTTGCTCCAGCTACTGGGACTGTTCGGGATCCTCGGCATCGGCCGCTTCTACCTCGGCTACACCGGGCTGGGGGTGGCTCAACTGCTGGTCGGCCTGTTCACCTGCGGTATCGGTGCCGTCATCTGGGGCATCGTCGACGCGATCCTGCTGCTGACCGACAAGGTGCGCGACCCGCAGGGTCGCCCGCTGCGCGATGGCACCTGAGACCGCGACCGCGCGGGCGGGGCTCATCGGCACCGGGCTCGCGCTCGCCGGTGCGCTGACCTACATCGGGCTGGCCGACCCGCACCGGCCCGGATTCCTGTTCCCCGGCTGCCCGTTCAAGGCACTCACCGGCCTGGACTGCCCGGCCTGCGGGGGACTGCGGATGACCCACGATCTGCTCAACGGTGATCTGGGCGCCGCGGTGGTGGACAATCTCTTCCTGCTGCTGGCGCTGCCCGTGTTGACGGTGTGGCTCGCGTTTCGCTGGCGTCGAGGGCGTCCGCTGATGCCGGCGCCGGCCACCTTCACCCTGATCGTCGCCGCAGCCGTCTGGACGGTGCTGCGCAACTGGCCGGGATTCCCGCTGGTCCCTACCGTTGCCGCCGGCTGAATATCGCTGGGAACTCGTGCGTTCACGCTGATACACTGCAGCTTCGGGCCGGTGCAGTCCCTCCTATCAGTACGGAGACTGCGGAGGTAGATTCGCTTGCTGTTCTCGGCACTTCCCAAGGCCCAAGGCCTGTACGACCCGGACAACGAGTCCGATTCGTGCGGCGTCGCCATGATCGCCGACATCGGGGGTCGCCGGTCGCACGGCATCGTCTCGGACGGACTCACCGCTCTGGAACATCTGGAGCATCGCGGTGCCGCGGGTGCCGAGCCCAACAGCGGTGACGGTGCCGGAATCCTCATCCAGCTGCCGGTGGAACTGTTCGCCGAAGTGGTCGATTTCGATCTGCCGCAGCCGAACGCCCAGGGCACGAACACCTTCGCCGCCGGGATCTGTTTCCTGCCACAGGATCCCGTCGCCAGGGCCGCGGAATGTGCGCGTATCGAGGAGATCGCGGCCCAGGAGAAGCTGGAGGTGCTCGGCTGGCGTGAGGTCCCGACCGATCCCGACGGCGCCCAGGTCGGGGCCACCGCGGTGAGCTGCATGCCGCACATGGCGCAGCTGTTCGTCGCCGCCGCCGACCGCTGCGGCGGTATCGACCTGGACCGCCGGGTGTACCCACTGCGCAAGCGGGCCGAGCAGGAGGCGGTCTACTTCCCGTCGCTGTCCAGCCGGACCATCGCCTACAAGGGCATGCTCACCACGATGCAGCTGCCGCAGTTCTTCCCGGATCTGCGCGACGAGCGCTGCCGCAGTGCCATCGCGATCGTGCACAGCCGGTTCTCCACCAATACCTTTCCGTCCTGGCCGCTGGCCCACCCGTTCCGGTTCGTCGCGCACAACGGTGAGATCAACACGGTGCGGGGTAACCGCAACCGGATGCACGCCCGCGAGGCCAAGCTCGCCAGCAGGCTCATCCCCGGTGAGCTGAGCCGGCTCTCACCGATCTGCCCCAAGGACGGCTCGGACTCGGCGTCCTTCGATCAGGTGCTCGAGCTGTTGCACCTGGGTGGGCGCAGCCTGCCGCACGCGGTGCTGATGATGATCCCGGAGGCGTGGGAGAACAACACCACCATGGACCCCGCGCGCCGCGCGTTCTGGCAGTTCCACGCCTCGCTGATGGAACCGTGGGACGGCCCGGCCTGTGTCACCTTCACCGACGGCACCGTGGTCGGCGCGGTACTCGACCGCAACGGTTTACGGCCCGGCCGCTGGTGGCGCACGATCGACAACCGCATCATCCTGGCCAGCGAGAGCGGCGTGCTCGACGTGCCCAGCTCCGAGGTGGTGGCCAAGGGCCGCCTGGAGCCCGGCAAGATGTTCTTGATCGACACCGCGGCAGGACGCATCGTCTCCGATGACGAGATCAAGGACGAACTCGCCGCGGCGCACCCCTACGGCGAATGGCTGCACGCCGGGCTGCTCGACCTCAAGACCCTGCCGGACCGCGCTCGCGTGCAGCCCAATCACGAATCGGTGGTGCGCAGGCAGGTGGCCTTCGGCTACACCGAGGAAGAACTGCGGGTGCTGCTCACCCCGATGGCGGCCTCCGGCGCCGAGCCGTTGGGCTCGATGGGCACCGATACCCCGATCGCCGTGATGTCGCAACGTTCCCGGTTGCTCTACGACTATTTCGTCGAGCTGTTCGCCCAGGTCACCAACCCTCCGCTGGATGCCATCCGGGAGGCCGTGGTCACCTCCATGAGCCGGGTGATGGGCCCCGAAGAAAATCTCCTGGAGCCGACCGCGGCCTCGTGTCGCCAGATCAGGCTCGGCTGGCCGGTGCTCGACAACGACGATCTCAACAAGATCGTGCACATCAACGACGACGGCGAGCAGCCCGGTCTGCGCACCGCCGTCCTGCGCGCACTCTATGACGTCGAGCGCGGCGGTGAGGGGTTGGCCGAGGCGCTGGAGGAGCTGCGTATCCGCGCCTGTGAAGCGATCGCGAAAGGTGCTCGCACCCTGGTGATCTCCGACCGCGACTCCGATCACACCCGGGCGCCGATCCCGTCCCTGTTGGCCGTTTCCGCGGTGCACCACCATCTGGTGGCCACCAAGGAGCGCACCAGCGTCGCGCTGGTGGTGGAAAGCGGCGACGCCCGCGAGGTGCACCACATCGCGATGCTGATCGGTTTCGGTGCCGCCGCGGTCAACCCGTACCTGGCCTTCGAGTCGATCGAGGACCTGATCCGCGAGGGCGAGCTCACCGGTATCGAACCGGCCACCGCGGTGCGCAACTATCTCACCGCACTCGGCAAGGGTGTGATGAAAGTGATGAGCAAGATGGGCATCTCGACGGTGTCCTCGTACACCGGCGCGCAGGCTTTCGAGGCGATCGGGCTGGACCGCGCCGTCATCGACGAATACTTCACCGGCACACCGATGCAACTCGGTGGCGTCGGACTCGATGTGCTGGCCAAGGAGGTCCGATTCCGGCACCGCCGGGCCTACCCGGAGAACCCCACCGAGCGAGCCTACCGCCGGCTGTCGGTGGGCGGGGAGTACCAGTTCCGCCGGGATGGTGAATTGCACCTGTTCACCCCGGAAGTCGTTTTCCTGCTGCAGCATTCGACGCGCACCGGGCGTCAGGACGTCTTCGCCCGGTACTCCGAGGAGGTGAACCGGCTCGCCAGGGAGGGCGGCGCGCTGCGCGGCCTGTTCGGCTTCAAGACCGGCCTGCGCCCACCGGTTCCACTCGACGAGGTGGAATCGGTGGAAGCGATCGTCACGCGGTTCAACACCGGTGCGATGAGCTACGGGTCGATCTCCGCCGAAGCGCACGAGACCATGGCGATAGCCATGAACAATCTGGGTGGGCGGTCCAACTCCGGGGAGGGCGGCGAGGACGCCGACCGGCTGTATGACCCCAAGCGGCGCAGCGCCGTCAAACAGGTCGCGTCGGGGCGGTTCGGCGTGACCAGTGACTACCTGGTGAACGCCACCGACATCCAGATCAAGATGGCGCAGGGCGCCAAACCCGGTGAGGGTGGCCAGCTTCCGGGTTACAAGGTGTATCCCAACATCGCCAAGACCCGGCATTCCACCCCGGGGGTCGGCCTGATCTCGCCGCCGCCGCACCACGACATCTACTCGATCGAGGATCTCGCGCAGTTGATCCACGACTTGAAGAACGCCAACGACCAGGCCCGTATCCACGTCAAACTGGTCAGCTCGGTCGGTGTCGGCACGGTGGCCGCCGGTGTTTCCAAGGCGCACGCCGATGTCGTGCTCATCTCCGGATATGACGGTGGCACCGGTGCGGCGCCGCTGACCTCGCTCAAACATGCCGGTGCGCCCTGGGAGATCGGACTGGCCGACACCCAGCAGACCCTGGTGCTCAACGGATTGCGTGACCGCATCACCGTGCAGTGCGACGGCGGTATGCGCACTGCCCGAGATGTCATGGTCGCCGCCCTGCTGGGCGCCGAGGAGTACGGCTTCGCGACCGCTCCGCTGGTGGTGGCGGGCTGCATCATGATGCGGGTTTGTCATCTCGACACCTGCCCGGTCGGGGTGGCCACCCAGAATCCGGAGCTGCGGGCGCGCTTCAACGGCAAACCCGAGTTCGTGGAGAACTTCTTCGCTTTCATCGCCGAGGACATCCGCAAGATGCTCGCCGAACTGGGCTTCCGCAGCCTCGATGAGGCGATCGGCCGGGTCGAGGTGCTCGACACCGCAGAAGGTGTCGCGCACTGGAAGAGTCAGGGGATCGACCTGCGCCCAATCTTCGCGGTGCCGACCGATGCGCACGGTGCCGAGCTGACCCAGCGCCGCCGCCTGCGCGAGCAGGATCACGGTCTGGCGCAGGCGCTGGACCAGACCCTGGTGGCGTTGTCCGAGGGCGCCCTGGAAGACGCTCATCCGGTCCGGCTGGAACTGCCGGTACGCAACGTCAACCGCACCGTCGGGACGCTGCTGGGCGCGGAGGTCACCCGGCGCTACGGGGCCGCCGGTCTGCCGGATGACACCATCCACGTCGCGCTGACCGGTTCGGCCGGTCAGTCGCTGGGCGCATTCCTGCCGCCGGGGGTCACCCTGGACCTGATCGGTGACGCCAACGACTATGTGGGCAAGGGCCTTTCGGGTGGCCGCGTGATCGTTCGGCCGCCCGAGGATGTGCTGTTCCTGCCCGAAGACAATGTCATCGCGGGCAACACCCTGCTGTTCGGTGCCACCGCCGGTGAGGTGTTCCTCCGCGGGCGGGTCGGCGAACGCTTCTGCGCCCGTAACTCCGGCGCGCTGGCCGTCGTCGAGGGCTGCGGTGACCACGCCTGCGAGTACATGACCGGTGGGCGCGTGGTGGTGCTCGGCGACACCGGACGAAACATGGCGGCCGGGATGTCCGGTGGTATCGCCTTCGTGCTGGGCCTGGATCCGGCGAAGGTCAACACCGAGATGGTGGATCTGCAGCGGCTCGATCCCGAGGATCTCAGCTGGCTGCACGACGTGGTGGCACGGCACGCGCAGGTCACCGGCAGCACGGTGGCGGAGTCCCTCCTGGCGGACTGGCCGCGCCGCAGCGCGCAGTTCACCAAGATCATGCCGACCGACTACGAACGGGTGCTGCGTGCCACCCGGATGGCGAAAGCCGAAGGGCGCGACGTGGATACCGCGATCATGGAGGCCAGCCGTGGCTGATCCGAACGGATTTCTCAGGGTTCGCAAACGGGAAGCGCCGAAGCGGCCGGTCGACGAGCGTGTCGGCGACTGGCGGGAGGTGTACGAGAGCCAGGACGCCGCCGAGAGAGCCGGCGAGGTGTCCCAGCAGGCGCGCCGCTGCATGGACTGCGGGATCCCGTTCTGTCACTCCGGCACCGCGGGCTGCCCGCTGGGCAACCTGATCCCGGAGTGGAACGATCTGGTTCGGCGTGGGCGCTGGGACGCCGCCAGTGACCGACTGCACGCGACGAACAACTTCCCGGAGTTCACCGGCAGGCTCTGCCCCGCACCGTGCGAGGCGGCCTGCGTGCTGTCCATCGCCGAGGAGACCACCGGCGGCAGTGTCACCATCAAACGGATCGAACAGTCCATCGTCGACCACGCCTGGCTGACGGGGGCGGTGGAACCGCAGCCGGCCGCCATCGCCTCGGGGCGCAGTGTGGCCGTGGTGGGGTCGGGGCCGGCCGGGCTGGCCGCCGCTCAGCAGCTCACCCGCGCGGGCCACCACGTCACCGTGTACGAGCGGGACAACCGCATCGGCGGGCTGATGCGCTATGGCATCCCGGAGTACAAGCTGGAGAAGGCCACGCTGAACCAGCGGCTGTCGCAGATGCGGGCCGAGGGCACCCGGTTCGTCACCGAATGCGAGGTCGGCGTCGACCTCTCCATCGAGGCGCTGCGTGCCCAGCACGATGCCATCGTGCTGGCCGTCGGTGCGCTGCGCGGCCGGGACAACCGGGTCGAGGGCCGCCAACTGGGTGGTGTGCACCTGGCGATGGAACATCTGGTGCCGGCCAACAAGGAATGCGAAGGTGACGGGCCCGCCGAGCTGACCGCCGCGGGCAAGCACGTGGTGATCATCGGCGGCGGCGACACCGGTGCGGATTGCCTTGGCACCGCGCACCGGCAGGGCGCGGTGTCGGTGACCCAGCTGGACTACAACCCGCAACCGCCGGGGACCCGCGACGACGAGCGTTCCCCGTGGCCCACCTGGCCGCTGCTGCTGCGCACCTCACCGGCGCACGCGGAGGGCGGGGCACGGCACTTCGAAGTGGCTGTGCAGCGGTTCCTCGGCGACGACCAGGGCAATGTGCGGGCGGTGGAGATCGCGGAGGTGAAGGTCGAGCGCGACGCCGACGGCCGACGCGTCATCACCCCGGTCGGCGATCCCATCGAGCTGCCCTGCGATCTGGCCCTGCTGGCGATCGGGTTCGAGGGCGTCGAGGAGATGGCGCTGCTGGACGGTCTCGGGCTGCGGCTCAACGGTCGCGGAACGTTGTCCTGCGGGTCGGACTGGCAGACCGAGGAGCCCGGTGTCTTCGTGTGCGGTGACGCGCACCGTGGCGCGTCGCTGATCGTGTGGGCGATCGCCGAGGGGCGCAGCGCCGCCCACGCGGTGGACACCTACCTCATGGGGGACTCGGACCTGCCGGCTCCGGTTCGGCCGGGCACGCTACCTCTGGCCGTCATCTGAATCGATTAACCGCTAAGCTTCGGAGTCGTGAATAGACGCGGAAAAATCGTCTGTACCCTCGGCCCGGCGACCTCGACGGACGAATCGGTGCGTGCGCTGGTCGAGGCCGGCATGGACGTGGCACGACTGAATTTCAGCCACGGCGACTACCCCGACCACGAGGAATCGTATCGACGGGTGCGCCAGGCCTCCGATTTCACCGGCCGTGCCGTCGGCATCCTCGCCGACCTGCAGGGGCCCAAGATCCGGCTGGGGCGGTTCGCCGACGGTCCGACGGTGTGGCAGAACGGCGAGACGGTCCGGATCACGGTCGAGGACGTCGCCGGCACCCACGACCGGGTGAGCACCACCTATAAGCGGCTGGCCAAGGACGCCAAACCCGGCGACCGGGTCCTCGTCGACGACGGCAACGTCGGGCTCGTCGTCGAACACATCGACGGTGACGACGTGGTGTGCACCGTCACCGAGGGTGGCAAGGTCAGCAACAACAAGGGCATGTCACTGCCCGGGATGAACGTCTCTGCTCCCGCGCTTTCGGAGAAGGACATCGAGGATCTGGAATTCGCGCTGCGGCTCGGTGTCGACCTCGTCGCCTTGTCGTTCGTGCGTTCACCCGCCGACGTGGAGCTGGTCCACGAGGTCATGGACCGGGTGGGTCGCCGTGTCCCGGTGATCGCCAAGATGGAGAAGCCGGAAGCGATCGAGAATCTCGAGGCGATCGTGCTGGCCTTCGACGCCATCATGGTGGCGCGCGGCGACCTCGGCGTCGAGTTGCCGCTCGAAGAGGTGCCGCTGGTGCAGAAGCGCGCCATCCAGATGGCGCGGGAGAACGCCAAGCCGGTGATCGTCGCCACCCAGATGCTCGAGTCGATGATCGAGAACTCCCGGCCGACCCGAGCGGAGGCCTCCGATGTGGCCAACGCCGTGCTCGACGGCGCCGACGCGGTCATGCTCTCCGGTGAGACCTCGGTGGGCAAGTTCGCGCTGGAGGCCGTGCGGACCATGGGGCGCATCCTGTCGGCGGTCGAGGGGAACTCCACCGAGGCCCCGCCGTTGACCCACGTGCCGCGCACCAAGCGCGGCGTCATCTCCTACGCGGCCCGCGATATCGGCGAGCGGTTGGAGGCCAAGGCGCTGGTGGCGTTCACCCAATCCGGTGACACCGTGCGCCGGTTGGCCCGGCTGCACACCCCGCTGCCCCTGCTGGCGTTCACCGCGCTGCCCGAGGTGCGCAGCCAGCTGGCCCTGACCTGGGGGACCGAGACCTTCATCGTCCCGCACATCGACACCACCGACGGCATGATCCGGCAGGTGGACCAGTCGCTGCTGGATCTGGGCCGCTACAAGCGCGGGGATCTGGTGGTCATCGTCGCAGGCGCACCGCCGGGCACAGTAGGCTCGACCAACCTGATCCACGTACACCGGATCGGGGAGGACGACCACTAACGAGACCGGGCTCCGGCCCAGGAGGCAACGTTGTCAGCCGAGCATCTGGCCGAATTGCTCACGGTGCTCGATCTCACCCCGGTCGGATCCTCCGGTGCCGGCTCGGATGCGTTCACCGGAACGCATCCGAGCCGCAACCCGGTGCGCACGTTCGGTGGGCAGATGATGGCGCAGGCTTTCGTCGCGGCGAGCCGCACGGTGCCCGAGAATCTGCCACCGAGCGCGTTGTCGATGCATTTCATCGCCGGCGGTGATCCCGCGAAAGACCTTGATTTCCAGGTGTTCCGGTTGCGCGACGAACGGCGTTTCGCCAACCGGCGGGTCGACGTCACCCAGGATGGCGCGCTGCTCGGCACGGCGCTGGTCTCGCACCTGGCCGGTGGCCGCGGGTTGGAGCACAACATCGCCGCGCCCGAGGTGCCCGCTCCGCATGGGCTGCCCACCATCGATGAACTGCTGGTGGGCTACGAGGAGACGGTGCCGCATTTCGTCAGCGCGTTGCGGCCCATCCAGTGGCGTTACACCAACGACCCCGCCTGGGTGATGCGCGACAAGGGCGGACAACTCGACCACAATCGGGTCTGGCTGACCGCCGACGGGCCGATGCCCGACGATCCGGTGCTGCACGCCGCGGCGATGGTCTACGCTTCGGACACCACGGTGCTGGATTCGATCATCACCACACACGGTCTGTCCTGGGGTTTCGACCGGATCTTCGCGGTCACGATGAACCATTCGGTGTGGTTTCACCGGCCGATCCGGTTCGACGAGTGGGTGCTGTACGCGACCTCGTCGCCGGTGGCCGCGGATTCCCGCGGGCTGGGCGGCGGGCATTTCTTCAACGAGCGTGGTGAGGCGCTGGCGACGGTGATGCAGGAAGGGATCGTCAAGCACTTTCCGGGACGCTAGCCGCCCGAGAGGCCGTAATCCCGTTCGACGCGCTCGCGGAAGGTGCTCTCGCACTGGAGCTGTGCGGTCCGGTCGGTCCCGGCGCGATCCATGCACCGCACGTAGTCACCCATTCCGGCCTCGGTGAAGAAGCCGATCCAGATCGGAACGAACGCCAATCCGACGATGACGGCCAGTGCGCCCAAACCGATCCCCGCGTTGGCGATGGGGCCGTTGTCCGCTTCCCCGCGCGCCGCCCGGCTGCGCCCGGTGATCCCGAGTGTGACCGCGATCAGTCCGCCGACGATGCCGCCGACGATGCTCCACGAGAACAGCAGCGCCAGCGTGGCGAGCACCAGCGCCCAGCTACCCAGCTCGTTGCGGGACCCGATCGGCGGCGGATATCCCGGATAGGGCGCGTGCGGCGGCGCGGGGTACGGCCCGGGGACACTCATGGATCAGCAGACTACCGGGCCGGGCCCCGGTCCGATCCGAGCCGGATCGTGCGGCAATCCAGGCCGGCGGGTAGGTGATGAGTGGCCACGACGACGGTCCGGTCGGCGGCGATCAGGCTTCCCGGGGTGAGCAGCTCGACGAGCAGGCGATCGCTGTCGGCGGCGTCGAGATGCTCGGTCGGTTCGTCGAGGAGCAGGATGGGGAAGTCGGAGATGAGCGCCCGGGCCAGCAGCAGACGGCGGCGTTGCCCGGCCGACACGGCGGCCGCCCCGCCGCGCAGCATCGTCGTCAGCCCGTCGGGTAGACCGGCCAGCCAGTCACCCAGCCCGACGTCGTGCAGTGCCGCCGTCAACTGATCGTCGGTGGCGTCGCCGCGGCCCACCAGTAGGTTGTCTCGCACCGTGGTGTCGAACAGATGCGCATCCTCGGCGAAGAACGCTGCGGTGAGCGGGTTCTCGGGGTGGTCGGCGGCGATCGCCATCAGCGTGGTGGTCTTACCGCACCCGCTCGGCCCGAGGACGGCCAAACGGTCGCCGGGGGTCAGCCGCACCGGCTCGGTGCCGGGACGTCGTCGGGTCGACGGTGCCGGCGTGGTCAGGTCGGCGAGCCGCTGCGCGGCGATCCGTGAGCGCACCAACTGGGCCGCCGCCCCCGGCAGCGCGGCGGTCGCCTCGAACGCCGAGAGCGGCACCAGCATCAGGATGGCCAGCGACGTCGGGCTGGTGTGACCGGAGATCATGATGCCGGCGATCACCGCGCCAAGTACCGAAATCCCCACCGCCGCCGTCGATATCGCACCGGCGGATGCAGCCGGGATCGCCGCCCGGTCCTGTGCCTGCCCGAGTTCACGGTGTTCCCGTTCGGACTCGGCGATCACCTGGTCCAGTCGGCCCGCGACGCGCAACTCGGCCGCGTGTTCCAGTGCGAGCAGGGTCGCGGTGTCGCGGGCGCTGTGGTGGCGGGCCGCCAGCGCCTCGGTGGCGACGGCGGCCCGGCCCGCCAGGTAGGGCGCGATCACGCCGGACCCCACCAGACAGGCGGCGAGAATCAGGGCCGCCCCGGCCGAGATCGGCGCGATGATGGCGACCGCCGCGGTGGACAGCACTGCGGCCACGCACATCGGCAGGACGGCGCGTACCAGCACGTCGGCGAGATCGTCGACGGCCGCGCCGACCCTGGCCACCAGGTCACCGCTGTGCAGCCGCAGGGCGGTCTCGGCAGGCACCTCCACCAGCTTGCGGTACAGGCCGACACGGGTGTTGCCCGCGGCACGCAATGCGGTGTCGTGGATGGCAAGTCGTTCGCAGTAGCTGAACACCCCGCGAGATATGCCGAGGGCCCGGACGGCCACGACGGCCACCGTGAGGTCGAGCACCGGCGGCATCTGCCAGGCCCGGGTGATCAGCCAGGCCGCGACGGTGGCCAAAGCCAGGGCGCTGCCGAGGGCCAGGGTGCCGAACAGTACCGCCAACAACAGGCGGGGGATGCGGGGCTGCAGCAGTCCCCACACCTCACGGGCAGACATGGGCACCGCCCAGTCGCACGATATCGTCGCCGATGGAAAGCACCGGTGCGCGGTGCCCGATCACCATCACGGTGGCTCCGTCCCGGGCGCGAGCCGAGATCGCTTCGAGCACCCGCGCTTCGGAATCGCTGTCGAGGTGGGCGGTCGGCTCGTCGAGCAGCAGGACCGGCGCCTCGGAGCCCAGCGCGCGTGCCAGACCGAGGCGTTGACGTTGCCCCAACGACAGGCCCGTGCCGCCGCGTCCGATGACCTCGTCGAGCCCTCCGGGCAGGGTGGCCAGCACCTCGTCGAAGGCTGCGGCGCGACACGCCGCGTCGAGATCGGACAGCGGACCGTACAGCTCCAGATTGCTGCGTACCGAGCCCGGGATCAGCGCCGGGCGCTGCGGCAACCAGGCGATCCGCCGCCACCACTGGGCCACGTCGATATCGGCGATGTCGACGCCGTCGATCAACACCCGTCCCGAGGTCGGTTGGGTCAGTCCCAGCACGGCCGCCACGGCGGTGCTTTTGCCGGCCCCGTTGGGGCCGGTGAGCACGGTGACCCGGCCCGGGGAGATGGTGGCACTCAACGCATCCGGAGCCGGGCCGTCCCGTCCGGCCACGGTCAACTCCGCCAGCCGGATCTCGATGTGCGCCGCGGCCGGCGGTCGCGTTCCGGCCGGGTGCCGAGGTTCGGCATCGATCAGCGCCATCGCGGCGTCCGCGGCGGCCTTGCCGTCCTGGGCGGCGTGGAACTGCACGCCGACCCGGCGCAACGGCCAGAACACCTCCGGGGCCAGCAGCAGCGCGGTCAATGCCGCGACGAGCGTCATCTCGCCGAACACCAACCGCAGCCCGACGTTGACCGCGACCAACGCGACACCCAGGGTGGCGATCAGCTCGAGGACGGCCGCCGAGAGGAAGGCGATGCGCAGTGTCTGCATCGCCGAGCGCCGATGCGCGGCACTCAGTTCCGAGATGCGATGCGCGGGACCGGTGGCGCGGCCGAGCGCACGCAGGGTCGGTATCCCGGCGACCAGATCGAGCAACCGGGACTGCAGGGTGGTCATGGCGTTCAGTGCCGCGGCGGATCGTTCGGCGGTCAACCGTCCGATGAGCACCATGAACAGCGGGATGAGCGGCAGCGCGACCGCGACCACCGCAGCAGCCTGAAGATCGGTCACGGCGAGCACCACAACCGTGGCCGGGGTGAGGATTCCGGCCAGGATGACCGCGGGCAGATAGCCGGTGAAATAGGGTCGCAACCCGTCCAGTCCGCGGGTCACCACCACGGTGGCCTCGTCGCGCACCTCGTCCAGCCGTTGCGGGGGCCGCGTGGTCACCGACCGCAGCACCTGGGCGGAGAGTTCACCGATCATCGCGGTGGCGGCGCGCTGGCTCAGGCCGGCCTGCAGGCGTTGCGCGGCCACTCGCACTACCCAGATGCCGCCGAGAATCGCCAGATCGGTGGCCCAGTAGCCGAGGGTGCGGGTGGCCGGGTCGGTGATGATCCCGGCGGCCACCCGAGCCAGCACGCAGGCACCGGCCACCGTCGTGGCGGCGATCACGGCACCGGACAGAACCGCTGCCGTGAGGTAGCGGCGCATCGCGGGGCCTCGGTGCATGGGCGAGCGCTGCGACGGGGAAGGTCGCTCGGGCGAGCGCAGCGACGGGGAATGTCGCTCGGGCGTCACGGTATGCGCGGGGAGAGGCCCGTGGGGTCCGGTATCCGTTCGGCCGAGATCCGTTGCCGGAAAACCCAGTAGGTCCAGCCTTGGTAGACGAGAACCAGCGGGGTGACCAGAACCGCAGCCCAGGTCATGATCTTGAGCGTGTATGCCGAGGACGAGGCGTTGTAGATGGTCAGGCTCCACGCCGGGTCCAGCGTGGACGGGATGAGATTGGGGTACAGGCAGCCGAAGATCAGTACGACCACGGCGATGACCACGGCGGTGGTGGAGCTGAATGCCAGGCCGTCACCGCCGTCGGTGTACACCAGCATCACCACGCTCAGCTGGCACACCACCGCGAATCCGAGGACCAGCCAGGTCCAGTGCGTGCCGTATGCCAGTTGCGTCCACAGCCCGAAGACGAGCAGCACCGCGGTCACCGGGAGCGCCAGCCGACGCGAGTACCTGCGCGCGTCGGAACGCACTGCGCCTTCGGTTTTCAGTGTCACGAACACCGCGCCGTGCAGCAGGAACAGTCCGCAGGTCGACAATCCGCCGAGGACTGTGTACGGATTGAGCACATCTGTCCAGCCCAGCGCGACCTGCTGGTCGGCGTCCACCGGCAGACCGCGCAGCAGTGCGGCGAACGTCAACCCCCAGAGCACCGCCGGCACCCACGACCCGACCGCGATCGCGATATCGGCTCGGCGCCGCCAGGTCGGATCGTCGACCTTGCCGCGCCACTCGATGGCGCAGATCCGGACGATCATCGCGAAAAGGATGGCCAGCAGGGGTAAGTACAGGCCAGAGAACAAGGTGGCGTACATGGCGGGGAACGCGGCGAACATCGCGCCGCCGGCGGTGATCAGCCACACCTCGTTACCGTCCCAGACCGGGCCGATGGTGTTGAGCACCGCACGCCGGTGTTTCTCGGGATCGCCGGTGGCCGTCCTGCCGAAGACCGCCATCAGCATCCCGACGCCGAAGTCGAAACCCTCCAGTACCAGGAAACCCACGAACAGTACGGCCAGCGTGACGAACCAGAAGATCTGAAGATTCATGGTGCGCCTCCTAATACGCGAACGAGAGCGGGGCGACTTCGTCCTCGCCGGGTGGGCTCGGTGGGATCGGTTCGGTGTCGTGCTCGAGCGGACCCTCCACGACATAGCGCCGGATGAGCCAGAACCAGATCACCGCCAGCACCGCATAGATGGCGGTGAAGATGATCAGCGAGGTCACCACCATGCCCGTCGAGTGGTGCGAGACACCTTGGGAGACGGTCAGTCGTAGCACCGGATCGCCGGTCGGGTTGGGCGCGACCACCCAGGGCTGGCGGCCCATCTCGGTGAACACCCAGCCGGCACTGTTGGCCAGGAACGGCGTCGGCAACGTCGCCAGCGCGAACATCGCGAACCAGCGTTGTCGGGGTATCCGGCCGCCGCGGGTGAGCCACAACGCGGTCACGGCGAAAAGCATTGGTATCGCTAAAAATCCGATCATCGCGCGGAATGACCAGTAGGTGACGAACAGGTTCGGACGGTAGTCGCCCGGGCCGAACTTCTGCTCATACGCGGCCTGTAGATCCTGAACGCCCTGCAGTTCGACGCCGCTGAACTTGCCCTCGGCCAGGAACGGCAATACGTAGGGCACCTCGATGAGGTGGGTGACGCTGTCGCAGTTGTTGTGTGTACCGACGGTGAGGACGGAGAAGTTGGGGTCGACCTCGGTGTGGCACAAGGACTCGGCGGAGGCCATCTTCATGGGCTGCTGCTGGAACATCAGCTTGCCCTGCACGTCGCCGGTGAAGGTCAACGCCGCCGCGGAGGCGAAAGCGACGAGGCAGCCCAGGATGACGGCCGGGCGGTGCATGCTGCGGGCATCGGGACTGTCGGGGTCGCGAACCATCCACCATGCGCAGATTCCCGCGACGAATGTCCCGGCCACCAGGAAGGCGCCGGCCACCGCGTGCGGAAAGGCCGCCAGCGCAGTGTTGTTGGTGAACAGGTCGACGATGCTGGTCAGTTCGGCGCGACCGGTCTCCGGGTTGTAGCGCGCACCGACCGGGTGCTGCATGAAGGAGTTCGCGGCGATGATGAAGAACGCCGAGGCGTTGACGGCGAGGGCGACGATCCAGATGCACGCCAGATGGACCAGCTTGGGAAGTCGGGTCCAGCCGAAGATCCACAGGCCCAGGAAGGTCGACTCGAAGAAGAAAGCGACCAGGCCCTCCATGGCCAACGGAGCGCCGAAGACATCGCCGACGAATCGGGAGTATTCGCTCCAGTTCATCCCGAACTGGAATTCCTGGACGATGCCGGTCGCGACCCCGAGTGCGAAGTTGATCAGGAACAGCTTGCCGAAGAACCGGGTCAACCGATACCAGGCGGTGTTGTCGGTGATGACCCACATCGTCTGGAACACGGCGATCAGGGGTGCCAGGCCGATCGTGAGCGGTACGAAGATGAAGTGGTAGACGGTGGTGATGCCGAACTGCCACCGTGCGACGTCGAGCGCTTCCATGTGCACCAACTTCTCGGCTGCGGGTCGAGCCTCGTCGCTCGACTACGACAAAGTGTAGTAGACCTCTTTCTCCCGTGCCCAGCGATCGTGGCGCGGATAACTCAGCTGGTCGGCGCGGACACCGCGGGGGCCGGGGGTTCGGCCGGCGGTGCCGCGGGCGTGGTGGGCGCGAGTTTCTTGGACGCGGACCGGATACCGAACGCGGTGACGACCTCCACGACTCCGATGACGATGAGCCAGATGCCGGTGACCAGGGCCAGTGTCCCGATCGACTCGAATGGCGAGCCCAGCACCACGATGCCGGCAACCAGGCTGATCACACCGACGAAAATGTTCCAACCACGCCCGGGCAGCGTCGGGTCGCTGATCGCCGACACCGCCGTTGCGACGCCACGGAAGATGAATCCGATACCGATCCAGATGGCCAGCAGCAGCACGGCGTCGAAGAGGTGCCGGAACGACAGCACCGCCAGGATCACCGATGCGGCACCGCTGATGAACAGCAGCACCCGGCCACCGGCCGACACGTGCAGGCTGAACGCGAACACCACCTGAGCGATCCCGGTGACCAGCAGGTAGGCCCCGAAGAAGATGGCGGCCACCAGGATGGAGATGCCCGGCCAGGCGACCACGGCGACACCGAGGCCGACGGCCAGCACGCCCGAGACCAGGGTCGCTTTCCACAGTTGTGGCAACAAGGTTGGGGGAGCGGCGGTTTGCATGGGGTGAGTGTCGCACAGGATGGGGTCGGCCGGTCTGAAATCCTCATCAGCCCCCTGGGCCGGGAACGCCCCGGCGGTGGCCCGAAACCGCCCGCGACAGTAGCCATGTCCCGGCGCGAGGTGCTGATTCCGCAGGCCGGAAAGGCGCCCCGGACGGACTGCAATTTGATGAGGACTGCGGCGTTCTCCTGCTTCGACGTTACGGCTCCACTACTGTTCCGTTACCGGCGCTGCGCGTCGGGCCATCGGTGGTTAACGTCCTTGGCTGGAGATGTCGACAGACGACACTGTGACAACTCATAAAAGAAAGTAGAGGGATACCGTGTTTGGTGGAATCCAGGACCGGACCAAGTTCTGGCGCGTCGCTGCCGTCATGGTCGCGTCCGGCGCGCTGGCGCTGTCCGGCTGTTCGAGCTCGGAGCCCAGTGGCGGCGAAGAGTCGCCGACCGCGGCCGCCCCGGCCGACAAGGTGGAGGCGATCGCGAACACCGTGCCGGAGGCCATCAAGGCTTCGGGCAAGCTGATCGTCGGCGTGAACATTCCGTACGCGCCCAATGAGTTCAAGGATGAGTCGGGCAAGATCGTCGGGTTCGACGTGGACCTGATGAACGCCGTCGCCGGCACGCTCGGGCTGACCCCCGAGTACCGCGAGTCCGATTTCTCGAAGATCATCCCCTCCATCCAAGGCGGCACCTTCAACGTCGGCATGTCGTCCTTCACCGACAGCAAGGAACGCGAGCAGCAGGTCGACTTCGTCACCTACTTCTCCGCGGGCACGCTGTGGGCGCAGCCGACGGGTGGCTCCATCGACCCGGAGAATGCCTGCGGCAAGAAGGTCGCAGTGCAGGCGACCACTGTGCAGGAGACCGACGAGCTGCCCGCGCGGAGCAAGAAATGCACCGACGCCGGGCAACCCGCGATCGAGATCGTTCCGTTCGACAGCCAGGATGCGGCCACCAACGCCGTCGTGCTGGGGCAGGCGGATGCGATGTCGGCGGACTCGCCGGTCACGCTGTACGCGATCAAGCAGACCAACGGCAAGCTCGAGCAGGCCGGTGAGACCTTCGATTCCGCGCCCTACGGCTGGCCGGTGGAGAAAGGCTCCCCGCTGGCGCAGTCCCTGCTGCAGGCACTGGAGCACCTGATCGAGTCCGGAAAGTACAAGGAGATCGCGGCGAACTGGGGCCTGGAAGAGGGCATGATCGACAAGCCGGTGATCAACGGCGCGGTCTCCTAAGAGAATCCGACACCCATGACTGATGCCGGTTCGCCGCCACCGTCCAGCCCGCCGGAGGCCATTGACGCGGTCCCGCTGCGCCATCCCTGGAGGTGGGTGGCGGCGACCGTCATCATCGTGGTGGTCGCCCTCTTTCTCTACGGAGCCGCGACCAACCCGGCCTACGGGTGGTCCACGTTCGCCAAATATCTGTTCAACGAGCGGATCCTGCTCGGTGTGTTCAACACCCTGCAATTGACCGTGTACTCGATGGTCATCGGTGTTGTACTCGGGGTGATTCTCACCGTGATGCGGCTGTCGTCGAATCCGGTGCTCAGTGCGGTCGCGTGGGTCTTCCTCTGGATCTTCCGCGGCACCCCGGTGTACGTGCAGCTGGTGTTCTGGGGTCTGATGCCGACGATCTACCAGAAGATCCAGTTGGGCGTGCCGTTCGGTCCGACGTTCTTCCAATTCGATCTGCAGAGCTTGTCGTTCCCGTTCGCGCTGGCGGTCATCGGCCTGGCGCTCAACGAGGCGGCCTATATGGCAGAGATCGTCCGCGCCGGCATCATGTCGGTGCCCGAGGGGCAGCTGGAAGCCTCGACGGCACTGGGCATGTCGTGGGGCCTGGCGATGCGCCGCACCGTGCTGCCGCAGGCGATGCGGGTCATCATTCCGCCGACCGGCAACGAATTGATCAGCCTGCTCAAGACGACCTCGCTGGTCACCGCGGTGCCCTACGCGCTGGATGTCTACGGGATCGCCACCCGTGAGATCGCCGCCCGCATCTTCGAACCGGTTCCGCTGCTCCTGGTGGCGGCGACCTGGTACCTGGCGATCACCAGCGTCCTGATGGTCGGCCAGTACTACCTGGAGCGCTACTTCTCCCGCGGGGCGTCGCGCAAGCTGACCTCCAAGCAACTTGAGGCGCTGGCCAAGGCGCAGATGGGTACCTTGCCGTGACCGAATCTTCCGCCACCGCGGCCGCTCACCCGATGGTGAAGGCCGAACTGGTCTGCAAGGACTTCGGCGCACTCAAGGTGCTCAAGGGCATCACACTGGAGGTGCAGAAGGGGCAGGTGCTGGTGCTCGTCGGGCCCTCGGGCTCCGGCAAATCCACCTTTCTGCGTTGTATCAATCACCTGGAGACGGTCAGTGCCGGCCGGCTCTATGTGGACGGGGCCCTGGTCGGCTACAACGAGCGCGGCGGCAAGCTCTACGAGATGAAGCCCCGCGAGGTCGCCAAGCAGCGACGCGATGTGGGCATGGTGTTTCAGCACTTCAATCTGTTCCCGCACCGGACCGCGCTGGGCAATGTGGTGGAGGCCCCCACCCAGGTGAAGCGGCTGAACAAGAAGCAGGTGACCGAGCGGGCGATGGACCTGCTCGATCAGGTGGGACTGGCCGACAAGGCCACCGCATATCCGGCGCAGTTGTCCGGCGGCCAGCAGCAGCGGGTGGCGATCGCGCGGGCGCTGGCCATGAGCCCCAAGCTGATGCTCTTCGACGAGCCCACCTCGGCATTGGATCCGGAGTTGGTCGGAGAGGTCCTGGCGGTGATGAAAAAGCTTGCCGCCGAGGGTATGACGATGGTGGTCGTGACCCATGAGATGGGGTTCGCGCGGGAGGTCGCCGACGAGCTGGTCTTCATGGACGGCGGCGTCGTCGTCGAACGCGGCGATCCCGGCGAGATCATGAGCAACCCGCAGCACGAGCGGACGAAGGCCTTTCTGTCCAAGGTCATGTAGGCATGGCCGAGTCGGTGGACCCGGCGGCACCCCTGTGGCGGGCCGCCCAGGTGTTCCGGCTACTCAGTTGGACCTACGCTCTGTACTTCCAGGTTTCCAAGAACGCCGAGTTGGACCGGCCGGTGCTGGGCTGGGTGCTCTTCGGCGTCCTGACCGGGTGGTCGGTGGCATGCGGGATCGCCTACCTGCGGGGCTTCGGGCGGCGCCGGGGGTGGGTGATCGCCGAGGCCGTCGTGGTGATCGCGCTGATGGCTGCCACGGTGGTCGTGGCACCGGAGCCCTGGGTGCAGGCCAACCAATCGCTGCCGACCACGCTGTGGGCGACCAACGCGGTGGTGTCGGCGGCCATCCTGGCCGGCCCGGTGGCCGGCATGGGTATGGGCTTGGCGGTGATGGCCACCGCCGCGGCGCTCAAGGGCGCGATCGCGGTCGACCTGGTGCGCAGCCCGACCATCCTGATCGAGCTCAGCGTGGGCCTCGCGATCGGTATGGCCGCGACCACGGCGCGGCGTGCCCACGCCGAGGTGGAAAAGGCGGCGCGGCTTGCCGCGGCGCTGGCCGAGCGGGAGCGACTGGCCCGGCACGTGCACGACGGCGTGTTGCAGGTGCTGGCGATGGTGGCCCGCCGTGGACGCGAAATAGGTGGCGAGACAGCACAATTGGCGCAGTCGGCCAGTGAGCAGGAACGTGCGCTGCGCCGACTGCTCAGCGCTGTCGATATCGAACCGCAGGGGATGGCGGACGCAGACGGCGATCTCGGTTCGATGTTGCGCCGCCATGCCAGCGACCGGGTATCGGTGAGCGTGCCGGCCGCCGCGGTGTATCTCGATCCGTTGGTGGCCGCCGAGCTCGAGGCCGCGGTCGTCAACGCCCTCACCAATGTCGAACGGCATGCCGGGCCCGAGGCGCGCGCTTACGTCTTGCTGGAGGATCTCGGCAGCGAAGTGGTGGTCAGCATCCGCGACGACGGGCCGGGGATCCCGGCGGGCAGACTGGAGGCAGCGGTCGTTGAGGGGCGGGTGGGTGTGAGCAAATCGATCAGGGGGCGGCTGGCGGCGCTGGGCGGGCGAGCGGAACTGACCACTCCGGCCGGGGGCGGCACCGAGTGGGAGTTCACGGTGCCGAGAGCGGCGGGCCGGCGGTGAACGCCGCGACGGTGACCGTGATGGTGGTCGACGACCATCCCATTTGGCGTGACGCGGTGGCGCGCGATCTCGCCGAGGCCGGATTCGAGGTGGTGGCCACCGCGGATGGCGTCGCATCCGCACGCCGGCGGGCCGAGGTGGTGCAGCCGGGCGTGGTGGTGATGGACATGCAGCTGGCAGACGGGACCGGCGCACAGGCCACCATCGAGGTTCTGGCGGTGTCACCGTCGTCGCGCATCCTGGTGCTCTCGGCATCGGACGAGCGCGCCGACGTGCTGGAGGCGGTGAAGGCGGGTGCGACGGGATACCTGGTCAAGAGTGCGTCGAAAATCGAACTGGGCGAAGCAGTTCGGGCGACGGCGGCCGGGCGTGCGGTTTTCACGCCGGGGCTTGCCGGACTGGTGCTGGGGGAGTACCGGCGCATCGCCCAACAACCCGACGCCGTCCCCGCCGGGGCGCCGGTGCCCAGTCTGACCGACCGGGAGACCGAGATCCTGCGCCACGTGGCGAAGGGGCTCACCGCCAAGCAGATCGCCGCACGGCTCTCGCTGAGTCATCGCACCGTGGAGAACCACGTGCAGGCCACCTTCCGCAAGTTGCAGGTCGCCAACCGGGTGGAGGCGACCCGCTACGCGATCGAACACGGGCTGGACCGGGACTCCGATACCTAGACCGACGCCCAACCGGAGTAGTCCTACTCATCCGTTCCGGGCCCGCCATGGGCGACGATGTCAGGCATGACCGAACCTCAGCAGGTGCTCGCGCGGCTGTCCGCCGACTTCGTGGCGATATCGCAGCAGTTGACGCGTGCCTCGGCCGAATTGACCCAGTTGGCCGCGACGCTGGGCGAGAGCACCCCGGTGTCCGCGCAGCCCGCCGCCCCGCCGGCTCCGTGGACGTACGCGCAGTATCAGCAGTACTACTCGCAATACCCCCAGGTCCAGTACCCGCCGTACCCGCCGTATCAGCAGCAGGCGCCGGCGCCCCGGGCTGCGGTGCCGGCGACCGCCGGTGCCTCCGGTGCCGCGGGCGCCGAGGCGCCGAAAGCCGGCTCGCAGAACTGGATCGGCAAGGCCCTGGCCGCCGCCGGTGTGGCGGTGACGCTGATCGGTGTGGTGCTGCTGGTGGTACTGGCCGCGCAGGCCGGTCTGCTTGCGCCGCCGGTGCGGGTCGCCGCCGGCGCGGTGCTCGCCGGCGGTTTGATCGCGGGCGCCCTTGCGCTCTACGCCCGCCCCGATGGCAGGCTCGGGGCGATCGCGTTGGCCGCCACCGGTATCGGCGGTGCCTATATCGATGTCATCGCGGTGACGACCATCTATCAGTGGCTGCCCGCGGCGGCCGGCCTGGTGATCTCGGCGGGGATCGCCGGCGGCGGCCTGACCCTGGCCCGCCGCTGGGATTCCGAGCACCTTGCCCTGCTGGTGCTGGTGCCGCTGACGGTGCTGGCGCCGGTGGTGGTCGGCGATCTGACACTGCTGCTCATCGGATTCATGCTGGCGCTCTCGGCGGCGACCCTTCCGGTGCAGGTGGGCCGCGACTGGACCTGGATGTATGCCGCGCGTACTGCCGCGGGCAGCGGCTCGGTGCTGCTCGCACTCGTCGGTGCCGCCTTCGGCTCCGGGCAGCATCTGTGGCTGGCCGCGGCCGCCGCGATCGCTGCGTTGCTGGCCATCGGTTCGGCGCTGATCCTGTTGCCGCACAGCGGGCACCGCACCGCTATGGCGCTGCTGGCGGCGGCGGGCGTGCTGCCCGTCCTCGGGGTCTCGGCAGCGGTGGACCGGATGCCGGCCGCGCTCATCATCGCGGCCGTGGCCGGCGCGGTGCTGGCGGTCGTGCTGCTCGGCGAGAAGTGGCCGGGGATGACACCGGCGGTGCGGCAGGTGTGGTCGGCGCTTTCGGCAGTCGCGGCTCTGGTGGCCGTCGGCGTCGCCTTCGACGGTGAGGTGGCCGGGCCGGTGCTGCTCGCGCTGGCGGTGGTGGTGGCGGTCGCCGGACGACACAGTGCGGCCGCCCAGTGCGCGGCGCTGGGCTTCGGCGCCGTCGGCGGCCTGTACTTTCTGGCGTTGGCGGGCCCGGAGACGCTGAGCACGGCGACGGTGATGCCGGTTCCCGAGGCCGTCTCGGTGCTGGTGTCCAGTGTGCTGCTGACCCTGTATGCGCTGGCTCAGACCTGGTCGCTGGCGCGGCGCCGCGATGCCGATACCGGCCGGGTGCTGATAGCGATCGCGGCGGTGGTGATCGCCTATGCCGTGACGGTCTTCACGGTGACCGCAGGGGTGCTGATCGGGGGTACCGGTGGCGGATTCCTGGCCGGGCACATGACCGCGACCATCTCCTGGATCGTGTTGGCGGCCGGGCTTTTCGGATATGCCACGAAGCTGGATCGGGCGGACCGCTCGGTGCCGATCGGCGGCGGAATGGCGCTGGTGGCCGCGGCGGTGGCCAAACTGTTCCTTTTCGACCTCGGCACGCTGGACGGCATCTTCCGGGTCGCGGTGTTCATTGTCGTCGGGCTGGTGCTGCTGGGTATGGGCGCGGGTTACGCGCGGCTGCTCACCCAGCAGGATCAGCAGCGAAACGAGCCATAATTCTGGAATGATTCCAGAAAAGTCGTGGTTGGACTGAGCATGACCACATCAATCACCGCGGGCAAGCGTCGTACCGATACCGATATCCGGGGGTTCCAGGCCTCGCCGGAACTGAGCGCGAGTCTGCAGCAGGTACTCGTCGACATGATTGAACTGCACCTGCAGGGCAAGCAGGCGCATTGGAACGTGGTGGGGACCAACTTCCGGGACCTTCATCTGCAGCTCGACGAACTGGTGGACTTCGCGCGGGAGGGCAGCGACACCATCGCGGAGCGGATGCGTGCGCTGCAGGCCCCCGCGGACGGGCGGACCGATACCGTGGCGGCCGAAACCACGCTGCCCGCGTTCCCGCCGTACGAGCACAGCACCGCCGAGGTGGTGGAGCTGATCTCCGCGCGGATCTACGCGGCCGTCGACACGCTGCGTGGGGTGCACGACACCGTCGACGCCGAGGATCCCACCACCGCCGACATCCTGCACCAGCTGATCGACGGCTTGGAGAAGCTGGCCTGGCTGATCAGTTCGGAGAACCACAAGGTCTGACGGCGGCGGTCCGCGCGGCCGGGCGCCGACCGATGAGGTACCAGGTGCGCATCGGGCCCTTGCCCTTCACCTCCACCTCGCCGCGCTCCTCGAACAGATAACTGTCGTTGATGCGCTCGTAGACGTCCTGGGGGACCTGAATGCGGCCCTCCACGTCGGTGCTCTCCATCCGGGACGCCAGATTGACCGCATCACCCCAGACGTCGTAGAAGAACTTGCGTGAGCCGACGACGCCGGCCACCACCGGCCCGGCCGCGATGCCGATCCGCAGCGGCACCTCTCGGCCCCGTTGATCGTGCAGGCCCGCAACGGCGTGCGCCATGTCCAGGGCGAGGCAGGCCAGGGACTCGAGGTGGTCGGCCCGCGGCTGGGGCACGCCGCTGACCACCATGTAGGAGTCGCCGCTGGTCTTGATCTTCTCCAGGCCGTGCCGGTCGACCAGCCGGTCGAAGTCGGTATAGAGCTGATTGAGGAACAACACCAGGTCAGCCGGGTCGGTATCGCTGGCCCGCTGGGTGTACCCGGCGATATCGGCGAACAGGATCGACGCGTCGGCGTACCCGTCGGCGATGATCGAGTCATCGCGGTCTTTCAGCCGGGTGGCGATGCTCTCGGGGAGGATGTTGGCGAGCAGCGCCTCGGACTTGGCGAATTCGCGCTGTAGCGCACTCTCGGCCTGTTCGATCCGGCGCATGGCGGAGCCCACCACGATGATCATCATCAGGCTTGCTGCCGCCACCGTGACACCGAAGCTGATCCGCATCGCGGACTCCGAATACACTCCGGTGTTGCGCGGAACCAGCCACTCCAGCGCCACGGCGAGCACCGCGCCGGCCACGGCGAGCAGGGACGCGATCACGATGTGGTCGCTGCCTATCACGAGGATGATCAGTGCCGCGCCCACGAAGAAGTAGAACTGTAATCCGCTGTCGGTTCCCAGTTGGGCGCAGACATAGACGGTGAAGGCGTACGCGGCGATGACGAATGCCGTCGCCGCGACCAAAGCGCCGAACCGATAGAGCAGCGGGGTGGCCATGAAAACCGCTGCGCTGGCGAGGTTTACCAGCCCGATATGCGGTACCCCGGGTATCAAGATGAGCTCGGCGATGCCGTAGATACCGACGATTCCGGCCGCAATCCGGGTGCTGATCGTCAGCGTCGCGCGCCGCCGACTGGCCGCGTCCGAGTAGTCCCGACGGCCCTCTGGAAGGTCGGGCAGGCACCCGCGAGGCCCCGTGTCAGCCACCATCGGAGCGTACTCCCGGGCTGCGGTGACGAAGGTCCCGATTTGGCGGATCTGCGCGCGCGACGGGCAGTCCTTGTCCAGAAATTGACGGATGTGTCATGTCCACCGATCGGGGGACAGGTGCGCATATTAGCTAACGTTTGCGTCAATATTCGCTAACCGAAACCCCGGCGTGTCGTGATCTTGAGCCGCCGACGCGAAATCGGTGCTCCCGCCAGCAAACTGCTGTGACTCATGTCACAAGACAGTCTCGGGCCGATCTCGATCTTGTTCCGGGTTTTCTTTGCCAATTTCGCATTGAACCGTCTCAATCCGAAATCGACAGCTCTTGACACGAGTTTGCTAGAAATGGCTAATTGCGACTAACAAATTGCCTTTGAAACGTACTTTCAAGTAAGTTTCGCAATTTGCTGCTGCATGCGTTAATTTCGAGCAGAGTGCAAGTCATGTCCGAACTTGCGCACGTCAGAGCAGGAGTCGCTATGTGGCACCAGGTGCATAATCCGATCCGTAGGGTTGCCATCAAGGCAACGATCGCCCTGATTGCGGCCTCGCTTTTCGCGGCCACCGCAAGTCAGCAAGTCTTGCCACTGACCAAACAACGGTCGTACAACGTGATGCAGGTCGCGCAGATCGACGAGGCCCCGTCGACCATCGGCATCGCCGACTCCGAGCTGTACTTGTCGACCTCGCTGGCGGAGATCAACGCCCGGCTGGACCTCATGCAGTCACTGGGTGTGACCAACGTCCGGATCATGGTTCCGTGGGCCGGCGTGCAGCCCCTGCACCCCGACACCCCGTTCGGGCTGGGTGCGCCCCGGTGGGACCAACTCGACATGGTGGTCAACGCCGCCGCGTCCCGCGGGATGGGCATCCTGGGCGTGCTGAACTCGACCCCGATGTGGGCGTCGGGCAGCACCCCGATCAACGGACAGCCGACCAACTTCGACCGGTTCGCGTCGTTCGCGAAGTCCGTCGCGCTGCGCTACGGCGACAAGATCTCGGCGTATGAGGTCTGGAACGAGCCCAACTCGATCCAGTTCTGGAACACCCTGGACCCGGCCGCCTATACCGAGATGCTCAAGAAGACCTACACGGCGCTCAAGCAGGCCGCCTCGCAGATCGGTACCGATATCACCGTCATCGGCGGGGTGGTCGGTGCGGGCAAGACCTGGCCCGGGCTGACCATGAACCCCGTGGACTTCGTGCGCAAGATGTACGAAGCGGGCGCGGACGGCTACTTCGACGCGCTGTCCTTCCATCCGTACAACTTCGAATGGAAGTTCTCCGTCGGCGAGAACCTGCCGTGGAAAGAGGGCATGCCGCTCTACCAGCTGAACAAGATCCGCGAGCTCATGGACTCGTTCCTCGAAGAGGGCGAGGAGCAGGTCAAGATCTGGATCACCGAATACGGCGCACCGACCAACAAGGTGTCCGAGGCCACCCAGGCGGCCTTCGTCCGTGACCTCATCGAGTTCTGGCAGACCATGCAGGGTGCCGGCCCGATCTTCCTGTACACCATCAAGGACTGGCTGAACCCGCCGGCCGACAACGACGAGGCCAACCTCGGCATCTTCCGTCCGGACGGCACCATGAAGCCGGTCGGGCAGGTCATCAAGGAGCTGATCGCCTTCCTGACCAAGCCGCCCACCGATCCGGGCCCGGGCACCGGCCCCGGACCGGGCACCGGAGCGGGAAGTGGCTCGACCAACCCGGTGGCCGCCTTCCTGAAGGCGATCTCGCAGGCCTTCACCGGCATGTTCAAACTGGGGCCGAACCTGTTCAGCGCCTTCGGTTCGATCTTCACCAACCTGCTCGGTGGCCTGTTCGGCAGGAAGACGACCACGGCCAAGACCGCGGCCGTGAGTGCCCGTACCGCCAGTGCCGGTGTGGATGTCGTGCAGGATCCCGTGGACGCGAGCGACGATGCAGCCGAAGCCATCGCCGACGGATCCGCTGATACCACCGAAACATCCACGGGCACAACGAAAGCTGTGCAGGACGTGTTGTCGGTGCTGCAGGTTCAGGAGGCCGCGCAGCCCGTGGTCGTCGACGAGGTGCCGGTTGTCGACGAGGTCGTGGTCCAGGAGCCCGTCCTCGAGGAGCCGGTCGTCGAGGCGGTGACCGAGGAGGTCGCGGTCGAGGAGTCCACCGAAACCGTCGAAACGGTGACCGACGAGGTGACCGACGAATCCGCAGCGAGCGAGCAGGTGTCTTCGGAAGCGGCCACCACGGCCCTTACCGGCGACCCTGAACTGGCCGTCGCGGAGTCCCCGGTCACCGCGGGCCCCGAGGTCCGCAAGGTCGCGGTGCCAAACCTCAAGGCGCGCCAGGCGCTGAGCACGCGCTCCCCGCGGGGACCGCGGCACGCGGTGCGGGCCAACAGTGACAGCGGCCAGGGTGGGTCCACGCCGACTCGCCAGCGCGCCGCGGCGGGATCAGCCCCGGGCGGTGACCGCTAAAAGCTCGGGAGGGGGCGAGGATCTGCCGCTGTGGGAACTCGGACATTCCTACAGCGGCAGATCCGTGTCTGGGGTCGCTCGGTGGGGGAGGGCTACCGCAGTGGCTCACTGCCGGCGCGGCTCTTCACCGCCGATGGGGTCTGCTCATCAAGTCGCTGCCAGCGTCGTACCATCGCGAAGAAACCTGCCGTGAACGCCAGTGCCAGCGCGAAGGTGAGCGCCAGGTCGAGCGGCGAGACCAGGCCTCTGTTGGTGTAGAACAACGTGATCGCGGTGAACCCCGGAATGTAGAGCAGGCCGCCGGTGACGGCACCCGGGAAGTAGCGCCCGGTCATCAGGGTGATGGTGATGTGGAAGAAGCCGTTGAGGAGCAGCACGGCGATGAAGAACCAGATCGCCGGTCGGTAGACAACGCTCAAGGCCAGGATGGCCACCGGGTTGAAGAGGCCGGCGACGGCATCGGTGACGAAGGCACGTCGCGCGGTGAGCGGGCCGTAGGGACTCGGGGCCCGCCAGGCGATGGCGTTGAAGTACCTGAGGAAGCCGCCGGGCCATATGTACTCCTCGACCGTGTGCAGTACGGCGATGGGCCACACCAACCAGAACACCCAATCCGGGTCGGTCCGCCTGGTTGGGTCGATCAGGATGAAGATCCCCAGGGCGATTCCGGCCACGGCGCCGGCCCCATTGAGGTACTGGGTGGCGCGGGTGTACCGGTGATACTCGTCGATCGAATAGGCGGGCTCAACGGTGTTCATGATTTCTCCTCCCTCGCATGGCCTTTCAGGTACTTCTCGACGTGCGCGTCGCCGTCGAGCTCTGGCGGATCCGGCAGCAGGCGTGAGACGATTCCGAGGTAGACCAGAGGGCCCACCAGCGCGGCATAGGCCTGCAACGGCGGCTCGTCGATGAGTAGCCCGCGCTGCTGGTACTTCGCGATGATGTCGGTCACGCGTGTCATCTCTCGAACCGAATGTGATGCGGCGGAGCGCAGTTCGGCGTTGGTGGCGAGTTCGGACAAGATCGCCGGGAGTACCGCCCGGCGACGCCCGGTGGCGTCCCAGACGGCCGTGACCATCCGCCGCAGGTCGCCGCGCAGGTCGGCGCTGTAATCTCCGACGGCGTCGCTCATCGCCGCTGCCTCGCGCTCGAAGGCGGCATTGATCAGGCCGGATTTCGAGCCGAAGCGCCGAAAGATGGTCACCTCGTTCACGCCGGCCAACTCGGCCACCCTGCGGGTGGTCAGGCCGGCAAAACCCTTCTCCTCAGCGCATGTCACACACGCGTCCAGGACCGCGATCTGCGTGTCGTCCCAGCGTTGATGGTCCATCGACACCCCTCCGATCTAATGCAAGCAAGTACTTGCATGCAATGGGAAGTTACTCGGGGACCGGCGTCGGCGCAAGGCCCGTCGTGACGCTGCGGCGGTGCGTTCGCCCGGCGGTCAACGCGCAAGGGGGAGGGTGACCTCCACGAGCAGGCCGCCGTCGGGGCGTGACGAGGCTCGTACCCGACCCCCGTGGGCGTTGGCGACCGATCGCACGATGGACAGCCCCAGTCCGGTGCCGCCGGCGCTCGATGCGGTCCGCGCCAGCCGACGGAACGGTTCGAACAGCCCGTCCACATCGGCCGGCGCGACCACGGGGCCGCTGTTCTCGACCGTGAGCAGGGCCCACCCGCCGCGGATGTCCACGCTGGTGCGCACCCATCCCTGCTCGGTGATGTTGTACCGGATCGCATTGTCCACCAGGTTTGCGGCCAGTCGCTCCAGCAGTCCCGGGTCACCCTGAACGACGCAGGGGACCAGGCTGATTCGCATGTCCAGGCACGCGCTGCGGGCCGCCGGCTCGGCGGTCTCGAGTGCGTGCCGGACAATTTCGGCAAGGTCGGTGAGTTCACGTGTCGGCAGTTGCTGATCGCTGCTGGCCAACACGAGCAGGCCGTCGATGAGGCGCTCCTGGCGTTGGTTCACCGCGAGCAGCGTCTCGCCGAGTCGGCGGGTCGAGTCCGGGGTGTCGGGATCATCGAGTGCGACTTCGATGAGGGTGCGGTTGATGGTCAAGGGTGTGCGCAACTCGTGGGATGCGTTGGCCACGAAACGATGCTGGCTGTCGAAGGCACGGTCAAGGCGTTCCAGCATGGCGTCGAAAGTGTCGGCGAGTTCCTTGATTTCGTCGTCAGGTCCGTCCAGCGCGATCCGCTCATGCAGGCTGCGCCCGGCGACCCGTCGTGCGGTGGCGGTGACCTCTTGCAGAGGTTGCAGCGCCCGACCGGCCAACAGCCACCCGGCGCCGCAGGCAAGTACGCTGATGATCACCAGCGCGGCAATCGACCAGCGCAGCATCCCGTGCATGAGCGCCTGTCGCTGCTGCTCGGCCTGGTTGGTCACCAGCGTCATCAGGGTGTCGAGGCGGGGAAAGCTGCGTGCTCCCCGTTGTTCGGCGAACTGACGGATGGTTGCCTGTAGCGCCGCGCCGGGCCGATGGTCCAGCGACTGTTCGAGATAGAAGTAGATCAGCCCGATCAACAGGGCGCCGGCCAGAAACAGCGCACCCGCGTAGAGCACGGTGAGGCGGGTCCGGATCTTCATCGCAGCCGGTACCCGACGCCGGGCTCGGTCTCGATCAAGGGGGGATCCCCGAGTTTACGTCGGACCATCATGATGGTGTACCGCACCACACCGGTGAACGGATCGGCATGCTCATCCCAGGCCTTCTCCAGCAGCTGCTCCGCGGACACTACTCCACCGTCTGCGAGCAATAGCTCGAAGAGGACTGCAAATTCCTTGCGGGACAGCGTAATCGGGCTTCCTTCGCGCGTCACGGTCCGCTGGTGTGGATCAAGTCGGATGCCATTGCGCTCCAGTACCGGTGGGGTTGCGGCGCGGGAGCGCCGGCCCAGTGCCTGGACGCGGGCGACCAACTCGGCGAACGCGAACGGTTTGTACAGGTAGTCATCGGCGCCCAGGCCGAGGCCGGCGACCCGATCGGCCACCGTCCCAGCGGCTGTCAACATCAGGATGCGCGCAGAACCGCCCCCTGCCACGAGTTTGGCGCAGACGGTATCGCCGGAGGTCACCGGCAGGTCGCGGTCGAGGATGACCACGTCGTAGTCGTTGACGGTCGCATGTTCGAGCGCCATGGCGCCGTCGTAGACGACGTCGACGGCCATCGCGTGCCTGCGCAGGCCGGCGGCGACGGCGTCGGCGAGCAGCTGTTCGTCTTCCACCACGAGGATTCGCACCCCACCATGGTGCCCGCGTGCGCGTTTGGTCGCTGTGAGGGTCACTCGATTGTTGCGGCCGCCGACGGCGCTCTGCCCCCGGGGCCCGGGGGACCGTCGGCGACCCGCAACGACCTCGGTCTAGTAGTTGTGGCAGGTTTCGGCGACCCGGTTCAGCTTGGCCACCGTTTCCTGGCCCTCCGGAGTGGACTTGCGCCTCTGCACCGCCGCACGAACATCCGGGTTGCGGTCGAGAAACCCCTGCACCCGCTGGCGGCGCTCGGGTACCGGAAGTGCCAACAGCTCCTGCACTTTGCTCTGCGCTTCCGGCCGGTTGTGCAGACGGTCGGCCATCTGCGGGGCCTCGGCCTGCAGCGCGGCATCGACTTGCGCGTAGCTGCAGGTCGTTTCGATCAACTTGCCGGAAGGTTCGGAGGCTGCCACCGGGGCGAGCCCGAAAGCCATTGCGGCCATTGCGGTCATGCCGGCGAACATGGGTACAGCGGAGTGGGAAAGCGCCACGGTCGTTGCTCTCTTTCGGATCGGTTCGGGCGTGCTGGTCACGCCCTTGAACCATTTGAGCAACCGCGGCGTTGGGTGGACGTTAGGGCGAGACGGTCGCCGTCGCGGGGGCGGACCAGCCACCGGCGGCGGTAGCCTGCGGAGATACGCGCAGTGGGGCGATCACTGCGGCCCGGAAAGGCAGAACTGTTGCGTCGGTGGATCATCGCGAGCTCGATCAGCCTCGTCCTGGTGCTGGCGGTCGCCTCGGCGACATACAGCCTGGCCCGTTCGCGCACCTATCAATTGGCCGGTGAACTGGTCAGCCGGGTGGACACCACCGAGAAGGTGGTCGCATTGACCTTCGATGACGGACCGAGCGATTCGACGCCGCAGATCCTGGACATGCTCGCCGAGGCCGGGGTATCGGCCACGTTCTATCTCAACGGTGCCGCCTTGGACCGTTACCCCGAGCACGGGGCGAGGATCGCGCGGGCCGGCCATGAGATCGGCAACCACACCTACACGCACCGCCGGATGGTCTTCGTGAGTGCGGGCACCGTCGCCAGGGAAGTCGAAACCACCGATGCCGCGATCGCGCGCACCGGATACCGAGGGCCCGTCACGTTTCGGCCCCCGCACGGCAAAAAGTTGTGGACGCTGCCTCACTACCTGGCCGAGCACCGGCGCACCACGGTGATGTGGGACGTCGAGCCCGACTCCGCAGGCACCCCGGAGACCGACCGCATCGTCGAGGAGACCGCGACGAGCGTCCGCCCGGGCTCCATCGTTCTGCTTCACGTCATGGACGACAGCCGGTCCGCTTCCAGGGCGGCGGTGCCGCTGATCGTCGGACGACTGCGCGCCGACGGATACCGTTTCGTGACGGTGAGCGAACTGCTGGCGCTGGGGAGATAGCGTCCCCGCGGTGGTTGCCGGGGCCGGAGACAGGGCCGACGCCGCGGTTGTTAGTGGTGCCCTCGGTGAGATTCGAACTGTAAATCGGGCCGCTGGTCAGGGTATCGAAACAGGCTCTGAACAGCAAAAACGTTTCACGGCAGATCACGGTAGATCAACGGATTTGTGGGCAGAATGTGGGCAAAATGTGGGCACGGATCACTGGACGAAATCAGCCCCACACGGTCGTCGGTTGCTTGTATGGTTCGGCCCATGCGACTGCTTGTGCCCGCCGTCTGTCTGTTGTTTTCGTCTGTTGTGGCGGCATGCGGCAGTGACGGAACACCTGCGGCGGAAACTGTGACGGTGAGCGCTTCACCTACCACTAAGGCCGCCGTGACCTGGAAATATCTCCAAAGTGGGTACGGCGATTTTCTGGCGCAGTCCTGTTCTGGGCCTGAGCTTGGCGAAGCGGATTACAGCATCTGCATCACCAAACAAAAGAACGGCATCGAGACGTTCGCGATAGACGCAGAGCAACTTCCGATATCCCCGGCACGAGCCGAACTGCTGAGTTCTGTCAACACGTTCACCGAGAGCTATGAAAGCTACATCGGCAATGGGTGCAAGTCGAGCGATTTCGACTGCCTTGTGGACTACGCAGGCATGGGACAAGGCTTTGCGGAGCTTGGCCGCATCGTCAATCGTGAAGCGGCGAACTAGGGCAGAAATATCAAGGGTGAGACAGTCCCGCCAGTCTTGGAGGACACACCGACGCGGGAGCTTGTACCGGCACGCGCATCGGCAATCTTCGGGACTCGCCACAAGTTCCGTCGATTGTGGCGGGACTGTCTCACGTTCTCTTTTTCTTCCGGTTGGCCTTCAAAATTTCGCGAGCTTCACGGCGTGCAGCGGCAGCGTCAAACGGAAGTTCTTCCAGCACCGTCGTCGGGTAGACGCTGACGCGCAGCGCGGTCAACCGTTCATGTTGGTAGTTCGCTAGCTCCACGTGTTTTGCGACGATGCGCCGGTCCACCAGTTGCCGAGACACCACGTGTTGCGCGCCCACGGCACCACCGATAGCGCCACCGACCGCAACAGCGGCAATAGCTCTCCGATTCCGCTGTCGTGCCCGTCTACTTTTGACTCCCCGGCGTCGTTTACGCGCTGACGCGGCCTGCGCCTTTTCCAGCGCTGCGCGCCTGGCGGGAGTCATCCGGTAGGCAGCCATCAGATTGCTTTCGCGATCATCTCGTAGTGATGCAATCGGCCACGTAGGTAATGCGGTTCTACCGCGCCTTCGGGCGATAGTGCGGTAAACGGTCCCCACGCCATCACCAGCGCCGAAGAACCGGCATTCGGTGGAATCGTGAATGCGAACGGACTCAGAATGATCTGTAGCCGCGAGCTAGTTTTTCCCCCGGCTGGATCAAACGTTGTGCCCGAATCTAGAAACGTCACGACACCAGGAACCGGACCCGAAAAGATCGTGACGAATGTCGCGGTTCCGCTGACGGTTCGTTTCTCTTTGAGAGTCACATTCACAACGTCGTTGAAGATCACAACGCCAACCTTCGATAGCGATTCAAAACGAACCGCTCGGCCAAGTTGAATCCGTTGAACCCGCCACGGATGGATACCGCGCCTACGTCAGTGGGTAGCTGTTCGGGATTGGCGACCAGGCGCGCGGTAGCGGTCACGATGACCGATGCGATTTCTTCGTTTGGTTCGCCGTCAGCAAAGCCGACACCGCGCGTGTAGGCGCGGCACATGTTCGTGACCACGCTCGCGTGATTCCCGGCGAGGGCGACCAGATTGGTATCAGCGCCCCCGCCGAGAAAGTCGGCCACGTGCTGGCCGGTGACAGCGGCCATCGTCAGATCGTGATGCCGGTCAGCTTGATCACGGCTTCGGGATTGAGCGGCTTCGCGTCGTAGCGGCACACCACGCGGATAGCCATCTGGTCATAATCGCCGTAGGTCTGATCAAGAATCTTCACGGTCGGTGCCAGATCACGCGCCACGGCAACCTGGCTGAAATCGACCAGTGCCGCGCGGGCAGTATCCGGCGTGGGTGCGGTGTCGTCTGGAATCCGGTTGGTCACGATCACCGAATGTCCCAGAAGCGTGTACCCGCCAGCGCCGGTCACGTCCGGTTGCACGATGTAGCGGCCCGTCGTGTCTTTGATCTTGCGCAGGTCGATCAGTTCACGGCTGGTCATCACCCATTTGAGTTGCGCGGTGTTGACGTTTTCACCGAGCGCCATCGCTTCGGCGTCGTGCAGATCGTCCAGTTCCAGAATCCCGTTGACGGGCAGCGTCTGCGTTCCGGCCCACGCGAACAGTCCCTGCGGTTCAGTGGTGCCGTTGCCCGATGCTGAAAACAGTTGTGCGTCAAGTTTTGTCGCTACATCGGTGACCAGCCGATCTTTGAGCGCTGCATCCAGCGCAACGACAGACTGGCGGGCAAGTTCGTTGGAGTACCGCGTCAACGTCTTGAGCGATTTCATCGAAGACGGCAGCAAGGTCACTTCGTCAAAATCGGGGTTGGCTTCGGGAATCTGTTCGTTCTCACCGACCCACGTGACAACGGTCGGTCCACCGAGCTTGGGAATCCGCAACTCGCTACTGGTGTCGAAAATACGCGGGCCAGCGGCCAGGAATTTAGCCGCTTCCTCAAGCGGCCTCACCAGAATTTTGGCGACCTGTTCCTGAGTAAGTTCGGTTGCGCTAGTAGTGCTGACAGCCATTGAAATCGTCCTAACAATCAAAAAAGAGAGCGGATATTTGATCGTTTACGTCATCGGGACGTTTAACGGCATTCGCGCATCAGGCGCGGTGTGGGCACTATAGCGCAACCGAACTCAGTTATGCACGCGCGCGCAGCATATCGGCCAAATTGACCGGCTCCGATGTACCGCCACGATTACCCTGCCCGATATCGCCATTCAGTCGCCGTGATGCCAGGTGCGGTTTACGGGTCAGCAATTCGTCAATCGCAGATTCCAGGGCATCGGCGTCATCCAGGTGCGCGGCGTCGAACGGCAGATCGGTGGGGTCAGCCAGTCGGCCCGTCGCGGCTACCAGTGAGTTGTGCAGACGTTGGGCCAGCGCGTCAGTTTGGTTGGCGCGCTCACGGTAACCGGCAGACTCTCGGCGCAGTTTCTCCACGTAGGTACGACTGAAAGTCGTTGCATCAGTTTCTATTTCGCTGTCATCGGTGGAAACGCCTGCCGCTGTTTGGCCGGCGTTTTCAGCGTCGGTCAGATCGTCGGTGGCCGATTCCACGGTCGCGTCGGTGTCCACCACGGTCTGCTCGGTGGCCTGGTCGTTGTTCTCATGTTCGTTGGGGCGTGGCATTGATCATTCTTTCGTTAGGTATCTGTGGCGGTTTCTTCGTTAGGCACTTCGTCATCGTCAACGACAGCCGAATATCTGACTTCGGCTTCAATCTCCAAGATTTCTTCGTCGGAGTACCCAAGTTTCCGCAGCGTGAATACACGCGGCAACAATCCAGCTTCAAACAGTTTCACGGCGGCATCGGCTTCCTGTGCCATGCTGCGCGTCCCGGCTTCGGACCAATAGACCGCAACATCATCCACAGTTGTGGGATCGACTTGATCTAATACGGCGGTCATCAATTTGGCGACTTTTTCCCACGCTCGGCCGAATGTTTCTTGGCGAGCTTCGGCCCGCGCCGTCAATGACGCTTCGGATGCTCGCAGCGCGTCAGCACTGGCGGGATTATCAGTAAAGACTCCGATGTAATGCGCGGGAAGTGTCGACACCGCCATAATCTGGCCGAGAAAAATCCGTACCGATGCTTCGTAACCCGCCAGGTCTGCGGCAGCCAGTTGGCCGAATTTAGCTTCGTGGTTCTCGGCGATCATCGCCCGATTGCCTTCGGGAATTGGGTTGACCGTTTCGATAATTGGTTCGCCGTCATCGTCCAGAACAGGATTGCCGTCAGCGTCCAGTTTCGGTTTTTCTTCCAGTTCGATTCCAGTTGCCCAACGGCGCGGCCTACCGACAAATTCACTGGTCGTCATCATGTCCACAAGTGACTTATTCAGTCCGTCCACCAGTGGCATCAGATCGTCTAATTCACTGGCACCGTAGTCGTCCAAAATTCGATCTGAGTTGCGCAGGTTGACGACCGGGACGACACCGAGCGGATTCTGAATTTCTGCGACTACCTCAAAACCAAGCGTTGCACCGATGTGGTTGGCCCGGTAGTGGATGATCCGATCCGGTAGGTACAACACCGCTTCGGTCGTGGCTTCGGTTTCCCAGCGCTTCGCAGCGGCCACAATTTCGCGCGTGCCAGGATCGAACAGACACGCAACTTGCTTGGCGCTCTCCACCGTAACCTTCGGCCTGCCAACAGAATCGGCCCACACCATGACGTAGGAATCACCGAACAGCAGCGCCTCACGATGCGCCACACTGGACAGTAGATCCATGTCGTTGCGTAGCCACTCCACCCACAGCGCAGCGTCGGAAAATCCGGTGATCTGCAACCGCTCGGTGAGTGCTGTCACCGACAGGCGCGGAATGTTCGATGCCATCCGACCGAAACGATTTCCCAGCGCCGTCTTTGACTCAGGACTCAGAAAAGCCAACGGCTGATTACCACTGTAGTACCGATCCAACAACGAATATCGGGCCAGCGGTTCATCGAGTTTATGCAGTATCTTGTGCAAAAAGTCGACTGGCGTAAACGGAATAATCGGAATCGTCATTGCTTTCCTATTGCGCAAAACTGACAGTGCGCTTTTTCGTTGTCTTTGTGGAGTGCCAAGCGGCCCTATCATAGGCCACAATTGCCGCCACGGCGGCGTCAATCTTGCGCGGCGAACCGCGCTTATCCTTGCTCACCAAATCACCCATTGGCGTGCGTTTCGCCACGCAATGTTCGATATGCGCGGCCAGATCGGCATTGCCATCGTGAGTGACCACCTTCGTCACTACAGCCTGATACAGCCGGTCAGTCGCCGGGGCCATGCGCGCAGCGGTCGCGGTGTTCCACTCCAACACTCGCTTTTCACCGTGCCGTGCGGCCCACGCTTCGATTTCCGAGCGCCAACCCCACGGATCACAGGCCAATTCCACAACGTCATACCGCTGGAAAGCTAAATCGACTGCCGCACTGACATTTTCACGCGGAACCCGCCAGCGGGGGTCACCGGGGTTTTCCCACAGTCCCTCAACCCACAGGTGCCCGTCCATCGTGCAACCGACCAGCGCCGTGGAATCGCCAGATGCCGAGCCGTCGAAAGCCAGAACTACGCGCTCACCAGGATTAACTTTGCGCTCGGCTTTACATTGCATCCACGCGCCCCACGGCAGCCACGATTGCACGCCAGTGACCCACTGGCCGAGACGCAACTGACGAAAAACCGGTTCACGAATCGTCTTCAACACCGATTCCAACCCGTCTTCGGATAAGAACGGGTCATCGCAGGACAGCGCCGGATTGGCAACCCGCCAGGCATCTCGGTCGTCTACCGCGCACCCGTCAGGCGCCAGGTACTCACGAAAATAAAAAGAGTCATCCGTGCCCGATCTGCCATGCTCGACCAGGCGCCACATCACAGAATCGGCAGAGTCCGCAGGTGTAGAAATCGCCAGCGTCAGAGATTCCGGCCTTTTGCCGGCCACCGATGTAACCGCTTCCCACACGTCTTCGGTGACCACGTGCAGTTCGTCCACGATCATCAGCGACGGGTCGTGACCGTGCAGCGCGCCAGGTTCAGCCGGTAATGGCAACAGCGTGGCATCGTTTTCCGGCAGATACAGCCGGTCAGCGTAAACCTGCACACGCTCGGCCAAAATCGGGTTGAGTTCCACCATGCGTTTTGCGTATCGCATGGTGATGTTCGCCTGACGCTGGTCGCTGGCGACCACCAGCACTTCGGCGGATGGCGGGCCGACGAACATTTCGGCCAGGCCCAACGCTGCGGCCAGCATCGTCTTGCCGTTTGCACGCGGCAGGCTCACCAGCGCGGTACGAACACGCGGAGCGAAAGCGCCGTCGATGATCTCTCGCTGAAAATCGCGCAGGTTGAACGGCAGTTTTGCGCCGTGACCGCGTGGCGTGATCAGAAAAGCCGAGATGAACACGTCGCGGCGCATCGCACGGTCATCGGGAAAACCGGACAGGTCCAGCGGCTCTACTTTTACGGTTCCCTTGGGGCCAGCTCTCATAATTCACACCGCCTGATTGCGAAAATCGCGCTCGGATGCGGTGTGTAACAAAAACTTAGCGCCCCCCTCGCGGGTTGTCGTTCCCCCGATAAGGGGATACCCCCCACCTTCGGATTTCTCGCGAGCAGCGCCGCGCTTTCTGTTGCACGGCCCACACACCACGTCGATATCTTTGAGCCGGATGGATTTACCGGCGAGCTTGCGTGCCCACGCAGTAGGCGAGTGGTCAGCCTGCAAATCATCGGTGGCACCGCAGTCAGCGCAGAATGGTTGCAGTCGTCGCGCACGTTGCGAGAGCTTGCGCCAGGCGTGGTCATATCCACGCGAGTCAGCAGATGTTTTCTGCCCACCAGTGCTCACGGTGTGCTCGGCGCACCGCGTGTTCTCTGACGGTTCGCCGCAGTCGATGCACGGACGCATCAGCATGATGGCACCGCATCATCTGCGCTGATCTGTTCATCGGCGCGGTTTTGTTCGCGCCATGCTTCGGTATTCAGTGTGCCGCGCCATGTGAACTGAACCCGCCAGGTCGGATCAGGCCGCTTCTGCAATCGGATCGGTTCGTCGTCGTAGACAACTTCAGTACCGAGCAGCGCATTCACCAGCAGCGCCATACCTTCGGCGAAGTACATTCCGGCTACGGCTACGTCGTAGTGGTTCAGATGATTTGGTGAGATGCCGTCACGTAAAAATTCGCGCAGCGCATCCTGCATTTTCGTGGTCATTGTTATGGCCTTGCGGTGCTCGGCGCATAGGCCGGTGCGGTCTGTGACGATGCCGTGGCAGCCATCGGCCTGGCAGCGCGGTATCGGGGTCATTGCTCTACCGGCCACACTCTGAACGGTGCGTGCAGGTTGATGACCGGCAGCGGCAGTAGTGCCTGCGCGCACCGCTGATAGTCGGCCAGGCGCACCGTGGCCGAATCGCGTTCGTCTTCGATGTAGTCGCGTGGCCGGAACCGGGACGCAGCATTTTTCACGTAATGCTTCGGTAGGTCTAAATCGCTGTTGCGGATAGTCAACCGGCACAGGCGACTCTCGCTGATTTCATCAGACGGCATGTACACAAGCGCACGCGCCACCACATCTACATCGTTCAGTGCGTGGTTGCAGATCGGATCAACGCGGGCAATCAAAACTCCATGCCCGCCACACTCTTTTATGTCCTCGGGCCATACGGGTGACAGCGATGCGAACACCGACACCGTCATAGATTTCACTAGTCCGTTGATTTCTTTGATATCCATTGCTCTAGTTCCTCTCGTTGTTTTTTGCGATTCAGGCCACCTCGCCATCCCTTAAGGGATGGGGATTGGCGAGGTGGTGGCGGTTTTCGGCGAGGTCGCGGCGAGGTGGCGAGGTCGCGAAATATGTGCAGGTAGGCAAGGGTTTTGACCTCGCCGGTTTGACCAGCCAGTGTCGGCGAGGTCGGCGAGGTCAAACCGGGCGGCGAGGTCGCGGCGAGGTCGCTTCAATGTCAATTCAGGCATGATTGTCGAGAATCTTTCCCAGCGTGTACATTTTTGCGCCTCTAGGTCCGTCCCAATTAGCCAATTCGCCGGATTCGACGCCAGTTTTTAACGCATTGCGCACCGTCTGACGCGACACATTCGGATGCTTAGTCGACTCGTCTTCAATTTTCTTTTGACTCAGGCCATTGCCGCCATTGCTTTGGTCGTCTCTGAGTAGCTTGATGATCTCAGTGTGTGCTGCGGTGGCTTTTCTTTGCTTCTGCGCATCTGACCGATTCGTACCGCGATAGGTCAGATGCCGCGTGGCGGGGTCATAGTCCAACAAACCCTGGGCAACTTCGACATCGCGACCGGTCGCCGAGAAATAACGTGGCGAGAACTCATCATCTGCGCTCTCGCGAACCAACTTCCAGATGGCATCGGGCCAGTCCTGAATTCGGCTATCGCCGCGTGATCGTTCGTTCGCGTGGCCCATGTGGTGAACGATCGTCGCGTCACCTTTGGTGTGTGCTTCGGCCAACAGTTCATCGAACGCTGTCAGAAACTTTCCGGCGTCGTGGTTTTCGTCCAGTCCGAGCGCATCCAACACAGGCCGCAGGCAATCGAAAATCAGGTAGTCGCAACCAAGGTCGCGCAGCCACTTGGCCCATTCGGCCCGACGATGGTTGTTGAGAATGTCGAATGTGGACACTTCACCACGTAGGCAGATCACATCGGCGACGGCATCGGTGTTGCGGATGCCCTGTTTCAGAAGCCAGTCGCGCACCATGTCAGCAGACAGTTCGTTGTCGATCAACACCAAACGCCTGGCGGGTTTGTTTACTGCGAACGCACCGAGAAACGGGTCACCGTCGACCAGGGCGCGAATCAGATTTCCGACTGCGGTTGTCTTTCCCGCTTTGTACGGCGCAGAGAACACCACGCGACCGGCATCAGGCATCAGACTGGCAATCCGCATCGGCGTTGGGTTGGGCGGTTGAGACAGAAAAGTGGTTAGGCTCATCGCCGAACGTTTCAGCGGCCCAATGGATTTAGCGTCAAAACGGCGCTTTGCTTCGGCGCGAACTTCCAGCCTGTGCAGTTCACGATCAACATCAGTGGTGTAGGTCGAAGATTCGGCCTGGTCGTCAGAGTCGATAGTGGTCGGATTCGGAAAGTCAATGACGTTTGACGTGTTCTGTTGACAACCCACCGTCACGCAACTTGCATCGACCGGCGCGGCTCCCCGTTGGATGCGGTCGTCGGATAGTCCTTTGATCTTGCGCAGCGCTTCGACGCGCGAGCGCCAGATTTCTCTTCGAAGTTCGGCGTCTGTTCGGTCGGTCGTCCCGCCACGGGCCAGGGCAGTCTTGTACAACACCGCTTCGTATTCGTTGATTGCGGCACACCAACCGTGATGACCCTCAAACGCCAGATGCAGAATGTTCCAATGCGCGTTGGTCAAAAGATCGTGATAGGTAGCGCTCTCGCGAACTTTCTTGATCGCGGCGTCTAACTTCTGCCGCATCAGGCCGCACGGTTGTGTGTCATCGTCACCGTAGAAAGTTGCATCGGCCCACTGTTCAATCTCGCCAACAGACGACACGGAATCCTTGCAGTGTTCGCGGTCGGTGCGTTGCCGATGACCGGTCAGGTGGTCAATCCATGAATCGGGCAACAGCGGCAGCGAATGCGCGTCAGGCACGGTGCCATCCCATACGCCACGATTGTTTGAAATCGGTTCTGTGCCAGGTGGATACCACCGATACTCGGTGCCGTCAGGATGCACAGACGGCCACACCACGGCATAGCGATGACCCTTGCGGATCAACTCAATATCACTGTCCACCTGACCGGGAAACGCCAGGCCGCTCGGAACCCGGAAAAACCGGATGCCACTCTTACCGTCCGTTCGCGCCGTCGCCGTCCACGTGTCAGGCAGTGAGCCAAGCTCGGCGATCAATTTTGTTAGTTGATCGAAGCCGGTTTTGTCCCTGTTGCCCTTGCTGTAGTGGTCAACGTCGATACCGATAACCTCGTGGTCGTCGTCAACTTCGGCCAGGCGCAGGCAGATGTTTTGCGATCCGGCCCGACTGCGCCATTGTTCGATCTGGTCGTCAGTCGGAAGCGGCGCAGCGTGGCCCGTCAACCCAACAGGTGGCGGGTATTTCTCTTTGAACGGCACGGGGAGCGGACCACGCCAACCAGCACGTCGATAATCGCGTGCCGTGTCAGCGTATGGATTCACTTCACCCGCCAGGCGGGCGGCAGTCATGCGACTACGCGCTAGTTTCTACGCGGTTGGCCTCAAGGTATGCCGGCTCTTCATGATTGAGGGTGTAGAACGGTCAGCTGCTGTCGGCCTGTGATTGGGGTGTCTGGTTGGCTGGGTGTGTGCCGGAGGAGAAGCGGAAGAGTAAGAGGAAGAGCGCGGTGTCCGGGGGTGGTGTGGACCTGTCGATGCTGCAACAGCTGATGGCCGATGCTGGCCGGGATTTGTTCGCGGGAGTGTTCGATGAACCGACACCCGAGGTGGGAGCTGTGCCGGAGCGTGTGCGGGGTTTCCGGGTGCGGGTCGACCTGATGTACGCCAAGCCGCCGATCTGGCGTCGTCTGGTCCTGCCGGGTGACCTCGTGCTCGATGAGCTGCATGACGTGCTGCAGGTTGCGATGGGCTGGCAGGACGGTCATCTGCATAAGTTCGGTGTCGGGGCGGACCGGCGTACCCGTGCCTACTTCGTCACCAGATTTGATCTCAGCGAAGGCGACGACGGTCTCGTCGAGGACGGTGTGCGCCTGGATCAGGTGGTCTCCGGTAAGGGCGACCGGTTGTTCTATGACTACGACTTCGGCGACGGATGGGAGCACGTGCTGGTGGTCGAAGACGTTCTCGATGATCCACCTTCGGCTCCGGTGTGCCTGGCGGGCAAGATGGCCTGCCCGCCGGAGGATTGTGGTGGCTTGGGCGGCTATGAGGAATTGGCTGCGTGGGTTCGTGGCGGGTACGACCCGCGGGCAACACCGATGGGGCTGGGTGCGCAGGAGATGCGCGACTGGCTGCCCCGAGGCTGGCACCCCGATCGTTTCTCGGTGACCGAGACCAATGACGCTCTGGCCGCGTCGAATATGCGTTGAGGACTCTTCACTGCCGAGGTGCAAGGAGCTGAGTTCGGAAGCCTCCGGTCTCGAGCAGTGACCGGGCGATGTAGTTGGTGAGGTTGCGGAAGCCCAGCGCGGATCCGCGCAGGTGTTCGAGGCGGCCGTTGATCGCTTCGGTGGGCCCGTTGGAGGTGCCGGGGCGGTCGAAGTAGGCCAGCACGTCGGCGGCACGCTTCTTCAGGGTCCGTCCCAGGGTGATCAGTTCGGTCAGCGGCTTGGGAACGCCGGTGCTCAGCGTGGTGATCAGCGCCGCCATCATCGTGCGGCCTTTCGTGCGGTCGGGTTCACGATACGCGGCCACGGTGCGCTGATACATCTGCCAGGTGGCCTCGACTTCTGCGTGGGCGTCGGCGGCGAACAAGGCGGCCAGCCGGGTGCGCTGGCGGTCGGTGAGCAGATCGGCACCGGTGTGCAGGGTGCGTCGGCAGGTGTAGAGCGGGTCGGACTTGCGGCCGCGGTGCCCACATGTCGCCAGCTGCACCCGGCGGCGGCACTCATCGAGGGCGTTGCCAGCCAGGCGCACCACGTGGAAAGGGTCCATCACCGTCGCCGCCTCGGGCAGTTCCTCGGCGGTAGCGGTCTTGAACCCGGAGAAGCCATCCATAGCAACAACGTCCACGCCGTCACGCCAGTCCTGCGGCCGCTCGGCCAACCAGTCCTGAAACGCCTTTTTTGAGCGACCCTCGACCATGTCGAGCAGCCGAGCCGGACCGGTCCCGTCACGCACAGGGGTGAGATCGATGATGACGGTGACGTACCTGTCACCGCGACGGGTGTGCCGCCAGACGTGCTCATCGACGCCGATCACCGCCACGCCGTCGAAACGGGCCGGATCGGCGATCAGCACCCGTCGGCCTTCTGCCAGCACCGCGTTGTTGGCGGTGTTCCACGACACCGCGAGCGCTTCGGCGATGCGAGCCACGGATAGATGCTGGCAGACAATGGCTTCCAGCGCCCACCGCAGAGCACGCCGCGACAGCTTGGCACGTGGTTCGGCCATCCTGGTGGTGTCTTGTCGCCACACGTGGGCGCAGCCGGCGCACCGGTAGCGACGGATGGTCACCAGCAGTGTGGTGGGGCGCCACCCGAACGGCTCATGGGCCAGAGTACGGGTGAGGCTGTCGCGTGGGATGCCTTCTTCGCCGCAGCGACGACACCACCGGTCCTCGTCGGTCACCCGGCACGCCAGCACAGCACGGCCGGGCTCAAGGCGTTGTCCGGTCACCTGCAGCCCAAGTTCGTCGAGGCGGCAGAAAGTCGTCAGGTCAGCGCAGGCGAAGCCCGCCCGACCGGTAGCGTCAGGCACGTCGAGGTCTTTCGGATGAGGAGTGTAGGAACCCTCATTTTCGAGAGACCTCGACCTCTATCCCGGCAACGACGCGCCAACCACCTCTACACCCTCATCTGTGAAGAGCCGGTATGCCAGCACGTCAGCCCGCAGATATCGCACGCGCTGTCCGCACTTCGTGTAGGTGATACCGCGGCCTAGATACCTGTCCTGAGACAGGGACGATTCGGGGATTCCGAGCCAGGTCGAAACTTGCTTCGGGGTTAGGACCTCTGGTAGTTCGGGCAGATCAGACATTCGAGACGCTTCCAACGTGGCGGTAATACTTTGACAGGGATAGCGGCCTGAGTCTTTTTGTTTGGTGTACCCGTGTGTGTTTTATCTGCCGATGTGGCGCGGCTGCTGCGGCCATAGTGCCTGCAAAGGCTAGACGTGTCAATGTCTGTGGCGAACCCGGTTGACGTGCGTATGCTGGTCGTCAATCCTCGCCTGGCCGTGAGGCTCTGACCAGCGGAGACGGCAAGAAAGTTACGGACAGTCCCTAACGTTTGGAGATTGCAGATGGCAACAGTCAGCAAATATAGAAATTCGGCAGGCGCAACGCTCTACCGTGTGCGTTATCGCACGCCAGAAAATCGTCAAACCGACAAACGGGGATTTAAGACAAAGCGTGATGCAGACGCTTTCGCCGCCACCGTCGAAGTGTCAAAAATGCGCGGCGAGTATATTTCGCCATCGTTGGGAAAGGTCACCGTAGGTTCTTTGGGGCCGGCATGGCTAGATCGCCAAAAAGGACATATGAAGCCTTCAGGTTTTCGAACCTATGAGAGCGCATACCGCAACCACGTTGTGCCGCGCTGGTCGGCGACCACGCTGAATAACGTGAAGTTCTCCGAAGTGCAGGCATGGGTTTCCGCGCTGTCGCTGAAACTGAGTCCGTCGATGCTCGCGAATGTGTATTCGGTGCTGGCGCGAATCTTGGATGACGCCGTGCGGGACCGGTTGATTCCGGCGAACCCGGCGCGCGGGGTCAAACTGCCCAAGCGCACCAAGCGCAAAAACGTCTACCTGACCGCTGAGCAACTTCGGCACCTGGCCGACGAATCAGGCCGCTACGGGTCGTTGATTCTCTTGCTCGGAACCGTGGGTTTGCGATGGGGTGAAGCCGCAGCGCTGCGCGTCTCAGATATCGACTTGCTGCGGCGTCGGATCGTGCTGCACGAGAACGCGGTAACAGTCGGCGCAACCACCTACGTGGGTTCACTCAAGACGGGCAAAAATCGCAACGTAGCCCTGGCGGGGTTTGTTGCTGACGCACTAGCTCAAAGCTGTGAGGGCAAGTCACGTGATGATCTGATCTGGCCGTCAGCGACCGGCGATTACCTCGGCCCGCCAGCGGGAAACAGATCGTGGCTCTCCGGTGCTGTGGATCGGTGCCAGGCCGCAGACCCGAAGTTTCCCCGCATCACCGCGCACGCTCTGCGCCACACGGCGGCGTCGTTGGCGATCAGCGCCGGGGCCAACGTTCTGGTCGTTCAGCGGATGCTCGGCCACGCTTCTGCGGCTATGACGCTGGACACCTACGCGGACCTGTTTGACGACGATCTGAACGGTGTGGCCGACGCTGTGGGCAAAATGTGGGCAGACGGTGGGCAGATGCCGAAATCTGCGGCCCGAAAATCGCTCTGACCTGCACCGTACGGTGTCAAGCTTTGGTGCCCTCGGTGAGATTCGAACTCACACTGCACGGGTTTTGAATCCGTTTCCTCTGCCAGTTGGGATACGAGGGCGCGAGCTACCACCTTAATGGATGCCGGGAGCGGCCTTCCCGGTAGGCACTGCTAACCCCAGGCTCGCCCCCCGCCGGCAATCGCGCGACAATATCCGTCATGACCGACGCTCCCGCACCCCGCCGTGTGCTCATCGCAGAAGATGAGGCGCTCATCCGAATGGACCTCGCCGAGATGCTGAGCGAGGAAGGCTATGAAGTCGTCGGGCAGGCCGGGGACGGTCAGGAAGCGGTCGACCTCGCCGAAAGCCTGAAACCGGATCTGGTGATCATGGACGTCAAGATGCCGCGCCGGGACGGAATCGACGCCGCCTCGGAGATCGCCACCAAGCGCATCGCGCCGATCGTCATCCTCACCGCCTTCAGCCAGCGTGAACTGGTCGAACGTGCCCGCGACGCGGGCGCGATGGCCTACCTGGTCAAGCCGTTCTCCATCACCGATCTCATCCCGGCGATCGAGGTCGCGGTCAGTCGATTCGGCGAGATCGCCGCCTTGGAAGACGAGGTGGCGAATCTGTCGGACCGGCTGGAGACGCGCAAGCTGGTCGAACGGGCCAAAGGTTTGCTGCAGGCCAATCAGGGTATGACCGAGCCCGAGGCGTTCAAGTGGATCCAGCGGGCCGCGATGGACCGCCGTACCACGATGAAGCGGGTGGCCGAGGTGGTGCTGGAAACCCTCGACACGCCCACCGAGGATGCCTCCGGCGCCGAGAAATGACCGCCTCCGGCGGCCCTGCCGGTTAAGACTGCGTTTCCGGGGACTCCATTTGACCGGCTAACCCGACCGATCTGCGCAACGCGTCGCGCAACATCACGCGATGGGCCGACGGAATGGTTATGGTTTTCGGCGAAGCATCCCCGCCGCGGCCGTCCCGAGCGGAACGAAGATGCCGACCTGAACATGGAACCGGAGGTGAGACGTGCGCGGTCACGTGGCACGCAAGGCATTTGCTCTCGGAGGCGCCGGCCTGATGGCCCTGGCGATTGCCGGCTGCAGTCAGAGCACGCCCGAAGAAGAGGCGTCCCAGACGAACCTCAAGATCGTGGAGAAGGTGCAGATCGACGAGAGCGGCGCCGAAGTGAAGGCCGCCGAAGGCGCGGCACCCGCCGATCCCGCCGGTGACGGCAAGGCCACTTGCCCGCCGGTGTCCATCGCCATGGCCGGCGCCCTCAACGGGCCCGACGCGGCACTCGGCATCAACATCAAGAACGGCGTCCAACTCGCCATCGACAAACACAATGAAGCCAACCCGGGCTGCCAGGTGCAGCTCAAGCCGTTCGACACCGAGGGTGATCCGCAGAAGGCGTCCAACATCGCGCCGCGGATCGTCGAGGACCAGTACACGATCGGCCTGGTGGGTCCGGCCTTCTCCGGCGAGACCAAGGCCACCGGCGGCGTATTCGACCAGGCCGGCCTGGTCGCCACCACGGCTTCGGCCACCAACGTGACGCTGTCGGAGAACGGTTGGAAGACGTTCTTCCGCGGGCTGGCCAACGACGGTGTGCAGGGTCCGTCCGTGGCGAACTACCTGAAGAACAATCTGGGGCACAAGAAGGTCTGTGTGGTCGACGACAGCACGGATTACGGTCTGGGCTTGGCCACCGCGGTGCGCGACACCCTGGGCCCGGTCGCGGATTCGGCGTGCAACATCTCGGTGAAGAAGGGCGACAAGGACTTCTCCGCCGCGGTCACCCAGATCAAGGGCGCCGCGCCGGATTCGGTGTTCTTCAGCGGTTACTACGCAGAGGCCGCACCGCTGGTTCAGCAGCTCCGCGACGGCGGCTTCGAGGGCGTGTTCGCCAGCGCCGACGGAACGAAGGATCCCGAGTTCGTCAAGCAGGCCGGCGAATCGTCCAAGGGCGCCGTGCTCGCCTGCCCGTGCGGCCCGGCCACCGGGTCGTTCGCCGAGGAGTACACCGCGAAGTTCAACACCGAGCCCGGCACCTACAGCGCCGAGGGTTATGACCTGGGCACCATCCTGCTCAAGGGTATCGACTCCGGTGCGATCACCCGTCCCGCCCTGCTGGACTTCGTCCGCAACTACAAGGGTCAGGGCGTGGCCCGTGAGTACCAGTGGACTCCCGTTGGCGAGCTCACCACGACGCTCATCTGGATCTACGACGTTCAGTAGCCGCTGAGGCGAAAGCGCGTCCGAGTGCGCATGCCTCGGACGCGCTTTCGTCTTCGTAGTCGCCGCCATACCTAACCGTCATCGCGTCAGCGAGGAGCTCACCGCCGGATGAACTTGGCCGCCAACATCAACTTCAATGTCGGAGCGCTGTTCGACGGCTTCTGGCAGTTGACGATCGACGGCCTGTCCTGGGGCGCGATCTATGCCCTGGTCGCTGTCGGGTACACCCTGGTCTTCGGCGTGCTGCGGTTGATCAACTTCGCGCACTCCGAGATTTTCATGCTCGGCATGTTCGGCGCCTACTTCGCGCTGGACATCCTGCTGGGGTTCACGCCGAGCGGCAACGCCTACAACAAGGGCGTGGCACTGACCATCCTCTACCTGGGGATCGCGATGCTGTTCGCGATGCTGGTCTCCGGTGGGGCCGCGGTGGGACTTGAGTTCATCGCCTACCGGCCGCTGCGCAAACGCAACGCCCGGGCCCTGACATTCCTGATCACGGCGATCGGGATGTCCTTCGTGCTGCAGCAGTTCGTGTTGTTCATCCTGCCCAAACTGATACCGGGTTACGGCGGCCCCAATGCCCAGCAACCGATCGTGCTGGTACAACCGAAAACTCAGTTCGAACTGTTCGGTGTGGCGATCTCCAACACCACGATCGTCATCATCGGGGCGGCGCTGGTGCTCGCGCTGCTCACCGACATGGCGCTCAATCGCACCAAGCTCGGCCGCGGTGTCCGCGCCGTGGCCCAGGACCCGAATACCGCGACCCTGATGGGTGTTTCGCGGGAGCGGGTCATCATGACGACCTTCCTGATCGGCGGGCTGCTCGCCGGGGCCGCAGCGCTGCTGTACACCCTCAAGGTGCCCCAGGGCATCATCTACTCGGGCGGATTCCTGCTCGGCATCAAGGCTTTCTCGGCCGCAGTGCTCGGCGGTATCGGTAACCTGCGCGGTGCGCTGCTCGGCGGTCTACTGCTCGGCATCATGGAGAACTACGGTCAGGCGGTATTCGGAACCCAATGGCGTGATGTGGTCGCCTTCGTCCTGCTGGTCCTGGTGCTGTTGGTCAGACCCACCGGCATATTGGGCGAGAGCCTCGGGAAGGCGCGAGTATGACGAGTTCGACCGGCCCGAGCACACGCTGGGCCAAGACGATGGACTGGTGGGACGGACTGACCAGAGCCCAGAAATGGGTGTTCGGCATCGTGCTGTTCGCCGGCATCGCGCTGTCGCCGCTGTTCACGCCGGCCTTTCTGGACACTCCCGGTATCAGTTTCGGCGGCACGATGGCCCAGTTCGCGATGGTGGCCATCATCGCCATCGGACTCAATGTCGTTGTCGGGCAGGCGGGCCTACTGGACCTGGGCTACGTCGGCTTCTACGCCGTCGGCGCCTACACGGTGGCGCTGCTGACCAGTCCGGAGAGCCCGTGGAACCAGATGGGCGCTTCGGGTTTCTTCAGTACCCCGTGGGCGTGGCTGTCGTGTGTGCCGATCGCGATGGCCGTGACCGCGCTCAGCGGCCTCATCCTCGGCACCCCTACCCTGCGGCTGCGCGGTGACTACCTGGCCATCGTCACGCTGGGCTTCGGCGAGATCATCCGATTGCTGGCCGACAACCTGGCCGATGTCACGAACGGTCCGCGCGGGCTCAATGAGGTTGCCTTTCCGCACTTCCTGGAAAGCGAGCAGCACCCCGAAGGAGTGTTCTCGGTCTCCAACTCCGGCGGTGATGCCAACTACGGCACCTGGTGGTTCTGGCTGGGTCTGATCCTCATCGTCGCGATCCTGCTGCTCGTCGGCAACCTGGAGCGCAGCCGGGTGGGCCGGGCCTGGATCGCGGTCCGCGAGGACGAGGACGCCGCAGAGGTCATGGGTGTCAACGCGTTCAAGTTCAAACTGTGGGCATTCACCATCGGCGCGGCCATCGGCGGGCTGTCCGGCGCGTTGTATGCCGGCCAGGTGCAGTACGTGGCGCCGCCTACCTTCAACATCATCAACTCGATGCTGTTCCTGTGCGCCGTGGTGCTGGGCGGACAGGGCAACAAGCTGGGGGTGATCCTCGGTGCGTTCATCATCGTCTACCTGCCCAACCGCCTGCTCGGTGTGCATTTCGCCGGTATCGACATGGGCAACCTCAAGTACCTGTTCTTCGGGCTCGCCCTGGTGGTGCTGATGATCTTCCGTCCGCAGGGGCTGTTCCCGGCACGTCAACATCTGCTCACCTACGCCAAGGCCGCGCGTGATCTGTTGCGCAGCAAGCCGGTGGACACGGAGCCGGTGTCATGACCGATTCCGAGAGCTTCGAGCACGTCGCGGAGATCGCCGGTGTGCACCGCGAGATCAACGCCGACGAAGGCGAAGTCCTGCTGCAGACAAACGATCTCACCGTCCAGTTCGGTGGACTGACGGCGCTGGACGCGGTGACCTTCAACATCAAACGCGGGGAGATCCTCGGGCTGATCGGCCCCAACGGGGCGGGCAAGACCACCTGTTTCAACGCCATCACCGGGGTGTACCGGCCGAGTTCGGGGTCTGTCACGTTCGACGGTTCGACGATCGGGCGCATCAAACGGCACCAGATCACCCGGCTGGGTATCGCGCGCACTTTCCAGAACATCCGGCTGTTCGGTGAGATGACCGCGTTGGAGAACGTCATGGTCGGCACCGACGCGCGCCATCACACCTCGGTGCCGGGCGCGTTGTTCCGGTCGTCGCGGCACCGTCGCGAGGAGCGGTCGGCGATCGAACGATCGGCTGCGCTGCTGCACTTCGTGGGCATTGCACACCGCGGCGAAGAAAAGGCCAAGAACCTGCCCTACGGCGATCAGCGTCGTCTGGAGATCGCGCGGGCGCTGGCCACCGAGCCCAAACTGCTGTGCCTGGACGAACCCGCGGCGGGATTCAACCCGAGCGAGAAGTCCGCTCTGATCGACCTGATCCGCAAGATCCGAGACGACGGCTACACCGTGCTGCTCATCGAACACGACATGCGGTTGGTGATGGGGGTGACCGATCGGATCGTGGTGCTCGAGTTCGGCCGCAAGATCGCCGACGGCCTGCCTGCCGAAATCCGCGAGGACCCTAAGGTCATCGCTGCCTATCTGGGGGTGCCCGATGACGAACTCGCCTGAGGCGGACACGCGCCCGGTTCTGCTGGAGGTGCGGGACGTCGTCGTGCACTACGGCCGGATCCGTGCCCTGCACGGCGTTTCGCTGGTGGTGCACGAGGGCGAGCTGGTCACGCTGCTCGGTTCCAATGGTGCCGGGAAAACCACCATGATGCGGGCGATCTCGGGGCTGCTGCCGCTCACATCGGGTTCGGTCTGGTTCGATGGCGCGGACGTCGGCAAGGTCAAGGCGCACCGACGGGTGGCTGCCGGGTTGATCCAGGCGCCGGAGGGACGCGGGGTCTTTCCCGGGATGACCATCATCGAAAACCTCGAAATGGGTTGCTATGGACGGAAATTTCCGTCCAAGGCCGAGCACGACGAGAAACTCGACTGGGTGCTCACCACGTTCCCGCGGCTCGCCGAACGCCGCAGCCAGGTGGGCGGCACGCTGTCCGGTGGCGAACAGCAGATGTTGGCGATCGGTCGCGCCCTGATGGCGCGACCGAAGGTGCTGCTGCTCGACGAACCCTCGATGGGGCTGGCGCCCATGGTGATCTCGCAGATCTTCCGCATCATCTCCGAGATCAACAGCCAGGGCACCACCGTGTTGCTGGTCGAACAGAACGCACAGCAGGCGCTCAGCAGATCCGATCGGGCCTACATCCTGGAGACCGGCGAGGTCACCCGCACCGGTGTGGCAGGCGAGCTGTTGAAGGACGACAGCATCCGGGCCGCTTACCTCGGCGTGGCGTAGCTGACCACCATCACGTGATGCGGAAACGCTTCATCCGCGATGTCATGCCCGACATCAACTCGACTCGACTGCGCGCGACGCCAAGGTGATCGGCGAGCACACCGATCACCGCGTCGTTGGCCTTCCCGTCCACCGCGCGCTCGCGCACGTAGATGGTCAACTGGCCGTCCGCTCCGGTCTCGACCAACGGACCTTTCTTGCTGCCGGGCTTGACCCGGACCGACACGGTCTCTGCCATCCGGGGGGTGCGGGCTATCTGGCGACGATGACTGAGGAGCCGTGGCCGAAGAGGCCTTGGTTGGCGGTGACGCCGACGGTGGCGTTTTCGACTTGGCGGCCGGTGGCTTGTCCTTTGAGTTGCCAGGTCAGTTCGCAGACCTGGGCGATGGCTTGGGCGGGGATGGCTTCGCCGAAGGAGGCGAGGCCGCCGGAGGCGTTGACCGGGATGGCACCGCCGAGGGTGGTGGCTCCGGAGCGCAGCAGGTGTTCGGCTTCACCCTTGGGGCAGAGGCCGAGGTGTTCGTACCAGTCGAGTTCCAGGGCGGTGGACAGGTCGTAGACCTCGGCCAGGGAGAGGTCTTCGGGTCCGATGCCGGCTTCGGCGTAGGCGGCGTCGAGGATCTGGTCTTTGAACACCCGTTGCGGCCCGGGGACGACGGCGGTGGAGTCGGTGGCGATGTCGGGCAGTTCGGGCAGGTGTTGGGGGTATTGGGGGGATTGCAGGCTGACCGCGCGCACCGAGGGCACGCCGGCGAGCGAGCCGAGGTGCTTTTCGGTGAAGGCTTTGGAGGCGACGATGAGGGCGGCGGCGCCGTCGGAGGTGGCGCAGATGTCGAGTAGGCGTAGTGGGTCGGAGACCACGGGGGAGGCCAGCACGTCGGCGACGGTGGCTTCTTTGCGGTAGCGGGCGTTGGGGTTGGCCAGGCCGTGGCGGGCGTTTTTGACTTTGACCTGGGCGAAGTCGTCGACGGTGGCGCCGTAGAGGTCCATGCGGCGGCGTGCCAGGAGGGCGAAGTAGACGGTGTTGGTGGCGCCGATGAGGTGGAAGCGTTGCCAGTCGGGGTCGTTTTTGCGTTCGCCGCCGACGGGGGCGAAGAAGCCTTTGGGGGTGGTGTCGGCGCCGATGACGAGGGCGACGTCGCAGAAGCCGGCCAGGATGTGGGCGCGGGCGGATTGGAGGGCTTGGCTGCCGGAGGCGCAGGCGGCGTAGCTGGAGGTGACGGGGATGCCGTTCCAGCCGAGTTTTTGGGCGAAGGTGGCTCCGGCGACGAAGCCGGGGTAGCCGTTGCGGATGGTGTCGGCGCCGGCGACGAGTTGGATTTGGCGCCAGTCCAGTCCGGCCTCGGCCAGGGCGGCGCGGGCGGCGACGACGCCGTATTCGGTGAAGTCGCGGCCCCATTTGCCCCAGGGGTGCATCCCGGCGCCGAGGATGTAGACGGGCTCAGGGGTGCTCATTGGGCGATCCTCCAGGCGTGGGTGGTGCGTTCGACACCGTCGTCGTCGACATAGAGGGTCATGGTGGTCAGTTCCATTGCCATGCCGACGGTCAGGTCGGCGGCCAGGGTGCCTTCGACGACCTTGCCCAGGACGATGAGGCCTTCGTCGGCCAGTTCGACGGCGGCCACGGCGAACGGAACGAAGGGATCCGGAGACGGATACGGCGGTGGGGGTGCGTAGCGGTTTTCGGTGTAGCTCCATACCGTGCCGCGGCGGCTCAGGGGGACCAGCGCGAGGGTGTCGCTGTCACAGGCCGGGTTGGGGCAGTTGGTTTCCCGGGGTGGGAAGACGTAGGTGGCGCACTGGGTGCATTTGCCGCCGATGAGGTGGGTGTCGCCGTCGTCATCGGTGGCGAACCACCCTTCGAACGCGGGCGCTGTCGTCGCTGCTGGCACGAGGCTCAGAATACCCAGACACCGGGCAAAACTGAAACGTGTTGCAGTTTGGCGCGCGAGTCGATGTTGGGATCGGTAGCCATACCGGCGCGGTGCACTTGTCGAGAGCAGCGCTCGGCAACCGCGCCGGGTCGGGAAGAACGGATGCAGCCATGGGATTTTTCGACAAGTTCAAGGACGAGGCCAAGAAGGTAGCGACGGCGGGGCAACAGTCCGCAAGGGTGCACGTGCGAGGCGCCGGACCGATCGATCCCGCCGCGTTCGGCGGCCCGTCGACCCGCTCGGTGGCCGGCGATGATCCGATGTGGGATCCGATCAACGGGATCTCGTTGCAGGACTACGCCGACCTTGCCCGCGCGGCGCAGGCGCACGGCATCACCGACGAAGCCGGCATGATTGCACTCGCCGGCGAGCGTGGCTGGAGCGCGGAGGCCACCAAGGCTGCCCTCGACGGCTGGGCGCAGCGGATGGGTCAGTCGATGGCGGTCGGCCAGAAGTTCCGCAAACTGCTCGGCTACTGACGGGCCACGACGCTCGCAACATCGATACGGCGTGGGAACCTGTGCCGGGCTGACGGTGCGGCTCGACCGGCGCGATCGCTAGGCGCCCGGCGGCACGGTCACCCCGACGTAGTGCTCGGTGTAGGCATAGGTCTGCGGGTTGTACTTGGGGAACTTGAACCGATTCTGCGGGATGAAGTAGTTCAGCAACTGGTACAGCGGGTCGAAGAGCAGGGCGGTGAACTCGTTGAGTCCGTGTAGATGCGTGCCGGCATTCGCTTCCACTATGCGGATGACGAATGAGTCCCTGCCGCCGTTGGTGGCCAGTTCTGCGCCGGGGGTATAGGTCCACGTGCCATCGGCGGCGACGGTGGCAGTGCCGCCGCTGGGACCGGTGTAGCCGATCGAATAGTTCAACGGATCGTCGTCGACGTCGGTGGCGATCACCTGCCCGGTGAAGGTGCCGTCGTCGTTGCGAACCGGGCCGGAGGAACCGGCATTCGTCGGCGCGGTATTGATGAAGGTCTTCCGGAACGCCTTCTCCAGCGCGGCGAACGGATCGAAGGTTGCGGCGGCGGTCGCACTCGTCCTCGCGGTGGCGGTCAGACTTCTTGCCGACGGGGCGAGGTCGGTGGCGTCGTCCTCGGTCGTGTCCGCTTTCGGTGACGGGGTTCGGTGTGTCCGAGCGGTCGCCACACTGCGCGGGGCAGTGCGCTTCGCCGTCGGTCCGGCGGACACGCCGCTGGACTGCGAGGAACTCTTCGTCCCACCCGTGTCGCCGGTATCGGCGCTCGCCACCGCGGTGCCGGTGGTCAGGGCGGCGCCGATGCCCAATGCGATGGCGCCGGTGCCCAGCCAGACCGCGACGGCGGGCGGCGAGGTCTCGGTGCGGTGTTTTCCGGCCATGGCGGCTCCCGTTCGTCCGGCAATACAGATGAATTGTCGCAGCCATCAATACCATGACCGCCCGCGTTGCCGCCTTCTGCCCTACGTGCCCGGCCGAACGCGCGGTCATCCGTACGTTCGACCGACAGCGCGGTCCGGCTGTCGGCCCGGTTGCCTAGAGTTGGGTGCGTGAGCCCCGCCAAGACCGCCGACCAGGCGCCCGCCGAGAAGCCCGGCACCGACGAGAAACCCACGTTGATGCTGCTGGACGGCAACTCCCTGGCCTTCCGTGCCTTTTACGCGTTGCCCGCGGAGAACTTCAAGACCCGGAACGGGCTGACCACCAACGCCGTCTACGGGTTCACCGCCATGTTGATCAACCTGCTGCGCGACGAGCAGCCCAGCCACATCGCCGCCGCCTTCGACGTATCCCGGCAGACCTTCCGCAAGGAGAAGTACCCCGAATACAAGGAAGGCCGGTCGGCGACCCCGGACGAGTTCCGCGGCCAGATCGACATCACCAAGGAGGTGCTGGCTGCCCTCGGTATCACGGTGCTCGCCGAGCAGGGCTTCGAGGCCGATGACATCATCGCCACCCTCGCCACCCAGGCCGAGACGGTCGGCTACCGCGTGCTCGTGGTGACCGGTGATCGCGATTCGCTGCAGTTGGTCAGCGATGACGTCACCGTCTTGTACCCGGTCAAGGGGGTCAGCGAGTTGACCCGCTTCACGCCGGACGCGGTACAGGCCAAGTACGGGCTCACCCCGGCGCAGTACCCGGATTTCGCGGCGTTGCGCGGGGATCCGAGTGACAACCTGCCGGGCATCCCGGGTGTGGGGGAGAAGACGGCGACCAAGTGGATCGTCGAGCACGGTTCGTTGCAGGGCCTGGTCGACAATGTCGACACCGTCAAGGGCAAGGTCGGAGATGCCTTGCGCGCCAACCTGTCTTCGGTGGTGCTCAACCGGGAACTCACCGAGCTGGTGAAGAACGTGCCGCTGCCACAGACGCCGGACACGCTGCGCATGTTGCCCTGGGACCGCGACCACATTCACCGGTTGTTCGACGATCTCGAATTCCGGGTGCTCCGGGACCGGCTGTTCGACACCCTTGCCTCGGCCGACCCCGAATCCGAGCAGGGCTTCGAGGTGCGCGGTGGGGCGTTGCAGCCCGGCGAGCTCGCGGAGTGGCTGTCCGAGCACAGCCTGGGCAACCGCTTCGGTCTCGCCGTCGTCGGTACCCATCTGGCGTTCGATGGAGATGCCACGGCACTGGCGATCGTCGCCAACGACGGTGACGGCCGGTACATCGACACCGCGACGCTGCAACCCGACGACGAGGCGGCGCTGGCGTCCTGGCTCGCCGACCCGGGGCCGCCCAAAGCATTGCACGAAGCCAAGTTGGCCATGCACGACCTGGAGGGCCGCGGCTGGAAGCTGGCCGGGGTCACCTCCGACACCGCGCTGGCGGCCTACCTGGTGCGTCCGGGGCAGCGCAGCTTCGCCCTGGACGACCTTTCGCTGCGCTACCTCAAGCGTGAGCTGCGTGCGGAAAATCCTGAGCAGCAACAGCTTTCACTCCTGGATGACAACGAAGGCGTCGATGAGCAGGCGGTGCAGGCGCTGCTGCTGCGCGCCGGCGCGGTGATGGACCTCGCCGATGCGCTCGACGAAGAACTCGCCCGCATCGATTCCTCGTCGTTGCTCGGACGGATGGAGCTTCCGGTGCAGCGGGTGCTCACCGAGCTGGAAAGCACCGGTATCGCCGTCGATGTGGCGTTCCTGCAAGAATTGCAGAGCGAGTTCGGCGACCAGATCCGCGATGCTGCCGAGGCTGCCTATGGCGTCATCGGTAAACAGATCAACCTCGGTTCGCCCAAGCAGCTTCAGGTGGTGATCTTCGACGAACTGGAGATGCCGAAGACCAAGAAGACCAAGACGGGTTACACCACCGATGCCGATGCGCTGCAAGGTCTTCTGGACAAGACCGGGCATCCGTTCCTGCAGCACCTGCTGGCGCACCGGGATGCCACCCGGCTCAAGGTCACCGTCGACGGTCTGTTGAACTCGGTGGCCTCCGACGGCCGAATTCACACCACCTTCAATCAGACCATCGCCGCCACCGGCCGGCTGTCGTCGACCGAACCCAACCTGCAGAACATCCCCATCCGTACCGAGGCCGGCCGCCGGATCCGCGACGGATTCGTGGTGGGTGCCGGCTACGCCGAGCTGATGACGGCGGACTACAGCCAGATCGAGATGCGGATCATGGCGCACCTTTCCCGCGACGCCGGCCTCATCGAGGCTTTCAACACCGGTGAGGACCTCCACTCGTTCGTGGCGTCACGGGCGTTCGACGTGCCGATCGACGAGGTCAATCCCGAACTGCGGCGGCGGGTCAAGGCGATGTCCTACGGGCTTGCCTACGGCCTGAGTGCCTACGGGCTCTCGGCGCAGCTGAAGATCAGCACCGAGGAAGCCAAGACACAGATGGAGCAGTACTTCGACCGGTTCGGCGGGATCCGCGACTACCTGCGCGACGTGGTGGATCAGGCGCGCAAGGACGGCTACACCTCCACGGTGCTGGGCCGCCGGCGCTATCTGCCCGAACTGGACAGCAGCAACCGCAACGTGCGGGAGGCCGCCGAACGTGCTGCGCTCAACGCCCCCATTCAGGGCAGCGCCGCCGACATCATCAAGGTGGCGATGATCAACGTGGACGCGGCGATCAAGGCCGCCGGTCTGACATCGCGGATGCTGCTGCAGGTGCACGACGAGTTGCTGTTCGAGGTGGCCGAGGGGGAGCGCGACACCCTGGAAGCCCTGGTGCGCGAGCACATGGGCAACGCCTATCCGCTGGACGTGCCCCTGGAGGTGTCGGTGGGATACGGACGCAGCTGGGACGCCGCGGCGCACTAGCGCCGCGCATGGCCCCGGTCGCACCGCTGACATGACCGCCACCGCCGAACAGCAGATCCGTTTCCTGGCCCGGCTGGGCGCGGCCATGTGCGCCGCCAACTACCCGGTGACTCTGGTGCGGCAGATGCTCGACCGCACCGCGGCGCACTACGGCGTCCGAAACGACGGGCTCGCCCTGCCCAACCACGTGCAGGTGGTGGGGCCGACCGCGGCCGAGGGCACGGTGGTGCGCGGTGCCCGGGTCGACTCCGACCTGCGCTTCGATCAGATCTTCCCGCTCGCGCGATTGGTCTCGGCGGCGATGGCGGGGCGGGTCTCGGCTCAGGACGGCGACACCAGACTCGACGAGATCCAGGGCAGTGCGCGGCGCTACCCCGCGTGGGTGACCATCATCGGCTACGGCATCCAGAGTGCCGGGCTGTCTTTGGTGCTGGAACCGACTCTGTTGAACGTGCTGGCGGCCCTGCTGCTGGGCGCGATGGTCGGTGGGTTCTTGGTGATGAGCCAGCGTGTTCCGGTGCTGGCCCAACTCGTGCCGGCGGTCAGCGCGTTCGCGGTCGCCTCGATCTGCATCGTGGCCGCATTGCGGCTGGAACTCGACCATGTCGGTCTGCGTGCGCTGATCCCGCCGCTGGCGGTGTTTCTGCCGGGTGCGGCCATCACCCTGGCCGTCATCGAGCTGACCTCCCGGGATGTCATCGCCGGAACCAGCCGGCTCATCGCCGGCTTCGTGCAGATCATCCAGCTCGCCTTCGGGATCCTGATCGCCACCCAGCTACTCGGGATGCGCGAGGACCAGCTCAGTTCGGAGGCCGTCAACCACATCGGGCCGTGGGCGCCCTGGCTGGGGGTCGCGGTATACGGGCTGGGGGTGATGCTGTTCTTGGCGCCGCCGGTGTCCTTCTGGCCGTGGCTGGTGCTCATCAGCTATACCGCGTACGCGGCGCAGTACCTCGGCGATCTGGTGCTGGGCAGTTATGCCAGCGGATTCTGCGGTGGCATGGCACTGACGGTGGTGGCGCTGGCGGTATCCCGGATGCGCAGCGCCCCGCCCGCGATCACCATGATCCTGCCCGGCTTCTGGTTGCTGGTGCCCGGATCGATGGGGCTGATCGGTGTCACCGAACTGTTCGGTGCCGACGGGGACTCGGCGTTGCCCGCGACCCTGATCTCGATGATCTCGGTGGCGTTCGGGTTGCAGGCCGGGCTGGTGCTCTGGCAGGTGACCCGACGGCGTAGCACCCGGTGACGCGATAGCCCTGCGGAGGGATCACCGAAATACATCGGACACGGCGATGGTTCCTCTCATACAATACGGAACTGTTCCGTATTGGAGAGGTGTCCGATGGCAGAGCAACACACCGCAGAGGCTCGCAGACGGCGAACACATCAGGTGTTCGATCGGCTGACGGCCGCGCTGATCACCCACGATATGGCGGCATTCGCCGACGAGTGGGCCCCGGATGGATCAATGGAGTTCCCGTTCGCGCCGCCCGGCTGGCCCACAGTGTCCGGCAAGGACGCCGTGCGCGAGTACCTCGCCAGATTTCCCGACAATGTCGACATCCGGGGCGTACGGCACCAGACACGGCACGACACCGGCGATCCCGACACGATCATCGTGGAATGGGGGGTGACCGGTGTCGCGACTTCGACCGGCAACCCCTACGACATCGACTACGTCGCCATCGTCACCGTGGGGGACCAGGGCATCACGGTCTACCGCGACTATTGGAATCCACTCGCCGCCGCGGCAGCGATGGGTGGACTCGAAGACGCGGTGTCCGCCTTCGACCACGGCCGATCGTCATGACCGGCACTGTGCTGGTGCTCGGTGCCACCGGTAGCACCGGCTCGGCGGTCATCGACGGGTTGCGTGGTCGCGGGCTTGCCGTGCGCACAGCGACACGCGCCTCGGCAGCGCCGACGAGCTACGAGCACGTTCGCTTCGACTGGTCGGACCCCGCGACCCACCCCGTCGCCCTGGACGGTGTCGAACGCATCTACCTGGTGGCCCCGGTCGGCGTGGCCGATCTGATAGGCATCGTCGGTCCGTTTCTTGAGCGGGCACGCATCGGCGGGGTCCGGCGGGTGGTCGTGCTGAGCTCATCGGCGGTGCAGACGGGCGATCCGGGGCTCGGCGAGGTTGCGGCCGCGGTCCGGGAGTCGTTGCCGGAGTGGGAGATTCTGCGGCCATCATGGTTCATGCAGAACTTCGTCGGGAACCATCCCATCGCCGACTCGATCCGCGCCGGCGGGGAGTTCCATACGTCCGCGGGAAACGGCCGACTTCCCTTCATCGATGCCCGCGACATCGGTAACGTCGCGGCACAGCTGCTCACCCGATCGCACTCCGGCAACAGCGAGCACCGGCTCACCGGGCCCGAGGCGCTCAGCTACGACGATGCGGCTTCGGTCCTGCAGGACACGACCGGTCGACCCCTGCGGCATCACGCGGTGAGCGCCGACCAGCACATCCGGTTCCTGGTGAACGCCGGGTACGCCCCCGAATTTGCCTCTGTCCTGGCGACATTGGACGCCCGGGTCCGTTCGGGTGCGGAGTCCACAGTCACCGACACCGTCGAGCAACTCACCGGACGGGTGCCGCGATCGTTCCGGGATTTCGTCTCGTCCCGACAATGTGTCCCGAAATGACCGGCGCACCGGGCCGGCCCAAGGATGCTCGGATCACCGGCGTCATTCTTGACGCGGCACTGACCGAACTGGCGGAGAACGGCTTTCGCGGATCGTCCATGGACGGTATCGCTCGGAGGGCCGAGGTGGGCAAGGCGGCGCTGTACCGCAGGTGGAAGTCCAAGTCCGCCCTGGTCGCAGCCGCCATGCAGACGGTCAGTGGTACCGATGCCGCGGTGCCGAACACCGGTTCGTTGCGGGGGGATGTCCGGGAGCTGCTCGACGGTGTCGCCACCTGGCTGGGCGACCACCGGACCCGGCGGGTGTATCCGGACCTGCTCGCCGAGGCCCAGCGTGACCCGGCCCTGGCTGAGGCGTTGATGGAGTACATCGGCGCACCGCGGCGCCGGCGCGGGCACGCCGTGCTCGAGCGGGCCGCCGCGCGCGGCGAGGTGTCCCCGGTCGCCGATCGCGAGTTACTGCTGGATGCCGTTGGAGCACTGGTCTTCTGGCGCCTGATCGCACTGAACCGACCGGTGTCCGCCGAGCACTTGGACCAGATCGCCGATGTCGTGGTCCTGCTGGCCGAGGGTCAGCCAGGAATCCGGTAACTGGCCAGGTACTGCAGCGTGGGGGCGGCCGCCTGCCGCGCGGCGTGCACGCGGTAGGACTCCTCGACGAGCAGCGCCTGCACCCGGTCATCTCCGAAACCCCGGTCGATGCGGTCCCGCACGAAGGCCAGCTCGACCACCTGGGTTGCGAACGCCTTGACGCTCTTGCCGGCGGTCTTCCCGGCGTGCCGGGACGCTTCGCCGATGGCGAGCTTGCGGTGCTGGATGGACCCCAGCCAGCTGGCCTCGTTGGGGGTGATCAGGTTCGCGGCCACCATGGTCGGCAATTTGGCCGCCACCACCTGTTGCTCACGGCGCCGACTGCGCACCGCCAGCCAGATCGCCAGGCCGAAGATCGGCATCATCCACACCAGGTAGACGAGGAAATACGCCTCGATACCGATCACCGAGGACCCGTTCCACAACGCGTGCATGATGACCGCCGCGAGATAGCCGGCGACGATGCAGGCGAGCTTGCCGACGAGATGGCGCTGTTTGAGCGCGAAGTACACCCCGACCGCCAGCATCGACACGAACAGCGAGTGCGCGAAGGGCGCCATGACCAGCCGCAGCGCAGCGATCGCCAGCGATGAGCCCAGCGTCTCCCCGTTAGCGATGTAAAGAATGTCCTCGAACCAGGCGAATCCCGCACCGACCAGGCCGGCGTACACCAGGCAGTCGGTCAGTGAGTTCAGCTCATGGCGGCGGTGCCCGGTCATCATGAGCAGCAGGAACAGGCCCTTGGCGGCCTCCTCGATGAGCGGCGCGCGCAGAGCGGTCGATTCAAAGCCGTCCGGCAGCCCCGGCGTGGGCAGGAACACCGCGTCGGCCCACAGCTCCAGGACCAGCGACAGGATGATCGCGACGGACGCACCCCACAGGAATGCCAGGATCAACAGCCGCGGCGGTTCGGGTTCCCAGCGGTCCAGCCACAGATAACACAGCAGCACCACGGTGATCGCGATGCTGGACAGGACGAATCCGATCGCGGTGCCGACCGGATTCGTCGCGGTGAGCAGGATCATCAGCAGCCCGACCACCACGCTGAGACCGATGATGGCCGCCAGCGGCGCTCCGGCCTTGCGGACGGTCGGCGGCCAAGTCGGCAGATGCGGGTGCGGAGGTTGTGGTGGCTGGGGCGTCACGGGCACGTTCAGGAGGGTAACCATGGGTGGACACCGGGGACCGGGTTTGTCCAGCGTGTACCGGTTCTAGTACCCTTGAGCAGTACCTGTGTGCCCACTCTTTTCGCGGGCCCCGCGGGCACACCGCATACCGGGGCCACCCATGCTGAACAGCCCTGTGTGCAGCACAAGTACACACACCGTCCCTACGATTAAACCTGTCCGGAGCAACCCACCACATGCCAAGTCCCTCCATCACCTCGCCGCAAGTAGCCATCAACGACATTGGCTCGGCCGAGGATTTTCTCGCCGCGATCGACAAGACCATCAAGTACTTCAACGATGGCGACATCGTCGAAGGCACCATCGTCAAGGTCGACCGTGACGAGGTTCTGCTCGATATCGGCTACAAGACCGAAGGTGTCATTCCTTCGCGCGAACTCTCCATCAAGCACGACGTCGACCCCAACGAGGTCGTTTCCGTGGGCGATGAGGTCGAGGCCCTCGTTCTCACCAAAGAGGACAAAGAAGGCCGCCTGATCCTGTCCAAGAAGCGCGCTCAGTACGAGCGTGCCTGGGGCACCATCGAGGAACTCAAGGAGAAGGACGAGGCCGTCAAGGGCACCGTCATCGAGGTCGTCAAGGGTGGCCTGATCCTCGACATCGGTCTGCGTGGCTTCCTGCCCGCCTCCCTGGTCGAGATGCGTCGGGTCCGCGATCTGCAGCCGTACATCGGCAAGGAGATCGAGGCCAAGATCATCGAGCTCGACAAGAACCGCAACAACGTGGTGCTCTCGCGCCGCGCCTGGCTGGAGCAGACCCAGTCCGAGGTGCGCAGCGAGTTCCTCAACCAGCTCACCAAGGGCGCCATCCGCAAGGGTGTCGTGTCCTCGATCGTCAACTTCGGCGCCTTCGTCGATCTCGGCGGCGTCGACGGCCTGGTGCACGTCTCCGAGCTGTCCTGGAAGCACATCGACCACCCGTCCGAGGTCGTCACCGTGGGCGACGAGGTCACCGTCGAGGTGCTCGACGTCGACATGGACCGCGAGCGGGTTTCGCTGTCGCTCAAGGCGACTCAGGAAGATCCGTGGCGTCACTTCGCCCGCACCCACGCCATCGGCCAGATCGTGCCGGGCAAGGTCACCAAGCTGGTGCCGTTCGGTGCGTTCGTCCGCGTCGAAGAAGGCATCGAGGGTCTGGTGCACATCTCCGAGCTGTCCGAGCGCCACGTCGAGGTTCCGGACCAGGTGGTCCAGGTCGGCGACGACGCCATGGTCAAGGTCATCGACATCGACCTGGAGCGTCGCCGGATCTCGCTGAGCCTCAAGCAGGCCAACGAGGACTACACCGAGGAGTTCGACCCGAGCAAGTACGGCATGGCCGACAGCTACGACGATGCGGGGAACTACATCTTCCCCGAGGGCTTCGACGCCGACACCAACGAATGGCTCGAGGGCTTCGACAAGCAGCGCACCGAATGGGAGGCCCGGTACGCCGAGGCCGAGCGTCGGCACAAGATGCACACCGCGCAGATGGAGAAGTTCGCCGCAGCCGAGGCGGAGGAAGCGGCTCGTCCGTCGACCTCCAGCAGCTCGTCTCGCCCGGAGGGTGAGTCCGCCGGCGGTTCGCTGGCGAGCGACGCCCAGCTGGCTGCCCTGCGGGAGAAGCTCGCAGGCAACGCCTAACCAGTTCGCCGTACGGACGCCCCGGCCCGATTGGGTCGGGGCGTTCGTCGTCTTGTCACCGCTCGCACTCGCCGATCCGGCGGCTGCGCAGAAAATCAACCTGACAGACTGGTGGGCGTGCTTCGTATCGGACTGACCGGCGGCATCGGCGCCGGCAAATCTACCGTCTCCTCGACCTTCAGCGAACTCGGTGGCATCGTCGTCGACGGTGATGTCATCGCCAGGGAGGTCGTCGAGCCGGGAACGGAAGGCCTGGCCAAACTCGTCGACGCGTTCGGTCGGGACATCCTGCACGACAGCGGCGAGTTGAACCGCCCCGCGTTGGCGGCCGTCGCGTTCAGCGATGACGAGAAGCGCCAGACACTGAACGGCATCGTCCATCCGCTGGTGGCGCACCGTCGTTCCGAGCTGATCGAGGCGGCCGCGGAAGACGCCGTCATCATCGAGGACATCCCGCTGCTGGTCGAATCCCAGATGGCGCCGATGTTCCCGCTCGTCATCGTCGTCAACGCCGATGTCGAACTACGCGTCAAGCGGCTCATCGAGTACCGGGGCTTCACCGAGCAGGACGCCAGGGCGCGGATCGCGGCGCAGGCCACCGAGGAACAGCGGCGCGCCGTCGCCGATGTCTGGCTGGACAACTCGGGCAGCGCCGGGGCCCTGGTCGAGCAGGCGCGCGCCCTGTGGCATGAGCGCATCCTCCCGTTCGCGCACAATGTGCGACTCCGCCGGCCGGCGCGGGCCGCCCCGGCTGTGGTCGCGTCCGACCCCAGCTGGCCGGATCAGGCGCGCCGGATCGTGGCCCGGTTGCAGACCACGTGCGGGCATCGGGCGGTCCGTGTCGATCACATCGGTTCGACCGCGGTGCCCGGACTGGACGCCAAGGATGTCATCGACGTGCAGGTCAGCGTCGCTTCGCTGGACGTTGCCGACGAACTCGCCGATGCGTTGCTGGCCGCGGGTTACCCACGGGTCGAGGGCAACGCCGCGGATACCCCGCATACAGCGGATACTGCCCGGTGGCGCAAGAGATTTCACGCCTCGGCAGATCCGGGCCGGCCCACCCATGTGCACATTCGCGTCGACGGCTGGCCCAACCAGCAGTTTGCGTTGTTGTGTGTCGACTGGCTGAAGGCCAATCCCGGTGTGCAGCAGGACTATCTGGCGGCCAAGCGGGCCGCCATCGGTGCACCGGACTACGCCGCAGCCAAGGAACCCTGGTTTCTCGACGCTTATCACCGCGCCTGGGAATGGGCGAACACCACCGGTTGGCGCCCCTGAGGCTTGTCGCGTCAGGTTGTGGGAACGGCCTCCGGGGCCGGCGGCGGGGGCGCGGCATCGGGTACCGGCACCGGCACGCCGATCGCTGGATTGTCCAGGGGCGCACCGCATTGCAGCACACCGTACAGCGGGTCGTCCTTGGCGCGGAACAGCCGCGGTGCGATGAATTGGTCGGCCTGCGCGACGATCTGGTCGTCGACCAGGATCTCGCAGTGCAGGTTCGACCCGTAGGGCCACTGAATGGAAAGCTCCATCCCGGCCAGGCTCGGGTCGGACATCACCGTGTTCACCTCGAATGTCTGGCCGGGCAGCATCGTCGGTTGTTCGCTGTTGACGTTGTGATCGTCGGCCTTGTAGGCGACGACGGCGCCGCGCGATGTGCCGTCGGCGCGCGCCCGGTAGGTGATGTTGTGCAGCAGACCGGGCTCGGCCTCGGTCACCTCGGGGGCGACGGGCTCGATTTCGGGTTCGGCATGGGCGGGTGCGGCCACCAGTTGGGCCGCGAACAGCAACGTGGCCATCGCGGCAGCCGTCACTCCTGAACGCCTGGTGACACTCATGATCGTGACTTTACGCCCGCCAGGTCAGCGCGACATCATGCACGGTCAGCCAGCGGTCCAGGTCATAGTCGTGGCGGGCCAGACCGTCCACCGTGGCGACCGCGGTCGCGATGGCCTGTTCGGCGCTCGCCGGGTCCAGTAGACCTGCCGACACGGCGGCCACCAGTTCGTCGATGTCCAGCAACTCGACGTCCCGGCCGGTACGCAGCACCAGATCAAGGTAGTGATCTTCGGCCAGCCACACGTCCGGGCCGGCGGTGTACCGGCCGATATCGAGGTAGAAGTCCTGATCGAGCTGGTAACCCGGGTTGAAGTGGAACACCGTGGCCCGCAGGTTCAACGCAGGCAGCAGCCAGGTCTCCAGGTAGTGGAATTGCGCCCGGCCGGGCGCCGGGCGCGCCATATAGAGCCCCCACGGGTGCACGGCGAACTCCTCGACACCGCGGACGATGCCCTTCGGGTCGGTGTTGGTGCGGGCCGCCAGATCGAAGGTCTCGCGCTTCGGCGGGTGCACGATCACCGCCGCCGGCGCAGGTCGAGGACCCGAGGACCCTTGCCCGCGGGTCTGGTCACCAGGCGCAGGACGGCGCCGAGGATGACGGCGACCCAGCAACCGGTCCATAGCAGGTCGGCGGCCTGGAACCAGTCACACTGCTGCGTGGACCGGCCGCCGTCGGTGGAGCAGGTGGCCCCCAGGCGGTCCGCGATCTCGGCGGGGCCGGGCCACACCAGCAGAACCGCGCAGACAACCCCCGCCACCAGCAGGATCAGTCCCAGTAGGCGCAGCAGGATCCGCACAGGTTCGGGCACGGCGTCACGGTAGCGCGCCCGCGGCGGTCTCGGGGAATGAACTTGTCGGTGTGCACGCTTAACCTGGGGACCATGGCTTTCGCGACCGAGCACCCCGTCCTGGCGCAGTCGGAGTACCGACCCGCCGCCGACGCCGTCGATGGCATCGTGCGCGCCGGTGGCCGGTTCGAGGTGGTCAGCGAATACGAGCCGGCGGGGGACCAGCCCGCGGCCATCGCCGAACTGGAACGCCGGGTCCGGGCCGGTGAGCGTGACATTGTGCTGCTGGGTGCCACCGGGACCGGTAAGTCGGCCACCACGGCGTGGCTCATCGAAAAGCTGCAGCGTCCCACCCTGGTGATGGCGCCCAACAAGACGCTGGCGGCGCAGCTCGCCAATGAACTGCGGGAGATGTTGCCGCACAACGCCGTCGAGTATTTCGTGTCGTACTACGACTACTACCAGCCGGAAGCCTACATCGCGCAGACCGATACCTATATCGAGAAGGACAGCTCGATCAACGACGATGTCGAGCGGCTGCGGCACTCGGCCACCTCGAGTCTGCTGTCGCGCCGCGATGTGGTGGTGGTCGCCTCGGTGTCGTGCATCTATGGTCTGGGCACCCCGCAGTCCTATCTGGACCGCTCGGTGGAACTGAAGGTGGGCGACGATGTGCCCCGTGACGGGCTGCTGCGCCTGCTGGTGGACGTCCAGTACGACCGCAACGACATCGCGTTCACCCGGGGTTCGTTCCGGGTGCGTGGTGACACGGTCGAGATCATCCCGGCCTACGAGGAACTGGCGATACGCATCGAGTTCTTCGGGGACGAGGTCGAAGCGCTGTACTACCTGCACCCGCTGACCGGCGATGTGGTGCGCAAGGTGGATTCGGTCCGGATCTTCCCGGCCACCCACTATGTGGCGGGGCCGGACCGGATGGCGATGGCGATCTCCAGTATCGAAGCCGAACTGGAGGCCCGTTTGGCCGAACTGGAGGGCCAGGGCAAGCTGCTGGAGGCTCAGCGGCTGCGGATGCGCACCAACTACGACCTGGAGATGATGAAGCAGGTCGGGTTCTGTTCGGGCATCGAGAACTACTCCCGTCACATCGACGGCCGCGGCGCAGGGACGGCGCCCGCCACCCTGATCGACTATTTCCCCGAGGATTTCCTGCTCGTCATCGACGAGTCACATGTCACCGTGCCGCAGATCGGCGGCATGTACGAGGGGGACATGTCCCGCAAGCGCAACCTGGTGGACTTCGGCTTCCGGTTGCCGTCGGCGGTCGACAACCGCCCGCTGACCTGGGAGGAGTTTGCGTCCAGGATCGGTCAGACGGTGTATCTGTCGGCGACACCCGGGAACTACGAGATGGCCCAGGCCGGCGGCGAGTTCGTCGAGCAGGTGATCCGCCCGACCGGGCTGGTCGATCCGCAGGTGCACGTGAAACCCACCAAGGGCCAGATCGACGACCTGATCGGTGAGATCCGGCTGCGCACCGAGCGCGACGAGCGGGTGCTGGTCACCACGCTGACCAAGAAGATGGCCGAAGATCTCACCGATTACCTGCTGGAGATGGGTATCCGGGTGCGTTATCTGCATTCGGAGGTGGACACGCTGCGCCGGGTGGAGTTGTTGCGTCAGTTGCGCCTCGGCGAATACGACGTATTGGTGGGCATCAACCTGCTCCGTGAGGGACTCGACCTGCCAGAGGTGTCACTGGTGGCCATTCTGGACGCCGACAAGGAGGGCTTTCTGCGGTCGCCGCGCAGTTTGATCCAGACCATCGGCCGCGCGGCTCGCAACGTGTCCGGCGAGGTGCACATGTACGCCGACAAGATCACCGACTCGATGCGGGAGGCGATCGACGAGACCGACCGCCGCCGGGCCAAACAGATCGCCTACAACACCGAGCACGGCGTCGATCCGCAGCCGCTGCGCAAGAAGATCGCCGACATCCTCGATCAGGTGTACCGGGAGGCCGATGACACCGAGGCCACGGTGGACGTCGGCGGGTCGGGCCGCAATTCGTCCCGCGGTCGCCGCGCCCAGGGTGAGCCCGGCCGCGCGGTCAGCGCCGGAATCGTCGAGGGCCGCGACACCGCGAACATGCCCCGCGCCGAACTTGCCGACCTGATCAAGGATCTGACCGAGCAGATGATGACGGCCGCCCGTGATCTGCAGTTCGAGCTCGCCGCACGGATCCGCGACGAGATCCAGGATCTGAAGAAGGAATTGCGCGGCATGGATGCCGCCGGCCTGAAGTGAACCCGGGTGCGATCGATTCGGTAGTTGAGCTCAACCATGGTTGAGCTTCTACGGTAGGGGGTGTGACCGACACCCAGGCGTTGACCGGCGGCAGCTGGCGTGAACTACTCGCACCCAAAAACCTTGGCGCCGCGACGGTTTTGGCCGGTGGTGTGGCGCTGTATGCCACCAACGAGTTCCTCACGATAAGCCTGCTGCCGAGTGCTGTGGCCGAGATCGGCGGTCACCGCTACTACGCGTGGGTGATGACGGTCTACCTGGTCGCCTCGGTGGCGGCCGCGACCACGGTCGGCGCCGCGGTGGCGCGATTGGGCCCACGATCGGCATACCTGGGTGCGTTGACGGTATTCGGCGCGGGCAGCGTGCTGTGCGCCGTCGCGCCCACCATGGAGTTGCTACTGGTGGGCCGCACCGTCCAGGGGGCTGCCGGTGGACTGCTTGCCGGTCTGGGATACGCGGTGATCAACGCCGCACTGCCGCGCGCGCTGTGGACCAGAGCTTCGGCGTTGGTGTCGGCCATGTGGGGGGTGGGCACCCTGCTCGGTCCGGCAGCAGGCGGGCTCTTCGCCCAGTTCTCCACGTGGCGGTGGGCTTTCGGTGCGCTGGTCATCTTGACGATGGCGATGACGGTGCTCGTTCCGCTCGCCCTGCCCGGGCGCTCCGACGCGGGCGGCGCGACGGTGATCCGGGTCCCGGTGTGGTCGCTGCTGCTACTCGGTGCGGCGGCGTTGATGGTCAGCGTGGCGGGTATCCCTACCGGCCTGCCGTTCACCATCGCGCTGCTCTGCGCCGCGGTGGTGTTGATCGTGGCATTCCTGGCCGTCGACCGGCGGGCTGCGGCGCGGGCGTCGGTATTGCCGCCCACCGCGTTTCGGCCGGGACCGCTCAAATGGGTGTATCTGACGCTGGGACTGTTGATGGCGGCGACCATGGTGGACATGTACGTGCCGCTGTTCGGGCAGCGGCTGGCGCACCTGGCGCCGCTGACCGCGGGATTCCTGGGCGTCGCGCTGGCCGTCGGCTGGACCGCCGGGGAGATCGTGAGTGCCTCCGTCGACCGCCGGGGTGCGGTGGTCCGGATCGTGCGCGCCGCGCCGGTGGTGATGACCATCGGTCTGGCTGTCGGCGCGTTGCTGGTGCGTGACGGGATGTCCGGAGGGATCGCGCTGCTGTGGGCACTGAGCCTGGTGCTGACCGGTACCGGTATCGGCATGGCCTGGCCGCACCTATCGGTATGGGCGATGACAGGTGTCGACGAACCGGCTGAGGGTCCGGTGGCGGCGGCCGCGATCAGCACCGTCCAATTGATCTGTGGCGCGTTCGGCGCCGGCGTCGCCGGCGCCATCGTCAATCGGGCGGGCGCCGATGCGGCGGCGGCAGGTTGGCTGTTCGCGTGCTTTGCGGGACTGGCGGTCGTCGGCGTGGTCGCCGCCTGGCGGGCTGGGGGCACCAACCCGCGATGAGTCTCGGGGTGCGCCGAAGTCTGCACATGGCAGGCCCCCGGTGAGGAGAAACTCATGTCGCAGGAACACGGATATCCCGATGTCGTATCCCGTGAGCAATGGCTCAAGGCACGTTTGGAGCTACTGGTCGCCGAGCGGGCGGCCACCCATCTGCGGGATGCCGTCAACGCCCAACGGCGGCGATTGCCGATGGTCCGGGTGGACAAGGACTACCTCTTCGCGGGGCCGAGCGGACGCTCCCGGCTGGTGGACCTGTTCGAGGGCCGCCGGCAGCTCTATATCCATCACTTCATGTGGCTGGATGAGATCGACCAGGGTTGCCCCAGTTGTACCGCGGCCGCCGATCTGACCTTCACCGAATCCGACCGGGCTCTGCTCCATGCGAAGGACGTGACGTTCGCCTGCGTCTCCCGCGCGCCCTATGCCAGCATCGCGCGGTACCGCGCCGCCCACGGCTGGACGTTTCCGTGGTACTCCACCGACGATGGCGACTTCAGCTACGACTTCGACGTCACGCTGGATCCCGGGCGTGGCCCGGTGCGGTACAACTACAAACCGCACGACGCACTGCGCCGCGACGGATGGACCGACGCCGACCTCCGGGGCGACTGGCCGGGGGCCAGCGTCTTCCTGCGCCGCGGCGACGAGGTTTTCCACACCTATTCCACGTATGCGCGCGGCCTCGACCACACGTCGGTGGGGTATCCCTTTCTGGATCTCACGCCGTACGGCCGACAGGAGCCGTGGGAGGACTCGCCGGCGGGGTGGCCGCAGGGCGGGATCGCCGCGGGGATGCCACATCAATAGCGACTGCAGGCGGGTTTCCCACATTGCAGGATGACGACGGCGCGATGCGTCGGCGACCATACAGTTGACACGTGTTTCCTACGTCGCGTAGTAGGACGACTGTCCGCTGATCGTATGACGTCCACAAAATTTGCTGGAGCGTAATCCTTGTGGGTGTGATCGGGCTGCTGTGAAGCGGGTCAACCGGTGTTGCCCATGGGGGCGATGGCTCCTAACTGGACTGTTGAGCCGGCCGAGGCGCACGAGTGGGGTATCACCCCGTCGATGGGTGCGGCGGAGCGATTTGCTAGAAACGCGGTTTCCTGCGTGCTGATAGATATTGCCGACCGGTCAATTCTTTGCCCAGAAATGGACAATTATTGCCTGTCAAAAAGTGGCGATATTACTTCTAGGTAAGTTACGAAAGTACCTAACACATCGGCTAATTTCCTAGCAGTGTCAAGCCTGACACCGTTTTGTGTCACGTCCTGAGAATCGGGTGATCAACATGTACAGAGGCGTCCCACAGTCGGTGCGAGGTATCGCCAAGCGTGCGGTGGTGGGTGTCACCACCGCGGCGTTGGTTGCGGCCACCGGAAGCCATTTTGTGGTACCAGAGGTGCGGCACGTCGTTGCGTACGACGTGATGAATGTGGCGGCGGTCGATGAGTCGCCGACGACAGTCGGTATCGCCGACTCGAACATCTACTTCACCGACAGCCTTGACGAGGTGCGGCATCGGCTCGACCTGATCGAGTCTCTCGGCGTAAATGATGTGCGCCTATTGGTCCCGTGGATGTTCATCCAGAACCAGGATCCGATGGGCGGTCCGGTCGACTGGGAACAGGATCTGGACTGGGCGAAACTCGACCAGATCGTCAACGAAGTGGAAAGCCGCGGAATGGGCATCCTCGGTGTGCTTCAGTGGTCACCCGATTGGGCTACTTCCGGCGACACCGGCGTTGGGCACCCCGACAATGTGCAGGACTACGCCGCATTCGCGACGGCAGTCGCGCAGCGCTACGGCAGCAAGATCACCTCCTATGAGGTGTGGAACGAACCCAATGCGTCGTTCTTCTGGAATCCCGTGGACCCGGTCGCCTATACCAATCTGCTGAAGGCGACCTATACGGCGCTCAAATTGGTCGACCCGAATATCACCGTTATCGGTGGTGTCGTGGGGGCGGGCCTGACATGGGGCGATACGACGATGAATCCGGTGGACTTCGTGCAGGCGATGTACGACGCCGGCGCCGACGGGTTCTTCGATGCGATCTCATTTCATCCCTACAACTTTGCGACACCGTTCTCCGAGCAGGACGATCTGGACTGGCGTGAACTGATGCCGCTGTACCAAGTCACGAAGATCCGCGAGTTGATGGACCAGCACATCGACCCCGGCGAAGAGCAACTCAAAATCTGGATAACCGAATACGGCCTGCCCACCAGTGTCGTTTCGGCCGAAACGCAACGGGCTTTTTTGGTCGACCTGGTCAACGCGTGGCAATCGTTCTCCGGAGCCGGTCCGATATTTCTCTACTCGATCAAAGATGACCTGAATGCAATTGGGGATGACCGCTTTTTCGGGATATTCGACGCCGATGGCAATTTCAAAGGCACCGAAGAGGCTTTTCTCGCGTTCAAGGAGCTGATCGACTGTCTCGATGGTTGCTCACCGACGAACCCGAACAACCCGGTGACGTCGTTGCTGCAGTTCCTGCAGCAGGTCATCACGCAGGTGCTGAGTTTCGTCCCGAATCTGATAGCTGGGGTCGTTTCGGCGCTTTCCAACCTGATCGGCTCGATCTTCGGCGGGTTGTCCGGGCTGGCGGGTGGTTCGACGGCGTCGACCGGCCTGGTGGGCGCTTCGCTGCGGACGGCGTCGGCAACCACCGATGAGGCCGCTGTGAACGCGGATTCGGTGGACGGTGATCTTGAGTCGGGGACCAGCGTGGACGGCACCGCCGCCGATGCGGTCGTGGGCGCCGAAGATGTGGTCACCGAAGACGCGGTGGCCGAGGAGGTGCCCGCCGCGGAGGTAGTGGTGACCGAACCGGTCGCGGAGGAGATCGTCACCGAGGTGCCGGTGGTGGAGGAGCCGGTCACCGAGGTCCCGGTGGTCGAGGAGCCCGTCGTCGAGGTGCCGGTGGTGGAGGAGCCCGTCGTCGAGGTGCCGGTGGTCGAGGTGCCGGTGGTCCAGGAGCCCGTAGTGGAGGAGCCGGTCACCGACGAGCCGGTGGTGGAGGTACCGGTCGCCGAAGAGCCGGTCGCCACGGACCCGATGGCCGCCGTTGACGAGCCGGACACGTCCGTGGACGAGGCAGAGCTTGCCGAGGAGTCGGCGCCCAAGCGCGGCTTCGTCGCTCCGAAGAAGCGCGAGGTCCGTAGCGTCCGATCGGCGGCGTCGGCCTCCTTGGGCGCCAGGTAGCCGTCCGATCGGCGCCGCGGCTCCGCACAAGCGATCACGGTGATCGCAACGCTGTACCCGCGGTGCGGGCGGTGGCAGGTTTGTCGGTGCTGCGGGTGTGGCTGAGTGGCTAGGCACCGGCCTGCAAAGCCGTTTACACGGGTTCGAATCCCGTCACTCGCTCGTAGTGGTCGTGTCTGCTTGACGCCGCCCATGGCTGCGCGCACTGTTGTGATAGCCGTCACAACAGTGTGATCAGCGGAGAGGGGCGCGCGATGTCTACCAGGGACAAATACACCGAGGTGCCGACTCCGTTCTCCTGGGAGGTGCCAAGCGTTGGCGACGCCCGCTTCACCTGGGAGTACGACGATGGTCGGGCCCGGCTGCTGTCGCTGTACCAGAAGGGCAAGGACAAACAGTGGGATGCCCAGTCGCGCATCGACTGGGCGCAGGACGTCGACCCGATGAACCCGATCGGCCTGCCCGACGAGTTTCATCCACTGTTCGGCAGCCCGATGTGGGAGTCCGCCGACGACGCCCGCCGCGCCGAGATGCGCCGGCATTCCCAGGCTTGGCAGTTCTCGCAGTTCCTGCACGGCGAGCAGGGCGCGATGGTGTGCGCCGCAAAGATCGTCGAGGTGGTCCCCGACATGGATGCCAAATTCTACGCGGCAACCCAAACCATGGATGAGGCTCGACACGTCGAGACGTTCGCGCGGTTCCTGCAGGAGAAGGTCGGGATGGTGTACCCGGTCAACACCAACCTGACCGCGCTCCTGGAGGACACGCTTCGTGATTCACGGTGGGATATGCCCTATCTCGGTATGCAGGTCCTCATCGAAGGGCTCGCGCTGGCCGCGTTCGGCGTGCTGCGCGATCTGACACCACCCAACTCGCTGGCCAAACAACTGCTGGCCTATGTCATGCAGGACGAGGCCCGGCACGTCGCGTTCGGCCGAATCTCGTTGAAGGACTACTACAGTGCGCTGACCACGGCGGAGCGCGATGAACGAGAAGAGTTCGTCGTGGAGGCGTGTTATCTGATGCGTGACCGCTTCCGGGGCGAGGAGGTGTTCGAGACACTCGGCCTCGATGTCCGCGAATGTGCGGATTGGGTCGAGAAGTCACCGTTGATGATCCAGTTCCGGTCACACCTGTTCAGCCGGATCGTGCCGATCGTCAAGGACATCGGGCTGTGGGGTGACAAGGTCCAGAAGGCGTTCTCGGACATGGGCGTCCTCGATATGGCGGCCTTCGATATCGACGCACTGATGCGTGCCGACGAGGATCAGGCCGAGGCGCTGGAGAAGGCACACGCGGAGATGGCGGTGCGCAGGGACGAGGTGGGCCAGGCCATCGCCGCGGGTGCGAACTGAGCCGCCGGCTAACGGCCGGCCACGACCACGTCATCCCAGATGGCGGTGATCTCGGCGGTGTGGTCGCCGAGGGTCTCGTCGAGGACCTGTGCCGCGTCGTGGCGCAGCGCGTCCCCGTCCTGCAGGTACGTCCGAGCCCGCTCGTCGGCGCCGATGCCGATGAGATGGATGCGGACCGCCGTCAGCGCGTGGTCGGTGACGGTCAGTTCGACATCGGCCACCGCGGCGGCCACCGACGCTGCCGGCTCGGCCAACGCCGCGGTGAGCAGCTTGGCAAGGGCGATGTGGCTGACACCGATACCCCGGCGTGCGGTGCGGATCATCTTGCCCTGCCGCGGCAGCGCCGAAATGCGTTGTGCGATACCGGTGCGTAGTGCACTCAACGCGGAACTGGTTTCGGCCCAACGCGGGTCGGTGGCGGCATCCATCTCGGCGAGGCCGGCGAACTTTCGGGTGGCGGCAGCAATCCAGGCCGCCGCCTCGGCGGTGGCTTCGTAATCGTCTTCGGCTGCCGTGCTCATGTGTCCTCCAGTCTTACGCACGTGGCTGCCGCTGTACAACCGACGGGCGCTCACGGACGAAACTCCGCAAGGGTGGTGGCCAGACGTTTCCGGGTGCGCTGCAACAGGCCTCGTACCGAGCCCTCGGTTGTGTGCAGCACGGTGGCGATCTCCGCGATCGGCAGGTCGTACACTTCGCGCAACCACCAGGCCGCGCGCGCGGGATAGGGCATGCCGGCGAGCTCGCGGTCGAGGGCGGCCAGAAAGTCGGCGTACTCGGCTCGCTGGCCGGGTCCCGGCCCGGCATCCACCGCCTCGGGCGCCGCATCCAGATCGCCTTGTGGGCGGCGCCGGCGTAGCGCGTCGATGGTCTTGCGTGACGCCAGCGAGTACAGCCAGGTGCGAAACTGCGCGCGGAACGCGAAGGTCGGTAGCGCTTTCCAGGCCGCGATGAACGTTTCCTGGACGATATCGTCGCAGTCGCTGGCCACCGGATAGGTTTGCCTGACAAATTTCAGCAATGCGGGCGCGTGCCGGACCACCAGCACGTCGAACGCCGCTGAGTCGCCACGTTGAGCGCGTCGGGCAAGCGTCTCATCGGGCAGCGAGTCCAGCACCCCGGCGGGGTGACCTCTTTCCGGCCGATCGAAACGCTTTGTGTTCTACATCTCCTGTGTGTGCCGATCGGACTCCCGGCTGCGTCTAACCCTATGAGCCGGATAGAGGCATCCTAGCTGGAAGAACATCGAAGGAGCTAGCCATGACCGCCGCAACCCAGTCCCGTGAGATCGCATCGGCCGGCCCGGCTCAGACCGCCGGCCAAGAACTCCAGAAGCTCGCGTCCGATCACGGCGTGACCACGATCGCCGACGTGGTGGTCTCCAAGATCGCGGGCATCGCCACGCGTGAGGTCGACGGGGTGCACGATCTCGGCGGGCAGGCAGCTCGGGTCGTCGGGAAACTCCGTGAGACTTTGCCTGGCACCACAAGCCTGACCCAGGGTGTCAGTGTCGAGGTCGGCGAGCGGCAGGCCGCCGTCGACATCGGCATCGTCGCCGAGTACGGCGTGGCCATCCACGACCTGGCCGACGGCATTCGCAACAACGTCATCACCGCGGTCGAGAACATGACCGGTCTCGAAGTCACCGAGGTGAACATCACGGTTCACGACGTGCACTTCGCCGACGACGAAGACGGCGCGTCGACCGAGACCTCGGCGCAGCCCCGGGTCCAGTGATGCAGAGCGAGCGGATCGATCGCGTCATCGCGGCGGTCTCCGCCGTGGATGGCGTGATCGGTCTGCACTCCGCGCCGGGGGTGCCCACCACGTACCTGCCGGGACGCATCGTCGGCGGGGTTCGCCTGAACGACTCGGGGGGAAAGGTGCACGTGGTCCTCGAACTCCGGAGCGCACTGCTGGAAACCGCGGAACGGGTACGGCAGGCCGCCAGCGTCGCCGCCGGCGTGCCCGTCGATGTTGTCGTGGGAGACGTCGCGGCACCCGAATCGCTGTCATCCCCAACCCCTAGGAGTGAGCAATGACCGGAACATACTTGCTGCCCGGACTTTTCGCCGGATTGCTGTTGGCGATCGCCGCGGTGGCCGGCGGGTTGAGCGGGTTCCTGCTGGCGCTCGTACTCGCCGCCGCCGGTGCGGCGATCGGCGCCCATCTGGACGGCACCATCGACCTGACCGCTCTCGGTCGCCGGTCCGGGGGCTGACATGACCAGCGAAGTGGCGGTGCAGGTGCCCACCGCACGCGGGCGCACCGTCATCGACAACCGGGTGCGTCAGCAGCTGATCGAGCGTGCCGTGCTGAGGGTGCCCGGTGTGGTGCCCCGACGGACCCTGGTGCCCGGCCGCCCCCTGCCGGTCATCGCAATCGGCGGCGACCGGGGTGCCGAGGCGGTGGCTATCCAGATCGCCGCCAGCTGGCCGGTCGCTACCGCCGACGTCCTCACCGCGGTTCGCGCCGCGGTGGCCGACGAGCTGTCGACGACGCTGGCCGAGCGGCCGGAGCGCATCGATGTGACGATCACCCGCGTCGAATCCGATCGCACACCCGCCCAGGTGGCGGACGCGTACGCCGCCGAACCGGCCCCCGCGCCGCAACCGGGCGAGCATCGTCGCTTCGCACCCCGGCCTGCCGCCCTGGCCAGCTATGGCGGCGTGCTGTTTGCGCTCGTCCTGATCGCCGCCGGGGTGGTGGCGGTCCGCGACGCCATGACCCCCGACGACCCGTGGATCGCCGCGGCACTGGGCCGACTGGCCGACGCGCACTGGCAGTGGTGGGTCTGGCCCGCCGCCGGTGCGGCTGCGGTGCTGGGGCTGGCGCTGTTGGTGGCGTCGGTCGCGCCGCGGCGCAGAACCCACGAGTACATCGGTGACCACGTATGGGTGCCCCGCGACCGCGGCGCCGACTGGCCCGGTGCCGGCCACGTCGTGCAGGGCCGGGACAGCAGAGGAGATGACCGATGAGGCCGGGGCTGCGAATGACCGATCGACTGATCACCTTTGTGGTCGCCGTCGTGCTGCTCACCGGTGCGGGGTGGATCATCGGCTACGGCCTCGACAGCGCATTCGCGCGCCAGGCCGCGGCGCGAATCGACGTGGCGGCGCTGGGACGTGCGCCCGAATGGCCGTGGTGGTCGGCGGCACTCGGCATCGGAGGCGTGATTGCCGTCCTCATCGGGGGGTGGCTGGTTCTCCTGCATCTGCGCCCACGGTCGGTGCGGGCGGTGGACACCGAACACGCCGGCGCGGTTGACCTGACGAGGATCGCCGACGCGGCGGCCGGCGACATCGGCCGGCATCCCGGCGTGCAGTCGGCGAAGGCGAGCACCCGGATCGCGGGCGGGTCCCCGACGGTACGCATCACGGTCGGGGTCGCCCCGACCACGTCGGAGGCCCAACTTCGCCGGTTCGCGCGCCACTGCGCCGACGATGTGCGGCGAGCGGCGGACGCCGATGTCGAGTTCCAGTTGCTGGTGCACCCCGTATCCGCTGACAAGGTGCGGCCGAGAGTCACGTGAATGGCAGGGCCGCAACACCTTTCGGTGTCGGCCTGACCAGTCCGGGGAGGCGTTGTTGGGGCACTGCCTGATCCGGCCCGGTCACCCCGTTTCGGTGCCGCGGGCGAACCGCCACAGGTAGCGCGGCAGCGCCCGCAACGGCACGCTGTCGGGCCAGTCGGCCGGGCGGAAGAATGCGTCGGTACCACCGTCGACGAAAATGACGCTGCCGCAAAGAAAATCAGCGGCGTCCGACAGCATGAAGGTGATCCACTCCGCCAGCTGGTCGGCCGCGCCGAACCCGCCGACGGGGATCGGAAACCTGCGCACCGCCTTGCCTTCCAAGGGTTCGGCCAGCTGCGCCTCCAGCAATGGCGTCATGACCGCGCCCGGGGCAAGCGCATTCAACCGGATGCCGGCGCCCGCCCAGTCCCGTGTCACCGAATGTCGACGCACCCACCGGCTGACCGCGATCTTGGACGCCGCGTACATCAGCGCCGAGCCGCGTTCGCCCAGCAGGCGGAGGCTTCGTACCGCCTTGTCCGGGTCGTGGGCGAGCAGTGCGTTGATTGTGCGGCGCGGTACCAGTGGCACGGTACTGGCGGAATTGCTTGCGATCACGACCACCTTCGCCCGGTCCGCGGCGGCCAGCGCGGGCCGCCACGCCGTAAGCGGTTCCACGACGCCCAGAAAATTCACCTGGGCGATGAGCCGACTGCGGTCACCACCGGATCCGGGACCCAGACCGGCGGCCAGCACCGCCCCGTCGAGTACGCCACCCGCGGACGCCAACACTGCATCCGCCGCGGCCCGCCGCCCGTGCGGCTCGGATAGATCGGCGATGACGTCGGCGTCCCTGAGATCGACGCCGATGACGCGGTGGCCGTCTGCACGCAGCCGACGTGCCGTGTGTAACCCCATGCCGGAAGCCGATCCGGTGATCGCATAGGTGCCGATGCCCTCAACGATAAGTGACACCCGTCGCGCTGTCCGCATCGATTTGTCCCGGGTCACTTCGGCTGAGACATGCGGTCCGCAAACACCGCAGACCGCGCCGTCGTGTTGCTCACGGAATGCCCGTACGGGCGGATTTTCGGGCTAGCATCACAAGTCGAACAGCGCCGACGAGACGGTGCCGGACGCGCCGCGTGTGGTGAATCGACCCCACGGTCGTCGGGCAACGCGTTAATGTCTCGGGTGGCTTAGCAATCGACACTGGGAGGGCATGAATGAGCGCCTATCGGACCGTGGTGGTCGGCACGGACGGATCTGATTCGTCGTTGCGTGCGGTGGACCGGGCTGGGGAGATTGCCGGAGGTTCGGGCGCGCGAGTAATCGTCGCGACCGCCTATTTTCCGCAGAGCGAGGATCATCACGCCGCCGACGTCCTCAAGGACGAAGGCTACAAGGCGACCGGTAATGCGCCCATCTACGCGATCCTGCGGGAAGCGACCGACCGGGCGAAGGCTGCCGGCGCCACCGAAGTGGTGGAGAAGGCCATCGTGGGCGCTCCCGTCGACGCCCTCGTCGAGCTCGCCGAAAGCGAGAAGGCCGACCTCCTGGTGGTCGGCAACGTCGGGCTGAGCACCATCGCCGGACGTCTGCTCGGATCGGTGCCGGCCAATGTGGCCCGCCGATCCAAGATCGACGTGCTCATCGTGCACACGTCCTGACGCCGCTCATACACTCAGGCCGAGGCCCAGGGCCGCCCGTACCGGGTGGCGCTGGGCCTCGGCTTTTTTGCGCGCGCCGGGCGCTCTTTACAAAGGAGCGCTTAAGTGTCACGGTGTTGAGGTGGTTGTCTTTCGTGCCGAGTGCTCCAACGGGATCACGGCGCAAGCGAGAATGTCGACAAGACAGTGCTTTTGGCGCTCGGTGCGCCCGGCTGCGGGACCGCTCGGCGGATCCGAGGTAGTTGGGCGCCCCGACGGTGCCTCTGTGTGGTCGGACTACGCGCCATGGGCGGGCGTTCGATGAAGTTCGCCTTCACCCACCCCATGCACAGTCACCCCTATAACCCCGAATTGGCCGGTGGGGCCGGCGTGGCCGCGGTCGCCGTGGCAGCGCAGGCCGCCGGCTTCGGCGGGTTCGGCTTCACCGATCATCCTGCGCCGACCCAGAAGTGGCTGGAGGCCGGCGGTCATGACGCCCTGGATCCCTTCGTGGCCATGGGTTTCGCCGCGGCCCACACCACGACGCTGCGATTGATCCCCAATGTGGTGGTGTTGCCCTACCGGAATCCGTTCGTCGTCGCCAAGGCCGGTGCGACGCTGGACCTGCTGTCGGGCGGCCGGTTCACCCTTGCCGTCGGAGTCGGCTATCTGAAGCGCGAATTCGCCGCGCTCGGTGTGGATTTCGACGAGCGCGGCGCACTGGTCGAAGAGGCGTTGCAGGTCATCCGGGCGGTGTGGACCGGTGATGACGTCAGCTACGCCGGCCGGCATTTCGCCGCGGCGGGCATCACCGCCCACCCGCGCCCCGCGGTACCGCCGCCGATCTGGATCGGTGGCAATACCGCGGCCGCGCGCCGCCGCGTGGCCGAACACGGAGACGGCTGGTGCCCGTTCCCGGCGGCCGGTGTGCTGGCACAGACCGCGCGCACCGACCCGATGGATTCGCTGGAGACGCTGAAGGCCGGCATCGACGACCTGCGCCGCCGTCTGGATGAGTCGGGACGGGACCCGGCCGCGGTCGACATCACCTTCAGCAATGCTGTCGGTGGCGCTCCGGGCGACGCGGGATTCGATGCGGGTGCCTACCTCGACGGGGTGGGGCGGTTGGCCGATCTCGGGGTGACATGGATCCAGGTGCCGGTGCCCGGTGGCAGCTTGGCGCACGCGACCGAGGCCGTCGCCCTGTTCGGCGAGCAGGTCATCGCGCAGCTCTGAGGCTCACCATCCCATCGACCCGGGGATGCCCTTGAACGGTCCGGTGACCCAGCTGGTGATCCAGCCCCCGTAGAAGCCGCCGGGCTGGGGAATGACGACTTCGCCGTTGACCGTGCACCGATCCACCGCGGCTGCCATCACCGCGATGGCACCGGCCAGCGGTGCGAACCCCGCCGTCGGCGACGGGTATGTCCACGCCGCCCGCGGCGCCACGGTGTCCTCGGACACCAGGTCGAAGTAGGCGGCCTGGCCCTTCCATTCGCACCATGACGAACCGGCGGCCTCGCGCAGAGCTCCCGGGATGAATACCGTCCGCGGCAGGTAGTACGTCGGCGGATGGCTGGTTTCCAGCACCCGCCAGCCGTCGGTGCTCGATGCGATCTGCTCGCCGCCGAGGTCGATGGTGATCGACCCGCGGAACTGCTCGAGTCGGGGCGGGCGCGGGTAGTCCCACACCGACTCCTGGCCGGGACCGGGTTTCTCGGGGACGGGTCTCACCAGCCGCGCCGCTTCCACTCCGCCAGGTGCGGGCGTTCGGCGCCGAGCGTGGTGTCATCGCCGTGCCCGGGATAGACCACGGTGGAATCGGGGTATACGTCGAACAACTTGTCCGACACGTCAGCGAGCAGCCGGTCGAAGTCACCGTCCTTCCAGGTCTTGCCGACCCCACCGGGGAACAGGCAGTCCCCGGTGAACAGATGGGTGGTGTCACCGTCGGCGCCGCGCAGCGCCAGAGCGACCGAACCCTCGGTGTGACCTTGGAGGTGAATCACGTCGAACGTGAGTTCGCCGATGGTGATCTTGTCGCCGTCGGCCAGCAGACGGTCCGGGCGCACCGGGAGCGGTTCGGCGTCGAGCTCGTGGGCCGCGGTCGGCGCACCGGTCGCTTCGGCCACGGCCGCGAGGGCCTGCCAGTGGTCATAGTGCTGGTGGCTCGTCACGATCAGCGCGATATCGGGCGCGTGCGCCCTGATCAGGTCGACCAGCGCGTCGGCATCGTTGGCGGCGTCGATGAGCAGGGTCTTCCCGGTGGCGGAACAGGTCACCAGGTAGGCGTTGTTGTCCATGGGGCCGACGGAGGCCTTGATGATCGTCGCCGCGGGCAGGGTGCGCCGAGCGGCGGCGCCGTTGTCGACGTGGCCGGTATAGGACTCGCTGAACACGATCTGAGGGCTGGTCACACCCCAACGCTATCCGGCTCGACTCCGGCTTGTCGGTGGGTGCACTTAGCATGGGCCGTGAATTCTGTCTTGGGAGGAAAACCCGTTGTCTGACCGTCTGATCGTCAAGGGTGCGCGTGAGCACAACCTGCGTGGAGTCGACCTTGATCTGCCGCGCGACGCCCTGATCGTGTTCACCGGCCTGTCCGGGTCGGGGAAGTCCTCACTGGCCTTCGACACGATCTTCGCCGAGGGGCAGCGCCGCTACGTCGAGTCGCTGTCGGCGTATGCGCGGCAGTTCCTCGGCCAGATGGACAAACCCGACGTCGATTTCATCGAGGGGCTGTCCCCGGCGGTGTCCATCGACCAGAAATCCACCAACCGCAACCCGCGCTCGACCGTCGGCACCATCACCGAGGTCTACGACTACCTGCGTCTGCTCTACGCCCGGGCCGGCACCCCGCACTGCCCGGTGTGCGGTGAGCGCATCGCCCGGCAGACCCCGCAGCAGATCGTCGACCAGGTGCTGGCCATGGAGGAAGGCGCCAAGTTCCAGGTGCTCGCGCCCGTGGTGCGCACCCGCAAGGGCGAGTTCGTCGACCTCTTCGACAAGCTCAACTCGCAGGGCTACAGCCGGGTGCGTGTCGACGGTGTGGTCTATCCGCTGACCGACCCGCCCAAGCTCAAGAAGCAGGAGAAGCACGATATCGAGGTGGTCGTCGACCGCCTCACCGTCAAGGCCAGCAGCAAGCAGCGCCTCACCGACTCGGTGGAAACCGCGCTGGGGCTGGCCGACGGCATCCTCGTGCTGGAATTCGTCGACCGCGAGGACGACCACCCGCATCGCGAACAGCGGTTCTCCGAGAAGCTGGCCTGCCCGAACGGGCACCCGCTGGCCGTTGACGATCTCGAGCCGCGGTCGTTCTCCTTCAATTCGCCCTACGGCGCCTGCCCCGAATGCACCGGCCTGGGCATCAAGAAGGAGGTCGACCCCGACCTGGTGGTGCCCGACCCGGAGTTGACGCTCGCCGAGGGCGCCGTCGCCCCCTGGTCGATGGGGCACACCGCCGAGTACTTCACCCGGATGATGTCGGGCCTCGGCGACGAGCTCGGCTTCGATGTGAACACCCCGTGGAAGAAGTTGCCCGCCAAGGCGCGCAAGGCGATCCTGGAGGGCTCCGACCACCAGGTGCACGTGCGCTACAAGAACCGCTACGGGCGCACCCGGTCCTACTACGCGGATTTCGAGGGCGTGCTGGCGTTCCTACAGCGGCGGATGGAACAGACCGATTCCGAACAGATGAAGGAACGCTACGAGGGTTTCATGCGGGATATCCCGTGCCCGGAATGCGCCGGCACCCGCCTGAAGCCGGAGATCCTTGCGGTGACGCTGGCGGCGGGTGAGTTCGGTGCCAAGTCGATCGCCGAGGTCGCCGAGTTGTCCATCGCCGACTGCGCCGACTTCCTCAACGCACTGACCCTGGGCACCCGCGAACAGGCCATCGCCGGACAGGTGCTCAAGGAGATCCAGTCCCGGCTGGGCTTCCTGCTCGACGTCGGCCTGGAATACCTGTCACTGTCGCGCGCGGCGGCGACGCTGTCCGGCGGTGAGGCACAACGCATCCGGCTCGCCACTCAGATCGGGTCCGGTCTGGTCGGCGTGCTCTATGTGCTCGATGAACCGTCGATCGGGCTGCATCAGCGTGACAACCGCAAGCTCATCGAGACCTTGGTACGACTGCGCAATCTGGGCAATACGCTGATCGTCGTCGAACATGACCTGGACACCATCGCGCACGCCGACTGGGTGGTCGACATCGGCCCGTACGCCGGTGAACACGGTGGTCGCATCGTGCACAGCGGAACCTACAAGGATCTGCTGAAGAACCCGGAATCTCTCACCGGTGCTTACCTTTCCGGCAAGGAGAGCATCGAGGTGCCGGCGATCCGTCGGCCGGTGGACCGCAAGCGCCAGCTCACCGTCGTCGGTGCACGGGAACACAATCTCAAAGAGGTCGACGTGACCTTCCCACTCGGCGTGCTCACCTCGGTCACCGGTGTCTCCGGCTCGGGCAAGTCGACGCTGGTCAACGACATCTTGGCGACCGTGCTGGCCAACAAGCTCAATGGCGCCCGGCAGGTGCCGGGGCGGCACACCCGGATCAACGGTATCGATCAGCTCGACAAGCTGGTGCGCGTCGACCAGTCACCGATCGGGCGGACCCCACGGTCGAACCCGGCCACCTATACCGGGGTGTTCGACAAGATCCGCACGCTGTTCGCGGCCACCACCGAGGCGAAGGTGCGCGGTTATCAGCCGGGCCGGTTCTCGTTCAACGTCAAGGGCGGTCGCTGCGAGGCGTGCTCCGGTGACGGCACGCTGAAGATCGAGATGAACTTCCTGCCCGACGTGTATGTGCCGTGCGAGGTGTGCCACGGCGCCCGGTACAACCGGGAGACGCTCGAGGTGCACTACAAGGGCAAGACCATCTCCGAGGTGCTGGACATGCCGATCGAGGAGGCGACCGAGTTCTTCGAGCCGATCTCCTCGATCCACCGGTACCTCAAGACACTGGTCGACGTCGGCCTCGGCTATGTCCGACTGGGGCAGCCCGCGCCGACGCTGTCCGGCGGTGAGGCGCAGCGCGTCAAGCTGGCCGCAGAATTGCAGAAGCGTTCGACCGGACGCACCGTGTACATCCTCGACGAACCGACCACCGGTCTGCATTTCGAGGACATCCGCAAACTGCTCAAGGTGATCAACGGCCTTGTGGACAAGGGCAATACGGTGATCGTCATCGAGCACAACCTCGATGTCATCAAGACCTCGGACTGGATCGTGGACATGGGCCCCGAGGGTGGCGCGGGCGGTGGCACGGTCGTCGCGGCCGGCACCCCCGAGGATGTCGCGGCGACACCGGAGAGTTACACCGGGCAGTTCCTGGTGGAGATGCTGGACCCGCCTGCCGCCCCGAAGGTGACCCGTAAGCGGCGGACCAAGGTCAGCGCCTGAGCAGCGGTCCGACGCGCGGCGCCGACGTCTGTGTTCAGGTCGATAGCCTCGAAGAGGGAGACCGTTAGATCTTCGTCAGCGGCGACGGGAACCGCGGTTTGATCAGGGTGCCGTCCAGCCAGTCGGTGAGGTCATCGGCCTTGCGCTGCAGGGCTTTACGTGCCGTGCGGCTGGCATCCCCGATCACCTGAACCTCGACCCGGCCATCGGCGGATTGCCGCCAGCCACCGACCACGCGGCCGTCCGCCCACGCCGTCGGTCCGGCGTTGCCCCGGCTGTCGAACACCTGGCCGCGCAGATCCTCCAGGTACCAGTCCCGGTCGACCCAGCCCATCGTCGTCACATCGAGTCCGGGTAGCAGTGCACACCATGGTTCGGTGTCCGGTTCGGGTTCCAGATCATCGGGCAGCGCCACCCCGGGGGTGCCCTGCATATCCACCTCGACCGCGCCGATAGCGGTCAGTGCGCGCCGGGTCCAGGTCAAGGTGTGGCCGAACCACCATTTGACATCGGCCACGGTGGCCGGCCCGAACGCCCGCAGCCAGGTGCGCACCAACGCGGCACTGGCGGCGTCGGGCTCGGCGGGATCTGATGCGTCCAGCCAGGAGGGGGCCGACACCCACAACGGACGTGACGACGTCCATCCGCCCTGATTCGGGCCCCGGACAACCTCACCGCGGACCGCGAGCACGGTGATGACCCGCGGCGACAGCGCAGTCACACCACCCCAGGGCTTTCCGGGTGCCGGGTCGTAGGTGCCCGCGAGTTCCGGCAGCGCCGCGCGCAACTGGGCCGCACTGGTGGGTCCGTTGGCTTCCAGGTATGCCAGCACCGCGGCGCAGGCGGTACGCAACCATGCGGCGCCGTCGGCAGCCACCCCGGCCCTCTCGACATCGGCGATCAGCTTGCGGCTCTCGCTCTCGGCGACGCGGTCGCTGGATGCCGCCTGCACCGCCGACACAGCGTCGGCGCGCACCACCCACAGCGTGCGGCGCATCGCGAGATGTTTGACCAGTGCGCGCTCTCGATACAACGTGGCGTCCAGATCGGCTCGGTCGAAGTCCGTGATCCGGGCCCACAGCGACAGGTACGGGGTGGCCGGATCGGTGGCGTGCAGCGCGACCATCGCCGATGTCACGGCGCATGGATCGGTGCCGTGCTCACTGAGGAAATGCCGCCGCGCCAACCGGGCCCGCCGTTCGGCGAGGGTGAAGGAGCGCACTAGTCCCGGTTCATCGATTCGCGGATCTGCTTCAACCGGTCGGCGGCTGCTTTCTGGCGTGCCTCGTACTGTTCGGACACCGAACGGCCTTCGGGGGTGTCTTCGGCGAGTTCGACGGCACCGAGCGCGGTCCCGAGACGGGTTTCGATCTTCTCGCGCACCGCATCGAAGGTCGGCACACCCGACTCGGTGTAGCCGGTGTCCACGTGAACGGGCCCCGGCAGCGCCGGTGTCGGCTCGGCTGGCGCTACCTCGGCTGGCATGACCTCGGCGTCGGTCTCCTCGCCGGCCGAAGGCTGCTGGTCATCGGGCATGACGTCACGGTACCCGCTACCGAAGTTTGGGATCGGTAGCAATTCGGCACGGATGTACTTACCGCACGACGGCGCCACTGGGGCGGCCGGCGAATGTAAAGGACACACACACATGACGAAGAATCGCGTTCTGGCCGCCGGGATCGGGATGCTCGCCACCGCGGCGGTACTGGTGGGTTGCTCCGACGAGAACTCGGCCAAGGGCAACGAGCCGGCCGGATCCGGCAACACCGGCAGCACGGCGCAGGTGGCCGGCGGCGGCAGCACCGAGGTCAAGGTGGAAGGCCAGGATCTGGCCGGGCTGGACCTCAAGTCCGTGACCTGTGTGAAGGCCGGCGGCAAGATCAACGTCGCCAGCGCCGCCATCGGCGGCCAGCAGGGCCTCGGCGTCGTGATGACCGACGATGCCAGCCCCAAGGTCGAGTCGGTCGGCCTGGTGGTCGACGGTAACGCCCTGGCGGTCGCCTCGATGGCCGGTGCGAGCTCCGGATCGGCTGAGGTGAAGGTCGACGGCAGCACCTACACCATCACCGGTGAGGCGGTCGGCGCCGATCTGAAGAACCCGATGGCGGGGATGATCACCAAGAAGTTCGAAATCAAGGTCAACTGCAGCTGATCGGCCCAGCCCACGACGGGGCGACCCTCGGCCGGCGGCGGCGGACGTGCACGTTCGTCCGCCGCCTTCGGCCGCGGTCACCCTATGATGGCGCGGTGTCGATCACCGGCGACCTGGATCGGGCCCGACGGCTCGCCTGGGCTGCCGACGAGTCGGCAGCCAAGGAGTTGCTGCTGTCGCTGCTGCCCGCCATCGAAGAGGCCGATCGCGACGACCTGGCCCTGGAGGTCTCCGCCCAACTCGGTGAGATCTACCTGGTGCGCACCGCCTACGACGGCGTGGACGAGTGCATCCGGCGCATCCGGGACTGCATCGCCGCCTACACGGCGTTGGCGCCGCACAGCCCCGATACCGCGTCCATGATGGCGCGCTACACCCGTCGGGCGCACTTCCTGCAGGCCGGATTGCACGCCGCCCGCGGCGCCCACGATCAGGCCGCGGACGCGGTGTCTGCACTGGTGACGGCCCCCGGACCGCCGGAGTGCAACGACGAACACCGATATCTGATCGGCTATGCCCGGGTGCTCTGTGCGACGGCACTCTCCGATGACGATCTGCATCATCTGGCGGCGCCCATGTGGGACCAGGTGATCGACACCGTCGACACCTCCACCGCCGACAACGGCCTGGGGGATCGGCTGTTGGTGCTCGCCGGCATCGGATACGGCGGGTTCTGCGTGCAGACCGGCAGACTTGCCGACGCCGAGCCATGGTTGCGCCGCGCCGGCGCGCGCGCCCAGGCACACGGTTGGGAGCTCGACACCGCCCGCACGCAGCTGGAGCGCGCGATCGCGTGCTGGTCGATGGGCGACCACAACGGGGTGGACCGGCTGATCGACGAGGCATACCCGGTCATCGCGAAGTACGCCCGTGCCCACGATGTGTCCCGCTGCTGGTTCTACCGGGGGTTCACCAGACTGGCCTCGGCGGCACTGGAGGAAGCCGATCAGTGCTGGGAACATGCCGAACGGCACTGGCGAGAGCTCGGCAAGCCCCTCTATCTGCACCGCATTCTGCTGCAGCGCAGCTGGATCCCGATCTTCTTCGGACGATTCGCCGAGGCCACCGAGCTGATCGCGCAGGCCCGCACCCTGCTCGACGGGTGGCCCCGCAGCAGCTGGCTACAGTACGCCCGGCTCGACGATCAGCTGGGCACGGTGTGGCGAGCCGACGCGCTCGGCGATCTGGGATTCGACGGCGCCGGTGATCTCGACGACACCTGGGACGAGATCGAGGCCAAACATGAAGCCTCACTGGGCACCACCAACGCCGAGACCGGCAGTGCTGCCTTCCGGCGGGCGATGGCCAAACTCGAACAGGCCGCAGAGCTGAAGGTGCCTGCGGCGCTCGCGGTGGATTCGGTGCGCTACACGATCATCGACGCGGCGGCCCGCGCGCAATGGGCGGCCAGGGTGTCGGCACCCATGCTGGCCGGGGCATTCGCGGTGTCCTGGGAGTGGGAGAATACCGCGCTCACCGCTGAGCTGATCGAATACCACAGCGCCAGAGGGAGTTTCAGCACAGAAACGGAGGCGGGCGCCGACGTGCCGATCTGGGCCGGGGCGCAGGCCGTACTGGTGGATGCGGAATTCGAACTGCCCGATCTGGCACTCGCCGATGTTGCGGCGGGGTCCGTCGCCGGCGGACCGTCGTTGACGCGACTCGGTCCGCTGCCGCCCCTGCAGATGGATCCCGGCGCACCCCCGATCCTCGGGCACTACCGCGCGCTGGCCAAGCAGCGCTACGGACGCAACATCACCAGCGATGAACCGGCCTGGCCCACATGGTCGTGACCGGCCGGCCGACACTGGTGCTGCGCTACGCCGATGTCGGAATCGCGAGCTACGCCAGTCTGCGCATGGTGGGGCGGCCCGAGTCGACCGTGACCTGGGTGGTGGAGGAGACCATCCTGCTGGCGGCACAGGAGGAGATCTTCGCGGCATTGCCGGATCCGCGTGACGGCGAGACGGCGCTGGAGGCCTTGGGGCGGGCGCTCTCCGGCGGTGCACTCACCGACACCGATGCCGAACTCACCCTTGCCTACCGGTTGGGCGTCTTGTTGATCTCGTCGGCGGGCTGGGATCTGCTGCAGCAGTGTGTAAGTGACCCGCGGGCGGTGTTGTTCGTCGCACCGAGTGCACGTCTGGGCCGGGTGCCGTGGGGTCTGCTGGCGCTGCCCGCGGTGCGGCCCGAGGTGACCGCCATGCTGGCCGCGCGTCAGGAGGCGATCACCCCGGACGGCCCGCAGCCGGCGTCGATACCGTGGCCTGCGGGGGAGATCGGCGAACTCACCGAAGGTCACCGACTGCTGGAGTTCGCCGACGTGCTGATGGCGGTGCCGGCGAATATCGCGCACTCGCGGCGCGTCAACGTAGCGCGCCCGGAGGCGGATCCGTTGTTGATTCTCGACCCTCGGGTGCCCGGACAGCGGCCGGATTCAGCGCTCGGGTCGGTGCTGGGCCGGCCGGCACCGGACACCCTGCTGGCGAGGCACTACACCGACCTGATGGCCCGCCGAGCGGTGATGCCGCGAGTGAGCACCGCGGTCGAACTCTTCCGGCGGACCGACACGGACCGGGGATGGCTGGCGAGCGCACTGGCTGCCCAGCCGGGCCGTCTGGTCTACGTCGGGCACGCCAGCACCGGGGACGGTGCCGAACGGGCGGCCCTGCATCTCGCGTGCCGGCACACGGTCGACGGGTACAGCGAGCCGATCGGCGAGCACCGGCCCCTCTCCGCGGCCGATCTGATGTCCGCGGACCTGCTGTTCCCGACCCGTGTTGCGTTGCTGGCCTGTGCATCCGGTGGTGACTACCGCTTCGACGAACCCACCGGGATCGTCGCGGCGATGGTGCTCGGCGGGGCCGAGGTGGTGACGGCCACGCTGTGGTCCTTGCCCACCAGCGCGGGGTTCCGGCGCTTTGTCGACCGTGGGCCGGCCGACCCGATGGGAGAGGTCATTGCCGCGGTCGACACCGCGCACCAGGCGGAATCCGATGCCGAGGCCGCGTTTTCGGTCAACCGGTGGCAGCGGGCACAGCTGCGGCGCTGGCGCGACGGCGACGTGGCCGCCGCGCCGGTGTATTGGGCTGCCCTGGTGAGCTTTGCGGTCTTCTGACCGATTCTGCCCCGTCAGGCCGGCGGCACGGCCACTGCGACCGCGGATTCGTCACCCCGTCGGTAGTAGGTGTCGATGACGCTGCCCGGGCGCACCCGGTCCAGCGAGGTGGCCGGGATCAGCGTGGTCTCGTGCGCGGGGAACTGTCCGCCCTCGGGCCTGCGGACCATCAGATCGAGCACCACCTCCCGGTAGTCCTCACGTGCGGTGCCGGTGGAACGCGCGGCCGTCACCACCCCGCTGGCCCTGGTGCCGTGCCGGATGAGTTCCAGCTGAGCATCGGTGAGCAGGCCTTTGTCCACCAGCATCCGGTCGAAGGCGGCGCGGATCGCGACCATGTCGTCGGCGAGTGAGAGCTGCTCGCGGGAGTCGGGGTCAAAGGTCAGCAGCAGCACCGCCCCGGGTCGGATCTCGGCGACCACCGGATCGTCAGGGGTGCCACGCAGGCGTCCGGTGAACTTCTGGCCGCACACGCTTTCCACCTCCACGGTGATCCGGTCGGAGACGGCACTGACGGTGCCGATGGCAACTGACGGAGCGCCGGCGGGTTTGGGCGCCGACCGGCCGCGCGGCGCCATGGCGGCGATGGCGGAGCCGACGGTGACGAACACGACGGCGGAGGCGACGAGGACCAGGAGGATCTGCAGTGACTCAGGCATGGACAACAGGGTCACCCCGTCGGCCGGCTACCGAACCCAACTTTTCACCGCGCGTAGCGACCGTGACGCCATCCGTGCCTATCCTGATCGGATGAGCACGGTTCCGGAGATCGCGGCACAGCAGGCGGGTGCGTCGTGCGCACAGCCGCGACGCGCCGTGATCGACCGTGCCTGGCGTGCGCTGGGCCCGGGTGTCGAGGTGCTCAGCGGCGACGACGGCGGGCCGCTGAGCCGCACCGTCAAGCGCATCCTGGATCCGCTGGTGCTGCGGCTACGGTCCAACCCGCACTACTCGACGCCGGTGGTGTCCGGCGAGGTGGCCGCCGAGATGCACCAGCTGATCCTCGCTCAGCGCGACCAGCTCTGTGCCACCGCATCATGGTTCGCGGTGCTCAAGGTGCATCGCCGCAAGCTCCGTTTCACCACCGGGAACGCGCAGGAACTGTACTTCCCGGTGTGTTACGAACTGGCTGTGACCAAAGGTCCACCGGTACAAGGTGATTCGGGTACCGCGGAGAACATTTTGCGGGGCATCCACGCAGACCGGGACCGCACCGCCATCGAAGTGCTCAACCGGTACGTCGCCGATGAGTCGGTGATCGGGGCGTTGTCGCGCCAGCTGCGGGACAGTTGGTCGGACGTGCGGCCGACCGCCGCCATCACCGACCCATTCCTGGCCGGCCTGAGCACCGTGCTGGGCGACGCCGTCGGCCACAACGAACAGACGGCCCGCCAACGGGTTTGGGCCGCACTGGTCGCCGACGCGACACCCTACAACCTGGGAGCCCGGGCCCGCGGCCCGGCGCCGGACCTGCCGTGGTCCCTGGTGGAGATCGGGCTCACCGCCGCGCTGCCGCAGCAGCCACCGCCCGTCCACGGCGGCGCCGACACCGATCGTCCGTTGAACCGCAGCGTCGTGGATCGGGTCCGTGCCACCCTGCGCCGCGCCCTGGACCGCGACGAACTCCCGGACGTGCCCCTGTTGTGCGCCGAGGAGGTGGACCGGGCCTGCGCGCCGTGGGGACTGCTCGCCGAGGACATCCAGGCCGCGATGGTGGCCGGTGTCGAGGTGGCCGTCGACCTGGCGCCGCTGAGCGAGGCGGCGGCCCCGCGCTACCGGTTGGCCGCGCAGATCCAGGCCAGGCTCCGCAAGGAGGCCTATGTGTTGCACGCGCGGCGCTACCTGGCCGACGGGCAGCCACTGCACCCGCGTCAACAGCAGGTGACCGACGAGCTTGCGGCGTTCGCCAGGCCGTATCTGAGCCGGCTGTGGGCTCGCCTGCACGGTCGCGACGTCTGGCAGGAGTCCTGTGTCGATGTCGATGAGATGCGCGCGCTGCTGGAAGGGGTCGCCCGGTCGGTGAGCCTGGACCACCGGCAGCGGATCAAGGCAATGCTGGAAATGGTGGCAGCTCGATGAACCTGGTTTCCCAGCAAGGCTTGTGGACCACCGGAGGGCCGGTGGCGGCCCCGCCGGCGGTCGCGGTCCTGGAGGTCGCCGGGGCTGTGCTGGCGTGGACGGTGGATGACCCGGCCCGGCCCGCGCAGTTGACGTTCACCGATGTGTCCGCAGCCGACTGGTTGTGGCGGGTCGTCGGGGAACAGGGGCACGTAGCCGTGATCGATGCGCTGGCAGGCCCGATCGCCGGCCCGCACTCCGGCATCGACATTGCCGATGTGGAACTGTCTGCCCAGGCGCTGGCACCGCTGCGCCGCCTCGCGCTGGGGCATTGGTTGCGCCGCTGGTGGCCGGCCAGCGTCCGCGACGGCATCGTCGATCTCGACATCGCGGTACTGGACGCAGAACTGGCGGTGCTGACGTCCGCCGCGCATGACTTCTTCGCCGAGGACACCCTGGACTCCGATGTCGAGGCGCTGCTGCGCCCGCACCGCGAGGCACTGCTGCGCCAGTTGCATCACGGCGCCCCCCGGGTGACGGCACTGGTCGAGTCCTGCCAGGAACTCATGGACTGGACCGAAAGTCCCGAACCCGTTGCGGCGTCCGAAGATCGCCGCCGCGATGACTACGCCCTGGCCGCCGGCGGGGCACCCTCGCAGCCGGATGCGATCGGTGCCGGTGTCGCATCGATCAGCTGGAGTGCGGTGCCTGCGGGGGTCTTCGATGCCGCCGAGGACACCGTCGAATGGTCGGTGCGCGGGGACGGGGCCGGCGCGGTGGTGGCCACCGTGCGAGCGGTCACCAGCGCATCGGCCGCCGGAGTCCCGGTGCGGTTACGCAGCGCCGATGTGGTCGGCGCGGGCGAGCTCGACGAGCGTGGCGCCGCGACGCTCAGCCTACCGGTGTCGGAATCGGCGGCGTGGAACCGTGATTGGGCCGAAACCGTGGTGACCATCGGTCAGGGGGGAACGGCCGGCGACGACCGGGAGACCCGGGATCGGCTGCGCGCCTTCGTACGCTCCCGGCTGGCGGTTCCGGCTGCCGACGCGTACCTGGCGGAGATCCTTGCCGCCGAGTCCGACTACTGACCGGGCCGCCGCTCGGCGACATCGACCGCGGTGGGTCCCTTCGCCGGCTGCTGCAGTGCTGTCCTGGGGACGCCCGGTGTCTGGATTTCGCCGGCAAGCCAGGGCAGTGCCTCGGCGAAAGCGTTTGCCGCGAAGGGCCAGTCATGCCGGCCAGGTCGGGTGATCACCGCGCAGTCGATGCCATGGGATGCCCCCAAACCGCACAGCGCCTGGGCGGCAGCGGCGGTCTGCGGTGGTGGCGAGGCACCCGCCCCATTGACCGCGAACCAACCTGACACCCCGGTGTACGGGCCGTGCCGGGTGATGACCGTGGTGGGATCGAAGGATTCATAGGCGGCTGCGTCACCGCCGAACAGGCGATCGATCGTCTGGGCCTTCGACCCGGAATTCGGGCTCAGGTCACCGGCGATGTCCTCGAACACCGAGAAGGTCTCTGGGTGCATGACGGTCAGGTCGACGGCGCAGGTGCCGCCCATCGACCATCCGACGACACCCCAGTTCGCCGGGTCCGAGCTCACGCCGAACTTCGAGACCATAGCCGGAACAACGTCTTTGGTGAGATGATCGGCGACCTTACCGCGACGGCCGTTCACGCATTCGGTGTCGTTGTTGAACGTCCCGCCGACGTCGACGAACACCAGCACCGGCGCCTCGCCGCCGTGCGCCGCGGCGAAGGTATCCACCGTCTGCACGGCGTTGCCTGCCCGCGCCCAGTCCTGCGGCGTGTTCAGTTCGCCGCCGATCATCATCAGTGTCGGCAGTCGTGGCGGGGGATCGGCGGCGAACCAGGCCGGCGGCAGATAGACGAACTCGCCGCGGTGTTTGAATCCGGACCCGGCGTCCCCGGTATCCACCGGAACCAGGGAACCGTTGTGCGGCACCGCATGCCGCACCTGGAACGCGGCGACGGTCGCCATATCGGTCTGATCGGGCAGCGGACCGGCGGTCAGCTGTCCCCAGGCTGTCGCCACGGTGGGGAAGTAGCCGGTCCACTGGTTGACGGCCAGTGCCGTGCACAGCACGCACAGCGGAACGGCCGCGAGCGCGGCGGCCCGTCGCCACCAACGGCGGTGCCGACAGCGGGTCACCAGCGCCGCGGCGGTGAACCCGGTCAGTGCGATCCAGATCCACAACGCCTGCGGCGCGGGATCCCCGGCCAGCCCCTGGCTGGCGATGTACCAGTGCGCGGCGGCGGCGGCCGCCACCCCGAAGGCGCCGGCGGCAATCAGGCGCCGGCGTCGCCGCAGGGCCGCCACCAGAACCAGGCCGGTGACCACCTGGGCGGTCACCGGCATCCAACCATGGGTCAGCGAATCATGGTGCTGCAAAAGCCCGGACATCAGTGTCACGAGATCATCGTGACGGTGCTTCCTGGAAGAGAGCTGTGACCGCGGCTAGCGGGGTTTGGCCAACGGGAAGGGCAGGGTCTCCCGGATGCTGCGGCCCGTGATGAGCATGACGACGCGGTCGACGCCGACACCGAGACCGCCCGTCGGGGGCATCGCGTACTCGAGGGCCTGTAGGAAATCCTCGTCGAGTTCCATCGCCTCCGGGTCGCCACCGGCGGCCAGCAGCGACTGCTCCTGCAGCCGCTTGCGCTGTTCCACCGGGTCGGTGAGCTCGCTGTACGCGGTCCCCAGTTCGACACCCCAGGCCACCAGATCCCAGCGTTCGGCGACACCGTCGATGCTGCGGTGCGGTCGGGTCAGCGGGGATACCGTGGTGGGGAAGTCCTTGTAGAAGGTCGGGTGCTCGGTCTGTCCCTCGACGAGACGCTCATAGAGTTCGAGTACCACCGCGCCGGCGTCCCAGTGCGTCAGGTACGGGACCCCGGCGCCGTCGCACAGGCTGCGCAGCCGGTCCAGCCCGGTCTGCGGACCGATCTGCTCGCCGAGCGCCTCGGACACCGCGCCGTGCACCGTCTTCACCGGCCACTCCCCGGAGATGTCCACCGCGATCAGGTCCCCGTCGGGTCCGGGCCGCATCACCACCTGCGCACCGTTGGCGGCCTCGGCGGCGTTCTGGATCAACTCCCGGCACCCGTGCATCCACACGTTGTAATCGGCGTGCGCCTGATACGCCTCCAGCAGCGTGAATTCCGGGTTGTGGCTGAAGTCCACGCCCTCGTTGCGGAACGCGCGGCCCAGCTCGAACACGCGCTCCACACCGCCGACGCACAACCGCTTCAGATACAGCTCGGGAGCGATCCGCAGGTACAGGTCGAGGTCGTAGGCGTTGATGTGGGTCGTGAACGGGCGGGCGTTGGCGCCCCCGTGGATCTGCTGCAGGATCGGCGTCTCGACCTCCAAGAACCCCTTGCCCACCAGCGTCTCCCGGATGGAATGCAGGATGCGGCTGCGGGCGGTGATGAGATCGCGGGCCTCGGTGTTGATGGCAAGGTCGACATACCGGGTACGCACCCGGGCCTCCGGATCGGTCAGTCCCTTCCACTTGTCGGGCAGCGGGCGCAGGCACTTGCCGATCAGCCGCCACCGGGTGACGAGCAACGACGGTGTGCCGTTGCGGCTGGAACCCATGGTGCCGGTGACCTCGACCAGGTCGCCGAGGTCGATCGAGCCGGTGAAGTCGGCATTGGTGCCCTGGGTGAGGCGCGAATTGTCCAGCAGCAGTTGCACATCGCCGGACCAGTCGCGCAGCACGGCGAACAGCACCCCGCCGTAGTCGCGCAACCGCAGGATCCGTCCCGCCACGGTGACGGTGACATCGGCGACGGGGGCGCCCAGTGCCTGCGCCACGGTATGGCTGGGCGCTTCGCCGACCGGGTAGGCATCGACGCCGCTGTCCTGGAGCGACTTCAGCTTCGCCATCCTGACCCGCACTTGCTCGGGTAGGCGGTTGTGCTCGTCGGCGGGCAGATCCTCTTGTAGCGCACCGATATCCGGCGCGCTGCCGTCCCGGTGCAACAGCCCACTGTCGACCAGGTTCTTCGGCGCGGCCACATGCTCGCCGGTGTGCTCCTTGCGGCGCGAGAACGGCAACACCAGGAAACCCTCGGCGATCACCGAGGCCACCCCGACGCGGGGCACCTCGCGGGCGTCTTCGTAGCACGCGAACCGCGGAACCCATTCCGGCTGGTACTTCATGTTGGACCGGTACAACGTCTCCAGCTGCCACCAGCGGGAGAAGAAGACCAGCAGGCCGCGCCACAGCCGGGCGATCGGGCCCGCACCCAGTTGGGCGCCCTGCTCGAACGCCGAGCGGAACATCGCGAAGTTCAGTGAGATCCGGGTGATGCCGAGATCTTCGGCCTGAAGGCAGATTTCGCTGACCATCAGCTCGATGGTGCCGTTGGGGGACTGCGGCGAGCGGCGCATCACATCCAGCGACACCCCGTTGGCGCCCCAGGGGACCAGCGACAGCAGCGCCACCACTTGATCATCGGAGCCGTCGGGTCCGGCTTGCACGGCCTCCACCAGTAGACAGTCACCGTCGGCGGGATCGCCCAAGCGCCCCAGCGCCATCGAGAAGCCGCGTTCGGTTTCGGTGTCGCGCCAGGCATCGGCGCGGCCGACGACCATGGCCATCGCATCGGCGGTCAGTTCACGGTGCCTGCGGATGCGGACCGTCAGGCCCGCGCGGCGGGCGCGGGTGACGGCCTGGCGTACCGGTTTCATGTCCGGGCCGGACAACTTGAAACGGTCGGGGTGCAGGATGGCCTCGTCACCCAGTTCGATCGCGTTGAGGCCGGCATCCCGAAAGGCCTGTGCGGCCGCAGCGCTGGCGCCCATCACGCCGGGTGCCCAGCCGTAGGACTTGCACAATTTGAGCCAGGCGTCGATGACGGCCGGCCAGGAGCGCGGGTCGCCGACCGGGTCACCGCTGGCCAGACAGACACCGACCTCGACGCGGTAGGTGATGGCGGCGCGGCCGTTGGGCGCGAACACCACCGACTTGTCCCGGCGGGTGGCGAAATAGCCCAGCGAGTCGTTCTTGCCGAACAGCTCCAACAGCCCGCGGATCGCGGACTCGTCCTGTCCGGTCAGCGCGTTGGTCGCCCGCTGGGACCGGAACAGCACGATCGCGGCGACCACGAGCGCCAGCGCGCCGAACAGACCGAGCAGGGCGTTGATCAGGACCCCGGGGTGTTGCCCGTCGAACACCGTGGCATCGACACCGGCAAACGCCGCCACGCGGTTGGCGGCGTAGCCGAGGCGATAGTCACGCTGCAGCGTGCCGGGGAACAGCTCCAGCAGAGCCCAGCCGATGCCGATACCCAGAGCCATCCCCGCCAGCAGGGTGCCGATCGCCTTGAACAGCGCGCCGCGGCGGACCTTGGCCCAGAATTCGTGACGGGCCAGCACCAGGAACCCGATGGCGGCCAGGTGGAACCCCAGGCCGATGACCTCGCCGAACTCCTCCAGCACCGATTCGTCGCCGGCGATCAGGTCGGCGATGTTCACCCCGACCGCGGCGACCATGTACAACACCAGGATCCACCAGGCGATGCTCTTGCGGGCGGCCAGCGCGGCTGCCAGCAGCGCCAGGACCGTCGCCCAGGCGAAACTGGTGTCGGGGAAGTTGAAGATGTAGTCGTTGACGAACTCGCGCGGCACCCGGATGGCCGTGCGGACCAGCGGCGAAATGCTCGCCACCAGCGACAGCGTGGCGATGACCCCGACGATCCAGCCCGCCGCGGTGGGCACCCACGAGAATCCCGACGGTCGTCGGGGCCTGGATGAACCCGGGACCGACGGATGCGGGACTGTGCTGGCCGTCATAGGGCGCGAGAATATGCCCTCAGCGGCCGACTTGGGCGCTTCTGCGGACCCGGGTGTCGGCCCGGGGTCACCAGACCGGGCCGGTGTACTTCTCCCCGGGGCCGTGACCGGGTTCCTCGGGAGCCGCGCTGGCCTCCCGGAACGCCAACTGCAGGCTCTTCAATCCGTCGCGTAACGGCCCCGCGTGCAAGCCCAGGTACTCGGCCGATGCGGTAACCAAACCGGCGAGGGCCGTGATGAGCCGGCGGGCTTCGTCCAGATCGCGGTGCGGGCTGTCCTCGGGGTCCTCGGCGCCCAGACCGATCTTCTCCGCGGCCGCACTCATCAGCATGACGGCCGAGCGGGTGATCACCTCGACGGCGGGAATCTCGGCGAGCTCCCTTACCTGCGGGTCTGCGCCGGGCGGAGTTTTCTGATCATCGGTCATGCCTGTTAGACTGGCACGATCGACCGTCCCGGCGAACGCCAGGGACAGTAAGTGGAGTCCCGCTCCCACCGCTGACCATACCGGTCCAGCGGTCCGGTCACAGGCATCTGCGGATGCCCTGTTCTGCGCATGCGCAGGCGGTGAAAGCCGTGATCGGTCGGCATCGGGCCCTGCTATATGCGGGGCCGTTCTGCTCTTCGGAGCGGAATGCTGATGGTGTGGTCCCTCCCTGCTGACCCGGCGCTCCAAACGGTCGTGGCACGAGCAGACAACGTAGGAGGCCCCATCAGCACTGAGACCCGCATCAACGAGCGCATCCGCGTACCCGAGGTTCGCCTCATCGGCCCCAACGGCGAGCAGGTAGGCATTGTCCGCATCGAAGATGCTCTCCGCGTCGCCGTCGACGCCGATCTCGACCTTGTCGAAGTAGCCCCAGACGCCAAACCACCGGTGTGCAAGATCATGGACTACGGCAAGTTCAAGTACGAGACGGCACTCAAGGAGCGCGAGTCTCGCAAGAACCAGCAGCAGACCGTCGTCAAGGAGCAGAAGCTTCGGCCCAAGATCGACGATCACGACTACCAGACGAAGAAGGGCCATGTGGTCCGCTTCCTGGAGGCCGGGTCGAAGGTCAAGGTGACCATCATGTTCCGCGGTCGCGAGCAGTCCCGGCCCGAACTGGGGTACCGACTGCTGCAGCGTCTCGGCGCCGACGTCGCTGACTACGGCTTCGTCGAGACCTCCGCCAAGCAGGACGGCCGCAATATGACGATGGTGCTGGCACCGCACCGCGGCGCGAAGACCCGCGCCAAGGCGGCCCACGATGCCGACGCCCCGACACCGAGGCCCGGGGGAGAGGCGAAGCCCGCCGAGCCCACCGAGACCCCGCAGAACTAGTCACTTCACACGAACTGAGGACACATGCCCAAGGCAAAGACCCATAGCGGCGCATCCAAGCGCTTCCGCGTCACCGGAAGCGGAAAGGTCGTCCGCCAGAAGGCCGGCAAGCGCCACCTGCTCGAGCACAAGCCGAGCAAGCAGACCCGTCGCCTCGACGGCCGCACCGTGGTGGCCGCCAACGACACCAAGCGCGTCAAGAAGATGCTGAACGGCTAGTACCGCCGCTTCACCCCCGACTTTTCACCTAGCAAGAACAGGAACACTCTCATGGCACGCGTGAAGCGCGCAGTCAACGCTCAGAAGAAGCGGCGCACAGTACTCAAGGCTTCCAAGGGCTACCGCGGCCAGCGGTCGCGCCTCTACCGCAAGGCCAAGGAGCAGCAGCTCCACTCGCTCACCTACGCCTACCGCGACCGTCGCGCCCGCAAGGGTGAGTTCCGCAAGCTGTGGATCTCCCGGATCAACGCCGCGGCGCGCGCGAACGACATCACCTACAACCGTCTGATCCAGGGCCTCAAGCTCGCCGAGGTCGAGGTGGATCGCAAGGTGTTGTCCGAGATCGCCATCAGCGATCCGGCCGCGTTCACCGCGCTGGTCGAGGTTGCCAAGGCGGCCCTGCCCGAGGATGTCAACGCACCGTCGGGCGAAGCCGCCTGACACCCCTTACCGAGAAGTCCAATCGGGTAGCTGCGGCGATCAAGCTGCAGCGTCCCGCCGGACGTCGCCACGCCGCACGTTTCCTCGCCGAAGGTCCCAACCTGGTCGAGGCAGCGTTGCGGCGTGGCGTCGTTTCCGAGGTGTTCGTCACCGAGGATGCCCTCACCCGGTTCGATTCGCTGATCGCCGGCGCCCCGGTGCATGTGGTGACCGACAAAGCCGCAAAGGCGTTGTCGGACACCGTGACCCCGGTCGGGCTGATCGCGGTGTGCGATATCCCCGAGGTGGAGTTGGCCGATGTGCTGGACGGCCCGAAGCTGGTCGCCGTCGCCGTCGAGACCTCGGACCCGGGCAACGCCGGCACGCTCATTCGGCTGGCCGACGCGATGGGCGCCGACGCGCTGATCCTGGCTGGGGACAGCGTCGATCCGTACAACCCGAAATGCCTGCGCTCGTCGGCCGGCAGCATCTTCGGGACCCGGGTGCTGTCGGTGCCCGACCCCCTCGACCTCATCGGCGCATTGCGCGAGGCCGGGCTGCAGGTGCTGGCCACCACCCTGGACGGCGCGACGGCGCTGCCGTCGGTGGATCTGAGCCGGCCGACGGCATGGCTGTTCGGCTCGGAGGCGCACGGGTTGTCCCCCGAGGTCGCCGTCGCTGCGGACACGCAGGTGACCATTCCCATGCTGGGCAGCGCGGAAAGCCTCAATGTGGCCGCCGCCGCCGCGATCTGCCTGTACCAGAGCGCGCAGGCGCTGTCCTGACTACCTGATTTCAGTCTCGGGGTCCGGGTGCTCGCCATACTGCACTGGCGTACGCCAGAGCGCCGAAACGTCTACCTGGTTTCAGTCTCGGCGGGCTATTTCAGGCGAGCAATCCCCGCGCCACGTGCGTGATCTGCACCTCGTTGGACCCCGCGTAGATCATCAATGACTTCGCATCACGGGCCAGCTGCTCCACCCGGTACTCGGTCATGTACCCATTGCCGCCGAAGAGTTGGACGGCCTCCATGGCCACGTCGGTGGCCGCCTGCGAGCAGTACCACTTGATCGCCGACGCCTCGGCCAACGAGATCGGTGAACCCTGCTGTGCGGACTCGATGACGCGGAAGAGCATGTTGCGCACATTCATCCGGGCCACCTCCATATTGGCCAGCTTGAGCTGGATCAACTGGAACTGGCCGATCTCCTTGCCCCACAACACCCGGTTCTTGGCGTAGTCCACCGACAGCCGCAGGCACTCCTCGATGACTCCCATCGCCATCGCCGCCACGCCGATCCGTTCGGCCGAGAAACTGGAGCGCGCACTGTCGCGGCCATCACCGGCGGTGTTGTTCTCGGTCTCACCGAGCAGGCGGTCGCGGCCGAGGCGGACATTGTTGAAGAACAGTTCGCCGGTGCGGGAGGAGTGAATGCCCATCTTGTGGAACGGTTTCGACTGAACGAACCCCTCCATGCCCTTGTCGAGCACGAACGTCAGCACCTTACGGTCGCGCTTCTCGACACCCGGCTCATCGAGCTTGGCGTACACCACCACCACATCGGCATCGGGGCCGTTGGTGATGAAGGTCTTCTGCCCGTTGAGGATGAAGTCCTCACCGTCGCGCACGACGTAGGACTTCATGCCGCCGAACGCGTCAGAACCCGAGTCCGGCTCGGTGATGGCCCAGGCGCCGATCTTCTCGTAGGTCACCAACTCGGGCAGCCAGCGTTCCTGCTGGGCCAGGGTGCCGCGGCTCTGAATCGTCGGCACCGTCAGACCCAGGCTGACACCCATCCCGGTGACCAGGCCCATGGACACCCGGCACAGCTCGCTGATCAGGACGAAACCCATGCCGGCCTGGTCGGGTCCGCCCCCGAACATCCCGCCGGATGCCTTGGGCTCCTTGGACTGGCCGCCGTCGCGCAACCGGGACAGTCTGCGCTCCAGGGACTCCCGGGCCATGACGTCGATACCGAAGGCCGAGAACAGCTTCCGGACGATGGGGTAGGGCTCCATATCGCCGCTCTCCAACGCGTCGATATGCGGCCGGATCTCCTTGTCCACGAACTCGCGCACCGCGTCGCGGACGGCGATGTCGACGTCGGACCATTCCAGCATCGGCTACGCGACCTTTCGTTTGGTTGCCGGCCGGGACAGCCCCGCCAGCGAGAACGTGGTGTGCACCAGCGAGCCCGCCCGATCCAGGAGTGATTTCGGCCTGGACGGTGTGTGGCGCGGCTGATAGTGCATTGCCAGGCCCCTGCGGTCCGCGGGCGGGGCCATGAACCCGGGCGCCTCCACCAGCGGCGCGTCCTCGGGGATGGTGCCGGCGGCCCGGCGATAGGCCGACACCGCGCGCGGGTGCAGTCGGATCTCGTCGGGTACCACGGTGAAGGCGAGCTCCACGGCCTTCCCGAACAGTCGCAACAGAATCTCGTCGCCGGGTGTCCAGCGCATCCCGGCCTTCTCCCGTACCGGTGCGTCGAACACCCCGGCCGCGACCCAGCGCTGCGCGCCGACCATCGGCCTGAACAGCTGATCCCACACGCCCGTCGGCATCAGTACGAACCACGGCTTGGGGATCCGGATGCTGAAGATGTCGAGGGTGGCGCGGTTGATCTCCAATTCCTCGCGGCATTTGTGGTCCCAATAGACCAGGAAGTCCTCCCAGCTTTCCGGGACCGGGCGCATGCTCATGCCGTACATCCGGTACCACTGCACGTGCTCGTCGAACAACTGGTGTTTCTCGGCCTCGGTGAGACCGCCGCAGAAGTAGTCGGCGGTCTTGATGATCAGCATGAAGAAGGTGGCGTGCGCCCAGTAGAAGGTGTCGGGGTTGAGCGCGTGATAGCGCCGGCCCTGCCCGTCGACACCCTTGATGTCGTGATGGAACCCCTTGATCTGCGCGCCGGTCTCGGCGGCGCGGTCGCCGTCGTAAACCACTCCCATGATCGGGTAGACGGATCTGGCCACCCGCTGCAGCGGCTCGCGCAGCAGAATCGAGTGTTCCTCGACCCCGGCGCCGAGTTCGGGGTACATGTTCTGGATCGAGCCGATCCAGACGCCCAGCAGTCCGGTGCGCAGATCCCCGAAGTACTTCCAGGTCAGCGAATCGGGGCCGAGCGGGATCGCCGCCTGGGTGACCGGCGGTGCGGAATCGTGCGGGGCAGCAGTCATGGCGTCTCCGTTGAGCCTTGAAAACTACGGATATCTGGCCACACTATGCGTGACAACATGCGTTGTCTACACATCGCGGCGGCGCGGCGGGAGGCTGTTATTCGTCGGCGACCGACCCTCCATATGTGCGTGACCTGGGTGTTCTTTCATCGCGCGGCGGTGTGAGCAACGTCTAGGGCGAACGTCGTTGCCGCTCTCAGAGGGTCCGCATAGGGTTGCGCGTGTGGATGTCGAATCGTTCGATGAACGATCCGCACGCACCGGGGAAGTCGAGCGCTCCGAGGTGCCGTACAGGCAGCCGGGACCGCTCGGGTGGATCACCGCCACCAACCACAATGCCAGCGTGATCGCGATGCTCAGGCGCGTGCGGCGGGCCCTGCCCGGAGACCCGGAGTTCGGGGACCCGCTGTCGGCCGCCGGTGAGGGTGGCCCACGTGCCGCGGCCCGCGCCGCTGATCGGCTGCTGGAGCGCGAAGCCGTGTCCCGTGAGGTCAGTCTCGGCGCTCTGCAGGTCTGGCAGGCGCTCACCGAACGCGTCTCGGGACGGCCCGCGAACCGTGAGATGACGTTGGTGTTCACCGATCTTGTCGGTTTCTCCGCCTGGTCGCTGAGCGCCGGTGACGACGCCACCCTGCGGCTGTTGCGTCGCGTCGCGCAGGTGATGGAGCCGCCGCTGTTGGCCGAGGGCGGCCATATCGTCAAACGGATGGGTGACGGTGCCATGGCGGTGTTCGGGGATCCGGCGACCGCGGTGCGCGCGGTGCTGAGGGCCCTGGACGCCGTCGGCACCGTCGAGGTGGACGGGTACACCCCACGGATGCGGGCCGGTATTCATACCGGGCATCCCCAGCGGATCGGCTCGGACTGGCTCGGTGTCGACGTCAACATCGCCGCCCGGGTGATGGAACGCGCCACCCGGGGCGGTCTGGTCATCTCCCACCCGACGCTGGAGCGGGTCACCGAGAACGGCGCGCTCGACGAGCTCGGGGTCACGGTGAAGAAGGTGCGCAAACAGCTGTTCGCGGCCAAGCCCAGCGGGGTTCCCGAGGACCTGCACATGTACTGGGTGAAGCCGGCTCCGCAGCTCGGCGGCGCCGACAGGTTCGACGCGGACGCCGAGGGTGCGTGACGTCGCTCTCATATCGGCATCACCTATGATCGCCGGGTGGCGGAGCTCTCAGAAGAAGGCCTGATCAACGCGGTGAGCGCGGCCCGGCAGGCTTTCGAAGCGGCCGCCGACCTGGACGCGCTGGCTCGGGCCAAGACCGAACACCTCGGTGACCGATCCCCGATCGCGCTGGCGCGTCAGGCATTGGGTTCGCTGCCCAAGACCGAGCGCGCCGATGCCGGCAAACGGGTCAACGTGGCACGCACCGAGGCGCAGCAGGCCTATGACGACCGTCTGATCGCGCTGCGGGCTGAGCGTGACGCCGCGGTACTGGTGGCCGAGCGGATCGACGTCACGCTGCCGTCGACCCGCCAGCCGATCGGTGCCCGTCACCCCATCACCCTGCTCACCGAACGCATTGCCGACACCTTCGTCGCGATGGGCTGGGAGCTGGCCGAGGGGCCCGAGGTCGAGACCGAGCAGTTCAACTTCGACGCGCTGAACTTCCCGCCGGACCACCCCGCGCGCAGCGAGCAGGACACCTTCCAGATCGCCCCGGAGGGTTCGCGTCAAGTTCTGCGCACGCACACCTCACCGGTGCAGATTCGCGCGCTGCTGGACCGCGAGTTGCCGGTGTACATCATCTCGCTGGGCCGCACCTTCCGTACCGACGAGCTCGACGCGACCCACACCCCGGTCTTCCACCAGGTGGAGGGCCTCGCCGTGGACAAGGGGCTGACGATGGCCAATCTGCGCGGCACGCTGGACGCGCTGGCCCGCGCCGAATTCGGGCCGGCCGGGCGCACCCGGTTCCGTCCGCACTTCTTCCCGTTCACCGAACCGTCGGCCGAGGTCGATGTCTGGTTCGAGAACAAGAAGGGCGGACCGGGCTGGGTCGAATGGGGCGGTTGCGGCATGGTCAACCCGAATGTGCTGCGCGCCTGCGGGATCGACCCTGAGCAGTATTCCGGCTTCGCGTTCGGGATGGGTCTTGAACGAACTCTGCAGTTCCGCAACGGTATTCCCGATATGCGTGACATGGTCGAGGGCGACGTCCGGTTCTCCCTGCCGTTCGGGGTGGGTGCCTGATGCGCGTTCCCTACAGCTGGTTGCGTGACACCGTCCGGGCCGGCGCACCGGGCTGGGACATGTCGGTCTCCGAGCTCGAGCAGACACTGATTCGCATCGGCCACGAGGTCGAAGAGATCATCCCGGTCGGCCCGGTCAGCGGACCGCTGACCGTGGGCCGGGTGACCGAGATCGAGGAGCTCACCGAGTTCAAGAAGCCCATCCGAGCCTGCAAGGTCGACGTCGGCTCCCAGAACCTCGATGGGCAGCCCCGCGATATCGTCTGTGGGGCAACCAACTTCGCGGTCGGCGATCTCGTGGTGGTGGCCCTGCCGGGAACCACGTTGCCCGGTGACTTCACCATCGCCAAACGCAAGACCTATGGCCGCACCTCCGACGGAATGATCTGTTCGGCATCCGAACTCAACCTCGGCGGAGACCACTCCGGGATCATGGTGTTGCCGCCGGGCACCGCCGAGCCCGGTGCGTCGGCCATCGACGTCGTCGGCCTCGATGATGTGGTGTTCAACCTGGCCATTACCCCGGACCGGGGCTACTGCCTGTCCATCCGAGGCATGGCCCGCGATATCGCGTGTGCGCTGGACCTGGACTTCGTCGACCCTGCCGATATCGCGCCGCTGCCCGTCGAGGGTGAGGCCTGGCCGCTGACCGTGCAGCCCGGTACCGGTGTGCAGCGCTTCGGGTTGCGTCCGGTCACGGGCATCGATCCGGCCGCGGTGTCGCCGTGGTGGCTGCAGCGACGGCTGCTGCTGTCCGGCATCCGCGCCATCTCACCGGCGGTCGATGTGACCAACTACGTGATGCTCGAGCTCGGCCATCCCATGCACGCGCATGATCGGTCGCTGATCACCGGCGCGTTCACCGTGCGGTTCGCCGAGGCGGGGCAGCAGGTCACCACGCTCGACGACGTCACCCGCACGCTGAACGACGGTGACGTGCTGATCGTCGACGACGTCGCCACCGCGGCGATCGGCGGCGTGATGGGTGCGGGCACCACCGAGGTGCGCGATTCCACCACCGACGTGCTGTTGGAGGCCGCGGTGTGGGATCCGGCGGCGGTGTCACGCACCCAGCGCAGGCTGCGGTTGGCCAGCGAGGCCGGACGTCGCTACGAGCGCACGGTCGACCCGGCCATCTCGGTGGCCGCGCTGGATCGCTGCGCGACGCTGCTCGCCGAGATCGCCGGCGGCGTCGTGGAGCCCACGTTGACCGACTGGCGCGGCGACCCGCCGCGCGAGGACTGGTCGCCGGCGGCCGTGAGCATTCCGGTGGATCTGCCGGACCGTGTTGCGGGCGTGAGCTATCCGGCCGGTGTTGCGGCGCGACGGCTCACCCAGATCGGCGCCGTGGTGACCGAGGACGGCGACCGGATCACCGCTGTCCCGCCCAGCTGGCGCACCGACCTGCGTGAACCCGCGGATCTGGTCGAAGAGGTGCTGCGCCTGGAAGGCCTGGATGCGATCCCGTCGGTGCTGCCGCTCGCGCCCCCCGGGCGCGGGCTGACGCCGGTGCAGAAGCGCCGCCGTGCGCTCGGGAAATCGTTGGCGCTCAGCGGTTATGTCGAGGTGCTGCCGACCCCGTTCCTACCCGCGGGCGTGTTCGACACCTGGGGTCTTGCGGCCGACGACCCACGGCGTTCGGTCGTGACCGTGCTCAACCCGCTGGAGGCCGACCGCCCACACCTGGCCAGCACCCTGCTGCCGGGTCTGCTGGAGGCGTTGTCGCGCAATGTCTCCCGCGGTGCGGTGGACACCGCATTGTTCGCGATCTCACACGTGGCGCTCAAGACGGCGGACACCCGCGCCGTCGACCGCATCCCGACCGACCGCCGCCCGACGGCCGCGGAGATCGCCGGGCTGGACGGCTCACTGCCGCACCAGCCCGAGCATGTCGCGGTGGTGCTGACCGGCCTGCGCGAACCCGCCGGGCCGTGGGGGGCCGGCCGGCCGGTGCAGGCCGCCGACGCCTTCGAGGCCGTCCGGGTGATCGGCCGCGCGGCCGGGGTGGAGTTCACCCTGCACGCCGCCCAGGAGCTGCCGTGGCACCCGGGCCGGTGCGCCGAGGTGCGCATCGGCGACCTGACGATCGGGTACGCCGGCCAACTGCATCCCGGGGTCATCGAGCGCACGGGTCTGCCCGCCGGTACCTGCGCGGTGGAACTCGACCTCGACGCAGTGCCGATCACCGAACGCCTGCCCGCCCCCGCGGTGTCACCGTTCCCGGCGGTGTTCCAGGACATCAGCCTCATCGTGGCCGAGGATGCCGCCGCCGCCGCCGTGGTCGACGCGGTCCGCGACGGCGCCGGAGCCCTGCTTGAAGATGTGCGGTTGTTCGATGTGTACACCGGCCCGCAGATCGGGGAGGGGCGCAAGTCGCTGACCTTGGCCCTGCGGTTCCGGGCCGCCGACCGCACGCTCACCGAGGACGAGGCCAGTGCCGCGCGGGACGCCGCGGTGGCCGCCGCGGCCGAGCGGGTGGGCGCGGTTCAGCGCGCCTGATTTCTCCCCCGAGCAGACGCAAATGGCCGGGAAATCGCCGCAATTTGCGGCCATTTGCGTCTGCTCGCCGACACGTGGACTAATGAGTTTGCATCCAACTGCATAACAATGCAAGGATCGGAGCATGACCTCAGTAGCCGTCGCCGGTGCCAGTGGGTACGCGGGCGGGGAGATCCTGCGCCTGCTGCTCGGCCACCCCGCCTATGCGGACGGGCGGCTGAGCATCGGTGCGCTCACCGCCGCTGCCAGCGCGGGCAGCACGCTCGGTGAGCATCACCCGCACCTGCTGCCACTCGCCGACCGGATTCTGCAGCCCACCGACGCCGAGCTGCTGGCCGGTCACGATGTCGTGTTCCTCGGCCTGCCGCACGGGCATTCCGCCGAACTCGCCGCCCAACTCGGCGATACCGTCATCATCGACTGCGGTGCGGATTTCCGCCTCACCGATGCCGCGGACTGGGAGAAGTTCTACGGCGGCACGCACGCGGGCACCTGGCCCTATGGCCTGCCCGAACTGCCCGGCGGCCGGGAAGCCCTCGTCGGTGCGACCCGCATCGCGGTACCCGGCTGTTACCCGACGTCGGCCCTGTTGGCCCTGCTGCCGGCCATCGAGGCGGGCCTCGCCGAGCCGGCCGTCACCGTCGTCGCGGTCAGCGGCACCTCCGGCGCCGGCAAGTCGGCCAAGGTCGATCTGCTGGGTTCCGAGGTCATCGGATCGGCGCGGGCGTACAACATCGCGGGCAAGCATCGGCACACTCCCGAGATCGCCCAGGGCCTGCGCAGGGTCACCGACAAGGACGTGACGGTGTCCTTCACGCCGGTGCTCATCCCCACCTCGCGCGGAATCCTGGCCACCTGCACCGCGCCGACTTCGGCCACCGACGCCGAGGTGCGGTCCGCCTACGAGAAGGCCTACGGTGGCGAACCTTTCATTCATCTGCTGCCGGAGGGTCAGCTCCCCAAGACCGGCTCGGTCATCGGCAGCAATGCCGCTCAGCTGGCGGTGGCCGTCGACGAGGACGCCGGCGTGCTGGTCGCGATCTGTGCCATCGACAATCTCACCAAGGGCACCGGTGGTGCCGCCGTGCAATCGATGAACCTGGCCCTGGGCTGGCCCGAAACCGAAGGACTGTCGACCGTGGGAGTGGCGCCGTGACCGTCAAGCTCGTCAGGACCCAAGGCGTGACCGCGCCGGCGGGTTTCCGCGCGACCGGTATCCCGGCCGGTATCAAGGCATCCGGAAAGCTGGACCTCGCGTTGGTGTTCAACGAGGGCCCTGACCACCATGCCGCCGGCGTGTTCACCCGCAATCAGATCAAGGCGGCACCGGTCCAGTGGTCCCAGCAGGTCCTCACCACCGGACGGTTGCGCGCGGTCATCCTGAACTCCGGTGGCGCCAACGCCTGCACCGGCCCGCTGGGCTTCCAGGACACCCATGCCACCGCCGAGGCCGTGGCCGCGGCGCTGAGCGACTGGGGCACCGAGACCGGTGCCATCGAGGTCGCCGTCTGCTCGACCGGGCTGATCGGCGACCGGCTCCCGATGGACAAGGTGCTGGCCGGTGTCACCGAGATCGTGCACGAGATGGCCGGCGGGCTGACCGGCGGAGAGGAAGCCGCCCGGGCCATCATGACCACCGACACCGTGCCGAAACAGGTTGCGCTGCATGCAGACAGCTGGACGGTGGGCGGAATGGCGAAAGGGGCCGGGATGCTCGCGCCCTCGCTGGCCACCATGCTGGTGGTCATCACCACCGACGCGGTGGCCGGTCCGGAGATGCTGCGCGCCGCTCTGAACAAGGCCACCGGGCGCACCTTCGACCGCCTCGACATCGACGGCAGCTGCTCGACCAACGACACCGTGCTGCTGCTGGCCTCCGGCGCCAGCGAGGTCACCCCCAGCCAGGAGGATCTCGACGCCGCGGTGCTGGCGGTGTGCGATGACCTGTGCGCCCAGCTGCAGGCCGACGCCGAGGGCGTCACCAAGCGGGTCGCCATCACCGTGGCCGGTGCGGCGAACGAGGAAGAAGCCCTCGTCGCGGCCCGCGCGGTCGCCCGCGACAGCCTGGTCAAGACCGCGCTGTTCGGCTCCGACCCCAACTGGGGCCGGGTGCTGGCCGCGGTCGGTATCGCCCCGGTCGCCCTGGACCCACAGCGAATCAGCGTGTCGTTCAACGGTTCACCGGTCTGCGTCGACGGGGCCGGCGCCCCAGGTGCTCGGGAGGTCGATCTGTCCGGTGAGGACATCGACGTGCTGATCGAGCTGTTCGCCGGTGACGCGAGCGCGACCATCAGAACCACCGATCTGTCGCACGCCTACGTCGAAGAGAACTCGGCATACAGCTCATGACCGAAACCACGACCAAGGCATCCGTTCTCGCCGGGGCGCTGCCCTGGCTCAAGCAGCTGCACGGCAAGATCGTCGTGGTCAAATACGGTGGCAACGCCATGACCGACGACACCCTCAAGGCGGCCTTCGCCGCCGACATGGTGTTCCTGCGCAACTGCGGTATCCGGCCGGTCGTCGTGCACGGCGGCGGCCCGCAGATCAGCGCCATGCTCAAGAAGCTGGGCATCGCGGGCGACTTCAAGGGCGGCTTCCGGGTCACCACACCCGAGGTGCTCGATGTCGCGCGGATGGTGTTGTTCGGTCAGGTCGGCCGCGAACTCGTCGGCCTCATCAATGCACACGGGCCGTACGCCGTCGGCGTCACCGGTGAGGACGCCCAGCTGTTCACCGCGGTGCGGCGCAGCGTCACCGTCGACGGGGTCGCCACCGATATCGGACTGGTCGGCGACGTCGAGCACGTCAACGCGGAGTCGCTGCTGGATCTCATTGCCGCGGGCCGTATCCCGGTGGTGTCCACCATTGCCCCCGATATGGACGGGGTGGTGCACAACATCAATGCCGATACCGCCGCCGCGGCCCTGGCCGAGGCGCTCGGCGCCGAGAAGCTGTTGATGCTCACCGATGTCGAGGGCCTCTACACCGACTGGCCGGACCGCAATTCACTGGTCAGCGAGATCGACGGTGCCGCTCTCACCCAGCTGCTGCCGAAGCTGGAATCCGGCATGGTGCCCAAGATCGAGGCCTGCCTGCGGGCCGTCAACGGCGGGGTGCCGAGCGCGCACGTCATCGACGGTCGCGTCGAACACTGCGTCCTCGTCGAGCTCTTCACCGATGAAGGAACCGGAACGAAAGTGGTGCCCGCCTCATGAGTCTGCAGACGCGGTGGGAAGCCGTGATGATGAACAACTACGGCACCCCGCCGCTGGCGCTGGCCGCCGGCGACGGTGCGGTGGTCACCGATACCGACGGCAAGAGCTACCTGGATCTGCTCGGCGGCATTGCGGTCAATCTGCTGGGCCACCGCCACCCTGCCGTCATCGAGGCTGTCACCACGCAGCTCAACACCCTGGGGCACACCTCCAATCTGTATGCCACCGAACCGGGTATCGCGCTGGCCGAAAAGCTTGTCGATCACCTCGGCGCACCGGCGCGGGCGTTCTTCTGCAACTCCGGCACCGAGGCCAACGAGGTGGCCTTCAAGATCACCCGGCTGACCGGACGCACCAAGGTGGTGGCCGCGGAGGGCGGTTTCCACGGCCGGACGATGGGATCGCTGGCCCTGACCGGCCAGCCCGCCAAACGGGCGCCCTTCGAGCCGCTGCCCGGTGAGGTCACCTTCGTGCCCTACGGCGACGCCGCCGCGTTGGCGGACGCCGTCACCGAGGACACCGCCGCGGTGTTCCTGGAGCCGATCATGGGGGAGGGCGGCGTCGTCGTCCCCCCGCCGGGCTACCTGGCCGCGGCGCGCGAGATCACCGCGGCCCGCGGCGCACTCCTGGTCCTCGATGAGGTGCAGACCGGGATCGGTCGCACCGGGATGTTCTATGCCCACCAACACGACGGCATCACCCCCGATATCGTCACGCTGGCCAAAGGCCTGGGGGGTGGGCTGCCCATCGGCGCCTGCCTGGCCATCGGCGACACCGCCGACCTGCTCACACCCGGCCTGCACGGCAGCACTTTCGGGGGCAACCCGGTGTGCACCGCGGCCGCACTTGCGGTGCTGCAGACGCTGGCCGCCGAGGACCTCGTCGCACAGGCCGGCGTGCTCGGCAAGGCCATCAGCCACGGTGTCGAGGAATTGCAGCACCCGCTCGTCAGCCATGTCCGCGGCAAGGGTCTGCTGCTCGGCATCGTGCTGACCGCCGAGAAGGCCAAGGCGGTCGAGGCCGCCGCACGCGAGGCCGGCTTCCTGGTGAACGCGGCCGCGGCCGATGTGATCCGGTTGGCCCCGCCGCTGATCATCACCGACACCCAGATCGACGAATTCCTCACCGCACTGCCTGCGGTGCTCGACAAGGGAGCCAAGGGGTAAAGCATGACCCGACATTTTCTGCGTGACGACGACCTGACACCCGATGAACAGGCCGAGGTGCTGGCACTGGCCGCCGCCCTGAAGGCGGCGCCGTTCAGCCGTCGGCCGCTGGAGGGACCGCGCGGTGTCGCGGTGATCTTCGAGAAGAACTCCACCCGCACCCGGTTCTCCTTCGAGATGGGCATCGCCCAACTGGGCGGACACGCCGTCGTCGTCGACGGCCGCAGCACGCAGCTCGGCCGGGAGGAGACCCTCGAGGACACCGGCGCCGTGCTGTCCCGCTATGTCGACGCCATCGTGTGGCGGACGTTCGCCCAGGAACGGTTGGCCGCCATGGCGAGTGGTGCCACCGTCCCGATTGTCAATGCGCTCTCCGACGAGTTCCATCCCTGCCAGGTGCTGGCCGATCTGCAGACCCTCGCCGAGCGCAAAAACGGTCTGGCCGGGCTCACCTTGACCTATCTGGGCGACGGGGCCAACAACATGGCGCATTCGCTGATGCTGGGTGGGGTCACCGCCGGAATCAACGTCACCATCGCCGCGCCCGCCGGTTTCGAGCCGCACCCGCAGTTTGTCGACGCCGCCCGGCGTCGGGCCGCCGAGACCGGGGCGACGGTCACCCTCTCCGACGACCCGAAGGCTGCCACGGACGGCGTCGACGTCCTGGTCACCGACACCTGGACCTCGATGGGGCAGGAGAACGACGGGCTGGACCGAGTGCGCCCGTTCCGGCCGTTCCAGCTCAACGCCGATCTGCTTGCCCTTGCCGACCCGGAAGCGGTGGTGCTGCACTGCCTTCCGGCGCATCGCGGGCACGAGATCACCGACGAGGTGATCGACGGTCCGCAGAGCGCGGTATTCGACGAGGCCGAGAACCGGCTGCACGCGCAGAAGGCGTTGTTGGCGTGGCTGTTGGAGCGTTCCTGACGTGAGTTCACCGACCCGGGTCGGTCGCCAGGCCCGCATCGTCACCCTGCTGTCCGCGAATGCGGTGAGCAGTCAGAGCGAGCTGGCCGCGATGTTGTCCGCCGAGGGGATCGAGGTCACTCAGGCGACCCTGTCGCGGGACCTGGAGGAACTCGGTGCGGTGAAGCTCCGCGGCGCCGACGGCGGCGTCGGTGTCTACGTCGTGCCCGAGGACGGCAGCCCGGTGCGTGGTGTCTCGGGCGGCACAGAGCGGGTGACCAAACTGCTCGGCGAGCTACTGGTGTCCACCGATGCCAGCGCAAACATCGCCGTGCTGCGCACCCCGCCGGGGGCGGCGCACTACCTCGCGAGCGCCATCGACCGGGCATCGTTGCCCCAGGTTGTCGGCACCATCGCCGGTGATGACACCATCTTCGTGATGGCGCGTGAGCCGATGACCGGTGCCGAGCTCGCGATCATGTTCGAGAACTTGAAGTAAGCGGTCCCCGGACCCGAAAGAAATAAGGAGATCAACCAATGTCCGAGCGCGTCATCCTGGCGTATTCCGGCGGTCTGGACACCTCGGTGGCGATCAGCTGGATCGGCAAGGAAACCGGGCGTGAGGTCGTGGCCGTGGCCATCGACCTCGGGCAGGGTGGTGAGGACATGGAGGTCGTCCGGCAGCGAGCGCTCGACTGCGGCGCCGTGGAGGCCGTCGTGGTCGACGCCCGCGACGAGTTCGCCGACGAGTACTGCCTGCCGACCATCCAGTCCAACGCGCTCTACATGGACCGGTACCCGCTGGTGTCGGCGATCAGCCGGCCGCTGATCGTCAAGCACCTCGTGGCTGCCGCCCGCGAACACAAGGGCGGCACCGTGGCACACGGGTGCACCGGAAAAGGCAACGATCAGGTCCGTTTCGAGGTTGGGTTCGCCTCGCTGGCGCCCGAGCTGAAGGTGCTGGCCCCCGTGCGCGACTACGCGTGGACCCGGGAGAAGGCCATCGCCTTCGCCGAGGAGAACGCGATCCCGATCAACGTCACCAAGCGGTCGCCGTTCTCGATCGATCAGAACGTCTGGGGCCGCGCGGTGGAAACCGGCTTCCTGGAGCACCTTTGGAATGCGCCGACCAAGGACGTCTACGACTACACCGAAGACCCCACCATCAACTGGAGCACCCCCGACGAGGTGATCGTCGGCTTCGAAAAGGGCGTGCCGACATCGATCGACGGTCGACCCGTCACGGTGCTGCAGGCCATCGAGGAGCTCAACCGGCGTGCCGGGGCACAGGGTGTCGGCCGCCTCGACGTCGTCGAGGACCGCCTGGTCGGGATCAAGAGCCGCGAGATCTATGAGGCGCCCGGCGCCATGGTGCTGATCACCGCGCACACCGAGCTCGAGCACGTCACGCTGGAGCGCGAGCTGGGTCGCTACAAGCGCGGCACCGACCAGAAGTGGGGCGAGCTGGTCTATGACGGGCTCTGGTACTCGCCGCTCAAGCGTGCGCTGGAATCGTTCGTCGCGCACACCCAGGAGCATGTCACCGGCGAGATCCGGCTGGTGCTGCACGGCGGGCACATCGCGGTCAACGGCCGCCGCAGCCCCACCTCGCTGTACGACTTCAACCTGGCCACCTATGACGAGGGCGACAGCTTCGACCAGTCCTCGGCGAAGGGTTTCGTGCATGTGCACGGGCTGTCGTCGAAGATCTCGGCCAAGCGCGACCTGGGACTCTGATTGCCGAGCAGACGTGAATGGCCGCAGAATCAGCCGAAATCGCGGCCATTTGCGTCTGCTCGCGGGGAAGAAGTGAGATGAGCACCACCAATGAAGGGGCGCTGTGGGGTGGCCGGTTCGCCGACGGCCCATCGGATGCCCTTGCCGCACTGAGCAAGTCCACGCACTTCGACTGGGTGCTGGCACCCTATGACGTCACCGCCTCGGCGGCCCACGCCCGGGTGCTGCACCGCGCCGGCCTGTTGACCGACGAGCAGCGCGACGGCCTGCTGGCCGGCCTGGACAGTCTGGGCGCAGACGTCGCCGACGGCAGCTTCGGCCCGCTGCCGACCGATGAGGATGTGCACGGCGCGCTGGAGCGCGGCCTCATCGACCGGGTCGGGCCGGAGCTCGGCGGCCGGCTGCGCGCCGGACGGTCCCGTAACGATCAGGTGGCCACGCTGTTCCGGATGTGGTTGCGCGACGCCATCAAGGCGGTCGGCAACGGTGTGCTCGACGTGGCGGCCGCGCTGAGCACCCAGGCCGCCGCGCATCCGACCGCGATCATGCCGGGCAAGACCCACCTGCAGTCCGCGCAGCCGGTGCTGCTGGCTCATCATCTCCTCGCCCACGCTCATCCGTTGCTGCGCGACGCCGACCGGCTCATCGATCTGGACAAGCGAACAGCGGTGTCCCCGTACGGTTCCGGGGCCTTGGCCGGATCCTCGTTGGGGCTCGACCCGGATGCGATCGCTGCCGAACTGGGCTTCCATTCCGCCGCGGAGAATTCCATCGATGCCACGGCGGCACGCGATTTCGCCGCCGAAGCCGCTTTTGTGTTCGCGATGATCGCGGTGGACCTGTCCCGGCTCGCCGAGGACATCATCCTGTGGAGCACCACCGAGTTCGGCTACGTCAAGCTGCACGACTCGTGGTCGACCGGCAGCTCGATCATGCCGCAGAAGAAGAACCCCGACATCGCCGAGCTTGCCCGCGGCAAGTCCGGCCGGCTGATCGGGAACCTGGCCGGGCTGCTGGCGACGCTGAAGGCGCAGCCGCTGGCCTACAACCGGGATCTGCAGGAGGACAAGGAGCCGGTATTCGATTCGGTGGCTCAGCTGCGGCTGCTGCTACCGGCCATGGCCGGACTGGTCGGCACGCTGACCTTCGATACCGACCGGATCGCACAATTGGCGCCGCTGGGCTACACACTGGCCACCGATATCGCCGAATGGATGGTGCGCCAGGGTATTCCGTTCCGGATTGCACATGAGGCCGCCGGTGCGGCGGTCAAAGCTGCCGAGGCGCGTGGGGTAGGCCTGGAGGAACTCGCCGATGACGAGCTCGCCGGAATTCATCCCGGCCTCACCGCGCAGGTGCGCGAGGTGCTGACCATCGCGGGCTCGGTCGACTCGCGCGACGCCCGGGGCGGCACCGCGCCGGTGCAGGTGGCGCGGCAGCTCGGGGTGCTGCGCGACGCCCTCGACGAACTGCGGATCAAGCTGCGCTAGGTAGTATCGGCAGCCATGGAAACGGCTCGGGGGAGCGCCGCCACCACGGTTACCGGACGTGTTCGGCGCTGGCTGTCGGGCTGGGGTTTCAAGGAGTGGCGCCGGGCAGGCCTGGTGGCCGTCCTGGTGGCCACCGCTGCGTTCGGTGGACTGGACACCGTGAACAAACAGATCACCGATCTCAAGCCGGGGGAGATGTTCGACAACGGTCGATTCGAGATGACGGTGCAGCGGGCCACGCTGGTCGACGAGGTGCGCGCCGGCAAACGGGTGCTGTTCTCCGACAAACCGGGCCGACGTTATCTCGGGCTGGTGATGAAGGTGCGCAATCACAGCACCCTGCCGGGCGCCGTGTACAACCCGATCGAACTACCCGGCCGGCCCGGTGCCCATTTCCTGTCCTCCATGCGGGTGGCCGACGGCACGGGCGAGATCGTTCTCGGCCCGGGTCTCGCCGACGAGGTCGTGCTGGTGTGGGAGCTCCCTGCGGAGGCGTTGTCCGTCGGCGACGAGGTGGCTGTCCGGATCCTGAGGGAGGTCCGCAAGCTCGGTGCAACCTACAGCCAGGGTTGGGTGCGCGACGAGGCCCGATACGCGCGGCTCACCGTGCCGGTGGGCGGTCCACGGTGACGCGACCGACGCGGCCCGGCGTGCTGCGCGCCGTCGCCACCGCGGTGATCATCGTGGCCGCAGCCGTGCTGTGGCACCGCCTACCCACTCCCGATGATGTGTACGGCCCCTTCGATGTCCGGGCCGGCGTCGGCCAGGCCGTCTCCGGGCGGGCCATCACCGCCCGGGTCGACGGTGTGCGCATCGCCCCGCGAATTCGCAAGGACCGGGAAACCTCGCCGGTCCTGGACGCCGTCGGCATCTGGATCGTGATCGATGGTGAGGCGATGACCACCCGCACCGACCAGAACCTGAGTTCCGAACTGATCGTCGGGCCCAATACCTACAAGTTCACCGGTCGCCTCGACTTCATGCCGCTGGCGGGCTCGCTCACCCCCGGCATTTCGGTGCACAGCTCGTGGGTGTTCGATGTACCCGCGGACCTGGTCGCCGCCGGGGCACAGACCATCACACTGCGGCTGTGGGTCGGCGACGGAAGGATGGATTCCCGGCTGGTGATCGACATGCCCCTTGACGATCCGCGGGTCGACCGCACCGATTTCGTTCGGTTGGCGCCGACCGTGCAGGTCGGCACATGAGGCTGCCGCTGTGGAAACGCAATGTGATCGGCGCCGCGGTGGCCGCAGCCGCGGCGACGCTGAGCGTCACGTTCATCTCCGGGCCGGCATGGGAGCGCTACCGCGCCACGGTGCGACCCGCGCACAGCGCCTCGACCGGTGAGTCGGTGGTCGTCGACGGGCAGAGCTGGTCGGTCCGCAATGTCAGCCGGTCCACGAAGCAACGTTCCGGTGCGCCCCTTCCCGAGGGCACCGTGCTGATGAACGTGCTCGTCGAGCGTTCCGGGACGACGGAGGCCGGATTCGCCTGCGTGGGTTATCTGTTCGACGGTGAGCGGTCGTGGCGTGCCAACGGGCCGCCCTGCGGCGCGGCGACCTCGATGCCGTGGACCTTCACCATCCCTGCGACGGCCGAGCCGACAGCGGTCGACATCAGAGACCTCAGCGGTTCGATACTGCTGCGGCTTCAGCTGTAGCGTTCGCCGCCTTGGCATTCCAGCGTTGCACGCACCATCCCAACGTCGCGGCGATCAGGCACACCCGCAACGATTCGATGACGGCGTGCGAGATCAGGCCCAGCCCGTCCCAGGTGCCGAACCAGAACGTGATGTCGTTCGGGCCGAACAGCCAACTCATGCCGCGCAGCAGGTAGCCGGACCCGATCTGAGCCCGGTAGAAGCTGCCGGACATGTCCAGCCAGGCAAGGCCCAGATAGCCCAGGACATACAGTGCGATCGCGAGCGGACCCCCGGCCACGATCACATGGGCGGAATCGGTGATCGGCTTGAACTTGCCGATCTGTCCGGTCAACTGGTCGCGCACCTCGGTGCGGACCTTCCCGGGGATGCGCTGCCACCCGGTGTGTAGCCGGGTTCGGCGGGGCGCGGAGCGGTCGATCCACCGGCCCACCCGCTCGCCGCCCAGCCGCCGTGCCTCCGCGTGCCAGTCGGGTTTGGTCGTCGCGCCGTAGACGATGCACGCGACGGCCAGCCAGATGAGCGGCACCGCCGCACCACCGAATACGGTCGTGATCGCCCACACCACGGCCTTCCAGAGCGACTCCAGCAGTTGGAGGTGGGAGAACACACTCTCACGGGTCTCGTTGAACCACACCACGATCCGACGCTCGGCAAGCCACGCCGACGGGTTGATCAGGACGGTGACCCCTTTGCTCGCCGAGAACGTCAGGACCAGGAACACCCACAGCGCGTCCAGGTACACCTGCAACGGCAGCAGCCAGGTCGGCATCCGGTCCTTGAACCGTCCCAGGACGAAGCGCGACAGCAGCGCAATGCCGACGATGACGAAGGTCATCGTGCCGACGGGCAGCATCTCAGGGTCGATCTCGGTCGCGGTGGACGTCAGCGCCTTACCCACTCGGTAGGGCACGGCGCGGTACTCGAACTCCAGCCAGTCCTCCCGAAACATCTGCCAGGCCAGATAGATGGCGAAGAACGGCACGATGACCGTGGCGAAGATGTCGATCTGGCGCGCGGAGCGCGGTGGCAACCCGGCCAGCGCCGGGATGCCCGGCCGGATCACCAGGAACATCGCCACGTAGGACCCGAGCCGGGCCATACCGGCGAGCGGCATGATCAGCGATGCCCACAGGTCGTTGTCGTACCCGGCCCACGCGGCCCACTCGATGGCACCTTGACGGCCGAGATAGCCGACCAGGTAGCAGGCCACCAACTGCGGGAAGTAGCGCACGAACAGCGTCAGCGGCGCCAGCACGTATCGCACGGCACTCATGGTAAGGGTGCCCGTCAGCCGATGGACTCGGAGAGCGTCAGCCACCTCTCCTCGAGTTCGGCGACCTCGGTTTCCAGCTCGCGCAGCGTGCCGGTGTGGCGTTGCAGCCCTTCGTAATCGTTCTGATCATGCTCGGCCAGTTTGATGTGCGCGGTGTCGATCAACCCGGTGAGCTTCTCCAGCCGGCGCTCGATCGACGAGATCTCCTTCTGTGCCGCGCGTAGGTCGGCCCCCGACAGGCCGTCCTGGGCGGCCGACTTGACCGGCGCCGGGCCGGTGGTCTCGGCGTGCGCGGCGCGCAGGCGCAGGTATTCGTCGACCCCGCCGGGCAGGTGGCGCAGGTGCCCGCCGAGGATCCCGTACTGCTGGTCGGTGACCCGCTCCAGGAAGTAGCGGTCGTGGCTGACCACGATCAGGGTGCCCGGCCAGGAGTCGAGCAGATCCTCCATCGCCGCCAGCATGTCGGTGTCCAGGTCGTTGGTCGGCTCGTCGAGGATCAGCACATTGGGCTGCCCGAGCAGGATCAGCAGCAGCTGCAGACGTCGCAGCTGCCCGCCGGAGAGATCCTTGACCGGTGTGGACAGTTGCGCGCTGGCGAAGCCGAGGCGTTCCAGCAGTTGCCCCGGCGTCAGCTCCTGGGCCTTGGAGCCGGTGCCGAACGTATAGGTGGTCGCGAGCCGGGCCAACACCACCCGAACGGGTTCGTCGAGATGATCGGCCAGTTCGTCGACGCCCTGGGTCAAGGTGGCGATCTGCACCGTCTTGCCGTGCTTCACTCGACCCTCGGTGGGCTGCACCGAACCGTCGATGAGGCCGAGCAGCGTCGATTTTCCCGCCCCGTTGACGCCGAGGATGCCGGTTCGCTCGCCGGGGGCCACCCGCCACTCGACATCCTTCAAGACCTCGCGCTCCGCGTAGCTCACCGACACGTCGAGCAGATCCACCACCTGTTTGCCCAGCCGGGTGACCGCCAGCGACTGCAGCGCCACCTTGTCCCGGATCTCCGGTACATCGGCGATCAACGCGTTGGCCGCGTCGATACGGAACTTCGGCTTGGACGTGCGGGCCGGGGCGCCGCGGCGCAACCAGGCCAATTCCTTGCGGGCCAGATTCTGCCGGCGGGCCTCACTCGAGGCGGCCTGCCGGTCGCGTTCGACCCGCTGCAGGATGTAGGCGGCATAACCACCGTCGAACGGTTCGACGATGCGGTCATGCACCTCCCAGGTCGTCGTACACACCTCGTCGAGGAACCAGCGATCGTGGGTGATCACCAGCAGCCCGCCCGAGGACGGCGACCAACGCCGCTTGAGATGCTGGGCCAGCCAGGTGATGCCCTCGACGTCGAGATGGTTGGTCGGCTCGTCGAGGGCCAGCACGTCATGGTCCCCGGCCAGCAACCGGGCCAGCGCGACCCGGCGCCGCTGCCCACCCGACAGCGTGCCCAGCACGGCGTCCCAGGCCAGCCCGCCCAGCAACCCGGCGATGACGTCGCGGCCGCGCGGGTCGCCCGCCCATTCGTGCTCGGGGGTGTCGCCGACGACGGCATGCCCGACGGTGTCGTCGGGATCCAGGGTGTCGCCCTGGTCCAACACGCCGATGCGGACCCCGCCGCGGACGGTCACCCGTCCGGAGTCGGGCGTGACGCGGCCCGCCAGCATGGCCAGCAGACTGGACTTTCCGTCGCCGTTGCGGCCGACGATGCCGATCCGGTCGCCCTCGTTGACGCCGAGGGAGACGGAATCGAATACGACCTTGGTCGGGTATTGCAGATGGAGGGCCTCAGCCCCGAGAAGATGCGCCATGTCCCCACCAGGCTAGGCCGACGGGTGGACCACATTCGCAGCGGCCGACCAGCAGCGCTGTGCCATGATGTCGTGGCAATCGGGGGATCGGGACTCACACAGTCAGGGGAGCGCGTAGGTGGATTTCTCAGTGATCACCGGTCCGGTGAGCCGATTCCTGGCCACCGCGCAGAACGGTATCGAGGTTCTGCGATACGGCGGTCTGGAAACAGGCGCGGTGCCCTCGCCGTATCAGATCATCGAGAGCGTGCCGATGTACCGGTTGCGCCGGTACTTCCCACCCGATACCCGGCCCGGTTCGGCGGCGCCGGGATCTCCGGTGCTGATGGTCCACCCGATGATGATGTCGGCCGATATGTGGGACGTCACCCGCGAGGACGGCGCCGTGGGCATCCTGCACGCCGCGGGCCTGGATCCCTGGGTCATCGATTTCGGCTCACCGGACCAGGTCGAGGGTGGCATGCAGCGCAACCTGGCCGATCACGTGGTCGCTCTCAGCGAGGCCATCGACACCGTCAAGAAGGTCACCGGCAGTGACGTGCACCTCGCCGGCTACTCCCAGGGCGGGATGTTCTGCTATCAAACCGCCGCCTACCGGCGCTCGAAGGATCTCGCCAGCATCGTCGGGTTCGGCTCCCCGGTGGACACCCTGGCCGCCCTGCCGATGGGTATCCCGCCGAACGTGGGCGCGGTGGCGGCGAACTTCATGGCCGACCACGTGTTCTCCCGAATCGACATCCCGGGCTGGCTGGCCCGCACGGGATTCCAGATGCTCGACCCGCTCAAGACCGCACAGGCGCGCCTGGATTTCCTGCGTCAACTCCACGACCGCGAGGCGCTGCTGCCGCGTGAGCAGCAGCGCCGGTTCCTCGATTCCGAGGGCTGGATCGCTTGGTCGGGGCCGGCGATCTCCGAGTTGCTCAAGCAGTTCATCGCCCACAACCGGATGATGTCCGGCGGCTTCTCCATTCGCGGAGAACTGGTCACTCTCGCCGATATCACCTGCCCGGTGCTGGCCGTGATCGGTGAGGTCGACGATATCGGCCAGCCCGCGGCGGTACGCGGTATCAAGTCCGCCGCACCCAGGGCGGACACCTATGAATACCTCATCCGCACAGGGCATTTCGGTCTGGTTGTCGGATCCAAGGCCGCCGGTCAGACCTGGCCGACGGTCGCGTCCTGGGTCAAGTGGCGCAGCGGCGACGGGCCGCTGCCCGAGGAGATCGCGCCGATGGGCGCCCAGCCGTCGGAATCCGCCATCGACGGTGGTGTGGCGCTGACCTCGCGGGTGGCGCACGGCGCGGCCGCCGCCTCGGAGATGGCCTTCGAACTGGCGCGTTCGGCCGCCGACGCGGTGGTGGCCACCAACAAATCCGCGCGCAACCTGATCGTCGAGACGGCGCGCACCCTGCCACGCCTGGCGCGGCTCGGCCAGATCAATGACCACACCCGGATTTCGCTCGGACGCATCATGACCGAGCAGGCCGAAAGCCACCCCGGTGGTGAGTTCCTGTTGTTCGACGGCCGCGTGCACACCTATGAAGCGGTGGACCGCCGCGTCAACAACGTGGTGCGCGGTTTGATCGAGGTCGGTGTGCGTCAAGGCGTACGTGTCGGTGTGCTGATGCAGACCCGGCCGAGCGCGCTCGTCGCGATCGCGGCACTGTCGCGGCTCGGCGCGGTGTCCGTGCTGATGCCCCCGGACGCCGACCTCGCCGAAGCCGCGCGCCTCGGTGGCGTCGCGGAGATCCTGACCGATCCGGCCAATCTGGAGATCGCCCGCACGCTGGATCGGCGGGTGCTGGTGCTCGGCGGCGGGGAGGCGCGGGACCTGCATCTGACCGAATCGGGCTGCGATGTCGCCGAAGTCATCGACATGGAGAAGATCGACCCGGACCGGGTCGAGCTCCCCGGCTGGTATCGGCCGAACCCCGGCTTCGCCCGCGATCTCGCCTATGTCGCCTTCGCGACCATCAACGGCGAACTCGTCGCCCGCCAGATCACCAACTACCGGTGGGCCCTGTCCGCGTTGGGCACCGCGTCGGCGGCCAACCTCGGCACCCGGGACACCGTGTACTGCCTGACGCCGCTGCATCATCCGTCCGGTCTGCTCGTCAGCCTCGGCGGCGCGGTGGTGGCCGGCGCGCGGATCGCGTTGTCCCGCGGGTTGGCGCCGGACCGGTTCGTGCACGAGATCCGTCAGTACGGGGTGACGGTGGTGTCCTACACCTGGGCGATGCTCCGCGAGGTCATCGATGATCCGTCGTTCTCGCTGTCCGGGACACATTCGGTGCGGCTGTTCATCGGCGCCGGTATGCCGACCGGCTTGTGGCGGCGGGTCGTCGAGGTGTTCGCGCCGGCAAAGGTGGTCGAGTTTTTCGCCACCACCGACGGCCAAGCGGTGCTCGCCAATGTGGCGGGCGTCAAGATCGGCAGCAAGGGGCGTCCGCTACCGGGCGGCCCGTATGTCGAACTCGCTGCCTACGACGTCGGCGACGACTTGATCCTGGAGGAAGACTCCGGCTTCGTGCGTCGTGCCGACGCCGGCGAGATCGGCGTGCTGCTGGCGCGTCCGCGGGGGCCGGTGGATCCGACCGCGTCGGTGAAGCGCGGCGTGTTCGCGCCGGCCGACACCTGGGTGTCCACCGAACAGCTGTTCCGCCGTGACGAGGACGGCGACTACTGGCTCGTCGACAACCGCAGTTCGGTGATCAGGACGCCGGACGGCCCGGTGTTCACCGCTGCGGTGAACGACGCCATCAGCCAGGCCGGCGCGGTCGATCTTGCGGTGACCTACCCCCTCGAGGTGCGCGGCGAGCCGCTGGTCGTGACGGCCGTGACGCTGCGTCCCGGTGGCAGCCTGCCCAGTGCGGAGATCAACGAGGCCATGGCGACGCTGCGGTTCGGCATCGGTCCCGCGGTGATCTACGTGGCGCCGTCGATGACCCTCGGCGCGTCCTACCGACCCGAGATCGGCCCGCTGCGTGCCGCGGGCATGCCGAAGGCGTCGCGTAACACCTGGTACTTCGATATCGATACCAAGCTGTACAAGCGCATGACGGCCGCCGTGCGTGCCGAGATCATCGGCGATCAGCCGTGATGCCCGGCAGCGGGCGCACTGTTAGGCTCGCCGAGAGGGCAAGGGAGAGGTTGGCGATGACGACGGAGAACTCCGTGACCGGCACAGTATTGCGGCGCTGGACGGCAGGCGCGCTCATCGGTGCGGCGGCCGTCGCAGGTCTGGGCCTGGCGCCGTTGGCGTCAGCCGAACCGGACTCCGCCCAGGAACAGCCGGCCCAGCAGGTCTCCCCGGATCAGGTGCTGATGATGATCTCCGACCAGTACCAGACCGGCAGCGGTGGTGGACAGGTGTCCAAGCTCATCGAGCAGGTCATGACACTGCGCCAGCGCGGTGTGCGGCCCTCGGCGGCCAACTCCCAGGCCCTGCTCGAAGGTCTGAATGCACGTCCCAACCAGAAGCCGCTGATCGACGCGCTGCAGGCCACGCTGTCCTACCAGCGCCGGATGATGAACCAGCAGGCCGCCGCCGGCTCCGGTGCACCCGGGCAGGGCTCGGCCGGTGCTCCCGCGCCCTGGGCGCCCGTGGCCGGCGACGACGGAAACAATGCGCTGATCCCACCCGGCTGGGGTGGGGACATGTCGCCGTGGTGAGTCTCGACGCCAAGCTGCTCGACATTCTGGTCTGCCCCGAGGATCACGGCACGCTGGAATACGTGCCGGGGGAGTGCCTCTACAACGCCAGGCTGCGCCGCGCATATCCAATCGTCGACGGCATTCCGGTGCTGCTGGTCGACGAGGCGGTGCCCGTGACCGATGACGCAGAGCACGATCGGCTGCTCAGCGCAGCGCGGGCAGATCCCCGGTGAGATAGCGCTGCAGGTTCGGCGCGATCGTCTCGGCGATGAGTTCCGGCGCCAGCCCCGCGAACGGCTCGAGCTCGAGGATGTAGCGCACCATCACCACACCCACCAGTTGTGATGCCACGAACTGAACCCGAATCGCTCCGGATCCGGGCGGGTCGTCCACCCGGGATCCCACTTCGACGCCGATGACCTCCTGCAGAAACGACCGGACCAGACTGACGTCGGCTCCCGCCAGCAGTGATCGCAATGTCGCGATGAACCCCTTGCCGAGTACGGAGTCCCACAGCGGCAAGAGGATTGACGGGAGAACGGTGCCGATCTGCTCCACCGGGGTCTCCCGCAGCGGTCCGATCACCTGCATGGGATCGATCGGGATCGCGATGGCGGCGGCGAACAACTGTTGTTTGGTCCCGTAGTAGTGGTGCACCAGCGCGCCGTCGACACCGGCGCCCGCGGCGACAGCACGTATCGACGTCTTGTCGAAACCGTTGCGCGCGAACAGCTCCCGAGCGCTTTCCAAGATCCGTTCCCGGGCGTCGGAGCTGCCCGGCGGTCGCCCGGGACGCTTTCGGTCGGCGCTGCGGGTCACGGTGTTCCTCTCGATCGCGGCGGTGCTGCCGGCTATGGCGTCCGGCGCCGCAGAGTTGCCGCGGCCAGTGCCAGTGCCAGAGCTGCGAAACCGACCACGACGGCGATGTCCCGGACGGCGATCGCGGTCGGTTCGGCGTGCGCGCCGACCTGCTGTAGCGCCTCCAGAGCGTAACTGGCCGGCAGCGCATTGCTGATCCACTGCAGCCATTCGGGCATCAGGTCGCGCGGGACGATGATCCCGCACAGCAGCAGTTGGGGGGCGATGACCAGGGGCATGAACTGGACGGCCTGAAACTCGGTGCGGGCGAAGGCGCTGCACAGCAGGCCCAACCCGACACCGAGGACGGCATTGACGATGGCGATCAGAAACACCAGCGCGGGACTGCCCGCGGTCTGGAAACCCAACAGCCAGAACGCGACCACACAGGCGAGCGTCGCTTGTACCGCGGCGGCGATGGAGAATGCCGTTCCATAGGCGGCCAGCAGGTCGAACCGGTGCAGCGGGGTAGTCAGGATGCGCTCGAGGGTGCCGGATACCCGTTCGCGCTGCATGGTGATCGAGGTGATCAGGAACATCACGATCAGCGGGAACACACCGAGCATGATCAGACAGGCATTGTTGAACGGCGCCGGGGTGCCCGGGCGGTGCGGCAAACCCTCGAACATGAAATACATCAACGTGATGATCAAGGTCGGCACCGCGACGATCATGGCCACGCTGCGGTGATCGCCGGCCAACTGGCGCAGGATGCGGATCGTGGTCGCCAGGTATGCCCGCAGCCGCGGTGTCCGGGTGGGCGTCATGCGGCGGTGCTGTGCCGGATGACGGACAGGAACGCCTCCTCCAGTGACGAACATCCGGTGTCCTTTCGCAGTTGGGCGGGGGTGGTGCGGGCGAGCAGCTGCCCTTCTCGCATCAGCAGCAGGTCGCCGCAGTGGTCGGCCTCGTCCATGACGTGGCTGGACACCAGCAGGGTGGTGCCGCGGCGTGCCAACTCGTCGAACTGTTGCCACAGGTCCACCCGTAGTACCGGGTCCAGCCCGACGGTCGGCTCGTCGAGTACCAGCAGTTCGGGCTGTGACACCAGGGCGCAGGCCAGCGATACGCGGGTGCGCTGACCGCCGGAGAGGTTGGCGCACAACGCCGTTCGGTGGTCGGTCAGGCCCACCGCGGCGACAGCCTCGTCCGCGGCGTGCGCATCGCTGCCATAGAGCGCGGCGAAGTAGCGCGCGTTGTCGATGACCCGCAGGTCCGGGTAGATGGTCGGCTCCTGGGTCACGTAGCCCACGCGTCGGCGCAGGGCGGCGCTGCCGGCCGGGTGGCCGAGCACGGTGACGGTGCCGGACGTGACGATCTGGGTGCCGACGACGGACCGGATCAGGGTGGTTTTGCCGCACCCGGAGGGGCCGAGCAGTCCGGTGATCGTGCCGCCTCGGATGGTCACCGAGATATCCGTGAGGGCGGTGCGCTTGCCACGGATGACGTGCAGGTTTGTCACCTCGACGGCGGCCCCGCGATCGGCCGGCAATAATTCATCGTTTGATGAACTCATCATGTGATGAATATGCGCCCGCGGGCGGTCGGTGTCAAGGGGGCGTGCACAATCGGGGGCGTGGATGTCTTGGCGCTTGCGGACGATCCCGTGGCGGCCGCCCGTCGCTTGCTGGGCGCACGGGTGCACGGCCGCGAGGTCGCCGCGACGATCGTCGAGGTCGAGGCCTACGGCGGCCCGCCGGACGGGCCGTGGCCGGACCCGGCCTCGCACTCCTTTCGTGGTCCACGCCTGCGTAACACCGTCATGTTCGGACCCGCCGGCCGGCTCTACACCTATCGCAGCCACGGCATTCACGTCTGCGCCAACGTGGCCTGTGGTGACGATGGCACGGCGGCCGCGGTGCTGTTGCGAGCGGCCGTCATCGATGATGGTGAACCGGTGGCCCGCCGGCGCCGCGGCGTGACCCCGGCGCCGCGAGCGCTGGCCCGCGGCCCGGGGAATCTGTGTTCCGCACTCGGAATCACCATGGAGGACAACGGGATAGATCTTTTCGCCGCGGACAGTCCGATACGTCTGGAACTCGGTGTCCCGATACCGGGGATCGCGGGACCCCGCGTCGGGGTGAGCACCGCCGCGGACCGGGCGTGGCGGTTCTGGCTGCCGGATCACCCCGAGGTGTCCGCCTATCGGCGCAGTCCGCGGGCTCCGGTACCGGGCAGCAGCGACTGATACAGGATGATGGCGGGGTGAGTACGGGCATCCTTGATGAGCTGGAATGGCGCGGCCTGATCGCGCAGTCGACCGACCGGGACGCGTTGGCGGACGCGCTCGCCGACGGGCCGCTCACGGTCTACTCGGGTTTCGATCCCACTGCACCCAGCCTGCATGCCGGCCACCTGGTCCCGTTGCTCACATTGCGCCGATTTCAGCAGGCCGGCCACCGTCCGATCGTGTTGGCCGGGGGCGCCACCGGGCTGATCGGTGACCCGCGGGACAGCGGTGAGCGCGTCATGCAAACCACCGACACCGTGGCCGAATGGGCCGGGCGCATCCGCGGCCAGCTGGAGCGCTTTGTCGAGTTCGACGACTCACCTACCGGGGCGATCGTCGAGAACAACCTGTCCTGGACCGGCCCGTTGTCGGCGATCGAGTTCCTACGCGATGTCGGCAAGTACTTCTCGGTGAACGTCATGCTCGACCGTGACACGGTGCGCCGCCGACTGGAGGGTGAAGGCATCTCGTATACCGAGTTCAGCTACATGCTCCTGCAAGCCAACGACTACGTGCAGCTGCACGAACGGTATGGCTGCGGATTGCAGATCGGCGGATCCGACCAGTGGGGCAATATCGTGGCCGGCGTTCGACTGGTGCGCCAGAAGCGGGGTGCCGCGGTGCACGCCATGACCACGCCGCTGGTCACCGACTCCGAGGGCAAGAAGTTCGGCAAGTCGACCGGTGGCGGCAACATCTGGCTGGATCCGGAGCTGACCAGCCCGTATGCCTGGTATCAATACTTCTTCAACACCGCCGACGCCGATGTGGTCGGCTATCTGAAGTGGTTCACCTTCCTGACGGCGGACGACATCGCCGCGTTGGCCGAGGCCACCGAGACCCGGGCCCACGAACGTGCCGCGCAACGCACGCTGGCCAGAGAACTGACCACGCTGGTGCATGGACAGGCGGCCACCGACGCCGTCGAATTGGCCAGTCAGGCGCTGTTCGGCCGGGGTGAGCTCGCGCAACTCGACGAAGCGACGCTGGCCGGGGCGCTGCGCGAGGTGAGTAACGGACAGGTGGCCGAGCTGGAGCCCGGCAGCGCCGACGCGATCACCGATCTGTTGGTGTCCACCGGACTGTGCAAGAGCAAGGGGGAGGCGCGCCGCACGGTCGGTGAGGGTGGCGCCTACGTGAACAACGTCCGAATCGAAAGCGACGAGTGGATACCACAGGCGTCGGACTTTTTGCACGACCGATGGCTGGTGTTGCGACGTGGCAAGCGCAACATTGCCGGGGTGGTGCGAGTAGCGGCCGCCGGGTAGCGCCGGCGGGTGGCTGACCAGCGCAGATACCGAGCTGACCTGGCGATTTGACTCGCTGTTAGCCCTGCCGTAACTTATTGCGAGTCAGAGCGACACGGCCTCCGGGCCGGGAAGCGAAGACAAATCCGAGAGTGAAACCCATTAAGTTGGGGTTCCTCACTGCCCGCACGACCTACCGCGGCTTTTAAGCCGGGGATCGTTGCGCGGTCAGACCGGGCGTGTTGTTTGAGAACTCAATAGTGTGTTTGGTGGTTTTTGTTTGTTGTTTTATGCCATCTCGGTGGGGGACTCCCCGTCTTCCTGCCGCGTGGGATGGTTTGTTTTTTGATGCCAGTTTTGGTGTCTTTTGTTTGGATATCGGATTTTTCCGAATGTGAATTCACCTGACTTTTTGGGTTGGGTTGTTTTTGTTTGGAGAGTTTGATTCTGGCTCAGGACGAACGCTGGCGGCGTGCTTAACACATGCAAGTCGAACGGAAAGGCCCTTCGGGGTACTCGAGTGGCGAACGGGTGAGTAACACGTGGGTGATCTGCCCTGCACTTTGGGATAAGCCTGGGAAACTGGGTCTAATACCGAATATGACCATGCACTTCCTGGTGTGTGGTGGAAAGCTTTTGCGGTGTGGGATGGGCCCGCGGCCTATCAGCTTGTTGGTGGGGTAATGGCCTACCAAGGCGACGACGGGTAGCCGGCCTGAGAGGGTGACCGGCCACACTGGGACTGAGATACGGCCCAGACTCCTACGGGAGGCAGCAGTGGGGAATATTGCACAATGGGCGCAAGCCTGATGCAGCGACGCCGCGTGAGGGATGACGGCCTTCGGGTTGTAAACCTCTTTCAGCACAGACGAAGCGCAAGTGACGGTATGTGCAGAAGAAGGACCGGCCAACTACGTGCCAGCAGCCGCGGTAATACGTAGGGTCCGAGCGTTGTCCGGAATTACTGGGCGTAAAGAGCTCGTAGGTGGTTTGTCGCGTTGTTCGTGAAAACTCACAGCTTAACTGTGGGCGTGCGGGCGATACGGGCAGACTTGAGTACTGCAGGGGAGACTGGAATTCCTGGTGTAGCGGTGGAATGCGCAGATATCAGGAGGAACACCGGTGGCGAAGGCGGGTCTCTGGGCAGTAACTGACGCTGAGGAGCGAAAGCGTGGGGAGCGAACAGGATTAGATACCCTGGTAGTCCACGCCGTAAACGGTGGGTACTAGGTGTGGGTTTCCTTCCTTGGGATCCGTGCCGTAGCTAACGCATTAAGTACCCCGCCTGGGGAGTACGGCCGCAAGGCTAAAACTCAAAGAAATTGACGGGGGCCCGCACAAGCGGCGGAGCATGTGGATTAATTCGATGCAACGCGAAGAACCTTACCTGGGTTTGACATGCACAGGACGCCAGTAGAGATATTGGTTCCCTTGTGGCCTGTGTGCAGGTGGTGCATGGCTGTCGTCAGCTCGTGTCGTGAGATGTTGGGTTAAGTCCCGCAACGAGCGCAACCCTTGTCCTATGTTGCCAGCGGGTTATGCCGGGGACTCGTAGGAGACTGCCGGGGTCAACTCGGAGGAAGGTGGGGATGACGTCAAGTCATCATGCCCCTTATGTCCAGGGCTTCACACATGCTACAATGGCCGGTACAAAGGGCTGCGATGCCGTGAGGTGGAGCGAATCCTTTCAAAGCCGGTCTCAGTTCGGATCGGGGTCTGCAACTCGACCCCGTGAAGTCGGAGTCGCTAGTAATCGCAGATCAGCAACGCTGCGGTGAATACGTTCCCGGGCCTTGTACACACCGCCCGTCACGTCATGAAAGTCGGTAACACCCGAAGCCGGTGGCCTAACCCTTGTGGAGGGAGCCGTCGAAGGTGGGATCGGCGATTGGGACGAAGTCGTAACAAGGTAGCCGTACCGGAAGGTGCGGCTGGATCACCTCCTTTCTAAGGAGCACCACGAGACTTGACCGGCCCCGTAAATTGCGGGATCAGCCGATTGTCAAGCGATTCGTTGGATGGCCCTTTCACCTGTAGTGGGTGGGGGTCTGGTGCAACTCAACAAACTTATTTGGTGCTTTCCCGTGTGGGGGGCGCTGGCTGCCGGACACACTATTGGGCTTTGAGACAACAGGCCCTGCGGCGTCACTGCGTTGGTGGTGGTTGCCGGCCGCGAGGCTCGGAAGTGATTCTGGGTCGGACGGTGTTTGTTGTTGCTCCATCTTTGGTGGTGGGGTGTGGTGTTTGATTTGTGGATAGTGGTTGCGAGCATCTAGCACGCAAGAAGACTGGGGTCTTCGCTCTCTCTTTGTGGGGGTGTGGGGGTCTTGGTGTTGTTGTGTGTGTTTGATGTGCAATTTTTTTCTTTATTTGGTTTATCTGTGTTGTAAGTGTTTAAGGGCGCATGGTGGATGCCTTGGCATTGGGAGCCGATGAAGGACGTGGGAGGCTGCGATATGCCTCGGGGAGCTGCCAACCGAGCGTGGATCCGAGGATGTCCGAATGGGGAAACCCAGCACGAGTGATGTCGTGTTACCCAACGGTGAATATATAGCCGTTGGGGGGGAACGCGGGGAAGTGAAACATCTCAGTACCCGTAGGAAGAGAAAACAAAAGTGATTCCGTGAGTAGTGGCGAGCGAAAGCGGAGGATGGCTAAACCGTATGCATGTGATACCCGGCGGGGGTTGTGTGTGCGGGGTTGTGGGGCGTTTCTTCTCATCACCGCCGTGATGGGCAACAGTGATAAAAGTGTGTGTTAGCTGAACTGGTTTGGGATGACCGGCCGTAGCGGGTGAGAGCCCCGTAGGTGAAAACATATGCTCTGTTGTGGGACTGTCCCCGAGTAGCAGCGGGCCCGTGAAATCTGCTGTGAATCTGCCGGGACCACCCGGTAAGCCTGAATACTTCCCAATGACCGATAGCGGATTAGTACCGTGAGGGAATGGTGAAAAGTACCCCGGGAGGGGAGTGAAATAGTACCTGAAACCGTGTGCCTACAATCCGTCAGAGCCCTCGCTTGCGTGGGGTGATGGCGTGCCTTTTGAAGAATGAGCCTGCGAGTCAGGGACATGTCGCGAGGTTAACCCGTGTGGGGTAGCCGCAGCGAAAGCGAGTCTGAATAGGGCGTATCCGCACAAGAGTGTGTGGTGTAGTGGTGTGTTCTGGACCCGAAGCGGAGTGATCTACCCATGGCCAGGTTGAAGCAGCAGTAAGATGTTGTGGAGGACCGAACCCACTTAGGTTGAAGACTGAGGGGATGAGTTGTGGGTAGGGGTGAAAGGCCAATCAAACTCCGTGATAGCTGGTTCTCCCCGAAATGCATTTAGGTGCAGCGTTGCGTGTTTCTTACCGGAGGTAGAGCTACTGGATGGCCGATGGGCCTCACAAGGTTACTGACGTCAGCCAAACTCCGAATGCCGGTAAGTGAAAGCGTGGCAGTGAGACGGCGGGGGATAAGCTCCGTGCGTCGAGAGGGAAACAGCCCAGATCGCCGGCTAAGGCCCCTAAGCGTGTGCTAAGTGGAAAAGGATGTGCAGTCGCGAAGACAACCAGGAGGTTGGCTTAGAAGCAGCCACCCTTGAAAGAGTGCGTAATAGCTCACTGGTCAAGTGATTGTGCGCCGATAATGTAGCGGGGCTCAAGCACACCGCCGAAGCCGCGGCATCGACCTTGTGTCGATGGGTAGGGGAGCGTCCTGCATCCAGTGAAGCAGCGGAGTGATCCAGTTGTGGAGGGTGTGGGAGTGAGAATGCAGGCATGAGTAGCGATAAGGCAAGTGAGAACCTTGCCCGCCGAAAGACCAAGGGTTCCTGGGGCAGGCCAGTCCGCCCAGGGTGAGTCGGGACCTAAGGCGAGGCCGACAGGCGTAGTCGATGGACAACGGGTTGATATTCCCGTACCCGTGTGTGCGCGCCCATGATGAATCAGAGGTACTAACCACCCAAATGGTGGCCTATCCAATCCTTCGGGAGCGGAAAGTCGCCGGCTGCGTGGGACCTTCTCTGGTAGTAGTCAAGCGATGGGGTGACGCAGGAAGGTAGCCGTACCAGTCAGTGGTAATACTGGGGCAAGCCTGTAGGGAGAGATCTAGGTAAATCCGGGTCTCATAGATCCTGAGAGGTGATGCATAGCCGATTGAGGCGAATTCGGTGATCCTATGCTGCCGAGAAAAGCCTCTAGCGAGCTCACACACGGCCCGTACCCCAAACCAACACAGGTGGTCAGGTAGAGAATACTAAGGCGTACGAGTGAACTATGGTTAAGGAACTCGGCAAAATGCCCCCGTAACTTCGGGAGAAGGGGGACCTCCTACTGTCATGGCCCAAGCGGTCGGCAGCGGTGGGGGGTGGCACAAACCAGTGAGAAGCGACTGTTTACTAAAAACACAGGTCCGTGCGAAGTCGCAAGACGATGTATACGGACTGACGCCTGCCCGGTGCTGGAAGGTTAAGAGGACCCGTTAATCGTAAGGTGAAGCGGAGAATTTAAGCCCCAGTAAACGGCGGTGGTAACTATAACCATCCTAAGGTAGCGAAATTCCTTGTCGGGTAAGTTCCGACCTGCACGAATGGCGTAACGACTTCTCAACTGTCTCAACCATAGACTCGGCGAAATTGCACTACGAGTAAAGATGCTCGTTACGCGCGGCAGGACGAAAAGACCCCGGGACCTTCACTACAACTTGGTATTGGTGCTCGATACGGTTTGTGTAGGATAGGTGGGAGACTGTGAAGCATGCACGCCAGTGTGTGTGGAGTCATTGTTGAAATACCACTCTGATCGTATTGGGCCTCTAACTTCGAACCGTATATCCGGTTCAGGGACAGTGCCTGGTGGGTAGTTTAACTGGGGCGGTTGCCTCCTAAAATGTAACGGAGGCGCCCAAAGGTTCCCTCAACCTGGACGGCAATCAGGTGTTGAGTGTAAGTGCACAAGGGAGCTTGACTGCGAGACGTACATGTCGAGCAGGGACGAAAGTCGGGACTAGTGATCCGGCACCTCTGAGTGGAAGGGGTGTCGCTCAACGGATAAAAGGTACCCCGGGGATAACAGGCTGATCTTCCCCAAGAGTCCATATCGACGGGATGGTTTGGCACCTCGATGTCGGCTCGTCGCATCCTGGGGCTGGAGCAGGTCCCAAGGGTTGGGCTGTTCGCCCATTAAAGCGGCACGCGAGCTGGGTTTAGAACGTCGTGAGACAGTTCGGTCTCTATCCGCCGCGCGCGTCAGAAGCTTGAGGAAACCTGTCCCTAGTACGAGAGGACCGGGACGGACGAACCTCTGGTCCACCAGTTGTCCCACCAGGGGCACGGCTGGATAGCCACGTTCGGACAGGATAACCGCTGAAAGCATCTAAGCGGGAAACCTTCTCCAAGACCAGGCTTCTCACCCATTCAGTGGGATAAGGCCCCCCGCAGACCACGGGATCGATAGACCAGACCTGTACACCTAGCAATAGGTTTAGGGAACTGGCACTAACCGGCCGAAAACTTACACACACCCCACCCTGTGGGGTAGCAGACAAAACCGTGTAAGAAAAAAATTGACGCACAAACGCGCTTGCAACCACACATCCACACCATCGGACACGTATCAACCAGAAATGGTCGACACACTCCACCACCAAAACACACTCCCCCACACGCGTGTGGGGGCACCCAGAAAAGGGTGAATAAAGTTACGGCGGCCATAGCGGCAGGGAAACGCCCGGTCCCATCCCGAACCCGGAAGCTAAGCCTACCAGCGCCAATGATACTACCCAACAGGGTGGAAAAGTAGGACACCGCCGAACACACATTAAGACCCGAGCCCCCCAAACACACATTTGGGGGGCTCGGGCATTTGTGCGTCGACATTCTTTTATGGACCATTTCCAGTGCGCGAATTGAATGGGAATCGATGGTCATATTCAGTGCAACTGTCGTGATTCGCCGGCTCCCGGCTATCCTTTCGGCGAGACGGTTGATCAATCAGGAAGGCGACTGTGGCCGAGGACAGACAAGGCAACAGCGACGATCGGCGACCTCGCCGGGCCGCGGGCGACAATCCGCGCGCCGGGGGGAACAGCGGACAACGTTCGAGCGCCGACGGCGCACAGCGTCCCGGTAGCGGAGGTTACGCGCGCCGCGGTGGACGGGACCGGCCGAAGCCGCCGTGGTCTTCGAGCCCGGACGGTCCACGACGAGACTTTCGGGGCGGCAGTGAGAACATCACCACCGGCCCGCGCATCCCACCGGAGATCGAAGCCAAACAGCTCGCTCCCGATGTCCGCAGTGAACTGATCACCCTGGACAAGTCCACCGCCGACGTCGTGGCACGCCACCTGGTGGCGGCCGGAGAGCTCCTCGAAGAGGATCCCGCGGCCGCGCTGGAACACGCCCGTGCCGCGCGCGCCCGTTCGGGCCGGATCGCCGCCGTCCGCGAAGCCGTGGGCATCGCCGCGTACTACTGCGGTGACTGGGCACAGGCCCTCGCCGAGCTACGGGCCGCCCGCCGGATGGGCAGCAAGTCCGCGCTCCTTCCGTTGATCGCCGACTGCGAACGCGGTGTCGGACGCCCCGAACGAGCCGTCGAGTTGGCCCGCAGCGAAGAGGCCCTCCAGCTCACCGGCGACGATGCCGACGAGCTGCGCATCGTGGTGGCCGGCGCGCGATCCGATCTCGGACAGCACGAGCAGGCGCTGGCACTCCTCGCCCGCCCGCCGCTGGATGCGACTCGGCTCGGGACCACCAACGCCAGGCTGTTCTACGTCTACGCCGAGACACTGCTCGCGTTGGGCCGCACCGAAGACGCGGTGCAGGCCTTCCTCAACGCCGCCGCCGTCGACGTCGAAGGTGTGACCGACGCCGAAGAACGTCTCACCGAGCTGACCTGAGGTGGCCACCCTGGCACAGGAGCATGACTGCCTGCTCCTGGATCTCGACGGCACCGTCTTTCGTGGCCACGAACCGACGACCGGCGCGGTGCAGAGCCTGGCGGCGCTGGACGCCCGCGCCCTCTACGTCACCAACAACGCGTCCCGGTCGGCCGCCGAGGTCGCCGGGCACCTCCAGGAACTCGGTTTCGCCGCCACCGCCGACGATGTCGTCACCAGTGCCCAGAGCGCCGCGCGGCTGCTGGCCGGCCAATTGCCCGCCGGTGCCGCTGTGCTGATCGTCGGCACCGAATCGCTGGCCGCCGAAGTGGCGGCGGTGGGCCTCAAACCGGTCCGGACCTCCGAGGACAATCCCGCCGCGGTCGTGCAGGGCCATAATCCCGAGACGGCCTGGCCGATCCTGTCCGAGGCGGCGCTGGCCATCCGCTCCGGGGCCCTATGGGTCGCGGCCAATGTGGACCGCACCCTGCCCTCGGAACGTGGGCTGCTGCCCGGCAACGGATCGATGGTCGCCGCGTTGCGGACCGCCACCGATGCCGAACCTCAGGTGGCCGGCAAACCGGCCCCGACCCTGATGAACGATGCCCTGGCCCGTGGCGATTTCGCCAACCCGTTGGTGATCGGCGACCGTCTGGACACCGATATCGAAGGGGCGAACGCCGCGGGGCTCCCCAGCCTCATGGTGCTCACCGGGGTGAACGACGCCGCCGACATGGTGTACGCGGCGCCGGGCAGCCGTCCGGGCTACGTGGCCGAGGATCTGCGCGCGCTGCACACCGACGCCGAGACCTTGCGGATCGCCGCGCACCCGGCCTGGCACACCGAGATCGCCGGATCGAGGCTTGTCGTGCGGGCAACCGGGGTCGACGCCGGTGATCCGTTGAGCATCGTCCGGGCGACCGCGCATGCGGTGTGGGCGGCCGGTGCCGGTGTCACCGTTGCGGCAGGCGACGACACCGCGGCCGCCGCTCTGCAACGCTGGTCGTTGCCGAGCTGACCGCATCGGCTAGCGTGATCAGCGATATGAGTACCGACCCTGAGCAGATCCGCACCCAGATCGCGGCCCTGCTGGCAGACCTGCCGGATATCGAATCCGGCGGGCTTGAGGACGCCGAGATCGACGCCGTCGCAGCGCGCCTGGAAGAGGCGCACGATCTGCTGGTGCGCGCACTGGAGTCGGTGGAGGGCCGGGGCGACGCGATCCGGGGGCAGTGACTCGAAGATGACGACCCGATGACGCGACGAGCGCGGGTGGACGCCGAACTGGTGCGGCGCGGGCTGGCCCGGTCACGGCAGCAGGCCGCCGAACTGATCGGCGCCGGCCGGGTCCGCATCGATGGGATGCCGGCGGCCAAACCCGCCACCGCGGTCTCGATGGATGCCAAACTCACGGTCGCCGCCGACGAACGCACCTGGGTTTCGCGTGGGGCGCACAAACTGATCGGAGCGCTCGACGCTTTCGGGGTGCCGGTGCAAGGCCGCCGCTGCCTGGACGCGGGCGCATCGACCGGGGGTTTCACCGAGGTCCTGCTCGATCGTGGCGCTGCCGAGATCGTCGCCGCCGACGTCGGGTACGGACAACTCGCCTGGTCGCTGCGCTCCGACGAGCGGGTCCACGTACTGGAACGCACAAATGTCCGGACCCTCACCCCGGAGGCGATCGGCGGCCCGGTCGATCTGGTGGTCGCCGACCTGTCCTTCATCTCGCTGGCGACGGTGCTGCCCGCGCTGACCGCATGCTGTCGCCGGGACGCCGACATCGTCCCGATGGTGAAACCCCAGTTCGAGGTCGGCAAGGACCGGGTCGGCGCCGGTGGCGTGGTTTCGGACCCCGCCCTGCGCGCCGAGGCAGTGCTCGCCGTCGCCCGCCGGGCCGCCGAACTGCACTGGAACACCGTCGCCGTCACGGCCAGCCCGCTACCCGGTCCGTCCGGCAATGTGGAGTTCTTCCTGCGATTCCGGGCGGAAACCGATGAGCCGCTGGTCGGCGAGGACCTCGAACGTGCCGTTGCTCGTGCGATTGACGAAGGGCCGCAATGACTTCCCAGGGATCCAGCAAGCAGCGATCCGTCCTGTTGGTCGTCCACACCGGCCGCGCGGAGGCCACCGAGACCGCCCGGCGCGTCGAGAAGGTGCTCGGCGACCACGATATCGGGCTGCGGGTGTTGACGGCCGAGGCGGTCGACCGCGGCTCGCTGCATCTGGCGCCGGATGAGATGCGGGCGCTGGGCGTGGACATCGCGGTCGTCGACGCCGACGAACATGCCGCCGAGGGGTGCGAGCTGGTGCTCGCGCTCGGCGGGGACGGGACGTTTCTGCGTGCCGCCGAACTCGCCCGCAATGCCGAGATCCCGGTTCTGGGACTCAATCTCGGGCGTATCGGCTTCCTGGCCGAAGCCGAGGCCGATGCGCTCGACGACGTCCTGGATCATGTCATCGCCCGCGACTACCGCATCGAGAAGCGCATGACTCTCGACATCGTGGTGCGCGCCGGCGGGGCGGTGCTCGATCACGGCTGGGCGCTCAACGAGGCCAGCCTGGAGAAAGGTCCACGGCTCGGGGTGCTCGGTGTGGTGCTCGAGGTCGACGGCCGACCGGTGTCGTCCTTCGGCTGCGACGGTGTGCTCGTCTCGACACCCACCGGCTCGACGGCCTACGCGTTCTCGGCGGGCGGTCCGATCCTGTGGCCGGACCTGGAAGCGATCCTGGTGGTGCCCAACAACGCCCACGCGCTGTTCGCCCGGCCGATGGTCACCAGCCCGGATGCGTCCATCGCGATCGAGATCGAGGCCGGCGGCAACGACGCGGTGGCCTTCTGCGACGGCCGACGCAAGATGGCCGTGCCGGCCGGGGCGCGCCTGGAAGTGACCCGCTGCGAGACATCACTGAAGTGGGTGCGCCTGGACAGTGCGCCGTTCACCGACCGGCTGGTGCGCAAGTTCCGGCTGCCCGTCACCGGATGGCGCGGCCAATAGTGCTCTCCGAGATACGCATCGAGTCCCTGGGGGCCATCAGCTCGGCAACGGCCGAGTTCGATCGTGGCCTGACCGTCCTGACCGGTGAGACCGGTGCCGGAAAGACGATGGTGGTGACAGGTCTGCATCTCCTCGGCGGTGCGCGCGCCGAGGCCAGCAAGGTGCGCACCGGCGCCGATCGGGCTGTGGTGGAAGGTCGTTTCGTCACCACCGATCTCGGTGACGATGTCACCGGGCGCATCGACGAGATTCTGGACTCGTCCGGTGCCGAGCGCGATGACGACGACAGTGTCATCGCGGCGCGGTCGGTGAGCCGGGACGGCCCGTCGCGCGCCTACCTCGGCGGCCGCAGTGTGCCGGCCAAGTCGCTGAGCGGATTCACCAACGAGCTGCTGGCTCTGCACGGGCAGAACGATCAGCTGCGGTTGATGCGCCCGGACGAGCAGCGCGCCGCCCTGGACCGCTATGCCGATGTCAGCGCGCCGCTGCGCAAATACCGGACCTTGCGCGCGGAGTGGCTCGCGGCCCGCCGCGATCTCATCGACCGCACCCAGCGCGCGCGGGAACTCGCGTTGGAGGCGGACCGGCTGACCTTCGGGCTCAACGAGATCGATGGGGTCGACCCGGCACCGGGTGAGGACGATGCCCTGGTCGCCGATATCCGTCGGCTCTCCGAACTGGACGCGTTGCGGGAGGCCGCAGCGGTGGCGCGGGCCGCGCTGGCGGGACTGCCCGAGGACGTCGGCACCGACGAAGGGTCCGCGGCGACCAACGTCGCGTCGGCCAGGGCCGCCCTGCAGGGCACCGATGACAACGCGTTGCAGGTGTTGGGGGAGCGGTTGGCCGAGGCGGTCGCCGTCATCACCGACGTGGCAGCCGAACTCGGCGCCTTCCTGTCCGAACTGCCCAGCGATGCAAGCACGTTGGAGGCAAAGCTGGCCCGGCAAGGTGAGCTGCGCGGGTTGACCCGCAAGTACGGCGCCGACATCGACGCCGTGTTGGCCTGGGCGAGGGAATCCCGCGAGCGGCTCGCACAGCTCGATGTCTCCGAAGAGGCACTGACAGGTCTGCAGCAGCGCGTCGACGAGTTGCAGGCCCGGGTGGTGGCCGCGGCCGCCGATCTCACCAAGGCACGCACCAAGGGCGCCAAGGGGTTGTCCAAGGCGGTCACCGCCGAGCTGTCCGGGCTGGCGATGGCGGGGGCCGATTTCGGTATCACCGTGACGCCGCTGGTGGCCCGTGCCGATGATTCTGCGCCGATCACGCTGGCCGGCGGAGTGTCCGCACACGCCGGACATCACGGGGTCGACGCGGTCGAGTTCGGGTTCGCCGCGCACCGCGGCACCGAACTGCTGCCGTTGGCCAAGAGTGCGTCCGGCGGTGAGCTGTCCCGCGTGATGCTCGCACTGGAAGTCGTGCTGGTGGCCTCGCGCGCCGATTCCATGGGCACCACGATGGTGTTCGACGAGGTCGACGCCGGTGTCGGCGGACGAGCGGCGGTGCAGATCGGTCGTCGGCTGGCCCGACTGGCGCGTACCCACCAGGTCATCGTCGTCACGCATCTGCCGCAGGTGGCCGCGTATGCCGACACCCATCTGGTGGTCGAGAGCGGCCCGAAGTCCAGTCGTGTCGTGCGCCTGCAGGACGAGGACAGAGTGGCCGAACTGGCCCGGATGTTGGCGGGGCTCGGCGACACCGACAGCGGCCGGGCGCATGCGCGCGAGCTGTGGGAGTCCGCCCAGCGCGACCGCACCGACTAGTCAGTCCGGGTTGGCCGGGGACAGTTCGGCCTCACTCCAGCGCAGCGGGCTCACACCGGACAGTTCGACGAGCTCTTCGATGGTGAACGCGACCGAGCACTGGGCGTGCGTGCTGCGTTCCCAGAGGATCTCGGCGCTGCCGGTGAGCTGCAGGGTGATACCGGTATCCCAGTCCGGGATCAGCAGCCCGGCCCGAGGGTTGACGCTGATATTTCCCAGCGTCATGAACATCGAGTTGCCCCGGTAATCGGGCCAGCGCAGTCTGTTCGGCGAAAGCACTTGCAAGAAACCCGGATTGCCGCCGCGGTGGGAGGCATCGGCGTTGCCCGCGGCGTCGGTGGACCCGATGAAGAACGTGTCGGCGGCCGAGACGATCCGCGTCATCCGCGCATCCAGCGACGGCGCATGGCGCACCGCACGCGCACCGGAGGAACCCGCGGCCCCCGTGACATGCCTGCGGGAAATGTACTTCGGGCAATTCGAGTAGACCTGGTCGGGCCGGATCAGCAGGCCTGCACCGGTCGGGGTGGCGACGCCGTTGACCCGCATGCGGCGCCGCGTCTGCGGCTGGATGGCGATCATGCCGACATGCCGGGGTTGCGCGGTCACCACCTCGCGCAGCGGGTCGCCGGTGACCGGCAGCGCGTCGATGACGATCTGCTCGGCATCCTCGGAGTCGGTGGCCACGTGCATGAAGCCGGGCGGACCGGTCACCAGACTGGCCCAGACGTGTCCGGAGTCATCGGCACCGGACAGCACGACCATCGGCTGGCCGGCCAGGAAATCTGCTGCGGCGTCCGGGATCTCGGCTCGGACCATGCGGCTCAGGCGCGCGGCGAGGTCGCTCTGGCCCAGCTGCCGCTGCACGGCCAGCTCACCCGGGTGGTAGACGGTCACGGCGCGCCCTCAGAAGAATCCGCAGGTCGGGCTCTCGCCGTTGGGCGCGGGCGCGGCCTCCGCGCCACTGGGCGCGTAGACCTCCAGTCGGATGCCGTCCGGGTCGGTGAAGAAGATGCCACCCGAGGATGTGCCCTCGCCGTGGGCCACCACACCGTCGTGGGCGAACCGCACTCCGAGTTCGTCGAGTACCGACTGAACCGCCCGCACCTGCTCGATGGTGTCGACCCGGAACGCCAGGTGATGCAGACCGGGTGTCCGGCCGGAGAACTCGCCATCGCTCTGCTGCCACAACGTCAGGCGCAGGTCGCCGTCGACGCCGAGGAAGGCGAACCGGCGGTCGCCCGTGTCGCTGATCCCGAGCTGCTCGAAACCGAGCGCGCTCCGATAGAAGTCGACCGAGCGGGTGAGGTCGGTGACATTGAGCCCGACATGGCCGGGTGCGAGCTGCGGGGCGGTGGGTGTACTCATTCTCAACCTCCATATAACCGATGAAATACAATTCAGAGGTTAGAACTGTGCGCCGTCGGTGTCAACCATCTAAGGCGGTTTCAGTGGTTAGCAGGTTACGCTTGGGTATGCGTGATCCGCGCCCACACCTCGGGGAACCGCTTGCGTTGGATCTGTTGAACACCGTGTGGATGTCCCCGGGCGGACTACGAGACCTGCTGACCGATGTGGCCGGCCTGCGGTGCTGGCTGGTGACCAACGGCCTCGATGAACGCTGCCCGGCCGACGAGAAAACGCGCGTCGCGCTGGTGCGGACCCGCGATGCCGTGCTGCGCGCGGTGTCCGCCGGTGAGATCGACGAGCTGAACGCGGTGCTCGAACACGGGCGGGTTCGTCGCACCCTGGCCGTTACCGGGCCGCACGACGAGGCGGATGTGGCGCATCCCGAGTGGCTACCCGGTTGGCTGGCGGCCAACGATCTGCTGCGACTGCTGGGAATGGCGCCGGATCGGATCAAGCAGTGCGCGCACGAGCATTGCGTGCTGTGGTTCTACGACACGTCCAAGAACGGCACCCGGCGCTGGCATTCGATGACCGCGTGCGGCAATCGGGCCAAGGCGGCCCGGCACTACGCCGCGAAGCGGGATTGAGATCGTGTTGGTGTTGCAGATGTGACAAAAGAAAACTTGTGAGGCTGGTGTTACGGCGCGCCTCCACCTCAACTTGAGGGTTGGCGGCCAGAATCGCCGCATGAAGATGTCAGCGTTGCTATCGCGTAATGCCAGCTCAAAGCCGGGCGTAATCGGTACCGCCCGCGTTGACCGGGACATCGATCGACTGCTCCGCCGCATCGGGCCCGGCGATATCGTCGTCCTCGATGCTCAGGACCTCGACCGCATCACCGCCGACGCCCTGGTGGAGGCCGAGGTGGCCGGCGTCGTCAACGCCTCGCCGTCCATCTCCGGGCGCTACCCCAACCTCGGCCCGGAGGTTCTGGTCGCCAACGGCATCGTCCTCATCGATGAGGCCGGCCCCGAGATCTTCAAGAAGATCAAGGACGGCGCTCGCATCCGGCTCAACAACGGAGGCGTCTATGCCGGCGACCGCCGCATCGGTCTGGGCACCGAACGCACCGATCTGGAGATCCACGAGCTCATGGTGGAAGCCAAGAGCGGGCTCGTCGCGCACCTGGAGGCCTTCGCCGGCAACACCATCGAGTTCATCCGCAGCGAGAGCCCGCTGCTCATCGACGGCATGGGGATCCCCGATATCGACGTCGACATGGACCGCAGGCACGTCGTGGTGGTGGCCGAAGGGCCGGCCGCGGCCGACGACCTGAAGGCGCTCAAGCCGTTCATCAAGGAGTATCAGCCCGTGCTGGTCGGTGTGGGCGCCGGAGCCGATCTGCTGCGTAAGGCCGGCTATCGGCCGGCGCTCATCGTCGGTGATCCCAGCACCATCAGCACCGACGCACTGCGCTGCGGCGCGCAGGTCGTGCTGCCCGCCGACGCCGACGGTCACGCCCCGGGCCTGGAACGCATCCAGGATCTCGGGGTGGGCGCGATGACCTTCCCGGCCGCGGGATCGGCCGCCGACCTGGCCCTGCTGCTGTGCCATCACCACGGCGCATCACTGATCGTCACCGCGGGCCACAGTGCCACCATCGAAGAGTTCTTCGACCGCTCGCGTCAGCAGAGCAATCCCTCGACGTTCCTGACCAGGCTCAAGGTCGGCGAGAAGCTCGTCGACGCCAAGGCCGTCGCCACGCTCTACCGCAGCCGGGTTTCGGCAGGGGCAATCGCCCTGCTGGTACTGGCGATGTTGGTCGCGGTGATCGTCGCGCTCTGGGTGACCCGGGTCGACGCGACCGTGATCGACTGGGTCGTCGAGTACTGGAACCGCTTCCTGCTCTGGGCGCAGGGCTTGGTCTCCTAGCTTCCTGCTCAACGTCTCGGAGAGGCTCTGACATGATTTCGCTGCGTACGCATGCTATTTCGCTGGCGGCGGTGTTCCTGGCGTTGGCCGTCGGCGTGGTACTGGGCTCCGGGTTGTTCTCCGACACGGTGTTGTCCGGGCTACGCAGCGACAAGGCCGATTTGCGTACCGAGATCAACACACTGACCGACGAGAAGAATGAGCTCAACGAGAGGCTCAGCGCAGCAGGGGAATTCGACGGCGCCATGGCGCCGAAGATCTTGCGCGACACCCTGCGGGACAAGGCGGTGGTCATCTTCCGGACCCCCGACGCCGCCGATGACGATGTGGATGCCGTGCTGCGGCTGGTCGGCCTGGGTGGCGCCACCAGCACCGCCACGATCTCCCTGACGCCGCAATTTGTGGAAGCCAATTCATCGGAAAAGCTGCTGTCGGTGGTGAATTCGCCCATTGTGCCGGTGGGTCGACAGCTCAGTACCGCATCGTTGGATCAGGGATCTGCAGCCGGCGACCTGCTCGGCATCGCGCTGCTGCGCGGCAAGGAACCGGCGGTCCCCGACGATCAACGCGAGATTGTGCTGAGCACCCTTCGCGATACCGGGTTCATCTCCTACGATGCGCCACCCGTCGGCGCCGCGGACACCGCCGTGATCATCACCGGTGGCTCGCTCGGCGACGATGCCGGCAACCGGGGCGCCACGGTGGCCCGGTTCGCCGCAGGGTTGGCGCCACACGGTGGCGGCATCGTGCTCGCCGGGCGGGACGGATCGGCCACCGGTACCGCGGCCGTCGCGGTGACACGTGCCGATGCCGCGCTGTCCGGCGCGGTGAGCACCGTCGACGATGTGGATGTCGAGTCCGGCCGGATCACCACCGCGCTGGCGCTCGGTGATCTGCTGGGCGGCGGGCAGCCCGGGCGCTACGGCATCGGGCAGGGTGCGACCTCCGTCACCGTCCCGCAGTAGATCGCCGCGAACCGGCGCGTCAGGCGCGGCTTGTCGGCGCTGGTGTTAAGGTGAGATTCCGTGGGTCGTAGGCCCTGAGTCGGTGAAATCCGACTCGCCCCATCGCCACGGAGGTTGCACTTGCCCGGTCAAGCGAAGTTACGCAAGCACCCGCAGACCGCGACCAAACACCTCTTCGTCAGCGGTGGTGTCGCGTCCTCACTCGGTAAAGGCCTGACGGCCAGTAGCCTCGGTCAGCTGCTCACCGCGCGCGGATTGCAGGTGACGATGCAGAAGCTCGACCCTTATCTCAACGTCGATCCCGGCACCATGAACCCGTTCCAGCACGGTGAGGTCTTCGTCACCGAGGACGGAGCGGAGACCGACCTCGACGTCGGCCACTACGAGCGCTTCCTGGATCGCGATCTGTCCGGATCGGCCAACGTGACCACCGGCCAGGTGTACTCCTCGGTGATCGCCAAGGAGCGCCGCGGGGAGTACCTCGGCGACACGGTGCAGGTGATCCCGCACATCACCGACGAGATCAAGCGCCGCATCCTGGCGATGGCCGAACCGGACGCCCAGGGCAACCGCCCCGATGTGGTGATCACCGAGATCGGCGGCACCGTCGGCGATATCGAGTCGCTCCCGTTCCTGGAGGCGGCCCGACAGGTCCGCCACGAGGTGGGCCGCGACAACGTGTTCTTTCTGCACGTCTCGCTGGTGCCCTACCTTGCGCCCTCCGGTGAACTCAAGACCAAACCCACCCAGCACTCGGTGGCCGCGCTGCGCAGCATCGGTATCGCGCCCGACGCCCTGATCCTGCGGTGCGACCGCGACGTGCCGGAGGGGCTGAAGAACAAGATTGCGCTGATGTGCGATGTCGACATCGACGGTGTCATCTCCACCCCGGACGCGCCCTCGATCTACGACATTCCCAAGGTGCTGCACCGCGAAGAACTCGACGCCTACGTGGTGCGCAAGCTCAACCTGCCGTTCCGCGACGTCGACTGGACGCAGTGGAACGACCTGCTCCAGCGGGTGCACGAGCCGCAGGAGACGGTGCGAATCGCGTTGGTGGGCAAGTACATCGACCTTTCCGATGCCTACCTGTCGGTCGCCGAGGCGCTGCGCGCCGGCGGGTTCGCCCATCACGCCAAGGTCGACATCCGCTGGATCGCCTCCGACGACTGCGAGACCGACGCCGGTGCGGTGGCCGCGCTGGAGGACGTGCACGGCGTGCTGATCCCGGGTGGCTTCGGTATCCGCGGGATCGAAGGCAAGCTCGGCGCCATCCGGTATGCCCGCAAGCGCGGGGTGCCGGTGCTCGGGTTGTGTCTGGGACTGCAGTGCATCGTCATCGAGGCGGCCCGCTCGGTGGGGCTGACCGAGGCCAGCTCCGCGGAATTCGACCCGGACACCCCCGACCCGGTGATCGCCACCATGGCCGATCAGCGCGATGCCGTCGCCGGGGATGCCGACCTGGGCGGCACCATGCGCCTGGGCGCCTACCCGGCGGTGCTCGAACCGGGATCCATTGTGGCCAAGGCCTACGGGGCCACCGAGGTGTCCGAACGGCATCGGCACCGCTACGAGGTCAACAACGCCTACCGGGACCGCATCGCCGAGAGCGGACTCAAGTTCTCCGGCACCTCGCCGGACGGACACCTCGTCGAGTTCGTCGAATACAGCGCCGACGTACATCCGTTCCTGGTGGGTACGCAGGCTCATCCCGAACTCAAGAGCCGCCCGACCCGTCCGCATCCGCTGTTCGCCGCCTTCATCGGTGCGGCGCTGGACTACAAGGCCGGCGAGTTGCTGCCGTTGGAGCAGCTGCCGCGTTCCAACGGGGCCGAGATCGAGGAAGCCGAACCGGCCCGCCGTGGCTGAACACGACTTCGTCACCCGCTCCGGCCGCACCGTCTACGCGGGAAAGATCCTCGCGCTGCGCGTCGATGACGTGCAGATGCCCGGCGGCGTGGTGGCGCGCCGGGAAGTGGTCGAGCATTTCGGTGCGGTGGCGGTCGTGGCACTCGACGAGCGAGACCGGGTGGCGATGGTGTACCAATACCGGCACCCGGTGGGGCGCCGGCTCTGGGAGCTGCCCGCCGGTCTGCTCGATGTCGATGGGGAGGAGCCGGTCCTGACCGCCGCCCGCGAACTGCACGAAGAGGCCGGGCTGGCCGCCGAAAACTGGTCGGTGCTGGTCGATATCGTGTCGTCGCCCGGATTCAGCGATGAGAGCATCCGGGTCTTCCTGGCCACCGGGCTGTCCGAGATCGGGCGGCCGGAGGCCGAACACGAGGAAGCCGACCTGACGCTGGACTGGCTGCCCCTCGGCGATGCCGTGCAGCGGGTGCTGGCCGGCGAGATCGTCAATTCGATTGCGGTGGCCGGTATTTTGGCCACTCATGCGGTGGCCGACCGGGCGACACTGCGGCCGGTGGACAGCCCGTGGACGGATCGCCCGTGGGCTTTCGCGGCTCGGCAGGACTGACATGGCGACCGCGACGGGTGTGCTCGACGAGCAGATTCAGGGCTACCTGGATCATCTGGCCATCGAGCGCGGCGTCGCGGCGAACACCCTGAGCTCGTATCGGCGCGACCTGCGTCGCTACGCCGAACACCTCACCGGACGCGGGATCGTCGACCTGCGCGCGGTCGGCGAGACTGATGTCAGCGACTTCCTGGTGGAGCTACGCAAGGGTGACCCGGACAACGGCACTGCCGCGTTGTCGGCGGTCTCGGCGGCCCGCACGCTGGTCGCGGTGCGTGGCCTGCACCGCTTCCTGACCGCCGAGGGTGTGGTCGAGGTCGACGTGGCCCGCGCGGTCAAACCCCCCACCCCGACCCGGCGGCTACCCAAGAGCCTCACCCTCGACGAGGTGGTCTCGCTGCTGGAGGCCGCCGGCGGCGATCGCGAATCCGACGGCCCGCTGACCTTGCGTAACCGCGCGCTGCTGGAAGTGCTGTACTCCACCGGCGCCCGGATCTCCGAGGCGGTCGGACTGGACATCGACGACGTCGACACGCAGTCACGCTCGGTGCTGCTGCGCGGAAAGGGTGGAAAGCAGCGGCTGGTGCCCATCGGCAGGCCGGCGGTCAGTGCACTGGAGAACTACCTGGTGCGCGGCCGGCCCGAGCTGGCGCGCCGGGGCAAGGGGGTGCCCGGCATCTTCCTCAACGCCCGCGGCGGGCGGTTGTCCCGGCAGAGTGCCTGGCAGGTGCTCCAGGATGCAGCCGCTACGGCGGGGATCGCGTCGGATGTGTCACCGCACACCATGCGCCACTCGTTCGCCACCCATCTGCTCGAGGGCGGTGCCGACGTGCGCGTCGTGCAGGAACTGCTGGGCCACGCGTCGGTCACCACCACGCAGATCTACACCCTGGTCACCGTCAGCGCGCTGCGCGAGGTGTGGGCCGGGGCTCATCCGCGGGCGCGCTGATCGCCGAGGTAGTCGGACTCGAGCACCAGATCGGTCAGCAGCGTCTGATACTCGGCGTGCGTCTTGTGCTCCACGGTCCGCCACCGGGTGCCCTCATGCTCGGACATGTAGGCGCGGTAGCGCGGGGCGCCGGGAATCCCGACGTTGTCGGCGACGACCACCGCACCCCGGCGCAGCCAGCCCCGGTCCAGGATGGCCTGCAGATCCGGCAGGTAGGCGTCCTTGTCGTGATCGATGAACAGGAAATCCAGCTGACCAGGGGAGAACCCCAGCGCGTCCAGTGTGGCACCGCCGTCGCCGATGGTGCCCACCACGCAGTGCACCCGGTCCGCGACGCCGGCGTGCGCCCAGATCCGACGGGCCACCCCGGCGTTGGCCGCCGACAGTTCGACGGAGAACACCTGCGCCTGCGGGGCGGCCCGGGCGATACGCAACGCCCCGTAGCCGCAGTAGGTGCCCAGTTCGAGTGCGGTAGCGGGGCAGGCCCGCCGCACGGCGGCGTCGAGCAGCAGCCCCTTTTCATCGCCCACGTTGATCAGATAGGAGTGCTCGTAGGCGAAGCGGTCGATGGTGGTGATCACATCGTCGATATCGCCGGGGCGGGCCTGGGCCTCCACGAAGTCCGCAGCCGCCGCCTCCCGCCCGTCGCCGATCTGCCCGGTGCTGGTTATGTTGCGCGCACCCCACGCGAGGCGCAGGAAGGACCAGCGCAGGAATGGCAACCGTTTGGTCAGCCCCATACCTGCGAGATTAGCCAGCGGGTCTGCGGTGCCGGGCGGTTATCCGCAGCTAGACTCTGCTGCGATGTTCGCCATGGATGAGGCCCGCCCGATCTGCGTGGCTGCCGCATGAGCGAAGACGACGCGGCACCCGAGATCGGCCTCACCGGGCGGCCGCCCCGCGACATTCCCGAGCCCCGTCCGCGCAGCGTGCACGGCCCGGCCAAGGTCATCGCGATGTGTAACCAGAAGGGTGGGGTCGGCAAGACCACCTCGACCATCAACCTGGGTGCGAGCCTGGCCGAATACGGCCGGCGGGTGCTGTTGGTGGACTTGGACCCGCAGGGCGCGCTGTCCGCCGGGCTCGGGGTACCGCATTACGAACTCGAACACACCGTGCACAACCTGCTGGTCGAGCCGAGGGTGTCGATCGATCAGGTGATCATCAACACCCGGGTGCCCGGGCTGGACCTGGTGCCCAGCAATATCGACCTGTCGGCCGCGGAGATCCAGCTGGTCAACGAGGTCGGCCGTGAGCAGTCGCTGGCCCGCGCACTGTATCCGGTGCTGGATCGCTACGACTACGTGCTCATCGACTGCCAGCCGTCACTCGGCCTGCTCACCGTCAACGGACTGGCCTGCGCCGATGGCGTGATCATCCCGACCGAATGTGAGTACTTCTCGCTGCGTGGGTTGGCCCTGCTCACCGACACCGTCGAGAAGGTGAAGGACCGGCTCAACCCCAAGCTGGAGATCAGCGGCATCCTGGTCACCCGGTTCGACCATCGGACCGTCAACGCCCGCGAGGTGATGGCCCGGGTGGTCGAGCGGTTCGGCGATCTGGTCTTCGACACCGTCATCACCCGCACGGTGCGTTTCCCGGAGACCAGCGTGGCGGGTGAACCGATCACCAGTTGGGCGCCGAAATCCACTGGTGCCCTGGCATATCGGGCCTTGGCCCGCGAGGTCATCGCCCGGTTCGGGTCGTGACCGAGGCGGCTGCTCCGGAGGCCGCCCAGGGTTTCCAGGTCCGGCTGAGCAACTTCGAGGGCCCCTTCGATCTGCTGCTGCAGCTGATCTTCGGGCACCGCCTCGACGTCACCGAGGTCGCCCTGCACCAGGTGACTGACGAGTTCATCGCCTACACCAAGGAGATCGGCCGCCATCTCGAACTCGACGAGACGACGGCGTTCCTGGTGATTGCCGCCACACTGCTCGATCTCAAGGCGGCCCGGCTGCTGCCTGCCGGCGAGGTCCACGACGAGGACGATCTGGCCCTGCTGGAAGTGCGTGACCTGCTGTTCGCGCGGCTGCTGCAGTACCGCGCGTTCAAGCACGTCGCCGAGATGTTCGCCGAACTGGAAGCCGCCGCGTTGCGCAGCTACCCGCGCGCGGTCTCGCTGGAACCGCAGTTCGAACAGCTATTACCCGAGGTCATGCTGGGTGTGGACGCTGATCGGTTTGCTCAGATCGCGGCGACCGCCTTCACCCCGCGTCCGGTCCCGACGGTGCGCCTGGATCACCTGCACATCCAGCCCGTCTCGGTTCCCGAACAGGCCAAACGCTTGATGGGGTTACTGGAGATGCGCGGCGTGGGGCAGTGGGCGTCGTTCTCCGAGCTGGTCGCCGACTGTGCGGGGTCGATGGAGATCGTCGGCCGGTTCCTGGCGCTATTGGAGCTGTACCGGGCCAGGGCGGTAGCATTCGAGCAAGTAGAACCGCTTGGTGTGCTCCAGGTTTCGTGGACCGGGGATCGGCCAACCAACGAACACCTAGCAGCCGCAGTGGAAGAAGACTGATGACCAACGATGTGACCGATACCGAGCCGGGTGTCGACCCGGCCCCGGAACCGGGCGCTGAAGAGGTCTCCGAGGACACCGCGGAGCCGGTCGCCGAGGCCCTCGACGATGCCGAGTTCCGCTCGGTCATCGAGGCGCTGTTGCTGGTGGTGGACACCCCGGTTACGGTGGAGGCGCTGGCGTCGGCCACCGACACCTCCGAGGACCGCGTCGCGGCCACCCTGGCCGAACTGGCCGCCGAGCTCACCGAACGGGGCAGCGGTATCGATCTGCGCGAGGCCGGTGGCGGGTGGCGGATGTACACCCGCGCCCGCTACGCCCCGTATGTGGAGCGGCTGCTGCTCGACGGCGCCCGTTCCAAACTGACCCGCGCCGCGCTGGAGACGCTGGCCGTGGTGGCCTACCGCCAGCCGGTGACGCGGGCCCGGGTCAGCGCGGTTCGCGGCGTCAACGTCGACGCGGTGGTGCGCACCCTGGTCGCCCGCGGTCTGATCACCGAGGCGGGCACCGATTCCGACAGTGGCGCCGTCACGTTCGCCACCACCGAGCTGTTCCTGGAGCGGCTCGGCCTGTCTTCGCTGGCTGATCTGCCCGACATCGCGCCCCTGTTGCCCGATGTCGATGTCATCGATGACCTGAGTGAAAACCTCAGCGCCGAACCGCGCTTCGCGAAGCTCGACGGTTCGCCCGCTGTACCCGGCACGCCGTCGGGTTTTGATGTGGACAAGGACTGACATGGTCGAGCCGGATGGTGTTCGGTTGCAGAAAGTGTTGTCGCAGGCGGGAATTGCTTCTCGTCGGGTGGCAGAGCGGATGATCCTCGACGGTCGCGTCGAGGTGGACGGCCGGATCGTCACCGAGCTGGGTACCCGGGTGGACACCGAAAACTCGGAGATCCGGGTGGACGGGGTCAAGGTGCGACTCGACGACACCCTGGTGTATCTGGCGATCAACAAGGAACGCGGTATGCACTCCACGATGTCGGACGACCGGGGTCGCCCGTGCGTGGGTGATCTGGTGGAGCACCGCGTGCGCGGGAACAAGAATCTGTTCCATGTCGGGCGCCTCGACGCCGACACCGAGGGCCTGTTGTTGCTGACCAACGACGGCGAACTGGCCCACCGTCTGATGCACCCGTCCTACGAGGTGCCTAAGACCTATCTGGCGACCGTAGTGGGCACGGTGCCGCGCGGGCTGGGCAAGAAGCTGCGGGCCGGCGTGGAACTGGACGACGGGCCGATCGCCCTCGACGATTTCGCGGTCGTGGACACCTTGCCCGGAAAGTCGCTGGTCAAGGTGACACTGCACGAAGGCCGTAAGCGCCTGGTGCGCCGGCTGCTGGCCTCGGTGGGCTTCCCGGTCGAGAGCCTGGTGCGCACCAGCATCGGCGCGGTGGAGCTGGGCGATACGCGTCCCGGCAACATTCGGGTGCTGACCCGCAAGGAGATCGGCGAGCTGTACCAGGCGGTGGGAATGTGAGTGCTGTGTTGACGATAGCTCTGGACGGACCCGCCGGGACCGGAAAGTCTTCGGTGTCAAGAGGTTTGGCGCGCGCCATGGGTCTGCGCTACCTCAATACCGGATCGATGTACCGCATCGTCACGCTCGCGGTGCTGCGTGCCGGTGTGGACATCCACGACGCCCAGCGGGTGGCCGATATCGCCGGCGGGGTGGACCTGTCGGTCGGGTACGACCCCGACCTGGACCAGGCGTACCTGGCCGGTGAGGACGTGTCGGCAGAGATCCGCGGTGACGAGGTCACCCGTGCGGTGTCGGCGGTGTCCGCGGTGCCCGCGGTGCGCGCCCAGCTGGTGCAATTGCAGCGCGCGCTTGCCGCCGGGGACGGCGGGGTGGTGGTCGAGGGACGCGATATCGGTACCGTCGTGCTGCCCGATGCCGACGTCAAGATCTACCTGACGGCGTCGCCGGAGGTACGCGCCCAGCGGCGCAACGCGCAGAACATCGCGAGCGGCGTCGAGGACGCTTACGAGGCCGTGCTCGCCGACGTCAAACGCCGGGACCACCTCGACTCCACCCGGGCGGTATCACCGCTGCGGCCGGCCGACGATGCGGTGATCGTCGACACCAGCGATATGAACGAGGCACAGGTGATTGCACACCTGCAGGAACTGGTACAACAGCGGGCCGGAGCGCACCGATGAGCGAAGACGGCACCTGGTACGACGAAAGCGACTGGGAAGAAGGATCGTTCGACGACGATGGCGTCGAGGAGGACTACGCGCCGCCGCCGGTGCTCGCCGTGGTGGGACGTCCCAATGTCGGCAAGTCGACACTGGTCAATCGCATCCTGGGCCGTCGCGAGGCCGTCGTTCAGGACATCCCCGGAGTGACCCGCGACCGGGTCTCCTACGACGCGAACTATCTGGGCCGCCGGTTCGTCGTACAGGACACCGGGGGATGGGAGCCCGACGCCAAGGGCCTACAGCAGAAGGTTGCCGAACAGGCCACGGTGGCGATGCAGACCGCCGATGCGATCGTCATGGTCGTCGACGCGGTGGTCGGCGCAACGTCGGCCGACGAGGCCGCCGCCAAGCGCCTACAGCGTGCGGGAAAGCCGGTCTTTCTGGCCGCCAACAAGGTTGACAACGAGCGCGGGGAAGCCGATGCCGCCGCGCTGTGGTCGCTGGGCCTGGGGCAGCCGTACCCGATCAGCGCCATGCACGGCCGCGGGGTTGCCGACCTGTTGGACAGTGTGCTGGAGAAGTTGCCCGAGGCCTCCGAGGTCGGCGGCGGTCCCGGTGGGCCGCGTCGCGTCGCGCTGGTGGGCAAACCCAACGTGGGCAAGAGTTCTCTGCTGAATCGGCTCTCCGGTGACGAACGGTCCGTGGTGCACGATGTCGCCGGCACCACCGTGGACCCCGTCGACTCGCTGATCGAACTGGGCGGTAAGCCTTGGCGTTTCATCGACACCGCCGGTCTCCGACGCAAGGTCGGCCAGGCCAGTGGGCACGAGTTCTACGCCTCGGTGCGCACCCACAGCGCCATCGACGCCGCCGAGGTGGTGGTGGTGCTGATCGACGGGTCACAGCCACTGACCGAGCAGGATCAGCGGGTGCTGTCCATGGTGATCGAGGCCGGGCGTGCACTGGTGCTGGCGTTCAACAAGTGGGATCTGGTCGACGAGGACCGGCGCTACCTGCTGGACAAGGAGATCGACCGTGAGCTGGCGCAAGTGCAGTGGGCGCCGCGGGTCAACATCTCGGCCAAAACCGGTCGCGCGGTGCAGAAACTGGTGCCGGCGCTGGAAACCGCGCTGCAGTCCTGGGATGCCCGCATCCCGACCGGCCGGCTGAACACGTTCTTCAAGGAGATCGTCGCGGCCACCCCACCGCCGGTGCGCGGCGGGAAACAGCCCCGCATCCTGTTCGCCACCCAGGCGGCCTCGCGCCCACCGACTTTCGTGTTGTTCACCAGTGGCTTCCTGGAGGCCGGGTATCGCCGGTTCCTGGAGCGCAAGCTGCGGGAGACTTTCGGTTTCGAGGGCAGCCCGATCCGGATCAATGTGCGGGTCCGGGAGAAGCGCTCCGCACGGAAGTAGCGCCCGTCGGCTGGGTAGGGTGGCCACAGTGTCGACCACCCACATGATCCTGATCGCATTGGCCGGCGTGGGGGCCGGGGCAATCAACGCGATCGTCGGTTCGGGCACCTTGATCACCTTCCCGACCCTGGTCGCGCTCGGCTTTCCGCCGGTCACCGCGACGATGTCGAACGCCGTCGGGCTGGTGGCCGGTGGTGTCTCGGGCACGTGGGGGTACCGCCGCGAACTGCGCGGGCAGTGGAACCGGCTGCGCTGGCAGATTCCGGCCTCGCTGCTCGGCGCCGGTCTCGGCGCGTGGCTGCTGCTACACCTGCCGGAAAAGGTGTTCACCCGCATCGTCCCGGTGCTGTTGATCCTCGCACTGGTGCTGGTGCTGCTCGGCCCGCGCATCCAGGCCTGGGCGCGGGCGCGCGCCGAAGCCATGGGCCAGACCGCCGATCATGTGTCGGCGGCCCGGATGACCGCTCTGGTGGCGGGAACATTCGCCGTCGGTGTCTATGGCGGCTACTTCACCGCAGCGCAGGGGATCCTGCTGGTCGCGGTGATGGGCGCGTTGCTGCCCGAAGATATGCAGCGCATGAACGCCGCCAAAAATCTGCTGTCGCTGCTGGTCAACGTGGTGGCCGCGGTGGCCTACACGGTGGTGGCATTCGACCGGATCAGCTGGGTGGCGGCCGGCCTGATCGCGGTGGGTTCGCTGGTCGGTGGATTTCTCGGTGCCCACTACGGGCGCCGTCTGTCGCCCGGTGCGCTGCGGGCCGTGATCGTCGTGGTGGGATTGATTGGGCTTTACCGGTTGTTGTCCGTGTAGTCTGGCCTGCGGCTTGAGAAACTGGGAGGACTCCGATGAGTGAACGCGCTGTCGCGGCGTCACCGTCTGAGTTGTGCGCGCTCGAGCCGTTTTGGCCGTCGCGCCGGTTGATGGCTTTCGACGAGTGGTGTTGTCGGCGTCCCTGACGTCCGCCCATCCGTCGCAAGGCCGCCCCGTGGCCTCCTGATCGAAAGCAGCCGAACCAGTGCGTTCGCTCATCATCTTCACGCTTGTCGGCGTCGGCGCCCAGCTCGTGGACGGCGCGCTCGGCATGGCGTTCGGTGTCACCGCCACCACCCTGCTGGTGCTCTCCAACGTCGGTGCCGCGCAGGCCAGTGCCGCGGTGCACCTTGCCGAGGTCGGCACCACGTTCGCCTCGGGTCTGTCGCACTGGAAGTTCAAGAACATCGATTGGGCGCTGGTGGCCAAGCTGGGCGTGCCGGGCGCGGTCGGTGCGTTCCTGGGGGCGACGGTGCTGTCATCGCTGTCCACCGAGCACGCGGCGCCGTTGATGGCCGCGATCTTGATGGCGATCGGCCTCTACGTGTTGCTGCGGTTTTCGCTGCGGACACCGCTGACGTTCGGCGGCCGCGGGACCAGCCACAGCACGAAGTTCCTTGCCCCGCTCGGGCTGTTCGGTGGATTCATCGACGCCTCGGGCGGCGGTGGCTGGGGCCCGGTGACCACCAGCACCCTGCTGTCGCAGGGCAAAACGGCGCCCAGAACGGTCATCGGTTCGGTCAGCGCATCCGAATTCTTGGTCTCGGTGTCGGCGTCGCTGGGCTTCCTGATCGGACTGCGCCAAGAGTTCCTGGAGAACTGGCCGGTGGTGGTGGGGCTGATGATCGGCGGCGTGATCGCTGCACCGGTCGCCGCCTGGCTGGTCAGCCGTATCAGCCCGGCGCTGCTGGGCACCGCGGTCGGCGGCGTCATCGTGCTCACCAACAGCCAGAAGCTCGTGCACTTCTTCGATATCCAGTGGCCGTGGTCGACCGCGATCTACTCGCTGATCGTGGTGGTGTGGGTATCGCTGGTGATCTACGCGTGGCGGGTGACGCGGGCGCCGCGGTTCGCCCCGGAAGCCGGGCCCGTGCCGGCCGGCGAGCCCGAGTCAGAAGCGGTCACGCGCTGATTCCTGCTCCAGGACGGCGTCGAGGTCGCTGAGCCGATCCATCGTCGACACCGATCGACGGGTCCGGTTGTTACGAGCCAGCAGGTCGCGGTGGCGGTGGGTGAAGGCCCAATAGCCCGCCGTGAACGGGCACGCGTCCTCGCCGAGGCGTTTCTTCGGGTCGAACGCGCAGTCGCCGCAGTGGTCGCTCATCTTGTTGATGTAAGCGCCGCCGGAGGTGTACGGCTTGGTCGCGAGCAGCCCGCCGTCGGCGTGCTGACTCATGCCCACCACGTTGGTGGGCATCACCCAGCGGAATTCGTCGACGTAGGCGGTGGCGAACCACTCGGTGAGTTCATCGGGGCGGTAGCCGCGCTGTAGGGCGTGGCTACCGAGAATCATCAGTCGCTGGATGTGGTGGGTCCAGCCGCGGTCCCGGACGCCCTGCAGTGCGGAGTGCAGGCAGGCGGCGGTGACCGCGTCGGCATCCAGGTCGGTCCACCAGTCGGGTAGCCGGGTGTGGGCGTCGAGCGCGTTGTTGCTCGTGTAGTCCGGGCCGAAGTGCCAGTACAGGTGCCACATGTATTCGCGCCAGCCCAGGATCTGCCGGACGAAGCCCTCGACGGCGGCCAGCGGCGCCGTCCCGTTGTGGTAGGCCTGCTCGGCGGCCTCGACCGCGTCGAGAGGGTGCAGCACGCCGAGGTTGAGCGGCACGGACAGCAGCGAGTGCGACATCGCCCAGTCCTGGCTCATCATGGCGTCCTCGTAGCGGCCGAAGACCGGCAGCCGGTGTTCGATGAATCTCTTCAGGGCGCGTCGTGCTTCTGCGGGGGTGACGGCGAACAGGCGGGGACCGTCGTTTCCGACGGTGTCGAGGTCGAGTGCGTCGAGGTCGCGGCGGACCTGTTGGTCGATGTCATCCTCCCGAGGTTTGTACGGGGCGGGGACATCAAGGGTCTTCTGCTTCTTCGGCGGTGGTTCCCGGTTGTCCTCGTCGTAGTTCCACCGGTGCCCGACGGGATCCTTGCCCTCCATGAGAACGTCGAAGCGGCGCCGCTGGTCGCGGTAAAAGTCCTCCATCCGGAAGCGGGTGCGCTCGCCGGCCCAGGTCCGGAAGTCCCTGCGGGGCAGCGCGAAGGTCGGGGTCGGCAGGACCTCGGTCACCAGCCCCTGCTTCTGCAGGCGGTGGACGAACTTCTCGGCGGCGTGCGAGGTCGGCTCGTGGACAAGGACCGGCCGGTTAAACGTCTCCAGGGCCTCGGTGTAGCTGTCGGCCTGAATGAGGGTGGCGCGGTCACCGAGGTCATGGGCGGCATGGCGCAGCGCCGAGAGCACCAGGTGCAGCTTCTGTCGGTGGTAGCGGCGCTTGGCCAATGCCGCGGTGGATTCGATGAGCAGCACCTCGCGATGGGCGTGTTCGCCGCCGTACACGGCGGGCCCGAGCTGGTCGGCGAACAGCCACAGGGGAGTGTCATCGCGGGTGTCCGGCACCCCTGATCAGTACCCAGATCCGCGACGGATGACGCGGTTGGGATTCGGGTAGGGGGCTGAGGTAGAGTTTCGACCGCCTACCGGCGATCCCGGGAGGCAACTCGGGCTGTGGCGCAGCTTGGTAGCGCACTTGACTGGGGGTCAAGTGGTCGCAGGTTCAAATCCTGTCAGCCCGACCAAGAAAACCCGCTCCGACCAGTGTCGGAGCGGGTCTTTCGGTTTGCAGGGGCGGCCAACGAGGGGGCCCGGTGGGGTCGAGGGCTTGTCGAGCGACCCGCGCTGGGCAGACGCAAGCTCCGCCGTAAGCCCCCGGTCGCCACTACGGTCGAGCGGTCCGAGGTCCGCGTCGCCGCCACAGGATCACGCCGCTACAGACTCCCTGCAGCATCACTACCGTGCTGACGGCGGCGGCGAAGACTCCGGCGGACTGATCGGCCGCCGTCAACAGGTCGAAACCGGCGTGCCAGAGCACCACCGGCACGATGCTCCACTGTGCGCCCACGGTCAGCCAGCTGAGTAGGTAGGACCCACACATCAGCGCCACCATCCAGCCGAGGAGACCCGCACCCATCGACATATAGGTCGGATTGAAGAAGAACGCGGGACCGTGCCAAGCGATCCACACTCCGGCGACGATCAGGGCCGCCCAGAAAACTGAGATCTGATGGGACAACCTGGGTAACAGCCAGCCACGCCAGCCCGCTTCCTCGCCCACGCCGAATGAAACCGCCCAGACCAATGCGACGGCGGGCCAGGGGAGTCCCGGCAACTTGTCGGTCTGCCCGAATCCGTTCAAGTCCGGCCACTGGCCGCTGGTCGCGCGAACTGCAAGACAGCCGATCATGAAGTAGCCCAATGGCATAGCGATGCACGCGATCCACCACGTCCGGGTGTACCGCAGTGAGAACACCCGTCGTGCCCACCTGATCAGGCCGCACCTTCCGGCTTCCCACCACGTCGCCGTCAACGCCCCGCACAGGGGGCCCACCGAGGCCAGGAAGAAGGTCCAGGGCATGGTATCGATGCCAGTGCTTCGCGCCCGGATGAGGATGGGCAGCCAGATCAACCACGTGACCGCGAATGTCGTGATGACGAAGACGGCGACTCCGCCGCCGCGGCCCGGCTCGTCGACAGCCCGCGGCGGGTAGGAACGAAGCGATGGTGGATTCTCTGAACGTTCAGTCATCCGTCGACTGCACCGCGATCAGATGATGTGCCACCGGATTCCCCTCGACCTTTCGCGCTGTTACCGATCCTGTCCTGTCTGCCGGATGTCGTTCCGGTGCAGATGCTCACCCCAGGATCGCACGGCGGGCGTCTGGGGACGGACGCCGCGCCGGCTCGAATCGGCCATCGCGCGGAAGGGCTTCGGTGGACCGGAAACCGTCGTCAGCCGAACAGCCGTTGAACCGACAGAGCCTGGAACCAAACGCGAACAAGAGCTCGCCGCAACGTCGTAGACACCGTTCTCAGGCGATCATCAGTAAAGCGGCACGTGCCGAACAGATTTCGGTCCTTTTCTGGGCGGCGCATGGCAATGCGGTGTCGAACCTGTCAGACTTCTCAGCAAAGTGGGCTTGAACTGCATTTATAGCGCGGATTTGTCAAGAGGGCGTTAATTCGCGCGGTATCTCACAAAGTGCCGTTTCGGATGAACCCATTCCCGGGTTGGCTGCGTTACCCGGGCATGACAGACACATCGGAAACCCCTTTTATCCACACCCTCGGCGACCCGCGTTCGGGTGCCCCGCACATCGCAGGGACCGGGGTGGCCATGACGCCGCACCGGTACTCGCAGGACGAGGTGGTGCGCGAGCTCAGTGCGATCATCGACCCGGCATTCACGCGGTTCGCGAGCACCAGCGGCGTCCAGACCCGCAGCCTTGCCCTTCCTCTCGATCGATATGCGACATTGGCGGGCTTCACCGAGGCCAACGAGGCCTACCTTCGCGTCGCGACGGAACTGGGTGAGCGTGCCGCCCGTGCAGCGTTGGACGACGCCCATCTGCGCCCGCAGGACGTCGATGCCGTCATCGCCGTCTCGAGCACGGGCGTGGCCGTCCCGACCATCGACGCGCGGATCGCGTCTCGGCTCGGGTTGAGGCCGGACGTCAAGTGGCTCCCGCTCTTCGGGCTCGGCTGCGTCGCCGGTGCCGCCGGCCTGGCCCGGGCGCATGATTACCTTCGCGGATTCCCTGACCATGTGGCGCTGTTGTTGTCGGTCGAGCTGTGCTCGCTGACGCTGCAACGCGATGACACCTCCATCCCGGCGTTGATCGGTCTGTGCCTGTTCGGTGACGGGGCCGGTGCCGTGGTGGCCACCGGGGCCGATCGAACGCCGGCCGGGCCCAGCATGATCGGCAGGCCGCGGGTGGTGTCGACCCGCAGCAGGTTGTTTCCCGACACCGTCGACGTGATGGGCTGGAATGTCAGCGCGAACGGATTTCAGCTGGTGATGTCGCGCGATGTTCCCAGGATGGCATCGGACTACCTGGGTGCCGAGGTCACCGACTTCCTGTCCGAGTACGGCCTGACGACCGACGACGTGACCACCTGGGTGTGCCACCCGGGTGGGCCCAAGGTGCTCGATGCGGTGTCGGAGGCGTTGGACGTCCCGCCCGCAGCGTTGCGACACAGCTGGGATTCCATGCGGGACAACGGCAACATCTCGTCGGCATCCGTGCTGGACGTGCTGAACCGCACGCTGACAGCGCCGCCGGCCCGGGGGACGACGGGCCTGCTGCTGGCCATGGGGCCGGGATTCAGCTTCGAGCTCGTGCTGCTGGGCTGGTAGGGGCGGGCGATGTATTACCTGTTCATCGCGCTGATCGGTGCCGAACGGCTGGTCGAGCTGGTGGTCTCGCGCCGGAACGCCACCTGGTCCTTCGCCCGCGGGGGCCGGGAGTTCGGTCGGGGTCACTACCCGGTAATGGTCGGTATGCACGCGGCACTGTTGCTGTCGTGCGTCGCCGAGGTCTTCTTCGCGCACCGTCCGTTCATTCCCGCTCTGGGGTGGCCGATGGTTGCCGTCGTGGCCGCCAGCACCGCCGTGCGTTGGTGGTGTGCCACCACGCTCGGCAAGCACTGGAATCCGAGGCTCATCATCGTGCCCGGCGCCGAGCTGGTGCGCAGCGGTCCCTACCGCTGGGTACACCACCCGAACTACATGGCGGTCGCCGCGGAGGTGGTGGCCCTGCCGTTGGTGCATTCGGCGTGGCTGACGGCCATCGTGTTCACCATCGCCAACGCGGCGGTGCTGCGGGTGCGCATCAGCGCGGAGAACCGCGCGCTGGGTTACTCGGTCGGCGCGTAGCCCGGCGGCGGCGTCACCGGTGACAACTGCACCTTCGGCCGTTTAGATGGCTGGTCGCTGGCCGCCTACCTCACGTTGGGCGGACCCCTTCGTTGCGCAAACGCTGATCCGACATTGTCAGACCGACCGCGGATACGCTGCGCTGCAACCGGTCCTGAAGCTCGGTGAGACCCATCCTGCGTTGCACGAGGGCCGGCAGGTTCACCATCCATATGTCGGTGACGAGTTCGCACAGCTCACCGCGGCCGCCGGGGCTGTCGCCGATGGCCAATGCGAACAGCGCACCAAGCCTCGCACGTACATTGTCTGACTCCATTGCCGTCGAGTTCGTCAGCAAGTAAGAGCGCACGAAGGCATCCGCGAGAAGTGGACGTTCGATGAGGCCAAGGGCGATACGCGCGGACACGTGCAGCATGCGGGAGACGGGTCCCCTGATGCCGACCACCTCGGCATGGACGACAGGGAACAGGTCGGAGAGCCAATTCTCAAGGCACGCTACGAGAAGCAGGTCCTTCGAAGGAAAGTGCCGGTAGAGCGTGCCGGGGGAGACGTGTGCGGCACGGGCCACCGCCCTGATCTGAAAACTGTCATAGCCCTCAGTTGTCATACCGGTCGCGGCAGCGAGGAGACGGTGCGCTGGCGAGGGTCGCCTGCCGTTGGTCGAAGACGAGTTGCAGGTGTCCATTGGCGCTCGCAACAACATCTCTCCTTGGGGCTCTCTCGACTGGCTTCGTCGCGTTGCGATGCAGAACCGAACGGGACCGGGCAACGCCGTGAGTCGAGGGTCACGATAGAACCGATCTGCTGGGTGTCGTTTGGCGACTGCTCAGTCAATGGAACGGTGATTCCGGTGCAGTTCGGCGGGGTCGGAATCGGTGGACGCACGGTGCCGAAGCTGCCATGCACACGTGCCGTCCCGGACGGTGAGACAGCACTGTTGCTGCCGGTCACGCAGGCAGAAAGATGTCCGTTGTTGTCTATCCGGCCATGAGGAGACACGTGAACGAGACGACGCCCACTGACCCGCGGCTACTGCCGAGGATCGCTTTCTCCAGTCTGTTGGGTACGGCGATCGAGTACTACGACTTCTTGGTCTACGCCACGATGAGCGCGCTCGTCTTCGGTCTGGTCTTCTTTCCGGAGTCGAACCCCGCGGTGGCTACCATTGCGGCGTTTGGAACGTTGGCGGCCGGATACGTTGCACGCCCCTTCGGAGGAATCCTGTTCGGGCACTTCGGCGATCGACTAGGCCGGAAATCGATGCTGGTGCTGACGATGGTGCTGATGGGTACCGCGAGCTTCCTCATCGGATTGCTGCCGACGTACGCATCCGTCGGCGTGGCGGCCCCGGTGCTGTTGGTCGTTTTGCGGGTAATCCAGGGCATTGCCATCGGAGGCGAATGGGGTGGGGCCACCTTGATGGTCACTGAACATGCCGACCCCGAACGTCGAGGATTCTGGAACGGCATGATGCAGATGGGGTCACCGATCGGTTCGCTGTTGTCCGTCGCCGTCGTCACTGCCATCACCCTGCTGCCGGATGAGGACCTTCTTTCCTGGGGTTGGCGCGTACCGTTTCTCTTCAGCTTGTTGTTGCTCGGCATCGGAATCTACGTACGCATGTCGATCGCGGAAAGCCCGGTGTTCGAGGCGGTGAGACATGCATCGTCGATCCACAAACCTCGTCTTCCGCTAATGGAAATCCTGCGGAGGCCGAGACCATTGTTGATGGCGACCGCGGTCGGTATCGGTCCGTTCGCGCTGACTGCCCTGATCGCGACGTACATGATCAGCTATGCCACGGCGATCGGCTACCACCGCACCGATGTCATGACCGCCCTGATCTTCACGTCGCTCACGGGATTGGTTGCCATACCGTTTTTCTCGGCACTATCGGACCGCGTCGGCCGGCGGCCAGTGATGCTGGCCGGTGCAATGGGAATCGTCATGTATGCCTGGCCGTTCTATGCGCTGGTGGACCTACGGGCACCGGCCTATCTGACGGCGGCAATGGTGGTCGCGCAGGTGATCCAGTCGATGATGTACGCACCGCTCGGTGCCCTGTTCTCGGAGATGTTCGGTACCGAGGTGCGCTACACCGGTGCGTCCATGGGGTATCAGCTCGCTGCTCTGATCGGCGCGGGGTTCACGCCACTGGTTGCCAGCAGCTTGCATGCACACGATGTCACGCGCACTCCACTCGTTCTGCTGGCAGCCGGTTGCGGAGTCGTCACAATCGTGGCGGTCTTGTTTGTCGACGAGACCCGTGGGAAGGACTTGACGACCGTCTGGTGACCTTGATCACCGGCGACCCGAGCGAGAGCTGGGTTCCCGGGATCAGGAACCCAGCGTTCGGCTGGTGAGACAGTGCCGTGACATGGGGGCCGTCGCGCCCAGCTCAGTGGGCGGCTACCGGCCGAATCTTTCGAGCACTTGTTCGGCTGTCAACCCGTAGTGACCCAGCGTGTACCGGTGCTTTGGTGCACGGTGACTTTCGTTGCCCTCTCGATGTGCGAGGTGCATGGCTGATATCGCGTCACCGGTCAATTCCAGAGCGAAACGACGGTACACCCCGGAAGCCACACCGACCGGATCGGCGACGAAGTCAAAGTAGTCAACGTCGCAGAACTGTTCGGGGTTGTAGTCGGCGCGTGACTTGTTGAAGCGCTCGATGCCTCGCGCCCAGGTGTCCAGGACGTCTTGGCCGATCTGGGCTCCCACGAAGGTGTTGGACCAGCCTTTCGTGCTGTGCTCGGCCAATGAACACATCGATGCCAGCAGTGTTTCGGCGGGGCGGTGGCACACAACGATCAATGCATCGGGGTACACGGACATGATCGCGTCGAGACTGAACAGGTGGCTGGGATTCTTGAGAACCCAGCGCTTGTGCGGCTCATTCAACCCGATCAACTGCAGGTTCTTGCGGTGCCGACGAAAGGATGGCGTCCAATCTTGGGCAGCCAACCAGCGTGTGTAGCTGGGCACGTGCGCCAGAGACTCGTAGGACACCGAGTGCAGTGACTGACGCAGCAGCTGCCAGCATTCCTCCAGGACGTCCTCCGCGATATAGTGCAAGCCCAGAAACTCGGGATTTTCTTGATGTGCCTTGGCGTAATACTCTTTGAGCGCCCGATATTCGGGAATGGTCTCCCACTGGTCGCGTGGCGGCCGAGGTTGAGGGTGCTCCGCCAACCAGAGCTCCAGCCCCTGATGCTTGGGGTCGGCGCCGAGTAGGCGGTGCAGCGCCGTCGTGCCGGTGCGGGGCAAGCCAGTCACGAAAATGGGTTGGGTGATTTCGACGTTCGAGTGGTCGGGGTTGCGTTTACAGGCTGCCTCGCTCAGCAGGCGTGCCACCAGTCCCGAGCGCAGGTAGTGACGCGTCATGGTTGCGCCCAGAGGCGTGAAATCTGCTTCACGGGAATAGCTTTCGAGAAGAACGTGCAGCGCTTCGGCGTAGTTGTCGGTGGGGTCACCGAAGTCGCTGTGGCCGGCAATCTCGACTGCCTGCTTACACAGCGCCTCTGCTGTTCCAACCTCGGACGTCACGGTCATGCTTTGTACTCCCCACAGTTGACATCAAGGGTCTGGCCGGTGATTCCACTTGCCAGTTCGCTGATCAGAAAGAGAATTGCCGATGCGACATCGTCCTCGGTCACCAACCGTTTCAGATCCGACGACGCTGCTGCTGCGGCATAGACATCATCGACGGACACCCCTGAGGCATCTGCCTGTTGCTGGAAGTAATCCTTGAGTACCTGCCCCCAAATATATCCGGGCGCAACAGAATTTATACGAATGCCGCGGTCTCCCAGCTCACTTGAAAGAGACTGGGACATGGCCAACAGTGCTGACTTGGCCATTTTATAGGGACCGTATAACGGATCGGAGTGTCTGATGACCATCGAGCTCAGGTTGACGATCGAACCACCCGATCCGGCGAGAGCGGGGGTAAAGGCCTGGACGGTGCGAAGCACACCCAGGACCGTCAGCTCCAAGGAATCGCGGATATGAGTGAAACTGGTTCCGGCAAAAGGCTTCATGGATGGATACATGAAAGCGTTGTTGACGAGGCCGTCAACCTTGCCGTAGGCGGACAGCGCTTCTTGGGCGAGGGCCTCTACTTCGTTGTCGACGGTGATATCCGTGGGTACGGCGACCGCGCGCCGACCGGTTCTGGCTACCATCTTGGCGATGTCGTCGAGCCGTGGCGCCGACCGCGCCGCCAACACCAGATCTGCACCTTCCTGCGCGCATCGCAGAGCCAAAGTGGTGCCCAAGCCTGGGCCGACACCCGTAATGACGACGACCTTGTCGTGAAGCAATTCCACCATGGTTCAGCCCAGCATTCTCTGACCGATCTGCGACTGCCGCAGCGCTATTCGTGCTCTCCAGTCAACTTCGGAGATCGTGTTCTGGGAGAAGAAGGGGAGCGTGTTGGCGACATCGGCGAAGTTGACGAGTCGAACAGTGGGGCCATCATCCTCGGTCAGTGTGCGCGACAACCGCTGCCAACGGAACTGGAGATAGCCGCGACGGTGGCCCACGGTCTCAACCCAGTTGGCGACACCAGGGTTCTGTTCGCTGACAACGATACGCACCAAACCGTCGGGGTCGACCTGCATTTGAGTGCCGTTGAGAGAAGTTTGGTGGTTGATGTAATCCAGGGATGTGTACCACATGTTGCCCAGTTGAAACCCCATGTACGGTGCATCGCTCATGGGCACCGTGATGATCAGCGCCTGATCCTGGTCCAGCGCGAAATGCCCCGCTGACGAGTACTGGGTGGTGAGACCGCCGGGGGTGGAACGCGGAGCCACGACGGTGTTGACCGGTAGGTTCAGATAGAACCACTGGGGAAACTGGAGCCACGTTTTCACCCGATTGATCAGTTGTGTTGCAGCAAGCTTGAATTGCTGCTCGACAAGCTCGGTGGTCAATGGCGGCGGAGCTGTGCCGACGGTATCGGTGCGATGGATGGTCAGAGTTCCCCGCTGTTGTGACCAGTCGCCATAAACCTCACGGACGACCAGTTGGCCCGAGCGCTGCGGGACGAATCGCCACTCGAAGTGGCCGTCTTCCGAGATGCTGAGGTCACGGTCGTCGAAGGCTACTTCGCTCTCGGGCACCGTGTCGTCGGTGTACTCGCCAGCAAGGTACTGGAAACTCAGGTCGGTGGTGTTCCCCCGGACTCCGGTGACGACGTACTCGAAGCCGGCCTGCATCTTCGCTCCGAGATACAGGGTGTCCGGGTTGTCGAGCCCCATCTTGGTGAAAGGGCCGGTGCCGGTGAGGAGAAAGGGATGGCCCGGGTATTGGTGAAAGGCCTGGTGGGTGCACGCAGCAATGCCCTCGGCCAGATAATGCAGACCTTCGGCGAGGTCGTGGTCGCTGTCGATGTGTGGCGCAGCCCTGACCAATCGTTCTGCTTCGCTCATTGCGTCGGCTAACAGGTCTGAGTTCATGTTCGGGACGCTAGCCACCGCCAGGTTGGCGTCGCCCGGGCGCGCCCACTCAGCGGAACGTTTTCAGGTGATGTTGGTTTATTTACCCAAGATTTTTCCCAGCGGTCTTGCTGGTGGGTGCATCATCTTGGGGCAAGGCTGCGGACGACGTGGACGAGCTCGCTGCGCCGCTTCAAAGCTGTTGCGGTGTCGTCGAAGGCACGTTTCACCCAGTGGCCCGTCGCCTCCATGATGGCGTGGGCATGATCGCCCAAGAAGGCGTCCGTGGAGTAGTACCGGCATCGGTTGGCATCGACGCGCTCGATCACCTGGTCCCTGCGCGCGGCGTATGGCGACGTTTCGCTGGCAACCAACTCCCAGGACAGCAACTGTTCAGGGACCACCGCGCAAACGAATTCGGTGTTGGTGAAGGTGCCCGCGCCGTGCTCGTAGTCTGTGAGCACCATGTCAACTGGGGCGCCGAGTTCCAGTGTCGATGCGGCCGAAACGCAGAATGGATTCCACAACGGGTAGCGGTCCAGGTCCACCAGTACATCCCAGACGACTTTCGACGGCGCATTGATCTCGACGGTGATCGATTCGACCAGTGTGCGCGGGTCGTAGGTGGGTATCTGAAGCTCTGGCATTGGGGCGCTCCTGTGAGAAGTGTTGCTAAGCAGGATGTTCAGCCGTGATCTGGATGAACTTTCGCATCGTGCCACCGCTGCAGGGGCTGGTTGCCGTTTAGGATCGGTCAGTGGGATGTGGCTGATCACGGCCGACCGCGTGTGCTTATTCTCCTGCGGTACTTCGCCGGCGCCGGATTCGGCCATTCGTCTCGACTATCTGGATGGCCCGGCGTGGCCGATACCGCCTTACGCTGACCGGCCTCGCGCCGAGTTTTGCGGGAAACGAGAGAAAGTCGAGACCGTGATGAGTGTCGGACCACTGGATGGACAGGTTGCCTTCGTGACCGGGGCCGCGCGCGGTCAGGGACGGTCGCACGCGGTCCGCCTCGCTAAGGATGGCGCGGACATCGTCGCACTCGATATCTGCTCGCCGGTATCAGGCTCTGTTGTCTATCCGTCGGCCACGAACGACGACCTGGCTGCGACGGTCGAACTCGTTGAAGCGCAGGGGCGGAGAATTCTCGCGCGCGCGGTCGACATTCGCGATTTGGCTGCCACCGAACTGCTGGTCAACGAGGCCATCGAGATGTTCGGTCGGCTGGACATTTTGATTGCCAACGCGGGTGTGCTGAGTTGGGGACGATTGTGGGAGTTGTCGGAGGAGCAGTGGGATGCAGTCATCGACGTGAACCTATCGGGTACCTGGCGCACTCTTCGTGCCGTCGTACCCGCCATGATTGCTGCCGGAAATGGCGGCAGCATTGTCATCGTCAGTTCCGCAACCGGTCTGAAGGCTACCCCCGGCAACGGGCACTATTCTGCGTCCAAGCATGGCCTTGTGGGCTTGACCAACGCCTTGGCAATCGAAGCCGGCGAGTACGGGATTCGCGTCAACTCGATACACCCGTACTCCGTCGACACCCCGATGGTGCAGGCGGAGGCGATGGCAGATCTTTTCGGCAGGTGGCCGCACTACCTACATAGTTTCGCGCCGATGCCGTTCCGCCCTCTCGAAGCAACGGGTGAGCCGAGAAGCGCCGATGTACTTCTGCCCGGTGAGGTATCCGATGTCGTCGCGTGGTTGGCGGGGCCAGGCTCGGCGACATTGTCGGGTTCCCAAATCGCCGTTGACCGCGGTGTGATGAAGTACTGATTGCACTCACGGTTGGCACCTCGGCACCTATCCGGAGCCGGTCGCAAACACGCAAGTACCCGATCTACGGCGCAAAGTCGGCGGGCAGCTCGATATCCGAGATCGCGACGTTCTCCTCGAGGTGGGTTATCGAGGAGGTGCCCGGGATGAGCAGGACGTTGGGAGCAACCGACAGTGTCCACGCCAGCACGACCTGGGCCGGCGTATAGCCCAGCTTCGCGGCGGTCTTGCGCACCGAGGCGTTACCGAGGACCGGGTTCTCGGGGTTGAACCCGGAGCCGAGCGGAAAGAACGGGACGAACGAGATGCCGTGTTCGGTGCACATGTCGAGCACCGGTTGTGAGGAGCGATCCAGCAGATTGTAGGCGTTCTGGACGGTGACGATCTCGGTGCGATCCAAGGCAATTCGTAGGTGATCGACCGAGGCGTTGGACAGCCCGATCCCGGTGATGAGCCCCTCATCGCGGGCGGCGATCATCGCCGTGAGCTGGCGGTCGAACAACTCGCGGTCGACGGGCCCGACGGTGCTCGGGTCACCGGAGTGGATACGGAGATTTACGGCGGCAAGCCGATCGGTCCCGAGGGTCCGCAGGTTCGCCTCGATATCAGCACGCAATTCGTCGGGCTGTTGTGCAGAGAGCCAGTCGCCGCGGTCGTTACGACGTGCACCGACCTTGCTGACCAGGGCCAGGTTGTCGGGGTAGGGATGCAACGCTTCGCGGATGAGTTCGTTGGACACGTTGGGCCCGTAGAACTGCGCGGTGTCGATATGGTCCACGCCCAGGTGCACGGCACGCTTGAGCACGGCGATGGCCCGCTCGTGATCACGAGGCGGTCCCATCACACCGGGGCCGGGCAACTGCATGGCGCCGAATCCGACGCGGCTCACCGTGAACGGACCCAGCGGGAAGGTTGTTCTCATGGCACAAACTACCTCGGTGCCCCCGGAGTTATTCCGACGAGGACATAAGTCGTTGCGGGTGGCGGGTTGTCAGAAGATGCCGCTGTAGGCGTTCAATGCCGGCTGTCCACCCAGGTGGGCGTAGAGCACCTTCGCGGTGGGTGCGATCTGCCGGGACTGCGCCAGGTCGATCAGCCCGGCCATGGATTTACCTTCGTAGACCGGGTCCAGGATGACACCTTCGAGCCGGCCGGTCAGCCTGATCGCGTCGATGGTGGATTGCACGGGTATGCCATACCGGTCGCCGGCCCAGCCGGCGAGAACGGTGATCTCATCATCGCGGAGCTCACGGCCGAGACCGATGAGCTCGGCGGTGTTGCGGGCGATGCGTTCGACCTGGGCGTGCGTCTGGTCCAGGGTGGCCGACGCGTCGATGCCGATGATGCGGCGCGGCCTGTCCTGGCCTGCGAAACCGGCGATCATGCCGGCGTGGGTGGACCCCGTCACCGTGCAGACGACGATGGTGTCGAAGAAGATGCCGAGTTCGGTCTCCTGCTGCTGCACTTCATGGGCCCAGTTGGCGAAGCCGAGTCCGCCCAGCCGGTGATCGGATGCGCCGGCCGGAATGGCATAGGGCCTTCCGCCGGCACGTTTGACATCTTCGATGGCGTTCTGCCAGCTGTCTTTGAATTCGATTCCGAAGCCGGAGGGGTCGAGTCGCACCTCGGCGCCCATGATGCGCGAGAGCAGGATGTTACCCACCTTGTCGTTCACCGAGTCCGGCCAATCTACCCACTTCTCCTGTACCAGTACGGCTTTCAATCCAAGACTGGCGGCGACGGCGGCCACCTGGCGGGTGTGGTTGGACTGGACGCCGCCGATGGACACCAGGGTGTCAGCGCCCTGCGCGAGCGCCTCCGGGATGAGATATTCCAGTTTTCGGGTCTTGTTGCCGCCGTACGCCAACCCGGCATTGACATCCTCGCGCTTGGCCCAGATCTCGGCGCCTCCGAGATGCTGGCTCAGTCGACGAAGTGGGTGGATGGGACTCGGGCCGAACGTCAGCGGGTAACGCGCAAAATCTTCGATGGCCATTGAATCTCTCCTCCGCAACTTCCCGGTTCGAATGTAAAATGCAATATATCGCACTCGTGGGATGGTGGCGGCTCCGCGACGGTGGGTTCCGCGAGGAAGGGACCAGCGACCCTAGTGCGTCGGTTCTCCGTGGGGCAACACTGGTCGCATGGCGACAGCGATGGCGAAGTTTCTTGCGGCGAGTGCGGTGTTGTACGCGGCCAGGCGCTATTTCCGGGACTGGGGGACCACCAAGGATGAAGCCAAGCGACGCCTTCTCGGCGACGGATTGGTTGCCCCTCCGGTGCTGCAGGCCACCGAAGGGGTGTGGATCGATGCTCCGACCGAACAGGTGTGGCCCTGGCTTGTCCAGATGGGCCAGGATCGCGGCGGGCTGTACACCTTCGAAAGGCTGGAGAACGCCCTCGCTCTGCGCTATCACAGTGCCGATGCGGTGCACCCGGACTGGCAGCATCTCGAAGCCGGCGACACGGTGAGGTTGGTACCCAAGGGCTGGCTCGGCCTCGCCGAGGGTGTCGAGCTCACCGTCGCCGAAGTCGTGGCGGGTGAATCGATCGTGCTCACCACCGCGGCGCCCCGGACACCGTGGCAGCTCGTGTGGTCGTTTCACCTGGTCCCGAACTGGGACGACCGCTGCCGGCTGCTGATCAGGTCACGGCTGGCGCTGCGTCATCCGGGCGAGGTTGTGCTGGCCGAGCTACTGGGTCCGGCGCGCGCCTTCGTCACCAGGGGGATGCTGATCGGCATCAAGCGACGGGTGGAGTCGCATCGGCCCGCCGACATGGCGTCGATATCCAGCCGTGCGGCGCACCGCGACCGATAGGCGTCGCGACGACTTTCGTGCGCCGGTGCAGTCTGATCAGCATGGGCACACTCATCTATGGCCTCAACGTATCGGTGGACGGGTACATCGCCGACGCGGCCGGCAACATCGACTGGTCCGATCCGAGCGAGGAACTGCACCGGTACTGGAACGATTTCGAACGCGATACCGCCCTGGCGTTCTATGGGCGGCGGCTCTACGACCTGATGTCGTCGTATTGGCCGACCGCCGACAAGTCGCCGGACGCCGACCCGCTCATCATCGACTTCGCCCGCATCTGGTGCAATATGCCCAAGGTCGTGTTCTCCCGCACCCTGGATTCGGTCGACTGGAACTCCCGCCTGGAACGTGGCGACCCGGTAGAGGTGGTGACGAGGCTGAAGGGCGAGACCGACGGCAACTTGGAGGTGGCCGGCGCGACGCTCGCCGCGCCGATCGTGCAGGCCGGACTGGTGGACGAGTTCCGGCTTGTCATCGCGCCCACCGCCGTGGGAGGCGGCACACCGTTCTTCCCGGCACTGCCGTCATGGCTGTCGCTGCGACTGTTGGAAAACCGCACCTTCCCCGGTGGCACGGTCCTGCTGCGCTACGCGGCGACACCCGACTGATTCGCCACACACACAGGTCCGGGATGGATCAGGCCGACTCGTTCACATCCACCGACAAGACATCGGCGATGGCGTAGGCCGCCGCCCAATCATTGTGGCGGATCGATCGGCCGAATTCCTCCACCAGAGCGCTGTGCGCATCGAGTTGGGCCAGCCACGTGAGCAGCGTCGCTGTGATCTGCTCGGCGGTGCTGCAGACGGCGTGATGTTGCTGCAAGCGATCCGTCAGCACGTAGGTGGCCGTGCCCTCACCCTTGCGCCGTGTCGACCAGCCCATCGTTTTCATGTCGGCCCCCTGTGCGTTCTGCCCCTCCATCACAACACTGGACCGCGCCGCGTCGCTAAGGCCGAAATGCGGTAACCGATGTGTGCTTTGGTCCCTTCGTCGCGGGTTCATCGCACCCACCGATTCAGAGCGCGGAGTGTTCGACCAGGTGGCGAATGAACCAGTCGCGCGCCAGGACAGCCACCTGCTCAAGGGCGCCGGGCTCCTCGAAGAGATGGGTGGCGTGCCGGATCACTTCGATGCTGCACTCGGCTGACATCGCCTCTCGGGCAGTATGGTTGAACCGCAGGACCATGGCGTCGCGTTCAGCCACGATGAACAGTGCCGCCGCGGTGAGCGTAGGCAGCTGCGCTGCCGCCAAATCTGGCCGACCACCGCGGGAAACCACCGCCGCAACGTGGAGGCGAGGGTCGCCGGCCGCCACCAGCGCCGCAGCCGCGCCCGTGCCGGTGCCGAGGTAGCCGATGGGAAGCGCCGCGGTGTCCGGTCGACTCCCGACCCACCGGGTGACGTCGATGAGCCGGGCCGCCAGAACCTCGATGGCGAACATGTTGGCGCGGTCGGCCTGCTCGGCCGGCGTGAGCAGGTCGAACTGCAGCGTGGCGAAGCCCGCATCGTTCATCAACGCTTCGACGCAGCCGTTGCGCATGCAGTCCCGACCACTACCACCGCTCTGGGCGAAAACGACGATCCCGCGGGCAGTCTCCGGAACCGCGAGACGACCGTGAAGCGCAACACCCGCCGCCGTGAATTCGACCCGCTGCCGAAGCGTCCCGGTTGAGTCTGTCGACGTCATCGACTCGGGATGGCCTGCTGCCCGCCGATTGCCGTCACGAACTGGGCGTGGGCGTGCTCGGGGAGGTGTCGGGCAATGTCGGACCCGCTGACGATACCGACCAGGCGTTCTTTGTCGACCACCGGCAGCCGTCGGATCTGATGCGATGCCATGAGGGTGAGCATTGTCTCGACGGAGGCCTCGGCGTCGACGTGGTAGGTGATGCCCTGGGCCACCTCGGCAGCCAGCATGCCGAAGGGATCACGGCCTACAGCAACGCATTTCACGATGATGTCGCGGTCGGTCACCATTCCCTGGAGGCGATCGTCGAGGCCGCAGATGGGCAGCGCCCCCACACCGGACTCCGCCATGTGTCGCGCCGCCGAGGCCAGCGTCTGATCCGCCCGGATGCATGTCACGGGTGTGTGCATGATATCCCGTGCTGTGGTCATGGTGTTTGCTCCTTGTGGTGCTTGCGGCTGATCGTGCTGCCCGATATGCATCTCGGAGCGCTGGTCACGAGGTTCCCGTCGAGCCGTCGGTGGCATGGGGCCGGACATCGAACTTGACGAACCGCTGAATTCCGAAACGGTCGAATACGCGTCGTCGCCGATCCGGCAATTCGGTTCCCGCCTGCGCCTGGTCCAACACCCGAGGGTTCATCACGTCGAAGGTCCGGCCGTCCGCGGTGACGGATGCGGATCCAGCAGCCATGACGTTCTGGAGCCAGTCCACGCGGTCGCCGTACGGCAGGGGCGTGATGAAACCGCCGTCGGGTACCCGTACGGCGACGGCCGGTGTCGCGTACCGCTTGCCGGTGGTGCGGCCGGTGTGGTGGATGACTGCGGCGTACCAGTGTCGGCGACCGGCCAGCCGGAGCATCAGCGGATTGAGAACGTGCTTGTTGAACTGACGTACCGCACTGCCGGCAGCGGTGGTGACGTTCGGCATGTCCTCATGCTCACCGACAGTCCGGATGTGCGTGCAGGGTCGTGTGGACTCGATCGACGGGACTAATGGCACAAGACGCGCTGCAGGAAATCGCGCTGGTCGCGCGCGACCTGGTCGCGGACCGTGCCGTGGTACATGTCGAAGTGTCCGACCGGGTACTCCTTCAGCGAGACGTTGGCGGCACCCGAACTCTTGCGCCGCACAAATGGTGTGGAGACCGCGGCATCGTCTCGCGCCAGTGTGATCAGCACCGGGCACGGTAGGCGTTGCAGGGTGCCGTTCCGGTATCGGGGGGCGTGCAGGAGGAATCTCGGGGTCACCTGGTTGCGCCAGGTCGGCGATCTCGTCTCAAGCTCGTGGAAATTGCTCGCCAGCGCGGGATCGCTGAAGACTGCGCGGCCCAACGGCCCGTACACGGCGAGGTAGTGGGGCGGGCATCCGAACCGTCCTCGAACAGCATCGGCGGCGGCGCAAACCACCAACCTGGCCGTGGCCGCCAGGGTGCGTACCGCTCCGGGGCGAAATGTGGAGGGTCTGAAGCGTCCGCGCAACCCTGAGTACATATCGAGTGCGGGCACATTGGCCACCACGGCCGCCACCCGGGCGTCACCGGCTGCGACGGTGACGACGTGGCTGCCACCCAGCGATGTGCCCCACAGCGCGACCCGGTCCGTGTCGATGTCCGGGCACGTCCTGGCGAAAGCCAGCGCCGCGCGAATGTCCTCGCGTTGTCGGTGGCTGTCGACCAGTTGACGGGGCTGACCGCCGCTCATCCCGAAATGGCGGTAGTCGAACAGCAGTACTGCGAGGCCGCCGTCGGCAAAGACGTCCGCGAAATCGGGCAGGATCCAGTCCATGGTCCCCGAGAAGCCGTGCGCGAAGACGACACACGGGCAGGGCATCTCCACGCCGACCGGGATGTAGAGCCGGCCGGCGATCGCCGACCCGCCCGAGGTGAATGACACCGGCCGGATGACGTAGCGGCGGGGCACTCCATGAGGCTAGCGACTCTCGGTGCCCGTGACACCCGCCCACCTGCCGGACGATCCTCGGCTGACGGTGTCATCAGGACAAGGTCTGTATCCTGCTGGGCGGGCCCCGGCCGAGCGGCCAAGCGGATATTCTGCCCAGGGCGGTTGCGCCGCACGGTGAGGTCTCGTCATACATGCCGCCCGGCCGCGCGTGGCAATGTCGAAGCGCCGATGGGGGGCCGATTGACCAAGTACTCGGTCAGCTTCGCGGTGTTCCGCCGACTCATCCGGGCCTGGTGGACCGAGCCCGTGGCCTACGGCACACAGGTGCAGTACTTCACCAGGCGCACCATGTCCAAGACGATTCAGGTCGCGATCGGGATCGGGACCGGCCTCGACGGAATCGTCTCGCTGGTGTTGTTGCAGCCGGCCGCCAGCACCGCCGCGTCCGGTATCGCGATGGCGACGTTCGCGGCGTTGCAGATCGGATGGGGCCTGGCTTGGTGCCTGTTGCCGTGGCCATCGCGACGGTTCTCACTGGCCTTCGTGGTGTCCGCCGATATCGCGATCGCCGCGGTGGTGTTACTCGACGGGAGCTGGCTGTTCGCACTGTTCGGCTGGTACTTCTTCACGCTGATGTCGGTGTACATGATGTTCTTCGACGGTCCTAAAGTCGCTGCGGGACACGCCATTTGGGTGACACTCACCGCTTGCCTGTTCGTGACTGTCGTAGACTCGGCGGCGCAGCCAGCGGGGCCGCACTTGCTCGTGCTGACCCTCGTATGGGTGGTGCCGATGGTCGCGGCACCCTTGGGCATCCAATGCGGGATCTGGGCGTTGCGTAACGACGCCTATGAGTCGGTGACCGACCCGCTGACCGGACTGCTGAATCGTCGTGGGTTGCAGCTGCACATCGGCGAGCTGTTGCGCGACACCGCCGCCACCGGTACCGACGTGGACGTGATGGTGATCGACCTGGACCGATTCAAGGACATCAACGACGCCTTCGGCCATCCGACCGGTGACAAAGTCCTCATCCGTTGTGCGCGGCGGATCAAGGCCGCAGTCCGCGGCAGCGCGCTGGTGGCCCGCGTCGGCGGCGAGGAATTCGTCGTCATCGATCTGGCCGACGCCGACCAGGCCGAACGGGACTGCGACCGTGTCCGGGATGCGATCGCGGCACCGGCGGATCCCCCGATCACGGCCAGTGTCGGTGTCACGAGCGTCGCCGCCGCCGACTTGTGGACGCCGGAAACCGACTCCGGGGCAGTGCTCGACGCGATCATCGAGCGCGCCGACAGGGCAATGTTCGACGCCAAACGCGACGGTGGCAACGCAACGGTCCGCATCCGGCGTTGATCCGGATCAGGAAGCTCGGACCAGCTCCACGACCGGGATGATGCGCTCGGTCTTGCGTTGGTACTCACCGAACTGCGGTTCAGCGGCAACCTGACGGGCGTAGACGGCGTCGCGCTCGGCGCCCTCGAGGACACGCGCGGTCGCGGGGAAGGTGTCGGTGCCGAGTTCGACGGTGATCTCTGGATGCGCGACCAGATTGCGGTACCAGTCGGGATGCGTATCGGCACCGCCCTTGCTGGCGAAGATGTAGATGCGGCCGCCGTCGAGCAACGGCACCAACGGGGCGATGCGTTCGAGCCCGGACTTGGCGCCGATGTGATGCACCAGCACCAGCGGCTTGCCCTCGAACATGCCACCGGCCTTACCGCCGGTCTCGCGGAACTCGGTGATGACCGCGCTGTTCATCTGGTCGAACTCGTGCTTGTCCATACGCCCAAGGCTAGTACGGCCAGGCGACACATCCACGCTGGAGAGTCCCACGAGCCCAGCACTGGCCGAGCGTCGACCGGGCGCTGTGAGCGTGCTCACCGGGATTGCAAAAAAAGCGCTGCCGCATGGCATGATTCGCCCTCGCACGGGGTACATGGGTGCGGACGGCGAAAGGAACTCCGATGGCTGGTGCCACTGCTCTCAGCGGACGCACGGTTGGCATCTGCCCAGGATGCGGCTACCCGGTGATGGGCCCGCAACCGTGCGCCGCCTGCGTGCCACTGGTGACGGCCGCCCAGGGTGTCACCGCGGCCAGCGGCCCCGTGGTGGCCGCCTGACTGACATCACGCCGAGCGGCACCCGTACCCCGTCACTGCGGATGGGCTGCCAGATAGTCGGCGACCGGTACCGGACCGGTCTGCTCGTAGCCGATCGGCAGCAGGACGTCTCCGGCCGTGGTTCGGTAGTACACCTCCCATCCGTGGTAGCCGTGGAGTGCGGTGGGGTCGGCGGCCAGCACGGCCGCGTAATTCTTGACCGCCTGCACGTAGTGGTCGGAGTGGTTGTACCGGTACAGAGCGTGATCCGGATCGGTGTTGAACCCGTTGGCCGCCAGATAGCGCCCGGCGGCCATGATGCTGTCGCGCGGCGCGTGGATATCGCCGCCTGCGCCGTAGGCGGCGAACGTCGACGGCAGGAACTGCATCGGTCCCTGCGCGCCCGCGGTGCTGGTACCCGCGATGCTGCCCAACCGGGTCTCGATCAGGTTCACCGCGGCCAGGTACTGCCAGCCGACCCCGGACTCGGCCTCGGCCTCGCGATAGAGGGCCAACAGTTCCTCGGCCGTCGGCGGCGCCTGGATGCGCCACGCCGGCAGTGTGTCGGTGGCCGCTCCGGTCAGCAGTGCGTCGAGGTGCCGCCGCGCCTGGACGTTCAGGTCATAGGCCGCCAGCAACGGCGGCGGGATTCGGGGGCGGGTCAGGGCGTCCCATTCCGGGTGCCTGCCGATGGCCCGATAGGCGGCCTGCTGGCGTCGCGCGGCGTCACGCCGGGCCCCCGGTGATGACGACGGATTCCGCAGTGCGTACTCATCGGCAACAAGATCATCGGCCACCTGCGCCGGTTCGGGCGCCAACCGGGGCTGGGCGGGAACCAGAGGCGGAGCGGGAGGCGGTGTCGTTGTGACGGTGGCGATTTCGGCCGTGGTAGCGGCGGCCGGGGACGATGTTGCCGCACTTGGATCCGATGTGTCCGAGCATCCCGATGTCGCGATGAGCATTACGAAGGCCGCGACGTACCGGGCGGCGATGCCGCCAACCGACACGGGGCCAACTCGTGCATTCGTGTCCATCGAACGGTGTCCGGGCGGTAATTTGCGGTACAGATTCGGCGAGCAGCGTGTGACAGCGATGTGGCGACGATAGCAACGCCGCGAATCGAATCGATCGCAGCCGCGCCGACCCGGTGCGCGAACGTCGGAAGGAACGCCATGGGTTACGCCAAGCACATCGGTCGGGTCGGAGCCTTGGCGGTGACCCTGGGGGTGGGTGTCGCCCTGGCATCCGCGCCGTCGGCGCTTGCGGAGACGGGTGACTCGTCGTCGAGCGCGAGCAGTTCGTCGAGCTCATCGGACAGCTCGTCCACGTCCACGAAATCCGGTACCTCCGCGGGTTCGAGCCCCTCCGGCACCGGCACCAAGACGACCGCCAAATCCCTGCGCTCCGCGGCCGGGGCCCACTCCGGCGGTGACACCGTCGGCATCCCGCTTGCCGACCGCACCTCCCCGGTGCGGGCGACGACCGCCCGCACCGCGCGGACCGGCCCGCGGTCGGTGGGCTCGCCGCGCGCTTCCGAGGCGGGCGTCACGCTCATCACCATCGACGTGAACCCGGCCGCGCCGCTGGTCAACCCCGAGCCCGGAACGCCGCCGGTGGAGGCGCCGGCGGCGCTGGCCGCGTTGGGTGCGGTGCGCGACGAGCTGGAGCGCAACACGCTGCGCCGCAACGCGACCGCCGGAGCGCAGATCGGCGTCGCTTCGGTCGACACCCCGAACGTGTTGGTCATCGGCGTGGACGGCACCAATCTGAGCCGGGTGCTCGCGGATCCGACCAACGTCAACTTCTTCAATCTCATCCAGAACAGTTCGACCGCACCGTCGAGCATCGTCGGGCACACCACCATCTCCAACCCGTCCTGGTCGACGATCCTGACCGGCAACTGGGGTGAGCGCACCGGTGTGATCAACAACATCTTCACGCCATGGACCTACAACAAGTGGCCTACGGTGTTCAACCAGCTCGAAGAAGACCATGACGAGGGCATCCAGACCACGGCGGTGGCCAACTGGGATGTGATCGCCGCCATCGCCGCCGCGGGAGGCGACCTGGGTGCAGATCTGGTGCGCTACATCGGAAAACGCGAGGACGACCCGAATTGGTTGAAGACCGATGACGCGGTCGGTGACACCACCGAACTGATCATCGCCGACTCGGATCCGACCGTCGCGAACTTCGTGTTCAGCTATTTCGTCGGCGTCGACGAGAACGGCCACATGTACGGTGGCGCCTCCGAGCAGTACAAGTTGGCGCTGAACAACTTCGACCGCAACCTCGGCGAGATCATGGACGCCGTCGAGGCCTGGGAGACGGTCAACAACGAAGAATGGACCGTCGTCCTGGTGACCGACCACGGGCACCAACCGCAGCGCGGCCTCGGTCACGGCTTCCAGTCGCCGGATGAGACCGAGACGTTCGTCATCGTCAACGGACCCGGGTTCACCCCCGGGGCGATCAGTCTGCAGTACGAGATCGTCGATGTCACCCCGACCGTGGTGACATTGTTCGGCGGAACCCCGCGGACGACCCAGGGCACGTCGATGACCGAACTCACCAACAATGTCATCCCGGTCAACAACGATGCGGCGCTGCGTGCGGCGCTGCAAGATCTGATCTCCAAGAACGGCTACCCGGACACCGTCACCAACATCGCCCTCGGGGCGCGCACCATCTTCGCCTCGATCCCGTACTTCCTGGTCGATATCGTCGACGGCATCGTCGGAGGCATCAAAACGGTTGCTGCACAGAATATCCCGGTCGTCAGTCTGCTGGCCGGGCTGGCGGTCGTGCCGGTGCGGTTCGTTGGTGACCTGGGGTATGTGGCGACGAATTTCGTAGCGCAGATCGTCGCCCGGATCACCGGGGTCACCGGGGCCAGCATCTATCCGTTCTGGCCGCCCGCGGCGCCGGACTTCCCGTCCTACACCCCGCCGGCGCCGCCGTCCATGCTCGTCGGGCTCCAGGTGTGCGCAGACCCGGCGCTCGGCGCCCGATGCGTGGATCCGTCGATCGCCGTCTAGGGCTTCATCGATCCCAGGTAGTAGGACTCGCGGCCGGTGGGGTAGCCACCACCGTCGGTTGCGATGTGGATGTGGTCGAAGTGGTTCAACGTCTCCGAGCCGTAGTCCGCCGTCCAGCTGGGTGCGCCGATCCCGGGGTAGAAGCCCTGCCGCCAGATGACGTGGATGACGCCCCAGCGTTCGGCGTTGGCCAAGGCCAGCCCGGCAATCTGATTGCCGAGCTCGATGCCCTCGTCGCTGTTGTGGTCGGGGATCATCACGTCGATGGCCAGGCCATTGGGGTGCCATTTCAGCGCATCTTGGCGGTAGCCGCCGATCGTGGTGATCTCCGGGTACATCATGCTGATGGCGCGGGCCACCCAGATGGTCTTGATCTGCAGACCCTGCTCGGGGGCGACACCCGCATCGAGCGGGAAATCGAGGACCCGGGTGTCCACGGGAGCGCTCGCCGCCAGCAGTTCGGCCTGGGTGGGGGCCTGCGCGGCAAGGCTGGGCAACAGCGGCGCGGCCGGCGCGGTGGGCGCCGGAACGGACTCGGCCCGCTCGACCGGGCGCGGCGACGCATTCTGGGCGTACAACACCCCGCCGGAGATGACGATGGAGCCGGCGATGGCCATCCACCGCCTCGCCGCTAACCCGCTACTGCCCACGCCGAGCACTCTAAATGCCGGATCGGTCGCACGGTGCCAATGTCGGCGAACTGTCTCCGGGTGCCGTCCCGGCACCGACGGGTGCGGCGAGACAGCTACCGGTCCTTTGACCCGTCGCGGCGGGGTGTCCGCGATCGCCAGCAAATCACCCGTTCGACAACGACTGGAGTACCGGTGCTCGGGTATCGGGGGAATGTTGCGGACAGTGGCCGATCTGCAGCCGTCAGCGCAACACTCGTCGATGTTCTCGCAAACTGAGAGGATTTTAAGCATCGGTCTGACATACTGCGGGCGGCAAATTAGGTGAGGTTAAGGAGCAGCGGTGGGAAACGTGCCCAGCACAATCTTTTCGGCTTTGGCGGCGGGAGTCTTGGCCACGACGGGTGTCACCGTTGTCGCAGCCGGCGGTGAGCGGGCGGAGGCCACCGGTGCGCCGGTGACGTCCAGTCCTGCGGTGCGCTACGCCCAGCCGACGCTGGCAGCGGCTGTTCTGCCTGCCCCGGCACCCAACGCTCTGATCGGCGCGCAGTTGGGTGGCGGCGCGCCCGAGGCAGCCGTGCCCGGTGTCGAGGCCGTCGAACCCAGTGGCACCTTGATCACCTTCATCCCCACCGGCGATACCACCGCGCCCACCGCCCAGCGCAGCGCCTCCGCGGCCACCGCCGGCGGTGGCGGCGCGCCTGACTTCACTCCCGAAGTCCTCGCCGAAGCTGTCGCCCGTACCGGCGGAGACTCCAACACCGAGGTCACGGTCATGGTGGCCGGCGCCACCGGTGCGCTGCAGGTGACCCAGACGACGCTCGGTGATCTGCCCGGCGCCATCGCCGGATTGCTCGGTGACATCGGCGGCCGGATCCCGGTCGTGAGTTTCTTCGTCCGCAACGGCACCATTTCCAACCCCGACGGTGGCCTGCTGATCGGCAACGGGTTCAGCTCCATCACCGCGGGCGTCAACGGCGGGCGTGGTGGCCTGCTGTTCGGTAACGGCGGGGCCGGTGGCTTCGGCGCCGACGGTGGCCAGGGCGGCCTGCTCGGCAGCGGCGGTGACGGCGGGCTCGGCGGCGGAAATGGCGGCGCGGCAGGTCTTCTCGGCAATGGCGGCCGCGGCGGCGACGGCTCCGGCCTGAACGCCGACGGCGGCAATGGTGGCCGCGGCGGCCTGCTGTTCGGCAGCGGCGGCAGCGGCGGAAACGGGGACCAGGCCGGTGCCGACGAAACCGGTGGTGCCGGCGGCAATGGTGGCGCGGCCGGACTGATCGGCGGTGACGGCGGGCACGGTGGCGCCGGCGGCAGCGCGGCGGGCGCCAACGCCGTCGGTGGCGACGGCGGTAACGGTGGCACCGCGGGCATCGTGGGCGGCGGTGGAAACGGCGGCGCCGGTGGCACCGCACAGGGCGACGGGGTCGGCACCGCAACCGGCGGCGCGGGTGGCGACGGTGGGCAGGGCCTCTACGACCCGGGGCGCGGCGGTGACGGTGGCGCGGCGACCGCAGGCACCGGAGGGTCGGCAGTCGGTGGCGCCGGCGGCACCGGCGGCGTCGTCGAGGTCGGCGGCGGCGGCTGGGGCGGCACCGGCGGTGATGCCACCGCGACGGACGGGGCCGCCACCGGCGGTGCCGGCGGCGAGGGCGGCAGCAACGCCATCCTCGGCAGCGGTGGGCGCGGCGGCAACGGCGGCGGCGGAACCTCCGAAAGCGGTGCGGCCACCGGCGGATCCGGTGGCTCCGGCGGCGACAGCGGCCTGGCCCTCGGTGGCGGTGGCCGTGGCGGCAACGGTGGCAACGGCACCAAGGACCTCGAGGGCGGTACCGGCGGCAACGGCGGTACCGGCGGCGACGGTCGGGGCATCTTCACCGGCGGTGGCCGCGGTGGCAACGGTGGCAACGGCGTCGGCGACCAAGGCCTGAACTCCGGGACCGGTGGCAACGGTGGCAACGGCGGCAGCGGCAACTTCGGTGGCTTCGGTGGTAACGGTGGCAACGGCGGCGAGTCCAATGGCTTCGGTGGACAGGGCGGCGGACCAGGCGGGCGTCCCGGAAACACCGGCGGCAACGTCGTCTGACATAGGTGAGTAGCGGGGCCGGTCCTGGACATCAGGACCGGCCCCTTCTCGTCGGACACCTGGGTGTTGCCCGGCGTTCATCCGGATTGGTCAAGATCACTCGACCTCACCGCCAACTGAACAGGGGTCCCCATGACGTCGAATCTGGGTCGCGTGACGGCTGCCGCCGCGGTCACCGCACTCTTCGCGGCCGCGTGCTCGCCGAGCGCACCGGAAGGCGAACAGGATGCGCCCGCACCGCAGACGCAGCGCGCCACCTCGCCGATCGATTTCGACCTTCCCGATGCGCAGCGCTACCACCGGTTGGCCACCTATCCGGTGTACCTGAACCGCCCTGCCGGCGAGGACCCCGCCACCGAGACCGTCGCCGAGATCTCCACGGTCACCCCGGACGGCAACACCGTCATCTACACCGACGCAGCAGCCAAGCGCATCGGGTTCACCGACATCCGGGACCCGCGCAAACCTGCAGGGCTGGGCACACTTTCGCTGGCCGAACTCGGGCACGCCGACGACCAGCCGACCTCGGTCGCCGCCCTGGGCGAGTTCGTCCTGGTCGTCATCGACACCACCGGCGGTGACTTCGCCAACCCGTCGGGCCGCGTCGACATCGTGCGCGTCGCCGACCGCACCCGAGTACGCAGCATCGATCTCGGCGGTCAGCCGGACTCGATCGCCATCAGCCCGGACGGCATCTTCGCCGCCATCGCCATGGAGAACCAACGCGACGAGGAGTTCACCCCCGCGGGCGGTGCGGAGGGCGACCTACCCCAGCCGCCGACCGGGTTCCTGCAGCTGCTCAGCCTGACCGGCGCGCCCACGGCCTGGGCGGCGCGCAAAGTCGACTTCGACGTCGAGCAGGCCCGCGCCGCCGGCCTGGACACCCCCGAAGACCTCGAGCCCGAATACGTCAGCATCAACTCGCGCGGCCAGATCGCGCTGACCCTGCAGGAGAACAACGGTATCGCCATCATCGACGGCAAGACCGGCGTGGTGTCCAATATCTTCTCCGCGGGCAGCCAGACGGTCGACGATATCGATATTGCCGAGGACGGGACCCTCGACCAGACGGGTTCGATCGAGGCCAAGCCGCGCGAGCCCGACGCAATCGGCTGGATCGGCGATGATCATGTGGCGACGGCCAACGAAGGGGACTGGAAGGGCGGAACCCGGGGCTGGTCGGTCTTCGACACCGCGACCGGCGAGGTGGTGTGGGACGCCGGTAACACCGTCGAACAACTCGCGGTGCGGACGGGCTTGCATACCGAAGGCCGCGCGGAATCCAAGGGCCCCGAGCCCGAAGGGTTGGCGATCACCGAGATTGACGGCCGCCCAACGGCATTGGTGGCCTCCGAGCGGAGCAACTTCGTTGCCGCCTATGACGTGAGCGACCCGGCAGCCCCGGTTTTCCGGCAGATCATGCCGACCACGCCCGGCCCCGAGGGCATCCTGGCGGTACCGGCGCGCGATCTGCTGGTCGTCTCGTCGGAGGCCGACGATGCGGAGAACCGGGTGCGGGCCTCGGTTTCCATCTACGGCTACGGGCAGGCCTACGCCGCCGACGGCGCCAAGCCGGCGTTCCCGTCGATCGTCTCCGGCGATATCGACGCCCACCCGATCGGGTGGGGTGCGCTGGGCGCGCTGTCCGCCGACCCGGCCGAACCGAACCGGCTGTTCACCGCCACCGACAACGCCTACGGTCCGGCGCGGATCCTCAGTGTGGACCTGTCCGCGACACCCGCGCTCATCGACAGTGCGCTGCCCATCACCGAGGACGGAGAAGCCGTCACCCTCGACGTCGAGGGCATCGCCGCGCGCCCGGACGGATTCCTGCTGGCCGTGGAGGGCGAGGAGGGTGCCGGCAACGAATTGATCAACGTCGCCACCGACGGCGCCATCGAGGATCGTGTCACGCTGCCCGCCGAGATCGCGGCCGAACTCGGCGGCCAGGGCCTGGAAGGTGTTGCCGTCGATGGCGACAACGTCTGGGTGGCACTGCAGCGTGAGCTCAAGTCCGACCCGTTGGGCGTGGTGCGCATCGGTCGCTACACCCCGGCGGAGAAGTCGTGGCAGTGGTTCGGTTACCAGTTGGAGCCCACCGCCGCCGAAGGGGATTGGATCGGCCTGTCCGAGATCGCGGTCCATGACGGGGCCCTGCTGGTGCTCGAACGCGACAAGCTCAACGGGCCCGACGCCCGGCTGAAGGCGATCTACCGGGTCCAGATTCCCACCGAGGACGGGGTGAAGGGTACCGAAGTGCCGAAGGTGCTGCCCAAGACGCGTGCCCGGGATCTGCTGCCGGATCTGCAGGCCACCAACAGTTTCGTGCAGGAGAAGGTCGAGGGTTTCGCGGTGGCGGGCAACGGCAACCTGTACGTGGTGACCGACAACGACGGGCTCGACGACGCAGGAGGCGAGACGGTGTTCCTGGATCTGGGCTCGGCCGACGAGGCGCTCAAGGGCTGACAACCACCAACTGGACGCGAGATTGTCGTTGTCGAGCGAAGGTTCGAGTAGAGGCCTCGATAACGGCAATCTGGCCAGACGGACCGCATCCGGCACCCACCTCGGTCTCGACAACGGCGTCGGTGGCTAGCCACTCAGCTCTTCTTGAGGTCCTCGGCGAGCATCAGCAGGATGCCGCTGGGGCCGCGCAGGTAGGTGAGCTTGTAGGCGTCCGCATAGGTTGCCACCCCGCGTACTGGGCGGCAGCCGTGCCGCGCGGCGATCTCCAATGCCGCATCGATATCGTCGACCGAGAACGCGACGCGGTGCATCCCGATCTCGTTGGGCAGCGTGGGATCGGTTTCGATCGCGTCGGGATGGATGTACTCGAAGAGCTCCAGGCAACCCTGGCCGTCGGGGGTCTGCAGCATCGCGATCTTGGCGTGGTTGCCGTCGAGGCCGACGGCGGTGTCCGTCCATTCGCCACTGACGGTGTCACGGCCGGTGACGGTGAGACCGAGGTCGGTGAAAAAGGCGATCGTCGCTTCGAGGTCGCGGACGGCGATGCCGACGTTCTCCATCTTGATGGGCATTGTTCGGATGCTACTCAGGCCGTTTCGGCGCGGCTCCGCACGCTGAGACAACGGAACCGCGCCGAAACCGCTAGTCCTCCTTGCGGATCAGTTTGCCCAGTGCCTTCCGGTCGGAGGCCAGCAACTCATCGATGCGGCCCTGGTTGACGTCGGCGACGATGATCTCGCCGACCTCCTGGTACACATTGCTGAAAATGCCGTGCTTCTTCATCTTCTCGGTCTGGTAGATGTTGTCCTCGGTCGGGGTCACGTAGTACACGATCTCGGGCTTGAACCGGTGGATGAGCCACAGGTGGATGACGTCCATCAGACGCTTCTTGCGCAGCTTCTCGGCGTAGGTGTTCTGATCGCGCACCGTCAGGATGTTGCGTCCGTGCCGGTCCTTGATCGGGTCGACCACCACGTCGGCGAGCTTGTCGTCGCCGTCGCCGTAGATACCGAGCTCGAGCACATCGGAGCCGGCCCGGCGCGGGCGCAACTGCACCCGCAGCGTCTCGCCGATCTGGTAGTGCTCGGCCCACAGCGCCAGCCATTCCTCCAGCAGCTTGCGTGGCACCTCGGTCTGCACCAGGTGCTGGTGCTGGGTGGAACCCTTGCCCATCGACTTGGTGGTCGCGGTCCGGCCCGAGGAGGCGGCCAGCGCCGCGTCGCTGCGCGGACCGCCTACCAGGGTTTGCGGTGTGCGGTAAGGGGATTCGACCAGACGCATCTTGCGCTGCAGCCGGGCCAGCGACAACATGCCGTCCTGGAGCAGGGCGGTGGCGAACTCCTCGGCCGCCACCCCATCGATCTGGTGCCCGCCGTAGGTCATGAAATTGAAGACGAACCCGAGCTTGCCGATCTCGGCGGGGAAGGCCCGCATCTCGTCGTCACTCATGCCGGTGGTGTCCCAGTTGAACGACGGTGACAGGTTGTAGGCCAGCATCTTGTCCGGGTAGACGGCGTGGATGGCGTGCGCGAACTCGCGGGCGTCGGCCAGGTCGGCGGTTTTGGTTTCCATCCAGAGGATGTCGGCGAACGGCGCAGCGGCCAGCGATTTGGCGATCGCGTACGGGATGCCACCGCGGATCTGGTAGTAGCCCTCGGGGGTTTTCACCCGCTCGGGATCCCAGGCCACATCGGCGCCGAGTTCCTTGGCCTTGCCCCTTGCCGCATACAGCGAGGCGCCGGCGGCGAACTGCCGCCACTCGGCCGCGCTCATGTCGCCCTGCTCGCCCTCACGCTCGCGGAACTCCAGCAACTCGGCGACCGCGTCGCCGTAGGTTTCCAGGCCGGCGTCGTTCTGCCAGGCCTCCACGAACTGCGATTCCACCCCGTCGAACAACGCATCGACGGACTGACCGGGCTCCTTCTTGTAGGACTCGACCGCGGTGGCGATCGCCGCCAAGATGCCTTGGCTCTCCAACCACGCCTCGGCCGCGGCATATTCGCCTTCCGGCAGCGCGTAGAGCAGATGGCCGTTGAGTTCGGTGACGCCCAGGGTGTGGAAATGCCGCGTCATCGCCAGAAAACAGGATTTGTACGGCGGGACCTTCAGATTTGTCGCACCCAGCAGGAACGGTTGGTCACGCTCGTCGGCCCGGCTGTCGATCAGGTTGGCCGCCTCGGCATCGGTGCGGGCCACGATGATGCCCGGCACCCGCATGATGTCGAGCTGGAACCTTGCGGTGTTGAGTCGCTTGATCTGTTCGTCGGAGGGCACCAGTACCTTGCCGCCCTGATGCCCGCACTTCTTGGTGCCCGGCCGCTGATCCTCGATGTGATATCCGGGCACGCCGGATTCGACAAAGCGGCGAATCAGGTTGCGCACGTGCGGATCACCACCGTGGCCGGTATCGGCGTCGGCGATGATGAACGGCCGGTAGTCCACCGCCGGGGTCGATGCACGCTGCTCGGGGGTCATCTTGAGCCGCAGATACTGTTGATTGCGGTCGGCGGTGAGCAGCGCGCGCACCAGGCCGGCTGCCTCGTCGGGCACCTGGCTCAGCGGGTAGCTGGCCAGGTCGGGCCCCGGATCCTCGCTGATCGATCCCTTCGCCGAGGTCGCCCAGCCGCCCAGATAGATCCCCTCGATACCCATCCGCTTCATCGTCACGGCCTGGCCGGGGGAGTACGGCCCGAAAGTGGTGATGCTCTTCTTCTGAGCGAACAGTTCCCGAAGGCGTGGGTAGAACGCGGCGGCCGCCTCCCGGGCCACCGGATAGTCCGACGGGATGGTGCCGCGCTGCTCGGCGACCTGGCGGGCCGAGTACAACCTCGTGATGCCCTCGAATCGTGGGCTGTCGAAGTACTCCTGGGTGGCCGCCACCTCCCGTTCGAAGTCCTGTTCTCCAGTTGCGGCGCCGGCTGCGCGTTTGGCCATGGGTCTGCTCCTCTTCGAGCTCGGGTCTGTTGATTATCGCGGGGTGCGGCGTGCACCGTAGGCGAGTTGGGCAATTGGGCACGGTCGCAACGGACTGAACCCTAGGCTTCCAGCCATGTCGATCGACCGGGCGGCGCTGGCCGCGGGCAGCATCCGATTGGCCTCGGGAGTGTCGTTTCTCGTGGATCCGATCAAGGCCAACCGCCTGTGGGGTTCGCCCGATACGCCCGACCCGACCGCGCAGCTGCTGCTGCGCTCGATGGGATACCGCGACGCACTGATCGGCGGCCTGCTGCTCGCCGCGGGACTGCGCGGAAAGGGCACCCGCGGTTGGTTTTTGGCATCCGGTGGGGCAGATGCCGCGGATCTGCTGGGCGGTGTCGGTGTGCATGCGCAGATGCCACGTTCGCAGCGGATCATCGGGCTCGGCGGTGCGGTGATCGGGATCGGGGTGGGGTTGTGGGGTGCGACGCGGCGGCCCGTGAAGGCCGAGCCGGCTAGCGTTCCTCGATGATGTCGCGGCGGTAGCGACGCGCGGCAAGCGCGTAGCAGCCGACCGCAACCAGCTGCATCGTCGGTACCAGGACCAGCAGGGCACGGCCCAGCGCCCGGGGCCCCAGCTCGCCGGTCAGTGCGTCGCTGATCACGCCGGTCAGGAACGGCCCGACAGCACCCAATGTCGCATTGAAGAACAAGAAGATCGCCGACGCCGTCGCGCGGTGCTCGGGCAGCACCAGGCGCTGGATGGCCGCGATGGAGGGCGCCAGATAGGCGATGCCGATGACATAACTCAACGCCAGCAGCCAGACGCACCACGTCCGGTTCTCCACGATGAACGCCAGCCCGGAGGCCGGCAGCAGGATCGCGATCAGGATGACCACGATCCACAGCAGCCAGCGCGGGTCGCGGGCCGCGAGCCGATCGGAGATCCGCCCGACGATCAGCAGACCCAGAATGCCGAGCAGCCCGGTCGCCAGGCCGTAGGAGATGCCGACCTGGCCCAGTGACATGCCGTGGGAGCGCATCAGGAACGCTGGCGCGAAGGCGGTCAGCGAGTAGCCTGCCGCCGAGACCAGTGCGGTGCCCGCCACCATCGCCAGGAAGCTGGGCTTGCGCAGCAGATCCCACCAGTTCACCGTGGTCGAGTGCTCCCGCAGCGGTGCGGTCGGCAGGCTCTGGCGACTGCCGACCACCCAGAGCACCAGCGGCACGAGCAGCACGCTGATCCCGCCCATCACCACGAAAGCCATTCGCCAGCCCAGGCTCTCGGCCAGCAGACCACCGCCGAGCAGGCTGGCGGCACTGGCGAGCGGGACGGACATGGTGATGACCGCCAGCGGGGCCGACCGTTTCGAGGGCAGGAAATTGCGCGCCACGTAGGCATGCGCGGCCGGTGTGCTGCCCGCCTCGCCGACGGCAACCCCGACACGGGTCAGCGCGAGCTGGAACCCGGACTGCACGGCGCCGCCCAACATGGTCATCGAACCCCACAGCGTCAGGCAGCCCGCGATCACCGCCCCGAACATGCCGCGGTCGGCGACACGGGCGATCACGATGCCCAGCACGGCGTACACGATCAGGAAGCCGAACCCGTTGATGATGCCGATCGCAGTGTCCGATAAGGCCAGATCCCGCTTGATGGGTTCGGCGAGTACGCCCGGCAGAAAACGATCGACGTAGTTGAGGGTGCCCACCAGCGCGAGCACCGCGACGGCGGCCCACGCGCGACGCGGGTCGTGCGTGGACTGGGGTTCGAGCGGGGCGGTCGACATCGTCTCCTCCGGGGCTTGGCCTGGCCGAGGTAGCTTTACAGAGCCGATTCAGGTTGTCAGAGGTTTGTGCGCGGGCGGGTAGCGGGTAGCGGATTCGCTAACACCGGATTGACGAGTTGTTAACACAAAGCCACCTTGCCTTTGCAACGATGCAGAGCGGAAACGCAGGCCAACCCGAGCACCGGACGGAGCATCGTGACCGAATTTCTCGACACTCTCAACAGCTATATCTGGAGCAACGCACTGATCTATCTGTGCCTGGCCGCGGGTGTCTACTTCTCGGTCCGCTCGCGTTTCGTCCAGGTCCGGCAGTTCAAAGAAATGATCCGGCTGATGCTGAAGGGCGAGAAATCGCCGTCCGGCGTATCATCGTTCCAGGCGCTGACGATGTCGCTGGCCGGGCGGGTGGGCACCGGAAACATTGCCGGGGTGGCCACCGCCATCGCGTTCGGCGGGCCCGGTGCGCTGTTCTGGATGTGGACGGTCGCCTTCCTCGGCGCGTCGACGAGCTTCGTCGAGTGCACCCTCGGCCAGATCTACAAGACCCGCGACCGCATCACCGGTGAGTACCGCGGCGGGCCGGCCTACTACCTCAGCCGGGCGATGGCGCACACCAAGGCCGCGCCGCTGTTCAAGGTGTACGGCCTGATCTTCGCGGCGGTCACGGTGCTCGCCTGCGGACTGCTGCTGCCCAGCGTCCAGTCGAACTCCATGGCGTCGGCGATGAACCAGTCGTGGGGTGTGTCGAAGTGGGTTGTCGGCGTGTGCACGGTGATCCTGTTGGCGTTCGTGATCATCGGTGGCGTCAAGCGCATCGCGGCATTCGCCTCGATCGTGGTGCCGTTCATGGCCGTCGTGTACATCGCGTTGGCGATGGTCATCGTGATCGCCAACGCCGACGCCCTGCCCGGTGTCCTCAAACTCATCTTCGAGAGTGCCTTCGGACTGGACGCCGGCTTCGGCGCCATCGTCGGGGCCGCGGTGATGTGGGGTGTCAAGCGTGGCATCTACTCCAACGAGGCGGGCCAGGGGACCGGCCCACACGCCGCCGCGGCCGCCGAGGTGTCCCATCCCGCGAAGCAGGGCCTGGTGCAGGCGTTCGCCGTGTACGTCGACACCCTGTTCATCTGTTCGGCGACCGGTTTCCTGATCCTGTCGACCGGCGCGTACCGGGTGTACGAAGGGGAGAGCGCGACCGGCGCGGTGCTGGCCGAGGGTGGCGCGCTGCCCGCCGATGTGGAAGTGGGGCCGACCTTCGCCCAAGTCGGATTCGACACCCTGTGGCAGGGCGCCGGTTCGAGCTTCATCGCGGTGTCGTTGGCGTTCTTCTGCCTGACCACCATCATCGCCTACTACTACATGGCCGAGACGAACCTGCGATTCATCCTGGGCAAGGCTGCGCCGGTGCCGGTACCGCTGATCAGGGGCACGGTCGGTGGCAACGCCACCATCCTGTTGCAGGCGTTGATCCTGGGCTCGGTGGTCTCGGGTGCGGTCTCGACGGCGACGGAGGCCTGGACCCTCGGCGATATCGGTGTCGGACTGATGGCGTGGCTCAACATCATCGGCATCATCATCCTGCAACAGCCCGCCTACAAGGCGCTGCGTGACTACGAAAAGCAGAAGAAGCAGGGACTCGACCCGATCTTCGACCCGATTCCACTCGGTATCGTCGGCGCGAAATTCTGGGAGACGCGCGACCCGGTCACCGGCAAGGAGCGGATGGCGGTGCCGACACCGGTCGAATGAGGCGCGGCAGCCTTGGTCTGCCGAGTCGCGGATTCGAAGCCGATCGGAGATGGGGCCGACCTACCTAGACTGGCCCGCGTGGCGCGATGGTGGGTGGCGTGGGTCGTGGCGCTTGTCGTGGTGGGTTGCACCCGGTCGATCGAGGATCCGCAGGCGCGGCCGGCGGCACCGGTGGGACCGGTCTCCCCGTTGCAGGTCGGTGACCTGCTGAGTCCGGATGTGATGACCAAGGACGGCAATCTGTTCGCCGAGGTCGAACCCGCGCGGTGCGCCGGGGTTGCCCGTGAGGTCGATCCGCCGTTCATCGTCGAGCACCACCCCGAGGCCCGAGACGGTGGGCACTGGTCTGCTGCTGTCGGTGGTGTCGAAGCCGTGGTGGAGGAGATGGTGGCGGTGATGCCGTCGACGTTCTCGGCAACCGACGCCCTGACGGCGGCCCGCGGCACCATCGCCGCCTGCCGCGACACCCCGGTCACCGTCACCACGATGTACGGCCGGACGTACACCTTCCGGGTGACCGAAGCGGAGCAGCCCGCCCCCGCGGGCGCGATCCTGTGGTCACTGCGTGCCCCCGAATGGAACTGCGACAACTTCCTCGCCGCCGCATACAACGCCGCCATCGAGCTGACCAGCTGCGGTGCGGCCGGCGGGATCGACATCGCCGCGGCGGCCGAGGATGCGCTCGGCCGCATCGAAGCGCTGGCCGATACGTCGGCCTGACACGCAGGTAGTCCTACTCATCCCGTTCCGGGCACCGGTCGGGCACGCTGTACCCATGCCGCTGCCCAACCTGCTTCCCGCTCGCGACAGTGTCGCGACCCCCGCGCCCGGCCGCGACCGCGCCATCGATGTCGCTCGGCTGTCCGCACTGGTGACGGTCATGTTCGGGCATTGCGCGCTGCTGCTGGCCACCATCGACGAGGGTGGCCTGCGGATCGGGAACATCCTGGGTGAGCTGCCACACCTGGCGCCGATCACCTGGGCCGTGCAGGTGATGCCACTGTTCTTCTTCGCCGGCGGTGCGGCCGGCGCCTACGGCTGGCATCCCGACGGTTCGGCGTCCGGTAAGACCTGGGGCAGCTGGCTGGTCGGCCGCACGCAGCGGCTGTGCCGGCCGGTGTTCTGGTACCTGGCGTTCTGGACGGCGGCCCTGCTGGTGGCGCGGCTGACGCTCGGAGCGGAGTCCGCCGACCGGCTCGGGCGCGAGTGTGTGGCGCTGCTGTGGTTTCTCGGCGTCTACCTCCTGGTCATCGCCTTCGTGCCGGCCCTGACCCGGTTGCGCCGGCCGGGCGGGGTCGCGGCGGTGACCGCGGCGCTGGTGGTGGCCGCTGCGCTGATCGACCAGGTGCGCTTCGCGGTGGGCTCCGCCGATGCCGGGGTGCTGAACTTCGTGGTGGTGTGGCTGATCCCGGTCGTGATCGGCGTGGGCTACGCCCGCCGCCTGATCCGGGTACCGGCGGCGCTGGCCATCGCGGCGGTGGCGCTGATCGTCCAGGTGGTGCTCGTCGTGTACGGGCCCTACGAGGTCGCGCTCGTCACCAACGGCAGCAGCGACGGGGTGTCCAATGTGTCGCCGCCGACGGTGCTGCTCGCGATGCACTGCGTCTGGATGTCGTGTGCCTTCGTGGCGATCGCCGGGATCGTCGAACGCGTGGCCGAACGTCCGCGGGTCTGGTATGTCGTGGCCGTCGGCAACTCCGGCGCGATGACGCTCTACCTCTGGCACATTCCGGCCATCGCCGTCGCGGCGTTCACCCTCAACGCGTTCGGCCTGGACGCCTGGGATGTGCACGCCCCGGATTTCTGGGCGCTGCTGGCCCTGCGGGCCGCGGTGTTCGCGGTCGTGATGCTCGCGACGTTCCTGCTGCTGTCTCCGCTGGAGCACCGCAGGCTGCCGTGGTGGGATGACGCCGTCGGTGCGACCGGCGTGCGTTCGATCGCGGCCGGGGTACTGGTCTGCGTGGCCGGTGTGTCGATGCTGCTGGTCGCGAAGAACGGACTGGCCGGTGTCGACGGTTGGGTGCCGCTGGCCGGTTTCCTGGTCGCGGTGCTGGCGGCGCGCGGGTGCGCCGGCCGGCGCGGTCTTGTCGGCGACGTTCGATAGGGTCTCCGGGTGACGTCGAGCGCGCCCGTGGGGATCAGCACATCTGTAAATGCCCGTCTCGCTGAGGAACTGGCTGTTGCCGAAGGGCAGGTGGCCGCCGCTGTGCGACTGCTCGACGAGGGTGCCACGGTGCCGTTCATCGCCAGGTACCGCAAGGAGGTGACCGGCAGCCTCGATGACGGGCAGTTGCGCACCTTGGAGGAGCGGCTGTCCTACCTGCGGGAGATGGACCAGCGGCGTGAGGCGGTGTTGGCGTCCATCGAGGAGCAGGGCAAGCTCACCGACGAACTGCGCGCGGCGCTGTTGGCGGCGGACACCAAGGCGCGCATCGAGGACATCTACCTGCCGTACAAGCCGAAGCGCCGGACCAAGGCGCAGATCGCCCGCGAGGCCGGCCTGGAGCCGTTGGCCGACCGGCTGGTCGCCGATCCCACCCTGGCGCCGGAGACCGTCGCCGCCGAGTTCGTCGGTGAGCACGTCGCCGACGCTGCCGCCGCACTCGATGGTGCCCGGCACATTCTGATCGAACGTGCCGCCGAGGACGCCGAGCTGGTCGGTGAGGTGCGGACCACGTTCTGGAACGAGGGCACACTTCGGACCGCGCCGTGGTCCGAGGAAGCGGCCAAAAGCCCGGCGGGACAGAAGTTCCGAGACTATTTCGAATACTCCGAGCCGCTGGAGAAGATGCCTTCGCACCGGGTCCTGGCCGTCATGCGCGGTGAGAAGGAACAGATTCTCGCGCTGAACTTCGACGGCGGAGACGAACTGGCCTATCAGGCGCGTATCGCGCGGAGCCTGGGCATCGACATGACCGCCGCCGACGCCGCCGCCACCGGTTGGCTGGCCACCACGGTGCGGCTGGCCTGGCGCACCAAGCTGATGATCTCGGCCGCCGTCGATGCCCGGCTGCGGCTGCGGCACCGCGCCGAGGACGACGCGGTCGCCGTTTTCGCCCGCAATCTGAAGGACCTGCTGTTGGCCGCTCCGGCCGGAACCCGTACCACCCTCGGGCTGGATCCCGGCTTCCGGACGGGGGTGAAGGTGGCGGTGGTGGACGGCACCGGCAAGGTCGTCGACACCTGCGCGATCTTCCCGCACCAGCCGCAGAAGCAGTGGGATGCCGCCAAGGCGACCTTGGCCGCGCTGGTCGCCCGGCACGGGGTCGAGCTGATCGCCGTCGGCAACGGCACCGCATCGCGGGAGACCGATGCGCTGGCCGCCGAACTGATCGCCGATATCCGCTCGACCGGAGCGAACCCGCCGGTCAAGGCGATGGTCAGCGAGGCCGGAGCGTCGGTGTACTCTGCGTCGGCCTACGCCGCGCACGAGCTGCCGCAGCTCGACGTCACGCTGCGCGGCGCGGTGTCGATCGCACGCCGGCTGCAGGACCCCCTGGCCGAACTGGTGAAGATCGAACCCAAGTCGATCGGCGTTGGCCAGTATCAGCACGATGTCTCCCCGGGCACGTTGGCGCGCAGCCTCAACGCCGTTGTCGAGGACGCCGTGAACGCTGTCGGTGTCGACCTCAACACCGCGTCGGTACCGCTGCTGGCCCGGGTGTCGGGGGTGACCGACTCGTTGGCCGAGGCCATCGTGGCACACCGGGAGAACACCGGTCCGTTCCGCAACCGCAGCGCGTTGCTAGAGGTTCCTCGCTTGGGGCCCAAGGCTTTCGAGCAGTGTGCCGGATTCCTGCGGATCACCGATGGGGAGGACCCGTTGGACGCCTCCGGCGTGCATCCCGAGGCCTATCCGGTGGTGCACCGCATCTTGGACCGCAAAGGGGTCACGCTGGCCGAACTGATCGGTAGCGAGCGGATGCTCCGTGCGATCAGACCCGCCGATATCGCCGACGAACGATTCGGGATCCCGACGGTCACCGATATCCTCGCCGAGCTGGAGAAGCCGGGGCGCGACCCGCGCCCGGCGTTCACCACCGCGACCTTCGCCGCCGGGGTGGAGAAGGTCGCGGATCTCAAGGTCGGCATGGTGCTTGAGGGGGTGGTCACCAACGTGGCGGCCTTCGGGGCCTTCGTCGATATCGGCGTGCACCAGGATGGACTGGTGCACGTGTCCGCCTTGGCGGATCGTTTCGTCTCCGACCCGCACGAGGTGGTCAAGTCCGGTCAGGTGGTGAAGGTGAAGGTACTCGAGGTCGACGTCGACCGTCAGCGGATCGGATTGTCGTTGCGTCTCAACGACACTCCGGGTGCGGGCAAACCGAAGCAGGCCGGCAAGCCAGCCGATCGCAACCGGGGTGGTAGCCAACCCCGAAACCAAAACCGTGCCAAGAACTCCGGCCGCCGCGAGTCCGCGGCGCCCAGCGGGTCGATGGCGGATGCACTGCGAAACGCCGGCTTCGGCCGGTAATCAGGCACTATCCTCAGGTGGTGACGACTCAACGGATTCCGGGTGGGGTGGTACACCGGATGCCGGCGGATCTGCGCGCCGCACTGCTGGCCAACGACACGGCGCTGGTGGCCTGGAAGGACATCACGCCGCTGGCGCGCAACGAATTCATCTGCTGGGTCGAGGATGCCAAACAGGAGAAGACCCGCGAACGCCGCATCCGCCGGACGCAGGAGGAGCTCGAGGAAGGCCAGCGTCGCCCCTGCTGCTGGCCCGGGTGCAAGCACCGGGAGCGTACCGGGAAGGCCTAGCGTCACGGGTTGATGGTGTCTTCCCCGGCCTGACGGCCCCACACGTACTCGGACGCCAGCGGTTGACCGATCTCGAAGTGGTTGTACGGCGCGATGCTGGCACCGGTGTCCATCACCAGGTAGGGCATCGGGAACAGGTCCCGGGTGATCGGCTGCCAACATCCGGGGCGCCCGCCGGGTCCGCCGCGGGCGTTGATCCGGGGAAGATTGTCCGGGAACACATAGCGATTGGCCGCCCCCACCAACTCATTCCGCAGCCTGAGCGAATAGCCGTTGCCGCCGAGCATCTCCGCGAAGCGGGGAGCGACATCGCTGTAGTTGCGCAGGGTGCACAGCAGCTGCGGACTGTAGTAGTCCAATAAGGCGCTCGTCGGCAACAGATCTTGTGCGCCGCGCACGGGCCGCCACGCTCGAACACCTCGGAGGCGGTATCGGCGAAGCCGACCGCCGCCATCAGCGCAGCATCGACGGTCGCCCGCTCGGTGTTGATGGTGTGCGCACCGATCGTGGCATGGTCGAGCCCGTCGAACAGGTCTGCCGCGGAGTCGGCGTAGATCGTCGACAGGTCGGCCAACCCGATGATATCTCGGCGGAGTTGCGGCATAAGGGAATTGAACTCACTCAGCACGACGTTACCGTCGACGAGCGCCCGGCCGAACTCGTCGCCCAGGCCGTTGAGCGCCTGCGCGGTCGCTGTCAGGGTCGCATTCAGCTTCACCGGGTCCACCTGCTCGGCTATGCCCATGATGGTCTCGAACACGGTGTTGAACTCGGTGGTTGTTGCCGTGGCGTTGATGACCGCATTCGGGGCGAGGCTGTCCCGGGATGGATGCGCCGGCGACAGGAACGAGATGTACTTGTTGCCGAAAACCGTTGTCGCCCGCAGTTGCGCGTCGACATTGGCCGGAACCAGGGGCAGATACTGCGGTTTGACGTCCAGCGTCAGCTTCGCCCGTGTGTGTCCTCCGTCGGTCGCCACGTCCGTGGATACCAGCCGGCCGATCGGGACGCCGTTGAAGGTCACCTTGGAACCGGGGTCCATGGACAGACCGGCGCGCTCGGCCATCAACACCACCGTGACATTGGTGTCGAAGTAACCGCGGAACAGCGCCCAGCTCAGCCCGAACACCAGCGCAACGATCAACAGCAGTACCGTGCCCGCGGTGCGGTAGGGCGGTTCCCTTGGATCGTTGGTCGGACCGTCGTCCGTCTCGTCGATCTGGTCGGCGGGTGGCACCGTGATCATCGGCCAAGTGCACCACAGGACAACAACTTTGCGCTCATCGCCGGACTGTGACCCTGGTGGTGCCGGGCCGCCGGTGTGATGCCGGCAACAATGCCGGAGGTGGCACTCGTGCGCTAGAGGCCCATGTCCTTGGCGATGATCATCTTCATCACCTCACTGGTACCGCCGTAGATGCGGCTGACCCGGTTGTCGGCGTAGAGCCGGGCGATCGGGTACTCGTTGATGTAGCCGTAGCCGCCGTGCAGCTGCAGGCAACGGTCGATGACCTTGGCGGCGATATCGGTGCAGAAGAGTTTTGCCGCGGCGGCGTCGGCCGGGGTCAGTTCGTCACGGTCATGGGCTTCCATGGCGCGGTCGACGACGGCCTCGGCCGCGTCGACATCGGCCTTGCAGGCCGCCAGTTCGAATTTGGTGTTCTGGAACGCCGCAACCGGTTTCCCGAATACGGTGCGGTCCTTGGTGTATTGGGCGGCGAAGGCGACGGCAGCCTTGGCCTGGGCGTAGGCGCCGACCGCGATGGCCAGGCGTTCGCGGGGCAGATTCTGGCCCAGATACGAAAAGCCCATGTGGAGCTCGCCCAGGACGTCCTCGACGGGCACCTTGACGTCGACGAAGTTGAGTTCGGCGGTATCGCTGGTCCGCAGTCCTAGCTTGTCGAGCTTGCGGCCCACCTCGTAGCCGGCGGACTTCGTGTCGACCACCAGCAGCGAGATGCCGTAGCGGCGGTCGTCCTCGCGTGGTGCGGCGGTGCGTGCGCAGACGATGACCCGGTCGGCGTGTACGCCGCCGGTGATGAAGGTCTTGGAGCCATTGAGCACGTAGTGCGTGCCATCTCCGGAAGGTTTTGCGGTGGTCCGCATTCCGGCCAGATCCGAGCCGGTTCCCGGCTCGGTCATGGCGATGGCGAACATGATCTCGCCGGACATCATGCCGGGGTACCAACGCTGCTTCTGTTCCTCGGTGGCAAGCGCCTTGAGGTAGGGCAGGCACAGTCCGATGTGCACGCTGGACCCGCCGAAGGACACCGCGGCCCGGGACAACTCCTCGGTGACGATGGCCTGGAATTTGTAGGAGTCGATCCCTGACCCGCCGTACTCGGTGGGGATCTCGATACCGAAGATGCCCAATTCGCCGAGCTTGTAGTAGAAATCGCGAGGGGCGATGCCGGCCTCGAACCACTCGTCGTATACCGGCACGACCTCGGCGGCGATGAAGTCCCGGATCATCGCGCGGAAGTCTTCGTGTTCCTGGTTGTAGACGGTCCTCTGCATCGGTGCCTCTCCTTTAGCGAACAGTGTTAGCTATTGACAACCACTATAAGCTAACGGCGTTTACTTGAGCAATCGCGGGAGGTGAGGACTTGGGCAGACCCCGCGTACTCAGTCGCGAGCGCATCCGCGACAGCGCACTGATGATCATCGACCGATCCGGGCTCGGGGAATTGTCCATGCGCAAACTCGCCGGCGAACTCGGCGTGCAGGCGGCCTCGCTGTACAAGCACTACTCGACCAAGGACGAAGTCCTCGACGATGTCGCCAGTCTGATCGTGACCACCGTGGACACCTCGGCCTTCGATGCCGACGAGAACTGGCCCGTCGCGCTGGCCGCCTGGGCACGCTCCTACCGCGCGGCGCTGGTATCGCACCCAAACATGGTGCCGTTCCTGGCCGGCGGCCCCGGCCAGCGCGACGAGAGTCTGCGCATCGCGGATTCCGTGCACGGCGGCCTGGTGCGGGCGGGCTGGCCGCCTCGGGAGGCGACTCTGATCGGCGCCGCCACCCGTTCGCTGGTGCTGGGATCGACCGTCGGTTCCTTCTCGCGCGGTTTCGTCGACGATGTCCAGGTGTACCGCGACCGCTACCCGCACATGGACCAGGCGCATCTGCTGCGTGCGAAGGCCAGTGAAATCGACACGGCCAGCTTCGAACTCGCGCTGACCGCCTTTGTCGATGGACTACGCATGCGGTTCGCCGCCGCGTGAACGGAACGCCGAGTTGTCGCGGGCTTCCCGGAGTACGCTCGCACCCAATGTGTCCCCGAGGATGGGTGTGCCGATGAGCTCAGCCGACGACGATCGGTGCACGGGCGGTCCTGCCGTCGAGGAGGAGCCCGACTATCGCTTCACGCTGGCCAACGAGCGGACCTTTCTGGCGTGGATTCGAACGGCGCTGGCGTTGATCGCCGGTGGCATCGCCGTCGTTCAGTTCGTGCCGTCCTTCGGGATCCCCGGCGTGCGGCACGGCCTGAGCGTGGTGCTGACCGCCGGCGGTGGGCTGTTGGCGGCACTGGCGGTGCGGCGCTGGCAGCGCGTGCAGGTAGCGATGCGCCGGCACGAGGACCTACCCGCCACGCGGGTGCCGGCGCTGCTCGGTGGCGCGATTTTCGTCGTCACCGTCGCGGTTCTGGTGATCTTGGTCGTCTGGCCGCCGGCGCGGGGGTGACATGGCGCGCCGAGAGCCCTGGAAGCCCGGGTTGCCTGCCGAGCGCACGTTGTTGTCCTGGGAGAGAAGCGCCTTCGGGTTCCTGGTGGGCGGCGCGTTGGTGCTACTACGACAGCACGGCCCGCTCGGACCGGGCCGGGTGGTCCTGGCGCTGATGGCGACGCTGCTCGCGTTGCTCGTCCTGGCCCTCGGCTACCGGCGGTCGCGGCAGATCAGGACGAGTCCGGTCGTGGCGGGGCGGATCGTCATACCCGCTGCGCACAACCTGATCCTGCTGATCGGGGGCGCCACCATCGCCTTCGCCACCGCGGTCGTTGTCGCCCTGCTGTATTCGATGGCGCTGGGCTAACGAACCAAACCCAGCTCTTCGGCTCGATCAAAGCCGTCGTCGACGAGGACCACCGTGCGGTCATCCCGGTCGATCAAGGACGCGGCGATGGACGAGCGGTACCCGGAGGCGCAGTGCACCCACACCTCACCGACGGGGATTTCACCCAGGCGAACGGTGATTTCGTGCAGCGGAATATTGAGTGCCCCGGGAACGTGACCGTCGGCGAACTCGCCGGTTTGCCGAACATCGAGCACGGAGAGGTCGTGGGTGCGCAGGGCCTCGGCAAGATCGGCGAAGTCCGCGACCCGATAGGACCGTAGTGGCTCGTCGCCGGTCAACGAACGGATATCGTCCACAGCCGACCCGGTCAGGTTGTCGACGCCGATGCGCGCGAGTTCGCGCCGAGCATCCGCGATCTGGGACTGGTCATCACCGATGAGGGTCAGCGGCGAACCCCAGGAGTAGAGCCATCCGAGGTAGGTGACAAACGAATCCGAGAGTTCGAAGCCCAGGGTGCCGCCGAGGTGGCCGGCGGCGAAAGCGGTCCGGTTGCGGAGGTCCACGACCCACTCGCCGGCGCCGATGCGGCGACGCAACTCCCGCGCGTCCACCGGCTGCGGAAGCGACAGATCCACCGGATCGGGCCCTTGGGTGTTGATCACGCCCATGTGCGCGTAGTACGCCGGATAGGCCGCCAGGCCTGCGATCAGCTGGTCGACATAGCTCTGCTCGTCCTGGGTGAGGGCCGGATTGTCCTGCCGCTGATCGGCGATGGTCGATGCGTCGCCGCTGGCCGGGGTCGCCGAGCAGAAGCTGCCGAACCCATGCGTCGGGTAGACCTGAGTGTGATCCGGCAATTCGGCTGCGAGCCGGCGCACCGAACGGAACTGCGCGTGCGTGAGCTCCTCGGTGTGCTCGGAGCCCAGCAGGTCGGTACGCCCGGTGGTCCCGTGCAGCATCGACCCTCCGGTGAACACGCCGGCGACCGTCCCGGCAGCGTCATGGAGCACGTAGCTGACGTGATTGTGGGTATGGCCGGGGGTGTGCATGACCTGCAACCGGAGGGGGCCCGCCGCGATCACATCGCCATCCCCGACCGCGCGTCGCTGATAGCCGACCTCATCGCCGGTGGGCACCACGTACTCGGCGCCGACGGTCCGTGACAGTTCCAGGCCACCGGTGACGTAGTCGTTGTGGATATGTGTCTCCAGGACGTGGGTGATGCGTACCCCGCGTGCGCGGGCCAGGTCGAGGACGCGATCGATATCGCGCTGCGGGTCGATCACGACGGCGATACCCTCGGCGCCGATCAGGTAGCTGCGGTCACCCAATCCGGACGTCTCGATGATGGCCACGTCGATCTCGGTGGACGTCGTCAACTGGCTGTGCGGCAACGTCATCGGCGTTCATCCGCCAGGGCGTCCAGCGCGGCCTGCAACTTGGCGGCGGCTTCGGCGGCGACCTCGCCAATGCCGGGTCCGTCGGAGAGTTGCACCATCACCTGCGGGTCCATCGCATCGACGATGACCGTGTCGGCATCGGCGCCGGCACGCACGGCGACGTTGCACGGCAGCAGCAGGCCGATTTGGCGGTCGGCGGAAACCGCACGGTGTGCCAGCGGAGGATTGCACGCCCCGAGGATCAGATAGTCCTCGATGTCCTCACCCAGCTTCGCTTTCAGGGTGGTCTTCATGTCGATCTCGGTAAGTACCCCGAAACCTTGATCGGCCAGTGCCTTTCGGGTGCGCTCCACAGCTTCGTCGAACGTGGTGTGCAGCGTTGTCGACAATGCGTAACTCATATCTACCTCCTGATCAAGCGAGCGCCATGAACAACTTCTCCAGTTCGGCTTCGGTCATCGGCTGTTGGCCGTCCTGAGCCTCACCCGTCAGGCATTCCCGCATTCCGGTGGCGACAATCTTGAATCCGGCGCGGTCCAAGGCCCGCGATACGGCCGCCAGTTGCGTCACGACGTCCTTGCAGTCGCGGCCCTGTTCGATCATCGAGATCACTCCGGCGAGTTGTCCCTGCGCCCGACGCAGCCTGTTGAGCACTGCGGCGATAGCGTCTTCGTCACCAACCATGGGTGTTGCTCCTCTCTACGGACAGTACAGCCATGGTACCCGCGGGGGTATTCCTCGCCGTTACGACGCGGCGGCCCGTCGTGAGCTCGAAGCCGCCACGATTCGCCGCAGTGGGCAGAAGTTCTTCCGGGTGCAGGCGTAGGTCATGGCCGCCGCGATGATGGTCAGCGCTGCCGCGGCCAAGCCCACGGCCAGGTGGATTTCCTGGGCCAAAATGACCGAGGACATGGCCAGGACGAACCAGCCGAAGGTTTTGCGGAGGGCGTCGGGGTTGATGATGGCGGTGAGTCGGGCGCCGAGGAGCGCACCCACGACGGCCGCGGCGGTCACCCCCAGTGCCACCGTCCAGTTGATCTGGACGCTGGACAGGTACCCGGCTAAGCCGGCGAACGACTTCATGGCGATCACGACCAGTGAGGTGCCGACGGCGATGGGCATGGGGAGTCCGCCGAGCAGGGCGAGGGCGGGCACGACGAGGAATCCGCCGCCGGCGCCGACGAGGCCGGTGACCAGGCCGACGACCAGGCCTTCGGCGAGGATTTTGGGTACCGGGAGCCGGTGGTCGTTGCTGTCGGTGGCCTCGACGGTTTTGCGGCCGCGCAGCATGGCGATGGCGGTGGCGATCATCATGATGGCGAATCCGATGAGCAGGACCGTGCCGGGGATGAATTGGGCCAGCAGGCCCCCGGCGTAGGCGCCGGCCATGCCGGCGGCGCCGAAGATCAGGCCGGTGCGCCATTGCACGCGGCCGGCGCGGGCGTGGGAGATCGCGCCGATGGCGCTGGTGACGCCGACCACGAGAAGTGAGGTGGCGATGGCCGCCTTGGCGTCCATGCCGGCCACGTAGGCCAGCAGCGGGACGGTGAGGATGGAGCCGCCGCCGCCGAGCAGTCCGAGGGCGATGCCAACGAAGACGGCCAGCCCGATGGTGAGGGCAATCATGGTGCTCAGCTCACTTTCTGGGTGGTGGTGTTGGCGTCGAGGAGTTGGGCGACGACGCTTTGGGCGTCGCAGGTGGTGGTGGGGCGGTTGTAGGGGAGTTTGGCCAGCAGCATGCCCATGGCGCAGGTGTTGGAGACCGCGGCGAAGGTGAGTCCGCCGCCGATGCCGGCGGCCAGCCATTTGAGCTTGGGGGCGGCGATGCTGCCCAGGACGGCGGTGAGCACGAGGGAGCCGGCGACGAGACGGACTTGGCGTTCCAGGTCCCAGCGCTGCGCGCCGCGGTTGACGGCGAAGCCGTTGGTTTCCCAGGCGGTGATGCCGCCGTCGAGGATGTGCACGTTGGTCAGTCCGGCGGTGCGCAGGGTTTCTTCAGCCTGGGCGGCGCGTTGGCCGGAGCGGCAGACCAGGACGACGTCCTGGTCGAGGTGGCCGATGATCTCGTCGCGGTGTTCGCGTAGCAGGTCCAGCGGGACGTTGTAGGCGCCGGCGATGTGGGCGGTCTCGAACTCTCCCGGGGTTCGGACGTCGAGGACCCGCGGCGGGGTCGCCGAACCCAGCAGTTGGTGCAGGTCGTGGGAATCGATGGTGGCCGGGGTGGTCATGGCGGGTCCTTTCGGTGGTGGGCTGGTGGTGACGAAAGGCCCTTGGCCTCGTATACCGCCAGGGGTATGTTTACCCGTGAGTCTAGATATACCCCTGCCGGTATTGTCAAGTGTGGAATGGCATACCCCCCGGGGTAGTTGACATACCCATAGGGGTATCGCCAAGATGGTGGTATCCGCTACCGAATAACGAAGGGGCTGTTGAGATGAAGTTCATCCAGTACTACCTGGATTGCCTGTCGCATGCGTCGTATCTGATCGCTGATGAGTCGACCGGGCGTGCGGTGGTGGTCGATCCGCAGCGTGATGTCGCCGAGTATCTGGCCGATGCCAAGGAGCTCGGGGTGATCATCGAGTTGGTGATCGAGACGCACTTTCACGCCGATTTCCTGTCCGGGCATCTGGAGCTGGCCAAGGCCACCGGCGCGAAGATCGTGTATTCCTCGGTCGCGCAGACCGAGTTCGTGTCGATGGGGGTGGACGACGGGCAGCGCTACTCGCTGGGCGAGGTGATGTTGGAGTTCCGCCACACCCCGGGACACACCCCGGAGTCGTTGTCGGTCGTGGTCTATGAGCATGCCGGCGATGAGGTGCCCTACGGGGTGCTGACCGGGGACGCGTTGTTCATCGGTGATGTGGGCCGCCCGGATCTGCTGGCCTCGATCGGGTTCACCCGCGAGGAGTTGGCCGACAAGCTCTATGACTCGTTGCACACCCAGTTGATGACGCTGCCCGATGCCACCCGGGTCTATCCCGCCCATGGTGCGGGGTCGGCGTGCGGGAAGAACCTGTCCACGGAGTTGTGGTCGACGATGGGGGAGCAGAAGGCCACCAACTATGCGTTGCGGGCCCCGGACAAGGAAACGTTCATGGCGTTGGTCACCGAAGGCCAGCCCCCGGCGCCGAGTTATTTCGTCTACGACGCGATCCTCAACCGCAAGGACCGTGAGTTGTTGGACGAGACGAAGATGCCGACCGCGATGAGCTATGCGCAGGTGCGCGACGCCATGAGCAAGGGCGCGGTGCTCGTCGACGGGCGTGGGCCTGAGGAGTTCGCGTTGGGGCACCTGCGGGGTGCGGTCAATATCGGGTTGGAGGGCCGCTACGCCGAGTTCGCCGGGTCGGTCGTCGCCACCGATGCCGATATCGTGTTGTTCACCGAACCCGGCCAGGAACTCGAAGCCAAGACACGGTTGGCGCGGATCGGGTTCGACCGGGTGATCGGCTATCTGGCGCGGCCGTTCGAGGTGATGTTCGACCACCAAGACCAGGTGCAGGTGGCGTCGCGGTTGACCGCTAAGGCCTTCGATGAGCGGGCCGCCCAGATCGCCGATCTGCAGGTCGTGGATGTGCGCAATCCCGGTGAGGTCGCCGCCGGGATGATCCCCGGCGCGGTCTCCATCCCGGTCGGTCAGCTGCCCGCCCGACTCGCTGAACTGGACCCCGCGCGCCCCACCGTCGTGTACTGCGCCGGCGGCTACCGATCCTCAGTCGCGGCCAGCCTGCTGCGGGCCCACGGCTTCACCGACGTCAGCGACATCCTGGGCGGCTACGGCGCCTGGGACGAAACACACCAAAACGCCTGAGCAGAAAGAAAGAACCGACACACCATGACCACCACCAAGCATCACATCCTGATCATCGGCGGCGGCACCGCCGGCATCTCGGTCGCCGCTCGACTGCTGCGCAAGGGCCACACCGACGTCGCCGTCCTGGAACCCTCCAGCAAGCACTACTACCAGCCGCTGTGGACGCTCGTCGGCGGCGGCCAGGCAAAAGCGTCGACCACCGAACGGTCCGAGGACTCGGTGATGCCCAAGCAGGCGACCTGGATCAAGAACGCGGCCGCCGCCGTCGACCCGGACAACAACACGGTCACCTGTACCGACGGGGCGGTCTACGAGTACGACGTACTCGTCGTGTGCCCCGGTATCCAACTGGACTGGGACCGGACCGAGGGGTTGGCCGACGCGCTCGGCACGAACGGGGTGTCCTCGAACTACCGGTTCGACCTCGCCCCGCGTACCTGGGAGTTCATCCGCAATACGCGTTCGGGCAGTGCGGTGTTCATGATGCCCTCGGGGCCGATCAAATGCGCCGGCGCACCGCAGAAGATCGCCTACCTCGCCGCCGACCATTGGCGCAAGCAAGGGGTGCTCAAGGACATCGATGTGCACCTCGTGGTGCCGACGCCACGGTTGTTCGGGATCCCGGCAATCGCCGACAACCTGGATGCGATCGCGGCCGACTACGGCATCACCGTGCATACCAATGCCGAGGTGACCTCCGTCGACGCGGCCTCCCGCAAGGTCGGAGTCTCCAGCGTGGGCGGCGGGTCCGACATCATGCTGCCTTACGACGTGTTGCACGCCGTGCCACGCCAGTCCGCGCCGGACTGGATCAAGTCCAGCCCGCTGTCCACCGGTGCGGCCGGCGGATACGTCGAGATCGACAAGCACACCATGCAGCATGTGCGCCATCGGAACGTGTTCAGTCTGGGCGATGCCGGGTCCTCACCGAACTCCAAGACCGGTGCCGCGATCCGCAAGCAGGCCCCGGTGGTCGTCGACAACATCGAGGCATATCTCCAGGGCCGGCCACTGAGCGCCCGCTACAACGGGTACGGTTCCTGCCCGATCGTCACCTCATCGCACTCGATGTTGCTCGCGGAGTTCGACTACGACCTGAACCTGACGCCGTCCTTTCCCGTGCTGGACCCGACCAAGCCGCACCGCGGGTACTGGTACCTCAAGAAGTACGGTCTGCCGTTCATGTACTGGAACCTGATGCTGAAGGGATTGGCCTGAAGGAGGGCGGCGACGTGAACGCCGGGTGAATTCACACCGCCATATCGCGCCGCTCGGCCCGGCGCGTCGGGACGTTCGCCGACCCTACGTGACCTGGTAACGCTCGCTGTTTCCCTGCCGATAAGCGAGTACACAACACCAGAAGCTGTCATTTCCGCCGAGATGCCGGGATCGAGCGAGCAAACTAGGCTCGTCGCGACCCGCCGACCAGGTGCGGTCCGACGCGGAGTGCAGTCACGAGACAGGAGTTGGGGCCGAGGGTGAAGACGGTACTTGGACTGTCGGTGACGTCGGCCGGTGTCGGCTGGGTCCTGGTCGACGGCACGGCCGCCGGTGGGCGCCCGGTGGACGACGACGAATTTGTCGTCCGTGACCTCGATGAACTCGTCGCACGTTGTCTCGCGGCCGTCCGCGGTGCCCAGGCCATCGCCGCCAGCAGTGGGCGGCCGATCTCGGCGATCGGCGTCTGCTGGAGCGCGGACGTCGAGGACCAGGTGAGCGTGCTGCTGGCGAACCTGCGCGCCGCCGGCTTCGGCGATGTGCGCTCCGTCCGACAGGTCGTGCCGATGCCCCGCGGTGACAGCGAACATCCGGTGACCGAGCACCCCGAACGGTCCGGCCTGTGTGGGCTGCTGGCGGGCCTGCTCGGCGACCTCGATGGGGGCGACGAGGCCGACCCCGACGACGTCGCCGACCTCGTCCACCATGACGTCATCGCGGGCCCCGAGGCAGGGCAGAAGCCGGCTTACGGGGCGGCGCAGGCCGTGCTGACCAACGCCGCGCCGGCTGAGTCGGTCGGGTCGACTCGTGCGCGCCGCACATTCGCGCTGCCCACGCCGGGGGTCCCGGTGTGGGCGTCGCCCCTCGCCGGTGCGCGGGTGATGACGATGGCTGCCGCCGCCGCGGTGGCCGCGGTGATCGCCCTGGTGGCCGTCGGATCGCAGTTCATCGGTGGGACGGGAGCCGGGCAACCAGGCGAGGCGACCCTGGCCGGCCGGTCCGAGGCTGCCCAGGCTGGCGAGACCACCGCGGTGGTCTCGTCCGCACCGCCGGGCGTGCAACCGCTGGCAGCGAAACCCGAGCCGGCGCCGGTCGTGGAAGAAGAACCCGAGCTGAGCGAACCCCCGGTCCAGCTGGCGTTGCCGCAACCGGAGCCGGTGCAGCAGCCGTCCACCGCAGTCGAGCCTCCGGTCAGTGCCGTTGCGTTGGCGGTCCCGCAGCTGCCCGAGATCGCTCCCGAAGCGCCGGTACTGCCGGTCGCGGATCCGGTTGCCCCCGTCGCGGCGCCTGTGCCCGTCGATCAGGCCGTGCCCGTCGCCCCGGCGGAGGTGCTGCCGCCGGCGCCCCCTGCGCCGCCACCGCCGTTCTGGTTGTTGCCACCGTTCGCGCCCCCTCCACCTCCGCCGCCGGCTCCCGTGCCGGCCGAGCAACTACCGGCTCCCGCTCCCGCTCCCGCGGTCAACCCGGTGTTCGGCGCGCTGCCCTGATCCGGGGTCAGATCCGGGCGGGCATGCTGTCCCAGCCGCGTACCACCGACGACGACGAGAACTCCGCCAGGTCGAGGTCGACCTCCCAGTCGGGAAAACGATTCAGGATCTCGTCCAAGGCAATTCGGCCCTCGATGCGGGCGAGCGCGTTGCCCAGACAGTAGTGGGCCCCCACCCCGAAGCTGAGGTGCTGACGAGGGGGGCGGGTGATGTCGAATTCCTCGGAGTCGGCGCCGAATCGAGACTCGTCGCGGTTCGCGGCGCCGATGAGCAAGATGATCGCACTGCCCTGCGGGACGGTGGCGTCCTGGAATTCGGTATCGCGGGTGACATAACGCGCGGCCTGCAGCGCCGGCGGTTCGTACCGCAGGATCTCCTCGATCGCGCCCGGAACCAGGGATCGGTCGGTGACCAGCTTGCGGCGCTGGTCGGGATGCTCGGACAGCAGCTTGCCCGCCCACCCGATCAGGCGCGTGGTGGTCTCCGATCCGGCGACGGCGACCACGGACATGAACAGCAGCAGTTCCTCGCGGCGCAGCTTGCGGACGGCGCCGGTCTCGTCGGTGAATTCGGCGTTGAGCAACTCGGTGGTCAGATCGTCGGCCGGATGGGCGATCCGCCAGTCGACGAATTCGGCGAAGAACTCCCCGTCGGTGATGGGACCGTCCGGGTTGTCGGTCATCTGGGCGCCGCGCTCGGTGCGCACGTGCTTCTCCCCGTCCGCGAGCACGCGATTCTGGTAATCCTCGGGGATGCCGAACAGCGCGCTCACCACGCGCAGCGGCATCACCGCCCCGAGATCCTTGACGAAGTCCAGCCGGTTCCCGCCGACCAGTGGGTCCAGGCATTGCGTCGTGAACGCGCGGACTTTGGGCTCCAGCGCGTTGATCTTGCGCGGCGTGAACGCGCGGGAGAGCAGATTGCGGTGGATGTCGTGGATCGGCGGGTCTTCGAAGATCAGTGTGCCCGCGGGGATGTCGATACCGGCCTTGATGATCTCCAGCACCGCGCCACGGGCTGAGCTGAACGTGGTGTGGTCCACCAGCGCTCGGTTGACGTCCTCGAACCGGCTGACGGCATAGAAGTCGTGCGCTTCGTTGTAGTAGAGCGGCGCTTCATGGCGCAGACGTTTGAACGTCGGATACGGGTTCGCGTTGAGGTCCGCATCCCATGGGTCGTAATACACCTTCTCGGTGGCGTTGGTGGTCATCCTAGAAGCTCAATCCGTTCTTCTCGAAATGCGCTGCCAGCGCCTGCATGTAGGAATCCCCGTGAAACGGACCGCGCGCCCCGATCGCGGCCTCCAGGAACGGCCCGTATTCCTCGTCGTTGACGTAGGTGGACCAGTGGGTGATCTGAGCGTCCTCGTTGGTGTCGACGAAACTGATGGAGTAGAAGCCCATCACCTCGCCGTTGTGGATGTTGGTGCCCTGCCAGCGGTAGCGCATCACGAATCCGTTCTCGGCGGGCCAGACGCGAAAGTCAACCGGCTTCCAGTCCGGGAAGGTGATGCCGTACGCCTTGGCTTCGACGGTTGCCGCGGTATACCAATGGGTGGCAACGTCTTTGAGGACCAACTCCTGATCGGCGACGAAGTAGGGGGAGGTGTAGACCGCATCCTCGGTGAACTCCCATTCGTCATAACTCTCGCCCGCGGCGACCTTCTGCAACACGTACTTGTCGCGGTAGCTCTCGGCCATCCGGCGATGCTTGGCGATGCGGTCTTCCAGGTTCACTGCCCATGCTCCTCTGTCGTAATCGAGTCCGGCGGCAGCGCTGCGCTGCCCGGCTTTGCTTGTAACCCCCAGGTGCCGAAGGCCATCGCGGTCAGGGTGTAGGTACCGACGAGGAAGATGACCTCCATCGCGGCGTGTTCGCCGAGCGTCTCGACCAGGCGCTGCCACGTCGGCCACTGCGCCTTACCGTCGGCGATGATCTCGTCGATGGCATCGAGCACCAGCCGGTCGTGGCCGTCGAACCCGTTGTTGCCCTCGATCAGCGCGGTCACGTCGTCGTCAGTGATGCCGACCGCGGCACCCAGCCTGACGTGCTGGCCCCACTCGAAGGCCGACCGGTGCACCAGCGCGACCCGCAGGATGATCAGTTCGCGCAGCCGGCCCGGTAGTTCTCCGCGTTGCAGCAGGAAACCGTTGAACTGTAGGAACAATCGGGCCATGCCGGGATGGCGGGCCAGCATCCCGATGATGTCGAAATTCAGCGGGTCATAAGGCTCGCCGGACCCGGCCCGGGGCACCTTGTCGGCAGGCAGACCGAGCAGCGCGCCGAACGCCGCGTACTCGGGGTCGCCCCATTGGTCGGCGGCCAGCGGCGTCATGCGCGGTGTGTCGGTCACGAAGGCAATGCCATCTGCAGGTACAGGTCGAGGCGCCGGATCCGGCCGTCCCCGCTGAACGCATACACCGACAGCGAATTGACGACGCTGCGGAAATCGCCGACCACGCTGCGCTCTTCGAGTTCCAGGAACACCAGATCACCGTGCTCGGTGATGCGCTTGAACGTGCACTCCCATTCGGATGTGGTCGCCCATCCGGTGAGGAAGGCGACATAACCTGCCCAGTCCATCTCCTCCTTGAACGCGCCGACCCGAAGGAAGTTCTCGGTGTCGACGAGGTCGGCCAGCGGTGCCCAGTCGTCTTCGGTGAACCCCGGCGCCTTGGCGTCGGTGACGAGACGTCCGGTCGTGGCGGCGTATTCGAGGACGGTACGGCTACGGCCCGTGTGCCGGGTGAGCAGCTCGGCGAGTTCGGGCATCAGAGCGCGCCCAGGTAGCGGTCGATCACTGAGTGGTAGTGCGCGATGACCACTTCCTCGTTGACCAGCGCCATATGGTCGAGGCGGGCATTGCGCAGGCCGGTCTGCTGGCGCGGCATCTGTTCGTAATCCTGTTGCAGCGCTTCGAAATACTTGAAGCTGCCCGGTTCCTGGACGTCGATGAGGTCCGCCGCGAACGCGCCACGGTGTTCCTCGGGCAACCACATGAAACTGGTGATGTGCCAGATGCAGCGGTTGGGGTCACCGTCGGGATGCGGTGTGGACATGATGACGGTTGCCTCACCGGCCCGGATGGTCATGAAGAAGTTGGGGAACAGAACCCAGCCGTGATTGTCGCTCATCTGCGCATCGGTGAGACCGTCCACATCGAGACCGTCGCGGGAGAGCGTGTCGCGGGTGGCCTGTTGTAGCAGGGTGCGTCCGGTGACACCCTCGGGGAACTGCAGGGTGCCGTCCGCGCCCCGGTGTTCGTCCACCAACTCGGTGAACCGGGGGAGCACCCGCACCACCCCGGGGAAGGTCTCGGGTAGCTCCATGATGCCTTCGACCTGCTTCTCCGGTCCCATCCCCTCGACGTGGGCGACCTCGAACGGGGCCACGGCGATGCTGTGCCTGTCCAAGAACCGGTACTTCACCTTGCTGGGGTCGATGACCAGCACCCGCAACAGTTGCGGATGGATACCGGAGACGTGATAACCCTCTTCGAAGGCGTCCATCACCACCTTCCAGTTGCAATCCAGTGCCTCCCGGACATTGAGCACCGTCGTCATCTGGTCGAGGTGATACGGCTCCAGGATCCGGATGACGTCCTCGCCCAGGAAATCGCGCAGCGGTGCGGCGTCCGGATCGGGATTGAGGAAGACGAAGCCGGCGAAGGTGTCCACCGGGACCTCGAGCAAACCGTAGTCGTCCTTGTCGATCTCGGGTTTGGAGCAGCCGCGCAGCTTTCCCTGCTGGTCGTAGGACCACAGATGGTATTGGCAGACGATGCGTTGTTTGGCGTGGCCATGTCCGCTGAAGAGCGGGTTCCCGCGATGTCGGCACGCGTTGACGAAACCCCTTATGACACCGTCATTTCCGCGCATCATGACGAAGGACTGGTCGAAGATCCGGTATTCCTTGAAATCGCCGGTCTTCTCCAGTTCGTCGACGCGACCGACGATCTGCCAGACGCGCATCCAGATGGCTGCACGTTCGCGGCTCACGAAATCCGGTGATGTGTAGCGATCGGTGGGAATCTGCATCCGGAACAGTGCGCTCGCGTCGTCGGGGCTGAGGCCATCGGAGTCGACCCATTCTCCTGGCCGGGCGGTTTGTGAGGAATCGATGGACATCGGTGTTCCCTTCTCGGGTGAGCGTCAGGCTGTGACGGCAGTCACGATGATACATAGATGATTTTCAGATACAAGAGTGTATCTAGCGCTGAAGTTTGCGAGAATGCCTGGTATGACCGAGCGCTGGACCAGGGAACGGCGCATGGAGCAGACCCGCACGGTGTTGCTCGATGCGGCCGAGACGATCTTCGCCAGCCGGGGGTATGCCGGTTCGCTGGAAGACATCGCCGACGCGGCCGGGTACACCCGGGGTGCGATCTATGCGCAATTCGGCGGGAAGGATGCGCTGTTCCTCGCGGTGATCGAACGGCATCGTCAGCGCTTCCTGGACGGTTTCGCCGATGTCATGGCGTCTTTTGACCGCTTCGCCGACGTCGATGTCGAGGGGTTCGCCGAGCGGTGGCGGCTGTTGAGTGGAGCCGATGCGCAGCGGGCGGCAGCGCTGAACTACGAGTTCACGCTGTTCTTGCTGCGCAACCCCGACGCCCGTGACCGGGTGGCCGCACAGCGCCGGGAAACGGTGCGGTCATTGGCCGAGTACATTGCCAAAGGTATTGCACGGCTTGGTGGTTCGCTGAAGATCCCGGCCGAGTCGCTGGCCCGGGTGCTGCTGGCCACCAACGACGGCGTCACGCTGGCCAGCCACCTCGACGGCGAGGACCTCTACCGCACCTTCCTGCAGCTGGTGCTCTCCAGTGTCGGCCCACCCGAGGACTGACGCGACGAAGCGTAGACTATCTAACTATGGGACGGACCGAGAATGACACCTGGGATCTTGCCTCGAGTGTGGGCGTGACGGCCACGGTGGTGGCCATGCAGCGGGCCATCGCCACCCGATCCGGCATTGCGGGGGTCAAAGATCCCTACGCCGAGCCGCTGGTGTCGGCGGTGGGCGTGCCCACCTACATCCGGCATGCCCGCGGCGCATACGGTGACGAGACACCCGTGGACGCGGTGCGCATGGCCGATGGCATCGCCGCCCGCACCCGCTGGTTCGACGAATTCGTCACCGACGCACTGGCGGCCGGTATCCGGCAGTTCGTCATCCTCGCCTCCGGCCTGGACTCTCGCGCCTACCGGTTGCCGTGGCCCGCCGATGCGACCGTCTACGAACTGGATCGGGCGGAGGTGATCACGTTCAAGACGCGCACGCTCGCCGATCTGGGTGCGGTGCCGGGTGCCGAGCACCGCCCGATCGCCGTGGACCTGCGTGACGACTGGCCCGCCGCACTGCGCGGCGCCGGCCACGAGGCCGGCCGACCGACGGCCTGGCTGGCTGAAGGCCTGCTGATCTATCTTCCGCCCGCGGCCCAGGATCGCCTGCTGGACAACATCACCGAGTGCAGCGCCGCGGGGAGCCGTATCGCCACCGAGAACACTCCGACGGTCAGCGTCGAGGACCTGCGGGAGATGAGCGAACGGATGCGCGCCACGCAACGGGAGTGGCGGGCCAAGGGGATGGACCTCGGTGCCGAGGTGGACGTGGCCGAACTGTTCTACGCCGGCGACCGGACCGAGGCGGCCACCTATCTGGCCGGGATCGGCTGGACGACGACGCCGCGCACCGGCTCGGAGTTGTTCGCCGATTATGGGCTGGCGCCATCGGCGGAGGGCCTTTCGTCGTTCGGCGACGTCGTCTATGTCAGCGCCACCCTCGGGTGATCGCACAGCGCACGGTCAGCGAGGTCATTGCGGCCGGGCCGGACGTCGTCCGCGATTTCTATGCCGACCTGGACAACCTCCGCACGCTGCATCCGCTGATCGTCGCGGTGCAGCGTACCGCGCGCACCGTCGGCCCCGATGGCCATGTCCTGACCTACCGGGTACGGGATCGGATAGTGTTGGGCCGCATCATACTTCCGGTCACCTACCGCGCGACGCTGCACGTGCCGGCCGAGGGTGACGTCTGGACCGAGGCCAGGCAGTTCCCGAAGGTGCGGTTGCGGGGCCGGGTGTCGTTCGACGAGGTCGACGGCGGCACCCGGCTCACCGAGCGGTTGAGCATCACCGCGCCGTGGCCGCTGGCCGGGTTCACGGCCCGCCAGGCGGTCGCCGCGCACGCCACGATGCTGGCCGGGATCCGAGCGCATTTCGCGTAGTCGGCGCCGTGCCGCCGACGCGGGCGGTCGAACGTGTCAGCCGGTGCGGCCGAGCATCTCGCCCGCCGCGGTGAGCGAGCGCAGCGTGTGGGTCCGCGTGTCGCCCATTCCGACGATGCAGTCGACCGTCAACGGGGCAAGGACATGTGTGAGGCCGTGGCCCTCGTGGCCGAAGAAGCCGGCCAGCTCGAGCATCACGGCTCCGTGTACGAGGCTCCAGAGCCTGCTGGCGACGCTCAGTTCGTCGTCGTCGCGGATGCGGCCCGACGCGATCATCCGGCGAACGGCATGCCGCAGGGCTGCAAAGGAATCGGCCCATTCTGCACGGTCGGTGGCGCTCCCGGTGCTGGTGACGTCGGTGCGCTGGCCGATCACCGACGCCGGGGATGTGGTGCCGAAGATCAGCTGATAGCGCTGAGGGTCCGCGAGCGCGAACGCTCGATAGGCCGCGCCCATGACGAAGAAGTCGCAGACCGGATCGTCGGTCTGGCCGGTGTCGGTCAGGGCCCGGGTGAACCGCGCGAACGCCTCGTTGGCGAGGGCGTCGATCACTCCGGTCATGCCCCCGAAGTGGGTGTAGACGGCCATCGTCGAGGTGCCGACCTCCGCGGCGAGGCTGCGCACGCTCAGTGCCTGCAGCCCGTCGCGCTCGAGGACGCGCATTCCTCCCTCGATCAATCGTTCCCTGATGTCACTCACCATTGCGATGGTGCCATAACGCTGTTATACAAGAGGCATCGATAACGCTGTTATGGAGGTTCGTCATGACAAACCGCTATCTGGAGGGGCCGTTCGCGCCGATCGATGAGGAGGTCACGCTGACCGACCTCGAGGTGTCCGGTTCGATCCCGGACTACCTGGATGGCCGTTACCTGCGCAACGGCCCGAACCCGATCGGTGAGATCGATCCCGAGCTGTACCACTGGTTCCTCGGCGACGGCATGGTGCACGGCCTGCGCATCCGCGACGGCAAGGCCGAGTGGTACCGCAACCGGTGGGTGCGCAGCCCGCAGGTGACCCGCGTCCTGGGTGAGCAGCGGCGAACCGGGCATACCGGGATCTCGGCGCTCGGCGCCAACACCAACGTGATCGGACATGCCGGCAAGACGGTCGCACTGGTCGAGGGCGGCGTGGCCAATTACGAACTGACCGACGAACTCGACACGGTCGGACCCTGCGACTTCGACGGCACGATCACCGGTGGTTACACCGCACACCCGAAGCGCGATCCGGCAACCGGGGAACTGCATGCAGTGTCCTACAACATGTTCCGTGGTAACACCGTGCAGTATTCGGTGATCGGCGTCGACGGCCGGGCATCGCGCACCGTCGACATCGAGGTCACGGGCAGCCCGATGATGCACGACTTCTCGCTGACGCAGCGGCACGTCGTCTTCTACGACCTACCGGTCACCTTCGACAATCGCCAGGCCGCAGAGATGACGGTGCCCCGCGGACTTCGGCTGCCGGCGCGGCTGGTGTTGTCCGCGTTGATCGGTCGCGTCCGCATCCCCGACCCGATCAGCGCGCGGATCCCGTCCGGGATGAGCGCCGACCGGCGATTCCCCTACTCGTGGAACCCGCGTTATCCCGCCAGGGTGGGGGTGATGCCGCGCGAGGGCGGCAGCGCCGACGTGCGCTGGTTCGACGTGGAACCCTGCTACGTCTTTCACCCGATGAACGCCTACGACGACGGCGACACGGTCGTCCTCGACGTGATCCGCCATCCGAAGATGTTCGACACCGATCACCTCGGCCCCAACGAGGGTCCACCGACGCTCGATCGCTGGACGATCGACCTCGCAGACGGCAAGGTGCGGGAGTCGCGGATCGACGATCGTGGCCAGGAGTTCCCGCGCGTCGACGAACGGTTGGTGGGCAGGCGGCACCGTTACGGCTACGCGCCCGCGGTCGGCGAGGGTGCGGGCGGGACCGGCACGCTGCTCAAACACGATCTCGTCGGCGGGAACAGTCAGGCACGGTCCTTCGGCGTGGACAAGTCGCTGGGCGAGTTCGTCTTTCACCCATCGGCGCCGGACGCCGACGAGGACGACGGGGTGCTGATGGGCTACGTCTACGACAGGCCGACCGACCGCAGTGAGCTGGCGATCGTGGATGCCCGCACGCTGGAGTCGGTGGCCGCGGTCAAGCTGCCGCACCGGGTACCCGCCGGCTTCCACGGCAATTGGGTACCCGCGGCACAGGCCTGATCCGGCGGAGGATCAGCTCGAGGTCACGCCCTCACCGCAGGCGACCGCCTTGGCCCACCGATAGTCGGCCTTGCCGGCCGGTGAGCGCACGATCTTGGGCTGGCGGATGAAGGCCTTGGGGATCTTGTAGCGCGCCACGGATCGCCCGCAGACCGCGGCCAGGTCCTCGTCATCGGCGCTGGCGCCCTCGGCCAACTGGACCACGGCCACCACCTCCGAACCCCACCGTTCCGACGGCCTGCCCACCACCACGACGTCGTAGACCGCCGGGTGCGCGGCGATGGCGCGCTCCACCTCTTCGACGAAGATCTTCTCGCCGCCGGAATTGATGGTGACCGAATCACGGCCCAGCAGTTCAATCCTGCCGTCCCGCAGGACGTTTGCCCGGTCGCCGGGCACCGACCAGCGCACCCCGTCGATGGTGGGGAAGGTGCGGGCGGTCTTATCCGGATCGCCAAGATAGCCCAGCGGGATCAGATCACGGCGGGCCAGCCAGCCACCGCCCTCGCCGGGGGAGAGCACCCGGCTGAAATCCTCGGCGACCACCGCGGTGTCGGACTGGGCGTCGAAGACGGCGGCGGTGGTCTCGCCGCCGGCGGTGGAGAAGGTGCTCAACTGTGCACCGGATTCCGAGGCGCCGACGGCGTCGAGCAGCATCACGTGCGGCAGAGCGTTCAGGATGCGCTCACGTACCGTCGGCGACAGCGCCGCGCCGCCGTTGGTGATGGTGAGCAACCCGGACAGGTCGTAGTCACCCTTCTCGATCTCTTCGACCAGCGGCCGGGCCACCGCGTCGCCGACGACCGGAATCGTCAGTACTCGTTCGCGTTCGGCCAGTCGCAAGACGTCACCCGCGCGCAACTTTTCGACATCATCGGGGATGACCAACCGGCCGCCCATGGTGATCGCGTTGTACGCGGCCCACTGGGCGGCGCCGTGCATGAACGGCGGGATCATCAGCATCGACATGGCGCCGGCTCCGGCGCGTGCCTTGTCTGCGAGTTCCTCGTACGAGGTGTGTGGCTGGTCGCTGCCGAACGGACGCCCACCCATGGAGGACAGGAAGATGTCATGCTGGCGCCACAGCACACCCTTGGGCATCCCGGTGGTGCCGCCGGTGTAGAGGATGTAGAGGTCGTCCCCGGATACCTCGGGAAGTCCGCCGGCGGGGGCCGGGGTATCCAGGGACGCCTCGTAGTCCACCGCGCCGGGTAGGAGCGCGTTGCCGGACTCGTCGGAAACCTGGATCAGCACCTGCAGGTGCGGTACGCGGTCACGGATCGCGGCGACACGCGGGGCGAACTCGGCGTTGTAGACGAGGGCGCGGGCCTTCGAGTCGGTGAGCAGATAGACGAGTTCTTCCTCGATATAGCGGTAGCTGACGTTGAACGGCGCGACCCGGGCGCGGTAGGCGCCGATCATCGTCTCCAGGTACTCGTTGCCATTGCGCAGGTAGATGCCCAGATGGTCCTGGCCGGACTGGTGACCACCGAGGGCGTCACGTTCGGTGTGGCAGCCGAGCCCGGCCTCGGCCAGGAAGTGGGCGAACCCGTCCACCCGGGCATCGAACTGCGCGTAGCTGAACCGGCGATCCCGCCAGACCAGAAAGGTCTGATCACCGATGGCCTCGGCCACCGTGCCGAATACCGACGATAGGTTGAAGGTCACGCCGCTCATGACATCAGACCATACATTGATCCGTTGTGCGTATGGTCAAGATCGGTCGGGGTCAGCCCAACGGTAGCGGAGGGTTCGCGCTGTCGAGGTGTTCCACGGTGGTGAAGACCAGTTCGGCGTCGCCGATGTTCTCGATATCGTGCAGCAGGAACTCACCGGGGCCGAAGTGGAAATGCCGGGTCTCGCCGGCGCTGTAGGACACCTCGCGCACGGTGCCGTCATGGGTGTGCTGGCGGCTGCGGCCGGCGGTGACGGCGGTCCAGAAGTAGTCGAGCACATGGCGATGCGCGTGCCAGCGTTCCCCGGGGGCCAGTCGGATCTCCCAGACCCGGACCCGGTCGCCTTCGCTGAGCAGACGCGACCCGACCTCGCCGTCGTGGGCGTGCTCGGTGAACTCGGTCTTCAACCACTCGGGCCAGTTGTCGAAATCGGTGGCGACGAGATCGCCGGCGAGGGGAAGATCCTTCAGAAAGCTGTTGTCGGTCATGAGATTGCCTTTCGTCGTGATGTCAGAGTCCGGGGCCGTACAGGCCGAAGCGCAGATCGGGATCGGCGGGGTCCCAGGTGTTGGTGAACTGGGAGCGTTCCCCCATGTCGACGACCCGGCGCAGCAGCGAATCACTGAGCTGCAGTTGCGCCGGTTCCCACTTGGCCAGTGCCGAGGGGATGTCGCCGGTGGTTTCGGCCAGCGCGGTGGCCAGTGTCCAGGCGTCGGCCGCTGCCTTCGCGGTCCCGGCCGCGGCGTGCGGCCGGGACGCACACGCGGCATCGCCGATGAGCGCGACCCGGCCCAGTGCCATCCGGGTCGAACGGACATCCGAGAGCACCTGCAGGTACGGCGTTTCGGTGTTCACGACCACCTCGGCGACCGCGGGAGCGAACAGTTCGGCAGCGGCGCTGCGCATCTCGTCGACATAGCGGTCCTGCACCTGACCGGGGTGGATCGACACCGAGCCGGAGAAGCCGCGCTTGTCGATGAGCATCTCGGTGAGCTCCGGGCCGTCCGGCACATTGCGATACCACACGTAATTGATCAGGCGGTGAGCTTCGTCGAGCCCCTCTTCGCCGGGGATCGGATACATGGTGATATGAGAATTGGGCACCAGATCGTAGGTGATCGCGTCATGCAGGACATCGCGGGTGGCGGGGGTCAACGCGGACTGCGCGACGGTGCCGCGCCAGCCGATGTACCCGGAGTAGCTGAGTTTGGCGTCGGGGTCGAAACGTTGCCGTGCAGCCGAGGTGATGCCGTCGGCGAACACCACCAAATCCGCCGATGCGGATCGGCCGCTGACGAACCGTACCGTCGCGAGGTCATCGTCCTGGCTGAACCCACAAGCGTATTCGCCGTAGTGGTAGTGCTCCGTGCCGAAGTCGGCAAGCAGCGCGCGATAGAACGTGCCCCACGAGGTGTAGGTCCAGCGGGCAGCCTCCCGATGCACGACGGTGCCGTCGCGGTCGAGGTATTGCACGTGCGAGGTCGCAGTGTGCAGGTCGGCCAGATCCCGGCTGCTGCGTTCGGCGAACCAGCGCACGGTGTCGGGCTGTAGCACGATACCGCCGCCCCGGCCGTCCAGCGGTGTCGCGGTGCGTTCGTAGACGTCGACGGCGAAGCCGAGATCACGCAGCAGCAGCGCGGCGGTCAGCCCGCCGATCGATCCGCCGACGACGATCGCCGACGCATGGGGGTATTCGCTCATGACAGGCTCTTTCCGCTGGAGGGTGCGAGGACGTGCGTGGGATCGGTGGGCAGCGGCTCGCCGCGGGTCTCGGCGGCGAACACCAGCCCCGCCACCGCGATCAGCCCGAGCGAGGACACCGCAGCCGTTGCCACACCGAGGTTTCCGCCGAACCACGAGGAGGCGATGACGCCGGCGCTGAGCGGACCCAACGCGGTCACATACCGGCCGACGCTGTTACAGACCGCCAGCGCGGTGGCGCGCACGCTCGGCGGGAACACCTCCGGTCCGTAGATGAAGGTGCCGGACAAGGCGCCGAACAGCCCGAACCCCAGCAGCGGCATGACGAACAGAAACTCGGTGTAGCTCCGCTCGAAGGGGAAGGTCCAGGCGATCGAGGCCGCCGACACGGCGAAGCTCAGCAGGAACGTCGTGCGTCGGCCCATCGCGTCGGCGATGAAACCCCATGAGGCGTATCCGATGATGCCGCCGGCGTTGAAGAGCATGGCGGTGATGGCTACCCGATGGTCGATCACCGCCTGAGGCGCACCCTCGATGGCGCTGATCTGGCGGATGATCTGCGGATACCAGGTCGACACACTCCAGAAGGCCAGCAGCGCACCCGATGCCAGCGCGGTGCAGACCAGCATGGGGCGGCGCAGCGGCGGGGACAGCAGCCTGCGCAGCACGAACTGCTCGCGGGTGCCGGCGGCCTTGCGCTGCTTGCGGGCATGCATGTGGGCATTGATCTCGGGCGGTTCGGGCACATAGCGCCGGATGAACCACACCAGCAGCGCCGGCAGGCCAGCCAGCAGCATCATGAAACGCCAACCATGATCTCCGAGAAGGGCATACACCGCCGCGGCGGCGAAGAAGCCCGCGGCGTAACCGGCCATCATCACCCCGCCGGCCCGGGCTCGGTAGCGGTTACGCCAGGTCTCGGCGATCAGCGCCGCGCCCACCGGTGCTTCCACGCCCGAACCGACACCGGCGATGAAACGCAGGATGCCCAGCTGCCACCAGGTGTCGGCAAAGGCGGCAAGCGCGCTGAACACCGCGTAGGTGAGGATGCCCACCGAGAGCACCCGGGTCCTGCCGAAGTAATCGGCGAGCATGCCGAACAGGATGCCGCCGGTGGCCCAACCGATGAGGAACAGCGCCACGGTGAGACCCCCGTAGAGTCCGATGGCCGAGGCGGAGACCGCGACCCCGCTGTTGGGTAGCAGTTCGGTCATCGTGGGACCGAGCACGAGGACGTAGAGGCTGCCGGCGAAGCCGTCCAGGCCCCAGCCCAGTGTCGTTCCCGCCAGTACCAGCCACTGCACGCGGGTGATCTCGTGTCGCCAGCCGGCTCTGGCTGGGTACGTTTTTTCGGACATCACAAGCCTTTCGGGGGAAGTCGGTGGCGGGATCAGTTCAGGCGACGCTGACCGAAGTTCCCGTACCAGTCGACGGGTTCGCTCGCGGTGCGCACCACGACGGTCTTGATCCAGGAGAAGTCGTCGAAGGACTCGGTGCCGGCGTCCTTGCCGGACCCGGATTCCTTGACCCCGCCCCAGGGCAGTGACGGCTCGAGGCGGTGATGATCGTTGACCCACACCATTCCGGCGGTGATCCGTGCGGCGACCCGATGCGCACGGGCGACATCGCGCGTCCACACCCCGGCGCCGAGCCCGAACGCATTGTCATTGGCCATCGCAACGGCCTCGTGTTCGGTGTCGAACGGGATCACCACGGCCACCGGCCCGAAGATCTCGTCACGGGCCACCGTCATCGCCATGGTGGCGTCCGCGAGGACGGTGGGCGACAGGAAGAAGCCGTCGTGCAAACCGTCCGGCAGTTCGGGGATGTCGCCGCCGGCGGCCAGGCGGGCACCCTCGTCGACCCCGGTCTGGATCAACCGCCGCACCTTGTCGCGCTGGCGGGCACTGATCAGCGGGCCCATCTGGGTCTGCGGGCTGCCCGGGTCGCCGACCGTGATGCGCTGCGCGCGCTGCACGAGAGCGTCGACGAACGCGTCATAGATGCTGCGGTGTACCAGAAACCGCGAACCGGCGACACAGGACTGGCCAGCCGCGACGAACGCCGCGAACGCGGCGCCCTCGGCGGCGTCGACGGGGTCGATATCGCCGAACACGATCACCGGGGTCTTGCCGCCCAGTTCGGCGGTGACCCGTGCGAACCGCGCGGCGGTCGCCACCGCCGCCGAACGGCCGGCTTCGGTGCCGCCGGTCAGCGTGATCTTGGCGACGTCGGGATGCTCGGTCAGCCGGATGCCGGCTTCACGGCCACCGGTGACGATGTTGACCACACCGGCCGGTACCCCGGCCCCGGCCAGGATCTCGGCGAGGGCGAGGGTGGTCAGCGGGGTGAGCTCGGATGGTTTGACCACCACCGTGTTGCCGTTGGCCAGTGCCGCCGACAGACTGCGCGCGAGGATGAGCAGCGGGTGATTGAACGGGGTGATGATCCCGCACACCCCCAGTGGCACGCGCTGCTGGTAGGTCAGGTACGGGCCATCCCCGGGGAGTACCGAATGACGCTGGGCGGCAAGAAGACCGGCGTTGTACCGAAACCATTCGGGCACCCGGGACAGCTGCGCGCGGGTTTCGGTGATCGGGCGCCCGTTGTTCTGTGCCTCCAGTGTGTAGAGACGTTCGGACTGGTCTTCGATCGCGTCGGCGATCCGCAGCAGCAGCCGCGCGCGATCGCTGCGCACCATGTCCGCCCACGGGCCGGTCTCGAATGCCGATTTCGCTGCGGCGACCGCGGCATCGACGTCCTCGGCACCCATCTCGGCGACGGTGGTGAGTACCGCTGCGGTGGCGGGATTGACGATCTCACGGACCTCGGTGGGTGCGGCGGCGGTGCCGGCGGTGGCGGTGTCGGTACTGGTCATGGTCGAATCCTTCGGGTCGGAAAGCGAGCCCGCCGCGGTGCGGTGTGAATCAGCACCGCGGCGTCGAATCGAGTGTCGCCAGTCACAGGTGCCGCCGGCAATGTCCGTAGGACCATAAGAAGTTCATTCGTATGTGTTCTCGAACATGGAAGTGGCATGCTGTGCAGATGGGTGCAACGACCGTCCACGGCAGGCCCAGTGCCGAGCTCTCCACCTGGCTGGGAGCGATGCGGGAACTCAGTGCGGCGGCGGCATCGGCTGCCGACCTCGGCCAGCTCCTCGGTCAGGTGGCGGCGACGGCACGGGCGCTGCTGGGTTTCGACTTCTGCGGGGTGCTCGTACCCGACGCCGATCGGGCCCGCCTGGTGGTGGCCGGATGGAGCGGACTGTCAGACGAATACGTGCAGCGGGTCAACGGTGACCGTCCGATCACCCTGGACAGCGGGGCGCCGTCCAGTCGGGCGTTTCACTCCGCCCAGCCGGTGGCCATCCGCGATATCGCCGCCGAAGCCGGTTTCTCACCGTGGGGCGGCGCCGCCCAGGAGCAGGGTTACCGGGCGATCATCAGTGTGCCGCTGATCGCCGCAGGCCGGACGCTGGGCACGCTGAACGGTTACTACAAGCCGGCGCACACCTTCACCCCGTTCGAGATCGAGCGGTTGATGCTGCTCGCCAATCATGCGGCCATCGCCTTGACCTCGGCCGACCGGCTCGACCAGCTCCGCCAGCTCAACGCCGAGCTACGCGAGCAGCGTGATGCGTTGGCCCGCTCCGAGGAGATACACAACAGCCTGCTGGCCGTCACCCTGCGTTCCGGTGGGTTCGCCGGTGTTGCGGTGGCGCTGTCGGATCTGATCGAGCGGCCGGTCCTGATCGAGGATCCGTTACACGAGGTGCTGGCCACCGCCGGCGACCGGGCACGGTTACCCGATGCCGCGCTGCGGGCCGCCGACGGTGTCTCAAGCACGCACAGCTCGCGGCCCGTGCGTGTCGCGGGCGACGAGCGGGACTTCTATGTGTCCTCACCGGAGCTCGATGGCGAGTTGGTGGCCCGGATCTGGTTTCCGGCAGGCGAATCGGGCCCGGACCCGATGATGGTACGGGCGGTGGAGCACGCATCGATGGTCGTCTCGCTCGAGGTGCTGCGGGCCCGCACCGCCGCCGAAGTCGAGCAGCGTCTGCGCGGCGAGCTGCTCTCGGAGGTGCTCGGTGCCGCCGCCGAACTCGATGATGCGGTGCTGCGCCGGGCACAACTGCTGGGTCACGACCTCACTGCGCCACATGATGTGATCGTCGCGCGGATCAACCGGCTGCCGGCTCAATCCGAAACCCTGTTGCGTCAGCGTGCGTTCACAGTGGTCACCGGGCTGGCCGCGGGTCACCGGCCACGCCCACTGGTGGCGACCATGCGTGACGACATCGTCGTCCTCTGGCCGCGTGACGAGGCCATCGGTACGCCGGCTGTCGGCGCCTCGGACCACGCGGCGACTATCCACCACTCGATCGTCGGGGTCGCCGAGGGCGTGCAGGCCACCGTGTCCGCGGCGACCGCGGGTGGTCGCGGCTACCGTGAGACGTATCGAACGGTGAAGGGCGCGTTGGCGATCGCCATCGCCGGGCAGAAACTGAACACCGTGGTGCAACTGGAGGATCTCGGCGTCGCCGGCCTGCTGCTCCAGCTCGACGATCCGGCGTTGCTGGGTACCTTCGCCGGCCGCACACTGGGCCCGCTGCAGGACTACGACCGCACGCACGGCACACGGCTCGTCCATACGATCCGGACATACCTGGGCTGCAATCAGGACCGCAAGCGGGCGGCTGCTGCGCTGCACATTCATCCCAATACGCTCACCCAGCGGCTGCAACGTGTCGAAACACTATGCAAGACATCGCTGTCGGATCCATCGACGATCCTGCAGCTGGCCACCGCACTGATTGTGGACGATGTTGCCGCCCAAAGCTGATCGCACGGTACCGGGCAGCCGGTAGCACGGGAGTAATGACAGCGGGAACGACGTGGGCCGCACGCGGTGCCACGATCGTGGCCATGGCATTCGACATCGTCACCGTCGTGGGTGGATCGCTCGGCGGGTTGGCCGTGGCGCATGAACTCCGCGCGATCGGAGCCGATGTCACCGTCTACGAGCGGTCCCGAGACCGCACCCAACCGCGCGGTGCCGGCATCGTCATGCAGCCCGAGGTTGCCGATCTATTGGAGCGGCTAGGGCACCCGGTCTCCTCGGTGAGCGTGCTCCTGCACGAACGCCAACAACTACACCGCGACGGCAGTATCACCCGCTACCACGCCCCGCAGTGGATGACGGCCTGGGACACAATATTCGGTGTGCTGCACCGGGCACTGCCCGCTGCGGCCTACCGGCTCGACAGCACGTTCACTGCAGCCGAGTCCGACGGCGAGGGCGTCACCGCCCACTTCGGCGCCGGGCACCGGGTCCGCTCGTCACTGGTCGTCGGGGCCGACGGGGTGGGCTCGGCGGTACGCGCATCGATGGGCGAGGGTGGCGCTGCGCGCTTCGCGGGATACGTCGCAGTGCGCGGGTTGGAGCCGGAGGCCGGTCTGCCCCGCGACCTGATCGATCTGTTCGCCGACCGCTTCACACTCTTCGGCACGCCCGGTACCCAGCTGCTGTGTTACCTGGTGCCCGGAGTCGACGGTCGGACCTCGGTGGGAGCTCGCCGGGTGAACTGGGTCTGGTATGTCAACGTCGGTGAGCCGGTGCTGGCCGGGTTGCTGACCGGGCGGACGGGACGGCGATACGACTATTTCGTCCCGCCCGGCGAACTGGCAGCGCCCGCCGTCGCCTGGCTCGGTGGGCTGGCCGCTACCGCGCTGCCGCCGCAGTTCGCCGAGTTGGTGCGGCACTCCAACGTCTTCTTGCAGCCGGTCTATGACATGCCGTCGGGACCCATGGTCGGTGATCGCGTCGTCGCCGTCGGTGATGCCGCCGGCACGGTGCGACCACACACGGCCTCGGGAACCTCGAAGGCGTTCGGTGACGCGGCCACCCTCGCGGCGACACTGGTGACCCACTGCGGCGGGGCCACCGAGGCACTGCGCCGCTGGGAATCGCGGCGGCGCGCCCATCAGGCGGCGCTGGCCGCTCACGGACTGGCGCTGGCGCGCCGGTCCGGTCTCGGGGACAGCGGTCCACGGTTCGACCCGACACCTCCGTTGCGAGTGTCCCTCGGCACATGAGACGGGGAGAAATATGTGTCTAAGCACATTGAGTCCACTACCGGCTCCGGACGACACTGATGGCATACCCGCAACTGAGAAGGGACGTTCCATGGCCGCGCACACCCGAGGTTTTCGCCCATGATCGCCGCGGCACCGGCGCCCGGAGTCATCGACGTGCACGCCCACTGGCTGCCGCGTCACCTGTTCGACCTGCCGGGGGACGCGCCGCACGGACGCATGCACGACCGCGACGGGCAGCTGTTCCTCGGCGATCTTGCGCTGTCCATCGCGACCGAGGCGATGAGTGATGTGGACGCCATCCGTGCCGACATGCGCCGTGCCGACGTGGGGGTGCGGGTGCTCTCCGCGCCACCGTTCGCCTTCCCCACAGCGCCCGGGCCTGAGGCGGACAGCTATGTGGCGGCGTTCAACGACGCGCTGACCGAGGTGGTCGCGCGGGCTGACGGTGCGTTGCTGGGTCTGGGCCTGGTGAGCCTGGCCGACCCGGCGGCGGTCAGCAGTCAGCTGGAGATCCTGGCCCGCACCGAAGGCATTGCCGGAGTGGCGATTCCGCCCCTGCTCGGAGCGCAGTCGCTGGACGGCCCGGCGCTGGGCCATGTCCTGCGGGAGGCCGCCCGGCTCGATCTCGCCGTGCTCGTGCATCCGATGCAACTCCCGCGCCCGGAATGGTCGGCCTACTACCTGAACAATTTGATCGGTAACCCGGTGGAATCCGCCACCGCCGTCGCCTCGCTGATCCTGAGCGGTCTCAAGGACGAGCTACCGAACCTGCGCATCTGCTTCGTGCACGGGGGCGGTTGTGCGCCTGGGCTGCTCGGTCGGTGGACGCACGGCTGGCGGGCGCGCGCCGACGTCCGTGCGGGGAACACCCGCACGCCCGACGAGGTGTTCGGCGAGCTGTTCTTCGACACCGTCACCCACGGCGCGGCGCAGCTGGCCCTGCTCAGCAATGTGGCAGGCACCGATCGGGTGGTCTGCGGCAGCGACTACCCGTTCGACATGGCCGATGCCGATCCCGCACGCTTCGCGGTCGAACACGGGCCCGGGCGGGAGAGCCTCATCCGCGCCGCCGCCACCTATCTCGGTGTGACAACCCGCTCGAAGGAGTGATCTCATGGCCCAGTTGTTCAGCCCGCTGACCCTGCGCGACGTCACCTTCGCCCACCGGGCGTGGATGTCGCCGATGATGCAATTCGCCGCCGTGTCCGCCGGGCCGGACGAGGGATCGCCCACCGACTGGCACCTGCAGCATCTTGGGTCCCGTGCGGTCGGCGGTGCCGCGCTGGTGATGGTGGAGGCCACCGCGGTGGATCCGGTGGGCCGTAGCAGCGTGTATGACCTCGGGCTGTGGAACGACCGCCAGGCCGGGGCGTTGCGCCGGATCGTCGACTTCGTCAGCGCGCAGGGGGCGGTGCCGGGCATCCAGATCGTGCACGCCGGGCGTAAGGGCTCCACCGGACGACCGTGGGAGCAACCGCTGACCGACCCGGACAGGCAGCGTTGGCCCACGGTGGGTGCCAGCGCGCTACCGTTCGGCCGGCTGCCGGCTCCCGAAGAGCTGAGTATCGACGAAATCGGTTCGATAACAGCCGCTTTCGCGGCATCGGCACGACGTGCCGCCGATGCCGGGTTCCGGGTACTCGAATTGCACGGCGCGCACGGATATCTCATCCACCAGTTTCTGTCCCCGCACTCCAACACGCGCACCGATCGCTACGGCGGCAGCCTGGTCAACCGGATGCGCTTCGCCTTGGAGGTGGTCGCCGCGGTGCGTCGGGTGTGGCCGGACACGTTGCCGTTGTTCTTCCGGGTATCGGCCACCGACTGGCTGGGCGGCGACACCGAGGATCCCCGCCCGGGGTGGACCATCGCGGACACCGTCGAGTTGGCGTTGCGGCTCAAGGATCTCGGTGTCGATCTGGTCGACGTCTCCAGCGGGGGCTCGGCGCCGGACGCTCAGATCGCCGTCGCACCCGGCTACCAGGTCCCGTTTGCCGCTCGGGTCCGCACGGAAGCAGGCATCGCGACCAGCGCCGTCGGCCTGATCACCGACCCGGATCAGGCCGAGCGGATCATCGTCGGCGAAGAGGCCGACGCGGTGTTCCTGGCGCGCGAGTTGCTGCGCGATCCCGCGTGGGTCCGCCGGGCCGCGGATCACCTGGGCGCCGAGCTCGGCTACCCACCGGCCTACAGTCGGGCTTTCCGCTGAGTGCGGCAGATCAGGCCGGGAAGAAGCCGTCGCCGGTCAGCACCCCGGGCTGCCAGCCGCGCGCACCCAGACAGAGCATCGGGCGCCCATCGGGTGTCTGCGCCGCGCCCTTGGCCACCGAGCACGGTGCGCCGACCTCCTGCACACCGTGCAGCGGGTAGGAGATCGTCCAGAACCCGGTGTAGACCGGCGGCCACTGGTTGGGGATCCAGCTGCACTTCATTGCCTGACCTCCGCGGCCGCGACCGAAGGTGAACAGCTGGGTGTTCTCACACGGGGCACCGAGCGCTGCGTGGTAGTTCATCCCCGGAACGTCGGTCGGGTAGCGGCCCGATTCGTCATCGGCCACGGCGGGCGCGGCGAAGGCCAGCGCGGCGGCCGCGATCGATGCAGCAACCGTCAATTCACGAATCATGTCCCACCCTTTGCCAGGTCTTCCCCGTACCGCGGCAGAGTTTAGTGGTGCCGGCCGTCCGCGCGGGGGCTATTCGGGCGCGTCGAGCACACTGACCGCGATCCCGTAGGGCAGGAAACGCACGCGCCGGGACGGGTCGGTGTTGTTCTTGTTCGCCCGCAGCGCGTCCAGTTCGCTGGGATAGACCTCTTCGATGTGGGCACCGCCCGCGGCGTCGACGCTGTAGATGGCCCACACACCGTCACCGGTGTCACCGGTGGTCTCGGGCCGGGCGGGCTGCGCCTGGCTGGTGAACTGATCGATCAGAGTGGACCAGCCGGCGCGCTTCCCGAACCGGTCGAGCGCGTCGCGCAGCCCCTCGCCGGCCTCGCGGGCGAGCCTGTCAAACTCTTCTGGGTCGATACCGAACGGCCCGTTCTGGCTCATCGCCGTCCTCCTTCACACCGGGGTGGTAACCAAGGATATGTCCACAACACGAAGTGCGGTTCTGGCAACGGTGGAGCGCTCGCCCGCGGCCGCCGGTGCGCATGATCGGACCGGCTGGGTCGGACTCTTCACCGGCGACGCGACCATCGAGGATCCGGTCGGTTCACGACCGCATGTGGGGCGCGCGGAGATCGAACGGTTCTATGACACCTTCATCGGGCCGCGAGACATCACCTTCGACCGCGCCATCGACATCGTCCACGGCCGCACCGTGCTGCGCGATCTGACGCTCACGGTCCGGATGGGTGCCGTGGTGACACTGCGCATCCCGGCCATCCTGCGCTACGACGTCGCCGGCGGCTCAACCGACGAGCTGCGAATCGCTTCGCTGCAGGCGTTCTGGGAGCTACCGGCGATGGCCTGGCGGTTCGCCCGGAACGGGCCCGCCGCGGTGCCGGCCTCGCTGCGGCTGACCCGCGCCCTGCTCGCCAATCAGGGGGTGGCCGGGGCGGCCGGATTCGTGTCCGGGGTGGTGGGCGTCGGCGCCCGCGGTAAGCGGCTTGTCGCGCAGTTGGTCGACGATGCGTGCGCAGGCAACGAGGTGGCGGTGAAACGGTCGCTGGGAGCAGCCGAGATCAGCTCCGGCGACGATGAACGGCTCAAGCCGACCGAACTCGTCGCGGCGCTGGCCGGTGCCCGCCGACGGACCACCCTGGCGGCGGGCCAACACGTGGCCCTCAGCGTCACCGGACCCGCTGGTGACGCGGTGTTGATCGCCGATGTGGCGGCGCGACCCGGCCGGGTCCAGCGGCTGCGGTTGTTCGTCGACCAGGCGTAGAAGCCCGGCCGGGAGAACGCGGCGCCTCGGCGACATGAGACGGTGATAACCACCATGGACAGTTCTTCCCCCGGACCTGCCGGCGACAGCGGGCCGCAGTATCTGCGATACGAGGAGTTCGGCCGCCGCTTCTTCGAGGTGGCGGTCTCGGAGAAGCGCGTCGCGGATGCGATCGGTGCGATCGCCGGCGACGAGTTCGAGATGGGCCCGATGGGCCAGGGCCCCGGCGGTATCGCCAAGGTCACCGCCCGGGTGCGCATCCAGGCGCCCCGGGTCACCCGCAACGTCGGCCAGACCATCACGTTCGACATCCGCATTCCGCTGGAGATCAACATGGTCATCGACCTGCGGATCGACCGGCCACGATTCATGGTGTTCGGGGAGATCGCGCTGCAGGCGACGGCCCGCGCGGCGGCCCCGTTGCTGCTGATCATCGACGTCGACAAGCCGGGACCCCGAGACATCGCGATCCACGTGACGTCCGGCACGCTGCGGGCCGAGGCGCTGCGGGTGCTCGCCGGCATCGATGCCGAGATCAAACGGTTCATCGCCGCGCACGTGGTGGGGGAGATCGACAGCCCGGGAGCGCGGCAGGCCCGGATCATCGATGTCGCCGCCCAGATCGACGCGGGCTGGGCCGGGATCTGAGCACCGTAGAATCGTCGACCATGCGCCCCATCGCGATGACCCTGTCCACCCTGAGCGCGGCCGCCGTGGCGCTCATCGGCGCCGCGCCGGCCGGCGCCGACTCCGTAACGGACAGCTTCCTCAACGCCGTCGACCAGGCCGGGGTGACGGCGCCGAACGCGGTGGACACCGCGGCGCTGGGGCAATCGGTCTGCCCGATGCTGGCCGAACCCGGTCAGGACGCGGCCAATGTCGCCGCCCGGGTCGCCGACACCGCGGGTATGCCGCTGGGCCCGGCCACCATGTTCACCGGTATCGCGATCTCGATGTTCTGCCCGGCCGCGGTGGCCGGTATCGGCGACGGCAAGGTCTTCGGAATCGACCTACTGGGCTTGTGAGCGTTGCGCCGACACCGGCGTGAGCTCCGGGTGGCGCGCCACCCGGCCGTGCCCGGCGCCCCTGCCACGCAGATGCCGCCAGATCCACGGCATGAACATGTTCTGTGTCCACAGCAGTTGCGAGTACATCCGCGACCGCAGCGACTGGTGTGCCGACACACCCGCGCGGGGCAGCGCCCAGTCGTGGTTGCTGCCCGGTAAGCCCAGTGCCTCGGCGGCCGCCGAGGCGAACAGCTCGTGGCCGGTGCGGGATCCGTGCACGCGGTCGGGGCTCCACACGTCCGGATCGGTCATCGATTCCGCGTCGTAGAGATCCACGAGTCGGAAGTTGTGGTCGGCCGCCGCGGACCGGATCACCTCGTTGATCTCCAGTACCCGCGCGACCAGCAGCCGGCCGGCGGGCAGGATGCGCGTGATGTCGGGAAACGTCGTCGTGACCACGGTCGCGCCGGATGCGGCCAGCCGCCGGTGCAGTTCGTCCAGGTCGGCGAGCGCCGCGCGGAACCTGCGGCCCGGGCGGGTCACATCGTTCATCCCGACGCATACCGTGACCAGGTCGGGTTGCATCGACAAGGCTTGGGGCAGCTGCTCATCGAGCACGTCGCGCACCCGTTTACCGCGGATGGCCAGATTGGCGTAGCTCAGCCCGGGGGAGTGCAGGTCGATCATCCCGGCCAGTCGGTCGGCGAATCCCATCAGCGCTCCGGAATCATCGACGTCCCAGAGTCCTTCGGTCTGGCTGTCGCCGACGGCGACATATCTGCGGTACCGGTGCTCGGCCACGGTGCAGACTGTAACGGGCCCAACGTGTTCCGCGCCGTGCGCTGTGGCGACGGCCACATCGTGTCGTGGTGGCGACGGCCACATCGTGTCGTGGTGGCGACGGCCACATCGTGTCGTGGTGGCGACGGCCACATCGTGTCGTCAGCCGATGCCGACGACGATCACGTTTGCGGTGGGTCGCAGCGGTGCCAGCCCGGGCGGCACGCCGGCCACCCTGGCTCGGGCCATGGGTGCGGCGCCCAGCGGGCCGATATCGACGAGGGTTGCCTCGCTTGCCTGTTCAACGGTGGTTTCGGTGCCGGTGTCAGGGCCCTCCGGGGCGGCCTGGGCGGGGGTGGCGAACGCGATCGACGCTCCCGTCAACGCCGCTGTGAGCGTGCCGCCGATATGCCCGCGTGCCCGCGGGATCTGCAAACCTCTTGCCGTCATGGCCAACTGCCTTCTTTCGCTGCTCTGCCGAGTCCAACCGACTTAGGTGGGACTACATTCCGGCGGCTGCAAATACTTGACATGTGACGTTCACCCCGGATTAACCTGCGGTATGCCGCGATTGAGCGCTGGTTTGTTGGTGTACCGCGTCATCGAAGGCGTCCCGGAGGTGCTGATCGGTCACCCTGGCGGGCCGTTCTGGGCCCGCAAGGACGACGGCGCATGGACGATACCCAAGGGTGAGTACGACGACACCGAGGATCCTTGGGTGGCGGCGCGGCGCGAGTTCGCCGAGGAGGTCGGCCTGCCCGCACCAGAGGGCCCGCGGCTGGCGTTCGCGCCGCTGCGCCAGCCCAGCGGCAAAGTGGTCACGGTGTTCGCCGTGGAGGCCGATCTGGATGTCCGGGACGCGGTGAGCAACACCTTCACCCTGGAGTGGCCCAGAGGGTCCGGCGTGTTCCGGGAGTATCCCGAGCTGGATCGGGTCGCCTGGTTCGGTGTGCTGGAGGCGCGCGAGAAACTGCTCAAAGGTCAACGGCCGCTGCTGGATCTACTGTTGCAGCGAATCGGCCACGGCGGCTAGCTCAGGGCAGGCCGTTGCTCTGGCGGATCTGCTCGCGGCATTCGCGGCGGGTTTGTCCGGTCTGCTGCATGCAGACCCGGACCGGGGATTCCTCGGCGACCGGCAGCGGGTCGTCGGTGGGGTCGGTCGTGACCGTCGGGATCGGAACCGCGCCGGGCGTCAGCGACCAGATGGTGGCGTTGGTGTCCTGGAGCGAGGCGCAGTAGGCCGCCGACCCATCGGAGGTCGTCGCGGTGCTGCCCACCGGCAGGCAGTCGGCGCCGATCACGACCGGCGCCGCTGCTGCCGACGACGTGGTGGCTGCCGGGGGTGCGGTGGCGGTGACCGGTGTGGTCGGCGCTGTGGTCGCCGGCGCGCTCGCCGATGCGGTCGTCCTGGTCGCCGACGACGGGGTCGGTGCCGCGGTCGGGCGGTCCTCATCGGCGCGGTTGAGTTCGAAGACGGCGGCGGCGATGGCGACACAGAGCAACACGGCGAGAACCGCGGCCACGATCACCGGGGTGCGCGGCCCGCCCGCGCGGGTGGGTGCGGCAGCCGGCGCGGCCTGTGTCAGGCCGAGGGTGTCGCCGTCGAGTTGAAGCCGCAGGGCCTGCGCGAAATCGCCGCACCGGTCGAACCTGTCGGCGGGGTCCTTGGCCAGCGCCTTGGCGAACACCGCATCCAGGTGAGCCAGTTCGGGGCGGCGGTCCCCGATGGCCGGGGGTAGCGCCGAAAGATGCTGACTGATCACCACCGCCGGGTTCGAGTTCTGGAACGGCGGCCTGCCGGTGAGCAGTTCGTAGGCGGTGGCGGCCAGTGCGTACTGATCGGCGCGACCGTCCACGGCGTTGCCCATCAGCTGTTCGGGCGCCGCGTAGGACACCGTGCCGACCGTCATATTGGTCGCGGTGAGCCCGCTGACATCGTCGGACCATCGAGCAATGCCGAAGTCGGCCAGCAGGATACGGCGATCGGCGGCCTGCGTGCCGGACAGCAGGATGTTGGCCGGCTTGACATCGCGGTGCAGCAGACCGCGTTGGTGCGCGTAGTCCAGCGCGTCGGCGACGGCGGTGACGATCTCCTCGACATGCGTGGCGGGCAGGCCCTGCGGATGGTGTTCGCGCATGAACTTCGCGGTGTCGGTGCCCGGCACGTAATCCATCGCGATCCACAGTTGACCGTCGTGCTCGCCACGGTCGTGCACGCCGACGATATGGGGATGCCACAGCGTGGCGGCGATATCGGCTTCGCGTTCGAAGCGTTGGCGGTACTCGTTGTCCGCAGAGACCCCGGCGCGCAGGATCTTCAGCGCATCCTGGCGGGGAAGCCTCGGGTGTTGGGCGAGGTAGACCTCGCCCATGCCGCCGGTACCCAGACACCGCACAACGGTGTACCCGGCGAAGTCAGCCCCTGCGGCCAATGGCATGGGCGGAATCCTAGACGGCAGGTCTAGGCGGGCGGCGGCACGGGCGCGGGCGACGTGGGAACGCCTGCACCGGGAGGCGGCACCGGGGTGGGTGTCACGGTGGTGATGCCGTTGGCGCCGATGGTGCGCCCGCCGGGGCCAGAACCGCTCGAGCGGTTCAGGCCGGCCTCGTCAAACGCCGCCTGGGTGCAGTTGAGCATCAGCTGCACGCGTCCGTTGCTGGTGAACTTCTGCTTCTCCACGACGCAGAGGCTCTGCTGCATATCGCTGCCCACGGCACCGCCGAAGGTGGCCTTCATGCCGGCGCCGGCCAGGATCTGCACCGCGCGGCCGTAGGGCTCGCCGACGACGTTGTAAGGGCTCTCCGCGGCCGGATCGGAGCTGGCGGTGCCCGCCGTGATCAGTGCCGCCATGGCTGCGGCGCTGGTGCCGAGCCCTAACGCGATGAGCTTCTTGTTCACGTGCCCTCCGGGTGTCGCGGTGCGGTGCGAACATATCGCAGAACCGCACCTGTAGAAACTCCAGTCACGTTTCCATCGTCCGTACCTGGGATTTCATTACTTCCGCCAGCGCCGCGGCCCGCGGGTCGACGAAGATGTCCTCGATCCGCACCCGACGGCCGTCCGGCCCGGTCAGCGGCACCCGCCAGTTCGGGTATTCATCGGTGGTGCCGGGCTGATTCTGGGCCCGCACATCGCCGACGGCGTCGGGCAACGCCAACGCCAGCAGCTTGGACGGGGTGCGGCCCAGATAGGCGTACAGACCGCGGATCATCTCGTCGGTGTCGGGGTCCGCGCCGACGAGGCCGAGCCGGCGTAATTCGGCCAGCCAGGCCGCCTGCTCGGCACGATCATGGGCGAGTTCGTCCTCGGCCGGCCGGGTCAGCAGGCCGAGCTCCTCGCGTATCCGGATGTGCTCGCCGGCCAAATACCCGGCAGTCGGGGGGAGGTCGTGGGTGGTGACCGAGGATAGGCAGGCGGCGCGCCACCGGTCGGCCGGCAGCGGCTTGTCCTCGCGGCCCCATTCGCGGTCGCGTTCGAACCACAGGATCGAGGTGCCGAACAGCCCGCGGACGCTCAGGTAGTCCCGCACCCACGGCTCGACCGTCCCCAGGTCCTCGCCGACCACCACGGCGCCGGCCCGCATCGCCTCCAGCGCCACGATGCCGATCAGCGCGTCGTGGTCGTATCGCACGTAGGTGCCCTCGGTGGGCGGTGCGCCGTCGGGGATCCACCACAGCCGGAAGAGTCCGATGATGTGGTCGATGCGCACCCCACCCGCATGCCGCAACACCGCGTTGACCAGCGCGCGGAACGGCGCGTAGCCGGCCTTCTCCAGCTGGTCGGGCCGCCACGGCGGCTGCGACCAGTTCTGACCCAGCTGGTTGTACTCGTCGGGCGGGGCGCCGGCGCTGACGCCGAGGGCCAGCACGTCCTGCAGCGCCCACGCGTCGGCGCCGTTGGGATCCACCCCGACCGCGAGATCGTGCATGATGCCCAGCGTCATACCGGCCTGCACCGCGGTCGCCTGCGCGACGGTCAGCTGGTCATCGAGCAGCCACTGCAACCAGCGGTGGAAGTCGACGGCCTCGGCGTGCCCGGCGGCGAACTCCGCCACCGCCGCGCCGTCCGGATGGCGCAACGATTCCGGCCACAAGTGCCAATCCGGTCCGTGCACCTCGGCAAGTGCGCACCAGGTGGCGAAGTCGTCGAGGCTGCGACCCTCGCGTTCCCGGAACGCGGTGTAGGCGAGTTCGCGGCCGGCCGAGCGCGGCACCCGGTACACCTGTCGCAGGGCGGCCCGCTTGACCTTCCATGCCGCGTCGCGGTCGATGCCGTCCTGCCTGCGGGCGCGGGCGGCGAGGTCGGCGCGCGCCTTGCGCAGCGGTCCGCGCTTGCGCAGGTGGGCGTATTCGACAACGGCCTCTACCCGCAGATAGAGCGGATTGACGAAGCGGCGGGAGGTCGGCAGGTACGGCGACGGTTCCATCGGCGCCACCGGCGCGGCCGCATGCAGCGGATTGACCAGGATGAACCCGGCGCCGTGCTGCGCCGCCGACCACACCGCAAGATCGGTCAGATCAGTGAGATCGCCTGTACCCCATGAATTTTCGGATGTCACGCTGTACAGCTGGGTGGCCAGGCCCCATTGTCGGGTCGCCGGGGCGGGCAGCGTGGCCGGCGCGACGATGAGTGTGGTGGCGGTGTCGGTCGAGCCGGTCTGGGCATGCAGTCGGTGATAGCCGGGCGGCAGGTCGGCGGGCAGTTCGAAGCTCGCCTCGCCGACCAGCCTGCCGTCCAGATCATAAGGCGGACGGTTGTTCTCCAGTTGCCGCAGCCCGGTGCGCACCGAACCGTCCTCCAGCCGGATCCACAGCCCCACCGGCTCGCCATGGGTGACATGCACCCAGAACGATGCCGACGTGCCCGAGCGGGTCACCACGGTCGGCGGCAACGCACGACCGAAGTGTTCGCGGTCGTAATTGCGCTGGGCCTCGTCGCGCTCGGCGGCGCTGCCGGCCGGCACGCCGAGGGCCCCCAGCACCGCGATCAGGGTCTGCTCGGGAACCGGCACCTCGCGCCCGCGCCAGTCGATGAATTCGGTCGCCACCCCGTAGCGCTGAGCGAGGTCGGCAAGTTCGGTCATGCCCGCAATCTTGCCGGATCCCCAGGCGCATCGCTGTCCACACAACGACCGGTACTGTCGTCGGGCATGGCGTCCGGACGGCTGGTGCCCGTACCGGACCGGCGGGCCAGGATCGCGGTGAGCGCCCTGTTCCTCACCAACGGAGCGGTGTTCGCAAATCTGTTGCCCCGCTTCCCCGAAATCAAGACCGATCTGGCTCTGACCAACGCGGTGTACGGGGCCGTCGTCGCGGCCTTCGCCGCGGGGGCGCTGGTGGCCGGCCTCGCCGCGGGCGTCATCGTGCGGCGGTTCGGCTCCGGGCGTGCCGCGGTGGTCTCGACCGTGGTCCTGGCCGCGCTCATCCTGGTCGCCGGGCTCGCCGGTAGCCCCGTGCTACTGGCCGGCGCGCTCTTCCTCGGAGGTGCCTGCGACGCGGTTACCGATGTCGCCCAGAACGCGCACGGCCTGCGGGTCCAGCAGCGCTACGGAAGGTCCATCATCAACGGACTGCACGCGGTGTGGGCGGCCGGGGCGATTCTCGGTGGCCTGATGGGAGCGGGTGCCATCGCACTGGGCATCGACCGCGGCGCGCATCTGTCGATCTCGGCGGCGCTGTTCTCGGCGGTGGCGCTGACCGCGTACCCGTTCCTGTTGCCGGGCCCGGACGGTGCCGAGCGCGGCCCGCACCGGCGCGGCGCCGGTCGCCGCGCCGGTGCGATGGTCTACGCGGTGCTGGCGGCGCTGGTCGCGATGGCCATCGCGGGCGCGGTGATCGAGGATGCCGGCAGCACCTGGGCCACGCTGTACATGCGCGACGACGTCGGGGCACCGGGCGCGGTCGCGGTGCTCGGCTACGTGGCCCTGATGGGGGCCATGTTCATCGGGCGATTGACCGGCGATCGTCTGGTCGACCGATTCGGGGAGCGCACGGTGACCTTCACCGGCGGGCTGGTGATCGCCGTCGGAATGGGTGTGGCGCTGGCATTTCCGAGTGTGCCGGGGACCGTCGCCGGCTTCGCGGCGGTGGGGCTGGGCGTGGCCACGCTGGTGCCGGCGGCCATGCACGGGGCGGATCAACTGCCCGGACTACGAGCGGGGACGGGGCTGACTGCGGTGGCCTGGCTGATGCGCGTCGGTTTCGTGGCCTCGCCACCGGTGGTCGGTCTGCTCGCCGATGCCGCCGGGCTGCGGGCCGGGCTGCTGCTGGTGCCGGCCGCGGGGCTGTTGGTCGCGGTGCTCGCCTGTATACCTGGGGTGCTGGGCGGGTCGGGGGCCGCTAGTGGGACAGGCCGCCGACCTCGATGGTGAGCACTCCGGCGATGATGAGGGCGATACCGGCCATCATCCGCCAGGTCAACGGGTCGCGAAAGAGTACCCGCGCGGCGACCGCCACCAGCGCGACCCCGCACGCGGTCCAGATGCCGTAGGCGACACCGACCGGCATGCCCAGTGACAGCGACACCCACAGCAGGTAGAAGGACACCAGATACCCGGCGGCCACGGGCGCGATCCATGCCCTGCGGCGGAACCCGTCGGAGGCGCGCAGGGACAGCGTCGCGAGTACCTCCATGCCGATCGCTCCGATGAGCGCGAGCCACATCATCCGGTCGCCGCCGCGGTCCGATCGTGCGAGCCGAATTCGACCAGCAGCACCCCGGCGATGATCAGGGTGATACCGGCCGCCAGCGGCCAGGTGAATGCCTCACCGAAGATCACCGACGCGGCCACCGCGGTGGCCGCGGTGCCGATCGCGCCCCAGATGCCGTAGGCCACGCCGACCGGCATACCGGCCCGCAGCACGGCCGCCATCAGGACGAACGAGGCGACGTACCCGATCACCACCACGATCAGCCATGCGGAGTGGTCTTGGGACGCGCGCAGGGACAGGGTGCCGGTGACTTCGGTGGCGATGGCCGCACCGAGGAGCACCCACTTGCGCATCGCGCCACCCTATCCGCGACCACCGGGTCGCGGCCCGTCGGGGCCGGCTGAACAGCGCGAACAACGGGTGACCGGACACACCTGGCCGGTTCTGGAACGCATGCGTACCGTGGAACGACGGAAGGCAGGAAAGAACATGACCGATGCACTCATCGTCGACACCACCAATGGGCCTGTCCGCGGGATCGGCGACGGCACCGTCTCGGCATGGCTGGGCATCCGCTACGCCGCGCCGCCGAGCGGTGACCTGCGCTGGCGCGCGCCGCAACCGCCGCAGCCCTGGACCGAACCGGCCGATGCCGGTGCGGTCGGCCCGGTCTGCCCGCAGCCGACCGATCCCCGGATTCCGCTCGATCTCGGTGCTCCGCAGGGCGAGGACTGCCTGACCCTGAACGTCTGGGTGCCCGCCGGCGGCGCCGCCGTCAAGCCGGTCCTGGTGTGGGTGCATGGCGGCGCCTACGTGCTGGGGTCCGCCGCCCAGCCGCTCTATCACGGACGGGAACTGGCCATCGGCGATGACGTCGTGGTGGTGACGGTCAACTACCGCCTCGGGGCGTTCGGCTTCCTCGATCTGTCCTCGTATGGCGACGGCTTCGCCACCAACAACGGCCTGCGCGATGTGCTTTTCGCGCTGCAGTGGGTGCGGGACAACATCGGCGCGTTCGGTGGCGACCCGCACCGGGTGACCCTGTTCGGCGAATCGGCCGGCGGCGGTATCGTCACCACCTTGCTGGCCAGCCCGGCGGCCGCCGGGCTGTTCCATCGCGCCATCGCGCAGAGTTCACCGGTGACCTCGGTGTACGACCAGAGCCGGGGCGAGCGGATCGCGCACGACTTTCTCACCGAACTCGGCATGTCGGACCGGGATGCCGCTCAGCTGCCGAACGTGCCGGTGCCGGCGCTGGTGGCGGCGACCAAGCAGCTGTTCAACGACGTCCCGAAACGGGCGCCCGGGACGCTGGCGTTCGTCCCGATCGTGGACGGGGACCTGGTGCCCGACTACCCGGTGCAGCTGGCACGGGCCGGTCGCACGCTGCCGGTACCGCTGATCATCGGGACCAATGAGCATGAGGCCGCGTTGTTCCGGTGGATGCGTTCGCCGCTGCTCCCGATCACCCCGCAGGCGATCACGGACATGTTCACCGCGATCGCCGCCGAGCAGCCCGGCCTGCAGATCCCGAGTCAGACCGAGATCGGGGCCGTCTACCGCGGTCGCGGGAAGAAGCCGGGTATGGGTGTGGCCCGCGACGTCGGTTTCCGGATGCCATCGATCTGGTTCGCCGACGGGCACAACGAGGTCGCGCCGGTGTACATGTACCGGTTCGACTGGGCCACCCCGATGCTGCGGGCGCTGCGCCTCGGCGGTGCGCATGCCACCGAACTGCCGTATGTCTGGGGCAATCTGGTCGCCGGGCCGAAGGATCCGACGTTCAAGCTGGGCGGCCTGGCGACCGGTAAGGAGGTGTCGCGCCGCATGCGGGCCCGTTGGTGCAGCTTCGCCGCCGGTGCCGAGCCCGACGCGGCCCCGACGGACGTGCGCTGGCGCCCATACCGTGACGACGACCGGGCAACCCTGCTGATCGGCGCACACGACACGGTTGCCGTCGATCCCGACCGCCTGCAGCGCGCGACGTGGGGCACCGAGGTGCTGAGCTTCCGATGACCGGTATCGGTGTCCGCGGGTCGGCATGCGACGCCGGCGTCGGGGTTTAAGCTCACCGCCATGGATGCGCTGCTGAGGGTGCTGGACGCGCTGCCGCCGCAGATGCGTGACCCGGTGCTGTTCGCGATCCCGTTCTTCCTGCTGATGCTGGTGCTGGAGTGGACCGCGGCGCGCAAGCTGGCGCAGCTGGAGGCCGGTGACCGCACCCCTGCGGGGGCCTATCATCGCCGCGACGCGTGGGCGAGCTTGTCGATGGGCCTGGTCTCGGTGGCCACCACGGCCGGCTGGAAACTGCTGGCGCTGTTGGGTTATGCCGCGATCTACGCATACCTGGCGCCATGGCATCTGCCCGCGGACCGGTGGTACACCTGGGTCATCGCGATCGTCGGGGTCGATCTGCTCTTCTATGCGTATCACCGTGTCGCGCACCGGGTCCGGTTGGTCTGGGCGACACACCAGGCGCACCACTCCAGCCAGTACTTCAACTTCGCCACCGCCCTGCGCCAGAAGTGGAACAACAGCGGCGAGATCCTGATGTGGATTCCGCTGCCACTGCTCGGAGTCCCGCCCTGGATGGTGTTCGCGAGTTTCTCGGTCAACCTGATCTACCAGTTCTGGGTGCACACCGAGCGCATCGACAAGCTGTGGCGGCCCATCGAATTCGTCTTCAACACGCCGTCGCACCATCGGGTGCATCACGGTATGGATCCGGAGTACCTGGACAAGAATTACGGCGGGATTTTCATCCTGTGGGACCGCATTTTCAACACGTACTCCGACGAGCTGTTCCGTCCGCATTACGGGCTGACCAAACAGGTGGACACCTTCAACATCTGGACGCTGCAGACCCATGAGTACGTCGCGATCGGGCGGGATGTCCGCGCGGCGAAACGTTGGCGGGACAAGCTCGGGTACACGTTCGGTCCGCCCGGGTGGGCGCCGCGTGACTCCGAGCGACCGGTGCCCAGCAGTGCGGGCTGAAGACGCTCGCGTCAGCCCCCGAACCCGTAGTCTCGTTCTGTGAAGACCGTTTTCGACGCCCCCGTCGACTCCGCGCTCGTCGAACGTTCCCTTGCCGCAACCGCGTTCGCGCCGATGTGGCTCGATATCGCCCGGCCGGAGCATCCCGCCCTGACCGGGGTGACGAGCTGCGACCTGCTGGTGATCGGTGGCGGCTACACCGGGCTGTGGACGGCGCTGCACGCCGCCGAGCGCAACCCGGGTCAGAAGATCGTGCTCATCGAGGCCAACCGCATCGGCTGGGCGGCATCGGGGCGCAACGGTGGTTTCGTCGACGCCAGCCTGACCCACGGCGCGGAGAACGGGAAGTCGCGCTGGGCAGCGGAGTTCGACACGCTGCAGGCGATGGGCCTGGAGAACCTCGACGGGATGGCCGCCGACATCGCACGGCTCGGCCTGGATGTCGAGTGGCAGCGCACCGGAATGCTGTCGGTGGCCACCGAGGCCCACCAGGTTGCGTGGCTGTCCGAGTCGGCCGCAGCGGGGGAGGGGCGGTACCTGGATGAGGCCCAGGTGCGCGCCGAGCTGGCCTCGCCGACATATCTGGCGGGATTGTTCGAACCCGACACCTGCGCGATCGTGCATCCGGCCAAGTTGGCGATCGAGCTCGCCAGGGCGTGCCGGGAGGCGGGAGTGCAGATTCACGAGCACACCCGGGCGGTGTCGCTGCAGACTTCGGGCGGCGGTCTGCGCGTCGGGACCGAGGCGGCGGTGCTGGACGCCAAACGGGTGATGCTGGCGACCAACGTGTATCCCAGCCTGGTCCGCCGTAACCGGTGGTACACGGTCCCGGTGTATGACTACGTCCTGGCGACCGAGCCACTGACCGATGACCAACTCGACCGCATCGGCTGGCGCAACCGCCAAGGCGTCGGTGACTGCGCCAATCAGTTCCACTATTACCGGCTGACCGAGGACAACCGGGTGGTGTGGGGCGGGTATGACGCCATCTATCACTTCGGCCGGCGCGTCGACGCGGTGTACGAGGATCGGCCTCAGACCTATCGACGGCTCGCCGAGCATTTCTTCATCACCTTCCCCCAACTCGACGACGTCAGGTTCAGTCACCGCTGGGCGGGCGCCATCGACACCAACACCCGCTTCTGTGCGCACTGGGGCACCGCCCATCACGGCCGGGTCGCCTACGTCAACGGCTTCACCGGGCTCGGGGTGGGCGCGACCCGGTTCGCCGCCGATGTCTGCCTCGACCTGCTCGACGGTGTCAGCACCCCGCGCACCGAGCTGGAGATGGTGCGCAAGCGCCCGCTGCCCTTCCCCCCGGAGCCGGTCGCCAGTGCCGGGATACAGGCAACCCGGTGGTCACTGAACCGCGCCGACCATTCGGCGGGGCGGCGCAACGTCTTGCTGAAGACCCTCGATGCGCTGGGGCTGGGTTTCGATTCGTAGCGCCCGTCACACCCCGCTTGTGCGCCCTCGGGGCTTCAGATTGTCGGCCGAAATGGTGCACGTGTGACACGCGACTCGTTATGAGACGTGTGGTGTAACGAGATCTATCCGTTATCCGATTGACCTCACAGCACCCCGGTAGCGTCGATTCCTGTGTGGGGTGGAGGATCGGAGGGCTCGATGCGTGCACGCCTTTTCCTGGGGCTGATGGCGGCTGCGCCGGCCGTGGCGATGGCCCTGGCCGTGGCACCCGCGGCGGTCGCCGAACCGGGAGTCACGGTGTATCCGGGTATGGAGATTCGGCAGGGCAGCACGATGTGCACCCTGGGTTTCGTCGATCCGGAGGCCCGCGCCGCCTTCACCGCCGGCCACTGCCGAGGCGACGGACCCGTCACCGACAAGACCGGCCGGGTCATCGGTGCGATGGCCCTGTTCGACGACAACACCCCCGACGGTGCGACGGTGACCGGCGATCACCTGATCGCCGATTGGGGTGCCATCGCGCTCGCCGATGACGTCCAGATCAACCCGGTGCTGCCCGGTGGCCGCGCGCTGGTGATCGATTCCGCGCACGCGATCAGTCAGCCCGGTCAGCAGGTCTGCCACTTCGGCGTCGTCACCGGCGAGAGCTGCGGCACGGTGGCTGTGGTCAACAACGGCTGGTTCACCATGGGCAACGGGGTGGTCAGCCAGAAGGGCGACTCCGGTGGTCCGGTGTACACCCTGACCCCGGATGGACGGGCGGCGATCGTCGGGCTCTTCAACAGCACGTGGGGCGGGGCCCCGACCGCGGTGACCTGGCAGTCGACCGGTCAGCGCATCCGTGAGGCCGTGGCGACTCAGCCGGCCAACTCGAACACCGGGATCGAAGCCGCGATCACCTTCACCTCGGAATCGGTGGATTCGGGCGTCAATCCGCCTGCGTGACCTTTGACCTCCCAGTACCAGCGATCCAGATAGCGCCGGATCAGCTCCGGCTTGGCCGCGTCGGGGACCTCTCGCACGCGGACCTGGCGCCGGCGCCAGCGCGGTCCCATCTCGACGCTTCCGGCGGCACGGGCGTTGCGCACCCACTGGGTGTTCCCGCGCGGTGAGACGACATAGTCGCGTCCCTCGACGGTGAGCACGTTGACCACCACCGACCGCCACTGGCCCGTGGTCCGGCCCCGCACCCGCAGGGATCGGCTGCCGGCTATCCCGATCCCCAGTTCGGTGAGCTGGCGGATCGCTTCGTTGAAGACCCGGGCGGCCCTGTTCGGCTGGTCATAGCGCGTCGTCACATTGTCTCCTCGCAATTCGAGAGCGGTGCTCTTGAATTCACTCTGACACGCGCGCCGCGGAAATTCAAGAGCAGTGATCTCGTTTCTGGCACACTGGCGCCGTGGGGAAACGGCAGCAGGCGCGCGATCGCATCGAGGCGCAGATCATCGAGGTGGGCCGGCGACATCTGGTCACTGACGGGGCGGCGGGCCTGTCGCTGCGCGCCATCGCCCGCGACATGGGCCTGGTGTCCTCGGCCATCTACCGCTACGTCGCCAGCCGCGACGACCTGCTGACATTGCTGCTCATCGACGCCTACACCGAATTGGCCGACACGGTGGACGCCGCCGCCGATGGCGTCTCGGGGGACTGGGCGGCGCGACTGGCGGCCATGGCGCACGCCGCACGCGGTTGGGCGCTCGGCCAACCGGCGCGGTGGGCGCTGCTCTACGGCAGTCCGGTGCCCGGCTATCGCGCGCCGGCCGACCTGACGGTTGGCCCCGGTACTCGGGTGGTCGGATCGCTGTTCGGAATCGTTGCCGACGGTATCCGCGCCGGCGCCATCCCAGATCTGAAAGGTGTTGCACCACAACAGATCGCGGGTGACATGGATAGGCTCAGGACGGAGTTCGATTTCGCCGGCGGCGACCCGGTGCTGCTGCGGTGCTTCCTGCTGTGGGCCGCGCTGGTGGGCGCGATCAGCCTGGAGGTGTTCGGCCAGTACGGTGCTGACACCCTGACGGAACCGACGGTGGTCTTCGACGGGCAGATCCGGCTGCTGGTGCAGATGCTCGCCTCGCCCGTTGCCGGCCCCTGGCGGGACACGGAGCCAAACTAGAACACGTTCTAGCCATCGTGGCGCGGTGGCGATATCCTCACTGCGATGCCGAATCAGACACCTGTCCAGGTCGCGTGGGTCACCCGTGACCTCGACGCGACCGAGCACATGCTCACTGCCCTGCTCGGCGCCGGGAAGTGGACGCGCATGCCGGGCATCCACTTCGGTCCGGATATGTGCACGCTGCGCGGTGCACCCGCCGATTTCATCGCCGACATCTCGCTGAGTTATGCCGGTGACCTCCAGCTGGAGCTGATCGCCCCGATCAGCGGGGACAGCATCTACACCGAATTTCTGGCCGCCTCCGGTCCCGGGATGCATCACATCTGCACGGCCGCCGCCGACGAGGAGGCCTTCGCCGACGCCGTGCGCGCCGCCGAGGACGCCGGTGCTCCCGTCGTCATGCAGGGGGTGATGCCCGGTGGGATGCGCTTCGCCTATGTCGGTGCCGCCGGCGCCGGGGTGCCCTATATCGAGATCGCCTACATTCCGCCCGATATCCAGGCCGTCTTCGACTACATCAAGAGCGAACAGCAGTGACCGCGCCCATGAGGAGAAACTTGTGACACTCGAACAGCTTCCGGACACCATTGCGGCCGCCGACGTTGCCGACTGGTCCGACGACGTCGACGTCGTGGTGGTCGGTTTCGGCATCGCCGGGGGGTGCGCCGCGGTGGCTGCCGCGGCGGCCGGCGCGCGGGTGCTGGTGCTCGAACGCGCCGCTGCCGCCGGCGGCACCACCTCGATGGCCGGCGGGCACTTCTACCTCGGTGGCGGCACCGCGGTGCAGCAGGCCACCGGCCATGCCGATTCCGCCGAGGAGATGTACAAGTATCTCGTCGCGGTGACCGAAGACGCCGAACTGGACAAGATCCGGGCCTATTGCGACGGCAGTGTCGAGCATTTCGACTGGCTCGAGGCGCTGGGATTCCAGTTCGAGCGCAGCTATTACCCCGGCAAGGTCGTGGTGCCGCCGGGGACCGAAGGACTGTCCTACACCGGCAACGAGAAGGTATGGCCGTTCAACGAGCAGGCCGTGCCTGCGCCGCGCGGACATTCCGTGCCGGTCCCCGGCGAACTCGGGGGCGCGGCCATGGTCATCGACCTGCTGCTCAAACGCGCCGCGGAGCTCGGTGTGCAGATCCGCTACGAGACCGGTGCGACCAACCTCGTCGTGGGTGACGACGGCGCCGTCGTTGGGGTGAACTGGAAACACTTCACCGAAACCGGTGCGGTCAAAGCGAAGTCGGTCGTCATCGCCGCCGGGGGATTCGCGATGAACCCGGACATGGTCGCCAAGTACACCCCAGCGCTTGGCCAAGAACGCAAGACCAAACACCACGGCATGGTGGCCCCCTACATCCTGGGCAACCCGAACGATGACGGGCTGGGAATCCGGCTCGGGGTGTCCGCCGGCGGCGTGGCCAAGAACCTCGACCAGCTGTTCATCACCGCGGCGGCCTACCCGCCGGAGATCCTGCTCACCGGGATCATCGTCAACAAGGACGGGCAGCGCTTCGTCGCCGAGGACTCTTATCATTCGCGCACGTCGGCCTTCGTCCTCGAACAACCGGACCAGGCGGCGTATCTGATCGTCGACGAAGCACACATGCAGATGCCGGAGATGCCGCTGATCAAGTTCATCGACGGCTGGGAGACCGTCGCCGAGATGGAGGCGGCGCTCGGCATACCGACCGGAAAGCTGGCCGCAACGCTGGACCGGTACAACGAGAATGCCGCCCGCGGAATCGATCCCGACTTCCACAAGCAGCCCGACTACATCGCCGCCCAGGACACCGGACCGTGGGCCGCCTTCGATCTCACCCTCGGGGTGGCGATGTACTCCGGGTTCACCATGGGTGGGCTGACGGTGTCGATCGACGGTGAGGTGCTGCGCACGGACGGCACTGCCGTGCCGGGGCTGTACGCCGCCGGTGCGTGCGCCTCCAACATCGCCCGCGACGGTAAGGGCTATGCCAGCGGGGTGCAGCTGGGGGAGGGTTCGTTCTTCGGGCGGCGGGCAGGCGCGCACGCCGCGGCGCGGTAGTTCTCGCCGAATCTGAACTCGATGGCGCTACGGGGCCGGATTCTCGCCATCGAGTTCAGTTTCGGCCGCTATGTCGTCAGCGACCTCACCGAGAACCCACCGACCGCCGCCGAGCAGATGCAGATGACGCTCATGGTGCTGGCCCACCGTGCTGCGGTGGGTCACGCTCACCAGGATGGTGTCCGGAAGTTCCCGGCGCACCAGGTCGTACATGCTGTACTCGAGGCCCTCGTCCAGCGCCGAGGTGGCCTCGTCGAAGAACACCACCCGCGGTTTGGTCAGCAATACCCGGGCGAACGCGATGCGCTGTTGTTCGCCCGGCGAGAGCACCTTGGCCCAATCGGCCACCTCGGCAAGGCGTTTCGCGCACTGCGGCAGCGACACCTTGTCCAGCGCGATCTGCAACTCGGCGTCCGAGAGCACATCGGGCCCCTTCGGGTAGGACACCACGGCGCGTAGGTCACCCAATGGGACGTAGGGCATCTGGGACAGGAACATGGTCTCGTTGCTGCCGTCCGGGCAGCGCAACGTGCCGCTGGTGTACGGCCACAACTGGGCCAGGCTGCGCAACAGGGTGGTCTTGCCGGTGCCGGACCGGCCGGTGATGATCAGCGTGTCACCGGGTTGCATCTGCAGGTTCAGATCGTCGATCAGGATTTCGCCGGCGGGGGTGTGCACATCGATGTCGACGAGCTCGACCGGGCAACTCCCGCACGGCTGGACGGTCAACTCGGGAAGGGCGCGGCCTTCCTCGTTGGCGATCACCAGGCCGTGCAGACGGATGATCGAGGCCCGCCACCCGGCGAACGCGTCGTAGGAATTGCGGAAGAACGACAGTGAGTCGTGGATATTGCCGAACGCCGACGAGGTTTGCGAGACGTCACCGAGCTGGATGTTGCCGCTGAACAGCCTGGGCGCCTGGATGACCCAGGGCAGCGGATTGATGATCTGGCTGATGGTGAGGTTCCAGCCGTAGAACCCGACCGACCGATTGATGAAGCGCTGGTAGTTCGAGACGATCGGTTCGAACCGTTTACGCAGCTGCACCCGCTCGGCGATCTCGCCGCGATAGAACGCCACCGATTCCGACGCGTCGCGCAGACGCACCAGGGCGTAGCGGAACGCGGCGTTGTATTTCTCGTTGTCGAAGCTCAATCGGATGATCGGGCGGCCGATCCAGAACGCGATGATGGTCGCGATGAAGACATAGACGAACGCGATCACGAACATCGCCCGCGGCACGGTCACACCGAACAGGGTCAGATCCCCGGACAGGTTCCACAGAATCATGGCGAACGAGATGACCGACACGATGGCATCGATGGCGCCGAACAACAGGGTGGATCCGCTGGTGTTGTTCGGGGTGTTGGGCAACGGGCCGACATTGGTGGTGAAGATGTCGATATCGGCCTGGATGCGCTGGTCCGGGTTGTCGATGGTGTCGTCGATGAACCGGCTGCGGTAATAGGCCTTCCCGTCCAGCCAGTCGCCGGTCAGCCGGTCGGTCAGCCAGGTACGCCAGGCCAGCATGAAGCGCTGCATCATGAACAGGTCCAACATGACCCGCGCGACGTGGAAGGTCGCCAGCAGGGCGAACATCCACAGCGCCGCCCAGAATCCGTCGACACCGGACTGTCGGATCGCCTCATCACCGCTGGATAGACCCTGCACCGCAACCTGGGCGCCGGTCATCATGTCGTTGCCTTGATAGCTGAACAACACGCTCAGTCGAACACCGGAGATCACCGACAGCAGGATCGCGCCGAGCCACAGCCACACCTTCACCGACTGGCGCCCGGTGAAATACGGGCCGGTGATCCGCCAGAACTGGCGGCCCCAGGTGGTGAACCGTCCGAGCAGGGCGAGCACCACCAGCGTCCCGACGGCCGCCATCGCCCACGCCTTGGCGATCCAGACCAATGAGGTGACGACCTCACTGCCCCAGTCGAGGGACGTGGTGAACATTTCCATGCGGGCAAGGTACCTCTAGAAGCCGCTGACAGGTGGGTGGAGGGTGCAAGCCGCGCACGGTGGGCCCGCACGGCGCCGCTGACACGATGTCGGTGCCGCGTACCGTATGAATGTGGCTGTGAGTTCCAAGACCTCCAAGGCGTCCAAATCCGGTGGATCGAAATCCGGTGGGCTGAGCAACCGGTTCTGGAAGATGCTCGGCGCGAGCACCGACAAGGACCAGGCCCGCTCCATGACCCAGGTGCGGGCCTCGGCCGCGTTCGACGACAAGGCCGCCGGCCTCGACGATGAACAGCTGCGTAAGGCCGCCGGCCTGCTCAACCTCGACGAGCTCGCCGAATCCGGCGATATCCCGCAGTTCCTGGCCATCGTGCGGGAAGCGGCGGAACGGTCGATCTCGTTGCGGCCGTTCGATGTCCAGCTGCTCGGCGCGCTGCGGATGCTGGCCGGCGACGTGGTCGAGATGGCCACCGGTGAGGGTAAGACCCTGGCCGGGGCGATCGCCGCCGCCGGTTACGCCATCGGCGGGCGCAGTGTGCACGTCATCTCCGTCAACGATTACCTGGCCCGCCGCGACGCGGAATGGATGGGCCCACTGCTGGAGGCACTGGGCCTGACCGTCGGCTGGATCACCGCCGACGCGACGCCCGAGCAGCGGCGTGCCGCCTACGCCTGCGATGTCACCTACGGGTCGGTCAACGAGATCGGGTTCGACGTGCTGCGCGATCAGCTGGTGATCTCGGTGGACGACCTGGTCTCGCCCAGCCCGGACGTCGCCCTGATCGACGAGGCCGACTCGGTACTGGTCGACGAGGCGCTGGTGCCGCTGGTCCTGGCCGGCACCTCACACCGCGAGACCCCGCGGCTGGAGATCATCCGGATGGTCGGCGAACTCCGCGAAGGCACCGAGTACGAGACCGACGCCGACCGGCGCAATGTGCAGCTCACCGAGGCCGGCGCGCGCACGCTGGAGGCCGCCCTCGGCGGGATCGACCTGTACTCCGACGAACACGTCGGTTCCACCCTCACCGAAATCAACGTCGCACTGCACGCGCACGTGCTGCTGGAACGCGACGTGCACTACATCGTCCGCGACGGCGCGGTGCACCTGATCAACGCCTCGCGCGGCCGGATCGCCTCGCTGCAGCGCTGGCCCGACGGCTTGCAGGCCGCGGTGGAGGCCAAGGAGGGCCTCGACATCACCGAGACCGGGGAGGTGCTCGACACCATCACCGTGCAGGCGCTCATCAACCGCTACCCGCGGGTGTGTGGGATGACCGGCACCGCGCTGGCCGCCGGTGAACAGCTGCGCCAGTTCTACAAGCTGGGGGTCTCGCCGATCCCGCCGAACAAACCCAATGTCCGCGAGGATGAATCGGACCGCGTGTACATCACGGTGGCCGCCAAGAACGACGCCATCGTCGAACACATCGCCGAGGTGCACGCGACGTCGCAGCCGATCCTGGTCGGCACCCGCGATGTGGCCGAGTCCGAGGAGCTGCACGAACGTCTGGTCAAGGCCGGTATCCCCGCGGTGGTGCTGAACGCGAAGAACGACGCCGAGGAGGCGGCCGTCATCGCCGAGGCCGGCGCTCAGGGCCGGGTGACGGTGTCCACCCAGATGGCCGGCCGCGGTACCGACATCCGGCTGGGTGGCTCCGACGAGTCGGGTCACGACGAGGTGGCAGAGATCGGCGGCCTGCACGTCATCGGCACCGGGCGGCACTACACCGAACGGCTGGACAACCAGTTGCGCGGCCGCGCGGGACGCCAGGGCGACCCGGGCTCCTCGGTGTTCTTCTCCAGCTGGGAGGACGACGTCGTGGTGTCCTTCCTGGAGCCCAACAAGCTGCCCCTGCAGACCGACGAAGACGGCAAGATCACCAGCAACAAGGCGGCGACCTTGCTCGACCATGCCCAGCGGGTGGCCGAGGGCAAGACGCTGGACCTGCACGCCAACACCTGGCGGTACAACCAGCTGACCGCCCAACAGCGCGCCATCCTGGTCGAGCGCCGCAACACCCTGCTGCGCACCTCCACGGCGCGCGAAGAACTCGCCGAACGCTCGCCGAAGCGCTACGAGCAGATCGCGGAAACCGTTTCCGAGGACCGGCTCGACGAGATCTGCCGGCTCATCATGCTCTACCACCTGGATCGCGGCTGGGCCGATCACCTGGCCTACCTGGCCGATATCCGGGAGAGCATCAGCCTGCGGGCCCTGGGCAACCAGAGTCCGCTCGACGAATTCCACCGGATGGCGGTGGACGCCTTCGCGTCCCTGGCGGCCGACGCCATCGAGGCGGCACAGCAGACCTTCGACACCGCGAACATCGTCGGCGGCGAGACCGGACTGGATCTGAGCCGGCTGGCGCGGCCGACCTCGACGTGGACGTACATGATTCACGACGATCCGCTGGCCGACAACGTGATGTCGGCGCTGAGCCTGCCGGGTGTCTTCCGTTAGGTTGGCCGGTATGCAGCCCGGGGGGAGCGCAGCGATGGGGGATCAGCCCGGGGGGAGCGGAGCGATGGGAAATCACCCCGGGGATCGGGTGCTCACCATCCCCAATGCGCTCAGCGTGCTGCGACTGCTGCTGCTACCGGTGTTCGGCTACCTACTCTTCAGTGGGGCGGTGGGCTGGGCGGTCGCCGTGCTGATGTTCAGCGGCTTCTCCGACTGGGCCGACGGCAAGATCGCCCGGCTGGTCGCCGACCAGTCCTCCCGCCTGGGTGAGTTGCTCGACCCCGCCGTCGACCGCATCTACATGCTGGTGATCCCGGTGGCGCTGGCCGTCGCGGGGGTGGTGCCGTTCTGGTTCGTCATGGTGCTGATCGGCCGGGATGTCGCGCTGGCCGCGACGCTGCCGGTGCTGCGCAGCCGCGGACTGACCGCGCTGCCGGTCACCTATCTGGGCAAGGCCGCCACGTTCGCCCTGATGTCGGGGTTGCCGCTGGTGCTACTGGGCCAGTTCGACGCGCTGTGGAGTCGGATCATCCTGGCCTGCGGCTGGGCGTTCCTGATCTGGGGGATGGCCCTCTACCTGTGGTCGGCGGTGCTCTACGTCGCTCAGGTGGTGCTGGTGGTCAGACGCCTGCCCAGGGTCTCCGGGATCGCCACGGCCAACCGGAGGTCCGGCCGGGATGGTTGACGCCCCGAACCCGCTGGGCGGCTACCATCCCGAGGCCGGCCTGAACCATCACGAAGCTGGTGCGCCGCAACGCATCCCGGTTCCCTCGCTGTTGCGTTCGCTGCTCTCCGAGCACCTCGACCCCGGTTACGCCGTAGCCGCCTCGGCGCGCCATGACAGGCCCGCCGGCCGGTGGCGGGCCGGCGGCTGGTCCGTGCTCGCCGGTATGACGGTGGCCGTCGTGTTCGCGGCGGCCGCGTCGCAGGCCCAGTCGGTGGCGCCGGTGAACCGGCAGACCCAACTGGTGCTGGCCGACAGCGTGCGGGCCGGTGAGACCCGCACCGACGCCGTGGAGGCGACCCGCGACGGTCTGGCCGCCGAGGTGGAGACCGAGCGCCGTGGTCGCCTCGCCGGCGGCGAGCAGGGCCGTGCGCTGCTGGCCGCCCTGGACGGGGCGGAGTTCTCGGCCGCCGTCACGCCCGCGATCGGTCCTGGGCTGGAGGTCACCGTCACCGATCCGGGAATGTCCAGGGACCTCACCGACGTGTCCAAACAGCGGGTGGCGGGCAGCCAACAGGCGATCCTGGACCGCGATCTGCAACTGGTGGTCAACTCGTTGTGGGTCGGCGGAGCCGAGGCGATGTCGGTCGGCGGGGTGCGGATCGGGCCCAATGTGACCATCCGGCAGGCCGGCGGCGGCATTCTGGTCGACAACCGTCCGATCACCAGCCCGTACGCCATCGTCGCGCTCGGGCCGCCGCATGCGATGCAGGATGTGTTCAACCGCAGTCCCGGTATGCAGCGGCTCACGCTGTTGCAGCAGTCCTACGGTGTCGGGGTTACGGTCAGTACCGGCGAGGCCCTCAGCGTGCCCGGGGGTTCGGTACGAGAGATCCGTTTCGCCAGACAGATGGAACGCTGAGGTATGGGGCTGAGGGTGATCCAGAGGTTGATCCAGACATGATCGGAATCGCCGCGCTCGTCGTCGGCATCGTGCTCGGGCTGGTCTTCCACCCCAGTGTGCCCGAGGCGATCCAGCCCTACCTGCCGATCGCCGTGGTGGCGGCGCTGGACGCGGTGTTCGGCGGCCTGCGCGCTTACCTGGAGCGGATCTTCGACTCGAAGGTCTTCGTCGTCTCGTTCGTCTTCAACGTGCTGGTGGCCGCACTCATCGTCTACGTCGGCGACCAGCTCGGCGTCGGCACCCAGCTGTCCACCGCGATCATCGTGGTGCTCGGCATCCGGATCTTCGGCAATGCGGCCGCGTTGCGGCGCAGGTTGTTCGGAGCGTAGCCGATGGTCGAGCACGTCGAATCCGGACATTCCGAGCACGGCCGCCACGAGCTGCCCGAGGATGGCGCACCGACGGCGCGGCGCACCCGTTCCCAGTGGGTCTTCGGCGCCCTGGGTGTCCTGCTGTGCGTCCTGCTCGGCATCGCGATCGTCACCCAGGTTCGCCAGACCGGCTCGGGTGACTCGCTGGAGACCGCACGACCGGCCGACCTACTGGTCCTGCTGGATTCCCTGCAACAGCGGGAGGCCGCCCTCAACACCGAGGTCGCCGATCTGCAACAGACCCTGAACGCGCTGCAGGCGTCCGGTAGCAGCGACCAGGCGGCCATCGAGAACGCCCAGGCCCGGCTTGCGGCACTGTCCATCCTGATCGGCACGGTGGCGGCTGTCGGGCCGGGTGTGACCATCGGTATCCAGGACAACGCCCGCGGCGTGTCGCCGGAGACGATGCTCGACGTGATCAACGAGTTGCGTGCCGCCGGCGCGGAGGCCATGGAGATCCGCGGTACCGGCGGGCAGCCGGTCCGGGTCGGGGTGGACACCTGGGTGGTCGGCTCGCCCGGTGCGATGGTCGTCGACGGTGAGACCCTCGGCTCGCCGTATTCGGTTCTGGCGATTGGTGATCCCCCCACCCTGGCGGCGGCGATGAACATTCCCGGCGGTGCCATGGACAGCGTCAAGCGGGTCGGCGGCGCGATGACGGTGACCCAATCCGAGGCGGTCGAGGTGACCGCCTTGCGGCAACCGAAACCTCGCCAATACGCTCAGCCCGTCAAGTAGTGCGTTCGAGTACCGCCGCCGAAGGAGCCACGTGAGCGAGATCCCGTCCGATCTGCAGTACACCGCCGAGCACGAATGGGTGCGACGGACCGGCGAGGACACCGTGCGGGTCGGCATCACCGACTACGCGCAGGCCGCTCTCGGTGACGTGGTGTTCGTGCAGCTGCCCGACGTGGGTGCCGCGGTCACTGCCGGCGAGGCGTTCGGCGAGGTGGAATCCACCAAATCGCTGTCGGACCTCTACGCCCCGGTCACCGCGAAAGTCGTTGCCGTCAACGGTGAGCTGGAGGGCAGCCCGGAACTGGTGAACTCCGACCCCTACGGGGCCGGCTGGCTGGTGGAACTGCAGACCGAGGCCGCCGCGCCGGCCGGTCCGCTGCCCGATCTCCTGGACGCGGACGGCTACCGCGGGATTCTCCCCGAGTAGGTGTTGTTAGGGTTTTGCGGATCGGTTGATCAGCGACAGGCGTGAGCACGTCTAGGTGACCGGATCCGGCGGTGGTGGACGCAATGGCCACCCCGGCGCGGTACGGTCGTCGTAAGACGCAGGGAGTCCGAGGGGGCCGCCGAACGGCCCCTGACGGCCGCCGGACGAGCACGCCACAGCAGCCAGTAGAGGAGCAGCGGGTGACGGAGAACAGCAACTTTCAGGCCGACCAGTCCGACGAAGTCACGGTGGAGACGACATCGGTTTTCCGCGCTGATTTCCTGAACGAGCTGGATGCGCCGGCCAGTACCGGTACCGAGAGCTCGGTGTCGGGCGTCGAGGGATTGCCTGCGGGTTCGGCGCTTCTCGTCGTCAAGCGCGGCCCGAACGCCGGTTCGCGCTTCCTGCTCGACCAGGCCACCACGTCCGCCGGCCGGCATCCGGACAGCGACATCTTCCTCGACGACGTCACCGTGAGCCGCCGGCATGCCGAGTTCCGGCTGGAGTCCGGCGAGTTCCAGGTCGTCGACGTCGGCAGCCTCAACGGCACCTACGTCAACCGTGAGCCGGTGGACTCCGCCGTGCTGGCCAATGGCGACGAGGTCCAGATCGGCAAGTTCCGCCTGGTGTTCCTGACCGGGCCGAAGACCGACGACGCAGGCTGACTGCGGAGCGCTCGCGCGAGGACTCGATGACCCAGCCCGAACCGGCACCCGCCGGGATGTCCATCGGAGCGGTTCTGGATCTGCTGCGCCCGGACTTCCCGGATGTCACGATCTCCAAGATCCGGTTCCTGGAGGCAGAGGGGCTGGTCACCCCGCAGCGGTCGGCGGCCGGCTACCGCCGGTTCACCGCCTACGACTGTGCGCGGTTGCGGTTCGTCCTGACCGCGCAGCGCGACCAGTACCTGCCGCTGAAGGTCATCAAGGCCCAGCTCGATGCGCAACCCGATGGCGAACTGCCGCCGCTGGGCTCGGCGTACACCGTCCCGCGGCTGGTGCAGCTCACCGGCGATGCCGGTCCGGACTCCGACCGCGCGGGCGCCGAGGCGGTGGCGCCGGCACAGGTGCGGCTCAGCCGGGAGGATCTGCTGTCCCGTTCGGGCGTGGACGGCCCGCTGCTGGCGGCGCTGGTCACCGCGGGCGTCATCAAGCCCGGCCCGGCCGGGTTCTTCGACGAGCATTCGGTCACCATCGCGCAGTGCGCGCGGGCGCTGGCCGATTACGGTGTCGAACCGCGGCATCTGCGGGCCTTCCGCTCGGCGGCCGACCGGCAGTCCGACCTGATCGCGCAGATCGCGGGTCCGGTGGCCGCGGCGGGCAAGGCCGGGGCCCGCGACCGCGCCGACGACCTGGCCCGCGAGGTTGCGGCGCTGGCGATCACCCTGCACACGTCGTTGATCAAGTCTGCGGTGCGAGACGTTCTGGACCGTTGAGGACTAGACTTTTCTCGACGGCTTCGTAGCGGAGGGCAGGCGCTGATGGGTGAGGTTCGGGTAGTCGGAATTCGCGTGGAACAGCCTCAGAATCAGCCGGTGTTGTTGCTGCGCGAGTCCAACGGCGACCGGTACCTGCCGATCTGGATCGGTCAGGCCGAGGCCGCCGCGATCGCGCAGGAACAGCAGGGTGTCGAGGCGCCGCGCCCGCTCACTCATGACCTGATCCGGGATCTGATCGCTGCGCTGGGTCATTCGCTCAAAGAGGTGCGCATCGTCGATCTGCGCGAGGGCACCTTCTACGCCGACCTGATTTTCGACCGCGATGTCAAGGTCTCGGCGCGTCCCTCGGATTCGGTGGCCATCGCGCTGCGCGTCGGGGTGCCGATCTACGTGGAGGAAGCGGTGCTGGCCGAGGCCGGGTTGCTGATCCCGGACGAGACCGACGACGAAGCCGACGGCCCGGTCCGCGAGGACGAAGTGGAGAAGTTCAAAGAGTTCCTCGACAGCGTGTCACCCGACGATTTCAAGGCGACCTGACGCGGTCGCGCCGGCGTGACGGTCAACATCACGGATGCGTCTCGTGAGTTCGACACGCGGGTCGAGTGTGACCCGCACGGGAAATGGGCAGCCATAATTTTGATCGACGACGAGCAGTAGCAGCAATGTGTTGAGCGTATGCTCGACACATTCAAACTCGGACGTGACGCGGTTGGGTCACGGGCCCGGGGGCGACGGCGAGAGGATGGACTGTGGGCGACACGCCACATCAGGGGGAGTTGGATCTGTCTTCAGCCGGCGGTGCCACACCGCCCATGAGCAGCGCACCCGGCGAACCCGTGCAGGGCGGTCTCTTCCCGGATGATTCCATCCCGGACGAGTTGGTCGGGTACCGCGGGCCCAGCGCCTGCCAGATCGCCGGTATCACCTACCGACAGCTGGACTACTGGGCGCGCACCTCGCTGGTCGTGCCGTCGATCCGCGGTGCCGCGGGGTCGGGCAGTCAGCGGCTGTACTCGTTCAAGGACGTCCTGGTCCTCAAGATCGTCAAACGTCTCCTCGACACCGGAATCTCGCTGCACAACATCCGCGTCGCGGTGGATCACCTGCGCCAGCGCGGTGTGCAGGACCTGGCCAACATCACCTTGTTCTCCGATGGCACCACCGTCTACGAGTGCACCTCCGCCGAAGAGGTCGTTGACCTGCTGCAGGGTGGACAGGGCGTGTTCGGGATCGCCGTGTCGGGCGCCATGCGGGAACTGACCGGCGCGATCGCCGACTTCCCGGGTGAACGTGCCGACGGCGGCGAATCGATCGCCGCGCCGGAGGACGAGCTGGCATCGCGGCGCAAGACCCGCGACCGCAAGATCGGCTGAGACAGGCCGTCGCACGTCGAAGAGGGCCGCCGCGGGCGGCCCTTTTTGTTGCCGTCTTCGGGCTCAGCGCCGCAAGTATCCACGGCTGCACGTGAATTCTTCTCGGTGGCATCGGTTTCCCGGGTGCGGGCGGCCCTGCGCGCGGCATCCACGGGCCTGGGCAACGTGTCCGCGGCGGCGCCGCGACGCCGCGGCACCGATGTGGACGGCGCTGGATCTGGCCGAGCGGTAGAATCGGCTCCGCATCGCCCTTGCGCGGGAGAGTTCCGTGACGGCCAGTCACGGGCGCCGAAGGAGCAACACCTCTCCGTCAACCTCTCAGGCCCCCAGGACCGCGCGCGGCCACGATGCCTCTGGAAAGTGGCGCTGCGTGCGCCCGCCCATGGGGAAAGGCCCGGTGGCCGAATCTCTCAGGCGCCCCGACAGAGGGAGAGGGACGTGGCTGTGTGCGCCCTCGACCAGGGGAGATCTCGTGTCTGTTGACCATTCCGGCTTTGTCGGCCGCCATATCGGACCCGACGCCGATGCCATCGCCACCATGCTGGGCGTCATCGGTGTGGGCTCGCTCGATGAGTTGGCCGAGAAGGCGTTGCCGGCGGGCATCCTCGACGCGGTGGACGGCAACGGTCTGGCGCCCGGGCTGGAACACCTGCCGCCGGCCGCGACCGAGGAGGAGGCGCTCGCCGAACTGCGCGCGCTGGCCGACTCCAACACCGTCGCCGTCTCGATGATCGGCCAGGGCTACTTCGACACGCTGACCCCGCCGGTGCTCAAGCGCAACATCCTGGAGAACCCCGCCTGGTACACCGCCTACACGCCGTACCAGCCCGAGATCAGCCAGGGCCGGCTCGAGGCGCTGCTGAACTTCCAGACCATGGTCGCCGACCTGACCGGCCTCGATGTGGCGAACGCGTCGATGCTCGACGAGGGCACCGCCGCCGCCGAGGCGATGACGCTGATGCATCGCGCGGTCAAGGGCCCGTCGAACCGTCTGGTGGTCGATGCCGACGTGTACGCCCAGACCGCGGCGGTGATCGCCACCCGCGCCGAGCCACTCGGCATCGAGATCGTGACCGCCGACCTGCGCGACGGCCTGCCCGACGGCGACGTCTTCGGCGTCATCGTCCAGCTGCCCGGCGCGAGCGGACGCATCGACGACTGGTCGGATCTGATCGCCGCCGCCCATGAGCGTGGCGCGCTGGTCGCGGTCGGGGCCGACCTGCTGGCCGCCACCCTGATCACCCCGCCCGGTGACCTCGGCGCCGACGTCGCCTTCGGCACCACCCAACGTTTCGGTGTGCCCATGGGATTCGGCGGCCCGCACGCCGGCTACCTGGCGGTGCACACCAAGCACGCCCGCCAGCTGCCGGGGCGGCTGGTCGGGGTCTCGCTCGACGCCGACGGCACCCCGGCCTACCGGCTGAGCTTGCAGACCCGCGAACAGCACATCCGCCGGGACAAGGCGACCAGCAACATCTGCACCGCGCAGGTGCTGTTGGCCGTGATGGCCGCCATGTACGCCAGCTACCACGGCGGGGCCGGATTGGCGGCGATCGCCCGCCGGGTGCACGAGCAAGCCGCGAAGATCGGTGCGGCCCTGGGCGATTCGCTGGTGCACCAGACGTTCTTCGACACCGTGCTGGCGCACGTGCCCGGCCGCGCCGATGAGGTCGTGGCGGCCGCCAAATCCGCCGGTATCAACCTGTGGCGCGTGGACGCCGACCACGTGTCGGTGGCCTGTGACGAGGCCACCACCGACGCGCATGTCGCGGCCGTGCTGGAGGCGTTCGCGGTGACGCCCGCGCAGCCCTCGGGCACCGATATCGCCACCCGGACATCGGAATTCCTGACCCACCCGGCGTTTCACCAGTACCGCACCGAAACCTCGATGATGCGTTACCTACGATCGCTGGCCGACAAGGACATCGCGCTGGACCGCAGCATGATCCCGCTGGGTTCGTGCACGATGAAGCTCAACGCCGCCGCCGAGATGGAGCCGATCACCTGGCCGGAATTCGCCGCGCAGCATCCGTTCGCCCCGGCATCGGACAACCCGGGCCTGCGCCGGCTGATCGCCGACCTGCAGGACTGGCTGACCGGGATCACCGGCTACGACGAAATCTCGTTGCAGCCCAATGCCGGCTCGCAGGGGGAGTACGCCGGGCTGCTCGCCATCCAGGCTTACCACCGTGCCAACGGCCAGGCCGAACGTGACGTCTGCCTGATCCCGTCCAGTGCGCACGGCACCAACGCCGCCTCGGCCGCGCTGGTCGGGATGCGGGTGGTGGTGGTGACATGCCGGGCCAATGGTGACGTCGACCTCGACGACCTGCGCGCCAAGGTGTCCGAGCATGCCGAGCGTCTGGCCGCGCTGATGATCACCTACCCGTCCACTCACGGGGTGTACGAGCACGACGTCGCCGATATCTGTGCCGCGGTGCACGATGCGGGCGGTCAGGTCTACGTCGACGGAGCCAACCTCAACGCGCTGGTCGGGCTGGCGCGGCCGGGCCGCTTCGGCGGCGACGTCAGCCACCTCAACCTGCACAAGACGTTCTGCATCCCGCACGGCGGCGGCGGCCCCGGTGTCGGCCCGGTGGCGGTGCGCAGCCACCTGGCGCCGTACCTGCCCGGGCATCCGCTGGCCGACGAGCTCGGCGATGACTACACGGTGTCGGCGGCGCCCTACGGGTCGGCGTCCATCCTGCCGATCACCTGGACCTACATCCGGATGATGGGCGGGGCCGGATTGCGGGCGGCGTCACTGACCGCGATCGCCTCGGCGAACTATGTGGCCCGCCGCCTCGACGAGTACTTCCCGGTGCTCTACACCGGTGAGAACGGCATGGTCGCCCACGAGTGCATCCTCGACCTCAACGGCATCACCAAGGCCACCGGAGTCACCGTGGACGACGTGGCGAAGCGGTTGGCTGACTTCGGTTTCCACGCGCCGACCATGAGCTTCCCGGTGGCCGGCACGCTGATGGTGGAGCCCACCGAGAGTGAGAGTCTGGCCGAGGTCGACGCGTTCTGCGACGCGATGATCGCCATCAAGGCCGAGATCGACAAGGTCGGCACGGGGGAATGGCCGGTCGAGGACAATCCGCTGCGCGGCGCCCCGCACACCGCCGACTCGCTGCTGGTCGAGAAGTGGGAGCATCCGTACACCCGCGAGCAGGCCGCCTACCCACTGGGCAAGGGGTTCCGGCCAAAGGTGTGGCCGCCGGTGCGCCGGATCGACGCCGCCTACGGCGACCGCAACCTGGTGTGTTCCTGCCCGCCGGTGGAGGCATTCGCTTAACCTGACTCCGTGTTGCCTGCAGCTGTCCAGGAGTGGCGCGCCGGTGGACGCTTCCTGACCACCTCGGCCGGTTCGGTCTTCGTCCGGTCCGCGCCCGGCACCGGACCCACGGTGCTTCTGCTGCACGGGTTTCCGTCGAGCTCCTTCGACTACCGCGCGGTGGTCACCGCGCTCGGCGGGCGGCCGTGGGTGACCATGGATTTCCTGGGCTTCGGTTTGTCGGACAAACCCCGTCCGCACACATACAGCCTGCTGGAGCAGGCCGATCTGGTGCAGGAGGTGTTGGCGCAGACTACCACCGGGCCGGTGTCGATGGTCGCCCACGACATGGGCACCTCGGTGGCCACCGAGCTGCTGGCCCGGGATGTCGACGGGCAACTGCCCTTCGATCTGCGTTCGGCCGTGCTGACCAACGGCAGTGTGATCCTGGAGCGGGCCAGTCTGCGCCCCTCGCAGAAGGTGTTGCGCGGACCGCTGGGGCCGGTGCTGTCCCGGCTGACCGGACGGGCCGGATTCGTGCGTGGCTTCTCCAGACTGTTCGGTGACGCACACCCGCTGAGCCCCGACGAGGCGCAGGCGCAGTGGGCCCTTCTGTCGCACAACGACGGGCACCGCATCATGCACCTGTTGTGCGCCTACCTCGACGAGCGGGTGCGTTATGCCCCGCGCTGGCACGGGGCGATCAGCGCGTGGCAGAAGCCACTGGGTTTCCTGTGGGGACTGCAGGACCCGGTGGCCACGGTCAACGTCCTGGCCGGACTGCGTGAACTGCGCCCGACGGCCCCGGTCGTCGAGTTACCCGGTGTCGGGCACTACCCGCAGGTGGAGGTGCCGGAGTTGTTCGGCAGGGAGGCGCTCGGACTGCTCGCGCTGTGAGCTGCGCCGCACGCCCGGCGCGCTGCCGAGGGCGAGTCCGGCTGCGGGGTAGCTTGGGCCCCATGGACCGGCTGTGGCAGCGCATCTTCGGTCGCCCGGCGACGGTGCCGGTGCTGCGGTTCGATCCCGGTCGGCAGCGGTGGAACACCGAGCGTGGCAACCGTACTCGATGCGACGCCGAGCGGCTGGCGCTCAGCACATACAACATCTGGTTCAACGAGGAGCACGCCGATCAGCGTCACCGCGCGATCGCCGACCTGTTGGCCCGGGAAGCGCTGGACATCATGGTCTTTCAAGAGGTCACCCCCGCCGCCCGCGCGGTGTTCCTCCAGCAGCCCTGGATCCGGGAACACTACCGCAGTGCCGCGGTCGTCGGCGGGCGCCGCGGCAATTACGGCATGCTGTTGCTGTCCCGCATCCCCGTCGACCGCGTCAGCTACACCCGGCTGCCGACCCGGCTGTCGCGCGGATACCTGACCGCGCAGCTCACCGTCAACGGCGAGCGGCTGATCGTGGTCGGCGTCCACCTCGAAAGCGGAAAGGCCTCCGCTCCGCTGCGTGCCCGCCAACTCGGGCTGATCTGCGGGTCCGTGCGGAACGCCGAGAACGCGGTGGTGCTGGGTGATTTCAACCTTCGTGACGGGGAGAACGGCATTCTGCCTGCCGACTATCGGGACGTCTGGCCGATGCTGCGCCCCGGCGAGCCGGGATACACCGAGGACACCACGATCAACCACATGCGGTTCGACATGAAGGACAAGCACCGCCACGTCCGGTTCGACCGGGTGCTGACCAAGGGGGACAGCTGGTTTGCGGAATCGGTCGACCTGTTGGGGCGCGAGCCGATCTCCCCGGCACTGCCGCGGGTGTTCCCCTCCGATCACTTCGGGGTGCGGTGCGTGCTGCGCCGGAGTTGACGGGTTCAGCCCAGGAACGCGGCGACCGCATCGGCGAGACCGGGATCGTTCGCGCCGGGCACATTGCGGTACTCGCCGCCGCTGGCCCGCGCCACCTCTTCCCACGTCGACCGGTCCGGATCGTCGCCCACGTCGATGACATTCACCGCCACCGGGCGTTCGGGGTCCGCCGCACCCTGGACGTAGGAGATCAGTCCCGGGCCGTCCAGACTGCGGTCGGTGTGCGGACCGGATGTGATCACCAGCACCGAATTCGGTTCGCCGGCCCGGAAGTTGGTCAATGCCTCGGCATAGACGAGTCGCAGCGTGGTGAAGGACACCGCGCCGCTGGCTGATCCGCCCTGGGATTGCAGGCTCGAACCCAGCGCCGCCGACCGCGGGGTGCCGCCGACATCGTCACCGAGCGGACCGGTGGTGATCGCCGAGCGACCGGCCACTCCGTCGAAGGTCCACAATCCCACCGCCGCTGTGGGGGGCAGTTGCTGCAGTCGATCGTCGAGTGCGCTGGCGACATCGGTCAGCCCGGGTGTCGCCTGGCCGAGCATCACGGTGACGGTGCCGCCTCGGGCCGGTGTGGCCAGCCGAGTGGCCAGCGCGGCGCGCGACGCCGGATCGCCGAACGACAGCGGCTGCGCGAGCGCTGGGAAATCGGTGACCGGACTGCTCGGCGGTGCGACACCCTCGACGCGGAAGCCGGCCTTGGCAAGCTCGGCGAGTTGTTCGGGTTTTCGCATGAAGCGGTCGAACTCGCTTGCCGCGGTGAGCTGTTCCTTGGACAGCCAGTCACCGCTGAGCAGCACTGCGGGGAAATCGGCGACAGCGGTCGGACCCGAAGGGATCCAGGCGCTGAGGACATTGGCGGCGTCGGCGACATCCGCACCCCGCTCGAACAGCTTCTGCTCGGTGGTGGCGACCGCGTGTACGGGTGCCGTCGCCGGGTCGGAGGCGTTGACGAGGGCATCCAGTGCCGTCGAGGCCGCGGTATCGGCCAACTCGGGTTGCCCGGCCAGCAGCCGTTGTGCGGCACCCGCGCCGGCAGAGCCCGGCGACCCGGCGGGCGCCGACGCGGCGGCCACCGCCTCGGCGGCCAGATAGGCGGCGTCGCTGTTACCGGTGAGCGGCAGCGACAATTTGAGTGCGCCCCAGCCCGGCAGGTTGAGCCCGTCCAGTGCGGCCGGATCGCTCTGCAGTCCGGGCAGGCTGGACCAGTTCTGCTGGGCCAGTGCCGCTTTGAGCTCGGGGCGGACGGCGAGCACGACCGGCGAGCTCACCAGCGGGCGGCTGTCGATGACGGTCTTGCCGCCGCTGGCGGTTTCCAGCCGCGCCGAGGAGATCGAACTCGCCGGGATCCACAGTGCGGGGCGCTCGCCGAGATCGCCGGGCCACGCCTGGCCGAAACCGTCGATCACCGCGGTGGAGTCCGCGGCCTTGACCGCGACCTGCACGCAGCGGTCACCCACCGGATCCGCGGTCTTGCTGTACTGCTCGGCCAGGGTGCCGACCTGATCGGCGATGGCGGGATCGGCGATGACCGCGACCGTCACCTCGCCCTCGACGCAGCGATCGGCGGAGGCTTGGCTGCGGTTGGACAGGGCGTCGCCGAAGAAGCGCCACAGAATGACGGCGCCGACCACCACGACGACGGTGATCAACGCACCGATGACGACCGGGCTGACCTTGCGCCGGCCCGGAGTCACCGCACGGTGACTGCCCGTCCATTCACCGCTGTCGTAGGCGCGCTGGCGACCGGTGACCGAGAACGCCTGGGTGGGCTGATCCTCGTCGGCGACCGCGGGGAATCCGCGCGGTGCCGGTGCGGGCTCGTCATAGCCGGCACCGGTGTCGTAGCCGGAGTCGCTGTCGTATCCGGAGTCGTCGTCGTAGCGGTAATCGTCGGGACCGTATTCGCCTGCGTCCGCACCGAAGTCACCGAAACCGGAGCCGCTCCCGGCGGCGTCTGACCCGTAACCGGCGTCCGGCCCCTGGGAGGTCCGGTCGCCGGTGTCGTCGGGGTCGGGAATGCTGTGCCTGCCCATCCCTACCCTCTTAGCTCGTCGTGTCGAATGCCCCGCCGAAGTCTAGTCACTGGCTCGCGGCACGCGCCTTGAACTCGCGGCGGCGGCGGTGCAGGATCGGCTCGGTGTAGCCGCTGGGCTGCTGGGTCCCGGCCAGGATCAGCTCCTGAGCCGCCTGGAACGCGATGCTGGCCTCCGGGTCGGGGGCCATCGGCAGATAGTCGGGATCTCCGGCGTTCTGCTCGTCGACGACCGCGGCCATCCGGCGCAGGCTGGCCTTGACGTCCCCTTCGGTGATCACACCGTGGCGCAGCCAGTTGGCCAGTAGCTGGCTGGAGATGCGCAGCGTGGCACGGTCTTCCATCAGCGCGACGTTGTGGATGTCGGGCACCTTGGAGCAGCCGACGCCGGCGTCGACCCAGCGCACCACGTAGCCCAGGATGGACTGGCAGTTGTTGTCCACCTCTTCGTGGATCTCATCGGGTGACCAGGCCAGCTCGCCGGCCAGCGGGATGGTCAGCAGCTCGTCGATGGTGGCGCGCTTCTTCCCGGCCAGTTCCTCCTGCACCGCGGCGACGTCGACCTGGTGGTAGTGCATGGCGTGCAGGGTGGCCGCAGTCGGGGAGGGCACCCACGCCGTGGTGGCGCCGGCGCGGGGCTGGCCGATCTTCTGCTCGACCATATCGGCCATCAGATCGGTCATCGCCCACATGCCCTTGCCGATCTGCGCGCGCCCGGACAGGCCGGTGGCCAGACCGACATCGACGTTGTTGTCCTCGTAGGCCTTGATCCACGGCTGCGATTTCATCGCGCCCTTGCGGATCATCGGGCCGGCCTCCATCGAGGTGTGGATCTCGTCGCCGGTGCGGTCCAGGAAACCGGTGTTGATGAACACCACCCGATCGGCGGCGGCCTTGATGGCGGCCTTCAGGTTCAGCGTGGTGCGGCGCTCCTCGTCCATGATGCCGACCTTCAGGGTGCCCTGGGGCAGGCCGAGAACATCCTCGACGCGGCTGAACAGCTCACAGGTGAACGCGACCTCGTCGGGGCCGTGCATCTTGGGCTTCACGATGTACACCGAGCCGGTGCGGCTGTTGCGGTACGGCCCGTTCTGGTCGCCCTCGGACAGTCCGTGCATCGCGATCAGACCGGTGAACAGCGCGTCCTGGATGCCTTCGGGAACTTCCGCGCCGTCCGCACCGTCGGCGTCGAAGACGATCGCGTCATTGGTCATCAGGTGCCCGACGTTGCGCACGAACAGCAGGCTGCGTCCGGGCAGGGTGAGCTCACCCTCGCCGTCCGGGCGGGTGAAGACACGGTCGGGGTTGAGCACCCGGGTGAACGACTTGCCGCCCTTGCTGACCTCTTCGGAGAGATCGCCGCGGTTGAGTCCCAGCCAGTTGCGGTATCCGAGCACCTTGTCTTCGGCGTCCACGGCGGCCACCGAGTCCTCGAAGTCCATGATGGTGGTGATCGCGGACTCCAGCACCACATCCTTGATGCCGGCCTTGTCGCCGGCGCCGATCGGGGAGTCCGGGTCGATGAGGATCTCGATGTGCAGGCCGTTGTGCTCCAGCAGCACCGACCAGGACGGGGAGCCGAGTTCACCGGTGTAGCCGACAAAGGCGCTCGGGTCGGCGAGGGCGGGCGAGAGCTGTCCGTCCTCGATCGTCAGGCCGTCGATATCGGCCCACGAGCCCGACGCCAGCGGCACCGCCTCGTCGAGGAACGTGCGGGCGTAGGCGATGACCTTGTCGCCGCGGACCGTGTTATAGGAGGAGCCTGCCTCGGCGCCACCCTCGTCGGAGATGACGTCGGTGCCGTACAGCGCGTCGTACAGCGACCCCCATCGGGCGTTGGCCGCATTCAGGGCGAACCGGGCATTGAGGATCGGCACCACCAGCTGCGGGCCGGCGGTGCTGGTGATCTCGGTATCGACCCCGGAGGTGGTGACGGTGAAATCGTCCGGTTCCGGAGTCAGGTAGCCGATATCGGTGAGGAACTGCTTGTACTCGGCCGCGTCGAACGGGCCGATGACCCGGGCCCGGTGCCACTTGTCGATCTGGGCCTGCAGGTCATCGCGGCGCGCCAGCAGATCCTGGTTCTGCGGGGTGAGGTCGGCGACGACCTTGTCGACACCGGACCAGAAGGTATCGGGGTCCAGGCCGGTGCCGGGCAACGCTTCGGCCGTGATGAAGTCATGCAGAACCTTGGCAACCCGCAGGTTGCCCACCGTCACGCGCTCGGTCATGTTTCCTCCCTTAGCAGTCGGACTAGTTTACCCGCCGGTAACTGCCGGCGACCCCGCGGTGGACCTGGTGAGCAGCAGCTCACACCGGCGAGCCAGTTCTGCGCGCAACGGCGCGGCCCGTTCGGTGATGCCCTGCTGGGCCTTGACGTACTCGGCGCGCCCGGCCGCGGTCTCGATGGTAATCGGCGCAAATCCGTAGTCGGTCAGGTCGTATGGGCTGGCACGCATATCGATGGCACGGGCGTCGGCGGCCAGGTCCAGACAGTCCATCACCAGTTCCGAGGGCACCAACGGACCCAGTTTGTAGGCCCATTTGTACAAGTCCATCGCCGCGTGAATGCACCCCGGCTGCTCGGTCGCCAGCTGGGTGTCGCGGCGCAACTGCTCACCGTTGAGCTCGGCGGCGGCCGGGGTGAAGAACCTGAACGCGTCGAAATGGCTGCACCGCAACGGCATCGCATCGACGACTGCATCGGTGCCCGGCGCCCCGAGTCGCAGCGGCACCTGACCGTGGCGCACCTCGGGGGACCGGTAGACCATCGCCCACTCGTGCAGCCCGAAACAGTTGAAGCGTGGCGCCCGGTCGGCCGTGGCCGACAGCAGCTCCGCGATGAAGGACACGGTGGGGCGCCGCGACGCCAGTGCGGTGTCGGTCACCGTCGCCGCGCCGTCGACACGGTCATAACCGGGGCGGGTGGCGAAGCGTCCGGCCGCCGGCCCGTCCAGATAGATCCCGAAGCCCGGGTGCCAGCGCCGCAACTGGCGGGGACGCAGGCTGTAGTAGGTGAACAGGAAATCCCACACCGGGTGCGGTTCGCCCCGTTGCGCGCGGTGCTGGTGCGGTGCGGTGAACCGGTGCACCCGCTGCTGGTGCGCGGCCTCGCGGGCCAGCCAGTCCGCTTCGGGCAGGACCGTGGCCATCAGACCCGGTGCGTCCCGTCGCGCACGGTGCCCACCAGGTCCTCCACCAGGTCCTCCAGCGTGACCATCGCGGTGATCCGACCGCCATCGGTCACCAGAGCGAGGTGACTCTTGTTGCGGCGCAACCGAGTCAACGCGTCCGGCAGCGGCAGCGTCGACGGCATCTGGATCAGCGGGCGGACCATCGCGGAGTCGAGCTGGGTGCGCTCCTCGCTGAGTACCGGCAGCACATCCTTGATGTGCAGATAGCCCAGGTAGCTGCCGTCGGCATTGGTGACGGGGAACCGGGAATACCCGGTCTCCGAGAGCGCCTGCTCGACGGCGGCGATGGTGGGGCCCGACCCCGGCGCGGCGACCGGCACCGCGCGGATACGGTCCAGTGGGATGGCCAGGTCCGCCACGCAGCGGTCGCGGATCTGCAGCGCGCGGGTCAACCGGGTGTGCTCCTCGCGGTCGAGCAGCCCCTCGGACAGCGATTCGGCGATCATGTCCGACAGCTCGACGGTGGAGACCGTGACGTCGAGTTCGTCCTTGGGTTCCACCCGCAGCGCCCGCAGCGTGGTGTTGGCGGCCCAGTTGTAGAACGCGATGAGCGGCCGTGCCGCGCGGATGTAGATCAGGTACGGCGGCACCAGCAGCATCGCGGTGGCCTCCGGGCCGGCGATGGCGATGTTCTTGGGCACCATCTCGCCCAGCAGCACGTGCAGGGTCACCACGACCGCCAGCGCCACGATGAACGACACGGTGTGCAGGACGGCGTCCCCGACCCCGAGCAGTGCGAACGGTTTCTCCAGCAGGTGGGCGACCGCGGGTTCGCCGACCCGGCCCAGCAGGATCGAGCAGATGGTGATGCCCAGCTGCGCACCGGCCAGCATCAGCGACAGGTTCTCCGCCGCTCGCATCACCGTGACGGCACGCTTCTTGCCCTGTTCGGCCAGCGCTTCCAGGCGGTCGCGCCGTGCCGAGATCAGGGCGAACTCCGCGCCGACGAAGAACGCGTTGGCGGCCAGCAGCAGCACGGTCAGCGCGACCGCGAACACGTCACCGCCCATCGGGACCCTCGACTTCGTTGCGGCCCTCGGTCTTGACCAGTTCCAGTAGGTCGATGCGACGGCCGTCCATCTTCAGGATGCGGGCCTGCCAGTACACCGGTTCATCGCCGGACTGGTCGGGGTCGAACTCGGTCAGCTCCACGGTTTCGCCGACCTCGGGGATGTGCCCGAGCTTCTCCAGCACGAGCCCCCCGATCGTCTCGTAGTCGCCCTCGGGTGCGCGGAACGGCGTCTCGGAATCCACCTCGTCGATCCGGAGCAGCCCGGAGACCTCCCAGCCGGCCCGGCTCTGCACCACATCGGGGGTGGCGTCGTCGTGTTCGTCGCGTACGTCGCCGACGATCTCCTCGATGAGGTCCTCGAAGGTGACCATGCCTGCCGTGCCGCCGTACTCGTCGACCACCATGGCGGTTTGGATGCCGTTGCCGCGGATCTGGGTCATCACGGCGTCCCCGTCGAGGGATGCGGGCACGGTGGGCACCGGAACCGCCAACCGGGACAGCGGGGTGCTGCCCCGGCGTTGCGGCGGCACCTCGAAGACCTGCTTGACGTGCACCATGCCGACGGTCTGATCCAGGTCACCGTCGACGATGGGAAATCGCGAGTAGCCGGTGCGGATCGCGGCGGACAGCAGGTCGGCAACGGTGTCCTCGAGTTCCAGCGATTCGATCTTCGACCGCGGGGTCATCAGCTCCTCGGCGGAACGGTCGCCGAACTGCAGGGAGCGGTCGACGAGCACGGCGGTGTCGGCGTCCAGCGCGCCACGGCGGGCCGAGGTCCGCACCAGCGACACCAGTTCCTGCGGCGATCGCGCCGAGCGCAATTCCTCGGCCGGCTCGATGCCCATCCGGCGCAGGATCCAGTTGGCGGTGCCGTTGGTGGCCTTGATGACCGGGGTGAACAGCTTGGCGAAATACCACTGCGGCGCGGCGGCGAACCGGGCGGTGGGCAGCGGCTTGGCGACCGCGAGGTTCTTGGGGACCAGCTCGCCGAAGATCATCGACACCGAGGTGGCGATCAGCAGTGCCAGCACCAACGCGATCGGGCTCACCCAGTCGGCCGGGAGGCGCAGCGCGGTCAGCGGCGCGTAGAGCAGGCGGGCCACCACCGGTTCGGCCAGGTACCCGGTGGCCAGGGTGGTGATGGATATGCCCAGCTGGGCACCGGATAGCTGAAAACTCAAGGTGCGGTGCGCCTTGAGGACGAACTGGTCGCGTCGCCCCCCGGTGCGGGCGTTGGCCTCGACGATGCTGCGTTCCAGAGCCGTCAAGGCGAACTCGGCCGCCACGAACAGCGCGGTTCCGGCCGTCAGCAGGACGAACGCCAGCAGGCTGAGAAGCGTCATGGTGAGGTTCATCGGATGCTCACCGGAGGTCTGCCGGGCCTGCTGCCCGGCTGGCTACTGGACGGCTCGGCGTCGGCGGGGTCGTGCGGGGCCGGTGTGCCGAGCGGAATCCCCGCGCCCACTTGAGAACCGTGGGCTTCCACGGGTGCCTGTGGCACGGAGTCCCTCTCTGGTCTGTGTCGACGAAATCCGGTCCATGGTAACCGCCCGCGGCGGGCGGGCGGAATCACCAACCGGTCGGCAGTGGATGCCCCTCGGCGAACCCGGCGGCCGACTGCACGCCGAGCACCACCTTGTCGTGCAGTTCGGGCAGCGTCGCGGCCCCGACGTAGGTGCAGGTGCTGCGCACCCCGGAGGTGATGTGGTCGAGCAGATCCTCGACACCGCCGCGCGCCGCGTCCAGCGCCATCCGGGAGCTGGAGATGCCCTCCTCGAACAGACCCTTGCGCGCCCGGTCGAACGCGCTGTCGGCGGCGGTGCGGGCGGCCACCGCGCGTTTGGAGGCCATTCCGTAGCTCTCCTTGAACGGCTGGCCGTCGCGGTCACGCAGCAGGTCGCCGGGGGACTCGTAGGTGCCGGCAAACCAGGAGCCGATCATCACGTTCGCCGCGCCGGCGGCCAGCGCCAGTGCCACATCGCGCGGATGCCGCACCCCGCCGTCGGCCCACACATGTCCACCGAGTTCTCTTGCCGCAGCCGCGCATTCGACAACGGCGGAGAACTGCGGGCGGCCGACCCCGGTCATCATGCGGGTGGTGCACATCGCACCGGGACCGACGCCCACCTTCACGATCGACGCGCCCGCCCCGATCAGATCCCGGGTGCCCTCGGCGGACACCACGTTGCCCGCCGCGATCGGCAGGCCGAGATCGAGCGAGGCGACCGCGGCGATGGCGTCCAGCATCTTGGCCTGATGGCCGTGCGCGGTGTCGATGACGAGCAGATCCGCGCCGGCCTCGGCGAGGCCGCGTGCCTTGGCGCCGACATCGCCGTTGATACCGACCGCGGCCGCGATCCGCAGCCGTCCCCTGGCGTCCACGGCGGGGGTGTAGATGCCGGCGCGGATGGCGCCGGTCCGGGTCAGTACCCCGGCAAGTTCGCCCTTGCCGTCGGTGAGCACCGCGATGTCGACCGGGGCATGCTCGAGCAGGTCGAAGACCTTGCGTGGGTCGGTGCCGACCGGTGCGGTGATGAAATCACTGATGGCGACGTCGCGGACCCGGGCGAAGCGGTCCACGCCGACGCAGGACGCCTCGGTGACCACGCCGATCGGGCGACCCTCGAACACCACCACCGCCGCACCGTGCGCGCGCTTGTGGATCAGCGCGGTGGCGTCGGACACCGAGTCGTCGGGGCCCAGGATCACCGGTGTGTCGACGACGAGGTCGCGGCTCTTGACGAAGTCGACGGTGTGCGCCACCACCGACAGCGGCAGGTCCTGGGGTAGCACCACGATGCCGCCGCGGCGCGCCACCGTCTCGGCCATCCGCCGTCCGGCGACCGCGGTCATGTTCGCCACCACCACCGGGATGGTGGTCCCCGACCCGTCGACGGTCGACAGATCGACGTCGAACCGCGACGCCACCTCGGAGCGCCCGGGCACGACGAAGACGTCGTTGTAGGTCAGGTCGTAGGGCGGGGTGTGGCCGTTGAGAAACTGCACACCCGTGAGTCTAGTGGGCTCCGAACATCCCGCGAGCAGACGCAAATGGCCGCATTTTGGCCCGTATTGGCGGCCATTTGCGTCTGCTCGCGGGGGAAAGCTAGGCCTGCACCTCGCTGCGGTCACCGCTCCACAGGGTGTGGAAGCGCTTGTCGCGGTCGGTGTCGATGCGGCCATAGGTGTGTGCGCCGAAGAAGTCGCGCAAGCCCTGGGTGAGTGCGGCCGGCAGCCGCTCGGTGCGCAGCCCGTCGTAGTAGGACAGCGCGGAGCTGAAGCCGGGAATCGGGATGCCCAGCGCGGTGGCCGTGACCACGACGCGGCGCCAGCTGTCGATGGCGGCCTCGATGGCGTCGCGGAAGTACGGGTCGACGATCAGGGTGGGCAGATCGGCGTTCTTGTCGAAAGCGTCGGTGATCCGGTTGAGGAACTTGGCCCGGATGATGCAGCCGCCGCGCCAGATGCGCGCCATATCGCCCGGGGTGATGTCCCAGTTGTACTCGGCACTGCCGGCCTGGATCTGGTTGAAACCCTGGGCGTAGGCGATGATCTTCGAGGCGTACAGCGCCTGACGGATGTCCTCGGTGAATTGCGCTGCGTCGCTGGGCTTTTCGCCGAGGCTGCCGGAGGTCAGGCCGGTGGTGGCGGTGCGCTGGGCGACCGAGCCGGACAAGGCGCGGGCGAACACCGCCTCGGCGATGCCGGTGACGGGCACGCCCAGATCGAGAGCGGACTTGACCGTCCAGCGGCCGGTGCCCTTCTGCTCGGCCTCGTCGAGGATCAGGTCGACCAGTGGGGTGCCGGTCTTGGCGTCGACCTGCTTGAGCACCTCGGCGGTGATCTCGACCAGGTAGCTGTCCAGATCGCCCTTGTTCCACTCGGTGAAGACATCGGCGATCTCGCCGGCCGCCAGACCGAGGCCGTCGCGCAACAGCTGGTAGGCCTCGCCGATGAGCTGCATATCGGAGTACTCGATGCCGTTGTGCACCATCTTCACGAAGTGCCCGGCGCCGTCGGGTCCGATGTGGGTGCAACACGGCACGCCGTCGACGTGCGCGGAGATCTCCTCCAGCAGCGGTCCGAGGGAGACGTAGGACTCGGCGGGGCCGCCCGGCATGATCGACGGGCCGTTGAGCGCGCCCTCCTCGCCGCCGGAGATGCCGGCGCCGACGAAGTGCAGCCCACGTTCGCGGATGGCCTTCTCGCGGCGGATGGTGTCGGTGTAGAGCGCGTTGCCGCCGTCGATGATGATGTCGCCTTCCTCCATCGCATCGGCGAGCTCGTTGATGACGGCGTCGGTCGGGTCGCCGGCCTTGACCATGATCAGCACGCGGCGCGGCTTCTCCAGTGCGTCGAGGAACTCGGCGATGGTCTCGGTGCGCACGAAGTTGCCCTCGGTCCCGTGCTCGGCCAGCAGTGCGTCGGTCTTGGCGATCGAGCGGTTGTGCAGCGCAACGGTGTAACCGTGGCGGGCAAAGTTCCGCGCGATGTTGGATCCCATGACCGCGAGGCCGGTGACCCCGATCTGTGCCTTGCCGGTGTTGCCCGAACTGGTCATGCGGCAGCCTTTCAACGTTGTCGTGGCGTCGTCGTGTCTTCAGATGGGTGAATCGCCGCCGGCTCTGGGTTTATGCCCTAATGACTGAACAGGCGGTGCAGCTCGGTGAGCCAGGGAAGTGCCAGCGCCACCGTGGGGATGATCAGGATCGCGGCGGCGGCGGTGTACGCCGCCGCTGCCAGGGCAAGACTATTGCCCTCGCCGCAGAGACGCTGCACGCGGACCACCGTGGTCGGTCCGCCGGCCGCCAGCGCGCCGGACGGGGTGCGTCCACCGGCGCAGGCCACCAGCGCGCGGGCCAGGGGAGTGGGCCCGGCGACCCGGACCGCGGCGTCGTCGGCGAGCAGTTCGATGAGCAGCCGGACCGCGTCGAGGGCGTTGCCGCTGCGCACGAAACGCGGGAACGCGGCATGGACCGCGGTGAACATCTCCAGCACCAGATCGTGGCGGGCACGCAGGTGGGCACGCTCGTGGCTGAGGATGGCGTCGATCTCGGATTCCGACAGCGTGGTGAGCGCACCCTCGCTGACGACCACGCGGCTGCGCACGCCGGGCAGGCAGTAGGCCATCGGCTGGGCGACGCCCAGCACGCGCAGCCCGCTGGGCCGGCGCACGAGATTGCGTACTTCGTCGCGGGACATCCCGACCAGGTCGACCACCATGCGGTGATGGGCGCGACGACGCCGGGTGGCAACGGCGACCTGCAGCACCGCGATGATCAGCCGCGCGCCGATCATCAGGGTGAGCGCAAAGACCACCACGTACAGCGCCCACAGCGGCCAGCCGAGGACGGCGATCTCGCTGGTCAGCGTGGCGGTGGGGCGGCCGTCGGGGCCGGGGACGAACAGCCGGCTGGCGATCGCGAGCCCGGCGGAAAACGCTGACAACACGGCAGCGAGTGCGATGGCCTGCCACAGCACGATGGCGGCACGCGGCGCGCGCAGCGGCCAGGATGCGCGCGCGAGGAGCGCGGGAACCGGACCGACGAGCACCAGCGCGACGATGGAGAAGGCCAGCGCGGACACGCCGTCAGTGTCCCTCAGCCGGTGCCCGAATTACCAGCGGGTGGGCCAACCCGGTGCTTGGACTCCAATTCGGCGAGTGCGCGACGCAGCGCGTCGGCCTCGTCAGCGCCCACGCGTTCGACGAAATGCACCAAGGCGGCCTCGCGACTGCCCGAGTCGGCTGCCTGGTCCAGTGCGTCGACCATCAGGCCGGCGACGAGCTCGTCACGGCCGTGCGTCGGGGCGTAGCGGTGGGCGCGGTCATCGCGATGCTGGACGACGAGATTCTTCTTCGCCAGCCGCTGCAGGACCGTCATGATCGTGGTGTAGGCGAGGTCGCGGCGCGCGGCGAGGGCCTCGTGCACCTGGCGCACCGTTTGCGGTTCGCGCGAGGTCCACAAGTGGTCCATCACTTCGCGCTCGAGTTCCCCGAGCCGCGTCAACTTGGCCATGTTCTGTTCACTCTCCTGAGCAATGGAATCAGGGTACTACGCCCTTACTACCGTGCGTCGTATCCCACCTACGGTCCAGGTCATTCGACGGGCGAGGCGCTCTTCGTGGCCGGTCATGGCCCATTTCCGAGTTATCTGTGAGTCCAGTCACAGGTATTGGTCCGGTTGTCGTCGATGACTATAGTAAGGCTAACCTAACCGAAGGAGGAGGTGCTGATGACGGTCGTGGTCGACGATCCGCTGATCGCGCGCATGTCGATCAGGCGGGCACTGCCGCTACACGAGTCCAGCCGGCGACTGCGGGAGCTCTACCCCGAATGCCCGCGGGTCTACGGGGTGGCGGTGATGGGTGACCTGTCCCGGCGGCGGTGGTGGCCGCTGGTCGAGGTGATGACCACCGACCGGCTGCGCGCCATGTTTGACGCCGCAATCGCCGAGACCGACAGTCGTGCCGCGGTGGCACAGCAGCTGGCGGCGACACTGTCGCACGTGGTGATCGGGCGGGTAGTGCCGCTGGTGGCGCTGGAGGGGCGCGCCTGGGACACCGGGTTGGAGAACCTGTGGGTGCATGTCGACTCCGAGGGCGCCATCGACTGGGTCGGAGTGGTCGATCCGACGCTGCGCGCTCTGCCCGACGACCCGTATCTGGCGCAGCGCGCCACGGTCGGCACGGTGCGCACCACCCGAGACGGCATCGTGGCGCTGCCCAGCGAGGCGGCGCTGACGACATGGGTGGCGCACCGCAGCCACCGCGCCCTGGCCCCGATGTTCGCCAAGCTCTACGAGGTCAGCGACGGCGCCATTTCCATCGCGTCGATGTGGAACATCGTCGGGGCGGCAGTGGTGGGCGCATCGACTCAGGTGCCGCTGCTGGCCGGGTCCAGCGAGCTGACGAGCATGTGCCGCGGCCAGGCGATCCTGGACGCTCTGGTCGGGTTCGGCCTGCCGGTGCGCGGCGCGAACAGGATCGCCGTAGGGAAGGCCTTGCTAAATTAGGGCAGCCTTGCCTATCCTATAGCTGCGAGGCTAACGGACCGAGCCGGAGTCCTGAGGGCTGCAGAGACCCCCGGTCCACTCGAAGGAAGGGCCCCACGCATTACGCGTGGGGCCCTTCCGCATTCTCGGACCAGAAGGTGTAGACACTGATTTCGTGACCGCATCTCTGCCTCCCGGCCTCGGCGCCGGCTTCGACAGCGAATTGGGACTGCAATACCTGGAGGTGACACCGGACGGCGGGCGCGCCAGCCTGGAGATCACCGACAAGGTGAAGCAACCGTGGGGGATCGTCCATGGGGGCGTCTACTGCGCGATCGTGGAGAGCCTGGCGAGTGTCTGCGGGCATGTCTGGCTCGCCGAGCACGGCGGCGGGACCGTCGTCGGCGTCAACAACAACACCGATTTCCTGCGTGCCATCAAATCCGGCACGGTGACCGCGGTTTCGACCCCGATCCACCGCGGCCGCCGCCAGCAGCTCTGGCTGATCACCATCACCGACGAGGACGGCCGCACGGTGGCCCGCGGTCAGGTCAGGTTGCAGAACGTCGCGGAATGACGGCGAGCGCTGCTGATTCACCCGCGGCGTGGCAGTATCGCGCACTATGCGTTTAACGCCGCATGAACAAGAGCGGTTACTCATCTCCTACGCGGCCGAACTGGCCCGGCGAAGGCAAGAGCGCGGCCTCACGCTGAACCACCCCGAGGCCGTCGCACTGATCACCGACCACATCCTGGAGGGGGCCCGCGACGGTCGGACGGTGTCCGAACTCATGGTCAGCGGCCGCGGGGTGCTCACCCGCGAGCAGGTCATGGAGGGCGTCCCGGAAATGCTGCACGACGTGCAGGTCGAGGCGACGTTCCCGGACGGCACAAAACTCGTCACCGTCCACCACCCGATCCCGTGAAAGTGGTGCCATGATTCCCGGTGAATACGTGTTCGGTGACGGTGACATCGATCTCAATGCCGGAGCGCCGCAGCTCTCGCTGCAGGTGGTCAACACCGGTGACCGGCCCGTGCAGGTGGGCAGCCATGTGCATCTGCCGCAGGCCAACTCGGCACTGGACTTCGATCGCGCCGCCGCACACGGGCACCGCCTCGATATCCCCGCGGGCACCGCCGTGCGCTTCGAACCCGGCATCGCCCAGCGTGTTTCACTGGTTCCGCTGAGTGGGACCCGCGAGGTGCACGGGCTGTCGCTGAACCCGCCCGGCAGATTGGACCAGTCGTGAGTTCGCTTTCCCGTGACCGCTATGCCGCGCTGTACGGTCCCACCACCGGGGACCGGATCAGGCTGGCCGACACCGACCTGTTCATCGAGATCACCGAGGACCGCAGCGGCGGGCCGGGTTTGGCCGGCGACGAAGCGGTGTTCGGTGGCGGCAAGGTACTGCGCGAATCGATGGGCCAGAGCCGGGCAACCCGGGCCGACGGTTCGCCGGACACCGTCATCACCGGAGCGGTCATTCTCGACTACTGGGGAATCATCAAGGCCGATATCGGAATCCGCGACGGGCGCATCGTGGCGATCGGCAAGGCGGGCAACCCCGACATCATGTCCGGCGTGCACCCCGACCTGGTGGTCGGTCCGTCCACCGAGATCATCGCCGGGAACGGCCGGATCGTCACCGCCGGCGCCATCGACTGCCACGTGCACCTGATCTGCCCGCAGATCATGGAGGAGGCCCTGGGCGGCGGCATCACCACCATCATCGCCGGCGGCACCGGCCCCGCGGAGGGCAGCAAGGCCACCACGGTCACCCCCGGTTCCTGGCATCTGGCCCGGATGCTGGAAGCGCTGGACGGCTGGCCGCTGAACGTCGCGCTGCTCGGCAAGGGGAACACCGTCAGCTCCGATGCGTTGTGGGAGCAGTTGCGCGGTGGGGCAGCCGGATTCAAGCTGCACGAGGACTGGGGCACCACCCCCGCGGCGATCGACGCCTGCCTGACGGTGGCCGAGGCGGCCGGCGTGCAGGCCAACATCCACACCGACACGCTCAACGAGATGGGTTTCGTAGAGGGCACGTTGGCCGCGGTGAAGGGCCGCTCCATCCACGCCTATCACACCGAGGGTGCGGGAGGCGGGCATGCGCCCGACATCATCACCGTCGCCGGTGAGCCCAATGTGCTCCCGAGTTCGACCAACCCGACCCGGCCGCACACCGTCAACACCCTCGACGAACATCTGGACATGTTGATGGTGTGCCACCATCTGAACCCGAGCATCCCCGAGGATCTCGCGTTCGCGGAGAGTCGAATCCGCCCGTCGACCATCGCCGCGGAGGATCTGCTGCACGATATCGGCGCGATCTCGATGATCGGCAGTGACGCCCAGGCCATGGGACGGATCGGCGAGGTGGTACTGCGCACCTGGCAGACCGCGCACGTCATGAAGCGCCGCAGGGGATTTCTGGAAGGTGACCTGCGGGCCGACAACAACCGGGCCCGACGCTACGTCGCGAAGTACACCATCTGCCCGGCGGTGGCGCACGGCATGGATCACGAGATCGGTTCGGTGGAGGTCGGCAAGCTGGCCGATCTGGTGCTCTGGGAGCCGGCCTTCTTCGGTGTCCGCCCGCACGCCGTCATCAAGGGCGGCATGATCGCCTGGGCGGCCATGGGCGACGCCAACGCCTCCATTCCGACCCCGCAGCCGGTGCTGCCCCGGCCCATGTTCGGTGCCGCGCCGGCGGCCGCGGCCGCCACGTCGGTGCATTTCGTGGCACCTCAAGCGCTGGAGGACGGTCTGCCCGACCGGCTCGACGTCCGGCGAAAGCTGCTGGCGGTGAGCAACGTCCGACGGGTGGGCAAGGCCCAGATGCCGCTCAACGACGCACTGCCACGGATCGAGGTCGACGCCGACACCTTCACCGTGCGTATCGACGGCGAGGTCTGGCAGGAGCAGCCCGCCGCCGAACTGCCGATGGCGCAGCGCTACTTCTTGTTCTGATGCTGGCCACACTGCTCACCCTGGCCGACTCCCGGCTGCCCACCGGCGGTCACGTGCACTCCGGCGGCGTCGAAGAGGCGATCACGGCCGGGCGGGTCACCGACGTCGAGACGCTGCGTGCCTACCTGTGCCGGCGCATCCGCAGCCAGGGTCTGGTCAGCGCGTCGTTGGCCGCCGCCGTGCACACCGGTGGTCTGTCGGTCGATGCAGCCGATGCCGAAACCGATGCCCGCACACCGTCTCCGGCGGCGCGGACCGCCTCGCGGGCGCAGGGCCGTGGGCTGCTGAGGCTGGCCCGACGGGTGTGGCCGGACCACTCCTGGGATCCGCTGGGGCCAAAGCCGCACCTCGCTGTGGTCGCCGGTGTGGTGGGTGTCGCCGGTGCGGTGGTTCCCGAGCACACCGCGCTCTCGGTCGTCTACACCACGATGACCGGCTCGGCGACCGCGGCGCAGCGGCTGCTCGCCCTGGATCCCGCCGATGTGGCGGCACTGACCTTCGAGTTGTCCGCGCTGTGCGAGCAGACCGCGGCGCGAGCGGTGACCGAGCTCGCCGACCTCTCCGATCCGCTGCTCGACGTGCAGGCCGAAGGGCACGCGGCGCGTGAGCGACCGTTGTTCTTTTCCTGAAAAGCCATGATTTGATTCGAAAGGTTCCGATATGCCACCACATTTCATCGACGGCGAACCGCATACCCACACCGACCGGCCCAAGCGGGTACGCCGCCCGGGGGAGCCGCTGCGCATCGGTGTGGGCGGTCCGGTGGGGTCCGGCAAGACGGCCCTGGTGGCCGCCCTGTGCCGCCAGTTGCGCGATGAGATATCCCTGGCGGTGCTCACCAACGACATCTACACCACCGAGGACGCCGATTTCCTGCGCAGGCATGCCGTCCTGCCGGACGAACGGATCGCCGCGGTACAGACCGGGGGCTGCCCGCACACCGCGATACGCGATGACATCACCGCCAACCTCGATGCCATCGACGACCTGATAGCCGCCAATCCCGGTCTGGACCTGATCCTGGTCGAATCGGGCGGCGACAACCTGACCGCGACATTCTCGTCCGGCCTGATCGACGTGCAGATCTTCGTCGTCGACGTCGCGGGTGGGGACAAGGTACCGCGCAAGGGCGGTCCCGGCGTGACCTACTCGGACCTGTTGGTGATCAACAAGACCGATCTGGCGCCGCTGGTCGGCGCCGACCTCGACGTGATGCGCCGGGACTCCACACAGGTGCGCGGTGAGCGGCCCTTCGTGCTCATCTCGCTCACCGACGACCCGACCGCCGCGCCGGTGTTGCAGTGGGTGCACGACCAGCTACAGATCCCGATCACCGCCTAGATGCGCTCCGACGTTCTGCTGGTGGCGCGGCCCGGCCGTGGCCCGCATATCGAATGCGCCGGCGCACTGGCCGCACGCCGCACAGAACCCGATGTGGTGCACCTCCTTTCGGCGGCCGCGACACCGCTGGGCGGGGATGTCATCTCGGTGCGCATCATCGTGGAGGCGGGCGCGCGGCTGCGGGTCCGCAGCGCCGCCGCCAGTGTCGTGCTGCCGGGTGCGGCGAGCCTGCTGTCGCACAGTTCCTGGGATCTGGAAGTCGCCGGTGAACTCGATCTGGACCCCCAGCCCACCGTCGTGGCCGGCGGCGCACGCCACCACACCAGCACCCGGCTGAGGGTGGCAGAGGCCGCCACGGCCCGGGTTCGGGAGAGTGTGCAGATCGGCAGAATCGGTGAGGACCAGGGCTTTTGGTCCTCGGCGCTGCATGCCGATATCGGCGGCAGTCCGTTGTTGCGGCATCGTGTCGAGCTCGGCAGGGGATCGGTAGCCGATGACGTGCTGGGGACGCCGAAGGCGTGCGTCAGTGAACTACGTTATCCGGCAACAGGATTCGACAGCGCCGGCACAGTCCTGGAATTGGCCGGTGGCGGCAGCCTGTCGACGTGGCAGGGGCAGCGACTGGGCGGCTAACTGGCCGCCTTCTCGCCCTCCTGCACCGCGGCCGCGATCTCCTGAAGCTCCTCGATGCGGGTACGGGCATAGGCCTGCTGCTCGGTGATGGTCAGCTGACCGCGCTGCCGGCTGAGGAACGTGACCGCCCACGACAGCAGGGTGGCGATCTTGGTCTTGAAGCCGACCAGGTAGATCAGGTGCAGTCCCAGCCAGGCCAGCCACGCGAAGAACCCACTGAATTCGAACTTGTTCTTCTCGCCGAGGGGAATCTGGGCGACGGCGTTCCACTTCGACACCGTGGCCATCGAGCCCTTGTCGAAGTACTTGAACGGCACCCGCGGCTTGGGCTTGGTGCCGTGTGCCCGGGCAGCGGCCTCGTTCTTGACGATCGCGGCGACGTACTTGCCGCCCTGGATGGCGCCCTGGGCCATCCCGGGCACGCCAGGTACGAAGGCCATATCTCCGATCACGAACACGTTGGGGTGACCGGGGATCGACAGATCCGGGTTGACGATCACGCGGCCGGCGCGGTCGATCTCGGTGTCGGACTGCGCGGCAAGGTCCCTGCCCAGCGGGCTGGCGGCCACACCGGCCGACCACACCTTGCTGGCCGATTCGATCCGGCGCAGGCTGCCGTCCTGGTCCTTGACGGTGATGCCGTTGCGATCGACGTCGGTGACCATGGCGTTCAGCTGGATCTCGACGCCCATCTTCTCCAGCCGCTCCTTGGCCTTGAGGCCGAGCTTCTCACCCATGGGCGGCAATACGGCCGGTGCGGCATCGAGCAGGATGACGTGCGCCTCGGTGGGGTCGATGTGCCGGAAGCTGCCCTTGAGCGTCTGATCGGACAGCTCCTGGATCTGGCCCGCCATCTCGACACCGGTGGGCCCGGCGCCGACGACAACGAAGGTCAGCAGCTTTTTGCGGCGTTCCGGATCGCTGGACCGCTCGGCCTGCTCGAAGGCGCCGAGGATGCGGCCACGCAGTTCCAGCGCATCATCGATGGTCTTCATACCCGGGGCGAACTCCGCGAAGTGGTCGTTGCCGAAGTACGACTGACCGGCGCCGGCGGCCAGGATCAACGTGTCGTAGGGCGTGCTGTAGGTATGCCCGAGCAGGATCGAGTCGACCGTCTTCTTCTCCAGGTCGATGTGCGTCACATCGCCGAGGAGCACCTGCGCATTGTCCTGCTTACGCAGGATCAGTCGCGTCGGCGGGGCGATCTCGCCCTCGGAGATGATCCCGGTGGCCACTTGGTACAGCAGCGGCTGGAACAGGTGGTGGGTGGTGCGGGCGATCAGCTTGATGTCGACGTCGGCACGCTTGAGCGCCTGCGCGGCGTTCAGTCCGCCGAATCCCGAACCAACGATGACTACCTGGTGCCGATCCGATGCCGTGGCTCCGGGGTGGCTCATCTGACGCTCCTAGCGAAGTACTTTGTTAATACAACCCTAGGGTAGTCGGTGCCCATCCCACCAGCGCGGTGAGATGGGGCACCCACCAAGAGTTCACCTCGCTACCCGGCCAGCACCGGCTTCAGCGCCTCGGCCACCGCGGTCACACCGCCGGGCACGTAACCGCCCATCGTCACCGGGCTGAGGATCACACCGTCGACGCCGACGTCGTAGACCTTGTCCTTGAGCTGTTCGGCGACCTGTTCGGGGCTGCCGAAGACGGCCTGTTGCTTGAAATCGTCGGGAATCATGTCCGCGGTGAACTGCTCGCCGATCAAGGCGATGACCAGCATGCTGGTCTCCAGGGTGGCCGGGTCGCGGTCGATCTCCTCGCATCGCTGACGCACGACGTCGAGTTTGCGGGGCAGTTCGTCGAAGCCGGCGATGATGTTGAGGTGGTCGAAGTGCCGTGCGGCCAGCGGGATGGTCTTCTTCTCGCCGCTGCCGCCGATCATCAGCGGGATATGTTCGCGGAAGCGGGGATTGGCGAAGGCTTCTTGGGTTTTGTAGTAGGCGCCGTCAAATGTGACGCGCTCACCCTTGAGCATCGGCACAATGATCTGCAGTGCCTCGTCGAGCTTCTTGAAACGGTCGGTGAAGGTGCCGAATTCGAATCCGAGGCTGTCGTGCTCGAGCTCGAACCACCCGGTGCCGATGCCCAGGATGGCGCGACCCTGGCTGATCACGTCCAAGGTGGTGATGGCCTTGGTGAGCACGGTGGGGTTGCGGTAGGTGTTGCCGGTGACCAGGGTTCCCAGCTGAACCCGCTCGGTGGCGTTCGCCAGCGCGCCCAGGGCGGTATAGGCCTCCAACATCGGCTCTTCGGGCGCGCCGAGGCCGGGCAGTTGGTAGAAGTGGTCCATCAGGAAAACCGAGTCGAAGCCGGCGGATTCGGCTTCCCGAGCTTGCGCGATGACCGTCGGGAACAGGTCCGCGACGCCGGTGCCGTAGGAAAAGTTGGGGATCTGAAGTCCAAGTCGAATGGCCATGGGCTCACGTAACCACAACTAAGCGGAGCGGTCACCCCGTTTTAGCTCGGGGCGAACAAGGGAATATCTCAGCCGAAGTCGGCGAGCGCACCCTGACTGACGTGCAGCGTCTCGCCGGTGATGTGCCGAGCCGCCGGCGTGGTGAGAAACATTGCGAGACGGGTGATCTCGTCGGCGGTGCTGGCGGGTGAGCCGGACAGTCCGTCGTAGCCGGGCTCCGCGCTGCGGCCGGCGGCCACCAGGTTGATGGTGATACCGCGGATGCCGAAGTGGGCGGCCTGGCCCGAGGTCCAGTTCGACAGTGCCGCCTTGATGGCGGCATCGGCGCTGCCGTCGGCGGGGTTGGACGGCAGCACGTTGATGATCGATCCGCCCGAGCTGAGCTGGTCGCCGAGCACCGAAACCGTCAACACCGCCGACAGGACCACGGTGTCCAGCGCGTGCCGCCACGCCGAGGCGCGCTCGGACAAGGTGTGGGTCCGTGGGTCGCCCGCGTTCCAGCGGGGGGCCGGCACGTTGACGATGCCGTCCAGGTGCTGCGGAAAGGCGCCGCGGGCCGCTTCGAGGCTGGCCGGGTCGTTGTTGTCGAACACCACGTAGTCGACGTCGAGTTCTTTTGCGGCGACTTCGAGCTCGGCGCGCTGGGCACCGGCGATCACCACGTTGTTGCCCGCGTCGCGGAATCCGCTCGCGATCACGCGACCCAGTTCGGTATCGCCACCGGTGACGAGCAACTCCATGGGACCTCCTTGGTTCAGCGCTGAAGCCAGCGAGTGACGATTATGTTACTGGACAGTAGCTAGCTGGGGGAAATCTGACGCGCCAGGCTTCCACCCCCGTTGCGGGCGTCGGTAACGGATCGCGGTATGGCGGCGACACATGGTGCAGAACCCCACCGTCGGCGTCGAGCGGTACACCCGGACGCCAACGGTGGACTCCGTCGTGGGGCAATCGCTCAGCAACGGCGAGAGCCGCACTCTGCGTAGGCTTTATCCGCCTTCAGCAACCTCCCAGTTTTCCGCTTAATGAGCAACTCGCACTTGCGTCACGGCCGTAACACGGTAGTTTCTTCACCATGGATCAGTCGGACGTGAACTCCTCACACCGCAAGCGGCTCGGCAAGCGGCTTTCGGTCGCCGCGGCGGTGGCGTCCGCGGCGGCCCTGGCCCTGCCGGTCGCGGTATCGCATGCCGAGCCGGTGCCGCCCGCCCCGGCGCCGGCCCCTGCCGAACCGACACCGGCACCGCCCCCACCCGGCGCCCCCGTACCGCCGGCCGCGCCGCTGCCTCCGGGCGTGCCGCCCCCGCCGGCCGATCCCAACGCGCCTCCGGTCGACCCGAATGCCCCGCCGCCGCCGCCGGCGCCCGAGCCCAACCGGGTCAACAATGCCCCCGGTGGTTTCAGTTACCTGCTGCCCGACGGGTGGAAGGTGGCCGACGCGACCCAGCTGTCCTACGGCCAGGCGCTGCTGACCAAGATCCCGCCGGCCGGCACCGAACAACCGCCGAACGACACCAGCGTGCTGCTGGGCCGGCTCGACATGAAGCTGTTCGCCGGGTCCGAGGCGGACAACGCCAAGGCGGCGGCTCGACTGGCCTCCGACATGGGTGAGTTCTTCATGCCCTTCCCGGGGACGCGTCTCAATCAGGAGACCACGCCGCTGACCGCGGGCGACCTCACCGGCACCGCGTCCTACTACGAGGTGAAGTTCACCGACACCAGCAAGCCGACCGGGCAGATCTGGGCCGGTGTCGTGGGTGCCCCCGCCGCGGCCGCGCGCGGGCAACGTGCGCCCGAACGCTGGTTCGTGGTGTGGCTGGGCACGGCCAACAACCCGGTGGACAAGGGTGCCGCGGTGGCGCTGGCGCAGTCCATCCGGCCGTGGAGCCCGCCGCCTCCGCCTCCGCCGCCGGACCCGAATGCGCCGCCACCGCCGCCGGATCCCAACGCCCCGCCGCCGGACCCGAATGCGCCGCCGCCGCGACCCGGTCTCGGTGTGCCCGTGCCGGTCGATCCGAACAGCGCCCCCGGGATGCTGCCGGCGTAGTCGGCACTGATCGACGCACTGTCGCCCTGAGCGGGCTGCCGTGGATGCATCTGCACGGTACGGCTCTCAGGGCGGCATTGCGTAAGCGTGCCGGGCGATGGCCGATCGTGGCTGTTTCGGCGGCGTGATCGTTACCTTGAGCTGGTAATCCAGAGGCTAAGGGTCGGCCGTCCGTGGCGGGCCCGGGGAGGATGTCTCATGGGCACCATCATCGGAACCATCATCTTCGGCGCAGTGATCGGCGTGTTGGCGCGACTGGTCATACCCGGCAAGCAATCGATCGGATGGCTCATTACCATCGCGCTCGGCGTAGCCGGTGCCCTCATCGGTTATTGGGTCTGGGGTCTGGTAGCCAGCGAGGGCAACACCGACACGGGCGGTATCGACTGGATCAGGTGGGCAATCAGCATCGCCGCTGCGGCGGTCTTGACTCTCGGTTACACGGCAGCAACTAAGAAGTAGGTAGCGCCGTTGAGTACTGCCGAACAACTCTATCTGGCATTGGCGCCACCGGCCGCGGTGACCTGGTTGAGCTATCTCGTCATCGGGGGGATAGCGGGTTGGCTGGCAGGCAAGCTGGTTCCCAGCATAGAGACTGGAATCCTGCTCAACGTTGTCATCGGCGTCATTGGCGGCTATATCGGTGGTTTCCTGCTCAGCTTTTTCCTCGGCACCGCGGGCGGCGGTTGGTGGTTCACGCTGTTCACCGCGGTACTGGGATCGGTCATCCTGTTGTGGATCGTCGGCTTGGTGACCAAGAAGTCCTGAGCCGGGCGCAGGGGCGTGCCGCCCTCAGGTGGACGCGTGCCACACCAGGGCGGCCGCCAACGCACCCATGCCGTTCAGCGACCAGTGCAACGCGATCGGGGCGATCAGACTGCCGCTGCGGCGGCGCAGCCAGGTGAACACGAAGCCGGCGGCCGCGGTGGCGATCACGGCGCCGACGACACCGGCGACCATCCCGAAGACGCCGCCGCCGAGAAGACGTGAGAATCCGACATTGCCGCTGGTGAGGCCGAAGGAACTGGCGATATGCCAGAGGCCGAACAGCAGTGATCCGGCGGCAGCGACGCCGCGGAAGCCCCACGCGCGGTCCAACGCGCCGTGCAGTACGCCCCGGAAGGCGAGTTCCTCGGGGATGACGGTCTGCAACGGGATGATGACCATCGACGCGATCAGGGCGCCCGACAACGTCGCATAGTGGTTGTTCATGAACATCGGGCGCGTCCAGGGCAGCAGTGCACCGATGGCGATGACGGTCAACACGATCCCGACGACGGCCGCGGCGTACCCGGCGCCCGAGCGCCACTGCTCGCGGCCCAGGCCGAGTTCGGACCAGCCCAGCCCGCGGGAGCGCACCAACACCACCAGGCCCACCGCTGCAGCAGGCACGATCACGACATTGGCCCACGGTGTGGTGAAATGCGCCACCAGATTGGTGAGCGCCAGCACCACCACGACGATCGCGACGTCGGCATAAACCCGGAAATGGTGCAGCGCCGACAACTGCCCGACCAGTGGATGGGCAGGCATTTCGATCGGTGGGGCCACCACGCCGGCGTCAGACATCGACTGCCAGTGTACGTGCTGCGGTTGTCTACCTAAGTTAGCGAACTGACACGCTAAGGTGTCGAGCGTGCTGAGGATGACGCGGTGACGGCCGAACTGCCCTTGCTGGGCGGGGTGCGGATTCTCGAGCTCGCCGGCGCCGGCGCCGCGGGGGTCACCCGATTGCTGGCCGACCTGGGCGCCGATGTGCTCAAGATCGACCTTCCCGGCGCCGCGGACGGGGATCGCCGCAGGGTGCCCCTGGTGGGCGATGTGAGCGTGCCGTTCACGCTGGACAACGCCAACAAGCGTGCGACGACGCTGGATCCCGCCGACGCAGCCGACCGGCACCGGTTCGGCGAACTGGTGGCCGGTGCCGACATCCTGGTCTCCGGGGCCGGCGACCTCCCCGGTGCTTTCGGTACATCCTGCGCCGGGCTCGCCGACCGCCATCCCGAGCTGGTGGCGATGTCGGTCACCGATTTCGGCACTGACGGCCCGTACCGGTCCTGGTCGGGCACCGACGCCGTCTTCTATGCGATGTCCACTGCGCTCTCGCGTTCCGGCCCCCCGACCGGGACACCGGTGCTGCCGCCGATCGGTATCGCCTCGGCGACCGCCGCGGCGCAGGCGGCCTGGGCGGTGTTGGCCGCCTACTACCACCGGCTGCGGCATGGCGCCGGGGACTACATCGACTTCTCCCGGTTCGAGGCCGTGGTGCAGGCCCTCGACCCGCCCTTCGGTTCGCAGGGGCAGGCCGCGTCCGGGCTGAAACGCTCCGGCGGGTGGCGCGGGCGGCCCCGGAACCAGCAGATCTATCCGACATTCCGGTGTCGCGACGGATTTGTGCGCATCTGTCTTCTCTCGGCCCGGCAATGGCGTGGCATGCGGGCTTGGCTCGGTGAGCCCGAGGAGTTCAGCGGGCCCGAATTCGATTCGATCGCTGCGCGATTCGCCGCTTCCAAGGAGCTGAACGCGGCGATAGCGGCCCTGTTCGCGCCCGAGAGCATGGATGACCTGGTCACGGCGGGGCAGGCGCGCGGCGTGCCGATCGCCGCGGTGCAGACGCCCGCCGAGGCACTGGCGTCGACGCATTTCCGCGCCGTCGGCGCGCTGGCGCCGATGCCGGTTGCCGGCGGCACCGTGACGGTTCCGGTCGGACCGTTCGTCGTCGACGGCACCCACCGGGGTTTGCGTACACCGCTGCTCGACGGGGCGGAACCCGTGTGGCTCGGCCCGGTCAACCCCCTCGGCCGGCCCCCCAAGAACGGCAAGCGCCCGTTCGACGGTCTGCGGATCCTGGATCTCGGCGTGATCGTCGCCGGCGGTGAACTCGGCCGGCTGTTCGCCGACCTGGGTGCCAGGGTGGTCAAGGTGGAGAGTGCGGCCTACCCGGACGGGCTGCGCCAGACCGCACCCGGGCAGCCGATGAGCTCCTCCTGGGCGCTGACGCACCGCAACGAACTGAGTTTCGGGGTGGACCTGCGCCACCGCGAGGGTGCCGAGATTTTCGCCAAGCTGGTCGGCCGCGCTGACGCGGTATTCGCCAACTTCAAGCCGGGAACGCTTGGCGCACTCGGCTTCTCCTTCGACGCGTTACAGACGATCAATCCCACCCTGGTGCTGGCCGAGAGCAGCGCCTTCGGCGATACCGGCCCGTGGAGCGACCGGATGGGCTACGGCCCACTGGTGCGTGCCACCACCGGTATCACGCGGCTGTGGCGGGGCGCCGGCGCCGAGAAGGACCAGTCCTCGCAGTTTTTCGACGCCACCACGATCTTTCCGGACCATGTCGCGGCCAGGATCACCGCGATCGCCACCCTGGCCGCGCTGATCCGCAGGGAACGCACCGGAACCGGTGCCCACGTGCATATCTCGCAGGCCGAGGTCGCGGTCAACCAGCTGGCCGTCGAGTACGTCGCCGAAGCCGCCGCCCAGGCCGGTCTGCCGATCACCGGGGACCCGGCCGTGCACGCGGTGTGTCCGTGTGCCGGCGATGACGAATGGTGCGTCATCTCGGTGCGCGACGAGTCCGACCGCGCGGCGCTGGCCGCACTCATCGGCATCGACCTGCCCGCCGACGGGAAAGCGTTGACCGCCGTCCTCGGCGCGTACACCGCGGGCCGCGACAAACATGTCGTCACCGACGAACTGCAGGCGGCCGGCATCCCGGCCGGACCGATGAACAGGCCGGGCGATGTGCTCGACGATGTCCAGCTGCAGTTCCGATCGCTGTACCGCGACCTGGAGCATCCGCTCTTCGAGGAGCCGATGCCCAGCGAGACCGGCCCGGCGCCCTACCGCGGCATTCCGCGCGGTGAACTGCGGCCGGCGCCGGTGGCCGGGGAACACACCCGTGACATCGCGCACCGGGCACTGGGCCTGGACAACGCCGAGATCGACCGGCTCATCGCCGAGAACGTGCTGTTCGAAGGCAGCATCGACCAGAGGAGCACACCATGAGCACCGCATCAGTCTTCATCGCCGGCCAGTTCCGCGACGCGGCCGACAGCATTGCCGTGATCGAGGCCGCGACCGAGGAACAGCTCGGGTTCGGTGCGGCCGCAACCGAATCCGAAATCGACGACGCCGTCGCGGCCGCCCGCGCGGCCCTGCCGGGCTGGCGGTCGACGCCGGCCGGTGACCGCGCCGGCGTGCTCCGGCTGATGGCCGAGGCACTGCAGAAGCGGGCCGCCGGCACGCTGGAGCTGTGCTCCCGGGAGAACGGTATGCCCGTCCGGCTGTCCAAGGGCGCCAACGGCATGTTCCCCGCGGTCCTGCTGCGCTACTACGCCGACCTGCTGGACACGACCGAGCAGGAAGAAGTGCGCCCCGCAGCGATCGGGCACACCATCGTGCGACGCGAGCCCGTCGGTGTCGTCGCCGCCATCACCCCGTGGAATTACCCGCAGGCGCTGGCCATGATGAAGATCGCGCCCGCGCTCGCCGCCGGATGCACCATGGTGCTCAAGGCCGCTCCGGAAACCGCCCTGGACGCCCTGATCTTTGCCGAAGCGGCGCAGGAGGCGGGTCTGCCCGCCGGCGTGCTCAACGTCATCGCCGGCGGCCCGCAGTCCGGCGCCTACCTGGTCTCGCACCCCGGCGTGGACAAGGTGGCCTTCACCGGGTCGACGGCGGCCGGACGCATCATCGCCGAAACCTGTGGTCGGTTGTTGCGGCCGGTCACCCTGGAGTTGGGTGGCAAGTCGGCCGCCATCATCCTCGACGACGCGGACCTGGACGCCACCGTCAAGGGACTGCGCTCGGCGTCGTTCGTCAACAACGGCCAGACCTGTCATCTGAGCTCACGGATCCTGGCGCCGCGCGCACGCTACGCCGAGGTGGTCGACGCGGTCGCCGCGTTGGCCGACGGCCTGGTGGTGGGCGATCCGCTGCAGAAATCCACCGATATCGGGCCATTGGTCAGCCGCCGCCAGCAGCAGCGTGTGCTCGAGTACATCGACGTCGGTAGGACAGAGGCGAAACTTGTTGCCGGCGGCTCGGTTCCGGCCGACCAGCCACGCGGATGGTTTGTGTCTCCGACGGTGTTCGCCGAGGTCGACAACTCTGCACGGATCGCCCAGGAGGAGATCTTCGGTCCTGTGCTGACGGTCATCCCGTACGCCTCCGACCAGGAAGCCGTCGACATCGCCAACGACAGCGAGTTCGGGCTGGGCGGCACGGTGTGGTCACCGGATGTGGACCGCGCCACCGATATCGCCCGCAGGGTGCACACCGGGACCATCGGCGTCAACGAATACCAGCTGGATGTCAACGCCCCGTTCGGCGGCGTCAAGGCCAGCGGGCTGGGCCGCGAGCTGGGCCCGGAGGGGCTGGCCGCCTACCAGGCCATCAAGTCGATCTACCGCGTCGGCCCCAGTGCCTGACGCCCGTTTCCGCCCGCTCGTGGAGAGGACCACACAGTGACCATCGACCCCAGAACCCCGGTGCTCGTCGGGTACGGACAGGTCAACCAGCGCGAAGAGAGCGCGACGACCGAGCCGGTCGACCTGATGGAGAGGGCCGCCCGCGCCGCCGCCGACCCCCGGGTGCTCGCCGCGGTGGACTCGGTACGGGTGGGCAATCTGCTGTCCTGGCGCTACCGTGATCCGGGCCTGCTGCTCGCGCAGCGCATCGGTGCGGGTAGCGCGGCGACCCGCTACACCCCGATCGGCGGCAATGTTCCGCAGTCGCTGGTCAACCAGGCCTGCCTCGATATTCAGCAGGGCCGCAACGATGTCGTGCTGATCACCGGCGGTGAAACCTGGCGATCCCGCACCCGGTTGCGGGCCCGCGGCGAGAAGCTCGTCGGCACCAAACAAGACGAGTCGGTGCCCTTGGCGCCGGGCTCCGATGACGAGTTCGCGCTCGCCGGCCCGGGTGAGTTGCGTATCCAGCTGGACCGGCCGGCATTCGTGTATCCGATGTTCGAGCAGGCGCTGCGCATCGCCGCCGGTGCGACGCCGCAGGATCATCAGCAGCGCATCGGCGAACTGTGGTCGCGGTTCAGCGCCGTCGCCGCGGACAATCGCCACGCCTGGAATCGGGAAGCGCGCTCCGCGCAGGAGATTGCCGTGCCGGGGCCGAAGAACCGGATGATCAGCGCTCCGTACACCAAGCTGATGAACTCCAACAACATGGTCGACCAGGGGGCGGCGCTGATCCTGATGTCGGCGGAGAAGGCCACCTATCTCCAGATCCCGCAGGATCGTTGGGTTTTCCCGCACGCCGGGACCGACTCGCACGACACCTACGAGATCAGCCACCGTGCCGAATTCCACGCGTCGCCGGCCATCCGCATCGGTGGCCGCCGTGCCCTGGAACTGGCCGGACTGGGTATCGACGATATCGCTCTGGTCGACGTGTACTCCTGCTTCCCGTCGGCGGTGCAGGTGGCGGCCAACGAACTCGGTCTTGCCCTGGATGATCCGCAGCGTCCGCTGACCGTCACCGGCGGGCTGACCTTCGCCGGCGGACCGTGGAACAACTACGTCACGCACTCCATCGCCACCATGGCCGAGCGGCTGATCGCCGAGCCCGGCGCGCTCGGACTGGTCACCGCCAATGGCGGTTACCTCACCAAGCACAGCTTCGGTGTGTACAGCACCCGGCCGCCCAGCGGCGGATTCCGCTGGGAGGACGTGCAACCCAGCGTCGATGCCGAGCCCACCCGGGCCGCCGAGGTCGAGTGGTCCGGGGTGGGCACCGTCGAAACCTGGACCACGCCATTCGATCGCGACGGTGTGCCGGAGAAGGCGTTCCTGGCAGTGCGCACACCGGGTGACAGCCGTGCGCTGGCGGTCCTCGACGATCGCTCCGAGGCCGCGGCGAGCGTTGCCGAGGATATCGCGGGAGCGAAGGTCACCGTGCGTGCCGACGGCACCGCCACGCTGGTGTGACTACAGCAGGCCCAGCGCCGCGACGGCGTCGCGCTCCTCGCGAAGCTCGGCGACCGACGCGTCGATCCGGGCGCGGGAGAACGCGTTGATGTCAAGCCCTTCGACGATCTCCCACCGGCCGTCGCGTGACCGGCATGGGAACGAGCACACCAGGCCTTCGTCGATGCCGTAGACGCCGGGGGAGGGCAGCGCCACCGATGTCCAGTCGCCATCGGGTGTGCCGTGCAGCCAGTCGTCGATATGGTCGATGGCGCCGTTGGCGGCCGACGCCGCCGAACTCGCACCGCGCGCCTCGATGATCGCGGTTCCGCGGCGCGCCACCGTGGGGATGAAATCGTCGGCGAGCCAATGGGTGTCGGCCGCGAAGTCGGCACCGGAACGGCCGCCGACGATGGCATGGAAGATGTCCGGGTACTGCGTCGGCGAATGGTTGCCCCAGATGCTCATCCGGCTGATATCGGTGACCGGAGCCCCGGTGTGGCGCGCCAGTGCCGCCACCGCGCGGTTGTGATCGAGGCGTGTCAGTGCGGTGAAGCGTTCGCGCGGAATGTCCGGGGCGTGGGCCGCGGCCACCAGCGCGTTGGTGTTGGCGGGATTGCCGACGACCAGAACCCGGACCTCGGATGACGCGCCGGCGTTGAGCGCCTTGCCGGCCGTCGCGAAGATCTGCGCGTTGGCGCCGAGTAGGTCGGCCCGCTCCATGCCCTTGGTGCGCGGCCGCGCACCGATCAGCAGGGCGACGTCGACACCGTCGAACGCCCGCACCGGATCGTCGTGAATCTCCACTCCGGCCAGCAGCGGGAAGGCGCCGTCGTCGAGTTCCATCACCACGCCTTCGGCAGCCCGGACGGCGTCCGGCAACTCCAGCAGCCGCAACCGGACCGGGGTGTGGCGGCCGAGCATCGCCCCGGCCGCGATGCGAAAGAGTGCGGCGTAACCGATCTGGCCTGCAGCCCCGGTGACGACGACGGTGATCGGTGGCTGGGTCGAAGACATGCACCCGACCTTAATCAACGGCTCCTAGACCAGTTCGGACAGTGGCACTTCGGGATCGGCGAGTCGGACGGTGTCGATCTTCGCGCCGGCCCGGATGATCGCCTTGATCTCATCCAGTCCGTCCCAGATGTTCACGTTCATCCCGGCCAACACCCGCCTCTTGGTGTCCAGCCAGAACACGGTGAACTCACGTTTGCCGACGTCACCGCGGAACACCACCGAATCGTAGTTCGGTGCGTGGCCGACGTACTCCATGCCGAGGTCGTACTGGTCGGTGAAGAAGTACGGCAGTTCGTCGTAGCTGCCTGGGTCGCCGAGCATCCCGGCCACCGCGACCGCGGGCTGCTTCAGCGCGTTCGCCCAGTGCTCGGTGCGGACGCGACCCTCGAACAGCGGGTGCTGCGCGGCGGCGATGTCACCGACGGCATACACGTCGTCATCGCTGGTCTTCAGCGACTCGTCGACGGCCACGCCACCGGCGGCCAGCGTGAGACCGGCTTTCTCCGCGAGGGCGATACCGGGCTGTGCACCGACGGCGATCAGAACCAGATCGGCCGGCACGGTGGACCCGTCGCCCAGTCGCAGTCCGGTCGCGGTGCCCCCGGCCGCGGTGGTGATGGCGTCGACGGTCGCGTTCAGCCGCAGATCCACCCCGTGCTCGGTGTGCAGCGCGGCGAAAACCTGCGCGACCTCGGGTCCGAGAGCTCCCAGCAGGGGCAGTTCGGCGCTCTCCACGACGGTGACCTGTGCGCCGCGGGTCCGGGCGGCCGCGGCGACCTCCAGTCCGATCCAGCCGGCGCCGACGATGGCGAGCCTGCTGCGCTCGGTCAGTGCCGACAGCAGCGCGGCGGCATGGTCCACGGTGCGCAGTACGTGCACGCCGTCGGCGTCGGCACCCGGCACATCCAGGTGACGCGCCCGGGACCCGGTCGCGAGCAGCAGCTTGTCGTAATGCTCATGGTGGCCGTCATCGAAGCCGACGCTGTGACCGCCGGTGTCGATGATCTGCACGCCGGTGCCCAGGCGCAGGTCGATATCGTGCTCGCGATACCACTCGGCGGGGTGCACGGTGAAATCTGCCAGTGACTTGTCGCCGGCCATATAGTCCTTGGACAGTGGCGGCCGCTCGTAGGGAAGGTGATCCTCGCTGCCGAACAGGATGATCTTTCCGTCGAATCCTTTGTCGCGCAGGATTTCCGCGGCCTTCGCGCCGGCCAGGCCGGCGCCGACGATGACGAATGTGGGCATGGTTGTTCTCCTTTTTGTCCGGGCGGCTGCGCCGACACGCGTTCGCGAGGCGCATCGCCCGGATCGGTGCGGGATACCCCGCTGCCCCGGGAGCTAACCGCGCTTACTTGGGGGGCAGGCCGCAGGCACACCCCGCGCCGCGGTCCACCCATGATTGCAGCTGGCGCCTCGTGGTCACGCCCGCCGCGGCCACCCGGACCCAGCCGCGAGTCTCCTTGCCCGCCATGATCATCGGCTCGACATGGGCCCGCTTCAACAGCGTCGCGGTGTCCTCGGCAGGCACCCGCACCATGATGCCGCCCTGCCCGGACACACAGACGGCCATGTGACCGCGCACCAGGAAGGCCAGGCCCCCGAACATGCGCTTCTCATCCACGGCTTCGACGGTGGCCAGCAGTTCACGGACCCGCTCGGCGAGATCCACGTCGTAGGCCATCGGTCAGTCCAGATCGATGCGGATGGTGAGCAGGTCGGTGCCCATCACGCGGACCACGGCGCTGTTGAACTGCGGCAGTTCGGCCAACCTGGCGATCGGGTCGTCCGACGGCAGCAGATGGGCGATACCGTTGCGCCACCGCCCCCGGATGCGCACCCGGACAGCGGGATTCGCCTTGATGTTCTGCACGTAGTGGGCATGTTCACCGTGCTCGGAGACCATCCAGAACTGGCCGTCGACGACCCGGCCGCCCACCGCGGTACGCCGCGGTTGCCCGGACTTGCGGCCGGTCGTCTCCAGCATGGTTATCGGGAGTTTCCTGCCGATCGGGTTGACCGCGAGTCGCTGCAGCGTGTGCACGACCTTGCGTTTGAGCGCCATACGCCGAGTTTAAGCGTCGGCGGGCTCGCAGCGGACCTCGAAGTTCACCGAGTTCGCGATGAAACACAGCTGGTGGGCGCGATGATGGATGTCGGCCAGCGCGACGGCTTGCGCAGGATCGGCGAGCTGCACGACCGGGCGCAGTGTCACCTCGGTGAAATACCCGCTGCCGTCCGAGGTCTGGGCCATCGTGCCGGACGGGTGATCGGCGTAGCCGGTGACCGTGACGCCCGCCTGGGCGCACAGCGACAGCACCCACAGCATGTGGCACTGGGCCAACGAGGCCACCAGCAGCTCCTCGGGGTTCCACCGCGCTGGATCGCCCCGGAACGACGGGTCCGCGCTCCCGGCGATGGTGGGCTTGCCGTCCGCGCTGATCTCGTGGGCGCGTGCGTAGTCGCGGTAGCCGCTCGTACCGGTCCCGGTGTTCCCGGTCCAGGTGATGTCCAGTTCGTAATGATGAGTCTTGCCCGTCATGGCGTCACCTTAACCGTGCGAGCAGACGCAAATGGCCGCCAAATCCGACGGATTTGGCGGCCATTTGTTGGGGGCACCTCCCGCTTGCGGGGGACTCGCGACGGTTGTGGCTAGGCCGCGACGGTGGCCGCCTCGGACGCCGGCTCCAACGCCAGCGCGACGATCTCGGCGACATCGGTCATCGGACGGACCTCCAGCGCCGCCAGCACCTCGGCCGGAACCTCGTCGAGATCGGGCTCGTTGCGCTGTGGGATGAACACCGTCTTCAGCCCGGCCCGTTGCGCCGCCAGCAGTTTCTGCTTGACACCGCCGATGGGCAGCACCCGGCCGTTCAGCGTGACCTCACCGGTCATACCGACATCACCGCGGACCTGACGTCCGGTGGCCATCGACACCAGCGCCGTCACCATCGTCACACCCGCGGACGGACCGTCCTTGGGCACCGCGCCCGCGGGCACGTGCACGTGGATCTGGCGGTCCAGCGCCTTCGGGTCGACACCCAGCTGCTCGGCGTGGGCACGCACGTAGGACAGCGCGATCTGCGCGGATTCCTTCATGACATCACCGAGCTGGCCGGTCAGCTTCAGCCCCGGGTCGCCGTCGGTCGACCCCGCCTCGATGTAGAGCACATCGCCACCCAGCCCCGTGACGGCCAGGCCGGTCGCCACGCCGGGCACCGCGGTGCGCTCGTCCGAGTCCGGCGTGAACCGCGGACGGCCCAGGTAGTCAACGAGATCAGGCTCGTCGATCACCAGAGGAGTGTCATCGGAAGCCAGTTTCGTCGTCACCTTGCGCAACGCCTTGGCCAGCAACCGCTCGAACTGCCGCACCCCCGGTTCGCGGGTGTAGTCCGCGGCGATCTTGCGCAGCGCCGCCTCGGTCAAGGTGACCTCGTCCGAGGTCAGCGCCGCCCGCTCGGCCTGCCGGGGCAGCAGGTAATCCCGCGCGATGGCCACCTTGTCGTCCTCGGTGTAGCCGTCGATCTGGATCAGTTCCATGCGGTCCAGCAGCGCCGACGGGATGTTCTCGATGACGTTGGCCGTCGCCAGGAACACCACATCGGACAGGTCGAGATCCAGCTCCAGGTAGTGGTCGCGGAAGGTGTGGTTCTGCGCCGGATCGAGCACCTCGAGCAGCGCCGAGGATGGGTCGCCGCGGTAATCCGAGCCGACCTTGTCGATCTCGTCGAGCAGCACGACCGGGTTCATCGAGCCGGCCTCACCGATGGCCCGCACGATACGGCCGGGCAGCGCGCCGACGTAGGTGCGCCGGTGCCCGCGGATCTCGGCCTCGTCGCGCACACCACCGAGGGCGACGCGAACGAACTTGCGGCCCAACGCCCGTGCGACCGACTCACCCAACGAGGTCTTTCCGACACCGGGAGGGCCGGCCAGCACCATGACGGCACCGGAGCCGCGGCCGCCCACCACCGACATGTTGCGCTGGGCGCGCCGCGCCCGCACCGCCAGGTATTCGACGATGCGGTCCTTGACGTCCTCCAACCCGTGATGATCGGCATCCAGGATCTCGCGCGCGGACGTCAGATCCGTCGAATCCTGGGTGCTTTCGTTCCACGGCAGCTCCAGCACGGTGTCCAGCCAGGTGCGGATCCACCCGCCCTCGGGGCTCTGGTCACTGGACCGTTCCAGCTTGCCGACCTCGCGCAGCGCGGCCTCGCGAACCTTCTCGGGAAGGTCGGCGGCCTCGACGCGGGCCCGGTAGTCGTCTTCTTCCCCGGTCCCGTCGGGACCCAACTCGCCGAGTTCCTTGCGGATCGCGTTGAGCTGCTGGCGCAGCAGGAATTCCTTCTGCTGCTTGTCCATTCCGGCCCGGACGTCCTCGGCGATCTTGTCGTTGACCTCCGTCTCGGCCAGATGTTCACCGGTCCACGCGATGAGTTGACGCAACCGCTGCGACACATCTTCGGTCTCCAGCAGTTCGCGCTTCTGCACATCGGTCAGGTAGGACGCGTAGCCGGCGGTGTCGGCCATCGCGGACGGGTCGGTGATCTTGTTGACCACGTCGACGATCTGCCAGGCCTCCCGGCGCTGCAGCATCGCCAGCAGCAGCTTCTTGTACTCGGCGGCAAGTGTCGTGATCTCCTCGGTCGCCTCGGCGTCGGCCACCTCGGTGACCTCGACCCACAGCGCCGCCCCGGGCCCGGTGGTCCCAGAGCCGATGTGGGCGCGCCGCTCACCCTTGACGACGGCGGCGGCGCCACCACCGGGAATGCGGCCGACCTGCACGATCGAGGCGAGCACGCCGTAGGTGGGGTAGCGGTCATCCAGGCGCGGGGCGATCAGCAGCCGGCCCGAGTCGCTGGATTGGGCGGCATCGACCGCAGCCCGCGCGGCGTCGTCGAGCTCGATGGGCACCACCATTCCGGGTAGCAAGATCGGCTCACGGACGAACAAGACCGGGACGGAGATGGGTTCAGGCATCAATCCTCCAAAGTTGATTCTGATGGACTCAACTCAGGGGAGCCTTGGATTGTTCCCGGTGCTCGTCGACCTAGGTGATGGACCAGAACTCGAGCAGGGTGCGAATGGTCGCCACCAGGGGGAGCGGTTGGTCCAGCATCGGGTGGTGTCCGGCCTCGGCGAGTTCGACAAACGGGCCACGCAACTGCAGCAGGGAACGGATCTGCTCGGCCATCGGCGGTGGCACCAAACCGTTCTGGCACCGCAAATACCCTATTCGGCAGGGAATTCGGGCGAAGACGTTCTCCAAGATCTCCTCGTCGGCCGGCGTCTCCTCCAGCCGTAGCCCGCCGAAGATCTCGGGGTCGAACTTCCACACCCACCCGCTCTCGGACTTGCGCACGGACTGCGAGGCGATATGGCGTTCGATGAACGGCAGCGTCACAGGTTGCGTGGGCACGGCTCGAAAGCGCGCCAGGATCTCCGCCTCGGTGCGGTACCCGGGAGTGTCCCGGCGCCGGGTCGCCAGCCGCGGCTCCTCGGGAACCCGGTCGTGCAGCGGTGAGTCGATCACCAGAACGCTGTCGATCTGCTTGCCGTACCGGGTGGCAGCCGCGGCCCCGACCCAGCCGCCCATGCTGTGACCCACGACGGTCGGGCGGGCGGTCGACCCGGAGGCCTCCGCCGCGGCGAGCACTTCACGCGCCCACATCGACATCGAGTATTCCGGGCGCGCACCACTGTCACCGTGCCCGCTCAGGTCGAGCGCGACCACCCGGTGGGTGGCGGTGAACAGGGGAGCGATGTGATCCCACCATCCGGAATGCGCGCCGCCACCGTGCACGAAGACCAGCGGCGGCTTATCCGTGTCGCCCCACAGCCGCAAATGGATGCGGCACCCGCGGACGTCGGTCGCGGCATGCTCGGGCGTGACGGCCAGCGCGGTGTGAAACCATTCCGGCTCGTCGACCGGCGGTTCCGGGTCCGACGGCTTCGGGCGTCGGATCTTGAGACTCACCTTGAGCAGTCTGTCTCATCGTCTGACCGGCCCGTGATCCGGCCCGTGCGCGTGCGGGGACCTCCTTGCCGTGGCTGGTGTTGCCGTCAAAGGTGCAGGTATGGTCGACCCTCGCTGGTCTGCACACCAGCACATGGCCAGAACGTGACTGGCGCACGTGACGAGACGAAGACGATGACGAGGTTGGCTGATGCCCGACGACGAGCGATCTGTGATGCCGAAGGCGTTCCGCGCCCTGAAACCGCAGGTGTTCATACCTTCCTCGGTGCTGATCATCGGTCTCATCGTGTTCTCGGTGGTCTTCGCGGCCACCGCCGAGGGGGCCTTCTCCGGTCTCAATGAAGCCATCGCCTCCACCGTCGGGTGGTGGTACATCCTGGTCGCCACCGGGTTCGTGTTGTTTGCGGTGTATTGCGGCGCATCGCGCATCGGCACCATCAGGCTCGGAGCCGATGACGAAGAGCCCGAATTCACCTTCGTGGCGTGGCTCGCGATGCTGTTCAGTGCCGGAATGGGCATCGGTCTTGTGTTCTACGGGGTCGCCGAACCACTGACCCACTACATCGATCCGCCCACCTCGCTGGGCGTCGACGGCGCCACCGCGCCCGCCGCGAACCAGGCTCTGTCGCTCACGTTGTTCCACTGGGGTCTGCACGCCTGGGCCATCTATGTCGTCGTCGGGCTCGGGATGGCCTATATGACGTACCGACGGGGGCGCCCGCTGTCGGTGCGGTGGCTGCTGGAGCCACTCATCGGTAAGAACCGTGTCGAGGGCCCGATCGGCCACGCCGTCGACGTGGTCGCCGTCGTCGGCACCTTGTTCGGGGTGGCGACCTCACTCGGCTTCGGCATCACTCAGATCGGCGCCGGCCTGGAGTATCTCGGTTGGATCGAACTGGACGGCACCTGGACCATGGTGCTCATTGCGGTGATCACCACGCTGGCCACGCTGTCGGTGGTCAGCGGTGTCGCCAAGGGCATGCAGTGGTTGTCCAACATCAACATGGGGCTGGCAGCCGCCCTTGCCCTGTTCGTCATGGCGCTGGGCCCGACGCTGTTCTTGTTGCAGGCGTGGGTGCAGAACCTCGGTGGGTATGCCCAGGCGCTGCCCCAGCTGTCCCTGCGCACGGGTCCGTTCAGTGACGGCAGCTGGTTGGGGTCGTGGACCATCTTCTACTGGGGTTGGTGGATCAGCTGGGCACCGTTCGTCGGGATGTTCATCGCCCGTATCTCCCGCGGCCGCACCATCCGCCAGTTCGTCACCACCGTCCTGCTGGTGCCCACGGTGATCGGGTCGTTGTGGTTCACCATCTTCGGTGACTCGGCGATCCTGCGGCAGCGCACCGACGGTGACATGCTGGTCGACGGGGCCGTGGACTCCAATACCTCACTGTTCCAGTTGTTGGCGACGCTTCCGTGGCCCACCATCACCAGCGTGCTGGCGGTGCTGGTGATCATGTTCTTCTTCATCACGTCATCGGATTCCGGTTCCTTGGTCATCGACATCCTCTGTTCGGGTGGAGATCTGGATCCGCCGAAAGCGACCCGCGTCTACTGGGCCGTGCTCGAGGGTGCGGCCGCTGCGGTCTTGTTGCTGGTGGGTGGAGCGGGATCACTGACAGCGCTTCAGACGGCGTCGATAGCCACCGCGGCACCGTTTTCACTGGTGATGGTGGCCGCGTGCGTGGCGATGTTGCGGGCGTTCCGATACGACCTCGCCACCACACCGCGGCTGCTCCACGTGAGCACACCTGACCTGCTACCGGCCCATCGCCGCCACGATGTCTCGGCCACCATGGCCGGCCTGGTGTCGGTCCGGACCATCGCCCCCGCGGACTGGGAGATTCACCCGGCCACCGGGGAGCTCTCCATCACCGAGCCGACGGATCCGCTGGCCGAAGACGAGCCGCCGAGCGACTCGGCCGCGCCGGCACGGAAAACAACAGACGACTCACGGTGAACGACGCGCGGTGTCGTCGGGCTCTCGGGCAACCTGGCCACCGTTCGCCCCCACATGGATCCGATGGCATTGGCGCGCAGACTATCCCAGCGGTTCCCGTGCTGGGGATGATCGGCCATACCGCCAACTCAACGCCGCTTCCTGTGGCGATGCAACCGATTTTCCGGTGCGCCAGCTGTCGTGCGTGGTGCCGTCGGGTCAACGCACCCGGTCCAGCCAGCGGGCGATCCGCGGCTCGGATACCGCGAGCAGGATCGCCGCGACGATCCACACCCGACAGCGCAACGGTGGTGTTCCAGGCGTCCATCGACAACCCTTCGTCGTTCTCGCTGTGGAAGTAGGGGGTGATGATGCCGTATTCAATGGCCGGGGCGACGGCGATGCTGAACGCGAGACCCGTTGTGGCGCCGAAGGCCCCGCGCAGCAGATAGGAGCGCGGGCTGCCGTTGGTCGGGGCAGGGTGATGGTGGGCGAGCAGGATCAACAGCAGCATCAAACCAATGACGACGGCCAGGATGTCCCAATCGTCGCCGGCGAAGATGAAGGCGACCGCCCCGCCGACCGTGGCCAACGCCAACGCCCCGGGATCGACGCGGTGCTGGACGTGCGTTGTCGGTGCGGTGCCCTGGTTGTCGGCTGCCATCACTGAACTGTAGGGCGGGCGCGCAGACCAGTCGGCCCGAATCGCGGCCCGGCACACACAAAAGCAGGGAGCCTGCCGTTCGGGGGGTACGGCAGGCTCCCTGGGTTTTGTGGATCGAGCTCGCGCTAGGCGACGGCTTGAGCTCCCAGCACACGCTGGATGTCCGGCTTCATCATCTGCAGCTGCTGTCCCCAGTAGCCCCAGCTGTGCGTCCCGTTCGGCGGGAAGTTGAACACGCCGTTGGTACCTCCGGCGGCGATGTACTTGTCGCGGAAGGCGATATTGGTGCGCAGCGTGAAGCCCTCCAGGAACTGCGCGGCCATCAGGTTCGCGCCGTTGGCGCCGACATCGAGATCCGACGGGGTGCCGGTGCCGCAGTAGATCCAGACCCGGGTGTTGTTGGCGACCAGCTGGTTGATGTTGACCATCGGGTCGTTGCGCTTCCACGCGGGGTCACTCGAGGGGCCCCACATGCTCTCGGCGTTGTAGCCGCCGGAGTCGTTCATGGCCAGACCGATCAGCATCGGCCACCAGCCTTCGGACGGGTTCAAGAACCCCGACAGCGTCGCCGCATAGATGAACTGCTGCGGGTGGTGGATCGCGTAGGTCAGTGCCGCGCTGCCGGCCATCGAGATGCCGACGGCGGCGTTGCCCACCCGCGACACGCCCTTGGCGGCCTCGAGGTAGGTGGGCAGTTCCTGGGTCAGGAACGTCTCCCATTTGTAGGTGTAGTTCTGGCCGTTGCCCTTCGACGGCTGATACCAGTCGCTGTAGAAGCTCGACTGGCCACCGACCGGCATGACGGTCGACAGGCCGGACTGGTAGTAGTACTCGAATGCGGCGGTGTTGATGTCCCAGCCGTTGTAGTCGTCCTGGGCGCGCAGACCGTCGAGCAGGTAGACCGCGTGCGGTCCGCCGCCCTGGAACTGCACCCGGATGTTGCGGTTCATGGACTGGGAGAACACATCCAGATATTCGACGGGCAGGCCTGGACGCGAGAACGCTCCAGCGGTCGCCGAACCCCCGGCGAAGCCGATCAGCCCGGGCAGTACCAGGACTGAGGCGGCGACCACCGCCGCCCTGCGCAGCAGTCCGCCTCGGATATTTCTGATGAACTTCATAACGGCAACCAACCCACCTTTCTTCACGTGTTAAGCAAGCGCCGCTGCTTTCTTCGTGAGGTAGTTCAACATGCGCCTCACTAGTCACACGCGTAACAGTGCGGCGTGGTGTGGTCGCGGGTTGCTAACGATTGCGACTCGGGCTCGAGACCATCCACGGCGCATGCGGTTAGTGTCGAAACGATGAGCGGCGAACGCACGAAAGTGCTCATCATCGGCGGCGGATTCGGTGGGCTGTTCTGCGCCCGCAGGCTCGGCGGGCACGATGTCGATGTCACCCTGCTCGACCGCGGCGCCGGCCATATCTTCCAGCCATTGCTGTACCAGTGCGCCACCGGCACCCTGAGCATCGGGCACATCAGTCGTTCGCTGCGCGAGGAGTTGGCCCGCCACCGCAATGTGACCACCCTGCTGGGTGAGGCGATCCGCCTGGACCCGGGCGCCCGCACCGTCACGGCGATGCGTCCCGACGAGACGACCTTCACGGTGGACTATGACGTCCTGGTGGTGGCCGCCGGCATGAAGCAGTCCTATTTCGGCAAGGAGCATTTCGCGGAATGGGCACCGGGGATGAAGACGCTCGACGACGCGCTGCGCATCCGTCAGCGGCTGTTCACCGCATTCGAGATCGCCGAGACGCTGCCGCCAGGGCCCGAGCGGGACAGCTGGCTGACATTCGCGGTGGCCGGTGGCGGCCCGACCGGGGTGGAGCTCGCCGGACAGATTCGCGAGGTGGCCAGCCGGACGCTGGCCAATGAGTTCCACAGCATCGCCCCCGAGGACGCCAAGGTGTTGTTGTTCGACGGCGGAGACCGGGTGCTCAAGAGTTTCGCCCCCGGGCTTGCCGAGAAGGCGGCCCGCACGCTGCGGTCCCTCGGTGTCGAGTTGCACATGGGCGTGCACGTGACCGATGTCGACCGCGACGGGGTGACCGCCACGCCGAAGGCCGGCGGGCCGGCCCAACGGCACGCCGCGCGCACCGTGTTGTGGACCGCCGGCGTGGAGGCCGTGCCGTTCGCGCGGCATGTCGCCGACGTTCTGGGCGCCGACACCGACCGGGCCGGCCGGATCAGCGTCGAACCCGATCTGTCGGTGCCCGGGCATCCCGAGGTCTTCGTCGTCGGGGATCTGGTGGGCCGCGATGACCTCCCGGGTGTCGCCGAGAACGCCATGCAGGGCGGTCTGCACGTGGCCGCCTGTGTGCGCCGCGACCTCGCCGGCGGCCCGCGCCGGCGCTACCGCTACCGGGATGTGGGGTCCGCGGCCTACATCAGCCGCGGCAACGCGCTGCTGCAGGTCGGCCCGCTGCGTGTCTCCGGGTTCGCCGGCTGGCTGGGGTGGGGGTTCATCCACATCGCGTTCCTCACCGGGCTCAGTAACCGGGTCAGCACCGTGTTCACCTGGATGGCGGCCATCGGCCGCGCCGACCGTCACCACCGGGCCTTCATGCTCGGTGGCGGAACCGCCGCCGAGCAGCGCTACACGTGGTCGGAGTGCGATGAGACGCCCGGCTGATCCCGGCCGGGGTCAGCCCGGCTCGACGATCACCCATCCGTGCGGGGGCACCACGAGCTGCTGGACGCGCTCGGTGGGTGGTGCCCCGGATCCGGCGATGATCCGACCCGCGGCGGTTAGCTGCGCCGACAACGGCTTGTCGTCGATGTTGAGCGCCACCACCAGCGCCCGGTCACCGGCACGGGTTCGGTAGACGTAGCCGGTGTTGGTCAGCTGTAGCGCTTCGGTGGTTGCGGTGTGCAACCACGGGTTCCGGCGCCGCAGGCCGATCAGATACTGGTGCAGCGACAGCGTGTCGTGCGGGCCTGGCTGCGGTCGGCCGAATTCGGGGCGCACCGCGTCATCACCACCGGCGCGCTCCTCCTTGACACCCCGCCAGGCCCACTCGTCGCCGGCGTAGATGCTCGGTGTCCCACCGGTGGTGAGCAGCAGCACCAACGCGTGTTCGAGGTGGCGTGCATCGTCGAGTTGGCTGGCGATCCTGCTCACGTCATGGTTGCCGATGAACGTGAGCGGGACAAAGGTGTCCAGAAACTCGTTGTGCCGCTGCAGCGCCCAGTCGAGTTCATGAAAGTTGGCGTCGTTGAGGCTGCTCCAGATCGCCTTCCACAGCTCGTATTGGGTGAGCGAGTCCAAGGTGCCCGCCTGCAGCAGCGCCGGGTAGTCACCGTGGATGACCTCGCCGACGAACCATGCCTCGGGATACCTGCGTCGAACCTCCGGCAGCACCGCGGCCCAGAACGACGGTGCCACGGCGTAGGCCGCGTCCAGGCGCCAGCCGTCCGCGCCGCGACCCAGCCAGTGGTCCATGACCTCGATCGTGTACGCGACGACCTCGGGGTTCTCATGGTTGAGGGCAATCAGTTCACCGTGACCCTCGAAGGTGGCAAATCCGTTGCGGTGTCTGCGAAACCAGTCATCGGGGCCATTTGCCAGGGCCGCACGGTAGCGCGGGAAATCGATTCCCACATGGTTGAACACACCGTCGAGCAGCACCCGCAGACCGCGCTGCCGGCATTCGCTGACCAACTCGTCGAAGTCGCCGTCGTCGCCGAGGCGCGGGTCGATCCGCAGATGGTCGGTGGTGTCGTAGCCGTGGGTGCGGGAGGCAAACACCGGACCCAGCGCGACACCGGAGACCCCCAGTCCGACTGCGTGGTCCAGCCATTCGACGATGCGCAGCAGCCGGTGCTCATCCGCAGCCGGCGGTGGTTCGGCGGGGAACGCCCCGACGAACCCCAGCGGATAGATCTGCCACCAGATGGCGTGCTGCACCCAGCCGGGATCGGTCACGGGCGACACGCCGCTTCGCGCGGCGCGGGCGTCGCTGATCGGCACACCGGCAGTTTACGCGGGCATGCGCGCCAGGCCGGGCGGCTCGGCGTCGGCGGTGGGGGCGGAGCCCCAGCACCAAGCGGCATAGGCCGCCGCGACCGCGATCGCCTCGAGGTCGTGGTCGTTGCCACCCGCCGAGCGCACCGGCTCCTCGACGGCACCCCGGATCATCCGGACCAGGGCGAACAACGGATCTTCAGCATGGCGTTCGCACGTCATCGGGCGTCCTCTCCACAGCGGAAGGCAGCACCTCTCGCAGATGTGTGCACGCCCCCGTATCGCTTCTACCGTCAACACTAGCCCTAACCACGGCAAATGGTGGCATGACACGTTGAGAGGCAAGCAAATTCATTTAATCGCAACATCCGCTCGGCTGGTCCGTGACATCGAGGCGGCATGCGCACGACGCCAACACCGGAACATCGGCGCGCGTCAACGCAGATTCGAGCTCCCGGGCGACGATGTCGGCCTCGTCATCGCGGCCCAGTCTGCGCAGGCATTCGTGGTATCCATGCAGGCTCCAGACGTTTCCGGGGTGCTGGCACGACCGGCGCAAGGTGTCATCGAGCCCGAGGTCGGCGGCATACACCGCGGCCGCCTCCGCGACGTGCCCCTGTTCGAGCAACAGCGCCCCGTAGGCATGCCGAGTCGGCTGCATCCAGCCCCACGGCTCGTCATAGGGCAGCGCGTCGTCGAGTGCGATGGCGCGCCGCAGGTGTGCGAACGCCCCCTCGAATCGTCCTTCGCGGTAGGCGATTTCGCCGTCCAGCATGGCGACCGCAATCGCAAGAATGTCCCGGCTGGTGTTGTTGAACAGGTAGCGGGAATCGGGGATACGTGCGTACGTCGCAGCAAGCGCCTCTCGTTCGGTGTGAGCCTGAGGTAACTGGCCCGTTGCGGCGTACGCGACGCCGCGGCCATAGTGGATGGTCGCGGTGGTGGTGCAGTAGAGCTGCTGGTCCGCGGGCAGCGCCATGGCGATGAGGTCGTCCCATCGCCCGAACCGCACCAGCACGTGCACCCGCAGCGGAGTGAACGCTTCCAGCCAGTCCGCCATCGGCGGCGACGCGATGCCCAGCAGCTCGGGTGTCAGCTGGCCGGCCAGCTCGGCGGCCGCGTCGTCGGCGATCTGGAACCGGCCCTCGAACATGGCGGAGTACACGACGAAATGCAGATCGTGCGCGCGATAGAGCGAGTAGAAGTTCAGCGGGCCCGCGTGGTCGACGAACTTGCGGTCGGCGCGCACGGCGGCCTGATTGGCGATCACCGAGGAGCGGTAGTCGCCGCACAGCACATCGATATGGCTCGGCATGTGCTGGAGATGGCCGGCGTCGGGGACCAGACCGCGCAACAGGTTCGCCGCCGGCAACGCCGCCTCCGGGTGCGTCGACATCTCCATCGCGTGGATGTAGAGGTGCAGCACGCCCGGGTGTGCGCGTCCGGCCGGTGTGCCCAGGGCGGCATCGAGAATGCGCGTCGCCTCGACCACCCGGGATCCGGCGGCGGGCTCCCCGGTTGTGCTGTCCCACAAAGCCCATGCGGTGACGTTGAGCAGGGCATCGGCGGTCAACGCCTGCACGTCGACATCGTCGGGGTGGCTCGCCAGCACCGTGGACATGGCATCGGCGTACGCCAGGTGGCCTGCGGCGAGAGCCGCCTCGTCGGTCGGGTCGTCGGTGGGGAAGCGCTGCGTCAGTGCCGCGATGAGGGCGCGCTCGGTGGCCGAGGCGCGCCCAGCGGCGGCGGTGGCCAGCTCGGCCCGGGCCCGTTCCAGTGCGCCCGCGAGGTCGATCGGATCGAACGCCTCCCACGCCTTGTTGTAGTTCGGCCCGACGGCGTACGCGATGCCCCACCGCGCGATCGCCAGGTCGCCGTCGTGCTCCAGCGCTCGTTCGAAACAGCGCACCGCTTCTTCGTGATTGAACGCATACGCCCACACCAGTCCGCGGTCGAACCACACCTGGGCCTGCGGAGCCGCGGTGTCGACCGGCCGGTGAAATGACCCCAGGTCGTAATACGGCTCGCTCATGGCGAGAACGATAGTTCGGTTCAGGTGCGCCCGGCGAGGCGTTGCCGCAACTGCTGCGCGGCGGGCAACCGCACGGTGGTCGCGACGACCGCGAACACACATCCCACTGCAGCCCAAACCATCAGCGTCGCAAGCGGTGTCAGCGCACCACGGCCATCGAAGTACTCGATGCTGCGCAGCAGGGACACCCCGGATCCCTGCGGAACGACATGATTGAAAGTCGTATAGAAGCCGGACAGCAGCGGGCGTCCGATCGGTCCGGCCGCGGCCGCGTTGCCGACGATCACCAGGAACGCGGTCACCGCCATCGCCGCGGCCGTTCCGAAGGCGGCCGCCACACCGGTCACAGCGCCGCCGACGGCCATCGCATAGAGCCACAGCGCGCCGAACACCTGCCAGGGATGGCCGGTGAGTGCGCCGAGCGCGGCATCCACATAGACGGTGACCACTCCGGCCAGCAGCGCCGAATAGGCGGACAGGGTGAGGGTGCGCAGTCCCAGCGTCCAGGGTTGCCGCACCGCGCCGACCAGTCGGCCGAACGCCGCGGCACCCACCGAGGCGCCGATGGACACGAAGATGACGGCATAGAACTCGACCGTGCCGGACGGGTCGCCGGCCGATGTCGGCGCGATATCGGTCACCACGGGTGCCAGGCCGGCCTCCGTCGCCGTCGCGCGTCCGACGGTCTCGGCGGCGGTCGCCACGCTGCGACCACCACCGCCGGCGACATAGATGTCGAGACGACCGTTCGGCTCGACGGCGAAAGCCGCATCGGCCTTGCGTTCCAGGACCAGTGCGCGGGCCGCGGCATCGTCACCGACGGCGGTGACTTCGAGCTCGGTGCGCGAATCCAGCGCATCGACGATCTGCTGAGGTGCCGCCACGGCGACCTGGAGATGGTGCAGGGTCGGTTTGGCGAAGGCCCCGGCGTAGCTGGCGATCATCGCGAGGACGAGCAGTGTGAAGGTGAGCATCGCCAGCACGACATGGCGCACCTGGGTGCCGGTGACCCCGTGTCCCCGCGGCCTGTCGTGCGTGGTGGTGGGGCTGTTGTGCTTACCCATGTCAGCGCCTTCCCGTGGAGTCGGGCACGGTGAGCAGTGCGTTGACGGTGTCGAACGCGGCGGCGACCCGGTCGCGTAGCCGGGCGGTGTCGCGGGTCGACGGTTCCTCGGCGGGCTCCTCCATCCAGGACCGCAGTACCTCCATGAAGCCGCCCACCAGGAAGCGGGTCACCGCCTCGACGGTCAGCCCGGCGATCGGTGGCACGGTGCCGCCCGGGCCGGTCCCGGCCCGCGCGATCTCGGCGCAGGCGGGCGTGAGTTCGGCGCGGAAGGCACTGACCACGCGCTGGGTGACCGAACTGGGTACCACGTTGCGGTACATGGCCCGGTGTTCCCCGGCGAAGTCGAACAGGCGCATGATGCGGGCCCGCGGATCCCCGCCGATGTCGGCCGTCGCCTGTCCGAAGGCCACCGAGAAGGCCGCGGCGACGGCGTCGTCGCGGTCACGGAAATGCTGGTAGAAGACCTGCCTGCTGACACCCGCGCGGCCCACGACGGTGGCCACGGTGAGCTCGTCGACCGGGTGTTCGTGGGCCAGTGCGAATGCGGCGTCGTGCAGGAGGGTGCGAACCCGCTCGGCGCGCGGGTCTGCGCTGTGTGTGCGTGCAGCCATGAGGCACAGCGTAGGCGACTTCGTAGACACATGACTACGAAAACTTAGGTTATCTATGACACCTGCCGTCGCACGTGTGATTCCCGCCGCAGCCCGGCCGGTTCAGTGGCCGGCGACGATATCCGACTCGTCGACCACCACCGGGTCCTTGGCACCGGGTAACAGCGAGTAGGCCAGGCAGATCGCGGCGAAGAACAGATAGCCCAGCGCGACCGCGGGATTGGCCGCCCACGAGACCTCTGGAGCGTGGATCAATCCGATGAAGGTCAGCACGGCGCCGACCGTCGCGGCGATCGCGGCGAAGCGGAACTTCTTCTCCAGGATGAAGGTCACCATGGTCCCGAGGATCAGGCCGACGAGCACCGCGCCCTCACCGAGGGTCTTCAGCCCCTCGTAGACCACACCCGCTCCGTTGAGGGCCTCCATGCCGACCTCCGACGCAGATGTGCCGGCCGCACTGAGGGCATTGTCGATCTGGGTCTTGGCCCACTCGGCGAGGTTGGGCAACAGGGCGGCCACCACGGCGATGGCATGCAGTCGCGGGACCGCCTGGAAGGCCTGGGCGCCGATGAGCAGACCGATATACAGCAGGATCGGCACGATCGCCGGCACCGGCAGCAGCGCGTCCAAGATGCCGAACAGGCCGACGAAACAGAAGATTCCGATCATCAGTCCGCTGGCCAGCGAGTAGCTCGCCCGGCCGCCGGCGTCCTTCCAGCCGGGGTGACCGATGTACACCGCGGGCGGGAACGGTGACCCGAACGCCGATCCGATGACCGCACCCGCGCCGTCGGCCAACAGCACGCTGCGCAGGTTGTAGTTGTCACCGGCGGCCGCCGCGCTCTCGACATTGCTCATCGCCTCGGTGAAGTTGTACACACCCAATGGAATTGCGGTGCCCAACAAGGGCGCCAGATTCGCCAGCCCGGAGAACAGCAGGTCCAGTCGAAGGTCGGGGATGCCGACGGCGATATCGGAGAACGCCTGCCCGACATCGGGTGCCGACATGTACCCGCCGACCCAGCCAATGGCGGTGCCGACCAGCAGTGCCGCCAATCCGACCGGGATGCCGAACGGCAGCTTCATATCGGTGAAGAACCCGATCAGGATGATCGCGAGCACCGGCAGCCCGATCCAGGCCGCCTCCCACATCTGTGCCGCGGGGCGCATCGAGATGAAGGTGATCGAGATGCCGGCCAGGGTGCCGAGCATCGCCGCCCGCGGGGTCAGCTTGCGGATGAACGGACCGACGAAGGCGCCGATCATCACGATGACACCGATCATGAACGCCCAGGCCAGTCCTGCCGACCAGGCCCGGGTCGGGTCATCGGTGCTCAGATACACCGGCAACATGACAACGAAGACCACGATGAACATGTGCGGGACCGACGGGCCGTACGGCAGCGCCGTGACATCGGACCTGTTCTCCCGCTTGGCAAGTCGTCGTGCCAGGAAGGTGTAGTACAGGTTGCCCAGGATCAGTGCGACACCGAGCGCGGGAAGGACCGTGCCCAGCACGTCACCGGCCGGGACGGCGATGACGCCGATCATCAGCCCGGTCAGGGTGAGGACGTTGACCAGGATGTTGAAGCCCAGGCCGAAGAAGGCATTGGTGTCGCCGCGGGTCCACCACGCCACCGTGGGCGCCGGTGCGGCGGGGGAGGGTTCGACGGGGGGATCGGTGATCTCGGTGCTCATCGGGAGGTCCTTTCAGGCGGCGGACAGCGCGAGGGTGTGGAGCGCGGGAATGACGGCGGTGCTGTCGGCGACCCAGCCGAAGATGCCCCCCTGGGCCTTGATCATGTCCAGCCCCACCCGCTGGAATTCCGGGAAATACGAACCCACGCAGTCGGATACCACCAGGCACTCGTAACCGCGATCGTTGGCCTCACGGGTGGTGGTGTGTACGCACACCTCGGTGGTGACACCGGTGACGAGCAATTGGGTGACGCCGGCGGCGGTGAGAACGTCCTGTAGCTCGGTGGCGTAGAAGGCGCCCTTGCCCGGCTTGTCGATCACCACTTCACCTTCGACAGGGCTGAGTTCGTCGACGATGTCATGGCCGTACTCGCCGCGAATGAGGATGCGACCGTACTTTCCGGGATCGCCGATGCGTCGCGACGGGGCGCCGCGGTTCAGCTTGGCCGGCGGACAGTCCGACAGATCCGGAAGATGGCCCTCCCTGGTGTGGATCACCAGGATTCCCGCGTCACGGGCCGCCGCGATCAATGCTGCCAACGGCGGCACGACCTTGAGCAGTTGCCCGACATCATTGCCCAGGCTCTCGCCGAACCCGCCGGGCAGCAGGAAGTCCCGTTGCATGTCGATGACGATCAGCGCGGTCTGACCGGGGATCAGTGGGAATGCCGAGGGCTCGGCGGACACCGTGATGGGACTCATACCTGCTCCTTGTGACGTGTGGTGGACGGTGGCTGCGCGACGGTGCGGGGTTCGTCGAGGAGGTGCGCGGCCAGCGCCAGCGCGGTGTCATCGGAGCCGGCGTTGCCCAGCAGCATGGCGCTGTGCGGGCGGCCGTCGGTGGTGGTGCCCACCGGCACCGCGATGCCGAGCAGGTCGAGCAGGTTTCCGAAGTGGGTGTAGTGCCCGAGCACGGTGTTGGCCTCGATCGGGCGGGCCAGCACCTGCTCCACCGTGAAGGTGGTGCCGATGGTGGGCAGCACAAGCACATCCATCGTCTGCCACACCCTGGCGACGTGCGCCTTCAGTTCGGCCAAGCGCTGCAGCGCGGCGAACGCATCGACGGCGGTGTAGTCCAGCCCGCCGCGGAAGATGTCACGCACCACCGGGTGGATCGAATCGGGATGGCTGGCAAGGAAATCCCCGAACTCGACCAGACGCTCGGCCACCCACGGCCCCTGGTAGAGCAGTTCCCCCGCGGCCAGGAACGGCTCCAGTGACACCTCGACCACGCTCACCTGCCGGCTGAGCTGCTCGCGGAAGCTCAGGTGCGCCGCCCGCATCGCGTCATCGCCGAAGAACTCCAGATCGTCCACCGGTGGCAGGCCGACCCGGATCGGGTGACCGTCGTGGCGCGCGCCGCGGGCCCGCGACCACGGATCGTCGTCGTCGCGACCGGCCATCACGTCGAAGACGGTGTCGATATCGGCGATGCAGCCGGCCATCAGGCTGATGCAGTCCAGGGATTTACAGGCCGGAACCAGGCCGACGGTGCTGATCACCCCACGCGATGGTTTGAACCCGACCACACCGTTGAGGGCGGCGGGCACCCGCCCGGAGCCCGCGGTATCGGTCGCGACGGCGAACGGAACCTGTCCGAGTGCCACCGCCAATGCCGAACCCGAACTGGAACCCCCGGAGATCATTTCGCCGCCGTACACGCTGCGCGGCACCGTGTACGGGGTCCGTGTGCCGTTGAGCCCGGTGGCGAACTGGTCCAGATTCGTCTTGCCGACATAGAGTGCGCCAGCGTCGAGTAGCCGCTGCACCGCCGGCGCGGTGCGCTCGGCGACATAGGAGTAGTCCGGGCACGACAGCGTGGTGGGCACCCCGGCGACATCGATGCTGTCCTTCACCCCGAACGGCACGCCGTACAACGGCAGCATGCGGGCCCCGGGGCGGCTCTCGATGTCCGCCGCGGCGGCGAGCAGGTCCTCCCGCGCGACGGTGGACAGCCAGGTCCCGTCATCGCCTCGGGCGGCGATGGCATCGGCCACCCGTGCGGCGGTCTTACTCGGTGAACCGGTCCCGCCGGCGTGTGAGGCGAGGATCTCCGCCACCGATGGTCCGATGGACGGGCCGTGCACTTCGAAACCCATGAAGGAAATTGTCGACAAAATGATGGCGTTCACGGAACGCCCATGTGTCGATCGTGTTAGCGATTGGGCGGCAGATTCAGGTACTGCAGATGTCCGTGATCGGCCAGCGCGGCGATCACGGTGCCCGAGTCGTTGCTCTCCAATGCGGTGAGGATTGCCAAGTGCCGGTCGATGCCGTCGCTGGACCGGTGGTGCCGGGCCTCCTCGCGCAGGTTCATCGCCATCGGGAGCTGCAGCTTGAGCAGGATCGGTTCCAGCGCGATGTCGAGTTGGCGTTGGCCCGCCAGTCCGACCACAGCGGCATGGAACCGGCGATGCGCATCGTCGCGCTCCAGGTCGTCGGTGGCACTGCTCATTTCCTCCAGCACCCGACGCACCGGTTGCAGGGCCGTCCGGGGGTCGGCCAACGGCAGTGCGGTTTCGATGGCATGGCGTTCCAGCACGTGTCGCAGCGCGAACAACTGCAGGATCTCGTCCGGCGACCACTCGGCCACCCGTGATCCGCGCCGTGGGAGCCGCTCGACGAGCCCTTGCTGGGTCAGCAGTCGTAATGCCTCCCGCAGCGGCGCCCGGCCGATGCCCAAATCGGCGCACAGCTGTTCTTCGACGAGTTTCTCGCCGGGCCCCAGTGCGCCGCTGAGAATGGCGGCGCGCAGTCGGCTGCCGGCCACGTCGACGAGCGTCGCGGGCGACCCGTGCCGGGATCCGTCCATTCTGGGTGCCGCCATGGCCGGTTCGGTGCCCCCTCATACCGGCGTGTACCGGCTCAGTGGCCATCGTAGGAAGTTCGGTGGTGTGCTGTCGTGTCGGCCCACCGGCGGCGACTCGACAGCACGGGTAGAACGTGTTCTAGTTCTTGGATGTTGGACTTCACTCTCGAGGACCTCAGTGCCGAGGATGTCGAGCGCCTGCGCCTCATCTATCGACCACTCACCGAGTCGGTTCGAGAACTCATCGACGCGACCATCCGTACCGCGGCCGACGCCGAGACGGTCGCGGCTGCCAAGGCGCAGATCGATGCGGCGACGGCGGCACTGCGCAGCGAACAGCTCGACGGCCCGTTCGGCGTGCGGTTCACCGCACACGGTGACCGGATGCCCTGGGGCAACGCCGTGATCGGACTGCGCAACCCGATAGCCCCGCCACTGCAGGTCCGGCACGAGGACGACGGTCGGGTGTCCGCCGAGTTCACCCTCGGTGCCGCCTACGAAGGCCCGCCGGGTCACGTGCACGGGGGAGTGGCGGCGATGATCCTCGACCATGTGCTCGGCGAGTCGGCCAGCCCGGCGCACAGCCCGCGGCTGACCGGCACCATCAGCATGCGTTACCTGCGTCCGACTCCGCTCGGAGCGTTGCATGTCGAGGCAGCCATCGTTCGTACCGAGGGTGTGAAAACCTATGCTGCCGGCTTCATCTCGGACGCCGAGGGTCCCACGGTGCAGGCCGAAGGCGTGTTCATCCGGCCGAAGTGGGCCCGGGACTAGACAATCCGATATCGCGCGTCGCGATCTCGGTGACCACCCCGGTGATGGTGGCGATCTCGCCGACCAGCAGCCGCTCGGCGGCGTGTGCATCGGTCAGTGACGCGGCGGCGGCGCGGACGCCGGCGCTGGCCGCGAGCAGCGCGTCGGTGTCGACACTCCATGGCGCGGCCGGGGTGGCGGGTTCCCCGCACAGTGCCTTGACGTAATCATCGACGGCGGCCACGAATTCGCGGTTCAGCTGCGGTGGCGGGTGTGGCGGCAGATGTGCCTCCAGGGCGGCGCACGATGTGGTCACCGAGTTCAGCGCGGCACGGTAGGAGCGCATCCAACGCCGCAGCGGTCCGGATTCGGTGCCGGTGGCGCCCGCGGTGGCTTCGAACGCGGCGCGTGCGCTGACCGCGCGCCCCCACGCCGATTCCAGCTGTTCCTTCGGGTGATCGAGGTCGTGCACGAATGCCCTGACCACCGTTGCCGCGTAGTCGATCTCGGTCTTGAGCAGTTCGCCGGCGCGTTGCCGCAAGCGGACCAGCGCGTTGTCGGGCACCAGTACGTGAACGGCCACGGCCAACCCGCCGCCGGTCACCACCGCCAGCAGCTGATCACCGATGGCATCGGCCCCGCCGGGGGCGGCGGTGCCGATCAGGAAGACCAGTGCTCCGGCGATGGCGGTGTTGACGCCGAGAAAGCTGTATTCGGCGGTGAGATAGCCCAGCGCCAGGAAACCGACCGCCAATAGCGCGGCGGCCGGCGCACTCGGTTCGGCCAGCGAGGCCAGCAGCGCGGCACCGGCCACTCCGGCCGCGGTGCCGCCGATGCGCGCCACGCATCGGGTGTAGGTGTGCGCGGTCTCGGGTCGCAGCACCATCAGCACGGTGAGCGGCACCCAGACACCGTGCGGCATTGCGCCGAATCGCCACAGCGTCACACCGACCGCGGTGGCGGCGGTGAGCCGGACCGTGTGCCGCAGGATGGGCGAGCTCCTGTTCAGCTGGCTGCGCACCAGCTCGGCGCCCGCGGTGAGGGCATCGGGTACCCCGGTGCGGCCGAGCTGCGCCACCTGCTCGGGTTCGAATTGCCCGAAGCGCAGCTCGACGGCCTCGCGCAGCTGGGTGGACAACCGCAGCGCGGCCTCGCGGGCAGTGCCCTGGACGGCGCCCGCGGCGCCATCCAATTGACCGGTCGCATAGCCGAGTTCGGTTCGGGAGTGGCGCCGGGCGTGGGCCACGGTGACCAGCAGTTCGGAAGCGCTGTGCAGCACCCGCACCACGGTGTCGTCACCGGTGTGTGGGGCCAGCGATGCCAGCGACTCGGCGATCCGCTCGGGCAGGCTGTACCAACCGCGATAGATCGGTGGCCGCCGTTTGGCCAGTACCTCGCTCACGGTGAAGGCGTCGCGGAGCCGGATCAACGGCTCCGGGTCGATGCGGGTATCCGGGTCGACGGCGATCCGGTCGGCATCGGCGGCCAGCGCGAGATACGCGCGGGTGAGCGCTTGTCGCTGGGTGCGCCACCGGCGTTGCGGCCAGACCCCGATCAGGACGGCCTGCGACAGTCCACCGATCAGCGCCAGCGCGGCGGTCGCCGAGACCGAACCCAGCGTGTGGGCGGTGGGCACCGTGATCAGGATGAGCGCCGCCCCCGCCGCGGCCACCAGGCCCGCGTTGGCGCTGATGGCCCAGTGCATTCCGGCCGCCACACACCACAGCGCCGTGACGACGACGAACGCGATGTTGCTGCCCTCGGTCAGCGAGCCCAGCAGCACGGCCAGCGCCATCTCCAGGGAGACCACCACGACGGTCGGGAACCGATTGCGTGGGCTGTCCTGCAAGGCGCTCGCGCCCGCGACGATGGCGGCGGCGCCGGCACTGACCGCGGCGGCCGGCGAGATCATCCAGCCCGAGACCACGATGACGACCACGACGCCGGCGAGGCTGCGCGCGACGGCCCCCGCGTCATACAACGTCAGTCGCAGGTGACGGCCGATGCTCACCCCGCCATTGTTACCCGGCGGGCGGGTGTGGCAGGTGCGATCGTCTTGTTAGGTTCAGCGGGTGGAAAAGGTGATGGTCACGCTGCGCGTGGAGAACCCCGACGAACAGTGGTGCACACGCTTGCGGACCGGGGTCGCCACCGAGCTGTCCGAACTCGACCTGGCCGGACTGACGGTCAACGTGCGTGACGCGGCGGTCAGCGCCTCGATGATGACCCTGACGACACTGGATCCGCCGGTGTCGGCGGTGGTGAGCATCTGGACGCAGCAGTACTACGGCGCGGCACTGGCCAAGGCTCTGGAGTTGCTCGCGGCCGAGTGTCAGCAGCTGGCGGCCTATCTGGTGACCGAGTCGGTCCCGTTGCCCGGCCCGGATGTCGCGCCGAGCGCGCGTACCCCGGGACTGGCGAATGTCGCGCTGCTGCGCCGCCCGCCGGAGTTGGATGTGGCGACATGGTTGCGGCGCTGGCACATCGACCACACGCCGGTGGCGATCGCGACCCAGGCCACCTTCGGATACACCCAGAACACGGTGGTGCGGGCGCTCACCGCCGATGCACCGCCCATCGATGCCATCGTCGAAGAGTTGTTCCCCATCGAGGCTGTTTCGGATCTGCACGCGTTCTTCGGCGCCGCCGATGATGTCGACCTCGGCGATCGGATGTCCAAGATGGCTGCCAGCGTGGCGCGCTTCGGTGCCGACCACAACATCGACACCGTGCCCACCAGCCGTTACGTGCTGTGGGCTCCGACCCTTACGCTGCACTCGTGACACTTCTGATCACCGATGAGAATCGGGTACGCACCCTGACGTTGAACCGCCCGGAGGCGCTCAACGCCTTCAGCGAGGCGCTCTACGACGCGATGACCGAGGCACTGTTGGCGGCGGCCGAGGACCCCGAGGTGTCGGTGGTGCTGCTGACCGGTGCCGGGCGCGCGTTCAGCGCGGGCAACGATCTGGTGGAAATGCAGCGACTGGTCACCGACCCCGATTACCAACCCGGCAAGCACGGGTTCCGCGGAATGCTGGAAGCGTTGGCAGCGTTCCCCAAGCCATTCATCTGCGCGGTCAACGGTGTCGGGTTGGGCATCGGTACCACCATCCTGGGATATGCGGATCTGGCGTTCATGTCGACCACCGCCCGGTTGAAATGCCCGTTCACCAGCCTCGGCGTGCCGCCCGAGGCCGCCTCCTCCTATCTGTTGCCGCGGTTGATCGGCCGGCAGAACGCAGCGTGGCTGCTGCTGTCCTCGGAGTGGGTCGACGCCGCCGAGGCGCTCCGCATGGGTTTGGTGTGGAAGGTCTGCGAGCCCGACGAGTTGATGACCGAGGCGCGCCGGCATGCCGAGGTGCTGTCCTCGCGGCCGCTCAACAGTCTGCTCGCGGTGAAACAGACGATGATGGAGCCGATCCGTCCGGGGATCGCCGCGGCCAGTGAGCGGGAGAACGCCTTGTTCGCCGAGCTGCTGGGCCAGGCGGCCAATGTCGACGCGTTGGCGTCCTTCGTCGACGGTCGCGGGTAACCGCTACCGGACGGCGTGCACCGGGCAGTCGGCGGCGGTGCGGGAGGCCGCGAGGATCGCGCGGACCGTACGGCGGCACCGCCCGCAGTCGGAGCCCGCACCGCAGGCATCGGCGACCTGTCGCGATGTGGTGGCCCCCGCGGCGACGGCGTCATGGACGGCTTGGGTGGTGGCACCGGTGCACAGGCACACGAACATGCGGTCAGCCCACCGAATCCGCGGGCGCAAGTCGGACAGGTAGCGAAGCGCGATTCGGTGCCGGCGCGGCAGTGAGATCGGCGGGGATATTTGCCCCGATATTCGCCGCGATATTCAGCGTGGCATTCGCCGAAGAATTGCTCCGATCAATTCCTGGCGGCCACGGTGACAGATTCTTCCGCGGATGCTTAGCGACGGCCGGAACGGCCGCATGCGTACCGAATTCCGCCACCGTTCCTCCCTGTGCATCCGCAGTGATCCGGGGGGCCGACGTCGACCGCCCACGAGTTAGGCCAGTATAGCCTAACTTGGGTAGCCAGTCCATAACTAGGCCTCTGACTAGGGGTAGGCTCACCTACGGCACGCCGTGCCCGGCCAAATATTGTCATCGAACCGCCGCGGCCGCTCTCGCCGTCGTCGGTCGACTCGACTAGATTCGGAACCGCACGGCATTAGCGAACTTGACCAGCCCTCAAGGTGCCTAGGAGCGATATGCAAGGCGATCCGGACGTTCTCAAATTGCTCAACGAGCAGTTGACGAGTGAGCTCACGGCGATCAACCAGTATTTCCTGCATTCGAAGATGCAGGACAATTGGGGATTCACCGAATTGGCTCGCCATACGCGGGAAGAATCGTTCGAGGAAATGCGGCACGCGGAAACGATCACCGATCGCATCCTGCTGCTCGACGGTCTGCCCAATTACCAGCGGCTGTTCTCGTTGCGGGTGGGTCAGACCCTGCGTGAACAGTTCGAGGCCGACCTCGCGATCGAGTACGAGGTGGTGGAGCGGCTGCGACCCGGAGTCATCATGTGCCGCGAAAAGGGCGACGCCACCTCAGCCGGGATCCTGGAGGGCATCCTCGCCGACGAGGAAGGCCACATCGACTACCTGGAAACCCAGCTGGAATTGATGAACAAGCTCGGCGAGCAGCTGTACTCGGCGCAGTGCGTGTCGCGTCCGCCCGGTGGAGGTGCCGGCTAAGCACGCGATGGCGCCGACCCGGCCGGCGTATATTAGATAGCAAGGCTAATATTCTGCTGGGTCGGGGAGGACCGGGGAATTGTGACCGCCGCCGATAGCGCGGTGAGCGCGCCGATCAGTCTGCAGCGACGCAACGTCATCTTCGTCGCCGTGCTGCTCGGCATGTTGCTCGCTGCCCTCGACCAGACCATCGTCGCCACCGCGCTGCCCACCGTGGTGGCTGACCTGGGTGGCGCCGGCCACCAGTCCTGGGTGGTCACCAGTTATCTGCTCGCGTCGACGATCGCCACCGCCGTGGTCGGGAAACTCGGCGACCTGTTCAGCCGCAAAGCGGTGTTCCAGGTCGCCGTCGTCTTCTTCCTCGCCGGTTCGGTGTTGTGCGGCCTGGCCGGCTCGATGTCGATGCTGGTCGGCGCTCGCGCGCTGCAAGGCATCGGCGGCGGTGCGCTGATGGTGACGGCCACCGCCGTCATCGGTGAGGTGATCCCGCTGCGTGACCGCGGCCGCTATCAGGGGGCCCTCGGTGCGGTCTTCGGGGTCACCACCGTGATCGGCCCACTGCTCGGCGGCTTCTTCACCGACCACCTGTCGTGGCGATGGGCGTTCTGGATCAATGTGCCCGTCGCGGTGGTGGTGTTCCTGGTCGCCACGGTCGCCATTCCGGCCCTGGCCAGGAAATCCCGGCCGGTGATCGACTACGCCGGGATCGCTCTCGTCGGACTGGGCGCCTCCGGTCTCACCCTGGCCACCAGCTGGGGTGGCGCCGAATACGCCTGGGGATCCCCGATGATCGTCGGCCTGTTCATCGGATCGGTCATCGCGCTGGCGGGGTTCGTGTGGGTGGAACTGCATGCGGCCGAACCGATCCTGCCGATCCGGCTGTTCGCCGGCCAGGTCTTCACGGTGTGCTGCATCCTGGCGTTCATCGTGGGTTTCGCGATGCTGGGCGCCATGACGTTCCTCCCGACGTTCATGCAGTTCGTCGACGGAGTGTCGGCGACGGTGTCGGGCCTGCGCACCCTGCCGATGGTGGCCGGCATGCTGATCACCTCGATCGGCAGCGGTTCCATCGTCGGCCGCACTGGGCGCTACAAGATCTTCCCGGTCGCGGGGACCGCCGTCATGTTCGTCGGGTTCCTGCTGCTGTCCACCATGGACGCGCAGACGCCGCTGGTGGTGCAGTCCCTGTTTCTGTTCCTGCTCGGCTCCGGGATCGGGCTGTGCATGCAGGTGCTGGTGCTCGTCGTGCAGAACACCTCCAACTTCTCCGATCTGGGCGTGGCCACCTCCGGTGTCACCTTCTTTCGCACCATCGGAAGCTCCTTCGGTGCAGCCATATTCGGATCACTGTTCGCCAACTTCCTGCACAGCCGCGTCGCCGAGGCGTTGGCCACCAGCGGAGCGCCCGCGGTGGCCGCCGAATCACCGCAGGCGTTGCGCGCATTGCCACCCGATATCGCGGCACCGATCATCGATGCCTACGCCGACGCGTTGGGCCTGGTCTTCCTGTGCGCCGCGCCGGTAGCTCTGGTCGGGTTCGCGGTCTCGTTGCTGCTCAAGGAGATCCCGCTGCGTGAGATGGAGACGGTCTCGGCGACCGATCTGGGCGAGGGGTTCGGGATGCCCGCGCCGGAAACCTCCGACGAGATCTTGGAGATGGCGGTGGCCCGGATCTTCCGGGACTCACCCGATATCCGGCTGCGCCGGCTGACCAGCCATCCCGGCTGCGAACTCGACGTCGCCCGATTGTGGGCGCTGATCCAGATCTACCGGCACAACCAGGTCTACGGTTCGGCGACGCTGAGCCAGATCGCCGAACTGCGCCGGCTTCCCGCGGAGGTACTGGAACCGACCTTCGACCGGTTGGTGGCGACCGGATATGCCTTGCGCACCGGCGATCAGCTCTGGCTCACGCAGGCCGGTGTGCGGCAGGTCGGCGTGGCGATCGACGCATTGGTCGGCAAGCTCACCGACCGGCTGGCCTCGTCGCCGGGCTATCAGGGCCGCCCGGACCGAATCCAGGTCGAGGCCGCGCTGGAGCGCATCGCGCACCGGATGATGCTGCAGCCCCAGTGGGTTGAGGACCGCGCCGAGCTCGGTGCGGCAAGAAACTAGAACACGTTCCACTTCGGCTGCTTCCGGCGTATGTTCGACCCATGAGCCGTATCGGAGACTTCGCTGACGATGACGCCGCCGCGTGGATCACCAAATCACCCGACATCGGTGTCGCGATGGCGGGCTTCACCCACGCCGTCTACAACAAGAGCCGGCTGCCCATGCGGGTGCGCGAACTCGCCCGGATGGTCATCGCGCTGGACAACGAGTGCGTGGTCTGCCAGAACACCCGCGACTCGGACGGGCCGGTGGCAGGGGTGGACGAAGACCTCTACGACCACGCCGCGCAGTGGCGGACCTGGCCCGGTTACAGCGCGCAGGAGCGTATCGCCGCGGAGTTCGCCGAACGCTTCGCCGGCGACCACACCCGGCTGCGCGATGACGAAGACTTCTGGGACCGGTGCCGCGCGGAATTCAGTGACGAACTGCTCACCGATCTCGCCCTCTCGTGTGCGATGTGGCTGGGTATGGGCCGCATGCTGCGCACTCTCGACATCGGCCAGTCCTGCAAGATCACGCTGTAGGCGGCGTCGGCCCGTAGCACAATGGCTGCTGTGACCACCGTGGGGCCCAAACCGCTTGCCGCCTCGACGATCGCCGAATGGGAAGCCGCCGGCGCCAGCACCGTCATCGGCACCGTGGTTAACCCGGCCGGTCTGACGCTGGCCAAGACGGTGCCGCTGCGCAGGATCGCGGCCTTCGCCGGACCCGGGTTGGGGGCCAGCCCGGTGTGGCACGTATTCGCCATCGACCAGACCGGCATCGTGTTCGGTGAGGGGACCGGCGTCATCGGCGATCAGCGGATCCGGATCGATCCGGCGGCCCTGCGCGACATCGGTGACGGACTGGTCTGGGCGCCAGGGGATTTCTTCGGCCAAGACGGCTCACCGGATCCCTATTGCAGCCGTGGCGCGCTGCAGCGGGTCCGGCGCCGGCTCGCCGATGCCGGTCTCGAGAGCCTGGTCGGCCACGAACTCGAGTTCGTCCTGGTCGGACCGGACGGTGCCGCGCTCCCGTCGGCATCCTGGGCCCAGTACGGACTGGCCGGCGTGCTGGAGTACGAGGGTTTCGTGCGCGAGGTGATCGAGACGGCGGCCCGCTGCGGACTGCCGATCGAGCAGCTGCACCCTGAGTACGGGGTCAATCAGTTCGAGATCTCCCTGGCGCCGGCCGAACCGGTGACGGCCGCCGACCAGGTGATCCTGGCCCGGATGCTGGTGTCCCGGGTGGCGCGCAGGCATGGGTTGCGGGTCAGCTTGTCCCCGGTTCCGTTCGCCGGCAGTGTCGGCTCGGGAGCCCATCAACACGTGTCCCTGACGCGGCACGGCACCGCCGTGTTCTCCGGGGGAACCGGTGCACGCGGTATGACCAGCGACGGAGAATCCGCGATCGCCGGTCTCCTGTCCGGGCTCGCCCAAGCCCAGGGCGTGCTGTGCGGTTCGATCCTTTCGGGCCTGCGGACCCAACCCGGGCACTGGTCGGGCGCTCATGTCTGCTGGGGCACCGAGAACCGGGAGGCGGCCGTGCGCTTCCTGCTCGGTGGGCCGAGCAACCCCTACGGGGCCCACGTCGAGATCAAGATCGTCGACCCGTCGGCCAACCCCTATCTGGCATCCGCGGCGATCCTCGGGCTGGCGCTGGACGGGATCGCCCGCGGGCTGCCCCTGCCGCCGGAGGTCGGGGTCGACCCGGCCGCCCTCAGCGATGCCCAGCGGGCCGATGCCGGCGTGACCACCCTGCCCGCCGGGCAGCCCGACGTGCTCGACGTCCTCCAGGGCTCGGAGCTGATCCGAGACATCCTCGGCGAGGCCGTGGTGGACGCCACCGTCGCAGTCCGACAGTACGAACAACAGACCTACGCCGACCTCACCGATGACCAGCTCGCCGAGAGGTTTCGGCTGGCCTGGAGTCTGTGATGGGCGACCCGCTGGCCGAACACCTCGGCGCGGTCGGGCTGATCGACCACCACGTGCACGGCTATTGGTTGCACACCGGCTCGCGGCGGGCGTTCGAGAACGGGCTCAACGAGGCCAACACCGACCCCTTGGCCGCCTTCGATTCCGCATTCGACACCCAGCTCGGCTTCGCGGTGCGCGCGCACTGCGCACCGCTGCTCGGTCTGCCCGCGCATGCCGATGCCGAGACCTACTGGGCGGCGCGCAGTGCGGTATCGGACAGCGAACTGGGGCAACGCTTTCTGCGTGCGGCCGGGGTGACCGACTGGCTTGTGGACACGGGTTTCGGCGACGGAGTCAGCGATCTGCCCACCATGGCCGCCGGCACCGGCGGCCGGATCCACGAGGTCGTGCGACTGGAAGCCGTCGCCGAGCATGCCGCCGCGCAACCCGGAGACTACGCGGGGGCCTTCGACGCGGAACTCGCGCAGCGGTGCCGTGGCGCGGTGGCCACGAAGTCGATCCTGGCCTATCGGGGTGGCCTGCGCGGCGATCTCTCCGAGCCCACCGCCGGCGAGGTGCGGGCGGCGGCGCAGCGGTGGCGCGCCGAAGGCGGGCGGCGGCTCACCGACCGGGTGCTGCTGCGCTTCGGTCTGCACCGAGCGCTCCGGCTGGGGAAACCACTGCAGTTCCACATCGGTTTCGGCGATCGTGATTGTGACCTGGATGCTGCGAATCCGCTGCACCTGTTGAGCTTTCTGCGACAGGCCGGCGAGACCCCGGTCATGCTGCTGCACTGCTACCCGTTCGAGCGCGAAGCCGGCTACCTGGCGCAGGCGTTCAATAACGTCTATCTGGACGGTGGCCTGGCCATCAACTATCTGGGCGCCCGATCGGCGGGATTCATCGCCCGGCTGCTCGAGATGGCCCCCTTCCGCAAGATTCTGTACTCCTCGGACGGCTTCGGGCCGCCCGAATTGCACTACCTGGGAGCTGCGCTGTGGCGCAGAGGAATTCACTCTGTGCTCGCCGGATTTGTCCGCGACCACGAATGGAGCCCCGCCGACGCGGTGCGGGTCGTCGATCTGATCGCGCACGAGAACGCGCGGCGCGTCTACCGATTGGAGTAGTCGAATGTCAGCGATGGCCGGATTCGCGACAGCCCTCACGTTCGTGTGGTTGGGCATGGTGCTGGCGATCTCATTCCTCGAGGCGCCGCTGAAGTTCCGGGCGCCCGGTGTGACGTTGCCGATCGGGCTGGGCATCGGCCGGCTGGTCTTCCGCGCACTCAACGGTGTCGAAGTCGTGCTGGCAATCGCGATCGTGGTCGCGCTGTTGCTCGGCGATTCGCCGGGCTGGGCGATCACCGCGATCTGCATCGCGGACCTGGCTCTGCTCACCCAATTGGTCGCCGTACGGCCCCAGTTGACCAAACGCTCCGACGCGGTGCTGGCCGCCGGTCCGAACGCTGTACCCGCATCACGGTCCCGCGCGCACTACGGCTACGTCGCGCTTGAGCTGGTCAAGGTTCTGTCGCTGATTGTCGCCGGGATCGTGCTGCTCGCCGGCTGAGCTCGATCGCGGCCGCAATCGACAGCACCGCCAGCAGAAGGGCAAGCCACGGCCATCCACCACCTGCGTGCACCCAGCCGGCCATCGCACCCTGCAGGCGTCCGGCCGCGCCGATCACCGGGTCGGCGGGGTCGCCGGAGGCGTGGAAGAGCCGAATCTCGTACCCGCCGTAGTACGCCACATACGCACCGACCAGGACCAGCAGTACTCCGCTGATCCTGTTGACATACGGCAGGATTCGGCGGACCCGATCCAGCAGGGCGGAGCTGGCGAATGCGGTGGAGACCGCCAGCGCCCCCACGATCACCGCGAAGCCGCCCGCATACGCCAGATAAACCAGCACGCCCTCGCGCCACGACGGCGCGCGGGCCGCGCCGGCAGCCACTGCAAGGAACGGTCCGACGGTGCAGGACAGCGAAGCCAACGCGAAGCCCACTCCGTAGCCGAGCATGGATCCGACCCGGGCGGTCGGTGCCCACCGCGAACTGGGCCGCACCGGCAGCCCCAATGACTTGCCGGCCAGCAGCCACCCACCGAGCACCATCAGCGCCACACCGATCAGCACGGTGGCGAACGGAACATACTGTTGCACCGTCGACGCGACCGACACTGTCAGCGCCCCGAACGCGACGAACACCCCCAACACCCCGGTGGTCATGGCCGCGGTGGCGATCACGGCGCGCCCCACCGCCCGGGTGGTGCCGGTATCGGTCCGGATGACCAAGCTGAGGTAGCCGGGCAGCATGGCGAACCCGCACGGATTGACCGCCGCAATCAACCCGGCGGCGAATGCCACGCCGAGCAGGTCGTCGTCCATCTAGCTGGTGAGCGCGCTGACCCGGTCCGCCAGGTCCTGTTCCGACATCGCCGAGGTCGGGTTGTTCACGAAAGTCGACGTCCCGTCGGCCTTGACGAACAGATAGGCCGGCTGCCAGGGCACCCCGAACCTGGCCCACAGCGATCCGTCGGCATCGTTGAGGTTGGTGAAGCCCAGGTTGTAACGCGATGCAAATGCTTGCATCGCAGCAACATCGGAGCGCGCCGCGACCCCCACGAAGGTCACGTCCGGGTTGGCCGCAGCCACTCTGCTCACGGTGGGCGCCTCCTGGTTGCAGAACGGACACCAGGGCGTCCAGAACCACAGCACGGCAGGCTTGCCCTGCAGGCCGGCGCCGTCGAACGGGGCTCCGGACAGTGTCGTGGCGGTGAACTGCAGGCGGTCGTCGGCCACCGCGGACGGGGCGCCCGCGATACCGAGCATCAGCCCGGCGGTGAGCAGAGCGACGATCAGTGCACGCAATCGTCGCGGGTAGGGGAATGTCACGGGGACCTCCGTCGGATTCTGCTGGTCGCCGGCGAGGTGCCGGGGACTCAGCTGGTATCACGTACCCGGTGACGGTCCGGTTCGAACATCGGCCGGATCCGCCTGCCCCGGGCAGGACATCCTCGGTGCGGCGTGCACGGCGCGGGCGCGGATCCGCGCTCCGCGGTGCGGAATCAGGATGACACCCTTGACCCGTGGCCGTTCCGCGGCCGCGCGGGTGGGAGCCAGATCGACCCGGCGCAGCACCTCACGCAGCACCACGGCCATCTCCACCAGCGCGAAGTTGGCCCCGAGACACCGCCGATTGCCGCCTCCGAACGGTAACCAGGTGGTCGGTCCGGGCGTGCCGCCGAGCATCCGGGCCGGGTCGAATCGGTCCGGATCGGGGTACTGCCGGGCATCGCGATGCACCAGTCCGATTCCCGGGGCGACCATCACCCCGGCGGGCAGCCGGTACCCGGCGACCTCGGTCGGCTCGGTGAGAATCCGCCCGACGTCGAACACCACCGGACGGATCCGCAGCACCTCCTTGCACACGGCGTCGAGGTACTCGTCGTCCCCGGTGCGTGCGGCGCGCACCGCCTGCTGCAGGACGGCCGGGTGCCGGGTCAACCGTTCCAGCGCCCAGGACAGCGCGGTCGCGGTCGTATCGTGACCCGCGACCAGCAGCGTCATCAGCTGATCGCGGAGCACGGTATCGGTCATGTCGCCGGTGCGGATCATCATCGCCAGCGCATCGGTCCGCTCGGCGAGGTGCGGGTCGGCCCGGCGTTCGGCGATCTCCGCGTAGAGCAGGCGATCGGCCGCGCGGAGCCGTTCGCGAAACGGGCGCCACGGCGCCAGCCGCTGCAGGCCCGGGGTGTTGATCGCCAGCGACTCCCAGACACCGACACTGAGCAACTTGGGCATGACGGCGCGCAGCTCGGCGAGCCGACCGGCGTCCGTGGCGCCGATGACGGTCCGCAGGATCACCTCCAGGGTGATCTCCGACATCCGCGGGGCGACCGCGAAGGTCCGGTCGACCGGCCATCCGCCGATGTTGTCGGCGGCGATCCCGGCGATCAGCGCGGTCTGGTCGGCGACGGCCTCGCGGCGAAAGGGCGCCAGCATGAGCCGCCGGCGGTTGCGGTGCTCATCTCCGTCGATCACCAGCACCGAGCTGGATCCGAGCAGACCGGCCAGCATCGAATTGGCCTCGCCGGCATGAAAGACCGCCGGGTCGCCACCGAACACCGCCTTGATGTCGGCCGGATGGGCCAGGTAAACCACCGTGCCCAGCGACGCCACCCGCAGCGTGAAGACATCGCCGTAACGGTGCCGGCACGTCGAGAGGAACCGGGGCCAGAACTTCATCAGCAAGCCGGCCTGGATTCCCGGCGGCAACGGTGGCCCGGGCGGTAACGCGGTCTCGGTCACCTGTGCGAGTCTATGGCGCGGACCGCGGTCCTCAGATCAGATCGGTCGCGTCGTAGACCCACGACATATCGGCGGTCGCGAAGTCGGCCAGCCAGTTCGGCGGTGCGAAATTGGCCAGCGCACTCATATCCCAGTAGTCCTTCCAGATGGTGATGCGGTCGTCCACCACCTCGTGCACGGTGACAAAGCGCAATACCGCGACCTCGCCGGTCGCCCACGTCCAGGTCTCGGAATGCTCGTACATGACATTGGGCCCGTCCGCGACCAGTAACCCGTCGTGATTCTGGTATCCGGCCAGGACTTCGAGGCCGATCTTCAGACGCTTGACGATGTCCTCGGGTCCGCGGGCCGCCGCGGCCGGGCCCACCGGCATATCGGCGTAGATGCAGTCCGGCGCAAGGTGGGTCTTCACCTGGTCCCAGTCGCGCGCCGACAGCGCCCGCCACATCCCCAGCACCGTGTCCTCAGCTGACACGGGTCAGCTCGCTCGTGTCGGTGGGCTCGTCTGTGTCGGTGGGTAATGCGGGGGAGCGGTGTGCTGCGCGCAGGAAACGGCCGGTGCGTTGCGTGCCGAGGATGTCGGTGGGCCGACCGTTCAGGAAGACGGCACGCCCGCCCACCAGGACGGCATCGACGGTGTCGTCATTGCGGTTGACCATCCTGGACAGTCCGCCGTAACAGTCGACCTCCGCCTCGGCGTAGGCCGCAACGGAAGCGTCCAGACGCTCGGGATCGATGATGACGATATCGGCACGGTCGCCGACGCGTAGATGCCCGGCGTCCAAGCGGTACCAGTCGGCGAGTTCACCGGTGAGTCGGTGCACGGCGTGCTCGAGCGTCATGAAGGGCTTCCCGGCGTTCTCGGCGTCGCGCACATGCTTGAGCAGCCGCAGGCCCATGTTGTAGAACGCCATGTTGCGTAGATGAGCTCCCGCATCGGAGAAGCCGAGCTGTATCCCGGGCTCGCGGGCGAGCTTTTTCAGCACCTCGGGCCGGTGGTTGGAGATGGTCGTGCGCCACCGCAGCGCACGGCCGTGCTCGCACACCAGATCCAGGAAGGCGTCCACCGGGTGCACTCCGCGGTCCAGGCCGACCTGTCCGAAGGACCTGCCGACGACGGTGGCATCGGGGCAGTCCACGATCTCGGCATCGTGGAAGTCGCGCTGCCACACCCGCACGCCGAAGCGACTCTCGTAGTCCTTGCGGAACTGCCTGCGGTACAACTCATCCCGCAGGAGATCGTTGCGTTCGACTTCATCGCGCAGGTGTAGTGCGGCAGCACCGGCGCCGAACTCCTCGAACACCACCAGGTCGATGCCGTCGGCATAGACCTCGAAGGGGACGGGCAGATGTTGCCAGCGGAAGTTGCCGCCCAGCGCGTTGATGACCCGTGCCAGCGGGCCGAGCAGCTTGATGGCGTGCGGATTGGCCTTGATGTCCGCCGCGGACAGCAGGCTGGTTTTGAGCGGATTGCGGAACAGGCCCAACGACTGGGCCAACTGCGACGCCAGGTTCAGGGGATTCTGAATGTCCGGGCCGGACTGCAGGACCCGACCGGTGCGACGCAGGATGGACTTCAACCGGCGTAACTCGCGCGGTCCGGCGTAGGTGGACGGCAGTGTCCGCGATCGGCAGGCCTCTCCGTCGATCTTGTCGAAAAGTAGCTGCTGCGAGGACATCCCCACGAATCCCGCCTCGAGCGCCTCGGTGAGCATGGCTTCCATCCGAGCCTGCTCGTGCCGAGTGGGCCGTCGCTCTTTGCGGGTGGCGCGGTCCAAACCCATGACCGCGGTGCGCATATCGGAGTGACCGATGAAGGCGGCCAGGTTGGGGCCCAGCGGTAATGCCTCCAGTGCCTCGACGTACTGGTCGGCGCCGGCCCAGGTCTTGTGGCGATCCACGGTGTCGATCACGAACTCGCGGGGGATGGCCTCGACCCGGCCGAAGAGGTCGCCGGCATCGGTGCCGCCGACGTGCACGGTCGACAGTGAGCACGAGCCGAGCATCACGGTGGTGACACCGTGACGCAGGGACTCCGGCAACGACGGCTGGCCGAGCACCTCGATGTCGTAATGGGTGTGGATGTCGAGCATGCCGGGCAGTACCCACTTCCCGGTGGCATCGAGGATCTGTGGGCAGTCGGTGTCGTCCAGTGGGTCGGCGCTGACCGCGGTGACCCGCCCGTCCCGGACGCCGATATTGCACAGTGCCGACGGTGCGCCGGTGCCATCGAACCAGCGGCCACCGCGGATGATTGTGTCGTAGGTCACCCAGACATCAGAACAGCGCGGTCGAGCGAGTGTCAACGAAAATCGTGAACAGATTCCAAAAGGTGTCTACTGGCGGAGGCGCATAATCGTCAAGTGTGACCCCGTTGCAGCGGTACATCGCCGAAGAGATCGCAACCGACCACGTCGACGGGCTGCTGTCCCGGCGTGAAGCGATGCGCCGTCTCGCGCTGCTGGGAGTTGGCGCGTCCGCGGCGACCGCGTTGATCGCGGCCTGCGGATCGAAGCCCGCCCAGCCGGCTCCGGCGTCGACCGAGACGGCCACCCCGGCGGCGTCGGCTCCGCCGGGCATGGACACCGCGCTGGAGACCACGCCGATTACCTGGGCCGGCCCGCAGGGTGAATTGCAGGGCGCCTGGGCGCAGGCGCCCGAACCCAAGGGCGCCATCCTGGTGATTCACGAGAACAAGGGCCTCAACGACTGGGTGCGTTCGGTCGCGGGCCGGCTCGCCGGAGTCGGCTACTCCAGCCTCGCGATCGACCTGCTCTCCGAGAACGGCGGCACCACCACCTTCGCCGACCCCGCCGAGGCGACCGCCGCGCTGGGCAACCGCGCTCCCGAGGACATGATCGCCGACCTGAAATCGGGGATCGGTGAGGTCTCGGCGCGCACCCCGGGCGTCAAGGTCGCGGCCATCGGCTTCTGCATGGGCGGCGGACTGGTGTGGCGGCTGCTGGCTGCGGGAACTCCCGAACTGGCCGCGGCCTTTCCGTTCTATGGGCCCACCCCGGATGATCCCGACTTCGCCGGGTCGAAAGACGTCGCCGTGCTCGGTTTCTACGGTGAACTCGACCAACGGGTGAACGCCACCGAGCCTGTGGCGCGGGCTGCGCTGGAGCGGGCCGGTCTGGTCCACCAGTTGGTCACCGAGCCTGGGGCGAACCACGCGTTCTTCAATGACACCGGTGAGCGTTACGACGCCGGTGCGGCCGCCGACGCGTGGCGACGGACGCTGGAGTGGCTGGCGGTCCACGTCGGCTGACGTGACTCAGCCGGCACCCCAGCCGTCCGGGCAGTAGCCGTCGACGTCGGTGAAGCCGTACTCCCGCGCCAGTGCGATCGATGTCACCGACCGCTGGTTCCAGCGAGCCCGCGTCTCATCGGCGGCGATGGCGACCACCCCGCGACCGACGAACCTCGGCGACTCGGACTCGGCGAATCCCGGCGGGGCGCTTGGATAGCCGTCGTCACGACGGGCGTGCAGCGCGGTGCGCCAGTTGGCCTCCGTCACTCCGTAATTGTCCAGCATCATCTCCGAGCGCAACCATCCCGGACTGACTGCGACCGCAGTGGCACCGAATTGGCGCAATTCGTGTCCGTGGCTGAACGCGAGCCGGTTGACCGACATCTTGGCGAGATCGTAGAACACCGACAGTCGGAACGTTTTGTCATTGTATTCGGTTGTGCCGTCGGTGATCTCGACCAGCAACCCGCCGGGCCGGGTGACCATCAGTGGCAGCAGGCAATGCGAGGTGATCAGGTGCGTGCGCACACCGAGCTCGACGATGCGTAGACCGTCATCGAGACTGTGCTCCCACATCGGGCGTCCCCAGGTCGCCGGCGGACCCTTGAGCACCTCCGCACCCCAGATATCGTTGACCAGGATGTCGATGGTGCCGTGCTCGTCCCGGATGCGGTCGGCCAACGCGCGGACCTGATCGGCTACCAGATGGTCGACCTGGATCGCCACCCCGGTTCCGCCGAGCGAATTCACCAGTGCCGCAGTCTCTTCGATGGTCTCCGGCCGGTCGTAGTCCGAGCCGCCGCGTCCGGTGACGCTGCTGCGTCCGGTGCAGATCACGGTGGCTCCGGCCTCACCCAGGGCGGCGGCGATGCCCCGACCGGCGCCTCGGGTGGCGCCGGCCACGACGGCAACCCGGCCGCGCAGCGCCCCGGGGCCCGGTAATCCGGCCATGGACGCAAAGTATGCGCGCGGATGCTCGACCTCGTGGCCGAACTCGCGTAGCGCACATTCACCTTCAGTTAATGCACTGGTAGACCGGGCGTGTACGACCGCACACGGTCGGCGACTGTGATGGCATGCATGCGGGTTGTCCAGGTCGCGAATTTCTACGGTCCGCGGTCTGGTGGGCTGCGGACCGCCGTCGACCGACTGGGTGCGGAGTACACCGCGGCAGGCCACGAGGTCACCCTGGTGGTACCCGGTGACCGCGCCGCGCGGCACACCCTGGATTCCGGCGTGACAAGGCTGTCCCTGCCCGCGAGGCTGATTCCGTTCACCGGTGGCTACCGCGCGGTGCTACCGGGCCCGGTCATCGAGCTGCTGGCCCAACTGCGACCCGATGCGTTGGAGGTGTCCGACCGGCTGACGCTGCGCTCGCTGGGCCCGTGGGGCAGGCGACACGGGGTGGCGACTGTGATGATCTCCCACGAACGGCTGGACCGCCTGGTGGGTCAGCTCCTGCCGGCTCCCGCCGCCCGCGCGGTCGCCGATATCGCGAACCGGCGCACCGCGAACAATTACGACGCGGTGGTCTGCACCACGTCGTTTGCCCGCGCGGAGTTCGACCGGATCGGCGCGAACAATGTGGTCACGGTCCCGCTCGGGGTGGACCTCGACCAGTTCCATCCCCGTCATCGCAGCGCGCTGCTGCGCAGCCGCTGGGCACAGCCCGAGCAGACCCTGTTGGTGCACTGCGGCAGGCTCTCGGTGGAAAAGCACGCCCACCGCAGTATCGACACCGTTGGCGCGCTGCGTGATTCGGGAATCGACGCGCGGTTGGTGGTGGTCGGTGAGGGGCCGCTGCGGACCCGGCTGGAACGGCAGGCGGCCGGTCTTCCGGTGGAGTTCACCGGCTACATCGGCTGTCGCGACACCGTGGCCGGGATCCTGGCCACCGCCGACGTGGCGCTGGCGCCGGGTCCACACGAGACCTTCGGCCTGGCCGCATTGGAGGCTCTGGCCTGCGGGACGCCCGCGGTGGTGTCGCGCACCTCGGCGCTCGCCGAGATATTGACCGCCGACAGCGGGGCAACGGCCGACAACGATCCGGCGGCGCTGGCGCGCGCGGTCACCGCGGTGATCGCCCGGCCCGAGCGGCACCGCCGGACCTGCGCGCGTCGCCGCGCCGAGCAGTTCACCTGGCCGCGGGCGGCCGCGGGCATGCTCGACGTCCTGGGCCGGCGCTGACCCCCAAAATTCGGCGGCCGGGCACGGCCGGTGCTCCGGTGCCCTACCATTCCGGGCATGACGGTCTCCGGCGTGACGTGGCCTGGGTGGGTGATATCCGCCGTGGTGGTGGCGGCAGCATGCGGGACCGGTTCTGCCGCGGCCGCGCCGGATGACCAGGGCTGCGCGACGACGCTGACGTCGCCGCAGGTGGTCGACGTGTCCGGAACCGCCATGGTGTCGGCCGCTGTCTCGCCGGGTGCGTGCAACCGCGCCGCACCACAACTGCAGGTGGCCTGTCTGCAAGTCGTCGGCAGTTCCGTGGCGCCGGTGTGTGTGCAGGCTGAAGGGCCGAATACCGCGCGGGTGAACTTCGCCCCCTACACGCCGGGTGCCAGTTATGTGGCCACCGGCCGCAGCTGTGCCAACGCGGGCAGCCCGCCCGTCACCTACTGCCGGTCGGCCGGCCCGGTCACCGTCACGCTGTAGGCCGTCACCGCGGGCGGAGCAGTTGGTCGGCGGTCAGCTGCACCAACCAGGCCCGGAACCGCCGGTGTGACCATCCGCGGGTCGTGACCATACGGCTGAACAAGACGGGATCGCTTGCCAGCCAAGCAATATCGACCGCGTCGGCGCGACGGACTCGGTCAGTGAGGGCGTCCAGCTCGTCAAGGCGTGCGATTACCGCGCGCGCTCCGTCCAGACGCTGGTGCTGATACTGCCCGAGCAGCTCCGCCGCCGCGTCGTCGGAGTCGGCGGCAATCTCCAAAGCGTGGAACAGCTGGGCGACCCGGGTGTCGACGCCCACCAGGACGTCCACCCATCCCTGCAGCACACGGGCGGGATCATCGGCGGTGAGCGCCGTGGACAGGTCCGCGCGCTCGACCAGGGCGGCGTCATCGTCATCGCCGGTGATCGCCCAGTCCAGCGCGGTCTTGAGGAGTTCGACCTTGCCGCCAACCGCGGTGAATACGGTTCTGCGGCTCACGGAGGCAGCCGCCGCCACCGCGTCGATGGTGGCGCCGGCAAACCCGTGTTCGACGAACACCGCGGTCGCGGCGGCAATAACGGTGCGCCGGGTCTGCCGGGCTTGCGCGGCTCGCAGGGTCGACCGGTAATCACGCTTGACGGAATCCACTATTTACCTCACTCTTAGTGAATTCACTACACTATCAGTAATGTCAATTGGGGGAGCGATGCGGATCGCCATCATCGGGGCAGGCCCGTCGGGGTTGTACTGCGCCATCGCACTGGCCCGGCGCGGGCACGACATGCTGGTAGATCGGGAGCCGGGGCCGCCGCCGCACGGCCTCTGGCGCCGCGGCGGTGTCATGCAGTTACACCACGCGCATACCTTCCGGGGCCCCGTGGTGGGCGCGCTGCGTGCCGAGATGCCGGATGTGCTCGACGATCTCGCGATGCGGCGGGCGGGAATCGTGTACGACGGTGACGGCAGGGCGATCGCGCTGCTGTGCCGTCGAGCCACCTTCGACGCCGTGCTCAGGCAGCGCGCGGAGCGCACCGCGGGTGTCTCGATCCGCACCGGATATGCTGCGCACACCCAGGCGGGCCTGCGAATCGACGGCTCTTCGGTCGCTGCCGATCTGGTCATCGATGCGACCGGACGCAGCGGCAGGCTCACCGGAAGGACCTCGCGGCCCGGGGCCGTCGTGGACTGTGGTGCCGTCTACGTCACCCGCCAGTACCGGCTGCGCGGGCCGGGACTGCCGCCGACCAACAGCCCGATCGGCCTGTCGCTCAGCTTGGACGGCTACGTGGCGATCGCCTTCATTCACGATGATCGGACATTCTCGGTCACGCTCATCCACGACGGCTCCGACCCGCTGCTGCGCCAACTCCGCCATGAGGCGGTCTTCGAGCCGGTGATCGCAGCCATTGCGCAACTCGGTGAGTGGACAGCGCCCGGCCGATCGGATCCCATCACCCCGGTGCTCGCCGGTGGACGCCTCTACAACGGGTACCGCGGACAACTCGACGACGCCGGGCGGCCCGTCGTCCCCGGGGTGATCTCCGTCGGCGATGCGGTCTGCACCACCACGCCACTTGCCGGGCGCGGCGTCACGCTCGCCCTGTGGCAGGCCCGCGAGCTTGTTCGCGGCATCGACGGAAAGGATCTGTCGCGCATCGACATCGAGGATCTCGCCGGGAACTTCGACGCCTGGTGCCGGGCGGCCATCAAGCCGTGGTTCGTTGACCAGGTTCACGCGGACAGGCATCGGTTGCGTCGGTGGGCGGGGCACGACGTCGACCTGTCCGAGCCGCTGCCCAGCGATCTGATCGCCGCTTCCGCCGAGGTCGACCGGCGAGTCGGCGCACTGATCGGTCCCTATCTGAGGATGGACGCTGGGCCGCACGTTCTGGCGGCGGCCGAGCCACTGGCCCGGGCGGTGTTCGCCACGGGGTGGCGTCCGGCACTGCCGGACGGGCCGTCACGCGATGAACTGGCTGCGCTGTGCCAATCGGTTTCCGCGCGCACCGCCTAACTCGCGGGCGTCCAGCGCACCGGGAGGCGCTTGATGCCGTGGATGAAGGCCGACAGCAGACGGTCGGGCTCGTCGTCCGCGGTCAGATCGGGAATCTGGCGGTGCAACTCCTCGAAGGCCAGGGTGATCTCCCGGCGGGCCAGATTGGCGCCGAGGCAGAAATGTGCGCCGCCGCCGCCGAAGCCGAGATGCGGGTTGGGGCTACGCCGGACGTCGAACAACCAGGGGTCGGCGAACCGGGTTTCGTCCCGGTTCGCCGACCCGTACCACAGGGTGACCTTGTCGCCGGCGGCCATGGCGACGCCGCCCAGCTCGGTGTCGCGGGTCAGGGTCCGCCGCATGTAGACCACGGGGGAGGCCCAGCGAATGATCTCCTCGACCGCGGTCGGCGCGAGCGCGTCGTAGTCCGCCCACCAGATATCGCGTTGTTCGGGGAAGCGACTCAAGGCGGCGACCCCATGGCTGATCGCGTTGCGCGTAGTTTCGTTGCCGGCCACCACGAGCAGGATGAAGAACGACGCCACCTCCGCGGAGGTCAACTGCTCGCCGTCCACCTCCGCGGCCACCAGCGCCGTGGTCAGGTCCTCGCCGGGTCGTGCCCGCCGGTCCTCGGCGAGTTCGGTGGCATACGCCCCGATCTCCATCGCCACCGTGGCGAACTCCTCGAAATCGGTCGTGAGATCGGGGTCGCCGAATCCCAGAATGACATTCGTCCAGTGGAAGATCTTGTCGTGATCGTGCTCGGCGATGCCCATCATGTCGCAGATCACCTGCAACGGCAGTGGGCCGGCCAGCGCCGTCACCAGGTCCGCGCGACCGTCGGGGTGCTCGGAGACCATGGTGGCCACCAGGTGGCGCGCGCGTTCACGCACGGATTCTTCGATCCGGGCGACCACCTTCGGTGTGAACGCGCTGCGCACGATGTTGCGTAGCCTGCTGTGCCGCGGATCGTCCATCGCGATCATCGATCCGAAGTACTCGGCGAGCTCGGGGGTCTGATCACCGATGGTGATGTTCGGGCTGGAGCTGAACAGGTCTGGGTGCCTGCTCGCGAAGTGCACGTCGTCGTAGCGCACCAACGCCCAATGCCCGGCGCCGGCGTCCACGCCTTCGCCGCTGATCGGCTCGTGGAACGAGACGGGGGCCTGGCGGCGCAGCGTGGCAAAGGCGCCGTCCCGGAAGTCGTCGTCCCGCGACCAGAACCGCCAGGATCCCAGATCGACGTCGCTCACATCGACGTGCGGAGGCGGCGAACCATTGACACGTGTCACGATCGGCATGGCCGTAGCTTAGGTTCGCGGCGGGTGGGCCACCGCGGCTTTCCGGTCCTCAGTCCGGCAGATCGTGGCGCACCACGCGCACCCTGCCGTGCGGCAGGCAGGCCGCGTAGCCGTGGTACTTGCCGTAGAGCTCCCACGAGGTGTGCGCATCGTCGCTGGGGACGTCGATGTGCTGCCCGCCGGAGAACTGCAGGTGCAGGCTGCCGTCCTCATCCCACTCGGCGTGCGTACAGGTCGACCCGGCGAAGTCGAACAGCGGTTTCTGTTCGTTGCGGACGGCTGTCGGATTGATCGTCACGACCTCGGCCGACCCGCGGGCCCCGCCGGCGAGTTCGGGCAAGGTCAGCTCCATCGGAACCGAGATGACGAGTTCGTTGTATTCGTCGAGGTTGAGCACCAGACCGTCGCGGAACATGATCCGCTGCAGTGTGCGCCCCTGGATCCATTGTTCGGTCATTTTCCCACTGTGGGCCGTTGCTGGGCGCGGCACAAGAGGCCATCGATCGTTCGCTCCGGTTCAGGGCCCCAGCCGCGGCCCTGACTGTAGAGCGCAGGTGAAAGCCGCTGGTCGAATCCCCTCCGGACGGCCCTCGATCGGCCACAATGTTCGCTGATGTAAACGTATCCGACCCGCGGGCGTAAACTCCACGCATCGGGGGAAGGGTTCACGCCGCGAGCCGGTCCATGTACGTGCACTAATGAAAGGGCTGAGTTGCCCGCATCAGACAACCGCATTCCCGAAACCGGCCTCAAACCGCACTTCGTGGATGTTCAGGCGCATTACGACCTGTCGGACGACTTTTTCCGGCTGTTTCTGGATCCCACCCAGACATACAGCTGCGCCTACTTCGAACGCGACGACATGACGTTGGAGGAGGCTCAGTACGCGAAGATCGACCTCTCGCTGGGCAAGCTGGGACTGCAGCCGGGGATGAAACTGCTCGATATCGGCTGCGGGTGGGGGGCGACCCTGAAACGGGCGATCGAGCGCTACGACGTCGACGTGGTCGGGCTGACGTTGAGCCGCAACCAGCAGGCCCACGTGCAGAAATTGTTCGATGGCCTGAACACCGACCGGTCCCGCGAGGTGCTCCTGCAGGGTTGGGAACAGTTCTCCGGTTCGGTCGACCGCATCGTGTCCATCGGTGCGTTCGAGCACTTCGGAGCCAGCCGGTACGACGACTTCTTCAAGATGGCCTACGCCGCTCTGCCGGCCGACGGCACCATGCTGCTGCACACCATCGTCAAGCCCAGCGATGCCGACTTCGCCGAGCGCGGGCTGCCGCTGACCATGACGAAGCTCAAGTTCTTCAAGTTCATCATGGACGAGATCTTCCCCGGCGGCATGCTGCCGTTCGTGTCCGTGGTGGAAGAGCACGCCGCCCAGGCCGGTTACGAGGTGCAGCGAGTGCAGTCGCTCCGCCTGCACTATGCGCGCACGCTGTCCATCTGGGCGGACACCCTGCGGGCGCGGCGGGACGAGGCGCTTGCCATCCAGTCAGAAGAGGTCTACGACAGGTACATGAGGTACCTGACCGGCTGCTCGGACCTGTTCCGCGACGGGTACACCGACGTCTGCCAGTTCACCCTGCACAAGCCCTGACGGGCTAGCGCGCAGCGTACAGGGAGCGGCGCAGATCCTCGGTCAGTTCCCGCTTGGCCCAGGTGTCGGTGGACACGACGACATAGACGTTGCGCCCGCGCACGGCGACCCGTTCGACGCTGTCCGGGTCGTCGCGCGCGGTGCGCAGCACGGTGAAGGCCACCGCGAAGCTGGTGGTGCCGATGTGGTCACAGACGGCGTCGATCCGCACGCCGTCCCGCCAGCGCACCGACGCCAGATAGTCGATTTCGCTGTGCACGACCTGGAAATCGATACCGGCGTCCGTCATCTCGGCGTAGTCGAGGCCATGCTCGGCGAGCAGTGCGGTGCATGCCTCGTCGAACCAGGTGAGGTAATGGCCGTTGAACACCACGCCCTGCTGATCGATCTCCGCGTATCGGGGCACGATTCTCAGTGAGCTCACGGCAGTCACCATGCACCACCGCGGCACCGCACGGCTAGCATCGTGCGGTGATCGCTGCCGCCACGGAACTGCCATGAGTGCACCCACCCTCGTCACGGTGGACGATGTCAGGGCGGCTGCGGATCGCTTGCGCGGCAGCATCATGCGCACACCGCTGATCCCGGCGCCGTGGGCCGATCCGCAACGACCGCTGTGGATCAAACCGGAAAGCCTGCAGGTGATCGGCGCGTTCAAGGTGCGCGGTGCCCTCAACGCCATCGGTCGCATCGATCCCGACGTCCGCACCCGTGGTGTGGTCGCCTACTCCAGCGGAAACCATGCTCAGGCGGTCGCTTATGCGGCCGCGCGCTTCGGCATCGACGCGCATATCGTCATGCCCGAGGAGACCCCGGCGGTGAAGGTGGCGCGGACCCGCGAACACGGGGCGCGCGTGGTGCTGTGCGGCGCTGGCCGGCGCGAAGCGGTCGCGGCGCAGCTCGTCGAGGAGACCGGCGCCACGCTGGTGCCGCCGTTCGACCATCCCGATGTCATCGCCGGCCAGGGCACCATCGGACTGGAGATCGCCGAGGATCTGCCCGATGTCGGCACGGTGCTCATCCCGGTCAGCGGTGGCGGGTTGGCCTCCGGGATCGGCACCGCCATCCGGGCGCTGTGTCCGGACGCACGCATCTACGGGGTGGAACCGGAACTGGCGGCCGACACCGCGGCGGGCCTGCGCCGCGGCAGCCGGGTCAGCATGTCGATCGAGGACCGTAACCGGACCATCGCCGACGGTCTGCGATCGCAGCCATCGGAGCTCACGTTCGCGCATCTGCAGCACGTGCTGACCGACGTGCTGACCGTATCGGAAGGTCAAATCCGTTCGGCCGTAGCGGAACTGGCCATACGCGCGCGTCTGGTCAGCGAACCCAGTGGGGCTGTCGCGCTGGCGGCCTATCGGCACCACCGTTTGCCGCCGGGCAAGACGGTGATCATCCTTTCCGGCGGCAATATCGAAGCCGATCTCTTGGCCCAGATCGTGGCCCAGTCACCAGAGGTCGGGGTTCACCAGGGGAACTGACACCGCACAACCCTGTTGTGCGCAGTGTGACCAGGCATCTTGTTCGGCGGCGGCCTTGAGCCGGCGACGCTGACCGGCCCATCCGCAGGAGCAGGTCGCAGTGGAATGGCCGAAACCACGGTTGTAGACGTAGACCGTTCCGTGTCGGGTCGACCCGGCGAACAGGTCTTCGAGCAGCATGGACTTCATCAACTATTCTCCTTCGTCGACCTGACCTCGGTGTCATGGTGACGTGCTGGCGCTGTTCGATTCTCCGCCCAGCCACGCCGGTGCGGCGGGATCTGCGGGTCACGAGTCGGTGCAGATCCTGTCAAGCCGACGTAACTGGCGTTGTCGATCTACCCGGGGTTCGGCGTTGCTAAACCCGCTGCCCGCGCACGTAATTGACGCTTGTGTAGCTTGCTGTGTCAGTGCACGCCCGGCATCAACCGACTGATGCGTCCGGTGTAGGCCAGCACCAGCAGGCCCGCGCCGATCGCGACCAGGCCGAGGATGCCGAAATAGGCGAACTCGTGGGCCGGGTCGTAATAGCGCGCCAGCACCCCGGACATCGACGTCCCGAGTCCGACCGAGAAGAAGTACAGCGCCATCATCTGCGCACGGAACGCATCCGGCGCGAGTTGGGTCGTCACGGCCAGGCCGATCGGGGAGATCATCAACTCGGAGACGGCGAAGCCGGCCATCACCGCGACGATGAACAATGCCGGCACGGCCCGCCCTGTGGTGCCGGCGAACGGCAGGAACAGCAGGAACGCCGCACCCATTCCGATGACGCCGTAGGCGAACTTGCGCGGTGTGGTGGGTGCTCGCCGGCCCAGGCGGGTCCACATCACGGCGAACAGCGGTGACAGCGCAATGATCCAGATGGGCTCGATGGAGCCGATCCAGCTCGACGGCGCCGTCCAACCGAAGATCGACCAGTTCATCCGCTCGTCGGAGTACACCGCCAGAACGGTGAAGATCTGCTGGAACAGGGACCAGAACACGGCATTGGCGATGAACAACGGGATGAAGGCGCGAACCCGGGTGCGTTCGCCCGCGTCGACCTTGGGGCTCGTCAGCAACAACGCGAAATAGCCGATCGCGGCGATGATGATGACACCGGTGGTCACCTGCGACAGGTTCGCCAGGGTCACCAGCCCGCTGGCGAAGGCGGCCACCGCAACGGCGACGACGCCCACCCCGACCGCGGCCGCCGGCAGAATACCGCTGCGCGGCAGCGGGTTCGGTACCTCTCGGCCATGGCTGCCCAGGTTGCGGCGGAACACCACGTACTGGGTGAGGCCGAGCGCCATGCCGATCGCGGCGGCGCCGAAGCCGTAGTGGAATCCCATCCGGGTCTGCAGCAGGCCGGTGATCAGCGGCCCGACGAACGCGCCCAGGTTGATTCCGAGATAGAACAGCGTGAAACCACCGTCGGCGCGCGCGTCCCCCTTGTCGTACAGGGTGCCCAGCAGTGAGGAGGCGTTGGCCTTGAGCGCACCGGAGCCGAGCGCGACGAGCACCAGACCGGCTGCCACACCGGTGATTCCGGGCAGCACGGCCAGTGCGATGTGTCCGAGCATGACGACCACGCCGCCGTAGAACACGGTGCGTTCCATGCCGAGCACCCGGTCGGCGAGCCAACCGCCGAGCACCGTCGACAAGTACACCAACCCGCCGTAGGCGCCGACGATCCCGGTCGCTGTCGTCTTGGACAGCTCCAGCCCTCCGTCGGTGGCCGAGTAGTACAGTACCCCAGGATGGTGAGCATCCCGTAGAAGGAGAAACGTTCCCACAGTTCGACGCCGAAAAGGTTGGCCAGCCCGATCGGGTGACCGAACAGTGTGCGTGCCCGCGGTGTTTCGGTCTGGCCCCCGGCCCGATTCGCCCCAGTCATGACCGCCACCTTTCCACGACGTCCGGTCGGGCAACCGCATCCGCCGGAGATGGCGCGCTGCGGTATCCACCCCGGCTAATCCGTACTATTGCTTTCACCTGCCATGAGGTGTGATTTGGCTAATCGTCAACCGAAGATCTTGGCGCTCGGGTGGGTTACCGGGCGCCGCGCAGGTAGTCTCAGCCGGATAACGGGACGGTGGCTGCATCGTCACGACGCGGTTGCCTGCGTGCGGCCGACGAGGGTCCGAAGGGGTACATGTGGACGCGGTGCTCGGATTGTCGATGACACCACGGTCGCTGTCCGTGGTGGTCGTGGGCGGCGGCGATGAGCCGGTCGGCAGCGCACACAACGCCTTCGAGTTGTCGGTGGAGGGATCCGACGGCCGGTCGGCGACCGAACGGGCCACCGCCGCGGTGGAGGCGATCGCGGCTGCCCGCGGCGAACGGCTGACGTCCATCGGCCTCACCTGGAGTGACGATGCGGACGCCGAGGCGTCGCTGTTGATGGAGTCGCTGACCGAATCGGGGTTCGACAATGTGGTCCCGATCCGGTTGCCGGAGGCCACCGAGGCGCTGGCCCGCGGCATGGCCGACGTCATCGGCTGCCGCACCACCGCGGTCTGTGTCATCGAACCGGACGCCGCGATCGCCTTGATCGTGCACACCGGCGACGGTGCGGTGCAGACCGCGGTCAACCACGGGATCGATTCCGACGAGAGCCTCGTCGGTTGGCTGAGCACCGTGTTCGCCCGGGCCGACTGGCAGCCCGAAGCCCTGGTGGTGGTCGGCTCGGCCGGGGGGTTCGACACCGTGCTGCCGCGGTTGGAAGAGGCACTGTCGGTTCCGGTCTTCGCGCCCGCGGAGGCGCCGCTGGCGTTGGCTCGGGGTGCCGCGCTTGCCTCGACCCACAGTGCCGGGCTCCCACTGGACTCCAGCCCGCTGTTTTCCTCGGAGGGTAGCGGACGCCACGCGGCGGTCGAAGCCCGGATTTCGCCGGCCAGCATCCTGACCGGACTCCTGGTCGCCGGCGTCGTGAGCTTCGTGGTGTCGGCGTCGGTGGCGCTCGCCGTCGAGCTCTCGCCACAGCAGCCTCAGGCACGCCCGGCCGTCACCGCCGAGCGCGTCGTCGACGAGGTCCCGGCGGTGCGGCCGAGCCCGAGCGTCGCGCTCCCGTCGCCACCGCCGCCGGCGGCTCCGGTCGTCGCGGAGCCGGTCGAAGCCGTCGCGCCGGTGGTCGAACCCGTCGTGGAATCGGTGCCGCCGCCCGAGGTCAACCCCGTGGTGGACGATGCCCTGGCCGACGGGAATACCCCGGCCGACGGGCCCTATGTCTTGCAGGCCCCGGCCGCCGCGCCACCGCCGCCGGTGGTGGCGCCGCCGACAATGGCGGGCCCACCGCCCGTGGTGGGGCCGGTCTATGACCAGCCCAAGAAACCGCTGCTGCAGCGCATCAGGGATAAGCTGCGGATCGGTGGCGACGATCAACCGCCGCCGATCATCATGAATCCGCCGATGGGCTGAGCGCCGACCCCCGTCTCTGGCTAACATTTCCCGCACTGGGCACGATCTAGGATGTAGTCCAGTACGCCAGGTCCGGATGTCCGGAAACAGGGAGGTCGGGAACTTGCGCATGAACTTTCGGAATGTGCTCGCGACGGCGGGTGTCGCCGCGGTTGCGCTGCTGGGTTCGACGGCCACCGGCGTGGCGGCCGTGTCTACGCCGCCGCAGGCGGTTTCGGTTTCGCCCGCTCCCGGTGATGTCGTGGGGGTCGCCTATCCGGTGACCGTGACATTCGCCGATCCGGTCCGCAACCGCGTTCAGGTCGAACGCGGCATCACGTTCTCGGCCGGCACTGTCCCGGCCGGCACCTTTGACTGGCTGGACGACTCGACGGTGCGTTTCACACCGACCGACTTCTGGCCCGCGCACTCGAGCATCTCGGTCCAGGCGATCGGATTCAAGTCGTCGTTCGATACCGGCGCTCAGGTGGTCGGCGTCGCCGATATCAGCGCCCACACCTACACGGTGAGCATCGACGGAGTGGTCGCCAGAGAGATGCCCGCCTCGATGGGCAAGCCCGGGTTCGCCACCCCGATCGGCCGGTTCACCGCGCTGGGCAAGGAGAGCGTGGTGGTGATGGATTCGCGCACCATCGGCATCCCGCTGGATGATCCGGAGGGCTACAAGCTCACCGTCTACGACGCGGTCCGGGTGACCTGGGGTGGCGTGTACGTGCACGGGGCGCCATGGTCGGTCAGTTCACAGGGGTACGCGAACGTCAGCCACGGCTGCATCAATCTCAGCCCCGACAACGCCGACTGGTACTACAACAACGTCAGCATCGGTGACCCGATCATCGTGCAGGCCTAAGGCTTTCGCGACCGGGCTTTCACGACCGGGTGTGCAGGTGTCGGGCCGTCGGTGAGGTCTCGACGGTGCCCGGGTCCGGGTAGGTGCCCAGCACCCGGTCGGCCGTGCCACTGCTGGTGACGGTGAACCAGTAGTGCTCGTTCTTGAAATGGTGCTGGCGGTGGTTTCGCCAGATCGACCGGTATACCGCGGATTTCGGCTTGTAGTCGGTGTGGATCAGGTAGTGGCACCATTCGTATGCGATGCCGAGCAACGCAAGGGATGTCAAGAAGGTGAGACCGCGTCCGAGGCTGGGGAAGACGACCAGCGCGATCGCCACGGCCAGCGGCAGCACCCACAGCAGCGACTGCCAGGGAATGAACACCAGCGCCACCTCGCGCGGCTCGACGTGATGGTCGCGATGCTTGCGCGACAGCAGCGGATCCACCGTGAGGCCGGCGATCCGGCGCGGACGCCAATGCAGGATCGCCACGTGGATCACCCACTCGACGAACGGGAACACCGCCAGCATCACCAGCGGTACCGCGGCGTCGGTGACCTGCCAGTCGCCGGCGGCCAGCCGGGCGGCGGCCGCGGCGAGCAATGTCGCGGTGAGCATCCACGGCGACGGGTGGCGCAGAAACTCCCGCCCCACGTCGGCCAGCGTCACCCCTCGTCGGGTACTCATCGGTGGTTCTCCAATTCGGTGAGAGCGCCCAGCAGCGCGGTGGTGGCGGGTTCCAGCAGGGCGCGTGCGGCGGCCGCGGCCGCCTCGGCGTCACCGCGCTGCACGGCCTCGGCGATCGCCCGATAGGCCTCCGGGCGGTCGACCTCGGCGGCCATCATGACGGCCAGCGCCGGCAGCGCGGGTTCGTAGGTCGCGCGCAGCGTGTTGTACATCAGCCGGAACGCGATCGAGTCCGCGCCGTCGACCAGGTGGTCCCAGAAGGTGAGCGCGTGGCGCTGGCGCTGCAGCGGATCGGTGTCCTCGCTGAGGGCCTCGATCGCCGCATCCAGCAGCGCGGCCAGCCCCGGCCCGCGCCGCGCCGCCGCGAGTTCGGCCACCTTGGGGCCGTTGTGCAGCCGGGTTTCCAGGATGGAGCGCACAACGGTGGTGTCCAGCTCACCGGCCTGCAACAGCAGCCGGGGGAGTAGGTCCAGGCCGGCGTGCCTGCGGAAGTCGCGCACCGTGGTGGTGTCGCCCTGGCGGATCTCGACGAGGCCGATCGAGGTCAGCCGTTTGAGGGCCTCCCGTATGGCCGGCCGGGAGACTCCGAGCACCTCGGCGAGACGACGCTCGCTGGGCAGCGAATCGCCCGGTTTCATCTCGCCGCTGAGCACCTCGGCGAGGATCTGTTCGAAGACATCCTCGGGAACCGAGCGCCGGTCGACCGGTTGGAGCGCCATGAAACGAGCATGCCACCCCCTTGGTAAGAGGTCAAGTGGTCATACCAGTGATAGGGGTGGGGTCATTCAGCGCAGCGCCTCGGCGGTCGAGCCGTCGGCGGGCAGAAACGCCTCGATGCTGAGCTCGGCGGCGGTGAGGTCGAGCGCGGTCCCGAAGGTGGTGACGGTGCTCAGGAACCGCAGCAGCTGCCCACCGGTGGTGACGAGTTCCAGCGGCACCACCACCCCGCCCAGATCGGCGGTCTCGTCCTCGCCGCCCGGGTACGACTCGATCTCGGCGAGGAGCGCGGCGGTCTGTGCCGACCCGCTGACCGCGGCCTCACGCCGCAGACGTCCGATCACATGGTGACGCCACTGCGCCAGATTCCGGATCCGCGGGGCCAGACCGTCGGGATGCAGCGAGATCCGCAGCGCATTCGGCTGGGCCAGCAGGTGCGCGGCCACCCCGTCCAGCATGACCGCGGCTCCGGCGTTGACCTGCAGCACGTTCCAGCTGCGATCCACGGCCAGGCACGGAAACGGGTTGTACGCGTTGAGGACTCGATCGACACCGGCCCGCACCGCGGACATTCCGGGATCATCCATGGCGCGCTCCGAGTAGGCGGGTGCCAGCCCTGCAGCGATCAGCAGTTGGTTCTGCTCGCGCGCGGGCACGGCGAGTGCTTCGGCGAGCCGCAGCACCATCGCCCGGCTGGGTGTGGCCCGGCCGGTTTCGATGAAGCTGAGGTGTCGGGCCGACACGTCGGCCTCCAACGCGAGATCGAGCTGGCTCAGGCGGCGACGTTGCCGCCATGAGCGCAGCAACGAACCGAACGGGGGAGTCTGCAGGTCGATACCGGCCACTGCGCCAGTCTCGACCAGATCCGGGCGCCGCACCATTACCTGGGTGGTAATTGCCGCGCTGACCCGTGCCGAGCACTGTGGGGGGCATGAACGACATCCACAAGCACGACGTCCCCCGGTGGCTGCGCGTGGTGCTGAGGTGTGACCGCGCCGGGTCGTCCTGGTACATCGGCACCGGATTCTTCTTCGCGCCGGTCCTCGCCGTGCTCTCGCCGTGGCCGACGTTGACCACGGCGTTGTGGGTGGCGATCGCGCTCGCCGGTCTGTGGCTGGGGCTGCTGGGCATCGCGATGGCCACCGGTCTGGCCATCGTGCTCCGACGTAACGGCGAACTCGACGAGGACTACTGGCGGTCCATCCTGGATTACCCGGATGTGTCCGGAGGTACTGCGCGACAGGCTATCTCGACGAACCGGCATAGTCGACCTGCCAATGTTTGATGCCGTTGAGCCAGCCCGACCGCAGCCGCTCGGGCTTTTCCAGCGGGGTCAGATCGGGCATCGCGTCGGCGATCGCGTTGAACATCAGGTCAATCGTCATCCGGGCCAGGTTCGCACCGATGCAGTAGTGCGCGCCGGTGCCGCCGAAACCGACATGCGGATTCGGATCGCGCAGGATGTCGAAGCTGAACGGGTCCTCGAAGACCTCTTCGTCGAAGTTCGCCGAACGATAGAACATCACCACCCGCTGGCCCTTCTTGATCGGCACGCCGCCCAGTTCGGTGTCCTGCAGGGCGGTGCGCTGGAAGGACGTGACGGGTGTGGCCCACCGGACGATCTCGTCGGCGGTGGTGGCGGGGCGTTCCCTTTTGAACAGCTCCCACTGGTCGGGGAACTCGGTGAAGGCCATCATGCCCTGGGTGATCGAATTACGGGTCGTCTCGTTACCGGCCACCGCCAGCAGGATGACGAAGAAGCCGAACTCGTCGTCGGAGAGCTTGTGGCCCTCGACATCGGCCTGGACCAATTTGGTGACCAGGTCATCGCCCGGCCGGGCCGACCGTTCGGCCGCCATCTGCATGCCGTAGGTGATGAGCTCCACCGAGGCGCTGATCGCGTCGTTGTTCGCGAACTCCGGATCCTGGTCGCCGACCATCTGATTGGACCAGTGGAACAGCTTCATCCGGTCTTCCTGCGGCACACCCATCAACCCCGCGATCGCCTGTAGGGGCAGCTCACAGGACACCTGTTCGACGAAGTCGCCGCGGCCCTCGGACAGGGCGGCCTGGGCGATCTGGCGGGCGCGCTCGGCCAGATCGGCGCGCAACTGCTCCACGGCCCGCGGCGTGAACGCCCGCGACACGATCTTGCGCAGATGGGTGTGGTGCGGGGCGTCCATGTTGAGCAGCACGAACTTGCCGGAGTCGATCTGCTCGCGGACAGTGCCGTCCTTGTACCGCGGCAGTGCGGTCTTCTCCAGACTGGAGAAGACATCGCTGCGCCGCGACACCTCCTTGACGTCCTTGTGCTTGGTGACCACCCAGAAGCCACCGTCGTTGAACCCGCCGGCGCCGTCGGGTTGTTCGTTCCACCAAATCGGGGCCACCTTGCGCATCTGGGCGAGTTCGTCGACGGGCAGTCGCTCGGCATAGATGTCCGGATCGGTGAAGTCGAATCCAGCGGGCAGGTCGGGTGTCGGCATCGCGCAAACCTCCGCGGTAGTAACTGGTGTCGCTATCGCATTGCTACACCAGAGTGATGCTCCGCGTCCTCGAGTCGGCCAAGGTGACGGTGGCTGACAGAACAGCCGAGGAAACTCCTATGAAAGTCACAGCAGTCGCAGCTGTAACGAAACAGCCGCCGGGACGGAAAATCAGAGGGCAGGGTTCACGAGAGAGGAGCGTCGGCGATGATCGATATCGGAGCCAAAGTACTCAGCGCAGCCATCGGCGGCGGTTTCGTCGCGTTGTTCTTTGCCTCCCCGGCGGCTGCCGAACCCGCCCCGCCGCCGCCGGCGCCCGCCGTGGACGGCGCCGCCATACAGGCCGCCCCGGTGCCCGCGGTCCCCGTGCCGGCCGCCCCGGAGGGCGTGCCGCATCTGCCGAGTCCGGATGCCCTGCCCCCGGGGTCGACCATGGACCCCAGTGTGATGGCCGGCAGCGAGTCCCCGAACGTGAGCTATCTGCGGGATCTGTGGCACGCGGTGCAGAACCAGGAGCTCAGCGGTAAGGAGGCGCTGCTACTGGGCATTTCGCAGCGCAATCTGAACACACCGATCCCGGCCCAGGCGCCCGGTCCGAACGTGCCGATCACCCCGGGTGATCCCGCGCCGGCGCCCACCCCACCGCCGGCTCCGGCCGCCCCCGTCGCGCCCTGATCAGACGCCGACGGGCTCGATGCGCGCCGGCACGTGCTTGTGCCAGGGGGTGCCGGCGTAGGCGTCGCGCCAATCCGACGCGGTCAACGCATTCGGCGCGACTCCGGGAGCCGACACCGTGCCGTCGGTCGCGACGAAATCCAGCCCGAAGCCGTTGGGCAACGCGGCATGCCCGGGCAGCATCGCGTCGCTGATCTCGACGCCGGCCTCCGCCGCCCCGGATGCCGTCGTGATGCGGGCCCGCCCGCCGTCGACCAGGCCCAGTGCGCGGGCATCCTCGACGCTGACCCGCAGGGCCCCGCCGGCGTCGCGGGTGCGCCAGGCCGGGTCGCGGATGATGTCGTTGGCCGTGAACGCGCGCCGCTCACCGGCCGAGAGCACGATCGGATACGCACTGCTGGTCAGCGGGGGCCGATCGGCGGCCAACGCGGTCAGCTCGGCGACCAGTTCCGGGATGTCGAGGGCGATGCGCGCATCCGGATGGCTGATGAGCGTCCAGTCGTCGGCGTACTCGTGCTCGGTGAAGGTCACCCCGGAGCGGCTCTCCAGGATGGCGGTGAACAGCGCATTGCCGTCGGCGTGCCCGGCACGGCGCACCGCGTCGGGGTAGGTCGCCGCCGCCTTCTGCGCCAGCCCCCACAGGGCCGCCGCGCCGGCCAGCCCGTCGGGCAGGCTGGGGCCCAACGTCTCGTACAGCACGTAGGGCAAGACCTTGCCCAGCATCGGATTCGCGCCGATGGCGGTGAAGAAGGCGCGGGTGTACGCGTCCAGCCCGTCGGCGGCGGCACGGCGCAGCGGCTGCAGGTCGGCGTCGTCGACGACACCGAGTTCGCGCACCAGCCGCGCCCAGATCTCCGGCTCGGGCAGGGTGCCCGGCAGCGGTGCCAGCAGCCGGTGGCGCAGATGGAAGGTGTTGTGCGGGAATTCGAGGTTGAAGAAGGTCGCCTCGGCCTTCTCGAACTGGCTGGCCGCGGGCAGTACGTAATGCGCCAGCCGGGCGGTCTCGGTCATCGCGACGTCGACGACCACCAGCAGTTCCAGTGCGCGCAGCGCCTCGCCCACCGCGGCCGAGTCGGCGATCGAATGGGCCGGGTTGCTGCTCTCGACGATCATGGCCCGGAAGCGGTCCGGATGGTCGCCGAGAATCTCCTGCGGCACCACGTTGGACGGCACCAGGCCGGCGATGATCGGCGCCCCGGTGACCGGTGTGCGGCCCACCCCGCCGGCACCGAACAGCGGCGCGAAGGCCGAATGCAGGTGCTGGCTACCGCGTTTGGCGAAGTTCCCGGTGAGGATCCACAGCAACTTGTTCAGGTAGGAGCACAGCGTGCTGTTGGGCGCCTGCTGGATGCCGAGATCCTCGAAAACCGAAACGCTTGCGGCGGAGGCGATCCGGCGCGCCGACCGACGCAACAGCTCGACGTCCACCCCGCACCGCTGCGCGTAATCGTCGATGTCCACCCCGGCGAGCGCCTGGCGCACCGGCGCCACGCCGGTGACATGCTCGGCCAAGAACGCTTCGTCACACAGGTCCTCCTGCACCAGGACGGCGGCGAGTGCACTCAGGCACCAGGCGTCGGTGCCCGGCCGCACCCGCAGATGGAAGTCGGCGAGCTTGGCGGTGTCGGTGATCACCGGGTCGATGACGATCATGGAACGCGCCGGGTCCTTGGCGATCTCGTTGAGCACGGTGCGGGCCCGCGGAAAGCTCTGTGACATCCACGGGTTCTTGCCCACGAACACCGCGACCTCGGCATGCTCGAACTCACCGCGGGTGTGTCCGCCGTAGAGCTGGCTGTCCACCCAGAACTCGCCGGTCTTCTCCTGGGCCAGCGCATTCGAGCGGTAGCGGGCGCCGAGCGCCTTGAGGAACGCGCCGCTGTAGGCGCCACCGAGGTGGTTCCCTTGACCGCCGCCGCCGTAGTAGAAGATCTTGTCTCCGCCGTGTTCGTCGCGGATGCGGGCGAAGCCCTCGGCGATCTCGGTGATCGCGGTGTCCCAGTCGATTTCCTCGTAATCGCCGGCGGGGGTGCGCCGCATCGGTGAGGTCAGCCGGGCCCGGTTGTTCTGGTAGTGGTCCAGGCGCAGCGCCTTGTTGCAGGTGTAACCCTGTGACGCCGGATGCGCCTTGTCACCACGGATCTTGGCCAGGGTGCGGTCCTCGACCTGCACCACGATGCCGCAGTTGCATTCACAGAGAATGCACGCGCTGGGGTGCCACTCGGCTGTGTCGGTCATGTCAGGCCTTTCCGTCGCCGGATGCGGCGGTCACGAGGGCGCGTAGCTGCCGGTGGACGAGGTCGAGCGCGGTGCTGTTTCCGGTGGTGCGGGTCACCAGCACCGCGCCCTCGATCGAGGTGGTGATCAGCATGGCGAGTTCGGCGGCGTGGTCCGGCGAGGCGCCGTCGGCTTGCAGACGCTCATCGATGAGGTCGATCCACCTGGTGAACGCGGCGCCGGCACGGGTGAGGACATCGGTGCCGTCGGCTTCCACGGCCACGGCCACGACAGGGCAGCCGGCTCGGAACCCGCTGTCTGTCAGCTGGTTCCGGAAGTTCTCGACGATGAGGTCGAGTGCCTTGACAGCAGTGGCGGCCGACGATATCCGGCGTGCGATGTGTTCTGCCGCGTAGTCGACGGCCTCGCAGAGCAGTTGGGTACGTCCGCCGGGGAAGTGGTGATACGCCGAGCCGCGGGGCGCGCCGCTGTGTTCGAGCACATCGGAGATGGCGGTGGCATGCGCGCCACGTTCGCGGATCAGCAGTGCTGCCGAGACGATCATGCGGTCACGTGGGCTGCCCATGGCGCGGGATCCTTTCGGACAGGCGATTATGTAGAGCATCATACATAGAACGGCGGCAGGCAAGAGTCGGTGTTCGCCGATTTCTGCACGAGGGTCGCGGTGTCACGGAAATCGCGACCGTGGTGTGGAAAACGGTGCGCGACCCTTCCCCGAAATGCACGAATCCCGCCGGTCCGGGAGAACGGAGGCCGGCGGGAGTCGCGGGTTTCGGCGGGCGGGAGCGTAGCGACCCGGGGAGTTGACTCGGCGGGCTACACCGAGGCCGCCTCGTTGAGCTCGTTGAGGGTGTTGGTCGACTCCAGGTACTCCTGGACCCAGCGCTCGATCACCGCGGCGGTCTTCTCCACCTTGGTGAACTGACCGACGACCTGACCGATGGGATTGAACGCCACGTCGATGGTCTGGTCGGGGAACTTGTGCGTGGCGGCCACGGCCATCCCGGAGACCATGTACTGCAGCGGCATCCCGAGGGGCTCGGGATTGCCCGGGGTCTGCCAGGCGTCGGTCCAGTCGTTGCGCAGCATGCGGCACGGCTTGCCGGTGAAGGAGCGGCTGCGCACGGTGTCGCGGCTGGAGGCCTTGGCGTAGGTGGCCTGCTGGACGGGGGTGTTCTCGGCTTCCTCGACCATCAGCCACTGCGACCCGGTCCAGGCGCCCTGGGCTCCCATGGCCAGCGCGGCCGCGATCTGGTGGCCGCTGCCGATACCGCCGGCGGCCAGCACCGGCCGCGGCGCGACCTCTTTGACCACCTGCGGCCACAGCACGATCGAGCCGACCTCACCGCAGTGCCCGCCACCCTCGCCGCCCTGGGCGATGATGATGTCGACATCGGCCTCGGCATGCTTGCGGGCCTGGGCGGGAGAGCCGCACAGCGCGGCAACCTTGCGGCCGCTGTCGTGAATGTGCTTGATCATGTCCGCGGGCGGGGTGCCCAGGGCGTTGGCGATGAGCGTGACCTTCGGGTGCTGGAGCGCGATCTCGACCTGCGGCGTCGCGGTGGCCTCGGTCCAGCCCAGCAGTTGCAGCGCGTTGTCGTCCAGGTCACCGGTGGGCACACCGTGGTCGGCCAGCAACTTCTTGGCGAACTCCAGATGTTCCTGGGGTACCAGCGCGTTCAGGGTCGACTTCAACTCGTCGGCCGACATGTCGGCATCCATGCCTTCGTACTTGTTCGGGATCACGATGTCCACGCCGTACGGGTGGTCGCCGATGTGCTCGTCGATCCAGTTCAGCTCGACCTCGAGCTGTTCGGGAGTGAAGCCGACCGCCCCGAGCACGCCGAACCCGCCGGCCTTGCTGACCGCGACCACCACGTCACGGCAGTGGGTGAAGGCAAAGATCGGGAACTCGATACCCAATTGGTCGCAGAGGGGAGTGTGCACGCAGGCTCCTAGGTTGGGCGATCGCAAATCGCAGACTGAAACGTGTTCTAGTTTAGTATCCCGCCCCTCGATTTCCGCAATGCCCGACGGTGCGTTTGTCGGCGTCGACGTCGACAGCGTGCGAGAATGTCGTTACCGTTTTTCGAGAGGGCGATTAACAATCGTCGTATTCGCCGCCGGTGGGAGGGCCACGATATGAAGGACTGGCTGGCCAACTCGTTGGTCCTGGTGTCGGACTACCGGGTGCCCGACCCGAGCACCGTCTGGCCGCTGCTGCAGCGCCGCACCGAATCCCTTGCCGATATGGGCGTGCACCATGTACTGGTCTACACCTCGACCACCGATCCCGAGCGCGTTCTGGTGATTCTGGGCATCCACGCCCGCGAGCCGGTGCTGGATCTGCTGCGGTCCCGGGTGTTCTTCGACTGGTTCGACGCCGTGGGCGTCCAGGACCTGCCCGCGGTGTTCGCCGGCGAACTGTTCGACCGCATCGATTTCGACCACGATGAGCATCCGGCACCGCCGGTGATGGTCTCGATGGTGACCTCGGTCGCCGATATCGCCGAACTGAACCTCCGGGTGCGCGGCGCAGCATCAGCCTTCCACGCCGCTGGAGTGCAGCGCTTCTGGAGCTTCCGCGCACTCGATGATCCGCACGAGGTGCTGATCCTGCAGCAGATCGACGACGAACTCAGCGCGCGGCGATGGCTGCACGACTCCGACGATGCCGCCGAATGGCTCGCCGAGGCCGGTGTGGGCGCCTATCCTCCGGTGTTCATCGGTCAGTTCCAGCAGATGATGCGCATCGAGCGCTGATGTTCGTCTGCCTCTGCAACGGCATCACCAGCCATGAGGTGGCTGCGGTGGTGGACCGCGGCGCGGCCACGACCAAAGAGGTGGCCTCCGCCTGCGGGGCCGGCGCCGACTGCGGCCGCTGCCGGCGCACGGTCCGCGCGATCATCGAATCCCGGGGCGCTGGACGCGAGACCACCAGCGCCGGTCCTCACCGGAACTGACCCGCAGCACCGGCCAGCCGTTCCTGGCCGCGGCGGCCGCCAGGCCGGGTCGCGGATTGACCGCGGTGGGATGCCCGACCGCATCGAGCACGGGCAGATCCTCGGTGCCGTCGGCGTAGCAGAAGCTCTCGGCCAGATCGATGCTCCGGCTGGAGCTGAACTCCATGACGGCCCTTGCTTTCTGGCGACCCCAGATGATGGGTCTGACGATCTGGCCGGTGAGCTTGTCCGCGGCGTCCACCTCGAAGTGGTTGCACAACACGTGCTCGATGCCCAGATGCCGGGCGACAGGACCGGCATGCATGGTCAGCGCCGACGAACTCATCGCCACGGTGTGGCCGCGCTCCTGGTGCGCGGCGACCACCCGAGTCATCGCCGGGAAGAGTCGGGTCGCGATCCTGGTGGTGAACAACTCGTCGCCGAGCGCCTCAAGATCCGCCAGTGGTTCGCCGGCGAGATAGCCCGCGGCGCGTTGTAACAGCCGGGCGAACTGCATCCGCCCGAATTTGTAGCGGAGGCTCGCCTCGAAGATTCCGGACAGTTCTCCGAACCCGGACTGCCCGTTGCGGATGCGGTGCCCGGCATGGACGGTTGCGGTGAACCCGCGCACGAGCGTGCCGTCCAGATCGAAGAACGCGCCGATGTGCGGGCCCGGCGGGCTCGCGAGGATGGCTGGCAGCGGGTCGGTCACAGATCCATTGTGCGTGCCGCCGGGACTAGGCCGGGTACACCAGGCCCTTGCCGGTGCCCAGCGGCAGATCGAGGGTGGTGCGGATACCGGGTGCGGCGGCCACCACATCGGGGATCGCGTTGACGATCCGTCCGGCGGCGGCCAGGATCGCGGCGTAGTTGTGGTCGCCGCGGCTGCTGGTCGGGCAGATGTCCACGACGTAGGACGGCTCACCGGTGATCTCCACCCGGTACGAGCCACCGGGCTGGGCCGGCTGAGCCCAGTCCGGGCGGAGATCCGCACGGACCCGGGTGATGTGTTCGACCACGATGACCGGCTTGCCCGCGACCATGCCGCTGATCTCGAATCGCATGGCGGCCACCGTGCCCTTGGCGATGACACCGGTGGCGACCGGGATATCTTCGGGCGCCGGTTCCAGTTCGTAGTGCTCGGTGATCTCGTCGACCTCGACCCCGAGACCGGCGGCCAGCATCCGGATCGCTGTGCCCCACGCCGCGCCGAGGACTCCGGGCAGGAAGAGCATGCCCGGCTGATCGAGGGGGTTGCCGAACCCCATCACGATGGACATCACCTCGGTGCCGTCGTAGGTGGCGTAGTCGGCGATCTCCATGGTCTTGATCTGATCGATGCGCTGGCAGGTACTGGCGATCGCAAACGGGATCAGGTCGGTGGCGAAACCCGGATCCACACCGGTGATGTACACGCTCGAATTGCCCTGTCGTGCCGCCTCTTCGACTCGCGCGATGGCCTTGTCGGGCATCGCACCCCAGGGGAACTGCAGCCCGCCGGGCGCCGACCCGACCACGTTGATGCCGGCCGAGAGCGCCGCGATCACGTCGCGGGTCGCCTCCACGGGGCGGGTGTCGCCCATCGCGCAGTACACCAGGCAGTCCGGCGCCGCGTCGATCGCCCCGTCGATACCCAGCGTCGCGGTCACCCCGGTGACGGTGTCGAGTCCGGCGAGTTCCCCGGCATCGACACCGACCTTGGCCTCGGTGGACGTACCCACCGCGACGAGGTCGAAGCGAGGGTCCCCGATGAGCTGGATCAGGGACAGCCGGCCACAGTTTCCGGTGCCGACGAGTGCCACGCGAATGGCCATACAGGACTCCTTGGGGTGTTTGGTCTGATCGCAGTATGCGGGGGTCGCGGGCAAATTGGAACAGGTTCTAGTTGATTTCGACGTTGAGGTAGCCTGTCGCCTCATGGGACGTGTGGACGGAAAAGTTGTACTGATCAGCGGTGGCGCACAGGGGATGGGTGCCGCGCACGCCAAGATGCTCATCGACGAGGGCGCCAAGGTGGTCGTCGGCGACATCCTCGACGAGAAGGGCGAGGCGCTGGCCGCCGAACTCGGCGACGCGGTGCGCTACATCCACCTCGATGTCACCGACGCCGACCAATGGGCCGCCGCGGTGAACCTCGCCGTCGAGACCTACGGCAGCCTCACCACGCTGGTCAACAACGCCGGCATCGTCGCGCTCGGCAAGATCGGCCAGTTCGATATGGCCAAATGGCAGAAGGTCATCGACGTCAACCTCACCGGAACCTTCCTGGGCATGCAGGCGGTCGTGGAACAGATGAAGGCCGCCGGCGGTGGCTCGATCATCAACGTGTCCTCGATCGAGGGCCTGCGCGGCGCGCCCATGGTGCACCCGTACGTGGCGTCCAAGTGGGCGGTGCGCGGGTTGGCCAAGTCCGCGGCGATCGAACTCGGAAAGTTCAACATCCGGATCAACTCGCTGCACCCGGGCTTCATCCGGACCCCGATGACCAAACACTTCCCCGACGATATGGTGACCTCGCCGCTGGGCCGGCCGGGCCGCTCCGAGGAGGTCTCGACCTTCGTGGTGTTCCTGGCCAGCGACGAGTCGTCCTTCTCTACCGGCGCTGAGTTCGTGGTCGACGGTGGCCTGATCACCGATGTGCCCCACAAGGATCTGTTCTAGGGGGCTGAAGGGAGCGACGCCATAGCGATACGGAGACGCTGGACCGCGCCGGTCTCTGTGTTCCTGGCGCTGGCGTTGCTACTGGTGTGCGCGGGCGATCACCCGCTGTTCATTCCCACGGATCCGCCACCGGTGACCGTCGAGCTGGACAGCGGCTGGACACTGGCGGCCTCGGGGCGCGTCGCCGACGCCGGTCCGCAGATCTCCGCTGCCGGCTATCTCGCGGCGGCACCCGTCTGGCACCGGGTGTCCCGGATGCCGGCCACCGTGCTGGACGCGCTCCAGCAAGACGGCACCTACCAGAACGTCTATGCGGGAACGAATCTGCGCGACGCCGTTCCGCAGGACCTCTACCTGCAGGACTGGTGGTACCGCACCACCTTCGAGGCACCCGCAGGCCATTCCACCTACCGGCTCGACTTTCCCGGTATCAACTACCGCGCCGAGGTGTGGCTCAACGGTGGCCTCGTCGCCGACAGCTCGCAGCTGGTCGGCATGTATGTCGACCACGACGTCGACATCACCGACCACGTGGTCGCCGGCGGGTCGAACGTGCTGGCGGTCAAGGTCGTCCCGGAGCGCGCCATGCAGGATGTCGACGGGGTCGAACTGGCCGACAGTTGGTACGACTGGATCAACTCCCGCTACCTCGGCGTCCCGGGCAACTCTTTCGTCCCCGACCGCAACGCGGGCATCTTCAAACCCGTTTACCTATCGGCCTCCGGCGCGGTCGAGATCGGCGCCGCCACCGTCAACACCGATGTCCATCTGCCCGAGGCGGATTCCGCGCGGCTCAACGTTTACGTCACCGTGCGCAACAACTCCGCGCGCCCGGCACGCGGCACGATGCGCGCTGTCATCAGCCGGGCCGGTAAGCCCGATATCGGCGTCGAACAGACGGTGACGCTCGGTCCCGGCGAGCGCCGCGAACTCACCTTCGACCCGGGCCGGTTCGCAGCACTGGAGCTCGACCGGCCCGATCTGTGGTGGCCCTACACCCTGGGCGATCCGGCGCTGTATGACCTCAAGCTGGAGTTCTGGCAGCGCGATCACGTGATCGACAGCACCAGCACGCGTTTCGGAGTCCGGACGTTCCGCCAGCACCGGGACTCCGATGAACGGTTCCCCGGCAGCGGCGGCAACTTCTATCTCACCGTCAACGGCAGGGACTTCCCGGTGCGCGGGGCGGTCTACACTCCGGATCTGCTGTTCCGGGACGACCCTGGCCGCGAGGACGCGACCCTGGCCTACACCCGCGATCTCGGCCTGAACATGCTGCGGCTGGAATCCAAGATCCCGGGCGAACGATTCTTCGAGCGTGCCGACGAGCTCGGCATCCCGCTGATGGTGGGCTGGATGTGCTGCAACCAATGGGAGAAGTGGGAGCAGTGGGATGACGAAGACCGCGCCGTGGCGCTGGACAGTCTGCGTTCCCAGGCCCAGATGCTGCGCACCCACCCGTCGGTTGCCGTGTGGGCGAACGGAAGTGACGGACTGCCGCCGGAGCCCTTGCGTACCCAGTACCGCGCCGTCCTGCGGGATCTGCACTGGCAGAACGCGGTCGTCGACACGGTGTCCGCACAAGCACGCGAGGACTGGGACGGTATCCACATGGCGGGCCCGTACAGTTGGCGCGCGCCCGGCTACTGGTTGGCCGGTCGGTACCCGGCCACCAGAGGGGCAACCGCGGAACAAGGCGACAACGAGCACATCCCGCCGTATGCCAGTCTGCGGCAGTTCATCCCGCCCGATGCGCTGTGGCCGATCGGCGAAACCTGGTACTTCCATGCCGGCTCCGATCCACGCAATGCCGTGTTGACCAGTGCCCAGCGGGTCATCAACCGACGGTACGGACCGTCCGCGGGAGCCGAGGAGTTTGCCCGCAAAGCCCAACTCGCACACTATGAGTCGACGCGTGCCCAGTTCGAGGCCTTTGCCGCAGACGGCTCGGCCGAACACAAGATGACGATGTACTGGATGCTCAACAGCCCGTGGCCGTCGTTCTTCGGTCACATCTTCGACTGGTATCTGCGCCCCGGCGGTGCCTACTTCGGCGCCAAGGCCGGACTGCGTCCGCTCTCGATGGTCTTCGATGCCTACGCCGGGGCCGACCACAGCGCGGCCGACATCACCGTGACCAACCAAAGCGCCTCCGATGCGGACGGTCTCACGGCGCGGGTCCGCGTCTACGACCTGCAGGGCCGGATCCGGGAAGACCGGACCGTGACCGATGTGGCGGTCCGCGCCGGCGATGCGCTCACCGTGGTGAGCCTGCCGCGGGTGGCGCGTGACTCACCGGTGTTCTTCGTGCGCTGCGAGTTGATCGCAGCGAACGGGGCCGTCGTCGCCGAGAACGTGTACTGGCAGTCCCAGCAGCGCGATGACGCGGGCGACCCGGCAGCCGATCGGCCGTTCGAGACTCGCCAGGTCAGCTGGGCCGACATGACAGCCCTGAACCGGATGCCCAGGGTGGCGCTGCAGCTCGGCGCCGAACGCAACCGGCACGGTGGGGTGACGGTGTTCCTGCGCAACCCGACCGGTCGCATCGCCTTCTTCGAGCGTGCCGAGATCCTGGCCGGCTCCGGGGGAGACGAGATCCTGCCGATCCGCTACAGCGACAACTATGTGACGGTGTTCCCCGGTGAAACAGTCGAGGTGTATGCCACCGTCCCCGCAGGTGGTCCCGAGCCCGGATGGGTGCGGGTCAGCGGTTACAACACGGCCGCGCAGGTCGTCCCGATCGGCTGACTGACATGATGGGGGCATACCACCACGGGAGGAATGACGATGGCCGACGCAACCGAACGGCAGGCGCTTGCCGAGATGACCGAGGAACGCGGGTGGACCCGGCGGGTCACCGACCGCGTCGACATCTACCTGCGGGGAGCCGCGCGCATCCGGGTGATCTGGCAGGGCGAGGAGGCCATCAGCGGGGGATCGCGCTACCACGACGACGGTATGGAGCAGTACACCCGTGATCTGGCGACGGTGAAGGGCTGGCTGACGCACTGACGGCGGCGCTGCTTAGGCTCAGACCATGACTGTGCGCGCGGCGATCGTGGTGACCGGAACCGAGGTGCTGACCGGGCGCATCCAGGATCTCAACGGGCCCTGGCTCGCCGACCGGCTGCTGGAACTGGGCGTGGAGTTGGCCTATGTCACCCAGTGCGGCGACCGCGCCGACGATATCGAGGCTCAGCTGCGCTTCCTGGCCGCCGAGGGTGTCGACCTGATCATCACCAGCGGTGGTCTGGGCCCGACCGCCGACGACCTGACGGTGGCGACCGTGGCCCGTTTCGCCGGTCGCGAACTGGTACTCGACGGCCCCCTCGAGGCCCGCATCGCCGAGATCCTGCGCACCCTGCTGGCCGGCCGCAGCGGAGTCGATTTCGAGGCCGTGATGGCCGCCAACCGCAAGCAGGCGATGGTGCCCGCCGGTGCGCAGATTCTCGATCCCGTCGGGACCGCTCCCGGCGTCGTCGTGCCCGGGTCGCCGACGATCGTCGTGCTCCCGGGACCGCCGCGCGAACTGCAGCCGATGTGGTCGCGTGCCGTCGAGACGGCCGGTGTCCAACAGGCGATCGCCGGGCGCACCGAGTACCGCCAGGAGACGGTGCGGATGTTCGGTCTCGCCGAGTCCGGACTGGCGGAGACGTTGCGGGAAGCCGAATCCGGCATCGACGGCTTTGCCGAACTCGAGGTGACCACCTGCCTTCGCCGCGGCGAACTGGAGATCGTCACCCGCTACGAGCCGCAGGCCGCCGGCGCGTACGCCGCGCTGGTCGACCTGCTGCGGTCGCGCTATCCGCGCGAACTCTTCTCCGAGGACGGCGCACTGATCGACGACCAGGTCGCCGCGCTGCTGGCCGGGCGCCGGTTCGCAACCGCGGAATCCTGCACGGCGGGACTGCTGGCCGCGCGGCTGGCGGACCGGGCGGGATCGTCGGCGTATCTGGCCGGTGGAGTGGTGTCCTACTCCAACGCGGCCAAGGTGTCGCTGCTCGGGGTGGACGCCGCGCTGATCGCCGAGTACGGGGCGGTGTCGGAGCCGGTGGCGCGGGCCATGGCCGAGGGCGCGCTGGCCCGGTTCGACGCCGACACCGCGGTCGGGATCACCGGTATCGCGGGTCCGGGTGGCGGTTCGGCGGAAAAGCCGGTCGGCACCGTGTGTTTCAGTGTGGCAGTCAGCGGCCGGCCGACACTGGCACACACGCTACGGATACCCGGTGACCGCAGCGACGTGCGGGAGCGCTCGACCACGGTGGCGATGCACCTGCTGCGCAGCGAGCTGTTGGCACTGTCGGCGGGTTAGCGCGAGAACTCGGAAATGACCTCACCGGCAAGGAGTTCCAGAGTCCGGTCGGAGGCGCGGTCGTGGGTGAACAACACCACCTGGCCGAAACCGAGGTCCTGCCAATGCCGCAGCCGCTCGACGATCCTCGGCGCGGTACCGATCAGGCCGCCCTCGGTGAGGCCGAAACCGGGTCCACCGAAGCGCTTCTCGGCGAACTCGCGGACTTTCGGCAGCGACTGTTCGTCCGGGGACAACGCCATCACCGCCTCCACCGACATCACGATGGTGGCCGGATCGCGTCCGATATCGGCGCAGAGGGTCCGCAGCACCGACTGCTTGTGCTCCAGTTCGCCGAGCGCATAGGTGGGCACGTTCCAGACATCGGCGTAGCGCGCGACCAGCGGCAACGTGTACTTTTCGCCGACCCCGCCGACCACGATGGGTGGTCGCGGCTGCTGGACGGCGCCGGGCCGGATGGGCAGATCGTGCACGGTGTAATGCGCGCCGCTGAAGTCGACGGTGCCGGTGCCGAACGCCTGGGTCAGGATCTCCAAGGTTTCGGCGAGTCGTTGCGACCGCGTCGCGAACGAGCCCCAATCCAGCCCCGTCCGCCGGTGCTCGTCCTCGATCGACCCGCTGCCGATACCCAGTTGCAGCCGGCCCGCCGATATCTGATCGAGTGTGGTCGCCATCTTCGCGAGCACCGCCGGGTGGCGGAACTGGTTGCACAGCACCATGTGCCCGACGCGTAGCCGTTCGGTGCGGGCCAGCAGCGCGGTGGCAAGTGTCCACGCCTCCAGCGAATCGATCTCGGGCATCCCGGGGCCGTACAGATGGTCGTACAGCCACAGCGACCCGATGCCCAGTTCTTCGCAGCGCACCGCTCGATGCAGCACGTCGGCATAGGAGAACCCCATCTGGGGCACGTACACGCCGATATCGAGGGCAGCCACCGGGGGATCAGTTCAAGACGGGTGCCAGCCGGCGCCATTGCGGCAGCGGCAGCGCCGAGGGGTCTGCATCGAGGATCTGAACGCACACGTGGTCGGCGCCGGCGGCCTTGTGCTCGTCGACGCGCGCCAGGATCGCTTCTTCGTTGCCCCACACCACGATCGCATCGACCAGGCGATCGCTGATCGAGGCCACCTCGTCTTCGGTGAAGCCGGTGCGCAGCAGGTTGTTGGCGTAGTTCGGCAACTGCAGGTAGCTGCGCAAGAAGTTCCGGCCGATCTTGCGGGCCGCGTCGGCGTCCGTACTGAGGATCGCGGCCTGCTCGGGCAACAGCAACGGTCCGTCGCCGAGGCGCTCCCGGGCGGTGGCCGTGTGCTCGGGGGTGACCAGATAGGGGTGTGCGCCGCGCGACCGGTCGGCAGCCAGGCGCAGCATCTTCGGTCCCAGCGCGGCGAGTACCCGGTCCGCCGCGGCGACGGGCTGCTCGGCGCTGTCCAGCCCGTCCAGAAAAGCCGCGGTGGCGGCCAGCGGTTTGCGGTAGGTGCCCGGTGCCTTGGAATCGATCAGTGGCGCGTGGCTGACGCCGATGCCCAACAGGAATCGCCGGCCGTGGGCCGCGGTCAGCCGTGCGTGGGCGGCCGCGACCTCGGCGGGCTCATGCATCCACAGGTTCAGGATGCCGGTGGCGATGGTGGCCGTCTTGGTGGCGTTCAGCAGGTTCTCGACCGAGTCGAGCACCGGTCCGCCGACATCGGGGATCCACAGGGCGGTGTAGCCGAGCTCCTCCAATTCGGCCGCGGCCTCGGCGGCCCGGCCGGCGTCGCCGTAGCGCAGCGGGGCGCTCCAGATTCCGGTCCCTGAAAGTTCCACGTGCCGAACTCCTTTCAGCGGGAGCCGCGGCCGTCGCGATCCCAGATGTCTTGCATGGTACGGAGGATGTCCTCGGCGCAGCCGAGCCCCCCGAGGTGGCTCTCGCCGGGCAACACCGTCATCTCGGCGTCCGGCAGCCGCGCCACCACGTGCGCGCCGTGCGCGAACGGGACGATGTGGTCCTTGTCGCCGTGCCACCAGTGGACCGGGACCTTCACCTCGTCGAGGCGGAATCCCCAGTCCCGGACAAAGTCGATGATGTCGTAGAACGGCGCTGCGAGCTGTTTGCGGCCGCCGTTGAGCAGGTCGTCGAGGAACATCGCCTTGAACTCGGGGCGTGCCAGGAGGCGGCGGTCACCCTCCGGGGAGATCCGGGCGTAGATCTCCAACGCCGGTGAGCCCAGCGGTGCGATGAGCTTGATCAAGGTGGCGGCGGCGACCCGGATCGGGGCGCCGGCCAGTTCGAGTACGGGCGCCACCGTGGAGCCGAGGTTCATCAGACCACTGGCGATGCCGTCGGTCCCGACGTAGGGGGCGACACCGCCGAGCACGCCGGCGGCGACCACCCGATCGGGCATCGCGGCCGCGGCGGCCAACGTGTACGGTCCACCGCCGGAGAGCCCGATGACGGCGAAATTGTCGATCCCGAGCGTGTCGGCGATGATGCGCAGGTCCTCGGCGAAAGCCAGCACGTTCGGGTACTGGTGCGGTGTCGAGGAGCCGATACCCGGGCGGTCCACACCGATCAGCCGGATCTTCTCCAGCTCGGCATAGGCCCGTGCCTCGGCGGGAATTTGCCGGCGCGCACCGGGGGTGCCGTGCAACCAGAAGATCGCCCGGCCCTGCGGGTCACCGAACTCGGCGAATCCGAGTTGGCGGTCGGTGCTGACGGCGACGTTGCCCTCGAGCTTGGGGCGCGCGATGGGAGGAACCATCGGCAAAGTGTGTCATGGATTACAGGCGCGCAATATTGTGCCCTCCGCACGTGCGCGCGGTCGTCGTGGAAGGGTCGGGTGCACGCACATCGATGTGCCGGCTTGCGCTCGAGGAGGACACCCATGGACGATTCCATCGATCGCGCCGCTGTCGCGCTGGCGTTCTCGACGCACCGATTCGAGGAGTCGCTGCCCCATCTCGCCAGGGACGTCCGGTGGACGATCGTGGGCTATCTGGTGCTCGAGGGTGCCGACGCCGTCATCCGCACCTGCAGCGAAACTCGGGAGAGCTTGGCCGACACCGAGACCAGCTTGCTGCGTTGTGTGGTGGCGGGGCAGGGCGACGTGGTGGCGGTGGACACCGTGGCCCGCTACAGCGGACCCAACGGTGTGACCGCTGTGGCCGGCTGCGACATCGTCGAGTTCACCGGCACCCGGATCAGCGCGATCACGTCCTACGCCGTGCAGGTCGACCCCGAATGCGCCGGGGCGCCACCACGGTAGGCGATGACCCGGGGCCGGTGAGTGCGCGTGTCAGCGACTGAATGCGCCCCCGTTGCGCTCCGCCAGCGAGCGCAACTGTTTGAGCGCGAACTGACGGCTACGCCCCGCCGGCGGCAGCGCGATACCGGCCCACAGACCCTCCGCCCCCGGGGTCACGCAGGCCTCTTTGGCGCACTGCCACCGGCGGGGACAGGCTCGGCACAAGGCCTTGGCCCCTTCGTCCGCCGTTGTCGTCCACCGGTCGGGATTCTGCGTGCACGGTGCCGTCCACACTCCGTCTTCGATCGATACCGGATACAACGTCCCCCCACCATCCCTTCCCGTCTCGACTGATGCTCAATGGACCATACGGTTGTATCGTACTGACGATACAGGCGGATCGACCAGCGGTCATGGAGTGAGATTGACTACGGTGGCAATTGTGAGATCTGAGGCCGCCGGGGCGGGCACCGAGGTGCCCCGCAGCATCGCGAACATCCGCACCGCGGCACTGCAGAGCTTCGCCGCGCACGGCACCGCCGCGACGACGCTGCGGGGGGTCGCCGCGGCGGCCGGGGTCTCCCTCGGGTTGGTGCAGCACCATTTCGCGACCAAGGCGGGCCTGATCAAGGCCGTCGATGACTACGTGGTCGAGGTGGTGATCACCCCGATGGCGGAGCCGGTCGCGGCAACCGCAGCCGATTCGGTCTCGGAGATCGGCGACCGGGTCAACCGACTGTTCGCCGAACATCCCGATGTGGCGGCCTACCTGGGTCGGGCGCTGGTCGACGGCAGCCAATTGGGTACCACGATCTTCGACCGGCTCTACGAAGTCGGCATCCTGCGCTGGCAGCAACGCGCCGACCGTGGTGAGACGCGCCCCGATATCGATCTGCCGTGGGCGGTCATCAATGCCCTGGTCCTGCCGCTCGGTGCGATCAGCATGCGCGGCCATATCGAACGCCATCTGTCGGCGTCGTTCACCGCTCCGGAGCAGTTGCAGCGGTGGCAGGCATCGGTGAACACGCTGTTGCGTGACGGCCTGTTCCGCAAACCGTAGCGGCGTCAAGCTTTTTCGCCGGCAACCCGTTTACGGTAGGCCGACGGGGTCTCACCACAGAACTGGGTGAAGCTGCGGGTGAACGAGCTGAGGTTGTCGAACCCCACCGCGGACGAGGTCGCCTGGACCGATTGGCCCGGTGCGGCCAGCAGCGCCATCGCCCGCAGCATCCGGGCGTGCAGCAGGTACGTCCGCCAGGACAATCCCAGGGTGTCGGAGAACAATCTGCGCAGTGTCCGCTCCGAGACCGCTACCGCGCGGCTGACGTCCTCGGCGGTCACCGATGCGAGGTGCTCCTTGGTGTAGGCCAGCGCCGCCGCGACGATCGGGTGATCCGATGTGGGCAGGCTCAACGGCGCCTCGTGGTCGAGTGCCTCGGTGACCAGGTGGGCCATCGTGCGGAAGAAATCGTCGGAGACCCCGGCGTCCTCGGTCGGGGATTGCGCCCGGTCGATGGGCCAGCGCAGCGCGTAGATCATCATCTCGCGGATCAGCGGCGACACCGCGATGATGCGTGCCCGCAGACCGGTGTCGGGAATCATCTGCGCGTCGAACATCACCGCGACGGTTTTGACGTCAGGGTTCATCACCGCCTGGTGTTCCAGCCCGGCCGGGATCCAGGCGGCCTGCTGTGGCGGCAGCAGGTAATGGCCGGCGTCGGTCTCCACCTCGACGACTCCGTGGAGCGCGTACTCGATCTGGTGCACCTCGTGGGAATGCCAACCGGTGATCAAGCCGTCGCCCTCGTAGAGATAGCTGCCCGCCAGTGCGCGACCACCGCGGCGCAGTTCGATCACCGGCCGGGCCGGGTCCGTATTGGCCGCTGTGTGCAACTTGGCCGAAAAGGTCAAACCTCTGTCCGATCGCGCAGAGACGGTCACGATTTCCGAGGGTACTAGTTGGTTATGCAGACCGACGACCTGATCCTGGTGAGCATCGACGACCATGTCGTCGAGCCGCCCGACATGTTCCTCAACCACGTGCCCGCCAAGTACAAGTCCGAGGCCCCGATCGTCGTCACCGACGACAAGGGCGTGGATCAGTGGATGTATCAGGGCCGCCCGCAGGGGGTCAGCGGGCTCAACGCGGTGGTGTCCTGGCCCGCCGAGGAGTGGGGCCGCGACCCGGCCGGTTTCGCCGAGATGCGCCCCGGGGTCTATGACGTGCACGAGCGGGTGCGGGACATGAGCCGCAACGGCATCCTGGCCTCGATGTGCTTCCCGACGTTCACCGGGTTCTCCGCGCGCCACCTCAACATGCACCGCGAAGAGGTCACGCTGGTGATGGTGTCGGCCTACAACGACTGGCATATCGACGAGTGGGCAGGTTCCTACCCGGACCGTTTCATCCCGATCGCGGTGCTCCCGACCTGGAACCCGCAGGCCATGGTCAAGGAGATCAAGCGGGTTGCCGCCAAGGGTTGCCGCGCGGTGACGATGCCGGAATTGCCGCACCTGGAAGGACTTCCGAGCTACCACGACGAGGACTACTGGGGCCCGGTCTTCCAGACGCTCTCCGATGAGCGGGTCGTGATGTGCCTGCACATCGGCACCGGATTCGGGGCCATCAGCATGGCGCCGAACGCCCCGATCGACAATCTGATCATCCTGGCCACCCAGGTCTCGGCGATGTGCGCCCAGGATCTGCTGTGGGGCCCGGCGATGCGCAACTACCCGGATCTGAAGTTCGCATTCTCCGAGGGCGGCATCGGCTGGATCCCGTTCTATCTGGACCGCAGCGACCGGCACTACACGAACCAGAAATGGCTGCGCCGCGATTTCGGAGACAAGATGCCCAGCGATGTCTTCCGTGAGCATTCGCTGGCCTGCTACGTCACCGACAAGACCTCGCTGAAACTGCGCCACGAGATCGGCATCGACAACATCGCCTGGGAATGCGACTACCCGCACTCCGACTGCTTCTGGCCCGATGCGCCCGAGCAGGTGCTCGCGGAGTTGAACGCCGCCGGCGCCTCGGATGCCGATATCAACAAGATCACCTGGGAGAACTCGTGCCGATTCTTCGGCTGGGACCCATTCAAGCTGACCCCGAAGGAGCAGGCGACCGTCGGTGCACTTCGGGCCACCGCCACCGACGTCGACACCTCGATCCGGCCGCGGGCGGAGTGGGCGCGGCTCTACGACGAGAAACGCTTCGCCAAGGTCTGACCGGATGCCGCGCCGGATCGCGACGCGGCCGGCGGCGGTTGATCTAGGCTTGTCCCATGACCGATCTGGATCGTGCCGCCGCCCGTCGTGAAATTGCCGAAGCCCTGTTGAAGGCGCTCGATCGCCGGCACGAGGTGCTCGACATCATCGTCGACGCCACCGACCGGGACGCCGCGGTGACGGCCATCGCCGAACTGCTGGGCACGACGCGTGCCGGCAGCGAGGCGGTGTTCGGGCTGTCGTTCCAGCAGCTGACCAAGGATGCCCGCAAGGTCATCGCGGCCGAACTGGAAGATCTCAACAGCCAGCTCACCTTCACCGTCAACGAGCGGCCGGCATCATCGGCCGAAACGCTGGTGCTACGCCCCTTCTCGGGGGAGACCGACCGAGACATCTTCTCGGCCCGGGTCGACGAGCTGCACACCGCCGGCGACGGCAAGGGTGGTCCCGCGGGCAGTCTCGATCACGAGATCACCTCCGCACTGGGACGTTTGGACGCCGAGGAAGCAGCGTGGTTTGTCGCGCTCGAGGGCGAAGAGAAGGTCGGTCTGGTTCTCGGCGAGCTCGTCGATCACGAGGTCGAGGTGCGTATCTGGATCCGCCCGGACCTGCGTAAGAAGGGTTACGGTACGGCCGCGCTGCGCAAGTCGCGTTCCGAGATGGCGATCTACTTCCCGGCGGTGCCGGTGGTGGTGCGCGCCCCCGCAACCGGGGCCTGATCGCCCTCGGCGACAGGGCTTTTCGGTCGGCGCATGCTCACCAGTCGGCGCGCTCAGCGTCCTCGGGTGTGCGCGCCGGCGGTGATTCGGCTGCGCTCGCCTCGTGTTCGGGGACGGTGGCCGACCATGCGGTGCCCTCGCACACGAGATCGGTCGGTAGCGAGATCTCGCTGGGAAGCGTGACCGGTAGGCCCGGCACGGTGGGCAGGGCCAGCGGCGGCGGGGGTGTGGCGGCCAGGACCGCCGGCGCCGAAGCGAGCATCGGGAGCACGCTGCCCGCTGTCTCGGCCGCCAACGCGGCCGCGGGTGCCCCGATGGCGACCGGCGGGGCGACCGCCGCCTCGATCGGTGCCACGGCGGCCACCGGTGCGGCGGCCTCGACCAGCACGTCCTCGACCGGGCCGGGCGGTGCCAAAATGCTTGCTGGAGAGGCGTTTTCGACCGGTGCGGCGGGCGCTGCGGGGGCCTCCGGCGCCGGGGGCGCCGGAGGTGGTGGCGGTGGCGGTGATGCCTCGGGCACCACCGCGGGGACAGCCTCGCTCACGGGAACAGCTCCCGCCGGGGGAACAGCGGCGGCCTCGATCATCGGGGCCGCGACGGGGGGTGCGGCCTCCGGAACCCCCGCGGGCACCGGCACCGCGGGCACCGGCACCGCCGGAACCGGCACCGGCGGCACCGGCGGCACGGCGATCGGCACAGCAGGCACGGCGGCGGGTACCGGGGCAGGCACGGCGGCGGGCGCCGGGGCCGGCATCGGGGCTACCGGCGGCCCGGCGATCGCCCGTTCCAGCACCGACATCGCCGCGGGCTCCGGCGGAATGACTTCCGTCGCGACCGGGGTCGCGGGCACCGCGGCGGCCGGCGCGACGTCCTCCACTGGGGGAGCCGGGACCGCGGCCGCCTCGATCAGCGGTGCCGCCGACTCCACGGGTGCGACCGGCACCAAGGCCTCGTTCAGTGCCGCGGTGCCGCCTTCCAAGGATTGCGGGATGATCTCCGGTGCGGCGGCCAGATCGGAGACCAGGTCCAGACACGGCACGCCCGGGCTGGGTTCAGCAAACGCGACCGGAGTGAGAACCAGTGCGCCGCAGTACAGGCCCGCGGCTGCAAAGGACGTCAGTGCGAGCCGATTTGTGCTGCGTGGCATAGATATTCCGGTCTCCCTGTGACTGACGACGAGGGGAACCTATCGCGATCTTGAATATGCGCAAACCGCTAATTTTCGCCGACACCGATCCGATATGAAGCGGTGCCCATCCTGTGACGGCAGCGGGGCACGACCCCGCGTCACCGCTGAGAAGCACGGCGCGCAAGCCACTTCACTGCGCTCAGAGTCCGGCGGCCCGCTCCAGCGCTGCCAGCGAATCCTCCAGATGGCTCAGCAACCTCTGCAGGTGCGGGACGCTTCGCCGGCACCCCACCAGACCGAAGTCCAGGTTGTCGGCATTGTTGGTGAGCGTGATGTTCAGCGCCTGGCCGTCGAGGGCGATGGACAGCGGATAATTGCCGTCGAGTCTGGCGCCCTTCCAGTACATCGGTTCCCGTGCGCCCGGCACATTGGAGATGACGATATTGAATGGGGGTGGTGCCGAGGACACGAACCCGGGCACCAGGCTGAGGCCGAGCCCGGCGACCAGGAAGCCCGACAGGGCGAGCGCCTGGGCGCGCGGTAGTTCACTGAACACGCGCTTGTTGTCCCGCATCGACACGCTGATGGTTCCCAGGCGCTTCATCGGGTCGACGACATCGGTGGCCAGGTTGCACAGGATCGTGCCGACCATGTTGCCGCCGGCGTCTTGTTCGTGTTCCCCACGCAGGCTCACCGGAACCATTGCCACCAAAGGGGTTTCCGGTAGGGCGTGCTGCTCGTCGAGGTAGGCCCGCAGCGCTCCTGCGCACATGGCGAGCACCACGTCGTTGATGGTCGCGCCGGGTGCGGCTTCCTTGACCGATCTGATCCGGTCCAGCTTCCAGGACTGTGCCGCGCACCGGCGGGCGCCGCCGATCGGCACGTTGAACATGGTCCTGGGTGCCCGGAACGGCAGCGTCAACTGTTGCTCGAACAGCGCCGAGCGGGCGAGCGAGATCGTCGAGGGCGCCACCGCGGCGACGCCCGTCGCCACCGCGCCGACCGTCCGGATCAAAGACGCCTGACTCGATGGTGTGCTGGGACGTCTCCGGGGGGCCAGCGTCCAGGGCACCCGGACGACCCGGTCGTCCGGGTCGGATGACAGCGTGCGGATCATCAGGCGCTGCGCGGACACCCCGTCGATGAGGGAATGGTGGATCTTGGTGTACACGGCGAATCGTCCGTCGTGCAGGCCCTCGATCAGGTACGCCTCCCACAGCGGCCGATGCCGGTCCAGCAGCGTGCCGTGCATCCGCGAGGTCAATTCCAGCAGATCACGGACCCGGCCCGGGCGGGGCAGGCCGGACCGGCGCAGGTGGTAGTCGACATCGACATCGCTGTCCAAAGACCAACCTACATTGGTGATTCCACCGAAGAAGCTCGCCGGGTGCTTGCGGAACGTCGGCTGGAAGTCGTCGTTCTCGACGATCGCGGCATGCAACTCGGCCACGAAATCCGGGCCGGCGTCGGCAGGGGGTTCGTAGAGCTGAAGTCCGCCGACATGCATCGGGTGTTCTCGTGATTCGCCGACGAGAAACAGTGCATCGGTCGGCGAGATCAGCTTCATGCCGCCACGCTACCGACACCCCCGGTCGGGGGTAGGGGAATGCTCAGGCGGGTCGGCTCGCGACCGGCACGCGCACCGCGGGGGCCGGTGCCACCGGCGCCACCACCGCGGGTACGGGAAGCGCGGGTGCGACAGCTCCCGGGGCCGGAACCGCCGGGACGGGAGCCGGCGCGGCAGGCGGCGGAGCGGGTGGCGTGACACCCAGTACGCGCAGCAGGTCGGGTTTCATCGCGAGCAGCTGTGCGCCCCAGTAACCCCAGCTGTGGGTGCCGTCCTTGGGGAAGTTGAACACCCCGTTGCGCCCGCCTGCAGCCAGATAGCGTTGCTGGAACGTCTTATTGGTGTTGAGCGTGATGTTCTCCAAGAACTGCGAACTGAACATCCCGCCGAAATCGCCCCCGGTGTCGAGATCGGATGGTGTGCCGTCACCGCAGTACACCCAGACCGCGGTGCGGTTGGCCGCCAGCATGGCGACGTTGACCATGGGGTCGTTGCGGCGCCAGGCCGGGTCGCTGGTCTGCCCCCACATATCGGTGGCGTTGTAGCCACCGGCGTCGCGCATGGCCAGACCGATCAGCGTCGGCCACAGGCCCAGTGACGGGTTGACGAAGCCGGACAGCGATGCGGCGAAGATGAACTGGGCGGGATGCCAAATGGCCAGGGTGAGCGCGGAGCCGCCCGACATCGACAGGCCGACAACGGCATTGCCGACCGGGCTGACACCCCGGTTGGCGGCCAGCCAGGCCGGCAGTTCCTGGGTGAGGAACGTTTCCCACTTGTAGGTGATGGGGCCTGAGCTGCCGACAGCGGGCTGATACCAGTCGGTGTAGAAGCTGGATTGTCCACCGACGGGCATCACCATCGAGAGCCCGGAATCGTGATACCACTCGAACGCGGCGGTGTTGATATCCCACCCGCTGAAATCGTCCTGTGCGCGCAGGCCGTCCAACAGATAGATGGCATGTGGTCCGCCACCCTGAAATTCGACCCGGATGTTGCGGCCCATCGCCGCCGAGGGGATGTCCAGCTGCTCGATGGGCAGCCCGGGGCGGGAGAACGCGGTGGCCGGTGGTGCGCCGGTCAGCGACCCGAGGACCACCGTCGCCACGGCGGCCGACACGCCTCGGCGCAGCCACCGCCGCATCGTTGTCGAAGGCGTCATACCCGGCAAGGTAACAAAGCCGCGGGAGTGACCGTCCGTCCGACGCGGGCTGTGATCGCGTTGTTATGTAACGGTTTAACTCAGGCCGGGACCACGATGACGAGGTCGTTGCCGGTGCGCTCGACCTGCATGCCGGCTTTGCGGGCAACGGCCGCGACCTTGGCCGCGTCATCGGGGTCGGATCTGCCGGCGGCCAGCGCGCGGGCCAGTTTGCCCTTGTGCGCCTTGTTGAAATGGCTGACGACGGTCCGGTGCCCGTCCGGGTGTTCGGCCAGTACATTGACCCGGACCGCGCCGTCGATCCTGCCGAGTGCGGCGTAGGACCCGGAGCGCAGATCCACCACCAGGTCCTGGGTGGCGATCTCGGCCAGCACCGGTTCCAGCACCGGCTTCCAGCGGGCGCCCAGCGTGGGTCGGCCGGGCAATTTGGACGATGCGGACAATCGGTACGGGGGTATCGGATCGTCGGCGCGCAGCAGCCCGAAGAGTGCCGAGCCGATGGCCAGCCGGGCCCGCGCCCGTGTTGCGCTCGCGCCGCGCAGCGATCCGATGTCCAGGGCGTCGTAGAGCACTCCGGTGTAGCGATCGATCGCCGGCAGTGTCGCGGCGGCCATCAGCGCCGCGTTGCGCGCTATCTCGGCGTCCTGTTTCGCGGTCAGCCCGAGCGCGCGCCGGCACGCGGGGACGTCGGCGGCAAGGCCGACGATGTCGTCGACGAGTTCGGTGCGCAGGGCGGTCAGCCCGGTATAGCTGAGCCGGTCGAGGCGCAACGGCGGACCGTCGCCCCCGGACCGTTTCGTCTCCGACGGCGGCAGCAGCACGATCACGCAGAGAGATTATCCGAGGCCGGGGGACCGTCCGGACCGCGCCTTCAAGCAAGCGCTTGGTTGAGGCAATCGGCGCGGTCATGACAATTCGCTGTATTACCCCGATTATGGCAGCAGAGGATGCGAGTTTGTTCGGACAGTGGCCGCAGAACGCAATACCGTGTGCCGGGCGTTGCCGAGAATATTGACAATCGCGCATTGAATATCCGACTATCGGCGTGTTCGATCAGGTGTTGGTCGGTGCGGGGGTCGATCGAGAGTTTGTTGCAGCTGCGGTGCAGAAGGATCGCAGAAGGATTGCAGAACGAAGTAAAGGAACCGGTAGTGGAGTCGACCCGCGGGAAGTCTGCGATCATCGACATCGTCGGGCGGGCGGGCTTGGATCGGTGCGGTGCTTTAGCTGCCGCCGTTGTTTGTCCGGCCATGAGCATCGACTCCGCAAATTCCGAGTCCAGGATTCGATCGCACGTCGGCCGCCTGTCGCGGTCGGCGAACATGACAGGGGAGCTCTCGTGACAGCTCAGGACATTGTCGGTGCCGACTCCGGTGATTCCGACGATCACGGCATCGCGGTGGATGTGCGTGTTCGGGTGCATGCCGGCACCGATGACGAGGCGGCCGGACTCATCGTCGACGACTTCGGCGACAGCGCAGGCTATTCCGTGGACATCGGCGACAACCACATCGCCGATCCGGCTCGCCGCTGGGCGGTGCTGCTCGACACCGGATCGTTGACCTTCGTCAACAGCGACGCACTGACCCCGGAGTAACGCGGGTTCAGCTCCCGCCGGGCAGTCCGTCCAGCAGTTCGTCGAGGAAGCCGCCGGCCTCGCGACCCGCCCGTGCGGTGTCCCGCGCGGCGATCGCCTCGATCAGCCCTCGGTGCCGGGCGAATTCGGCGATGGGCTGCACGGCTTTGGTGGTGATGACGCTGGCCGACACCACCTCGGTCAGACCCCGGTAGAGCGCGGTGAGCACCGCATTGTGCGAACTCCTGACCACCGCGAAGTGCAGTGCGGCATCGGCCCTGGCGAAGTCGTCGCCGCCTTCTGCGCGCAACGCCTCGCTGCGATCCAGTAACGTCCACAGCTCGTCGAGGTCGTCGGCTGTCCGAGCGGTCGCGGCCAGTCGGGCGCCTTCGACCTCCAGGCATCGCCGGACCTGGAGCACATCGCGGAACTCGGTGCCGCACAACCGCTGAAGCGCGCCCGAGACCTCGCTGGTGGCTCGGACGTAGGTGCCGTCGCCCTGGCGGACTTCGAGGATGCCGCTGTGTGCGAGTGCCCGCACCGCCTCGCGCACGGTGTTGCGGCCGACCCCCAGCGTCTCGGCAAGTGCGGGTTCGGTCGGGATTCTGGTGTCGACCGGCCATTCGCCGGTGCTTACCGAGGAACGCAGCTGTTCGATCACCTGGTCGACCAACCCGGTGCGACGCGTAGTGGCCAACGGCACAGAAACCCCTTTCATCCAATCATCGGATGTATGGCAGGGTAGTCCAGGTGATTGGAAGTCGCCACACGAGCGCGCTCGACGACCGTGCGTCCGAACTCGACGGATCGGCACTCGACCGATCGGTGAAGGCGCGACCTTCCACGACGGCGGCCGGGGGTGCGCTGCTGGTCGTGGCGGTCGTCCTCACCGCGTTGAATCTGCGGCCCGCGATCACCAGCGTCGGGCCGTTGCTCGCGGATATGCGCGGTGATCTGGGCGCCTCGGCGCTGTGGGCCGGAGTGCTGACCACCTTGCCCGGGTTGTGCTTTGCCGCGGCGGGCCTCACGGCGCCGTGGTTGGCTCGTCGTTTCGGCATCGATTCGGCGATCGCGGGCGCGCTGCTGGTGCTCACCACCGGGCTGTTGCTCCGGGTGATCGACGCTCCGCACGTCGTCATCGGTGGGACGCTGGTCGCCACCGCGGGCATCGCGCTGATCAATGTCTTGATCCCGGTGGTCATCAAGAGCTCCTTCCCCGCCCGCATCGGCCTGATGACCGGGATCTACACCGCGGCATTGCAGGGTGGTGGGGCGGCCGGCTCCGCCGTCACACCGGCGCTCGACGAGATGCTCGGCGGCTGGCGGTTCGCGCTGGGCGCTTGGGCCGTGCTGGCGGCCGCGGCCTTGGTCGTCTGGCTGTCGGCGATGCTGCGCAACCGGGCCACCCGCCCGCCGGCTCCCCGGGTCGAGGCCGTCGCCGCGGCGGGGCGCTCCCTGCTGCGCAGCAGGTTGGCCTGGATCATCACCGGGTTCTTCGGTTGCCAGTCGCTACTGGCCTATGTGGTCATGGGCTGGTTGCCGCAGGTGTTCATCGACAATGGCCTCAGCAAGGGCGACGCCGGCCTACTGCTGGGTCTCAACGCCGTCATTGCCGTGCCCATCAGCATCGTGGTGGCCCCACTGGCCTCGCGGCGCCCCAGCCAGAGCGGCTGGATCGTCGGTCTGGGCGTGCTCGGCATCACCGGAGTGGCGGGTCTGGCCATCGCGCCCGCCGCCGCACCCGTGTTGTGGACGGTGTTGCTCGGACTCGGCATGAGCGTGTTCTCGCTCGCGCTGGCCGTCATCGCGCTGCGTGCTCGCAACGCCGCGGACACCGCGCGGTTGTCCGGCATGGTCCAGGGGTTGGGTTATCTGCTGGCCGGTATCGGCCCGTTCGCGTTCGGGCTGCTCCACGAACTCAGCGGCGGCTGGACGGTGCCCTGGATGATGGTGCTGGGGATCTACGTGATCCAGATCGTCCTGGGGGCCCTTGCGGGCCGGCCCAGGTACGTCTGAACGAGTTACAGCGGGAATGTTGCCGGAGCCGGCGGGAGACCCTCGGGCGCCGGCGGCGGCGGTGCCATCGGATCCAGCGGGGGTGGCGGTGCGACGTCCAGCGGAACGGGCGGCTGCGCGCCGGCCGGCGGCGGCAATTCGGCGGGCGGCGGGGGAGCGAAGCCCGGCGGAGGCGGCGGGATCATGCCCTCGGGCGCGGGCTGCCCGGACGGTTCCATCGGCAGGTACATGTGCTTGGTGAACTGAGGTTGGTAGGCACCGCCGCCGCCGATCTTGACACCGCCGCCCTCCCCGGAGGAAACCGGTGTGCCGTCGGGCAGGGTGACCGCCGTGTGGCCCCCGTTCCAGCCGATGACGAGCGCGCCGGGCTGGGTGCCGTACTTGAAGCCGCGGGCCAGCAGGGCGCTCTCCTGGTTGCCGGTGTTGAACCGGTCACCGAACACCGGACGGTTCGTCGCGGCGTTGCTGACCCAGGATGCCAGGCCTGAGCAATCGGTGCCGGCAGGGGTGTCCCCGCCGGAGATGTATGGCGTCCCTGACACCTGGCTCACCAACGCCAGAAGTGAAGCTACAGCAAACATGCGGACGGACGTTAACAGAGGCGTTTGTAAGCGGGCAAAATTCTGTGACCCCCTTCACATCTCGGCAAAGTGCCAGCGCAACTCACAAAACAGCGAGTGAACGGCCTTGCGCGGGGCCCAGATTCGAAGGGCTACGTGCATTGATCTTGAGTTCTCGCAAAGTCAATGCGGGGCGAAGTCGAAACATGGCGGAGCGAAACGTGTTGTGCCGGTCAATCATTCAAAAGTGTTGCGGCACAGATGCTTACCAGACCCAGACGGACATGTCGTCGGGTGGGTAGTTCATGCAGACCGCGGTGGAGTGAGCGACGACGCCCTTGTTGTTGAAGAAGATCTTGGCCCAGTTGGGCCAGTTCCAGGCCAGCTGTTCGTAGAAGGCGTTGGTGGCGGTGTCTTCGGAGTATTGGCGCCGCCCGGCGTAGTCCATGGAGAAGAACCAGTGGATGCGGTCCTGCACGGCGCGGTGCACCTCGGGGGACTTGTTGTTGTAGTCGATCATGTAGCGCTCGTAGTAGACCGGGTCGGTGTCGCGGGTGGCGGCCAGGATCTGCTCGGCGGTGCACGGGGTGTGCAGGATCTTGCGCGGGATGGGGTAGTCCTCGGTGGCATCGGCGCCGGCGACCGGGGCCAGGGTGAGTGCGGCGGCGGCCGCGAGTCCGGCCAGTGTGAGCTTTTTCATGGGTGCTCCTTCTACTGAGTGAGCAGGACGCGTTTGTCGGGGCAGTAGTAGTTCATTGCCGCGCCGAGGAATTGGTAGGCCTGTTCGGTGCTGGAGCCGCGCAGCAGCTGATCGGAGACGAACTTCGCCGAGTCCTGGGCGGTGACGTCGACGCCGCGGTCCAGGCGTTTGCAGGCGATCTTGCCGATCCAGGCGTTGAAGTCCTTCTGCCCGTAGATCCCGTAGGTGTGCAGCTCCCTGGCGAAATCACTGTCCGGATCGGCCTGCGCCGGCGCTGCCAACAGGATCGCCGCGGCGGCGGTGAACATCGCTGCCCATGGGGTTTTCAACATCATCGTCAACTCGTCTCCTGCCCAGAGTGTCCGGCCGGGACCGGTTCCGGCTTGGGCCACGGCACCGGCACCGGTCGTTTGCGCACCGTGGTCGGCCACCAGAACCATTTACCCAACAGCGCCGCGATGGACGGTGTCATGAACGCCCGGATCACCAACGTGTCGAACAGCAGACCCAGACCGATCGTGGTGCCCACCTGTCCGATCACCGTCAACTCACTGACCGCCATCGACATCATCGTGAACGCGAACACCAGACCCGCCGAGGTCACCACCGAACCGGTGCCGCCCATCGCACGGATGATGCCGGTGTTCACGCCGGCGTGTATCTCTTCTTTCAGTCGCGCGACCAGCAGCAGGTTGTAGTCCGCGCCGACGGCCAGCAGCACGATCACCGCCATCGCCAACACCATCCAGTGCAGCGGGATCCCGATGATGTGCTGCCAGATGAGCACGGACAGACCGAACGCCGAACCGAGCGAGATCGTGACCGTGCCGACGATGACCGCGGCCGCCACCACGCTTCGGGTGATGATCAGCATGATGATGAAAATCAGCCCGATGGAGGCGATTCCGGCGATGATGAGATCCCACTTGGATCCCTCGGCCATGTCCTTGAACACCGAGGCCGTGCCGGCGAGGTACACCCGGGAACCTTCCAGCGGGGTGCCCTTGATGGCTTCCTTGGCGGCCTGCTTGATCGCCTCGATGTGTGCGATACCCTCCGGACTCATCGGGTCGCCCTCGTGGCTGATGATGAATCGGACGGCGTGCCCGTTGGGGGACAGAAAGTTCTTCATCCCGCGCTTGAAGTCTTCGTTCTCGAAGGTCTCCGGCGGCAGGTAGAAGGAATCGTCGTTCTGCGCGGCGTCGAAGGCCTCACCCATGGCCGACGAGTTGTCCTGCATCGCCGACATCTGATCCTGGATGCCCTTCTGGGTCTGATACATGGTCAGCATGTAGGTCTTCATATTCTTCATCGTCGCGATCATCGACGGCATCAACGCGACCATCTGCGGCATCAACGCGTTGAGCCGCTCCATGTCCGGAATGATCGCCTGGATGTCATCGGTCATGACGTCGATACCGTCGAGGGTGTCGAAGATGGAGCGCAGCGCCCAGCAGCCGGGAATGTTGAAACAGTGCGGTTCCCAGTAGAAATAGTTGCGGATCGGCCGGAAGAAATCGTCGAAATTGCTGATGTTGTCCCGCAATTCGGCGATATCGAGCGTCATCGCCTTCATCTTGGTGACCATGGAATTCGTCACCGCGGCCATCTGCACGGTGATGGCGCTCATCTTTTCCATGTTGGTGATGGTCGACTGCATGTCGTCGGCCTGCTTGAGCATGTCGGCCATCATGTCCTGCTGGTACTTCTCGTTCATTTTCTGCGTGGTGCCCTGCATGCTGATCTGGAACGGGATCGAGGTGTGCTCGATCGGGGTCCCCTGCGGACGCGTGATCGCCTGGACCCGGCCGACTCCGGGCACCCGGAAGACCGACTTGGCGATCTTGTCGATCACCAGGAAGTCCGCGGAGTTGCGCAGATCGTGATCGCTCTCGATCAGCAGCAGTTCCGGGTTCATCCGGGCCTGGGAGAAATGCCGGTCCGCGGCGGCGTACCCGACGTTCGCGGGCAGGTCCTGCGGGAGATATTTGCGGTCGTTGTAGTTGGTCTGGTAGCCGGGCAATGCCAGCAGCCCGATCATCGACAGCGCAATGGTCGCCACCAGGACCGGTCCTGGCCAGCGCACGATGACGGCACCGATCTTGCGCCAACCGCGGGTCCGCATGGTGCGCTTGGGTTCCAGCGTTTTGCCGAATCTGCTGGCGACCGAGATGACTGCGGGCCCCAACGTGAGGGCGGCGAGCACGGCGACCACCATGCCGATGGACAGCGGGATACCCAGCGACACGAAGTACGGCAGCTTGGTGAAGTGCAGGCAGAACGTGGCGCCGGCGATGGTCAGGCCCGAGCCGAGTACGACGTGCGCGGTGCCGTGGAACATGGTGTAGTACGCGGATTCCCGGTCTTCACCGTCGCCGCGTGCCTCTTGATATCGGCCTATCAGGAAGATCGCGTAGTCGGTGGAGGCGGCGATGGCCAGGGTCACCAGCAGGTTCACCGCGAACATCGAGAGACCGATGATTTCGTGATAGCCCAGGAAGGCCACCACGCCGCGGGTGATGCCGAGTTCGACGACGACCATCGCCAACACCAGCACCGTGGTGACCAGGGATCGGTAGATGATCAGCAGCATCACGATGATGACGGTGAAGGTCAGCATCTCGATCACCTGGACACTGCGATCGCTGGCGATGTGCTGGTCGGCGGCCAGCGCCGAGGGACCGGTCACATATGCCCGCACGCCGGGTGGCGGAGTGAGCCCGCCGACGATCTCCTGAGCCGCTTCCACCGACTCGTTGGCCAGCGCCTCGCCCTGGTTACCCGCGAGATACACCTGGACGTAGGCGGCTTTGCCGTCGGCGCTCTGCGCCCCGGATGCGGTCAGCGGGTCGCCCCAGAAATCCTGGACGTGTTCGACGTGTTTGGTATCGGCTTCCAGCTTGTCGATCATGTCGTCGTAGAACGCGTGCGCCGCCTCGCCCAGCGGTTCGTCGCCCTCGAGCACGATCATGGCCGAACTGTCGGACTTGAATTCCTCGAAGACCGAACCCACCCGCTTCATGGCGATCATCGAGGGCGCGCTCTCCGGGCTCATCGACACGGCGCGCATCTGCCCGACCTCTTCGAGCTGCGGGACGACGGTGTTCAGGATCACCAGCAGGGCGATCCAGCCCAGGATGATCGGTACGGCGAGCGTGCGGATGGTGCGGGGGATGAGCCCGCGGTGCTGGGGTTCGGCGACCGGGATGGCGTCGGTGCGCGGCTCGCTGCGCTCGCTCATGCGCTCTTGACCAGGCAGTAGGTGTGGGCGCCGACGCCGTTGACGGTGCGTTCGTCCTTCACCTCGTCATCGACGGTGATCCGGCACGACAACGTGCTGCCATCACCTTGACCCGAGATGGTCGGGAACACCGAGGGCGCGGTGGTGCTCAGCGTGATCTCCCACGGCAGGGTCACATTGTCGGCGCGCACCGGACGGGCATCGAGATCCATGTAGTTGACGTTGGCCGTGGCGCCGGGCTCACCCCACACCTCGTACTTGACGACCTTCGGGTCGAACGGCTCGGTGTCATCGGAGGCGCTGTTCTCCGTCGAGATGTACCCGGGACCGGTTCCGAAGAACGTCCGCACCCGCATCACGGTGAACGTCGCGACCAGCACCACCGCCACGATGACCAGAGGGATCCACGCGCGTTTCAGAATCGTCGCCATCGAGAATCGAGTTCCCCCGCTGCCTGTTCTCACCCCGTCGTGACCTGCCGGGCGCCGTTGAAGACCGGTCGAGGCCGGCGTGGTCGAAAACCCTCACCTTCGCCAGAGATTAGCTTAGGTAAGTGAGAGCTTAGCCCCTATAACAGAGTTACGTCTCGTCGATATCGCGTCCGCGCCGAGCAAACGCCCGCTGCGCTCCCGACCTGCGATGACTGTGACGCTACCCACGGAATTCCGGTTTGCGCCGATCCCGGCCTACCCTGGCTTGACATGGGGTTGAAACTGCCGATGATCACCGCAGCCGGGCTCGCTGTCGCCGGATTGATCGCCGCCGGACCCGCGGTGGCCGAGCCCGCCGAGCCGGCACCCCCGGCGCCGCCGGCGAGTGCGGAGCCCGCCGCTCCGGCGGCCCCGCGCAACGTCATCGACAAGGACGGCACCTACCGGGTGGGCAGCGATATCGTGCCCGGCGTGTACGCCTCGGCCGGGCCGTTCCCCGACGGCACCTGCTCGTGGCGGCGGATGGCACCGGTCGTCACCGAAGGCGAACCCGGCGAAACGCTGGATCGGGCATTCACCAAACAACCCCAGATCGTGGAGATCAAGCCCGACGACGGCGCATTCAAGACCACCGGGTGCCAGCCGTGGACACTGACCAACCAGCCGCCGCCCCCGCCCGGCATGTCCCCGGTGATGGCCGCGCTGCAGTGGAAGCTCTATATGGACACGCTGAACCGCAACGCTGCCCAGTACGAGGCGAACCCGCCCCAGCCTGCACCCGCGCCGCCTTCCGCGCCCGGATCGTGACTCCCAGCAACCACCCGGTCTCGGGCTCACGCAGCCACGCCGCTGGCGCTGTTATTCTTCGATGGCTGCCGGCTGTCTGGACGTAGGGGAGCGGTCCGCCCGGTCAGCGCGTAAGCGCAAGTAAAAACCGGAACCCGGAAAGAGTGTCGTGCGCAGCGGAGAAATCAAGGCCCTCACCGGTCTTCGTCTCTTCGCCGCCGTGTGGGTGGTGTTCTTCCACTTCCGCCCTCTGCTGGAGCAGGCGGCACCCGACGTCAGCTCCGCGCTGGCACCCGTGCTCAACAGCGGAGCCCAGGGCGTCGACCTCTTCTTCATCCTCAGTGGCTTCGTCCTGGCCTGGAATTATCTGGACCGGATGGGGCCGTCCTGGTCCACCCGCGACACCGTGCACTTTCTCTGGATGCGGCTGGCCCGAGTGTGGCCGGTTTACCTGGTCACGTTGCATCTGGCCGCGTTGTGGATCATCTTCACGCTCAACGTCGGACACGTCCCCGCAGAGAACGCCGACACCCTGACCGCCACCAGCTACATCCGTCAGCTCTTTCTGGTCCAACTGTGGTTCCAGCCGTACTTCGACGGTTCCAGCTGGGACGGTCCGGCCTGGTCGATCAGCGCCGAATGGTTGGCGTATCTGATTTTCGGCTTCCTGGCGCTGGTGATTTTCCGGCTGGCGCGGGCCACCCGCGCCCGCAGCCTGTTGTTGCTGGCGTTCGCCACCACCCTGCCGCCGGTGATGTTTCTCTTGGCCAGCGGTCAGTTCTACACACCGTGGAGCTGGCTGCCGCGGATCCTGTTGCAGTTCACTGCCGGGGCCATCGCGTGCGCGGCGGTCCGGCGCCTCGATCCCAGCGACCGCACCCGGATGCTGGCCGGGGTGGGCGCATCGGTGTCGGTGGCGATGATCATCGCCACCTTGTACTGGCTGGATGCTCACCCGATACCTGATGTGATCGACAGCGGCGGTGTGGTGGATCTGCTATTCGTCCCGCTGGTGGTGATGCTGGCCATCGGGGCCGGGACGTTGCCCAGGTTGCTGTCCACCCGGGTGCTGGTCTACGGCGGACAGATCTCGTTCAGCCTGTACATGGTTCACGAACTCGTGCACACCGCGTGGAACTGGACGGCCGAGCAGTTCGGGCTGATCTTGGCCGGTCCGGCCGGACCGTGGTTGCTGACGGCGGTCTTCGCGGTGACATTGGGTTGTTCTGCGCTGCTGTACCACGCGGTGGAGGAGCCGGCTCGGCACTGGATGCGACGCATGGTGGACATCAGAGGCACGGTCCCGGCGATGAAGTCTGCCGACAGCGGACGGGTCGAGCCGAAGTTGTCGGCCTGACGCGAATACTTTTGTGCGGCAGTTTATCTGCACGTTCCAGTAGGCTTTTCCCGGGTACTTCGAGCAGGAGGATGTCGTGCGCCGTGTGGCCGTGGTGGTGGTCTCGCTCGCTCTGTTGATCGCCGGGGTTCCGCCGAGTGCACCATCGGTGCAGCTCGCGGGGCGGGAGTCGACGCTCAGCAGAATCGCGGTGATCAGCGACTCATACACCACCGGTACCGATCTCGGTGGTCTCGGCGTCAACGGGTGGCCGTCCTTGGCTTGGCGGATCCTGGCCGAGGAGGGCAGGCCGGTGGCGGCCGATGTGGCGGCGGAGGGGCGTGCCGGCTACGGCGTGCGCGGTGATCACAACAGCACCTTCGGTGATCTGACCGCGCGGGCGGTCCGACCCGATGACGCCGTCGTGGTGTTCTTCGGATCCCGTAACGACCAGCCGGTCGACGCGATCGAGGTGGCCGGATTGGCCAGGAACGCTTTCGAACTTGCGCGACGCCGAGCGCCGACCGCTCGCTTCCTGGTGATCGGGCCCCCGTGGCCCACGGCCGATGTGCCGGTCCGGATCATGCAGATCCGCGATGCCCTGGCGATCGTCGCCCAGGCCTCGGGGGCCAGGTTCGTCGATCCGCTCGTCGAACGCTGGTTCGTCGGCAGGCCCGAACTGATCGGGGTCGACGGGGTGCATCCCACCGACAGCGGCCATCGCTACATTGCCGAGCGCATCGCCGGGCTCATCGCGGCGGAGCTGCCCGCGGCACGTTAGGCGTGCGCGCGACGGCGCGCCTTGTCCTTCAAGGGTTCCGGCAGAGCCTCGGCGACGAGCAATGCGGGTAGCAGGCTGGGATCCGTCATCATCGCGCGGAAGACCACCGCGATCGTCACGTCATGGTCGGGGCGTTCGAGGATCCGGATCGAATCGCCGGCCCGCACCGGCCCGGGGGTGATGACCCGCAGGTAGGCGCCGGGCATGCCGCGATCGGTGAACGTCTTGATCCAGCCGTCGATCTCCAACCATTTCGCGAAGGTGCGGCAGGGCGTACGGGGCCGGGTCACCTCGAGCACCAGCCCGCCGTCACCGACGGCCCACCGCTCGCCGATGACCGCGTTGGTGACATCGATACCCGCGGTCGTCAGGTTCTCACCGAAGACACCATTGCCGATCTGACGGTCGAGTTCGCTCTCCCAGGCGTCGAGATCCTCCCTGGCGTAGGCGTACACGGCCTGGTCGTCGCCGCCGTGGTGCTTCTGCTCACTCACCAGGTCGCCGACCAGTCCGCTGCCCAACCCGCCCCGCATGGGACCGGGCGCGCGCACCTCGACGGCCGCTGGCGCGGGCCGTTTGTCGATACCGGTCGGCTTCTTCAAGGTATCGGGGTTGGTGCGCGGGTGGGCGATGTTGACTGTCAGCACGCTCGACATGCGGTCAGCCTAGTGGCACCCGCCGACCGCGGCCTCCCGCATAATCTGGCAGCCATGTTCGTCACTCCGCGGTATGGCACCGGCGCCCTCGCCGATCTGGTCCCATCGGTCCTCGGCGTGCTGGGGGTGGCCGGGGAATCCGACCGGATCGGGCTCGGGCTCGACGGGGTGCGCCGGGTGGCCATCCTGTTGGTCGACGGTATGGGTGCCGAACTTGTCGCGGCCCGACCCGAGGCCGCACCGTTTCTGGCCGACCTGCCGGCGCGCTCGTTGACCGCGGGTTTCCCGAGTACCACGGTGGCAAGCCTGGCGTCGCTGGGTACCGGCTTGCCCGGTGGTGAGCACGGACTTGTCGGTTACCTGCTGGCGGTGCCCGATCATGATCGGCTGATGAACCCGCTGAAATGGCGGCTGATGGGTGAGGGACCCAAGGTTGATCTGCTCAAAGAGGTTGTCCCCGAGCAATTTCAGCCATCGGCGACGGCGTTCGAGAGGGCAGCCGCCGATGGCGTGGTGGTGACCCAGGTAGCGCCGATGTACCAGGCGGGTTCGGGACTGACCCGAGCGGCGTTGCGCGGCGGCGATTTCCGGCCCAGCTTCTCGTCCGGCGACCTGGTGCAGGGGGTGATCGACGCGCTCGCCGCCGGGGACCGCAGCCTCGTCTACGCCTACCACGGCGACCTGGATCTGACCGGACATGTGCGGGGACCGGCATCCGAGTCGTGGGCGCTGGAGCTTCAGCAGATCGACCTGACGATCCGCCTGATCACCGAGCGCTTGCCACCCGGCTCCGCGCTGATCGTCACCGCGGATCACGGCATGGTGCACGTCGGCGATCCGGTGGATTTCGATCAGCGCGCCGACCTGCGTGCCGGTGTGCGCGCATTGGGCGGCGAGCCCCGCGCACGACATGTGTACACCGACGCCGGGGCGGCCCCCGATGTCGCAGCGGCCTGGCGGGAGGCACTGGGCACCGATTTCACGGTCCTGACCCGTGCCGAGGTGATCGGCGCCGGCTGGTTCGGGCCGACCGTGCTGACCCCGGTGCAACCGCGGATCGGCGATGTCGTGGTGGTGGCCGACGGTGACCGCGCCATCATCCGGTCCGGCGCCGAACCGCTGCAGTCCCGGCTCGTCGGACACCACGGTTCGCTGACGCCCGCCGAGATGCTCGTGCCGCTGTACGCGCTTCGGTGATGTCAGCCCGCACTCCGGGGTGTTTTCCGTCGCTGTGCTCGTCGTGGCACGAACTCGACTAGCGTGCAGTTCTTGTGCAGACGCTGATCGACCTGGACACCGCACCGGTGTTCGCCATCCCCTTCCGCGACGGCGCCACCACACACGAAGGCGTCCTGGTGGAGGGACCGCAGGGCTGGGGGGAGTTCAGCCCACCGCCTGGCTGCCCCGACCGTCTGCTGGTGCGTTGGCTGACCGCGGCCACCGAGCCCGGCACCGTCGGGTGGCCGGATGCCCGACGCGGACGGGTACCGGTGGCCGTGACCGTGCCCGCAACGAACCCGGAACGCGCCTATGACCTGGTGACGGCATCCGGTTGCCGGACGGCGTGCGTCGAGGTCGCCGATCCGGCCGGCACACCCGCCGATGACGTTGCCCGTGTCGCGGCAGTGCGCGACGCGCTGGGCCCGGACGGTCGCATCCGCTGTGACGCCAAGGGCAGGTGGTCGGTCGATGCCGCGGCAACCGCCATCCCGGTGCTCGATCACGCGGCAGGGGGGCTCGAGTTCGTCCAGCAGCCGTGCCGGCACACCGCGGAACTCGCCGCGCTACGAGGGCGGGTCGATGTTCCGATCGCCATCCACGAATCTCTGGAGCAGTCGTTGGGGGATCCCGCGCTGACCCAGGCCGCCGATATCGCCGTTCTGCACTGCGGGTCGCTGGGCGGCGCGCGGCGGGCACTGCGGATCGCCGAGTCATGCGGGTTGCCGTGCACCGTCACCTCGGGCATCGAAACGAGCATCGGTGTGGCGGCCGGAGTGGCATTGGCCGGCGCCCTGCCGGACCTGCCGTACGCCGGCACCCTGGGATCCGGCACGCTGCTGGACGGGGATCTGGTGGCCGACTCCCGCAGACTGATTCCCGACGACGGCTTTCTACCGGTTGCGCCCATGTCGCCGGCTCCGTTGCCGGAGTTGCTGGACCGGTATACGGTGTCCGATCCGGACAGAATCCGGTGGTGGCGGTCACGGCTGGAAAGCGCAATTGCACAATGAGGAGATGACTTCGGTGTCCGAACCGGCGGTCCTGTTGGGGCAGGCCCTTGCTCCGTCGAACCGTGTCGACCCCTACCCGGCGTATCGCGCGTTGCGTGAACACGGTCCGCTGCAGATTCCCGAGATCAGTCTGACCGTATTGACTTCCTACGCCGATTGCGATGCCGCGATTCGGCATCCGGCCTCGTCCAGTGACCGGATGAAATCCGCCATTGCGCAACGCCAGATCGCCGCCGGTGAGGAACCCCGACCGTTCGGGCTGGCCGGCCTGGTCGACAAGCGCCGCACCCCGGCATTCCTGTTCCTGGATCCACCGGACCACACCCGGCTGCGCAAGCTGGTGGCCAAGGCGTTCGCACCGCGGGTGATCAACGAGCTGCGCAACGAGATCGTCGCGACCGTCGACGGACTGTTGGATACCGCGGAGGAGCGCGGCGAATTCGATGCGGTCAGCGGCCTTGCCTACCCGGTTGCGGTGGCGGTGATCTGCCGGTTGCTCGGCGTGCCGGTCGAGGATGAACCCAAATTCGGGCACGCGTCCACCCTGCTCGCCCAGACCGTCGATCCCTTCCTGACGGCGACCGGCGATGTGCCCGAGGGGTTCACCGATCGCATCGAGGCCGGCAAGTGGCTCCGCAAGTATTTCCGCGAGCTGATCAGCCGGCGCCGCAGCAGCCCCGGCGACGATTTGATCTCCGCGATGATCGCGGTGGAGGAATCCGGCGACCAGCTCAGCGAGGACGAGATCATCTCGACCTGCAACCTGCTGTTGATCGCCGGACACGAGTCGACGGTGAGTCTGATGGCGACCTCGGTGCTGGCGATGCTGCGGGACCGTACGCAGTGGACGGCGTTGGGGGCCGATCCGTCGCGGGCACTGCGCGTCATCGAGGAGACGTTGCGCTTCGACCCGCCCGCTCAGCTGTTGGGCCGGGTAGCCGCCGAGGAGATGAAGCTCGGGGACACCGTGATCCCCGAGGGCGACACCATCATCGTGCTGCTGGCCGCCGCGCACCGCGATCCGTTGGTCAATGAGAATCCGGATGTCTTCGATCCCGACCGGGCCAATATCAGACACCTCGGTTTCGGGCACGGCGCCCACTTCTGTCTGGGTGCGCCGCTGGTCCGCCTGGAAGCCTCGATCGCATTGTCCGCGGTGACAAGGCGATTCCCGCAGGCTGTGCTCGGCGGTGACCCTCAGTACAAGCCGAACGTGACGTTGCGCGGGATGTTGTCGTTGCCGGTCAGTGTGACGGGCTGAGTCGCGTCGCTTCGCTCTCAGAAGGGCGGGTCGCTGTCGCTGTGGGTGTGTTCGAGGGCGCGGGCGGTGGCGTTGTGTGCTCGTTCGGCTTTGATGCGTTGGGCGCGGTCTTGGGCGTGGGTGCGGGGGCGGACCGGCATTGTCGTTCGGGTGCGGACGGTGTGGCGATCGGTGTCGTCGAGGAGGGTGATCGCGCGTCTGCGGGGGACGGGTGTGTGGATGTTCCGGTGCGGGAACAGGATTGCCGCACCGGGAGCCTTGGTGTAGGTATTCCCGGTGGGTGCGTGCCAGTGCATGCTGCCGTCGGGTTTCGCGGTGGGTTCCCAGCCGCTGAACGTTTTGAGCATATGGTGCAGACGACATAGCGGGGCCAGGTTGGCGGGGTGGGTGGCCCCGGCCGGCCACGGGATCAGATGATCCAGATCGCAGCGGTGCGCTGCCCGGCTGCAGCCAGGAAATGAGCAGGTCATGGCGCGCATCCGGACGAACGCGGTCAGCGCGGCCGAGGGCCGGTATCGGGGTTCGGTGGGCAGGGCGGCGATCTCGGTGAGCGGCTGTACCTTGGCGCCCCCGGTGGCCAGTTCGGCGAGTAGGTGTGCGGGGATGATGGCGCCGTCGAGCATCACTGCGGGGCTGGGATTGCAGGCCGCGGGGGCCGCGGGGTCAGATTCCGCGGCCGGTGTCTGCGGCTCGGAGTCACCGCCGGATTCAGGCACGGTCTCGGTGTCGGGCTGGGATTCCGGGCTGCCCGCCGCACCCGCCACACCCTGCTGGGGTGTGTCCTGGCCGGCGGCGGGGATCTGATCGGCCAGCGCATAGATCGTCACCGCCCCGGCGCGGGGGTCTTTCCCGCTGCCCTCGCAGTCGGGGTTCCCGCACGCGCAGGTCAGGCGCTCCAACGTGGGGCCGACCGCCCCCAGCGCGGCCAACGCGGCCGCCCGCAGTTCCCCGCGGCGGCGCGGATCGTTCGGGCAGACGGTGTCGGCGAGGGCGTTGAGCCGTTGTTCGAGGACCTTTGTGTCGGTGACCCGCAGCCGACCCCAGAACGAGGCAACCCCGTTCGGGTCGTCCTTATCGTCGAACTCCACATACAGGTCCTTGGCGGCCCGACGAGACCTCACGACGGCGTCGGGGTCGAATTTCTCCACCCACACGTCGACGGCGGTGATCAGCTGCTTTTCCGAATGCGCCCCGTACTCGCCGGCCTCGGCGGCGATCGCGGTGTCGATCAGGGCCAGCGCATCCGTGTCCTCGACGAGGTGGGTGCGCCAGGTGATGGCATCGATCACCGTCGCCGACACTGTCCCCGACGCGAGCAGGGCGGCGGTGCGGGGCAGCCGGTCACGCAACGCTTGGGCGATGCGCATCTGCTTGGACGCCGCATACGGGTTCAGGTTGCAGGCCGCCGCCACCTGCGCTTGCGCCCAGGCCCACCCGTCGATCACCTGATGGGCGTGATCATCGTCCTCGCCATCGCACTGGCGGGCGATCACCTCACCGATCAACGCCAACCGCTCCGCGGCCGCCATCGCCTCGGCCCGGGTCGCGGCCGTCAACGCGGACACGAGCGCCTCATCGCCCATCTCCGCCAACCCGACCCTATCGAACATGTGTGCGATTTTACCGGCGCGGTCCGACATTCCGCGTGTCATGTCTCAAGACATCGGTGACAGTTCTGCATCAGGACATCGGTGACACTTCGAGGGTTCTTGGTGGTGACACTTCTGCGCCGAGGCTGCGGGGGTGGCTGTCAATGAACCCATCGATCCTCGTGTCCGCCTCGCGATCTCTCAGTGGCCTGATGACGCGCCGCGTGGGGCGGTCTCGACGTTCTGCGCCGAGCATGGCATATCACGAAATTCGTTCTACGAGTTACGTAAACGCGCCAAGACTGACGGGCCGGCTGCGGTTCTCGAACCTCGGACACGCCGACCGAAGTCGAGCCCGTCGACGCTGAGCGATGAGGTCAAAACCCGCGCCGTGGCCGTGCGGTCCGCGCTGGAGGTCTCCGGTCTGGATCACGGGCCGATCAGCGTGTACGAGAAGATGCGCGCGATGGGCCTCGATGAGGTTCCGTCCACAGCCGCGCTGTCGCGCATCTTCCGTGAGGCTGGTGTGGCTCGTGTGGAGCCGAAGAAGAAGCCCCGCTCGGCGTGGCGACGGTTTGTCTATCCGTGCCCGAACGCGTGCTGGCAACTCGACGCCACCGGGTACGTGCTCACTAGTGGACGCACGTGTGTGATCTTCCAACTCATCGATGACCACTCCCGCTACGCGGTCGCCTCGCACGTGGCCTGGAGCGAAACCGCCGAGGCGGCGATCGCCGTGGTCGACAAAGCGATCGCCACCCATGGCGTGCCCCAACGGCTGCTGACCGACAACGGATCAGCGCTGAACCCGTCACGGCGAGGATATGTGGGCCAACTCGTCGCTCACGTGAGCGCACTCGGAATCGAGGCGATCACCGGAAAGCCCTACAAACCAACCACGCAGGGCAAAAACGAACGCTTCCACCAGACCCTGTTCCGCTACCTCGACAAGCAGCCATTGGCCGACACACTGGCCGAGCTCCAAGCCCAGGTCGATGCCTTCGACCACATCTACAACACCGAGCGCCCCCATCAAGGCCTGCCCGGGCGCATCACCCCGCTTACCGCCTGGGAAGGGACCCCCAAGGCAGATCCACCCCGCCCCACAATCGATCGGCCGGCCTATGCACAGCCCGTCCCGAAGCGATACCAATTCCCGCGAGCACAGTCGCCCGTCGATCTGCCCGCCAACACCGTCATCCGGACGGTGGGCTCCATAGGCAACATCAGCTTGGACTCCGTCAGCTACCGAGTCGACGCACAACGCGCCTTCCAGCAAGTCCTGGTTGTCAGCGTCGACGACAAGGTCATCGTGACCGACCTGCACGGCGAAGTCCTCATCGAACACACCCGACCCGCACCGGGCGTGAAGTACGTCGGCAACGGACGCCCCCGCGGTCCGCGCCTCAAAAACGAGAAACCGTCACCGATGTCCTGATACATCAACTGTCACCGATGTCCTGATGCAGAACTGTCACCGATGTCCTGATACATCACACCGACATTCCGCGGCGGAGGGATGAATCCGATCCCGGCTATTCCTGGACCGCCTTGGCGACGGTCACGCAGGTGGTCAGCCATTTCGCGTCCGGCGTCTCGTTCTCGGTGAGTTCCCACATCGCGTTGTGCATCGTCCGTACGATCACCCACGCCCGCGCGCGGTCGACGTCCAATCCGGCGGCCTCGGCCACGGTGTAGAAACGGCGCCGCACACCTTCGCGGACGTAACCGGCGAGCTCACCCCAGCGGTCCCACAGCATCGGTGCGATCTCGTAGTGCGGATCGCCGCTCATCGGCTTGGGGTCGATGACCAGCCATGGCTCGCGGTCGGCGGCCAGGACATTCTCGTAGTGCAGATCGCCATGGATGAGCGTCCCGGTGCTCGCCGGGTCCGAGACCAGATCGGCGCTCAGGGTGAGCGCCTGTTCGACCAGACGGTGCGGCAGCGCGGCACTGCGTGGCAGGGCCGCGAGGTCTGCGCTCCACCTCTCGATGTATCCGGCCAGCGGGCGCAGCTGGGGTGGTGCCGGAACATGGATCCGGCGATACAGACCTGCCACGATCTCGCACGCCTCGAGATCCCAGACGTCATTGAGATTTCGCGCATGCAGCCGCTCTAGCAGCATCGCGCGGCGGTACGGGTTCGCACGCAGCAGCCGGACGGTTCCCTTGCCGTCCCAGCGGCGCAGTGCAAGGTGTTCGTGCTCGGACTCATCATCGGGAAAGGCGACCTTGAGCATGGCCGGAGTCCTGTCCGCGGTCCGGACCGGCAGGACGATCGAGCAGAATCCGTGTTGTGCCGCGCCGTCGGCGGTGAGCTGCCACTCCTGGATCTGGCTGCTCACGGACGTGGGGAGCTCGTCGACCCAGCGCTGCCATGCGGGTCCGCGGCCGGCCATCGCGAGGACCCCGTCGGGCAGCACGATCACAATCCGATGGTGCCACGCACCGTGATGGACCCCTGGGACACATGACCGGCGTCGGCTTTGACAGACTGGTCGGCATGGCACAGATCACCCTCAAGGGAAACCCCATCAACACCGTTGGCGAGCTGCCGGCTGTCGGCTCGTCCGCCCCGGCCTTCACCCTGACCGGCACCGACCTCGGCGCGGTCAGCAGTGACCAGTTCAGCGGCAAGCCTGTGCTGCTCAACATCTTCCCGTCGGTGGACACCCCGGTGTGCGCCACCAGCGTGCGAACCTTCAACGAGCGCGCCGCCGCCGGTGGAGCGACCGTGCTCAACGTGTCCAAGGACCTGCCGTTCGCGCAGAGTCGCTTCTGCGGTGCGGAGGGCATCGAGAACGTGGTGACCGCCTCGGCGTTCCGGGACAGCTTCGGAGACGACTACGGGATCACCATCACCGATGGCCCGATGGCGGGTCTGCTCGGCCGGGCCGTCGTGGTCATCGGCGCCGACGGCAACGTCGCCTACGCGGAGCTGGTGCCCGAGATTGCCCAGGAGCCTGACTACGATGCCGCGCTCGCCGCTCTGAAGTAATCCGGTTTGCCGCAACGGCACCGGTCAGCGCCGCCCTCCGGCCGCGCGGACCGGTGCCGTTGCGCTTTGCGTCACCCTCGGCGCCGGTGTCGGAATGGTCGCGGATTCGTCACGACCCGGGCTCGGCGGTCTCTTTTGGGTCACGGATCTGCATCTCATTTATGCTGTGCCACAGTCGAATTGGGCAAGCGTCGAATCGATCGGTAGAAATATCAGGGATGGCCGTCAATTAGTGGTCATCGCCGTTCCCGCCCTGATCGAAAGAGTTGACGACCCGATGAGACGCTTCTGTGCCCTGCTGCTCGGCCTGGCTGTGTTGACAGTGACTCCTGGTGTCGCCTCGGCTGATCCGTTCAATACCCGTCCTGCCCGCAATCAGCAGGCGGTCGACTATGTGATTGCGCGGGCGCTGTCCCAGCGCGGCGTGCCTTTCACCTACGGTGGCGGCGATGCCAACGGCCCCACCCGCGGCGTCGTCCGCGAAACGCCCGCCGAACCTGCCGCCGCCGCCATTCCCGGCGGGGTTCCGGGTCTGAACTTCCCCGGGTTGGCTCCGCCGGCCCCCGCGGCATCGCCGCTCACCCCGAGTGTTCCGGCGGTCCCGGATCCGGCCGCCAACGTCGTGGGTTTCGACGCCTCGGGCATCATCGTCTATGCCTTCGCCGGGGTCGGCGTGAAGTTGCCGCGGTCATCGGGGGAGATGTACAAGGTCGGCCAGAAGGTACTGCCCGCCCAGGCACTGCCCGGAGATCTGATCTTCTTCGGCCCGGAGGGCACGCAGAGCGTGGCGTTGTTCGTGGGCAACGGGCAGATGCTGGAGGCCGGCGACTCGGGTGTCACGGTGTCGCCCGTGCGGACCGCGTCGATGACTCCCTACCTGGTTCGCATCATCGCCTGAGTCGGGCGGCGCCATCTACTCGACGGGCAGCGAGTCGTCCCGTTGCAGGACGAAGAAGTAGGGGCGGGTGCCGCCGCGGTAGTCCATCGCGCCGATCACGGTGTCCTCGGAGATCTTGCGGAAGACGTCGTTGATCGGCAGGTTGTCGTAGATCATCGTGGCGCTGTCGATTCCGCGGTAGCGGGTGGTGCGCAGCCGGGCCTTGGGCGCCTTGGTCCGCAACGCGGGTCGCAATGCCGAGATGGGCTGCACGAGCGACAGGTTGCGCACCAGCGGCACCTTGGTGGCGATCCCGAGACCGCCGAAGGCCAACACGGGGTTCAGGGCCCACAACGCGGTCCCGCCGTCTTTCGGGAACAGCAACGGATGCACCGTCTCGGCGTCGACGAACTGCTTTCCCCACCAGCCGCTGGCGGCCAGCAATCCGTCCATCGGGTGCGCGGTCGGCAGTTCGGCGCCATGCCACGTGCCGATCATGAACTCGGGATCGACACCGGGGGCGGCGTCGAAGGCGGCCAGCGCTTCTGTGGTGGTGGTCGGCACGGTGGGCAGCACATCCTCGGCAAGCATGACCCAAGAATACTTGACAGGTGTCAAGTCCTCAAAGGTGAGTCGCTCGACGTGCCGTCATGCAGCAGCACGAAACGAACCGCTTCGGTGCGCGACGCGACGCCGAGTTTCCGGTAGGCGCGGTAGAGGTGATTGGCCACCGTCTTGGCACTCACACCGAGTCGCTTGGCGATCTGTTGGTTCGTCAGCCCGTTGGCGACCTCGTTGAGTACCCGTCCCTCCGCTTCGGTGAGCGCGCTGAGTTCGGGGGTGCGCCGGTCGACCTTGGCCGCCCAGGCGGCTGCACCGAGCCTGCGGAATCCATTGCGCGCCTCGGCGCGTGCGTTCTCGCGGTGTGTCGGGTCCATGGTCAAGCGGGCGATGTCATGGAACGTACGTGCCCGGTCGAACGCGTCGTGCGCGGGATCGTATATCTCGGCCGCGCGGTGGAGCAGACGTAGTGACGCTGCCGGATCGGTCTCGTGGTGCAGCAGCGCCTCGGCCCGGCACGCAGTGGCCTTGGTCCACCGGCTGGACCCCACCGCCGCGGCGACCACCTGGAGATGCTCCAGCACGGGGCGGGCGTCGTCGCTTCGACCCATGGCGATGTGGGCCTCGATCAGGTCGACGTGCCAGCGCGCCAACTGGGGAGCGAGGAATCCGCCGACCTGTTCGAAGGCCCAGCACGCGGACAGCGCGGTGACGGCGTCACCGGGGCGATCAGCGGTCAACGCGGCCAGTCCCGAATTGGCCAACAAGAAATAGCGGGCGCCGAACGTGGACAGCTCGTCCGAAATGGCGAAGCCGAGTTCCAGATCTGCGGCGGATGTGTGGTCATCCCCGCGGATCGCATGCACCCGTGCGCGCAGCGAGAGCCAAAACGGTGCGAAGGCTCGTTGGCCGGCCGCCAGGCTGAGTGCGGTCGCCTCATCAAGGCACACCAGGGCGTCATCGAAGCGTGAAGTGCGAACATAGGTTTCGCCGAGTGCGCCGAACACCATCGCGAGCGCGGATCGCGCATCCTCGCCCCGAAGTTGGGCGCTGAGCTCGGTCAGTGCCGCCACCGCGGCCTCGTACCGTTCCGCGATCGACAGTGCTCGCCCGAAATGCAGCCCGATCATCGGGTCGTGCCTGACGGCGGAGACGAGATCCAGTCCCGTGATGCCATCGACGAGTTGGTTGGATCGATTCTCGTGCCACGCACTGAGTGCATGAGCCAGGATCACCCGTGCCACATCGGAATCGGTAGAGACCGGATCACTCACGGCGACCGCCGCCGTTGCGGCATCGATGATCTCGCTGACCATCCCGAGTATCCCCAGCGGTATGGCCATTCGGGCGTACACCATGCCCACCTCGCGACCGGAGGCTCTGCTGGTGCACTCCTTGAGGCGCTGCAGGGCCATGGCTGGAGCGCCACCCACGGCTTCGAGGGTGGCAAGCAAGAGTGTTGCCGTGACGCGAAGATCGTGAGATGTGGGATCTTCCAGCATCGTTTCCAGTCGGTGCCGCGCGGAGTCGGTCTGTCCGGCCGTCATCAGCTCGCGGGCGGCCAACACCCTGAGTTCGGCTCGGCGGGAGTCGTCGCCGGTCAAGTCGATGGCGCGGTCGAGCAGTCTGGCCGCCGGTTCGGTGCCCCCTCTGCACCGAAGAATGCGCGCCGCCCCGACGAGATCGTCGACCAGGGATTCGTCCGGCCCCAGCGTGCCGTGCGCGCGGTGCACCAACCGGACGGTGTCGGAAAGTGCTTGGCAGTCTGCGAATTCCAGATGCAGCCGGCGCTGGTCCTTGAGCGACATCGCGGCGACGGTCGCACTGCGCAACAGTGGGTGCTGCAGCGTCAGCCTTCCGGAGCTCAGGCAGGCCAGTCCGCTGTCCTCCAACGCGTGTAAGGCCGTCTCGGCGATGGCCGGGCGCATCGACCGCAGCACCGACCACGACCCGTCGGCGGACAGCGAGGCCAGCTCCAGCAGGGTGCGCGCCGCCGTGCCGGGGCGGGGCAACTGCCGGCTGAACACTGTGCGCAGATCTCCGACGAGGGGAATGTGCTCGGGCAGTAGATCCGCACCAGAGAGTTGCTCCGGCGTCAACGCGTCCGGCAGATGACGCAAGACGAGTGGATTGCCCGCCGCGACATCCAACAGCTTTTCCATCACCGCTGCCGCGATGGGCACTGTGCTCGCCGTCTCGAGGATCGAGGCCGCGGCCTGCCGGTCGAGGCCGGTGAGCTCTTCGACGTCGAATCCCTCGGCGAAGCTCTCGGCCGACGGGACCCGACGGCCCGTCACGACCACCAGGACGGCGGCGTCGGTGCACCGTCGGATGGCCAGGTTCAGCGCTGTCCGGCTGGCGGCGTCGGCATCGTGGATATCGTCGATGAGCAGGACGGTCCCGGGCGCCCCCGCCAGCCCGGCACTGAGGATGTCGGCGACCTTGAGGGCGTCCACCTCGCCCGCCACCGAGCCCACCGGCACCGGTATCGGCAGCACCGAGGCGATCTCGGCGGCGGCGGACATCGGCGCCGCCATGTCGCCGCCGCGGCAGTTCACCAGATGGGCGGTCGGTCCGATTCGGTGCGCGAGCCGGGCGAGCGCACTTGACTTTCCGATGCCGGCATCGCCGAGCAGCACGATGGTTCGGCCGGCTCCCGCGCACGACTGCAGCCACGCCTGTTCAAGGCGATCGCCGAGTGTGCGTGTCGATCTCGAACCCACCATGTAGGTGGCAGGCTATCGCAGAGGCGACGTCGATCGACAGAAGTCAGTTCACCCCGATGAGCTCCCAACGATCGTCTTCGTCGATGCCGCCGGCGGTCACCTTCACCGGACGGGTGTCACCGCGGCGGTCGGCCGCGGTGCACTCGAAGGAATCCCCGACCTCGACGACCTTGAGTCCCTCGCCGCACGTGACGGTGACGGCGAATCCCCTGTCCGCAGAGATCTCCTTGGTCAGCCCCTGTGCCGTCTGAGACAGATCGTAGAGAACGTCCAGGGTGCTGTACTCGACGTTCTCTTCGTCGTCGCTGACGACGACCTGCACTCGCACAGTCGATCCGTCGACGTCGGCGTTACAGATGAACGTGTCACCCGCCTTCGGCGCGTTCGCCGGCCGCACGCATTCGACCTCGGATACCTCGCGGTCGATCTTCTGGTAGTTCGCATTCAGCTCGTCGGTGATCGCGCCCTCCAGCTTCGCGTAGTCGGGGCCGCCGGCGGACATCGAGAACGAGCAACCGGCCAGGGCCGCGGGAAGCATCAACAGCGTCAGGCGCGAGCGATTGGGCACGTCACGAGGCTAATCGCCCGAGTGCGAAGGTCGATATGGGTAAAAGTTCTCACCCGGGCTCATTCGCGCCGGCATGGTCGGGCAGGTGAGTTCCGGCCAGGGCGGATCGGTGGGCGACATGCCGCAGGTACGACGATGGTGCCATGCACTGGATCGTGGACGCCATGAATGTCGTCGGGTCGCGTCCGGACGGTTGGTGGAGGGACCGAGCGGGTGCGCTGGCCGCGCTGGTCGAACAGCTGCAGCGCTGGGCGGTGCAGGGCGGACACCAGGTCACCGTGGTGCTCGAACGGCCGATGCCGCTGGAGTCCGAGTTGGTCACCGTGGTGTGCGCGCCGCGTGCCGCGCCGAACTCCGCCGACGACGAGATCGTCCGGCTCGTCCGCAGTGCTGACACCCCGGCCGGCATCACCGTCGTGACCTCCGATGGCGCGCTTTCCGCTCGGGTGCACGATGCCGGCGCCGTGACATTTCCGGCCGGCCGGTTCAGGGCGCTGTTGGACTGATCGCAAGGGTTCCGGCGATGACGTTGGCCAGCAGCGTCTTTCGGTCGAACTTCCCACTCGACAGAGTCGGTATCTGGTCTGCGGTGGCGATGACCCATCGGGTGGGAACCTTGTAGGCCGACAGGCGTTCACGGGCCGCTTCCCGGACCGCGCCCAGATCCAGCGCGGCCTGCGCAGGCACCACCACCGCGCACACCTCCTGGCCCCGGTCGGCATGCTCGAGGCCGATCACGACGCACTGCGTGACCTGGGGGAGCCCGGCGATCACCGACTCCACCTCCACCGGCGAGACGTTCGCGCCGCCGGCCTTGATCAGGTCGGTGGTGCGCCCGACGTAGAACAGCCGCGGGTCATCGGCTCGTCGAAAGACACGGTCCCCGGTGTGATACCACCCGTCGGCGTCGAACACCTCGCTGCGTTCCCGCTTGTTGTAGCCGGCCATCGTGCCGACACCGCGGATCCACAATTCGCCGGTGGTGCCGTCGGGCACCGGCGTGCCGTGCTCGTCGACGATGGCGATATCGGTGCAGACGAATCCACCGGCGGTCTCGGACATGGTGCGGTGCAACGGAAAACCGTCGGGGACATCGGTCATGGCGATATCCAGCGGCCCGTGCCGGAGCATGGGCGCACTGGACAGGTCGCGTTCGGCGAAGCTGGGATGATCGCGCACCCGTTGGGTGAACGCCGGCCAGCCGACGATTCCGGTGCCACGCTCGGCCTCGATCAGATCCAGTGCTGTCTTTGCGTCCAGCCGTTCCATCACCAGCAGGCTGATCGAATCGTGTAGGGCACCCATCGCCGCCAACAGTCCACCGATCCAGAAGAACGGCATGGCGCACAGCACCTTTGGCCGGCCCGGGCTCGCGGTGACCGCCCGGATGGCCGACGGCCACATCGAGGTCTGGCGCACCAGTGTGCCGTGAGTGTGCAGCACGCCCTTGGGGTCGGCGGTCGAACCGGAGGTGTGCACCATGATGGCCAGATCGGCGGGGGAGACCTCCTGCTCCACCGCGGCGAGGACATCCGGTGAGACCTGCCGGGTCAGGTCGGCCCAGCGGGTGGCCCAGCCGTAGTCGACGTCATCGGTCAGCACGATGCGACGCAGGTACGGCGCGCACACGAGCGAGAGCTCATCGCGGCGCTGCTGCGGTAGCTCCGGCAGGGCCGCCTCCAGACGGGTGCCGGTTTCGGTGCCGAGGACCGCGGCAGGGGCGATCAGCATCGCGATATCGGCCAGTCGCAACACCTTGGCGATCTCGGCGGGTGCGTAGAGCGTGCTCAGCGGGACCACCAGGGCGCCGATCCGTGAGAGCGCGAGCCACCAGATGATCCACTCGATTCCATTCGGGAAGAACAAACCGACCCTGCTGCCCTTGCCGATGCCCGCGCCCAGCAGGAGTCGAGCGATATCGGCGGATTGCGCGTCCGCCTGCTCGTAGGTGAGCCGACCGGTGGGCGTGATCAGGTAGGTGTCACGTCCCGAGGCGCGAACCCGGTCGGCGAGCAGCGCGGGAACGGTCAGCGGCATTACACCGATGCGTGGAGATGTCACACTCCGATCATCGCCGATGACGCGTTCGCGCTCGTCGCCGCGTCACTGTTCGCCGTACGAGTCATGCCATCTCCACCAGGCATAGGGTGGGCTCTGCGGGTAGCCGGCGGGGGAGTCCTCCCACGACTCCTGACGGCCGAGCGCCGTGATGTCGAGGTAGCTCCAGGTGGTGCCGAATACCTCGTCGCCGCGGTTGTTGACGAAGTAGGTCCGGTAGACCTGGTCACCGTCGCGGATGAACGCGTTCGTGCCGTGCCACTGGTCGACGCCGAAGTCGATGTCGAACGCCGTGCCGGATTCTTCGATGATGGTGTACCAGGGGATGGTCCAGCCCATCCGGTCCTTGATGCGGGTGATGTCCTGTTGCGCACCGCGTGAGGCATAGACGAGCGTGGTGTCGCGCGCGTTGAGGTGACTCAGGTCGCCGACCTGGTCTGCCATCAACGAGCAGCCGGTGCAACCATGTTCGGGCCAACCGTGTACGCCGGGATCCATGAAGGCGCGGTAGACGATGAGTTGCCGTCGGCCGGCGAACAGGTCGAGCAGATTCACCCTGCCGTCCGGGCCGTCGAAGGCGTAGTCCGCCGGTACCGGTGTCCACGGCATGCGTCGACGCTGCGCGGCCAGCGCATCTCGGGCCCGGGTGAACTCCTTTTCCTTGATCAGCATCGCTGCGTGGGCGGCCGCCCACGCCTGCCCGTCCACTATCGGTGGTGTCTGCATCGTCGATCCTCTGGTCGCTGCTCCGGCAATTTATTCAACAGTTACGTTGAATATTGATCGAGCACACCACACGGCACCGTTATAGTCAACAAGATGGTTGAAGATCAGGTGTTGGACCGGGCGTACGCCGCGCTGGCCGATCCCACCCGTCGCCGGTTGCTGGAAGCGCTGCGCGAAGGTGATGCGCGCATCACCGATCTGGCGGCGCCGCTGCCGATGACGTTCGCGGGGGTGTCCCGACACATCGGGGTGCTGGAGTCGGCGGGTCTGGTGACTCGCGAGGTGCGCGGTCGCGAGCATTGGCTCTCCCTGCGTCAGGCCGGACTGACCCCGGCCGCACAGTGGATGGACGAGCAGGCCGACTTCTGGTCGACCCGCGCCGACGCACTTGCCGCGCGGCTGCGTCGCAAGAAGGCCGGCCGATGAACGAGACCCGCACGGTGCACGTGCAGCGGGTCATGCCCGCCCGGCCCGAAGAGGTATTCGACGAATGGCTGAATCCGGATTCGTTGCGGGAGTGGATGTGTCCGCGCCCGACGCGATGTGTGACGGTGACCGTGCAGCCGCGGGTCGGCGGGGCCTTCCGTTTCGACGTCGACGACGTCGGGACGAGCGTGCTGATCACCGGACAGTTCGTCGCGATCGAGCGGCCACGATTGCTCCGTTTCACCTGGACCAACTCGTACTGGGCCGATCCGACGACTACCAGCGTCGTCACGGTGACATTCGAACCTCTCCAGGACGATCAGACGCTGATGTCCATCGAGCACGCGATGCTGCCCGCCCAGGAGTACGACAACTTCCACCACGGTTGGACCAAGACCGCCGATCAGCTGGCGGACCTGCTCGATGCCGGGTGAGGCCGGACGAGCCGTCGGTGTGCCGAAATTAGGTCGACAGCCCTGGTGTTGGTAGTCTCGTCGAATACGCCGCACTCGTGAGGCGACGTATCTGTGTTCGGCCGAATCGCGGTCGGGTGCCAGTATCGCCCACTTACGGCCTGTGCCGGCATCGCACACCCAGAACTTGCTCGGATTGGCGACGATCGGTCGCACAACCAGGCTTGGTCGACATGACGTTCGGCCAGAAGTAAAAAAGAAAGAAGTAAGACCATGGCAGAAGGAACCGTTAAGTGGTTCAACAGCGAAAAGGGCTTCGGCTTCATCGCTCCTGACGGCGGCGCACCGGACGTGTTCGTGCACTACTCCGAGATCCAGGCCGGCGGATTCCGCAACCTGGAGGAGAACCAGCGGGTGAGTTTCGAAGTCACCCAGGGCGCCAAGGGCCCGCAGGCGGTCGGCGTCACCGGCCTCTAAAGACCTACTCGGACCCCCGGGTTCGGCCGTCACACAGTGACCGCTGAACCCGGGGGTTCGTGCTTTCCGGAGTTCGTGCGATGACTTTCCCGGCCCCTCCCGGTCTGACTACTGTCGGTGCCGATCCGAGGAGGAACGCGTGGTGCAACTGCTCAGAGTGCAGAATTTCGTGGTGTCGAAGGACGGCTTCGGGGCCGGCCGGGATCAGAGTTTCGAGCGGCCCTTCGGGCACGCGGACCCGCGGACCATGATGTCCTGGGCGGGAGCCACCGCGAGCTGGCCCAACCGCACCGATCCCGGTGGTAGCCGGGGGATCGACGACTACTTCACCAGGGATTTCACCCACAACATCGGTGCCGAAATCATGGGCCGCAACAAGTTCAGCCCCCATCGCGGCGCCTGGGCCGACCACGAGTGGAAGGGCTGGTGGGGTGACGAGCCACCATTTCACACTCCGGTCTTCGTGCTCACTCATCATGAGCGACCGTCATTTGCTTTGTCGGACACGACATTTCACTTCGTCAACACAGACCCGGGTACCGCGCTGGCGCAAGCCAGGCAGGCAGCGCAGGGCAAGGATGTGCGGCTCGGCGGCGGAGCGCAGACGATCCGGGAGTTTCTGGACGCCGATCTCGTGGACACCCTGCACGTGGCGGTGTCGCCGATCGAACTCGGCGGCGGAAGCCGGCTGTGGGAGACACCGGATGACCTGCTCGACAGATTCCACCGCGATGTGGTGCCCAGTCCGAGCGGCGTGACACACCACATCTTCTGGCGACGCTGACAGCGCGGCGCGTCCCGGCTGACGCCGGTAAACGTAAGCGCCACCAGGGATTTGCCATCGGATCGACACGGGGCCGCACCGTTGCGCGGCACGGCAGTATCGTGTCCGGTGATGGTTTCCGATCGGTCCGAGGGCGCGGCCCGCACACGTCGCAGTCTGCGGGGCGCCCTTCGTGGTCGCCGCGACCCGGCGCCGGTGGCCGGTCAGCGACGACGCAGCGCCACCCACGTCGGCGACGTGCACACCCGCAAGGTCCTCGACCTCACCATCCGGCTCGCCGAGGTGATGTTGTCCTCCGGATCGGGCACCGCCGACATCGGCGCGACCGCGCAGGACGTCGCGGCGGCCTACCAACTCAGCGACTGCGTCGTCGACATCACCTTCTCCACGATCATCGTCTCGGCGTTGCCCACCGTCGACAGCCCCCCGCTGACCATCGTCCGCTCGGTCCGCCACCGCGCCACCGATTACACCCGGTTGGCCGAACTGGACAAGTTGGTTCGGCGCGTCACCTGTGGCGGCGTCACCGTCGACCAGGCACATGACGCGATGGACGTGCTCAGCGAACGGCCGCATCCCTATCCGCGGTGGATGGCGACCGTCTGCTGGGCGGGGTTCGCGCTCGGCATCGCGATGCTGCTGGGCGGCACCTGGCAGATCTGCCTCCTCGCCACGATCACCTCGGCAGTCATCGACCGGGTGGGCCGGCTGCTCAACAGCGTCGGCACCCCGTTCTTCTTCCAGCACGCCGTGGGTGCCGCCATCGCGACCCTGGTGGCCGTGGCCGCCTACCGATTCGCCGACCAGAACCCGACGGCACTGGTGGCCACCGGAATCGTGATGCTGCTGTCCGGGATGACACTGGTCGGGTCGGTGCAGGACGCGCTGACCGGGTACATGGTCACCGCGGTCGGGCGGCTCGGCGACGCGCTGTTCCTCACGGCCGGCATCGTGGTGGGCATCGTGGCCGGCCTGCAGATCGCGACGCTGGCCGGGATCCAGATCGCCCTGCACATCGACGCGACCCAGACGATCATCGTGCCCAGCGGCACGCTGCGGATCGGCATTGCGGTGTTCGGTGCCGCGCTGGCCGGAGTGTGCCTGACCTTGGCGAGCTATGCGCCGCTGCGGTCGGTGGTGACCGCCGGCGTCGCGGCCGGCGCCGCCCAGGCCGTGCTGATCGGCTTGGGGCACGCGCAGTTCGGGGTCGTGCTGGCGACCGGCATCGCGTCCGTGGGCGTCGGCCTGTTCGCGACACTGACCTCGATCCGGCGTCAGGCGCCGGCGCTGGTGATCGCGACCGCCGGCATCACGCCGATGCTCCCGGGCCTGGCGGTGTTCCGGTCGGTGTTCTACTTCGCCGTCGACGAGCGATTCCTGGACGGCATCGCGCAGCTGTTGTCGGCGGTGGCCATCGCCCTGGCGATCGGTAGCGGCGTGGTGATGGGTGAACTGCTCGGGTCTCCGCTGCGGTACCGGGCGGGCCGGGTCGGCGACTTCGTGCGCATCGAAGGGCCGCCAGGTCTGCGCCGCGCCGTGGGCCGGGTGGTGCGCCTGCAACCGGCCGAGAACCCGCCCCCGACCGGTGCGCCCACCCCGCGCGCCCAGAGTGTGGCCCTGGAACCCGAGACCGTGTCCGAGGACCCGGTCGACGCCGCGTCGCAGAGCACCACCGACACCGACAGCGGGGACGACAACGCCGCGATGTAGCCGTCTACAGCGCGTCGAGCGTCTCCGCGGCCAGCCCGAAAGCCAGCGTCATGCCCAGCCCGGTCGTCACGGTCACCGAGCTGACCGTCGGCTCGTGTCGGGCACGCAGGACGTCGGTGCGCCCGCTGGAGGCGTAGACACCCTGCCAGCGCTGCAGCACGTCCAACCGATCGACCCCGAGGATTCGGCTGATTCCGCCGAGCAGGTGCGCGGAGACCTCCTCGTCGAGGAACGGGGGCGCGGTGAGGCCGTAATGGTGCGAATCCCCGATCAGCAGGGTGCCGTCGGGCCGGCGGGTGAACATCATGTTCGCGCCGAGCTCCAACAGTTCGGGGTTGCCGCGTTCGAGCTCTGCCCGCACCGGGGCGGCCGCAGCCAGCTTCGCCATACCCGCATACCGCAACATCGAGGTTCCGGTCAGCACCGCCGAATCCAGCGCGAAGCCTGCAGGCGCTCGCACCAGCGCCATCTGCAACCGGCACCGCTCGACGGCGTTGTCTTCGGCGGTCTTCGGATACAGCAGATCCAGATCGTGGCCGACACACACCAGCACGTGACGACCGCGCACCACCCCGCGGCTGGTGTGCACCGCTGCATCGGTGCACCGCACGGCATTGGTGCGCCAGTGCATCCGCACTCCGGGCTGATCGGCGAGCCAAGCGGCGATGGTGGCGACCGTGGACCGCGGATCGACGCGCAGATCCGCCGGCAGCAATGCCGCACCGACGATCGTGGGATCGGGTGTGCGGGCGGGTCCGCCCAGCCTGGAGGTGGCCTCGTCCGCTGTCAGCAGCCGGACCGCTTCGGCGCCACGCCGGTCGCGGAACTCCTCGATCAGGGCGGCCTCGGCAGGACTGCGGGCCAGCACGATGGCGCCCGCCTCCGGCGCCCAGAACCCGCACTGCGCTGCCGTGCGTAACCAGCCGCGCCGGGACGCCTGGGCCGTCTCCAGCAGGGCGGGGTCCTGCGCGGTGATGCAGGCGTGGCCGAAATTGCGCACCGAGGCGCCGACGGCTTCGGCGTCGCGTTCGACGATCTCCACGGTCAGTCCGCGGTGCACGGCCTCGACCGCGTGCGCGAGGCCGATGATCCCTGCCCCGACGATGACCAAATCCGGGATCGCAGCACTCATGTGGCCCATCTTCGGATGCCGCCGATCCCGGTGATGCGTGGGGTGGATTCGTTCACCAGCGGTTTGACTGCTCGTCACCTCCGGCGCCCTCGGGCCCTATCGGTGACGCGGACGACGACGAGGCGCTAGCCTTTTGACCCATGACCGATCGACAGCGTGCAGCGACGCGCTCCACCGTCAAGCTCGCGCTGGCGACGACCCTGCTGGCCGGGGGCGCGGTGTTCACCGCGGGGCTGGCCGCCGCCGAGCCGGCACCGCTGGTGCCACCGGGGGATCCGGCCGCGCCGGTCCCGGGTCAGCCGGTGGCCGTGAATCCCGACGAGCTGGTGGCCGCCCCACCGGCCCCGCCGCCGGTCGGCGCGCCGCCGGTGCCGGAGATGACCAATCCGGCCTACGGGCAGGGTTCCTCCGGTGGTGGGCTCGGCTACATCCGGGATCTGTGGAACGCCGCGCGATCGCCCGACCCGATGGCTGCGTTCTCCGAAGCCGGCACGGCCGCATTGCCCCAGGGAGCGCCCCCCGGAGCCGGTCCGGCGCCCAAACTCCCGCCCGGCTACATGTCGCTGACCGATCCGTCCTCGTCGACGCCGTCGTTGCAGGGCACCCCGCAGGTCGGCGGCCCGCCGCTGCCGCCGGGGTTCGTGTCGCTGTCGGATCCCAATCCGCCGGCGGACGTACTGCCCATCGGTGCACCCGGTGCGGCCCCGGCTGGGGTTCCTGCGCCGGGCGCACCCGTTCCGCCACCGGCCCCGGCGCCGCTGCCGCCGACGATCATCCAGCAGGGTCCGCTGGGCTGATTCAGCCCAGACCGGCCCGCCACTTCTCCAGGACCCTGCGGTCGCGTTTGGTCGGCCGCCCGGCACCGCGGTCGCGCACGGCCACCGGCACGACGGTCGTCGGCGGCACGACGGGCGTGCGATCCAGATAGCAGGTCACCGCGTCGGCGGCGCCGACCCGTTTCTGGATGACCCGCACCACCTCGACGATCCGGGCGCGTTCACCGACCAAGGCCTTCACCGTGTCGCCCGGCACGACCGTGGCCGACGGTTTCGCGACCCGGTCGTTGATCCGCACGTGGCCGCCCCGGCAGGCCGCGGCCGCGTCGGGCCGGGTCTTGGTCAGTCGGACCGCCCACAGCCAGCGGTCTATCCGCGTCGACTCCATCGCTCCATCATGACCGACCGTGGTCGGCGACGGTGCGCGTCTACACCTTGGCTGCGGCGTACGCCGCGGCCTCGTTGGTCATCCCGTTCATCGGGTACATGGCGTGTGCGAGGGACGGCATCGCACCGGGTGTGCCGTCACAGATCGTGTCACCGGGTGCGCACAGTTCCACGGTCTTGGGCGCATACCGGGGCCCGATGCTGCTCAGCGGTGCACCGAACTGCCTGAGGAACGCCTCGGATGGGTTGCCCATCAGTACCACCGCGGCGACGTGGTCGGACACGTCGTCGGGCAGCGGATTCGGAATGGACGACACATACTCGGCGGGTATGCCGTCGGGGATCGCGGCGGCGGTGACATATCCGGCCACCACCGCGCCCTGAGAAAAGCCGCCGAGTACCACCCGAGTGTCCGGGCACGCCGCGGCGGTCGCCTGGATATGGTTTCCGGCATCCCGAACGCCTTCGACCACGTTCTGGGCGAAGGCGATTCGGTCACCGAAGTTGTCGCTGGCGGGATAGTTCACCGGGTACACCGACACCGACTTGCCGGGCGTCTGCGCGCGTAACGCGTCGACGAATGCCTGGCCGGTGCCGCCGACCCCGGGTGCCTCGGCGGTTCCGCGGGCGAAGACGACTTCGACATCGGGGCAAGGTTCCGCGGTGGCGGCGGGCGCCGTGGCGGCGGCCACCATGCCCGAGGCGATCAGGGCGCCGGACCCGAGAAACCGCGCGATTCGACCAACACTCATCAGCGAAACTCCTTCGGGATGTGCCATGCCGCCGCCGATGACGGCTTGTGGGTCTGTACCCGTGATGTATGCCACCCAAACGGCGCGATGACTTCGACGCCTCATCGGGGTCGGATAGGGAACCACCGACAAGCAGAGGAGCACCCATCGTGGAGAACGTCGCCGGATACATCGTCGCCGGACACATCGTTGTCGAACCGGGAGATCGGGACACCTACCTGGCCGGCTGCATCAGCGTCGTGCGAGCGGCGCGACAGGCGAACGGCTGCCTGGACTTCGCCGTCTCCGCCGACCCGGTGGAGCCCGGCCGGGTCAATGTCTACGAGCGCTGGCAATCGCGGGCCGCCGTCGAGGAGTTCCGGGGCAGCGGCCCCTCCGAAGAGCTCGGCGCGGCCATATCGGAGGTGGTGGTGTCCGAGTACGAAGTCGTGCAGGTGCGGAATCTGAGCTGACGCACTCAGGTGGCCGACGTCGGCGTCGGCCCGGCAGCGATGGCGTTGGCCACGAAATCGGCGGCCTGCTGGGCCATGCCGTTGGACTTGTAGGAACTGTGGGCGCTGCGGTCCAGGCCGCCGGGGAAGCAGACCGGATCGCCCTGGGCGCACAATTGCACGGTCTTGGCCGCATACTGCGCGCCCACCGTGACCGGCGGTGCGTCATGGTCGACGAGGTTGAGGAACCAATTGTCGGGAGTGCCGAACAGCGCCACGGCCGCCACGTGGGGGGAGACCGATGCCGGCATCGGGCCGATATTGTCCGGCAGTGTGAGTCCGGCGGGGATGGTGTCGAAGGTGGTGTAGCCGGCCACCGCCGCGCCCTGCGAGTACCCGCCCAGGACGATCTTGGTGTCCGGGCAGTTCGCTGCCATGGTCTCAATCCTGTTGCTGGCGTCGGCGATACCGGCGGTGGCGGCCTCAAAGTCCAGTGAAGCAGGATAATTCACCCCGTAGACGTCCACGGATTCGCCACCCAGCCGGTTGGTGAGCGCATCGACGAACGCCTGTCCGGTGGCCCCGACACCCGGTGCCTCGAACGTGCCGCGGGCGAAGACCACCTCGACATCCGGGCACGGTTCTCCATTGGCCGCAAAGGCTTTCGCGGCCGTCAACGGCCCCATGGTCGCGACCAGGAACAGCGCGGCGGCGCTCAGGTAGGCGACGCGGTGTGATCGGCGGATGTACGACATCGTGGTGGCCATTTCGGTCCTTCGTCCGGGGTGATCTTGAATGTGGTGATCAGCATCCTCCCGATCGGTGCCGCGGCGCATTGACGCAGACGCCACTGCCGGTCTTCCTGCTAGCACTACCACCGGCTCACGTGGCATCCCCGACGAAGGTCACTGTCTCGTCCAGCGGTGCGCGCATCGTGCGGATGTGGTCGACGGCCGGATCGTCGTATCCGATCGACACCCCGCAGAAAAGCATGAGCTCCGGTGGCGGAGTCAGGGCTTCCTCGACCGAGGCGCGAACCTGCGACCACGCCATCTGCGGACAGCTGTGCAGACCTTCGGCACGCAACAACAGCATGACGGTCTGCAGGTACATTCCGAGGTCGGCCCACTGCGGCCGGCCCATGCCCCGGTCGATGAAGCAGAACAGCGCAGCGGGCGCCCCGAAGCACTCCCAGTTGCCGATGGCCGCGCGTTGACGCGCCTCCCAATCCTCGCGCGCGATCCCCAGCGCGGCGTAGCGCTCCTTGCCGAACCTGGACCGGCGATCACGGTAGGGCGGCTTCAGATCCGGCGGATACATCTGGAATTCGCGGTCGTCCCACGGGTCGCCGGCGACCACCCGTTCCACAGCGACCTTCTTGAGCTGTGCCAGCGGCGCGCCGGTGACGACATAGCTGTGCCAGGGCTGGATGTTGGATCCCGACGGTGCCCAGGCGGCGGCGGTGAGCACCCGTTCCAATACCTCCAGCGGTACGGGGTCGTCGGTGAACCCGCGCACCGCCCGACGACTGTGGACAGCTTCGTACACGTTCACGGTTCCGCCTCTCGATCTGATCTACACGATCAAGACTGGCAGCGACGGTGTGTGGGGGAGCCCTTGACTGCTCGTGGTCGGCGGGGGCCTCACACCCTCGCGGCGGCGAACGTGGCAGCCTCGGTCACCATGCCGTTTGCCGTGTACAGGTTGTGTGCCACCGGGTCCAGGCCGCCGGAGCAAATCGGGTCGTTGATGGCGCACAGGTCCAGCGTCTTGGCGGCGAACGCCGCACCGACCGGGACGTAGGGCTGCCCGATCAGGAAGAGGAACCGATCATTGGGCTTTCCGAACAACACGACGGCGTCGACGCGGTCGGCGACGTCGGCGGCCAGCGGTGTCGTCGCGCCGAACGCGAACGAATTCGGCGGTATCGCCGGGGCGTCGGCAGTGACGAGCTGGGCGACCGCCGCACCCTGCGAGAAGCCGCCGAGCACCACCTTCGTGTCGGGGCAATCCGCGGCGAGTTGGCGGATGCGGTTGCCGGCGTCGTTGACACCGATCACCGATGTCGGCCAATCGTGGTTCGCGGGATAGTTGACCGGGTAGAGCCCGACGGTTTTGCCGCCGACCTGATTGCGCAGTGCCTCGGTGAAGGCATTGCCGACGCTCCCGGCGCCCGGGCGTTCGGTGGTGCCCCTGGCGAACACGACCTCCACATCGGCACAGGGCTCGGCCGATGCACGCGGTGACCAGCCCAACAGCGTGCCCGTGCCGGTCACCAAGGCCGCCGCCAGCAGCGCGCAGCCCGACCTGATCTGAACTCGCATCGTCATGCGTCCCTTCCCGATGGCGGTGCGCCCGCGGTGCGTGGGCACAGTGTCCTGTGCCGCCGATGGTAGTGACCGCGTGAGACAGGCCACGTCGAACACGAATAGACTGACCTCCGAGCCGTCTCCGTCGACGCGAGACGGGTGTTGTGTCACCCGAGGTCCGGAAAGGCAACTCGTTGAACGCGGTTCTGGCGCGCACGGCCATTTTTCAGGATGTCGACCCGGACGCGATGTCGGCGCTGGAAGGTGAGCTGGAGTGGATCACGTTCCGCCGCAATCACACCGTGTTCACCGAAGGCGAACCCGGGGATCGCCTGTATGTCCTCGTGGAGGGCAAGGTGAAGATCGGTAAGCGCTCGGCGGATGGGCGCGAGAGCCTCATTGCGGTGATGGGTCCGGGTGAGACGTTCGGCGAGCTCGCGCTGTTCGACCCCGGGCCCCGGACCGCGACGGTGACCACGCTGACCGAGGTACGGGTGGCCGCGGTGGCCCGGCACGCGCTGAGTGGCTGGATTTCCGAACGCCCGGAGATCTCCGAGCAGCTGCTGCGTGTCCTGGCACGGCGGCTGCGCCGCACCAACGACGATCTGTGCGACATGATCTTCACCGATGTTCCCGGGCGGGTCGCCAAGCAACTACTCGACCTCGCCAAGCGATTCGGCAAGACCGAGGGCGATGTGCTGCGGGTGGATCACGAGCTCACACAACTCGAACTCGCGCAGCTGGTCGGTTCGTCCCGCGAAACGATCAACAAGGCGCTCTCGGAGTTCGCGAATCGGGGCTGGATCCGTCAGCAGGGAAAGACGGTGTTCGTCCTCGAACCTGCGAAACTCGCCCGCCGGGCGCGGTAGTCCATGCCCGCGGCTGCCGCCTCGGACATGGACTCGGCACGTCGCTAGTTCGAGGCCTCCAGGATCTTGATGGCGAAGATCAGGGTGTCGCCTTTTTGGATTCCCGCGGCGGGCTGGCCTTCGGCATAGCCGTCCGCGGAGGTCATGGCGACGGCCACGGTGGAACCGACCTTCTGACCCGCGATGGCCTTCTGGAAGCCCGGGATGACTCCGTCGAGGGGGAAGTCGACGGGCGAGCCGCTCTGGTAGCTGCTGTCGAAGACCGAGCCGTCGCGTCCGTTGACGCCCATGTAGCAGACCGAAACGGTCGCGGTCTCCGGGACCACCGGGCCGTCGCCGGCCTTCAGGGTCTGGACCTGGGTCTCGGTGACGCTGAACGGGCCTTGCACGTCCACCACCGGTGCGGCGGTATCGGTGGAGCCCGTGACCGCGATGCTGCCGGTTGCTCCCGACAGCGTCCATTCCGGTGCGCCGGGAGTTGCCGGGGCGGCCGACGGGCACGGGCTCGCCGCGGGCGTGGTCGCATCCGCGGTGGCCGGGAGGTCGAACACGTCGTTGGTGGTCGATGCGCTGGTCGAGGCCGCGCTCTGGGTGTCGGAACCGCATGCCGACACCGTGACGGCGATGGCTGCAGCACCGGCGAGGAGTGCGATGGAGGAAGGGACGCGGGAACAATTCACGTTCGCCACGCTACCGGCGCGACACATGGCTCCGGTCGGAAGGCTCGCCTTTGTCGAAGGTCGCTCGCGGCCTTGCGGTGCGGCCGGCGTGCTCGCGGTGTTCACCGCTGCCATCCGCAAAATTTGGTTGCAAGGTGCCCCGGGTTGTCGCCACCATAGGGGACCGGGCGTGTCCGGCGGGGAGGCCGGGCACCGGACTGAGGGGGAGTTCAGGTGGGGTACCGCAAAGGCGACATTGTCACCGCGCGTCGCCGGATCGAAGGGATCGACGTTCCGGTCGTGCCGGCCGGTGCGACCGGAACGGTGACGACGACGACGTTGTTCGGCAGCCCGAAGCGGGTGCACTTCGAGGTTTCTGACGGCTGGGGCGAGAAGAGTTTCCAGGTGCGGGTGCGTCGGGGAGACGTCGAGGCACCCGGCGCGCGATAGGCCTGGTGTCTAGGCGCAGGTTCGCCGCGCAGCGGAGGCCATGCCCAGCCAGGTGTGCCGATTGCCGGCCCAGCACCAGCCCACCTTGGGAGCCCCACGGTTGTGGGCCCCGTCGCGCCCCGTTCCGCCGCTGATCCAGATTGCGGGCGTCCTTGCGTCGTAGCCGCGCCTGGACAGCTTGCGGGACGCGATCGTCATGAAACAGTGATTGCTCTCAAGGGCTTTGGGTTTCTGCAGGAGCCAGCTGATGCCCTCGCTGATGGTCAGCGGGGTGCGGCCCCTGGCCAGTATTTCCGGCAGGGATTCATCGGGGCTCCAGTTGCGCAGATCGTCGCCCCGGTCGACACCGTGGATCAGGTACAGCGGTGCGTCCGGGATGGCGACGTCGGCGATCGGGCCGAACTCGGATAGATCGGTGAGGTCGGCCACGACGAAACCCGCCTTGCCATGGTGCCGCAGCAGCTCGGCCAGCGAGCGTGCCGGCAGCAACCGGGGGTGTACGGCGAGGACGGCATCCGGTTCGTCGGGCAGCGACGTTGCATAGCCGCGTAGTTCGTCGACCGTGATGGCGGCCGTCTCTGCGAGGCCGGCGGCGAGTAACGCATCGAGTTGATCTGTCGGGGTCATCGCCACTCCTAGCGCAGGGGTGTGCACGCCGCAGCGGCGCCGTACACTGCACCGTACATTGTACGGAAGGGTTTGCGATGCCGCAGCGAGGGACAGCAGTGACGGACCCGGTGCGGATGCTGCAGCTGCTGTGGTCACAAGACCGGCCCACCGGGCGTTCCGGGCTGTCACTCGGGGTCATCGTGCGCGCCGGTAGCGACATCGCCCGGACCGACGGGGTGGGCGCGGTCACGATGCGCCGCGTCGCAGCGGAACTCGGCGTCGCCACGATGAACCTGTACTCGCACGTTCCGGGGAAGGCCGAGCTGCTGGAGCTGATGCTGGATGCCCACGCCGGCGCGGTCTACGACGGCAGCGACCTGCCCTCGGCGCGAGCGGACTGGCGTGCCGCCGCGCTCTACGTGGCCGAACGCAACTTCGAGACCGCGGTGGCTCTGCCCTGGACGCTGCAGGTCTCCACTGATCGGTTGGTTCCCGGACCGGGGATGACCGCCAAGTACGAGGCCGAGCTCGCGGTGTTCGAGGGTATCGGGCTGTCCGATGTGCAGATGGACCATGCCTTGACCGGCCTACTCGGACTCGCTTCGGCGATGGCCCGACATCAGGTCGGGCTGCAGCGCGCCCGCGCCGCGAGCAACCGCGATGACAACCAGTGGTGGCAGCAGGTAGGCCCGGCGCTGGCCACCGCGATGCGCGGGCGGCAGTTCCCGCTGGCCTCGCGCGTAGGTACGGCGGCCTCGATGGCGGCGAACGCGTCCGCGGACCCGAAAGCGGCGCTCACCTACACCGCGACGCTGCTACTCGACGGCTTGGCACCCGGGCGCGCCTGATATGAGCCATGTCACGCGCGATATTCGGCGGCCGGTTTGGTGAGCGCGGCGATTGTGGGTACCCCGAGGGCGAGGTGCACCACTGTGCTGAGGGGGAACATGGCGAAAGTCAACGTGTCGGTGTCATCGGAGCTGACACCGGACCAGGCCTGGAAACTGGCGTCCGATTTGCAGCGGTTCGATGAATGGTTGACCATCTTCGCCGGATGGCGCAGCCCACCGCCCGCGGTCATCGAACAGGGCACCAAGGTGTCCTCGCTGATCAAGGTCAAAGGCTTCCGAAACACAATCCATTGGTGTGTCACCGATTACGACGAACCGCGCAGGATCCAACTGCAGGGTCGCGGCTTGGGCGGCGTGCGGATTGCGCTGACCATGACGGTGGCCGAATACCGGCCGGGGTCGACCTTTCACCTGGTTGCCGATCTTGCCGGCGGTCTGCTCAGCGGACCGGTGGGAGCGCTGGTCGCCAGGGTCATCACCGCCGATGTACGGAACTCGGTGCAGAATCTGAGCGCGCTGCGCTGAGTCGCGCCCGCGCGAGGCCCTCAAAACAACGTCAGGGCCTCGGTGATCATCCGGTGCCCTTGACGCTCGAACGGCTCGTCGCCGACCTGGCAGGCCCACACCGCGGTGCCGATCGCTTCATGCAGCGCGACCATCCGCCACCGGTCGGGCGTCCGCGGGTCGTCGCCGTAACCGGCGAAGAACGCCGTCTCCAGCCGCGGGTCCCCGCGCCACTGCTGGGCGGCCAGCCGGCAGAAGTCGCTGATCGCGGGACGCCACGCGAATCGCCCGAAATCGATCACCTTCACCGTGCCGCCCGCGACGAGCCAGTTGCGAGGTTGCCAGTCGCCGTGTGTCGGCACCACGACCACAGGTCCTGCCGTGTGGGCACCGAGAACGCTACGTAGCCGGGTCGCCACCTCTGGCGGTATGTGGTGCGGCTTGTCCAGCCATGCAAGGGATTTGGAGACCGCCTCGCGATCCCAGGTGGCATCCACACGCTGCGCTTGTCCGTGCAGCGTCCGCGCCAGCCGCCCGGCCTGGACGTAGGTGTCGGGGGAGAACTCGGCCGCCGACCCTTGCACGAGCGAACCGTCCAGGTAGGCGATGACCAGAAGTTTCGCGTCGCGGTCGTGGTGCAGCAAGCGGGACGCGGTGCCGTTACGGGTCAGTGGGGCGGTGAAACCGCGGAACGCCTCGATCTCGCGGTCGATGTGGTGGTTGGACGCGCCCCCGGCCTTGATGACCACCCGCCCGACTGCGGAGTCGACGTCCAGCACCGCCGTGCCCGCGGGCCCCCAACTCATATCGGCCCGGAGCCGAAGGCCCGGCAGCCAGGTTCGAACCAGTGCGTCCTGCCGATCGTCGAGCCGTCCGCCATGCCAGAAGTGCACATCCGTCACGGTATACGGCGACCCTGCTACCGCCGCGCTCTGCAGGCCGGCGAAACGACGCCCCGCGGGGTCGCTTATCGGCTATCAAATGTCGTCACTTGTCCTGACCGAGGATTGCGCGCAACGATTTTCGCGAAAAACTTGATACCTTCCAGAAGGCGGGCCACACTCGAGATGATGGCTCACGCTCCGGAAAGCAGGACGATGCTGCGGGCGGCCGGACTGCGCGTCACCCGGCCGCGCCTGATCGTGATGGACGTTGTGGAGAACAATCCGCACGCCGATACCGAGACGATCTTCAATGCCGCGCGCCGGGAGCTTCCCGACATTTCGCGCCAGACCGTGTACGACGTCCTCAATGCATTGACCGCCGTCGGGCTCGCCCGGCGCATCCAGCCGGCCGGCGCTACCGCCCGTTACGAATCGCGGGTCGGAGACAACCATCATCACGTGGTGTGCCGATCGTGCGGCACCATCGCCGACATCGACTGTGCGGTCGGCGAAACGCCGTGCCTGACCGCCTCCGATGACCTGGGTTTCGATATCGACGAGGCCGAGGTCATCTACTGGGGTCTGTGCCCCGATTGTGTGAACACCCGAACCACCTGATCGAACCGTTGTGCAGCCCGCACCACACCGACGAAAGGCGAGAAGATGACCGAGACCTCCGATGCCCGGCCTCCCCATTCCGGCACCGGGACCCACAGCAACAGTGAGTCGGAGAACCCCGCGATCGACTCGCCCACGCCCAAGGCGCATGCGCCGTTGACCAACAAGGACTGGTGGCCCGAACAGGTCGATGTGTCGGTCCTGCATCGGCAGCCGGCCAAGGGTAATCCGTTGGGCGAGGACTTCAAGTACAGCGAGGAATTCAAGAAACTCGACACCGAGGCGCTGCGCGCCGACATGCTCGCCTTGATGACGTCGTCGCAGGACTGGTGGCCCGCCGACTACGGCAGCTACGCCGGCCTGTTCATCCGGATGAGCTGGCATGCGGCGGGTACCTATCGCATCCATGACGGTCGTGGCGGCGGTGGGCAGGGCGCTCAACGCTTCGCGCCGCTCAATAGCTGGCCGGACAATGCCAACCTGGACAAGGCCCGTCGGCTGTTGTGGCCCATCAAGCAGAAGTACGGCAACAAGCTGTCCTGGGCGGACCTGATCGTCTACGCAGGCAATGTGGCGCTCGAGTCTGCCGGTTTCGAGACCTTCGGTTTCGCTTTCGGGCGCGAGGACATCTGGGAACCAGAGGAAGTGCTCTTCGGCCAGGAAGACACCTGGCTGGGCACCGACAAGCGCTACGGCGGCACCAACGACAGCGACCGCCGGCTGGCCGAACCGTTCGGCGCTACCACGATGGGCCTGATCTACGTCAATCCCGAAGGGCCCGAAGGGAAGCCGGATCCACTCGCGGCCGCGCACGATATTCGCGAGACCTTTGGCCGGATGGCCATGAACGATGAGGAAACCGCGGCGCTCATCGTCGGTGGGCACACTCTGGGCAAGACGCACGGCGCCAGCGCCGACGAGGTCGGCCCCGAGCCCGAAGGCGCGCCGATCGAGCAGCAGGGGTTGGGCTGGAAATGCCCGTTCGGGACCGGGAACGCCGGGGACACCATCACCAGTGGTTTGGAGGTGGTGTGGACCGGCACACCGACCCAGTGGAGCAACGGGTATCTGGAGATCCTGTACGGCAACGAATGGGAGCTGACCAAGAGCCCGGGCGGTGCCTGGCAATTCGAGGCCAAGGATGCCCCGGCCACCATCCCGGATCCCTTCGGCGGCCCACCGCGGAAACCCACCATGCTGGTCACGGACGTGTCGATGCGTGTCGACCCGATCTACGGGCAGATCACCCGGCGGTGGCTGGATCATCCCGAGGAGATGAACGCGGCGTTCGCCAAGGCCTGGTACAAGCTGCTGCACCGCGATATGGGACCGGTGAGCCGCTACCTGGGGCCGTGGGTCCCCGAGCCGCAGTTGTGGCAGGACCCCGTGCCCGCAGTGGATCACCCGCTGGTGGACGACTCCGATATCGCCACGCTGAAGACCAAGGTGTTGGAGTCGGGACTGTCGGTGCAGCAGTTGGTGAAGACCGCCTGGGCGTCGGCCTCGAGCTTCCGGGGCACCGACAAACGCGGTGGCGCCAACGGTGCTCGACTGCGCTTGGAGCCGCAGCGCCACTGGGAGGCCAACGAGCCCTCGGAACTGGACAAGGTGCTCCCCGTGCTGGAGCGGATTCAGCAGGACTTCAACGCTTCCGCAGCGGGCGGTAAGAAGATCTCGTTGGCCGACCTGATCGTGCTCGCCGGGTCGGCCGCCGTCGAGAAGGCCGCCAAAGACGGCGGTTTCGACGTTGCGGTGCACTTCGTGCCGGGCCGTACCGACGCCACCCAGCAGGACACCGATGTGGAGTCCTTCGCGGTGCTGGAGACGCAGGCCGACGGGTTCCGCAACTTCGTGCGGCCGGGGGAGAAGACCGCGCTGGAGCAGCTTCTGGTCGACAAGGCCTACTTCCTGGACCTGACCGCACCGGAGATGACGGTGCTGGTCGGTGGTCTGCGGGCGATCGGGGCGAACCACGGCGGGACCAAGCACGGCGTGTTCACCGACCGGCCGGGTGCGTTGACCAACGATTTCTTCGTCAACCTGCTCGACATGGGTACGGTGTGGAAGGGATCGGAGTCGGCCGAGAACGTCTACACCGGTTATGACCGCGGTACCGGCGAGGTGAAGTGGACGGCCACGGCCAATGACCTGGTGTTCGGCTCGAATTCGGTGCTGCGTGCGCTGGCCGAGGTGTATGCCCAGGATGACAACAAGGGCAGGTTCGTCGAGGACTTCGTCGCGGCCTGGGTCAAGGTCATGAACAACGACCGCTTCGATCTGGACTGATCTACTGCACACCCTGAAGGGGCGGAATCCGAGGATCCCGCCCCTTCTGAGGTGTCCCTGCTAAGGCGTCCCGACGCAGACCGACCCCACACACGCGCCGGCACCGCCGGGGCCCGCTTCCGCGCCGGCTCCCGGAACGCCGACCGACGCTCCGCCGGGGCCCGCTTCCGCGCCGGCACCGGGAACGCCTGCGGAGGCGCCGCCCGGTCCCGCTTCGGCACCGGCACCGGGAACGCTCGCGGTGGCTCCACCCGGTCCGGCTTCAGCGCCCGGAGCGGGCGCGGGAGCGGGCGAGGAGGGCGTCATCGTGGTGGTGGCCGCACCGGTGGACGGTGTGGTCGTCATGGTCGACTCGGTGGTTGTCGAGGTCTCGGTCGAGGTTCCGCTTTCGGAACTGCAGGCGGTGAGCCCGCCCGCGAGTACTGCGCCCGCCACGGCGGCCGCGACGGGTAGACGACGGACAATGTCAACGACGGTCATATGTGACTCGATTCTGCTAGTGCGGCTGCCGAACAGTGCGAACACCGCTCTGCGGGAACGACCCCGATGTGTTACCCGCTTTCAATGCGGGTTAAGCACCGATACGTGTCGTAGTAGTTTCGGTGCGGGGGAGGAACGCTATGTCGACGCAGTCAGCGGTGTGTGCGGGGCAAGCATGAGCGGCCTGTTGGCTGCTCTGGTCATGGCCGAAGCGTGCGACGCGGTGACGGTGATCGAGCGCGACGCACTTCCCGACAAGGTCGCACAACGGCCTGGGGTGCCACAGGGTCTGCACCTTCACATGCTGCTCAGCTCTGGTCTCAGAGCGCTCGAGGATCTCTTGCCGGGCGTCAGCGCGGAGCTGCGGTCAAAGGGCGCGCCGGTTCTCGATGCCCGCGACCTGTCGCAGGCTTACCTCGACATCAACGGGCGCGTTTTGTGCAGGCACGGGACCGTGTCTGATCCCGAAGCCATCAGGGTCATCCTGGCAAGTAGACCGCTGCTGGAATCCGTTGTCCGTGAGCGGGTTCGCTCGCTGTCGAACGTGACGATCCTGGACGGTCATGACGTGATCGAACCGACGGTGCGCGGGCGCACGGTGACGGGTGTCAAGGTCGGTAGCCGCTGCACAGTGCATGCGTTCGAGGTGCCGGCCGATGTCGTCATCGACGCATCGGGCCGATCGGCCCGGACACCGGCATTCCTGGAAGCTCACGGTTACGGTCGGCCGGTCGAACAGACCTACCGCGTGCAACTCAGCTATGCCAGCCAGCTTTTTCGCGTCCCGGGCGGAATGCTGCACGAGAAGGCCGCCGTCATCAGCCCGACCCTGCAACGTCCCACCGGCGCCGGACTGCTCGCGAACGAGAACGGCACCGTGATTCTCACGCTGATCGGTATCGGAGGACAGCGGTTGCCCGCCGATCTGCCTTCCGTCCTCGAGGGTGCAGCTCGACTCCTGCCACCGCATATCTGCTCGGTGCTCGGCGCGGCGGAACCAATCGGCGAACTTCACCACCGTCGGTACCCGGCCAGCGTGTGGCGGCGCTACGACAAGCTGACATCGTTTCCCGTCGGATTTCTGGTCGTGGGTGACGCGGTGTGCAGTTTCAACCCGGTCTACGGGCAGGGTATGACCTCTGCGGCGTTGCAGGCCCGCGCACTGCGAAAGGCCCTCGCCGACAACGGTGCTCCGGATCTGAGCGGAGCCTACTTTCGCAAGGCCGCCCGCCAGATTGCCCCGATATGGCACGCCAACCGGCTCAACGATTTTGCCGTCACACCGACAACGGGATGGACGATGTGGCCGCAGCGGGCGTTCAACGCCTACACGACGGCCTATATGGCCGCGGCCTCTGACGACGCGGGGCTCACCGAGGCGTTTCTCCGGGTCCTGCAGGGCATGGACTCAGGGCTGACGCTCGCCTCTCCGGTGCGCGCGGCGCGTGTCCTTGCGCACTCGGTCCGGCGGCGATGAGATCCGGGTTGCCAGGCGGTCCAACCACTATGGGAAACAAGCCTTCGCGAAGCGGTCACCTACCGATCAACGGTCTGGATCTGTACTACGAGGTGCACGGCGACCTCGCTGCCCCGGGGATTCCGTTGCTGCTCATTCCTGGCGCGTTCATGGCCACCGACTCGATGCCGGACTGGGTGGAGGCCTTTGCGAAAACCCGCGCCGTCATCGTGTTCGATCAGCAGGGGCACGGCCGTACCCCGGACACCGCCCGAGCCATGTCCTATGAGCAGTTCGGGGACGATGCCGCCGAATTGTTGCGTGCGCTGGAGGTGGCGCGGGCGGATGTGATGGGCTACTCCCAGGGCGGCGGCGCTGCCTTGCAACTCGCGATCCGAAATCCGGGCCTCGTGAGCAAGTTGGTGGCCATGTCGGCGACGTTTCACCGCGACGGCTGGCATCCGTCGGTGGCCGAAGCCATCGCGACTATGAGTGTCGCCGACTTCGCCGGCACGCCTGTGCACACCGCGTTCACCGCACACACCCCCGAGCCAGTTGCCTTCGATGCCTACCTGGAAAAAATGAAGGCACTGAACATCAACGATCAGCAGATCAGCGAGAGGCAGATGCGCGCCATCGCTGCCAAGACGATGGTCATCGTCGGTGACGCGGACTCGGTGATCCTGGAGCATGCGCTGGCCTTGTTCAGGCTGCGCGGGGGAGCGGACGACGAGGCGGCCAAAACAGGCTTATTGCAGAGTGTTCCGCAGGCGCGCCTGGCGGTATTGCCCGCCACATCGCACATAGGTGTCGCTGGACAAGCTGACGTGGTGGTGCCGATGGTGACCGCGTTTCTCGACGATGCGCCGCCGGTGGCACCCGATCTTTTCTGATCGGCATCACTGCGGCCGGTTGTCCAGGATCACCTTGCCGACGGTGCGCTTGGATTCCAGCAGCTGGTGCGCGCGAGCGGCCTCGGGTAGCGGGATGACGGTGTCGACGACGACGCGGACTGCGCCAGATACGAACAGTGGAAGGACGTCGCGGGTCACGCCGCTGATGATGTCGGCTTTCTGGTGCAGCGGGCGCGCGCGCAGCATGGTCGCGGACACGGTGGCGCGTTTGGACATCAGGTAGCCGACGTCCAGCGGTGTGGACCCGGTCGTGCCGCCGATGATCACCAGATGTCCGTCGGGTGCCAGGCATTCCAGGTTGCGTGCCAGGTACTCCGCACCGACCACGTCCAGGATGCTGTCGACACCGCGCCCGCCGGTGGCTTCCAGCGTGGCGGCGACGAAATCGCGTTCGCGATAGTTGATCGCGGTCTGAGCCCCGAGACGCAGGCCCGCCTGCACCTTGGCGTCACTGCCGGCGGTGGTGATGACATGGGCGCCGATCGCGGTGGCCCACTGGATCGCGAAGGTGCCGATACCGCCACCCGCGCCGTGGATCAGCACGGTCTGACCTTTGGCGAGTCCGGCAATCATGGCGAGGTTGGAATAGACGGTGGCGGCCACCTCGGGGATCGCGGCCGCTTCGATCACGTCGACACCGTGGGGGATCGGCATCACCTGGGCGGCGGGCACGGCGACTTCGTCGGCGTAGCCGCCGCCGTCGAGCAGCGCGCACACCTCATCCCCGGGTGACCACGCCGCGACATCTGCCCCGACGGCGGTGATCGTTCCGGAGCACTCCAGCCCCAGCGGGCGCGGAGCCCAGGACGGCACCGGGTAGTGCCCTCGCCGCTGCAACAGGTCGGCGTTGTTGATCCCTGCCGCAGCCACTTTGATCACCACCTCGTGGGGCCGGGGCGACAACCTCTCGACAGCCCGCCACTGCAGCACGTCCGGTTCACCGGGGTGATCGAACAGTATCGCCCCACTCATCGCGCGGCTGCCCAGCGGGCGATGCTCTGTGCGTACAGCGGGGTCTCGACCCGGCAGTGCCGTCCGGACGCTTCCTGGCGGGCCTCGGCCGCCTCGCTGAAGGTCTGGCCGTTCTCGGCGATGAACGTCAGGAACGCGTCGGTGGGATGGGAGGTGACGGTGTTGGTGTAGCGGCAGTGGTCACCGTCGAGCTGTTCCATGCGAAGCTCCCAGATGACCTGTGTCGTCGTCCACCCGGCGGGGGTGAGAATGTCCGACAGCGACACCATCTTGCAGTAGTGGGCTTCGGCGACCTCGAACCGGTACTGCTGGACGACCAGCCCGGTGCCGATCATCTCGATGTTGATCGACATGGGTGTGCCGTCGTCGTCGACCGTGTATCCCGCAGCCTTGTGATCGCCGGGCGCGCAACGCTGATACTCATGTGTGGGAAGGGTTTTCAACCATTGGGCGATATCGACACGATCGAATGGCGCTTCCACGTCGGCGGTGATCGCTGCGTGCGAGAGCACCAGGTCTTCGCGGACTGCGTTGCTCATGTTCTGCTCCTGTCTTCGATGGGGAGGCTCACACCACACAGCATGTCCGGGTGACCAAGGTGCGGACAATGACGCTGGCGTGACCTCAGCGGGTAGTGCTAGCTGCCAAACTGTGGTCGTGCTGATCGGCTACCGGCCCGGCGATGATCCACTGCACCTTGCCGAGAGTTACAGCAACAGCGTCGATTTCGTCGACGATCATGCGAACTTTGACATTGCACTGATTACCTCGACGCACACGGTCCGGCTGGATCCGATCGCGAGTTCGCCGCTGCGGTAGGACCGGCACTGGATCTACGGGCGTAGACTTATGTATGCCTTCAGCCCAGCCCCGTCCACGAAACGCGGCCGCGACCCGTGCAGCGATCCTGCAATCGGCGATCGAACACTTCGCCGGCGCCGGTTACGACGGCGCGGGCGTCCGCCAGATCGCTAAAGACGCGGGTGTCACCGCCATGCTGGTGAACCGGTACTTCGGTTCCAAGGAGCAACTGTTCGCCGAGGCTGTCGAGGCCGCGTTCGCCCCGCCGGTGTTCGTCGTCGAAGAGTCGGACGCGGTCGCCCGTGACGCTGCCGCCGCACTGGTGTCACGCACCGGGCCGGCGGGCGACCCGCCGAAATCCTTCCTCATCATGTTGCTCTCGGTGTCCGATCCGGTCGCCGTGCGCATCGTGCGAGAAGCGATCGAACGCCATGTCGGACAACGACTGGCGCGCCAGATCGACCGCCCCGATCGCGAGTTGCGCACTGAGCTGATGCTGTCGGTGATCAGCGGAGTACTGCTGATGCGCTCGGTCATCGGAACCCGCGCGCTGAGCGAAGCCGACCCCGTGAGCATCGCCGGCGCCCTCGAACCGGTCTTTGAGGCGATCATCGGCGCACCGGCGCGATAGTCGGCCTCGCCACATGGTGCGGGAATCAATCCCGCTATGTCTACGTTCGTATACATATCAGGTATACAGGTGTAGATGAGTCTGATCGCCGTACTAGCGAAAGGTGAATTCCCATGTCTCATGTCTTTCTCGTCTCCGGCGCCTCGCGGGGACTCGGTCGTGCCATCACCGAAGCCGCGTTCGAAGCCGGACACCGCGTGGTCGCCGGTGTGCGTTCGGCATCGGCTTTGACCGGCCTGGCCGACCGGAAGCCCGACCACCTCGCCGTTGTGGAACTCGACGTCACCGACGACGAACAAGTGCATGCCGCCGTCGCCACAGCAGTCGACAGATTCGGCCGCCTCGATGTGTTGGTCAACAATGCCGGTTACGCGAACATGGCCGCCGCCGAGGACATCGACTTCGACGACTTCCGCGCCCAGATCGACACCAACTTCCTCGGCGTCGTGCGTCTCACGCGGGCGGCGCTGCCGGTCATGCGCGCCCAGCGCTCCGGTCACATCATCCAGATCTCCTCCGTCGGTGGACGGATGGCCCGACCGGGGCTGGCGGCCTATCAATCCGCCAAGTGGGCGGTCACCGGTTACTCCGGTGTGCTGGCCCAGGAAGTGGAGCCACTGGGTATCAAGGTGACCGTGCTTGAACCTGGCGGTATGCGCACCGATTGGGCGGGCTCGTCGATGACCATCGCCCCGGTCCGCGACGAGTATGCCGCCACCGTGGGTGCCGCCGCACGGCTCAGCCAATCCGCCAACCTCGGCGCCAGCGATCCGGTCAAGGTCGCTGCGCTGCTGTTGGATATCGTGGAGATGGCGACGCCGCCGACCCGGCTGCTGGTCGGGCCCGACGCCTACCGCTATGCCACCGCAGCGGGACGTGAGCTACTGGCCACCGATGAGAAGTGGGAGGCGCTCAGCATCTCGACAGCGGCGGATGACATCACCAGCGACCAACTCGATCCGCTTGCCTCCGGCGCCTGAAGGGAAGCGGCGATGTCCATCCTGTCCCAGCAGATGATCGCTGACACGCTGGCGAGAGTGTTCGCCGCCGTGGTCAACCCGGCACCCAAGGCCGCCGTGCGGTTTCCCGAGATCGTCGGCAGCACGTCGCAGATCAGCATCCCGACGCGGTACGGTGCTGCGGCGGCCACCGTGTACCGCCCGCCGACTCCCACGGCCAACACTCCCGTCTACGTCAACATCCACGGCGGCGGGTTTGTGGTCGGGCATCCCGAACAGGACGATCCCTGGTGCCGCTACCTGGCGGCCAATGCGGATGTGTTCGTGGTCAACACCAGCTATGTGCTGGCGCCCGGTCACCGCTTTCCCGCTGCGCCACAACAGATTTATGACATCGTGTGCTGGGTCGCCGGTCCGGGCCGGGACTGGGACGGCACCCGGGTGTGTATCGGCGGCCAGAGCGCGGGAGGGAGCCTCGCCGCCGCAGCGTCGCGGCTCGCACATGAGAACAAGGGCCCGGATATCGCGCTGCAGGTCCTGCACTACGCGCCGCTCGACCTGGTGACTCCGACCGGTGACAAGCTGTCATCGGTGGGGAGCCGGGCGATCATGAAACCGTGGATGGGGGCGATCTTCGACACCGCCTATGTCCCCGACAGGAAGCAGCGCAGTGACCGACTCGCCTCTCCCGCCTGGGGCGACAATGCCAGGGGGCTCGCCGGCATTGCGCCGGCGTTGATCATCACCGCCGAGTACGACCGCCTGCGCGATGAGGCCCGCCGCTACGCTGATGCTCTCGCGGATGTCGCTGCTTTGGCCGAGTATCACGAGGTGCCTGGCGTAGATCACGGGTACAACATCATGAGCGACGATGTCGAGTCCACTCGCCAGACCTACGCTCGCATCACCGACCACGTCATCCGGGCAACGGGATAACCGGGCCCGCCTCGATCTGCTCGCGCAGGATATCGGCGTGACCGGCATGCCTGGCGAACTCCTCGATCATGGCCAGCAGGGTCCATCGCATGCTGAGTTCCCCCTCGACGGGGTTGACCTTGGTGTCGTCGAGGTCGAAGCCTGCCGCAATGGTGCGTGACAGCTGACTGGCACGCTCGAACTCGGCGATCACGTCGGACAGCGACTCACCGGCGTCGACGGCGAAGGTACCCTCGTCGCGCTCGGAGTACCCGTCACACTCCGATGCATCGAGGTTCGCCCAAAAGCGTTGAAACCATATGCGTTCCGCGGCGGCGGCATGCTTGATCAACGAGATGGGCGTGGTCAGCGAGGCGACGAGCCGGCGCCGGGCGTCGGACTCAGAGAGCCCGCGCACGGCGTCGATCAGCGCCGATCGGTTGCGATCCAGGGTGTTCTCGATGATCGGTCGCTCGGCGCCAATCCTGATGATGGTGACAGACATGAGTTTTCGCTCCGTTCCGGTGAGATGAGTGAAGGCACGACAGGTCCCGTCCCGTCAGGGAAAGTGGCGGGGAGGCAGATAGGGATGGTGGCCTACACCGATCGGGGGCCGAGCCTGACAACCAGTATGTCTCACCTATCCGGCTCTGCGCCAGGGTCGCGCTGTCGCACGATCGGGAGTGGGCGAAGGCCCGCACCGAGATCGTCCCCGGGTACGGCGCGGACGGTTCAGGTCAGCGGCGGTACTCCCGCAGGGCGGCAGCGTCGAGTCTCTGGTAGGCCGACCACATATCGCGCCCCAGGGCGCGGATGCCCTCGGCGTTGTAGTGCCGGTCGACCAGGCTGTTGAAAGCATCCCGGTTACCGGGGACAAAGGCGGTCCGCGACAGCCGGTTCGGGGTGTCCTTGTGCACGGCGTTGATCGGGGTGTAATCCTTGCCGCTGAGTTCCATCTCCTCGGGCACCATCCCGCCGAGGATGATCGGAGTCTCGGCTCCGTAGCGGACTCGGAGATCGTCGAACAGCGCATCCAGCTTTCGCTGATACACCGGCGCAGGGGTCAGCGGAACATCGGATTCACCTTGATGCCACAGCACGACGGCGACAGTGCTACCCGGATTCTGCGCCAATGCTGCGTCGATCGAGCGGACCGCCTCACGGTAGAGATTGCGCCGGGTCTTGGTGTCGTCGATGTCCCAGGTGTAGCCGTTCTTCGGATGAAACGAGGTGTCGCCGCGGGCGCACGGCACCAGCAGAACCGCGCGGCCGGTGGCCTCGGTCAGCGCCTTGGCGAACGTCACACCGAAACCGACCCGCCGCGAGGGTGTCTCGTGCATCAACGGATCGGCGCCGAGGATGACAGTGTTCTTCGAGGGACCGCTGTTGGCCCACTGGTGCACATTCGGGTGCGGTTTGTCGGCACCCTCCCGATCCAAGGGTAGGCCCATCCCGAACGCATTGGACTGCCCGAGGATGGGCACGACGAGGTACGGCTCGCGCGGCGGTGTCACGGGGATGCCTTTCGGGGCGATCCGGCGCTTGATGAAGCACTTCAACTCGAAGGCCGCGCGCTTCCACAGCGGGGCGTCGCCATCGGGATTGCGGGGCTTGCGCATGGCCAGGACAGTACAACCGCCCCCGACCGGCGCACATTCGAACCCGGGAGGTCCGCACGGTATGGCTTGTTGACACCTGTCGAGTGCCGCGTACCCTTTCCTGACTACAAGCGTTGTCTAAATCAGCTCAAAGGGGAGCGTCGATGACCGTGGATGTTCCGACCAGGCACCCCGCCGGACCCCGTCCGGTGCCGGGAATGATCAAGCTGTTGGCCGTCGGCCTGGGCATCGGCAGGCCGAACCCGGGCCAATGGCGTCGGCTCGGGGAACGGCTCACCGTCGGTGACGAGCCCATGGATCGGCTGCTGGACTGGATGATGGCCACCGGCCTGTCACAGACCCGTCCGCTGTTCGACCGGGCCCTGGCCGGCGGCATCGCGAGTCTGCCGGACGCGCCGCAAGAGCTCAGGGACTTCTTCTCAACGGTGGAGACGATGCCGCCGTGGGTCGACCCCGAGCTGCTCAGACGCGGTCAGCGGGCGATGCGGCGTGGCGGCGCCGACGGCATGTACATCGCCCGCGACGTGTCGCTGCTGGGCGGCTATCAGTTTTCCGGCTTCAACAAGACCCTGCTGCGCACCGGAGCCCTTGAGAAGGGGTCCAACAAGCGCTTCGCCGAGACGATGCAGTGGGCGATGGACGTCATCGCCGAAGACGGTCTCGGGCCGCTCGGGGTGGGTTATCGGTCCACGATCCGGGTACGGCTCATTCACGCCTTCGTGCGCAGGCATGTCGGTGCGATGCCGGACTGGCGCACTGACGAGTGGGGTGTGCCGGTCAATCAGACCGATATGGCGGCCACCTTGATCGGTGCGCTCATTGCTCCGCCGGCGGCCAGCCTCGGTATGGGAATCCTCACCGCGCCTGAGGATCTGGATGCCGTCGCTCACCTGACACGCTATGTCGGCTGGCTCATCGGTGTCGAGGATGAGTGGCTGCCGCACAGTTTCCGGGACGGCATCCGGGTGCTCTATCACACCTTGACCGCGCTCTCGGCGCCCGACGAGTCCACGCGGCAACTGGCCGCACCGATGGCCGACGATCCGCTGGCCTGGCATTTCGACAGCCTGCCCGCGCTGCGGCGGCAGCTGGCGCGGGCGCAGCACCTCTCGGTGACGAGCGCCTTCCTCGGACCCCGCGCCATGCGGATGCTGGGCCTGCCTGCCTTCGTGCCGCCGTGGTATCCGCTGCTCAAATTACCGGTCAACGTGGTGCGCAGTGCGGTCGACCTGACGCTGCCCGGCGGGATGGACCGCGCCGCCCGTCGCGGGGACCGTCAGCAGCATGCTCTGCTGAGCACGATGATGGGCGAAAGCGATGTCGCCATTGGTGATTCGGCGACGAGCGTCAACCAGGTCGCCTAGGGATCCTTCGTCCTGCGAGATCTGCGGCGCGGTGTTCCATCGGGTTCGGGCCGAGGCTTTCGAGCGAATGGTCATAGTCAAGGCCGGAGTGAAGTAGTTGGGATCGGTAGCCGGTCGGACGGAATGTACTGATCGGACAGCAATGCCAACGTGGCCGTGCTCGACGAAAGGAAACGGCTTTGAAGTTCTTGCGATTCACAGCCACGATCGGGGTTGCCGCCGGCGTCGCCGTGGCGGGCTCGGCCATGGGCGGTGCCACCTCGGCCGCGCAGGGGCCCAGCTATCAGGGCGGAAACTGCCCATCCGGCATGACATGCACCCACTGGTGCCCCGGCGATCCAGCCATCCCTGGCGGCCAGGTGTTGTCCTGGGATTGGAACGTCTGCCACGACTGGTACTGGAATTCCGACGGCATCGTCGACGTGACCACAAACATCATCTATCCGTGGTCGGGCGCGCCACGTCCGGCGACGCCTCCGCCTGTTGTTCCGCCCGCATCGCCGCCGCAGCCCCTGCCGCCCGGGACGCCGTTCTGCAGTCCACGAGGCTCGCTGATCATCATTCCGCCGATCTGCGATGAGATCGGCGTCGACATGCCACCGGGTTCGGTTCGCAACGGCTGAACGCCGCCAACGTGTCTACGCAAGCCGCCTTGTGGGTGGAGATCCAGCCACGCGACGGCTTGCCGCCCGGCGACCCGACGTTTCCCGCGACACGACTTTGGGCAGATTGAGGGGATGAGCAACGACAGTAAGGTCACGGTCGAACGAACCATCACAGCGCCTGCAGACGCGGTGTTCGACATCCTGTCCAACCCCCAACGCCACCCGGTGCTGGACGGCTCTGGGTTTGTCCGCAGCGTGCACCACGCCGACCGGATCCAGAAGGTCGGTCAGGTGTTCACGATGAACATGCAGGGTGACCACATGGGCGGGGAATACAAGACCGACAACCACGTCACCGGGTATGCGAAGGACAAGCTGCTGGCCTGGAAGACGGCGCCCGCGGGCACCGAGCCGCCCGGCTGGGAATGGCTGTGGGAGCTGGAGGCGCAGGGCCCGGGGGAGACGTTGGTCCGCCACACCTACGACTGGACGAAGGTCACTGACAAGAAGCTGCTCGAGAAGGTGAAGTTCCCGCTTGTCACCGAGGACCAACTGGATGACACGTTGTCCAGGCTCGCCGCCGAGGTGGCGTCCTGAGCCAAGGCTGGACGTGGCGTCACGTGTCGGCGAACCGATCGACGGTGAGCCGTACCGTGTCGGCGATCGCCTCGTTGAGAGGTGGGGTGTCGTACACATCGTCGCGGGAGCGGGTGAGAACCACCATGACAATCCGTTGACCGGCGGGCCCGATGAGGAGTCCGGCGTCGTTGGTGGAGCCGAAATCTCCCGCCCCGGTCTTGTCCGCGCTCGTCCATCCCGCAGGCAATCCGGCTCGAAACCGCTTCTGCGAGGTGGCGTTGGCTGTCATCCATGACAGTAGGCGCTCGCGTAGCTCGTGCGTGAGCGCGTCGCCGACCAGCACTTCGCGATAGCCCGACGCCAGGGCGCGTGGGGTCGTGGTGTCGCGTGGGTCGCCGGGCAGTGCGGTGTTGAGTTCGGTTTCCCAGCGATCCAGCCTGCTCTGGTCGTCGCCGACGCTGCGGGCGAACGTGGTGATGGCCGGGGGACCGCCTATCCGTTGCAGGAGCAGGTTGCCGGCGGTGTTGTCCGATTTTTCCAGTGCCGCTGCGCATATCTGCTCCACGGTCATCGAGCCGCCGACGTTCGCGCTCGTGACCGGCGAGTTCTCCACGATGTCGGATGCCTGGACCAGTACGGGGGTGTCCAGTCTCAGCTGGCCGTGCGCAGTCAGTTGCAGTACCCGGGCCGCGGCGTAGGTCTTGAACGTCGAGCACATGGCGAACCGGTCATCGGGTCGATGCTGCAGCCGCGCAGCGGAATTCAGGTCCACTGCGAACATGCCGATTCGGGCCCGGTATCGGTCTTCGACGGCGGCGAGGTCGAGTGTGACGGTGTCGTCGGGAACCGGAGTCGCCGCGGCGTTTCGACACCCAGCGAGGGCAGCCATGGCGGCCAGGCCGTAGAGGGCCTGACGTCGGGTCAGATATGCAGTCATGGTCGGTACCGAAGCACGGTGATTCGGGCCGCCGCCAAGTCCGCAGCTCGCCGGCGGCGATAGCCGTCTGGAATCAGCGCAGGTCAGGCCGGGATTTTTCGGCGGTCATCTCGGGTCTCGAGCCACCGTGTCCCGCGCTGGGCGTCGTGTTGAATTGAGCGGTGGATCTGATTCGACATCTGCGGTATTTCGTGGCGGTCGCCGAACACCGACACTTCGGCAACGCCGCTGCCAGCCTCGGCCTCACCCAGCCTCCGATCTCGCAGGGGCTGCGGCGCCTGGAACGGCATCTGGGGCTGCAGTTGATCGACCGGAGCCCGGCGGGCGCGACGTTGACCGAGGCCGGGGCGGCGCTTCTACCGCGCGCGCGATTGATCGTCGATGACTCCACTCGCCTCCTGGCCGATGCCGCGCAGTTGTTCGGTGGCCTGCAGGGCGTGCGCTGGGGTGCGATACCCCAACTCGACGACGAAGTTCTCGCGCGCTGCACCCATGCACTGCACGGCGCGTCGGCGTCCGCCGAGGCGCCGTTGACGACGGTGACGCGAAGCACCGCGGCTCTGTTGACCGATCTGCGGCATGGCCTCCTCGACATCGCGGTGGTCGCCCATCCCGCGGTGATCGCGGAACTGGATGCCGGCCCCGTCATCACGCTGCACCGAAATGTGGTGGTGCCCGCCGGTCATCGTGCCGCGGCAGCCGAGCACCCCCGCGCCCAGATGTTGCGCGGCCTGGCGTTGGCGACCGCGCCGCGGGAGGACAACCCGCCCGCTCACGATTTGCTGATGGACGTGTTTCGTCGGCACGGGCTCGACATGGCCCCGCAGTCGGCGTCGACCCACCGAGAGGTGAGCGCGGCAGTTGCCTCGGGCCAGTGCTACGGCTTGGCCACGGCGACCGCCACCGTCCACGCCGGCACCAGCCACCGGCGAATGCTCGTGGACGACGTGGCCCTTCGCGTGCGGATCGTGACCGCCCCAGGCCGCGATCTCGGGGATCTGACGTACGCTCTCGACCGGGAACTGCTCCGGGTCGGATCATGAACGACATTGTGCGACAGATCAACGACGTCTTCGTCGACGCCGGGTGTCAGGGGTGGCTGGAAGCACGGCCGATCGGACGCGAAGGCCCGCTCATCGATATCGGCGGCGCGGATCCGGTCGTCGCCGCGTCGGTGTACAAGCTGATCGTCCTGGTCGCGCTGGGGCGAGCCTTTGACTCCGGGTTGGTGCTGCCCCACGATGCGGTCCGGGTGGTGCCGGGGGAGTGCACGCCCGGGCCCACCGGATTGAGTCTGTTCAGTGATCCGGTCACCATGTCGTGGCTGGATCTCGCCAGGATGATGATCACGCTGTCGGACAACGCCGCGGCCGACGTCATCCTCGGCGCACTCGGCATCGAGGCGATCGGGGCGGTGATCACCGATCTCGAACTCACCTGTACGCGCGTCGTCGGCGGCACCGCGGCATTGCAACGTCAGATCATCCACGACTCCGGCGCACTGACGCTGTCCGAGGCGGTCGGGATCTTGTCGAGCAACGACATCATCCACGACAGCGCAGCCTTCGACCCGGCCTATACGACCGCGACGAGCGCCGCGGACATGAACGTGGTGCTCAGTGGCATATGGACCGACACAGTCGCGTCACCAGAGGTCTGCCTGCAGATGAGAACCATCCTCGCACAGCAAATTTGGCCACACAGAGTTCGTTCGGGTTTTCCGTTCGCCGATGTCGCCGTTGCCGGCAAGACCGGGACCATCGGGCCGATCCGCAACGAGGCCGCCGTCGTGGAAGTGCCCGGTGAGGTGCCGGTCGCCGTGTCGGTCTTCACTCGCGCCGCACGGTCGGATGTCTACCTGCCCATGGTCGACGCCGCGATCGGCCGCGCCGCTTATCTTGCGGTCAACGAGGTACGTGCGTGGCTGAGTTGACCCGATGAACCGGCCGGGTCAGCCGCGCCCGGTCTTTTGTTGCAGCTCCTCGATGAGGTCGGAGGCTTGCGCTTTCGTCACGTCCTCGGGCACCTCCACCCCCGCCTCCTGGGCGAGGGTATGCAGATAGCTGCGTTGCGGGCCGGTCATCGGCTCATCACCGGTGACCCACTGCGATGTGTCCTTCTCGGCGTTTTCGTTGGGGGCTTGGGTGCTGTCATCACTCATGACTGGGGAGATGCCCGTCGCACGCGTGTGGCGCTCCTAGTGTTCTAGTGGGCGCTTTTCTGCTGTTCAGGGCCGGTTCATACTGCAGCACAAGCGCTCTCGGCGTGTCAGCGTAGAGATGAAGGACGCGCACGCGGTGTGCCTCTAGGTTTCGGGGTTACCACACCAACCTCAACCAGAGGATCCATCCGCGTGCGCGTCAGTACTGCATTTAACCGTCTTCTTCAGATCCCCGGCGCATCGGTGGTCGACGTGTCGATCGGGGACCACGATGTAGAGATCACCGTACGGCCCAAAACGCGGCTGCTGACCTGCCCCTGCAGCAAACGCGTGAGGGCCGTCTATGACCGTCGCCGGCGGCGATGGCGCCACCTCGACCTGGGCACCAAACGACTATGGCTGATTTACCGCATCCGCCGGTTGCACTGCCCGGATTGCGGGGTCATCACCGAAGACGTGCCCTGGGCCCGACCGGGAGCCAGGTTCAGCCGAGACTTCGAAGACATGGTGTTGTGGCTTGCTCAGCGCACCGACCGCACGACGGTCTCGACCCTGATGCGGTGCAGCTGGGAATCGGTCACCTCGATCATCACCCGCGGAGTCGATGAGCTGCTTGATCAACGCCGACTCGACACCCTCTACCGCATCGGTGTCGACGAGATCTGCTACCGCCACCCGCACCACTATCTGACCATCATCGGCGATCACGACACAGGAACCGTCATCAATGTCCAGCCCGGACGCAGCGAAGACTCATTCGCAGCATTCTTTGAATCCCAACCAGATTCGGACCTAGAAACCATCGAAGCGGTCAGCATGGATGTCAGCAAGGCCTACCAAGCTGCCGCCCGAGAACACGCACCGACGGCGACCATCTGCTTTGACCCGTTCCACATCATGCTGTGGGTCAACCGAGCCCTGGACCGCGTCTTCGCCGACGCCGCCAGCGGCCCGAACAAAGTCGTCATGACCTCAGCACAATGGCGTCAAACCCGATGGGCCCTGCGTACCGGTGAGAACAAACTCAACGACACCAAACGGGCACTGGTCAACCAGATCGCGCGCGCCAGCCGACGCGTCGGACGAGCATGGACCCTCAAAGAACAACTACGCGACCTCTACCGACTCGATCACGAACCCGGCGCCGCTCGCGCACTCCTCAAGGCCTGGATCACCGCGGCCAAACGCAGCCGCATCCCCTCATTCGTCGAACTCGGCAAACGCCTCCAAGAACACTTCGACGCCATCATCGCCGCCGTCGAACTCGGAATATCCAACGCCCTCATTGAGGGCATCAACGCCAAGATTCGCCTCATCAACGCCCGCGGCTACGGCCACCACTCCGCCCGAGCACTGACCGCAATGATCTACCTCTGCCTCGGCGGATTACGCCCAAAACTACCCACGAAAACATGAGGAGTCGCACGCGTGTTCGAAACCTCGGGTCACCCGCGGATTCTTGAACGGATTCAATCGCCGGTGAAGATCTCGCGGATGGTGCCGGCGAATCGCTCGCCGACACGGTCGTGCACCTGTGGGCCGGGATGCACGTTGTCGGCGAGGGGGAGCTCAGCGAAGTCGTCGGGCCCATACAGCCGCAATCCATCGAGGTAGCGAAGGTGCGGGTCGACCGCGGACCGTCGTTCGACGATGGCCGCGAGTTCGCGACGGATGACGCTCAGTGTGAGCTTGCCCGCCCGGGTCTCTGCGGGATCTCCGGTGGCGACAAATATCATTGTGCCACTGCTGAAATCGGGTGCCAACGGCCCGGGAGTGTCTTCGTGGATGGGGCAGTAGAGTGCGGAGACGACGACGATCGGAGTTGTCGGGTGGCCGTCACGGAGGGTGTCGAGGAAGCCGTGGACGGCGGGTCCGAAGGCGCGCAGGCGCATCAGATCGGCGTTCACGACGTTGATGCCGATCTTGATGCTGATCAGATCGGCCGGAATGTCGCGCATCGTGCGTGCGGTGAAAGGATCCAGCAGGGCCGCGCCACCCATGCCGAGGTTGATCAATTCCACGTCGGCGGCCGCTGCGGCCAGCGCGGGCCAGGTACCGGTGGGGTGAACTGCGTTGGAGCCGTGACTGATTGAGCTGCCGTGGTGAAGCCAGGTACGCCGGGTACTCGGGGCGGCGTCCAGCGGGTGATCGCTTCGAAGGGCGATCAGTTCGATGGTTTCGTTGTGCGGCAGCCAGATCTCGACGGACTTCTGGTGATCGGGAAGATCGGCGAAACGAATCGTGCCGGCTTCACCGGGCAGCAGTTCCTCGGCGCCGCTTGCGGCGTCCTTCAACAGCACGTTGCCGCCCGTGGAGGTGGCCTGCGCCGCGAGCCGGCCGTCGATCAGCAGGTCGTAGACCCCGTCGGGTCTCGTCGGTACACCCCGATAGGCGGGTCTGGTGCGCAGCGTGTCCAATTCGATCACCGTGGATCGGGTCCGAAACACCAGCCGACATCCGGCGGGCTGGGATTCGACCATCGCCAGCTGCGGGTCCGCGCATTGCGCCCGAGCCCAGCCGGGCAATCGGTGGGGGAGCAGGCCGTGCGCCGTCGGCTCGAGTTCGAGAGCACCGCGCAACAGGTCCATCGAGATCGCGGTGGTGATGGAAGGCGGCATGGCAGTAGCACTCCGTTCAATTGTTGTGGCACCGGCATCAGTTGCTGATCGAACGCAGACTGTATGACGCAGCTACTGTCATGCCGGATTCCCGCCAGCATCCGGTTGCTCGTCCGAGAAAACTCCTTGGTCATGCAGACTCATTCGGTTCCGATCGACCACGCTACGTTCCTGAGGACTCCCGCTGCCTCGTTCATGGCACTGGCGGCTGCGATCGGCACGGCAACCATGTACCCGCTCCAACCAGGTGTAGCCGTGGTGGCCGATTCGATGGACACCTCAGTCGTCGAGATCGGTATCGCACTCGGGTGTGGTCCCGTCGGGTACTTGGTCGGACTGGTGGTGCTGGTGCCGTTGGTCGACCGGTTCGCGCCCCGGAAAGTGCTGTCTGCCCAGTTCGGCGCGCTGGCCATCGTCCTGGCCATCAATGCCGTCGTCGGAGTGCCATGGCTTCTTGGACTCGTTGTCGGTGTCGTTGGGGCCGGTTCATCTGTCGGCGCCCAATTGAGCTCGGTTGCGGGTCGGTTCGCTGATCCGCAGCGGCGCGCCACGGTCTTGGGCATCGTCACTGCGGGGATCTCGGCGGGAATCCTCGCAGGGCGGATCGTCGGCGGCTGGTTGACAGATGCCATCGGCTGGCCTGGCATGCTCCTCGCGTTCGCGACAGCGTGTGTATTGATTGCTGTTGCAGCCCTATTCGTCCTGCCTGCCACACCCGGGCCGGTCACGGCAGGATACCTCGCGACGGTCCGAGCGCTTCCTGGCTTGTTTGTCCGTCACCCGTTAATGCGACTGGCTGCCAGCCGAGGAGCCTTGTGGTTCTTCGCTTTCTGCGCCGTCTGGGCAGGTGTTGCAGTCGCGCTTTCACAACCGCCCTTCTCCTACTCGGCCGAGCGAATTGGTCTGTACGCGGCCGCCGGATTGCTGGGCATCGTGGCCACCCCTCTCGCCGGCGCCTGGACCGATCGTGTCGGAGCGCGCACGGTGATCCTGGTCGGGCTGGCCCTTGCAGTCATCGCTACTGGAGCACTGTGTCTCGTTCTGTCGAGCACCGTGGTGACCCTCATCTGTCTGGGCCTGTTCGACGCCGGACTGTTCGCCGCCCAGGTGGCCAACCAAAGCACCGTTCTCGCTATCGACACCACCGCGCCCGCCCAGTTCAACAGCGCCTATATGGTCGTCTACTTCATCGGCGGCAGCGTCGGTACGGCGTTTGGTGCGGCGGCGGTTGCTCGATGGGGATGGTCGGTTACCGCGGCCATAGCCGCTGGAGCAATTCTGATCGCAGCAGCGGCCACCGCGCTCGCGCGACAGGGAGGGATCACACCGGCTTGACGATGGTCACCCATTGTCCCGCCAGGTGAGCACCTCCTTGAGCGACGTGAGGTCGTAACCGTTGTCGGCGGTGAGTTCGGTCTGGAACAAGCTCACTCCCGCGGCGCGGAACGCGTCGGCGCCCTCGGCGTTCACCCACAGTGTCGAGCGCTCGATATCGGCGCCGTTGCGGCCGAACGTTTCTGCCAGCTCATCGACGCGGTCGCTCGACCTACGGAAGGCGTCAAGGTCGGCGAACGCGTGCCAGATGTCGGCGTGCCGGGCGACGGCGGGAAGTGAACGCTTGGGCCCCGTGCCGCCGATGAGGATCGGCAGCTTGCGTACCGGCGGCGGAATCAGCGCAGCGAGCCGCTTCTCGATCCGAATCAGACTCTCGTCGAACAGATCGAAGCGAGTGCCGAAGGTGCCGAAATCGTAACCGTAGGTGGTGTAATCCTTTTCGTACCACCCCGCGCCGAGCCCGAGGATGAGCCGACCGCCGCTGATGTGGTCGACGGTGCGCGCCATATCGGCGAGCAGGTCGGCGTTGCGGTAGCCGACGCCGGTGACGAGCAACCCGATCTCGGCGTGTGAGGTGATCTCGCCCCACGACGCGAGCGCGGTCCACCCCTCGAAGTTGGGGACGTCGGGCTGATCGTCGAACAGGACTGGCTTACCGTCGACGAGGGCCTTCATCGCCGGGCGGTGGAAGTGGTCGTAGCCGAAGATCACGTCGACACCGAGGTCGTCGGCGGCCAGGACCGCGTCGCGCCAGGTGCGGTAATCCGGCGTGCCGCCGGGCTGGATCTGTACGGCGACACGGACGGGACGGGTCATGGATGCTCCTGATTCGGGAAGTGGCGACTCTTGAGCCAAGTTGACCGGGCACGGAGTTTATTCCGGTTATCGACGGGCGCTTGGACCTCAAGCCAAGATTTGACCGAAGCCGACGGCAGACGCGAGAGTGAGCCCATGAGGACGACCGCATACCGCCACCAGGCCGTCGTCGGCGTGGCTGTCGCCGCACTGATCACCGTGGGCTGCAGCAATGGCAGGAGCGTCGATGCGTCGGTGCCGCCGCAGGTCGGGTTGATCGCCACCTCCGAGACGGCGGCCCCGCCGGCCGAAGTGAAGCTCATCGGGGAGAGAGACGTCGAGGTGACGCTGACCGGTCCGATCGCGGCCAAGTATGCGTCGGCAACCGAGCGTCAGCGGCAGGCCCTTGGCAAGCCCCTGACAGGGGACCGCAATGCAGGAACACGGGAGAGCGGTGTGGTGTTCCAGCAGTTCCAGGGCGGCGTGATCACTGCCAAGAACGATGAGGCGGGAACACCTGGATATATCACCTGGGGCAGGATCCGGGAGGCCTGGAACGTCCCGCGCGACCCGGAGGGCGTGCCGGCAGTCACCGGCGAGAACGGCTCGGTGGGTCCACTGGGTGCGCCCACGAGCGACGAGGACACCGTAGGGGAGCTTCTCGTGACGACCTTTGAACACGGCCAGATTTCCTACGACCCGACGACGGCTCGGGTTGAGGTGACGGTCAACGGCAAGGCGGTACCCGCCGGGCTCTGACCTACCCCAGGATTGCCCGTGCTGCGCGTTCGGCGATGAGCATGACCGGGGCGTTGGTGTTCCCGGACGTGATGGTGGGCATCGCCGATGCGTCGGCGACTCGAAGGCCGGCGACGCCGTAGACACGGCAGTCGGTGTCGAGAACGGTGGTGGCCGACCGCGGTAGACCGCGCGTGTCGAAAGCGCCCATCGCGCAGGTACCCACCGGATGAAAGATCGTGGTGCCCAACTCGCGGGCCGCCTGCTGCAGGTCGTCGTCGCTCACCAGTTGCGGGCCGGGGAGCAGTTCTTCGGGGCGGTAGCGGGCCAGCGGCGGCGCCGCCATGATCTGCCGGGTCATCCGCAGGCCCCGCACGGCGGCCTGAAGGTCGGCGTCGGTGGACAGATAGTTGCACGCGATCTTCGGGGCGGAGAGCGGATCTGCGTCGGCCATCCGCACGTGACCGCGTGAACTGGGGCGCAGATTGCAGACCGAGGGGGTGATCGCGCCGTACGGGTGCAGCGACTCCCCGAACTTCGGCAACGACAACGGCTGAACGTGCCACTCCAGATCCGGACTGGCCAGCGCGGGATCACTTTTCGCGAAGGCCCCCAGCGTGGACGGCGGCATGGTCATAGGTCCGGAGCGCAGCAGCAGATACTGCAGTCCCATACCCGCGCGGGTGATCCAGTTGCGGTACAGCGTGTTGACGGTCCGGGCGCCCTGTACCCGGTAAACCGTTCGCAGCTGCAGATGATCCTGGAGGTTCTCGCCCACACCCGGCAGATCGACGGCCACCGGAACCTGATGCTGGGCGAGCAGCCCCGCCGGACCCAGGCCGGAGACCTGCATGAGATGCGGCGAGCCGATCGCACCGGCGCTCAGGATCACCTCCCGACGCGCCTGTACGTCGATGATGTGGCCGTCCTTGAGTACGCGGACCCCGGTGGCGCGGTGGGCAGCGGTGGTCCAGGCACCGTGACGCTGATCGTCGCGGACGTCGTCGGCCAGCAGCAATTGCAGGGCCTGGGTGTGGGTGTAGACGGTCAGGTTGGGCCGGTGGGCGACGGGGTGCAGGAACGCGTCGGCCATCGACCAGCGCCGGCCGCGACGCTGGTTGACATGAAAGTACGCGCTTCCCGCGTTGTCTCCGCGGTTGAACTCGGCGATCGGGGCGATGCCCACCTGGGCGGCAGCGGCCTGCCAAGCGTCGAGGATCTTCCAGCGCACCCGTGGCCGCTCGACGGCGATCTCACCCCCGGCGCCGTGCCACTGGTCGGCTCCGCCGAAATAGTCTTCCAACCCCTTGTAGAGCGTCAGTGTCTCGCCGGCCGAATCCGGGCCGCCCCAACGCCATCGTTCGTCGCCGGTGGCCTCGGCCCACAGCTCGTAATCGCTTGCCTGCCCGCGCATGTGGATCATCGCGTTGATCGACGAGCAGCCACCGAGCACCCGGCCTCGCGCGTAGACGATGCTGCGGCCGGCCAGACCCGGGTCGGCCTCGGTGGTGAAGCACCAGTCGGTGCGGGGATTGGCGATCGTATACAGGTAACCGACCGGCACCTTGATCCAGAACCAGTCGTCTTTGCCTCCGGCCTCGATCAAGAGGACCCGGTGATCGGGGTTGGCACTGAGCCGGTTGGCGAGCAGACAGCCGGCACTGCCCGCTCCGACGATGACGAAATCGAACTCGGCGACGGGGCTCATGTCGGCATTGTTCCTCGACGCCCTCGGGTGCGTGTCGTAGGGGCGAGCGATAATCGCTACAGCTGGCCCAGTGGGCGGCAGACGTTGGACAACGCGTTCCAGTACTGGCCAGGCGCGCAGTTTTCGGCCGGACGCGGTGTCTGGCAGGTATTGGTGATCGGATCCCAGAACTGTCCGTTGATGCAGTTCAGGGGCTCCGCGGCAGCGGTCCCGACCCCGAACAGCGACATCGCGGCGACGGGAGCGGCGCAAAGAACGGCGACGAACGAGCGCGCATGGAGGTTTCTCATACGTTGATCTTGCCCGACGATGCCGGGTCCCAAACCAGGGGGAGTGCGGGTTATAGCGCGTTATACACAGCGGCGATGAGTCGATGGGCGCGGCGATCTCCGGCCAGCCAGTCGCGGCGCAGATTGGGCACGAAGGCGAAGGCGACGTTGTGTTCGAGATCCGCCAGTCCCACCGAGCCGCCGGCCCCAGGATGACCGAAGACGGTCCGTTGCGCGGGCTCGGGCACCACGAAATTCTGCGACGGCAGCATGTAGCCGAGGCCGAAGGCGCTTTCCAAGCGCAGCACCCGGTCGCGGCCGCGCACGCGTTCTGCGATCGCTTCGCGGAGGTGCCCTGGGGCGAGCAGGGTTCCGCCGATGAGATCGCTGTAGAACCTCGCCAAGTCACGTGCGGTGGTGACCAATCCGGCCGCTGGCCAGCCGGCCGCCAGGACCTCTGGATCGTTGAAGGAGGCCACGGGATTCGACGACGCCCGGATGAACAGTGACTCCGGATCGGCCAGCGCCGCCATCATGTCGGAGACGGTGTCGTCCGGTATCGGCGGCGCGTGCTCGGCGCTCCAGGCACGCTGCTCGGGCGGTGGGGAACTGATGCGGGCGGCCTCGGGCAGTGTGTCGGCCCCGCCGAGGAACAGCCGGTCACCGAGGTGGCGTCGAGTGAACTCGCCGACGGTCATACCGCTGTGTCGGCGCACGTATTCGCCGACCAGCCACCCGAAAGTCAAAGCGTGATAGCCATGTTCGGTCCCGGGCGCCCAGATCGGGCGCTGGCGCGCCAAGAGGTCGGCCATCGCCGCGGCATCCGCGGATGCCGCCACCGAAACCGGACGTTCCAGCACCGGCAGCCCGGCCCGGTGGGTCATCAGGTCGCTCAGCGAGGTCCCGTCCTTGCCGTGCTGTGCGAACTCCGGCCACCAGGCGCTCACGGGCTCGTCGGCGCCCAGACCCTGCTGCTGGGCCACCAGTAGGGCCGCGGTCGCCGTCACAGCCTTGGTGCAGGAGAAGGTCGGGCAGGCGGTGTCGCGTGTCCATGGTCGTCCGGTCCGTCGGTCGGCGATCCCTCCCCACAGGTCCACCACCGCATGACCGTCGACGAACACCGCCACCGCGGCACCGAGATCGTCGCCGTCGGCCAGACCGGCTTCGAATACGGCCTTCACCTCCGCGAACGCGGGGTCAGCGTGGCCCGCCGCTGCACTGGACACAGACCGAAGTAGAACACGTTGCAGTCTCGATCGGGCACGGTTGCTCCGGATAGCCCCCTGCGGGCTCATCGGGTTCGGGGCGGCCGGCTGTTGCTCAGCGGTAGCGCGCCACCAGCGCACTGCCGATCGAGGCGAGATGGTCGCGCACACCCTGCGGGCCGGTGACCTCGAGCCATTCGGTGAGCCAGGCAAGTTCGCCCGCGAGGGTGTATTCGGTGTGGCCGCGGATCACGACCTCGACCCGGCCGTCGGGAGTGGACGGACCAACCTCGAGGCGGCCACCGAGCATCCTGCGGAGCAGGCCGACCCCGTCGGGTGTGCAGACGGCCTGGGCCTCGACGGGCGTGCGCCTTCGGTCGACCTCGTCGGCGATCTCGCGCCAGCTTTCGGCAAGGTCGAATCCCTCGGGTCGCTGGACCGGATCGGCGGTCACCTCGACCGAGGAGACACGATCGACCCGGAAGGTCCGTTGACCGTCCTGCGTGTGGGAGAGCAGGTACCAGACCGGGCCCTTGGCAACGATGCCCAGCGGGTGCACGGTCCGCTCCGTCTCGCGGCCCTTGCGGTCGACGTAGCCGAGCCGTACCTGGACGCCGAGGATCACGGCCTCCTGAAGCTCGTCGAGATACCGGGGTGCCCGCGGCTCGGGCCGGCCGGATCCCCAGTGCTGTGGGTCCACGACGACCGATGTCGCGGCCGCCTCGGCCTGCTCGCGGAAGGGCTCGGGTAGCGCGCGGACGAGCTTGCGCAGCGCCGCCTTCACCGCCGGCGTCGCCGTCGACGCGGGTCCGGCCACCAAGAACAAGGCGCGCGCCTCACCCGCGGTCAGCCCGGAGAGGTCGGTGCGCGCGCCGCCCAACAGTCGCCACCCGCCACCGCGACCCGGCAGGGAGTACACGGGTATCCCGGCGACGCTCAACGCTTCGAGATCGCGACGAGCGGTGCGCTCGGACACTTCCAATTCGTGGGCGACCTCCGTCGCGGTGACCTGCTCGCGCCGCTGCAGCATGAGCAGGATCGCTACCAGTCGGTCGGCCCGCATGCGTTCACACTTCCACACAAAACTGGTCATAGGGTGACCGGTTTAGGTCGGCACACTGTCGCCATGACTGCACCGAAAAGTTCCAGCACCGACCATCTCGAGGACCCCCGGCGAATCCTCGACCAGGCCATCGCCACCGGGGAGGTCGTCATTTCCGGCGTTCGTCCGGCACAGCTCGCGGACCCGACGCCGTGCACCGACATGGACGTCCGGGCCTTGCTCGGCCACCTCATCGGCGTGCTCGACCGGGTGGCCGCGCTCGGCCGCGGCGAGAACCCGCTGGCCGTCACCGACACCGTTGCCGCCGAGGATCGCTGGCTCGATGCGTGGCAGCAGGCGGGCACACGAGCCGCGCAGGCCTGGAGCGATGACGCGGTGCTCGCACAACCCAGAGCGCTGCCGTGGATCCAAGGCAACGGCGCCCAGGTGTTGGCGTCCTACTTCTCCGAGCTGACCGTGCACACCTGGGACCTTGCGACGGCCACCGGCCAGCAGCCCGACTGGGACGACACGGTCGTCACCGCGGCGCTGGCGGCCGCACGCCGGATGTTGCCGCCCGAGAACCGCCGCGCTCTCTACGAGGCGATCTCGGCCGCGCGGGGCCTTGACGAGGTCGGCGTCCCGTTCGCCGAGGCGGTCCCGATCTCCGACGACGCCCCAGCCATCGACCGCCTGGTCGCCTGGAATGGGAGGGATCCGCACCGGTGGGCCTGAGAAACCGTCGACCGCGCGTGCGACCCCCTGCCGCCGGGTCGCGTAGATTCCTGGAGAACACACCAGGATCCAGCGCAGCATTCGACGAAGGCCATCATGTCCGAGGACCAGAACACCGACGTTCCACCGAACCACCTCTCCATCGATCCGCGCAGCCCGTTCTACAGCGAAGAGGTGCTACGCCGCGATGTGGGTATTCGCTTCAACGGCGTCGAGAAGACAAATGTTCACGAATACAACGTGGACGAGGGCTGGGTGCGTGTCGAAGTCCCCACCGCGAAGGATCGCCGCGGAAATCCGATGGTGGTCAAGCTCAGCGGCACCGTGGAACCGTATTTCCGCTGAGCAGGTGATCACGCGACACTGCTGATGATCGCCATCACCAGCCCGCCCAGGGTCAGCACCCCGACCAACACCGTGGCGGCGATCGCCCGGCGTCGGCGGTGGCGGCGTGCGTCGAAGATCGCCACCGCGATACCGGCGAGGATCAACGCGGCATAGGTCATCAGCCCGATCGTCAGCGCCGCCGTCGACGCGGGGCTGGCCAGGGTCACGGTGTGCACGCGGTGAGCCTACGGCGCGCGCGGATCGCGCCGTCCGAGCGACTGCCGTTCGCATGTCCGCGGCTCCGCACGAATGCGTCACACGCTGATGCCGAACAGCTTTTCTGCATTTCGGAACGCGATTTTTTCCTTGGTCTCGCGTGGCAGGTCCACGGCCCGAAACCAGTCGGTTCCTTCTTTCATGTCCGCAAATGGGTAGTCGGTTCCGAACATCAGTCGATCCGCGCTGATGTGCTTCAGCAGGAGATGAAGCAGTTCGTCCTGGAAGAACGCGCTGGTGGTGAACCAGAAATTGTCAGTAAAGTATTGTCCGACAGGCTTATTGAGAGAACCCTCGGTCGATTCTCCCAGATCTTCCACGATGCGATCGTAATAGAACGGAAGACCTTCTCCCATGTGGCCGATGATCATCTGCAGTCTGGGGAACCTGTCGAAAACCCCGGTCATGATCAGTCGCAGGGATTGAGTAAGCACCTCTTGGTGCCAGCCGTATCCTGAACCACTGAAAATGTAGTCCTGGTACTCATCGTTAAATCCCGGCCGCTCGATTCTGTAGTAGATATTGAAGACTTCTTTGGGCGGAAAGCCCGGATGCAGGTAGATCGGGACCGCAAGTGCCTCGGCACGCGCCAGAACGGTCTCGAAGTCCTGGTGGTCGAGGAACTTGCTGCCAATGAAACCATTGGTCATGGCTCCCACGAATCCGTCTTCGCGGACAGCGCGTTCCAATTCGTCCGCGGAGGCCTCTGGGTCCTGCAGTGGCAGGGTCGCATAGGCCTGGTAGCGCCCCGGATAGGTGGTCATCGGACCATCGGCGATCATCTTGTTGAGACGATACGCAAAATCGTTGCCCTCCTGACCGGGGAGATCCTGCACGCCCGGCGTATGCGCAGAGAGAATTTGAACATTGATACCCGCCGCATCCATTGCGCCGAGGCGGCCGGGCCCGAGGTCAGCAAGACCGGTTTCCTCGAGATACCTTGCGTGATCGTCGTTGAGCGCGTTCAGGGCAATGAGCTCATCGGTGGTGTAGGTCTCTTCCGTGGCGATGAACCGTAAGTCTCGGTCTCGCAACGCGATGTCCGAAATCTCTGCCGCCGGCTCATTGGATCCAGTGGCGCACGCCGACAATCCGGCGCCGAGGCCAAGCGCAGCGGCGCCGTGCAGAAAGTTACGGCGTCTCATCACGTGTTCTCGGCTCATGACCAGAGCATGCCGTTCGAAAATTCGAGTGTCACGGGGGATAACCTCCCGAGTCAGTGTTGGATAACCTCCGATGTTCACATCCCGTGCGGGTGCGCCATGTCGTGTAGCTGCGGGTCGGTTCTGCGAAGTTGGGATCGGTAGGCGCTTGGACGGTATTCACTCGACGACATGAAGAACATCATCATCGGCGCGATCACGGCCGTCTGCGCCGCCGTCAGCCTCGGTCTGGCGGCACCCGCCAATGCGGATCTCGCTCCCGGCAATTACCAGCACCGCAGCATCATGGCCAACGGGAACGTCACCGACAACCTGATGCGGGTGACGAGCTGCGGTCCCGGCTGCATCTCGATCTTCAACCTCACGTCGAACACCGACCAGGGTCAGGCCCACATCCAGGGCGGCCAATACGTGCTCGACCAGTTCGTTCCCGGTGGCGCGTTCTGCCCGGACGGACGTCCGGTCGACGTATTCACCCGCTCTACCTTCAACCTCGACGGTACAAACGGGCTCTACACGCTCAGTGGCCCCAATCCCTGCGGTACCAGCGGCCCGGTGGGCGAGACGCGGTTCTCGTTCACGCCCGCGTGAACCACCAGCCAAGGCGAATCCGTAACGCTGGCAGGGACGACGAGCTCAGGGCCGCAGTTCTGAAACACACTGACGCACTAGCCTGCTGGTAACCGTCGTATTCGACTCGGTCCTATTGCCGTCCGACGTCAAAGAGCCTGTGACAGAGAGGATTGCAGACGTTCGTCGGCGGTGATGTAATCGATGTCGCCAAGGGTGTGCGACGGGCGGCTGATCAATCTCTGAGTCAGATGGCGGAAAGTTCGCCGCCATCGACGACCAGGCTCGCTCCGGTGATCCACTGAGCCCGGTCCGAGGCGAGATAGGCGACGACTTCGGCAATGTCGCGCGGATCGCCCGGGCGACCCAGGGGGATTCCGGCCATGGTGTCGGCGGGTGAGACGCCCAACGCATCGGCCATATTCTGGCGTACTTCCGCTCCACGACGATGATTTCGAGATCGCTGCCGAGGTATTGCCCTTTTCAGTATCGGTGGGCGTTGGAACGGGGCAGTATCAGTTAGGTCAGGTCACGGTGTGGAATTGAAACCCTTTGGTGGACAGTACATTATGAAGTGGGCTACTGGCGATCCGCCATATTCGATTGCGTCGTGTTTCGCATTGTGCGCACCGATACGTCGGTTGCAGTGCGACAGGGGAGAAGCTTGATTGCCGGCCTGGCTGACGTCCGGTCGTCTGGCATATTCCAGCCGATATCTGAGTCCGGTTGATTTTGCTGGGACATGCGAACGAGAGGTAGATCCAGCACGTCAACTCGGGTCCGCCAAAGCGGGAAACATGATCGTCCTGGTGCGCCACGTGAGTGGCCGGTGCGTGTGGTCGGCGACTTCCATGTGGAGCGGCGGCAGCAACTGCAAGACTGGACGCATGAGCACCACAACACAGTGCTGGCTGACCGACATGGATGGCGTCTTGGTCCGGGAGGAGCACGCCTTGCCAGGGGCCGCGGAGTTCCTCCAGGCGCTCAGCGACCGGCAGCGACCATTCCTGGTACTCACCAACAACTCGATCTTCACGCCACGTGACCTGGCGGCCCGATTGGCGCGGTCGGGCCTGATTGTGCCCGAGGAGTCGATCTGGACCTCGGCCCTTGCGACGGCGGCCTTCCTGCACGACCAGCTGCCGGGCGGCTCGGCCTATGTGATCGGCGAGGCCGGCCTGACCACGGCGCTGCACCACGTGGGCTACACGTTGACCGACGTCGGTCCGGACTTCGTCGTGCTGGGAGAGACGCGGACTTACTCGTTCGAGGCCATCACCAAGGCAATCCGCCTGATTCTCGGCGGAGCGCGTTTCATCGCCACCAACCCCGACGTGAGCGGTCCGTCGGCGGAGGGGCCTCTGCCTGCCACGGGCTCGGTCGCCGCCCTCATAACCAAGGCGACCGGCCGAGAGCCCTACTTCGTCGGCAAGCCGAATCCGATGATGTTCCGCAGCGCGATGAACCGCATCGACGCCCATTCGGAAGGCACCGTGATGATTGGCGACCGGATGGACACCGACGTGGTTGCGGGCATTGAGGCCGGGCTGGAGACGATCCTCGTGCTCACCGGCTCGACGAGACGCGAGGAGATCGAGCGCTATCCGTTCCGGCCCAGCCGGGTGTTCGAATCCATCGCCGACGTGATCGAACTCGTCTGACGCGACGTCCGCGGTCGCGGTGAGTTAGCCGAGCAAGTAGTCGAGGTCGAGCGGGCGATGATGGCATTCCTCGGCCTTGCGCGATAGGTGAGAGCAATTGGGCCGCAGGGCAATACGATGTAGTTTACTGGTAACCCTCCGTATTCAATCCCGCCGTATTCCTCCTGATGTGCAGCCCTTCATCGGTCGAGATACCGCCGCGGCGGCGTCGACTGCCCGGACGACTATGGCGTGTGATCAACTGTCGCGTCGGCGCACGGTTCTGATGCAGGTTTGTTTGCTGAAGAGCGCGAGCGGCGTGTTATGGCAATGCTCCGGTTGGTGGGCGAGCGGAACCGTTGTTGGTGGGCCGTTTTGGCTAGGCTTATCCACCTAGCCTCCGGAGGTGTCGAGTTTGTGGTCGGCGTCGCGGTAGCTCGGGCGTGAGCGCGACTGTTTGCGGTAGGTAGCTGGGCTGCAGCCGAACCACCGGTGACAGGATCGGGTCAGCGCACTCTGTTCGGCATAACCGAGTTCGCGGGTCAGATGGCTCAGACTGATCCCGGTGGTGTGCAGGTAGCGTTCAGCGGCATCTTTGCGAACTTGGTCGACGAGCATCGTGAAGGTCGCCCCTTCGTCAGCAAGCCTGCGCTGCAACGTTTTCGGATGCAGGTTGAACTGGGCGGCGATCACCTCCATCGTGGTCGCACCGGTCGGAAGAAGTTGTCGGATGACTGTGCGAACGGACTGCGCAAGGCTGCTTTCGTGTGCGGTAAGGGTGTTGAGGTACTCGACTATCGCTCGGTGTGCGATGTCGTCACGATGCAGCGGGCGACCGAGATCCGAGGTCCGGATCGTGAAACCTGCTTTCCGCTCGGCGAAATGGGCCGTGCAGCCGAAGTAGGCGCGGTAGTCCGCCGCCGGCCCGAGGGGGTCGTGTGGAAAGTGCACCGACACCGCCGACCAGTCCGATCCCATCAGGAACCGCAGCACGCGCAACGACACCCCGAGCGATAGTTCTGTGCTCTGCGGTGCTGGCGGCGTGTGCTCGAGAAGGAACTCAAACACAACGAAGGATCGTTGAGGATCGTCGAGGGGTTCGACGTGAATACCGATCGCCGGGCTGTACGCGGCCATGTAGGTGCCGAAGATTTCTAACGCGTCGGCGACGGTGGCGGCGGTTCGGGCGGCCACCCCCACGGGGCCGAGGACCTCGATACCCTGCAGAGCAGCCAGTCGTCGACCGAAATCCGTTGTGGCAGTGGCGGTAGCTGCGGACTCGATCGCGTGCAGGACACCGCGAAACGGGAGGAACGCATCGTAGTCGCCCACATCGGCGGCTCGGATGCCCGCCGCGCGCAGCAGACGGGCCGGATCACCACCCAGCTGTGTCACCAAGCGTCGATAGTTCACCAGGGCGGTGCCACGGACCACAGACATGACCGGGACTGTCGCACAGTCATCATCCGAATGTCCCGAGATGATAAAAAATCGTCCTCTAAAGGCAAGACCGGGGCGTGGCTGGCACCCGATAGTTGACGTCGACAGTTACACCGACATTACCGCCCCGGGCACGCCGGGGGCCCACTCCCGAAGGACCCTGCGATGACGCTTACCGTCGAACCCACAACCGCCACAACTGGTTCGGGGGCAGTGCTGCCATTGGTCGCCTTGCCCCAGACCGAGCTGCTGACCATCAACGAGAAAACGATCCCGCTGATCACTGACTCGCTCAGCGAGGGTGTCCACGTCAAGCCGCTGCGGCTGGACCTGGAGGCCGGCTGCTGGGTGGTTCTGGCCACCTTCAGTCCCGGGGCCACGGTTCCGCTGCACTACCACACCGGTGTGGCCGAGGTGTACACCATGTCGGGCAGCTGGCACTACCTGGAATACCCGGACCAGCCGCAGACCGCCGGCTCCTACATGTACGAACCGGCCGGCTCGGTGCACACCTTCGTCTGCCCGGAAACCAACACCGAGGACACCACGCTGTTCATCCGCGTGGAGGGCGCCAACATCAACTTCACCGAGGACGGGCAGTTCCACTCGATCCTCGACACCACGATGATCCGCCACCTGGTCACCCAGCTCGCCCAAGCCCGCGGCCTGGGGGCGATCAACTACCTCACCGGCGGTGCCGCCGGCTTCACCGCATCGAAACCGTAAGGGGCACCATCTCATGTCTGCATATCGAGTAGCAATCACCGGCGGCGCCCGCGGCATCGGCCGCGCGACCGCAGAAGCGTGTCTCCGGGCCGGAATGTCGGTCGTGATCGGCGATGTCGACGGAGCGGCATGTTCGGCCGTCGCCACCGAACTCGGTGGGGGAACGGTCGGGCTCGCACTGGACGTGCGCGACCCGGCCGGCTTCGAGGCATTCCTCACCGAAGCCGAACAGCAGGCTGGCCCACTGGATGTTCTGGTCAACAACGCCGGCGTCGCGCCGATCGGCAGGTATGTCGACGAGAACCCGCGGGATACGCAGCGGCTGATCGATATCAACATCGGCGGCGTGCTCACCGGCACCCGGCTAGCCTTAGAGCGGTTCGGCCCCCGCGGCCACGGGCACATCGTGAACCTGGCATCCTCGGCCGGACAGATCGCCACCGCCGGTGGCGCTACCTACGCGGCGACCAAGCACGCCGTCGTCGGGTTCACCCGGGCGATCCGCGCCGAGACCCGCGGCACCGGCATCCGTACCACGATCGTGATGCCCGGCCTGATCCGCACCGACATGATCGCCGGATTCGACAAGCCGCGTGGCACCAGGATTGTCGGACCGCAGGCCGTGGCCGACGCCATCGTCGCGGCGCTGCACACCGGCCGCGAGGAGGTATTCGTGCCCCGCGAACTCGGGCCGATCGCCCGGCTGATCGCCGGCACACCCCCTGGCATCGCCGATCGGCTGAAAAAAGCCCTCCAGGCCGATTCGGTGATGATCCACGCCGATATGGGCGCTCGCGCTGCCTACACCCAACGGGTGGAAGAAGTGAAAGACATTGTGCAATGACCACTTTCGAGACACGGCGACTCTCGGTCAACGGGGTCACCTCGCCGGTGCTGATCGGAGGCACCGGCAACCCAGGCGAGGCGGTGGTGTTCGTTCACGGTAATCCCGACACCGGCAGCGACTGGGAACCGCTGATGACCCACGTCGCCGAGTTCGCCACCGTCGCCGCCCCCGACCTGCCCGGTTTCGGCGGCGCCGACCTGCGCGCCGACCAGGACTACACACTGGCGGGATACGCCGCGCACTTGGGTGGTCTGATCGACCAGCTCGGCATCAGACGGGTCCACCTGGTGGCTCATGACTTCGGCGGCCCGATCGCGATGACCTGGGCCGCCGGCCACACCGACCGGGTCGCCAGCGTAACCCTAATCAACACCGGCGTGCTCCTGGGCTACCGCTGGCACCGGCTCGCGAGAATCTGGCGCACACCGGTCCTGGGCGAACTGTTCATGCGTCTCACCAATGATGCGGCGATACGGTTCGTGCTGCGCCACGACAACCCCGGCCTACCCGAGCACTGGGTCGATCAGATCGCTCGCCACGCCCTACCGAGCGGTACCAAACGGGCGGTGCTGCGGCTATACCGATCGACCCGCCAACGCCACATGGATGTGCTGGTGGAACCTCTGCGTGCAGCCGACCTGGACGCGCTCGTGGTCTTCGGCGACGCTGATGTGTACATCCCTGCCGTTCAGGCCGCGCGGCAACGCGGTCCGTTCCCGCGCGTGCACATCGAAATGCTGCCCGGCATCGGGCACTGGTCCTGGCTCGAGCAACCCGACCAGGTCGCCAAACTGGTTGTTCCGTTCCTGCGTGAACGGGTCGGCACCGACATTCAACACCCAACCACGACAAGGAGATTCACATGAGCACCACACTGGACACCACCCCCGAGCAGTTCGCCGCCCTGGGCGCCCGACCGGCCGACGCACCGGTACTGATGGTCAACCTGCTGCAATTCAAATCCGAAGGCGGCCGCGAGCGCTACGAGCAGTACGGGCAAGAGGTCGCCCCGCACCTGGAGCGCGTCGGCGCCACCATCCGCTACGCCGGCACCGCACCGGCGGTCATCATCGGCGACGGGCAGCGGCCCTGGTGGGACGCCATCCTGATCGTCGAATACCCCACACCGGGCGCCTTCATTGACATGGTCACCACCGCCGAGTACGCCCAGGTGCACGAGCACCGCGCCGCCGCCCTCAACCGGGGCGACCTCATCGCGACATCGGCCTGGACGCTCGCTGACTGAACCTGCCATCCGGCGGAGATGCTAATGCCGCCGGGCCGCCGTCACGAATACCGAAGATTTCACTCGACGGTCAATAAACTCTACCGCCGCGGAGTGCATTCTGATCTTGCGCTGCTGAGGCCTTCCGAATACGCCCCGGAGGCAGCTCAGTAGCGTGTAGGGAAATGTACATCGCGTACAGCTGCGTCACGAATGAGAGGTATCTGCCATGGCCGACGAAATGCCTTATGCCAGAACTCATCTGCCGATTCCGAGCCCCTCGAGGACGGGTCTGATCACCTACGATGCGAAGGATCCGGATACCTCGTCCCCGCCGATCACGCCGCTGCGTCCGCCCAAGGGGGCCCCGAATGTGCTCCTGATTCTGCTCGATGATGTGGGCTTTGGTGCCTCGAGCGCGTTCGGTGGGCCGTGCCAGACCCCGGTCGCGGAACGGCTGGCGGCCGGCGGGCTGAAATACAACCGGTTTCACACCACCGCCCTGTGCTCGCCGACCCGCCAGGCCCTGTTGACCGGACGTAACCACCACTCCGCCGGCATGGGCGGCATCACCGAAATCGCCACCGGCGCCCCGGGATACAGCTCGATCCTGCCCAACACCATGTCGCCGCTGGCGCGCACGCTCAAGCTCAACGGCTACAGCACCGCACAGTTCGGCAAATGCCATGAAGTGCCGGTGTGGGAAACCAGCGCAGTCGGCCCATTCGACGCCTGGCCCACCGGCGGGGGCGGTTTCGAATACTTCTACGGCTTCATCGGCGGCGAGGCCAACCAGTGGTACCCGACCCTATATGAGGGCACCACCCCGGTCGAGGTGGATCGGACACCCGACCAGGGCTACCACTTCATGGCCGATATGACCGACAAGGCCATCGCCTGGATCGGGCAGCAGAAGGCGCTCGCCGCCGACAAGCCGTTCTTCACCTACTTCGCTCCCGGCGCCACCCACGCGCCGCACCATGTGCCCACCGAATGGGCCGACAAGTACGCAGGCAAGTTCGACGACGGCTGGGATCGGTTACGGGAGGAGACATTTGCCCGGCAGATCCAGCTGGGAGTGATCCCGCCGGACGCCCAGCTCACCGCGCGGCACACCGAGATCCCGGCGTGGGACGACATGCCCGAGGAACTCAAACCCGTGCTGCGCCGCCAGATGGAGGTCTACGCCGGCTTCCTCGAATACACCGACCACCACGTCGGCCGGCTCATCGAAGCCATCGACCGGCTCGGTGTCCTCGACGACACCCTGGTCTACTACATCATCGGCGACAACGGCGCCTCGGCCGAAGGCACCCTCAACGGCACGTTCAACGAGATGCTGAACTTTAACGGGATGGCGGCCATCGAAACACCGGAGTTCCTAATGGCCCGGCTCGACCAGCTCGGCGGCCCGCAGTCCTACAACCACTACGCCGTCGGCTGGGCGCACGCCATGGACACCCCCTATCAGTGGACCAAACAGGTCGCCTCGCACTGGGGCGGCACCCGCAACGGCACCATCGTGCACTGGCCCGCGAACATCCGCAGCCGAGGCGAGATGCGGTGGCAGTTCCATCACGTCATCGATGTCGCGCCCACGATTCTGGAAGCCGCCGGGCTACCCGAACCGCTGTTCGTCAACGGTGTGCAACAGCACCCCATCGAGGGCGTCAGCATGCTCTACTCGTTCAACGAGGCGCAGGCCCGGGACCGGCATGAGACGCAGTACTTCGAGATGTTCGGCAACCGCGGCATCTACCACAAAGGCTGGACCGCGGTGACCCGCCACAAGACGCCGTGGCTGCTCATCGGCGAACAAACCCCCGCCTTCGACGACGACGTGTGGGAGCTCTACGACACCACCCAAGACTGGACCCAGGCCAAAGACCTGTCCAAACAGATGCCAGACAAGCTGCACGAACTGCAGCGGCTGTGGCTGATCGAGGCGACGCGCTACAACGTGCTGCCGATGGACGACGACCTCGCCAAGCGAATGAACCCCGATGCCGCAGGGCGGCCGGTGCTCGTCAGGGGCAACACCCAGCTTCTCTTCGGCGGCATGGGGCGACTGTCGGAGAACTGTGTCGTGAACATCAAGAACAAGTCCCATGCCGTGACCGCCGAGATCGAGGTACCCGAGACCGGCGCCGAAGGCGTGATCATCGCCCAAGGCGCCAACATCGGCGGCTGGAGCCTGTACGCCAAGGACGGCAAGCTCAAATACTGCTACAACCTCGGCGGCGTACAGCACTTCTACGTCGAGGCCACCGACCCGTTGCCCGCGGGCGCTCACCAGGTGCGCATGGAGTTCGCCTACGCCGGCGGCGGACTCGGTAAAGGCGGCACGGTGACCCTCTACACCGACGGCACCAAGGTCGGCGAAGGCGAAGTCGGTGCCACCCTGGCGATGATCTTCTCCGCCGACGACGGCTGCGATGTCGGCGAGGACACCGGCGCACCGGTTTCGCAGGACTATGGCCCGCGCGGCAACGCCTTCACCGGCCGCGTCAAGGGGATCCAGATCGCGATCGCCGACGCCGCCCAATCCGAAGACCACAAGGTGTCGCCGGAGGAAGCGATTCGGATCGCCATGGCGCGCCAGTAAGCACACACAGGCTGCACGCGGCACTTACGTCAAGTGAAGTGACACTCACCTCGGAACGGTCATCTCATCTGAGCTGACACACCGCACGTCGGCTGCGTCAGCTCAGATGAGAACGGACACGTCGGTCACCGGCACGAATACCCGCTCGCGTCAAAGTTCAGTTGCGAAGCTAAGGGCTCGGGGACCGGAATGGGTTCTTTGCCGAGTGCGGTGCGCGTCCGCTGAGTTCCCGGTGCTCCCGCCGCTCGCTTCAATTGGTCCGTAGTTCTTGTGGCTGCCGTCTCTGTGATCTTGTCAGGCCCGGGGCACCATGATGTCCACGGTCGGGCTTTCACCCCTTGGTGCAGCGGATGCTGAATCGCCCCGGGTTTGATGCACACCGGTTTATTGGTGCGCAGCCTCGGATTGGGCTGTGTTCCTAGCGTAGTAGAGCGTCTCGTATTCGACCGGTGGGATGCGGCCCAGGCGGTGCATGAGCCGGTCGGTGTTGTACCAGTTCACCCAGTCGGCGGGGCGCCCCTACACGGCCGCAATCGACGTCGTGCAGGCCAGGTCATGACGAATCTTCGGAGTTGTCGTCAGCTTGCTCCGGGGCTTGATCGAAGTGAGCTTGAATTGGGCCGGCTGGAGAGTCAAGTTCGTCGCTGTTCTCCTCCACGATGAGATCCAAGGCCAATTGGTCTCCGGCGTCGGTGCCTGGGGCGTCTACGGCGCTCTGTTGCCCCGGGCGACTGCTCCGATGAAGAGCTGGGGAAGCGTAGGCAGCCCATGTATTGCCGGCTTCCGCAGCGTGTTTCTGGGTGACTTGGTCGCTGTAGCCGAGCACGTCGGCGACCAGAGGGGCGGGTATCTCAGAGGCGAGTTCCTGTAGTGCGGTGTTGCGTGAGCCCAGCAGATTGATGCCCAGCCATCGGAGCCGGTGCATGATCGATTGCGGGTCGAGGTGCTGGCCGGGTCGGCTGCTGGGGAACAGCCAGGCAGTGCCGATGGCTCCGCCTGCGGTGCGCAGGTTGGGCCGGTGGTGAAGGTGGTAGTTCAGTTGTGAGGCAAATGGTTCGGGCACCGGGATGGGTTCTTTGCCCAGGGCGATGCGGGTCTCGCCGTCGACTCGGGCGATCGCGGTAGCCTGCAGGGCTGCGATCTTGGAGAGCGGTTGCGCGTAGAGCAGCAGCAGGACGCCGGCGACGCGATAGGGAAGGCTTTCGGCGTCGCCGGTGAGCAGTTCCTTGAGCCAGCCCAGGCGCTGTTCTTGGGTGATCGTGGGTGTTGTTCTGGCCTGCCGGAACCCGATCTGGACACCGGTGTTGCCCCTGCTGCTCTTGGCCCAGATGAAGAAGGTCCGGATCAGGTGGCGAGTGGTCGGCCCGGAGGTGAGGTAGGCGTCGACATCGTGCTGTGTGCATTCGGCGGCGGTGCGGCCGTGGGTGTCCTCGAGCCAGGTCAAGAATTTGATCGTCTCGGTGATCTCCTGTTTCGCCGATCGTTTCGGGCCGTCGGTGCCTTGACCGGGCTTGGACTGGCTGCGGAGTCGGCGTAGGTGGTGCCAGGTGGCGAACTGTTCGACCGGCCCGCGGATCGCCGGTGAGCCGATGGCGTCCAGTTTGGCGCTCAACCATCCTTCGAAACGTGCGAGGTGTTCGTCGCGCGGGGGGAGCAGTCCATGGTGCTCCAGGATCGACCGCAGGTGGCTGATGTGCTTGCCGCGGCCTGCTGCGGTGAGCCCGTCATGGGTGAGAGGTATTGCGCCGGAGGTGATTCCGCCGAGTAGCTGCAGGACCTGCAGGCTGCGTTTCCAGGCCAGGATGCTCTCGGGCCGGTCCACGCCACACAGCACCTCGATGAGGGTCTCCATGGCGGCCGGGTCGGCGGGGTGGTGCAGCAGGATCCGGCAGAGGTCGTCACGCAAGGCACATCGAGCGCAGTCCCCGGCGCGGTAGATCTCGCCTTCATGTCCGCATGTCCGGCAGGTGAACTTGCCGGGGATACCGGCGCAGGTCAGGCAGACCGGACGCGGGTCGGTGTGATTCGCGCGCCCCGGCAGGACGCCATCGTGACCGCAGATCGGGCAGATGCCATGGGTGCGCATCGCACTGTAGAAGCAGCTGTGGCACAGCCGATCACCCGGCCAGTACACCCGCAGCTTGTTGGCCATGCGCCGGCACCTGCTGCATTCTTGGTCACCATCGGTAACCGGGGGCCGTCCACGTCGTGTCGAGCGGGGATTTGGCTCAATCGTCATCGCTGATGACCCGGGCACGCCGGGGCCGCACGGACTTGTTGAGTTCGACGACATTGGGCGGCGCGATGGTGGTTCCTGAGGCGGTCTTTCTGCGACGCGCGTCGGTGGCGGTCACCGTCACCAGATCCTCCACACCGCAGCCCAGAATGTCACACAACGCCGCCATCAGCTGCAGCGAGACACGTTCGGGCCGTTGATGAACGACCCGGTAGACCTGCGGGCGGGAAAGCTGTATTCCGCGCTCGGCGAGACGGGGGATCAGGTCAGTGCTGTTGTGCATCCCGTGGGCGGCCATGAGCTCGGCCAGCCGCCAGCTGTAGTCGACTTCGCGTTTCATGAGGTTTCCTCTCCCAGCGAGAGCGCGTCCTTGATGGTCTGGTCGAGCACGCGGCGCACGGTCCGAGTCCGAAAGTCGCTGGCGACACCGGTGTAGAGCGATGTGGTGCTGGCGAATTCGTGGCCGGCCTGGTCCTGGACGAACTTGGCGTCCCAGCCGTCCTCGATGAGGTGGGTGATGTAGGAGCGGCGAAACGAATGCAGATCCAGGCCGTCGGTCAGCCCGAGATCGTTGCAGTAGCGCCGGAACCGGCGCAGCAGCGTGTTCTCGGCGACCAGCGAGCCCCGCTCGCTGGGGAACAGATCGATGCTGTCGTCGATATAGGGCTGGCCGTGGGCCAGCCAGTCAGCAAGGATCTCCGGTGTCCAATCGAAGACCGTCAGCACGGTCCGGCGTTTCGGCGGTGAGCCTTTCTTCGCCTTGCCGTAGCGGACCTTGACCGCCCCGTAGCGGCCGAACTCCGCGGCGTGCGGGTTGCGGGAGAAGTCGACAGTCTGCAGATGCCTCAGCTCATTGAACCGCAACCCGTAGGAGTAGGCGACCTTGAACATCACCGAATCGCGGTAGGCCGGCAGCCAGCCCTTCTTGTTTGAGTTGGCGATCAGCGTGACCTGATCATCGGCGTGGTCGAGAAAGTCCTGCAGCTCCTGCTTCGTGAACGGACGCTTCTCGGGGGACTGCTCGTTGTCCTGGACATGTGTGGCGGTGTTCCACGCGAAAAACACCTGCGCCGGATGCGTACCAAACCGCTGTTCGCACACGCGGTCCCACCCGTAGTCCGGGTCAGCGATGTAGGAGCAGAACAACCGCAGCGCATTCTGGTAGCCGCGGACCGTGGACTGCCGACGGCCCTTAATGCCGCGCAAATCGGCGAAAAACTCCTCGACGATACCCGGTGTCCACGACCACGGGAACTCGTTACTGTGCGCGATGAAGCGGCGGACCGTGGCGATCCGGGCATCGATCGTGTCATGTGCCAGGTTGCGGCACAGTTGCTGGTTGCGCCAACCATCGAGCATCTCGTCGACCGTCTGGACCTCAGGATGCAGCAGAGGAACCGAGCCCACGAGGAACACGCGACCGCTCTTATCGACAGGCAAACCGGCCTCCAAGCTGTCTCGTCTGATGCATCATTGAATCATCTAATGAATCATTACCACATCGCCGCCGGTAGATCCATCGCTTCAAGGAGGCCCGCAGCAACGTGTCGAGGCACCGGGCCGAGGCCGGCGTCGTGGCCGCCCGCTGCAATGCGCCCAAACCTGCGGCCAGCCAGGACTTTTCACCCGATCGGGGCCGACGGGCGACAGCGCGGCCGATAGAGTCGACCGGTGCGGGGATGATTCATCTGATGAAAACGGCGTACTTGAGTTGACATAATGTAGATTATCGGCGAAACGGTAACGCTGGTGACCGGCTGGAACCGGTTATGCCATGCGGCTGTCCGATCCGGAACTAGTTGGGAGTAATCCGGGAAAACCTGGTAGCTGTCCGATTTCTCGCCCTCCGTTCCAGAACTATCTGACAGTGACACCGCCCAGGTCCCTGCCCATGCACCTGCGGATCTTCGGCCGGCGTGGCCATGCCGCTGAGTCTGAATCCATGACTATCTGACAGCGCCGGACGGGACAGTCGACAGTCCAGAACTATCTGACAGCGGCGGACACTCCGCGCTGTCGAGGTCCAGCGCCAACCATGCAATTCGTCACAGTGACGTTATGCAGGTGATGCAGCGCCCCCTGTTTGCGCAGGCTGGAGACGCGTGACACCCAATAATATGGATAACGTTGATTATCCATCTTTTATCTGCGAGGCTGACCGTGTGCCGCACGAGACCGATCCCGGCTACTCCGTCACCGAAGGCGTTGTCGAAGCTGCTGCCGTCGCGCAGGCCGTCGAGGAGATCCCCCAGTGGTTCCAGCAGTTCTTGGATCACCGGCAGGCAAGTAAACCCTCGGCGCACACGATGAAGGCCTATCGCCGCGACTTCGTCGCCATTGCCAATCTGCTTACCGGTGGTGAGCCGGCCCGTCTCAGTCCAGCTGACATAACTCGCGATTCGATGCGTACAGCGTTCGCGGCGTTTGCAGCCGACCACGAGGCGGCTTCCATCCGACGCTGCTGGTCAACGTGGAATATGTTGTGCACCTTCCTCTATACGAACGAACTGTTGGCGGCCAACCCCATGCAGCTCGTTGCACGACCGAAGTTGAAGAGGCCGATGCCGAAAGCCCTCCCCCGAACAGCGGTTGAAGCCCTGCTGTCTGCCGTCACGCAGGAGTCCGATACTCGCCGAACAGACTGGAAAGAAAGAGATCTCGCAGTCATTCTCACTGCACTCCTCGCCGGACTGCGGGCCGAAGAACTCCGCCTGGTCGACGTCGGTGACATACGGACGCTCGACGATGGCTCCGCGGTGATTAATGTGAAAGGCAAAGGCGGCAAGGAACGCAACGTCCCCATCGAATCAGCCCTGCTGGAGGTGATCGGTACGTATATGGATAGTCGTGCCGGACGGTTTCCTCAGGGCAAGAAGCGCACATCGTCGCCGAAGAGTACGCCATTGTCGGGCTGGCCGGCTTCCGTACCGCTATTCGTCGGTCGAGACGGTGAACGAATGACGCGTGGCACCCTACAGTCACGTATCAAGCGCGCGTTTAAACGGGCAGGGCCGGACGCGCGCCCCGTACCCGGCGCCCTGGTGCACGGCCTTCGTCACACCTATGCAACTGAGCTCGCGACCTCGAATGTCAGCGTCTACACACTGATGAAACTCCTTGGGCACGAGTCGATGACGACATCGCAGCGCTACGTCACGGCGGCGGGGATTGAAACACGAAGTGCGGCAGCGCAGAATCAGCTCTACTCCCTACTGACCGAACAACGGGAGGACGATGGGACGAGCTGAGAACGAAGCGATCCATGTGCCCCAACGACTTAGAAAGACTCCGCAATGAGTAAGCGAGTGAGCCTGATTCTCCGCGATGCGGACGAGGCGATGCTAGCTCCCTTCCTCCATCGGGGCTCGCCAGCTTTCGAGGTCCTGCGACAGTGGGCACACCACAATGACTATGCCTCGGGCGACATCAGCTCGGATGCCGCTGTACTGCGGACTCTGCTTCGGGTGGGCGCAGAGGCTATGCACGAACAAATCCTGGATGCTGGCTACGCCCAGCTTGCGTCCGAGTTCAATGGCGCATCAAAAAGATTCGAGCGACTGGCCGCACGGGGTCGTTCTGCGTCCCAGATCGACGAGCTCAGATGAGCCCGCTTGCGCCCCGCAGCGGTCACACGTATCAGGGCCGGCAAGTTCCGCACGACGGGATGGGCTTACGCACGGTGTTTGCGGCCCACTCTTCGGCGTCCGCCGAATGAATGGCGCACACCTTGACGTAGGCACCAGTCCACGGTCCGTTGTGCGGATTCTGACCGCTGATGGTGCGGCACGTGGCGTGATGCACCCGCGCGGTAGACACGCTGTAGTTACGGGCGATGTTCACGACGAAGCCTTCCGGGTTGGCGGCCAGCCAGGCCAGATAGCCAGCGTCGTCGTCCCGGAACTCGTGTGCGCGGGTGTGGTGATCCACTCCGGCGAGTGCATCGGCTGGCACGACGTCGATGAACTCGTCAACCGGACTTTGTGGGACGTCGAGCAAACTGTCCTCGGTAACACTCGCGGATTCGGCCGATGCGTAGATGCCCACCGCGACCTTGTTGCCGGCGTACTGGTCCACGGTGCAGTGCAGGCCGAGCTCGGTGATTCGGCCGTCGCGGGGATGCCATGCCCGATCTGGCCGGGTACGACCCAGCAGGGGGTCGAGCGCGTCGATCGTCTGCTTCCAGAGGTTGAGCCAATTGCGGCGTGGACCGACCACGAAGGATAGTTCGAGTCGAACTGGTCCATCCGGTAGCACCGCAGCGCCAGAGACGGCGGCGTGGATAGCCTCCTTGTAGGCGACGCTCGAGGAAGAAGCTGCAGTGGTCGCGACGATCACACCAGCGGCTGTGGGTGCAGGAACTTCTCGGGCGGCACAGATCCGCACAGACGACTGTTCATCATTGCGCTTCGTGCACCACACCGACACCAAGTCGACATCGCGCAGGCGCGACGCGAGCGGATACGCGTAGTTATCCAGGTCGCTGGCATCGAGCAGGTTTGTGAACTCGGTAAACCGACGTCGAGGCGCAGCGCCCACGGGCCCCTGATCCGTGCGCCAGCGATCAAAGCCTCCGTATCGTCGAGGTACTCCTGCAATCGGATCTGATCTGGATCGTCAGCCTTGTTCCACGATGCGAGCCGCGGGGCGACCCTCAGCTCCAGCGAGCGATTATCAGGGCGGGCAAACCAGCGCATCGGATCAAGATAGCGCGGCGCACCGACAGGCCTCGGGCGAGAACCAGAGGCACAGATTCGGAGACCCTGACGCTGCGAGTGTGGTGCCACGGTCGGTATGGCGGCGTCTTCGATGCAGTCGGCCGCGGATCTATCAGCAAACTCCGGAGTGCCAAGTCGATTTTATGTTAACCCCTTGCAAGGCAATCAGTTAACAGCAATTTGCTGGAAGGTCCAGCTCACAGGTGTTGCCTATAGGCAACACACGGACCCGCGTCGGCCAACTACACGCTGACGCTGGGACGCGGGTCAAAAGGCTTCTACCTTGCTAAACGCGTTAATTTAGTGTCTAGCAGTGGAATACAGACAGGCCTATTCTCCAGGTTCCTGGGTTCCAGCAGCCATCGGCGTTTGCAATCAACCCACGAAAGATTGCGGGATAGTTCGGCTCATCTCGGCAAAGCTGGTCAAAGTGGTAGTTGCTGCAACCCTTGTGCGATTCTGTCACTTTGTGCTCAACTGACGTTGCCAATTCCGGTGAGGAGGCAGGCCCTTCAGCCTGCGCATAAACGCACGGGGCTCGATGAGTGCGCCTATCGGAGGCAGTCGAACGTCCAGGTCAACGAGGAGGTGGCACCGCACAAGCGACTCAAATGTTTTCCGCTGACGGGGCATCAAGATTCCCCAGACGCTGAAAAAGCCGGGCTGGAATCCCGGCTTCTTCGGTGCGGCACTTGGCCGCTAATTGCCTACTTCACCCTTGAGAGGGAGACATGCTTATTTCAGCGCGCTTCCGGCACGATGTCAACCCCTGCTTTGCATCCTGGCCTCCGACCCCATCGCGGGCTGCAGGCCCCGATGGTTGGTGGAGACGGCAGTGACCCCGCCGCCGGTCCCGTCGGAAGGGCCACTGCCCGTCAATGACGCGCCCTACACGATGGTGCTTTATCAAGATCCGAAGACCGGGCAGCGGGTGCGGACCCGTCTCACACCTGAGGTTTCGCGTGTGTCATTTGAGCTATGCAGGCCTATCCGGAGTTTCCCGGCTTACCGGGGTCGCCGTTCCCATCAAGGCAAGTACTGGTTCTCGCGTTCACAAGGCCATGTCAGCTTTGAGTCGCGGTTCGAGATGACTGCCCTGATGACGGTCGACTTTCGGGGCGAGGCAATCGCGGTCAGCTCCAATCCGTTTTGGCTGCTGTGGCCGAAGGGCCAGACGCACCACCGGCACGCCCCGGACTTTTTCATCCGAAGACGCGACGGATCGGCTCTCGTTGTCGACGTCAAGCCGGCAGATCGTCTCCGCGAGAAGGATCGGCTCCAGCATCAACGCACGCGCGATGTATGTCGCGAGTTGGACTGGGAGTACGAGGAATTCACTACGATAGACAAGACTGCAGAACGCAACCTACGTCTGCTATGCGCCTACCACCATCCGCGGTTCGCGCCGTCAGCAGAAGCACGATCCGCTATCGCGATCTGCGTGAAGCGATCGGGGCGCAACGGCGTGCAGTTCGGCCAGCTGATCGACAACGCCTCGGACGGTGCTGAACTCGACGAGAACCATCTCATCTGCAGCACGTACCACATGATCTGGAACCGAGAGATTCACGTCGACCTGGCCCGCCCGCTGACCTGGACCACGGTGATCACCTCATGATCGAACTGCATATCGGCGACATCATCGAACTCCGTGGCCAGAGCTGGCATATCCGCGACAGCGACGGACTGGCCCTTCGACTCAAATGTCTCGATGACGGCAGCGACCTGACCTTGCCGGTAGCGATGTTGCTCTGCGACGACTCCTTCGTCGGTCCCGACGCCTCTGGACCAAGTATCGCCGATCAGAGGCTGCTCGACCTCGCCACCGACGAACAGCGACGAGATGCCCAGTTCTGGTATGAGCACCTCTCCGGCATCAAACACGCCATCGAACAGCCGGCTCAAGGACAAGCCATTTCGGGTGCCCCGATAGTGACTGTACAAGAACGACTTTCGGATAAAATATCCGAGCTACGAACCCTAGGGCGGCCGGTCTCCATGACCACCATGTGGCGCAAGTGGCAACGCTTCAACAATGCGGGCCTGCTCGGATGTATCGATCAGCGGGGTATGCCGGGTCATGTCCGTCTGTCCGGGGTGCACGAGCGTGTGATCGTCGTCCTGGAGATGGTGAAAGCGCACTACGTAGACAAGTCGACGCCTACCAAGAAGCAGATCCTCGAAATCGCAGAGCGCCGCCTTCGTGACGACAACGTGCCGGTGCCGTGCAGGTCATCGTTGTACGCCCTACTCGCCGCACTTGACCGCGGTGAGCACACCACCGGTGACGCGACGTCGCGCCGCAGTCACGCGAACAGCCCCAACCGAGCGTTCTCGAAGATTGTCGCGTTGTATCCAGGCGAAGAAGTGCAGCTCGACTCAACACCACTGGACGCAATGGCCTTACTGCCCGATGGTCAACCATGCCGCATCGATTTGGCTGCCGGCATCGACGTCGCAACACTGAGCATCACCGCGGCAATTCTCCGCCCGAACGCCTGCAAAACTGTGGACGCTATCGAACTCTGGGCCAACTCCTGTATCCCGCAACAGATGTTGCCAGGCTGGATTGAGAATATGACCGTCGCACGAAGTTACCTGTCGGACAAGCTATCCCCCCAGATCGATCTCGATAGGGCACTCGAAAACAAACCCATCATCGATGTGCGGGGTGTCGTAGTTGACCGTGGCAAGATCTTCGTCTCACCGGTCTTCGAACGAGCAACGGAACTTCGGGGAGTGCACCCTCGGGTCGCACCTCCGCACCAGCCCACCGCCAAGCCTCATATCGAACGCTTGCTCAAGACCATCGGCGACGACTTTGTCCGATGGATTCCGGGATACAAGGGACGCTCGGTCAGCCACCGGGGCCGAAACCCGGAGAAGGATACTGTGTGGCCGCTGTTTGTACTCCAGGCGCTGCTCGACGAATGGGTCATCACGGTGTATCAGAACCGTCCCCACTCGGGGCTTCACCTGACAGCGGCCCCTCGGATGCAGCTCTCTCCCAATGCCATGTATCGAGCGATGTCGGAGATGACACCAACTCCAGTACGGACGATGACACGCGACGATTGGATCTCGCTGAAACCACACGAGTTTCGTCGTATCAATCGCTATGGCGTCAACTTGGAGAACCTCGTGTACAACTCCGACTCGCCACGCTTTCACCAGATGCGACGAACGAAATCGTTGAATTCCAAACAGAATGGCAAGTGGGAGGTGCGCTACGACCCCACCAACCTGATGCAAATCTGGGTGCGAGACGAATCCCTAGTCTTCGACTCAGAGGGTCAGCGCAAAGTCGAAGACAATGGCTGGATCGAGTGCCGCTGGGTTCTCGCCGACTATGCGACCATTCCATTCGGAATCGACATGGTCAAAGCGATCCGTCGGGACATGAGTAAGAAACCAACCGACAAAGAAGTGCTCAGGCGCGCGGAGCAGATTCATCGTCAATTGCTCGGCGGCCCATCGGAACCGAAACCTCGACCGCTTTCCCGTGCCGAAGCGTCGGCCGGGCGCGCCAACCTCGCGCGACAAGAGCTCAGCGGCGGCCCTCCCGCTGAGGTCGTTGCGCCCGGACGAAGCGACGACACTCCGACACCGCCGGTTGTTCAGCCTACGCTCGGACCCGTTGAGCCCATGCGTCCGATGCGTCTGTCGGAAGGGTGGTGAACCTTGGCATCACCGACAACCCGCGAAGAGTGGCGCGAGTACTGCACCTACGAGCCCACCCCGGACTCGCAGCGCCCCTCGTTGAGTGCGGACGAGATCAAGGCTCTCGGCACCGTCGAGCGGTCGGCGTATAACGAACGCCGCATCGACTACCTGAACGAGGAACGCGTGTTTCCCACCCGGGATCTCACCCGCATCCTCAACCACGCACGGCGACTGCTTCGCCGATCACGAGCCAAGAAGTTCGTGGCCAGGCCCGGTATCCGAGTATCCGGGGAACCCAGGACCGGCAAAACCACCGATGTGATGGCCGCCGGCAAGCGACTGGACGCAGAAATACGACGGACTTGCGGCAGGGAGAACGATCTGTCCTTCCTTCCCGTCGTCTACACCACCATCGCCACGGCGACAACGACGAACAAACTCTGGGTGCGCCTCGCCGACTTCGTCGGTGCACGCGAGCTGCGAGGTAGCAATGCCGACGAGCGACTCGTGGACCTGGCGCGACTGCTGAAGAGCCTCGGCACCAAGTTCGTCATCCTCGATGACGTCCAACGCCTCAACACCGATCGCGCAGCAGGAGCCGAAGTCGCCGACAACATCAAGACCTTCGCCGAAAACCTCGATGCAACAATGCTCTTTGCAGGAATTTCATTGGAGACCGCTCCCCTGTTCAGCGGCGAGAACGGAGAGCAGTGGCGCAAACGTACCCGGCCCATCAACCTGAGCAACTACTCACTGTCGAATGACGCCGACCATAAGGAGTGGTTGCAGCTCGTCGCATCCTTCGAACGCATTCTTCCCCTCCCCCTGCATGAACACGGAATGCTCGAACGGCATGCGGACTACCTCTACCACCGCACCGGCGGCTCCATCGCATCCTTAAGCGATCTGATTATCGATGCCGCTACCGACGCCATCGACTTCGGTACCGAAGCGATCACGTTAGACCTCCTCGACTCGATTGCGATCGACGACGTGGACCCGGGGGTGGCCCGCTAATGCCATCCCGTTCCGAATTACCACTGACGCCCCCAGTGGGAATCCGTCACAGCCAACGGCGACTACCGGTACCGCTGTCGCCGATGAAATCTGAGACGCTGAAAAGCTACCTCCGACGGCTCACGGATCAGAATCTTTTGCGACCCGGCTGGTTGCCTCGACTCGCCCGGCATCGCCACTTCGTTGCAGACCTCGTCGAGTTAACCGGTTTCACAGAGCGCGGGCTGGTCGCGGCACTCCCAGAACTGCGAACCCCGCAGGCAGTTGAGCGATGGCCGCACCTGGTCGGCCACGTCTCCAAACGGGCGAGCACCCGATCGGCATGCACACACTGCGCCGCCGCCAAGACTCACGGCCGAACGGAAGTTGTGACTGTCTTCGCTAGCCATGAACAAGTGATCTGCACCGCGCACCAGCAGTGGACAGGCAGTTCTGCACTCAGATTTCCTGTTCAGGAACAGTTTTCAGTACGCAACTGTGTCGACGTCTCAGACGCACACCGCGAACACCTTCAACTCATCCGACGATGGGGCCGCGGCCCCGTGTATAGCTGCTTCTTTGCCGCCATCCGCTGTTTTACTCAGTGGTCACACTGGCCGGCCGTATCCCGAGCACCTAGTATCCAGCGTCGCAGGGAACGGCTCGATATCCCCGATGACGCACCACCAACGATTGCCCGACAGGTCGCCGCCTGGTACCCGAGCGCGGTAGCGCTAACAGACCTCATCATCTCGCTACGGCACGACTTCGCGAAAGAGGGTAGGTCATCGGCCGCGAAAATCGTTGCAAGCTCGCACATTCGACTCAGAAGCATCTTTCCCGACTTATCCCCGAGCGGCGCATCGGACCACTTCCGGCAGGCAATACTAGGCGAACTAGACACTCCCCCAGATGAAGTCGAAGTCGCACCGAGCAACCGATGACTGAGTCCCAGCGGTACAGAGAGGACGATGGTGGCAATGTCAAGCCGAAGCTGTGAGGAGCCCCCTACCCCAATCGGATCGCTCTGCAGTGAATGGGAGTTGGACCAAGGCATCGCATCCCGCGTCGTCTACACACCCGACCGGTTCCCCGCCGGATGCACGGCTGGAGTCCGTATCAGCGCGATTCAGGTCGAAGACGGCAGCTTTGAGACTGCTGCCGACGTTCCCCACATCTACCTCGAGTTCCACCCTGATTCTGGACTCACCATTGAGAACGCGCGGGCTCTCGCGCTCGTCCTCACCGAGTCCGCCGCTCAGCTCGAAAGTTGGATCGAGATGTTCGGTGCCGTCGCCGATCCTGGTGCCGAACGTTGATCGATCCCTTGCTTCCGCGCATCAGCATCACCGAACTACGCCGACATTTCAGCCGGTTCATCACTGAAGCCGAACAAGGGCGGACTTTCGTGATCACCCGGCAGGGACGCGAGGTTGCCTTGCTCGTACCTGCCGGGCGCTTCGCCGACGAAGATCTGCATCAGTGACGTATACGTCGTCCTCACGTCCCAAGGAGCGCTCGCCTACCAAAAGAGGACCACCAGCAGTATTGGAGTCATGCAACACCCAACATCCCGACCGAACTTCGACCACAGTCCCTGCTACCGCGACGGTCTGCACCCGCCTACGAAGCCCGGGCGCCAGTGGTGCCGCGCTCATGGTCCGGCCAGTCGCTCGCGAGGGTATGGCCAACCCGTCGCCGTGGCGTCACCGCCGCAGACCCAGCAAGACGACACCGGTCCTGCCGAGGTGCGCCGACGTCGTGCAGAGGCCGCCAAGCAGTACCAGCCCAGCAGGGTTCGGCTTCTGCTGGTGGCCCAAGCTCCACCTGACGCCGACGACCGCTACTTCTACTTTCTCGACGTAGCGCAGCACGACTGGCTGTTTCGGGCGGTCGCGCGGGCAATCCTGCCCCACGTAGAGCTGACCCGGACCAACAAGGCATCCGTGCTGGCGCAGCTGCGCGACCGCGGCATCTTCCTGATCGACCTCAAGCCCGATCCCGTGGACGGGTCCGACCTGTCGCCCTACGTGCCCGCGCTCCTTGACCGGGTTGCCGAGCTGGAACCCGAACGCATCATCCTGATCAAGGCCGATGTGTTCCGCGTGGCATATCCCGCGTTGGCCGCCGCAGGCCTTCCGGTCAGCCAGGTGCGGATCCCCTTCCCTTCGTCTGGGCGACAGAGAGAGTTCGCGGTCGCGTTCGGTCGAGCTCTCGCAGGCGAGTAACAGTTCGCGATGTCACCGTGCCTCGGTAGCGTCGCTTCCCATGGGACCGGATGACTTCTTCGAGGAAATCGAAACGGTCAGTCCATGGTCGAGTGAACCGTCCATCACGACGAAGCTCCGGAAGGACCTGCTGAACGAGCTGCGCGCCGGCCCCGTAGCCGGCGCGGACGACCTCGACGCGGCGATCGCGCTGACCCACTTGGTGTGGGATAACCTGACTGCGTTCGGCACCGACGGCAGCAACGCGCTCGACGACAAGGAAATCGCCCTTGCCCAGCGCGCCCTCACCGCGACCCTCTCGCGAATCGGCATTACGCTGAGCTTCCCCTGGCGGGACTTCGCCACCTTCAAGACGCATTGGTTGCGTAACGGCTGCTACAACTCGTGGCAAGCCCGCCGAGACCTCCTCAACGAGCTGTTTTCCCCAGTGCAGGCGGAGCTGGATCAGCAGGAGGAGGATCAGTTCCGCGCCGTGAACGCTGAGGCGGTGTCGCCGCACACCAAGACGGGCTGGCCGAAGGTTGACGAGGAGCTCACCGAGCTTCGCCGGCGTTTCCGCACCGCCACCACCACGCAGGACTATCGCGACGTCGGCAACCGCGCCGTTGGCGTGCTTGAGGCGTTGAGCCGCACCATTTACGACCCCTCCGTGCATCTCCGAGACGGCGAGACCGAGCCGCCGGCCGATAAGACAAAGCAGCGCATCGGCCGCTACGTCGAGGACTCCTTGGCGGGCAAGAACAACGAGGCGATCCGCGGCGTCGCGAACAAGGTGATCGAGCTGGCACACAGCGTGAAGCACTCCACCGCGCCTACACGGCGGGAGGCCGGAATCGCGGCGGATTCGGTGATCATGCTCGCGAACATCTTGCGCCGGGTCGATCAAGACTTCTGAATGGGTAAACGCAGCACGGGACCTGACACACGCAGCGCGGCGCTCCGGTGCTGTCGGTCAGCGCTTGTAGGCTGCCGCCCATGCCAGAGGAAGACGCCAAGTTCGGCGACGTCTACTGGGTGACCAAGGAGGCCACCCAGAATCCGGCGCGCGTCGGCAAGCCCGCACGTCCGATGGCATGTATGGCCGAGCGCCGCGAGGACACGACATGGGCCGGGCTGCCCCGGATCACCAGCGACGAAAAGCCTGAAGACCTGCCCAGCAAGGCGATGCCGGAGATTCATACGACCCGCTTGAACACCGCAGGGTGGTGGACGGCCCGGTACATCCACCCGGTCTACAAGGCGGTCACGGGGCATGCCGGAAAGTGCGAGTATCTCGGCCAGCTGCCCAAAGATGAGGTGACGGTGGCCAGGGAGGTCTACCGGGGTCGGCTGTACGACTCGTGACCTGTACTCTGGCGATTCTTTTTGCAGCGACGACCGAAGAAGGTGAGCAGTGAGCGGACGTGATCGGCCGGCCGGAATACCGGCATCTGCGCACCAGCTCTGGGACAACGGCGCGCAGAGCGAGCAGGTCCGCGCCGGAGACCTGTGGGTCCTCTCCTGGGACGGCGAGGTCGTAGGGCTCGCAGCGATCGCCGCGGCGAAGCACGGGTTCGTCTTGGCCTGGCCGGTGACGCTGCCCGGTGAGGTGTCGTTCGCTCCTGGTCTGGTTGTGGAGAATTCACCACTCGGGGTTCCGGTCACCCTTTGGCCGACCAGGGAGACTGGCATCGGTGACCACCTTCTCGATCGCAGCCTCGGGCAGCTGCTACTGCCCGACCGGATCCGCCCGATCTCCTTCGCGCTCGATGACAGCGACGACCCCGGCTTGGCCTTCGCACCAGGTTCCGCTCGCGACTCTGACAACACTGAGGCCGACCGATTGATGGTGGATCACTGGACCGAGCTGTGCTTCAACGCCGGCGGCGCCGAGGAGGGTTCATTTCTCGACTCGGCGAAGGTCCGGCAGGCTGGCGGAAGCTCGCGGATCGTCAGCGAGGTACTAGGACTCGCGCTGCCGGAACTGAGGGCCCTCATGGACGGTATCGTGCCGATCTCCGACGAGCAGCTCACCGCCGTCGCCGAGCGTCTCGGGGTCAACCGAGATGCGCTCGTCGGAGCCGACCCCCTCGCGGACGTCGTGATTGACCTCGCCTCTCCGAGCTACAAGCATCTCATCGCGGCGCGTACCGAGGCGACCGGCCTCGGAGAGGCGAACATTCGCCGCTTCGCCCGTCGCGAGTTTGCCCTCGCTGCGCGCAACGACAGCGACGCCCTGCGGGAGGCGAAGCTGCGAGACGCGATCAATCGCGCCGGCCGGGACATCAGGTAGTCCGGTGGACGGTTGGGAGGATCTCGCCGTCGGTCGTGACGCCCACGCGATCGCGTCCCGCATCATCGCAGAGTGCACCACCTTCAACTTCGCCGCGTTGCGCGACAACCCACTCGGAGCGGTGATGGGATCTGTCGGGATCGAGGTGGAGATCGAGGACGGACTCATCGAGACCGGTTGCGGCGGAGGCGGCTACTACCGCCCGAAACCGCCAACGATCCACCTCCACCCGGCGACCTACCGCCGTGACAACTTCACCGTGCTGCACGAACTCGGCCACCATCTGCAGCAGACGCACGACCAGTGGGGGTTCACGCTGATCGACATGGCCGAACGCGAGCGCCGCGACATCGAGGAGAAGGTGTGCGACCAGTTCGCCGCCCAGGTGCTCATGCCGGTCAGCGATACCGACCGCCACGCCACCTCACTTCACCCCGCCGATGTCATGGCCGGTCTCTTCGCCCGGTGGGAAGCGTCGCGTTCTGCCGTTCTGCAGCGCGTGCGCGAAATGATGCCCCAGGGCGCCCGCTGGCTCCTCGCCGTCTCGGACCTGGACGGGGTCGTGATCACTTCGGCGACCACTTACGAGGACCCGCAACCCCCAAAGGGATTAATGCAGGAAGGGTTCCGGCGCGTTGCGGTCGAGGCGGTGGATGCTGCAGTGCGTCGGGAGTTCCACGAGGGAATCGAATACAAAACCGGGTCCGTGCTCGACGGGATGCGGGTGGAGGCTGCGCTCGACCACGAGGAGCGTTACGTGTTCCTCGCCCTGCGGCCGACGACCGCGAACGGGGCGGGCACGTGGACGTACCCCTCCCGGGAATGCTCCAACCCAGCGTGTGAAAAGGCATTTCAGGCTACGTCGTCAAGCGGCCGCTGCGAGACCTGTCAGGACTTCAAGTGTCCGCACTGCCACCGATGCGGATGCACCGCGCCCGCACCTCCCGAGAAGTGCGGTACGTGCTTTCTGCCGTATACACCAGCCGAGATGGCATCAGGCAATCACGAGTGCTGGTGACCACGGAGGGAAGGCAGACGTTTGCCGGTCGTGATGAGAAGCACCTTGTCGCCGTGGCCCATCATCGGTACGCGTAAGTCGCGCACCGCGCCGGCAGAAATTGTTCCTATCAAGGACGAGTTCCATAGTGTCATCAATGGATCCGGGTGCGTCGAAATCTCAGCTGCATGTTTAGCGAAGCGATCCAGGGCCGGACTCCTGTCGTCGCCCGGCAGGGCGGGAAGTCGCCGTGTTCGTTGCCGCCAAAACACTCCTTGAGCCGCATCGTACCTCCGATCAAGCAGAAGCCCGCAACCTTGGCTACACCAGCTCGTACAAGCTCCCCCGCTTGCTCGCCATAGTTGACTCGATCGACGCTGCCAGGCCGCTGTCACGAATCAGCAGACCGAACTCAATGTTTCGATTCTCAGCGTTGTACGAGAAGTTTGCACTTGTCAGCAGAACGACCTCATGGTCGACGACAATGAACTTGGTGTGACTGACGATCGGCTGTCCGGTGGGCAAGTTCGCTGAGCGGTACACGACGGCTCGCGGGAGCCGTGCCTTGACGCCGCCAGGGTCGCCCTTGCCTGCATCGACGTAGACGCACACAACGACGTCGGGCTCCTCCGACGCTGCCTTAAGGGCGTCCCACATGTTCGATGTCGGCGAAAAGTTGTAGGTCGCGCAGGTGACCGAGGTACGCGCGGCGGCCACCACATCATGAAATTGGTTAGTGAGGTGCCCACTCGTCGCTTCGTTTCCGGGCATCGTCCAGACCGGCGTGAGGTCGCGATGCGCGGACTTCGCGCCCGCGATGCCGCGGAGCACCGCTACCGACAGAGCTGGTTCAGTGTGACCAATCCCAGCCGCCTTCAGAAGGTTTGCGACTCTGTCGCGACGGGCGTGGCTCACCGATGCGAGGGCATGTGTGGTGTGCTCGCCGGCGTCGATGAGCACCGCCAAGCTTTCAGCCTCGGTTGCGGTGAGGTACTCCCCTAGTTGTTTCAGCGGATCATCGGACATCAGGGCTCCCGAAAAACCCTGGCACCGGCTTGCCGTGCGCGCTGGGCAGTGTGAGCAGGAAGCGGCGGTCGAGGAACCGGTTGGCCCTCTCGCACGATGTCTCCGAGGCGAACGTGCAGCAGTGGCATGCCGCTCCGTGCAGGAAGTCCTCGGGGTCGTGCGGAGTTCGCATGGCGCACACAGGGTCCGATGAGCACCGGGCAGCCCGGCGAAGCGCCGAGCTCACCAGCCCCTGCAGCCGAGGCGGCTCTGACAGCGCCACGAGGCCACCGAGGGTGCCTTCGCTGTCTGAGGCGGTGGTGCAGATCAACAGTCCGGCAGCACCCTCACGGTGCGCGGAAGGCGGCCAGCCATAGATGCGCTCGGTGAGGCTCGCTGCACCGTAGCCACACGACATGGCCATCTCACGGATCAGCACGTGAGACAGGGTGTGCAGCAACCAGTATCGAGGTGCGGGTAGCCGGGTGTCGGGGTCCACAGCCTTGGCGGTCTCGGAGAAACGTCGATAGAAGTTACGCCGGTTAGCCGCCTGATGTGCCGCCCACAGCGGCGTCGTGTATACGATGTTCTCCCAGGCTTCGACGGCATCGAGGCTGAGTTGCAGGAAGATTCCTTCACCGCGGTCCTCCGTCGCGGGCACCCACGTCGGCTTGCCGTTGCGGGTGAGCTTGACCAGTCGGCCGGGCAGGTCGTTGATCCGGTCCATCTCGTCGAGACGGGTGAACCCGATGAAGGCGTTGACCTTCTTCATCTGGTTGACCGCGACCACACGGCTGATCTGTGGGGGAAGCTCAGGGCCGCGGGCCATGTCGGTCACCATCAGCCCCGTCGTGTTCTTCTGGGAGGGGAACAGTGCCGGCTTCTGGAGATACTGCCATTCGGGAACCAGGAGTTCCACGGGATCCCAGTCGTCGCGCTTCTTCTTGCGCTCCTCGTCGGACTCCGGCGGCGTAAGCGCGTCAGCAACCGCGGTCGAGAGACTCTCATTCGAGACGCTCGTCAGGTCAATATCTTTCATACCCGCCATCGCACGGATAACGTCGAGTTGTCCAGCGAATTGCTTGACGGTGTCAACGCCGAGCTCCAGCCGCAGCAGGTCACCAAGGGCTTCGGCTTTCTCGGCGTCGGTACGCGGCATGACGATGATCGATTGCGTCGAGGCGAACCACAAGTTCGAAGCACCCATCATGATCAACGTCGGCCGCGCGTCGCACTCTTTGTCGAAGGCGTTCAAATGTGGGTGACGTCCCCGGCACGTCTGCGGCAGCTTGTCGCGGCCCACCGAGCCCTGCGCCTCTGCCATGCCACGGGTGGCTCCACACTGCGTGCATGCGATCATCGATCCGACGCTCTTGCCGACGTTGGCGTCACGCATCTTCAGGTCGGGCCGCTCCGCCTTGGGGCATCGCCGGCCGCGGTGCACCCACAGTTCGTAGGGAAACTCGTCGACGTGACCGTTGGTGCATGTCAGCAGATGCTGCGCGGGTACGGCCGGGCTCTCCCGCTTCCCAGTCTTCGCGCCACCGCGCTGCGCACCGCGGCCCGGACAGCCCTTATGAGTGAACTGCGCGAGATCGGGGCGGAAGGGATGGGTGTTGGTGTAGCTGAACCGTGGCAGCGGGCCGAGGTAGTCACAGCCCGTGCAACGCAGCCACTGCGGGAATACCCGTGCGGGGATGCCCAAGTCGGCACCCTCTTTGGCGAACGAGTTCTGCTTCGGCTGCCAAGGATAGGGCCGCAGCGCGTCCACCTGCGGACCGAGGTGCATGCGAATCACATTGAGCAGCCGGGGCTCGATGATCGCGGGAATCTTCTCGCGCCGTTTCCAGATGGGCTCCCAGTCGTCCAACCCTGCGGGCATCACCGAGAAGCCGGGCAGATCCATGATCGCGCCCGGCCCGTAGGTGTACAGCAGCGACGACGGCCGTGACGAGCCCACTTTGGCGCGGTTCTTGACCACCGCGTCTTCGGCGTCGGCCAACGGGTCCAGCGCCTCCCCCGGATCGTGCAACATCACCTCTTCAGGCGCGGTGTCGGTCATCAGTCCTCATCCCCCACTGGCAGGGTCCACCGTGGTGCTCCGTCGGGAACGTGTGCGAACAGCCGCTCCGGGATCGGGCTGACGAGGATGTTGATCTCCGGCTGCACTTCCCGCATCGAGTTCGCGACGACGAACGGAGCCTGATTCGACGACCCGACACCGGCTTTGGCGTTCTCGGGGCTCATCAGCAACGGCAGGTACTTGTCCCCTTCCCCGGTGCGCTCGTACACCAGTGTCCTGTGCATGTCGCTGGCGCGGTTGGCGCGGTCGACCCACCGATCGATGCGGTTGACCAACCGGTCGCTGGCATACTTCACCCTTGCATCATCCTGCGCCGCAGCCGAGATCCGAGCTTTGAGTCGTTCGGCCACCCGTTCGACCACGTCCCGGTGCTCCTTGATCCGCCAGGCACCGCGTTCCTGGGAGAGCCCGTCGTCGAGGGGTGCCTGTATGACGCGGGCCACGCTGACCAACAGCCCGTCCAATCCTCGATCCAGCGATGTCGGCGAGTACGGCGTCACCGACAACGCTTCCACCTGAGAGTAGAACGTCTCGTGGTAGTGCCGGAACTGTTCGTAATGTGCCAGGTCTCGGGGCCGTGCCCAATTGCCCAGCGTCACAACCAACCCGGGCCGGGAGGAGTCGCGGCCGACGCGGGAGGACGCTTGAATGTACTCGGCGGTGTTCTTGGGCTGACCAACGACCAGCATCAGCCCGAGTCGTTGCACGTCGACACCGACCTGCAGCATCGAGGTGGCCAGTACCACGTCGAACGGGGCCTCCTTGCGAGTGGGCACCTTCTTGCCGTCGCGCTGTGCTGCCATCCGAGCCTGGAAGGCTTCGGTGGTGTCATAGTCGGGGTCGAAGTCCAACCCCAACCGGTCGAGGGTGCGGCCGATCTCCGACGACGCGATCCGTGCGGTGAGTTCACCGGTGTTCAGCAGACCGAACGCGGCGCCGTGGCGGGGCGGGAATCCGGAGTCTTTGCGGGGGCGCTTGATTCGGTTCTGTACGTCATCACCCATGTAGCGGGTCATGCCCGCCAGCTCGCGGGTGGCGTTGAAGTACCCGACCAGCGTCAGATAGGGATCGGCGGCGATGCCGCTGCGGTCCAACAGCAGCTGCCCGGCCGAGAGCAACACCTCCGAGACGCGAATCTCGGCGCTGGCGAGGCGCACGCCTTGCGCGCTCACTCCGATGTAGCGGCGGCCGGGTGTTGTCTTGGTGATCGGGATTTCGCGGGAGAAGTAGGTGTCAGCGACGTCGAGCACCTGCGGCGGAAAGATCTCCAGGCGCCGCCCGTACAGACCCCGCACCTGTTCCTGCGCATTACGAACGGTGGCGGTGGACGCGACAATCAGCGGCCGCACTGGCTTTCCGTCGGGTTGTTCCCAGGACGCCAGGGTCTCCACCGCCACCTCGAACAGGCCAACGGCGGTGCCCAACGCCCCTGTGATCAGGTGCAGCTCGTCCTGGATGATCAGATCCGGTGGCCGCAGCCGGTTCACGGGATGAACTGTTGCCGCGGGATATCCGGCCACGGCCGGATGCGCATTGGAGATGTTGCACGCCGCATAGTCGGCATGGACGTAGCCGTGGCGGGCGCAGCGCCGCCCGACGTAGCCGAACAATGCTGCGGCTTCGCCTTCGCGGGCCAGGCGGGCGAACTTGTCGACGGTGGCGATAACGAATGCCGGTGTCAGCCGGTAAATCTCCTCGTCCACGGTCAGAATCGGCAGACCCTCACTGACCTGCCCGCCTTTGGCGAACGGACAACGCGCAAGGTCATCGCCGCAGTAGACGAACACCCGCCGGGCCGTAGCGTCGGCCTTGACCTGTGCCGCGGTGATCGGGGTGCCACACCAGGGGCAGCGCTGGACCTGGAGCACGGTCAGCCGATGCGACCCGTATTCGTTGGCCTTCGTCAGCTGTTCGTCGGCTTCCTCGAAGCGTTTCGGGCTCACGTCGGTCCCCACCCACAGCCCGATGCGGAACGGACCACTGCCCCAGGTGGTTTCGTCAGCTTGACGCGCGAGCTCGGCCGCGCACACCAGTGCGGTGGCCCGCTGGAACTGCTGGGCGGTGAGCAGCCGCAGGGTGTAGCGCATCAGCACCGCTACGCCGTCGCGGCCATCCAGCGGGCCGTCGGTGGAATCGACGAGACCCTGGCGACGCCGGATCGCGAAGGTGAACGCGGCCAGTCCGAGGTAGGCCTCGGTCTTGCCGCCACCGGTCGGGAAGAACAGCAACTCGACTTGCGCCAAGTGCGCGGCGCTGCGCAGCGACGCTGCGGGGTCGGTGAGGGCTCCAAGTTGCATCAGAATGAACGCCAACTGGAAGGGCCGCCACGATGCCGCCTTCGCACCCGCCTCGGACACCTTCTTTTGCGCATCGGAGATCGACAAGGCCGGATCCGATGCCCGCAAGGCAGCCACCTGGGAGGCGATGCGCTGATCGCGCATGACGGCGTTCATGAACTGAAAGCAGCGCAGCGCTTCAGCATCGGCCGCAAGATGCTCGAGCCCCGCTTGCAGCCGCTTGTGCGCGCGGCGGGCTTCTACCAGTGCCAGCTCGGCAGTATCGCGCAGATGCGGCGGTAACTGCGTCGTCGCTTCTTCTTGGGTCCCGAGCCAGTCCCCGTAGCCGGCGATCAGAGGCTGCAGGCCGGCGCGGACCTGTTCTGCGGTCGAGGTCGCCAGAGAATCCATGGACAGCAGTGCGTTCTCGACGTCACGCGCCTGCGTCTGCGGAGTTTCAGCGACCGGCAACCACGTGGTCCACACTGCGGTTGCGCGTCGCGAGCCCTTCTTGACTGTCCAGCCCACCGAGCAGGTCCGACCGATCACGTACTCAAGCCGGTTGCGGTACTGCAGGTTAAGGCGTTGCACCTCGGGGTCGTGTTCCGGCAGGTCTTGCTCGAGCACATCGCACACCGGGAGAAATACCTCCGCTCCCCCGGAATCGATGTAGAGCTTGGTTTGGAACATCCACATGCCGATCGGGATCGGCATCGGTGTCTCGCGGTCGTTACACAACGCGATCTCGATGAGCACCCTTCCAAACGTCTCGTCATCGTAGCGGTCAACCCGGAGGCAGATGGTGTCGCGCAACGGGAACGTCGTCGTCTGCCCGGCGGCGAGATCGGCAAGGCGGACGGCGCGGGATTCTTCGACCGGTATACGTTGAAAATGGCGGATCGGACGGCCCGCCTTGGTGACCTTGTCGGTCTGCACCGACTCATACGTTCCCCACGAGGCCGTGACCGTGAACGCCTCCAAATCCGGCGGTACTTGAAACCTCAGACCCATCGACGAGGGAATCATCAACCCCTGCTTGGGTGCTCGGTCCTCAGCATCGTCGTCGGCAGCATCGGCCTCACTGTCGTCAGCGGCAAACGCGGGTATGCCCCGTCCCTCAGCCGCGGCATTCTCGTCAGCACGAGCTTCGGCCAGCTCGCCACGCTCGGTGCCTTCGGCAGCGTCACCGTTACCGGCTGTGGCGCCGGTGAGCCGCACCGGCGCGATGTATCCGACCAAGTACTGGGAGCGTGGACTGAAGGGCAACACCTCGTCGGGGCCATGGATGGGTCCGAGTAGCTCACGTTCCAGAATATCGACCAAGTTCTCTCGTACCGTGAACGACGAACCGTCCGGCTCGAAAGTCAAGTCGTAGGACGAGGCCGGTTCCTTCGCTTTTTCAGTGGCGCTGGTCATTACAGCAGTGTCCCTTGATCGTCTGATGCGCTCTTACCGCGACGGCCTTTGCTTCTCGTTGGCCGAGTCTGCTTTGCTTCCTCGGCGGCCCGCCGGTGGTTCTCCTCCAACAGCCGATCCAGGATCTCCACGCGCGCTGCGGGACTCACCGTCCAACGCTGCATTTTTCGATAGGTGTGAAAACCATGTCCCAGCGAGATGTCCGACCAGCCGTAGGAATCTGCTACGGCGTCGTCAAGCTCGACGTGGATGTCCCGCAAACGTCCAATTTCCGAATCTGTGACGCCGTTGACACGCGGGTCATTGATCAGATTGTAGGTGTCCGTCAAACTAACGCTGCGGCGCAGCATAAATTCCCGGCGCTCAGCATCAAGAGTCCGGCCGACCCGGTGGATCCAGTCCGTAGGTTCCGGGCTCGGGAATGTTTCGAACACGTCGGTCGGCGTGTACCTTACCCCTGCCCCTGCCCCGATCGTAGACGCGTACTTCACAGCCCAAAGATAATGAAACGACGATGAGAGTACCGCCTCGACCGCATACGAGCCCGTCGCGAACACGATCGTTTGTTCACTGAAGGTCTGCTTAGGTGAAACACGAACCGGCATAACGGTATTGCTGACTCGAGCGATTGCAAGTACCTCATCAAGTTCGGAGATGGCCTTCCGCAGTCCAGGGCGGCTATTCCAGAACTTCCACCACTCGTAGACCATTCGCGGGTATTTCGTGCCATCCTTCTGTTCCCGCTCGGGCCTCACCCGTTCCTGCACGCGCTTCCATGGGACCGAGTATGACGATGCGGTGTCCTCACCGCGTTCTCCAAAATCGATGATCCAGCGGGAAGCAGAACAGTCTGGACTTGAGTTAAGGTCTTCCCCGTTCAAATACGGAAAGACGACCTCTTGGTAGCGGGGATCCTTCGTGATCCAAGTCTCGGCTTCTTCAGGATCGAGGATAAACCCCTTGCCGAGAACCACGCAGCCCTGGAAGGCAATTCTGCCATTCTGTTTCAGCGCAATGGGATTACCCTCGACACGTCCTGCCGATTCGAGTAGCGACGTAATGTGACGTACGTAGGTGTTGTCGCTCATTCGCGGAACATCCTGAGCTACTGATCCAGTAGTGCCCCACACTGCAGCGTACTCGAGGGCTGCAGTAGAAACTGGCCACTTTCGGCTTTGAACGGACCTGGTGATAGTGAAGCCGGATGCGACCATTTGGTCCAACCCCACCTCTCGCGTATCACCCTGCGCGATGCTGTTGGTGGCGATAAGCCCAATGGTGCCGTTCTCCGAGAGCAACGAATGCGCTCGGAGAAAGAAGTAGGCCACCTGATCGGCATTTCCGGTCACCCCACTTGCGGTCACATTTACTAGCCATTCACGGACGTCAGACCCCATCGCGGGCGTGATCTTCTTCCCGCCGAGAAACGGTGGGTTTCCGATGATCGAATCGAAACCACCATGCTCTACGACGACATCAGGTGCTTCGATCACCCAGTGATTGGGTTGCCACCTCCGGTAGTCCGTGGGAACAGTTGGCTTAAGTCCTGAATCGATAATTGCGTCCAGTATTGCCGGTTCGGGACGACCCGACTCGGGATGTGCAGCCTTGACTGCAATCCGCAAATTCTCATAAGCGTCATCGAGAGCCTTGCCTGGCTTCGCGCCGAGCGGCAGGCCAGCCGCCACGATGCCATCGGCTACCGAGCGCAGTTCTGCTGTGACTTCCCGCAATTGAGCAAATTGCCTGCGTTTCGCTGTACTGTTGCGGGCGGGGTCGTTCTCGTCTATCTCGGTTGCGAGTTTGCGTCGTAGATCAGCAGCCTTCTTAACGATCGAGTTGATGTCGACATCGAAGATGTCAAACATGTCTTTCGTCGACACCCGAGACGGATCAATGTGCAGCTTGCGCAGTTGGTCAAGGCTGGTGACACCAAGCAGCGAGTTGCCGTGGAAGATCTTGTCGTCGACAAAGGAGAAGGGCAGATCGCGGTCCAAGGACACCAGCCAGAGCGACAGTTTGCACATCTCGACGGCCATGTCGTTGATGTCGGCGCCGTAGAGGCAGTTCGCGACGACCTCGCGGATGGCACGGCGGTGTAGATCACTGCGGTTGGCGTTGGCGGTATCTTCAGCGGTCCACGCTTCGACTACCCGCTCAGCGAGGTAGCTCGCCGCCGAGACCAGGAATGCACCTGAGCCACAGGCGATATCGGCGACCTTCAAGCTCAGCAAGTCATCTGAGGACTTGAGTTTCCACTCCGATTCGTCAGCGGTCTGATATGGACCAGGCGCATAGCACAGCGGTTGCAGCGCGTGCAGGACGACTTCTCTGGCCAGCGACTTGGGGGTGTAGTGCGCTCCGGCGTTCTTACGGGACGGGGTTTCCTTCACCATCAGCCCGCCGTCGAGCACCACGAACGGGCGACTCCGCAGATCCTGACGCATGATTCCCAGCCAGGGCAGCACGCGTTCACGCAGCGCTGTGTCGTCGCCGACCGCTTGCGCGAGGCCGCTGATCACACTCGGCTCGATCTGGGCGCCAATGCCTTTGGCGATTGCGGCAGCCGACTGGGGTTTGGCTGAGGGTTGATCGCGTTCGATGTATGCCCGGAGTGCGTCAGCCAGCTTCTTCGGCGCAGCGTTAGCCGCTGCAAGCCGTTCCAGTTCCGACAACGAGATCTCTGGCTCTTCGCCGCGGGCACCCTGCAATCCGAGGTAGGTCTCAGCGACGGTGGCAGCGGTGTAACCCAGCAGACCCTCGTAGATGTAGCCGATCTGTTCGACATCGATGTCGCGGAACGAGATTCGGCGTACTTCGTTACCTTTGAGGACTGCCTGCTGGACCGAGCGCAGTGCGTGCAGCATCACTCGGTCGGACACAGTGATGGCCAAGGTGCCGTGTGCGGTAAGCGCGGTCAGGAACGGGAATCGGTCGGGGTCGAAGAGGGAACCGCCGTAGGCAGGAACCCGCATGTTCTCGAACGACGCTCCTCCGTAGAGCGCCTGACTCGTGGCGAGCAGCCGGTGCCACGTGAGCGAGGTGGCATCGAGAGCCTCTTCACTTTCCTCGGCTTCGCGTGCTTGCAGCCGGTCCAGTTCGCGGGAGATGCCGTACCCCTGCTCGAACAACTCCCCCGACGGCAGCAAGCCGCGTTCCTCGGCGAACAGCAGGAACACGATCCGCATCATGATCGTCACCGCGGCTTCATAGCTTTGGTGGGTGTCTGCAGGTAGCGGATCGGGTTCGCCGCGTTGTTGAGCGTCGCGGGCCGATTCGGAGAACGACTGGATGAGCAGTTCCACCGCGCGACGCACCTGCGCGCCAAGGGCTTCGGTGATCTCCTCGGCAGCGGCCACGGATTCCTCGAACAGCACCGGCAGCCGCTCGTCTTCCTTGCCGCCGATGATGTGCTGGCGCGAGATCAGCATCAGGAACGCGTCGCGGGTGCGAGGTTCCTCCACCCAGGTCAGTGCGTCGACGACTCCAGAGGCGGTCATGGCGCCGGCACGTGCGCACACCAGCGCCCACCAGCGTCCGTCGGTGACAATGCCGATCGGAATGTCGTTCTCGCGCAGCAGCGCTTCCATTCGGTCCACCGGAGTGGCCGCCCACAAGTCGCTGGGAACCTGACGCAATGAGTCGACAGGGTCGATCACCGACACCAGCGCACCGATGGCTCCATCGGGGGTCAGCAGGGCTGCCTCGGCGCCGACGGTGACCGCACGGTTGGGTGACTGAGCCGTGATGCCGGCGACGGGTCCCCAGGATAAGGATTCGGCCCAGCCGACGACATCGCGTAATACGGTCTCGACCCATTTGTCGCGGGCGACGCGGTACGCGTCGTCGGTCGTGCCGTCGTCGCCGGTGGCTCGGTCTGCCGTCTCCCATGCGGCTTCGAAGTCCTTGCGGGCGTAGAGCAGTGCCTCTTTGCGGGTGTCATCCAAGGCTGGCATGCCCTGCGGCCATACCCGCTTGAGCGGTGCGATCGCCAGGAACGGGCCGTCAGTGTCGACGAGTTCGAGCCACGCATGGTGCAGCTCAGAGGCAGTCGGTGTTGAACGTTGCCGGGGTGTGCGGGGCGCCATCAGCGCAGCCCTCCTTTCGCGTCCTCAGGAGTGAGGGCGAACACCACGGCGGCGGCGGTGGTGTGGGGTTTGACGTCGGCGTAGCGGTCGGCGATGGCCGCGGTCTCGCGGGCCTCTTCGTCGTCAAGTTCGTCGAGACGGCGCTCCATCGAGTCGATGTCGCGGCGCCACTGCTTCTGCTGCTCGTCGGCCCAGAGCATGGCTTGGGCTTCGGCTTCCTTGCTGCGCAAGAGATCCAGTGATTCCCGCAGGTTGGTTCGGAATGCGGCGAAGATGTCACGCGCCCGCTGGATGTCAGCGGCCCGGCGTTTGTCCAGCTGCTCCAGCACCCGAGCGTGTCGGCGGTCGGCTCGAGCGTGCATAGACTCCTCCAACCGAGCGCGCAGCGGCGCGTCCGCCGCATTCCAGATCTCGCACAGCTCGTCGCGGACCCGGCGGCTGGCCAGCGTCAGGCGCTCCCCGTCCAGGGCATGATCAAGGGCGTGTTCGGCCTTCTCCTCGGCCATCGCGCGACGGCCCCGCAGGCGAACGCCGACCAGGAACACCTCCTCGTGCAGCCGCACTCCCCCGCGACCGACGAGCACCATGCGGGTCACCGCCGCCACGAACGACTCCGCCGTGTCGTCGATCACCACCGCGGTGACTCGGTTCAGGGTGGAATCCACACTCCACAGCGAGCGGCGCAGCAGGCGTTGCGCTTTCTGCACGATCGGATGTCCCAGGTGGACATACACCAGATCACTGCGTCCTTCGGCAGCGATCGGGTCGAACGTGATCGGGCGCAGCACATCAGGTTTCAGCCGGGTAGCCAAACCCTTGAGGGTGTCCTGCCAGGCCGGGCTCACCGGAGGCATTTCGAACACTTCGGCGTCGGTGTCGGCGTCGCCGACCGGCGCCAGTGGAAGCTGATGGTTGATCCGAAGCGCGGTGTCGACCACGCGACGCAGGTTCTGCGGTTCCAGATGAAGATCGGCCCGCGAGGCGTCGTAGCCGCGTTCCAGCTCCGTGAGCCGGGTGTTGAGTTCGATGCCGCCGGCCAAGGCTTCCTGGATCACCTGGTTGCCGTCGAGCCCCTTGGCTTTGCGTTTGGCGGGTTTGCGGCGGGCGAAGTGTTCCTGAATCTCGTCACCGATCACCTGGTTGGCCGATCCCAGGTCCACCTCGACCTGGGCGATCTTGCGGGCGATGCGGGCCATGAAGTTCGCGTCAGCGGCGTAGGTGGAGGACTGGTCGTCGGGCACGAAGTGAAACACCTCGGGTGTCTCGCTCTGCCCGTAGCGGTCAATGCGGCCGATGCGCTGTTCGAGTCGCGACGGATTGAACGGGATGTCGAAGTTCACCAACCGGTGGCAGTGGTTCTGCAGATCGATGCCTTCGCCGGCAGCATCGGTGGCCAGCAACACCCGCACCGGTTCCTCGGTCGGGTCAGCGGTGAACTGCGACCGGATGTACTCGCGGTCCTCGGTGGGGGTCGCACCCTCGATGACGGCCAGCCGGTCGGCGTAGCCGCGCTGAGTGACTACTCGCTGCAGCCAGCCAAGCGTGTGGGCGTACTCGGTGAACACCACGACCCGCTCATTGGACCAGTGGGTGCCGTCGGGCCGGCAGACCGCGTCCAGGAAGGTGAGCAGCCTCTCCAGGCGTGAGTCGGGACGGCTTTCGTAACTCAAGCCCCAGTCGGCGAGCTTCTCCAGCTGACCGGGCTCGGCGGCGCTCAGTGGGTCGGAGGCCTTGGACTCGCGCAGCCGCTCGGCCTCGTCGTGCTCCCACAGACCTTCCTCCTCGTCGGCCTGGCCCTCGCCGAAGATGTCGTCGTATTCGTCGTCGCGGAGTCCGCGCCCGGCGCGGGCGTCGCGGTAGTGGCTGATCGTCATCCCGAAGGCGAACGGACTGGACAGGAATCGCTTCTTGAGCAGCATGGTGACGATGTCGCCGCCCGGTTTGGTGCCGTTCTGCTTAGCGCTGCGGGTGACGATGTCATCGAGAAGGGAGAACGTCTCCTGTTCGCTATTCTCGGGCGTGAAGTCGAGGATCTTGACCTCGCGGTCTTTGAACCCTTTCCCAGTGAGATCGCGCTTAAGGCGGCGCACCGTCACGTCCTTGAGCGCGGTGGCGTCCAGGAGCGCGCCGCGGGAGAACCGGCGCGGGTCGATCATCTCCATGAGCGCGGTGAACGATTCCGGGTAGCCGTTGTGCGGTGTGGCGCTCAGGAACAGGCGGTGCTCGCAGGTGTCGGCGAGTTGGCGTACGGCGACGGTTCGTTGGGTGTCCACCGAGTAGCCGCGTCCGCCGGCGATGGTTGAGGGGCTCGACGGGGCGACGTGGTGGGCTTCATCACATTTACTGAACGGGTGCGCCTATGGAGGGCTCAAGGCGTGCAGGGATCATGTCACGCACATGTACGCGACATGACGGAGATCGGTGTCTCCGTCGTCGCGGCCTCGCTAGGGAAGATCGATTCAAGTCAAGTTCGATCACGCAACGCCAAGCACTGGTTGAATCGGGAGCCGAGGTGAGGGCCCCTCTCCACCGAAAGCGATCGCGGAGCCGTTCGGCTTACTTGATACCGGCAGTCCCTCGAACGGCCATCCAGGTGACGAGGCGGACTTCGTGCTTTTCGACCCCCGGAAGCGGTTCGCGTGGAGGGGGTGCCGTGATACCGGCCTCATCGAGGACTTCGGTGACGAGCGTGATGCGCTCTTCGTCAGTACGGCCTTGATTCAGCGCACCCCGGACTTGGCGAGACACCTTCGCCGACGGGACACTTCGAAGTCGGTTCGCGAGTTCAATCTGCGACTCCCTCCCGAGATAGCCCCCCCGTTGAAGAACGAGCGTGTAGGCGTCTCGGAATGCAAGCGGCAGATCGGGCTGGAATGCGTTGGGGTCAGTTAACTCGTTCCACGCATCGTAGGCGCTGTTACGTGCTACCTCCCATGCATCAAAAGCCTTGTCATAGACCGTATCTGGAAGCCAACGTTCGGCAGTGCCGTGAAGGGGGTCGGCTGCGCGGAGTGCAATAAGCGTGTCGGGTGATACGAACGGCTGCCCGTCCTCGTTGTACTTAATGCACCAGTCGTCACTCACAGGCACGTAGCGGAACCATGGCTTTTCGCTTTGTCCGATCTTGATACAGAAGACATAGCCATTTCCATGCACGACTGGATTGACGAATCCGCTGCCAGATCCGTAAGGAAGGCTGATGACATCGGTCTTCAGCATTGGTTCCATGCCGAAGGCATCGTAAAGTCTGCGGCGATACTCCTCTCCCGAGAGCGATGCACTTGAGCCGCCCGCGTCGAGCAGTTTCTCGAACTCATCGACCACTTGATCGTCGGCGAGGTTCACTTCATGCCCAGGACCGCGGCCCGGAAGTACTTCGCCTGCACCGACGGCCGCGTCGGCTAGCGCAAGCTTCCTCTCAAGACGTTCCTCCAGTGCCAACAGCTCATCTAGACGTTCCGCTGGGAAGAACAGGCCAAGATGGACGTAATCGTGCTTGGAGCCGATGCGGTCGATGCGACCGTGTCGCTGGACGATGCGCATCGGGTTCCACGGAAGGTCGTAGTTGATCATCTGACATGCCTGCTGGAGATTCACGCCCTCAGCCAGAACGTCTGTCGTGAAAAGGATATCGAACTCATCCTTCGCTGTTGCCTCACCGGCAGCGTTGCGAGGCCCGGCCGTCTGCGGGGCGAAACCCGCAATGGTGGCGGCGCGACCGCCCTGATCAACACCACCGGTCCTACCGCGCTCATGAGTCTTCGCGTAGGAACCCATGATCGGTGGAGCGATTCGACCTTTGTAATCGGATAGCGGTGAGTCGAGAGGGGCCGTGTCAATCGCTTTGATGACCGCTTCATGGACCGGGATGATCGTGTCGGTGAAGGCAGAGAACACGATCACCTTTCGACGATCAGCGCTCGATATTCCTCGCGGGTCGACTCGTCGTGCTTGAGCGGCGATGGCAGTAAGCTCCTCGACGATCTTGCGGACCTTGGGCTCGTTGTTCTTTACGACCACCTCGGCGAGGTCCCGCAGTCGATAGAGCAGTGCGATGTCGGACTCGATATCTGCCTTGAGTTCGGAGAGGTGGTAGCCGTCGACCGACTCGATTTGTTCATCGTCGTCAAACTCAGCCACGAACTCGTCGAGGTCATCGGAGTCAGATGAAACCCATTCACTCAGGGCTTCCCCCCTCAGCACGAATCCCCTGCGCAGCGCTTCTAGGAACGTCTCGTGCGAGGCGACCATCTTCTCCAGAGAGGAGTGCAAGGCCTGCGGGCTGGACTCCAGCCGTTTCAACAGCCCTGAACGCAGCAGGCCGCTGTTAGTGATTTGATAGGTCTGCAGATCGTGGTCGACGGTGTACATGCTTGACAGGTATCGAGCGAGCATGAGTCGTTCCGGGTCCCGGCTCCGGTCTTCCCATGCGTGAGGCGCATGTGGGTCAGTCGGATCGTCGAGGGCATAAACCATAGCGTCGATCAGGGCCAGGCCGTCGGCGTCGAGGACGTAGTCGATGCGGCGCACCTTGGGCTGGGGGAACTTGATCGTCGTGGGTTTGCCGTCGGGGCCAAAGATCATTTCGTTGGCGTAGTGCTCTTTGACGAACTTCCGGGTACGCCGTACGGCGACCTGGTCCATCAGGTCGAAGAGGTGTTCGGGCGTCAGGTTCGCTGGATCGATCGCCTGGGCCTGCCGGATGTATTCGCGGATGCTGGGAATGCCTAGCGCAGCGAATCGTGCGTCGTCTCGGATGAAGTACTTGATGAGTGTTTCGAGGTCGGTCAGCGAGTTGTTGACTGGTGTCGCGGTGAGCAGCACGACTTTCTTCGGGTTGCCTGCTGTGATCACTCGGTCGACCGCGCCGGATCGCTGCGCGCCGGAGTTACGAAGGTTGTGTGCCTCGTCGATAACGACGAGTGAGTAATCCTCGATCTCCCTCACGAATGCGTCGATAGGACCCTTCTCGGGGTCGAGGCGGTTCCGCACTTCTTCGTAGGAATAGACCGTCACCCAGCGGCTGAAGTCGTAGGTGGCCAGGAAGGGCTCCCACATCGCCGTCTTCAGTGCTGCGGGAGCAACGATTAGCACCCGCTGGCGGTTGATGTTCGCCGTGCGGTAGATCACCTCGCCCGCTAGGTACGTCTTGCCAAGACCCACCTCGTCGGCGACTAGAACGCCACCATGTTCTTCGAGGAGTCGCTCCATGCGAACGACTCCATCTGCCTGAAAGCGCGTGAGGCTCAAACCTGTACGGGCATTCGGGTTCTCATCGGCGTCAAGGTGTTCACCGTAAAGCTCCCAGAGCATGCGTAAGTAGATCGACCACGGCGTATGCGGCTCCCAAAGACGCCCGTAAAGATCGGCAAGATCATATGGATCGCTCAGCGCCCAGAAGTGCTCGAACCACTCATGAACCTTGTGCGCAGAATGGGTGCCGCCGCCAGTTCCGAGGTTGAGCTCAGCATTGTGCGCGAGGCCGGCGTAGGTCATGTTCGACGACCCGGCTATCGCTGCCTGGGTTGCGCTGTCTTCAACAAGGTAGGTCTTGCCGTGAAGGAAACCGCCTGTGTAGCGACGCACTTCAACCTTGGCGGTGTCCTGCGGGTCAACGCTCTCAAGCCATTTCACCATCCGCTTGGCTTGGACTGTGGGGATCCGCGCGAACCCCATGTTGTCGCGTTCAGCTTCAAGCCACGCCTGGTGATGCTGAATCGCGGCGTCGCGTCGCGAGTCCTGGTCGGAATCACCGGATGCGATTGCCCGCACCGACTCGGCTTCGGGTTCGGCTCCCAGTAAGAGGCGTACGCGTGGCGCAATCTCCAATTCGTCGGCGAGGAGCGCGAAACCTGCCGGGTTGATGTATGCGGTCGCAATCGCGATCGGCGGAGGCTGCACCTTGTTCTCGCGCAGCAGCCGGAACAATTCGTTGACGCGATCGGCAACCCTTACGGCCGCTTCGCTAGCGAGATGGTTGGTTGCGAAGTCGGGAAGTTGTGTCATGCCTTGCCCATCCACGTCCGATAGTGCTGCAGGACCGCCTCTAAACGCGGTTCGTACTTCCACCCTCGGTGGAAGGTCGCAAAGAGGTGTTCTACCTGATCTTCGCTAAGTCCATAGAGCAGGCTCACTAGGGCATCGAGTTCTGCGCACAGACCATCCTTCTCCGTCTGCGTCTCGACGGAGCCCACGGGCACCCCCACAGCGGACGCCCAGTCCGCATAGCGCTCGTCGACAGCCCCGAGCCTTCCTGCGATCTGGACAACTCGTTGGGCGATAGTTGATTCCCGGTCGTAGGCGGGAACGGGAAGTGGATTGAGCAATTCGAAGGTCAGATGGAGCTCGACCCAGCGGCGAGCGCTCCAATCGAAGGGGATGCTGGACATTACGCCGAGCAGGAATGCTTCGGACTTCTCGTCGCCCTGTCGCCTGACCAAAATTGGCGATTGGTGGACGGCGGCTGTGCCCGGCGGCAGGAGACAAGGTATGGCTGTGCGGGTATCGGTCGCGCGCGCGATGTCTCGGAAGGCGATTCGCGCTGAATCCATAGGGAGTCTCTTCGGCGGATACTTCAGTCCGTTGTATGCGGATCGGGAGTTCCTGACCGCGCCGTCGAGTTTGGCTCGGAGGTAGGGCCGGAGCACCTTCGGTGTGCCGTAGGCGAACGGTGTTCCGGCGTCTGGGTTCCAGATGTTGTAGCTTGCACCTGCGACGACCGGTACGCGGCCGCGGGGCGCGTCGACGTCGAATTCCATTACGTCACGGGCACCGCTTGCGTTCATGTCACCTTGGATGGGCCGGAATTCCCAGCCATCCCGAACGGTGTCGAAGCGCGGACTCTGCTTCATCCTGCGGAAGATTTGAGCCGATAGCGGATCGGGGATGAGCGGAAATGCTGCGCTATTCGACCAGGAGATAAATTCGTCGCCCGGGACCTCCGCGACATTGGTTGCCCCAGCGAGGAAGTCGCTCTCGTTCGCAAAAGGTCCTGACCACCGAACTACCCGTTCCTTGCTTTTTTCGCTGACTGTCAGACCGATCGTGTATTGCGGATGGACCTCTGAAAACACCCACCGTTGGTTGTTCACGACGAAACAGACGTCCGCGAATGAGCCGTTCGAAAGGACCTCTCGCCGCCACTGAGCAAGTCCTGACCCAGCAAGCGCGCCCCGCGGCAGAACGATTGCAGATCGCCCGCCGGCTCTCAACAACTGCCAATTGCGCCATGCGAACGCTTGATAGAGGTCCAAGTGAGCCGCGCCGAGGCCGGCGTAGGGCCCAGAAGCGACCGCAGCTGCCATCGCGCGGACTCGCTCGATTTCAGCTTCGTACTCCTGTTCCAAGTCAGGCCGGCCCGCTCGAAACGCGGCAAGCGTATCGTCTCGTTGTCGCGTTGGCATAGAACGCAATCCAGGCAGCTGCAGCCCCCACCACTGATGCTCTTCTACATGAAGCTTTTCCCAGGGCGGATTTCCGAGGATTACATCAAACCCCGGACCGTTCCGAAGGAACACCTCTGGAAACAAATAGGGCATGTGTGCCGGATGGAGTTTTTCGGCGGCCTCGGCTACCTCAGACCGTTTGAGTACGCGCTGGAGTGATCGCTCGTCGATAATCAACCCTGGGCCGATCCAGCCGATCCGGGCTGCAACCGCGGCGTCGAAAATTTGTCGTGCCGTGTCAGCCGCTTGCTTGGCTTGAGCGAGGAGTCTCGCACCTTCCTCGACTTCGGCTTTGTTGGCTTCGCTCGCATTCGCGACATCAATCAGAAGTGTCTTGGCCGAAGCAAGTTGGTCGGTCAGGATTTCGTCGAAAAGGGAAATCTCACCGGGTTTACGACCAGGCTGCAGAGCATCGAGCGCTTCGTCGATCACGCCGATGCCGGTGAGGCTGTTGGCACTGACCAACCCATGGTCGAGGTTGCTCATTGGCAAGCCAGGCACGAAGGTGTGAATCCAGAGGGCTAGGCGAGCGAGTTCGACTGCCATGGGGTTGATGTCGAGGCCGTAGATGCATCGGCGCGCGATCTGTCGGCGAAGTAGACCGACTTCGTCGACCTCACTCTTGGCGATGTCGTCCGTTCCGAGTGCATCTCGGGCCACAGCCGCCAGCCTGAGTAACTCCTCGATGACGCCGGGGACGGTGTGCTCGGTGAGGAAGGTGCGCATCAGGGCTTCGATCTTGTCTACCGCGGCAACGAGGAAGTGGCCCGAACCCATGGCCAGGTCTGCAACTCGGAAGTCGAAGAACTCGCGCGCTGCCGCGGCGGCGTCTCCCTTCGCGAGGTATGTAGCAATCCGCTCCAGGTGCTTAGTGAGCACTGGAACGATGGAGCGCTCGACCAAGTGGTCGACGACGACCTTGGGTGTGAAGTAGGAGCCTGTCGCCTTTCGCTCGCCGGATGCTGTGTGGAAATAGATCGCACCGGTCGGCGCCACTACTTCGTCGCCCTTGCCGGCAGGCACCCATGCCCCGTTGTCGTCGAATGTGAGATCGGTCTCGGCTAGGGAAAGCGAGCTTTCCAGAAGCCCTTCATAGATCGTCCCGAACTCGCGAACACTCAACGAACGGAAGTCAACGGGCCCCGGCACTCCGTCGTCGCTCACGTCGACGAGCAAGCTCTTCAAGGCCGGACCCAGCACGCTGTCGGGCAGCTCGATCTTCTTGATCAACGCACCCTCGGGCGAACGGTCGGGATCGGTGGAGAAGAGGCCGCCGTTGTAGGTGGGGATCTGCCACTGCGGGTTTCCCTGGTCGATTGCGTTCCAGACTTGGACGAGGTCGAACCACATCGTCGATGCGTTTCCGAACTCATCGATGTCGGAATCGAGTAGTCGTCGCGCAATTGTCTTGAGGCTGTTGGCGTCGAAGCCCTCGTTCCGGCCCGACGGCAACAGCCCGCGATCCTCGGCATAGGCTTGGAAGAGCAAGCGGAACAGTATGCGGAGCGTGACGCGATATGCAGTCGAGAGACCCTCGGCGTCGAGCTCAAGTTCCGCGTCGTTCGCAAGGTGCCAAGCAACCTCCTCGGCCAGCGGTGGCACGATGTCGTCGTAGATTCGCTCGCGGAGCCGCCGACCGAGTTCGGTTGCGTAGCGGCCGCTGTCGCGCAGTAGTTCCTCTGCTGTGCCGTCTCTCGTGAGTGCGGCCGCGGAGAAGATCAACGGCAGCAGGGCGGCATATTCAGCGTCGATGGTCGATAGGTCGACCTCGAAGAAGGTCTCTGCTTGCCCCTTTGATCCAACGCCAACACCGTCGCGGCCCGCATAAAGGCGGATCTGGTCTTTTCGAAGTACAACGAGCCACGGAAGTTCCTGACGCGAGGCTAGGGCGAGTCCAAATGCCACGGGCGAGAGCTGAAACCGCTGGGTCTTGGTGTCAAACTGCTCGGAGTCCTCTAGCAGAACCGCGACCGCGCGCGGTGGATGCTTGCCGACCGAGAGCAGGAGCGACCCATTGGGGCCGGGCTGAGTGCTGAAGCCCAGCGCCTCAACAAGTTTCGTCCGGCGCAGGCCGAGCAAGGGTGAGGCCTGCTTGCGAAGCTCGCCCCAGTCGGTCCGTTTCGGAACATTGCTCATGATGTGGTGGGTCGCGAAGAGTCCGCTGTTGGTAAATCCCGAGACTCCAGTGGTGCTGCTGGCCCGGCGGAAGCCAGCGAAGCGTTCAGTGGCAGCCAGGACGTCGGGTTCAGCAAGGACTGACTGGAGTTGACGTTCAGCTTGCTCGGCAGGCAGCTCGATGGGTTGGGCCTGTGGGTCAGGACCGCACAGTTGCACCTTTCCGCCGTGCACGACCGCAACTACAAGCTGCGTCTGGGTCTTTCCTTTGCGGGCCGTGAACAGATCCCGTAGCGCTTGCCGTGAGGGAGCCGCTAAGGCGCTTGCAACCGCGACCTGGAAGCCGCCGAGGCCGAACGGATCAGGGCCGAGGTAGACCTTCTCGGTCGTGATCCCGGTTGGCGCTGACGGGTCGTTCCAAGCGATTACCTTGTCGCCGGTCAACTGCATGGCGCGTCTCCTCCGGATTGGCGTTCGAAGGTACCCACCGTCATTTGCCCCCTGTCCCGCCGCTGCGAACCCAGCTGTCGACCTCGCTGGCCTGAAACTTCCAAAGGCGGCCGATCTTGTGGGCAGGCATCGCCTTGTCGGCGATCCACGCGTAGACGGTGTCCTTGGTGACGCCGAGGTGGGTGGCGATTTCCTCAGCTGATAACCAAGGCTCAGACATCTTTGTGCCACCCTCCCCGTTCAGAACCCGGTTTGACCGGGTATGTCCGAGACTAGCGGTGAGTGTGGCGGTTTTGTCGCGGATCGGCCTTCCCGGCCACGCCGGACACCCCGGTCACGATAAGCGAGGGCCTCCTTCGCCTGCGGACGGTTGTGATGTATCGGTATCGGCCTCGTGCAGCTGGCATGGCCGAGTCATCCCCAACCTGATCTCCGACGTGGCCACATTGGTCGCAGTCGCGAACAAGTGAATCTCCACCAGTCTGGGCTCTTAATGGACTCCGTTGAGAAGCTTGTCGGCTTCTCTCTGCCGCAGATGGCGGACATTCGACCGAGACGCTTCAAGGCGTCGCTCAGCCTCCGAACGAGCGAGACGCTCCGCGGCCAGGGCAGCACGCAACGACTCGTTCTGCTGCCGCAGTTGTTCCCTGTCATCTTCGATCCACGTCCCATCTGGGTCGCGAAGCTGACCGAGTAGATCAGCCACGGTTCGCGACAACGAGATGTTCTTCGCCCGGGTCTCACGCAGTTGCTGCTCGGCGAAGAGTGCTCGCTCGCGCCAATTGGCTTCGTCGACCGCATCAAGTGCGGGGGCTTCCTTCAACAGTGACGCTTTCATACGAATCTCTGCTTGCGCAAGAAGGTTCCGCGCGTCCTGATTCTGATAGAGGAAAGTTCGCGAACATCCCGCAAGGGCGGCGAGATGAGACCTGTCGATCTCAGTCACCTTCTGTTTGAGCAGCCGCTTCAACGCCTGTTCGACGCTGGCCAACTTCGTAAGAGAGTCCTTTTTGCGAGCAGCTATCGCCGCTCTTGGTGGACCGGATCTTTGCGTCATGCAGCCCCCTCGTCTTCTGATCCGAGCTGCGGCATTTCGGAAAGGTCAGCGGCGGTGGCCCGTTCGGTGAGGTCGATGAGGTCCTTTGCCCGCCAGCCGCGGTTCCAGATCGGGTCGAAGAAGTCCTGGTACGGGTTACGCAAATCGACGTTCTTCGCCTGCTCTAGGAGCCCCAGGGTCGACAGCGCCTTCTCCAGCCCGGCGATCGCCATCGACGAGTTTTGAAATAGTCGGTAAACGTAGGCGCGAGACGACTCATTGGGTGCGTTCTCTGCATAGGTCGCCCACCGTTCCTCTTGACGTTTCCAGTACGCATAGTCTGCGCCGGTCAGGACAAAGTCTTCGCAATCGTTGCAGTGCCGCCCCTTTGGGCATTCGGCACCGCCGACGACAGGCTTGAAGGTGCACAGCCCTCCTTCGGTCGGTAGCGCAGCGATGTCGATCAGGTTGAGTTGGATAGCGGAATTGGCCGAAGGATCCGGAGTCCGGACGAGTTCGCCCGGCGCACTGCTGCCGGGACCTGTCACCCACACTTGCTGTAAGTAAGGTTCGATCCTGGCTGACGAGATGAGCGTGTAATGCTCCGACATTCGTTCGGATACATGGCCGAGAATCTGCTTCACAACGACCATCGGTGCGCCGGCATCGACGAGCCGCGTTGCGAGGGTGTGCCGCGCCTGGTGGCTGACGTGTCCGGGCAGCTCGATGTCTTCCAGCCACTTCTTAAAGCGGTCCTGGAAGGTAGCGATGGCTATTGCGTTGACGAAGTGTGAGTTTCGCGTGGTGCTGGGAAACAGCGCGATCTTCTGCGCTGTCTTCCCGGTGGGTGTAGCACCGTGCTTGAGGCGATATCTTTCGGCAGTCTTCTTCTGCCGTTCGCGGATGACCCAGAACACGTCGTCTGGTATCAGGACGCCGTAGTCGAGCTGGTTGACCTTCGTCATGTCGAACCAGGCATATTTGCGGCCCAAGTGCTCGCTGACGCAGTCGTAGCGGAGATTGACAACTTCACCGATCCGGCGCCCAACTCGGATTTGAATGAACCAGATATCCTCAATGCCAAGGTCATTGGGGTCCCTGGCGGCGAGCAGCTGCATGTTCGTCGGGGAGATAAGGTGTTCGAACACGTCATCGCTCAACGGCCTGGGCCGTTTTGAGTGCCGCATTTTGCCTTCCGGGAAGGCGAGCATGAAGTCCCTACGCAATCCGACGGCCTCCGCGACACCGCTATCCAGCGCGTAGCGCATGAGCCGCCTGAGCCCGTTGAACGTCAACGACTTGCTGAGTTCCGTCGCAGTGCTCGGCTGACCATCTACCAAATAGAGGCCGAGTTGCGGCTCGCTGTTCTGTGCACGGCGAGTCAAATCAGCCACAAAGGCTCGGCCGACATCCTCGGTGAGCTGCGTGGCGTCCGCCCCACCATCTGGGACCGACCACTCCAAGTACGCGCTGAGTGTCACCGAGCAGCGCCTGAGCTGCTCTAGCGACGATTGGGTTCGGGGGCGATCCGGGGAGTCGAAGATTGCTGCAATGAGATCCCAAGTGAGAGTGCGCAACCAATCCTGGGTTATTGACCTGAGGTCGAACGGTGACCGGCGGTCCTTAAGGCGAAAGCCCCAATGCAGCGCGTCGATGTAGCCCAACTCACGGCTCTCCGCGCGGGTGACATGCACCGACGAGCAGTGGCCCTGCATGACCGCGATCATCAAATCGCAGACTTGGCCGTACTTCGGCCAGTGCTTCAGATTCTTCTTCCTGCCTGTTCCCGGTGCACGCCTCGTGGTGTCGATTTCCATGATCGACGCGACACCTTTTTCTTCGAGACCTTCGATCAGCGCCCGCAACCACTTCGGGTTCCACTTCGTTGGTCGTGGTGATGTCGCGTTGGCGAAGATCGCGTACCGGATTTCGGCTGCGGCCAGTGGCGGCAGCCCAGCCAAGGACACGATGCCGGTGCGCGATGTGTCGAAATGGGCAGGCAGATTGCGCGGTCGGGCTTGTTGCCTCCATTCCGGTTCCGGTATCCCGTTTTTTTCTGCGTCAAGCCGCTCGTTCTGGTGGCTCAAGCAGTAGACCTTGCCCGCTGTGGACAGTTCGCAGCCCGGGATATCGCACAGGTAGCCATAGTCGGGATCACGGCCGCGAAACTTGATGGGTTCTGCACGCAGATACTCATGGAAACTCGGTCCTGCGATGAGTTCTTGGAACCGCTGCAGGGGCGAGAGTTTCATGAATGCATCGACGGTCGAGAGCCGCACCAGCCGCGCGGTTGCCGGGGCAACCAGTGCTGCGTCGTCTACCGCAAGGTTGCTGGTATCACTCACGTTTCGTTCCTGCTCCATACACGTTCCAACGACGCGCTGACGACCTCGCTGGCTGCGAGGTGAAGATATGTTTCCTCAACGGTCTTCGCGCTTGCCCAACCACCGGCCTTCGCGGTAAGCGCGGGCATCCCGCTAACTTCAGTCAAAGCTGTTGCCCACGTGTGGCGAAATGCGTGTGGCCGCACCTTCCCGGCACCGGCACGCTTTCCAGCTCGCGCGAGCATCTGGCGCACGGCGTGGGTTGAGAGCGGCACGCCGACGTCGTTCTGAAGTTGGACGAGAACGAGATTGGTTGTCGCTAGCCCGCGCACGTCAAAGTATTCGTCGGTGAGGTACTCCAAGTACGTCTCGATCATCGCCGGGCTTGCGTAGCGGACACTCCCGCCCCGGACAACGGCATCTTCCAGCCGGGCGGGCTTGCCACGTTTGGCCCTCGCACGATTGGGGTTTGAACGTTTGACGACGTGGAAATGGGCGAGCTTCTCTTCGCCGCATTCATGGTTGGGCCGCAAGTGCAGATCGACATGGTGCAGGCCGCACAACTCGCCAACTCGTATGCCGGAGTCCTTCAGCCACGTCACGATCATGCGATCACGGGCGGTGTTGACCGAGTCGATCAGCGCAGCAGCCACCCCGTCGGGCAAGAGCCGCGGATGGCGTCGCGGTGGCGCCGCTGGGGCAAGTGGATTCGCGGGCAACTGCAGACCGGAGACGTGGGCAAGGAACTGCTTGTCTTTCAGTGCGCGGGTTGGCAGCCGGGTTTCAGTGAGTTGCTTGTTCAACTCGTCGTTGATGCGCTCCCGCGCCGTCACGTCGAGGTAGTAGCCCTTTACCACTGCGGCACGGACTTGCAGTGTCGACGCGCTGAGCGGTGCGTCGAGCCACGGAGAGCCCAGCGGCCCCGCGTGCTCGGCACCGCACAGCGCCATGTATCGACGGAGGTCCTCGAGACTCACCGCCTCCTCAGACGCGTTAACGGCCTTGAGCCACCGCAAGTGATCAACCAGGTGGTAGGCGTAGGTGCGCTGGGTGCCTTCGGAAAAGGTTCTCAGCCAGCGGTCGCTGCGGGAATGGATCTTGGCGGTGCCGGCGTCGAATATCGAGAAGCTCTGCGAATTGTCCTTGTGGTTCGCGGCCTGAACGAAGTACTCCAGCGTTCCCGAGTGCACCCGCCCCCCTCAACACGGCCAGATCCAGTCATCCTCATCGGGTGTCGTGAACAGTACCGTCGAGGTGTGTGACACAGCCGCATTTCACCGTGTTGACGTACGTGTCGTACAGGGTGAATGCGAGAGGAAAAATCGACGATGAGCATGTCGAAGGCGAAGCGCTTGCCCAGCTTGGGGTTCTTGGCCTGGGCGTAGACGTCGCGCAGCAGGCGCTGGCAGCGCACCTGTGGCAGCCACGCCATGGACACGATCACCCGCGGATACAGCTGGAAGGGGTTGGCGTGCAGGCCGTGGGTGCGGCGCACCTCGGCCATCAGTTCACTGTTGACGATGACGAACTGCAGGCCGAATTTGTCCCGCATCTCGTCCTGCCACTTCAACGCCAAGCTTGGCGGGCACACGATCACTGCTGTGCGGGCACGATGCCGCAGGAACAGTTCCTGCACCACCAGGCCGGCCTCGATGGTCTTGCCCAATCCAACGTCATCGGCCAGAAGCAGGTTGGTCCGCGGGCTGGTCAACGCCCGACGCAGTGGTTCGAGCTGGTATGCCTCCACGGTGACCCCCGACCAGAAGGGCGCCTGGTAGCGGTTCGGATCTGCCGAGGTGACCGCGCCCCAGCGCATCGCGTCGATGAAGCCGGCCAAGGTGACCGGATCATCAAAGCCCTCTGGGTTGATGTGCTCGGGCAATCCTTGCGGTGGGGTGACGGTCTTGCCGACCTCTAGCTCCCAGATCACCGACAGCTGTTCACCGAGGCGATCCTCGTCGAGCGACTGCAGGTCGACGACATGATTCAGCTTCGCGGCTGCGTCGTCAGCCGGGCTGAGCGGTAGACCCTGGGCTTGAACATTGGCGACCGCCCACGTCGAACCGCGCACCTCAACAACCTGACCGGGCTCGGGCAGGGACGGGGCAGCTACAGGCACAGGTGGTCCTCCGGGTGGTGGCGTTGGCCGAACAGTATCGCCGTCGATACCGACAACGGCGCGGATGGTGTCTTCGGACACTCCGAAGTGCTCGGCGGAGCGCTTGACCACCTCGGCGGCGGCAGTGCGTCGGCGGGTGGGGTCGGTAGTGGAGGTCGCAGCACTGAAGTCTCGTCGGATCTTGTTCCGCTGGCCCGAAGTCAGCAACTCCTCGGGCAACGCCGCCGGCAACTCGTCATGGAGCAGGTACTCGATGGTGTCGTAGGAGATGCCGTACTTAGCTTCGAGCTGGGCGCAGGTGTTGCGCATTGCCCACTCAATGCCGTGTTCATCGACCGCTTGTTGCACCGCCCGACGGATTGTTGAGCGTTGACCAGGCGACAGATGGTCAGCTTCGTCCCGCGGTGTCTCCCCCACGCATCACCACGGTAGCCGGGGATCTCGGAGATTGGTCGAATTTCGTCACTCGGTGGGGTGCTGCAGCAACTTCTGGCGAGTGTGGCAATATTTCGTCGTGGCTGACCGCTCTCACTGCATGAGGTAGTCGACACGCTCGCCGAGATGGACCTTGTGGATCTCAACAGCGACGGCCCGTGGCCTGGCGAACGAAACGACTCCGACGTGTACTGGGATTAGCGTTCACGGAGAATCGTCGGAGTCGTCAAGCCAGCAAGCGAGCACTGGCCCGGACACGATCGCGTTCTCGAGAGCCAACCCTTCTCGGGTGGCCCTACTGCGTCCGCCTAACTTCCAGCCCAGCCGACGATCTGGTCGACCACCCGACGTACGGACGGCATCTCCACCCCTGCCAGGTCGAGGGCGCGGACGAGGCGCCTTACCCCTTCCGGAGTTGTGATGGCGAGCCCGTAGTGCTCCTGGGCGTAGGTCTTCCAGTCAACAGAGTCCGACGAGGTCTTCCCGAAGGCGTCGCGGCACTCTTGTCGTAGCTCATGCCAACCCGGAAAGTCCGCCACGTTGCCCTCCGCGAGACCTGTTGCGTGCGCACGAATGCCATCTGCCGGCAACGCGAATAGCAAGTCGTCTTCAGGCACCCCGAAGACGGTCAGCTCAGGCAAACCCCTGGACTCGAATGTCTCGACCAACTTGATGACTTTGCGTTCTTCCCCTGACCGCTTCTTCTTGGGGCGCTCACGCATCGTGGCGGTGACGGTGTTGTCGGTGAGGATGCCCATCTTGATGCCCAGGCGGACGGTGAGTTCGGAGTCGATCAACCCTTCGAGGTTCTTCGTGCCGTGAATGGGGACGATCAGCACCCCGGCGGCGTCGAGCGATTGTCCGGCGTACTCGTCTAGCACCGCTTCATCGAGGGTGCCCTCGACGAACAAGACGGCCCGACGGAGAGACAGCGCCACAGCAGGGTGCATGCCGACCTCGGCGGCTAGTTCCTGCAACACGGGGGTCGCTTCAGTTGACAACGTGCGGGCGCGGGTGAGGACAGCATCGTGGACCTCGCCCATCACGTCGGTCCAGGTTCCGGCGCCACGGGTCATCTTGACGAACCTCACATCGCTGCCGGTCGTTCGCAGAAACTCTTCGTGGTGCGATGCGGCCACAACCTGGAAACCGGCACTCACCACGCGGCGACACCACCGAACCACACTCGCGACCGCGGATGGGTGAAGGTGTGCTTCGGGTTCGTCGACCAGGAGAACTGAACCCGAAAACTTCCTCGCCGCGTCATCGAGTACGGCTGATGTCAGCCAGTCTTTCTCCATGATGTGGATTGCCACCTGGAGCGCGATGGACAGCCACCGGGAGGCGCCCCGGCCGAAGTCGTTGATGGGGTGCCCGCGGTCGCTTCCCCGTTCCACGTACTGCACACGGACATAGGGTGAACCGGCCCATTCAGTCGGAACTTCAAGTTCCGTGCGGATCAGGCCATCGAGGAAGTCGGGCAGAAGATCGGTAGCCAACGCGGCCAGCTGATCCAGTCGTGCGGCTACCTCTGGCCGAACTCGCCAGGTGTCGGTACTGGGGTTTATCACCGGCCGGGTGTGCTCGAGACCCAGCACGCCGAGGACGCCTTCCAGCTCCTTATAACGATCATCCTCGGCTGCCCCTTGAATCCTCATCAGAACTCCACGGGAGCCGGGGATATATGTGTTGGACCCGTCATCTGTTTCCTGCATGCCACCTGATACGACGCTCAGATCGGCGATTGCGGAAGTCACCCATCGGTCAACGTCGGAGAACTCCCAGCCTAGGAACACGGGCCGCACATGCGGCTCGGCGCCGACCAGTCGGGTTCGATGGTCAACCGTGTGAACTTCGCCGGAAATTTCGTCGCGGATCTCCCCATCCAAGTCAGTCTTTGTCCAGTAGTCGCGCAGGTCCACGAACCAAAGTTCCTGCTGGCTGTCGGGGTTGGGCAGGCTCTCATTATCCGGAGTGCTGACATAGCAAACCTGGTCTTGCGGCAGTCTTGGAAGCCGGAGGTAGCCGCCATCCACGTTGTCAGGGATCAAAGCCAGGACAGCATCATCGAACTCCAGCCCCCGGTCCAGATCGACGTACACGGCTCCGTAGCTACCAGTGTCTGCACGCAGGTCACGGATGCGTTGTTTTCCGTCGGCGAAGACGTGTGGAGCAAGCACGCTGAAAATCGCTTCGAGCACGTAGGTCTTGCCGACGTTGTTCTTCCCGAACAACACGGTGAATGGTCCGACATCGAACTCCTCGACGGGGACCGCCCGATAGCCACCCAAACTGATTCTGGATATCCGCACAGCCAGAACCTACAGCCAGCGGTATGAGTCGATGGCATCCTCGACCGCATGGCCAGTAACGCAATCTCAGTGCGCCTCGTCGAGTGGAACGTCGCGATGTCCCTCCACACCAAAGCGCACCTACTGGCGGCGCTGAACCCCACCGTCGCGGTCCTGCCCGAATCTGCCGGCACCGCCTCAGCGAGAGACGCACTGCAGGCGGTCGGAGCGACATCCGTGGAATGGATCGGCGGCAATCAAAACAAGGGCCTCTCAGTCGCCGCGTTCAACGGATGGCAACTAGCCATCGATGACGACTACGACCACGGGTTCCAGTGGGTGATGCCCGTGCATGTCACCGGCCCAGGGCATATCCGGCTGCTGGCGGTATGGGACATGAATCACCGAGGGACTGGGCACCTATTGGCTCGGCAGCTCGGGGCTTGCCGCGCCTCCATCGACCACTACGAGCAGTTCCTCTCTGGCCCGGCCGATCTGGTGATCATCAGCGGCGACTTCAACAACTCGGTTCGATGGGACAAGCCCACCAAGCGGGCCAAGTTCGGCGACTTCATGGACCAGTTGGAAGCACGCGGGTTTGTCAGTTCCTACCACCACACCCGCGGCTGCGAACGTGGGGCAGAGCCAGACCCGACACTGTGGTGGACCAGAAACGCCGACAAGCCCTACCACATCGACTACACATTCGTGTCCCGGCCAGAAGCCGTCCAGACCGTCACAGTCGGCGTTCACTCCGATTGGCTCTCGTACAGCGATCACAGCCCAGTGACTGTCGACTTAAGGGTGAGCCCACGCGCCGACCTCGTCGCTGGTCCGCCGTCCAATCAAGTCGCCGACACAGCAGGCGATGATTCTCGAGATTTAAGAGCGGTGGACCCGTCCACGGAGTCGCATCTTGTCCGCCATCCCGGTCCTACCTGCGCGACTCCAGACAACAAACTGACGCGCTTTCAGCTCGAACCAGACAGCCTGCCCGACATGCTGTGCGGCGTGAACGGCGAAGGGTTCGTCCAGCCGTTTCGCCCGACCTCGTTCACCGCCGAGTGGACCCGCGGGGTGCTCGTCGAGGTCAGAATTTGGGGACCACGAGTGCTGCAAGACGGGTCACTCGGCAAGCGCGAACTCGATCATCGCTGGAAGAATGCGCACGCGGCTGGCGGGATCGACATCGCCGACCTACCACCACTCATCGCTGACCGGCTTCGGTCCGACACCGGCGCTAACGATGCCAACTGGCAGGAAGAGCGTCCGACTCGTTGAAGCGAACCCTGTGACGAGCGTAGGCCGTTCGACTGCGAAATCACCGAGCTCGGGATGCACGTCACCGTCAAGATTTGCAACGCAGTTGCGGCAAGGGGAATCCCGTCATGTATGAATCCAGTTCTGACAGCTCCTTCAAGGAGGCGTTGGCTGACGCCTTGGAGTTCGGTCAGCGGGAGATAGCGGAGCTGGCGTCAGTTATCGATGTTGCGGCAGCGGTCTACGACGATGCTGGCGCGAAGCTCGTCAGAGACGGTGATTTGGATGCCGTAATGGGCGAGTTCGCCCAAATGCGGCTGCGCTTTGCCGACGAGCTATCCACCCATCTCGCTGAACAGTCCAAAGTGCTATCGACCTTCAACGTCGCGTTCTTTGGCCGGACGGGAGCCGGCAAGAGCACGCTGTTGTCCGCGTTCGGTGAACTGAACGGCGAGGCTGTCTCCCCCTTCGGTGCGTCCGACTGGACGGAGACGGTAAAGCCCATCCGGTGGCGCGGCTGCCAGCTTTACGACACCCCGGGAATTAACGGATGGGGCCGCCGCAAGAGTCGCGAGGAGCTGGAGGCAACTGCGCGCAAAGCGGTCGAGACCGCCGATGTTGTGTTGCTGTGCTTCGACACTCAGAGTCAGCAGGCGAGCGAGTTCGCGAAAGTCGCTGCGTGGGTGACCCATTACGGCAAGCCGGTCGTGGCCGTTCTCAATGTGCGGAACCCGCGTTGGCGCCACCCCGCGCGGGTGCCCACTCAGGCAGCCCGACGCAATATGTCTGAACCTGTCGCCCAGCACGCCGAAAATATTCGCGTGGAGTTGGCCAACATCGGCCTCGACGATGTTCCCGTCGTGGCCATCTCCAGCAGACGAGCCCTGTTCGCCAGGGCTGCCACTCCATACCAAGGTCCTGCCAAGCAGAACTTCGACGATGATCGTGATAGGTACGGAATCGACTACTTGTCTCGCTGGTCGAACTTCGCGGCGTTGGAGAGTGTCCTAACTGCCGGCATTACCGCGGGTGGATCGCAGCTGCGCCTCAAGTCGCTTCGGGAAGGGGTCCGTGCCCGACTGATCGATGAAGCCACGTCACTCGAAGAACTGCGGATACGCCTCACCGAACGAATGAACGAAGTTGACCGAATCACGCAGAAATACCTGGAAGTGCTGGGTTACCTCGAAACCGAGGAGCGCTCAAGGGATCTGCATGATGACGTTTGGCACTCCGATCTGCTGACCCTCGCGGAGAGCGCACGGCGCAAACGCTACAAGGCGCCATCTGACGGTTCCTTGCTTCGACAGGTTCGCAACCTTCTCAAACCACACCTTGCCGAAGCCCGCAACAACGCGCTGCGCCGCTACAAAGACTTGGAGCATCAGGCGTTCCACGAAGGCAAAACGATTGATGCCGAGACCTTTGCCGAGCGGGTGTTTGATGGCGGGGAGCTCATCGGCGCCCTCGATCGAGTGAGCACCGAAGCGGCCGCGTTTCTGGCAAGGGAACTCTCCTTGGCAGGTGTGGAACTACGAATGAACGATGCCGCGGCCTACGAGAAGGCCGATTTGAATGGTGACGCGGGCGAGACGGCCGATCTGTTCGCAAACTTGCTTCGCGGTGGAGGTATGGCCGGAGGAGTGGCGGCGGTTGCCGTTCCCTTTCTGCTTGGAGGGCCCCTTGGTATCGCGGCGGGGGTCGGGGTCGGGGCGGCGGCAGCAGTTTCTAACTGGTTTGGGAGCAACAAGAGCCGTGACGCAGTTCGTGAGAAGGCCGAAGCTCGTGCGAAAGCAGCCCGCCAAGGACGCAGAGCCATCCACAACACTTTCGACGTTATTGAGCGCCAATTCGCTTCGGGCGTATCAACATCTGCTTGGGCAGCCGCTGCACCGCTGTTGCGTCCCGCCCTAATCGAGCTCATCGTCCTCACCAACTTGAGCACCGACATCGGAGCTCTCACCACCCATCTCCGCGGGCAAGCAACATCGATCGCGCAGACCCCGCCCCTTCACTTCCTTGATACGACCTTCCGCTTGCTAGACGGCGAAGACTCGGGCGGATACAAGGGTTTCCTGCTCGGTGAAGATTGGTTCGATCAAGACGAGTCCATTGAACTCAGCTACGACACCACAGATTCAGCGGATTTCTGTCGGGAACGCAACGGCGAGGACACCGATGCACTGCGTCATGCAATCGGGGAGGCATTCGCCCACCCCGAACCGTCCTCCATTCGCGGGTGGCTGCGGCAGGCGGCGGAGGCAGCTGTAGCCGACGAGGCCTTCGTCGGGGTGACGAATCTCGCCGCCCCACTAGCGCGTCCAGCGGTCGTCGTTGCCGGCGACTATAGCGCTGGGAAGTCCTCCTTCATCAAGCGGATGTTCACAGAGTTCGGCATCGAAGTGCCCGCTTCTCTGCACATTCGCGCAGATGCGACCACAGACGATGTGCACCGCTATGAGATGGGCCGTATCGATATCGTTGATACGCCGGGATTTCAGAGTCGAAGTGCCGACCATGATGATTTGACCCTGGCCGGGGTCCGTGATGCCGCGCTGGTGGTCGTCGTGCTGCATATAAATCTACTCATCGGCGACACCGCAGCGCTGCAGACGATCGCGAATGGGATGCCGACCGGTGTCGGAAAATGGCCACGCATGCTGTTCATCGTGAACCGCTGCGACGAGTTAGGCGTCGACCCGCTGGACTCCACCGCTGAGTACTTCAATCGCCGTGACCGCAAACTGACCGAACTCGGAGCGGCACTGCGCTCCCGCGGGATTGAGGTTGACGCTACGCATATCCACGGTGTCGCAGCCGACCCATACGGCAGCGTAGGTATGCAGTACCCGGTCACCGCAGCTGATTACGACGCCAACAGGGCCTGGGATGGGATAGGCGCACTGGTTGCCGCGCTACGGGAGTGGGTCGATGACGATCTGACGCGCGCTACTGCGCTTGCCGGATTCGACAAAGCCTGCTCAGCACTCCTCGTACTGCGGGAGGACACTCGCGCGGACATCGCGGCCTACCGCAACGAGACAGGCAAGCATGATTCCTTAATCGCAGCAATGGATATTGGCCTCGAAGACGCGGATTACCTGCAGCGGTCACTAGAACACGAACTCGACGATGTGCTCGCAGCCTTTGTCACCCAGGCTGTCGCCCGTATCCGAGCAGTCACTGTCGGTGAAGAGAAGGACCTTGCCGAAGCGATCAGTTCTTGGCGTAGTGCCGAAACCGAGGACGAAGTGAAGAGATTCATGGAAAGAGCAACCGCAAAGGTCAACGACTGGTCGACGACGCACGCTTCTACGATCAGCCGTGAAGAGGCAGCGGCTGCATTCGACGTTAACCTCAATCTACCGGGCGCGGCATCGGTAGGTGGTGTCGGTGATGCCGTCGGGCAGGCAGCCGGGGTAGCTGGCTCTGTGGCGAAGTTCGGAGCCCAATTGGGCAAGGTGCTTGGTAACCGCGAGGCAGCCTTGCAAATTGGCCATTTCTTCGGTCACAAGTTCAAACCGTGGGGTGCGATCAAAGCCGGCAAAGCCGTCGGGCGAGTCGGGGTGGTGTTCGGTGTTGTCGCAGTCGCCGCTGATGGAGCTGACTGGGCCTTTCAAGCGAGTAAGGCGCGGAACTGGGACTCCAAACGCGATGCTGCTGTGGAACAGGTGGAGTCGGATAAGCACGACGCAATACAACTGTTGCTTGCTGAACCTGATGGCCCCTGGGCGTACCTGAACGAACGCACCGAACAGGTCCGACTTCTTCGGGGTCAGTACGAAGGACGTCAGCGTGCTGCGCAGCAGGAGGCCGAGCGGCTGGAACGGCGACTGGAGGTGGCCGATGAACTTATTACTGCAGCACAAGAGCTACGGGGAGGTAGCGGGAAATGAGTGATCCCATCGATGTCGACGCCGCCAAGAATTGGCTGAATGCAGTTCCCGGTGGCGAGATCGGCCAACGCCTGGAACAAAGCTGGCAGGATTTCGCAGCCGTTACCGAGACGGTGGTGACAATCTACGGTTCGTACGACACCGGAAAGAGTTCGCTCCTGCGCCGGTTACTTATCGAGCTCGGGCAGGAGGTTCCAGCTTGGCTCACGATTAGTGCGCGACATGAGACCTTTGAGGTCAACGAGATTCGCGCCGCCGGGTGTCTGTTGCGGGACACACCCGGGTTCGTCTCGGGTGGCACCGATGCTCGCGCAGAGATGAATACCGGACTTGCATCGGACGCTATCGCACGGACCGACATCGGTATTGTCGTGGTGCCGCCGCAACTGGCCACTGCTGAATATCCTGTGCTTCGCGACTTGGTGCAGCAAGAGTGGGCGCCGGGATCATTGTGGTTTGTGATTTCGCGATTCGACGAAGCAGGGATAGATCCCGACGATGACCCGGACGGTTACCGTGCACTCGGCGAGCACAAAGTGGGTGAACTCAGGGCTGCCCTGAGTCTTGATGAGCGGGTTCCGGTTTACGTGGTCTGCCAGGATTTTGCTCAGATGGCAGGTACGGAACGTAATCCCGATTCAGCTGTTTGGGACGAATCACGCAGCTGGGACGGAATCTCGGAACTGATCGCTGCGATCACTGCTTTAGGTAGTTCGCCTCTAGCTGATATCAGACAAGCTGCCGCACAGAGGTTTTGGGGTAGCTCGGTTCAGCAAGTGCTTCATCAGTTGCGCGAGGAGTTCGCAACGCGCCTGGAGAACGCGGCCGTTAGTGACGAAGGTGAGCAACGGCGCGCGTCGTGGCTGGCGCAATTGGACACGTTGACTCGCGCCGCTGAGGCTGATTTGCGTGGAAGGGTGTCGGCGGCCGTTGGCGATGCCGTGGACAGTCCCGATCCGGCTCAGAGTTTCGCGCAGGCGTTGAAGACGTCTCTCGGCGCCTGGTACGCCGCCCTCAAACGCGACATCGACAAGCTGTTACGCAGCGTCGGAGATACGGTCGCGACTGAACGCATGCGGCCGGACTGGCAGCGGTTCGAGGAAATGGCCGCAACATTGCGACATGAGCCATCAGGACCTGAGCCTGCACCCGACGATGAGCTGATCTACGCCCCGGTGGTGCGACAGGTTGGCAATGCGGTCCTGAACGCGTTGCGGCACTACGAGCAGAGTCGCGGCCTGAAGCTGACTTCGCCCGCATCCGACGCATTGGGAGCATCGTCCGGTGTTGACCGGATGGCGGCTGCCGCCGCTGGCGTGTCCGTCATCGCAGAGTTGGCCGTCATCGCAGAACAGTTCGCCAACCGACAACGCGCGGCGAACGCGGCGGTGCAGCAGCGTGCACAACTCCAGTCCGAACTTGTCAGCGTCGGCGAAGAAGCGACAGCGCTGGCACAAAAAACGCTCAACGATCTCGCTGACGACGCCCACCAACGGATCAGCGACGCCACCGCCGACCAAGTTGAGCTCCGCGACGGCCTGCGACACCTGGTCGACGAGCTACGCAACCACATCACCTCAGGTGAGGCATTGCTTTCCGGCTTACGGGACGGCTCTTGACCATGCCGCACACCCGGCGTGCTGGTCAGGTTGGGACGATCGGATTTGAGGCGACCTTGTCGCCCTTTGCTGAGAGCATGGGGACGATGTCTGAACCCGGAGGATGCGACCGATGAGCACCGGCCCGACCGACCACACGATGTGGGGCATTCACAACGACCAGGCCGACATCGATCCCGTCGCTGACGGGGCCGTCCGCATTGGCTGGGACGACACTGGCGATCTCTCGCAGCTGTCAGCTTCGCGGGACGCGTTCAAGCAGCGCCTCGCCGAGACCATGCCTGCGGTCGAACAGAAGTCGATCCCCGGCTCGGCCGGCACGCTGTACCGCTTCGTCCACGAGATCAAGGTCGGCGACGTCATCGTCTCCCCGAACCGCAACAAGCGAACGCTCAACATCGGCAGGGTCAACGGCGCCTACCAGTTCCAGCCGGAAGCTGACATCCACCGACATTGGAGACCGGTCGAGTGGCTGGCCGTCGACGTGCCTCGTGACGAACTGTCCGAGGCGGCACAGAACGAGATCAGCTCTCTGATCACCCTGTTCAAGATCAACACCGGCCGCGAAGAGGTCGAGCAGATCATCGCCAAGCCGACATCGATGACAGCCGACTTCACCTGGACGACCTTCTATCCTGAACTGGCCGACCGGATCCTTGGCTACGCCAACGATCGCGAAGCCCTGCTCCAGAAGGTCTGGTCAGTCGCCGAGGCCTCGGGCTTCCCGCACCTGTTCAAGTACCTCAAGGGCGACCACCGCCTCGACGGCAGCTATGGCCCACTGCGTGACGTCGACCCCTTCACCGTGCTCGGCAGCTTCAACCGAGGCATCAAGCAAGACGCCCGCGCCGCGATCGCCGAAGCGTTCGCCGGCGAGTTCGGAGTCACCGCGCCGGTGCCGACCCAGTTCTCGGGCGTCCCGGTCGCGAACAACCTTAAGTCGTGGTTCATCCGCTGGGAGGTCGACCGCGGACCACACGACATCGACACGCTGTGGCGGCTCGCTGCCGCCGCGGTCGCTTATGCGAGGAACGCCGACGAGAACACCCGAGAAGATCTGGTCAGCGCCTTCGACGAATGTCCGATGAGCCACACCCGGCTGCTGACGATGGGCCTGTACTGGATCCGGCCCGCCACTTTCGCCGCCTACGACAACGTCAACGTCGCCTTTATCAAGAAGGACCTGCCTGACGTAGTCACCAAGCTTGCACTCGGCGCGAAGATCACCGGCGAGCAGTTCCTCGCCAACACCGAAACACTCCAAAGCTGGCTGGCCTCATCCTCCACGCCGTATAACAAGATCTGCGAACTCTCCTACGCCGCGTGGGTCGACGCCTTGGGCACTCAGGACGCGCACGATCACACTGCGGGGCAACCGCTCACCGATGCGCCCCTTGCTGAGGTTGCCGAGATCGCCGAGGAGCCGGACGATCCGTACGACGTCACCTCGATCCGCGAGGACGGCTGCTTCCTCGCCGAGGACGAGCTGCAGCCGATGCTCGAACGACTCCGATCGAAAAAGAACCTGGTCCTCCAGGGCCCTCCCGGTACCGGCAAGACCTGGCTCGCCCGCCGACTCGGCTGGGCGCTGTGCAACGAACGTGACACCAGTCGCGTCCAGATCCTCCAGTTCCATCCCTCACTCGCCTACGAGGACTTCGTTCGCGGATGGCGCCCTTCGACCAGTAGCACCGGTGGCGCGCTGACCCTCGAGGACGGGCCCTTCCTCCAAGCGTGCCAGCAGGCAACCGACGACCCCGCCCGTGACTACGTGCTGGTCATCGAGGAGATCAACCGCGGCAACCCCGCCCAAGTCCTCGGCGAGCTCTTAACCCTCATCGAGGCCGACAAGCGGAACCCGAGCTCGGCCATGCGGCTTGCGTACCCGCGCTCACCCGATGAGCGGTTCCACGTGCCATCCAACCTGCACCTCATCGGAACCATGAATGTCGCCGACCGCTCCCTGGCGATCGTCGATATGGCGCTGCGCCGCCGGTTCGCGTTCATCGAGCTCCGGCCTCGGCTAGGCGAGGATTGGGTCGAGTACGTCGGCCAACTCGGCTACGACCCCAAGCTGTTGGAGATCTACGGCCAGCGCGTCCATGCCCTCAACGAGCAGATCAGCAACGACAGCGCGCTGGGGCGCCAGTACTGCGTCGGCCACTCTTACTTCACACCTACTGTCGAGCTCGACACCACCGGCCTGGACACCAAGCAGTGGTGGGAACGCGTCGTCGACACCGACGTCCGACCCTTGCTCGAGGAATATTGGTTCGACCGTCCCGACCTCGCCGACGAGGCCTGCAAAAAGCTCCTCGGCGCCTGAATATGCAGATCCCGGTCCGCAACCTGTGGCTTCTGCAGTTCTTCGCCTCCGACTTTTTCCGGACCGAGGGCTACGGACCGGTCACCGCTGAGGACGCACCCGAAGAGCTGCCGAACCTGATGGCGCGGATGCTGGCCGACGAGGTCGCACAACGGCTCCATCGTGGTCTGTCCGTCGGGTTCCGCTCCGTGGCCCGTAACGAGCGGCGGGTGCGTGGGCGGATCAACCAGCTCGCGACCGAACGTCACCAGCTGCTCAGCCGCGGCCAGGTCAACTGCACTTTCGACGAGATCGTCACCGACATCCCCTCCAACCGGCTCGTCCGAGCGGCGCTCGAACGAGCCGCCGTCCTCCTACCCCGGGAGCCGCGGTACCGCTCTCTCGCCCGCCAGATGGAGACCGCTGGTGTGCGGGGTCCGTGTCCCCGCCTGGCGGAGGTGCCCCACCTGCGACAGCAGCGCCTGCTCCAACGCGACCGGACAATGCTGGCCACCGCTGAGCTGATGCTTACTTTCGCCATCCCGACCACGGACGAGGGCGATCGTCGCCTGCCGCTGCCGGCGGACGACGTCCACTACCTGCGCACGCTGTTCGAGCATGCCTCCCACGGGATCTACCGGCACCACCTGACACGCAAGGGATGGAAGGTGAAACACGGCCCCACTCAGCAGTGGGACATCTCCGACGCGTCAGCCGGGATGGACGCTGTGCTCCCGCAGATGAAGCTCGACATCGTCCTCGAACATCCGAACCCTGACGGCCAAGGATCGCGCCGGATCGTCATCGACACCAAGTTCGCCTCCGTCACGGAGGCCGGTTATTACCGCGCAACGACGCTGAAAAGCGACTACGTCTACCAGATCTACGCCTACCTGATGTCCCAGGCGGCGACGGAGGGCGAGAACCCTTCAGAGGGGCTGATGTTGCACCCCGTGGTCGACGGCCGCTTCGATGAGGAGGTCGTCATCCAGGGACGGCGCATCCGGTTCGCCACCGTCGACCTCACCGCGGCGGGGTCGAAGATCGCAGACGACTTTCTGGCCGCGGTGTCGCCAAGAACTGCGGCCAGCGCAGAGCCGAGGGCGTCTATGTGCGGGTGACGACCACGGACTCGTCGATCCAGGAGCTGCTGTAGATGTTGTAGGGGGTCGTGACCACTAACGGCGCCCCTCCGGTGTGGACCGTTCCGTGCTCAGCGGAGTCGAAAGCGGCCAGCGCGGATTGCCGTACGAGCGATTTTTTCGTATCGCCGACGCGCTCGGGGTGCCTGCGAGCGATTTGATGGTAGGTCAGTAGCGCTACGCCCTCGCAGCCCGCTCGCACATCCGCCGCTGCGCGGCGCGACGCGCGTATGGAAATCGCACGGCGCGATCCGGTGCCCGTGACGCCGCTGGATCGACCGGATGAGCCACTCTGACGCTCTCAGGTCTTTCTGGATTTCATCCGGCACTCTCACGTTGTCGTGGATTTCTTGGCCTGATGCCGTCCACAACCAGTTGAGAGTGCGCCGGTCAGCACTCCCCCGCACTCTCAGAAAGTTCCGGATCGGACAGCGGCCTTGCCGTCCTTGTCCTGTCCGCAACTCGTGAGAACGATCCGGGAAAACCGACTACTCACCCACACACCGCAGCGTCATCTGACGCCCCGCCCAGATCTACCGCCGATACGGCCGTCGTGGATTCAGCCGGCGGATCCCCGTCACCCTGAATCGGTAACTGTCGAGAGCGTCGGACCGGGACGTCGGCGGTCCTGACCTCTCCGGGGCCGACGGACGGCCACCCCTCCTGAGCAACGCGGTGTTCGATCAATTCGTCACTGTGACGTAATTATGGCGTGCGGCGGGTCCCATTTGCCACCCGTCCGTAGGCGCACAGCGTGCCCCCCACCGCAGCGCCGGTCGAACCTGGTCCGGCGATCGCGCGGTCCGTAGCGCGTTCCCTCCCAGCGATTTTCGCCCACGAGCCGCACAGTGCGACGTGGCTCGGCCGTGTGGTGAGTCCCGCGACCCATCCGGCCTAATTCGAGCGAGACACGCGAGAAACGCGGTGGATACGATGCCGCGATTGGATTTCGCTGACAGTTCAATCGGGCGCTAATGAGGTCACATGCCAGCAAAACCGTTCCACCTCGGGTGGTTTCAGACGTTCCAGGCCAACGAGTGGAAGACTCCGTACACGCTGTCGGAGGGCGTTCCGTTCACCGGCGACTTCTACGTCGAGCTCGCCCAGGCGCTCGAGCGGGCCTGCTTCGACTTCCTGATGCTGGAAGACACCGTCGGAATCCCGCGCGGTCTGGAAGGGACCACCGCCCGCGCCCTGGAAAACGGAGACTCCTGTCCGAAGCAGGACCCGGTGCCGCTGGCCGCGAAGGTCGGCGCGCTGACCCGGCAACTGGGCATCGTCGCGACGATGTCCACGACGTTCTACCACCCGTATTCGTTGGCGCGCCTGGCGTCCACGATGGACTCGCTCACCAGTGGGCGCTTCGGCTGGAACGTGGTCACCAGCGCCAAGGACGAAGCGGCCCAGAACTACGGCCTCGATGAGATGCCGGAGCACGATCTGCGATATGAGATCGCCGACGAGTTTGTGGAGCTCGTGAACGCCCTGTGTGACAGCTGGGAACCGGGGGCGATCGTCCGTGATCGCGAGAAGGGGATCTATATCGATCCCACGAAGGTCCACGACGTCGACTTCGTCGGCAAGCACTTCAAGTCCAGGGGTCCCCTGACCTGCGTCCGCTCACCGCAGGGCCGTCCCGTCTACCTGCAGGCCGGGGGGTCGCCGGCGGGGCGAGCCTTCGCCGCCAAGCACGCCGATGCCATCATCGCCTGGGCGACGGGGATCGAGGGGATGAAGGAGTACCGTGCGGACATCCGCACGCAAGCCGCCGCCGCCGGGCGCGATCCGGATGACGTAAAGGTGATGTTCCTGTTCTCCCCGATCCTCGGCGAGACCGAGGCGGAGGCACGAGCCAAGGTCAAGCCGATGAGCGAGGATGAGATCCCGGCCCGGCTCAAGGCGTTGAGCTCGAACTTCTACGCGGACTTCACCAAAATGGATCTTGACCAGCCGGTCCCCTACTTCGTCACGCGCGGCGAACAGGGATCACTGGCGGGGTTCGCCCAGTGGGGAACCGGCAAAACGCTGCGCCAGTGCATGCAGGCCCGATCGGCCGGCGGCGCGTCCTCCTTCGAGGCCGTCGGTACGCCGGACCAGGTCGCCGACATCATGGCGGCGGCGATGGAAGAAGTTGGCGGGGACGGCTTCCTGATCCCCGGAGATGGTGGCTCGCTGACGCGTCACAGGATCATCGAGATCTGCGACGGGCTGGCGCCGGCGCTGCAGGCCAGGGGTCTGACCCGGACGAGCTACTCACATGCCCTGCTGCGGGACAACCTGCGGGCGTTCTGAACCCCGATCGACCTGAATTCGATCTGGGATCGGTGATTTCGTGACACGTGCCGTGACATCGATGGCCAACCAGTTCCGCCATGGGACAATCCGCACGGCAGGCGCCTGACAGGCAGGCGGCAGAGGCGGTCATGCGGATGAGCCACAAGTATCGCGCAGTCGCGGCGCTGTTGAGCGTTCTGGTGGCGTTGGCATCCGGGTTGGCGGCCCTTATGACACTACCGGCGCCGGCAGGCGCAGACCCTGGCGCCGATCAGGTGTTCGTCGGCGCCTATGTCAAGGATGTGCAGGAGATCGATGTCGCGACGGAGAGTTTCACCGTCGATATCTACCTGTGGTTGCGCTGGAAGAACCCGAACATCAACCCGTCGGCCACCCTGGAAGCGATGAACTCAAGCGGCTTTGAGAACTCCACCACGTCGGCTACCGGTGGTGTCACACCCAAGATGCTCTACGACGCGCCGGTAGACCTTCCCGACGGATCCAAGTACATGCTCATGCGGTATCAAGGGGTCTTCAGCAGGAAGCTCATGTTGCGGGACTATCCGTTTGACACCCAGATGCTGCGAGTGGTGTTCAAAGACGAACGGGCCGACACCCGCACGCTCAACTTCGTGCCCGACACGGAACCGATCTCGATCAACAGATCACTGTTGAACACCATCCCCGGGTACTCGCTGGGCACTCCGACGTTGAGCATCATCGATCATCAGTACGAGACCAACTTCGGCGACATCAGAGTCCCGCCCGACGGCGTGCCCTTCTCCTGCATCGCGATCGACCTGCCTGTGAAGCGAAATGTGCTGCCCCACATAGTGAAGCTCTTCATACCCATCTTCATTGTCATTCTGATCACCGCGCTGATCTTTGTGCTGCCGGCTCGCCTGGAGGAGGCTCGCGCCGGGATCGGAATCACGGCCCTCCTGACCATCATCGCCCTGCAGTGGAGTACCGAAGGCGACCTACCCTCCGTCGAGTACCTGACGATGCTGGACGTGATCTACATCCTGTCGATGATCTACATCGTCGCAGCGACCGGCTATTCGGTATTGGCCAGCCGAAGGGGCCACCACGAGAAGCCGACTGCCGTGACAGCCACCCTCGACCGTAGGGTCGGCTTGAGTTCACTTGGGGTGTACGCCGTGCTGGTGGCGCTGACGGTCTATCTCCACATTCACAATGCGCCACCGGCGACGCACTTCTTCCACTAGAGCGGTCCGTCGCCGGACGATGAGGCGGCGTTCAGCTCAGGAAGATGGTGCGCTGGTGCGCCTGGACCGCGCGCTGCAACTCGGCACGGGACAGCTCGTGGGTGCCGCACTCACAGCGCGCCGGCAGCAGATCGTCGGCGAAGGCGTCGGCGTCGAGGAAGTCGACAAACCGGGTGCCGTGTGCGGTCCCGTGATGAGCGGTATCGATGAAGTCGCGATCTCCGTGTGCATGCGGTCCGACGAGCGCCTCGAACACCAGCCCGTCGACCGTATCGAAGACGGCGGCGACATGATGACTGCGCCCGCACCGCACTCGCACCACGGCGTGCTCATCGCGTCCCTTACCGAGCTCGTCCAGCGCCTGCCCGGCGAGCTGACGGCGTTCGCTGGGGCTCGCAGCATCAGTTTTGCGACTCATGAGATCCTCCGCATCGTCGGTCCGGCATACCGGACGCTACCGAGACGACGGCGGCCATCACTGGAGTCCAAAGTCCCACTCTTGCCGCGGTGACGACATTGGTCCCGCGCCCGATGGCCGAACGGCCCACCAATCCGTGATCGAAGCCCCTGTCGGGTCGCGGGCAACGAACGTAGCGTGACCGAGTATGGCGGTATCCGACCGCGACGACGCGGACCATTCGCCGACGAGCGGTGCTCGTCGCGGCCAAGCCCCGGGCGCGCAGGTGTTGGGTGCGCTGGTCGGGCCCGTCACGAAGACCGGCGGCTACTACGCGCGGTCGTGGCGAGACTACCTCGGCAAGAACGAACGCGAACTCCCGATTGCGCGACCCACGATTTCGCTTGCCGCGCATGCCTTTCGCGACGAGATCGTGCTTCTCGGGTTGCGAATGCGCCGACCCGTCAGCGATGAACGAGCCTTTGCGCGGATCAACGACGAGGTGGTCGCGGCGCTGGACTTCTACGGCCAACGCGGGTGGCTGGACAAGCCGGAGGGGTTCTTCACGCCTCCCCCGCCACTGACCGACGTCACGATCCGGCGTTTCACGAGCGCCGGCCGAGCCCACGAGCGCATCGTCTTCGACAGCGGGTACGCGCCGTGCGCGGGTGAACCCGGCGAGCACCGCTGGCGCAGCTACCAGGGCAACCAGCGCGAGTATGCACTGATGCTGCGGCACAAAGAACCTCGACCATGGCTGGTATGCATTCACGGTGCCGAGATGGGCCGGGCTCGGCTTGACATGACGCTGTTCCGTGCCTGGCATCTGCACAAGGACCTGGGCCTGAATGTGGTGTTGCCGGTCCTGCCGATGCACGGGCCGCGGGCACGCGGACTGCCCAAGGGGCGGGTCTTTCCGGGCGAGGACGTGATGGACAACGTGCACGCCGCCGCCCAGGCGGTGTGGGACATTCGGCGACTGCTGTCCTGGATACGGTCGCAGCAACCCGGGGCGCCGATCGGGCTGAACAGCATCTCGCTCGGTGGCTACGTGGCCTCGCTGGTCGCGAGCCTCGAGGACGGCCTCACCTGCGCCATCCTGGGCGTTCCGGTGGCCGATCTGATCGAGCTGCTCGGCCGGCATGCGGGCCTGGACCCCGACGATCCGCGCCGACACACGGTGTCCCTCGCCGAACTGATCGGGCAGATGGTGTCGCCCCTATCGCTGACCCCTCGGGTGCCGTTGTCCGGACGCTTCATCTACGCAGGCATCGCCGACCGGCTGGTGCACCCGCGCGAGCAGGTCATCCGGCTGTGGGAGCACTGGGGAAAACCCGAAATCGTCTGGTACCGAGGTGGACACACCGGCTTCTTCCAGTCACGCCCGGTGCAGCATTTCATCGACGACGCGTTGACGCAGTCGGGGTTGATCGGCGGGTCTGCGATCGTGCTCGAGACCGATCGACCGGCCTGACAGCGGGTGCGCGGGATGGACTGGCTGGATCCTCTGGACACCGCGATGATGGCCGCGGAGGTGCTGTCGGGCCCGCTGAACATCGGGGCCATGCTGGTCCTCACACCACCGCCGGACGCCGGCGAAGACTATGTCGATGACCTTCATCGCGATGCCGTCTCCGGGCAGACCCCGGTGCAGCCCCGGCTACGTCGCTACCCGCACCGCGGTGTGCAAACCGGCGGCGCCTGGGTGTGGCGCGAGGCCGCCACGATCGAGCTGGCCCGGCACTGCCGGCGCATCCGCCTGTCCCTGGGAAGCAGCGACGGCGACCTATGGCGGCTGATCGGCCGGCTGCACGCCGAACCGATCGACAGGTCCCGTCCGATGTGGATGTCCTACCTGATCGACGGTTTCGGCGACGGCCGGTTCGCCTTTTACGTCAAGGCCCACCACACGATCTTCGATGGTGTGGCCGGCTTCCAGATGATCGCGGACGCGCTCAGCAGCGATCCGGATCGCCGTTCGATGCCCCATTTCTACGCCGCGCAGCACGCGGATCCGAGCGCCCGGACAACGCGCCCGACTGTTCGCCTGCCCAATCCCCTCGCCGCGGTCCGGTCGATGGCGGGCGCGGCCGCGTCGAGCCTTGCGCTTGCCCAACGGGTCGCCGTCGGCGAGATCTCCGACCTGGTGGCCATGACGACCGGCGACACCACCGTGGCGCCGTGGGCTGCTCCGGTGACCCGGTTCAACGGCAGGCTGGGACCCGAACGCAGCGTCGCCGCGGGCAGCTGGCCCAAGGCGCGCATCCGGGCGGTGCAGGACAAGGCCGGCGTCACCGGCAACGACGTCGTCACCGCGGTGGTGGCGGCGGTGCTGCGGCACTGGATGCGCGACCACGGCGAACTGCCCGACCGGTCGTTGGTCGCCATCTGCCCGATCACCGTGCGCAGCCGTAGCCACGCGTCCACGGAGCAGCACAACAACATGTTCGGCGCCTGGCTGTGCCCGCTGGGAACGAACCTGGACGACCCGGTCGAACGGCTCGACCTGATCCACCGGTCGATGTCGGTGGGCAAGGCCCGGGTGGCCGAACGCGGCTCGGCAGCATCGCTGGTGCTGCTCGCCGCAGCGATCGGACCGACGGTGCTGCAACCGATGCTGCCGTTCTTCCCGAGAATCCGCACCGGCTACAACCTGCCGATCTCCCATGTGCCGGGACCGTCGGGCCAGATGTACTGGAACGGCGCGCCGGTGCAGGAGATCTATCCGGTGTCAGCCGTCTATGACGGCCAGGCACTCAATGTCACGACGTGCTCATACGCCGACCGGATCGGCTTCGGGTATGTCGCGGGCAGCACTGTCCTGCCCGATATCGACACCCTCGTCCCGCTGACCGAGCAGGCGCTGGCCGAACTCGAAGCAGCGCTGGGGCTCCTCGATTGACCAGACTGTGCGGGCAGCGCACGTAGTCTGATTCGGGTGAGACTCCTGCTCGGTCCTGTGCTGCGCCACGTCGGCGAAACCACCGCGATGGTCTGGGTGCAAACCGACGAACCCGCCCAGGTGCACGTACTCGGGCACTCCGCGCGGACCTTTCAGGTGCAGGATCACCATTACGCACTCGTCCCGGTGCAGGGACTCACCCCGGACACGGTCACCGAGTATCAGGTGCTCCTCAACGGCGTTCAGGTCTGGCCGGAGCCCGACTCCGCGTTTCCCCCGAGTGTGATCCGCACCCGGGGCCCCGCCGCGTCGGATCAGCTGCGGGTGATCTTTGGGTCGTGCCGATATCCGAAGACCGGCGTCGCGAAGATCGACGACAAACTCGGTCTGGATGCCCTGGATTGCTACGCGGCACGGCTGACCTCGCTGCCGCACGAGCAGTGGCCGGACGTGTTGATCCTGCTCGGCGATCAGGTGTACGCCGACGAGCTGACGCCGGAGGCACGGCGGCAGCTCACCGGCCGACGCACGAACAAGAAGAAGCGTCCCCCGGACGAGGTGGTCAGCTTCGGAGAGTACGTCGGGCTCTACCAGCACACCTGGGGTGATCCCGAGATCCGCTGGGTGATGTCCACCGTGCCCACCGCGATGATCTTCGACGATCACGACATCCGCGACGATTGGAACACGTCGGCGGCGTGGCGCGCATCGGTCAACGCGAAGCCGTGGTGGCGGGACCGGATCCGTTCCGGCTTGTCGTCGTATTGGGTGTATCAGCACATCGGCAATCTCAGCCCTCAGCAGCTGGAGCAGGACGAGGACTATCAGAATGTGCTGGCCGCCGCCGGCGACTGCTGGCCGTTGTTGGTGGACCTTGCCGATCGCGCAGACCACGAAGTCGACGGGGAGAAAGGTCTGCGGTTCAGCTTCCGCTGGGATCTCGGGCGCAGCAGGCTCATCATGATCGACTCGCGGAATGCCCGGATTCTGGAAGGCGGTAGCCGAAAAATGTTGGGCGACCGTGAGTTCAGCTGGGTCGAGAAGCACGTCAAGGAGGGTCTGGAGGACCTCGACCATCTGATCCTCGCATCCTCGCTGCCGTGGCTGCTGCCGCCGGCGATCGGTGATATGCAAACCGTCAACGAGTTCGCCGCCAACCGATCAGGCCTTCGCGGCGCGGTGGCCGAGAAGATCCGGCAGACCGTGGATTTCGAGCACTGGCCGGCCTTCTTGAACTCGTTCCTGCGGCTGAGTGAACTCATCATCGACGTGGCGGGCAATTCCCAGCACGGTCCTGCGACGGTGAGCGTGCTCTCCGGCGATGTCCACCACAGCTACGTTGCGCGGGCCGACTTTGCGGCCGGTTCCGCGGCCCGGGTGCACCAACTGGTCTGCTCCCCCGTCCACAACTATGTCCCGTTCTTCGTCAAGCCGGTGTTCAAGCTGGGCTGGTCACCGCGGGCGGCCCGGGTCGCCCGACGGTGGGCGCGTCGCCATGGCGCACCGGCTCTGCCGATGTCATGGCGCAACCTCAGCGGCCCGCTGTTCGGTAACACGATCGCTACCCTGCAGCTTGCGGGGCGCGGTGCACGCGTGATCTTCGAACAGCCTCGGGAAGACAGCGAACTGGTGGCGGTGACGGAGATTTCGCTCACCGATTGATCGGTCCCTGACGTAACGCCCCCGCGGCTGCTCCCGATGACTCCAGGGATGTGGTGTCACTCGACGAACACGTCGGAGACCGGGCGCGCAAAACACCGCCGCCCGGCCAGGGGGTCTGGCACAGTCGGCGCAAGGCTGTGCGGGGAGGATGGAATGGTCACTGGTATGCGTCGCATCGGGCGTTTGGCCGCGGCGAGCGTCCTGGCGGCGGCCGCGTTGCCGATCATGGTGCCGACGGCGGTGTCGCAACCGTGCCCGGACATCGGGGTGGTCTTCGCCAGGGGCACCTCCGAGCCACCAGGCGTCGGCAGTGTGGGGCAACGTTTCGTCGAAGCGCTACGCGCACAGGCATTTCCACGCACCGTAGGTGTACACGGCGTCAATTATCCGGCGAGCAACAACTTCGCCGACGGACCGGCATTCCAGATGAACGTCGTCGAAGGTGTGCGGGACGAATCCGCCCACATTCAGGGCGTGACCTCGGTCTGCCCGAACACGCGGATGGTGCTCGGCGGGTATTCCCAGGGCGCCGTGGTCACCGCGCTGGCCACCTCCGGGGTGGTGCCCGCGGCTCTGGCACCCGGGGCTGCTCCCCCGCCGCTACCCGCCGATGTCATCGACAATGTGGCCGCGGTGGTCCTCTTCGGGACACCGGCAGGGTGGTCAGCGGAGAAGTACGGCGCCGCGCCGATCGACGTCGGCACTGCGTATGCGGCCAAGGCGCTGGAGCTCTGCGCACCCGGTGACACGGTGTGCTCGGGTGCGGCACCGTCCGGGACGAGCGCGCCGCATCAGCAGTACGGCGTCAACGGGATGGCTGACCAGGCGGCAACGTTCACGGTCAGCCGGTTGGCCGCGCCGGCGCCGCCGCCGGTGTGACACCCCGCTCGGGTGCGAGCCTGCGGCTTCGGTGCAGGAGGCAACGTCTCCTAGCCCGATGCAGGGACCGGCGGCCAGAATCGTGGGAACGAGTGCCGACGCAATCCGATCGCGAGGAGTGACCATGGCGAGCACGACGGCCTCCCCACTGGCCGGGCTCGGTCTGACCATCCCGGTCATCGCCGCCCCGATGGCCGGCGGTGCCACCACAACCGCCATGGTCATCGCCGCGGCCCGCGCCGGTGGTCTGGGCTTCCTCGCCGCCGGTTACAAGAGCGCGCACACCCTGGAAACAGAGATCACGGCGGTGCGGCAGGCCTCGATCCCGTTCGGCGTCAATGTCTTCGTTCCGAACCCCGTGCCCATCACCGATGACGTCTACCGCCGGTACGCGGGTGCACTGCAGGCGGAGGCCGACCGATTCGGGCTGACCCTGCCCGCACATCCGGTCGATGACGACGACGCGTTCGACGCCAAAATCGACGTACTCCTGGCGAACCCCGTCCCGGTGGTCAGCTTCACCTTCGGAATGCCGGGCCACGGTGTGATCAGGGCACTGCAGAAGGCGGGCACGGTCGTCGTCCAAACCGTGACCACTCTGCCCGAAGCCGAACTGGCGGCCGCAGCCGGTGTCGATATGCTCGCCGTCCAGGCGAGTGTCGCGGGCGGCCACTCCGGAACGTTCAGCCCGGAGAAAATGCCGGCACCGGTGCCGATCGGCGATCTCATCGGTCAGATCAACGCCGGCGTGGCACTGCCCCTGATTGCCGCGGGCGGTCTGGCCACGCCGGACGCGGTGACCGGTGTGCTGACTGCGGGCGCGAGCGCCGCCGCCGTCGGCACGGTGTTGCTGCGCGCCGACGAAAGCGGCGCCTCGGCCACCCACAAGGCGGCTCTGGTCGATCCCGCCCGCACCGAGACCACCCTCACCCGTGCGTTCACCGGGCGCCCGGCGCGCGGCCTGCACAACGGCTTCATCGACCGCTTCGAGGCGATCGCTCCCCTGGGCTATCCGGCCATCCACCACCTGACCGGCCCGCTACGCAAGGCCGCCGCGGCGGCCGGGGAAGCCGACCTGGTGCATCTGTGGGCGGGCACGGGGTACCGCCATGTCCGCGATGCGCCGACCGAGGAGATCCTGCGGTCCTTGGCCGGCTGAAAGTCAGCCACCCTCAGGCGGTCTGGTGCACCGCGGCGTCGACGACCGGGATGCCTGCGACGTTTGAGCGCCCGGGTGCGCGGGCACAATGGTGCGATGCCGTCCGTGCTGTGGTTCCGCCGCGACCTCCGGTTGACCGATCTCCCGTCGCTGTTGGCGGCCGCCGATGGCGACGGTGACGTGCTGGCGTGCTTCGTCCTGGACCCTCGACTGGAGGCCTCATCCGGTCCACGGCGCCTGCAGTTCCTGGGTGACAGCCTGCGCCATCTGCAGGACGAGCTGGACGGGCGGCTGCTGGTGGTCCGCGGCGCGGCGGACAAGCGCATTCCGCTGATCGCCAAGGACATCGGTGCGGACGCGGTGCACATCTCCGGGGACTACACACCGTATGGCCGGCGCCGCGACGAGCAGGTCCGCCGGGCGCTCGGTGACACGCCCCTGGTGGCGACCGGCTCCCCGTACCTGGTGTCACCCGGGCGTATCCGCAAAGACGATGACACCCCGTACAAGGTGTTCACGCCCTATTTCCGCCGGTGGCGCGAGCACGGCTGGCGCGACCCTGCCAAGTCCGGCGCGCCCTCGGCGCGCTGGCTGGCTCCCTCGGAGGTCACGCACGCATCGCTGGAGCCCGTGCCGATCCCGGATCCGGGAGTCGAGATGGATGTCGTTGCCGGTGAAGCGGCCGCACTGGCGCAGTGGCGTGCCTTCATCGACGACGATCTGCAGGGTTATGACGAGGATCGTGACCGCCCCGATCTGGCCCGGACCAGCCGCATGTCGGGTCCCCTGAAGTTCGGCACCATCCATCCGCGCACCCTGGCCGCCGATCTGCGCACCCGCCGCAACGGTGACGCCGCCTACCTGCGGGAGTTGGCGTTCCGCGACTTCTATGCCGATGTGCTCCATCATTGGCCGCGCAGCGTGTGGTGGAACTGGAACGCCGATTTCGACGCCATCGAGACCGACAGCGGCGTCGACGCCGAGCAGCATTTCGCGGCGTGGAAGGCCGGCGAGACCGGCTTCCCGATCGTCGATGCCGGTATGCGCCAGCTTCGTGCGACCGGGTTCATGCATAACCGGGTCCGGATGATCACCGCGTCGTTCCTGGTGAAGGATCTGCACCTGCCCTGGCAATGGGGTGCCCGATGGTTCCTGGAACAGTTGGTCGACGGCGACATGGCCAGCAACCAGCATGGGTGGCAATGGTGCGCCGGCAGCGGCACCGACGCCGCCCCCTATTTCCGGGTGTTCAACCCCACCACGCAGGGCCAGAAGTTCGACCCGACAGGTGATTACATCCGCCGGTGGGTGCCCGAGCTGGTCGACGTCGATGATCCGCACCTGAAGAAGGGGCAGCGACCACGGGGCTACCCGGAGCCGATCGTCGACCACGGCCAGGAACGCACCGAGGCCCTGCGCCGCTACCAGGCCCTCACCGGAAAGTAGGCTGATACCGTGGCGTCATGCGTGATTCCGCCACGGTCGTCATTGATGCACCGGCACTGGACATCTGGAACGTGGTGGCCGATATCCGGAACACCGGCAAGTTCTCACCGGAGACCTTCGAAGCCGAATGGCTGGACGGCGCAACCGGCCCGGCGCTGGGCGCCAAGTTCCGGGGACACGTCAAACGCAACGAGATCGGACCCATCTACTGGACGACATGCCGGGTGACGGCCTGCACCCCGGGTGAAGAGTTCGGTTTCGAGGTCCTCGTCGGTGAGCGCGCCGTCAACAACTGGCATTACGCGTTCGATCCGAGCGGTGACTCGACGAAGGTGACGGAGTCCTTTTGGCTTCCGTTCCCGGCGCTGTTACGGCCGCTCGAGCCGCTCTATTTCCTGCGTCGGCGCCGCAACGTGCGGGATATGACCACCACGCTGCACCGGATCAAGGACTACGTCGAAAAGGGTTAGACGCGAACGGGTCACGCTCAGCCGGCGGCAGGGCGGCAGACGGCGACCGGCACCGGGGAATGGTGCAAGAGGTTCAGGCTGGTCGACCCGATCAACGCACTGGCCAGTGCGCCGTGTCCACGGGAGCCGACGACGACCAGCTGAGCACCGTCGAGGTGCGCCAGCAGCGCCTGGCTGGGTTTGGAAGGCTCGACGAAGAAGGTGACATCGACCTCCGGGCGGCGTTGCGCCCACGGGCCGACGGTCTCGGTGAGTGAACTCCACTCCATGGCTTCCAGTGCCTCCCAGTCGATCAGGAACGGAATCGTCACGTCCCCGGGAGCACGACGCGACGACGAGGACCGTACCGCCCACAGCGGAGCGTGCAGGGCGTCGGCGAGCTCGAACGCCAGCTCCAGCGCCGCATCGCTGTTCTGGCCGTCCACCCCGACGACGATCGGTTGCGTGGTCGGCGACAGCTTTCCGCCGCGCCAGGCGATGACCGGGCAGGCGGACCGGGTGATGGTCGTGAGGGTGAGCGACCCGATCAGCAGCGCGGAGGTCGTCGACACGTCCTGGGATCCCAGGACGATCAGCCGCGCCTGGGCGCTCAGGGCTTCCAGCACGTCGTCGGCGGTGTCGGCCGGTGCGCTGGTGGTGATCTCCACACCGGGTTCGGCACGCCCCACAGCATCGGCCGCCGCGCTGAGAATATCTGCCGCGGCTTCATGCTGACCGGTGATGGCGGCCGCCCGGACGGCCGCAGCGGCATCGGTGAAATTGTGCCCGAGGTAGGGCACGGCATACACGATGTGCAGGGACGCGCCCAGCCGAGCCGCCAATCCGCCGGCCCAGGTCGCCGCGGCCACCGCGCTCGCGGAGCCATCCACTCCGACCACGATGGGCTGTGCCGTATCGGTCATATCGCTGATGTCCTCTCGCCGAACCCCGTCGCCTCCCATCCTGCCCCATCCGGGACGGGGCTCACGCTTCCCGTGGGCCCCGCGGCAGTCGGGTGTCCAACCGCTGCCGGAGACACTGTCGTCGCCGGTGACGCTCGACTAGCGTCGACGGGAAACACAGCAGAGGAGCGTCGCATGGCAACGTCGGCTGAGAACATCGGCATCATCGTCGCGGTAGACGGCTCACCCGGTTCCGACGCGGCGGTGACGTGGGCGGCGGCCGAAGGCCTGCGCCGCAAGGTTCCCGTGACATTGCTCCATGTCATCGCACCGCTGATGGTGACGTGGTCTTCGTCGGCTGAAGATTCGAATATTGCTGATCTGCAGGCAGATTCGTCAGCCAGCGTGCTTGAGCGTGCAGAGGTGGTCTTCCGTTCGGCCCTCGACGATCCGAACGCCGTGGTGGTGCGCGTCGAGTCGCGACCCTCACCGGTGGTCGGAACGCTGGCCGAGGCGTCTCGCGCGGCGCTGATGCTGGTGGTCGGCAACCGCGGCACCGGCGGTCACAAGCGGCTTCCACTCGGCTCGGTGGCCGCAGGTCTGTTGCATCATGCGCACAGTCCGGTGGTGGTGATCCACCAGGACGATGTCGCGGAGCCCACGGCGCCGGTGGTGCTCGGTGTGGACGGTTCCCCCTCGTCGGAGGCTGCCACCCGGGTTGCCTTCGAGGAGGCGGCGCTGCGCGGGGTGGACCTGGTGGCGCTGCACGCCTGGAGTGATATCGGGGCGGTCCCGCTGTTCGCCCTGGACTGGCGGGTGTACGAGGAGGAGGCGCAGGAGACGCTCGCCGAACGACTCGCCGGATGGCAGGAGCAGTATCCCGGTGTGCGCGTGCAGCGCCGCCTGGTGCGCGACCGACCCGCGCACTGGTTGATCGAGGCGTCACAGAACGCCCAATTGGTCGTCGTGGGCAGCCGCGGTCGCGGCGGCTTCGCCGGTCTCTTGCTGGGTTCGGTGGCCTCGACCGTCGCACAGCTGTCGCATGCCCCGGTGGTCGTGGTGCGCAACAGCTGAGCCGCAGTCACCATCGGCAGTAGTTGGGGTTTCCCGGCTGGATGTAGCGGAAGTCCAACAGGTACATCTGCGCGTCGAGCGCGTCGGCGCGCCACATCGGATCGGTGACGATGTCATCGGTGGTGTAGCTGTACCCGTTGTGGGCGTAGGTCATCGGCACCCGGTAACCGGCCCGGCTCCAGGCATGTATCCACTTGCGGAACTCCACGACGGGCAGCGCATAGCCCCGGGGGGAGCCGTCGTAGTGGTAGATGACATCGCCGTAGCGATCATCGATATCGAGGATCCACACCACGTCTTCCTGGTAGTTCCACATCTTGATCGGATTGCCGCCCAGCAGCAGGTGATTGGAGGACGCACCTTCGGTGCGCAGGTTGCTGAACATGGAGAAGTTACCCGCAGTGCGCAGCCCCAGATACGGCGTCAAACCGATGAACAGCAACACGATCGGGAAGACGTAGAGCCATGCCGGCATCGCCCTGTCCACGATGTGCACGCCGTCCCAGCGTGGACGCTGCCCACCCGAAAAAACCGTCACCAGCAGCGGCCAGATCGCGATGATGACGGCCGCATCAAAGGCCAGTCCGGTGAGCAGTGCCGGCTCGGGTATCCGGTGAATGTGCGTACTCCACCCACACAGCAGCGCGATGGCGAAACAGATGCCCGCGTACACATGGAGGCGGCGCCCGGTCAACTGCCGGACGTAGCTCGTGGGCACGAAGGTGAACAGCAGCGCCGCGGCCAGCGCCCCGAAGTCGACGAACCCGATCAACGCCAGCGCGGCGTGCATGAGCAACGAGAACGCGATGATGGCTGCCTGCAACCGCGGAACGACCAACAGCAGGCCGCCGCCGAGCTCCCAGGCGATCACCGACACGGCCGCGATGAGCCCGATCGCCGAAGCGTACGGTCCCGGCCCGACGAGCACGAGCAGCACCCCCGCGAGGCCCGCGGCAGCGGCGCCGACCACGACGGCGGTGAACGTCCGGTTGCCTGGGCTGCCGAATCGTCCCCGGCGGAGCAGGCGGTAACCGAGACACGCCGCGGTAACCGCGACCGGCACGACCAGCGGTACCCCGAGGAACCGGGTGTGCATGGCGTCGATGATCGATGCGAGCATCCCCGCCGCGCACGATGCGGCCGGATCCAAGAAGTCCGAATTGAGCTTGTCGAACCCGGCGATCACGTAGACGAGGATGAGGCCGATGCGCAGGACCGGAAGCAGCGCGGCGTAATCGTGATCGGGTGACTCGTGCCCCCGGATCAGCGAGTACGCCATCACCGAGATCATCGCCACATTCAGGCAGAGCAGCAGGTTGACGTGATTGGCGACGTCCGGGAATCGGAAGACCAGAAAGTACGTCGTCGACGCGACCAGCAGCGCCAAGAACTTCGCCCGGGTCATTCCGGTGATGACCGCGGCCGCGGCGGCCAGGACGAAGCCGCCGGTGAACCACGGGTCGATCCACTGCTCGCCCAACTCCAGCACGATCGCGAGGGTGTAGAGCAGCGCGAAGATCGGGAACGAACTGAGCGCGGGACGGTCCCCGTCGGTCACCTGCGCCACGATCGCAGCTTAGCCGCGCCGGTCCGTCTCACCTGTTGTAGCGGATCTCCAGGTCGCTCGACTGCACGGCGGGAACGGCGGCATCGGCGGTGACGCGCACCTGTACCCGCCTGCCCTGCGAGTCGAGGAAGGACAGCGGCGGCCGCCCGTCCTGCAGGTGCATATCACCCCACTGGATCAGCGACAGGAACACCGGAAGCAGATCCTCCCCGGCCTGGGTCAGGCGGTACTCGTCGCGCACCCGTCGTCCGGGCTCGCGGTAGGGCACCCGCTCGACCACGCCCGCCGACTCCAGTTGTTTGAGTGCGCGCGACACCGCCGGTGCGGACGTGCCGATGCGCTCCACGAAGTCCTCGAATCGTGTCGTGCCGTAGAAGCACTCGCGAACAGTGAGGAATGCGGTCTTGGTGCTCAGCAGGTTCAGGACCTTGGCCGCCGAGCAGCGGTCCCCGATCGTCCAGGACGCACGATCTTGGAGCCGGGGCTCGAGTGTCATCGCCATCACCCGAGTGTAACTAACGCTTGCATTAGTCAGCTAGGCGTGCTTGTGTATGGGTAACGTAATCGTTACTCAGCAAGATGGAGGCAGACATGGTTGCAGTGCGCGGCAAAACGGTGTTGGTGACGGGTGGCCGGCGCGGACTCGGCTCGGCGCTGGTCGACGAGATGCTCGCCCGGGGTGCGGTCAAGGTGTATTCGACTGCTCGCGAGAGCTATTCGGACAACCGGGAGCGGGTGATCAGCCTCCCGCTGGAGGTCCGCGACGAGCAGTCCGTTGCCGCACTGGCCGACAGCGCGTCCGACGTCGACATCGTCATCAACAACGCCGGCGTGCTGCTGCCGGGTTCGCTGCTGACCGGCGATTTCGACGAGATCATAGCGACCTTCGACATCAACGCGTTCGGCCCGCTGCGAGTCACCCGCGCGCTGGCCCCGATACTGGCCGGCAACGGCGGCGGTGCCCTGGTGAACGTGCACTCGGTGCTGTCCTGGCTGGGCGGCAGCGGAGCCTATGGGGCATCCAAAGCCGCCATCTGGTCGCTGACCAACTCGTTGCGCGCCGAATTGAGCGCCCAGGGCACCCAGGTGCTGGGGGTGCACGCCGGCTTCATCGACACCGACATGGTGTCGGCCATCGGGTTACCCAAAACGGCGCCGGCCGAGGTTGCCGCGCGCGTGATCGACGCACTGGAGGCCGGTGCGCACGAAGTTCTCGTCGACGACATCACCGCAGCGGTGAAGGCCAAACTGTCCGGCCCCGTGGAAGATCTCGTCTTCGACCTCGCACACTGACCGCACCCACAGGAAGGCGGAAGCCATGCCGCTCTGGACCATTCACCACACACCCGGGATTTTCTCCGATGCCGAGAAGCGCGACCTCGCCGCGCGGATCACCGATCACTACGAGACGATCGGGCTACCACGCTTCTACGTGGTCACCATCTTCACCGAGACGACGCCGACGAATCTGTATGTGGGCGGCGAACCCACCCCGGCCGGGGTGCGGGTCGTCATCGAACACATCGCCCGCAGCAGCGTGGACACCGCGGGCAGACAACGCACCACACGCTGGATCAAGTCGATCCTGGAGCCCCACCTCGCCCGCCACGATGGACTGCACTGGGAGTTCCACGTCGACGAGACGAGCGAGGAGCTGTGGATGATCAACGGTCTCGTCCCGCCCCCTGCCGGGTCGGAGGCCGAACGCGAATGGGTCCGGTCCAACGCGGCATCGGCATACTGAGAACTGTTCGCCGGGCGTTCACCCTGCGGTGCAGCGGCGGCTTTGCGTCGCTGCAAGGGTCCTGGCATGCCCGCCACCCACCCCGCCCTACCGCTGCTCGCACTCGTCGCCGCCGGCGCCCTCGCGCTGAGCTCCTGCGGCGACTCGGCCTCCGAATCCGTGGCGCTGCCGCAGCATCCCAGCGTCATCATCCTCAGCGGAGACGGAATGGGATCACAGCAGCGCACCGCGATCCAGTACCACACCTACGGGCTCGACGAGCGCCAGCCGATGGACGCGCTGCCCGTCGCGGGCATGCTCGACACCATTCCGGGCGATCCCGAGTACGCGGTCAGCGATTCGGCCGCGGGTGCCACCGCATGGGCCGTGGGCAAGAAGGTCCCCAACGGCACCACCGGGCTGGGGCCCGACGGAGAATCCGTGCCGACGCTGCTCGACCTGGCCAAGCAGCGCGGCATGTCCACGGGCCTGGTCAACGACCACGACGTCACCAATGCCACGCTCGCGGCCTTCGGTGCGCCGGTTCCCGACCGGGACCTCAAGGTGGAGATCGCCGAGGGATACCTGGACCGCGGTGTCGATGTGCTGTTCGGCGGTGGCGAAAAGTACTGGTACCCAAAGGGTGACGCCGGCAGGATCCCGGACGAGGGTGACGACGATGCCAGCGAAGGTAGCGCGAACCTGGTGCAGCGCGCCGAGGAACTCGGCTACGGCTACGCCTATGACCGCGATACCTTCGACGCGCTGACCGGGCCCAAGGCACTGGCACTGGTGCAGGACAGCGCCAAGCGGCGTTCCAACGAGATCGAGGGCTACGACTACCACAGCGACCCGCACTACGTGGCGCCGGAGAAACTGGTGGCCAAGGCGCTGGATATCCTGGGCCGCAACGAGAACGGCTTCTTCCTCGTCATCGAGAGCGACGACCTGGATTCCGACGGCCACGAGCACGACGCCCAGAACATGATGCTGGCCGGCGAATCCATGAACGCGATGGTCCAGGTGATCACCGAATACCAGAAAGAGCACCCCGATGTGCTGCTGATCGTCACCGCCGACCATGAGACCGGCGGCATGGCGATCGAGAACGTGCTCGACGACGACGAGCCCGAACCCAACAGCGATCAGGTCGCCGACGACCCGGTGCCCTACTGGGCCGAAACGCCGGAGAACATGCCTCTGCCGGACGGCGGCGTGCCCAAACGCAGCGGTCCGTTCACCATCAAGGGCACCGACCGTCAGTTCAAGGTGGACTGGACGACCGCCGAGCACACCGGAACCATGGTGCCGGTGACCGCCGCCGGTCCGCTGGCCGAACGGTTCACCGGCGTGCACCACAACACGCACGTCTACGACGTGATCACCGAGCTGTTCGGCAACTGACCTACCCGGCGCGGACCGCACCCTCGATTACGCTGACCCGATGGCCCGTCCCATCGATCGTGCGGCCCGGTTCATTCTCGGTGCCGGTTGCCTGGTTCTGCTGGCGGCCGGCTGCGGCTCCCCCACGGTCGTCAACACCGGCGAACCGTGGACACCTGTCGAAACCTCCTCACCCCCACCGGGGTTGCCGGAGCACCGCACCAATGAGCAGCTGGCCGATGCCTCGGAGTTCTACTTACCGGCCGAGACACCGAAGGTGTACCGCTTCGTCACCCCGAGCGGGCGCTGGCAGTGCGAGATCGTGCCGCACGCCTCGGCGGGCTGCCGGGCCGTGACAGCGTCGCGGTTGCCCATCAGCGGGGCGCCGACATCGGTGCCGGGACCCGACGGGGAACCGAGGACGCCCGACACGATCCTCATCGACCGGGTATCCGATGTGCGGTTCGTCGCGATCGCCGCCGACGAAAACGCGACAGGCACCGACTCCGACACCGACACCGACACCCCGATCGTCACCCTGCCGTTCGGCACGGTGCTGCAGGTCGCCGGATTCCGGTGCAATGTCCAGGAAGCGACCGGAGTGTCCTGCGGCAGCGAATCCAGCGGCAAGGGATTTACCTTCTCGGCCGACGGCTACACCGCGGTCTACACCGATGTCGCTCACTAGAGCGGCCCGCTTCACGGCCGGCCTCGTCTTCGCCCACCTGCTCACCTCGGCCGAGGTGGTGATCGTCCTGGTGTCGCTGGGCAGCCAGAACCGCACGGCCGCGGAGTCGCTGCTCCCCAAGGCCGACCTGGGAGCGTTGCTGGTGGTGGTCCTGGCGGGCACGGTGCTCGCCGCGATCGGCGGATACCGCATCATTGCGCCCTCGCTGCGGTGGTTCGACGCCGGAGTCGAGCCCGATGCCCGCCAGCGCCGGGCGACGATCAACATCATCCGGCGCCAGTCCGTCCTGCTGATGGCGATCTGGTTGCTCAGCGGGACGATCTTCATCATCACCAATGGTGTGACCGGCTGGATTCCGGTGCTGCTGATCGAGGTGTCGGTGCTCTTCGGTGGCATCTCCACCGCCAGCAGCAGCCTGCTGTTCACGCAGCGCGTCACCCGTCCCCTGGTGGCCGCGGCGTCACGGGATTTCGAGGGCCGCGTGACCGCCCCGGGTGTGCAGGCACGACTAATTCTGATGTGGACGCTCACCACCGCCTTGCCGAGCCTCACCATCGCGCTCATGGTCGTGTTCCGGGCCAACGGCTGGCTGATCCCGCAAACGGCCTCGGTCGACGTTCCGGTGGTGCTGCTCTCCCTGGTATCGGTGTTCCTCGGTTTGCGCACCCTGATGTTGGTTTCCATCTCCATCTCCGATCCGTTGCGCGAGATCATCGATGCGATGGCCGATGTCGAGCAGGGCCGGATAGGCCACCAGGTCGACGTGTACGAGCGCTCCGAAATCGGCCGCCTGCAAAGCGGATTCAACCGTATGGTGACGGGCCTGCAGGAACGCGACCGGCTGCGCGACCTGTTCGGCCGCCACGTCGGACCCGACGTGGTGAGCATGGCCATCGAGACCGGCGTCGTCACCGACGACGTGCTGTCGGGCGAGGTGCGCGAGGTGGCGGTGCTGTTCGTCGATGTCACGGCGTCCACTGGGTTGGCGTTGACCCGGTCTCCCGCCGACGTCGCCGACGTATTCAACGATTTCTTCCGCATCGTGGTGGCGGCCGTCGATGCGCACAACGGGATGATCAACAAGTTCCAAGGTGACGCCGCGCTGGCGGTATTCGGCGCGCCGATCGTCTCGGAGGCGGCGGCCGCGTCCGCGCTGGCGGCGGCCCGCACCCTGGGCGCCGCCCTCGGGCGCCAGGAACTGGATTACGGCATCGGTGTCTCGGCGGGGCCGGTGTTCGCGGGCAATATCGGCGCCGAGAACCGCTACGAATACACGGTGATCGGCGACCCGGTCAATGAAGCGGCGCGGCTGGCCGACCTGGCCAAGACCCTCGCGGGGCGCATCGCGTGTTCGGGTGCCGCGGTGCAGCGGGCCGGCGCCGAGAGGGAACACTGGGACCGACACGGTGCGGTGACCCTGCGCGGGCGTTCCGAGCCGACCGATGTGCACGTGCCACGATGGTCACCATGATTGTGCCCTTCCGCATCGCCGCGACCGCCGATCAGGTGGACGACCTCAAGCGCAGGCTGGCCCACACCCGTTGGCCCGAGCCCGAATGCGTCGACGACTGGAGCCAAGGCATCCCGCTGGCCTACACGCAGGAGCTCGCCGCCTATTGGGCCGACGGCTACGACTGGCGCGCGCGGGAAGAGGGGCTAAATCGTTTCCCCCACTTCGTCACCGAGATAGACGACCTGGACATCCATTTCATTCACCAGCGATCCCCACACGAGGGCGCGTTCCCCTTGATCATCACTCACGGCTGGCCGGGATCGATCGTGGAGTTCGCCAAGATCATCGGCCCGTTGACCGATCCCACCGCACACGGTGGGCGCGCCGAGGATGCGTTCCATGTGGTCTGCCCGTCGCTGCCGGGCTACGGCTTCTCCGGCAAGCCTGCTCGCACCGGGTGGGGCATCGAGCGGATCGCCACGGCCTGGGACACCCTGATGGGACGGTTGGGCTACCAGCGTTACGGCGCCCAGGGCGGTGACTGGGGTGCGGCCGTCACCACCCAGATCGGACGAAACGGCTACGGCTGCGCCGCAATTCACACCAATATGCCGATCGGGCAACCTACTGCCGAGAGCCTGCAGAACCCCACCGATGACGACCAGCGGGCCTTCGCGGCGATGAAGCACTATCGGAAATGGGAATCGGGTTACTCCAAGCAACAGTCCACTCGGCCGCAGACGCTGGGCTACGGACTGGTCGATTCGCCGGTGGCCCAGCTGGCGTGGATCGTCGAGAAGTTCTGGTCCTGGAGTGACTGTGACGGGCACCCGGAGAACGTGTTCAGCCGCGACGAACTCCTGGACAACGTGATGCTGTACTGGCTGACCGGGGCCGGGGCGTCGTCGGCGCGGCTGTACTGGGAGAGCTTTGCGGCGTTCGGTCAGCGTGCACCGGTGTCATTGCCCACCGGTGTCGCCGATTTCCCCAAGGAGATCCTGCGCTCGCCACGGTCGTGGTGCGAACCGCACTACAACATCACTCGGTGGACCACCATGCCGCGCGGGGGTCACTTCGCCGCGTTCGAACAACCCGAACTGCTCGTCGAAGATGTCAGGGCGTTTTTCGCGACGGTGCGGTGACTCGGCGGGCAGGAGCGGAGCGACCGGGGGATGTGACAAGCCGGTAGCCACCGTAAAGAAGTGCCGCGACAAAAAAGTTCACGAAGTATGCGATGTCGGCACCATGCCATGCGACGGCAACCGGACCCTTGATCAGCGTGGTGTTCATGAACGGCATCGCCGCGGCGTAGGACACCACGAACACCACGAGCGCGGCCATGGCGTGGCGGCGTTCGGTGATCGCAGCGGCCACATCGACGAGCGGCCCCGCACCGCGGGTGCGCAGCACCCAGTCGATGCCGATGATGGCCACGAAGGCCGGGATCCAGTAACCGATCAGCAGTAGTACATCGAGGAACCGCGTGGAGGTGTCGGCGCCGTCCAGCCAGAGGATGAGGAAGAACGCCAGAACAGTGACCACGACCGCGGACACCGGCCGCCGCAGCCGCACGCCCAACGTCTGAAGGGCAAGCGAACCGCTGTAGTCGTTCATGACGCCCGAGCCCACCGAGGCCAGCGCAATGATCAACAGCGCCAGCGCACCCAGCGCGCCCCCACCCATCACATCGCGCACCCCCTCGGCGGTGTGCGCACCGATGACCTGGGCGCCGGCGATTCCGATGCCCTGCACAAAAATGTACGCAAGGACCATTCCGCCGAAGGTGTAGCCGAACACCCGAACCTTCGACGAATCGACCGGCAGGTAGCGGCTGAAGTCCGCGGCATAGCTGGCCCACGAGATCGTCAGGCTGAGTGCGATCGTCACCTCGAGCACGAACGCGCCCACGAGGTCGGCGCCGCTCAGCGTCGCCGGGGTGATGACATCGTGGCCCTCGACGAGTTTGACCGCGAACACCACGAAGGTCGCGAACAGCACCACCGTCAGTACCGCCTGCAGCCGGTGGATGAGTTCATAGCCCACGAATCCGACCGCGCCCTGCACGCCCAGCACGATCAGCACGGCGACCCAGAACGGGATGCCGAGCAACAATGCCAGCGCCTGCCCGCCGAAGAGGCCGACGAGAGCGTCCCAGGCGATCGAGGACAACCACTGCAGCGCGGCAGGCAGGGCCACCCCGGGACCGAAGGCCATTCTCGCCGTCGGCAGCTGCGCGGTGCCGGTGCGTGGGCCCCAGGTGGACAGCCAGGCCACCACCAACCCGCCCAGCACGGTGCCGATCGCCATGGCCAACAGCCCCAACCAGAAGCCGAGGCCCAACAGGATGGCCAGGGTGCCGGTGAAGACGCCGGTCATGTTGACCTGCGGCGCGAACCACACGGTGAACAGCCGGCCGGGGGTTCCGTAGCGGCGATCCGCGGCGACGGGCGCAATGCCGTGGGTCTCGACGGACAGGTCACCGGATCCGCTCGGAGACTTTCCACTGAAAGTCGGCGAGTTCAGTGCCCGAGAGCTGCTTGTCGCGCTGCTGGTCATGGGAGTATTCGATCACGTCGCCCCGGTCCGCCCGGGCCCCCGCCTCCGATGGTGGTGCGTGCCACCACATCGGCGCAGCGGATTCTGCCCCCGATGCCGGGAACAAGCTATGGATTCCATTGTCGAAATGTAAATTCGTTGCGGAATCGCTTGCGAAGGGCTTGGTGATCGGCAATTGTTGATCACGACCACCGCACTGCCCGAGGGAGGCTTCGCCCTGACCGGTACACATGCCACCGCCGCCGACCAGACCGTCGGCGATGACGGGACGACCCTGCGCAAGGGCGAACCCGTCATCGAGATCGACCACGTCGTGAAACGTTTCGACGACTACGTCGCCGTGGCCGACGCCGACTTCACCATCGCCGCGGGCGAGTTCTTCTCCATGCTGGGACCCTCGGGTTGCGGCAAGACCACCACGCTGCGGATGATCGCCGGGTTCGAGACGCCGACCGCGGGCGCGATCCGCCTGCAGGGTGTCGACGTGTCGAAGGTCCCCCCGCACAAGCGCAACGTCAACACCGTCTTCCAGCATTACGCGCTGTTCCCACACATGACCGTGTGGGACAACATCGCCTACGGCCCGCGCAGCATGAAGATCGACAAGACGAAAGGCAAAGGGGAGGTCAAGCGCCGCGTCGACGAGATCATCGAGATCGTCAAGCTCTCCGACTTCGCCAAGCGCAAACCCGGACAGCTCTCCGGCGGCCAGCAGCAGCGCGTCGCACTGGCCCGCGCCCTGGTCAACTACCCCAGCGCGTTGCTTCTCGACGAACCGCTCGGGGCGCTGGACCTGAAACTGCGCCACGCCATGCAGTTCGAGCTCAAACGCATCCAGCGCGAGGTCGGCATCACCTTCATCTACGTCACCCACGACCAGGAAGAGGCGCTGACGATGAGTGACCGCATCGCGGTCATGAACGCCGGCAACGTCGAGCAGATCGGTACCCCGGCCGATATCTACGATCGTCCGGCCACGGTGTTCGTCGCGGGCTTCATCGGGCAGGCCAATCTGTGGGCCGGTCGGCAGACCGGCCGCGCCAACCGGGATTTCGTCGAGATCGACGTACTCGGCACCACACTGAAGTCCCGGCCCGGCGAGACCACGATCGAGCCCGGCGGGCAGGCCACACTGATGATCCGCCCCGAGCGGGTTCAGGTCTCCACCGAACAGCCCACCGGTGATGTCGCCGTGGTCCGGGCAACCGTGCGGGACCTCACCTTCCAGGGTCCGGTGGTGCGGCTGTCGGTCGCGGCGCCGGACGACTCGACGGTGGTCGCCCATGTCGGACCCGAACAGAACCTGCCGCTGCTGCGCCCGGGTGACGAGGTCTACGTCAGCTGGTCCCCCGAGGCCTCGCTGGTGCTGCCGGCCGCCGACATCCCCACCACCGAAGATCTCGAAGAAATGCTCGACGAGTCCTGACCTCTACGCGTTCGCTCCGCTCCCCTCACGAAAGGCATCGCATGTCCAACGAGATCGATCCCCGACTGCTGTCCCGCCTGGCTGCCAACCGCACCAGCCGGCGACGGTTCCTCGGCGGCAGCGCCGCCGCCGGTGCGGCAGCGATCCTGGGCTCGTCTTTCCTGGCCGCATGTGGATCCGATAGCAGCAGCTCCTCCGGTTCGTCGAGCACCCAGGATTCCGGCGGCCCGGCCAGCGGCACCCTGCGCGTATCCAACTGGCCGCTCTACATGGCCGACGGTTTCATCGCCGCGTTCCAGACGGCATCCGGGATCACCGTCGACTACAAAGAGGACTACAACGACAACGAGCAGTGGTTCGCCAAGGTCAAGGAGCCGCTGTCGCGCAAGCAGGACATCGGCGCGGACCTGGTGGTCCCCACCGAGTTCATGGCCGCTCGTGTCAAGGGTTTGGGCTGGCTCAACGAGATCAGCGAGGCCGGTGTGCCCAACCGCAAGAATCTGCGGCAGGACCTGTTGGACTCGAAGGTCGACGAAGGTCGTAAGTACACGGCTCCGTACATGACCGGCATGGTCGGTCTGGCCTACAACAGGGCCGCCACCGGACGCGATATCACCACCATCGACGATCTGTGGGATCCCGCATTCAAGGGCCGGGTCAGCCTGTTCTCCGACGTCCAGGACGGCCTCGGCATGATCATGCTCTCCCAGGGCAACTCGCCGGAGAACCCGACGACCGAATCCATCACCAAGGCCGTGGACCTGGTCCGCGAGCAGAAGGACAAGGGCCAGATCCGGCGGTTCACCGGCAACGACTACGCCGATGATCTCGCCGCCGGCAATATCGCTGTTGCCCAAGCCTATTCCGGTGACGTCGTACAGCTGCAGGCCGACAACCCCGATTTGCAGTTCATCGTCCCCGAGTCCGGCGGCGACTGGTTCATCGACACCATGGTGATCCCGTACACCACCCAGAACCAGAAGGCCGCCGAGGCGTGGATCGACTACGTCTACGACCGGGCCAACTACGCGAAGTTGGTCGCCTTCACCCAGTACGTGCCGGCGCTCTCGGACATGACCGACGAGCTTGCCAAGATCGACCCGGCATCGGCGGAGAACCCGTTGATCAATCCGCCGGCCGAGATGCAGGCGAAGCTGAAGTCGTGGGCCGCGCTGACCGATGAGCAGACCCTCGAGTTCAACACCCTGTACGCCGCAGTCACCGGCGGCTAGGCCGATGGCACAGCGAATGCAGGGAGCATAAATGGCGGGAGTCGCCACCAGCGGCCGGCAGCGCAGCAAGATCGCGCCCTACCTGATGATCTTGCCCGCCCTGGCGTACCTCGCGGTCTTCTTCGTGGTGCCGTTCTTTTCGCTGGCACGGACCTCGTTGTCCTCATCGGGCGGATCGGTGTACCTACCGACACTGACCTTCGACTGGAACTTCGCGAACTTCGCCGATGCGTTCACCCTGTACAAGGACCCGATCCTGCGGTCGTTCGGCTACGCGGGCGTCGCCACGGTGCTGTGCATGCTGCTGGCGTTCCCGCTGGCCTATGTGATCGCGTTCAAGGCGGGCCGGTTCAAGAACCTGATCCTCGGCCTGGTGATCCTGCCGTTTTTCGTGACGTTCCTGATCCGCACCATCGCCTGGAAGACGATCCTCGCCGATGAGGGGTGGGTGGTCAGCGCACTGGGCAGCGTGGGGCTTCTCCCCGATGAGGGGCGATTGCTGTCGACGAGTTGGGCGGTGATCGGCGGTCTGACCTACAACTGGATCATCTTCATGATCCTGCCGCTGTACGTCAGCCTGGAGAAGATCGATCCCCGCCTGCTGGAGGCGTCGCGGGACCTGTATTCCGGTGGCACCCGCAGTTTCCGGAAGGTGATCTTTCCGCTGGCGTTGCCGGGTCTGCTGGCGGGAAGCCTGCTGGTGTTCATCCCGGCGGTCGGCGACTTCATCAATGCCGACTACCTGGGAAGTACCCAGACCACGATGATCGGCAACGTGATCCAGAAACAGTTCCTGGTGGTCAAGGACTATCCTGCGGCCGCCGCGCTCAGTCTGGGGCTGATGGGTCTGATTCTGGCCGGGGTGCTGATGTACACCCGCGCGCTGGGTACGGAGGACCTCGTATGACCGCCCTCTCGGAACGGCCGACCGCACCGAAAAAGGTTCGGGCTCGGCCGAAATGGGGCGACTATTCGCTCCGTATCGTGGCCGGGCTGGTACTGCTGTACCTGTTCCTGCCGATCTTTGTGATCGTGTTGTTCTCGTTCAACGATCCGGCGGGCAAGTTCAACTACACCTGGCAGGGCTTCACCCTGGACAACTGGGCCGACCCGTTCAAGTACCCGGCGCTCACCGAGGCGCTGAAACTGAGTATCAACATCGCGTTCGTGTCCACCCTGATCGCACTCGTGCTGGGCACGCTGCTGGCCATCGCCCTGGTACGCCAACGTTTCCGCGGCTACCGGGCGGTGGATACGTTCATGATCCTGCCGTTGACCGCGCCCGAGGTCGTGATGGGAGCCTCGCTGCTGACGCTGTTCCTGGATTTCGGTTGGGCGGCAGGCTATACCACCATCCTGATTGCGCACGTCGCCTTCGAGGTCAGCTTCATCGCCATGACGGTCCGGGCGCGGGTGCGCGGATTCGACTGGACGCTGGAGGATGCGTCGATGGACCTGGGCGCCAGCCCGACCCGGACGTTCTTCAAGGTGACCTTGCCACTGATCGTGCCGGGCATCGTGGCGGCGGGCATGCTGTCGTTCGCGCTGTCGCTCGACGACTTCATCGTCACCTATTTCGTCAGCGGATCGACCGTCACCTACCCGCTGTACGTGAACGCGGCTGTCAAAGCCGCGGTGCCGCCGCAGATCAACGTGCTGGCGACGGCGATTCTGGTGGTGAGCCTGCTGCTGTTGGCTGCCGGCACCCTGTATCGGCGCAAAAAAGTCGTCATCTGACATCAGGTCAGATCGACGACCACCCGTACCCGGCCGCGCTCATCGCGGGTGGCGACAGCATGGCCGGTGCGGTCGCTGCCGCGGAAGTTGAGCAACGTGATGGGTGCACCGTCACCGAGGAAGTTGCGCCACCAGCTCTTGGCCTCCGGCGACATCACGGCGATGGTGACCCGGTCGCCATCGAGCCGGTAGTTCACCGGGGTCTGGAAGCTGCGCCCGGATCTGCGCCCGGTGTAGCGGATCTCGACCAGGCTGCGACCAACCAGGTCACCGAGCACTGGCAGATGGGTCAGGCTGACCGCCGCTCGGTTCAGCGCGCGGGCGGCCGGGCTGTCGAAGATTCTGCTGGACATTCCTCGAGGCTAACCGTCCCGCGCCAGATCCACCGCGGCATGAGACTGGTGACGGTCGCCCGATCGGGCCGCGCCGACACCGGCGATGACGACGGCGGCGATGCCGATGACCCCGAGCAGCGCCGGGATCTGATGCAGGATCAGCCACCCCATCACCATCGCAAATGCCGGCTCCAGGCTCATCAACGTCCCGAACGCGGCGGCGGTGAGCCGGCGCAGCGCCAGCAGTTCGAGGACAAAGGGGATGACGGGTAGCAGGAGCGCCAGCCCGATGCCGACCAGCCACAGTTGCGGGGTCATCTGCCCCAGCACGGCGGGTCCGGCTGCGATCGACGCGACGAGGGCCGCCACCGGCATGGACACCGCAAGGCCGCCGAGTCCATGTATCTCGTCGCCGACACGCTGGGTCAGCAGAATGTAGGCCCCCCAACACAGTCCGGCCGCCAGGGCCAAGCCGACGCCGACCGGATCGACCGCACCGGCCCACGGCTCGGTGAGCAGCACCACGCCCAGTGCCGCGAGCCCCGGCCAGATGAACCTGTCACGCCCGTTGCCGTGCAGCACCGCGACGCCGAGCGGTCCGAGAAACTCGAGCGCGCTCGCCGTGCCCAGCGGGATGCGCTCCACCGCCATCATGAACAGCACGGTGATACCGGCGGTGACCACACCCAGCAGCACGGCGGCCAGCAATGACCGCCGGGTGAACGACGACGGACGTGGTCGCACGATGATCACCAGCAGCACGGCCGCCCAGAACAGGCGCAACCAGGCAGCGCCGACGGAGCCGATATCGTCGATCAAACCCACGGCGATGGCGGCGCCCAACTGCACCGAACACATCGCGGCCACGGCCATGAACGCGCCGTTACGTGCCTGCTGTGATGCCACCCCCGCATTCAACGGGGCCCGTGGCCGCACTGTCCACGAGTTTTCGCCCGCGGCAGGAATCAGCGGGTGCGATCAGGGAACGGGTCGTTGCGGAAGTCGATCTGTGCGCCCGGGTTGCTCACGGCCGTGACCATCCCGGTGCCGATGGCACCCGAACCGTCGAACAGTGTCGAGCTGCCCACCGAGATCCCGTCGACGGCCCAGTGCGAGTCGGCCTGCACGCCGATCCACTCGTCACGCGGCAGCCGAGCCAGCGCCACCGTGAGGTCGCCGTTGATATAGCCGACGCCGGCGGTGCCGAGATTGGTGACCAGGCTGGTGCCCTCGGCGGCCACCACGGCGCGCACGAAAGGGGTGTTGCGATGTCCGTCGACGACGTCAATGGTGCGCGTGAGGAAGCGCTTGCGCGAGGCGTTCTGGTGATCGGCGATGGCGCCGCTCCAGCCCGCCTCGTCGCTGCCGATGCCGATGCCGCGGGTCTCGTCGCGCGCGGACGGAGCCTCGAACTCGGTCGAGGACACCCATTCGGTGCCGCGCGGCGGCTCCGACAGCCGGTATTGCACCAGCGTGGCCCGCACCACCGTGACGCCGTCCTGGACGAGTTCGCATTCCGCGTTGCGCACCCGGCGGCCGTCGCGCACCAGGGCCAGTTTGGTGAGGGTGGGAACACCACGCGCCGCCTTGAACAGATCGACGGTGAGCCGCGACGGCAGGAACTCCGGGTCGCCGAAGCTCGTCTCCAAGGCGCGTGCCGCCAGCCCGACCAGCGCGGGGCCGTTCAGATGGTCGGCACCCCAGTGGCTCTGGGCATAGCCGCTGGGCACGAACGTGTCGTGTTCGGTCTGGGTGAAATGGAACGGTCGCGCACTCATCTGCGCATCGTCGCACAGTGACCATTCCGGCCCGGCGGCGCGCTCCTCGAGCGATATGGACGCTACTGGGGCGCGACAATTCCGTGGTCGTAGGCATAGACGATGGCGGCGGCGCGGTCACGCAACCGGAGCTTGTCGAAGATGCGCCCGATGTGGCTCTTCACCGTCACCCCGGGAGATGAACAACGCCTCGGCGATCTCGGCGTTGGTGTGCCCCTTGCCGATCAATGTCAGTACATCCAGTTCGCGCCCGGTCAACTCGCTGACCTGCACATCGGGGCGGCTTTCGGCCGATCTGCGGTACGTGCTGAGGACCCTGGAGGTGACCGCCGGGTCCAGATAGCTGTCACCGTGCGCGACTGCACGGACCGCGCGGATCAGTTCCTCGGCCGAGGAGTCCTTGAGCACGAAACCGGCCGCGCCGGCGCGCAATACCCCCGACAGCAGATCGTCCTCGTTGAAGGTCGTCAATGCCAGCACCGGGGGGCCGCCCGCCTCGGCCAGCCGCCGGGTGGCCTCGATACCGTCGACGCGCTTCATGCGCAGATCCATCACCACCACGTCGACGGCCTGCTCGGCCAGCGCGTCGAGAACCTCGTCACCGTCCGAGCATTCGGCCACCACCACGAATCCGTCCTTGCGGCGCAGGATCCGGCGCAACCCGGAGCGCACCAGGTCCTGGTCATCGACGAGCAGGACCGCGATATCGACCAGTCCCCCGTCGCCGCGCTCTGCCCGGGCCGACACCGTCATCCGCGGCACCCGAACCCGGCTGCAGCGGTGCCGGATTCACCGAGGGGCACCGCGGCGTGCACGGCCCAACCGGTGCCGGTCGGGCCGATATCGATGACACCGCCCAACAATTCGACACGTTGCCGCATGCCGCGCACCCCACGCCCGTCGGCTGCGCCGCGACTCCCGGCCGGCACCGCCACCGGCATCTCGTTCAGCACGGAGAGCTCGGCGCGCGTCGCGGTCACCGCCAGCGTGACCGTTGCGCGGGATTCGGGGGCGTGCTTGGCGATATTGGCCAGTGACTCCTGGGCGATCCGAAACATCGCCAGACCCACCGTCGGGGAGATGCCCGCCGTGGAGCCCTCGGTCCGCACCGTGACGGCGAGCCCCGCGCGGGCGAAATCGTCGGTGAGCCGGCCGATATCGTCGATGCCGGGCTCCGGGGCGATCTTCATCGGCGCCACGTCGAGCAGTCCGACGGTACGCCGGATATCGGCCATCGCCTCCCGGCCCAGCTTCTCGGCGTCCTCGAGCGCGTCGACCGCATCATCGATATCGCGGTCCTCCTGCAGGGCGCGCCGAGCCCCGGTGAGGTGCAGCAGTGTCACCGACAGCGAGTGCGCGATGACATCATGCACCTCACGGGCGATCCGCCGGCGCTCATCGGCGGCGGCGTGCTCGGCCAGCGCTTCCTGCGCCGCGCGCTGGGCGACGATCAGCTGCTGCTGGATGCCGATCAGATAACCCACCAGCCAGCCCATGCCGAGCACACTCAGATACAGCCACACCCCCTCGAGTCGGTGCGCGGCGGCCGCCGCCCCCAGGATGGCGGCCGCCGAGGCCGTGGCCGCCAGCCCCCCGGGCAGTGCCGTCATCGCCGTCACCACACCGACCATGAGCACCAGGATCAGCGGAGCGAAGTCGAACGGGATCGGGGTCGACGTCCCGAACAGGAAGATGGCGGCGGCACCCGACCATGCGCCCCAGATCAGCAGCGGGTTGAACGATGCCCCGGCCGCGAAGAACACGATCAGCGGGCACATCGCGACCACGATGCCCACCGGTACCGCGACCAGGTAGTCCGCGGGCGGGCGCTGCAGCGTCGATATCACCGCGATCAACGCCAGGGCGGTGTCGGTGGTGATGACGAACATCCAGCTCCAGCCAAGAGCGTTGAACTCGCGCTGACGCGCGAAACGCGCTTGGAGGAACTCGGGCACGGCAGCGCGCATCGATCAATCGTAGATCCGGCTGACGGTCCTGACCATCATGCCGGGGGTGGGCGCCCCGTCCTACCCGGGTAGGAGGCGGGTTCGGATGTGGGCACGGCGGTGCGGACATGATGTGTTGCCGGCCAGGCCTATTGGTGAGCGCACCCGCCGCGGCTACCTGCGGTGGCCGGCCAACAGATCGTCGGCAGGTTCGTCCCAGTGGTCCAGGTTGACCGCGTGGGTCAGCGGACGGCGCCGTAGCCGGCCGTGCCTGCCCTTGGGCCAGCCGATGACGATGTGACCGCCGAGCATCCAGTCGTCGGGGACGCCGACGGCCTCGCGCAGCAGGGCCTCACCGCCGTAGGAGGCCCAACTGGTCAGGCAGGCACCCAGACCTTGTGCGCGGGCGGCGAGCAGGAAATTCTGCATGGCCGGGAAGATGGAACCGCCCAGCAGCAATTCGGACGCGGTGGGAAAGCGCTTTTGCACGAAGAGTACGGAGGTGAACTCCTCGGCCCGGTCGTGCAGCTCGTAGGTGGCCCGGTTGTTGCGGGCGGTCACGTCGGTCTCCTGATCGGTCGGCCGGCTCATCCCGTATACCGGCTCGATCACCGACAGCGCCTGACGTGCGGCTTCGGCCACGACGGCGCGCTGCTCGGGGGAACGCAGCACGACGAACCGCCAGGCTTGCGCGTTCGCTCCGGATGGGGCCCAGGTGGCGGCTTCCAGACAGCGGGCCAGCGTCGCATCGTCGACGGGCTCGTCCGTGAAACGCCGGATGGTCCGCGCCGTCGACAGCACCTCCCAGATGTCACTGCTCCCAGTTGCCATGTCGGCACCCTAGCGTGCAGCCGGGGCGGACCGGCGGGGCCCGGCTGCAGCGCCGTCCCGCAGTCCGAACTCACCGCGCAGTCACCCGACGAGGCTGAGATCCAGCCCGGTTTTATCGCTTGCCGATACCGCCGGGACGAGTAGGTTCTGCAGGCATGACCACAGGTGGATTCGATCAGCAACCGGGCACGTACATCGCTTCCGGCGGGCAACCGGGCGGCCTCCTGCCGCGCTGGCTGGCCCGCATCATCGACGGCATCCTCATCGGCATCGTCGCGTTCGTGCTGGCCTTCTTCACGGACACGTTGTCCAACGTCTGGGTCACCGGTCTGTTCACCGGCGCCCTGACCTTCATCTATTACGTGGCCTTCGAGACAACCCAGGGATGGACGCCGGGCAAGAAGGTGCTCGGCCTGCATGTCAACGGTCCCGGTGGCGCCGCCAAGCCGACGGTGCAGCAGTCGGCCGTGCGCAATGCGTTCACGCTGCTGCCGATCATCCCGTTCGTCGGCGGGTTGCTCGGTGTCATCGCCATTCTCGTCATCGCGGTCACCATCAACGCCAGCCCGACCAAGCAGGGCAAGCACGACGAGCTCGCCGGCGGCACCCAGGTGCTCAAGAGCTGACTCCGGGTTGCCGAAAGTCCGGCGAATCCCGTGGGATTCGCCGGACTTCGGTGTGGGTGTCAGATGAAGAGGTCGAGCAGCAAGACCACGATCAGACCGGAGACCGACAGCACGGTCTCCATGATCGACCAGGATTTGATCGTCTGCCCGACGCTGAGCTTGAAGTACTCCTTCACCAGCCAGAAGCCGGCGTCGTTGACGTGCGAGAAGAACAGCGACCCGGCGCCGACCGCCAGCACCACCAGCGACACCTCGCCCGAACTCATGCCCTCGATCAAACCGATCATCAGCGACGACGCCGTGATGGTGGCCACGGTGGCCGACCCGGTGGCCAGCCTGATGGCCACCGCCAGGCCCCAGGCCAGCAGCATCACCGAGATATTGGTGCCCTCGGCAAGATTCTTGAGCGCGGTGCCGATGCCGGTATCGACGAGAACCTCTTTGAAGCCACCACCGGCGGCGACGATGAGGATGATGCCGGCGACCGGGGGCAGACCTGACTCGACACATTTGGTGATCTCGGAGCGGCTCATCCCGCCGCCGCGGCCCAGCGTCACCATGCCGACGATGACGGCGATCAGGAGCGCGATGAGCGGGGTGCCCAGGGTGTCGAAGATCTGCCGGAACCACTGCCCGTCATCGGAGATGAAGATGTCGACGAGCGCCTTGCCCAACATGAGGACCACCGGCAACAGCACGCTGAAGAGCGTGATACCGAAGGACGGTCGGCGTCGCTGCTGCCCCTCGGGCAGTGCATCCGCGTCGAAGATCTCGGGTGCGCCGACCACCACCCACTTGCCCGCGAGCTTCCCGAACAGTGGACCCGCGACGATGATCGTCGGGATGGCCACCGCGACACCGAGTGCCAGCGTGACGCCCAGGTCGGCACCCAGGTACCCGATCGCGGCGAGCGGGCCCGGGTGCGGTGGCACGAATCCGTGCATCGCGGAAAGACCTGCCAGCGCCGGGATCCCGATGGTGATCAACGACAGCCCCGAGCGACGCGCCACCAGGTAGATGACCGGCATCAGCAGCACCAGGCCGATCTCGAAGAACATCGGCAGACCGATGATCGCGCCGACCAGAGCCATCGCCCAGGGCAACATCCGTGGCGACGCGTGCCCGACGATGGTGTCCACGATCTCATCGGCCCCGCCCGAGTCCGCCAGCAGCTTGGCGAACATCGCGCCCAGCGCTATCAGGATGCCGACGCTGGCCGCGGTCTTGCCGAAGCCGTTGGCGAACGAGGTGAGCACCGTCGCGAATTCCTCGCCGGCCACCACCCCCACGGTGAGTGCACCGAAGATCAGGCCGAGGAAGGGATGCAGTTTCACCACCGTGATGAGCACGATGATCACCGCGATACCGGCCAGGAAGGCGAGCATCAGGTGCGGGGTCGACGCGACGGGCTCGACGAGTTTCGGCGGCTCCGCCAGGACAGTCAGGGTGTTCATCCGAGCTCCAGTCGGGTTTGGGTGACGTAGTTGTCGATGATGGAATCGATGCTCTGGTCGACGTCGATGGTCACGCCGGCCTCGTCGTCCGCGAGCGGTTCGAGAGTGTCGAATTGCGATGCCAACAGCGAGGCCGGCATGAAATGGCCTGGCCGGCTCGCCTGGCGGGCCCCGATCATTTCCGGGGTGCCGCTCAGATGGAGGAACTGGACGCCCGGACAGTGCCGGCGGAGTTGTTCGCGGTAACGACGTTTGAGCGCCGAACAGCTCATCACACCGCCGGTGGCGCAGTGCTCGGCCAACCACTCGCCGATGGACTCCAGCCACGGAAGGCGGTCCCCGTCATCGAGCGCTTCTCCGGCCGTCATCTTCGCGATGTTCGCCGGTGGGTGGAAATCATCGGCGTCGGCGAACGGAATCCGCAGGCGTTGCGCCAGTGCGGCGCCCACCGTCGATTTACCGGACCCCGATACACCCATCACCACGATTGGTGCCGTCATCTCACTCCACCTCCATGTGTCAGACCTCACATAGCGTGCATCAATAATCTGACTATTGCAAGCAGATCACGAAAAGATCGGTTTTTATGCAGGCCAGCCCAGCTATGACAGGATGTATCGATGGGGTACACGCCTAATGTCAGCGTGCTGCACGAGAACGTGCTGACCGCGCTGGGCACCGCCGTGGTGTCGGGCGCATACCCGGCCGGGAGTGTCATAAACCTGGAACGGGTCAGCGCGGAACACGAGGTATCCCGCAGCGTCGCGCGCGAGGCGGTGCGTGTCCTGGAATCGATGGGCATGGTGGCCTCCCGTCGCCGGGTGGGCATCACCATCCAGCCGGCAGAACACTGGAATGTTTTCGACCCACGGCTCATCCGGTGGCGGTTGGAATCCGGTGACCGGGCCGCCCAGCTGGTCTCGCTCTCGGAACTGCGCCGCGGGTTCGAACCCGCGGCCGCCGCGCTGGCGGCCCGGCGCGCGAACCCGCACCAGTGCCGCATCATGGCGGCCGCGGTATCCGACATGGTCGTGCACGGACGCGCCGGTGACCTGGAGTCCTATCTGCAGGCGGACAAGGTTTTTCACCGCACTCTGCTGGAAGCCAGTGGCAACGAGATGTTCCGGGCACTCAACGCCGTGGTCGCCGAGGTGCTGGCGGGGCGCACCCACCACGGCATGATGCCTGCCGCGCCCAACCCGGCCGCCATCGCCCTGCACGACGAGGTGGCCCGAGCGGTCCGGCTGCGCGATGAGGCGGGCGCCGAACGGGCCATGCGCGCCATCATCGACGAGGCGAAGGCGGCCGTCGCCGACGACGCGTCGGGCGATGCGGCGGCGGATGATTGACTGTCGAGGTGAGCAGAGCACCGTCTATCGCCCGTCGCCTGTTCGACCGGCTTGAGCCCGTCCACGCCGTCACCTATTTCGCGCCGGAAGCGCGAGCCGCCCTCGACGACCTCGGTTACCGCGGGTTCTGGATGGGCTATTTCGCGGCCCGATCGGCGCCACTGGGCCCGGTGTCTCCCGAAGTCGTGACCGCGGTGTTCTACAACTTCGCTCCCGCACGAGTCGCCAAAGCGCTGCCGGCCGCCTGGGAGATCGCCGCTCCCGCAACGGTCCTGCAGATACGCCAGGAATCCGCGACGGCGGCGCTGCGCCGATACGGGTGCACCGATCCCGATCGGGTCGCGACCGCTGCGTCACTGCTGTCTCGCGCCGCGCGTCAGGCCCCCATGGAGGGGCGGCCACTGTTCGCGGCGAACCTCGCGTTGGCGTGGCCGCAGGACCCGCTGTCCCAACTGTGGCATGCGACAACCCTGATGCGCGAGCATCGCGGTGACGGTCACGTCGCGGTGCTCGCCGCGTTGGGGATCAGCGGTCGCCAGTCCAACGTGTTGCATGCCGCGGCCGACCGGGTGCCCCGGGAGATGATCATGCGCAGCCGCGACTACGACGAGCAGCAATGGCAGCACCACGTCGGTGAGCTCGCCGACCGCGGTCTGCTCGACAGCTCCGGGACGCTCACCGCTGCCGGCGCCCAACTGAAGGCCGAGATCGAGGAGCGCACCGACCGGCTGGCGCTCGCGGCATTCGACGCGCTCGACGACACGGAGCTCGACGCTCTCTTCGCCGCCCTCACGCCGCTGACCCGGCTGGTGGTTGCGGCGGGCGATGTTCCGGCGGCGACCCCGATGGGGCTGGATCGCGGCGATCTCGACAACGACCGGCTCTAAAGGCGCGGATCTCAGCGCGGCGCGTACATGATGAGACCCACCCCGAGCAGGCACACCAGCGCACCGGAGATGTCCCAGCGGTCCGGCCGGAACCCGTCGGCGACCATGCCCCAGAGCAGCGAGCCGGCCACGAAGACCCCGCCGTAGGCGGCCAGCACCCTGCCGAAGTTCGCGTCGGGTTGGAATGCGGCGACGAAACCGTAGGCGCCCAAGGCGATCACGCCCGCACCGACGAAGGCCCAGCCGCGATGCTCGCGGACGCCCTGCCACACCAGCCAGGCGCCGCCGATCTCCAGTACCGCGGCCAGCGCGAACAGCACCATCGATTTGAGCACCATCACCCGTGCCAGTCTGGCACGCGTCGGATCAGAGGTTGCGGTTGAACTCCAGCCAGCCGACGCCCTTTCGACCGTCGGCGGTCGTGACCGTCGCCCAGGCGCGCGGGAATTGGCTGACCCGTCCGTCCGCGGAGGTGAGCAGCACCGGCGCATGTCCCACCATGTCGACGGTCAACTCGGTGTCCCCCGGTTGCAGCGTCAGCGTGGCCGTGGACGGCAGATCGTCATCGTCCAAAGTGTGCTGGGCGCACACCGATTCGAGCTCGACCAGTGCCTCACCCGCCCGCTGGGAGTAACCGATGCCGATCGGCGCCATCCCGGGAATCCGGATGTCCACCCCGTGCAGGTGGGTTCCGTCCTCGAGGTGCAGAGCGCTCCACGTCCAGTCCATGCTCCACCAGTCCCGCACACCCCAGGAATGGTCCCGCTGTCCGGGGACGCCGTTCAGCGGGTACTGCCGACCGTCGATGGTGGCGGTGCCCGACACGCTGCAGGCGATCTCGTAGCGCGGGGTGATCCGGTACAGGTACGGCGTGCCGACCGAGACGAATTCCAGGTCCAGGCCGACCTCGACCGGCCGTCCCGCCGCACCGCGCAACAGCCCGGCCGGGTCGTCGTAGGCCTCGCCGCGGGCCCGCAGCCGCACCCGGTAGCGCTGCAGCGGCGCGGCGGCGGACAACTCGAGGTCGATGCGCCCGGTGTGCACCCGAGCGGGGTCGGCGGGCAACGCTGCGTGCAGGTCATTGACGGCCACCGTCGGCATGCCGGGACCGCACAGCAACGCGTTGATCCAGGCGGTGTCCTGGTTCGGTATCAGGCCCAGGCGCACCCAGCCGCCGAGACCCTGTGCGGCATCCACGAAATCGAAGTACCAACTCTCGTTCCACAGCGCCTCGTCGGTGTGCGCGTGGGGTCCCTCGTCCGCGGCGTCGGGCGTCAACGGTTCGGGCGTCGCGGCGGCGGGCAGGTCCGCCAGGGCATCGGTGTCCAGCACGTGGGCACAGTGGCGCGCCAGCATCGTCATGAACATTTCGTCACCCCGCTCGGTCTGCGCGACCAGCATCGACGACACGATCGCCATCATCACCCCGAAGAAACTCTGCCGGCGCACCCCCGCCCGGACATCCTCGAGCGACAGTGGCGGCGTCGCGCCGAGCGCCTCGTGGTAGGCGCTCAGCAACGCGTCATAGTGCGCGCGGCGCATCTCGTCGGGCAGCGCACATCCGATGAAGTAGGCGACGTCGGTCAGCGCGGGTCCACGGGTGACGGTCTGCCAGTCCACCACGGTCAGGGGCCGTCGGGCGCCTTCCGTGCCGAACAGCATGTTGTCCAACCGATAGTCGCCGTGCACGAGCCCCTGCGGCGCGGCGGCCTCCTGTGCCAGGTACCCGTCGAAGGCCTCCACCAGGCGTTCGCACACCAGTCGGTGCTCCGGGGCGATCCGATCGCCGAAGCGGTCGGCGAATCCTGCCCACAGCCCGGCCAGCAGCGCCTGACTGACCGGTGCCTCCCGGTTCAGCCAGTCGGCGTCCTCGAGTCCGGCATCGCCGAGCAGCGGGCCATGCACCCGGGCCAGTTGCGTCAACGCCAGGAACGCCTGTTCGGTGCTGGCACCGCTGATCTCATCGCCCACCACCGCGGGCGCGGCATCACCAAGGAGCAGATCGAAGGCGCCGGTCTCGGCGTCATAGGCGTGGTGGAAGCAGGGCGCGAAGGGAGCTGCCGACCCCCCGTCGCTTCGCTCGCCCCCGGACAGGGTGGGCGCGATCTCCGCATAGAACCGCACCTCGCGCTCGTAGAGGCCCAGCGCCAGTCCGGTCTGGCGGCTGTTCGGATCGGCCGCAGCCACCTTGAGCACGACCGTCGCCGGTCCGGTATCGCCGTCGGCGTAGCGCAGATGGACCCGGTAGCACTCGCTCATCTGGCCGGTGCCGATGCGCTCGAAGTGGTGTCCGGTCACCGTGCCGGCGCCCAGCGCCGTGGTGAGCCAATCGTCGGTCAGATCGGTGGGGCGCTCGATGAGTTCACTGGGCACGATGTGAACCTAGCAGTGGCGCCGATCACACATGACAGGTGTCAACTCTTATGGCATTCCTTCGGGCTGGCGGCCACATCCAGGGCCGGGTTGCGGTCGAAGAACCCGAACGGTTTCAGCCAGAACGACACCACGTCCACCGGCATCACCGGCCAGTCCTCGGGCCGGGTGATGTGGTGAATGCCGAACACGTACCAAAGCACCACATCGGTGTTCTCGATCGGCCGGTTGGCCTTGGTCCATTCGCCGAGACCCGTGTCAGCAACCGACTGGTTGACGAATTCCCCGGCCGGCCAGCGCTCCTCGGCGGTATTCGGTGTCACCCACAGCGCGTGGCCGATGACGTTGGCGCGCTGCAGCACCGGTGATTGCGCATCGAACATCGCCGGCAATGCCCCGGCGGGTACCAGCTTGTAGGACGGGTGGGTGCCCAGGCCGTTGACGACGTTGGTGTTGACCACCTTCCAGGCGCGCTGGGTGGAGAAGTCGACGTCCTGTTTGCCCTCCTCCTCGGTGCGCAGCGCGACATTGCGGGTCACCAGCGACAGACCGTACGGGTTGTCCGGGCCGGTCGGCTCGGCGTAGGACTCCGACATGAACACCGTGTTGTCGGTGCCGTCGATGTCCAGGTCGAGCCGCGCCACCAGGAAATGCTGGTGGAACGGGGCATACGTGCGTTCGTCGACGAGGGTGCCGTTGGGGTTCGTCTGGCCGGCCGCCAGCGGCGTGGTGACCATGATGCCGGTCGCGCGCACCTCGCACTCGATGTTGCCGTCCTGGTAGAGCCGCCAGTAGACCAGGTATTCGTAGTTGGCGACGGTGACGTGGAACGACAGCGTGAGCCTGCGGATCCGGCGCACCTCGGCGCCGGTGTCGTGATCGACGTGCTTCCACAGCACCGCCGCGTCTTCCTCGTGGATGCAGATCGCGTTGGCGATGGTGTAGGGCTCGCCCTTGCTGTTGTGCAGCACGGCATCGAGGTAGCGGATCTCGCCGAGACAGTCGCAGCCCAGCTCCAAGGACTGCGTCATGAATCCCAGGCCCCACTCCCCGATATCGAACGCGGTGCGCCGATAGTGGTCGACCGACGAGTCGCGGTAGGGCACCACCATCTCGGCGAACGACATCCGGTGCGCGATGGAGCGGTCGAGGTCGCCGTCGCGGTACCGCACCGTGTGCAGCGTCATGCCCTCGCGGTAGTTGAAGCCGACCCGCAGCGACCAGTTCTGCCAGCGCAACAGATTGCCGTCCAGAGTGAACGACGGCCCCTCCGGCTGGGTGATGTGCAAGGGCTTGAGCGGTTCCCGGCGCGACGACGCACGGATGTGTTCCGGGATGTGCCGCGGTGCGTATTCGCCCATCACCGTGGGCATCTCGACGCTGCCGGTGTCCTCGACGCGCAGTAGCTCCATGGTGTTGAGGTCGATCACGCAGTGCAGTCCGCTGACCAGATGTGCGTACGGGTTCATCCCCGGCCCATCCTTGAGCCAGGTGTCCGACCAGCCCAGTCGGCGGCCGCGGAACTCGTCGGGGATCACGGCGTCCCCGTAGGTCCAGGTGTCGACGAACACCCGGTCGATATCGGTGATGCCGCGCGCGGCCAGAGCGGCGAGGAAATCGGGATGTCGGCGCAGCATCTGGTCGCATTCGACGAACTCGTCGACGGTGAAGTTCGGCTGCACCCCGGGCACGTGCTCGAACGACTCGACGCCACCGTCGGTCAGCGACACCACACCCTTGTAGGTGGCGTTGGACGCCCGTTCGAAGCACACCACGACGGCCCGCCGCGGCGGGACGGGCCCGTCGTGCTCGAACGCCACCAGTTCGGGCTTACCGGGTTCCGCCAGCTCGATGGAGGCGTATCGCCAACCCTCCCCGACACCGTGTTCGCGACCCAGGATCTCGGCGACCGCGGTGAATTCGTGGGGGCCCAGCGGGTCCAGCGGGTGTGTCATCGGACAAAACAACCACACACGGCGCGGGGTCGCATGCGGTTCACGCCAACCGCTACCGCGCAGCCAGCGTGAAACCCTCCCAGGCCCGCCTGCGATCCGCGTCGGGGTCGTAGTGCAACCGGGTCTGGCGGTCGAACACCAGGACGGCGCGCATGCTCTGCTCGTAGCGCGGCCAGCCCTCGCCGGGGTGGCCGATACGGCTGAACTCGCCCCACCGGGTCTGCATCTCCCGGCTGACCCGCTTGGCCGAGCTGCGGTCACCGCCCGCGGTGAGCAGCGCGCCGAGTCGGGTGCGGTAGATGCCGAACACCGCCAGCAATTCGGTGGCGTGCGTGGCGCCCAGACCGGACCAGCTCAGAACACGCGGGGCGTAGTCGTAGCGGTAGAAGTGGGTCGGGGCGTGCATGCTGTGCGCCTGGGCGATATCCCATGCGGCCGTGCCGAATGCGAAGTCCCCGCCCAGGCGGATACAGGCCCGTTTGCTGGGATAGTCCGGATACGCCCCGACGATCCGGTCGCGGGTTGCGGTGTCGGCATCGGCCAACAACATCTCGATGGTCTGTTCGGTCATCGGTAGCAGCTGCATGAACCGGGTGAACAGTTTGCCCTCATCGGCGTTGGTGCCCACGATCATCGGCAGCCGGTGCGCGGTGCCGGTCCGCATGGCGTGCAGCGGGTCCTCCGGCAGCAGTTCGGTACCGCTGGTCGGACCGGCCGGAAACGCCCCTGGCATATCCCGCCCGCCACGGGCGATCAGTTTGTCCAGCGCGGTGACCAATTCGGCGGGGCGGGCCGACATCACGGCCGCCGCGCCGTCGCGGGCGCTAGCGCCGAGCAGCCCGGCGAACTGCTCGGCGAAGATCGGTGCGGCCTCCGCGGTGCGCACCATGCCCGAGGCGGGGCTCTGTGAGATTGCCTGCGCGAAAAGACCTTTGGCAGCGGGGACGGCCATCAGTGTGGCCACCGCGTGCGCTCCGGCGCTCTCGCCGAAGATCGTCACGTTATCCGGGTCGCCGCCGAACACCGCGATGTTCTCGCGCACCCAGCGCAGCGCGAGCACCAGGTCGGCCAGGAACAGGTTGCCGTCGATCGGGTGCTCGGCGGTGGACAGCGAGGACAGATCCAGGCAGCCCAGCGCACCCAACCGGTAGTTGACCGACACGTAGACGCAACCGCGCCGGGCCAGCGCCACCCCGTCATAGACCGGCGTCGCCGAACTGCCCATGATGTAGCCGCCGCCGTGGATGAAGAACATCACCGGCAGCGGACCTTCAGTGTCAGGTTCCTCCGGCGCCACCACATTGATTGTCAGGCAATCCTCGCTCATGGGCTGGTATCTGCCGACGCCGGTCAGCGTGTACATCTTCTGCTGGGGCGCGCAGTAGGTGAACCCGTGGCAGTAGCGCACCCCGGGCCACGGGTCGGCGGGTACCGGCAAGCGATAGCGCCGGGGGCCCACCGGCGGCTTGGCGTAGGGGATGGATCGCCATCGATGCACCCCGTTGCGGGTGAATCCTTCGATGGTCCCGGTGCTGATACGAACCCGGACGGTGTGTTCGTGCATGACGCCGACGTTAGCGAAGATCCGGCCGTTCGCCGTGTCGAAGCGCACCCCGCTACCCTTGATCGATGCGGTTGGTGTTGTTGATGGTGGCGTCTGCCCTGGTGGCGGGCTGTTCGCAGACGCTGGACTCGCAGAGCTCCACGGCCCGCACCCCGCTGACCGTGCCGGCGCCGAGCGTTACCAGCGGTGCGTCGCCCTCCCCCGCCACCACCTCCGCGGCGACCTCGCCGCCAACCATCGCCGCCGGCGCGGCGATCGATGAGGTCATCTCCCGGGTCGAGGCCGGCACGCCGGCCGCCCCCGAGGATTTCGGGTCCATGTCCCGGGACGGGGCAATCACCGCGCTCGACGGCGGCGTCGCCTTCAGCACCGACACCGTCAGCTGCGTCAGCACACCGAAGTACCGGGACGCGATGCTGTCGTGCTTGGTGGATCTCACCAATCCGCCACCCCGACCCCCCGATGTGTTCACCGTGTGGAAGGGCAACTGGGTCGATTTCGACGGCTCCAGCGTGGAAATCGGATCGCAGCACGGAGATCCGGGACCCTTCGTCGACGGCGAGGGTGCCGCATTGCCGGCGGGTTCGTCGATCGCGTTCGGCGACTTCCGCTGCCGCGCCGACGCCGATGCCGTGCTGTGCGTCAACTACGCCGAGCGCTCCGCGGTGCAGTTGAGCGCCGACGGCGTCGACGGATTCGGCTGCCTGGCCGAGTCGCAGGCACCACCGGGCATCGGAGTGCGGATGTCGTGCTAGAGCCGGAAGTCGCCGTCGACGACCTGCAGCGTGACCACCTGACCGTTGATGTCGGCGGTGCCCTTCCCCTCCCCGAGCGATAGGATCGGCGAGGCCGGTCCCAGCTTGCGGGTATTGCGGATACGATCACGGAATTCCTTGCTGCTCAAGGCTTTCACATCGACCGTAGGTTCCGGACCGGGATCGTGTTGCACCCCGGTGGCCGAGTCGCCGGGACGCACCACCCAGGTGGCCCGCACCCCGCGCACCTCGCCGGTGTACATCCCGGCCGGCGCGGACACCGGGGCGGCGGTGAACCGATATGCCACGCCGTTCATGGTCAGATCGCCGACCACATCGGTGCCGTCGACCGATGCGGAAAGCGTGTCGCGGAACTTGCCGGTGATGTCGATACGCCCCTCGGCCTGATCGCCGAAGAACCACGCCTCATCATCGACACCGTTGCAGGCGTAGGCCGCCACCCGGTCACCGTCGACTGCGATACCGAGGGTCATGGTCTTGCCACCAGCGGCCGGCATATCGGCGATGTACTTGCCCGACTGCGGGAACGAAGCTTCTGCCGCGGGCGGTGACATGGTGGCCGTGGTGCTGGCGCCGCCCGAGCAGGCGGTCAGTACCAGCATGGCGGCGGCGCCCACGAGCAGGGCGGGAGTGTGCGATCTCATCTGCTCAGCGTGCTCCGCCGCGGCCCGGCGCGCATGAATTTTAGCTGGAGATCGGGTGGAGAAAGCCGAGTCAGGTATGCCGGGAGCAACGCAACGACGCGGATCAGAGCAGAAAGGCAGCCAGCTCGGTGCGGAACACCTGCCAGCCTGGTTCGGTCCCGGTGAGCAGATGGTTGTTGCTGTTCAGCGCCACCAGCCGGGAGTCGGGGATCAGTGCCGCGAGTTCCTCCCCGTACCGCATCGGGACGCGGCGGTCATCGGCGGAATGCATGATGAGTGTCGGGCACGAGACCCGCTGAGCCTCGTCACGCACATCGATACGACCGAACTCGTCGAGGAACCGTACCGCGTTCTCCGGCGAGGTGGTGCGGCGTTGTAGACGGTCGAAAGCCTCCCAGTCCGCCCGGGTGCCGTCGGGCTGGAACTGCGCGGCGAACACCTGCCGGAACGCGGGATCATCACGGCCCCAACCGACCCTGGCCAAGTCCAGATCCAGTGCCGCGGCCCGCTTTTCGTCCTCCCCCACCGCGCGCACGGCACGCCCGCGGGCGTAGGCGCCACACAGCACCAGATGCGACACCCGCTCAGGATGGCGCGCCGCGTAGGCCACCGCCACCGCGCCGCCCTGCGACACCCCGAGCAGCGGAAAGCGCTGCAGCCCAAGCGCCTCGACCACCGACTCCAGATCGGTGACCCAATCGTCAAAGGTGAAGTCCCCGATGTCCCAGTCCGAGAGACCGCAGCCGCGTTCGTCGTACCGGATGAAAGTGTGCGCACGCGCGAGATCTCGTACCCAGTGCCGCCACACCGGGCTCTCGATGTCATAGCCGAGGTGGGTCATCCAGTTGGCCGCCCGCACCAACGGCGGGCCGTCACCGGCCACTGCATACGCCAAACGCACCCCGTCGGCGGCCCGGCAGAAGGCGATGTGCTGGCGGGGCGGCGAGGCCTGCTCCGGCGCGGCGACCACGGCTTCGGTCAGGGTGCCGACGAACTGGTAGCCCCGGCCCCGGACGGTACGGATGAAGCGCTGGGATTCTCCGTCGTCACCGAGCGCTCGTCGGGCGGCCTTGATCCGGCTGGTCAGCGCGGCCTCGCCGACGAACCGGCCGCCCCACACCGAGTCGAAGAGCTCCTCCTTGGTGACAACCCGGTCGTGGTGGGACACCAGGTGGGTCAGAACATCGAACACCTGGGGCTCGACGTGCACCGGGTGGCCGGCGCGGCGCAGCTCATAGCGTCGGGCGTCCAGCACGAACTCACCGAATCGCCAGACGGCGTCCGGCGGGTCAGGCGGAAGGGGTGTGGTCACGACCGGTGCCCGCGTCCGTCAGCGCCAGCCGTCGGCGGCCTTCGCCGCCTGCAGCAGTGCCTCACACAGCTCGCGCAACTCCGTGCCGACAACACCTTCGTCGGCGGCGATCGCGACATCCTCGGCGGCGCAACGGACCTGATAGATGCGGTCGGACAGATCGGCAGCCTCGTCGGCGGTGAGCACCACCGCGTCGGGGGCCAACGAGGTGCCCTTGACCTGGGCACGCTGTTCGTAGGCACGCTGCCGGCAAGATTGGCGGCAGTACTGGCGCCGCCTGCCCATACCCGCATCGGGAACTTCGCGGCCGCACCAGCGGCACGGCTGGGGCCGATTGCGCCGTCGCGCAGCGGATGTACCAGGCGTTGCGGATGTCACGCGCCGACTGTAGACCGCCGGACCGGGAGTGCCCAGCATCTGCCGTATCCTGGTGGATTGAAGTCGGGAACTTCGCGCGGGTCCGCCGCGTTGATCATCCGGACGAATTGCGCGTGTTGAAGGAGAGTTGACGATGGCTGATCGTGTTCTGAGGGGCAGCCGGCTCGGCGCCGTGAGCTACGAGACCGACCGCAACCATGACCTGGCCCCCCGCCAGGTGGCGCGCTACCGCACCGATAACGGTGAGGAGTTCGAGGTTCCGTTCGCCGACGACGCCGAGATCCCCGGCACCTGGCCCTGCCGCAACGGCATGGAAGGCACCCTGATCGATGGCGACGTCCCGGAGCCCAAGAAGGTGAAGCCGCCCCGGACGCACTGGGACATGCTGCTGGAGCGGCGTTCGGTGGAGGAGCTCGAGGAACTGCTCAAGGAGCGCCTCGACATCATCAAGACCCGCCGTCGCGGCTGATACCGCCGCAGGCACAACCCACGAGCGTGCGTGATCGCGCGCCGGCACCCGGTGTGTCGGCCGCGGACACGCACGCTCGCGGTGTTTTTTTACAGCGAGGCGGGCCGGCTGCTGACGCCCCGGGCGCGATCGATGCGCCCCCGCATTCCCCACTCGGCGACCTTGAACATCGCCTCGCGAATGTTCGATCCGCTCATCTTGGACACGCCCAGCTCGCGTTCGGAGAAGGTGATGGGCACCTCGACCACGGTGAAACCGGCATTGATGGCCCGCCAGGTGAGGTCGATCTGGAAGCAGTACCCCTTCGAGTCCACCGCGGACAGTTCGATCTTCTCCAGCACCTCGCGCCGGTAAGCCCGATAGCCGGCGGTGATGTCTCGGATGTCGACGCCCAGCAGCACCCGCGAGTAGGTGTTTGCCGTGCGTGACAGCGCCAGGCGCCGCCACGGCCAGTTACGGACCGTGCCGCCGGGCACGTAGCGCGAACCGATCGCCACATCGGCGCCACCGTCGACGGCGGCGAGCAGCCGGCCCAGCTCCTCGGGGGCGTGGCTGCCGTCGGCGTCCATCTCGACCAGGACGGTGTATTCACGGTTCAGACCCCACTCGAAGCCGGCCAGGTACGCCGCTCCCAGGCCGTCCTTGCTGACCCGGTGCATGACGTGAATCCGGTCGGGGTCCGCGAGCGAGAGTTCGTCGGCGAGCCGACCGGTGCCATCGGGGCTGCCGTCGTCGACGACCAGGACGTGCACGTCCGGCTGAGCAGCATGGACCCGTCCCACGATCAACGGCAGGTTCTCCCGTTCGTTGTAGGTGGGGATGATCACCAGCGTGCGCCGGCTCGGCGACACCAGATCGCTCATGCTGTTCTCTCGTCCTCACTGCCCTCATCGGGCGAATCCTGTCCGGTGGCCGGTACCTGCGGGCCCTTCCGGGTGCTGCCGGCGGCATCTCGCCGTCTGCGCACGAACTCCCCATTGTGCAGCATGGCGGCGATCACAGCCGATAGGCCGACGCCCACCAGCACCCACTGCACGACCGGACCCCACTCGGTGGCGAAGGTGATGTTGGACTTCAGCCGCACCGCCATGTCCAGGTAGGCGGGTTCGAAGAACTCGGTGGTGGCCAGCGGATGCCCGTCGGGGGCGACCACCGCGCTGATTCCGGTGGTCCCCGCCACCACCACGTACCGGTCGTGTTCGACGGCGCGCAACCGGGCGAAGGCCAGTTGTTGGGCGCTCATCGCGGCATCGAAGGTGGCGTTGTTGGCCGGAACCGCGAGCAGCTGGGCACCGCCCAACACGGAATCGCGGACCGCCCGGTCGAAGATCACCTCCCAGCAGGTGGCCACCCCGATCGGGATGCCCGCCGCCTGGACCACGCCGGTGCCGTCGCCGGGCAGGAAGTAGCCCGCGCGGTCGGCGTAGGACGAGAACTTCTTGAAGAAGCTCCGCCACGGCAGGTACTCACCGAACGGCTGGATGATCCGCTTGTCGTGCCGGTCCTGCGGGCCGGATTCGGGGTCCCACACCAGCACCGTGTTGGTCGCCACCGGCGACTCTCGGGTGTAGCCGGGCGCCGCCAGCACCGTGCCGACCAGGATCGGGGCCCGAACGGCACGCGCGGCCTCCGCGATGCGGGCGGCGGCATCGGTGTTGCGCAACGGATCGATATCGGAGGAGTTCTCCGGCCAGATCACCACCATCGGCTGCGGCGCCCGGCCGGCCCGCACGTCCTCGGCCAGCCGCAGGGTTTCGGCGACGTGGTTGTCCAGCACGGCGCGGCGCTGCGCATTGAAATCCAGGCCCAGCCGCGGCACGTTGCCCTGGACCGCGGCGATCGTCACCGCGGGGTGCTCCCCGGCGCCCGCGCCGGCCTGCCGCACGCCGGGCCAGACCAGCGCGGTGGCCAGCAGTACCACGCAGATGAGCACGCCGGGCAATACCGCTTCCGGTCGGGCCGCGTCCGAGCCCGCCGACGCGGGGTGGCTGCGCCGCCACCACAGCACGATCTCCAGGGTCAGCGCGGTCAGGCTGAAGCCCACCAGCGCCACCGCCACCGACACCAGCGGCGCACCCCCGAGCTGTGCCAGCGGCAACAGCGGGCCGCCGGTCTGCCCGTAGGCGACCACGCCCCACGGGAAACCGCCGAACGGCACACTCGACTTCAGCCACTCCTGGACGGCCCATTCGGCGGCGAACCAGACCGGCCATCCCGCGAGTCCGCGCACCAGCACGGCCAGCAGACCGAACACCGCGGGGAACAGCGCCTGCAGCAGCGCCAGCGCCAACCAGGGGCCGGTGCCGACGAACAGTCCCACCCACGGGATCAACGGCAGGTAGAAGGCCAGCCCGAACAGCAGGCCGTAGCCGAAGCCGCCGGCGCGGGTGGTCTGCCGACGGGTCAGAACCCAGCCCAGCAACGCCAGCGACCCGAAGGCCGCCCACCACAAGCCCACCGGCGGAAAACTGAGATACATCAACATCCCGGCGAGCACGGAGATCGTCATCCGGATCAACCGGACGCGCAGCACCCGCCAGCCTGCGGCGAGAATCCGCGCGGCGCGGCCGGGGCCCGGGGTGTCCACGGTGGTGTCGTCAGCGGTGTCGACGGCGTCCACCTCAGCCATGGAGCACCGCGCCGCGGTGGACGGTTCGCAGGCAGCGCGGAAGCTGGGCGGCATCATCGAGCCGAGGCAATGCGGGCACCCGGGACCGCGGATCGGTGGACCAGCGGGCCGCCGCCTCCGTCGCCGGGGTGCTGACCTCGAGGTCACCGGCGTCCCAGATGGCATAGGAGGCGGGGGCCCCGGGCACCAGGGTGCCGGTGATGCCGTCACGCACCCCGCCGGCGCGCCAGGCGCCGCGGGTGGCGGCGGAGAACGCCGCCCGCGCCGACACCCCGCTGCCGGGAGTGCGGTGGTGGACCGCCGCCCGCACCGTTGCCCACGGGTTCAGGCCGGTGACCGGGCTGTCGGATCCGAAGGCGAGGGGCACGCCTTGGGATGCTAACAGCGCAAACGGGTTGAGCGTTGCCGCTCGGGCAACCCCGAGACGCTGGGCGTACATGCCGTCCGGGCCGCCCCAGCAGGCGTCGAAATTGGGCTGGACGCTGCCCATCACCCCCCACCGGCCGAGCTCGGCGGCCTGGGCGGCGCTCACCATCTCCAGATGCTCAAGCCGGTGCCCGCAGCGCGCGACGGCGGGCCCGCCGAACCGCTCGACGGTGTCACGCAACGCGTCGGTGACGGCGGTGACCGCGGCGTCACCGATCACGTGGAACCCGGCGGTGATCCCGGCCTCGGTGCAGGCGTGCAGGTGGGCGGTGATCGCGGCGGTGTCCAGGTAGGTGTTACCGCAGGTGTGTGCGGCGTCGGCGTAGGGCTCGTGCAGCCAGGCCGTGCGCGAGCCCAGGGCGCCGTCGACGAACAGATCCCCCGCCAGGCCTGCGGCCCCGGTCTGCGCCAGCAGGGTTCGGGCCTGATCCGCGGTCTGCACGGCCTCACCCCAGTAGCCGGTGACCTGCACGCCGTGCTGCAGCGCGTGCACGGCGTGCCAGTCGTCCAGACCACCGATATCGGGGCCACCACATTCGTGCACCGCGACGATGCCGTGGCCGGCCGCCGCATCGAGCGCGGCGTGTTGGGCCGCGCGTCGCTGCTCCGGCGCCAGCAACTCCCGCGCCGCGGCGCGGACCAGGTGGTGCGCGTCGGCGGTCACCGGCCGCTGCGGGTCGAAGCCGGCGGCGTCGGCGATCCCGGGTGCGCTCGCCCGCAGCGCGCTCGACGCGGCGCCCGAGTGCACATCGATCCGACTGAGGTAGGCCGACCGGCCCTCAAGTGCGGCGTCGAGGTCCGCGGTGCTCGGCGGCGTGGGGTCCGGCCAGCGGGACTCGTCCCATCCCGATCCCCACACGATGCCGGTCCGGTGGCGGCGCGCATGCTCGCGCACCAACGTCAGACAATGTTCGCGCGACGTGGCGCCGCGCAGGTCCAGGCCGGTCAGGCTGAGACCGGTGGCGGTGAGGTGGACGTGACTGTCCACGAACGCGGGGGCGACGAAGGCGCCGTCCAGATCGACGACGTCGGCGTCGGGGAACTCGGCGCGGGCGGTGTCATCGGCGCCCAGCCACATCACCGTCCCGTCGGGACCGTCGCCGAACGCGATGGCGGTGGCGTCGGGGGCGGCAGGGCTGTGCACCCGTCCATTGATCAGCAGAGTCGTCACGAAGGTGACAGGTTAATCGGCGGTGGGGGTCCGCTGCTCCACCGAGGTCGGTTCGGTGTCGACGACGTCGATGACCTCGCCGTCGACATAATCGGTGCGGCCGGGCGCCCGGTAGCCGGCGTAGCCCGCCGAATACGTCATGACCAGCGGAGTGGCGCCGGCCAGCCGCTTACCGATCGCCGCGACCGCGACCGGGCGCGCAATGCGCCGGGTCGGGGGCATCAGCAGCAACGCACCCAACACCGAGCTGGCCAGACCGGGGATCACCACCAGGACTGCGCCGAGCGCGACCAGTGCGCTGTCGGTGGCCAGCTCTCCGGAGGAGGAGCGCGCGTTCAGCGCCGCCTGCAGACGTCGGATATGCCGGGCGATCTGGGAACCGGCCACCGCCAGCCCGACCGCGAACGTGGCCAGCACCGCCAGTACCGTCCAGCCGAACCCGATGGTCGACACCAGGGCGACCAGCACCGCCAGCTCGACCAACAGGTACACCCCGAACAACCGCTTTGCCATATCGGGACAACGCACGAGCCACCGGAAGGGTTCCAGCCTCGACTCGGACTAGGGTTCGCCGACCGGCACGACCTCGATCGCGGCGTGCACCTTGTCCACGCCGCCGCGGATCAGGGCCTGCGGAATCCACCACCAGGCGTGCCACCAGTAGCGCCGGGTGACCATGTCGAAGACACGCCGAGTCTCCGATTTCGGCAGATTACGCGCGACGGCCTCGACCGGTTCCCCCTTCACCTTGCCCAGCACCCCGCACTTCTGGATGGTGACCCGCGGGGTGTTGTTGATCCTCTTGGTCTTCCACGAACCGTCGTCGGTGCTGATCAGCAGCTTGCCCTCGTGCGGCACGCCCCACACCGGGGTCGGCTTGGGCCGGCCGTCCTTGGTGAAGGTGGTCAGCAGCAGGTACTTCTCGCGGTAGACCTCATCGAATGTCGCAGCCATGACCCCATCAGAACACGACGGTCTCGTTGTCGTGCCGGACCACCCGGTCCTGGCAGTGCCAGAGCACCGCCCGTGACAGCACCGCCCGCTCGACGTCGGCGCCGAGGCGCACCAGGTCCTCCACGGTGTGGGTGTGGTCGATGCGGACGACGTCTTGCTCGATGATCGGGCCCTCGTCGAGGTTCTCGGTGACGTAATGCGCCGTCGCCCCTACCAGTTTGACGCCGCGCTCCTTGGCACGCCGATAAGTGTTCGCGCCGATGAACGCCGGCAGGAACGAATGGTGGATGTTGATCAACGGGGCTCCCACCGCGTCCAGAAACTCGGGGGTGACGATCTGCATGTACCGGGCGAGCACCACCAGATCGACGTTGCCGCGCAACAGCTCCAGTTGACGCGCCTCGGCCGCGGCGCGGGTGTCCCTGGTCGCCGGGATGTGCACGAAAGGAACACCGAAGGGCCGGACCTGCTCTGCCAAATCGGGATGGTTGGCGATGACCATCACCACCGACATGTCGAGTTCGCCCCGGCGGTTGCGCCACAGCAGGTCCAGCAGGCAGTGGTCGGCGGTGGACGCCAGGATCGCGACCCGTTTCGGTGTGGCGGCGGCGGTGAACCGGTGATCCATCTCGAACTCCGGCGCGATCCGAGCGGCGAATTCGCGTTCCAGCTCGGCGCCCGCGGCTGCCAGGCCCGGCAGGTGAAAGACCGTGCGCTGCAGGAATACTCCGCCCTCGGCCTCGGTGGAATGCTGATCCAGCGAGATGATGTTGGCGCCGGCGGCGGTCAGGAACGTCGATACCGCGGCGACGATGCCGGGACGGTCCGGGCAACGCAGCAGCAGCCGGCCGATGTCCTTGTGACGAACGGACGTCGAGGAACCAGCGGGATAACTTCCGGTCATCGTCAGTCGGCCGCGCGCAGCTCCAGCGCGAGGTTGTTCTTCATGCCGCCGCGCAGTTTGGAGAACAGGGTGAAGACCTTGCCGATCAGGCCGTAGCGCCTGCCGATTCCGTCGTAGACCCGGCCGACCTCGGACTGGTCCAAGATCGCCGCCACCGCCTCCACGTCCTCACTCTTGGGGTTGCCGCTGCGATCGCAGACCGCCACCGTCACCCGGGGGGTGTTGCGAATCCGCTTGACTTTCCAGGCCTTCGCCTGGGTGATGGCCAGCAGCCGGTCACCGTCGGGGACGGCCCAGATGGCGGTCGGCTTGGGCCTGCCGTCCTTGGTGAAGGTGGTGAGCAGGACATAGTCGGCGGTGGCGACATCGGCGAAGGTGAGAGCCATGGGGCAATCCTATGTGCACTTCGCGCACGGGTCAGCCTTCCAACTCCCCCTCGGTCTCCAACAGCACCTGCTTGAGTCCGTCGAGCGTGGCCGGGTCCGGGGCCGCCCACATACCGCGCCCGGCCGCCTCCAGCAGGCGCTCGGCCATCCCGTGCAGCGCCCAGGGATTGGACTCGTTCATGAACTTGCGGTTCTCGTCGTCGAGCACGTAGCTCTGGCTGAGCTGCTCGTACATCCAGTCCGCCATCACGTGCGCGGTCGCGTCGTAGCCGAACAGGTAGTCCACGGTGGCGGCCATCTCGAAGGCGCCCTTGTAACCGTGCCGGCGCATCGCGTTGATCCAGCGCGGGTTGACCACCCGCGCCCGGAAGACCCGGGTGGTCTCCTCGTTGAGGGTGCGGGTGCGCACGGCGTCGGGACGGGTGTTGTCACCGATATAGGCGGCGGGGTCCTTACCGGTGAGCGCGCGCACGGTCGCGATCATGCCGCCGTGGTACTGGAAATAGTCGTCGGAGTCGGCAATATCGTGCTCGCGGGTGTCGGTGTTCTTGGCCGCCACCGCAATCCGCCGGTAGGCCCGATTCATCTCGTCGGTGGCCGGCGCCCCGTCCAGACCCCGTCCGTAGGCGAAACCGCCCCACGCGGTGTACACCTCGGCCAGGTCCTGATCGTCGCGCCAGTTCCGGCTGTCGATGAGCTGCAGCAGACCCGCTCCGTAGGTTCCCGGCTTGGACCCGAAAATTCGTGTTGTGGCCCGTCGCTGGTCACCGTGCTCGGCCAGGTCCGCGGCGGCGTGGGCCCGCACGAAGTTGTCCTGCGGGCTCTCGTCGAGTCCGGCGACCAGCGCCACGGCATCGTCGAGCATGGCCACCACGTGCGGGAAGGCGTCCCGGAAGAATCCCGAGATACGCACCGTGACATCGATGCGCGGCCGGCCCAACTCCTGCAACGACATCGGTTCCAGATCCACCACCCGCCGTGACGCGTCATCCCAGATCGGCCGGACCCCGAGCAGCGCCAGCACCTCGGCGATGTCATCGCCGGAGGTGCGCATCGCCGAGGTGCCCCACACCGACAGTCCGACCGACGGCGGCCAGGTCCCGTGGTCCTCGCGGTACCGCGTGAGCAGCGAATCCGCCATGGCCACACCGGTTTCCCAGGCCAGCCGGGACGGCACCGCCTTGGGGTCCACCGAGTAGAAATTGCGCCCGGTGGGCAGCACATTGACCAGTCCGCGCAACGGCGAACCCGACGGGCCCGCCGGGATGTAGTGACCGTCGACCGCCCGCAGCACCGCCTCGATCTCCCCGGCGGTGCCCCGCAGCCGCGGCACCACCTCGTCGGCGGCGAACCGCAGAATCGCGGCCACCGCCGGGTCGTCGGTGATCCCGCCGACCGCGCCACTGTCCCAGCCGGAGGCCTGCAGCGCGGCGACGAGTTCCCGCGCCTGCGCTTCGGCGGCGTCCACGGCCGTGCGTTCGTCGGCGCCGTCCTCGGCGAGGCCGAGCGCCTGGCGCAGCCCGGGCACGGTGTGCTCGCCGCCGAACAACTGGCGGGCACGCAGGATGGCCAGCACCAGATCCAGCTCGGACTCCCCCACCGGCGGCTGACCGAGAATGTGCAATCCGTCGCGGATCTGGACGTCCTTGATCTCGCAGAGCCAGCCGTCGACGTGCAGCAGCATGTCGTCGAACGAGTCCTCGTCGGGCCGGTCCTCAAGGCCCAGATCGTGATCCATTTTCGCCGCGCGCATCAGCGTCCAGATCTGCTGGCGGATCGCGGGGAGTTTCGCCGGATCCAGCGCCGAGAGATTCGAGTGCTCGTCGAGCAACTGTTCCAGACGGGCGATATCGCCGTAGGTTTCGGCGCGCGCCATCGGTGGGATCAGGTGGTCGACCAGCGTCGCGTGCGCCCGGCGTTTGGCCTGGGTGCCCTCACCGGGGTCGTTCACCAGGAACGGGTAGATCAGCGGGAGGTCACCCAACGCCGCATCGGTGCCGCAGTCCGAGCTCATGCCCAGCGTCTTGCCCGGCAGCCACTCGAGGTTCCCGTGCTTGCCCAGGTGGATGACGGCGTCGGCCTTGAACGCGGCCGCGCCGCCGAATTCGCCGTCCAGCCACCGGTAGGCGGCCAGGTAGTGATGACTCGGCGGCAGATCGGGGTCGTGATAGATGGCCACCGGGTTCTCACCGAACCCGCGCGGCGGCTGCACCAGGATCACCACGTTGCCGGATGTCATTCCGGCAATCACGATTTCGCCGTCCGGATCGTGGGTGCGGTCGACGAACAGCTCCCCGGGCGGGGGCCCCCAGTGCCGCACCACCGCGTCGGCGAGATCGGCGGGCAGCGTGGCGAACCAGCGCCGGTAATCGGCGGCCGAAACCCGAATCGGGTTGCGCGCCAGCGTTTCCTCGGTGAGCCAGTCGGGGTCTTGACCGCCCCGTTCGATGAGGGCGTGGATGAGCGCGTCGCCGTCGCCGGCGTCCACACCGGGAACCTCGCCGATGTCGATACCGCGCTCGCGCATGGCGCGCAGCAGTGCCACCGCCGACGCCGGGGTGTCCAGACCGACGGCGTTGCCGATCCGAGCGTGTTTGGTCGGATACGCCGAGAACACCAGCGCGATCTGTTTGTCCGCGGCCGCGACGTGGCGCAACCGGGCGTGCCGCACGGCCAGACCGGCCACCCGCGCGCAGCGTTCCGGGTCGGCGCTGTAGGTGATCAGTCCCTCGTCGTCGATCTCCTTGAACGAGAACGGCACGGTGATGATGCGCCCGTCGAACTCGGGCACCGCGACCTGGGTGGCCACATCCAGAGGGGACAGCCCGTCATCGTTGTCCGACCAGGTGGCCCGCGAACTGGTCAGGCACAACCCCTGCAGGATCGGCACGTCCAGGGCGGCCAGGTGGGCGACGTTCCAGTTGTCGTCGGTCCCGCCGGCACCGACGGCGGCCGGGGTGGCGCCGCCGGCGGCGAGCACCGTGGTGACGAGCGCATCGGCGGTGCCCAGCAGTTCGAGCAGTTCGGGTTCCGGTGTGCGCAGCGAGGCGCAGTAGACCGGCAGCGGGCGGCCGCCGGCGGCGACGATCGCGTCGCACAGTGCAGTGATGTATCCGGTGTTACCGGCCAGGTGCTGCGCGCGGTAGTACAGCACCGCAACCGTCGGCCCGTCGCCGTCGGTCTGCGGATGCGGCAGCACGCCCCAACCGGGTACGGACACCGGCGGGTCGAATGCCTCGCCGGTCATGAGCAGGGTGTCGCACAGGAACCGATGAAGATTGGCCACGTTGGTCACGCCGCCCTGGGCGAGATAGATGTGGGCCTGCAATGCCACGCCGGCCGGGGCGGTCGAATACCGCATCAATTCGGCGTCGGGGGCCTGTTCGCCGGAGAGCACCACCGTGGGCACCGGACCGGCCACCAGTGCGTCGATACCGTGCTGCCAGGCGCGGTAGCCACCCAGGATGCGCACCACCACCAGATCGACGCCGTCGAGCAGTTCGGCGAGCTCACGGTCGAGTTCGTCCTGCAGCAGCCGGGCTGGATTCGCCCACCGATAGTCGGCGCCGCTGGCGCGGGCGGTGATCAGGTCGGTATCGGACGTAGACAGCAGCAGCACGGTCGGCACCGCTCAATCCTGCCGCACCACCGGCGCGGCGTGGTCCGCCGGTTCAGCGGTCGGAGCGGCTCCACCGGCCGTACCACGAGTCCCGGTAGGGCACCGAGATGGCGGCGACCACGAGGGTGACGCCGAGGGCAATGGCGATGAGTGAGGCCATGTTCTGGCCTCCTTCCTGAAGGAGGTACCGGCGGTACCGGGTTGATGATCGAAACGTAGCCCCCGGATGCGCCGCTACCGGCATTCTGTGCCTGAGCTGACAGCCGAGGAAAATCTGTGACATACCTCATACACACGATGTCGGTGTCGTCGCCCGGCCACCTACGACTACACGCCCGATCACGACGGCAGCACGAGCAGCTCCCCGACACCGTCCGCTGGAATTGGCGGCCGGGCGATGTCGCGATCTCGGACAACCGGGCCACCCGGCACTACGCGGTCGCCGACTACGACGATCAGTTCCGGCGGTTGAACCGGGTGACCCTGGCTTGGGATATCCCGGTCGATGTGCACGGCGCGCCCAGCCGCGTCGTCGCCGGGGATGCCGCCCGCTACGCACCCGTGGTCGACGCGGCGCCGAACCGGCACGCCTGGGCCGGCTGAACGGCTCTCGTCGGTTCCGGTGCGCGCAGTACCGTGAACGGGTGACCCGTTCCCGTGATCAGGACGCCTGCCCCGGCGCCCTGCAGGTTCACCAGGCGGCCGACGGTGCGCTCATGCGGGTGCGGCTGCCCGGCGGGGTGATCTCGGCGGCGGGTCTTGCGACGCTGGCTCACCTGGCCGCCGACCAGGGCGGCGGAGCACTGGAACTGACATCGCGCGGCAGCCTGCAGATCCGCGGTATCACCGACCCGGCCCGGGTCGCCGACGCGCTGTCGGGCGCCGGTCTGCTGCCCTCGCCCACCCACGAACGGGTGCGCAACATCGTGTGCTCCCCGCTGTCGGGCCGCCGCGGCGGGCTGGCCGATGTGCGCGGATGGGTGACAGCTCTGGACCGGGCGCTGCAGGCTGACGCGGCACTGGCCGCGCTGCCGGGCCGGTTCTGGTTCTCCATCGACGACGGCCGCGGTGATGTGTCCGGCCTGCGCGCCGATGTCGGGGTCCAGATCACCGACGGCGGGGTCATCCTCTTGCTCGCCGGTGCCGACACCGGTGTGCGGCTGGCCGCCGGGGACGCCGTGAGCGCCATGGTCGAGGTCGCCCGGCGGTTCCAGGCGGTGCGCGGGACGCGTTGGCGCGTCAAAGAACTCGACGATCCCCGACAGTTGATCAGCGATCACGGCGTTGCCGCGCCCGCGGCGGTCGGCCGGTATGCCCACCACACCGGCCATCCGCCGGTGGGCTGGATTGCGCAGACGCTGGACCCCGCCCCGCACCGGGTGGCCCTCGGCGCGGCGGTGCCACTGGGTGTGCTGCCGGCCCGCACCGCGGAATTCCTGGCGGCCATCGAGGCGCCCCTCGTGGTGACACCGTGGCGCTCGGTCGTCGTCTGCGACCTCACCGAGGATGTCGCCGACGCCGCCCTGCGGGTGCTGGCGCCGCTGGGTCTCGTGTTCGACCAGGACTCGCCGTGGTTGACATTGAGCGCCTGTGCGGGCAGTCCAGGGTGTGACAAATCTCTCTCCGACGTCCGTGCCGACGCCGCCGCCGCGTTGACCGAGGGCACCCCTGGGGTCCATCGCCATTTTGTTGGCTGCCCACGGGCCTGCGGCAGCCCACGGGACGCCGAGGTGCTGGTGGCCACCGGACACGGTTACCGGCCACGCCACCCGTAGGGTGATCGGCGTGCTCGATTACACCCGCGACGCTGCGGAAATCTACCGGCAGTCGTTTGCGACCATCCGGGACGAAGCCGACCTGACCCGCTTCCCCGAGGATGTCGCGCGCGTCGTCGTCCGGCTCATCCACACCTGCGGGCAGGTCGACGTCACCGACCATGTCGCCTTCACCTCCGATGTCGTTGCCAGGACCCACAGCGCGCTGGCCGCGGGCGCGCCGGTGCTCTGCGATTCGTCGATGGTCGCCGCGGGCATCACCCGCTCCCGGCTGCCGGCAGCCAACGAGGTCGTCTCGCTGGTCGCCGATCCGCGCGCGGCCGCCCTGGCCGCCGAACTCGGCAGCACCCGCTCCGCGGCCGGTGTCGACCTGTGGGCCGACCGGATGGGTGGCGCCGTGCTCGCGATCGGCAACGCCCCCACCGCGCTGTTCCGGCTGCTGGAACTGATCGACCAGGGCGCCCCGGTGCCCGCGGCGGTCCTGGGCGGCCCGGTCGGGTTCGTGGGCTCGGCCCAGTCCAAGGATGAGCTGATCGCCCGGCCCCGCGGCATGTCCTACCTGGTGGTGACGGGCAGGCGCGGTGGCAGCGCGATGGCCGCCGCCGCCGTGAATGCGATTGCGAGCGAACGCGAATGACTCTCCCCTCAAAAGGCACCCTGTACGGTGTCGGCCTCGGCCCCGGTGATCCGGAACTGGTGACGGTCAAGGCGGCCCGGTTGATCGGCGAAGCCGATGTCGTCGCCTATCACAGCGCGCGGCACGGCCGTAGCATCGCCCGCCGGATCGCCGCGCGGTATCTGCGCGACGGACAGATCGAGGAACATCTGGTCTATCCGGTCACCACCGAGACCACCGCGCATCCCGGCGGTTATGCCGGCGCGATGGAGGATTTCTACGCTGAGTCCGCCGAGCGCATCGCCGCACACCTGGACGCCGGTCGTAATGTTGCGCTGCTGGCCGAGGGCGATCCACTGTTCTACAGCTCGTACATGCACATGCACACCCGGCTCACCGAGCGGTTCGAGGCCGTCATCGTGCCCGGCGTGACGTCGGTGAGTGCCGCGTCGGCGGCGACCGGGACGCCGCTGGTGCAGGGCGACGAGGTCCTGACGATTCTGCCCGGCACGCTGCCCGCCACCGAGCTGACTCGCCGGCTTGCCGATACCGACGCCGCCGTGATCATGAAGCTGGGCAAGTCCTATCCCGAAGTACGCCAGGCACTTTCCGAAACGCACCGGCTCGACCGGGCGTTCTACGTGGAACGGGCCAGCACCGATCAGCAGCGCGTGCTGGCGGCGAGCGAGGTCGACGAGTCCTCGGTCCCCTACTTCTCGGTGGTGATGGTGCCCGGCGAAGCCGCGGCACCGCGCGGGGGTGGCAGCGTCGCGGTGGTCGGGCTGGGTCCCGGTGACCTGGACTGGATCACCCCGCAGGCGCGCCGCGAATTGGCCGCGGCCACCGATCTGATCGGTTACTTCCCTTATCTCGACCGGGTGGGCGCCCGGGCCGGGCAGACCCGGCATGCCAGTGACAACACCGATGAACCGGCGCGCGCCCGGCTGGCCTGTGAACTGGCCCGCCAGGGCCGGGCGGTGGTGGTGGTGTCCTCCGGCGACCCCGGCGTGTTCGCGATGGCCACCGCCGTGCTCGAGGAGGCCGTCGACTGGCCCGATGTCGAGGTCCGGGTGATCCCGGCGATGACCGCGGCGCAGGCGGTGGCCAGCCGGGTCGGCGCGCCACTGGGCCACGACTACGCCGTCATCTCACTGTCGGATCGCCTCAAGCCGTGGGAGATCATCGCCGCCCGGGTCAGTGCGGCCGCGGCCGCCGACATGGTGATCGCCGTCTACAACCCGGCCTCGAAGACGCGGACCTGGCAGGTCGGCGAGATGCAGAGACTGCTGCTCGAACACCGGGATCCCGCCACGCCGGTGGTGATCGGGCGCGATGTCGCGGGACCGAACGAGACGGTGCGGGTGGTGGCGCTCGGCGATCTGGATCCCGGTGAGGTGGACATGCGCTGCCTGCTCATCATCGGGTCCTCGCAGACCCGCCGGCACGGTGACACGGTCTTCACACCCCGCAACTACCCGCACTGACAACCGTCGAGAATCGTTGACAGTTGTCAGAGGCGGGGATAACGTCCCGCTGATGCAACGGGGTGACCATGTCGTGAGCCGCGCGGGACCGGCTACCCGGTCGCAGACCGACCGGCGCCGGCCACCGCGCAGCGACCAGCGCCGCGCCGCCATCCTGGATGCCTTCGACGCGGCGTTGCGCGCGCACGGCCTCGACGCGGTCAACATCGCCGATGTCGCCGCGAACGCCGGCGTCAGCCGGTCGGCGTTCTATTTCTATTTCGAGAACAAGGCTGCGGCCGTGGCCGCCCTGCTCGAGACGATGTACGACGACGTCTTCGCCGCGAGCGATATCGTCACCGCGTCCGAAGGCTCGCCGCGGTGGCGGATCCACTCGATGCTCGAAGCGCTGATGGAAACCGGTGCGGCGCATCGATACCTGTTCACCGCCATGCTGGACGCCCGCGCGGCGAGCAGCGCGATCCGCGAGATCTGGGACAGTTCCCGGGAAGCGTTCGTTCCGGTGATCGCGGCGATGATCGAGTCCGAGCGCGCCGCCGGCAACGCCCCCGCCGGTCCCGCAGCCGAGGTGCTCGCCGGGGTGCTGCTCGAACTCAATGACCGCCTCCTCGAACGCTTCACCCTCGGCGGACCGCGGTCCCGCGAGGAACTCATCCTCGGCGCGGAAACCATCTGGCTGCACACCATTTTCGGCACGGCGATCGGAGTAGATGAAGTGCGAGAGACGTCATGACCCACCCGATCCCCCGCCGCCCCGAGGAGGTGACCGCGGCCTGGCTGGGCGGTGTGCTGCGCGCCGATGTGCGCAGCGTCGAGGCCGCGCCCATCGGCACCGGTCAGACCGGAGCCACCTACCGACTGACGGTGCAGTACGGAGCCGATACCGGCCTGCCGAGCAGCTTCGCCATCAAACTGCCCTCCCAGGACGACACCGTCCGTGACCGGGTGGCCATCGGCTACCGGTCCGAGCACGCCTTCTACCGCGATGTCGCCGATCAGGTCCAGATCCCCATCCCGCGCAGCTACCACTGCGAAATCGGGGGCGACGGCGCCGAATTCGTCCTGTTGCTGGCCGATATGGCGCCCGCCGAACAGGGCGACCAGATCGCCGGGTGCAGCGCAGCGGAGGCGCGGCTGGCCGTACGGGCCCTGGCCGGGCTGCACGCACCGAGTTGGTGCGACCCGAAGTGGACCGACTTCCCCGGTATCGCCATGCCGAAGCCGGACGCTGCGATGGCCTCCGGGATGGGCGAGGTGGCCACCATGGCCACCGATCTCACCCTGGACAAACTCGGCGCCCGGATGAGCGCCGAGGACCGCGACACCCTGAAGGCGTCGATGGCGGTGGTGACACCGTGGCTGCAGACCGAGCCCGACCGATTCGCGCTCCTGCACGGTGACTACCGGCTGGACAACATGCTGTTCGATCCGGACCGCACGCAGATCACGGTGGTGGACTGGCAGACTTTGGGCTCCGGGCTGCCGGCGCGGGATCTCGCGTACTTCACCGGCACCAGCCTGGACCCGGTGACCCGCGGGAGCATCGAACGGGACCTGGTGGCCGACTATCACGCCGCGCTGGTGGCCCTCGGTGTGTCCGGGTACGACGCACAGAGTTGTTGGCGGGACTACCGCCTGGGCATGCTGCAGGCGCCGCTGATCATCGTGTTCGGGGTGGCGTTCGCGACCTCCACCGAACGCGGTGACGACATGATGCTCGTGATGGCCGAGCGGTCGTGCCGCGCGATCCGCGAACTCGACACCCTGGGCCTCATCTGAGGTTGGCCAGCCAGTCGACGGCCCCGTCGACACTGTTCACCACGCGCACACCCGCGGGCAGCGCCGGCCGGCTCACCATGACCACCGGGATCCCGGTCTCGGCGGCGGCCTGCAGCTTGGCCCGCGTCATGGCGCCACCGCTGTTCTTGGTCACCAGGGCGTCGATACCGAACTCACGCAGCAGTTTCCGTTCACCCTCGACGCGGTAGGGGCCGCGCGAGAGCAGCACCTCACGGTGCGCAGGCAACAGCTCATCCTCGGGAGCGGTGACCGCGCGGATCAGAAACCAGGCATCGGAGTCCCGGAATGCCGCCGTCCCGGAGCGCCCCGTGGTGAGGAACACCCGCCGGTAGCCGCGACGCGCCACCACCTCGGCGGCCTCGGTGTCGGAGCCGACCGCGATGGCGTCACCGTCCGGCCAGGCCGGCCGGGCCAGCACCAGATGCGGCAGACCGACCCGTGCGGCCGCCTGCGCGGCATTGGCCGTGATGGTCGCGGCGAACGGATGGGTGGCATCCACCACCGCGGTGATGCCGTTACCGCGCAGCCACTGCGCCAGTCCCGCGGCGCCGCCGAAGCCGCCGATGCGCACCTCGCCGACCGGCAGGGCCGGGTCGGGCACCCGCCCGGCCAGCGAGCTGATGACCGGGATATCCGGGTGCAGCCGGGCGGCCAGCGCGCGCGCCTCCCCCGTCCCGCCCAGCAGCAGAACCCGCATCCTCAGTGCCGGCTTCCGCGGCGGCGACCCGACGAGTACAGGTAGCTGTCGGCGAAACCCTCCGCCGCCAGCACATCGCCGACGATGATGACCGCGGTGCGGGTGATTCCCGCGGCCTTCATCTGGGCGGCGAGCTCGCCCAACGGGCTGCGCAGAACCTGCTCGGTGGGCCAGCTCGCGAACGCGACCACCGCGCAGGGGGTGTCGGCGGTATAGCCCCCCGCGGTGAGCTGCTCGACGATGGTGTCGATCTGCGCGGCGGCCAGATGCAGGATCAGGGTGTTGCCCGGTGCCGACAATGCGGCCAGCGTCTCCTTCTCGGGCATCGCCGTGGACAACGTCGCGACCCGGCTCAGCGTCACCGTCTGCGACACACCGGGCACCGTCAGCTCACGGCCCACGGCGGCCGCCGCCGCCGCGAACGCCGGCACCCCGGGCACGATCTCCCAGGCGATACCCAGCGCATCGAGCCGGCGGCACTGTTCGGCCAGCGCGCTGTAGATCGACGGATCCCCGGAGTGCAGCCGGGCCACATCCAGTCCGGCGGCGTCGGCGGCCGCCAGCTCGTCGATGATCTGTTCCAGGTCCAGCGGACCGGTATCGATGATCCTGGCGCCGTCGGGGCATTCCGCGAGCAGGTCTTCGGGCATGATCGAACCCGCGTACAGGCACACCTGGCAGCGGTTGAGCAGGCGCTGGCCGCGCACCGTGATCAGATCGGCCGCACCCGGGCCGGCCCCGATGAAGTAGACCGTCACGGCTTGACCACCGCCCACTGGGTGACCGGGTAGGCGGGCCGGAAGCCGGTGAACCCACCGATCGGTTCGCCGCGGTAGTGCTGAAACCGGCGCAACTGGCCTCCTAGCGTCGAATGGCGATCGATGACCGCGGCCTCCGATTCTGCCGTGACCACATTGGCCACCAATCGGCCCCCGGCCGGTAGCCGGTCGAAGCAGGCGTCGAGCAGACCCGGCTCGGTGATACCGCCGCCGACGAAGATCACCGAGGGCTCCGCGGCGCCGTCGAAGCCGGCCGGGGCCGGGCCGCGCACCTCGACGTTCACCCCGAACGCGACAACATTGGCGGCGATACGCGCGCGACGCTGCTCGGAACGCTCGAACGCCACCGCCGTGCACGCCGCCCCGCTGCGGCACCATTCGACGGCGATACTGCCCGAGCCGGAACCGACATCCCACAGTCGTTCACCGGGCCGCGGGCCCAACGCGGCCAGGGTCACCGCGCGGATGCCCTGTTTGGTGATCTGCCCGTCATGGGCGAAAGCCTCATCGGGCAGTACCTGGTAGCGCCTGTCATCGGGAAGATAGTGCACCGCAACGACATTCAGGTCGTCGATATCGCCCATCGCGCCGTCGGCCCAGTCCCGCGCCGAAGCGACCCGGCGCCGCTCGCCCGGTCCACCCAGCTGCTCGAGCACGGCCAGTTCGGAATCGCCGCGGCCGGTATCGGCCAGCAGAGCGGCCAGCGTCACCGGGCTGTTGCCGTCGCGGCTGAGCACCACTGCGCGCCCGCCACGGCGCACCGCGGTATGCACCGGTGCGGTCACCAGGCTGATGACCTCGGTGTCCTGCACGGACCAGCCCATCCGGGCGCACGCCAACGTCACCGAGGACACCTGAGGGAGCACGCGCACCGCATCCGCGCCGAATCGGCGGATCAGGGTTGCCCCGATACCGTGCAGCAGCGGGTCACCGCTGGCCACCACGTGCACATCGCCGTCACCGCCGGGATCGAGCTGCTCCAGCGCCGGCAGCAGCGGCGACGGCCACGACCGGCGCTGCGCCCCGACGGTGTCGTCGAGCAGATCCAATTGCCGCGGCGCGCCGTAGATGAGGGTGGCCCCGGCCAGTTCGGCCCGCGCTCCCGCACCGAGGCCGGACATGCCGTCGGCCCCGATCCCGACCACGACGATCATCTGGCTCCTCCACTCGTCATCGCGGCAACCGCCGCCAGATCGGCCCGGGCAGGATCCGGAACACCGCGGCGATCAGGCCGACCTGCCACGGCACCCAGACACTCCGGCGCCGGCCCGCCAGGGCGCGCACCGTGGCGTCGGCCACCTGGGCGGGAGTGCTGGAGAACGGTGCCGCTGCCATTCCCTCGGTCATCCGCCCGACCACGAAACCGGGGCGGACCACCAGCAGGCGCTTGTGGTGGGCGACGCGGGCGTACTCGGCGAAGCCGCTGCAGAATCCGTCCAGACCGGCCTTGGCCGAACCGTACACGTAGTTGGCGCGGCGGACCCGTACCCCGGCGATCGACGAGAACGTCACCATCGTCGCGGGCCCACGGGCCGACAGTGCGAGCAGTGCGGTCAGCAAGCTGACCTGCGCCACGTAATCGGTGTGCACGATCGCCGCGGCGTGCGCCGCGTCCAGCTCGGCTCGTTGCTGGTCGCCGAGCACCCCGAACGCCAACACCGCCGTGCTCCAGGACGCGCCGTGCCGGTCGACGATCGAGCGCAGAACGGCGGTGTGCGAGCCGATATCGTCGGCATCGAACTCACAGACGTGGACCTCCGCCGCGCCCGCGGCCCGCACGGCCTCGACCTCGGCGGTCAGCTCATCGGCCCGCCGGGCGGCCAACACCACGGTCCGTCCCGGCGCCAACCGCGTGGCCACCTGCACGCCGATCTCGCTGCGCCCGCCGAAAATCACGACGTAGCCCGTGTCCTCCATGGCAGTGATTATGTCCTGCGCTAGCGTGGACCCCGATGGGCAAGGCAACCACCCGACTGACCACTGATGCGCTGGCGTTCCTGACCGAGCGTCATCTCGCGATGCTGACCACCCTGCGCGGTGACAACTCGCCGCACGTGGTGGCCGTGGGGTTCACCTTCGACCCGACCACCCATATCGCCCGGGTGATCACGACCGGCGGTTCGCAGAAGGCCGTCAACGCCAAGGAGCGCGGGGTCGCGGTGCTCAGTCAGGTCGACGGTGCGCGGTGGTTGTCCCTGGAGGGTTCGGCCACCGTGAGCGGCGATCCCGACGATGTGCGCGACGCCGAATTGCGTTATGCGCAGCGCTACCGCACGCCGCGGGTCAATCCGCGCCGGGTGGTCATCGAGGTGCGTATCGAGCGGGTGCTCGGATCCTCGACGCTGCTGGACCGCACCGAGGCCTGAGTGCCCTAGACCGGCACCACGACCAGGTCGTGTGGACGCCGGTTCACCGATTCGGCGCCGTCCTCGGTGACGATGACAATGTCCTCGATGCGTGCGCCCCAGTGGCCCGGGAAATAGATGCCGGGCTCCACCGAGAAGGCCATACCCGGCGTGAGGGTGATCTCGTTGCCGGACACGATGTATGGCTCCTCGTGCACCGACAGGCCGATGCCGTGCCCGGTGCGGTGCACGAACACCTCGGCCAGTCCTTCCGCGGCCAGCACATCGCGGGCGACCGCGTCGATGGAACCGGCGGTGACACCGGGGCGAACTGCCCGGACCGCCTCGGCCTGGGCCCGCTGCAGCACCGCGTACCGGCGTGCGATCTCGGCGTCGGGCTCCCCGATGCTGTAGGTGCGCGTCGAGTCGGAGTTGTACCCGGGCTCATACGGTCCGCCGATGTCGACGACGACGACATCGCCGACCTGCAGTCGCCGATCCGAGCACTCATGGTGCGGGTCCGCGCCGTTGGGCCCGGACCCGACGATGATGAACGCAACTTCCGAATGGCCTTCGGCGACAATCGCTTCGGCGATATCGGCGGCGACGTCGGCCTCGGTACGACCGGGCACCAGAAACTCCGGAACCCGCGCGTGCACCCGGTCGATGGCCGCGCCCGCCTTGCGCAGTGCGTCGATTTCGGCGGCGTCCTTGACCATTCGCAGGGTGCGCAGCACATCGGTGGCCAGCACCGGCACCGCGCCCAGGACGCCGGCCAGCGGCAGCAGGTGCAGTGCGGTCATCGAGTCGGTCACCGCGACGGTCACCGGTGCCACCTGCGTACCCCGCAGTGCACGCGCGACCAACTCGTAGGGGTTTTCACCGTCCACCCAATCCACCACCGTGGCACCGATTTCGGACACCGCGGACTCGCGCAGTGCGGCCAACTCGAGGCGCGGCACCACCACGGTGGGCGTCGATCCGTCGGCCGGCAGCACCAGGGCGGTGAGCCGCTCGAAGGTTTGCGCCCGTGAGCCCACCAGATAGCGCAGGTCGTAGCCGGGGGTGATGACCAGCCCGGCGAGTCCGGCGCTCGCCGCGCCCGCGGCGGCCGCCCGGACGCGCTGGGCATAGACCTCGGTGTCGAAACGGGTTGTGTCGGAGCCGGTCGCCATACCCATAGGCTAGTGCCATGACCGGAGAAGCCCCCGTCCTGCTACTCGACGGCGCCAGCATGTGGTTCCGCTCGTTCTTCGGGGTGCCGTCCTCGATCACCGCCCCGGATGGCCGCCCGGTCAACGCGCTGCGCGGTTTCCTCGATGCCGTCGCGACCCTGGTCACCCAGCACCGGCCGTCCCGGCTGGTGGTCTGCCGGGATGACGACTGGCGCCCGCAGTGGCGGGTGGACCGCATTCCGTCCTACAAGGCGCACCGCGTCGAGCAGGCCGGTCCCGGCGATGCCCCCGATGTGGAGGAGGTGCCCGACGAGCTGACCCCGCAGGTCGACATGATCATGGCGATGCTCGACGCATTCGGCATCGCCACCGCCGGCGCGCCGGGCTTCGAGGCCGACGATGTGCTGGGCACCTTGGCGGCCGTCGAGCGGCGCGACCCCGTCATCGTGGTGAGCGGGGACCGCGATCTGCTGCAACTGGTCGGCGACGACCCGGTGGCGGTGCGGGTGTTCTACATCGGCCGGGGCCTGGCCAAGGCCGTCCTGTTCGGTCCCGCCGAGGTCGCCGACACCTACGGGGTGCCGGTGGGCCGGGCCGGGCCGGCCTACGCCGAATTGGCGCTGCTGCGCGGTGATCCGTCCGACGGTCTGCCCGGCGTGGCGGGTATCGGCGAGAAGACCGCGGCGACGCTGATGGCCCAGCACGGCTCGCTGGCGGCGATCGTCGCGGCCGCCGCGGACCCGTCGTCGAAAATGGCTGCCGCGCAACGCAAGAAGCTGTTGGCCGCCGCGGACTACATCGTGGCCGCCGAACCCGTGGTACGGGTGGCCACCGACGCACCCGTCACGCTGTCCCGCGACGACGATGTGCTGCCGCTCTCGGCGGCCGACCCGGCCCGGGTGGCGGCGCTCGCCGAGGAGTACGGCGTGGTGTCCTCGGTCGGGCGCCTGCAGAAGGCGCTGGACACCCTGCCCTGATCGCGAGCAGACTACTTCGGGCGGCCGACCTCGTAGGTTCCGTTGTCGTCCTGGAAGGTCACGGTGACCTGGCGCTTGGTGCCGTCGATGCTGACCTGGCAGGTGAAGGTGTCGCCCTTCTTCACCACGGGACTGACGCCGTCATTGCAGATGACGTCCTTGACGTTCTTGGCCCCGTAGCCGTTGGCCTCGTCGGTCAGGATCTGCTGCACACCGGTCTGGGCGGCCTCGACATCCAGGGTGGTGGTGACGAAGAACCCGGGCTTCCAGAAGCCGAGGATCAGGACCACCGCGACGATCACGACGACCAGCAGGCCGACCACGCTGCCGATGACGGCCAGCGATTTCTTCGACCCCTCTTCGCTGCCGGTCGGGCCGTACGGCGAGAACTGCTGCTGGTCGTACGGCGCGGGCTGGCCGTACTGCTGCGGTTGGCCGTACTGCGGCTGCCCATAGGGCTGCCCCGGCTGCTGACCGTAGGTCGGGTAACCCTGCGGCGCGTACGCGGTGGGCTGCTGACCGTACTGATCGGGCTGCGGAGGCGGGTTGTACGCGGGCTGCTGGTACTGCGGGTACTGCTGCGGCGCCTGCGGCTGCTGGTAGGCGGGCTGTTGCCACGCCGGGGCGTCGCCTGCGGGCTGCTCGGGCGTGGGCGGCGGCTGCCAGGCGGGCTGTTCGCCCGGCGACGGGGTACCGCCGGACTGCGGCGGCTGACCTGACCACGCCTGCGTGGGGTCAGATCCCTGCGGTCCGCTCATCGTGTCTCCTTGATCCGGGCTCGTTCTACGACATCGTGACCCGCCGCCGCGGATCTACGCCGCCACACTACCCTGCATCAACTGCTACGACGCCTCGTCGAATGTCGGTGATGGCGCGTTTCGCCGCACTCCGCAGTGCCGGTGTCGGCGCGGCGTTGCGGACCTGGTCCAGCAGATCGAGAACTTGGCGGCACCACCGCACGAAATCTCCCGCAGACAGCGGCGATCCGCTGCCGCTGACATCGGAGGCGGCCAGCGATGAGGCCAGGTCACCGGTGCTGGCCCACTGGTGGATGGCCGCGACGAAGCCGTCGTCGGGTTCGCGGCTGTAGGCAATGCGTTGCCGCTGTTCGTCACTGCGGATGCGGGCCCACAGCCGGCGGGTGTCCGCCAGGGTGCGCCGGATACCGCCGGTGGGGATCTGCAGACCCTGCGGGCCGGTGCCGTCACCGCGCGATTCGAACTGCACCGCCGACACCACCGCCGCCAACTCGGCCGGTGCCAGGCCCTCCCAGACGCCTTGGCGCAGGCATTCGGCGACCAAAAGGTCACTCTCGCTGTAGATCCGCGCGAGAAGCCGACCGTCCTCGGTGACCTTCGGCGTGTCGCCGGTGCGATCGACGAAACCGCGTTCGGTGAGCAGCTCCAGAATCTTGTCGAAGGAGCGGGCCAGCGAATTGGTGGCGGCCGCGATCTTCTGCCGGGTCTGCTCGTTGTCGCGGTCGATGCGCAGGTAGCGCTCGGCCGCGCGGACCTGGGTCTCGCGGTCGGCGGCGTCGTGTGCGCGGTGGCGGCGCAGCTGGTCACGCAACCGGGCCAGGTCGGGATCCACATCCCGTTCCCCGTCCTGCCCCCGCCGTCGGGACGGCACATCCAAGCCGACCGCCGCCGACCGCAGCGCCGACGCCAGGTCACGACGCACCCGCGGTTGGCGATGCTCGACCCTCTTGGGCAGGGTCATCGATCCCAGCCGTGCGGAGGCCCCCGAGTAATCGGCCGAGGAGATCCGGCCCGCCCAGCGGTGCTCGGTGAGGATCAAGGGCCGCGGATCGTCGCTGTCCTGCGCGGGCTCGAGCACCACCGCGAGCCCGCCGCGACGGCCCTGGCTGATGGTGATGATGTCGCCGCGGCGCAACTCGGCCAGCGCCTCGTCGGCCGCGCGACGCCGGTGCAGCCGGGACGCCCGCGACTGTGCCCGTTCCCGGGCGGTGATCTCGGCCCGCAGCCGCGCGTATTCGAGCATCTCCGGATCCAGCTCGGCGGCGATCTCGGCCAGCATCCGCTCGCCGCGCTCGACACCGCGCACCAAGCCCACCACCGAACGGTCCGCCTGATACTGCGCGAAGGATCGCTCCAGCAGTTGACGGGCCAGCTCCGGGCCCATCTGCTGCACCAGATTGATGGTCATGTTGTACGACGGCGCGAACGAACTCTTCAGCGGGAAGGTGCGGGTGGACGCCAGTCCGGCAACTTCGGCCGGGTTGGATGCCTCGTCGTCGGCGTGCCAGAGCACGACGGCATGGCCCTCGATGTCGATACCGCGACGGCCCGCCCGCCCGGTCAGCTGGGTGTACTCCCCCGGTGTCAGTGGGGCGTGCTGCTCGCCGTTGTATTTCACCAGCCGTTCCAGCACCACGGTGCGGGCCGGCATGTTGATGCCCAGCGCCAGGGTTTCGGTCGCGAACACGGCCTTCACCAGCCCGGCGGTGAACAGTTCCTCGACGGTGTGCCGGAACACCGGCAGCATGCCCGCATGGTGGGCCGCCAGCCCCCGCAGCAGGCCTTCCCGCCACTCGTAGTAGCCCAGCACATCGAGGTCCGAGCGGGCGAGGTCGGCGCAGCGCCGGTCGATGACCTCGGTGATGCGGGCCCGTTCCTCGTCATTGGTCAGCCGCAGCGGCGCCCGCAGGCACTGCTTCACCGCGGCATCGCAACCGGCCCGGGAGAAGACGAACGTGATCGCCGGCAGCAGACCCTCGGCGTCCAGGGTGGCGATGACATCGGGTCGCGAAGGCCCGCGGTTCACGCTCGGCCGGTTCTGCCTGCCGCGGTTGCGGCCCCGGGGTTGCCAGTCGGTGAGACGGTCGGCCTCGCGGCGGTGCGCGATGTGACGCAGCAGGTTCGGGTCCACCAGCGTGGTCTGCCCGCCGCCCTCGAACAGGTCGAAGAGTCGTTTCCCGACCATCATGTGCTGCGACAGCGGCACCGGGCGGTGCTCGTCGACGACGACGGTGGTGTCCCCGCGGACGGTCTGGATCCAGCCGCCGAACTCCTCGGCGTTGCTCACCGTCGCCGAGAGACTGACCAGCCGCACCTCCTCGGGGAGATGCAGGATGACCTCCTCCCACACCGCACCGCGCATCCGGTCGGCCAGGAAGTGCACCTCGTCCATCACCACGTGGGACAGCCCCTGCAGTGCCGGCGAGTCGGCGTAGAGCATGTTGCGGAGCACCTCGGTGGTCATGACGACCACCGGGGCATCGGAGTTGATGGACTGGTCCCCGGTGAGCAACCCGACCCGGTCGGCGCCGTAGCGACGCACCAGATCGAGATGCTTCTGGTTGCTCAGCGCCTTGATCGGGGTGGTGTAGAAGCACTTTCGGCCGGCCGCCAGTGCCAGGTGTACCGCGAATTCCCCGACGACGGTCTTGCCGGCTCCCGTGGGGGCGCAGACCAGCACGCCATGGCCGGACTCCAGGGCGGCACAGGCACGCACCTGGAACGGATCGAGCCCGAACGGGAGTTGCGCGACGAAACCACGCAGTTGCGGGCCGGGCTCAGGTGGCCGGGACTCAGGTGACATCGTCGTCGAACAATGCCTGGGAGGACACCGGGGTCGGCGGGGCGATCGGTTCGGTCGCCGGGATCGGGGCCGCCTCGTCCTCGGGCACCTCGGCAAGGGCTTCCCGGCGGGCCTTGCGTTTGTCGTGCACGCGGGTGACCTGGATGGCGAACTCGAGCAACAGGGTGAGCGCCAGCGCCAGCGCCAGCATGGAGAACGGGTCGGAGCCCGGCGTGGCGAAGGCGGCGAACACGAACAGCGCGAAGATCAGGCCGCGGCGCCATTCCTTGAGCTTCGCGTAGGGCAGCACGCCGATCACGTTGAGCATGATGATCAGCAGCGGGAACTCGAAGCTGATGCCGAACACCAGCAGCAGGTTGATCAGGAAGCCGAAGTATTGATCGCCCGAGAGCGCGGTGACCTGGACGTCACTGCCCACGGTGAGCAGGAAGCTCAACGCGGTGGAGAGCACCACGTACGCCAGGACGGCCCCGCCGATGAACAGCACCGCACCGACCCCGACGAACGCCATCCCGAAGCGGCGTTCCTTGCGGTACAGGCCGGGGGTGATGAAGGCCCAGAGCTGATACAGCCACACCGGGCAGGCCAGCACGATACCGGCGGTGAGGGCGACCTTCAGTCGCAACATGAACTGGTCGAACGGGCCGGTGGCCAGCAGCCGGCACTGTCCGTCGGGGGCGATGGTGGCCCGCGCCGACTCCGGAAGCGAACAGTAGGGGCCGCGCAGCCACTCGCCGAGGCTGTGGAAGCCGAGGATGCCGTGGGTGTACCAGAAGAAGCCGACGATGGTGGTCAGCACCACCGCCGCGGTCGCGATCAGCAACCGGTTGCGTAGTTCGGCGAGATGGTCGACCAGCGACATGGTGCCGTCGGGATTGGCCCGGGCGCGGCGCTGGCGCGGGTCGAACCGTTTGAAGATTCCAGGGGTGTGCACGGGCAGCCTTAACGTCGATGCAGGCAGGCGCGCGCTATCGACGCGACATCACACCGCGATGGGACGGACTTGGCAGCTATCAGGCCGGTCGCTTGTCGCCGGACTGCTCGGGCGCAGCCGTCTCCACGCGTTCGGAGGCGACCGGGGTGGCGGGAAGCGATGAGGCTTCCGGCTTCTCGGCCCCGTCGGCCTGCATCTCCTTGATCTCGGACTTGAAGATGCGCATCGACTTACCCAGGGAACGCGCTGCGTCCGGGAGCTTCTTGGCACCGAACAACAGAATGAAAGCCGCGATAACGATCAGCCAGTGCCACGGTTGAAGTCCGCCCAATTCAAACACCTCCGCAAGTTGTGGTCGAGTCTACTCGTCTTCGTATGCGCGCACCGCGGCCGAGGCGGTCTGACGGACCTTCTCGGCCAGTGAGTGCGGTGCCAGCACCCGCACCGCCGACCCGAAGCCCAGCACGAACCGAGTCATCCACTCCTCGGAAGCGTAGGTCATCGCGGCTTCGCATGCACCGTCGTCGAGTTCGGCGACGATCCGCAGCGGGTAATAGTCGAACATCCACTCCGCCGACCGCTCGATGCGTAGCCGGGCCGAGTGCAGCGAGGGATCCTCGGCATCGGCGTCGAACAACGCGGTGCCCGGCCCGGCCTGCACGGCCGGGGCCGGCGGCCGGGAGGGCTCGTCGAGCACGCGGGCGTCCACGATGCGGTCGAACCGGAACAGTCGCACCCCCTCGGCGCTGCGGCACCACGCCTCGAGGTAACTGCGATCGCTGACCAGCACCACCCGGATGGGATCGACGATCCGGCTCGACACCGTGTCGTGGGAGGCCGAGTGGTACTCCAGCGACAGCGCTCGACCGGTACGCGCGGCCTCGCGGACGGCGGCCGCCGTGGCGCTCTCGGGTTCCTCGCTGCCGGGTTCGTCGCCCCCGGACGCGTAGAGGTCGGCGTTTCCGACCGCCCCGGCGGTGCCCGCCGCCGATTCGATCTTGGCGATGGCGGAGCGCGCGGCGCGGGGATCGACCATGCCCGGCACGTCGAGCAGGGCGCGCAACGCGACCAGGATCCCGGTCGCTTCGGTCGAGGTGAGCCGCAGCGGGTGATCCACCCCGGCGGCGAACGTGACCTCGATGGTGTCACCGGTGAAATCGAAGTCGATGAGGTCACCGGGGCCGTAACCGGGCAGCCCGCACATCCACAGCTGCTCCAGGTCCGCGTCCAGCTGGGTGCGGGTGACTCCGAGGGCGGCGGCCGCCTCGTCGCGGGTCACCCGGGGGTTCGCCTTGAAGTAGGGCACCATGTTCAGCAGCCGGACCAGCCGCGTCGACACCTGACTCATGCGCGATCCGCCTGTGCACGCAGTCGGGCGACCACGTCGTCGCGCAGCTGGGGAGGGTCCAGCGCGACGGCATCGGTGCCGTAGCTGGCGATCTCCCGCGCCAGCCGGTCATAGGTGCCCAGGTCGACGGTGATCTCCTCCCCCGCCCGGCCCCGCCAGACCCGTGGGGTCGAGCTCGTCGCCTGGCGGCGCAGCGCGGTGGCCCGCCCCTGCGCGATCCACACCCGGGCCCGTTCACCGGTGGGCACATCGGCGACCACCCGCTGCACGATCCGGCGCAGATTGACCCCCTGCGGCGGTGTGACCGCCCCGGCGGCGCCGACCGGTCGGGCGCCGGTGATGCGCGACAACCGGAAGGTGCGGGTGTCCTCGCGGTCGCGATCATGGCCGACCAAGTACCACCGACCGCGGTGGGTGACCACGCCCCAGGGTTCCACGGTGCGGGTGCGGTACGGATCGTTGCGCGAGGCGCGGTGCTCGAACTGGACGACCCGCCCAGAGTTGCTGGCGGCCAACAAGACTCCGAGCACCTCCTCCGAACCGCGCAGCCCGGGCAAGGCGGCGGTGGAGGTGAACGCCACCCCGGCGTCCTCGGAGTCGACGTCGACCCCGGCGGCGCGCAACTTGAGCAGGGCGTTCTGCGTCGCGGTCACCATTTCCGGGGACTGCCACAGCTGGGTCGCGACGGCCACCGATGCCGATTCCTCGGCGGTCAGTTCGACCGCGGGCAGCGCGTAGTCCTTGCGGTTGATGCGGTAACCCTCGGTGGCGTCGAAGGACGACATCTTCCCGGTCTCCAGCGGGATGCCCAGGTCGCGCAGCTCGTTCTTGTCCCGCTCGAACATCCGTGAGAACGCTTCGTCACTGGCGCTGTCGGAGTACCCGGCCACGTTTTTGCGGATCTTCTCCGCCGTCAGGTACGAACTGGTGGACAGCAGTGCGATCACCAGATTCATCAGTCTTTCGACCTTGGATGTCGCCACCAAAGCAGCTTAGGTGGTGCCGGCGCCAGGATCCCGGCGCGACCCGCTCACATGCTCGCGATGAGCCGATTCACCCGCTCGTCGACCGACCGGAACGGATCCTTGCAGAGCACCGTGCGTTGGGCCTGGTCGTTGAGCTTCAGGTGCACCCAGTCGACGGTGAAATCCCGGCCCGCTTCCTGTGCCGCGCTGATGAATTCGCCGCGGAGCTTGGCCCGCGTGGTCTGCGGCGGCGTGTTGACGGCGGCTTCGATCTCCTCGTCGGTGGTGATCCGCGCGGCCAGCCCCTTGCGCTGCAGGAGGTCGAACACCCCGCGGCCGCGCTTGATGTCGTGGTAGGCCAGGTCGAGCTGCGCGATCTTGGCGTCGGCGAGGTCCATGTTGTAGCGATCCTGGTAGCGCTGGAACAGTTTGCGCTTGATCACCCAGTCGATCTCGGTGTCGACCTTGGCGAAATCCTGGCTCTCGACCGCGTCCAGCTGGCGCCCCCACAGATCGACCACCTGCTCGATCTGGGTGTTCGGTTCGCGGGTCTGCAGGTACTCCACCGCCCGGCCGTGGTACTCGCGCTGGATGTCCAGCGCGCTGGCCTGCCGCCCGCCCGCCAGGCGCACCGGACGGCGCCCGGTCAGGTCGTGGCTGACCTCCCGAATCGCCCGGATCGGATTGTCCAAGGAGAAGTCCCGGAACGCTACGCCGGCCTCGATCATCTCCAGCACCAGTGAGGCGGTCCCGACCTTGAGCATGGTGGTGGACTCGCTCATGTTGGAGTCGCCGACGATGACGTGCAGGCGGCGGTACTTCTCGGCGTCGGCGTGCGGCTCGTCGCGGGTGTTGATGATCGGTCGCGACCGCGTCGTCGCGCTGGACACGCCTTCCCAGATGTGTTCGGCGCGCTGGGACAGGCAGAAGGTCGCCGACTTCGGCGTCTGCAGCACCTTTCCGGCACCGCAGATCAGTTGGCGGGTCACCAGGAACGGCAACAGCACGTCGGAGATCCGGGAAAACTCACCGGCCCGCACGATCAGATAGTTCTCATGGCAGCCGTAGGAGTTGCCCGCGGAGTCGGTGTTGTTCTTGAACAGGTAGATGTCACCGCCGATGCCCTCATCGGCGAGGCGCTGCTCGGCGTCGATGAGCAGATCTTCGAGCACGCGTTCCCCGGCCCGGTCGTGCGTGACCAGTTGGGCGAGGTTGTCGCACTCGGCGGTGGCGTACTCCGGGTGTGACCCCACATCGAGGTACAACCGGGCGCCGTTGCGCAGGAACACGTTGGAACTGCGCCCCCAGGACACCACCCGCCGGAACAGATAGCGGGCAACCTCGTCCGGACTGAGCCGACGGTGACCATGAAACGTGCAGGTCACACCGAATTCAGTCTCAATCCCCATGATCCGTCGCTGCACACAGTCGAGCTTACGGGGTGGTTCTCGGTAACGGCATGCAAGGTTGGTCGGCGGTTCGTTCGTGCCGATCCCGCCGGATTACTGCGCGGCGGGCGCTTCGGGCTGCGCGTCGTCGGGTCCGTCGCCGCGCTCGGCGGGCACGAGTGCCTCCAGGGCGGGCCCGGTGATCCGGCGGAACGCTCGACGGGGGCGGCTCGCATCCAGGATCGCCACCTCCATGGTGGACGGTCCCAGCACGCGGGGTTCGGTTCCGCTGCCGCCGGCCCGCAGAGCGTTCACCGCGATCGTCACGGCATCGGCCAACCCGGCGTTCTCGGTGTAGGACTCCCCCAACGCCGTCGCGATGGGCTCGGTGGTACCGCCCATCACGACGAAATGCGGTTCGTCGGCGATCGAACCGTCGTAGGTGATGCGATACAGCTCAGGGGCTTTCGTTTCCCCATAGTGCGCCACCTCCGCGACGCACAGTTCGACCTCGAACGGTTTGGCCTGCTCGGTGAAGATGGTGCCGAGCGCTTGGGCGTACACGTTGGCCAGCTGCCGGCCGGTGACATCGCGGCGGTCATAGGCGTAGCCACGGGTGTCGGCGAACTGGATACCGGCCACCCGCAGCTTGTCGAACTCGTTGAAGCGACCGACCGCGGCGAAACCCACCCGGTCGTAGAGCTCGCTGACCTTCTGCAGGGACCGCGACGGATTCTCGGCCACGAACAGCACACCGCTGTCGTAGGCCAGCACCACTACGCTGCGGCCACGCGAAATACCCTTGCGCGCAAGCTCGGAACGCTCACGCATCGCCTGCTCGGGCGAGATGAAATAGGGGAAGCTCATCAGCCGTTACCGTCCGTCCGGGTGCGGCGCTCGATCACTTCACGGGCCAGCCCGGCGATCCGCGCCTCGGTGACCTCCTCGGCACCCGCGGACTCGATCAGTACCGCGGTCGGGTAGATACCGCGCACCAGATCCGGACCACCGGTCGCCGAGTCGTCGTCGGCGGCGTCGTAGAGCGCCTCGATCGCGGCCTTCAGCGCGCTATCGGCGTCGGTCACCTGCGGATAGAGCTTCTTGATCGACGACTTGGCGAACAGCGACCCCGAACCCACCGCCTGGTAACCCTCTTCCTCGATGTTCCAACCGCCGGCCGCGTCGAAGGACACGATCCGCCCGGCGCTCACCGGATCGGCGGCGTCGACATCGAAGGCCACCAGCAACGGCAGCGCGACGAAACCCTGAAGGGCCGCACCCAGGTTGCCGCGCACCATGGTGGCCAGCCGGTTCACCTTGCCACGGAAGGTCAGCGGCACTCCCTCGACCTTCTCGTAGTGCTCCAGCTCGACGGCGTACAACCGGGCGAACTCGACGGCGATCGCCGCGGTGCCGGCGATCCCGGTGGCCGCGTAATCGTCGGCGATGTGCACTTTCTGCACGTCGCGGCTGGCGATCATATTGCCCTGGGTGGCGCGCCGGTCCCCTGCGATGAGAACACCGCCGGGGTACTTGACGGCGACGATCGTCGTGCCGTGGGGCAGCTCGACGGCACCTGGTGCGGCGGTGTGCGAGACACCGCCGGGGAGCAACTCCGGGGCCTGCCTGCTCAGGAAATCCGAGAAGGAGGACAGGTTCAGATGTGCAGAGGAGAGGTCAAGGGGGTTGGCGGAAGGCTTATTGGACCAGACCGTCACTGGCCGCCCTTTTGGACATAGGCGCGCACGAAGTCCTCGGCGTTCTCTTCCAGGACGTCGTCGATCTCATCGAGCAGATCGTCGGTCTCCTCGGCGAGCTTTTCGCGGCGCTCCTGCCCGCCGGCCGTCGCGTCGGCGGCGTCATCGTCCTCGCCGCCACCGCCGCGCTTTGTCTGCTCCTGAGCCATCGCTACCTCCTGATTGCTCGTCAGTGTTCTTTCACACTACCGGTCAACACCGGCGATGCCTGGGATAGCGCAGCTTATGTGGTGAGCTGCGCGACCAATTCGGCGGCACTGTCCACCGAGTCCAGCAGCGCACCGACGTGAGCCTTGCTTCCGCGCAGCGGTTCCAGGGTGGGAATCCGGACCAGGGAATCTCCACCCAGATCGAAGATCACCGAGTCCCAGCTCGCGGCGGCGATATCGGCCCCGAACCGCCGCAGGCATTCACCGCGGAAGTAGGCGCGGGTGTCGGTCGGCGGGTTGTCGACGGCATCGATCACCTGTTGCTCGGTGACCAGACGCTGCATCGAACCGCGCGCGACCAGCCGGTTGTACAGGCCCTTGTCCAGGCGTACATCGGAGTACTGCAGATCGACCAGGTGCAGCCGCGGCGCCGACCAGGTGAGGTTCTCGCGCTGCCGGAATCCCTCGAGTAGCCGCAGCTTGGCCGGCCAGTCCAGGATCTCCGCACACTCCATCGGGTCGCGCTCCAACAGGTCCAGCACGTGCGCCCAGGTCTGCAGGACGTGGGAGGCGCGCGGGTCGGGGTCGCGGGCGTCCACCAGTTTGGCCACCCGATCCAGGTAGATCCGTTGCAGCGCAAGTGCGGTCAGTTCGCGACCATCGGCCAGCGCCACGGTGGCGCGCAGCGACGGGTCGCGGCTGATGACATGCACCGCGTGTACCGGTCGAGCCAGTGCCAGATCGGACAGGTCGATACCGTGCGCGGGTCCCTCTTCGATCAGGTCCAGCACCAGCGAGCTGGTGCCGACCTTGAGGTAGGTCGAGGTCTCGGCCAGGTTCGCGTCACCGATGATGACGTGCAGCCGCCGGTACTTGTCGGCATCGGCGTGCGGTTCGTCGCGGGTGTTGATGATGCCGCGTTTGAGCGTCGTCTCCAGACCGACCTCGACCTCGATGTAATCGGCGCGCTGGGACAGCTGGAATCCGGGCTCATCGCCGGACGGGCCGATCCCGACCCGCCCCGAGCCGGTCACCACCTGACGGGACACCAGGAACGGGGTGAAACCGGCAATGACGGACGAGAACGGTGTCTGCCGCGACATCAGGTAGTTCTCGTGGGTGCCGTAGGACGCACCCTTGCCGTCGACATTGTTCTTGTAGAGCTGCAGCTTGACCGCGCCGGGCACGCTGGCCACGTGTCGCGCGGCGGCCTCCATCACACGTTCTCCCGCCTTGTCCCAGATCACCGCGTCCATCGGGTCGGTGACCTCGGGAGCCGAGTACTCCGGGTGCGCGTGGTCGACGTACAGCCGGGCCCCGTTGGTGAGGATCATGTTCGCGGCACCGACCTCGTCGGCGTCGATGATCGGGGCGGGCCCGGAGGTGCGGGACAGGTCGAAACCGCGGGCGTCGCGCAGCGGCGACTCGACCTCGTAGTCCCAGCGGGTGCGCTTGGCCCGCTGCAGCCCGGCGGCCGCCGCGTAGGCCAGCACCGCCTGCGTGGAGGTCAGGATCGGATTGGCCGTCGGGTCCGACGGCGAGGAGATGCCGTATTCGACCTCGGTGCCGATGATCCGTTGCATAGGGCCACCCTAGGGGACGTGCCGCGGGCCGTGACCGCCCGCCTCACGCCGAGGGCGCCGCGAGCCCGAGCGAGCGGGTGGCCCGGGCCGCGAGGTACTCCGGCCGGATCCCGTCGGCCGCATACGGCGCGGTGAGCAAGTTGTCGACGGAGTTGAACACCAGGAAGACATTCGAGCGCGGCAGCGGGGTGATGTTCGACCCCGATCCGTGCAGCAGGTTGCAGTCGAACCAGAGCGCGGATCCGGCTGCGCCGGTGAACTGTTCGATACCGTCGGCATCGACCGCCTTGGTGAGGGTGTTCTCGTCGGGTACCCCGATCCGCTGGGCCACCAGCGACGAGGTGTGGTGGTCCCGGGGCGTGGCGCCCACACACGGGTAGAAGGTCCGGTGCGACCCGGGGATCACCATCAACGATCCGTTGTAGGGGTAGTTGCGGGTGAGTGCGATCGAGCAGGACACCGCGCGCATCGCCGGCATCCCGTCCTCGGCGTGCCAGGTCTCGAAATCGGAATGCCAGTAGAAGCCGGTCCCGGTGAACGCCGGCATCAGGTTGATTCGCGCCTGATGGATGTAGACGTCACTGCCGAGCAGCTGGCGCGCCACGGGCAGCACGGTGTCGAGACGCACCACATCGGCGACCAGAGCGCTGAGCAGATGCGGCGCAAAGATCGAGCGGATGGTGCCGCCGGGCTCGCGGATCACCCTCGGATCATCGGCGTCCAGTTCGGCGGCCAGGCGCTCCAGCTCGTGGCCCAGCGGTGCCAGCGCATCCTCGCCCACCGTGTCGGGCCGGATCAGGTATCCCTGCGCGGCAAAGGCATCCAGGTCCACGGAAGGCAGCGGACCGCTGCCGGCATCGCCCCAGACCGATGGCTCGTGGCGCGGAACGGGAGCGATCGCATGGTCCAGACGGGTCGGATACGGGTCATGGAGGCGGTCCTGCGACGCGGCGCTCATACGGCGGCGGGGGCCGGGTACGCGCCGGACTCGTCGTGCACCTCGTCCCCGCTGACCGGCGGGTTGAACACGCACAGCATCCGCATCTGCGTCGCACAGGTCACGCGGTGGCGCTCGTGGCCGTTGAGCAGGTACATGGTCCCCGGCGCGAGCGGGTACGCCTCGCCGGATTCCAGGTCGGTCAGGGTGCCGGTGCCCTCGATGATCCACACGGCCTCGACGTGGTGGCGGTAATGGAACTCACTGACCGAGGACGCTTCGATGGTGGTCTCGTGGAACGAGAATCCGACCCCGTCGCCCGCCAGGACGATGCGCTTGGAGCGCCATGCCCCGGCGGCCACGTCACGGTCGGTGCCGGTGATCTCGGCGGTGGTACGAACGATCATTGCGTTGTTCTCCTCCGGTATCTCAGACTGCGACGGCGACCGACTCGGCCAGGATGTCAAGGCCGGCCTGCAGATCGCCGGGCGAGGTGGTGAGCGGCGGGAGCAGCTTGACCACCTCATCGGAGGGCCCGCTGGTCTCCATCAGGACGCCGCGTTCGAACGCGGCGCGGCAGACGTCCGCGGCCAGATCGGCGTCGTCGAATCGCAGACCTTGCGCCATTCCTCGGCCGCGGGCCGATATCCCGTGGTGCGACAGTGCGATCTTCTCCAGCCCGGCGCGTACCAGCGCACCCTTGTCCGCCGTCTCGGCGGCGAACTCTGCTGTGCTCCAGAATATTTCGAGCGCCTTGCTGGCAGTGACGAAGGCCGGGTTGTGCCCACGGAAGGTTCCGTTGTGCTCCCCCGGCGCCCAGACGTCGAGCTCGGGCCTGAACAGGGTGAGCGCCATCGGCAGACCGTAACCGCTGATGGACTTGGACAGCGTCACGATATCGGGCACGATGCCCGCGGCCTCGAAGCTGAAGAACTCCCCGGTACGTCCACATCCCATCTGGACATCGTCGACGATCAACAGGATCTCGCGCTGGTGGCACAGGTCGGCCAGCGCCTGCAACCACTCCAGCCGGGCCACGTTCAGGCCGCCCTCACCCTGCACGGTTTCCACGATCACCGCCGCCGGACGGTTCAGTCCACTACCGGAGTCGTCGAGCACCCGCTCGAACCATCCGAAGTCCTCGGTGACCCCACCGAAATAGTTGTCATAGGGCATCGGCGTCGCGTGCACCAACGGGATCCCGGCGCCGGCTCGCTTCATCGAGTTGCCGGTCACCGACAGCGAACCCAGCGTCATCCCGTGGAATGCGTTGGTGAAACTGATGATCGATTCCCGGCCGGTCACCTTGCGGGCCAGCTTGAGCGCGGCTTCCACGGAGTTGGTGCCTGTCGGCCCGGGAAATTGCACTTTGTAGTCCAACCCGCGGGGTTTGAGGATGAGCCGGTCGAATGTCTCCAGGAAGTGCTGCTTGGCCGTCGTCGCAATGTCCAGCGAGTGCACGATGCCGTCACCACTCAGGTACTCCAGCAGCGCGCCCTTGAGGTGAGCATTGTTGTGCCCGTAGTTCAGAGCACCGGCACCGGCGAAGAAATCGAGATAGCGGCGACCCTCGGTGTCGGTCACCCAGGAGTCCTTGCCGCTGGCCAAGACCGTGGGCCAGCTACGGCAGTAGCTGCGTACCTCCGATTCCACCGTGGCGAACACCGACGGCAGGTCGGCGTCGGTGGGCGACGGAGCGGTTGCGGGCACAGCGTCGAGCAGCAAGGAATTGTCCTCCAATGGATTTCAGCATTATGCGGGCGGGCGAATGGGTGTCTTGCGGGGTTCACCTCGGGGCGTCGATCGGACCGATCCGCAGCAGGGGTTCGTCCTCGTGGGCGCCTTCGGCATCGAGTTGGTCCGCGGTGAAGTGCGGCTGTTCTGTCAGCGGGACATCGTGGCGGCGCGCGAAGGCGCCGAAGAAGGCTCGCGACCTCGCGTTGCCCGGGGACACGGTCGCCTCGACGGTCAACGGGCCGGCGCCCTCTTCGGAGAGCATTCGGCACACCAGGGCGTCGAGCATCGCGGCGGCCAACCCGCCACGTTGCGCACGCGGCGCCACCGCGACCTGCCAGACGAACAGCACATCGGGTCGCGGTGGCGGCCGATAGCCGGTGATGAAACCCAGCACATCGCCGTCGTCCTCGGCGACGATCGAGGTATCCGCGAAGTCGGTGCTCAGCAGCAGGTATGCGTAAGCGGAATTGAGGTCCAGCACTTGGGTTTCGGCCACCAGCTCGCGTATCGCGAGAGCATCGGAGCCTTGTGGGCGGCGTAGCATGCCCGTCCAATTGCGCGCTGCGCCAACGGCATCCGGAGCCACGTGTGCAGATGTCATATCGAGTAAAAGTCACCACCGAGCAGTCATCGATCTCATTTGGTTCAAGTCTTCGGTGCTCCGACGTTAGGCACAACGAAAGACGCCGATCAAGCTGCGAGCGCTCACGCGTGACAACGCCCGTCAGCCGGCGCTCGCGCTGTCACCTGCGGGTACAGCGAAACAACGGCTCAGGGTCGGCCTCGCGTAACGTTACCGAAACGTTATCGACAGTGTGACGCAGGACACCACGCGATTGCGCATCGCACCGCGCGGGCCCGTCCGGGAGCCGGGTGCGGAAATTGTTCGGCGATTTCGCCCACCAACCGCCCGGGCGAGGGCTAGCGTCCGTGCATACGCAGGCAGTACAGACCGTCGGCGCGCCACGCACCCGCACGTTCTCCCTCATGCTCATCGTTGACTCCCTGGCATGCGGGTCCCGCGGACAGCGTGGCGTGCCGACCTCTGTGCCGACGCGGTAGACATAGAGACGTTATGAGAGTTCTGATCGTCGAGGACGAGCCCCGGTTGAGTTCCACCCTGGCAATCGGACTGCGTGCCGAGGGATACGCCGTCGTGGAGGCCGCCAACGGCATCGACGGCCTCTGGCAGGCCACCGAACACGAATTCGACGTCGTGGTGCTCGACATCATGCTGCCCGGCCTCAACGGCTACGAGGTGCTCCGCCGGATGCGCGCACGTTCGGTGTGGACACCGGTGCTGATGCTGACCGCCAAGGACGGCGAGTACGACCAGACCGACGCCTTCGACCTCGGCGCCGACGATTACCTGACCAAACCATTCTCGTTCATCGTGTTGGTGGCCAGACTGCGCGCCCTGGTGCGCCGCGCGGCACCACACAAACCACCGACGCTGACCGCGGGCACGCTCACCGTGGACCCCGGCAGGCGCATCGTGCAACGCGGAGACAAGACGCTGTCATTGACCCCGCGTGAGTACGGGGTGCTGGAGTATCTGATGCGCAACAAGAACGTCGCCGTCACCAAGGCCGACATCCTGCGCAACGTCTGGGACGCACACTACGACGGGCCGGACAACGTCGTCGAGGTATACGTCGGCTATGTGCGCCGCAAGATCGATATTCCGTTCGGCACCAACACCATCGAGACGATCCGCGGAGTCGGCTACCGGTTGGCCGCCGACAGCTGAACGACCGCGCGTGTCCCGCCACCGGGACGGTCCTCGATGCGCACCCGTCCGTGGTGGGCGGCGACGATCTCCGACACGATGGCCAGACCCAGCCCGGTGCCGCCGGCACCGCGGGATCTCCCCTCGTCCAGCCGGACGAATCGATCGAACACCCGCAGCCGGTCGGCCTCCGGTATTCCCGGACCGTCGTCACCGATCGTCAGCACCGCGCGCCCCTGGCTGCAGCGCAGTTCCACCTCCACCACCGAGGCGGCATGCCGGGCCGCGTTGTCCAGCAGGTTGCGCACCACCCGTGCGAGCGCTCCCGGATCGCCGATGACCCGGACCGGTTCGATATGCGCGGTCACCTCGACACCGCGGTGGCGCCGCAACCAATCGACCTCGCCGGCCGCCAGATCATCCAGATCGACATCCTCACGGCGAATATCCCAGCCACGCTCATCGGCGCGGGCGAGCAGCAGCAGATCGTCGATCAGCGAGCGCATCCGCTGCGCCTCCGGCATCAGCGTGTGCTGGGCAAGCTCGGCGTTGAGCAAGTCCGGGTGCGCTTGCGCGACCTCGAGTGCCGAAATGATGGTGGCCAACGGGCTGCGCAGCTCGTGCGAGGCGTCGCCGACAAAACGCTGCTGGGCCGCGTGGCCGGCCTCGACCCGAGCCAGCATCGCGTTCATCGTCACTGCGAGTGCGGCGATCTCGTCGCGGCCCTCGGGCACCGGCACCCGTCCGGTCAGGTCCGAGGTGGTGATATCGGCGACGCGGGAGCGGATATCGTCGACCGACCGCATGGACCGCCGCACCAACAGGTAGGTCGCCGCCGCCGATACCGCGATGACCACCGGTGCCGCCACGGCGAGAGCGGTCACCACGGTGCCCACCGTGGAGAGCACCAGCGGACTGCCCTCACCGACGACGACCGTGTAACGCGCCCCGTCCGGTCCGGCGACCGTCTGGGCACTGAACCTGATCTGGCCGAACGGTGAATCGTGTTCGGGCATACCTATGCGCGGGCCCACGCCGATCTCACCGACCGGGATCAACGGGGTGGACGGCGCGCCCGCCGAACGGCGCCACACCGCGCCGTCGGCCCCGATCACCTGGACGGCCAGCACCCGGGTATCTGTGGCGAGCAGTTCGGCATCCAGTGCGCCGGGGCCTTGTGCCGCGATGACGGCGGCGACCTGGGCTACCCGGGCCGCGGCGGCGTTGTCGACGTCGCTGAGCAACGAGCGATACAGCACCGCGGCCAGCAGCACACCGGTGACGCCGAGCGCCACGAACACCACGCTGGCCGCGACGAACGCCGAACGGGCCGAGATCCCCCAGGTCGCCGGCCGCACCAGTCCCCGTCGCATCCGTCCACTGTGCCTGATCCCACCCGTGCCCGATCCCACGGGTGGCGCACCATTCGGCCGCCGAACGAGCACAATGTGGCGGTGCCCGACTCCAGCCCACCCAGCACCGACGAGCAGGTGCAGGAATGGTTCCTGCACCGCGGCCTGCCACTGGTGCTGACCCGCAGGGTGCGCTCGCGTGCGTTGATCGAACGATCCGCCCCGATGATCAGCTCGGTCGGTGCGCTGACCGCGATGACGATGTTGTTGGCCGAGGTCACCGGGGAGGGCCCGAACTACGCCTATGCGCTGCGCCTGGGGATCATCGCGGCGGTGCTGCTGGCCGCCCCGTTCGTGCTCGTGGCGCTGCACCGCCGATCCACCGCGCTCGGCGAGATGGCCCGGCGCTGGGGAGCCTGGGGCGTGATGGCCATCTTCGTGGTGGTGATGCCGGTGACGGTGAGCGGCTGGTCGAGCGCCGCGGCTGCCGAGGCACCGCTGTTCGTCCTGATCTCGCTGCTGGCGATCTGGTTGACCTACCTCGGCTTCGGGTCGATCGCGGCTTGGGCGTTCCGCTTCGCCTGGGTGCAACTGGGGGCGCTGGGCACCCTGATGAGCAGGGCGTTGCCGCTGCTCATGTTGACGGTGGTGGTGTACTTCACTGGCGAGCTGTGGCAGCTCTCGGCCCGGATGACACGTCAAAGACTGTGGGAGACAGTCGGATTCCTCGCAGTCGTGGCGCTGGTTTTCATGGTCACCACCATCCGCGACGAAGTGCAGGCGCTGCGCGACGACCGTGCCGAACACACCGACGCCGGCGGCCTGCTCGCCGGCACACCGTTCACCGCCCCGGCCCGCACCCGCACCCCGCTGTCGCGGGCAGAGCAGATCAACGTGGTGGCGGTGATGGTGGTCTCCCAAGCCATTCAGGTGGTGTTGTTCACGGCCGGGCTGTTCGCGTTCTTCCTCGCACTGGGGATCATCGCCATCCCCTATGACGTCACCGTCTTGTGGTCCAGCGAGGAGACCTGTCAGATCGGCCAACCGCCATGTGCGGGCACCTGGTTCGGCGTCCATATCCCGATACCGCAGACGGTGGTGCACACCTCGTTGTTCGTCGCCGTACTGTCCGGGCTGTATTTCACCGTGAGCACCAGCGTCGATCCGCTCTACCGGCAGCGGTTCTTCGACCCGTTGATCGCCGATGTGGCGGTCAGCCTCGCCGGCCGCGACGCTTATCTGGAGGCCGAAGCCCGATCCTGAGTCTGTGTGATCGGCGTGCGCACCCTGTGAGGTGGCTCTACACTTCCTACGCTGCGCATCACTCGGCGAATGTCCTGTGACCGGCAATCTACCTGCGCAACACGGGATGAAGGGATGACACTCATGAGGAAGCTGCTGCTCCCTGTTATCGCGGCGGCGTTCGCCGCGGGTCTCGGCCTCGCCGCTCCGGCCAGCGCCGACGAGACGAGCTACTTCACGGAACTGACCGATTACGGATATGGGGACACCTCACAAGAGGTTGCCCTGGATCTCGGCTACTCCATCTGCGAGGACCTCGCCAACGGTGTGCCCCAACAGGTTACGCTCGACGCGATCTACGAGAACACGAACGAGAACGTCGATGCCACCGACGCGACATTCCTGTACAAGGCCGCCATCGTGCACCTGTGCTGACTCCGAACGCTCACGCACGGTTTCGACTGCCGGCCCCCGGCGGTGAGATCGTTGCGCTGTCAATGACTCTGCCCCAGTTGGTCCCGGTCACGACGAGTACGGCGCCGAGCGCACCGAGCGCGGTGACCGGGTCGCCGGCCAGCCCGACGCCGATGACCGCCGCCCACAGCGGCTCGGTGCCCAGCAGCAGGCTCATCCGCGCCGGCGTGCTGTACCGCAGGGCCCACAGTTGGGCTCCGAACGCGAAGACGGTGCACACCAGCGCCAGGTAGCCGGTCAGCACCCAGTCCCATCCCGACATCTGCGGTAGTACCGCGAACTGTCCGAGTATCCCCGCGGGCACGGCCGTCAGCACCGACACGGTTACCAGTTGGACGAGCGTCACTGCCGCCGTGTCGAGCCGGCGTGACCGCTGCGATACCCGCGACATCACCGTGACGTGCACGGCGCGCAGCACCGCGGCGGTCGCGACCAGCAGATCGCCCGACCCGGGAAACGCGAAACCGCCGGCCTGGGTCAGCGCGATGCAGCCGAGGACGACCATCGCGGCGGCGCCATAGAACCGCCGCAGGACGGCCCGCCGGCCGCCCAGCAGCGGGGTGATGACAACGGTAAGCGCCATGATGAGGCCGGCGTTGGATGCCGATGTCCTTGTCACGCCGTAGGTTTCGCACAGACAGATGGCGGTCAGGATGGTCCCGAACAACGCACCGGCAAGCAGTTCATCGCGCCCGATGCGGCCGATCCGCCGACCGAGCAGCACGGCGAGGACGAGAGCGGCGATGGCGAAGCGCAGGGCCAGGAAGGCGGGAACGCCACCTGGGGCGACGGCCTCCTTGGCGGCGAGATAGCTCGATCCCCACACCACGGCTACAGCCAGCAGCGTGAGATCGACACGATAGCGGGTCACGGGCATGAGCCTGTCGCGCACCGACCCTTCAGTCCAGCTACTTCTTCTTTGCTAGAGCAGTAGACTTTCTAAATGGATGTCCTACGGTTGCGGATGCTGCGCGAACTTGCCGATCACGGCACCGTCGCCGCGGTCGCCGATGTGCTGTGCCTGACACCGTCGGCGGTATCCCAGCAGCTCAAGACCCTGCAACGAGAGGCCGGGGTCGCACTTCTGGAACCGGCCGGCCGGCGTGTGCGATTGACCGACGCCGGGCGGGTGCTCGTCGGGCACGCCGAGCGGGTGATCGCCGCCCTCGACCGCGCACAGGCCGAGATGGACAGCTACCGCACCACCGCGCGCGGTCAGGTGACGGTGTCCTTCTTCCCCTCGGGTGCGGCCATGCTGCTGGCGCCGCTGATCGTCACCTCCCGACCGCACGGCGTGGAGGTGATCGGCCGCGATATCGATGTGCCCGCCGCGCGGGCGCCGCAGCAACTGGCTGATTTCGACGTGGTGGTCGTGCACCGCGACGAGCGCGACACCGTCCCCTGGGGCCCGAGATTCAGCTCCACGGTGTTGCTGCGCGAACCCCTCGACGTGCTGCTCCCGACGAACCACCCGCTGGCCGACCATGCGCACATCGAACTTTGCGAGCTGACCGACCAGGATTGGGTGGGGGTGGAAGGCGGCCTGATGGTCGACGACGTGTTCAAGTCGATCGCCACCCTGACCGGCGTCACACCTCGGATCATCCAGCGGGTCAATGATTTCCGGGTTCTCGAAGAGCTCGTCCAAGCCGGCATCGGGATTGCGTTGATACCCCGCTACGTGCGGCTGGCTCGTGACCTGGTGCGCCGGCCGATCAGCGATATCAGACTCGCCCGCCGCATCGAAGCGGTGGTGCGCACGGGGGCCGAGTCGCGACCTGCGATCGCACTGGTGCTGGCACAACTGCGCGCGATCGCGGACCTGGCCGCCGGTCAGTCGGTGAGTGAGTAGCTGTTCGCGAGGTCGTCCTGGAGCACACTTGCGGGCCGCGTGGTGGTGTCGACGACAATCGCCGACGACGGCACCCGCGTCTCATAGCGCCACCCCGACGGCAGGGACAATCGGTCGGCGAGTCCGGCGAGATCGTCCAGACCCAGCGTCGGGTCGACGGTCTGACTGTAGGTCTGCATGATCCAGCGCCTGTCGTCCGGATCGACCAACTCATACACCGGGCGGCCGGCGTCGAAGGTGAATACCGCTTTTCGGTCCACCCTGTTCTCGGTGTAGGCAGCCGGGTTCATCGACGCGAGTTGCACCGTGGCCTGACGGTTCATCTCCAGGCCACCGAAGGTCTTGCGCTGCATCGATTCTCTGTCGGCTTTCCCGATGCCACTCATCAGCCAGTACCGGGGCCCGTTCAGGATCGCCGCGACGGCCCCGGCCTCCGCGGCAATCACCGTGGCGTCGAGCTCATCCCACAACTGCGCGGGACAGTCGTTGAGGCCGAAGGTGTTGTAGACCGTCGCTTCCGGACCGGACTCGGTGAGGTGAACCAACAGCACCTCGCCATAGCGCAGACCGAACACCCCGCTTTTCACCGCGACGTCGTCGGACACGGCACGCCCCTACAGGTACTGCCCAAGGTTGGACTCGGTATCAATAGCACGGCTGGCGCTACTGCTCTTGCCGGTGACGAGCGTGCGGATGTAGACGATCCGCTCACCCTTCTTGCCGGAGATACGGGCCCAGTCGTCGGGATTCGTGGTGTTCGGCAGGTCCTCGTTCTCGGCGAACTCGTCGACGATCGAATCCAGCAGATGCTGGATGCGCAGACCCTTCTGCCCGGTCTCCAGCACCGACTTGATGGCGTACTTCTTGGCCCGGTCCACGACGTTCTGGATCATCGCCCCGGAGTTGAAATCCTTGAAGTACATGACTTCCTTGTCACCGTTGGCATAGGTGACCTCCAGGAACCGGTTGTCGTCGATCTCGGCATACATCCGGTCGACGACCTTCTCGATCATCGTCTTGATGGTCAGGGCACGGTCGCCGGCGAACTCGTCGAGGTCATCGGTGTTGACCGGCAGGTTCTCGGTCAGATACTTCGAGAAGATGTCCTGCGCGGCTTCGGCGTCGGGGCGTTCGATCTTGATCTTCACGTCCAGGCGGCCCGGCCGCAGGATGGCCGGGTCGATCATGTCCTCGCGGTTGGAGGCGCCGATCACGATGACGTTCTCCAAGCCCTCGACGCCGTCGATCTCGCTCAGCAGCTGCGGAACCACGGTGGTCTCCACATCGGAGCTCACGCCGGTGCCGCGGGTCCGAAAGATCGAGTCCATCTCGTCGAAGAAGACGATCACGGGCGTGCCCTCGGACGCCTTCTCCCGGGCGCGCTGGAAGATCAGCCGGATGTGCCGCTCGGTTTCACCCACGAACTTGTTGAGCAGTTCGGGACCCTTGATGTTGAGGAAGTAACTCTTGGCTTCCCGGGAGTCCTCGCCCCGCAGTTCGGCCATCTTCTTGGCCAGCGAATTCGCGACGGCCTTGGCGATCAGCGTCTTACCGCAGCCGGGCGGACCGTAGAGCAGCACACCCTTGGGCGGACGCAACGAGTATTCGCGGTAGAGGTCCTTGTGCAGGAACGGCAGCTCCACGGCATCGCGGATCTGCTCGATCTGGCGGGTCAGACCACCGATATCGCCGTAGCTGACGTCGGGGACCTCCTCAAGCACGAGATCCTCGACCTCGGCCTTCGGAATGCGCTCGAAGGCGTATCCGGCCTTGGTGTCCACCAGCAGCGAATCGCCGGGCCGCAGCTTGCGCGGCTTGTCGTCCTCGTCGAGCTCCGCCTCGACACCCTCGGGCAGGAACTCGGCGGCCACCAACGGTTCGGCCAGCCAGACGATACGTTCCTCATCGGCATGGCCGACGACGAGGGCGCGGTGCCCGTCGGACAGGATCTCGCGCAGCGTGCTGATCTCACCGACGGCCTCGAAGGTGCCCGCCTCCACGACGGTCAGTGCCTCGTTGAGGCGGACCGTCTGGCCCTGCTTGAGGACACCGGCGTCGATATTGGGCGACAACGTCAGGCGCATCTTGCGGCCGGAGGTGAAGACGTCGACGGTCTCGTCCTCATAGGTCGCCAGCAGCACCCCGTACCCGCTGGGCGGCTGACCGAGCCGGTCGACCTCCTCGCGCAGGGCGAGCAGTTGCTGGCGGGCCTCCTTGAGCGTGTCCATCAGCTTGGCATTGCGCGCGGCCAAGGAGTCGATGCGCGCCTCAAGCTGCTGCACGTCGCGGGCGGTACGCAACCCGCTGCCGGCCCCGACGGTGGCCTCGAGTTGTTCACGCAGGGCGGCCGCTTCGCGGCGCAACCTCTCCAGTTCAGCGGCGTCCGCCGCGGACAGGTTCGACTCGTGGGGTGTTCCGAAACTCTCAGAACGCTCGGACTCACTCATGTTGCGCTCCCTCCCGCACCGGATGTTGGTGCAGTAACAACTTCAACGCTACCGGCGATTCAGCCTTTGTGTGCGGTCTAGGAATTCGACACACCAGCAACGCTGTTAACCTCCTTGCTTAGCTTGCCCCATTGAAAGGACCACTGTGATCCTGAAATCCCTCGCAATCGCCTTCGTCACCAGCGCCGCAGCGGCCGGCGCGGTAACTGCTGCGGCGACGGGCGTGTCGTCGGTTGCCGCCAGCGGCGCTCCCGCGATCAGCCCCGTGGTGTGGGACACCCCGCTGCCGCAGGCACCCGCGCCCGAATTGCAGGCGCCGCTCACCCAGACGCTGAGCATCCTCGCCGGACCCGGCTCCTTCTCCGGCAAAGCCACCTACATCCAGGGCGGCATCGGCCGGATCGAGGCCGTGGCCGCCGACCGCGCCTACAACAACGCCGCGCGCGAAGGCAAGTTCCCGCTGACCTTCAACATCGCCGATATCGACGTCAACGGCCCGGTCGCCACGGCCAACGTCACGGCCACGGCCGCGACCGGGGGCACCGCGACGCAGCCGGTGACCTTCATCGCCGGCCCGAGCCCCACCGGCTGGCAGGTGTCCAAGCAGTCGGCACTCTCGCTGCTCTCAGCGGCGGGCTGACCGCACGCGCCAATGCGCCGCACGCCCATCGCGGTCCTGAGCGCCACCACGTTCGTGGTGGCGTTCGGACTGTCGGGCTGCGGCGCCGAGCCGATCCCGGCGGCACCCGAGACGTCTGCCTCCGCACCGGTGATCGGCACGCAATCTGCACCGCAGGCTCCGCTCCCGCCGCCCGAGGCATTGACCGGCGTCCTGACCCGACTGGCCGACCCCGCGGTTCCCGGTGAGCAGAAGATCGCCCTGGTGCAGTACGCCACGCCGGAGGATGGCGCGGCGCTCGACCGCTTCGCCCGGGCCACGGTGGACGGCGGGCTCGCCCCACTGATCTTCACGGCCACCGACCTGAGCTGGTCACCGACCGACTACGGCGATGTGGTGGCCACCGTCACGGCCAGTCCGGCCAACCCTGCCCCGGACGCACGGCCCTTCACCTTCCCCATGCAGTTCACCCTCCACGAGGGCGCGTGGCAGCTGACCCGGGTGACCGCCGATCAGCTGCTCGAAATGGGACCGGTGCCGACCGGTGAGCCGCCGCGGTAGCCGTCGGGAGGCGGTCACACCTGGGGGCGTTTGCGGCGCAGCGGGGTCGGTGTCACGGTGCCCGGCGCCAGCTTGCGGGCACTGATCAGGAACGCGGTGTGCCCGCGCATGTTGTGCTGCGGTCGCACCGCCAGCCCCACCACGTTCCAGCCGCGCTGCATGGTCTCCCAGGAGCGGGGCTCGGTCCAACACTGTTGTTCGCGCAGCGCCTCCACGGTGCGCGACAGCTGCGTGACGGTGGCGACGTAGACGATGAGCACGCCGCCGGCCACCAGCGCCGCCGACACCGTGTCCAACACCTCCCAGGGCGCCAGCATGTCCAGCACGACCCGGTCGACCTCGGTGCGCTCGGCACCGGTCGGGTACTCGTTGAGATCCTTGATCCGCAGATCCCAGTTCGTCGGGCGCTCACCGAAGAAGGTCTCGACATTGCGGATGGCGTGCACGGCGTGGTCGTCGCGCACCTCGTAGGAGATCACCTGGCCGGTCGGCCCCACCGCGCGCAGCAATGAACAGGTCAGCGCACCCGAACCGGCACCGGCCTCCAACACCCGGGCACCCGGGAAGATGTCGCCCTCGTGCACGATCTGGGCGGCGTCCTTGGGGTAGATGACCTGCGCCCCGCGTGGCATCGAGAGCACATAGTCGATGAGCAGGGGCCGCAGCACCAGGAACGGATCGCCGTTGGTGGACGTCACGACGCTGCCCTCGGGCTGACCGATCACGGTGTCGTGGCCGATGGCGCCGCGATGGGTGTGGAACTCGGCACCGGGTGCGAGCACCATCGTGTAGTGCCGTCCCTTGGGATCGGTGAGTTGCACGCGATCGCCGATGACGAACGGACCTGTGATTTGCACGGGGTCAGCCTGCCAGACGCGCCGCCGCGGCTACGAATTGTTGTCGGCCCCCGGGCCTAGGCTGACAGCTATGAGCGCGCCTGCAGCTGCCCGCACCGGTCGGCGGCCGGCCCTGTCGCCGTCACGGGCCAGCGATTTCAAGCAGTGCCCGCTGCTGTACCGGTTCCGGGCCATCGACCGACTGCCCGAGCCGGTCTCACCGGCCCAGCTGCGCGGCTCGGTGGTGCATGCCGCGCTCGAAGAGCTCTATGCGCTGCCGGCCGCCGAACGCATCCATGACACGGCGCTGACGCTGGTCGATCCGGCCCTGGACCGCGTGATCGCCGAGGGCAGCGCAACCGGGCTGGTGCTGGAACCGGAACTGCGTGCCGAGCTGCTGCGTGACGCCCGCAAGCTGTTGTCGGGCTACTACCGCCTGGAGGATCCGACCCGATTCGACCCACACAGCTGCGAGCAACGCGTGGAGGTGGAGTTGCCCGATGGGACGCTGCTGCGCGGTTTCGTCGACCGGATCGACATCGCCGCGACCGGTGAGATGCGGGTGGTCGACTACAAGACCGGTAAGTCACCCTCGGAGCTGTGGGCGCTGGCCGAAGCCAAGGCGCTGTTCCAGATGAAGTTCTATGCCGTGGCACTGTGGCGATCCCGCAGGGTGCTACCGGCCAAACTCCGATTGCTCTACCTCGCCGACGGTCAGGTCCTGGACTACTCCCCCGACCTCGATGAACTCATGCGCTTCGAGCGGACCCTGACCGCGATCTGGCGGGCGATCCAGGCCGCGGGTAGCACCGGTGATTTCCGGGCCACCCGGTCGAAGCTGTGCAACTGGTGCGCCCATCAGCCGATGTGCCCGGAATTCGGCGGTACGCCCCCGGCGTATCCGGGGTGGCCGGCGGAGCCTGCGGAGTGAGCGACTGTCACTACCGGCGGATGGCCGAGTCCGACGGCTACCAGGTGTTCGAGTCGACCCCGGGTACCGCCAGCAACTGGGATGCCGCCATCCAGCACGGTTCGCCCCCGCTGGCGCTGTTGACCAGGGCCATCGAAGAGCTCTACCTCGACCGCCCCGAATTGCGGGTCGGACGGTTGGTGCTCGACATCCTGGGCGCGATCCCGGTGGCGCCGGTGAAGGTGCGGGCCTGGGTGGAGCGGCCCGGCGCCCGGATCACCATGGCGGTCGCCGAGATGCGCGCGGTACACGGTGCCGACCGGGCGCTGGCCCGGGTGAGTGCGTGGTTGCTGACCACCAGCGACACCGCCGATGCCGTCACCGATCGCCATCCGCCATTGGTGGAGGGCACGGCGATGGACAATCCGCACGGTTGGATGGGGGCGCCCGGTTATCTGGAGACCGTGAGCTGGCGCAAGCAGCGGACCGCGCCGGGTGAGCCCGCCGTGGTCTGGATGAGTCCTCTTGTGCCACTTGTCGATTCCGAACCCCTCACCGACCTGCAACGGCTGGCCATGGTGGTCGACTCGGCCAATGGCGTCGGCGCCGCACTGGATCCCGACGAGTTCGTGTTCATGAACACCGACACCGCGGTGCATCTGCATCGCGCGCCGAGGGGAACCGACTTCGCGCTGCGCGCCCGGGGCTCGATCGGTCCGGACGGCATCGGGGTGACCACCGCCGATGTTTTTGACCGGCAGGGATTCATCGGAACGTCGGCGCAGACGCTGCTCGTGCAGCGAAGGTAGGGGCCCGTGGCCGGACGTACGCTGGTCGGCAGTGACGGTGACCTGATGATCCGGGCGGAAGGCTAGGTCAGTGGCTTGAGGTCCTGGAGCAGCGTCGGCACCAGTTCGCTGACGGTGGGATGGATGTGCATGGTGCGCGAGATCGCCGTGTAGGGCAGCTTGGCGGTCATGACGTCGAGGATCGCGTGCACCACCTCGTCACCCCCAACCCCGAGAATGGACGCTCCGAGGATCTCGTCGGTTTCGGCGTCGACCACGACCTTCATGAAGCCCTTGGTCTCACCCTTCTCCACGGCCCGACCGACCCGGGTCATCGGACGGATGCCCACCAACGCTTTTCGGCCCGAGCGGCGGACCTCGTCGGCGGTCATCCCGGCCCGACCCAGGGGTGGATCGATGTACAGCGCGTAGGTGGAGACCCGGTCGCTGACCCGGCGCGGATCATCGTCGAGCAGGTTGGCCGCCACGATCTCGAAATCGTTGTAGGAGGTGTGCGTGAAGGCGCCCTTGCCGTTGCAGTCCCCCATCGCCCAGATGTGCTCGACGTTGGTACGCAGGGCGTCGTCGACCTCGATGTAGCCACGGCTGTCGGTGCGCACGCCGGCGTTCTCCAGGCCGAGGTCGTCGGTATTGGGCATCCTGCCCACCGCGATCAGGGCGTGACTACCGGCGATCGGTGTCGCACCGGAGTGCGGGGTGACTTCGAAACCGTTGTCCCGCTTGGTGAACCGGATATCGTCGGCCCCGACGTGGATCTCGATCCCTTCGCTTTCCAGGATCTCCCGGATGGCCGCCGAGACATCCTCGTCCTCGCGGGAGGTCAGTCGCGGCCCACGCTCGATCACCGTCACCTGGGCACCGAATCGCCGGTACATCTGCGCGAACTCCAGCGCGATATAACTTCCGCCGATGACGACGAGATGTTCTGGCAGCGTGTCGAGTTCGAGTAGTGACACATTGGTCAGGTAATCGATATCGGCCAGGCCCGGAATATCCGGCACCACGGCCCGGCCGCCGACGTTGAGGAAGATCCGGTCCGCCCGCAACAACGTTCCGTCGAGCTCGATGGTGTGTGGATCGACGAACCGGGCGTGCCCGCGCAGCAGGGTGGCACCGTCCATACCCTCGAGCCAGTGCTCGACACCGCGCCGGTCGCCCTCGACGATCGTGTCCTTGCGAGCCTTCACCTTGGCCATATCGACGCTGACATCGCCGGTGCCGATCCCGAATTCGGGTCCGCGCCGGGCCATATGGGCGGCGTGGGCGCTGGCCACCAGCGTCTTGGTGGGGATGCACCCGTAATTGACACAGGTGCCGCCGACCAGTTTGCGTTCGATTACCGCGACGGTCTGCCCGGCCTCGGTCAGCCGGCCGGCCAGCGGCGGACCGGCCTGGCCGGCGCCGACGATGATGGCGTCGAACTCGGTCACCGGCTCCGCCATCAGATAAAGCTGACCAGGAATGCGACCAGGAACCCACCGCCCACGGCGATGCCATCCTCGAGGAACGCACCGGGGCGGTCGTTACCGTTGTTGGCCGCGCCGAGTCTGCTGCGCAATTCCGCGCCGGCCAGGGTGCCCAGCACCGCGCCCACGATGCCGGCACCCGTGGCGGAGAAGGTGTGGAAGAACGCACTGCCGATCACCGCCCCGGCGAAACCGCCGGTGATCAAGCGGGCGATGAACTGCGGTGGCACCTTGCGGCTCGGGGTCTTCGGGAGCTGATCGGTGATGAGTTCGCCGACCAGCAGAATGCTCAGCACCGTCACCGTGATCGGATGACCGACCCATTCGGACCATTTGTCGGCGACATCGATCCAGCCGAGCATCGCCCCCCAGGCGACCACCGCCGGCGCCGTCATCGCGCGTAAGCCCGCGATGACCCCGATCAGCAGGGCGAGGAGCAAAGCGAGAACCTGCGTCATCGGACCTCCATGGGGTGGACGGACATCCGGACGCTAGCACGCGCGACGATGTCGCGCGTCGTGATCAGAAGCGGCAGAACCTGATGTCGGACGCCAGGATCGCCTTGGCGCCGATGGCGGCGAGCTGGTCCATGATGGCGTTCACATCGCGACGCGGAACCAACGCACGTACCGCCACCCAGTCGGGGTCGGCGAGCGGGGCGATGGTCGGCGACTCCAGTCCCGGTGTGACCGCGGTCGCCTCGTCGAGGACGCTGCGCGGGCAGTCGTAGTCGAGCATCAGGTACTGCTGGCCGAACACCACACCCTGAACCCGGGCGGCGAGCTGATCGCACGCGGGGTTGGGCTCGGAGTCCGCACGTTCGATCAGGATCGCCTCGGAATCGCACAGCGATTCGCCGAAGGCCACCAGGTTGTGCAGTCCCAGGGTGCGTCCGGAACCGACGATATCGGCGATCACATCCGCGACACCGAGCTGGATGGATATCTCCACCGCGCCGTCGAGACGGATGACGGTGGCGTCGATCCCCTTGTCGGCCAGGTTCTTACGGACCAGGTTGGGGTACGCCGTGGCGATTCGCTTACCGGCAAGGGAGTCCACCGTCCAGTCCTGGCCCTTGGGTGCGGCGAACCGGAAGGTCGAGGACCCGAAGCCGAGCGCCAGCCGTTCGCGTACCGGGGCGTCGGACTCGGCGGCCAGATCTCGCCCGGTGATGCCGAGATCGAGCTCTCCGGAGCCCACATAGATTGCGATGTCCTTGGGGCGCAGGAAAAAGAACTCGACGTTGTTGGCCGGATCGACGACGGTCAGATCCTTGGGGTCGGTGCGGCGCCGATAGCCCGCCTCGGACAGGATCTCGGCGGCCGATTCGCTGAGCGCACCCTTGTTCGGGACCGCCACACGAAGAGTGCTCATCACAGCTTCCGGTACACGTCGTCGAGGCCGAGCCCGCGGGACAGCATCAGCACCTGGGTCCAGTACAGCAACTGGCTGATCTCTTCGGCGAGTGCCTCGTCGCTCTCGTGTTCGGCGGCCAGCCATACCTCGCCGGCCTCCTCCAGGATCTTCTTCCCCAGTCCGTGCACGCCGGCCTCCAGCGCGGCGACCGTGCCGCTGCCGGCGGGCCGGGTCTGCGCTTTCTCGCTGAGCTCGGCGAACAGGGCGTCGAAGGTCTTCACGAGCTGCGATTCTTTCACGGACGCGCAGCCGCGGTCACGCGGGATTCCCGCCGGGGGCCCGCCCGGCTACCGGGAGGACGGGCGCCCGTCCTCCGCGAGCACCTCGGCGTGCATGTCCTCCAGTGACACACCCTTGGTCTCGCGGACCCACTTCGAGACGAACACAAACGACAGCACCGCGCACAGCGCGTAGAAGCCGTAGGCCAATCCCAGATGATTACGCAGCTCCGGGAAGCTCACCGTGATCAGCCAGTTGGCTGCCCACTGACCCGCCGCGGCCAGGCCGAGCGCGGCGGCGCGGATGCGGTTGGGGAACATCTCGCCCAACAGCACCCAGACCACCGGCCCCCAGGACATCCCGAATGCCACCACGAACAGGTTGGCGGCGACGAGCGCGATGACACCGGATGCGCCGGGCAGGCTTGGTGTGCCGTCGGGGTTGACCGTGGCATTGGCGAAGATCACCGCCATCGTGGCCAGCGTGACCGCCATGCCCGACGACCCGATCAACAGCAGCGGCTTGCGGCCGATCTTGTCGATGAGCGCGATCGCGATCAGGGTGGTCAGCACGTTGATCACCGAGGTGATCACGGTGTAGACCGCCGACTCGTCGGCGCTGAAACCGACCGCCTGCCAGAGCACGTTCGAGTAGTAGAAGATGACGTTGATACCGACGAACTGCTGGAAGATCGACAAGCCCAGACCGACCCACACGATGCCGTAGATTCCGCCCGACGGCTTGCGCAGATCACGCCATGACGGCTTGTCCTCGCGCTCCAGGGTGTCCCGGATTCGGGTGATGGTGATCTCCAGGTTCTTCTGGCCGAGCAGCATGCTCAACACCCGGCGCGCCTCCGGAATCTTATGGCTGGCAACGAGATAGCGCGGCGACTCCGGGATGGTGAAGGCCAGCGCGCCGTACACGACCGCGGGCACGGCCATGGCGAGGAACATCCAGCGCCACGCGTCCAGGCCGAGCCAAAGCACCTCGTTGGGTCCGCCCGCCGCCCATTGCAGCAGCCAGTTGACGGCAAACGACGCGAAGATGCCCAGCACGATCGCGAGCTGCTGCAGTGACCCCAGCCGGCCGCGGATCTGCGGAGGGGAGGTCTCGGCGATGTACGCCGGCGCGATCACCGATGCCACCCCGACGCCGATACCGCCGACGATCCGGAACAGCACCACCGTCCAGACCTCGTGCGCGAAACCCGTTCCGAAGGCACTGATCAGGAACAGCAGCGCGGCAATCTTCATCACCGCGATGCGGCCGATCCGGTCCGCGATCCGCCCCGCGGTCATCGCGCCGGCGGCGGCGCCGAGCAGCGCGGAGGCCACCGCGAAACCCAGCTCGGCATTGCCGATCCCGAAGTCCTCCTGTATCGAGGACACCGCCCCGTTGATGACGGCGCTGTCATAGCCGAACAACAGGCCGCCCAGTGCGGCTACCGCGGCGATCCGCACCGCCGTGCGACCGGAGCTGAACCCGGAATCGTCATCGAGGAACGAGGCGTCGTCGCCTCCCACCGGTCCGTGCGTCATGGATCGTCCTTCCAGCCCGTGCCGTGATGCGTGTCACATCACAATCGCACAGTCGCCCACCGATTTGGTCGGTAAGCGGCGGGCGAGTTCCGGCACCGGCGCCCACCGCCCGCCTTCGCGCTCGGCTGATTAGGCTGAGCAGCCGGTGGGTACAGCGTTGACACCGTGTGGGGTTCAGGATTCGTTCGAAGGAGACCGATGCGTCGCAGCTGGGCGATTGTCGCGGTGGCGCTGGTGATGGCCGGAGGCCAGGCGCAGGCGTGGGGTGCGCCGCCGACCGCACCGTTGGACGGTCTGCAGGCCCGCGTTCAGCAGGCCGCCGCCGATGCGGCCGGGTCCGGGGCCGAGATGGACATCGTCGTGCTGGACCGCCGCACCGGTCAGACCGCGTCCAGCGGCGCCGGCCGGCCCTTCCCCATCGCCTCTGTGGTGAAACTGTTCATCGCCGACGACCTGCTGCTGCAGCAGTCCCAGGGCGGGACCGAACTGTCCACCGCCGACCGCGCGTCGCTGGACGCCATGCTGCGTTCCTCCGATGACGGTGCCGCCCAGATGTTCTGGGACCGCAACGGGCAGAACGCCGTCATCGCACGCATCACGTCCCGATACGGGTTGACCGGCACCACGGCACCGGCCAACCGGCACTGGGACGTCACCCAAAGCACGGCAAGTGATCTCGTGCGGTATTACGACATGCTGCTCGACGGGACCGGTGGGCTGCCGCCCGAACAGGCCAACATCATCATCGGTGACCTGGCCAGGTCGACGCCGACGGGAGCCGACGGGTACCCGCAGCGCTTCGGCATCCCGGACGGACTGTATGCCGAGCCGGTGGCGGTCAAACAGGGCTGGTTCTGCTGCTGGAACGGCGGCAATCAGCTGCATGTGTCGACCGGTGTGATCGGACCCGACCGCCGGTACGTGATGGCGATCGGCTCGTTGGATCCGACCGGAGCGGCCACCGCGCGGGACAACGTGACGCGGGCCGTCAAGACCATGTTCCCCGGCGGCAAGGTCTGACGCCGGACCCGCCCAGGCGGGCCCGATCAGGCGGAGCGTGCGGTGATCTCGGCGCCCAGTTCGGCATGCACGTCGCGCAGGCCCTCGACCGTCAGGCCGGTCAACGACACGGCGTGGCGGCGTCCCGGGCCCGTCGGGACCTCGATCTCGTTGGGGATCACCAACACTGCGCATCCGGCCGCCTCGGCCGACGCGGTACCGGTCACCGAATCCTCGATCGCCAGGCAGTGCAGCGGGTCCAGCCCCAGCAGTTCGGCGGCCCGCAGGTACGGGTCCGGTGACGGTTTGCCCGCCGGGACCTCGTCACCACAGACGGTCACCGCAAAGTAGTGCCGGCCGATGCTGTTGAGTGCCTTCTCGGCCAGCCCGCGCCGCGTGTTGGTCACCAACGCCATCGTGACGTCGGCGGCGCGGAGTTCGTCGAGCATCTCGCGCGCCCCCGCGCACCACGGCAGGCCGGTCTCGAACAGCTCGCCGACGTAATCGTGCAACCAGTCCGCGGTCCGGGCGATATCGTGCGGGTCGGGTTCCAGACCGAGGTCGGCGTAGACGATCTGCATCACCGTCTCGCTGGAACCGCCGATCGTCGAGGTGCGTACGTCGGCGCTCAGCTCACGGCCGTGCCGGCGGTAGATCTCCTGGATGCCGATGTCCCACAGCTTTTCGGAGTCCACCAGGGTGCCGTCCATATCCCAGAGCACCGCGCGCATGCACCCGATTGTCGCATCGAAGGGCGCCGCGCCGGAAAACCGAACGCGTCGGCCCCCGCCGTTAGCCTGGGTGCCATGAAGATACTTGTGACGGGCGCCACCGGCAATATCGGTCGCCGAGTGGTCGACCGGCTCATCGACCTGGGCGTCTCCGATATCCGGGCGTTGACCGCCGACCCGCAGCGGGCGCGCCTGCCCGACGGTGTGGAAGTGGTCACAGGCTTCCTCGGCAAGCCCGAGACGGTGTCGGTCGCCCTGGCCGATGTGGACGCGGTGTACCTGGCGCCGTTTCCCCGGACCGTCGCCATCACCTGCGAGATGATCGCCGCCGCCCGGGTGTCCTACCTGGTCGCCCTGTCCGGGGGCGCGCACTGGCAGCAGCACGCCGAGCGCATCGCCGCGGCACCGGTGCCCAGCACCCAACTCGGGCCCGGCGAGTTCTGCGAGAACTTCGCCATGTGGGCTGCGCAGATCAGCACGGGTGTGGTGCGCGACGTCGCACCCGACGCCGTGCAGGCACCCGTATCGATGGACGATATCGCCCGGGTGGCCGCGCATCTGCTGGCCGATCGCCACGACCGCCATCTGGGGCAGATGTACGAGCTGACCGGCCCGGAAGCGATCACCCGTGCCGAGATCGCCGCGCAGATCGGCGCCGGGCTTCAGACCCCGGTGCAGATGCGGCGGTGCAGCCGGGCCGAGGCCAGAGAACTGCTGGAGCCGGTCATGGGTGACGGCGTGGACTGGTATCTCGACCTGGTCGAGCAGCACGGCGCGCCGCAGAACGCCAACGACAATGTCGAAAAGCTCACCGGGACAACGGCGATGTCGATGGCTCAGTGGGCGGCCGCCCACGCCGAGCTGTTCGCTCAGTCCTCGGGGTTGTAGCCGAGGTTGGGGGCCAGCCAGCGTTCGGCTTCGGCCAGCGTCCAGCCCTTGCGCTTGGCGTAGTCGGCGACCTGGTCCTGCGCCAGTCGGCCGACCACGAAATACTGCGACTGCGGGTGTGAGAAGTACCAGCCGCTGACCGCGGCCCCGGGCCACATCGCCATCGATTCGGTCAGCTCGATGCCGGTGCGCGCGTTCACGTCCATCAGCTCCCAGAGCGTCGCCTTCTCGGTGTGCTCCGGGCAGGCCGGATAGCCCGGAGCCGGCCGGATTCCGCGGTACTTCTCCCCGATCAGCGCGTCGTTGTCGAGTTGCTCGTCGGGCTCGTAACCCCAGAACTCCGTGCGGACCCGTTGATGCATCCGTTCGGCGAACGCCTCGGCGAGCCGGTCGGCGAGCGACTCCAGCAGGATCCCGCTGTAGTCGTCGTGTGCCGCCTTGAATTCGGCGATCTTGTCGGCGCTGCCGAGTCCCGCGGTGACCGCGAACGCACCGATGTGATCCGCCAGGCCCGTTATTTTGGGAGCCACGAAATCGCCGAGTGACCGGTTCGGGACGCCGTCGCGGTGCTCGCCCTGCTGGCGCAGATTGCGCAGCGTGGTCAGCACCTCGGTGCGCGTCTGGTCGGTGTAGACCTCGATATCGTCTCCGACGGCGTTGGCGCAGAAGAAGCCGATCACCCCGTTGGCGGTCAGCCACTTCTCCTTGATCGCGGTGTCCAGCATCTCCTGGGCGTCGTCGTAGAGCTTGCGGGCCGTCTCGCCCGAGACCGGGTTGTTGAGGATATCGGGGAAGCGGCCCTTCATCTCCCACGCGTTGAAGAACGGCTGCCAATCGATGTACTCGCGCAGCTCGGCCAGGTCGTAGTCGAGAAACTCGCGAACCCCGACCCCTTGCGCCGGAACCGGCGGGGTGTAGCCGTCCCATTCGATCGGTGTCCGGTTGGCGCGTGCCTTCTCCAGGGTCAGCATCGGCCGTTCGTTCTTCTGGGCGTGCCGTTCGCGCAGCGACGCGTAATCCTTCTCGGTGGTCTCCAGAAGAGCAGGCCGCTGCTTGTCGTCGAGCAGCGCAGCGGCGACCGGCACCGAGCGCGACGCGTCCTTGACCCAGACCACCGGGCCGCTGCGGCGCGGCGAGATCTTCACCGCGGTATGCGCCCGCGAGGTCGTCGCGCCACCGATGAGCAGCGGGATCTGCAGCCCCTCGCGTTCCATCTCGACGGCGAAGTTGACCATCTCGTCCAGCGAGGGGGTGATCAGCCCGGACAGCCCGATGATATCGGCGTCGTGTTCCTTGGCCGCGTCCAGGATTTTCTGGGCGGGCACCATCACACCGAGGTCGATCACTTCGAAGTTGTTGCACTGCAAGACAACCCCGACGATGTTCTTGCCGATGTCGTGGACGTCGCCCTTCACGGTCGCCATGATGATGGTGCCGTTGGTGTCCTTGCCGGCTTTGATATCCCCCGTCGCTGCGCTCGCCCCGGCGGCGGCCGCAATCTCTTCCTTCTCCGTCTCGATGAACGGCAGCAGGTAGGCCACGGCCTTCTTCATCACCCGGGCCGACTTCACCACCTGGGGCAGGAACATCTTGCCCGCCCCGAACAGGTCGCCGACGACGTTCATGCCGTCCATCAGCGGACCCTCGATCACCTCGATCGGGCGGCCACCGGCGGCCGCGATCTCGGCCCGCAGCTCCTCGGTGTCGTCGTCGACGTGCGCGTCGATGCCCTTGACCAGGGCATGGGTGATGCGCTCGCGAACCGGCAGCGATCGCCATTCCGCGGCCTTCGGGTCCTCACCCTTTTCCTTGGAGTTGAACCGCTCGGCGATCTCCAGGAGCCGCTCCGCCGCGTCCTCGCGACGGTTCAGCACGACGTCCTCGATGCGGTCCCGCAGCTCGGGGTCGATCGAGTCATACGGCACCAGCGCACCGGCGTTGACGATGCCCATGTCCAGGCCGGCCTTGATGGCGTGGAACAGGAACACCGCGTGGATGGCCTCGCGGACCGGGTTGTTACCGCGGAACGAGAACGACACGTTCGAGATGCCGCCGGAGATGTGCACCCCGGGCAGATTCTCCTTGATCCAGGCGCAGGCCTCGATGAAGTCGATGCCGTAGCTCGCGTGCTCCTCGATGCCGGTGGCCAGCGCGAAGCAGTTCGGGTCGAAGATGATGTCCTCGGCCGGGAAACCGACCTCCTCGGTCAGGATCCGGTAGGCCCGCCCGCAGATCTCCTTACGGCGCTCCAGATTGTCGGCCTGCCCCTGCTCGTCGAAGGCCATCACCACCACGGCGGCGCCGTACTTGCGGCACAGCCGGGCCTCCCGGATGAACTTCTCCTCGCCCTCCTTCATGGAGATCGAGTTGACGATCGGCTTGCCCTGCACGTTCTTCAGGCCGGCCTCGATGACCTCCCACTTGGACGAGTCGATCATGACCGGGACGCGGCTGATGTCCGGTTCGGCGGCGATCAGTTTGGTGAACCGGTCCATCGCGGCGACGCCGTCGATCATGCCCTCGTCCATGTTGATGTCGATGACCTGCGCACCGACCTCGACCTGCTGCAGGGCCACCGACAACGCGGTGTCGTAATCCTGCGCCTTGATCAGGTTGCGGAACCGGGCCGAGCCGGTGATGTTGGTGCGCTCACCGATGTTGACGAACAGCGAGCCGTCGGTGATGTTGAGCGGCTCCAAGCCGGACAGCCGGGTCGCGACGGGGATCTCGGGCAGCTCGCGCGGCGACTTGCCCTCGACGACCTTGGCGATCTCGGCGATGTGCGGCGGCGCCGTGCCGCAGCACCCACCGACCAGGTTGACCAGCCCGGCCTCGGCGAACTCCGCGATATAGCTCGCCTGGGCCTGCGGGGACTCGTCGTACTCGCCGAAGGCGTTGGGCAGCCCGGCGTTCGGATAGCAGGACACGAAGGTGTCGGCGATGCGCGCCATCTCGGCGATATAGGGCCGCATCTCCGGCGCGCCGAGGGCGCAGTTGAGTCCCACCGCGATCGGCTTGGCATGCCGTATCGCGTTCCAGAATGCCTCGGTGACCTGACCGGACAGCGTCCGCCCGGAGGCATCGGTGATGGTGCCCGAGATGATCAGCGGCCAGCGGCGGCCGCGCTCCTCGAACAGCGTCTCGACGGCGAAGACGGCCGCCTTGGCGTTCAGCGAATCGAAGATGGTCTCGATGATCAGCAGATCGGAACCGCCGTCGACCAGACCGTTGGCCGCCTCCAGGTAGGCGGCGACCAGCTGGTCGTAGGAGACGTTGCGCGCACCGGGATCGTTGACGTCCGGGGAGATCGACGCGGTGCGCGTGGTCGGGCCGATGGCGCCGGCGACGTAGCGGGGTTTGTCCGGGGTGCTGAACTCGTCGGCGGCCTTGCGCGCCAGGGCGGCGCCGGCGTAGTTGAGCTCGTAGGCCAGCTCGTGCATGTCGTAGTCGGCCAGCGACACCGCGTTCGCGTTGAACGTGTTGGTCTCCAGGATGTCGGCGCCGGCCTGCAGGTACTCGCGGTGGATGCCCTCGATGATCTGCGGCTGCGTCAGGTTCAGCAGGTCGTTGTTGCCCTGCAGCGCGCTCGGCCACTCCCGGAACCGGTCGCCGCGGTACCCGTCCTCGTCGGGGCGGTCGCGCTGGATCGCCGTGCCCATCGCGCCGTCGATCACCACGATGCGCCGGCGCAGCGCGGCGGTCAGCTCATCGGTGCAATCCGGGCGGATGTTCGGCGCAAAGGTGCTCGACGCTGGAATTTTCGGCTCCTGGGCATTCACAGTGCGCTCCTTCCATGACGGAAGGCGTCCTTGACTCCGCCGAGCGTGGCGGCCACCGATCAGGACCGGTGAACCGTTGCAACGCCTCTCGACGAGGAAAAGTCTACGTCGTCATCCAACAGACTTTTGGGCGCCATCGCGTGGCTGTGTCGGCTACGGCGGCGGCGCCACCATCAACCGGATTGCCACCGACCTTATTTCAGGTGTGTGCGCGCACCTTCGGCGGAGCCGGGTATCCGACCGCAAATCGCCGCACCGCCGGCTGTGACTCATCACCGCCATACAGGGCTTACGCTGGCAGTGTGACACCGTCGGATGCCAGCATGCCCGGCCTGCCGGACCTGCAGAACACAGTCGTCGTGGCCGCCTTCGAAGGCTGGAACGACGCCGGGGATGCGGCCAGCGGCGCGCTGGAGCATCTGGACTCCATCTGGGAAGCCGAGACGATCGTCGAGATCGATGACGAGAGTTACTACGACTACCAGGTCAATCGGCCGGTGATCCGGCAAATCGACGGGGTCACCCGCGAGCTGGTCTGGCCGTCGATGCGGATCAGCCACTGCCGTCCGCCCGGCAGCGACCGGGACATCGTGCTCATGCACGGCGTCGAACCGAACATGCGGTGGCGCACGTTCTGCGCCGAGCTGCTCGCGATCGCCGACAAACTCAATGTCGACACCGTCGTCATCCTCGGCGCCCTGCTCGCCGACACCCCGCACACCCGCCCGGTCCCGGTCTCGGGCGCCGCCTACTCGGCCGATTCGGCCAAGTTCTTCGGCCTGGAGGAGACCCGCTACGAGGGCCCCACCGGAATCGCCGGGGTCTTCCAGGACGCCTGCGTGCAGGCCGGCATCCCGGCGGTGACGTTCTGGGCGGCCGTTCCGCACTACGTGTCGCAGCCGCCGAACCCCAAGGCCACGGTGGCGCTGCTGCGCCGGGTCGAGGATGTCCTCGACATCGAGGTACCGCTCGCCGACCTGCCGAGCGCGGCCGAGGAGTGGGAGGAGGCGGTCACCGAGATGACCGCCGAGGACGAAGAGATCGCCGAGTACGTGCAGACGCTGGAGGAACGCGGCGACGCCGAGGTCGACATGAACGAAGCGCTGGGCAAGATCGACGGGGATGCGCTGGCCGCGGAATTCGAGCGTTACCTGCGTCGCCGGGGCCGCTAGTCCCAGCTGTGGGCCGCTTTGGCGATCTCTCGGGTCATCGCTGTTCGAGCGCCTCGGTGCGGGCACTGGTCGAGCGGCCGAGCGCCGCGATCTCGGCGTCGAGCTTGGGGAGCAGCTCCGGGGTGAACTTGCGGATGTCGCGCTCCCCGACCGCTGTCGACACCACGGGCCGGATCCAGCGGAAGGCGCCGACCCAGCCCGGGCAGTAGATCCGCTTCCGGCGTCGCTCGATGCCCTTGACGAAGGCGGCACCGCACTCGCTGACGGTGGTGGTCTTCTTCAGCGGGCCGGGCATCCTGGTCAGCATCTCCCGGAAGGTGGCCAGGTCGCTCTTGGCGTCCTGCACCAGCGGGGTGTCGATCCAGCTCATATGGGCCGAGCCGACATCCACGCCGAGGTGGGCCACCTCCAGGCGCAGCGTGTTGGCGAAGTACTCGGCACCGGCCTTGGACGCGTGATACGCCGCCAGCCCCGGCGCGGAGGTGAATGCGGCCAGCGAGGACACCACCAGCACGTATCCGCGGCGCTCGATGACCGACGGCAGCGTGGCGCGCACCGTGTTGAACACCCCGATCACGTTGACGTCGACCACCCGCCGGAACGCCGCCGGATCCACCTGCAGCACGGACCCGAAGCTGGCGATACCGGCGTTGGCAACCACGATGTCGATGCCACCGAAGTGCTCGACGGCGGCCTCGGCGGCCTGCTGCATGGCGGTCAGGTCGCGGACGTCGGCCAGCGCGGTCAGCACGTGGGCGTCCCCGCCCAGTTCGGTGGCCAGCTCGGCCAGCGGGGCGGCATCGAGGTCGGTGAGGACCAGCTTGGCGCCCTTGCGGCGGAGCCGACGGGCGACCTCCGCACCGACACCGCGTGCACCGCCGGTGATGAAGACGACCTTGCCGTTGACTGAGCTCATGGCGGTCAACGTACCCGCCGCGGGGTTTAGAGGTCTACACCGAGCAGCGCGTCGACGATATCGGCCACCAGCGCTGGAGCGGTGTCCTCAGATCCTCCGTAGCTGAGCGCGTCGGTACACCAACCATCAAGGGCGGCAAGCGCTTTCGGTGTGTCCAAGTCATCGGCCAGGTAGTGGCGCACCCGGCTCAGGACATCGGCGGCATCCGGGCCCGACGGCAGCGCCACGGCGGACCGCCAGTGCCGCAGCCGGGCAACGGCCTCGTCGAGAACCGCGGGGCTCCAGTACCGGTCGGCGCGGTAATGCCCGGCGAACAGTCCCAGTCGCACGGCTCCCGGGTCGACACCCTCGGCACGCAGCCGCGACACCAGCACCAGGTTGCCGCGGCTCTTGCTCATCTTGTGCCCGTCCCAGCCGATCATCCCGGCGTGCACATAGTGCCGCGCGAAACGCCGCTCCCCCGTGACGGATTCGGCGTGCGCGGCAGAGAACTCGTGGTGCGGGAAGATCAGGTCGGATCCGCCGCCCTGGATGTCGAGACCGGTACCGATGCGGTCCAGCGCGATCGCCGCGCACTCCACGTGCCATCCCGGGCGCCCGTTGCCGAACGGTGACGGCCAGCTGGGTTCGCCGGGACGTTCGGCGCGCCACAGCAGCGCGTCGAGCGGGTCGGCCTTGCCGGCCCGGTCCGGGTCACCGCCACGCTCGGCGAACAGTCGCGCCATGGTCTCGTGGTCATAACCCGACTCGTAGCCGAACTGGGCCGTGGCGTCGGCGTGGAAGTACACGTCCGGGTACTGCGCATCATCGACCACGTAGGCGGCCCCGCTGGCCAGCATCTTCTCCACCACCGCGATCACCTCGGCGATCGCGTCGGTGGCCGCGACGTAGTCGCGCGGCGGCAGCACCCGCAGTGCGGTCATATCGTCGCGGAACAGCTGGATCTCCCGGTCGCCGAGTTCGCGCCAGCCGATACCGTCGCGGGCCGCCCGTTCGAACAGTGGGTCGTCCACATCGGTGATGTTCTGCACGTAGTGCACGTCATGGCCGGCGTCCCGCCACAGCCGGTTGATCAGGTCGAAGGTCAGATAGGTCGCGGCGTGGCCCAGGTGGGTGGCGTCATAGGGAGTGATGCCGCAGACGTACATGGTGGCGGTCTGACCTGGGGAGACCGGCCGCACCTGGCGGTCGGCGGTGTCGAACAACCGTAGTGGTACACCCGCACCGGGCAACGTGGGAACGGTCGGCGCCGGCCAGGACTGCATGACGTCGACTCTAAGGTGTTCGGTCACCGATACCTTTCGCTGGTGTGCTCACTCGGGGCGCTCGCTCACGGGAACCGACAAGTTCGGCGTCGATTTGATTCCCGGATCGTCGCGGGCCGTACTCAGAACGCTGCGTGAATGGTCTCCAGCAGCGGTCCGGAGACCTCCGTCCGGCACATCAGCAGATCCGGCAGATACGGGTCGCGCCGGTTGTAGACCAGCGGCGCCCCGCCGAGCCGGGTCGCGTGCAGACCGGCGGCCCAGAGCACCCCGGCGGGCGCCGCCGAGTCCCACTCCCACTGCCCACCGGCATGGATGTAGGCGTCGACATCGCCGCGCACCACCGCCATCGCTTTGGCGCCGGCCGAACCGATCCGCACCACCTCGATGTCGAGATGCTCGCGCAGCCACCACAGCACGGCCGGCGGCCGGTAGGTGCTCGCGGTCACCCGGATGGGCCCCGGGCGCCGCGGCGGCGGCGGGGCCACGGTGTCGGTGCGGTACACCTGCCCGAGGGCGGGCAGTGCGACGGCGGCGTCGGTGATGGCGCCCAGGTCCCCCGTCCCGGGCACACCGTCGCGCTGCCACAGCGCGATGTGCACCGCCCAGTCGGCGTGGCCGGCCATCGAGAACTCCCGGGTGCCGTCGACGGGGTCGACGATCCACACCCGGTCGGCATGCACCCGGGAACGGTCGTCGACGGCTTCTTCGGAGAGCACCGCGTCGCCCGGGCGCAACTCGGCCAGCCGCTTGAGGATGAGCGCATTGGCACGGCGGTCCCCGGCGTCCCCGAGGTCATAGGAGTCCTGGAAGCCGACCTCCTCGCGGACGGCCAGCAGCAGGTCACCGGCCTCGGCGGCGATCATCGCGGCCACCGCGGCGTCGGTCTGCTCGGCGGGATTCACCGACTCAGTATTGCGTGCGGGGGAAACGCCCCGCACGCACCGCCCGATGAATGAGGATGATGCCCGACACCCGGGATGGAAAGGCCACGGCACATGACCGCACCCGAAGCCGGCGAGCTCGCCGCCTCCTGGCAGCGCCGGTTCGCGTTCTTCGACCTCTACGGGCTGCCCAACTCCAGCCCGACGGCCAAGGCCGCGTACCGCACGCTGCCGGTCTGGGACAAGGTGCGGCTGACATCCAACGTGTGGGCGTTACTGTTCGGCTTCGTCTACTTCTACGCCAAGGGCATGTGGCGCAAGGGCACCACCATCCTGGGTGCGGGTGTCGGCCTCGGCGCCCTGCTGTCGGTGCTGCACGCCCCCGGCTTCCTGTCCCAGGTGGTGACGTTCGGATTCGCCGGCGCCATCATGACGACGGCCAATTACGCGTACTACCTCCACGTCCGGGGCAGCCGGTCGTGGAATCCCTTCGAGGGTTTCGGTCCGCGCGCTTAGAACGCCGGCCACGGGATCGGCCGGCGCCGATCGGGGGCCGGCATCACCGGGTGATCCAGCAAGGCCGCGACCCTCGCCCGCAGGGCGGCGACCTCGGCACCGGTGATGTGCTCGCCGAGCTGGTCGGCGAGATCACCGGCCAGCTTGCCGTCCAGGGTGGCGATATCGGCCAGCGCGTCGTCATCGACCGGTTTGCCGGCCCACCCCCACAGCACGGTGCGCAGCTTGTCCTCGGCATGCAGGCTCACGCCGTGATCGACGCCACGCACCCGGCCGTCGGTGCTGACCAGGATGTGCCCGCCCTTGCGGTCGGCGTTGTTGATCAGCACATCGAAGATCGCCATCCGGCGCAGTCGGTCATCGTCGGCGTGCACCAGGGTGACGGGGTCACCGGCGTAGTCGTAGGCCTGCAGGATGCCCAGGTAACCGGGTGGCACCTGGCCCGCGGGCAGCAGATCGACAAGATCCGGTTCGCCGCAGTCCTCGTCGGCGGGGGCGTCCCCGGCGAGCGCGTCGCCGGGCTGGTCCACCCACCGTTGCACCATCCCGGGGCCGGCGGGACCCACCCGGATGATGGTGTGCGGCACGATATCCCACCCCAGCGCCGCCGACACCAGGTAAGCGGCGCGCTCCCGGCCGGCCAGCGTGCCGTCGGGGAAGTCCCACAGCGGCGCCTCGCCGGCGATCGGCTTGTAGACGCAGTGCACCTGCTGCTCGTCCACCGTCGCCGCGCAGAGGAAGGTGGCGTTGCTCGCCGAACGGATACGACCGATGACGCTGAGGTCGCCGTCGGTCAGCACCTGCTCCTCAGAACGGCGGTTCATCGTCGTCCACCGTGCCGAAGGCGCCGCGTCGATAACCGTTGGTGCGCACGCAGATGTGACCCTCGGGATCGAGCGGTTCATCGCACAGCGGGCAGGGCGGCCGGCCCGCGGAGATGACGCGGTTGGACCGGGTGGCGAACTCGCGCGCCGATTCCGGGCTCAGGAACACCCGGACCGCGTCCGGACCGTCCTCGGCGTCGTCGAGCACCACGGAGGCGTCGAACTCGGTGTCGGAGACGGCGAGCAGTTCGACCACCACGGTCTGGGCTTCGGCGTCCCACCCCAGGCCCATGGTGCCGACCCGGAACTCCGAGTCGACCGGCGTCAGCAGCGGATGCAGATCCTCGATCTCACCGGTATCGGGCGGGATCGGGGTGCCGAACCGGCGGTTGATCTCCACCAGCAGCGCCGAGATCCGTTCGGCGAGCACCGCCACCTGCTGCTTTTCCAACATGACCGACACCACCCGCTTGTCGTGGACCGCCTGCAGGTAGAACGTCCGGTTACCGGGCTGCCCGACAGTCCCGGCCACGAAGCGGTCGGGTGTGCGGAAGACGTGGATTGCGCGGGTCATGGCACCTTTCAAAATACCGGTAGCGGGGCGACCTCAATCGGTGGAGCCGCCGACAACCGCATCCGTTTCCGGTGCGGCGGCCGGCTTCGCACTCAATGCGGCGGTCAATCCGCTACCGGTGTGGTTGACGTGCAGCACGAACGGACGTGTATCGGTGTAGCGGACGACGCTCATCGAGGCCGGGTCGGCGGTGATGCGCTGGAACGTGTCCAGGTGAGTGCCCAGCGCGTCGGCCAGCACCGCCTTGATCACGTCACCGTGGGTACAGGCCACCCACAGCGCGTCGCCACCGTGTTCGTCGGCCAGCCGGCGATCGTGTTCGCGCACCGCGGCCACCGCCCTGGCCTGGACCTGCGCCAGGCCCTCGCCACCCGGGAACACCGCCGCGCTGGGCTGCTGCTGGACCACCTTCCACAACGGCTCCTTGACCAATTCGCCGATCGTGCGCCCGGTCCAGCTGCCGTAGTCCACCTCGATGATGCGTTCCTCGACCACCGGCACCAGCCCCAGCGCGGCCGCCAGGGGTTCCACGGTGCGCTCGCAGCGCAGCAGCGGCGACCGGACGATGGCTCTGACCGGCAGCTCGCCGATCCGGGTGACCACCGCCTGGGCCTGCTCGTGGCCCAAGGCGTCGAGGTCGACGCCTTCGGAGCGGCCGGCCAGGGTGTGCGCGGTGTTCGAGGTCGAGCGGCCATGCCGCAACAGGATGACGGTCATGAGGATCCTCCCTGCTTACTGCGCGGCCAGCACGCCGGTGGCGAGCAGCAGCAGGACCAGGGCACCGAGGGCGATCCGGTAGCCGACGAACCAGTACATGCTGTGGCGCACCAAGAATCGCAAGAACCAGGCGACCGCCGCGTAGCCGACCACGAACGCGATGAGGGTGCCCACCACGATCTGCGGCACCGTGGCACTCATTCCCGACGCACCGGGTTCGAAAACGTGACGTAGCTCGTAGAGCCCGGAGCCGAGGACCGCCGGGATGGCCAGCAGGAACCCGAATCGGGCCGCGGCCTCCCGTTTCTGGCCGAGGAACAGGCCGGCACTGATGGTCACCCCGGACCGGGAGACCCCCGGAATGAGGGCAAGCGCCTGGGCGGACCCGATGATGAGGCTGTCGCGCCAGGTGAACTGCCGGATGTCGCGGGTCTGTTTGCCGAAATATTCGGCGGCGGCGATGACGAACGAGAACACGATGAGCGCGGTGGCGATGATCCACAGGTTTCTGATGTCGCCGCGGATCAGGTGCTGCAGGGTGAAACCGAAGATGCCGATCGGGATGGTGCCCAGGATCACCCACCACCCGAGCCAGTAGTCCGGGGTGCGCCGGCCGGCGTCGGTGAGCCCACCGAACCAGGCCGTGAGGATGCGGCCGATGTCGCCCGCGAAATAGATGAGCACGGCGATCTCGGTGCCGATCTGCACGACGGCGGTGAACGACGCGCCCGCGTCACCGCCGAAGAAGGCCTCCGAGACGATTGCCAGGTGGGCCGAGGAGGACACCGGCAGGAATTCGGTCAGGCCTTGCACCACGGCCAGCACGACGACCTGCAACCACGACATCTCCGCCACGCGGACGACCGTACCGTGGGGGTCGGGTCAGCGCGCTGTGCGTACCGGCTCGGCTCCGGCGATGGCGTCCCGAACGGCGGCGGCTACGCTGCGCTCATCGGTGACGTCGATATCGGTCAGGCTGCGGGTGGCGACGGCGACGATGTCCTCGTCCTGCGGGACCGGTCCGCTCAGCCGCGGCCGATACACCTCGACGACCAGGAGCTGCCGGTCCTCGACGTGAAAGGAGAAGCTACGGCCACCGCCGAGCGCGCCGAATCCACTGGCATGCACACCCGTCGAGATGTCTTCGAGGGCGAACTCGCCTGCCGTCAGATCCGTTCCCGGGGCAAGACTCATGGTTGGCACCATACCGCCATATTGACGTCCGCGTCCGACTTGCGTTTCTTTGCCTAAAATTTGAAAACGGAACCACCGCAACAACGAAATCAGGAGTTTTTGGGGCCATTGCATACGAAATCCGGATTCCAACTCCTGGCTGCCGGCGTCTTGGCCCTGGTGACCGCGTTCAGCACGGCGTGCTCGTCGAGCCCGATCGATTCGCCACCACCGACCATTCCCGTCGCGTTGCCCGCGAAATCGCCGCCGGTCACCGGCGCGCCGCCGGGTCGGGTGGCGCCGCTTTCGGCCCCCGGGACGGCGGCCTACTTCGATATCCGCACCTCTGCCCTGGTGGTGCTCGGGCCCGCCGATCAGCTCACCGTGCTGCCGGCCGGCGGGCCGTCGCGCACCCTGGCCCTGCCCGCGGAGGCCACCGCGCTGACCGGTGACGGTTCCGGTGAGGTGTGGCTGTCCACCCGGGGCGGCTACCTGCGGGTGAACATCGCCGCCGCGGCCGCCACCCCGGTGGAGGTCGACGGCCACGCCGACACCGACTTCACCGCCATCGCGCGGCACGACGACGGGCGACTGGTGCTCGGCAGCGCCGACGGCACCCTGTACACACTGCGATCCGATACCGAGGTCGGCGCCTCGCTCCCGAAGTTCGCACGGGTGGATGTCGTTGTCGCGCAGGGTGACTCGATGGTGGTTCTGGACCGCGGCCAGACCTCGGTCACCGAGGTCGACGGGGGCGGGACCGCCTCCGAACAGTCGCTGCGGGCCGGCGAGGGAGCCACCTCGATGGCAACGGATCCGGCCGGACGCGTGCTGGTCACCGACACCCGGGGTGGCGCCCTGCTGGTCTACGGGACCGAGCCGCTCATTCTGCGGCAGCGCTTCCCGGTGCACGACGCGCCCTACGGCGTGACCGGATCGGCCGAGCTCGCCTGGGTGTCACAGACAGCGACCAACACCGTCGTTGGTTACGATCTGGCCACCGGAATACCCGTCGAGAAGGTGCGTTATCGGACCGTGCAGCAACCCAACACCCTGGCATTCGACGACGCCACCAACACCCTCTATGTGGTGTCGGGGTCCGGTGCCGGAGTGCAGGTGATCACCGGGGCGGCGCCCCGATGACGCCCCGGACGGAGAGGAGACCGTGATGACCACGGTTCAGCGGGGACGGATGCCGGCCGGGTGGGCCGCCGACCTGTCCGACGAGTACGACTGGGTTCCGCTGCGACTGCCTCCCGATGTCACCCGGTTGTCGGCGTCGGTGCGATTGTCGATCGAGGCGCAGTACCGCGGGTGGGAGCTGACCAGGGTGCGCCTGTACACCGACGGGAGCCGACGGGTGTTGTTGCGCCGCAAGAAATCCGTCCTCGGTGAGCAGCCCGCTCTGTGATCTACCGACTGCTTCGCCGCGCGTTCTTCCAGGTGGACCCGGAACGCATCCACACCTTCGTGTTCGCCGCTCTACGCCTGGCCACCCGCCCCGGTTTCACCCGCCGCCGGCTGTCCGGGAGTTTGGCGCCCCGTGATCCGGTGTTGGCCAGCACCGTGTGGGGTGTGCGCTTTCCCGGCCCGCTCGGGCTGGCCGCCGGTTTCGACAAGGACGGGCACGGACTGTCGGCATGGGGCGCGCTCGGGTTCGGGTATGCCGAGGTCGGCACGGTGACCGCGCAGCCGCAGCCGGGCAATCCGAAGCCACGGCTGTTCCGGCTGCCCCAGGACCGGGCCCTGCTCAACCGGATGGGCTTCAACAATCACGGCGCCGGCGCGCTGGCCGTGGCGCTGACCCGGCACACGCCCGACGTACCGATCGGCGTGAACATCGGCAAGACCAAGGCGACCCCCGCCGAGCGGGCCGTGGCTGACTACGCCGACAGTGCGCGCCTGGTCGGCCCACTGGCCTCGTATCTGGTGGTGAACGTGAGTTCGCCGAACACCCCGGGGTTGCGCGATCTGCAGGCGGTGTCCGCCCTGCGGCCCATCCTGGCCGCCGTCCGCAACGCCACCTCCACGCCGGTGCTCGTCAAGATCGCACCGGATCTGTCCGATCAGGACATCGACGAGATCGCGGATCTGGCAGTCGAATTGGGGCTCGCCGGGATCGTCGCCACCAACACCACGGTGTCCCGCGCGGGCCTGCGCACCCCCGGGGTCGCCGAACTCGGCGCCGGCGGGATCTCCGGCGCACCGGTTGCCGCCCGGTCCCTGGAGGTGCTGCGGCGCCTCTACGCGCGGGTCGGCGACCGACTGGTGCTGATCAGCGTGGGCGGCATCGAGACCGCCGACGACGCCTGGGAACGCATCCTCTCGGGTGCCACCCTGCTCCAGGGCTACACCGGGTTCATCTACGGCGGCGGCTTGTGGGCCAAGCAGATTCACGACGGCATCGCCCGCAGGCTGCACGAGGGAGGGTACGGGTCGCTGTCCGAGGCGGTCGGCGCCGGCGTCCGTTAGTTCTGCTCGTAGGTGGCGTGGATGACCGCGCGGGCGATCGCCTGGCCGAACAGATTGAAGCCCAGGTAGGCCGGGGTGGCGCCGTCGGGCAGATCCAGGCTCGCCACGGGCAGCGCGTGCACCGCGATGTAGTAGCGGTGCGGACCGTGCCCGGCCGGCGGCGCGGCACCGATGAACCGCTTCTGGCCGGCGTCGTTGGCGAGCGTGACGGCACCACCGGGCAGCGCGTCGCCGTTGCCGGCATCGGCGGGCAGGGAGGTCACCTCGACGGGCAGATCGGCGACCGCCCAGTGCCAGAATCCCGACAGCGTGGGGGCATCCGGGTCATACACCGTCACCGCGAAGCTCCGGGTCTCCTCGGGGAAACCCGACCAGCTCAACTGCGGCGAGATGTCCTTGCCCCCGGCGCCCATGATGCCGCTGACCTGATCGTTGCCGAACGGCTGCCCGTCGGTCACCGACTCCGAGGTCAGGGTGAAGGTCGGCAGATCCGGCAGATTGTCATACGGTGAGTTCGTCATCGCGCCCTTTCAGCAGTTGGTGAGGAAGTGTTCGAGGACCTTGGCTCCGAACTCTAGTGCGTCCACGGGTACCCGTTCGTCGACACCATGGAACAACGACGCGAAATCAAGGTCCGCGGGCAGCCGCAGCGGCGCGAAGCCGAAACAGCGAATTCCCAACCGTTGGAACGACTTCGCGTCGGTACCCCCGGACATCATGTAGGGCACGGTGCGTGCCTCGGGATCGAGCGCCAGCAGCGAAGCGTTCATCTGATCCACCAGATCCCCGTCGAAGGACGTTTCGTAGGACGGCAGGTCCCGCTCCCAGCTGCGCACCACGTTCGGTCCGATGAGCTCGTCCACCTCCCGCTCGAAGGCCGCCCGCCGGCCGGGCAGCACCCGGCAGTCCAGCACCGCCTCGGCGGTGGCCGGGATGACATTGGCCTTGTAGCCCGCCTTGAGCATGGTCGGGTTGGCGGTATCGCGCAGGGTCGCACCGATGATGCGGGCGATACCGCCGAGCTTGGCGATGGTGCCGTCCAGATCGGGTGAGCCCAGGTCGAACTGGTAGCCGGTCTCCTCGGAGATCGCCGCGAGGAACTGCTCGACGGGTTCGGTGAGGACCAGCGGGAACTGGTGCCGGCCCAACCGGGCGACGGCCTCGGCGACCTCGGTGACGGCGTTGTCGTCGTGCACCATCGACCCGTGCCCGGCCCGCCCTCGGGCGGTCAGCCGCATCCAGGCCAGGCCCTTCTCGGCGGTCTCGATCAGATACAGCCGGCGCTGACCGCCGTCGCGGCGCGGCACGGTCAGGGAGAACCCGCCCACCTCACCGATGGCCTCGGTGACACCCTCGAACAGATCGGGCCGGTTGTCGACGAGCCACTGGGCGCCGTAGGTGCCGCCGTGCTCCTCATCGGAGACGAAGGCGAACACCAGATCCCGCGGCGGCACGATGCCGTGCCGCTTGAAGTGCCTGGCGACGGCGATCATCATGCCGACCATGTCCTTCATGTCGACCGCGCCGCGTCCCCACACGTAGCCGTCCTTGACCGCCCCGGAGAACGGGTGCACGCTCCAGTCCGCGGGCTCGGCGGGCACCACGTCGAGGTGACCGTGGATCAGCAGGGCGCCGCGGTCGGGGTCGGCGCCGGGCAGCCGCGCGAACAGGTTGCCCCGGCCCGGTGCGCCGGCCTCGAGGTACTCACAGGTGTAGCCGACCTCCCGTAGCCGGTCGCCCACCCACTGCGCGCAGTCCGCCTCACCCTTGGTGGTGGCCGGGTCGCCGGTGTTGGAGGTGTCGAATCGGATCAGGGTGCTCACGAGGTCGACGACCTCGTCCGCGCTTGTGGGGGGAACGCTCACAGTCACCATTCGTACCACCGCCGCGAGGCGCTCGGGCGGGGTGGCGCACCGCCGGTGCGGGTCTGGTTTGGGCCAGACCGCCCCCATCCGTTAGCCTTAGTCGCTCCGTGCCGATGGCACGACGCAATGTCCGAGTGGCGGAATGGCAGACGCGCTAGCTTGAGGTGCTAGTGCCCTATTAACGGGCGTGGGGGTTCAAGTCCCCCCTCGGACACACTTTCTTGTTCAGTCTGGTTCGGAGTTCGACTCCGACTCCACCAGGCGCCTCAGTTTTTCCCCGGCCCCGCTGCCCGGCACCGGGAGATACGCGACGATCTGGATCTCCGGCACATCCGCGGGCGTCAGCTGGTGGTGCTCGAGCAGCAGTTCGCCCACCCCGGGGTGGAAGAACCGGCGTTCCCGGGAGGCGAACCGCTCGATGCTGCTGGCTTGCCAGCCCGCGCGGAAGTGCTCACTGTCGGCGGACAACCGGTCGATGAGCTGGGTGTAGGACGGCTCCCCCACCCGCGGGCCGGCCTCGGCGCGGAATTCGGCAAGGAAGCGCTGACTGTCGATCTCCCAGTCCGGCAACAACTCCCGGATCGCGGGGTCGGTGAACACGAGCGCCAGCAGATTGCGATCGGCGGCGTCGGTGGTCTGCACCCCCGGATACAGCGCGGCGTAGGCGCGGTTCCAGGCCAAGATCGTCCAGGTCGGTCCGATGGCGAAGGCGGGATAGCCGGCCAGCGCGTCGAGGAAGCGCTGGATGTGCGGCGGGGGCGGCCCGAGCGTCCCGATTCCCACGGGTGCTGCGGTGTAGCCGCCGAGTGCCAGCACATAGTCGTGTTCGGCGGGCGAGAGTCGCAGTGCCCGGCTCACCGCGTCGAGCACCTGTTTGGACGGGTTGATATCGCGGCCCTGTTCCAGCCAGGTGTACCAGGTGGCGCTCACCCCGGACAGCACCGCCACCTCCTCCCGCCGCAGTCCGGCCGTCCGCAGCCGGGGCACCGCCGGGAACCCGAGCTCGGTGCGCGACGCCGCTTCCCGGCGGGCCCGCAGGAACTCTCCGAGTGCCAGCCGCTGCCTGCTGCGCTTGTCCATCCCTGGATGGTAGTAGTGCCAGTTCTAGTATCAGCACCGTCTTCCCACGTAGACACCGCGAATGGCACCGTGTGTGCTATGGCAGAACTGCGGTCTCGCACGGTCACCCACGGTCGCAACATGGCGGGAGCACGCTCACTGCTGCGCGCCGCCGGGGTGGCCGGCTCCGATATCGGCAAGCCCATCGTCGCGGTGGCCAACAGCTTCACCGAGTTCGTGCCCGGGCACACCCACCTGCAACCCGTCGGCCGGATCGTGTCCGAGGCCATCTCGGCCGCCGGTGGGGTGCCGCGCGAGTTCAACACCATCGCCGTCGACGACGGCATCGCCATGGGTCACGGCGGCATGCTGTACTCGCTGCCCTCGCGCGAACTGATCGCCGATTCCGTCGAATACATGGTCAACGCGCACTGCGCCGATGCGCTGGTGTGTATCTCCAACTGCGACAAGATCACTCCCGGCATGCTGATGGCCGCGCTGCGGCTGAACATCCCGACCGTCTTCGTCTCCGGCGGCCCAATGGAGGGCGGCACCGCCGTCCTGGTGGACGGCACCGTGAAGACCCGGCTCAATCTGGTGTCGGCCATCGCCGACGCGGTGAACACCGAGGTCTCCGATGACGACATCACGCGCATCGAGGAAGCCGCCTGCCCGACCTGCGGGTCGTGCTCGGGGATGTTCACCGCGAACTCGATGAACTGCCTCACCGAGGCGCTGGGGTTGGCGCTGCCGGGCAACGGGTCGGTGCTGGCCACCCACACCGCGCGCCGGGCGCTGTACGAGAAGGCGGGCAGCACGGTGATGGACATCGTGCGGGCCTACTACGACGATGATGACGCCTCCGTCCTGCCCCGCAACATCGCCACCCGGGACGCGTTCGACAACGCCATGGCCCTCGACATCGCCATGGGCGGGTCCACCAACACCGTGCTGCACCTGCTGGCCGCCGCGCGGGAGGCCGAGTTGGACTACACCCTCGAAGACATCGAGAAGCGCAGCCAACTGATTCCGTGTCTGTGCAAGGTCGCCCCCAACGGGCACTACCTGATGGAGGACGTGCACCGCGCCGGCGGCATCCCTGCCATCCTCGGCGAGCTGTGGCGCGGCGGGCACCTGCACGAGACAGTGCACACCGTGCACACCGGTTCGATGGCGCAGTGGCTGCGCGACTGGGATATTCGCGGCGGGTCACCGACCGATGAGGCCGTCGAGTTGTTCCACGCCGCACCGGGATGCGTGCGCTCGGCGACCGCGTTCTCGCAGTCGCAGCGGTGGGAAAGCCTGGACACCGACGCCGAGAACGGCTGCATCCGGGACCTGGCGCACGCCTACTCTGCCGACGGCGGCCTGGCCGTGCTGCGCGGCAACCTGTCGGTGGACGGCTGCATCGTCAAGACCGCCGGCGTCGACGAATCCATCTGGAAGTTCTCCGGCCCGGCGGTGGTGCTGGAATCCCAGGAGGACGCGGTCGAGGCCATCCTGAACAAGCGGGTGCAGCCCGGCGATGTCGTGGTGATCCGCTACGAGGGCCCCAAGGGCGGCCCCGGCATGCAGGAGATGCTCTATCCGACAGCCTATTTGAAGGGTCGCGGACTGGGCGCCCAGTGCGCGCTGATCACCGACGGCAGGTTCTCCGGCGGTACGTCAGGCCTGTCGATCGGGCACGTCTCCCCCGAGGCGGCCGCCGGCGGCACCATCGCGCTGGTCGAGAACGGTGATTCGATCACCATCGACATCCCGCACCGCAGCATCCAGGTCGACGTGCCCGACGAGGAACTCGCCCGCCGCCGTGCTGCGCTGGAGGCGGCCGGCGGCTACCGCCCGAAGCACCGCGACCGCACCGTGTCGCCGGCCTTGCGGGCCTACGCGGCGCTGGCGCTGTCCGCCGACAAGGGAGCCGCCCGCGATATCGAGGCGCTGTAGGTCCTCAGCCGGCCAGTTCCACGTCGCCGCGGTGTACCTGCACGCAGGCGCGCTTGGTTCCCCACACGGTGGGGACGTCGAAGCACACCACCTTCGGCTGCCCGAACAGCGTCGTCTCCTCGACGGTGCCGGCGGCACCCTCGGGGACGGTCTGTACGTCCATCTGATCGATCTCGCGGAGCGCGGTCACCACGTCACCACTGTGCCAAGCCATCTCTGTCGTCTCCCTGACCACATCTACCCAAACGAATACGGCTGTGTAACGCCGCGGGAGCGACTTTTATTCGCGCCGATCAGTACACGTCGCGGACATAGCGTTTGGTGGCGACGAGTTCCTTCTTGTAGTCGTGCGCGGCCTCGGCCGACATCGAGCCGTGCTTACGGATGATCTTCATCAGCGCGTCGTCGACATCGCGGGCCATCCGGGTGGCGTCGCCGCACACATAGAAGTGCGCGCCGTCCTCCATCCAGCGCCACAGTTCGGCGCCGGCGTCGAGCATTTTGTGCTGCACGTAAATCCGGTGCGCCTGGTCGCGGGAGAAGGCGAGATCGAGATGGTTGAGCAGACCGTCGGCCACCATGTGCTCCAGGTCGTCGCGGTAGTAGAAGTTCTCGGCGCGGTGCTGGTCCCCGAAGAACAGCCAGTTGCGGCCGGTGTGGCCCAGCGCGCGCCGCTCCTGCAGGAATCCGCGGAACGGCGCGATACCGGTACCGGGGCCGACCATGATCATCGGGGTCGCCGAATCCGGCGGCGGCCGGAAGTTGGGCGAGCGCTGCACGAATACCGGAACCGTCGATGCCCGGTCGGCCAGGTGCGTGGAGGCCACCCCGCCCCGCATGGCGCCGCGGGCACTGCGGTAGCGCACCACCGACACGGTCAACTGCACCTCGTGCGGACTGACCAGCGGGCTCGACGATATCGAATACTGCCGCGGGGTCAGCCGCACCAGCGCATCCTGCCATTCCTCCGGGTCGGCCCGCAGCGCGAACTCCTCGACGATGTCGAGTCCGTTGCGCCCGGCCAGCCAGCCCTCCAGCTTTTCCCGCGGCTTGCGCAGCATCTTGGCCTCCGGGCAGTGCTCGGCGACGAAGCTCAGCAGATTCGGGGTGATGCGGCAGAAATCGTAGGACGCGGTGAGCGCGCCGCGCAGATCGGTCGCGGCGCCGTCGACCTCGATGATCTCGTCGCCCGAGAGCCCGGTGGCGGCAAGCCAGGCCGACACCGTGTCCGCGGAGTTGCTGACGAACACCCCGAGCGAGTCCCCTGCGGCGTAACCGACGCCGTGCTCGGCGACGTGTTCGGAGATGTCGAAACCGAACTGCCGCACCTCTTTGCGGGCCGACGGCGGGGTGAGCCGGATGTTGCGGCACAGCGGCGCCAGAACCGGGGCGTTGCGGGTCAGTGGCGCCGGGGCTTTGGTCGGGGCCGGGACGGTCGCCGGCGGTCCGGCGTCGCGCCCGACGCCGGCGATCACCTGGTCGGCCCAGGCCGCCATCGGGGTCTCGTCGTACATCTCGCAGTCGGCGCGCTCGACCGAGCGGACCGCGCCGAGTTCGGCGAGGCGGGCATCCAGCGACTTGGCGTGGCCGCAGAAGTTGTCGTAGGCCTTGTCCCCGATGCCGAGCACCGAGTAGCGCACACCGTCGAGGGCGGGCGCGTCCGCCGACCCCAGCCGGTCCCAGAACTCGGCACCGTTGTCGGGCGGTCCACCGTCACCGAAGGTGCTGGTCACGAACACGACATCCTCGGCTGCCGCGATATCGTCCAGGTCGGCGTCGTTCATGGTGAGCAACCGGGCGCCGGAGAGCCGGGCGGCCAGCTGGGCGGCGAATTCCTCGGCGTTCCCGGTCTGGGAAGCCCACAGGACCAACGGTCCGGTTCCGGGGACCTGTTCGGGTTCCGCTCTCGAATAGGTGCCGGCCAGCAGGCCGTCCACCCACAGCCTGACCTGAGCGCGTACCGGGGCCGCGGACGGGAGTACCGGAACGCCCGGCGTGCCCGCGCCGAGACCCGCAAGGAAACCGGACAGGTAGCAACTCTCGTCCTCGGTGAGCTGCGGTGGGGCCGTGTCCAGTCCCAGCGCGGCGAGGCCGGTACCGGCCGGCGGCACCACCTCGACCGGGCGCAGCCGCACCGCGCAGACCTTGAGTTCGGGTTGCAGCGACTCGGCGTCCACGGCGTCGTTGGTGAGCGCGTTGACGGTGAGGTACTCGCCCTGCTCGTCGTTCCAGTGGAACGGCGCCCACACGGTGCCGGGCAGCACCCGGTCGGTGATCAGCACGGGCAGTACGGCGCGACCGCGCCGTGAGGTGAGTTCCACCCGGTGGTTCTCGGTGATGCCCTGCGCGGCAGCGTCATCCGGGTGCACCTCGACGAACGGCGCGGCGTTGAGCTTGTTGAGTTTGTCGACCCGGCCGGTCTTGGTCATGGTGTGCCACTGGTGCTGCAGGCGTCCGGTGTTGAGCACCATCGGGTAATCGTCGTCGGGGAGTTCCCGCGCGTCCATGTGCGGCCGGGCCAGGAACTGGGCCCGCCGCGACGGTGTCGCGAATGCCAGCCGCGGCCGGTGCCCGGTCTCGTCGACGTGCAGGGTCTGGGACACCCCGTCGTTCAGGTAGCGAATCGGGTTGCGCCCCGTTGTTGTCGTGGCGTCTTCCTCGGGCGGGCACGGCCACTGCAGCGGGGTCTCGCGCAGCCGTTCATAGCTGGCACCACGCAGGTCGTATCCGGTGCGCGGGTTGGCGAACCGGCGAATCTCGTCGAAGATCTCCGAGCCCGACTTGTAGGCGAAATCGGCTCCGAAGCCCAGATATTCGGCGACACCGCAGATCAGTTCCCAATCGGCACGCGCCTCGCCGACCGGGGGAACCGACTGCTGCAGCAGGGTCAGATTGCGTTCGGAGTTGATCATGACAGCGTCCGCCTCGGCCCACAGCGCGGCGGGCAGCATGATGTCGGCGTATCGGTTGGTGGCCGTGTCGAGGTAGGCGTCCTGGGTGATCACCAGCTCGGCCGCCTCCAAGCCGGCGATCACGGTATCCCGATTCGGCACGCTGGCAACGGGATTGGTGCAGATGATCCAGCAGGCCTTGATATCGCCGGCGGCGGCCTGCTCGAACATCGCGATGGTGCCCGGACCGACGTCGGAGCGGATGGTGCCGGGTTCCAGCCCCCACTGCTGCTCGCAGAAGTCCCGGTCCTCGGCCGAGAGCACGGCGCGTTGGCCGGGCAATCCCGGGCCCATGTAGCCCATCTCCCGGCCGCCCATGGCGTTGGGCTGGCCGGTGAGCGACATCGGCCCGCTGCCCGGCCGGCAGATGGCGCCGGTCGCCAGATGCAGGTTGCAGATGGCATTGGTGTTCCAGGTGCCATGGGTGCTCTGGTTGAGACCCATCGTCCAGCACGTCATCCATTCCCCCGATTCCGCGATCATCGCGGCGGCGGTGCGGATATCGGCCTCGGGGATGCCGGTGATCGCGGCCACCCGGTCCGGCGGGTAGTCGGCGAGGAAGGCCGGCATGGCGTCCCAGCCGTCGGTGTGCTCGGCGATGAAATCGTGGTCGATATCGCCGTTGTGGACCAGCAGATGCAGCAGCCCGTTGAGCAGCGCCAGGTCCGTTCCGGGTTTGATCGCCAGATACAGGTCGGCCTTGTCCGCGGTCGCCGTGCGCCGCGGATCCACCACGATGAGCTTGGCACCGGACCTGAGCCGGTCGGCCATCCGCAGGAACAGGATCGGATGGCAGTCGGCCATATTCGCGCCGATGACGAAGAACAGGTCGGCGGAGTCGAAGTCGGTGTACGAACCGGGCGGCCCGTCGGAACCGAGGGACTGCTTGTACCCGGTGCCGGCGCTGGCCATGCACAGCCGTGAGTTCGACTCGATGTGCACGGTGCGCAGATAACCCTTGGCCAGCTTGGTCGCCAGATACTGAGCCTCCAGCGACATCTGGCCGGACACGTAGAGGGCGACGGCATCGGGCCCGTGCTCGTCGACGATGGCGCGCAGCCGGCGGCCCGCCTCGGCGACCGCGGCGTCCACCGGCACCGGCTCGGGCTCGGCACCCCGCGCGCTGCGCACCAGCGCGTTGCTCAGCCGGTGCTCGGTGGCGGCCATCATCTCGGCGTGGGTGGCGCCCTTGGTGCACAGCCTGCCGGCGTTGCTGGGGTGCAGCTTGTCCCCGGCAACCTTGGCGATGACGGGCAGACCGGTGGTGCGCTCGGCGGCGGTGGTGACCTCGATGCCGCAACCCACGCCGCAGTACGAACACGCCGTGCGCGTGGTGCGTCCTGCCGCCGTGGTCATGCCGTCATCGTGCGCGGGCACTGTTCCGGTTCCTTTGAGCCGACGTTAGCGCGAGGAAAACTGGACCTCACAGCGGGCTCACCCCCTCGGTGAGCCCGCTGCGGGGCAGTTTCGGTGCAGGTGCAGGCCGGGAAGCCGTCACACCCCTGCCTGTGCCATCCGCGTGCTCTTGCGCAGGTAGCAGTACCAGGTGACACCGAGGAGCAGGATGAAGAAGGCGACATAGAACTGCAGCGCAGGCTCGATCGTGCCGAAGCGGGCCTTCGACCACGCATAGGCCAGCGGGACGATGAACCCGCCGAAGGCCCCGACCGAAGAGATGATGCCCAGCGCGCCGGCCGCCTGTCGACGCATGTGCACCATGGTTTCCGGGTCGCCGCCGGCGTCTTCACCCTTGACCCGGAAAATCTTGGAGATCATCCGGTAGGTCGAACCGTTGCCGATACCGGTGGCGACGAACAAGAACATGAAGGCCACGAAGAACATCGGCAGGTTCACCGCCTTCACCGACCACAGTGCCGAGGCCGCGCCGATCGCCAGCATGATGAAGCTCACCGCCGTGACGCGTGCGCCACCGATTCTGTCGGAGAGTTTGCCGCCGAGCGGCCGGGCCACGGACCCGATGCCGGCGCCGAGGAACGCCCACATCAATGCGATGTCGCCGCGGTCGAACACGGCCTTGAGCAGTGTCGGGAATGCCGCCGAGTAGCCGATGAACGACCCGAAGGTGCCGATGTACAGCAGCGACATCACCCACGTGTCGCTGTGGCGCAGCGACTGCCACACCGGCTTCACATCCGCCTTGGCTTCGGTCAGGTTGTTCATGAACAGGAAGGCGCAGATGGCGGCGACGACGGCGAACGGTACGTAGAACAGGCCGGCGTAGGACAGGGTGACCCCCGCACCGACCGTGACGACGACCGGAATGATCTTCTGCGCGACGGCAACACCGATGTTGCCGCCCGCGGCGTTCAGTCCCAGTGCCCAGCCTTTCTCGCTCTCCGGGTAGAAGAACGAGATGTTGGCCATCGAGGACGCGAAGTTTCCTCCACCGAAGCCCGCGGTGGCCGCGATGAGCAGCAGCAGTGCAAAATCGATATCGGGATTGCTGACCGCCCACGCCAGCCCGAGACACGGAATCAGCAGCAGCACCGCGGAGATCACCGTCCAGTTGCGGCCGCCGAAGATCGGCACGGCAAAGGTGTACGGCAACCGGAGGAACGCGCCGACACCACTGGGCACCGCCACCAGCCAGAGCGCCTGCGTGGTGGAGAGTGCGAAACCGGACGCCGCGGGGGTTCCGTCGGCCGACGCGGTCATCTGCACCACGACGATGCTCCACAGCAGCCACACCGAAAACCCGATGTGCTCGGCGAAAATCGAGAAGATCAGATTGCGCCGGGCCACCGGCTTACCGACGCTGCCCCAGAACTCCGGGTCCTCGGGGCGCCAGTCGTCTATCCAGTGCTTGCCGCGGCCCGGCGGGGGTGAGGCGGTGGCTTCGATGGTGGGATTGCTGGTGACGGTCATGTCGAATCTCCTGTCTAGGAATGGTTACCGCTGAAGCCGGACGCGGCATGGGCGCCGACCTGGAGCCCTGACATCTGGCGGAGACGCTATGACCACGGTGTTACGCCGCGTCACGTTGGGCGTTAATCCGCCGCAACAAAGAACTCAGCGCGCAACGGTGGCCGATGTCAGCGACAATATTCATCACGGACGCACCGCCGAAACGGCGTGGTAACAAAGCCGCCCTAGCTTCGGCGCAAAGGAGACGGATTCGCCGGCGAGCCCGACTCCGAGTCCCGATCTCAACTTACTGTCCGACATCATGATTGAGCAGGCGTAGTCGATCGACCGCGGAGAACCGACGACGAGGGGGCCGGCATCCCGATGAGTGACGGCAGTTCACCACGATTTCTTCAGGGCGCCTTTGCATTCGTCGGGGCGGGCTTGGACAAGCCTGTGCCCATCGATGCCGCACTGCGCTATGTCGTGCCCGCGGGGGCCGTCACGCAGCCGGTCTATTTCCGGGGCGGGAACTCGACCAAACAGATGATCTCGGTGGTGTTGGTCCGCGACGGTGCCCCGATGCGCTACTTCCCCATCGCCGCCAAGGGCGCAACCCATGTGGCGTTGCGTGTGGTGGAAGATCTGCTCGCCGACACCGTGCTCGAGTTGCACATCGCCGCACCCGAGGGTTGTTCGGGGACAGTGATTCTGGACCTCGGGTTGGTGGAGGTGTAGATGACCGTCACCGAAACCCTCACGCACAACGGGAGTCGGTCGACCACCACGAAGGCGCGCCTGGTGGTGGTCGGTAACGGGATGGCCGGTATCCGCGCCATCGAGGAAGTGCTGGGTCGCGGCGGCGGCGAGCAGTTCGACATCACCGTGTTCGGCGACGAGCCCTACGGCAACTACAACCGCATCCTGCTGTCCAATGTGCTGGCAGGCAGCGATGATCCCGCCGAGATCTACCTCAATGCGCTGGACTGGTATACCGACAACGACATCGATCTGCGGGCCGGGGTCCGCGTGGTGCGGGTGGACACCTTCGCCCACCTGGTGCACGCCGACGACGGCACCTCGATGCGCTACGACAAGCTGATCCTGGCGACCGGCAGCCGATCGTTCTTCCCGCCGATGACGGGTTTATGGGCCGATGACAAGACCCTGGCCGACGGGGTGTTCGGGTTCCGCACCCTCGACGACACGTCGACCATGATCGCCGAGGCCGCGACCAGGAGCAAGGCCGTGGTGATCGGCGGTGGGCTGCTGGGGCTGGAAGCCGCACGGGGACTGCAGAACCGGGGATTGACCGTCGATGTGGTGCACGCCGGCAGCACGCTGATGAACGCCCAGCTCGACGACCTCGCGGGGGCGATTCTGCGCAAATCGGTGGAGGCCCTCGGCATCGGTGTGCACACCGAGAAACGCACCACCGAAGTGGTGGTCGAGGATGGCAGGCTGGCCGGGATCGTGTTCTCCGACGGCAGCCGGCTCGACTGCGACATGCTGGTGATCGCCGCCGGGATCCGGCCCAATGTCGGCCTGGCCCAGCGTGCCGGGCTCAGTGTCGAGCGCGCCGTCGTCACCGATGACCACATGCGCTCGGTCGACGACGACGACATCTACGTCGTCGGCGAATGCGCTCAGCACCGCGGCCAGGTGTACGGCCTGGTAGCGCCGTTGTGGGAGCAGGCCAAGGTGCTCGCCGACCACCTCACCAGGAGCAACCCCAAGGCCGAGTATCACGGCTCCCGGGTCGCCACCAAGCTCAAGGTTGCCGGGGTCGATGTCGCCGCGATGGGGGTCAAGGGTCCCGAACGACCCGACGACGAATTCGTGCAGTACTCCGAACCCCGGCACGGAATCTACAAGACCGTCGTGATCCGGGACGGAAAGCTGGTGGGCGCCACGCTGGTCGGCGACGTCAGCAAGGTATCGTTCCTGACCCAGGCCTTCGACAACGGTCTGCCGCTGCCCGAGGAACGGGTGTCGCTGATGTTCGACATCGGCACCCCCGATGTCGAGGTGGGCGTCGCCGAACTCGCCGACGATGCCCAGGTGTGCAACTGCAACGGGGTGTCCAAGGCCGCGCTGGTGTCCTGTGTTCGGGACGGCACCACGTCGGTCTCCGGCGTGATGAAGAAGACCAAGGCCGGAAAGGGCTGCGGGTCGTGTAAGCAGCTCGTCGGCCAGATCGTGGAGTGGGCGGCCGGCGGCGCCGCAACCGAGGATCCGTCGGCATCGTGGTACGTCCCCGGCGTGCCCTACCCGAAACCCGAACTGATGCAGCTGATCCGCGAGCTCCAGTTGCATTCGGTGTCCTCGGTGTTCAACGCTCTCGCACCCGACGGCAAGCACGATGCCGGCTCGAAGATGGCGCTGGCCTCACTGCTGGAGATGATGTGGGCCGACGAGTTCGTCGATGAGCGGGATGCCCGGTTCATCAACGACCGGGTGCACGCCAATATCCAGCGGGACGGCACCTTCTCGGTGGTCCCGCAGATGAAGGGTGGCGTGACCAGCGCCGGGCAGCTGCGCAAGATCGCCGATGTGGCCGACAAGTATTCGATTCCGATGATCAAATGCACCGGCGGTCAGCGCATCGACCTGCTCGGTATCCGTAAGGAGGACCTGCCCGCGGTGTGGGCGGATCTGGACATGCCGTCCGGGTACGCCTACGGAAAGAGCTTCCGCACCGTGAAAACCTGTGTCGGCAGCGACTTCTGCCGGTTCGGCGTGGGTGACTCCACGGCGCTGGGCGTTGCCCTGGAGGAGCGGTTCCAGGGTCTGGCCAGCCCGGCGAAGATGAAGCTCGCGGTCACGGGATGTCCCCGTAACTGTGCCGAGTCACTGTGCAAGGACCTCGGGGTGGTGGCCGTCGACGGTGGACGCTGGGAGATCTATGTGGGCGGCGCGGCCGGTGCCCACATCCGCAAGGGAGATCTGCTGGCGACCGTCGACTCCGCCGCGGAGGTGATGACCCTCACCGGCCGGTTCCTGCAGTACTACCGCGAGAGCGCCAACTGGCTGGAGCGCACCTACGCGTGGGTGCCCCGGGTGGGTATCGACCACATCCGGGCGGTCGTGGTCGAGGATGCCGAGGGACTGGCCTCCGGCCTGGACGCGCGGATGCAGAAATCGATCGATGCCTACCGCGACCCATGGCTCGACGGGCGGGAACCGGCGACCGAAGGGCAGTTCCGCACCTCGTTGCCACTGTTGCCGCTGCCGCAGGTGCCGGTGCGGTGAGCGACCTCGGGCCGGCCTCCCAGGTCCCGCTGGGCGAGGGACGCACATTCGCCGTGGCCGACAGCCAGATCGCGGTGTTCCGGTTGCGCGACGGGTCGCTGCGCGCACTGGACGCGGTGTGCCCGCACAAGGGCGGGCCGCTGGCCGACGGACTGGCCGATGACGAGGTGGTGGTGTGCCCGTTGCACGGCGCCACCTTCGATATGCGCACCGGCGCCGAGCTCGGTGGCGGTGTACCGGTACGCAGCTACCCGGTATGTGAGGTCGAGGGGCGGATTCAGATCGAGACATGAGCGCTGCTCGTACTCTCTAAAATGTCTGTGCGCCAATACTTTTTAGGCATCTGTGGATAGCCGGCTCGGCTGTGGACAACCATTCTGCATGTCGGTAGCCCTCGATAGAATTCGAACATGCTTACGAATCAGGTGTCGGATCGGGAAGCCGTGCTGGCGGCCTTCGATGCCTACGATGCCGTGTGTAAGCAGTTGGCCGCACTGGATTTCACCCGGATGACACCGGCCGAGCTGTTCGAGTTGCAGTCCCGCCGCGAGCACCGAGCCCGCACCACCGCTGTGGCGGACCACCGGATCCTGTCGGCACTGCAGGCGCAGGCAGCACCGAAGGACATCGGCGCGCGATCCTGGCCGGAGATCCTGTGCACCCGGTTGCGGATCTCCAAGGATGAGGCCGATCGCCGCCTCGCCGACGCCCGCGATCTCGGACCGCGCCATGGCATGAACGGTGAGCTGCTGGAGCCCCACATGGCCGCCTGCGCGGACGAATTGGCCACCGGCACCATCAATCGCGAACACGTGCACGAGATCCGCAAGGCGCTGACCGCCGCGGCCAAGCATGCTGACCCTGCCGCCTGCGCCGAGCTGGAACGCGTACTGGCCACCGCCGCGACCGGGATCACCCCGCGTACGCTTCGGGAAGTCGCGACATACGCGCTCAACACCCTCAATCCGGACGGCGACGGCCCGGATCCGGCCGAGCACAAGCGCGGAATCACGTTCGGGCGTCAGGATGTCGACGGGATGATCCGGGTCAGCGGTCATGTCGACGCGGAGCTCGGCGCCTACCTGAAGACGATCACCCAGGTCTGGGGCGCACCGGGAGTCAACAACCCCGCCGACGCCGAGCCGGTGCACAACCCGGTACCGAATCCGCTGGTGGATAATCCGGGGATGCCGCCGACCGCCGAGTCGGTGCCGCCGGCGGTGCCGGCCGAACCGCGGCCACCCGAGGCGTCCCCGGTGCCACCCGAGGAGAACTGGCTTCCCGACGACGCCAGCGTGCTTGCCGAGCTGGTCGACTATCCGCCGGAACCATTTGCCGAACGCCGGACCGCGCTGGATACGGCGACGGGCGACCCAGAGCTGTCGGCCGATCAACTCGCCGAGCGACGTTCGGAGTTCGATTCCGCGCTCGATGCCGGGGAAGGTACCGCCGCTGCCCGCGACACCCGGACCAAGGCTCAGCGCAACCACGACGCGCTCAAGGCGGTCATGCGGAATGCCTTGATGTCCAAACAGCTCGGCCAGCACGGCGGCCTGCCGGTGACCGTTGTCGTTTCGACCACGTTGCGTGAACTACAGGATGCGGCCGGGGTCGCCCGGACCTCCGTCGGAACGACGATGCCCATCCGCGACCTGATCCGCCTGGCCGAACATGCGTACCACTACCTGATCGTGTATCGCGAGCACATCGCGGAACCGCTGTACCTGGCCCGGACGAAGCGGCTGGCCTCCAAAGCCCAGCGCTTGGTGATGATCTCCCGCGACCGGGGGTGCACCATGCCGAACTGCCCCGTCGCGGGTATCGACTGCGAGGGGATGCATGCCGAGTTGGACTGGGCCTCTGGCGGACGAACGGATATCACCGGTCTCGGACTCGGCTGCGGATCCGACAACCAGCTGGCATTCGAAACTGGTTGGGCCACAACGATTGGCGAGGACGGTCGGGTGCATTGGCACCCGCCGCCGCTACTCGACGTGGGGCAGGACACCCTGAACCACTTCCATCACCCCGAAGAGCTGCTCAGACCACCTGACGAGGATCCGTAGTCAGCTGCGCGGGTGCGGTGGTCAACCGTTACGCCGGAACCACCGCGGTGCGCGGAATCGTTCACCGACGCGCTTGGCATCTGAGCCGGCTTTTTCACCGGCGTCGGCGGGCTCGGGCTCGGGCTCGGGCTCTTCAACAGCATCGGCCGCCTCAGCATCACCGCTATCACCCTCGACCAACTCTGTCTCGGGCGAGTTATCCCCCGCTACAGGCTCGACGGCATCAATCTGCGCCGACTCCTCAACCGCAGGCTCAGCTGCCGCGGCATCTGCCGCCTCGGTCTCGGGCGACTCTTCAGCCACCGGAGCGTCAGCGGCACCAGGATCGTCAACTGCTTCTGCTTCTGCAGAATCGTCGGCGGTCTCCGCATCAACCGACGCGACAACAGCCGAACCCTCGGCAGATTCGGTCTCGGGCTCGGTCTCGACGGGCTCCTCGACATCGGCAGCCTCGTCACCCTCCACAACCTCGGGCGACTCCTCGGCCACCGGAGCGTCAGCCGCATCAAGCTCGCCAACAGCCTCTGCTTCTGCTTCTGCTTCTGCTTCTGCTTCTGCAGAATCGTCCGCGGCCTCCGCGTCAACCGACGCGACAACAGCCGAACCCTCGGCAGATTCGGTCTCGGGCTCGGTCTCGACGGGCTCCTCGACATCGGCAGCCTCGTCACCCTCCACAACCTCGGGCGACTCCTCGGCCACCGGAGCGTCAGCCGCAACAGGCTCTGCTTCTGCTTCTGCTTCTGCAGAATCGTCCGCGGCCTCCGCATCAACCGACTCGACATCAACCGACTCGACATCAACCGACTCGACAACAGCCGATCCTTCGGTGGCCTCGTCGGCCTCCACAACCTCGGGCGACTCCTCGGCCACCGGAGCGTCAGCCGCATCAAGCTCGCCAACAGCCTCTGCTTCTGCTTCTGCAGAATCGTCCGCGGGCTCCGCATCAACCGACTCGACAGGCTCGGCGTCCCCGGCCGACTCCTCAGCCACAGCCTCGGTCTCGACGGGCTCTTCCACATCGTCGGCCTCGTCGGCGGCGTCAGCGACGGTGACCTCTTGCGCGGTGGTCTCGCCGCCACCGGCCGCGTCCTCACCCTCGGCGGCACCCGCCGCCCTGGCGGCAGCCACGATTCCCGCGGCCGCACCCACCTCGATCACCTCGGTGGCCACCTCATCGACCGCCGAATCCCCGTCCACCAGCGGCGCATTGCCGCGCAGTGACGCCGGGTCCTCGCGCCCCTTGGGCGCTACCATCACATACACGACGGCGGCGATGAAGATGAATGTCGAGGTGAACGAGTTGACCCGGATGCCGGCGATCAGTGTCGCGGCGTCGCTGCGCATCAGCTCGATCCAGAACCTGCCCAGGCAGTACCCCGCCACGTACAGCGCGAATACCCGGCCGTGACCGAGTCTGTATCGCCGGTCAACCCAAAGCAACAATGCGAAAATCAGTAAATTCCAGAGCAATTCATACAGGAACGTCGGATGGACGACGGCCACCAACTCCCCCGTGGACACGCCGTTGAGCGAATCCCGGAACCCCGCCGCATCGCGGCGCTCGTAGATCTCCAGGCCCCACGGCAGGGTGGTCGCCCGCCCGTACAGCTCCTGGTTGAAGTAGTTGCCCAGCCGGCCGATCGCCTGCGCCAGAATGATCCCCGGGGCGATCGCATCGCCGAACGCGGGCAACGGTATCCCCCGTCGCCGGCACGCGATCCACGCGCCGACCCCGCCGAGCGCCACCGCGCCCCAAATGCCCAGTCCGCCATCCCAGATCCGGAATGCCGCGCCCAACCCGGCGCCACCGGCACCGAAGTACGTCGGCCAGTCCGTCATGACGTGATACATGCGCCCGCCGACCAACCCGAACGGCACGGCCCACAGCGCGATGTCATAGATCACGCCACGCTCGCCGCCGCGCGCCTCCCACCGGCGATCGCCGATGACCAGCGCCGCAACGATCCCGGCGATGATGCACAACGCGTACGCGCGCAGCGGAACGGGCCCGAGGAACCAGACGCCCTGTGCCGGGCTGGGGATGTAGGCCAGCGTCGTGACCGTCATGCCCGCACCGCCTGGCGCACGCCCTCGGCAAGTTCGGCGGTCAACGCTCGCACCGCGGGCAGACCCTCGTCGAGCGCCGATACCAGCGCCGACCCGACGATCACCCCGTCGGCGTAGGCACCGATCTCGGCGGCCTGCTCACGGGAGCGCACACCCAGGCCCACCCCGACGGGAATGTCGGAGATCTCCTTGACCCGGCGCACCAGTTCGGGCGCGGCATTCGACACGGCATCGCGTGCACCGGTCACACCCATCGTCGACGCGGCGTAGACGAAACCACGCGACGCGTTGACCGTCGCGGCCAGTCGCTCCGGCGTCGACGACGGCGCCACCAGAAAGATCCGGTCCAGATCGTGGCGCTCGGAGATCTGCACCCACTCGTCCGCCTCGTCCGGAATGAGATCGGGGGTGATGAGTCCCAACCCCCCGGCCGACGCCAGATCCCGGGCGAAGGTCTCGACGCCCTTGCGCAGCACCGGGTTCCAGTAGGACATCACGACGGCGCTTCCGCCCGCATTGCTGATGGCTTCGACCGCGCGCAACGCGTCATACACCCGCACCCCGCCGGCCAGCGCGGCCTCGGTGGCCCGGGCGATGGTGGGTCCGTCCATGCCGGGATCGGAGTACGCGACCCCGACCTCGATGATGTCGGCCCCGGACTCGACCATGGCGGTCATCGCCGCGATCGAGGTGTCCACATCCGGATAGCCGGTCGGCAGATACCCGATGAGCGCCGAACGCCGCTCCGCCCGGCACCTGTCGAACACTCCGGCCAGCCGGCTCACGAATCACCGTCCATCAACCCGAACCACTTCCCTGCGGTCTCCACGTCCTTGTCACCGCGTCCGGACAGGTTCACCACGATAATCGCGCCCTTCCCGAGTTCGGTGGCCAGCTTCGCCGCGCCGGCCACCGCGTGCGCGGACTCGATCGCCGGGATGATGCCCTCGGTCCGGCACAGCAGCAGGAACGCATCCATGGCCTCGGTGTCGGTGATCGGCCGGTACTCCGCGCGCCCGGCATCCTTGAGCAGCGCATGCTCGGGTCCGACACCGGGATAGTCCAGACCGGCCGAAATGGAATGCGATTCGAGAGTCTGACCGTCCTCGTCCTGCAGCAGGTAGGAGAACGATCCCTGAAACGCGCCCGGGGATCCGCCGGTGAAGGTCGCGGCGTGCCTTCCGGTGGCCACCCCGTCGCCAGCGGCCTCGAAGCCGACGAGCCGAACATCCGGATCATCGAGGAATGCGTGGAAGATGCCGATCGCGTTGGAGCCGCCGCCGACACAGGCGGTCACCGCATCGGGCAGTCGCCCGGCCTGATCGAGGATCTGCACCCGGGTCTCCATCCCGATGATCCGCTGGAAGTCGCGGACCATGAGTGGGAACGGATGCGGGCCCGCCGCGGTACCGAAGCAGTAGAAGGTGTCGTCGGCGTTGGCCACCCAATCCCGGAAGGTCTCATTGATGGCGTCCTTGAGGGTCTTCGACCCGGACTCCACCGCAACCACGCGGGCACCCAGCAACCGCATCCGCGCCACATTGAGCGCCTGCCGGGCGGTATCCACGGCACCCATGTAGATGACGCAGTCCAGGCCGAGCAGAGCGCACGCGGTGGCGGTCGCCACGCCGTGCTGCCCGGCGCCGGTCTCGGCGATCACCCGGGTCTTGCCCATCTGACGGGCCAGCAGCGCCTGTCCCAGCACGTTGTTGATCTTGTGGGATCCGGTGTGGTTGAGGTCTTCTCGCTTGAGGAAGATCCGCGCCCCACCGACATGCTCGCTGAGCCGCTGCGCCTCGTACAGCGGCGACGGGCGGCCACTGTAGTGGCGCTGCAGACGGTCGAGTTCGTCGAGGAACGTCTGATCGCTGCGGGCCTTCTCGTAGGCGGCGGTCACCTCTTCGATGACGGCCATCAAGGCCTCGGGGACCAACCGCCCGCCGTAGGCACCGAAATGGCCTTTGGCGTCCGGGTCGTGACTGGTGGGTTCGGCCAGGGCTGCGCTGGTGTGGGGCAGCTCGGGGCCCGCGATATCGGCCAAAGTCATCTGCTCTCTTCGCGCAAGCGGCTCATCGTTGTCTACTTCTCTTCGCGCAAGCGGCTCATCGACAATCAGCGTGCGGGTTTGGGGCACGACGGGTGCGCGCCGGCGGTGACCAGATCGGAGACGGCGCTCCGCGGGTCACCGCTGGTGACCAGGCCCTCCCCGACCAGGACGGCGTCCGCGCCGGCGCCGGCGTAGGCCAGCAGATCGGCGGTGCCGCGGATACCGGATTCGGCGACGCGGATGACCTTTGACGGCAGCCCCGGCGCGATCCGCGCGAAGCAGTCCCGATCGACCTCGAGGGTCTTGAGGTTGCGGGCGTTGACGCCGATGACACGCGCTCCGGCCTGCAGCGCGCGGTCGGCCTCATCCTCGGTGTGCACCTCCACCAGGGCGGTCATGCCGAGCGATTCGGTGCGGTCGAGCATCGACTCCAGCGCCTTCTGCTCCAGCGCCGCCACGATCAGCAGCAACATGTCCGCGCCGTGCGCACGCGCCTCATGGATCTGGTAGGGCCCGACGATGAAGTCCTTGCGCAGCACCGGAATCGAGACTGCCGCCCGGACACTGTCGAGATCGTCGAGGGACCCGTGGAAGCGGCGTTCCTCGGTCAGCACGCTGATGATGCGCGCGCCGCCGTCCTCGTAGGCCTTGGCCAGCTGCGCGGGGTCGGCGATCGAGGCCAACTCACCACGCGACGGGCTGGCGCGCTTGACCTCGGCGATGACAGCGATGCCGGGTGCCTGCAGCGCGGCCACCACATCCAGCGGGGGCCGGGCGTCCTTCGCGCGTTGCTTGATATCGGCGAAGCTCACCGCGGCTTCACGGGTGGCAACGTCGGCGCGGACTCCTTCGATAATGGAGTCGAGCACGGTCGCCGAACTCATTGGCCATCGTCCTTTTCCGTCGGCCGGGATCCCCCCGGAATGGTCTGCGTCGACCCAGTCGTTGTCGTGGACACCGTTGTTTTCTGAAAGGTTAGTCGCCGGGGCCACACGTTCTGTCACCGACCCTTGTTGTCCGGATCCTGCGGGTTCGGCTCGCCGGTGGGATCGCTGCCCTCGTCCAACGCGTCCCACATCATCCGCTCAGACATTCCCTGCGTCCCGGAGCCGTCCACCGTTTCCGAGTGCACCGCATCGCGGCGCGCCGCCGGCGCGGCGTACCGGGCCGACGCGGTCGGTGTCCGCGCCGCCGAGCGCATCAGCAATCCGGCCGCGACCAGCGCAATCACCGCTGCGACGACCGCCACGGCGGCGCCTGCGTAGAAGCGCTGGGATCCCACCAGCGCCGACACCGGCACCTCGGCCAGCTCCGCACCGCGCACCGCGACGTCGTGGACCACCCACTGACTGATGCCCAGGTAGGCGACTCCGGCGCCGGACACCGCCACCAGTACCGCGACCGCGCGCAGCAGCAGACCGCGTACCGCCAGCGCCGCGACCGCGGCGGCCAGCAACACCAGCGCCAGTGGGACCAGCGCCGTCGACCAGTCCGCGCCGGAGAGGGTGGAGGTCTTGGGTTGACCGAGTCCGTCGAAGGTGCTCACCTGCACCCACGGCAGCCGCGAGGCTCCCCACAGCGCCAGCGCGCCGAGGACCAGCAGCGCCTGCGCGAGCCTGATCATGGCGCCGGGGTCTGCGGATCGGTGAGCGTCTCGGCCGCGGCGATCGCGTTCAGCACCGCCTTGGCCTTGTTCGCCGACTCGTTGTACTCATAGGGCCCGTTGGAGTCGGCGACGACTCCCCCGCCGGCCTGCACGTAGGCGGTGCCCGCGCGCATCAGGGCCGTGCGGATCGCGATCGCGAAATCGGCGTTACCGGCGAAGTCCAGATAGCCGAGCACACCGCCGTACAGACCGCGCCGGGTCAGCTCGACCTCCTCGATGAGCTCCATGGCGCGCACCTTCGGCGCCCCCGACAGGGTGCCCGCCGGGAAGCAGGCCGTGACGGCGTCCAGGGCGGTCTTGCCCTCGGCGAGGTGCCCGGTCACCGTCGACACCAGATGCATGACGTGGCTGTAGCGCTCGATGTGGCTGTAATCCTCCACCCGCACCGTGCCCGGTTCGCACACCCTGCCCAGGTCGTTGCGGCCCAGATCGACCAGCATCAGGTGCTCGGCGCGCTCCTTGTCGTCGGCCAGCAGTTCCTTCTCCAGCAGCACGTCCTCCTCCTCGGTGTCCCCCCGCCACCGGGTCCCCGCGATCGGGTGTGTCGTCGCCTTGCCGTCCGTGACGGTCACCAGCGCCTCCGGGCTGGAGCCGACCACCGAGAAGTCGAGTCCCCCTTCGGCATTCGGCACGTTGAGCAGGTACATGTACGGGCTCGGGTTGGTCGCGCGCAGCATCCGGTAGACGTCGAGTGGGTCTGCGGTGGTGGTCATCTCGAAACGCTGTGAGGGCACCACCTGGAACGCCTCGCCGGCCTCGATGTCGCCGACCAGCTTGTCCACGATGGCGCTGTACTCCTGCACGGTGCGCTGCGCACGGAACTGCGGCTGCGGCCGGCTGAAGGTGGCGACGCTGGAATGCAGCGGCTCGCCGAGCGCCGCGGTCATCACATCGAGCCGGGCCACCGCATCGTCATAGGCCTCGTCGACCCGCTCGTCGGTGCCATTCCAGTTCACCGCGTTGGCGATCAGGGTGATGGTGCCCTCGTGGTGGTCCACCGCGGCGATATCGGTGGCCAGCAGCAGCAGCATGTCGGGCAGCCCGAGATCGTCGACGGTGATCTCCGGGAGCCGTTCGAGCCGGCGCACCATGTCGTAGGCGAAGTAGCCCACCAAACCCGAGGACAACGGCGGCAGGCCGGGCACCGCGGCGGTGGCCAGCAGTTCCAACGTGCTGCGCAGCGCCGCGAGCGGGTCACCGCCGGACGGCGCGTCCTGCGGTGTGACACCCAGCCAGACCGCCGCGCCGTCACGCACCGTCAACGCCGACGGCGCGCCCGCGCCGATGAACGACCACCGCGACCAGGAGCGCCCGTTCTCCGCCGATTCCAGCAGGAACGTGCCGGGCCGGTTGGCGGCCAGCTTGCGGTAGGCCGACAGCGGTGTCTCACTGTCGGCGAGCACCTTGCGGGTCACCGGGACCACCCGGTGCCCGGCGGCGAGTTCCCGGAAATCCTCACGTGGGGTGGTGACGGCCAGCGTGGCGGCCGCGGAAGCGTGTTGCACGCCGACAATCCTCCCAGACGGCCACCCGGTGGTGGGCGTAGCGTGGGCGACCGTGACGCTTATCAAGACCGGTGACCGCGTGGCCGAGTTCGAATTGCCCGACCAGACCGCCACCAACCGCAGCCTGACCTCGCTGCTCGCCGGCGGCCCGGTGGTGTTGTTCTTCTACCCGGCGGCCATGACCCCCGGCTGCACCAAGGAGGCCTGCCACTTCCGTGACCTGGCCGCCGAGTTCGCCGCCGCCGGCGCCTCCCGGGTCGGCATCAGCACCGATGCGGTGGCCAAGCAGGCCGAGTTCGCCGAGCAGCAACGCTTCGACTACCCACTGCTCTCCGATGCCGACGGCACCGTCGCCACCGCGTTCGGGGTCAAGCGCGGCCTGCTCGGCAAGTTCATGCCGGTCAAACGCACCACCTTCGTGATCGACACCGACCGCACGGTGCTCGAGGTGATTTCCAGCGAGTTCAGCATGGATGCCCACGCCGACAAGGCGCTCGAGGTGCTGCGGGCGCGGTGACGGTGACACCGGTTCTGGAGCTCACCGAGGTCACCTTCCGCCGGGACGGCAAGCAGATCATCGACGGCATCTCGCTGACCGTGCGGGCCGGCGAGCACTGGGCTCTGCTGGGCCCCAATGGCGCCGGCAAAAGCACGCTGCTCGGATTCTGTGCGGCAGTGACGTTTCCGAGCAGCGGCACGGTGCGCATCCTCGGCGGGCAGATGGGGCGCACCGATCTGTCCGTGCTGCGCCGGTCCATCGGGCATGTCAACCCCCGGCACCGCCTGCAGTACCCGTTGACGGTGCGCGAGGTGGTGCTCACGGGTTTCACCGCGACCATCGATACCGCCGCACGCTGGACGCCGAGCGCCGAGCAGCTGCGCCGGGCCGACGCGCTGATCGACACGGTGGGTCTGTCCGCGCGCACCGATGCGGTGTGGCCGACGCTGTCCCACGGCGAGCGCGGGCGGACCCTGATCGCGCGCGCCCTGATCGGCGAACCGCGGCTGCTGCTGCTCGACGAACCCAGCACCGGCCTGGACGTGGCGGCCCGCGAACAACTGCTGGAAACCATCGACAGCCTCGATGCCACGCATCCGGAGATGGCGTCGATCCTGGTGACCCATCACCTGGAGGAACTGCCCACCAGCACCACCCACGCGCTGCTCATCGGTGCGGGCCGCACCGTCGCGATGGGCCCGGCCGAGGACACGGTGACCACCGAACACGTCAGCACCGCATTCCGCCATCCGGTGACGGTGGGGTTCACCGACGGCCGGTGGAGCGCACGGGCGAGGGCCAGCTCGAGGGTGCTCTAACCGACCGGCGCCTGCTCACGACGCCGACGCGCCTCGCGGTGCCGGGTCACCGGCGCGGTGTCGATGACGCGGTTGGCCATGATTGCCAGGAATCGGGCCGGCTGCAGTTGCGGTGGCACCACATCGTGGCGGATGGCGATGTCGGGCAGCGCCGCCAGCGCCTCGTCAACCCGCGCGGTGGCGACATCGATGATCTCGAAAAGCGTTTCAGCATCCGCCTTCTCGATGCTGTCCACCTCGTCTTCTGGTGACTCCACACCGTCGGCCTGGTAGTCGATCATGATCAGCGCGGTGGCGTGATAGGCGTCGTCCTCGGTGCCCAGTTTGCCCAGCAGGTCGATCAGCCATTCGGCCTTGTCGGGTTCGGTGCTCAGGATCGTCGAGCGCAGCCCGTAGACGAAACCGAGCGCGGCCAGCGGGTGGCGCAGCCGGAGGTTCTTGGCGTCGCCGTAGCTTTCCTCGACCCGGTTCGCGGCGTTCTTGCCGAAGCTGGAGTCCATCCGCTTGGTGCTGATGAGCAGCTCCGGCCCGGTGTCCCAGTCCGACATGACGACATCGACCTGCTTCATGTAGTGCTTGCCCAGCACGCTGGCGCTCGAACCGGCCACCCCCTTCATCGAGCGCCCCAGCCGCGCCTCGATGAGTTGACGTTCCCGCTGCGGCAGGCCGTCGAGCAGGCTGGAGATGGCGCCCGGCATGATGCGCGGGTCGGTGGGTCGCGGCCAGACCGCATCCGGGTCGAATCCGGCACGGCGCAGCTCGTAGGACATCCACACGTCCAGGGCCAGCGCGGGCACCCCGGTGGTCGACGGCGCATCCAGGTACAGCGGCACGCCCAGCAGCTTGCGCAGCACCTTAAAGTCGGGGCGGTAGGTCAGCCGGTCCACGGTCCGCAGCCACGGGTTGGTGTGCACCCCGGCGGGCGCGGCATCGGCGACGATCCGGTCGAAGATCGCCCACGCGGTGGCTTTCGTGGAGGGCTCAGCGGGCACGCCGCGACCTTACCGCCCGCCTCGTCGCCAATGAATGACGTGCGGCCCGAACCGATTCCAGGTCGGCGTCCAGGTCGAGCGCGGCATCGACGAGACCGACCGCCTCGAGCAGCCTGCCGCGACCCAGCAGCGCCGCCACCGCGCGGCGGGCGGCATGCAGTTCGGCGGCGCGGGCCGCGATCAGCTCCGGGGCGGGCACCAACCAGCGATCGGCCTCGCGCGGTTCGATTTTCAACACTCCGCCGCCGTAGGCGCGGCCCACCATCTCCGCGTGCAGCACGGTGACCGAGTTCAGTGCGGCCAGCGGCAACAGATCCCGGCCCAGTGCGGCGACCTCGTCGCGCAGGTACACCCCGTGCACGGAGTTCAGGTGATGGGCGGCGGCCCGGTTGGTGACCAGCCGCGGTGTGTCGGCATTCATGCAGGTCAACAGCAGGTCGGCGGGTGGCACCAGGGGCACCCGATACCACGGCGTGCGGACCCGGCACTTGTAGGCCAGATGCACCCCGGCGGCGTGCCCCGCCTCGACATAGCGCTGCGCCGGCGCCGAGAGTCGCCCGGCGGGCCGGAACAGGTGCACCGCCTTGCCATCTGCGCCCAGCAGCGCGAGGTGCTGCGCGGACAGCGTCAGCCCGCGCAGGTGGCCGCTTCCCGGCGGGGACAGGGTCAGCAGATCGGTGGGCCGGAGCCCGAGTTCGGCCACCCGCGCCGGGGACAGCGCGAAGAAACCGTTGTTGCCGGTGACCATGCCCAGCGTGGTGTCACCCCACTGCTCGAGGGTAGCGAACCGGGCATCGTGGTGCAGCCCCTGCAGAACCTCCACGGGCCGGTTGCCGATGAGTCCGCTGACCCATTTGTCGGCGGGATCTGCCGGTGACCAATGCCGTTGCACCAGTTCCGAAGTCAGCGATTCGGCATTGCGGGCACGGTGGATGACGGCATGCCCGGATGGCCCGGCGCCGAAACCGTCGGCCAGCAACAGCACCACATCGGCCTCGGCGCCCGGGAAGACCTGCTCATCGAACATCACCAACTCGACGCTGGAGAATCGGTCGAACAGGAATTTGCGCACCGCGGCGGCGTAGTTGACGCTGAGCAGCTCGGCGGGCAGCACCAGCGCCATCCGCCCGCCGGGGCGCAGGAACAGCGCGGCATGCACGGTGAACGCGGCCCAACTGGACGCCAACGCCGACAGCGTGACTCCGGCGGCCAGCGCCGCGCGCCGGGACTGCGCCCGTTGCGTACCGCGGAAGTCCTGGTAGCGGATATAGGGCGGGTTACCCAGCACGGCCGCATACCGCGGCGTCGGTGCGATATCGAAGAAGTCCGCAGTGCGGATCCGCGCGGTGGCCCCGGCCTCGGCAACCCGGCGCCGGGCGGTCGCGACGCTGGCCGGATGAATTTCCACCCCGTCGAGTCGCGGGCGTTCGACACCGAGCCGACGTAACCGCTCGGCGGCCGCCACCAGGAAGGCGGCATCACCGGCCGACGGCTCGAACACCGCGTCATCGGGTGCGCGCACCGCCCACTCGGCCAGGTACCGGGTGATCTGCGGTGGGGTGAAGAACGCACCGCGGGCCTTGCGGGTGGCGGCGCTGTCTTCGGTCACCGGGCCATTGTCACGGATGCCACCGACAAATACCGTCAAGCGTCGCCGAGCAGCAGGTCCGCGTCGAAGCAGCTGTGATCCCCGGTGTGGCAGGCCCCGCCGACCTGGTCGACCTCCAGCAGCACGCTGTCCCCGTCGCAGTCCAGTCGCACCGAGCGCACGTACTGGGTGTGCCCGGAGGTGGCGCCCTTGATCCACTGCTCGCCGCGCGAGCGCGAGAAGTAGGTGGCCTCGCGGGTCTGCAGGGTGCGGGCCAGCGCGTCATCGTCCATCCAGGCGACCATCAGCACATCACCGGTGCCGTGTTGCTGCACCACCGCGGTGAACAGGCCGGCCTCGTTGCGTTTGAGGCGGGCGGCGATCGAGGGATCCAGGCTCATCGAACGGTGATCCCCGCGGCAGCCATGGCGGCCTTCACCTCACCGATGGTGAGTTCACCGAAGTGGAACACGCTGGCGGCCAGCACCGCATCGGCACCCGCCTGCACGGCCGGCGCGAAATCGGCCGCCGCACCGGCACCCCCGCTGGCGATCACCGGCACGGTGACCGCCTCGCGCACCGCGTGCAGCATCGGCAGATCGAAACCCGCCTTGGTGCCGTCGGCGTCCATCGAGTTCAGCAGGATCTCACCCACCCCGAGTTCGGCTCCGCGCCGGGCCCATTCGACCGCGTCGATGCCGGTCCCCTGCCGCCCGCCGTGCGTGGTGACCTCCCAGCCCGACGGGGTCGGGGTGCCACCTTCGGGCACGGTGCGGGCATCCACGCTCAACACGATGCACTGCGAACCGAACTGGCGCGACAGCTCGGCCAGCAGCTCCGGGCGGGCGATCGCGGCGGTGTTCACCGACACCTTGTCGGCCCCGGCGCGCAGCAGGGTGTCCACATCGGCGACCGAACGCACCCCGCCACCGACGGTGAGCGGAATGAACACCTGCTCGGCGGTGCGGCGCACCACCTCGAGCATGGTGGACCGTCCCGCCGAGGATGCGGTGACATCCAGAAAGGTCAGCTCATCGGCGCCCGCGGCGTCATAGGCGGCCGCCAGCTCGACGGGATCGCCTGCATCCCTGAGGTTCTCGAAGTTGACACCCTTGACCACCCGGCCGTCGTCGACATCCAGACACGGGATCACCCGAACCGCGACAGCCATCTCAGTAGTCCTCCGGAGATCCTGCGGCGGCCACCAGCGCGAGAATCTGCTCATGGATCCCCGGGGCCGCCGCCAGTGCCGACTTCGACTCGGCGGTCCAGTGCTGCCCGGCCAGGTCGGTGACGATGCCACCGGCGGCCCGCACCAGGGCCACTCCGGCCGCGTGATCCCAGATGTGATGACCGAAACTGATCGCGCCGCCGAGGATTCCGGCCGCGACGTAGGCCAGGTCGACACCGGTGGCGCCGTGCATGCGGACCCGCGAGGACACCCGGCTCAGGTTCGCCAGCACCTCGGCGCGGTAGCGGCCGGGAAAGCGCCCCCGCGAGTCGATGTTGAAGGTCTGGATGCCGATGATCGAATCGGCGAGGGTGGTGTGCTCCAGCGGGGGAAGCTCGGTTCCGTTGTCCCGCACCGGCCCACCCGCCAGCGCGGTGTAGCGGTTGCCGACGAAGGGCAACCAGGTCAGGCCGGCGACCGGCTCACCGTCGGCGAGCAGGCCGAGCAGGATCGCGGCCATCGGTGAGCCGGCGGCGTAGTTGAAGGTGCCGTCGATCGGGTCGAGCACCCACACCAGTTCGGAATCGATCGGCGCGCCGCCGAATTCCTCGCCGTGCACCCCGATGCCGGTCTGCTCGGTGAGCGCCGCCACCACCTGCCGTTCGATGGCGAGATCCACTTCGGTGGCAAAGTCGTTGCCGTGTTTGCGCACTGCGGAGTCGGCCCGGTGCCCGTCGACGAACGCCTCCGACACATCGTCGAGTACGTCGGTGGCGGTCGCGAGCAGCGCCGCGAGCTTTCCGGGTTCGACCATCAGCCGCTGACCGCGCTGAGCGCTTCGGGCAAGGTGAACCGCCCGGCGTACAGCGCCTTCCCGACGATGGCGCCCTCGACGCCGCGGTCGGTCAGGGTGGCGATGGCCCGCAGGTCGTCCAGGCTGGACACCCCGCCGGAGGCGATCACCGGCGCGTCGGTGCGCTCGGTGACGGCGGTGAGCAACTCCAGGTTCGGCCCGTTGAGGGTGCCGTCCTTGGTGACGTCGGTGACCACGAAACGTGAGCAGCCTTCCCCGACAAGGCGGTCCAGGACCGGCCAGAGGTCGCCGCCGTCGGTTTCCCAGCCGCGGCCGCGCAGCCGGTAGTCCCCGTTCTCCAACTTCACATCCAGCCCGACTGCCACCTTGTCGCCGTGCTCGGCGATCGCCGCGGCACACCACTGCGGATTCTCCAGCGCCGCGGTGCCCAGGTTGACCCGCCGGCAGCCGGTGGCCAGTGCGGCCCGCAGCGACTCGTCGTCGCGGATACCGCCGGACAGTTCGACCGCGACATCGAGCCTGCCGACCACATCGGCGAGCAGATCGCGGTTGGAGCCGCGCCCGAAGGCGGCGTCCAGGTCGACCAGATGGATCCATTCGGCACCGTCACGCTGCCAGCCCAGCGCGGCGTCCAGCGCCGAACCGTACTCGGTTTCACTGCCGGCGACACCCTGCACCAGGCGGACTGCGCGGCCCTCGACGACGTCGACGGCGGGGAGAAGAATTAGCGACACGTGCGGTTACCTTACTTGCCTCGTCAGCCGAGGCTCTCGACCCAATTGCGCAGCAGTGTCGCACCGGCGTCACCGCTCTTCTCGGGATGGAACTGGGTGGCCGACAGTGGCCCGTCCTCCACCGCCGCCAGGAACGGCACCTGATGCGTCGCCCAGGTCAGCTTCGCGTCGCTGTTGCCCTCCCAGGTCTGCGCCGCGTAGGAGTGCACGAAGTAGAAGCGGGTGTCGGCGTCGAGGCCGCGGAACAGGGTGCTGTCCGCCGCGGCGTCCACGACGTTCCAGCCCATGTGCGGGATCACCGGGGCATCGAGGCGGGTCACCGCGCCCGGCCACTGCGCACAGCCCTCGGTTTGCACCCCGAATTCGACCCCGCGGGCGAACAGGATCTGCATCCCGACGCAGACGCCGAGCACCGGGCGCCCGGCGGCGAGGCGTTTGGCGATGATCTGCTCACCGCCGATATCGCGCAGCCCCGTCATACAGGCCTCGTAGGCGCCGACACCGGGCACCACCAGACCGTCGGCCTCGAACGCCGCGGACGCGTCGGCGGTGACCTCGACATCGGCGCCGGTGCGCTGCAGGGCGCGCTGCGCCGAGCGCAGGTTGCCGGACCCGTAGTCCAGCACCACAACCTTTTTCGCAGCGCCCACGGTTACAGGGTGCCCTTCGTGGACGGGACCCCGGTGACCCGCGGGTCGTACTCGACGGCCTGGCGCAGCGCGCGGGCGACGGCCTTGTACTCGGCCTCGGTGATGTGGTGCGGGTCGCGCCCGTAGAGAGTGCGCACGTGCAGCGCGATGCGGGCGTTGTAGGCCAGCGATTCGAAGACGTGCCGGTTGATCACGGTGTGGTAGGGGGTGCTGGATCCTGAAATGGTGAACTCCACCATGTAATCCGGTTCACCGGTGTGCACGAAGTACGGGCGACCGGAGACGTCGACGGCGGCGTGCGCGAGCGTCTCGTCCATCGGGATGTAGGCATCGCCGAACCGCCGGATGCCCCTCTTGTCCCCCAGCGCCTGACCGAGCGCCTGGCCGAGCACGATCGCGGTGTCCTCGACGGTGTGGTGCCCCTCGATCTCGATATCGCCGCGGGCCTGCACGCTGAGATCGAAACTGGCATGGCTGCCCAGCGCGGTCAGCATGTGGTCGAAGAACGGCACGCCGGTGTCGATGTCGACCTTGCCGGTGCCGTCGAGGTCGATCTCCACGACGATGTCGGATTCCCGGGTCTTGCGTTCGACTTTCGCGCGACGGGTCATGAGGCTCCTTGGGTCTGGTGGACGACGCCCGATTCGGCGATCTTGGCGCTCACGTCGAGCAGCAGATCGTTCTCGTCGATCAGGCCGATGGTGGTGCGCAGGTACCCGGGGATGCCGACATCGCGGATCAGGACGCCGGCGTCCAGGTAGCTCTGCCAGACCGCGGGTGCGTCGGCGAATCCGCCGAACAGCACGAAGTTCGCGTCGCTGGGGATCACCCGGAAACCCATGCCGGACAGCGCCGCGGCGACCCGCTCCCGTTCGGCGATCAAGGTGGCGACGCTGCCAAGGGTGTCATCGGCGTGCCGCAGGGCGGCGCGGGCGGCGGCCTGGGTGAGCACCGACAGGTGATAGGGCAGCCGCACCAGTAGCAGCGCGTCGATCACGGCGGGGTCGGCGATCAGGTAACCCAGCCGGCCGCCGGCAAAGGCGAACGCCTTGCTCATGGTGCGGGTGACGATGAGTTTGGCCGGGTAGTCGGCGATGAGGCGCACCGCGCTGGGCTGCGAGGAGAACTCGCCGTAGGCCTCGTCCACGATGACCACCCCGGTGGCGGCATCGAGGACCCGGCGCAGATCATCGGGCGAAACACTCTGTCCCGAGGGGTTGTTCGGGCTGGCCAAGAAGACCACGTCGGGTTTGGCGGCGGTGACCGCAGCGACGGCGATGTCGGTGTCCAAACCGAAATCCTCGGCGCGGGAGGCTTCCAACCACGCGGTCTGGGTGCCGTCGGAGATGATCGGGTGCATCGAATAGGACGGCACGAAACCCATGGCGGTGCGTCCGGGACCACCGAACGCCTGCAGGATCTGCTGCAGGATCTCGTTGGATCCGTTTGCCGCCCACACGTTCTCCACCGACACCTGGACGCCGGTCTGGCCACTGAGGTAGGCCGCAAGGTCGGTGCGCAGCGCGATGGCGTCCCGGTCGGGATAGCGGTGCAGATCGGCCGCGGCGTCGCGCACCGACTCGGCCACATCGTCGACGAGGGCCTGCGTGGGCGGGTGCGGGTTCTCGTTGGTGTTCAGCCGCACCGGTACCGACAGTTGCGGTGCACCGTAGGGCGTCTTCCCGCGCAGGTTGTCCCGCAGCGGCAGGTCGTCCAGGGAGATACGCGACGCGGACATCAGTGTTCGAACCTCCGTCGGACGGCTTCTCCGTGGGCCGGCAAATTCTCCGCCTTCGAGAGTGTGATCACGTGTCCGGCAACATCTTTGAGTGCCGCCTCGTCGTACTCGACCACATGGATACCGCGCAGGAAGGTCTGCACCGACAGTCCGCTGGAGTGTCGGGCGCAGCCCGCGGTGGGCAACACGTGGTTGGAACCGGCGCAGTAGTCACCCAGGCTCACCGGCGACCAGGCGCCGACGAATATCGCGCCCGCCGCGGTGATCCGGCCCGCGACCGCAGCCGCGTCGTCGGTTTGGATCTCCAGATGTTCGGCGGCATAGGCGTTGACGACCCGGACCCCGGCGGTGATGTCGTCGACCAACACGATCGCGGACTGCCGCCCGGTGAGCGCGGCGGTGACCCGCTCGCGGTGCACGGTGGTCTGCAGCTGGGCGAGCACCTCGGCATCGGCGGCCTCGGCCAGCGCGACGCTGTCGGTGACCAGCACGCTGGCGGCCATCTCGTCGTGCTCGGCCTGGCTGATCAGGTCCGCGGCAATGTGGCGGGGATCGGCGGTGTGATCGGCCAGGATGGCGATCTCGGTGGGGCCGGCCTCGGCGTCGATACCGACCTGGGAGCGGCAGATGCGTTTGGCGGCGGTGACGTAGATGTTGCCCGGCCCGGTGATCATGTCCACCGGGTCGAGCGGGGTGCCGTCGGTATCGCCGCCATTTTCCCCGGCGCCGCCATAGGCCAGCAGCGCCACCGCCTGGGCGCCGCCGACGGCCCACACCTCGTCGACGCCCAGCAGTGCGGCGGCAGCCAGGATGGTGGGGTGCGGCAGACCGCCGTGATCGGCTTGGGGCGGGCTCGCGATCACCAGCGAGGCCACCCCGGCGGCCTGGGCGGGCACCACGTTCATCACCACGCTCGACGGGTAGACCGCATTGCCGCCCGGTACGTAGAGCCCGACCCGTTCGACCGGGACCCAGCGCTCGGTGACGGTCGCACCCGGGGCCAGGGTGGTGGTGGTGTCGGTGCGGCGTTGATCCGCGTGCACAATGCGGGTCCGGTCGATGGCGACCTCGAGGGCGGCGCGCACGTCGGCGTCCAGACCCGCCAACGCGGCCTGCAGCTTCTCGGCCGGTACCCGCACCCGGTCGGGCCGCACACCGTCGAACTTCTCGCCGTACTCCAGGGCCGCGACCGCGCCGCGCGCGGCGACGTCCTCGACGATCGGACGGACCTTCGGGACCACTGCGTCCACGTCGACGCCGCCGCGCGGCAGCGTCGTCCGCAAGCGGGCCGCGGACAGGTCCGCGCCGCGCAGATCGATGCGGGCCATGAGGGATCGTGGTGACGTCACGCCGTCTATTGTCCCAGAGCAGGCCAAATCGAATTCGGGAGCCGTCATGTCCGCGTCATCGTCACGTAAACACCATCCCAACAACGCCTCCGGCGTGCCGATGCTGGTGCCGCCGGCGCTGGAGAGTTTCCAGATCAAGTACATCAACCCGCTGATGACACCGATCAGCAGGAAGCTGCCCGGGATGAGTGTGATCAAGCACACCGGGCGGACCTCCGGCACCGCCTACGAGACCCCGGTGACGGCCTACCGCAAGGGCAACACCCTGGCCATCGGGCTGATCCACGGCAAGACGAACTGGGTGAAGAACGTGCTGGCCGCGGGTGAAGCCGACATCGTGGTGTCGCGCAAGAACCTGCATCTGGTGAACCCGCGGGTCCTGCCCGCCGGCACGAAGGATCCCTCGCTGCCGTTCCTCGCGCGCACGATGGCCCGCAGGTCCGGGGTCTTCGTCGCCGATATCGCCGGAAATATCGGTTGACCGCGCCTGCGACACTGCTGGCATGACCTGGCAGGTGTGGTTGGCGTTCCTCGGCGCGGCGATTCTGATCAGCATCGCGCCCGGCCCGGGCGCGGTGCAGTCGATGGCCACCGGGATGACCGATGGGCTGCGGCGCGGCTGGTGGAGCGTGCTGGGCCTGGAGATCGGCCTGATGCTGCAGCTGGTGCTGGTGGCCGCCGGTGTCGGCGCGGTCGTCGCGGCATCGGCGCTGGCGTTCACCGTGATCAAGTGGCTCGGGGTGGCCTACCTGGCCTACCTGGCCTTCCGGCAGTGGCGCACCGCCCCGCGCGATCTGCGCGAACAACTCGACACCGCGACCGGCAGCAGCCGCCGCGGGCTGGTGGCACGCGGATTCCTGGTCAACGCCACCAACCCGAAGGGACTGGTGTTCTTCCTGGCAGCGCTGCCGCAGTTCGTGGTGCCGGCGGCGCCGTTGCTGCCGCAGTATCTGGCCATCGGGCTGACGATGATCGTCGTCGACATCGTGGTGATGGGCTTCTACACCGGACTGGCCGGCCGGCTGATGCACTGGCTGCACAACGCGCGCCAGCAGACCATCCTCAACCGGGTCGTCGCCACGATGTTCGCGGCGGCCGCCGTCGTGCTGTCCCTGGTGCGCCGCGGCACGCCCGCCTGATCAGGTGTCCAGGCCGATATCGAGCACCCGCACCGAGTGGGTCAGTGCCCCGACGGCCAGGTAGTCGACGCCGGTGCCGGCATAGTCGGCGGCGGACTCCAGCGACAGCCCGCCCGAGGATTCGAGTTTCGTTCCCGGTGAACGGGTGTCACGACGTTGCACCGCGACCTGGGTCTGCCAGACCGGGAAATTGTCCAGCAGCACCAGTTCCACGTCGGCGCCCAGCACGTCGTCGAGTTGCTCGAGCGAGTCGACCTCGACCTCACACGGCAGATCCGGCGCGGCCGCGCGCACGGCACTCAGGGCGGCCAGCACCGAACCCGCCGCCGCCACGTGGTTGTCCTTGATCAGCGCGGCGTCCCCCAGCCCCATCCGGTGATTCACGCCGCCGCCGACGCGGACCGCGTACTTCTGCAGCATCCGCAACCCGGCCAGCGTCTTGCGGGTGTCCCGGATCTTGGCACCGGTGCCCTCGACGGCATCCACCCAGCGCGCCGTCGCGGTCGCGATACCCGACAGGTGACACACCAGGTTGAGCATCGTGCGCTCGGCGGTCAACAGTCCCCGCGTCGGCGCGGTGAGCCGCAGCAGCGGCTGACCGGCCTGCACGCGGGCACCGTCGCGCACCCGCTCGGCCACGGTGTACCCGTCGGCGCCGAGCACCTCGTCGAGCACCAGCAAGGCGAGGTCGACACCGGCGACGACACCGGGTTCCCGGGTGGCCATCGTCGCCGTCGTGGTGGCGTCGGCCGCGACAGTGGCCAGGGTGGTGATGTCCGGCCCGTAGCGCAGGTCCTCTTCCAGGGCGCGGGCGATCACCGCCTTGGCCTCCTCGAGCTCGCCGGCCGACAGTGCTGTTGAGCTCACCTGTGCTCCTTGTGTCATAGCCGTCATCAGCCGGCCACCTGCGGCGCGGTGACGACGGGATCGGCGGTGGTGTCGGTGCGCACCGAGATGCTGAACGCCTGCGCGGCATCGGTTTCCGGGTGATCGGCGCGATGGTGGCAGCCGCGGGATTCGGTGCGCGCCAGGGCCGCCGCGGCGATGGCCCGCGCGGTCAGGGTGAGCGCGGCGTCCTCGGCACCGCCACGGTCGGTGACCAGGCGCCGCGGCGCGTCGGCGAGCATGCCCGCCAACCGCACCAGCCCGTCGGCGTCGCGTACCACCGACGCGTGCCGGCTCATCGCGTGCTGCAGTGCGGGGCGCGCCAGCACCGGCAGGCGCACGGCCGCCGGCGCGACCGCGGTGGTCGGACCGGACTGCCCGGCATGGGCGGATGCGGCACGACCGGCCCGGCCGCCGACGACCAGACCCTCCAGCAGGCTGTTGGAGGCCAACCGGTTCGCCCCGTGCATACCGGTGCGCGCCACCTCACCGGCGGCGAACAGCCCCGGCAGATCGGTACGCCCGTGCACGTCGGTGTGCACCCCACCGCAGCTGTAGTGCGCCCCGGGCACCACCGGGATCGGGTGGACGGCCGGGTCGATGCCGGCGGCCAGACAGGCCGCCGTGACGGTCGGGAAACGCCCGCGCACATCCTCGATGCCGGTGGCGTCGAGATAGACGCAGGGGTCCCCGGTTTCGCGCAGCCGGGCATCGATGGCGGCCGCAACCACGTCACGGGGGGCCAGGTCGCCGAGCGGGTGCACCCCGGCGGTGACGGAACCGCCGCGCCGGTCGACCAGCCGTGCCCCCTCACCGCGCAACGCCTCGGTGATCAGCGGGCGGCGCCCACCGGCACCGCCCGAATACAGCATCGTGGGGTGAAACTGGATGAACTCGATATCGGTGACGCGCAGTCCCGCCTGGAGGGCGAGGGCCACCCCGTCACCGGTGGAACCGTCGGGATTGGTGGTCGCGGCGTAGAGGTGCCCGAGCCCGCCGGTGGCCAGGATCACCGAGGGTGCGTGCACCACCCCGGGCCCGTCGGAGCTGTGCACCAGCACGCCGGTCACCTGGTCGCCGTCGTGGCAGATCTGCAGCGCGACGTGGTTGCGCCGGATGTCGAGGTGGGTGGCGGCGTGATCGAGCGCGCGCTGCACCTCGGCGCCGGTGGCGTCGCCGCCGGCGTGGATGATTCGGCGCCGGCTGTGCCCGCCCTCGCGGGTCAGCGACCAGTGTCCCGGCGCGGCCTCGTCGAACCGGGCGCCGGCGTCGACGAGGTCGGCGACGGCCGCGTACCCGTCGGCGACGATGGACCGCACGGCGTCGGCGTCGCACAGCCCGCCGCCGGCGGCCAGGGTGTCAGCGACGTGCGCGGACACCGAGTCTCCGTCGGCGCGCAGCGCATCGGGCAACACGACCGCGATACCGCCCTGGGCGTAGAACGTGGCGGTCTCGGCGATCTTGCTCAGCACCACGACCTTTCGGCCCTCCCGGACGGCGGCCAGGGCCGCCACCAGACCGGCCACCCCGGTGCCGATGACGACGACATCGGCGCGCTGCTGCCAGTAGCCGGCTCCCCCGCAGGAAGCGCTGGTCATTCCCCGCCGCCGGGCTGCCCGATCTCGATCATGCGCTGCACGCTGGCCTGCGCCAGTGTCGCGGTCTCCAGATCGACGTGCACCTCATCGGCGCCCTCGACCAGGCACCGCAACAGCGCGGCCGGGGTGATCATCTTCATGTATCCACACGAGGCGCGGTCGTTGACGGCCAGGAAGTCCACATCGGGTGCGGCGCGGCGCAACTGGTGCAGCATGCCGACCTCGGTGGCCACCAGCACCTGACGGGCGTTGGTCTCGCGGGCCGCGTCGAGCATGCCCCCGGTGGACAGGATCTTCACCCGGTCCTCGGGCACCGCACCCTCGCCGGCCAGGTACAACGCCGATGTGGCACAACCGCATTCGGGGTGCACGAACAGTTCGGCATCCGGATGCGTGCGGGCCTGCTCGGCCAGTTCGTCGCCGTTGATCCCGGCGTGCACGTGGCATTCGCCGGCCCAGATGTGCAGGTTCTTACGGCCGGTGACGCGCCGCACGTGCGCGCCCAGGAACTGGTCCGGGCAGAACAGCACCGTGCGATCCTCCGGGATGGAGGCCACCACCTCCACCGCATTGGAGGAGGTGCAGCAGATGTCGGTGAGCGCCTTGACCGCCGCGGTGGTGTTCACATAGGACACCACCACGGCGTCCGGGAACTCGTCCTTCCATGCCTGCAGTTGCTCGGCGGTGATCGAGTCGGCCAGCGAGCAGCCGGCCCGCTGATCGGGGATCAGCACCGTCTTGGTGGGCGCGAGGATCTTGGCGGTCTCGGCCATGAAGTGCACCCCGCAGAACACGATGGTGTCCTCCGGCGCCTCGGCGGCGATGCGGGACAGCGCCAGCGAATCGCCCACGTGGTCGGCGACATCCTGGATGGCGGGCAGCTGGTAGTTGTGCGCGAGCAGCGTGGCATTGCGCAGTTTCGCCAGCCGGCGCACCTCCGCCGCCCACTGCGCGTCGCCCACCACGCCGGCGTAGCCGCCGGGCCCGTCGACGATGCGCGAGGCGAGCACACTGCTGGTTTCGCCGGGGCGAGCACCTGTGCGATCCAGGACCGTCATGGCAGTCTCCTTTTTGCCAACCGAGGTTTTCGACTTACAATCGAAAACATGGCTCATGGTAGCACCGACCACGAAGTGCTCGCCGTCGTGCTCCAGGTTCGCCGGCTGGACACCAAGAATCCGCAGCTCAGCGTGCTGCTGTGGGAGCGCGCGATGGATCCTCAGCGCGGCGCCTGGTCCCTGCCGGGTGGGCGGCTACGACATGACGAGGACATGATCAGTTCAGTGCGGCGTCAACTCGCGGAGAAGGTCGACCTGCGCGAACTGGCCCACTTGGAGCAGTTGGCGGTGTTCTCCGATCCCCAGCGGGTGCCGGGCCCGCGCACCATCGCCTCCACCTTCCTGGGCCTGGTGCCCTCCCCCGCCACCCCGGAGCTGCCGCCGGACACCCGCTGGCACCCGGTGTCGGCCCTGCCGCCGATGGCCTTCGACCACGGCACCATGGTGGCCAACGCATGTTCCCGGCTGATCGCGAAACTGTCCTACACGAACATCGGGTTTGCCTTGGCGCCAAAGGAATTCGCGCTGTCGACGCTTCGTGACATCTACAGTGCCGCGCTCGGGCACCCGGTCGACGTGACCAATCTGCAACGGGTGCTCGAGCGCCGCAATGTCATCACCAGGACCGGGACGACCGCACGCTCGGGGCGCAGCGGGGGCCGTCCGGCGGCGCTGTACCGGTTCACCGAATCGCGCTACCGGGTCACCGACGAATTCGCCGCGTTGCGTCCCCCCGGGTGAGTCGGGTGGCTTCTTAGACCCTTCTTAGGGAACAATGCCCGGATGGACTTTGGCAGCACTGCGGCCGCGCCCGACGCCGAATGGATCGGAGCCGTCCCCCACCAGCCGCTGGACCGCTCCGCCCGTCCGCAGTTGCCCAAGGATGATCCCTTTTACGTCGCGCCGTCCGGCTTCCAGCACGCCGCCCCGGGCACCGTGCTGCGCAGCCGCGATGTCGAGCTGGCATTTCTCGGTCTGATCCCGCAACAGGTTCGCGCGGTGCAGCTGCTGTACCGGACCATGGACATGAACGGCAATCCCGAAGCCGCCGCCACCACCGTGGTGATCCCCGTCGACCGCGGACCGGAGCGCATCTGCCCGGTGGTCTCCTATCAGTGTGCGATCGACGCCATCTCCTCGCGGTGCTTCCCGTCCTACGCGCTGCGTCGCCACGCGGTGGCGCCCGGCGCGGTGCCCCAGTTCGAGATGCTGCTCGTGGCCGCCGCCGTGGCGGAGGGCTGGGCGGTGTCGGTGCCCGATCACGAGGGCGTCAGCGGCGCCTGGGGCACCCCGTACGAGCCCGGCTACCGCGTCCTCGACGGGCTGCGCGCGGCGATCAGCTCCGAACAACTGACGCTGTCGCAGATGGCGCCGATCGGGTTGTGGGGCTACTCCGGTGGCGGATTGGCCAGCGCCTGGGCCGCCGAGATGAGCGGTTCCTACGCCCCCGAGCTCAATATCGTCGGCGCGGTCCTGGGCTCGCCGGTGGGCGACCTGGGCCGCACCTTCCGCAAGCTCAACGGGACCTTCGCCTCGGCCCTGCCCGCGCTGGTGGTCGCCGCACTCGCCGATGTCTATCCCGGTCTGCAACGCATCATCGCCGAACATGCCAGCGAGAGCGGACGGGCCCTGTTGGAGCGGTTGCATCACATGACGACCGTCGAGGCCATCGTCCGGCTATGGCGCACCGACATGGGCGACCTGCTCGATCAGCCCCTGGAGCAGATCCTGTCCACCCCCGAGGTGCAGCACGTCTTCGCCGATATCAAGCTCGGGGTGGCGGTGCCCACCCCGCCGGTGCTGATCATCCAGGCCGTCCACGACGAGATCATCTCGGTGGACGGCATCGACGAGTTGGCCGAGACCTATGCCTCCGGTGGCGCGCATGTCACCTATCACCGCGACATGTTCAGCGAGCACCTGCTGCTGCATCCGATGTCGGCACCGATGGCGCTGCGCTGGCTCTCCGATCGCTTCGCCGCCCGCCCGCTCGGCGAGCACCTGCTGCGCACCAAGTGGCCGACACTGTTCAATCCGTCGACCTACAAGGGGATGGCGCGTCTGGCCGTGATCACCGCCAAGGTGCTGACCGGCCGCAAGGTGCATCGCCTGCCGTTGTCCGAGCTCGACCGCTAGCTGCTCAGGGCCGGCCCCGCTGCACCTCGTCCAGGCTCGGCAGCTGCCATTGCCGCCCCTGCTCCAGATCGAAGCTCATCGGCTGATAGCGCAGCAGCCCACTGCCCGGGTACGGGGTGTACTCACCGAACCAGACCTCGCCGTCCACGGCGTAGAGGTCGACGCGGATGAAGTCCCAGCCGGCCCCCAGGGCACGGGCGACCTCCATCATCTTGTCCAGCTCGGCGGGCCGCTGCTCGTCGGTCACCGGCTGAATCCGCCAGCGCACCGGCAGCCGGCGCCAGTGCGCATCAAAAAAGGTCGCGGTCTGCTGTTTCCCGAATCTGCCGCGGTTGACCTGGATCAACTCGATGCGGCCGTCGAAGACGAAGAACTTGTAGTCCACCGGCGGCCGGCCGTCCGGGGTCGGGATGCGCTCCTCCAGCAGCAGCTGCGGCCGGGCCTGGCTGTAGCCCCATTCGCCCAACTCCAGCGGCGTCTCGTCGAACCAGGTACTGGTCTGGCGGAGCAGGTCGGCCAGATCCGTCTGCGGATCAGGCCCGAACAGCGCGCGCCCACTGCTGGCATTGGGTTTGAGAACCCACGGCGGGAGCGTTGTCAGATCGGGGGCCTCGCGCAGATCGGTGCCGGACCAATAGGTGGCCGGGATGCGCAGATCGGCACTCGGATAGGCGTCCCGGGCCATCTCCTTCATCCACATCTTGTCGCAGGCCTTCACGATCCGGTCCCGCCGATCGTTGAAGATCCGCCAGTTCACCTTCTCGTTGAAGGTCTGCGGATCGGTGAAATTGCCGCGCTTGCGGATCATCGAGAGGTAGAGCAGGTGCCGCATGGTGGTCAGCGGGATGCGCTCGACCACGCGGCGACGGGAGGCCTGCAGCCACGGCGGCGTCGACATGTATTCCAGCAGCGGCATCGCGGTCCTCACTCACGGGTCATGAGCGCAGCCGTCATGTGCTCCTGACGCGGCTGTGCGCGCGTCAATCTACCGCCGCGTCTTGCCGCTGTGGGGGCTACGTTTGCGCAGGATCGACGGCCGGTGCCACGGCGACCGCGACCGGGGGGTACGTCCCGGCGTACTGCACCGGCGGCCAGGCGCCGAGGTCATCGCGGGAGGTGGCGGCCGTCAGCAGGGCGTAGGTCAGGGCGGCCACCGCGGCGGGCAACAGGATGCCCGCGGCGATCACCAACGGCCCGTGCCCGAAGAACACCGCGGGTGCTTCCGTCACGTAGTGCACCCGATTGGCCTCCGAGACCGGCGCGGCCGCCACATCGATGCTGCCGTAGCGCCAGTGCACCAACATCGCACCGACACCGGCGGCCGCGCCGGCGGCCGCCGCCATGCCGGCGGCCAGTGCCAGCACCTGGCCGGGCCCGCGGTGGGCCCGCCACTGCCAGAGGCCCACCGTCGCCACCACGGCAACCACCGCGAGCAGGCCGACCTGCAGGAACGCCCCCAGGAAGAGGTGGTCGGAATCGTTGCCCAGGTAGGCCCGCACCCGCTCACCGGCGCGGGTCAGCGCGATCACGCCCTGGATCGGGGGCGCCAGCCACGCCCATAGCGCGCCGACCAGCACACCGACGCCGAGCAGCCCCAGGAATACCCGAACGGCCGCCGCCCGCGCCGAAAGAGTCGGCGCCGCAGGCAGATCCATCATCGCCGGGTGTCCAGGTCGGTGGAGTCGACCTGACCGTGCCGCGAGCACTTCGCCCACCAGCCGGTCGGGCGGACCTGGACGATCATCCGTCGGCCGCATGCGGCGCAGAACCGTGGCGGCTCCAGCCCGAGCTGGGCGGCGGTCGGGATGACGGTACCTGCCGCCGCGCCGGTGTAGACGTTGTAGGCACCGGCCCCGACGGGTGCGGGTAGTGCCTGGGTTTCGTCGATCATCACCAACAGTTCTACAGCGTCGCGTTGAGCGCCTTGATCGGCATCTGCAGATCGTCGAGCAGTTCCAGGTCAGCCTCGGCCGGCCGGCCCAGCGTGGTCAGGTAGTTGCCGACGATGACGGCGTTGATACCGCCCAGGATGCCCTGCTTGGCGCCGAGATCGCCGAGGGTGATCTCGCGGCCGCCGGCGAAGCGCAGCATGGTGCGTGGCAGCGCAAGGCGGAACGCGGCGACAGCGCGCAGGGCATCGCTGGCCGGCAGCACCTCGAGGTCCCCGAACGGTGTGCCCGGGCGCGGGTTCAGGAAGTTCAGCGGTACCTCGTGCGGGTTCAGCTCGGCCAGGTTGGCGGCGAACTCGGCACGCTGCTCCAGCGTCTCACCCATGCCCAGGATGCCGCCACAGCAGACCTCCATGCCGGCCTCGCGGACCATGCGCAGAGTGTCCCAGCGCTCTTCCCAGGTGTGGGTGGTCACGACATTGGTGAAGAACGACCGGGCCGTCTCCAGGTTGTGGTTGTAGCGGTGCACCCCCATCTCGGCGAGGCGCTGCACCTGCTCCTCGGTCAGCATGCCCAGCGAGCAGGCGATCTGGATGTCGACCTCGTTGCGGATGGCCTCGATACCGGCGGCGACCTGTGCGAGCAACCGCTCGTCCGGGCCGCGCACCGCGGCGACGATGCAGAATTCGGTGGCACCGGTCTTGGCGGTCTGCTTGGCGGCCTCCACCAGGCTCGGGATGTCCAGCCATGCGCTGCGCACCGGAGAAGCGAAAAGACCGGACTGCGAACAGAAGTGGCAGTCCTCGGGGCAACCGCCGGTCTTGAGGCTGATGATGCCCTCGACCTCGACATCGGGACCGCACCACTTCATCCGGACGTCGTGGGCCAGTTCGAGCAGCGCGTCGAGCTGATCGTCGGGCAGTTGCAGCACCGCCAGGGTCTGCTCCTGATCGAGGCCGACGCCGCGCTCCAAGACCTGCTCGCGCGCCTGAACCAGAATGTCCGTCACCGGTACGTCTCCCTCGCTGCTGACCATTGAACGGTGTTCAGGTTAGGCTACCTGCGTGCAGCTGCACAAACGTGACCTCGTCGACGCCGCCACGGCGATCCTGGACAATTTCGGGATCGCCGACCTGACCATGCGCCGACTGGCGCGCGAACTCGGTGTCAGCCCGGGTGCGCTCTACTGGCATTTCGCCAACAAACAGGAACTGCTCGGTGCGGTGGCCGACCGGATCCTGGCGCCCGCCGCGCGCTCTGGGCAATCCACCGACCACTGGCGCGACCGCGTCGGCGCGGACTGCCACCGGCTGCGTGATGCGTTGCTGTCGCACACCGACGGCGCCGAACTGGTTTCGGCCAGCTTCGCCGCGGGCCAGTCCGAGGCGATGACGCACGTCGTGGCACGACTCGCCGAGGCCGCGGCACAGTCCGGCGTCGACGCCGCGCACGCCGAGTTGGCGGCCCGCACCGTCGTGTACTACGTGCTGGGCTTCACCGTCGATGAACAATCCCGGCTGCAATGGGACGCCGCCGGCGCGGACCTGCCGGAGAGTCAGTCGGCGCTCGCCGAGGACGTCGGGCAGCGTTTCGCGTTCGGCCTCACACTGCTCATCGACGGCATGGCGGTACACCGGGACGCGGCGAATCGCGGTCAGCCGGACACCGAAATCGGGTGCTCCTGACGGGCATCGCCGTCCCAGTGCCGTAACCCCGCGAACGCACCCTCGATGTCCGCACCGGTGCACACCGCGCGCAACGCCCGCTCCAGCAGACCGGCATCGACCCGCCGGGCCAGCGTCACATGGGGCGTCCACTGCCCCGCCATGGTGTGCCCCAGCGGACCGGAGGACATGTGCGGCCGGCAGATTCGGTTCACCTGCGCGTGCAGATCGAGTAACTCGGCCGACGGGATGACCAGCAGCACCAGGGTGTAGGGACCGCGTCCGAAGATCATCGGCGCCCCCAGCCGGCAGGCCAGCGGAAGCCCCGCCGCAACCGGTGCCAGATCGGACGCGACCGCATCGGATATCTGCGCCGCGACGGTCAGGGTGACGTGCGGGCGGTTGGTCGGCGAACGGTGCGCGGCCTGACTGCGCACCCCGGTCTCGGCAATCCCCCGCCACAGATCGCGGACGGCGGCGTCGGCGGCGGCGTCGAGGGTCAGTTCGATCGAGTGCACCACGAGGACACCAGGCTCGCGATCCAGTTCCTGTCGAAGGCCTCGGCGCTGAGCGCCTGGAAGTCCGCCGGGGACAGGGTCGCGGCGCCCTCGGGCAGCACCGCGCGCACATCGGCCAGCGCCGCCAGCGCCTCCCGGTTGCCCTGCTCGGCGATCCCGGGTTCGCGCGGCCAGGAGCCGACGACCAATCCTGCTGACCGAATACCCTGTCCGGCAAGGGATTCCAGGGTCAATGCGGTGTGGTTGAGGGTGCCCAGGCCCGGCGACACCACCACCAGGACCGGCGCGGACAGCGCGGCGGCGATATCGCGCACAGTGACCCCGTCGGCGCCCATCTCGACGAGCAGACCACCGGCGCCCTCGACGATGGTCAAGCGCCCCGGCGCATCCGCGGTACGCACCGACGCCAGCAGTTCGTCGCGGGTCGGCAGCGCCAGGCCGGCTCGCGACGCCGCGGCCACCGGCGCCAACGGCTCGGGATAACGCCACACCCCGTGCAGCGCGTCGACCCCGGACAACCGGCGCACCTCACCGAGATCGTCGTCGCCGTCCGCAAATCCCGTCTGCACCGGTTTGCACACCGCCACATCGATACCGGCCCGCCGGGCCGCCGCGGCCAGCGCCGCCGTCGTCACCGTCTTGCCGACCCCGGTATCGGTGCCGGTCACCACCAGCACACTCATTGCGCGAGGCCGAGAACCTCGGCGAGCACCCGGGCCGCCAGCGCGATCTCGTCATCGGTGAGCGCGGCGCGGGCGGTCAGCCGCAGCCGCGAGGTGCCGGCCGGCACCGACGGCGGCCGGAAACAGCCCACCCGCACCCCCCGTTCCAGGCAGGCCGCGGCGGCGGCGACGGCCACCTCGGGGTCACCGAGGATCACCGAGACGACCGCCGAGGTGGGTTCCTCGGCCACATCGCAGATCCGCGCGAGTTCGGCGGCGCGCGCCAGCACCGCGGCCGCCAGCTGCGGCTGATCCACCAGCACCCGCAGGGCGGCCAGCGCGGCACCGACGGCGGCCGGCGCCAGACCGGTGTCGAAGATGAAGGTGCGGGCCGCATCGATGAGGTGCGCTCGGACCGCGGCGGGACCCAGCACGGCACCGCCCTGGCTGCCCAGCGACTTGGACAGGGTGGTGGTCATGACGATGTCCGGCGCGCCGGCCAGGCCGACCTCGTGCAGCAGACCCTGACCGCCGGCGCCGCGGACCCCGAGCCCGTGCGCCTCGTCGACCACCAGCAGCGCTCCGTTTCGGCGGCACACCTCGTGCAGGTCACGCAGCGGGGCCAGGGCACCGTCGGTGCTGAACACCGATTCGGTGACCACGACCGCGCGTTCCTCGGCGCGACCGGACAGCGCCGCGTCGACGGCGGCGATGTCGAGGTGCGGTGTCACCGCGACGCGCGCGCGTGACAGCCGGCAGGCATCCACCAGGGAGGCATGGGTGAGCGCATCGGAGACCAGCAGTGCGCCGGGCCCGGTCAGCGCGACGACCGCGCCGATATTGGCGGTGTATCCCGAGGAGAACACCAGAGCCGACTCGGCGCCGGTGAACGCCGCGAGCGCGGCCTCGAGCTCCTCGTGCAGTTCGGTGTTCCCGGTGACCAATCGCGAGCCGCCGGCCCCGGCACCCCAGGTACGCAGCGCCTCGACGCCGCCTTCGAGCACCGCCGGATGCTGGGACAGCCCGAGATAGTCGTTGGAGGCGAGATCGAGCTCGGTGCCCACCGGCGGGCGCACCCGCAGGGATCGCCGCAGGCCCTGCGCGCGGCGCTGCGTCTCGACATCGGCGAGCCAGGCCAGCGGGGAGAGACCGGTGCGCGGCACAGCACTTCCTTTCGACACTTGAACGGTGTTCAGGTCAGTGCTGTTCAGGTTAGTGCATCGGCGTTAGTGCATTGGCGACGGCGACCATCCCGGCACCGATCTGCGCGATCTCCTCGGCGGTGCAGATGAACGGCGGCATCGCATACACCAGCTTGCCGAACGGCCGTAGCCACAGGCCGTGCTCGATGGCCGTCCGGGTGGCCACGGCCATGTCGACCGGTTCGCGCATCTCGATCACGCCGATGGCGCCCAGCACCCGCACATCGGCAACGCCGGGCAGCGCTCGCGCCGGCTGGAGCCCGGCCCGCAATCCGGACTCGATCTCGCGCACCCGGACCCGCCAGTCGCCGTCGAGCAGCAGTTCGACGGCGGCCACCGAGACCGCGCAGGCCAGCGCGTTGGCCATGAAGGTGGGCCCGTGCATCAGCGCCCCGGGCTCCCCCGCACTGATGGTCGCCGCGATGTGCGCGGTACACATGGTCGCGGCGAGCGTCACGTAGCCGCCGGTAAGGGCCTTGCCGACGCACATGATGTCGGGGCTGACGCCGGCATGGTCGGCGGCGAACAGCTCCCCGGTGCGCCCGAACCCGGTGGCGATCTCGTCGAAGATGAGCAGCACGCCGTGGGCGTCACACAGTCGCCGCAGGTCGGCGAGATAGCGCGGATCGTGGAAACGCATTCCCCCGGCCCCCTGGACCACCGGCTCCACGATCACCGCCGCCAGCTCGTCGGCGTGCTCGGCGAGGTGACGCTCGAACACCGCGACATAGTCCGGGTCGTACCCGGCGGGTACCTGCGGGGCGAACACCTGCCGGACCAGGACATCGGACCAGATCGAGTGCATCCCGCCGTCCGGGTCGCAGACGCTCATCGGGGTGAAGGTGTCCCCGTGATAGCCGCCGCGCCACGTCATCAGCCGGTGCTTGGCCGGCCGCCCGCGGCTGCGCCAGTACTGCAGCGCCATCTTCGCGGCCACCTCGACGGCCACCGACCCCGAGTCGCTGAAGAACACCGAGTCCAGACCGTCCGGTGTGATCTCGACGAGCAACTGCGCAAGCCTGGCCGCCGGTTCATGGGTCAAACCGCCGAACATGACGTGGTTCATGGTGGCCAGCTGGGCGGTCATCGCGGCGTCCAGACGGGGGTGGCCGTGCCCGTGCACCGCCGTCCACCAGGAACTCATGGCGTCGATCACCCGCACGGAGTTTCCGTCGTGCACCAAGGTCAGCCAGGCGCCCTTGGCGGCCACCGCGACCACCGGGGGCATCGCCCCGGCACCGATGGTGCTGTACGGGTGCCAGATGTGCGCGGTGTCGATCGCGCTGATCTCGGCCGGTGTCAACGCGGGCATGGCAACGGACACTATCGCCTCGCTGCGCTGGTGTGACGTCACGCCCACGACCTGAGGCACCCAGGGTTCTTAGGTAGATTGACTCCCCGACCATGATGACGCTCGCACCAGCCCGGCCCGCCGCCCGCGGCACCTCCAGCCCCGGCCCGGCCTCGACCGCCGGCACCGGGATGGGTACCCGCACATCGGGCTTCTACCGGCACGACCTCGACGGACTCCGCGGAGTCGCGATCGCGCTCGTGGCGATCTTCCACGTCTGGTTCGGCCGCGTCTCCGGCGGCGTCGACGTGTTCCTCGCGCTATCCGGATTCTTCTTCGGAGGTCGTCTGCTGCGCGCCGCGATCGACCCGGCGACCACGCTCCGGCCGATTCCGGAGGTCGTCCGCCTGGTCCGCCGACTGCTGCCCGCGCTGATCGTCGTGCTCGCCGCCGGGGCGGTGCTGACCATCCTGATTCAGCCGGAAACCCGCTGGGAGACGTTCGCCGATCAGAGCCTGGCCAGCCTCGGGTACTACCAGAACTGGGAACTGGCCAACACCGCCGCGGACTACCTGCGCGCCGGGGAGACGGTCAGCCCGCTGCAGCACATCTGGTCGATGTCGGTGCAGGGCCAGTTCTACATCGCCCTGCTGGCCATCATCTTCAGCCTTGCCTATCTGCTGCGCCGACCGCTGGGCAGGCACCTGCGCTGGGTGTTCATCGTGCTGCTGAGCGCGCTGACCATCGCGTCCTTCGTGTACGCGATCATCGCGCACAACGCCGATCAGGCGGTGGCGTACTACAACAGCTTCGCCCGCGCCTGGGAGCTCACCCTCGGCGCCCTGATCGGGGCCCTGGTTCCCTATGTGCGGTGGCCCATGTGGGTGCGCACCCTGGTGGCGACCGTCTCCCTGATCGCCATCCTGGTGTGCGGCTGGCTGATCGACGGGGTGCGCGAGTTCCCCGGCCCGTGGACGCTGGTCCCGGTCGGGGCCACCGTGCTGTTCATCCTGTCGGCGGCCAATCGGGTCGCCGATCCACACACCGGCGGCAAGCTGCCCGCGCCCAACCGGCTACTGGCCACCAAACCGTTCGTCGCGCTGGGCTCGATGGCCTACTCGTTGTACCTGTGGCACTGGCCGCTGCTGATCTTCTGGCTTGCCTACAGCGGCCGCGACCACGCCGGTTTCACCGACGGAGCCATCGTGTTGCTGGTCAGTGCTGTGCTGGCCTGGCTGACCACCCGCTATGTGGAGACTCCGTTGCGCTACCGGGCGCCGGCGCAGCGACCGACGGGCGTTGGATGGCGCACCCGGTTACGCCGGCCGACCATCGTCCTGGGTTCGGTGGTGACCCTGCTGGGCGTCACGCTCACCGCGACATCGTTCACCTGGCGCGAGCATGTCACCGTCGAGCGGGCCAGCGGCAAGGAGCTGTCCGGGCTGTCGGCGCGCGACTATCCCGGAGCCCGCGCTCTGCTCAACAACGCCAAGGTGCCCAAGCTGCCCATGCGGCCCACCGTGCTGGAAGCCAAGAACGACATCCCGGAGTCCACCAACGCCGGCTGCATCAGCGATTTCGACAACGTCGACGTCATCAACTGCACCTACGGCGACAAGGACGCGCAGCGCACCATCGCACTGGCCGGCGGCTCCCACGCCGAACACTGGATCACCGCGCTGGACCTGCTCGGCCGGATGCACGGCTTCAAGGTGGTCACCTACCTGAAGATGGGTTGCCCGCTGACCACCGAGGAGAAACCACTGGTGATGGGCGACAACCGCCCGTACCCGAAATGCCGGCAATGGAACGACGTGGTGATGCCGAAACTGCTCGCGGACAAACCCGATTACGTGTTCACCACCTCCACCCGGCCTTGGAACATCAAACCCGGTGATGTCATGCCGAGCTCGTATCTCGGTATCTGGCAACAGTTCTCGGATGCCGGTATCGACGTGCTGGCGATGCGTGACACACCATGGCTGGTGCGCAACAACAAGCCGTACTTCCCGGCCGACTGCCTGGCCGACGGGGGCGACGCCATCTCCTGCGGCATCAAGCGCTCTGCGGTACTGTCCGACGACAACCCGACATTGAATTATCTGCAACGGTTTCCGAACCTGAAGCCACTGGACATGACCGACGCGGTGTGCCGACCGGACTTCTGCCGAGTAGTGGAGGGAAATGTGCTGATGTATCACGATTCTCACCATCTATCGACAACCTACGTCCGCACCATGACCAACGAACTCGGGCGACAGCTCGCAGCCGCCACCGGCTGGTGGTGACGTGGACATCACGGTCTGGCCCGGCACCGCATATCCGCTCGGGGCCACCTACGACGGGGCCGGCACCAATTTCTCGCTGTTCTCCGAGGTCGCCGACAAGGTCGAGCTCTGTTTGATCGCCAAAGACGGTACCGAGCAACGGATCCCGCTCGACGAGGTGGACGGCTACGTGTGGCACGCCTACCTGCCGACGGTGAGCCCGGGACAGCGCTACGGCTTCCGGGTACACGGGCCGTGGGACCCGGCCGCCGGGCACCGCTGCGACCCCAGCAAGCTGCTGTTGGACCCCTACGGCAAGTCCTTCTACGGCGATTTCGACTTCACTCAGGCCCTGTTCTCCTACGACCTGGAGTCCGACGACCCCGCCCTCACCCTCGCCGACCCTGCGGTCGACTCGTTGGGCAACACCATGACCAGCGTCGTGATCAACCCGTTCTTCGACTGGGGCTCGGACCGGGCGCCGCGCACGCCCTATCACGAGACGGTGATCTACGAGGCCCACGTCAAGGGTTTGACCCGGCTGCATCCCGATATCCCCGAGCAGCTGCGCGGCACCTACGCCGGGCTGGCACACCCGGTGATCATCGAGCACCTGAAATCCCTGAACGTCACCGCCATCGAACTGATGCCGGTGCACCAGTTCCTGCACGATCACCGACTGCTCGAACTGGGTCTGCGAAACTACTGGGGCTACAACACCTTCGGGTTCTTCGCCCCGCATTCGGATTACGCGGCCAACCGGCATGCCGGCGGGGCGGTCCCTGAATTCAAGGCGATGGTGCGGTCCTTCCACGACGCCGGCATCGAGGTCATCCTCGACGTCGTCTACAACCACACCGCCGAGGGCAATCATCTCGGCCCCACCCTGAACTTCCGCGGTATCGACAATGCGGCGTACTACCGGCTACTCGACGGTGAGGAGCAGTTCTACAAGGACTTCACCGGCACCGGGAACAGCCTGAACGCCCGGCATCCGCACACCTTGCAGCTGATCATGGATTCGCTGCGCTACTGGGTGCTGGAGATGCATGTCGACGGCTTCCGCTTCGACCTCGCCTCGACCCTGGCCCGTGAGTTCTACGATGTCGACCGCCTCTCGGCCTTCTTCGACCTGGTCCAGCAGGACCCGGTGATCAGCCAGGTCAAGCTGATCGCGGAGCCGTGGGACATCGGCGAGGGCGGCTACCAGGTCGGTAACTTTCCCGGGCTGTGGACCGAATGGAACGGCAAGTACCGCGACACGGTGCGCGACTACTGGCGCGGCGAGCCGGCCACCCTCGGCGAATTCGCCTCCCGGCTGACCGGCTCCTCGGACCTCTACGAGAACACCGGGCGGCGGCCCGGTGCGAGTATCAACTTCGTCACCTGTCATGACGGTTTCACCCTCGCCGACCTGGTGTCTTACAACGAGAAGCACAACGAGGCCAATGGTGAGGACAACCGGGACGGCGAGAGCCACAACCGGTCCTGGAACTGCGGCGTCGAGGGCCCGACCGATGATCCGGACATCATCGCGTTGCGGGCGCGCCAGATGCGCAACGTGATCGGCACCCTGATGGTCTCCCAAGGCACCCCGATGATCAGCCACGGCGACGAGATCGGGCGCACCCAGGGCGGCAACAACAACGCCTACTGCCAGGACTCGCCGCTGGCGTGGGTGGACTGGACCAGACTGGCCGACAACGCCGAGCTCCTCGAGTTCACCCGCAAGGCGGTCGCGCTGCGCAAGAAGCACCCGGTGTTCCGCCGGCGCCGCTTCCTGGCGGGCAACCCCATCCGCAGCGGCGAACAGGAACGCGATATCGCCTGGCTGACGCCGGCCGGCGCCGAGATGACGCCGGAGGACTGGGATTCGGGCTTCGGTCGCAGCATCGCGGTTTTCCTCAACGGTGAGGCCATCCCGGAACCCAACGCCCGCGGCGAGCGCGTGCGCGACGATTCGTTCCTGCTGTGCTTCAACGCACACGACGAACCGCTGGATTTCGTGCTGCCACCCGATGATTACGCGGAAAAGTGGGTAATAGCGTTGGACACCGGCGATCCCGCCGGTGCCGAGGAGATGACGGTCTCGGCGGGCGAGAAGATCTCCCTGCAGCCGCGGTCACTTCGGGTGCTCAAGAAAACGACCTAGGCGGTAATGGCTGATGGGTGTCCCGCTCTCCACGTATCGGCTCCAAATGCGCGGTGATTCCTTCACCTTCTCCGACGCCCTCGAGCTGCTCGACTATCTGGACGACCTGGGTGTCTCGCATTTGTACCTGTCGCCGATCCTGACGGCGGCCACCGGCTCCAGCCACGGCTATGACGTCACAGATCCGACCACGGTGTCCGCCGAACTCGGGGGCCCGCAGGGCCTGGCCGCGTTGTCCGCCGCGGTCCGGGCCCGCGGCATGGGGCTGATCGTCGATATCGTGCCCAACCATGTGGGGGTGGAGGACCCGACCCAGAATCGGTGGTGGTGGGATGTGCTCACCCACGGGCGGGAGTCGGCGTACAGCACGTACTTCGACATCGACTGGGATCTCGATCACGGGCGGATCGTCTTGCCGGTGCTCGGGTCCGACGCGGACGTCGCCGAGCTGACCGTCGACGGGGACACCCTGCGCCTCGGCGACCGGGTCTGGCCGCTGGCACCGGGCACCGCGGACGACGGTGCGCCGGGATCGCAGGTGCACGACCGCCAGCACTACAAGCTCATCGGCTGGAAGAACAACATCTGCGGTTACCGCAGGTTCTTCTCCATCACCTCGCTGGCCGGTCTGCGCCAGGAGGACCCCGCGGTGTTCGAGGCGTCGCACGCCGAGGTGGGCCGCTGGTTCGCCGAGGGACTGGTCGACGGGTTGCGCATCGACCATCCCGACGGGCTGGCCCAGCCCGCCACCTACGCGGCGGATCTGCGTGAGCTGGTCGGCGACGCGGCCTGGATCGTGATCGAGAAGATCCTGGCCCCCGACGAGGCGCTCGACACCGGGTTGCCGGTCGACGGCACCACCGGATACGACGGACTGCGCGAGATCGGTGGACTGTTCATCGACCCCACCGGCGAGCCCCTGCTGACCGAGCTCTACCAGAGCAGCGGCCCGCACCGGGGAACCGCCGAGGAACAGGTGTCCGAACTCAAGACCACCGCCGCCACCGTCACCCTCGGCAGCGAACTGGCCCGCGTGCGGCGGACGATCGTGACCGAAACCGGGTCCGACCATCCCCTGCTGCCCGATGCGGTGAGCGCGCTGCTCACCCACGTACACGTGTACCGGTTCGACTACCTCAACCTGACCGCCATCGGACCGACCGCCATCGCCGAAACCGTGCGTGCGCGACCGGAACTGGCCGAACCGCTGCAGCTGGTGGCCGCGGCGCTGGCCCTTGACGGCGAGGCCGCGATCCGCATCCAGCAGCTGTGCGGAGCGGTGACCGCCAAATCCGTCGAGGACTGCCTGTTCTACCGCGACGCCCGGCTGGTCTCGCTCAACGAGGTGGGTGGCGAACCCGAGCTGTTCGGGGTGAGCGCCGCCGAGTTCCACGAGCGCTGCGCCACCAGGGCACGGCTGTGGCCGCATGCCATGGTGACGCTGTCCACCCATGACACCAAGCGCGGCGAGGACGTGCGGGCCCGCATCGGGGTGCTGTCCCAACTGGCCGGCGAATGGGCCGAACGCGTGCACCGCTGGTCGCAGATCGTGCTGAGCCCGGACCCGGCGACCACACTCTTTCTGTGGCAGAACGTCTTCGGTGTCTGGCCGGTGGACGGCGAGGTGTCCGAGACGCTACGGCGCCGGTTGCACGCCTACGCCGAGAAGGCCATCAGAGAGGCCGCGCTGCACACCTCATGGAACGATCCGGACGCGGATTTCGAAGCGTCGGTGCACGACTGGGTGGACGCGGTCATCGACGGGCCGGTGTCCAAGGAAATGACCGCGTTGGTGGCGCGCGTCGATGCGCACGCCCACAATGACAGCCTCGGCCAAAAGCTGCTGGCCCTCACGGTGCCGGGCATCCCGGACGTCTACCAGGGCACCGAGCTCTTCGACGACAGCCTGGTCGATCCGGACAACCGCCGGCCGGTGGACTACGCCACCCGCCGCGCCGCGCTGCGGGCCGGCACCGACCCAAAGCTCCGGGTGGTGGGCGCGGCGCTGCGGCTGCGCAGGGAACTGCCGGACACCTTCCGCGACGGTGGCTACCGTCCGGTGCCCGCCACCGGTTCCGCGGCCGCACATCTGGTCGCCTTCCTGCGCGGCGACGATGTGCTGGTGGCGGTGTCGCGGTGGACGGTCAAGCTCGCCGAAACCGGCTGGGGGGACACCACCGTGACACTGCCCGAGGGCATCTGGACCGACCGGCTGACCGGGCGCACGCACGCCGGCAGCCCCGCGGCCTCCGAGCTGTTCGCCGAGCTGCCGGCGGTACTGCTGGAGCGCACCGATGTCTGAGCGCGCCTTCGCGGTATGGGCGCCGCGCCCGACCCGTGTCCAGCTCGACGTCGACGGCGCCCGGCACCCGATGCACCGCGATGCCGACGATTGGTGGCGGGCCGAGGTCCCCGCGAATCCGGACAGCCGTTACGGCTTCGTTCTCGACGACGACGACACGGTGCTGCCCGACCCGCGTTCGGCCCGCCAACCCGACGGTGTGCACGCCCGCTCGCAACTGTGGACGCCGGCCGCGCCGCCGCGCCGGTGGCCCGGGCGCAGTATCGAGGGCGCCATCATCTACGAGCTGCACGTCGGGACGTTCACCGAGGCGGGCACCTTCGAGGCGGCCATCGACAAGCTGCAGTACCTGGTCGATCTCGGTGTCGACTTCGTCGAACTGATGCCGGTGAACGCCTTCAGCGGGACCCACGGCTGGGGCTATGACGGTGTGCTCTGGTACGCCGTGCACGAACCCTACGGCGGTCCGGACGCCCTGCTGCGCCTCATCGACGCCTGCCACGACATCGGCCTGGGTGTGCTGATCGACGCGGTGTTCAACCATCTCGGGCCGTCCGGGAACTACCTGCCCCGCTTCGGGCCGTACCTGTCGACCGGCAGCAACCCGTGGGGCGAATCGGTCAACATCGCCGACGCCGGCGCCGATGAGGTGCGCCGCTACATCATCGAGTGCGCGCTGCGCTGGATGCGCGAGTTCGGGGCCGACGGGCTGCGTCTGGATGCCGTGCACGCCCTGGTGGACACCACCGCAATCCACATCCTGGAGGAACTGAGCACCGAAACCCAGGCACTGGCCGCCGAATTGGGCCGCCCCCTGTCACTGATCGCCGAGAGCGACATGAACGACCCACGGTTGATCACACCGCGGGAGCAGGGTGGTCTGGGGCTCACCGCCCAGTGGGACGACGATATCCATCACGCCATCCACACCGCGGTCTCCGGGGAACGGCAAGGCTATTACGGAGATTTCGGCACCGTCGGGACGCTGGCACAGACGCTGACGCAGGGCTACTTCCATGCCGGCACCTATTCGTCGTTCCGTGGGCGCCGGCACGGCCGCCCCCTGGACACCGCGACCATCCCGGCGACCCGGCTGCTGGCCTACACCCTGACCCACGATCAGGTCGGCAACCGCGCCACCGGGGACCGGCCGTCGCAGAACCTGACCAGTGGGCAGCTCGCCGTGAAGGCCGCGCTGGTACTCGGATCCCCGTACACCGCCATGCTGTTCATGGGTGAGGAGTGGGGGTCGAGCAGCCCGTTCCAGTTCTTCACCTCGCACCCGGAACCGGAGCTGGGGCGTGCCACCGCCGAGGGTCGTAAGGCCGAGTTCGCTGCGCACGGCTGGGACGCCGACGAGATCCCGGATCCGCAGGACCCCGCGACCTTCACCCGGTCGAAGTTGAACTGGGCCGAAGTCACCGAGGACGGGCACGCGCGGCTGCTGCAGACCTACCGCCAGCTGATCGCGTTGCGCCACGACGAACCCGACTTCGCCGACCCGTGGCTGGACCACCTACGGGTGGACTACGACGAGGACGCACGCTGGATCATCTTGCACCGTGGGGCTTTCGCGGTGGTGTGCAATCTCGGCGAGGCCGCGGTCGGGGTGCCGGTCACCGGCGAGACCGTGCTGGCCTGGGACGAACCGACCACCGACGGTGCGTCCACCGTGATCCCGGGACACTCCTTTGCGGTGCTCCGGACTCAGGTCAGGTAACGGTAGGTCGGCGAACCCGGTTCCAGCAGTTCCACGTGCGCCTCGGAATCCTGCATCCGCGCCAGCAGCCCGTCCAGATCGGTGGCCGAACCCAGCTCGATACCGACCAGGGCCTCCCCGGTCTCCCTGTTGTTGCGCTTGACGTATTCGAACAGGGTGATGTCGTCATTGGGTCCCAGGACGGTGTCCAGGAATCCGCGCAGCGCACCGGGTTCCTGTGGGAAATCGACCAGGAAGTAGTGCTTGAGCCCCCGATGCACGAGTGAGCGTTCCAGGATCTCGCCGTACCGCGACACATCGTTGTTGCCACCGGAGATGATGCACACCACGGTGGAACCCGGCGCGATATCGGCTTCCATCAGCGCGGCGACCGACAGGGCACCGGCGGGTTCGGCGATGATGCCCTCGCTCTGATAGAGGTCGAGCATCGCCGAACACACCGCGCCCTCGTCGACCGCGGTGATCGAGACCATGTCACCGGCCGCGGCCAGCGCGGCGTGCGTGTGCATGCCGGCCCTGGCCACCGCGGCACCGTCGACGAACTGATCCACATGCTCCAGTGGCACCGGCTGGCCCGCCGCCAGCGCCGCCATCATCGAGGCCGCGCCCGCGGGCTCCACGCCCAGCACCGCGGTGTTCGTGGTGCGTTCGGACAGGTAGGTGGTGATCCCGGCAATGCAGCCGCCACCGCCGACCGGGACGATCACCAGGTCGGGCTCCTCGGGGAGCTGTTCGAGCAGTTCCACGGCGATGGTGCCCTGCCCCGCCATGGTGCGTGGGTCGTCGTAGGGCGGCACCAGGGTGGCCCCGGTGCGGGCGACATCGGCCAGGGCCGCCTCGGCGGCCATGTCGTAGGTCTTGCCACCGATGATCAGCTCGATGAACTCGCCGCCGTGATAGCGGATGCGGTCGCGTTTCTGCTTCGGCGTCTTGGCCGGGGCATACACCCGCCCGTGCACGCCCATCGAGCGGCACGCGAGCGCGAATCCCTGGGCGTGATTGCCCGCCGAGGAACACACCACTCCGGCGGCCAGCTCCTCCGGCGTGAGCTGCATCAACAGGTTGTAGGCGCCGCGCAGCTTGTAGGAGCGCACCGCCTGCAGGTCCTCCCGCTTGAGGTAGACCTGCGCACCGGTGGCCTGGGAGAGCCGGTCGCTGAGCTGCAGCGGGCTCACGGTGACGACACCGGCGATTCGTGCCGCGGCCTCGTCGATGTCGGCCGCGGTGAGCGGCGATACCTGCGGGCTTTGGATCACGTCTGCGGACACCGCTCAATGGTGCCACTACCAGCTCCGGGAGTGAAAACGGGTCCCGCCGGAAACCCCCGGGTTTCGGTTGCCCGAACTCTTGGTTGCGAGTTATCGTGTCCTGGTGACCACGCACACCGAAATCATCGTCGCCGGCGTCCCCTGGCCGGCGTACAAGGTGGTGGCGCTGCTCGTCGGCGCCCTGGTGCTCGTCGCGGTCGGCCTGGTCACCGCCAGCCTGGGACCCGCTGTGCTCACCGCGGCCGCCATCGCGACGCTGATCTGGCTGGCCGGCGGGATGTCCGCGCGGACCAGCTGACTCAGTCCAGCAGCCACGCCCGCCGGGTGCCTTCGGCGATCGCGTCGTTGGCCGTGCCCGCACCATCCCACAGCCCCCGGGCGGCGGTGCGCGGCATCGCCCACCACAGCACCGAGGTATCGCGGACCTGCCGAATCGGCACACCGGTCGCGACCGCCGCGTAGTGCAGCCAGAAATCGTCGGCGTACGGACAGATGTCGGCGAACTGGTCCCCACGCTGCCTCAGCGTGGCCAACAGTCTCGGCGGATAGGCCACCCCGGACACCCCGGTGGCGAACACCCGCTCGGACGGTTCGGTGGTCGCGCACGTCCGCCATGACCGGTAGGGCGCTTCGGTCCGGATGCGCGCCCGGAAGGCCGTGACCTCGTCGGGTCGGTGCGCCGCCAGCAGTTCTTCCAGCCAACCCGGCGGATAGAAGACATCATCGTCGGCGGTCACCAGCGTGCGTTCGGGTTCATCCGGAAAGATCTCGCAGACATACGGGTAGTACTTCTTGTGCGGACCGTAGTCCCGGCAGTAACGAAGCTCCAGCCCGCGCGCGCAGAGCCGTCGCAGCGCCGCCGGCGGATTCGCGAGCGAGGCGACGTCATCGAGCCACAAGATGATGCGGCGCGGGCGGACGGTCCCGGCGCCGATCGTCTCGATCGTCTTCCACACCGTCGCGATCCTGGCACCATAGCTGGTGAGCGACACATTGGCCGGGGCGTCCCCGACGATGGGCGCGGTGGACCGGTGATTGACGACGCGCAGCCTGGGCTCCTGGACCAGGAACTCGGCCAGCGCCGGTAGATATTTGATCGGGTTCTTCGGAATCGCACCCGTGTTGCGCATGGTGAGCCCCCCAAGGCCGATGTCCCCACGTCGAGGACAGTCTAGCGAAACCCGTCCCGCTCGGCCCGCCGGCGACAGGTCGCCCCCGATGGCGGTCGTGGCGTGCGGCCACGCCCGCGTCGAACGTTGCCGATTCACAGCACATTCCCACCCGTTCCGCGGCCGAGAGTGGCCGCACAGGGCGGATAATCAGCCAGATTCGTGGGCACCGGCGGTCCAGCTCAACCGTCTACAGCAAACAGGGGTGACGGGACGCGTCAACCACCCAGGCAGCCGGGGCCCAGCAGCGCCTTGAGGTCGCCCATCAATGCCGAGGACGGTGTCACCCGCAACGACTGATCGAGCTCCAATGTCGTGATCCGTTCGCCACTGATGAGACGCAGGTGTACCTGCGAGGTCCCGGGATGTCGCGCCAGCACTTGTTTGAGGGCGCTCACCTTGTCATGGGTGCATTGCCGGGTCGGCAGGCTGACCGCGACCGGCCGGTCCCCCTGCGCGTTCGAGAAGTCCGGCACCACAAGGTCATTGGCGATAAGCGAGATCCGGTCATCCCGGATGGCCACCTTCGCGCCGACGATGACCACCGCGTCGTCGGCGATATCGGCGCCGAACGCCGTGTAGGTCTGCGGGAAGAACAACACCTCGATACCGCCGGTGAGATCCTCCACCTGGGCCGAGGCCCAGGGCAATCCGTTCTTGTTCACCCGACGGTTCACCGAGGCGAGGATGCCGCCGATGCGGACCTGGGTGTCGTTGGCGATATCGCCCTCCAGGATCGCCGGGATCTGGGTGTCGACCTGGGCGGTCAGCAGGTGGGCCACCCCGTCGAGCGGATGGCCGGACACGTAAAGACCCAGCATCTCGCGCTCCAGGGCCAGCTTGTGTTTGTCCTCCCACTCCCCCTCCGGCACCGGAATCGTGAACACCGACTCCATCCCGGAATCGGCGTCCCCGCCACCGAACAGATCGAACTGGCCGATGGCCTCGGCCTTCTTGGTGCCCAGCACCGAGTCCACCGCGTCGGCGTGCACCAGGAACAGGCCCTTACGCGGGTGGCCCAGTGAATCGAACGCCCCGGCCTTGATCAGCGATTCGGTCACCTTCTTGTTGCAGGCGCCGATATCGATCTTGTTGAGGTAGTCCGAGAAGTCGGTGTACTTACCTTTGTCGTTGCGCGCGTTGATGATCGACTGCACCACGTTGGCGCCGACGTTGCGCACGCCGCCGAGCCCGTACCGGATGTCGTGGCCGACCGAGGCGAAGTTGTGCACCGATTCGTTGACATCCGGTGGCAGCACGGTGATCCCGAGCCGGCGGCAGTCCGACAGGTAGATCGCGGCCTTGTCCTTGTCGTCACCGACCGAGGTCAGCAGCCCGGCCATGTACTCGGCCTGGAAGTTGGCCTTCAGGTACGCGGTCCAGAACGACACCAGCCCGTAGCCGGCGGCATGGGACTTGTTGAACGCGTAGCCGGCGAACGGGAGGATGGTGTCCCACAACGCCTTGACCGCGGCCTCGGAGAACCCGTTGGCGGTCATGCCCTCCTTGAAGCCCTTGTATTCGGCTTCGAGCACTTCGAGTTTCTTCTTGCCCATGGCTTTTCGCAGCGCATCGGCCTTGCCCATGGTGTAGCCGGCGACCTTCTGGGCGATGAACATGATCTGCTCTTGGTAGACGATCAGACCGTAGGTCTCGGCGAGGATCTCGCGCAGCGGTTCCTCGAGCTCCGGGTGGATCGGTTTGATCGGCTGCCGGCCGTTCTTGCGGTCGGCGTAGTCGTTGTGCGCGTTCATGCCCATCGGGCCGGGGCGGTACAGCGCGAGCACCGCGACGATATCGTTGAAACCGGTGGGCTGCATGCGCCGCAGCAGGTCACGCATGGGCCCGCCGTCGAGCTGGAACACACCCAACGTGTCACCGCGCGAAAGCAACTCGTAGGTCGCCGGGTCATCGAGCGGCAGATGATCCATGTCCAGATCGATACCGCGGTTGGCCTTGATGTTCTCCAGCGCGTCACCGATGACGGTGAGGTTGCGCAGCCCCAGGAAGTCCATCTTGAGCAGACCGATGGCCTCACAGGACGGGTAGTCCCACCCGGTGATGATCGCACCGTCCTGGGGGCGCTTCCACAGCGGGATCGCGTCGACCAGCGGCTCGGAGCTCATGATCACCGCACAGGCGTGCACGCCGGCGTTGCGGACCAGACCCTCAAGGCCGCGCGCCGTCTCGTAAATGGTGCGGACATCGGGGTCGGTGTCCAGCAGAGCCCGCACCTCGGCAGCTTCCTTGTAGCGCTCGTGGTTGGGGTCGGTGATCCCCGACAGCGGAATGTCCTTGGCCATGATCGGCGGCGGCAGCGCCTTGGTGATCCGATCGGCGATGGCGAAGCCGGGCTGGCCGTAGTTGACGCGGGCCGAATCCTTGAGCGCGGCCTTGGTCTTGATGGTGCCGAAGGTGATGACCTGCGCGACGCGGTCACTGCCCCACTTGTCCGACGCGTAACGCACCATCTCGCCGCGCCGGCGGTCGTCGAAGTCGATATCGATATCGGGCGCCGACGGGCGCTCCGGGTTCAAGAACCGCTCGAACAGCAGGCCGTGCGGGATCGGGTCGATATTGGTGATGCCCATCGCATAGGCCACCAGTGAGCCGGCGGCCGAGCCACGACCCGGCCCGACCCGGATGTTCACCGAACGGGCGTAGTTGATCAGGTCGGCGACGATCAGGAAGTACGCCGGGAAACCCTTGTCGCAGATGACCTTGATCTCGTAGTCGGCCCGGTCCAGGTACTCCTGGCCGGCGCCCTCGGGAAACCGGCGGGCCAGCCCCTGCGTGACCTCGTGACGCAGCCAGGTCTCCTGGTTGTGCCCTTCGGGTACCGGGAACACCGGCATCCGGTCCCGCGGCGCCCACACCTCGGCGTAGGGCTGCACCCGTTCGGCGATCAGCAGGGTGGAGTCACAGGCCCCGGGCACCTGCGCGTCCCACAACGCGCGCATATCGGCGGCCGACTTGAGGTAGTAACCGTCACCGTCGAACTTGAACCGGGCCGGGTCCGACAACGTCTTGCCGGTCTGCACGCACAGCAGCGCCTCGTGGCTGTGCGAGGCCTCCCGCGTCACGTAGTGGCAGTCGTTGGTAGCCAGCGGCGGGATGCCGAGCTTGCGCCCCACCTCCAGCAGGCCGTCGCGGACACGGCGCTCGATCTCGATACCGTGATCCATCAACTCCAGGAAGAAATTGTCCTTGCCGAAGATCTCCTGCCATTTGGCGGCGGCCTCGAGCGCCTCCTTGTCATGGCCCAGCCGCAACCGGGTCTGCACCTCGCCCGAGGGGCAGCCCGTCGTCGCGATGATGCCCTCGGCGTGCTCGGCGATCAGTTCGGCGTCCATGCGCGACCACTTGCCGAGCTGACCCTCGAAGGAGGCCATCGAGGACAACTTGAACAGGTTGCGCAGCCCGGTCGCGTTCTCGGCGACCATGGTCATGTGGGTGTAGGCGCCGCTACCGGAGACGTCATCGCCCTTCTGACTGCGATCACCCCACTGGACACGCTTGGTGTCGAAGCGCGACCCCGGCGCGATATAGGCCTCGATGCCGATGATGGGCTTGATCCCGGCATCGGTGGCGACGTTGTAGAACTCGCTGGCCCCGAACATGTTTCCGTGGTCGGTCATGCCGATCGCCGGCATCCCCAGGCGCTGCGCCTCGGCCACCATCGGTTTGACCTTCGCGGCACCGTCCAGCATCGAGTATTCGGTGTGGTTGTGCAGATGCACGAAGGAGGCACTCATAGGGTCGCCAGTCTATTGGTCCGCTCCGACAGTTCCGGGCGTGTCGCGTGACGTGTCTTGCGCCCCGCCCCGCACGGGTGCTGCGGGCCCCGCGTGACCCCGCGACCGAAGGTCTCACATAACCGGCGGCGGCTGTATCGTATGACTCCGTGATCGAGCTCAATAATGTCGCCAAGACATTCGGCGGCAGCGTTCCCGCCCTGCGCGACGTGAGCTTTTCCGTTCCCACCGGGTCGGTGCTGGGGTTGCTGGGACACAACGGCGCCGGCAAGACGACGACGGTCAAGATCCTGTCCACCTTGCTCACGCCCAGTTCCGGCCAGGCGATCGTCGCCGGCTACGACGTCGCCCGCGAACCCGCCAAGGTGCGCCGCAACATCGGGGTCACCGGTCAGGACGCCGCGCTGGATCCGCGACTGACCGGTCGGGAGAATCTCGTGTTGTTCGGGCGGCTGCGCGGCCTGCGCAAGGCGCAGGCCCGCGCGCGCGCCGACGAACTCATCGCCCAGTTCGACATGGGCCACGCGGCCGACCGACAGGTCAACGGGTACTCCGGCGGTATGCGCCGGCGTATCGATATCGCCATCTCGCTGGTGGTGCTGCCCAAGGTGCTCTTCCTCGACGAGCCGACCACCGGTCTGGACCCGCGCAGCCGCCGCGACGTGTGGAACCTGGTCGGCTCGATGAAGGCTCAGGGCATCACGGTGCTGCTGACCACGCAGTACCTGGAGGAGGCCGACCTGCTCAGCGACTCCATCGTCATCCTCAACGCCGGACAGATCGTCGCCCAGGGCACCGCCGACGAACTCAAGCGCCAGACCGGATCCAGCTACTGCGAGATGACACCACTGGACCCCGACGACCTGCCGCGGATCGCGGCCGCGCTGTCGGACTTCGACGAGGTCGAGGTCGACACCGATGCCACGACGGTGTCCGTCCCGGCGCCCAAGGGCGTCGCGACCCTGAGCGAGGTCTTCCGGCGGATGGATGAGATCGGTGTCGAACTCATCGACATCTCGCTGCGCAGGCCGTCGCTGGACGAGGTGTTCCTGCACCTCACCGCCCCGGTCACCACGACGTGACGGCGGTAGCGATCCTCTCGGCCCGCATCCTGCGCAAGGGCCGGGTGGATTTGGCGTTCGCCGCCCTCGTGCCGATCAGCGGGTTGATCGGGCTGACTTTCCTGCTGCGCGACATCATCTCGACCGGGGAGATGAGCTACGCCCAGTACGTGCTGCCCGCGATCGTCGTCCAGGCGATGCTGTTCGGCGCGCTCACCACCACCGACCGGGCGGCCTGGGAGAAGGTCAGCGGGATCGGCGCACGGATGCGCACGCTGCCCATCTCGCCCTATGCACCGCTGATGGCCCGGATGACCTACTGCCTTGTGCGCGGCGTGCTGGCGCTGGCCGCCTCGTTCCTGGCCGCGTACCTGTTCGGCTTCCGGCTGGACCGCGGGATCGGCTACGCCGCGGCGTTCGTCGCGCTGGCACTGGTGCTGACGCTGGCGCTGTCGTTGGGCGCCGACGCGATCGGGGCCAAGGCGGGTCGCACCGAGGTCGCCAGCCAGATCCTGCTGGTGCCGCAGTTGCTGCTGGTGCTGCTGTCCACCGGGATCGCGCCGTTGGATGCCTTCCCGACCTGGCTGGCCCCGTTCGTGCAGTACCAACCGATCTCCCAGATCACCGAGACGCTGCGCGGATTCACCAGCGGCCAGGTCGTGACCGGCAACCTGGTCACCAGCCTGGCCTGGTGCATCGGGATGCTGGTCGTGTTCGGCACCATCGCCATCCGAATCCAGGGGCGCCGGCCATGACCACGAGCTCACAGCACGAACACTCGCTGATGACGGAGAGCTGGATTTTCGCCGGCCGGCTGTTCATCCAATGGCGTCGTTACCCCATGGTGCCGCTGCAGGCGCTGCTCTTCCCGACCGGCCTGCTGATCATCTACGGGCTGCTCGTCGGCAAATCGATGACCCGGATCACCGGCAACAGCGGTATCGACCTGTTGATCCCGGTCTGCGCCCTGGCCGGGGCGATGTCCGCCGCGGTCGGCGCCGGTCTGGCCGTGCCCTACGACCGGGACAGTGGCCTACTCACCCGGTTGTGGATCATGCCGGTGCATCGCACCGCCCCGCTGACCGGCGCCCTGCTGGCCGAAGCGGTACGTACCTTCGCCGGCACCGCACTGGTGGTCGTCACCGCCTACGTGCTGGGTTTTCACTTCCAGGGCGGCTGGCCCGGGATGATCGTCTATCTGCTGATACCGGTCGTCGTGGTCGTCGTCTTCGCCACCATCGTCATCACTCTGGCACTGCGGCCCCAGGGCCGGATCATCCTCACCTGGACGCAGAGTGGCTGCATGGGCCTGGCTTTCGCCACGCTCATCCCCCTCGACCGGATCCCGGCGGTGCTGCGCCCGCTGGCCGAATACCAACCGATCGCCCCGCCCGCCGCCGCGATGCGGGCGCTGTCCTCGGGCGGCGACCTGATGCAGCCGCTGCTGCTGACGCTGCTGTGGACGGTGGTGCTCGGCGCGCTGTTCGTGCCGGCCACCGTGCGCGGCTACCGGGCGGCCGTCGAGGGCGGCAAGCTCGACGGCTAGCGCGTTACCCGGAGTCCGGGCCCGGGGCGACGTCGAAGCGGGCCGGCATCTCGAACTCCGAGCGCTTCAGCCACGCCGAGACGAAGCCGTACTGAAACGCCAGGCCGACCACCGCGTTGGCCGCGAGTTCGCCGACGGGTCGCCGCATCTCGGCGCGCAGCGTCCGCCATGCCTCGGTCGGCGACAGCTTGGCCGACGGGTGGCCCGCGGCGCCGCCGCTCTCGTGGCGATGCGCCCAGCGCAGATAGGCGTTGCTGTGCCCGTAGCGCTTCCACTGGCTGCCCATGTCCCGCATCGAGGCCCGCGGCTCCCACTCCATGAGCACCCGGGTATCGGTGGCGATCGTGCCGTCGGTCTGCTCCTGGATGCGCCAGCAGATATCGAGGTCGCCACCGCCACGCATGGCGCGGAATCCCCCGACCTTCGCGAAGGCGATCCGGTCGATGCCGAGGTTGGCCGTGGGATAGTAGTCGGGTTTGGGGGGCACCATCCCGATGGTGGCCTTCATCGCCCCACCCCCGCGCGGCAGCATGAACGGTTGCATCCTGGCCGCCATCCGGGCGGCCACGGTCGGGCCGGACACGGTGCGAACGTTGGTGCACGACAGTGCGACTCCGGGCCGGTTCTGCAGCGCCCGGTGTGCGTCGAGCAGTCCCGGCAGTGGGCGACAGCGGCCGTCGATGAACAGCAGAATGTCGGCGATGGAGCCGCTCGCGGCCAGCTGGCGCGCGTAATAGGGACCCCGGCTCTCGGTCACCGTCACCACCTGGGCGCCCAGGGCGCGGGCCACCGCCTCGGTCTCGTCGGTGGAGGCGTCGTTGACGACGGTGACACGGTCACCGTCGGAAAGCTGATCCAGCAAGGGCTGCAACAGCTTCGGCAAGTGCTCGGCCATATCCCGGACCGGGATGATGACGTCGATGGACTGCTTCGCCATGGGTCAGCCGGTCAACCCACCGCGGCCCAGGCTGTACACCTGCCAACCCGCACCGGTCCAGTAGTCGCGGTCGATGGCATTGCGGGTGTCGAGCAGCCGGGCCTGTTTGACGACCGACCGGAACGAGGCCGGATCGATATTGCAGTATTCGTCCCATTCGGTCGCCAGGACGATCAGATCGGCATTGCGGCAGGCTTCTTCGGCGCTGTCGAAGTACCCGAGCGTCGGGAACCGGGCCTTGGCGTTCTCGATCGCCTTGGGGTCGTGGACCCGCACGTCGGCACCCTTGAGGTGCATGGCCGCGGCCACGTTGAGGGCCGGCGAATCGCGGACATCATCACTGTTGGGCTTGAACGCCGCGCCCAGCACCGCGATGCTCTTGCCGAGGAAGTCACCGCCGACGAGGGCGCGCGCCACCGCCACGGCCTTTTCGCGGCGGCGCAGGTTGATCTTGTCGACCTCGTGCAGGAACCGCAGCGCGTCCGAGGCGCCCAACTCACCGGCCCGGGCGCTGAAGGCGCGGATGTCCTTGGGCAGGCACCCGCCGCCGAAACCCAAGCCCGCGTTGAGGAACCGCTTTCCGATCCGGTCGTCGTAGCCCAGCGCGCGACTGAGCGTCACGACGTCGGCGTCCACGATCTCGCATACCTCGGCCATCGCGTTGATGAAGGAGATCTTGGTGGCCAGGAAGGCGTTGGCGGCCACCTTCACCAGTTCCGAGGTCGGAAGATCCGCGGTCAAATGCGGGGTTCCGGCCTCGATGATCGAGCCGTACACCTCCTGCAGGGTCTTCTCGGCGTATTCGGAGGTGACGCCGAAGACCAGGCGGTCCGGTGCCAAGGTGTCCTCGATCGCCTTGCCTTCCCGGAGGAACTCCGGGTTCCAGGCAACCTCGAGACGATGCTCCGAAGAGGTCTCGGCCACCTCGGCGGCCAGCCGCTGCGCGGTCCCCACCGGAACCGTCGACTTGCCGACGACCAGGCCGTCGCAGTCCGCGTGGGCGGCAACCGAGCGGAAGGCGCTGTCGACGTAGGCGATGTTGGCCGCATCCGAGCCGGCCAGCTGCGGGGTGCCCACACACACGAAGTGCACGCTGGCCCCCGTGACGGCCTCCTGCACGGACTGGGTGAACCGGAGCCGGCCGGTGGCGAGCACCTCGGCGAGCAGCTCGTCGAACCCGGGCTCATAGAACGGTGAGGCGCCGGTGGACAGCGTGGCGATCTTGGCGGCGTCGGTGTCGTAGGCGACGACCTCGTGCCCGATATGGGCCATGCACGCGGCGTGCACCGCGCCCAGGTAGCCCGTTCCGATCACACTCATCTTCATCTGACTGAACTCCAGGCGGTAGCGGTATGTGGTGAGCACGCAGAGGGCGGCATATGCAGGCAAGATCGGTGATCGGCTGCGGTTTTTGTCGCACAGGGATCGGGTCTGCCCGCCAAGAATTTCTCCTTGCCTATGAGATGCCTGCCAGGTACCGAGTCCCACGCCGGGCGGGCCGGCTGGAGACGCTGAGCCATCGACGCTAAGTACACCACATCGCGGCGGCGCCGTTACGCCTAGTCAACCCTCGCGGCACATCGTGCGGACCCGGCCGGCCGAGCTCGGAGAAGATTGCCGGCGCAAACACGGGCCGGCCCGTGAGCCCGGCGGTGACTAACCGCGCACGGGTCGCGACAGCCAACACCAGACACCCGCTGCCAGATTCGCCAACGGACCTTCGGCGGGCGGACTCGCGCGCCCGCCCCGCGTTGCCGGATCGGGTAACCCCCAGGGTTGCGATCACGTCAATTAACGCGCCGCACCGGCGGGGCACCCTCGCCGCACCCCCGCGGACCCGAAACCCCGGCGCAGTCAGAATATACTGCCCTTCAATACCTTTGAGGTCATCCGCCGGGACGAACAGCGCCGGCCACCGCCGCAGCGACACCGCCCGCGACACCGCGGCCCCCCCGTGGTGGCAAACCGGGCAGACTTTGCCCCAACCACACCTGCTGCGACGGCGACGGCCCTCCGGCACCTCGGGCATCGATCGCCGGCCACCGGCAGCATCGAGGAAAGTCACACTCTGGCAGCAAATTTGGCACGACATCCGACGACCGGTCACTTTCGACGCGATCGCGCCGAGAGTCTCCGACGCAGCAAAATCCGCGGTAACGTCTCCCGTCATGGCCCGCTCGTCCGGTCGCGCCACCCGAACCTCGCCGGCACCGTTCACCGGCCTCGACGGTGCTGCCACCGGCCGCGCCGCCGCAGCCGTGCAGGTGCTCGAGTGGCCGCGCTGGCTGAGCACCAACTACCTGCCGAGGATCATCGACAGCCTGCGCGACGACGGGGTCACGGTCCACACGCCCTACGTTCTTGCGACCGGCTCAGCACGCCTGCGGGCCGGCGACTGGGTGCACCTGCACTGGCCCACCGAGTCGCTCACCCACCGGGTGCGCTGGGTGTACACGGCCCGCGCGATGGCATTTCACCGCCGCCTCCGGCTGCTCAAGGCGCGCGGGGTCCGCATCGCTTGGACCGCACACAATCTCGTCCCGCACGACGACCCGCACCCGGACCTCGGTCGGCAGTACCGCGCGGAGCTGTTGTCACTGGTGGACCACGTCTTCATCCACTTTCCGAGCGCTCGCGCGACGCTCGCCTCGGAGTTCGGATACACCGGACCGTGCACCGTCACCCACCATCCGCACTACGTCGACCGGCACCCGGTGCCACCCGCGCGGGCGTCGGCGCGCGCCGACCTGGGTTTGCCCGCCGACGGTTTCGTCGCACTGTCGTTCGGAAAGATCCGGCCGTACAAGGGAACCGACGACATCATCCGCGCCTTCCTGCAGATGGCCGGCCGCGATGATCGCCTGCTGATCGCCGGCAGCCCCGAGGGCGACGTCTGCGAGATACTCCAGCTGGCGCATCTCGATGACCGCATTGTGCTGCACGACAGGCGGATTCCCGATGAGGACGTACCGACCTATTTCGCCGCCGCCGACACCGCGGTCGTCTCGCATCACGCCTTCTTCACCTCGGGCAGCGCCATGCTTGCCCTCAGCATGGGCTGCCCCCTGGTGGGTCCGGCCATCCATCACCTCGCCGATCTGGCCGGCGGTGCGCGGGTGTTCCCGACCGGGCCCGGGGTCGACGGCCTGGCCGCCGGGCTGAGCGTGGCGCGCGAACACGCGCGCGGGGTCGATCGCCAGTCGCTGCGGAACTGGGCGGCGGCGCACGGCACGTGGCGTGAGGCCGGCACCCGCACGGCAGCCGTCTTCCGGGGGCCGCCGTGACTTCGGCGTCGAACACACCGCCGATCACCGGTCTGCTGCACCGCTTCGAGCGTGCGGTCGACGCGATCGGGGTGCGCGCCGTCGTCGCCCGCGAACGCGTCTGGTGGAGCCTGCGCACCGGTGAACCCGAACTGAGACTGCTGTCACTGCTGGGCGACCGTGGCGCCGATTTCCTGGATGTCGGTGCCAACCGGGGCATCTACGCATACTGCGCGCTGAAACACTTCCGCACCGTGATCGCGGCGGAGGCGAACCCGGCCATGGTCGCCGGGCTGCGACGGATCATCAAGCGCGAGAACACGGTACTGTCCGTGGCGTTGTCCGACGGGGTCGGTGAGACCACCCTGCACATCCCCACTCAGCACGGTCGCGATGTCAGCACCCGCTGTTCACTGCAGCGTGACGCCAACCCCGGCTTCGGCCTGCGGACGGTCACCGTGCCCACCACGACGATCGACGAACTCGCGCTGGCCAGGGTGGGAGTCATCAAGATCGATGTCGAGGGGCACGAGTCGGCGGTACTGCGCGGCGCTCGGCAGACCCTGCGCGCGACCCAGCCCACCTGCATCGTCGAATGCGAAGAACGACACAATACCGGCGGCGTCGCAAGGACTTTCGCATTCTTCGACACGATGGGCTATCGCGGGTACTTCCTGCACCGGGGACGGCTGCGGGCGGTGGCCGACTTCGACATCACGCAACTGCAGCGGCCCGAGAACGCGAAACCGGTGGACGGTACCCGATCCGGCGACTACGTCAACAACTTCGTCTTCATCCACGCCGACAATGACAGTCACCTGGAAAAGATCGGCGCGGCCTTCGGAACGGGCTAGCGGGACCGCCAGGCCGCGGTGACCATCGACGCCTTGGCCACTGCGACACCGTAACCCACGTCGGTGTCATCGTCGGCCGGGTCGTCGTCGACGGGGAACGTCATCGGCTTCGGACCGGCGGGCACCGGCTCCCGCCGGGAGAACGGGATGCGCTGCTTGAGCTCATTGGGAACCGTCGAGGGCCACCAGTTCTTCTCCCCCAGCAAGACGGTCAGCGCCGGCACCGTGATGGTGCGCACCACGAAGGTGTCCAGCAGCAGGCCGACGCCGATGATGAACCCGAGCTGCACGATGGCGGCGATATGACTCACCGTCATCGCGAGCATGGAAGCCGCGAAGATGAGGCCGGCGGAGGTGATCACGCCGCCGGTGGCACCGATGGTGCGGATCACGGCGACCTTCGTGCCGCGATGCGCCTCCTCGCGTATCCGGGAGATCAACAGCAGGTTGTAGTCGGCGCCGACGGCCACCAGGACCAGGAAGGTGAAGCCCGGCGTGTTCCAGAAGATCGGTTGGTCGAGGATGATCTGGAAGAACACCACCGCGATGCCCAGTGCGGACATGTAGGACAGCACCACCGAGAGCACCAGATAGATGGGTGCCACGATCGCCCGCAGCAGCAGCGCGAGGATCAGGAACACCACGACCAGTGTCACGATGACGATGTAGCGGATATCGCCGTTGTAGTAGTCGCGGATCTCGCTCTGGTACACGCTGGTGCCCACCATGGCGATATCGGCGTCGGCCAGGGTGGTGTTGGGCATCGCGCTGCGGGCCGCCGCGATGATCTCCTCGACCTGGTCCATCGCCGGCGCGCCGAACGGGTCGTGCGCGGTCTGCACCATGTAGCGCGCCGTGTGGCCATCCGGGGAGATGAACAGCCCGGCGGCCTTCTCGAACTCGGGCCGGGTCAGGATCTGCGGCGGAATGTAGAACCCGGACATCGACGGATCCGACGCGTCACGTTTCATCGCCAGCAGGAAGTCCGACGCCTGGCTCAGACCGCCACCCATCTGCCGGGTCTGGTCGACCAGCAGCTGCACACCCTGGGCCAGCGCCTCACTGGAGTCGGCCAGCGTGTTCACACCCGTGAGCAGTTCGTCCATCTGCTGCTCCACGTCCTGGGGACTCTCCAGTCCCAGCTGATCGGCGGCACCCAGGGCCTGCTCCAGGTTGGTGGTGACGCCACCCACCGAGCGTTGCAGGCTGTCGCCCTCCTGGGTGGTCTCCATCTGCTTGGACAGCTCGTAGAGCTGCTGGATGGTGCCGTCGTCGTAGGCGGTCACGATGCGTTTCATGTCGATGCGCACCGCGTTGCACGCCGGGTCCAACGTGCAGATCGGGCTGTTGTCCAGCAGGGCCACCATCGGCGCCATCCAGGTGTAGTTCAGCACCACCTGCTCCAGTCCGACGCCCATGGAGCGGCCCAGCTTGCGCATCACCGTCACCAAGGTCGCACCGGCGTTGATGTCCTTCAGGGTCGCCGCGCCGCCGTACTCGTTCTCGATCTCGATCAGTGATTTGAGGATGGTGCGCACCGACGGTGCCGCGGCCACCACCTGGTCGCGGATCTTGTCCAGCGCCTTGGCCAAGGTGTGCGCGCCCTCGGACAGCTGGGTCAGCCGGGAGTCGTTTTCATCGATGAGATTCGTTGCCTCGCCCAGCTTGTCGCCCACCTCACCGGCCTGATGGGTCGCGCGCGCCTCGGTCAGCATCTCCCCGTTGGGCCGGGTGATACCGCGGACCGCGGCGATATCGGGCAACTGGCTGATCCGCATGGCCATCTGCTCCATGTCCGCCAAGGAGCGCGGTGAGCGCAGGTCCTGGGTCTCGGAGTGCACCACGATGAACTGCTGGATCGAGGCGCTGGCCGGGAAGTGCGCGTTCATCGTCTGATAGGAGTTGTTGCTGTCGGACTCCGTGGGCAGGTTCTTACGGTCGTCGTAGTTGAAGTCGACCAGCAGTGCGCAGCCGGCGAGGGTGACCAGGATGACCAGGCTGACGAACAGGTTGAGTTTGGGCTTGCGGACGATGCTGACGCCCATCCGACGCCACATCGGGCCGGTGATGTCTTTGCGCGGATTCACCCAGCCCCGGCGTCCGGCCAGCGTGATGAACGCCGGCAGCAGCGTAATGGACCCGAGGAAACCGATGAAGATGGTGGCCGCCAGCGCCGGTCCCACGCTGGAGAAGACGCTCAGCGTGGCGAAGGACAGCGCCGAGAAGGTGATCGCGACCGTGCCCGCGGAACCCGCGATCACCTCGCCGATGGTCACCATGGCACCGACGATGGCCTCGTCGGTGGGTACACCTTTTCGGATGTACTCCTGATATCGGCTGAAATAGAACACCGCGTAGTCGACGCCGGCACCCAGCATCATGCCGGTGATCAGCACGATCGTCTGGGGCGCCAGGCCCAGCCCCAGCAGGCCCAGGCCGGCCACCACCTGCTGCGCGACGGCAAGGGAGATGCCGATGCTCAGCAGCGGGATCACCATCGCGACGAGGTTGCGGTAGACGATGATCAAGATCAGCAGCACGGTGACGACGGTGGAGATCTCGATCAGGTGCTGGTCGCGCAAGGCGATCTCGGTGACGTCCTCCATCGTGGCCGCCGCGCCGACGATGCTCGGTGTCAGCGTCGTCCCGGCCGTGGTCTCCTCGATGATCTTGACGGCATCGCGGTAGGCCGCCTGACCGACACCGGTGCCCATCGTGCCATTGAGGCTGACGGGCAGGTTCCAGGCCTTCCCGTCTTTGCTCGACATCGCCGGCCGGATTTCCTTGATGCTGACGAAGTCCTGCATCGAGACCACGATGTCGGTGCGCGCCCGCAGGTTCTCCACGATCTTGCGGTAGGTGGCCTCGTCGGCGTCGGTCAATCCGTTCTCGTTGACCAGGATGACCGCGATCAGGTTGGTCGCGTCGGCCTCGTTGAAGGCGTCCTTCATTTGCTGGCTGGTCGCAAGGACCGCCGCGTCGCGGGGCATGAAGTCCGGCGGGTTGCGCTGGGCGACGGTGATCAGCGGCGGCAGCGCCGCGAACAGGGAACCGGCGATGACCAGCCATGCGGCGATGACGAGCACGGGATGACGCACGATCATTCGACCGTTTGAGGCGAGAAGGCCGCGCGCGGTCACCTTCGAACGTCTGGACATTGGCGACAAGGCTACATGGTGTTGCTGTTAACTCCGTCAGCTACGAGTGCCGACCGGGCGCGCCGCACCGCGTCCACGGTGAACACCGCCAGCGCCACCCAGATCAGCCCGAATCCCAGCCAGCGGGCGGGCGGCATCGGTTCGTGCCCCACCAGGACGCCCCAGGACAGTTGCATGATCGGCGTCATATAGAACAACAACCCCATGGTCACCAGCGGCAACCGATGTGCGGCGGCGGCGAACAGCAGCAGCGGCACCGCCGTCAGCACCCCGGCCAGCACCAGGAGCACCACGTGCCCGGCGCCGTGCCCCACGAAGACCGCCTGCCCGCCGGCCTGCAGCACGATCAGGTAGCCGACCGCGAAGGGCGTCGCCAGCGCCGTCTCGATGCCGACGCTCACCCGGGGATCGACCGGCACGGCCTTCTTGACTGCGCCGTACAGGCCGAAGGACAACGCCAGTCCCAGCCCGATATACGGCGGGGCGCCGACCTGCACCGTGAGCACCACCACCGCGGCGAGGGCGATGCCCACCGCGGCACCCTGCGCCCGGTTCAGACGCTCGCCGAACACCACCAGCCCGAGCAGCACCGTCACCAGGGGGTTGATGAAGTAGCCCAGCGCCGCGTCGACCACATGACCGTTGTTGACCGCATAGACATAGATGAGCCAGTTGACCGATATCAACGCCGACGCCAGCGCCAACAGCACCCAGGTGCGGCCGTTGATCGCGCGCAGATCCCGCAGCCGGTGCACCGCGGCGACCACCACGACCAGGAACAGGAAGCCCCAGACGATGCGGTGCGCCAGGATCTCCACCGCGCCGGCCGGTTTGAGCAGCGGGAAGAAGGCCGGGAACAGCCCCCAGCAGCCGTACGCTCCGATGCCGAAGAGCAGCCCGCCGCGCTGCCCGGTACGCGCGCTCACTGGTCGTGGCTGCGCAGGATGTCCAGTGCGTGCTGCAGGTCGGCCGGGTAGGGGCTGGTGATCTCGACCCGCCTGCCGTCGGCGGGGTGCGCGAACGCCAGCGACCGGGCGTGCAGCCACTGCCGGTCCAGACCGAGTTTCTTGGCCAGGGTGGGGTCCGCGCCATAGGTCAGGTCACCGCAGCAGGGATGGTGCAGAGCCGAGAAGTGCACCCGGATCTGATGGGTGCGGCCGGTTTCCAGGTGGATGTCGAGCAGGCTGGCCGCGACGTGCGCCTCCAGGGTGTCGTAATGGGTGATGCTGTCGCGGCCGTGCTCGGTGACCGCGAACTTCCAGTCCTGGCCGCGGTGCCGCCCGATCGGGGCGTCGATGGTCCCGCTGGACGGGTCGGGATGGCCCTGGACCAGTGCGTGGTAACGCTTCTCGACGGTGCGCTCCTTGAACGCGCGTTTGAGCACCGTGTAGGCCCGCTCGGAGATGGCCACCACCATGACACCCGATGTGCCCACGTCCAGGCGGGACACGATGCCCTTGCGCTCGGCCACCCCGGAGGTGGTGATCCGGAATCCCGCCGCGGCCAGCCCACCGAGCACCGTGGGGCCGGTCCAGCCGACCGAGGCGTGCGCGGCCACACCCGCCGGCTTGTCGACCGCGACGATATCGTCGTCGGCGTACAGGATGTCCATGCCCTCGATCTCGACGGGCGTGTTCTCCACCGGGGCAGCCGGTTCGGGCAACCGCACCTCGAGCCAGGCCCCGGCGACGAGCTTGTCGGATTTGCCGGCGGCGGCACCGTCGAGTTCGACGCCACCCTCCTCGGCGATCGCCGCGGCGACCGTGCGGGACAGCCCGAGCAGCCGGGCCAGGCCCGCGTCGACTCGCATTCCCGCCAAGCCCTCGGGTACCGGCATCGAACGCGTTGTCATCAGGTGGACGCGCCCGGTTGCTCGTCGGCGACCGTTTCCGGCAGGGGCTGCTTCTCGGGCGCGGGTTCGGACTCGGTGGTGGGCTCGGTGGTGGGCTCGGTCTCGGGTCTGCGCCGCCCGGAGGTGTCGAAGTCGAAGCCGAACAGCGACAGCACCACCAGCAGAATCGCTCCGCCGACCACCGCAGGGTCGGCGACGTTGAACACCGGCCACCAGCCGACGGACAGGAAATCGACCACATGTCCGCGCAACGGTCCCGGCGACCGGAAGAACCGGTCGACCAGATTGCCGAGCGCGCCACCGAGGATCATGCCCAGTCCCAGCGCCCACCACGGCGACACCAGCCGGCGGCCCATCCAGATGATGCCGATCACCACACCGGTGGCGATCAGGGTCAACACCCAGGTGTAGCCGGTGGCCATCGAGAACGCCGCCCCGGAGTTCCGCACCAACGTCCAGGTCACGGTGTCGCCGATGATCGACACCGGTTGACCGGGCACCAGCAACCGGACCGCGAGCACCTTGGTGACGATGTCGAGCGCCAGCACCACGGCGGCGATCGACAGCAGCAGGCGCAGGCGCTTGCGGGGCTGCGGTGGCGCTACCGGGTCCGCGGCCGCCCGCTCGGCCGAGCCTGTTGATTCCTCACTCACCCGCCCATCATCCCAAACTGTTCGGGCGGTCTCCGCGCAGCCGCCCGGCGGGGTGAACAATTGCGGGCATGCATCGCCTCGTCGTGATCAGCACCGGCGGCACCATCGCCACCAGTTCCGGGCCCGATGGCGTGGCCCGCCCGACCCGAACCGGCGCCGACCTGACCCGCGGCATGGATGTCGGTGTCGTCGAGCTGATGGCGCTGGACAGTTCCGCGCTCGGGCCGACCGAGTGGGACCACATCGGCGCGGCGATCGACGCTGCCGTCGCCGACGGTGCCACCGGGATCGTGATCACCCACGGCACCGACACCATGGAGGAGACGGCGCTGTGGCTGCAACTGACCTACGGGGGCTCGGTGCCGGTGGTGCTCACCGGGGCACAGCGCAGCGCGGACGCCCCCGACGCGGACGGCCCGGACAACCTGCGCGACGCGCTGGCGGTGGCGGCCAGCGCCGAGGCCTCCGACGCCGGTGTGCTGCTCAGTTTCGCCGGTGTCGTCTGGGAGCCGCTGGGCCTGCACAAGGTCGCCACCGAAGATCTGCGCGGTTTCGCCGGATCCGCGGTGGGGTCGGTCCGGCAGGGGGTGGTCCGATTCGACACCGCACCGCGCCGGCCGAGGCTCGGTGCGCTGAGTGCCGCCACCGCGCCGCGGGTCGACATCGTCGCCGTCTATCCCGGCGCCGATACCGTCGCGTTCGACGCATGTCTGGCCGCGGGTGCGCGCGGTGTGGTGCTGGAGGCGCTCGGGGCGGGCAATGCCGGCGAGGCATTCGTCGACGGCACCCGGCGCGCCCGCGCGGCCGGGGTCGACGTCGCGGTGTCCACCCGGGTGCCGGGCGGGCGGGTGCGCCCCGCCTACGGGCCGGGCGCCGCGCTGCTCGACGCTGGGGCGGTGCTCGTTCCCACCCTGCGGCCCGCCCAGGCCAGGGTGCTGCTGATGGCCGCGCTGGCCGCGGGATCGCCCATCGCCGAGGTGTTCGCCCAGTGGGGGTGAGCGGCCCGCCGGGTCAGTCGTCGCCGGGGTGGACGGCGTCGAGATAGTCACGCCAGTCCAGGCTGTCGACCGGGTTGGCGCGGGTGATCTCGGGCAGGTCGGCACGGAAGGTCCGCGCGATGCCCGGCCCGCGGGCCCTGGTCTCGAAGCGGATGGTCATCACGCCGTGACCGGCGCCCTGCACCCAGCCGTGACCGTGATCGGGATGGCGCACATCGTCTCCGATGCGCCACTCGGCGGGCCCGGTCACCGGGTGCGCCGGTGCCGGGCCCTCGGTACCGGCGACCGGTTCGTCCGGCCCGCCCTGGTCCAGATCCGGGAACAGCGAGTCCTGCTGCACCTCGGATAGACCCGAAAAGCCAACGCCGAGCAGGCGTATCGGGCCGATCTCGATCGGGTCGAGCAGCAGCCGGCGTGCGGAGGAGATGAGCAGCGTCGCATCGGTCGACGCGTAGGGCAGCGTCGCCGAACGGGTCAGCGTGCTCATATCGGAGCGTTTGATTTTCACCGTCACCGTGCGCGCCCCGCGCCCGTCCTTGAGCAGCCGGCGATGCGCGTGCTCGCCGATCGTCGCGGCGGCGTCGCGCAGCTGGTCCAGGGTGCGCAGGTCCTCGGCGAACGTCGACTCGGCACTGATCTGCTTGGCGTCGGCGCGCTCGGCGACCGGGCGGTCATCGATACCGCGCGCCAACCGGTGCAGCGCGGGCCCGACCGTCGCGCCCAGCACATCGGCGACCTCGTTGTCGGACAGTTCGGCCAGCGCCCCGATGGTCTCGATACCGAGGCGGCGCAACTTGTCCTCGGCCACCGGCCCGATCCCCCACAGCCGACGCACCGGCAACCCGGCCAGCAGCCCGCGCTCCTCCGCCCGCCCGACCACCCGCACACCGTCGGGTTTGGCCAACCCGGAGGCGATCTTGGCGACCTGTTTGCCGGACCCGGCGCCCACCGAGGACACCAGACCGGTTTCGGCAAAAACCTTGGCGCGCAGCGCCTCACAGAATTCCTCGACCTCGGCGGCGGTCGACCCGGCGATCTCGGCGGGCTCGCCGAACGCCTCGTCGAACGACAGCTGCTCCAGCACCGGGACCACCGTGCGGATGATCTGGAACACCCGCCGGCTCGCCACGCCGTACACCACGCCGCGCGGCGGCAACACCACCGCGCCGGCGCCCACCATCCGCCTGGCCTGATGCATCGGCATCGCCGAGCGGGCGCCGAAGACCCGGGCCTCGTAGCTGGCCCCGGCGACCACGCCGCGACCGCCGAGGCCGCCGACCAGCACCGGTCTGCCGCGCAGCGTCGGACGGGTCAACTGTTCCACGGACGCGAAGAACGCGTCCATGTCCAGATGCAGCACCCAGCGCTCCACCTCGCAGATGTTAGGTGGCTACTCTGACGGGCATGGACGACGTGCCGATTCGCGACGCATCGATCCGGCTCGGACAGTTCCTCAAGCTGGCCGGGCTGATCGATTCCGGTGCCGACGCCAAAGCGGTGATCGCCGACGGGCAGGTCAGCGTCAACGGCGACGTCGACCTGCGCCGGGGGCGCCAACTGCGTCCCGGCGACGAGGTGTGCATCGCCGGGCACACCGCCCGCGTGGTCGCGGGCTGACCTCACGCCTTGGCGATGGCCACCCGCACGCCGTCGCCGATCTCGGTTCCGTCGGTCGCGCTGCCGAAGACGAACGAGGTGGCCAGCACCTCACCGGCGATCAGGTCGGCGTGGGTCTGCGCCCAGTCCGCCTTGTCGGCGGGGACCTCGATCACCACACTGATCCGATCGGATACCTCCAGGCCGGTGGTCTTACGCAACTCCTGCAGTTCACGGATGCGGTCTTTGGCCCACCCTTCGGCCTCGAGCTCGGGAGTGACCGCACCGTCGAGCACCACCAGGCCGGCGCCATCGTCGAGCGCGGCGGTCCATTCGGGATCGGCGGCAACGAGTTTGGAGGTGTACTCGGTCGGCAGCAGCGTCGCGGGCCCGGCGGTCAGCGTGCCGTCGGGGTTGACCACGCCCGCACCGGACTTGACGGCCTTGATCGCGGCCTGCACGTCCTTGCCGATGCGCGGCCCGGCGACCCGGGCGTTCACGGCCAGTTCGAAACGGCCGTAGCTGTCCACGTCGTCGGTCAGTTCGACCGCTTTGACGTTCAGCTCGTCGGCGATCAGGTCGACGAACGGCCGCAGCTTCTGCGGATCGTCGACCGCCACGGTCAGTTTCGGTAGCGGCAGCCGCACCCGCAGCTGCTTGGCCTTGCGCAGGGACGAACCGGTGGAACAGACCTCGCGGACCTGATCCATGGCGGCGACCAGTTCCGGATCGGCGGGCAGCTCCTCGGCCGTGGGCCAATCGGTCAGGTGCACCGATCGCTGGCCCGTGAGACCACGCCAGATGACCTCCGAGACCAACGGCAGCAGCGGCGCGGCGAGCCGGCCGGTCACCTCGAGCACCGTGTGCAACGTGTCGATGGCGTCGCGGTCCTCTTCCCAGAACCGCGAACGTGACCGTCGCACATACCAGTTCGTCAGGGCCTCGGTGAACTGGCGCAATTGGTCACAGGCTCCGGAGATATCGCAGACATCCAGCGAGGCGGTCAGCTCGTCGCGCAGTGCGGCCAGTTTGGCCAGGATGTAGCGGTCCAGCACGTGTGCCGAATCGGTACGCCAGGTGCCCTTCTCGCGCGCGTACAGGGTGAGGAACGTGTAGGCGTTCCAGAACGGGAGCTGCACCTGCCGCACTCCCTCGCGGATGCCCTGCTCGGTGACGATCAGATTGCCGCCGCGCAGGATCGGCGAGGCCATCAGGAACCACCGCATGGCATCGGAGCCGTCGCGGTCGAACACCTCGGACACGTCCGGATAGTTGCGCAGCGACTTGCTCATCTTCGCACCGTCGTTGCCCAGCACGATGCCATGGGAGACACAGGTTTTGAAGGCCGGCCTGTCGAACAGCGCGGTGGCCAGCACGTGCATGGTGTAGAACCAGCCGCGGGTCTGGCCGATGTACTCGACGATGAAATCGCCGGGAAAATGCGGCTCTTCATGATCTGATCCGTCGAACCATTCCCGGTTCTCGAACGGGTAGTGCACCTGCGCATACGGCATGGACCCGGAGTCGAACCAGACGTCGAGCACGTCCTCGATCCGCCGCATGGTCGATTTGCCGGTCGGGTCATCGGGATTCGGGCGGGTCAGCTCGTCGATGAACGGCCGGTGCAGGTTGTCCGGGCGTACCCCGAAATCGCGTTCGAGCTCGTCGAGACTGCCGTACACGTCGGTGCGCGGGTAGGCCGGATCATCGGAGACCCACACCGGGATGGGCGTGCCCCAGTAGCGGTTTCGTGAGATCGACCAGTCCCGGGCATTGGACAGCCACTTGCCGAACTGGCCGTCCTTGACGTGCTCGGGATACCAGGTGATCTGCTGGTTCAGTTCGACCATCCGATCCCGGAACTCGCTCACCTTGACGAACCAGGACGACACGGCCCGGTAGATCAGGGGGTTGCGGCATCGCCAGCAATGCGGATAGGAGTGGTCATAGGTCTCCTGGCGCAGCAACACCGGGGCGTTGACCGCGGCCGGGCCGGTCCCGTTCTTCAGGTCGCGGATGATCTGCGGGTTGGCCTCGAACACCTGCAGGCCGGCGTAGTCGGGCACCGATCCATCGAACCGACCCTTGGAGTCCACCGGGGTGACGGCGACGATGTCGGCGGTGTCGGCGGTGGCCTTGTCATCCTCGCCGTAGGCCGGGGCCATGTGCACCAGACCGGTGCCGTCCTCGGTGCTGACGAAGTCCGCGGCCAGCACCTGGAAGGAATTGCGCGCCTGCTCGGAGTCGGCGAAGTAGGCGAACGGCGGCAGGTAGTGCGTGCCGAGCAGCTGTTCGCCCAGATGGGTCGCCACCACGACCGGCTCCTCGCCCAGTTCGCGTGCGTAGGCGCCCAGCCGGGCCTCGGCGAGCACGAACCGGTGCCCGTCCGGCCCTTCGACGGTGACGTAGGACACCGCGGGGTTGACCGCGACGGCCTGATTGGACGGCAGCGTCCACGGCGTGGTGGTCCAGATCAACAGGTAGGCACCGGCCACCGGCCCGTCGGTGGCCTTGAAACCCACTGTGAGCGCCGGGTCCTGCCGGCTCTGGTAGACGTCATCGTCCATCCGCAGCTCATGGTTGGACAACGGGGTCTCGTCGTTCCAGCAATACGGCAGCACCCGGTTGCCCTGGTAGGCCAGCCCCTTGTCCCAGAGCTGCTTGAAGGCCCAGATGGTGGACTCCATGAAGCCCAGATCCATGGTCTTGTAGTCATTTTCGAAGTCAACCCAGCGCGCCTGACGGGTGACGTAGGCGCGCCATTCGCCGGCATACTTCATCACCGAGGCACGGCAGGCATCGTTGAACTTCTCGATGCCCAGTTCTTCGATCTGACTCTTGTCGGTGATCCCGAGCTGGCGCTGCACCTCAAGCTCGGCGGGCAGTCCGTGGGTGTCCCAGCCGAAGCGTCGTTCCACCTTGTAGCCGCGCATGGTGCGATAGCGCGGCACGATGTCCTTGACGTACCCGGTGAGCAGGTGCCCGTAGTGCGGCAGGCCGTTGGCGAACGGCGGGCCGTCGTAGAACACGTACTCGGGCGCACCGTCACGTCGGGCGATGCTGGCGCGGAAGGTGTCGTCGGCGCCCCAGTAGTCCAGGACGTCGGACTCCAGCGCCGGGAAGTTCGGTGCCCCGGCGGCCGGCTTCGGGTAAGCGGTCACTGCTCGTCGTCTCCTGTGCCCAGCGATTCAGGCACGGGGACGAACATCGCGACAGGTGCGCGAGCCCGCGGTACCACCCCGCTTGCGCACCGTGCCGGTTCGGCGTGGTGCACCGCTCAACTGGGCGATGACGAGCCCGACCGTCCGGTTCTACTGGGCGCCGCCGGGACCGGCGGCGCTGTTCTTCCGGAGGCTCCCCGGTGATGGCCGGATCGACGCCTGTGCCGACGAGTTTAGCGCTCAGGCCACGTCGGTGAATCCGGGGACGGCCTCCGAGGTGATCTCGATGAGCGCCTGTGGGAACTGCTCGGCGAGTTCTTCCACGGTGTAGCGCTCGAACCGGCGGGCGTCGTAACACCATTCCAGCTCGACCAGGCCGTTGTCGCGACGGGCGCGCAGTTGCAGCGCGTGGCCGGGCAGCGGCTCCTCGGCGGGGCCCGCGCACCGGAACGCCACATCGGCCGGAGCCTGCTCGGGCCGGCGCGCGGTGGATCCGGCCAGCGCCGAACACACGTGCGCGAGCATCTCGGTGGCGTCCAGATCGGCGGGCATCACGCAGTCCAGCGCGATGATGTGCGCGTCGACGTCCACGGCGACGACGCCGCAGCCGATGGTGCGTGCCACGGCGCGGCCGAGCGCCGCCAGCAGCAGTTTGCCGGCGAGAACGCCCAGGTGGGCGGCGGCGCCGTCGAGTTCGGCACTCAGCGACTCGGTCAACGGCATGGCGACCCGCTGGAGGTCCGCGGCGGTGGGGGCACCGGCGGCGTCGTAGTCGGCCAGCGTCAGGGTGGCGGCAATGTCGTGCGCGTTCCCTACGACGAGCTCGAAGCCCGGCGCGGGGAAGTCCTCGACGTAGACCCGGTCCTGGAAAAGCGGAGCAACCATGCGACCCACAATAAAGTCTTTGTCCCAGAATTGGGACATCACTCCCGAAAGTCTGACACCCCTGTCAATTAAGGTCCGGGTGTCCGTCAATCGGTTGCTGGCACCCAGCAACGGGATAGGGCTATTGTTGGTGGGTGCCACGTACAGACGAGAACGGCCGACAGCTGAAAGCCCTGCTCGACTACCTGCTGGACGGTGATGTCGAAGCAAAGGACATCTACGACGCGCTCGACATCTCCAGCAGCACCTACTACCGGCGGATCAAGGAAACCAGTTATCCCGACGCGGAAGAACTGCGCCGCGTCGCCGACCGCTTCAATCTGAGTTACCCGGACCTCCAGATCCGGTTCGGCCTGATGAGCAGGCAAGAGGTGTGGAACTACATCGAATCGACACCGTTCACCGTCACCGCGGTGCAGGACTCCGTGCGGGTCGAGGCCGCACCGCAGCAACAGACCCGCCCTCGCAAACTCTCCGAATTGTCGCCACGGCCTGACGCACCTCCGCTTTAACACGTAGTATTTGCTGAGGTAACTCACAGCTCACAGGCCTCGAAGGCGACGCACGATGGAAATTGCAGTTCTCATCGCGATCACGCTTACGTGTATCGCGTGGAGCCTGTGGATCCGCCGTGTCACCTGGACCTGCCGCTGGGAAGTCGCGGCGACGCTGAACATCGCCCTGCAGGGCGGCGCCATCCTGCTGATGTCACCGCTGGCCTCCGACACCGTCGGCAAGGCACTGCACTCGGTGACCGGCATGTGGAATCTGGAGGACTTCGTCGGCCACGACATGTACATCGTGGCGGCATCGGCCATCGTCTACAACGCCGTCGGCCGACTGCAGGACGACCACCAGATGCAGCGAGCCTTCCGCCAGTACGTCGAACTGCCCGCCACGCTGTGCATCCCCCTGCTGCTGGCCACCTTCTCGCTGAGCAGCGCGCACACCGTCTACGCGCGGGACTTCTTCGCCTCCCCCACCGACAGCTGGCTCAGCCTGTACTGGGTGATGCTGTGCGGCATGCTCATCTATCTGCTGGGGTACGGCGCGCGTGCCCTGCTGGTACTGCGCAAGGACCCGCGTTCCCGGCGGATCGCCAACGTGTACCTGGTGGCCTGCGCCAGCGGCATCATCGCCTGCATCATCCGGATCATGTCCGCCATCTTCCCGGCCTTCCTGGCCTGGGAGCGCGGGGTGTTCGTCTGGATTTTCGCGTGCGCCTGCGGTGCCGGTTTCGCGCTGTCCTCGGCACACTCGTGGCGGATCAAGACCCGGTGGTTCTCCAAGATCGATCGCTGAGTCGTCCCGGCCGCTGCCCGACCGCCTACACTGCGACCTGATGAAAATCGTTGTGGCAGTCCACGGGACACGTGGCGATGTCGAACCCTGTGCGGCCGTCGCCCGCGAGCTCCGCACCCGGGGTCACGATGTGCGGATGGCCGTCCCCCCGAACCTGATCGGGTTCGTCGGCACGGTCGGTTTCACCGACGCGGTGCCCTACGGCGTGGACTCCCAGAAACAGGTGGAGAGCGACGCGTTTCAGAACTACTGGCAGTTCCACAATCCGCTGACGGTCGTCCGCAAGGCCGTCGATTACTACACGGCGGGCTGGAGCGAGATGAATGCCGCGCTCACCGAACTGGCCGCCGACGCCGACATCATCCTCACCGGCACCACCTATCAGGAAGTGGCCGCCAATGTCGCCGAGCGCTACGGCATCCCGCTGGCCGCGCTGCACTACTTCCCCAATCGGCCCAACAGCCAGTTGATCCCGGTGCCGGCGCCGCGCTGGGTCGCGAAGTCCGGCTTCGCGGTGCTCGAGTGGGGTCTGTGGCGCGTCTCGAAGAAGGCCGAGGACGAGCAGCGCCGCATCCTGGGCCTGCCGAAGACCGGCGTGCGGTCGGCCAAACGCGTCGTCGACAGCGGCACCTGCGAGATCCAGGCCTACGACGAACTGTTCTACCCCGGGTTGTCCGAGGAATGGAACGGCAGCCGGGCGTTCACCGGTGCCATCACGCTGGGCCTGCAGACCGAGACCGACGCGGAGGTGACATCGTGGATCGCGTCGGGCACGCCGCCCATCTACTTCGGTTTCGGCAGTATGCCGGTGCAGTCACCGGCCGATGCGGTCACGATGATCACCGAGGTGTGCGCCGAACTCGGTGAACGCGCCCTGATCAGTTCCGGGGTCTGGGAACTCGACGCCATGCCGCATGCCGAGCACGTCAAGCTCGTCGGTGCGGTCAACCATGCCGCGATCTTCCCGACCTGCCGCGCGGTGGTCCATCACGGCGGGGCCGGCACGACGGCGGCCGGCGCCCGGGCCGGGGTGCCGACGCTGGTGCTGTGGGTGTCCGCCGACCAGCCCGTCTGGGCCCGGCAGGTGAAGAAACTGCGGATCGGCACCTCGCAACGATTCACCCGGATCACGAAGAAATCGCTCACCGAGGCGCTGCGCACCGTCTTGGCGCCGGATATCGTCGAGCGGGCCCGCGAGTTCGGGGCCCGGCTGGCCACGCCCGAGCAGAGCGTCGCCAAGGCCGCCGACCTGATCGAGCAGAAGGCCGCGGCGGCGCAGCGCGCCGCCCGGTAGGGCTCAGCTCAGCGGGCCCTCGACGGTGCCGGTCAAGCCGTAGTCGGCCAGGACCTTGAGCACCACCTCGCGCAGCGCCTCCTTGGAGTTGTGCTGACCCACCGTCCAGGAACTGACCGACACGGCCACCCGGCCACGGGAGCGGCAACCGCCCAGCACCAGTTGGCCGCCGATCCGGTTGAGCACCCGGCTGGTGATCTGCGGTTCGGCACCTCGCATCATCACGTAGTCGGCGTCGGTGCCGTCGGGCCTGTTGAACGCCGGGTCCAGGTCCCCCATGTTGGAGCAGCCGATCGGACTGTTCACCGACAGCACCATGCCCTCCAGCCGGCGCAGCACCACCCGCGGGGTCAGCGGTGTCAACGGCAGCGGCCCGGTCATCCGCACCGACGTCTGCGCGGACTCCGACAGCGCACGTTTCATATCCGCACGCACCACGGTCAAATCCGTCAGCACCTGATCCGGATCGGCGGTCATCGTCGCCGCCACCAGAGCATTGGCTCGGGTGTCGCCCTCGGTGCGCTCACTGACCGGCCAGGACAGGTTCACCCGACCGTCCGGCCCGACCCGGCCCAGCAGCTGGCCGAGCCGGGCGGCCATCCCGCAGAACAGCGAGTTGGCGGTGCCGCCCAGGCGCTGCGCGCATTCATCCCACTGCGCCGCGTCGACGAACACCACCACCGACGGGGCGACCATCGGCTCGTCGTCACCGGGCGGCACGTCGCCGGCGGCCTTGAACGAGGTCGCCAGCTCGGCGCGCTCGGCGCGGGCCACCCGCACCGATGCCGCCACCGCGGCCACCATCTGCGGAACCGCGGCCAGCGTCTGCCGCGCATCCTGGGCCAGCGCCGCGCGCCGGGTCCGCGACCGCGGCGGCGGATAGCCGAGGTTGCGGTCCACCCCGTTGACGGCGTCGGTGACCGCGATGACCAGGCCGTGGCCATCGGCGATCGAGTGCGAGACCACCAGACTGACGGCCGCGCCGCCGTCGGTCAGCGGCTGTACCGCCAGCCGCCAGCCGGGACCGTGCTCGGGATCGATCGGCGCACCCAGGCAGGTGTCCGCCCAGTTCCACACGTCACCGCGCGGACGCTCCTGCACCGACAGATCCAGCGACTGCGGTGCCGCGTCGGCGACCCAATGATGCCGGCCGAACGGCAATGCCGACCGTTCGATCCGGCGTCCGAACAGACCCTTGGCGAGGTTGCGCCGGAACCGGCGCAACCCGTCCATGTCGACCCCGCGGTCGTACACCCAGACGGCCTGCACGATCGGCCCACGACCGAGCGCCCGCAGGCCGAGGAAGGACCCCTGGTCGATATAGGCGAGGGTGTTGTCCACTCTCACATCGTAAGTGCGCTCGGCACCGGTCGGCCGTCCGCGGCTCAGGCGGTGGGGACCTTGTCGTCCAGCCGGGAGAACTCGTGGTTGTTGTACTTCTGGACGCAGGACTGTCGGCGGATCTTGCCACTGGTCGTGATCGGGATGGCACCGCGTGGCACCAGCACCAGGTCGGCCGCGGCGATACCGTGCGTCTGCGAGACCGCGGAGGCGACATCCCGCTTGATGGTGAGCAGGTTCTCCAACACGGCCTCTTCGGTCTCGCCGCGCTTCTTGACCTCGATGATCGCCACCAGCTGCTCGCTGCGGTCCCCCTCGACCGCGATCGCCGCGACCCGGCCGCCGGTGATCTCCTGGATGGTGGCCTCGATATCGTCGGGATAGTGGTTGCTGCCGCGCACGATCAGCAGATCCTTGATCCGCCCGATGATGAACAGCTCGCCGTCGGAGAGGAAGCCGAGATCGCCGGTGCGCAGCCACGGACCCTCCGGGGTGCCCTCGGACGGATTCTCGATGCGCCCGCCGAAGGTGTGCTCGGTCTGCTCTGGCTTCTCCCAGTAGCCCAGGCAGTTGTTCTCCCCGTAGGACCAGATCTCCCCGATACCGCCGGCCGGCACCTCCCGGCGGGTTTCGGCATCGACGATGCGCACCACCGGATCCTCCGGGTGGCCATACCCCACCAGCTTGGTGCCGCTGCCGTCGGTGGTGCGCTCGGCCACCCCGGCGGACAGCTTCTCCGGGTCGAAGGCCACCACGCTCGGCGGGCCGGGCACGCCGGTGCCGACGAACAGCGTCGCCTCGGCCAGCCCGTAGGAGGGCCGGATGACCCCCTCGTCGAAGTTGAACTTGGCGAACCGCTGGGAGAACCGCTTCAGGGTGGTCTCGTGCACGCGCTCGGCCCCGCTGTACACCGCGATGACATCGCCGAGGTCGATACCGTCGAGATCCTCGTCGGTGGTCCGTCCGGCCGCCAGTTCGAACGCGAAGTTCGGCCCACCGGTGACCACACGCGGGAAGCTGCCCATCAACTGGATCCAGCGCGCGGGCCGGGCCAGGAAGGACAACGGGGTGGTGAACACCGTGCTCCAGCCGCCCAGCACCGGGGCGACGATGCCGAGCAACAGACCCATATCGTGGTAGAAGGGCAGCCAGGACACCACATGCGCACCCGACGGCGGCACCTTGCCGAAGTGCGGGAAGAACGCGCACATCATCTGCTCGAAATTGGAGGTCAGGTTGCGGTTGGTGACCATCACCCCGGCCGGGGTGCGGGTGGAACCCGAGGTGTACTGCAGGTAGGCCGTCGCCGGCTTCTCCTCGCGGCTGGACAGCGATTTGCGACGCGCGTCCAGGTCCAGGGTGTCCACCTCGATGACCGTCGCGGCCGCCGCTGCGCCCTCCCCATCGGCGCTTTCGGCCTTCGCGTATTCGGCCACCGTCGCGGCCACCGCCGAGGTGGTCAGGATGAGCGACGGCGCGGAGTCCTTGATGACGGCGGACACCCGCTCGTCGTGCTGGCCGACCATCGGCACCGACAGCGGCACCGCGATGATGCCGGCTTCCAGCGAGGCCAGGAACCCGATCACGTATTCCAGGCCCTGTGGCGCCAGGATGACGGCGCGGTCACCGATTTGGCCGATCTGCCGCATCTCGAACGCGAGGCTGCGCACCCGCCGATACAGTTGCGCCCAGCTCAGGGTGGTGGAGACCCCGTCCCAGTCGTGGTCGTAATCCATGAAGGTGTAGGCAATGTCCTCGGGTTGGAGGCTCGCGCGTTCGCGGAGCACGCCAATGAGGGAGGTATCGGACATCGGGTGTGAGCCTTTCTCAGCCGTGCAGATCGAAATGCAGTATTAAACGAACACGCCGGTCAGGTCGAATTCGGCCAATGTCTGGGCGGTCAGGTCCCGCAGGCGGGCCTTCGAGTTCTCGGCCCCGGACTGATAGGCGACGATGCCGATGATGATCTTGCCACTGATCCGGCCGGAAACCACGACCAGCTGCCCGTCACCGTGTTCCAGCTCGCCGCGCGGGGTGGCCTGATCGACACCGTAGAACGCGGTGTACTCGGCCTCGGTGCCGTCCGGACAGGTCAGCACGGGCGGCAGGTCGCCCATGTTGGAGCACACCACCGGCATGTCGTCGGAGGCGATCATCATGTCCGCGACCTTCTTGACCAGCCGCTTGGGCACCAGGGGTGTCAGCGGCATCAGTTCCAGGATCTCGTCGGGTTGATCCTTGGCCGACTTCAGGGCCTCGCGCAGGATCCCCCGGGTGGCGCTCAGATCCTTGGTCACCTCGGTGGGGTCGACCTTCGCGTTCACCAGCGTCATCGCATTGGCGCGGACATCGGTCTCGGAGGTGCGATCGCTGATCGCGATCAGCAGCGACACATTGCCGTCGGCGTTGCGCCGACCCATCCGTTCCCCCAGCTTGGCGCTGATGGCCGCCAGCAGCGAGTACCCGTTGCCGCCGAGGGCCTCGGCCCGCGCATCCCATTCGGCCAGATCCACATAGGTGGTGATGGCCGGGACGATGACCAACTCGTCGGGGTCGGCGACCGGCGGGCGCACCGGTTTCGCCGGCGCCGCGGCCGCCTCGCCACCGGCGCGCAACACCTTGACCGCCTTGCGGGCGGCCCGGGCGATGGTGGGCAGCTCACGTACGGTCTCGCGCAGGTCCTCGAGGATGGCGCGGCCGGTGCGCCGCGACAGCGGCGGCGGGTAGCCGATGTCGATGTTGGCGCCGGCCACCGCGGTGCCCACCGCGAGCAGGGCTGCCACGCCGTCGCCGAGGCAGTGTGAACCCACCACCGAGATGGCGGTGACGCCGTCGGTGAACGACTGCACGGCCATCTGCCAGCCGGGCCCGTCCTCGGGGTCGACGGTGACCTGGGCCCACCGGTCGGCCCAGTCGCTGATCTGCTCGCGCGGCAACGGGTCGGTGTTGATGTGCAGCGGCGCGGCCGGGCCCAGTGCAGACACCCAGCGGTAGCGGCCGAACGGCAGCGGGGAGCGCTCCACCCGCCGACCGGCCATCCCGTAACCGAAGTTGCGGTGGAAGCGCCGCACCTGGTCCATGTTCACCGGATGCTCGTAGACCCAGACCACCTGGATCATCTGCACCCGGCCGGTGGCCCGGTTCGCCCGCACCAGGGCCTCGTCCCACAGGGTCAGCCGGTTACCCTCGGCGGTGCCGTTAGTGAACTCCAAAAGACCTGTTCCCCTTCACTACTCGATCACGCCCGACAGCTCGAAGGCCGCGAGCGTGCGCTCCAGTTCGGCCCGCAGCCACGCCGTGGTGTTCTCCGCACCCGGTGCGTAGGCGGCGAAGGTGAGTGTCTCGGTGCCGTTGATCCGCCCGGCCACCACGGTGAGCAACCCGCAGCGCTGCTCCAAAGCGTGCAAGGTGGCGACCCGGTCGATACCGCGCAGGAAGACGATATCGGCCGGGGTGCCGTCGACATTGGGCACGCCCTCGGGGACGTCACCCATGTTGGAGCAGGACACCGGCAGTTCGGTGCTGAACCCGAACGCGACATCGGCCATCGTGCGGACCACCCGCTTGGGGATGTACGGGGTCAGCGGCAGCAGCCGCAAGTTCTCGTCGGGCACCTCGCGTGCCCGACGCAACCCTTCCTTCATCGCCGCGCGCGCCTCGGTCAGGTCGGTGGTCACCTTCGCCGGGTCGATGGCCAGGTTCACCAGCACCACCGCGTTGGCGCGGGTGTCGTCATCGCCGGGTCCCCGGTCCCCCTGCGGGATGTTCAGGGTCACCATGCCGTCCGGACCCACCCGCCCGATGTTCTGCGCGAGTTTCGCGACGAACCCGGCGACCAGCGAATGGCCGTTGCCACCGAGTTCGCCGGCGCGCCGGTCCCAGTCGTCGAGCTTCACGCAGACGGTGGCCGACGGGGTGAAGACCTGCCGGTCCGCACCGGTGACCACGGGTTTGGCGGCACCGGAACTCGACAGTTCGGCGCGCCGCCGGATGGCCTGGCGGGCGGCCTCGACCAGGGTGCGCCCCACCTCGGGCAGCCCGCGCACGGTGGCGCGCAGGTCGGCGCGCAGCGCCTGGCCGCGGGTGCGCGACCCCGGCCGCGGGTAGCCGTAGTCGAGGGTGCGGGCGTGCACGGCGTTGACCATCGAGGCCAGGGCACCGCCGCCGTCGCTGACGCAGTGCGAGATCACGATGCTGACGGCGGTCGACCCGTCGGTCATCGGCAGCACACCCATGTGCCAGGCCGGTCCGTACTCCGGATCCAGCGGCATGGTCGAACGTTCGTCGATCCAGCGCCCGAGGTCCGCGCGTTCCCGCGGCGCGTCGATGTCCAGGTCGGACTGCGGGCCGAGCGCGGAGACCCAGCGGTGTCGGCCGAACGGCAACGGCGACCGTTCGATCCGCCGGCCGAGCAGACCGTGGCCGATGTGCGCATGGAAGCGTCGGACGCCGTCGAGGTCGATGGGGCGCTCATAAATCCACACCACCTGCATGACGGCCTCCTGGCCGGTGGCACGCAGCCCCAGGAACATCGCCTGGTCGGTGAAATCGAGCCGGTTGTCGGGCGCTGTCACGGCACGAGCCATCGCGACGGTACCTCCGATACCCACAACGACGATCAGGCCGTCTTGAGATCCAGGTCGACGGTGTCCGCGGCGATGGCGGCGACCGCGACGCTGCGGCCCTCCACGACGCTCAGGTACACGGACTTCATCGCCTGCAGATAACGCAGCACCGATTCGCGGGCGATCGGATTGCTCGGGAAGGCGGCGGTCACCGTGGTCTCCTGCTCGACCCGGTTCACCCACATGCCGACCTGGTAGGCCGAGCGCGAATCGCTGTAAATGGTGCCGTTGAGGCGCTGCCACTCGGCGATGACGCCGGGCGACAGCAGACCCGCATCCAGGTAGGACAGCATCGGCACGCCGGCTTCGGGCGCCCGCAGTCCGTGCGAGGCCGCCCCCAATTCCAGCACCCGCTCGACCGGGACGTGGGCCAGGTCGAGGCCGCCGTCGAAGGATTCCTGCGCCGCGCGGGCGGTGTCGTCGAACGATTCCGGGTCGACGGGGACGGTGATCGGCACCAGCCCGGTGAACCAGCCGGTGGTCATGAACTCCGCCGGGGTGCGCCGGGTGGTGGTCGGGGTGATGACGCGGTAGGTGTCGGTTCCGGTGAGCGCCGCGTTCGCGATGGCGCCGCAGGCGAACACACCGCCGCTGAAGCGGGCTCCGGCGGTGATGCAGGCCTGCTCGAACTTGTCGCCCTGCTCCTTGTCCAGCAGCTGCACGGTGATGACATCACCGGTGTAGGCCACCGACGGGTCACCGAGCGGCAGCGGGAAGGTGGGCAGTGTGCCGCCGTTGTGCTGCAGGAACTCGATCCAGTCGCGCACCTCCGGCGATTCGGTGGTCAACCCGGACACGTAGGCGTGCTGCTCGCGGCAGTAGGTGTCATAGCTGCCCGGTTCCGGCAGCTTCAGCGGCGCCAGACCTTCGACCAGCGTGTTGTACATCATGTGGATCTCGACGAAGGCCAGGCCCATGAACATCGCGTCGGTGTGCACGTGGTCGACGCTGATGTAGATGGTGAAGTGGTCCTCGCGCTGGATCATCCCGATGTGGAAGCAGTCCCAGACCCACGGGCTGGCGGTGCCCAGCACATGTTCGCGCCACTGCGCCGCGTTCATCTCGCCGTGCTCGACGGGAGTGAACTTGATATCCCGCGGGTTGGTCACGGTGTGCCGGACGATCTGGTCGGCCGAGTCGGCCCCGCCGGGGACGTACTCGAACCAGCTGTGGAAGGTGTCGTGCCTGCGCAGGTAGGCATTGATGACATGGGTCATCGCCCGCACATCGCAGCGCCCCGGGATATCCCAGGAGGGGATGTTCAACCGGGCCATATCGGTGCCGGAGGCCTCGTGCTTGCGGTAGGCGAGCAGATGCTGAGCCTGCTGGTAGCTCACCGGGACGTCGCTGACCGGCGCATCCTTGACCTTGGCGAGCGTCGCCCGCGACGGATGCCAGGAAGTCACAGCCCCGGGTTCGCCGACCCAGTCATGGATCGGTTTCATCGCAACCACTATTCATCTCCTGCTTCGACGACGCCCGACCACGTATCGAGCCACGCTGCGCGACCCGTGATCATGACGGAACCGATACTTCGTCAGGTGCCAGCACATCGCACAAGCGATCGGCCAGCGCCCGGATGGTGGAAATATCTGTCGATCCGATACGAATACCTGTCTCCGCTTCGATGCGGGTGCGTACCTCCAACGTGCCGAGCGAATCGAGTCCGTACTCGGCGAGCGGGCGATCCGGGTCGACCGACCGGCGCAGGATCATGCTGATCTGCTCGGCGATCATCCGGCGCATCCGCGCCGGCCACTCGTCGCGCGGCAGCTCATGCAACTCGGCGAGGAACGCGCTGCCGGTGTTGCGCTGCCCGGTGGACTGGAACGCCTCGGCGAACTTGCTCGTCTGGGCGAAGGCGGCCAGCCACGGTGTGCCGACCACGGGGGCGTAACCGCTGTAGGCACGATCGTGCCGCAGCAGCGTCTCGAACGCAAAAGCGCCCTCCTCCGGCGCGATCGCGGCCTCGCTGCTCTCGGCCAGTGCGGCACCGGCACCGATCTCCGCCCACGGGCCCCAGGCGATCGACGTGCTGGGCAGGCCCTGGCTGCGGCGCCAGTGCGTGAACGCGTCCAGCCAGCTGTTGGCCGCGGCGTAGGCACCCTGTCCCGGTGAGCCGACCAGCGCGGCCGCCGAGGAGAACACGCAGAACCAGTCCAGGCTCTGCTTGGCGGTCGCCTGGTGCAGGTTCAGCGCACCGTAGACCTTGGGCGCCCAATCCCGCTCGACCAGTTCGTCGGTGATGTTCGGGATCGCGGCATCCTCGATGACCGCGGCGCCGTGCAGCACCCCGCGCAGCGGCAGGCCGGTGGCGCAGGCCGCCACCACCAGCCGGTCCGCGGTATCGGGCTCGGCGATATCGCCGAGTTCGACCTCGACCTCGGTGCCGGTGCGGCGGATCCGCTCGACGACCTCCTTGGCGGCGCCCGACGGCGCGGAGCGGCCGTTGAGGATGATGCGGCCGGCGCCGGCGCCGGCCAGCTTCTCGGCCAGGAACAGACCGAGACCGCCCAGTCCGCCGGTGACGACATAGGCGCCGTCGCCGCGGACCGCTTGGGCCTCCTCCGGCGGGACGACCGCGCTGATCTGGCCCCCGTGCGGGATGTCGAGGACCAACTTGCCGGTGTGCTCGGCGGCACCCATCACGCGGATCGCGGTGGCACCGTCCTCCAGCGGGTAGTGCGTGGTCTCCGGCAGCGGCAGCACGCCGTCGGCGATCTGCTGGTAGCAGACCTCCAGCAGGCGCCGCAGGGTGTCGGAATCGGTCAGCGACAGCAGCGCCAGGTCGACCGCGTAGAACGACAGGTTGCGCCGGAACGGGAACAGCCCCATCCGGGTGTCGCCGTAGATGTCGCGCTTGCCGATCTCGACGAACCTGCCGCCGAAGGACAGCAGCTCCAGCCCCGCCTTCTGGGCCGCACCGGTCAGCGAGTTGAGCACGATGTCCACGCCGTAGCCGTCGGTGTCCCGGCGGATCTCGTCGGCGAACGCGGTGCTACGCGAATCGTAGACGTGTTCGATTCCCATGCCGCGCAACAGTTCTCGTCGCGCCTCGCTGCCCGCGGTGGCGTAGATCTCGGCGCCGGCGGCGCGCGCGATCGCGATCGCCGCCTGTCCGACACCACCGGTGGCCGAGTGGATGAGCACCTTGTCCCCGGCGCTGATGCGGGCCAGGTCGTGCAGGCTGTACCAGGCGGTGGCATGGGCGCTGGGCACCGCGGCGGCCCGGTTGGTCGGCAACCCCGGCGGCAGCGTGACCGCCAGGTTGGCATCGCAGGTCACAAACGTCGCCCAGGCCCCGTCGGCGGAGATGCCGCCGACCCGGTCGCCGACCTTGTGGCCGGTGACACCCGGCCCGACCGCGGTGACGACGCCGGCGAAGTCCGCACCCAGCTTGGGCATCCGACCCTCGAAGCTCGGGTACTTGCCGAACGCCACCAGCACATCGGCGAAGTTCAGGTTCGACGCGGTGACCGAGACCTCGATCTGACCGGGGCCGGGTGCGATGCGCTCGAAGGCGGCCAGCTCCAGCGACTGGATGTCACCGGGCGTGCGGATCTGCAGGCGCATCCCCTCCCGCGCCGGGTTGACCACGGTGGTGCGCCGCTCCTCCGGACGCAGCGGCCCGGGAACCAGACGCGCCACATACCACTTGGAACCGCGCCAGGCGGTCTCGTCCTCGTCGGTGCCCGACACCAGCTGCGCGGCGATCTGCGCGGCGTCGGTGTAGTCGTCGACGTCGACCTGGGTGGTCCTCAACTGCGGGAACTCGGTGCCGATCACGCGCACCAGGCCGCGCAGCCCCGCCTCGTCGAGGTTCGCGGAATCCTCGGCCAGCACGGTCTGCGCGTTGCGGGTCAGCACGTGCAGCCGCGGCGCCTCCCCCGGCGTCTCCGGCAGCTCGCGCACGATCTTGACGAGGTGGCGCACGTTGTCGCCGCCGCGCACACCGGACTGCTCATCGGTGACACCGTGCCGTGGCGGGGTGACCACCAGGACATCGCCGAACTGCTGGGCGGCCAGTTGCTCACGCAACCGGGCGGCGTGCGCATCGTGATCGGAATGCTGCGGCCACACCATCGTGGTGACGTCGACGTCGTGGCTCTTGAGCGCGTCGGCGAGCTTGGTGGCCAGCAGATCGGCCGCATCCGAGGTGCTGATCAGCAGCCAGCGCCCGGCGTCGTGGTAGTCCACCTCGGGCAGGTCCTGCGGACGCCATTCGATGGCCAGCAGCCGGTCGCTGAAGGTGCGGTCCCGCTGGCCGCTGTCGGAGACCCCGGTGCCGACGCGCAGCCCGCCGACGGCCAGCAGCACGGTCCCGTTCTCGTCGAGTAGGTCGAGGTCCACCTCGACGGCCGCCGCGCTGACGCTGACGATGCGGGCGTAGCAGTAATGCGCGTTACGGGTCGAACCGTAGGCCCGCAACCGCCGCACCCCGAGCGGCAGCATCAGCGTGCCGGTGGTGTCGCTGTGCAGCACCGGGTGGGCGCCGACGGCCTGGAAGCAGGCGTCCAGGAGTGCCGGATGGACCCCGTAGGCACCCTGTTGGGAGCGGATCGATCCGGGCAGCGCGACCTCGGCGAGCACCGAATCCGAGGCGCCGCCGGACGCCACCGGCCCGTCGGCGGCGGCGACATTGACCGCGACCAGGCCGGCGAACGCCGGGCCGTACTGCACGCCGCGCTGGTTGTACCAGCCGCGCATCTCGGCGCCGTCGACGCGCACCGGGTGCGCCGCGAACACGGCGTCGATGTCGATGGCGGCGGGTGCGGTCTCGTCCGCACCGGCGCGCAGCGTGGCCGTGGCCCGCTTGACCTGTTCGCCCTGCAGGTAGGTCTCCACCGCGAAGTCGGCGGCGCCGGCCCCGGTGACGGTGGCGGCCGCGGAGACCTCGGTGCTCTCCTCCAGCAGCAGCAGCTGATCGAAGGTGATGTCGTGCACCTCGCCGGCGTCACCGAGCACGGTGCGCGCGGCGGCCAGTGCCATCTCCACGTACGCGGCGCCGGGCAGCGCCGCGACGTTGTGCACCTGATGGTCGCCCAGCCAGGGCTGGGTCTCGGTGCCGACGTCGGCCTGCCAGGCGTGGCGTTCGGGTTCTTCGGGCAACCGGACGTGGGCACCCAGCAGCGGGTGCACGGCGATGGTGGCACCGCCGGGGGCGAGTTCGTGCGGGTCGCGCACCAGCAGCAGTTCGCGGTGCGTCCAGGTCGGCAGCGGGGCGTCGACCAGATTGCCGGACGGGTAGAGCACCGAGAAATCGATCCGGGCTCCGGCGTTGTGCAGGTCGGCGAGCACCCCGAGCAGGCCGTAGGGCAGCTCCTGTTCGCGTCGCACGCTGGCCAGCGCGGCGTGGCTGATGTCGAGGCTGCTCGCCGTCTGGTCGACGGCGTGGGTCAGCAGCGGGTGCGGGGACAGCTCGGTGAACACCCGGTAGCCGTCCTCCAGGGCGGCCTGCACGGCGGCGGCGAAGCGCACCGCGTGGCGCAGGTTGTCGACCCAGTAGTCGGCGTCCCAGTCAGCGATATCGCGCGGGTCGTACAGCGTCGCCGAGTAGTAGTCGACGTTCGGCTCGGACGGATCCAGATCCGCCAGCGCGTCGGCCAGATCGTCGAGGATCGGGTCCACCTGCGGCGAGTGCGAGGCCACGTCCACGGCCACCTCGCGCGCCATCACATCGCGGCTCTCCCAATCCGCCACCAACTCGCGGATCGACTCCTTGGCACCGCCGACGACGGTCGAGCGGGGGGACGCGACCACCGAAAGCACCACGTCGTTGATCCCGCGGGCGGCGAGCTCGGAGAGCACCTGCTGGGCGGGCAGTTCCACCGAGGCCATGGCGCCGGAACCGGCGATGGTGGCCATCAGCTTGGAGCGCCGGCAGATCACCTTGACGCCGTCTTCGAGGCTGAGCACGCCGGACACCACGGCCGCGGCGACCTCACCCATCGAGTGGCCGATCACCGCGCCGGGCAGCACGCCATAGGACTTCAGCGTGGCGGCCAGCGCCACCTGCATGGTGAAGACGGTCGGCTGCACCTTGTTGATGCCGGTCACGGTGACCGAGGAACGCAGCTCTTCGGTGACCGAGAAGCCGGACTCGGCGGCGATCAGCGGTTCGATCTCGGCGACGGCCGCCGCGAAGGCCGGTTCCGCGGCGAGCAGGCCGGCGCCCATGCCCGCCCATTGCGAGCCCTGACCGGAGAACACCATCACCGGGCCGCGATCGTCCTTGGCCACCGCGGCCTGATACGGCGTCTCGCCGTCGGCAACCTCACGCAGCGCCGCGATCAGGGACGCGTGGTCGTGGGCCAGCACCGTGGTGCGCACCGGGCGGTGGGCGCGGCGCCGGGCCAGGGTGTAGGCGAGGTCGTGCAGGTTCAGGGTGTCGGTGCGTGCGGCGACCCAGTCCGCGAGCCGGCCAGCGGTGCTGCGCAGCCCCTCGGCCGAGGTCGACGACAGCGCGAAGATCTGCGGCCCCGCCGGCTCCGTGCCGTCGGCGGGTGCCACCGCCGGGGCTTCCTCCAGTACCGCATGCACATTGGTGCCGGACAGGCCGTAGGCCGAGACCGCGGCGCGGCGCGGCGTCTCGCCGACCGGCCATGGCGAGGCGGCCGTGGGCACGTACAGGTCGGTCTTGATGTTGGCCAGCTCGTCGGGCAGCCGATTGAAGTGGATGTTCGGCGGCACCGTGGCATGCCGCAACGCGAGCACGCTCTTGATCAGCCCGATGGCACCCGAGGCGGACTGGGAGTGGCCGAAGTTGGTCTTGCACGACCCCAGTGCGACCGGGCCGCCACCGCCGTAGACCGCGGCCAGGCTGGAGTACTCGATCGGGTCACCGACCGGGGTGCCGGTGCCGTGTGCCTCGACCATGCCGACGGTCTTCGCGTCGACCGCGCCGACCGCCAGCGCCTCTTGGTAGACGGCCACCTGGGCATCGCGCGACGGGGTGGCGATGTTGACGGTGTGGCCGTCCTGGTTGGCGGCGGTGCCGCGCACGACCGCGAGGATCCGGTCGCCGTCGCGCTCGGCGTCGGCGAGCCGTTTGAGCAGCAGGACACCGACCGCCTCGCCGGGGACGAAGCCGTCCGCGGCGGCGTCGAACGCGTGGCAGTGCCCGGTGGGCGAGAGCATCCCCTGCGCCGAGCCCGAGGACAGTTTGCGGGGCTCCAGCACGATGGTCACGCCACCGGCGAGCACCAGGTCGCTCTCCCCCTCGTGCAGGCTTCTGGCGCCCATGTGCAGTGCCAGCAGGCTCGACGAGCACGCCGAGTCCACCGAGGAGGCCGGGCCACGCAGACCGAGGTGATAGGAGATGCGCCCGGACGCCAGGCTGAAGTTGTTACCGGTGAAGCCGTAGGGCCCCTCGATGGCATGGGCGTCGGCCGCGACCAGTTGGTAGTCGCCATGGGTCAAGCCCATGAACACACCGGTGCGCGAACCCTCCAGGGATGCCGGATCCAGGCCGGCGTGTTCGATCGCCTCCCAGGCCGTCTCCAGCAGCAGCCGGTGCTGCGGGTCGACCGCGGTCGCCTCACGATCGCTGATGCCGAAGAAGTCGGCGTCGAAACCCGCTACATCGTCGAGGAAGGCTCCCCACTTGGACACCGAGCGGCCGGGCACGCCGGGCTCGGGGTCGTAGTACTCGTCGGCATCCCAGCGGCTCTCCGGGATCGTGGTGACGAGGTCCTGCCCGTCGAGCAGCGCCTGCCACATCTGGTCAGGTGAGTCGATTCCGCCAGGCAATCGGCACGCCATCCCGATGACGGCGACCGCTGTGACAGGTGTATCAACCACGTAGTTCAAACCTCTTCCAGGCGGGGTACTGCCAGACCGAGTGAGCCGGGCGGCGGCGTGCGGACTACCGTGGGCGCCTTTGCGGGCGGGCCCCGTTTTCCTTTCCACACCGTGCCGGGACTCGTCCGTGAGTCGGTAGCGTAGTCGTCTCCGTTGACGATGGCGTTAAAAACTGAGCAAATCCACTGAGGACTCTACAGCTTCAAGTGCCGCGACGCGCAGGCTACACCAGCTACATCCTCGACATCCAGCAACTTTCCGATAGTGCCGCAACCTGCGGATCCATTGTCTTATTGACGTTTAAGTAAATGTGATGCGGCTCACCTTGTCAAGTCTGGTATTAGCCAGCACTCAGAACAGCAAACAAGTTCGGCAAACTTATCAACCGGTCCGGCGGCGACCGGTACGGCCTCTCCCTTCCCGGGTCACGCCGCCGTTTCAGGAAGCGTCATGCCAGCTAGCACTGTAAACAGCTGTCACAACTACCCCACAGTAGGTTGCCCCGGAGTGATTGTGAGCGTTTCAGACAACTCCGCCGCCCGCCGGTACCCACCGATTGGCAATCGATAGACGTGTAACGGAAACCGCACGCCGCGGTACGGCCGCCATTGTTCCCGGGGCCGGCCCGAGTTCGGCTCGACAGGCACATCCACAGCATTGCCACAGCCAACGATCCGGGCCCCTAGCAATATGGTGCGACCGGCGGTATCACCTGCATATTTGCGGGGGCAAGCAAAACTTCGGGCAACCGAAATCGGCCTCCGGAAGCGGGTTCAGACGGCGGCCGCGGAGGGCCCGGCGAAGCCCGTTCCCAACCGCGGAACGGCCTGGAAACCGCGGTCGCGCGCCCGCGCCGCACCGCGCCGGATCAGCGCCGCCGTCGCCACGAACCCGGCCTGATCGGCCAGCACGAGCGGTGTGAGCAGCCGGTTGTGCACGTAGCCGAACGCCAGTCCGGTGGCCGGGTCCGCCCAGCCCAGCGAGCCACCGAGACCGACATGCCCGAAGCCCGGCAGAACGCCCGGGAAGGGCAGCGAGTGATAACCCAGGTGGAACGCCATCGGCAGCACGAGGGAGCCGTCCGGGTGCAGACTGCGCGGCCCGCTCAGGCCGGCCACCAGATCGCGGGACAGGAATCGGGTGCCGTCGAGGTCGCCCCCGTTGGCGATCGCGCCGTACATCCGGGCCAGCGCACGCGCGGTGGCCACCCCGTTGGCCGACGCCATCTCGCTGTCCAGCAGGGGCGTGTCCCCCTGCACCATCGATTTCATCCCGGGGAAGTACAGCGCCCCGAGCCCGCCGGACAGCGGCAGCGCGGCCAGGTGCGGGGCCACCGCGTTGAAGAGCGGGTTCTGCAGGTGGCGCTGCGGCCCGATGATCTGCGCCGGCTGGGTGGGGGTGGCCGCCGGCGGTCGGCCCAGGTGCACGCCGTCGACGCCCAGCGGCGCCGCCAGCTCCCTGCGGAACAGCTCGCGCATCCCGAGTCCGGTGACCGAGCGGGCCAGCCCGGAGACCAGCCAGCCGTAGGTCACCGCGTGATAGGCGGGGCGTCCGCGCAGCAGCCCGGCGGGTGCCGCGGCGATGCGTTCCTCCATCTTGACGTGGTCGAGCAGATCCGTGCGGCTGACACCGTTGAGTTGGGACAGCCCGGCCCGATGGCGCAGCACGTCGCGAACCGTGATCCCGGCCTTACCGTTGGCGCCGAACTCCGGCCAGTACTCGGCCATCGGTGCGTCGTAGTCGATGAGCCCACGGTCGACCAGCCGATGGATGACGGTCGAGGCCATACCCTTGGTCGCGGAGAACACCATCGCCCCGGTGTCGGCGTTCCAGCGCTGCCGACCGGCCCGGTCGGCCCATCCGGTCCAGACGTCGACGACCGGCACCCCGTCCAGGTACACCGACAGGGCGCCGCCACCCAACCGCCGGTGCCCGAACAGCCTGGCGAACGCCGCCACCGCGCACGCGAAGCTGGGGTCTGCCGCGCCCTGGACTCCGAGCGGCAACGGGGCTGCATCGGAGATGTCCGCGCTATTGCCGATCACGGTGGGCGCCGCGCTGCGCTCACCATCTATTGCGTAGGTCACAGTCAATCCAATTTACCTCGCGGTTTGGCTAACTAGCGAGGGGCGTTACCTATCCGTAAGACCTGGGCGGTTCCCGAAACGGTAACCAGGCTCAGCTCATCGGTCGGCGGCCTCGAGGATCCGCTGGGCCGCCAGTGCCGGCGTCAGTTCCCCGGCGCGGACCTGCCGTTCCAGCTCGGTACGGATCTGTTTGACCTCGGGATTGCCGAGCACCCGGTCCAGCACGGTGTCGCGGACCATCGCCCACATCCAGTTCACCTGCTGCCTGCGGCGGCGCCCGTCGAACTCACCGGCATCGGTCAACACCTTACGATGCTTCTCGACGGTCTCCCACAGCTGCGCCAAACCGTCTCCGGTCAGCGCGCTCATGGTGAGAACCGGTGGCCGCCAAAGTGTTTCGCGCGGATAAATGAGACGCAGCGCACCGGTCAGTTCGCGCGCGGCGGCGTGCGCCTCGACGGCGTGCTCGCCGTCGGCCTTGTTGACCACCACCACATCGGCGAGTTCGAGCACACCCTTCTTGATGCCCTGCAACTGATCGCCGGTGCGGGCCAGGGTCAGGAAGACGAACGTGTCCACCATGTCGGAGACGGTCACCTCGGACTGCCCCACCCCCACCGTCTCGACGAGGATGACATCGAAGCCGGCCGCCTCCAGCAGCACGATCGTCTCGCGGGTGGCACGGGCCACCCCGCCGAGGGTGCCCGAGGTCGGCGACGGCCGGATATAGGCATCCGGGTGCACGGCCAGCTTCGCCATCCGGGTCTTGTCCCCGAGGATCGACCCGCCGGTGCGGGTCGAGGACGGGTCGACGGCCAGGACGGCGACCCGGTGCCCCGCCTCGATCAGGTGCATACCGAGCGCCTCGATGGTGGTCGACTTGCCGACACCGGGCACGCCGGTGATGCCCACATGGATGGCACCGCCCGCGTCCGGCATGAGCTCCAGCAGCAGTTCCTGGGCCTTCTGCCGGTGATCGGGGCGCGTCGACTCGATGAGGGTGATGGCGCGCGCCAGACCCGAGCGGTCACCGCCGCGGACTGCCGTCGCCAACTCGGCGACCGTGGGGCTCATCTAGCTCAGGGTGTATCCGAGTCGTTCGGCGAGCTTGTGCAGCAGGCCGATGGCGGCATCGGCGATCACGGTGCCCGGCGGGAAGATCGCCGTCGCCCCGGCGGCGTAGAGCTCGTCGAAGTCACCCGGCGGGATGACCCCACCGACGACGACCATGATGTCGGGGCGACCCACCTCGGCGAGCGCATCGCGCAGCGCGGGCACCAGGGTCAGGTGCCCGGCGGCCAGGCTGGAGACACCCACGACATGTACGTCGTTGTCGGCGGCCTGGCGGGCCACCTCGTCCGGGGTGGAGAACAGCGAGCCGACGTCCACGTCGAAGCCGATGTCGGCGAATGCCGTCGCGATGACCTTCTGGCCGCGGTCGTGCCCGTCCTGGCCCATCTTGGCGACCAGGATCCGTGGCCGACGGCCGTCGGCCTCGGCGAACTTCTCGACCAGCTCCGTTGCGGTGGTCACGTTCCCAGCCTTTCCGACCTCGTCGCGGTACACCCCGGCGATGGTGCGGATCTCGGCCTGGTGCCGGCCGTAGACCTTCTCCAGAGCATCGGAGATCTCGCCGAGGGTGGCCATGTGGCGGGCAGCGTCGATGGCCAGCGCCAGCAGATTGTTACCCAGCCCGTCCTCGCCGGCGGGTCCGGAAGCCTGTGCGGCACGGGTCAATTCGGCCAAAGCCGCCTGGGTGGCCGCCTCGTCGCGCTCGGCGCGCAGACGTTCCAGCTTGGCCAGCTGCTCGGCACGGACCCGACTGTTCTCGACCTTGAGGACCTCGATCTCCTGGTCCTCGGCCACCTGATATTTGTTGACGCCGATCAGCGGCTGGGCACCGGAATCGATGCGCGCCTGCGTCCGGGCAGCGGCCTCTTCGATGCGCAGCTTCGGGATGCCCTCCCCGATGGCCTGGGCCATCCCGCCGTACTCGGAGACCTCCTTGATGTGCGCGCGCGCCTTCTCGGCCAACTGATGGGTCAGCCACTCCACGTAGTACGAGCCGCCCCACGGGTCGATCGGCCGGGTGGTGCCGGACTCCTGCTGCAGCAGCAGCTGGGTGTTCCGCGCGATGCGGGCGGAGAAATCCGTCGGCAACGCCAACGCCTCGTCGAGGGCGTTGGTGTGCAGCGACTGGGTGTGCCCCTGGGTGGCGGCCATCGCCTCGATGCAGGTGCGCGCGACGTTGTTGAACGGGTCCTGCGCGGTCAGCGACCAGCCCGAGGTCTGCGAATGGGTGCGCAGGGACAACGATTTGGAGCTCTTCGGATCGAACTGTGCCACCAGCTCGCTCCACAGCAGTCGTCCCGCGCGCAGCTTGGCGACCTCCATGAAGAAGTTCATCCCGATGCCCCAGAAGAAGGACAGCCGGGGCGCGAACTTGTCGATGTCCAGCCCGGCGTCGAGGCCGGCCTTGATGTACTCGACCCCGTCGGCCAGCGTGTAGGCCAGCTCCAGATCGGCGGTCGCACCCGCCTCCTGGATGTGGTACCCCGAAATCGAGATGCTGTTGTACTTCGGCATTTTCGCGCTGGTGTAGGCGAAGATGTCGGAGATGATCCGCATCGAGGGCTTGGGCGGATAAATGTAGGTGTTGCGGACCATGAACTCTTTGAGGATGTCGTTCTGGATGGTGCCGGCCAGCTTCTCCGGTGCCACCCCCTGCTCCTCGGCCGCCGCGACGTAGAGCGCCAGGATCGGCAGCACCGCACCGTTCATCGTCATCGATACTGACACGCTGCCCAGGTCGATCCCGTCGAACAGCTGGCGCATGTCCAGGATCGAATCGATGGCCACCCCGGCCATCCCGACATCCCCGGCCACCCGCGGGTGGTCGGAGTCGTAGCCGCGGTGGGTTGCCAGGTCGAAGGCCACCGACAGACCCTTCTGGCCGGCGGCCAGGTTGCGCCGATAGAACGCATTGGACTCGGCCGCGGTGGAGAAGCCGGCGTACTGCCGGATGGTCCACGGCTGGTTCACATACATCGTCGGGTAGGGCCCGCGGATGAACGGCGCGTCGCCCGGGAAGCTGTCCACCGGGTAGCCGGCGGCGGCCGCGTCATCGCGGTCGGCCTCGATGAACACCGGTTTGACGTCGATCCCTTCCGGCGTCGACCACACCAGCTGTTCGGGGGTGTACCCGTGTGCGGTGGCGGCGGCGGCGACCTGTTCGGTCACCGCCTGCGGGGTGGGTGCCGGGCCGTCGTGCGGGCCGTGCAGCGGAACCTCTGCGAAACTGCCGATCGCGGCGGACGTCTCGGTGATATCGGATGCGGTCATGATCAGGCCCCCAAACGGGTCAGCAGGGTCGCCAGCGCCTCGACGGCGTTGATCTTCGCGGTCAGGTATTCGTCGGGTCGCGCCACCGCGGCACCGACGGCCTTCTCGGGCCCGGCGAGATAGATGTGCGGCACGCCGGCATCGCGCGCGGCGGCGACGACGGCTTCGGCCTCGGTGCCGTACCGCGCGTCGGTACCGCAGATCACCACGGCGCGGTGCCCCTCGACGGCCGCCGCGACCGCGGCCGCATCGACCGTGCCCGGATTGACGGTCTCGATGCCGCCGGAGGCAAGCAGGTTGGCGGCGAACGTGGTTCGGATGTTGTGTTCGGCGAGCGGCCCCAGCGGCAGCAGCACCACCGCGGGCCGCGTCCCGTGCTCGGCCAGGTAGGCATCGGAGCGGTCGCGCAGCGCCTCGAAGCCGGCGCCGTAGCGATACACCCCCGGCTCCTCGGCGGCCCCGGCGAGCGGCTTCTCCGCCAGGTTCGGGAACTCGTTCACCCCGGTCAGCGCGGTCCGGCGATGCGCGATGTCATCGGCGCGCGCCTCGCGGACCGCCGCGATCTGCTCGCTGAGATGTTCGCGGGCCGCCACGAAGCCGCCGCGGGACTCCAGGTCCTGGAAATGCGCCCACGCCTGGTCCGCCAGCTGCGCCGTCAGATCCTCGACGAACCAGGACCCGGCCGACGGGTCGAGCACCCGGCCCAGATGGGACTCCTCGAGCAGCAGCAGCTGCGTGTTACGCGCCATGCGGCGGGTGAAAGTGGTTGCGGTGCCGGGCAAGCCACCGGGGATCGCGGCGTCGAAGGGTGCCACCAGGACGGTGTCGGCGCCGCCGACGCCGGCGGCGAACGCGGCCAGAGTGGTGCGCAGCATGTTCACCCAGGGGTCACGCCGGCTCATCATCGGTGCCGACGAGACCGCATGCACGACGGCGGCGCCGGCGGCGCCGTCACCGGCGACCTCGGCCACCCTGGCCCACAGCCGGCGCGCGGCGCGCAGTTTGGCGATCGTCATGAACTGGTCGTCATCAGCGGCGAACCGGAAGCTGATGTGGCGCAGCGCATCGGAGACCGACAGTCCGGCCTCGGTCAGCAGCCGCAGGTAACTCACTCCGGCGGCGACGGCCCCGGCCAGCTCCCAGGACGCACTGGCGCCCAGGTTGTGCAGCGCCGGACCGTCGACGGTGATGGCCCGCACCCCGGTCTGGCCGGCGGTGCGCCGCGCGATGGCGATGACCTCATCGGTGCCGACCGTCGGCCGCCCGCTCAGCGGCGCGGTGAACGGGTCGGCACCCAGATCCAGCGACAGCCGGCCACGCTGCTCGTCGTCGAGATCGGCGACCAGGGCCAGGACCGCGTCGGCGGCGGCGACGTACTGATCACCCGCGTCCAGCAGCACCGGCACCAGGTCCAGGTACACGCCGTCGAGCATCCGGTCCAGCTCGGCGGCGGCCGATCCGACCCGCAGCACCAGCGCGCTGGTGCCCTCGGTCAGTGCCAGCAGCAGCGCGCCGTTGGTCTCCGAGGTACCGCTGGAGGCCGCCAGCGGGAACTGCTCGGCGACCTTCCACCCGCTCAGCACGTCCCGGCGGGCATCGGCGCCGCGGGTGTAGGGCCACTGCCCGGGTAACGGCGACTCGGGCCGTTCGTCGAGAGCGGTGTAGAGCGGGCGTACCGGGAATCCCTCGTACGTCGGCGAGTCGAGCAGCCGTTCGGGTTCGGCCGGCAGATCCGCGGCATCGCGCCGCAAGCTCTTGGCCAGCACGCCGGCCACGCCGGAGCGCCAGCGCTCGCGATCCGATTCAATGACGCTCGAGGACACTGGCGGCTCCTGGGTTAAAAAGCGTTGTCTGACTAAGTGAGATTAGCCAGCGGTGATTGGCCTGTTGCACCTGAGGCTAAATGATCGGTATCACGGCAGCGTACGGCGGGCAAAAGCTACTGAGCAGTAGCGTTGTCGGCGACACCGCGCCGCGCCACGTAGGGTGGGCAGACGTGAAACCCGTCGTCACCACGTTGCGCACGGTCTGGACCGCGGTGACGTCGACGGCCACCCAACTGCCCCGCCGCCGCGCGGTGGGTATCGCGGCCACAATTGTGATCCTCGTCGCAGTGGCGATTCTGGTGCCGTTGCCGAGCGCGATCCAGCTGCGTGACTGGGCCACGGCGGCCGGCGCCTGGTTCCCGCTGGTGTTCTTCACCGCCCACGTCGTGATGACGGTGTTCCCGTTCCCCCGGACCGCGTTCACCCTCGCGGCGGGTCTGCTGTTCGGCCCCCTGGTCGGGGTCAGCATCGCGGTGGCCGCCAGCACCCTGAGCGCGGTGCTGGCCGTGCTGCTGGTGCGCGCCGCCGGCTGGCAACTCAGCCGGCTCACCCTGCACCCCAGGGTCGAGTCGCTGGATGCCCGGCTCCGCGAACGGGGATGGGTGACGGTGCTGTCGATGCGGATGATTCCGGCCGTGCCGTTCGCGGTCCTCAACTACGCGGCGGGCGCCTCGGCGGTGCGACTGCTGCCCTACACGGTGGCCACGTTGGTCGGCGTGTTCCCGGGAACGGCGGCGGTGGTCATCCTGGGCGACGCGCTCACCGGCAATATCAGTCCGCTGCTGTTCCTGGTGTCCGCGTGCACCGCGGGCGTCGGTCTGGTCGGGCTGGTCTACGAGCTCCGCGCGCACCGCCGCGCGCACGCCCGACCGGCGGGCGGGGAACCCACCGTCAGCACGTAGCCGCTCAGGCGGCTTTCTCGAGCGAGCGGTCCACCAGCGCAAGCCGACCGGGCGCGCGGTCCGCGCTGGGACGTCTGGTGTGCAGCGTGATCATCGACCCCGAGCGGACCACACCCATCGGGCCGGAACCGGCGAACCGGGCGATGCCCGCGACGCGGATGGCCCAGCCGGCCTTGGCCTGGCGGTAGCCGATCCTGATCCCGAGGGCGCAGATGACCAGCAGTCCGCCCACACCCGGCAACGCCACCGCCGCCAGCGCCGCGATCGAGATCGGCACCAGCAGCGTGCTGACCGCGCGGTCGAGGAAGGACTGCGGCGCACCCGAGGCGGTCAGACCGCTGACACCCAGCGACGCGGTGGCGGCCGGAGCCGCCCACTCCACACTGACGGGGGTGGCCGGGGCCGGCACCGGGGCAGCCGGGACGGGGGCCGGCGCACCGAGCGTGAGGGCCTCAGCGGACGGGAGGAGCAGCCCGGGCAGGTCCACCGGCGCGGCCAGCGCCGTGGTCGGCCGGGCCTGTGGTGCGACGCCGGTGACCGCCGGCGGCGGGGCCGTGACGTCCATCAGGGCGCCGAGCTCACCGGGCAGCGCGGCGACGGTACCCACCGAGGTGCCCACCGTGGTGAGCATGAACTCGATCGTGGTAATGACATCGGTGACCGGGGTGGTCGAGCCGGGCAGGCCGACCAGCAGGGCGGGAACAGCGGACACCGTCTGCTGGGTCGAACCGAGCACCGAGGCCACGGTGTCGCCCACCGTGTTCACCACCTCGGGCAGCTTGTCGTAGGTCAGCGGAGCCTTGACCGACACCGTCCTGGCAGGCGGCGGCCCGGCCGGCGCGGTGGCGGGCGCACTGAGCTCGAGCTCGGATTCGGTGCCCGACGACGGGTCCGGGGCGGTGGTGCGCGGGCGGCTACCGAAGCCGGGTTCGGGTCGCTGCGCCGTCCACGGACGGATCACCGAGCGCACGCCGGTGAGCGACTTGCGTAACGTCGGACGGGTGTCGATGCCGGCACCGCTGCCGGGTTTCGGGGTGTCGGTGCCCGAACTCGGGCCCTGCGACGTGCCGGATTGGCTGCTGCCGGAATCGGTATCGGGGTCGGCCACCGAAACGGCCATCGGTGCACCGATGGCCAGCATGGTCGACAACGCGCCGGCACCCAGCGCGGTGCGCACGCCCACCCTGCTCATAGCGTCCCCGTCATCACGTCGCCATTTCGTCCTCGCACCGGCAAAAAAGCCAGTGCACGGCCAGCAAATCACCAATATGCCATTAGACCACGGGACCTGGTCCGCCCCACAGGAAAAATGTTCGACCGCGTCAATCATTCAGGAAAATCTCAGCCTGCGACCGCGCAATCGCGTGGTTTATCGCCGTCGGGGCAGCCGGCGTTACGGGGCGCGATGGGTGCCGCCCGGCGGCGGCACCGGAGCACCCCCCAGCGCCGGGGACTGGGTCGGTGCGTCCAGCGGCGCCGCGGACTCGGCTCCCAGCGGCGGGACCGACTTGCGGGCCTCGGCCTCGGCTCGCGCCACCGCCCGCGCGATCTCCGGGTCGGTTTCGGTGTTGAACCACTCGGCGACCTCGTCGGAGTCGTCCTCCGGCTTGGGCAGGTCCCCTTCCACCGGCGACGGGGTGTAGCGGAAGACGCCGTCGGAACCCGGGGCGCCCAGCATCTTGGTGAACCCCTCCAGCGCGGACCCGAAGTCGCTGGGAACCAGCCACACCTTGTTGGCCTCGCCCTTAGCCATCTCCGGCAGGGTCTGCAGGTACTGGTAGGCCAGCATCTCCGGGGTCGGGCGGCCGGCCTTGATGGCGGCGAAGGTCTTCTCGATGGCCTTCGCCTCACCCTGGGCCTTGAGGTACTGGGCGGCCCGCTCACCCTGAGCACGCAGCATGCGGGACTGCCGGTCGGCCTCGGCCGCCAGGATCGCCGCCTGCTTGGCACCCTCGGCGGCGAGGATCTGGGACTGCTTCTGCCCCTCGGCCTGTTTGATCGATGACTCCCGGACGCCCTCGGCGGTGAGGATCATGGCGCGCTTGTCGCGGTCGGCCTTCATCTGCTTCTCCATCGATTCCTGGATCGACGGCGGCGGGTCGATGCTGCGCAACTCGACGCGGGCGACGCGCAACCCCCACCGGCCGGTCGCCTCGTCGAGCACCCCGCGCAACTGGGCGTTGATCGAATCGCGCGATGTCAGGGTCTGCTCAAGGGTCATACCGCCGACCACGTTGCGCAGCGTCGTGGTGGTCAACTGCTCGACACCGACGATGTAGTTGCTGATCTGGTACACCGCCGCCTGCGGGTTGGTGACCTGGAAGTAGACGACGGTGTCGATGTTCAGCGTCAGGTTGTCCTCGGTGATCACCGGCTGGGGCGGGAAGGACACCACCCGCTCGCGCAGATCGACCCGCGCGCGGATCCGGTCGATGAACGGGACCAGCAGTGTCAACTGGCCACTCACCGTCCGGCTGTAGCGACCCAGCCGTTCGATCACCGCGGCCTCGGCCTGCGGGATGAGCGCCACCGATTTGGCCACCACCACGACGGCGAAGATCACCAGGACCACGAACAGCACGAGGCCTACGACGGCACCATCCATGACGATTCCTCCCACATTCCTGTTCGGCTGTTACTGCTCAGAGCGCTCGGTAGACGACCGCGGTGGCCCCGTCGATGTGCATGACGGTGACCTGGTCACCCGGTTCGAATACATCGTGGTCGTTGAGGGGCCGTGCCGTCCACACTTCACCGTCGAGTTTGACCTGACCCTCGTGCTGGGCCACCCGGGAGAGCACCAGCGCGCCCTTGCCTTCCAGCGCCTTCGCCGGCTCCGGCAGGCCCTGACCCGCCTCCATCCGGCGCCGCAAAGCGGGGCGCACCCCGACCAGCAACAGCAGCGAGACGACGAGGAACACCGCACCGTCGGCCCAGATCGGCCAGTCGAACACCACCGCCGCACCGGCGGCCGCCAGCGCACCACCGCTGAGCATCAGCAGGAAGAGGTCACCGGTCAGCGCCTCGGCGCCGGCCAGTCCCAGCGCTGCGACCAGCCATATCCATGCGGGCATGGGTGTCAGCGTAGCGAATCAGGCCGTACCCGCGACCGACAACTACACTGCGGAAACTATGTGGTGTCCGAGCGCTTCGCTGACGATCTGGGTCAACGCCTGGCTTGCGGGAGTTGCCGCGCCCGATGATGTGCTCGACGCGCTATCCCAGTGGGCGCCAAAGCATTCCGTGACCGCCTACGATTCGGTGGCGGCCGGTTCCACCGGGCTGCCGTGGCCGGACCTGTTTCACAGCGGAACCATGTCGTTGTTGCAGACCATGCGCACCGCCGCCGGCGCGCCGCTGGACGGCCCGCCGCTGACGCTGGTGCTGCCGGTCCCAGGCGATGTGCGCGGCCTGCCGCCGGACACCCAGTTCCAGCGGGACGCGATCGCCATGGGCGAGGCGATCATCGTCGGCCAGGACGCCCGCCGCTCGGTCGGCATGGTGCCCGAATACAACTACGAGGACGTCGACGACCCGGATTTCGAGCCGGATCCGGTCTCGCTGGCGTGGACGGTGTATTCGACCGGGAGCGCAGCGGTCGTCGAACACAGCGATCTCGGCGACGCCGAGTACACCCTGCGCTCCGCCGTGCGCTCGGCCGCCGACGCGCTCGGCGCGTTGAGTGCCGGCATCGGCGCCGCCGACATCGACGACCCGCGCGGGATGGTCGAACAACTATTGGAGGCGACGCGCCTGCACCGGCTGCCCGATCACGCGCCGGAACGGGCGCTGCGGGTGCTGGAGAACGCCGCGCACGTGGACGCGATCATCACCGCGAGCTCCGGTCTGATGCCGATCGGGCTTCAGACCAGCTCGGAGATCCGCATCGCCTCGGACACCCTGCGGCCGCTGGCCTCGGTGGTGCGCACCGCCAGGCTCGCCGCGGTCAGCGCCATCATGTACTCGGCCTGGCAGCGCTGAGCGGTTCGCAGGCCGGGGTGCAGAACGCGCCGTTGACACTGCACCCCTGATTCGGAACCGGTTGCGCGCCGGGAACTCTGGCAGGTGCGTCACCGAGGCGCAGCTCGTCGACAAGTCCGATGACGAGTTCGGCGAAGCGGCGCTGCGCGTTCGGGGTGCTGGCTCGGGCCAACGCGACCCCGGCCGCCTCGGCCTGTTCGGCGAGTTCGTTGTCGAGATCCCACACCACCTCGATGTGGTCGGCGACGAAGCCGATCGGGCAGGCGATGACGGCACGGACGCCCTGCCCGATGAGGGCATCGAGGTGATCGCCGACATCGGGTTCCAGCCAGGGCACCTGCGGCGGCCCGGACCGGGACTGCCAGACCAGGTCGAAATCCGGGTAGCCGGCCGCCGCGGCGACCAGGCGTGCGGCATGACCGACCTGACGTTGGTAGAGGTCGGTGCCGCACCGCGATGCGGCGCGCAGCGGTATCGAGTGCGCGGTGAACACCAGCCGGGCCCCGGCGCGCAGGTCCTGCGGAAGTGTCGCGGCGGCATCGTTGACGGCGTCGGCGAACATCTCGACGAACAGCGGGTGGTCGAAATACTGGCGCAGTTTCACCAGCTCGGGCGCGGACTCCCCGACCGCCTGACGCGCCCGGGTGATGTCCTCCTGATACTGCGCGCATCCGGAGTATCCGCCCCACGCCGAGGTGGCGAACACCGCAGCGCGCCGAACGCCGTTGTCGCGCATGGCCGCAACGGTGTCCTCGACGTAGGGCTCCCAGTTGCGATTGCCGAAGTACACCGGCAGGTCGCGCCCCTGATCGGCCAGTACCGTCTCGATCTGCCGTATCAGTGCGCGGTTGATCCCGTTGATGGGTGAGACACCACCGAAGTGCTGATAGTGCTCGGCCACCGCAACGAGTCGCTCGGGCGGGATCCCGCGGCCCCGGGTGACGTTCTCCAGGAACGGCATCACCTGCTCGGGGCCTTCGGGCCCGCCGAACGACAACAGCAGCAGGGCGTCGAAGTGCACGGGATTCCCGTTTCTACAACAGCTGGGTGCTGGCGCCGCCGTCGGCGTAGATGACGGTGCCGGTGGTGGCGGGCAGCCAGTCCGACAGCACGGCGCAGACCGTCTTGGCGACCGGGGTCGGGTCCTTCATGTTCCAGCCGACCGGGGCGCGCTGATCCCAGCCCTCCTCCAGCAGCCGCATCTGGTCACCGGCCTCGGCGCCCAGCGCCCCACCGACGATGGCGCTCATGGCCAGGGTCCGGATCGGACCGGCGGCAACCAGATTGGAGCGCACACCGAACGGGCCGGCCTCGCGGGCGACGAAGCGGTTCACCGACTCCAGTGCGCTCTTGGCCACCGTCATCCAGTTGTAGGCGGGCATCGCCCGGGTGGGGTCGAAGTCCATGCCCACGATGCTGCCGCCACGGTTGAGCACCGGCAGGGTGGCCTTGGCCAGTGCGGCGTAGGAGTACGCCGAGATGTGGATGCCCTTGGCGACGTCCTCGTAGGGCGCGTCGAAGAACGGGTTCACCCCCATCCCGGTCTGCGGCATGAAACCGATGGAGTGCACCACGCCGTCGAGCTTGTTGCCCTCGCCGATCACCTCGGTGATGCGCCCGGCCAGCGAGTCCAGATGCTCGGAGTTCTGCACGTCCAGCTCCAGCAGCGGAGCCGGATTGGGCAGCCGGTCGGCGATGCGCTGGATGAGCTTGAGCCGGTCGAACCCGGTCAGCACCAGCTCTGCGCCGGCCTCCTGGGCCTGCTTGGCGATGTGGAACGCGATCGAGCTGTCGGTGATGATCCCGGTGACCAGGATGCGCTTACCTTCGAGAAAGCCGGTCATATGAAAGTCCCTATCTCTTCTAGTGGCCCATGCCCATGCCGCCGTCGACGGGGATGACCGCGCCGGCGATGTAGCTTGCATCTTCGGAAGCCAGGAAGCTGACCGCCCCGGCCACTTCGGCGGCGGTGCCGACCCGCTTGGCGGGGATGAACTCCAGCGCACCCTCCTGGATGCGCTCGTCGAGTGCGCGGGTCATCTCGGTGTCGATATAGCCGGGGGCGACGACGTTGGCGGTGACGCCGGCCTTGGACAGCTCACGCGAGATCGACCGTGCCATCCCGATCAGACCGGCCTTGGCGGCCGCGTAGTTGGCCTGGTTCCCGATGCCCCACATACCCGAGACCGAGCCGATGAAGATGATGCGGCCGAAACGCTTGCGCTGCATGCTGCGCGAGGCGCGCTGAGCCACCCGGAAGGCACCGGTGAGGTTGGCGTTGATGACCTCTTCGAACCGTTCCTCGGTCATCCGCATCAGGAACGCGTCCTTGGAGATGCCGGCGTTGGACACCAGCACCTCGACCGGGCCCTGGTGTTCCTCGACCTCTTTGAAGGCCCGGTCCACGGCGTCGTTGTCGGTGACGTCACACTGCACGCCGAACAGTCCCTCGGGGGCGCCGGAGCCGCGGTGGGTCACCGCGACCTTGTGACCGTCGGCGGCCAGGCGCTGCGCGATGGCCAGGCCGATCCCCCGGTTTCCACCGGTGACCAGCACCGAACGGGACACGAAGGGCGGGCGGCCCACGGGTGCCGCGGCGGCACTCTCCGTGGCGGCGGTATCACTCATGACCGCCAACTTATCGTCTGACCGGCACGGTCCCGAAATCGCATCGCCGACATGTGCGGGCGAGCTCACGGGAGATGGACGGCGCCCACCGCGCGGTCCGCGGTCAGCCGGGCCACATCACGTCCGGGTGGCGCGCCGAACATGCGGCGGTACTCCCGGCTGAACTGGGTGGGGCTGTCGTACCCGACGAGGTGGCCGACTCCGGCGATGTCACCGGCCTCGGCGACGAGCAGCGCACGGGCCTCCTGCAGCCGGATGCGTTTCTGGAACTGCAGCGGGCTCAACTCGGTGATGCTGCGGAAGTGCCGGTGATACGCCGAGCTGCTCATCCCGGCCATGGCCGCCAGGTCACCGATGCGCAGCGGCTCGGCGTAGTTCTCCCTGATCCACCGGATGGTCCGATTGATATGCGTCACAGAGCTTCCCGCCGAACCGATCTGGGCCACCAGCTCGGCGTGCGGACCGCGCAGCAGCCGCCACAGGATCTCCTGTTCGATCAAGGGTGCCAACACCGCGGCGTGGGCGGGGCTGTCCAGCAGCCGCACCATCCGCAGCAGCGCGTCGAGCAGGTCCGGATCGGCGGGGCCGGTCGCCATCGCGGTCCGCACATCGCCGCGGCGCGGCGCCGGACCACCGCGCAACAGCAGCTCCGCGATCGCCGGTGGGCGCAACACCAACCCGGCGGCCAGCGCAGGCGAGCGGGCGTCGCAGTCGATGAAGTGCCCGCTGACCGGCAGCTGGGCCGTGACCACCAACACCTCCCCGGCCCGGTATTCGAACACCCGATCGCCCAGCAGCAGGCGTTTGCCGCCCTGCGCCATCACCACCAACAGCGGGTCGGTCAACGAGTACTCCGGCGACGTGTCCGCGACGCTGGCGACCAGCAGTCCGTCGATGGCCGTCGTCATCTCCGGCCGGGCATGCGCCGCGATGCGGTGGGCGAGCTCGGCCAGCGGGGTTTGCGTCACCTACCGATAGTTTCAGAATGAGCAGTATCAGGCAATAGATCAAGCGGATCGATCTACCGGCCGGGCCGCGCATCGAGTTGTCTGAAGGGGTCAGTCACACCGCCATGAAGGAGCAACACCATGACCCTCGACAGCTATCTCACCCTGGGCCGATCCGGCTTGCGAGTGAGCCCATTCTCACTGGGCGCCATGACTTTCGGTGAGGACGCCGGCGGCGCCGGCTGCAGCGTCGCCGAATCCGAAGCCATCCTGGACGACTACCTCGACCGCGGCGGGAATTTCGTCGACACCGCCAACTTCTACACCAACGGGCATTCCGAGACGATCCTCGGGGACTACTTCCATGCCCGGCCGCAGAGGCGGGATCGTGTGGTCCTGGCCACCAAGTTCTTCACCAATATGGTGCCCGGCGATCCCAACGGCGGCGGCGCCGGTCGGCGATCAATCCTCACCCAGCTGGAGCAGAGTCTGCGCCGGCTGCGCACCGACCACATCGACCTGTACTGGCTGCACAACTGGGATCGGCACACACCGATCGAGGAGACCATGCGCACCCTCGACGACCTGGTCCGGGCCGGCAAGATCCGCTATATCGGCTTCTCCAACATCCCGGCCTGGGTCACCGCGCAGGCCCAGACCATGGCGATGCTGCGCTCCTGGACGCCGCTGATCGCCCTGCAACTCGAATACTCGCTGCTGGCTCGCGATGTCGAGGGTGAGCAGGTGCCGCTGGCGATCGACCAGGACCTCGCCCTGGTGACCTGGAGTCCACTGCGCAACGGCTTCCTGTCCGGCAAGTACCGGCGCGGCGGGGCCGTCGGCGACTCCGCGCGGGCCGCCTACGTCGGAGCTCCGAGCGAGGCCGAATACGACGTCATCGATACCGTTACCGCGGTCGCCGAGGAACTCGGCAGCACGGCCGCGGCGGTCGCGCTGGCCTGGCTGCGGTCGCGGCCGGGCACGGTGGTGCCGATCGTGGGCGCCCGGCGGCGCGCCCACCTGGAGAGCAACCTGGCTGGCCTGGACGTCCAGCTGAGCGCCGACCAGCTGCGCCGGCTCGACGAGGTGTCCCGGTTCGCGATGACCCACCACCCGGCAATCGAGGACACGCTGCGGATGTCGCTGCAGTTCGCCGGCACCACGATCGACGGGACGGGCACCGGCGAGTACCCACCGTTGCAGGCCGGGACGGCGCGGTACTAGCCCGGCAGACGACGGTTGATCAGCAGCGCCGCCAGCGCGGCCAGGGCCAGCACCAGCGCGCCGAGCCGCAACCAGCCGACGCTGGCGTCACCCTTGATGGTCTCGTAGCCGATCTGCTGCTGCAGCGAGCTGAAGACCTCCTTGAGTTGCTCCAGGCTGGACGCGGTGAAGGCCTCGCCGCCGGACAGATCGGCGATCTTCTTGAGCATCTCGTCGTCGACGGGCACCGGCTGGCGCTGATCGTTGATCTCCACGTAGCCGTACGGGGTGCCGAAGGACACCGTCGAGATCGGCACGCCCTGATCCTTGGCGGTGCGCGCGGCGGTGTAGGCGCCCTTCGGGTTGTCCGGGTTTGACGGCACGGTTTCCTTACCGTCGGACATCAGCACGATCCGCGCCGGCGGCGGTTCGTCACCGCCGCCGATCACCGCGCCGACGGTGGCGATCGCCTGCAGCGCGGTGAAGATGCCCTCACCGGTGGCGGTGCGATCGGCCAACTGCAGCTTGTCGATGCCGTTCTTGGTGGCCTCGCGGTTGGTGGTCGGTGAGACCAGCACGGTGGCGGTGCCGGCGTAGGCGATCAGTCCGAGGTTGATACCCGGGGTGAGCTGATCGGCGAACTGTTTGGCGGCCTCTTGGGCGGCGACCAGCCGGCTGGGCGCGACATCGGTGGCCCGCATGGACTGCGAGACGTCGATGACGAGCATCACCACGGCCCGGTTGCGCGGGATCCGCACATCGTGGGTGGGGCCGGCCATCGCCACCGTCAACAGCACCAGTGCGGAGACCAACAGGATCGCCGGCAGGTGCCGCCACCGGGTGGGCTGTTGGGGGGCGACCGTCTCCAGCAGTTCCATGTTGGCGAAACGCAGGATCCGCTTCTGCCGGGCCCGCTGAACCACGATGTAGAGGGCGACCAGCCCCGCCACCGCCAGCAGGAACAGGAAGAACCACTTGTGTTCGAAGCCCGACAGGCTCATCGGTCCGAGCAACGGCAAAGTCATCTGCAGCGTGTCATTTCAGTGTCGTAGTCATCCGGGGACGTGTCATCGGCCGCCGGCCAGGGCACCGCGGCGGCGGTTCGCCACGAAGCGGACCACATCGGCGATCCAGTCCCGGTCGGTGCGCAGGGTCAGCAGTGGCGCGCCGCAACGTCGCAGGGTGCGGGCCACCTCGGCGCGGTGCGCCGCGGAGGCGCGGGCGAAATCGTCACGCAACTTCTCGTCGATGGTGAACTCGCGGGTGACCCCGGTCTCGGTGTCCTGCAGGATCACATCGCCGATATCGGGCAGTTCGACATCGCGCGGATCGATGATCTCGATACCGAGCACCTCGTGCCGCCCGGCGATGGCACGCAGCGGCCGCATCCAATCGATCGGACCGAGGAAGTCGCTGATGATGACGGCCATGCCCCGACGGCGCTCGGGCCGCCGCAACGCGTCGATGGTGGCGGCCAGGTCCCCGCGCACCCCGGGCGGCGCCTGGGGGGTGGTGGCGATGGCGCGCAGGAGTTCCTGTTCGTGCAGCCGCCCGGACAGCGCGGGCACCCGGCGCAGCGTGTCACCGTTGGAGATCAGCGCACCGATCCGATTGCCGCCGCCGCTGTTGAGGAAGGTGATGGCCGCGGCCGCGGCCACCGCCAGATCGCGCTTCTCGCATCCTGCGGTGCCGAAATCCAGGCTGGCCGACACGTCGACCACCAACCAGGTCTCCAGCTCCCGGTCGGCGATCATCTGCCGGACATGCGGATGGGTGGTGCGCGCGGTCACCGACCAGTCCATCCGCCGGACATCGTCGCCGGGTTGGTACATCCGCGACTCCCCCGGCTCCGACCCGGGACCGGGGATCAGGCCGAGATGGTCGCCGTGCAGCACCCCGTCGAGCTTGCGGCGCACCGTCAGCTCCAGTTTGCGCAGCGCCGCGGTCAGGGCGGGGTCGCGGATCTCACCACGCTTGAGCGAGGGCAGGTCGACCGCGGGCCCGCCTGTGGCGGTCACCGACCGCCGGCCGCCGCCGCGGCAGGCACCCCGACAGGCGCCGAATGACCCTGCTGCGGAATCGCATTCACCTGCGGCAGACCCACGGTCTGCATGATCCGGGTGATCACCGTCTCGGCGGACACCTCGTCGGCCAGCGCATCGTAGGTCAGCACCAGGCGGTGCCGCAGCACGTCCGGAATGACCTCGACGACATCCTGGGGCACCACGTAGTCACGCCCGCGCACCAGCGCCAGCGCGCGGGAGGCGGCGATGATGCCCAGCGAGGCACGCGGTGACGCGCCGTAGGCGATCCACGCCTTGGCGTCGGGCATCCCGAACTTCTCCGGCTCGCGGGTCGCGGTGACGATGCGCACCACGTAATCCACCAGGGCGTGGTGCACGAAGTTGTTCGCGGCGACCTCCTGCAGCCGCAGCAGGTCCCCGGTGTTGAGGATCTGCTTGGGCTCGGGCGGTTTGACGCCCATCCGGTAGATGATCTCGCGCTCTTCTTCCGGCGAGGGATAGTCGACGTTGAGCTTGAACAGGAAGCGGTCCCGCTGCGCCTCGGGCAGCTGGTAGACGCCCTCCTGCTCGATGGGGTTCTGGGTGGCCATCACCAGGAACGGCGACGGCAGCGGGAAGGTCTTGCCGCCGATGGAGATCTTGCGCTCGGCCATCACCTCGAGCAGGGCGGACTGCACCTTGGCCGGCGCCCGGTTGATCTCGTCGGCGAGCAGGAAGTTGACCACCACGGGGCCGAGTTCGATGTCGAACTCCTCCTGGCCCTGCCGGTAGATGCGGGTGCCGACGATGTCGGTGGGCACCAGGTCGGGGGTGAACTGGATGCGGGCGAAGGTACCGCCGACGACCTTGGCGAAGGTCTCCACGGCCAGCGTCTTGGCGACACCGGGCACACCTTCGAGCAGGACGTGCCCCTTGGCGAGCAGACCGACCAACATGCGCTCCAGCAGCTGGTCCTGGCCGACGATGATGCGTTTGACCTCGAACAGCGCCCGCTCCAGGGTGTGCACCTCGTTCTGCAGATTCGCGTTCGGGGACGGAGCGCTCTGCGTGCCGGGCGGGTAACCCTGCGTCGGGGCCGGGCCTGCGTAGCCTCCGGCGCCCTGCGGCGGCCCACTCGGTGACGTCATCTAGCTTCCTCCCACGATCGTTGTCGTACAAACTCGCTGGCATTCGCCGACGTCCACCGGGGCGGCAGGGCGTCCGCCGTCAACTATTCCAGGCACTTCGGAATCCGTCGACGTCGCCCGCCCGCGCGCCGGGGCGTCAGGACTCGATGATACGAACCAGATGCGGTGACATCCCGGCGGTCCGCAACGGGCTCACGGTCACCTTCTCGGCGCTGCCCGAGGCCTCCAGCATCTTCCCGCCGCCCAGATAGATGGCCACGTGCTGACTGCCGCCCGGGCCCCAGAAGATGAGGTCACCGCGCTTGGCCTGCGACGGCGGGATGGGCCGGCCGGTGTTGTACTGGTCGCCGGAGTACTTCGGGATCTGCACGCCGACGCCGGCGAAGGCGTACCGGGTGAAGCCCGAGCAGTCGTAGCCCATCTTCCCGGCGTCGTAGTCCACGCCGGGTCCGGGGCCGGTCAGGGTGCCGCCACCCCACGAGTAGGGCACCCCGATCTGGGAACCGCCGCGGCGGATGACGTATTCGATGGCGGCGGGTCCGCGCACCCGGGCACCGGTGGGCAGGCCGCCCGCGGCCGGGGTGGGCGCCAGCCCGATGCTCTGCAGGAACTTCGAACCCAGGCTCTGGGTGGTCTCCAGGGCGATCTTGCTGACCTGGAACGACGCGTTCGCGATGGCCACCGGGTCGCCGGGCGCACCGGAACTGGGGACGGCGGGCAGTGTCGGATCCCACTCCGGCGCCGCGGCCGCCGGGGACGCCGCGCCGAGCGCCATCGCACCGGCCACCGCCAGTGCGGCCAGCACCCGGTTGAGGCTTCTGAATCGTGTGGAGGTCAAGGAGTTCCCAACGTTTTAGTACTCGGTGTCTTAGTACTCGATGTATCGGACGGCAAACGGGGTCATACCGCTGGTGCGCACCGGCGAGATCTTCACGGTCGACCCGGTGTAGGGCGCCTCGATCATCTGGTTGTTGCCGAGATAGATGGCCACGTGCTGGCTGCCGCCGGGGCCCCAGAACAGCACATCGCCGCGGCGCATCTGCGAGGTCGGGATCTTGCGCCCCATGTCGTACTGCGATCCCGAGTAGTGCGGCAGCTTGATGCCCACCCCGGCGAAGGCGTAGAGCACCAGCCCGGAGCAGTCGAAACCGACTGTGCCGGAGCCGGAATCGATGCCGTTGCTCTTACCCGCGGCGTTTCCGCCACCCCACGAGTAGGGCACACCGATCTGCGACATGGCGCGTTTGATGACGAACTCCGAGGCCGCCTGACCGTTCACCCGCGGGATCGCACCGTTGGTGAATCCGGTTGGCGTGGGGAGGATGCCGAGCTTCTGCAGGAAGCTGCGTCCCATGTTCGCGGTGAGCTGGGCCGACGTCTGCATGATGCCGAGGATCGCGTTGATGATCGCGATCGGGTCGCCGCTGACGAAGGCGCTCGGGATGGCGGGCAGGGTGAGGTCCCACTGGCTGGACTGCGCGCCCGGGGCCTTCGCGCCCGGTGTGCGGTCCCAGTCGGCGGCGACCGGGGTTGCCCCGGGTGCGGCCGCGGGCGCCGCCGGAGCAGGGGCGGCGGGGCGGGCGGCGGCGAGTTTGGCCTGGGCCGCGCTGCGTTGCGCACTGAGGCGGTCCAGTTCGGCCTGTTGGGAGCCGAACACGCGCTGCGCCTCGGTCAGGCTGGCCACCGCGGCGTCCTGGCTCGACTGCGCATCGGCGGCGGCCTTGTCGGCGTTCGCCTTCGCCAGCCGGGCCGCGGATTCCCGGTTGACCTGCTCGGTGCGGGCCCGCTGCAGATCGGCCATCACCTGCTGGGAGCTGATGGCCATCGCCTGGCCGGCCGCGGCGGTCCGCAGGGCGTCGGCCGGGTCGGCGGCGGTGAGATAGGACGCGGCGGGCCCGTTGACGTAGGCGGCGACGGCGTAGGTGTCGAACCGCTTCTGCGCGTCGGCGATGGCCGCGTTGGCATCGGCCACACCGCGCTGGCTGTCCAGTACCTGCTGTTGCGCCGCGAGCGCGGCGTCGCGGGCATCCTGCACACCGACGAGCGCCTTGTTGACGCTCTCCTGCTGGGTCTGCACGGCGGCGCCGAGATCCTGGAGTTTCTGGTTGGCATCGGCGACAGCGGCCACGAGGGCGGCCACGCCTTCCGGGGCCAGTGGCTCGGCGATGGCGCGCGGCCCGGTGATCGGGCCGTCCGGGAAAGCGCCGGCGAACAGGATGCCCAGCGACAGCGGGATCACGCAGACGCGCCCGTAGTTGCGGGAGGCGGAGGCGCCAGGGGTGCGTCTCATTCGACTCAGGTCTCCTAGGGCTCAACGCGACGGTGTTGGCACATCACTTTCGTGTCATGAGTCACAGGAATCACACCCGCAACAGCAAGCACTGTTTGCACCGTACGTCACATCACGCGCTAAAGAAACTTTAGTCACAAATTACATGAATGTAATTGAATCGAGCGTTATCGAATGGTGATATTCGAATTCGCCGCCATTGGAAAAGCGATTAGTCGAATGCCGCCGCGGGTGGCTCGTCAGCAACGGCCCGCTTGGCGCGAACCTGCAGGATACGGGTGAATACGGCCGCCACCGCAACACCGGCGACGAGCAGGATGGTAAACGGCATCCACGGAAAGTCCGGGGTTTGCAACTCCGCGACGAAATTCTTCGACGATTGCACCGGATCGCCGGTTTTCGCCAGATCCTGACCGGCCTCCAGCGTCACCCGGTCATATACCGGACTGTAGGTACCGGCATAGAACGGACTGACCGCCAGCACCGTGGACCCCGGGTAGGCCGAGCCCACCTCGGTGGCGATATCGCGCAGCGGCGTGTCGATCGGCGGGTTGGTCTCGATGACGACGATCTTCAGGTCGATGCCGTCCTGGCCGGCCTCGGCGACGACCTGGCGCAGGGCGGCGATATCGGCCCCCGGGGGCGCACTCACGCCGCCGTCGCCGACCTGCTCTTTGACCTGCACCATGTCGACATCGGGCGGGATGTAACCCGGGAGGTGCGGGAGTACGTGCGGTCCGGTCACACAGGCACCGTACCGTCGCCCCAACCGCAGGGCCGCATCCGGCGCACGGGTCGTCACCGCAGTGTGACGACGGCGTGATCGCGACCATCCCACGATCTGGCCATCCGGGTCGCATCGGGCGGTCAACTGGACAAGACTGAACCCCGACCCGCAGCACATTGCAGGACAAGCGTACTGTTAGGATCAGCAACGCCGCCGACACAGCCCGTCGCGGCGAGATCTAGCCGGGAGTTGATGTGAGCAGCACAGATTCGGTCAATTCGTTTGGAGCCCGCGACACACTGACCGTCGGGGACAACAGTTACGAGATCTACCGCCTCGACGCGGTACCCGGAACCGAGAAACTCCCCTACAGCCTCAAGGTGCTGGCCGAGAACCTGCTGCGCACCGAGGACGGCGCCAACATCACCAAGGAGCACATCGAGGCCATCGCCAACTGGGATCCGTCGGCCGAGCCGAGCATCGAGATCCAGTTCACCCCGGCCCGTGTGCTCATGCAGGACTTCACCGGCGTGCCCTGCATCGTCGACCTGACCACCATGCGCGAGGCCGTCGCGACGCTCGGCGGCGACCCGAACAAGGTCAATCCACTCTCCCCCGCCGAGATGGTGATCGACCACTCCGTCATCCTCGACGTCTTCGGCAACGCCGGCGCCTTCGAGCGCAACGTCGAGCTGGAGTACGAACGCAACGGCGAGCGCTACCAGTTCCTGCGCTGGGGCCAGGGCGCCTTCGACGACTTCAAGGTCGTCCCCCCGGGCACCGGCATCGTGCACCAGGTCAACATCGAGTACCTGGCGCGCGTCGTGATGACCCGTAACGGGGTGGCCTACCCCGACACCTGTGTGGGCACCGACAGCCACACCACCATGGAGAACGGCCTGGGCGTGCTGGGTTGGGGCGTCGGCGGTATCGAGGCCGAGGCGGCCATGCTGGGCCAGCCCGTCTCGATGCTCATCCCCCGCGTCGTCGGCTTCAAGCTGACCGGTGAGATCAAGCCCGGCGTCACCGCCACCGACGTGGTGCTGACCGTCACCGACATGCTGCGCAAGCACGGCGTGGTCGGCAAGTTCGTCGAGTTCTACGGCAAGGGTGTGGCCGAGGTGCCGCTGGCCAACCGCGCCACCCTGGGCAACATGAGCCCCGAATTCGGTTCCACCGCAGCGATGTTCCCGATCGACGAGGAGACCATCAACTACCTGCGGCTGACCGGGCGCAGCGAGGAGCAGCTGGCGCTGGTCGAGGCGTACGCCAAGCAACAGGGCATGTGGCACAACCCGGACAAAGAGCCGGTCTTCTCCGAGTACATGGAGCTCGACCTGTCCACCGTGGTGCCGTCCATCTCCGGCCCGAAGCGTCCGCAGGACCGCATCGAGCTCACCGATGCCAAGAATGCGTTCCGCAAGGACATCCACAACTACGTGGAGGAAAACCACCCCACGCCGGAGACCAAGCTCGACGAGGCGATCGAAGAGTCCTTCCCCGCAAGCGATTCGGCGACGCTGTCGTTCGCCGACGACGGTGCGGTCATCCCGAACGCGTCCAACGGCGCCGAGGGCCGCCCGTCCAAGCCGGTCACCGTGCGCTCCGAGGAGCGCGGTGAGTTCGTGCTCGACCACGGTGCCGTGGTGGTCGCGGGCATCACCTCCTGCACCAACACCTCCAATCCGTCGGTGATGATCGGCGCGGCCCTGCTGGCCAAGAAGGCCGTCGAGAAGGGCCTGACCTCCAAGCCGTGGGTCAAGACCAACATGGCGCCGGGCAGCCAGGTCGTCACCGACTACTACAACAAGGCCGGCCTGTGGCCGTATCTGGAGAAGCTGGGCTACTACCTGGGCGGCTACGGCTGCACCACCTGCATCGGCAACACCGGCCCGCTGCCCGACGAGATCTCGGCGGCGATCAACGAGAACGATCTGTCGGTGACCGCGGTGCTCTCCGGTAACCGCAACTTCGAAGGCCGCATCTCCCCCGACGTCAAGATGAACTACCTGGCGTCCCCGCCGTTGGTCATCGCCTACGGCATCGCGGGCACCATGGACTTCGATTTCGAGGCCGATCCGCTGGGCCAGGACACCGACGGCAACGACGTGTTCCTCAAAGACATCTGGCCGACGTCGCAGGAGATCCAGGAGACCATCGCCTCCTCGATCAACCGGGACATGTTCACCGAGTCCTACGCCGATGTCTTCGCCGGTGACGAGCGGTGGCGTTCGCTGCCCACCCCGGAGGGCAACACCTTCGCCTGGGACGAGAACTCCACCTACGTGCGCAAGGCGCCGTACTTCGACGGCATGCCCGCCGATCCGGAGCCGGTCAGCGATATCTCCGGCGCCAGAGTGCTTGCCCTGCTGGGTGATTCGGTGACCACCGACCACATCAGCCCGGCCGGTGCGATCAAGCCGGGCACCCCGGCGGCGCAGTACCTCGACGCCAACGGGGTGGCCCGCAAGGACTACAACTCGCTGGGCAGCCGCCGCGGCAACCACGAGGTGATGATCCGCGGCACCTTCGCCAACATCCGCCTCAAGAACCAGTTGCTCGACGACGTCTCGGGCGGCTACACCCGTGACTTCACCCAGGATGGCGGCCCGCAGGCGTTCATCTACGACGCCTCGGAGAACTACAAGAAGGCCGGTATCCCGCTGGTCGTGCTGGGCGGCAAGGAGTACGGGTCGGGCAGCTCGCGTGACTGGGCGGCCAAGGGCACCGCACTGCTCGGCGTGAAGGCCGTCATCACCGAGTCCTTCGAGCGCATCCACCGCTCCAACCTGATCGGCATGGGCGTCATCCCGCTGCAGTTCCCCGCCGGCGAGTCGGCCGCCAGCCTCAAGCTGGACGGCACCGAGACCTACGACATCGCCGGGATCACCGAGCTGAACAACGGTAAGACCCCCAAAACCGTCAAGGTGACTGCCACCAAGGACGACGGTTCCACGGTCGAGTTCGACGCCGTGGTGCGCATCGACACCCCCGGTGAGGCGGACTACTACCGCAACGGCGGCATCCTGCAGTACGTGCTGCGCAACATGCTCAAGGCGAAGTAGGCGCGGCGGGAGCTCTGAACAGACAGGCGACGGGTCCACCGTGCCACGGGTAACCGAGGATCATCTGGCCGCGCGCCGACGCCAGATCCTCGACGGGGCCAGACGTTGCTTCGCCGAGTACGGCTATGAGAAGGCGACCGTGCGGCGGCTCGAACACACCATCGGGCTGTCGCGCGGCGCCATCTTCCACCATTTCCGCGACAAGGACACCCTGTTCTTCGAGCTGGCCCGCGAGGATGCCGAACGGATGGCCGATGTGGCCGCCCGTGAGGGTTTGATCCAAGTGATGCGCGACCTGCTGGCCGCGCCGGACCAGTTCGACTGGCTGGTGACCCGTCTGGAGATCGCGCGCAAACTGCGCAACGACCCGGCCTTTCACCGGGGCTGGGCGGAACGCTCCGCCGAGCTGTCGGCGGCCACCTCCGAGCGGCTGCGCAAGCAGAAACAGGCGGGACGGCTCCGCGATGACGTTCCGGGGGCGGTGCTGCAGACCTATCTGGATCTCGTCCTCGACGGTTTGGTGGCACGGCTGGCATCGGGCGAGGACACCGAAAACCTCAGCGCGGTACTGGACCTCGTCGAGGCTTCGGTGCGCCAGCCCGGCAGCGACTGAACCGGCGGTCAGCCGGCGCGTCGGTGATTCGGTCCGCCGCGACTGCGCATCCGGGTTCCGGACTCGCGCAGCATGCTGTGTACGGACCCGTACGAGCGGCCGGTCTCGGCCACCAACGACCGGATGCTGGCACCCTTTTCATACGCGCTGCGCAGCTCGGTCAGGATCTGCTCGCGGGACCTATTGATTTCACTCATCGACATCTCCCCACTTCCCGGTGCAACGGCGCGGATACCCAGACTAGGAAGTGCGTAAACACGGCGTGGTGAAATGCGTGAATTGTCTTGCAGCCAGGCCTATGCCAGCTCGATGAGATCCCGGTACTCGGTGGACCAGAAGTCCTCGGTGCCATCCGGCAGCAACACCACCCGTTGCGGGTCGAGCGCCTCGGCAGCACCCGGATCGTGAGTCACCAGCACCACCGCGCCCTGGTAGCTGCGCAGCGCGTCGAGAACCTGCTCGCGCGAGGCCGGGTCGAGGTTGTTGGTGGGCTCGTCGAGCAGCAACACATTGGCGGTGGAGGCCACCAGACCCGCCAGCGCCAACCGGGTCTTCTCACCACCGGATAGGGTGCCCGCCGGCTGGTCCAGCTGGGGACCGGTGAACATGAAGGCGCCCAACAGACCTCGCAGATCCTGCTCCCCGGTGTCGGGTGCCGCGTGGCGGATGTTCTCCCAGACCGTGGCGTCGTTCTCCAGGGTGTCGTGCTCCTGGGCGAAGTACCCGATCTTGAGGCCATGCCCGGGCTCCAGCGCCCCAGCATCGGCGGCCTCGGTGCCGGCCAGCAAACGCAGCAGGGTGGTCTTGCCGGCACCGTTGAGGCCCAGCACCACGACGCGTGATCCGCGATCGATGGCGAGGTCGACGCCGGTGAAGATCTCCAGCGAACCGTAGGTCTTGGTCAGCCCCTTGGCGACCAGCGGTGTCTTACCGCAGGGAGCGGGTGTGGGAAATTTGATGCGGGCCACCTTGTCGGCCACCCGTTCGGCGTCCAACTCGGCGATCATGCGCTCGGCGCGGCGCAACATATTCTGGGCGGCAACGGCTTTGGTGGCCTTGGCGCCCATCTTGGCGGCCTGCGCACGCAGCGCACCGGCCTTCTTCTCGGCGTTCGCGCGTTCGCGGCGGCGCCGTTGTTCGTCGGTCGCCCGCGCGTCCAGGTATTTCTGCCAGCCCATGTTGTAGACGTCGGCCTCACCGCGCACCGCGTCCAGGAACCAGACGCGGTTGACGACGTCGGCGAGCAGATCGACATCGTGGCTGATCACCACGAGGCCGCCGGTGTGGTTCTGCAGGAAGGTCCGCAGCCATCCGATGGAGTCGGCGTCGAGATGGTTGGTGGGCTCGTCGAGCAGCAGCGTCATCGATGAATTGGTGCCGGCGGCGCCCCCTTCGGAGGCGGCGAACAGGATGCGGGCCAACTCGACACGGCGCCGCTGGCCGCCGGACAGGGTGCGCAGCTGCTGGGTCAGTACCCGCTCGGGCAGTCCCAGGCTGGCGCAGATGCGACCGGCTTCGCTCTCGGCGGCGTAGCCGCCCAGCGCGGAGAAACGCTCCTCCAGCTGTCCGTAGCGGCGCACCGCCCGATCCCTGGCGTCATCGTCGGCGACCTCGGCCATCAGGGTCTGCTGCTTCTCCAGGTCCGACAGCAGGGTGTCCAGGCCGCGCGCCGAGAGCACCCGGTCGCGGGCCAGCACGTCGAGGTCGCCCTCACGTGGGTCCTGGGGCAGGTAACCGACCTCACCGGTGGTGTCCACCGAGCCGGCGTAGGGCTCGCCCTCACCGGCCAGGATGCGCATGGTGGTGGTCTTTCCGGCGCCGTTGCGGCCGACCAGGCCGATCCGGTCCCCGGGCTGGATCCGCAGCGCGGAACCCTCGATGGACAGCAGTGTGCGCGCCCCGGCGCGGACCTCCAGGTCCGTTGCGGTGATCACGCAACTACCTCCTCAAATGAACGAACTATCTGTCGTCGGTGCTCGTCGGCTCTTCGCGCAAGCGCTCATCGGTGAACACCGGATCCCGCTTATCTTTGCGCGCGGCGACCGCTTCTTCAAAGTTGGCGGTAAGCAGACGCACATACAGTTGGCCGAGTCCTTCGGCCTGCATATGGCCTTCCAGGCTACCGGCGTCCAGTCCACTCCACAGTGTGCGCTTCGTCAATTCGATTCCCGGCCGGGAGAACGCCGCGATCCCGCGGGCCATCTCCAGGCACCGCGACAACAGCTCGTCCTCGCCGACGACACTGGAGACCAGCCCGATCCGTTCGGCCTCGGCGGCTGCGACATCACGACCGGTCAGCATGATCTCGAATGCCCGAGAGGCACCGATCGCGCGGGGCAGCAGATAGGACAGGCCCAGCTCGCTGGCGGTCAGCCCGTTGTTGATACCGGCCGCCCGGAAATAGGCCCCAGCTGCGGCAACCCGGATGTCGCAGGCCAGGGCCAGGCACAGCCCGCCGCCGATCGCGGCGCCGTTGACCGCGGCGATCACCGGTTGATGCAGCCGCCGCAGGCCCAGGATCACGTCATCGAGGACCTCCATCGAGCGCAACGCGAACGACGGCCGGGTCAGGCCCTGCACGTGCGGGACCGAACCCGCCGACTTGTGGTCGGCTCCGGAGGAGAACCCCCGCCCGGCACCGGTGAGCACCACGACCCGAACGTCATTGTCATGGTGCAGGTCGGCGATCACCGACCGCAGCGGGACCATGACGTCGAAGGCCATCGAGTTCATCCGCTCGGGGCGGTTGAGGGTGACCAAGGCCACGCCCGGCTCGGGACGGTCGACGAGAACGAACTCACTGTGCTCAGCCACGCCGAGCACGTTAGCGTGCGGCTCAGTTCCCCTGCGAGGCCACGGCCGCGTCGATGTCGAATTCCTTGATCTTGGTGATCAGGTCTTCGAGCTGGGCGGGACCCAGTGCTCCGGACTGCCGGAACACCTGATGCCCCTTCTTGAACGCCATCAGGGTCGGGATCGCCTGGATCTCGGCGGCCTGCGCCAGCTCGGGTTCGGCCTCGGTGTCGACCTTGGCGTGCACGATATCGGGATGCTTGTCCGCGGAGGCACCGAAGGTCGGTGCGAAGGCGCGACACGGACCGCACCACGAGGCCCAGAAGTCGACGAGCACGATGTCGTTGTCATCGACGATCGCCTTGAACTCTGCTGCGGTGATATCCCTTGTAGTCACGTTGTTCCTAACGTCTCGGCTCGTCCTGGGATTCCCACTATGCCGCCGGGCCAACCGGCGCCGGTCAGACGGTGAAGCCGAGGGCGCGCAGCTGCTCGCGGCCGTCGTCGGTGATCTTGTCCGGACCCCACGGCGGATTCCAGACCCAGTTCAGCTTGATCTCGGTGACCAGGCCGGCACCCACCAACGCGGTGCGGGTCTGATCCTCGATGACGTCGGTCAACGGGCAGGCCGCCGAGGTCAGCGTCATATCGATCAGCGCGACTGTGCCGGCCTCGCCCTGCTCCAGGTTCATGCCGTACACCAGACCGAGGTCGACGACGTTGATCCCGAGCTCGGGGTCCACGACATCGCGCATCGCCTCTTCGACATCGGCCAGCAGCTCTTCGTTCACGGCTTCGGTGTCACTCATCGTTTGTCCTCCAGGTCTTCATCGCTGGCCTGCGCCAGTGCAGCCTTGAACGCCGTCCAGCCCAGCAGCGCGCATTTCACCCGCGCCGGATACCTGGCGACACCGGCGAAGGCGATTCCGTCGCCGATCACATCCTCATCCCCCTCGACGTTGCCGCGCGAGGAGATCATCTCGGTGAACGCGGCGACCGTCTTGAGCGCGTCGCCGACGCTCTGCCCGATGACCTGGTCGGTGAGCACCGAGGTCGCGGCCTGGCTGATCGAACAACCCTGTCCGTCATAGGAGACGTCCGCGACCGTTTCGCCGTCCGCGGACAGCGCCACCCGCAGGGTGACCTCGTCACCGCAGGTCGGGTTCACGTGGTGCACCTCGGCGCCGTAGGGCTCACGCAGCCCCCGGTGGTGCGGGTGCTTGTAGTGGTCCAGGATCACCTCCTGGTACATCTGTTCCATTCTCACGAGAAGAACTCCACCGCCCGGCGGACGCCGGCCACCAGCCGGTCCACCTCGTCGAGGGTGTTGTACACCGCGAACGAGGCCCGCGCGGTGGCGCTGATGCCGAACCTGCGGTGCAGCGGGGCCGCGCAGTGGTGCCCGACCCGCACCGCGACACCCTCGTCGTCGAGCACCTGGCCCACATCGTGGGCGTGCACACCGTCGAGCACGAAGCTGACCGGGGAGGCGCGCCGCTGCGTGGTGAGCGGACCGATGATGCGCACCTGCGGCACCTCGGCGAGCCCGGCCAGCGCGGCGGCCACCAGCGTCTGCTCGTGGGCCTGCACCGCGGGCATGCCGATCGCACCCAGATAGCGGGCGGCGGCGGCCAATCCGACCACCTGCGAGGTCATCGGTGTGCCCGCCTCGAACCGCTGCGGCGCGGGCGCGAAGGTGGTCTCCGCCATGGTGACCGTCTCGATCATCGAGCCGCCGGTGATGAACGGCGGCAACGCGTTCAGCAGCGACCGCCGCCCGTAGAGCGCGCCGATACCGGTCGGGCCGAGCATCTTGTGCCCGGAGAACGCCGCGAAATCGACACCGAGAGCATGGAAGTCGATGGGCTGGTGGGGCACCGACTGGCAGGCGTCCAGCAGGGTGAGCGCCCCGACCGCCTTGGCCCGGGCCACCAGTTCGTCCACCGGCGCCAGCGCACCGGTGACATTTGAGTGGTGGGTGAAGGCGACGATCTTGACCCGCTCGTCGAGTTGCAACGAGTCCAGGTCGATGCGTCCGTCGTCGGTCACCCCGTACCACTGCAGGGTGGCGCCGGTCCGCCGGGCCAGCTCCTGCCACGGCACCAGGTTGGCGTGATGCTCCAACTCGGTGATGACGATGACGTCACCGGGACCGACGGCGCGCTCGAACCGGTTGTCGCCCAACGCATAGGCCACCAGGTTGATGGCCTCGGTCGCGTTCTTGGTGAACACCAGCTCGTCGCCATCGGCACCCACGAACGCCGCGATATCCGCGCGGCCCTGCTCGTAGGCGTCGGTGGCTTCCTCCATCAACTGGTGCGCGCCGCGGTGTACTGCACCGTTGGAGGTGGTCAAGAACGCCCGTTCGGCGTCCAGCACCGCCAGCGGTTTCTGCGAGGTCGCACCGGAATCCAGATAGGCCAGCTGACACCCGCCGCGCATCACCCGGTTCAGGATGGGGAAGTCGGCCCGGATGCGGGCGATCCCCTCCAGATCCAGTGCGCGGGCAACGGATGTCGTGGTCACGATCGGAGCTCCTAGGAGGTCGATGCTGCCTGGGTGAATCGCTCGTAGCCGTTCTCTTCGAGCTCGTCGGCCAGTTCCGGACCGCCGGATTCGATGATGCGGCCGTCGAAGAACACATGCACGAACTGCGGGCGGATGTAGCGCAGGATCCGGGTGTAGTGCGTGATCAGCAGCAGTCCGCCGTTTTCTGCCTCGGCATAGCGGTTGACGCCCTCGCTGACGATGCGCAGCGCGTCGACGTCCAGACCGGAGTCGGTCTCGTCGAGGATGGCGATCTTCGGCTTGAGCAGCGACAGCTGCAGGATCTCGTGGCGCTTCTTCTCCCCGCCGGAGAACCCCTCATTGACGCTTCGCTCACTGAAGGCCGGATCGATGTCCAGCTCGGTCATGGCACCCTTGACCTCTTTGACCCAGTGCCGCAGCTTCGGCGCCTCGCCGCGCACCGCGGTGGCCGCGGTCCGCAGGAAGTTCGACATGGAGACACCGGGAACCTCGACCGGGTACTGCATGGCCAGGAAGAGTCCGGCGCGCGCCCGCTCGTCGACACTCATCTCGAGCACATCGGCACCGTCGAGGGTGATCGACCCGGAGGTGACCTTGTACTTCGGATGGCCGGCGATGGCATAGGACAGGGTGGACTTGCCGGATCCGTTGGGACCCATCACCGCGTGGGTCTCCCCCGACTTCACGGTCAGGTTGACGCCCTTGAGGATCGGGATGTCGTCCCCGCCCTCCGGATTGGCGACGCTGACGTGCAGGTCTTTGACTTCGAGCGTGGTCATTCGTGGGCTGCTTTCTCGTCTGTAGAACTGGCTTGAGCCGTGATGGCTAGTTCTCGTTCGATGGCTTCGGTCAGGCGCTCCCGCACGGCCGGCACGGCGATCTTGGCGATGATCTCGCCGAAGAAACCGCGCACCACCAGGCGGCGGGCCTGCTCCTCGGGGATGCCCCGGGCGCGCAGGTAGAACAGCTGCTCGTCATCGAAACGGCCGGTGGCGCTGGCATGTCCGGCACCGGCGATCTCACCGGTCTCGATCTCCAGGTTGGGCACCGAGTCGGCGCGGGCGCCGTCGGTGAGCACCAGGTTGCGGTTCGCCTCATAGGTGTCGGTGCCGGTGGCCGCCGCGCGGATCAGCACATCGCCGATCCACACGGTGTGCGCGTCGGGCTTGTCAGAAGTCGGATCACCTTGCAGCGCACCCTTGTACAGCACGTCGGATGTGCAGTTGGGCACCGCGTGGTCGACGAGCAGCCGGGACTCGAAGTGCTGGCCGTCATCGGCGAAATAGGTTCCGAGCAACTGGGCCTTGCCGCCCTGGGCGGTGAACCGCACGGTGGCGGTGGTGCGCACCACGTCACCGCCGAGGGTGACGTTCACATGTCCCAATGTGGCGTCCTTGCCGAGGCGGGCATGATGCGAACTCACGTGCACCATGTCATCGGCCCAGTCGGCGATCCAGATCACCCCGACCGAGGCCGCGTCACCGACGATGATCTCGACGTTGTCGGCGTAGGTGCCGCTGCCACGCAGGTCGACCACCACGATCGCCCGGGACAGCTCCTCCATCCGGATCTGCAGGTGCCCGTAGGCGACGTTGCCCGCGCCGGGGCCGGTGATCACGATCTCGATGGGCTCGGCGACCTCGGTGCCCCGTGCGACGGTGACCACGGTGGCGTTACCGAACGACGAATACGCTTGGGCGGCAACACGATCCGTCGGTGCGCCGGCTTCTCCGAGTCGCTTGTCGTCGCGCTGGACGGTCTCGATCGTCACGCCGGGGCGCTCGGTCACCTCGATCAGCGCGGAGCCCGTCGCGGGCGCCGACCCGTCGTGCAGGCCGCGAAGCCGTTTCAGCGGCGTGAACCGCCACAACTCATCGCGACCGCCGGGCACCTCGAATGCGTCGACGTCGAACGAGGCGAACTGCTCGCCCTTGTTGGCATTGAGCGCCGAGCCGGACTTGCGGCCACCCTCGACCGCGGTAGTCAGTTCACTCACTAGCCGACCGCGCCTTCCATCTGGAGTTCGATCAGCCGGTTGAGTTCCAGCGCGTACTCCATCGGCAGTTCCTTGGCGATCGGCTCGACGAACCCACGCACCACCATCGCCATCGCCTCGTCCTCGGTCATCCCGCGGCTCATCAGATAGAACATCTGATCCTCGCTGACCTTGGACACGGTGGCCTCGTGACCCATCGTGACGTCGTCCTCGCGGATGTCGACATAGGGGTAGGTGTCGCTGCGGCTGATCGTATCGACCAGCAGCGCATCGCATTTCACGCTGGACTTCGAACCGTGGGCGCCCTTGTTGACCTGCACCAGTCCGCGGTAGGAGGCACGGCCGCCGCCACGCGCGACGGACTTGGACACGATGTTGCTCGACGTGTTCGGCGCCAGGTGCAGCATCTTGGCGCCGGTGTCCTGGTGCTGGCCCTCGCCGGCGAACGCCACCGAGAGCACCTCACCCTTGGCGTACTCACCGGTCATCCAGACCGCCGGGTACTTCATCGTCACCTTGGAACCGATATTGCCGTCGACCCATTCCATGGTGGCGCCGGCTTCGGCGCGGGCACGCTTGGTGACCAGGTTGTAGACGTTGTTCGACCAGTTCTGGATGGTCGTGTAACGCACCCGGGCACCGGGTTTCACCACGATCTCGACGACGGCCGAGTGCAGCGAATCGGACTTGTAGATCGGCGCGGTGCAGCCCTCGACGTAGTGCACGTAGGAACCCTCGTCGGCGATGATCAGGGTGCGCTCGAACTGGCCCATGTTCTCGGTGTTGATCCGGAAGTAGGCCTGCAGCGGGATGTCGACGTGCACGCCCGGCGGCACATAGATGAAGGAACCGCCCGACCACACCGCGGTGTTCAGCGCCGAGAACTTGTTGTCCCCGGCCGGGATCACGGTGCCGAAGTACTTCTTGAACAGCTCGGGGTGCTCACGCAGTCCCGAGTCGGTGTCCAGGAAGATGACCCCCTGGGCCTCCAGGTCCTCACGGATCGAGTGGTACACCACCTCGGATTCGTACTGGGCGGCCACACCGGAGACCAGGCGCTGCTTCTCGGCCTCCGGGATGCCCAGCTTGTCGTAGGTGTTCTTGATGTCGGCGGGCAGGTCGTCCCAGGTGGCGGCCTGCTTCTCGCTGGAGCGCACGAAGTACTTGATGTTGTCGAAGAAGATGCCGTCCAGGTCGGAACCCCAGTTGGGCATCGGCTTCTTGTCGAAGGTGCGCAACGCCCGCAGGCGGATGTCGAGCATCCACTCGGGCTCGTTCTTCTTCGCCGAGATGTCGCGCACGACAGCCTCGTTCAGGCCGCGCTGGGCACTGGCGCCGGCGACGTCGGAGTCCGACCAGCCGTAACCGTACTTACCCAGGGACGCGATGGTCTCTTCCTGGGTCAGCGGGGTCTCCGGGGTGAGGGTCATTGCGACACTCCTTGTGTGGTGGTGGATTCGGCACGGGCTGCGGGCCGATCGGGGGTGTCCTTGTCGAGGACCAGTGGAACATGGGTGGTGCAGGCGAAATCACCGTTGACGATGGTGGCCAACCGCTGGACGTGAGTTCCCAGGATCTGGGCGAACGCCTCTTGTTCAGCGTCACACAGCTCGGGAAATTCCTCGGCCACGTGTGACACCGGGCAATGATGCTGGCAGATCTGCACACCGGAGAGCGGACCGGCCACCGGGGTGGTGGTGGTCGCATATCCGGCGCCGGTCAGCGCGGCGGCCACCCGATCTGCGGTCTGTGCGACCGAATCGCGGTCGCTCACCTCGGGCACGCCGGCCAGGATGGTGTCGATACGGCGGCGGGCGAACGTGCGCACGGCATCGTCGCCGCCGATCTCGCGCAGCTGGCGCATCGCGGCGGCCGCCAGATCGTCGTAGGCGTGCGAGAGCTTCGCCCGGCCCGCGGCGGTCAGCCGGTACCGCTTGGCCGGCCGGCCCCGCCCGTGGTGCTGCCAGGCCGCTGCCGCGCTGGCCTCGGCGTCGCCGGCCTCGATCAGCGCGTCGAGGTGCCGGCGGATACCGGCCGCCGAGATGCCGAGGCGCTGGCCGATGTCACCGGCGGTGACCGGGCCCTCCAGGAGCAACCCGACGATCGCGGTGCGGGTATGGCCTTCGGAAGACACCGCAGGCACCACCGATGGCGCGGACTCGACCGCGCCCGGTGCCTCCGGGGTTATTTTCACAACACCATTGTGTCGGAATTCGGGGCGCGGTTCCACCAAGGCAACCCTAACCATCCGCCCGACGGTGGCGGGCCGCCCGAGCCCGGCCGCTACGCTGCTCGCATGACCGCCCTCGGGTCCTTCAGCTCGGCGGTCGCCCGTTGGCACGCCGACGAACGATCGGTGGGCTCACCGCTGAACGGCGCCGAGGTCGTCTCCCTGCGCCGCACCAGGGTATTCGGTGCGACCGGAACCGTCCTCATGGCGATCGGCGCGCTCGGCGCCGGTGCCCGGCCAGTCGTGCAGGACCCGACGTTCGGCGTCCGCCTGCTCAACCTGCCCTCACGTATCCAGACCGTGTCGCTGACCATGACCACCACCGGCGCGGTGATGATGGCGCTGGCCTGGCTGATGCTGGGCCGGTTCGCGCTGGGCCCGCACCGGATGTCGCGCAGCCAGCTCGACCGCACGCTGTTGCTGTGGCTGTTACCGCTGCTGATCGCCCCGCCGATGTACAGCAAGGATGTCTACTCCTATCTGGCGCAGAGTCAGATCGCCCACCTCGGCCTCGACCCCTACCGGGTCGGGCCCGCGCCGGGGCTGGGCCTCGATCACGTGTTCACCCTGTCGGTGCCCAGCCTGTGGCGGGAGACCCCGGCGCCCTACGGCCCGTTGTTCCTCTGGATCGGCGAGGGCATCTCGGTCATCACCGGGGACAACATCGTCGCCGCGGTGCTCTGCCACCGGCTCGTCGTACTCGTCGGGGTCGGCCTCATCGTCTGGGCCACGCCGCGGCTGGCCCAGCGTTGCGGTGTGCACGAGGTGAGCGCGTTGTGGCTGGGACCGTGCAATCCGCTGCTGTTCATGCACCTGGTGGCCGGCATCCACAACGAGGCGCTGATGCTCGGGCTGATGCTCGCGGGCACCGAGTTCGCGTTGCGCGGTATCGACGGCGTCCGGGCCGGGCGGTGGCGGATACCGCCGCAGGCGACCGGGATGCTGATCGCCGGCACCGTCTTGATCACGATGTCCTCCCAGGTCAAGTTGCCCTCGCTGCTGGCGATGGGCTTCGTCGTGATGGCGCTGGCCTGGCGCTGGGGCGGCACCGTCAAGGCGCTGCTGGCCGCCGGATTCTCCCTCGGCGCCCTGTCGCTGGCGGTGATGGCGGTGATCGGCTGGGCCAGCGGACTGGGCTTCGGCTGGCTGTTCACCCTCGGCACCGCCAATGTCGTGCGGTCCTGGATGTCGCCACCCACGCTGATCGCCCTGGGCACCGGACAGGTCGGCATCCTGCTGGGTCTCGGCGACCACACCACCTCGGTGTTGGGCCTGACCCGCGGCATCGGTGTGATCATCATCGCAATCCTGGTGACCTGGCTGCTGCTGGCGGTGTTCCGCGGCCGCCTGCATCCGGTCGGCGGCCTCGGCGTCGCGCTCGGCGCGACGGTGCTGCTCTTCCCGGTGGTCCAGCCCTGGTACCTGCTGTGGGCCATCATCCCGCTGGCGACCTGGGCCACCCGCCCCGGCTTCCGCGGCTCCGCCATCGCGATGACGCTGGTGGTGGGCATATTCGGGCCGACCGCCAACGGTGACCGGTTCGCGCTCTTCCAGATCGTGGACGCCACCCTGGCCAGTGCCGTGATCGTGCTGGCGCTGATCGCGATCACCTACCGCCGGCTGCCGTGGCGCGGGCTGCCCGCCCCCGGGCCCGACGACACGGCGGGCCCCCGACCCGGACCGGAGCCACCGGCCGCCAGACCCGACGCTTACGCTGAATCTCCGTGACCACCGGTTCTGAGACTGTCGTACGCCTTCGCGGGGTGACGAAGCGGTACGGCGCGACGACCGCGGTGGACAACCTGGACCTCGAGGTGCACCGCGCCGAGGTGTTCGCGTTGCTCGGGCCCAACGGGGCGGGCAAGACCACCACGGTCGAGATGTGCGAGGGATTCGTGCGCCCCGACGCGGGCAGCCTGGAAATCCTCGGCCTGGACCCGGGTACCGACAACGCCAAGCTGCGTGAGCGGGTGGGCGTGATGCTGCAGGGCGGCGGCGGGTATCCCGCGGCGCGCGCCGGCGAGATGCTCGACCTGGTCGCCGCCTACGCCGCCAATCCGCTGGACCCGCAGTGGCTCCTGGACACCCTCGGCCTGACGGAGGCGGCGCGCACCACCTACCGCCGGCTGTCCGGGGGCCAGCAGCAGCGCCTGGCCCTGGCCTGCGCGGTGGTCGGGCGCCCGGAGCTGGTGTTCCTGGACGAGCCGACCGCGGGCATGGACGCCCACGCCCGGATCGTGGTGTGGGAACTGATCGATGCGTTGCGCCGCGACGGCGTGACCGTGGTGCTGACCACCCATCAGCTCAGCGAGGCCGAGGAACTCGCCGACCGCATCGTCATCATCGACCACGGGTCCACGGTGGCCGCGGGCACGCCCGCCGAGCTGATGCGCAGCGGCGCGGAGAACCAGCTGCGTTTCACCGCCCCGCCGAAACTCGATCTCGCCCTGCTGGTCTCGGCGCTGCCGGAGAACTACCGGGCCACCGAGGCCACCTCCGGCGAATATCTGGTGGAGGGACATATCGACCCGCAGGTACTGGCCACGGTGACGGCCTGGTGCGCGCGGGTGAACGTGCTCGCCACCGACATGCGGGTCGAACAACGCAGCCTGGAACAGGTGTTCCTGGATCTGACCGGCCGGGAGTTGAGATCGTGAGCAATCGTTTCGCCGCGGGCACGTTCTCCCCCGACCCGCGCCCGGCCGCGGTGCGCCAGATGCTGACCGCGCAGTTCGGCCTGGAGCTGCGCCTGCTGCTGCGCAACGGTGAGCAGCTGCTGCTCACCATGTTCATTCCGATCACTCTGCTGATCGGGCTCACCCTGTTGCCGCTCGGGGCGTTCGGCGCCAACCGGGCGGCGACCTTCACCCCCGCGATCATGGCGCTGGCGGTCATCTCCACCGCCTTCACCGGGCAGGCCATCGCGGTGGCCTTCGACCGCCGCTACGGCGCACTGAAACGACTCGGCGCCACCGCACTTCCGGTCTGGGGCATCATCGCCGGTAAGTCGCTGGCCGTGGTGGCCGTGGTGTTCCTGCAGTCGATCCTGCTGGGCGCCATCGGGTTCGCCCTGGGATGGCGGCCCGCGGTGGGCGCCCTGGCGTTGGGTGCGGTCGTCATCGCGCTCGGCACCGCGACCTTCGCCGCGCTGGGACTGCTGCTCGGCGGGACACTGCGCTCGGAGATCGTGCTGGCCCTGGCCAACCTGCTGTGGTTCGTCTTCGCGGCCCTGGGTGCGTTGACGCTCGAGGGCGGGCCGGTGCCCGCGGCGTTGCGCTGGGTGGCGCGGCTGACACCGTCGGGCGCGCTGACCGAATCGCTGACGCAGGCGATGACACTGTCGGTGGACTGGTTCGGGATCGCCGTGCTGGCGGTCTGGGGCGCGCTCTCGGCGCTGGCCGCGCTGCGCTGGTTCCGCTTCACGTGAGCGTGGTGCTCGGAGTCGACGGCTGGCGCAACGGCTGGGTCGGCATCGAGCTCCGGGACGGGCGCTACGGCGGCGCCCATGTGGACGAGACGCTGCGCGCGCTGCTCGCCGCCGCACCCGACGCGGTCGCCATCGGCGTGGACATTCCGCTGGGCCTGCTGGACTCCGGGGTGCGCGCCTGCGACCGGGCCGCGCAACGCCGTCTCGGTGCGCGGTCGTCGAGCCTGTTCGTGATGCCGCCGCGGGCGGTGTTCGACGCGCCCGACCATGCGGCGGCCACCGCCGCGGCCAAAGCCCTGACCGGCACCGGCATCAGCATCCAGACCTGGGGGCTGCGGCGGAAGTTCCTGGAGGCCGAGGCGGTGGCCGACGGGTCGCGGCTCCCGCTGTACGAGGTGCACCCCGAGTTGTCGTTCCAGGAGATGGGCCTGCGGGCCGGTGACGGCAGGAAGAAGAGCTGGCGCGGTCAGCGGGCCCGGTTACGGGTGCTGGGCGCGCACGGCATCGACCTGCCGGAGGACCTCGGCCCGGCCGTGGCCGCGGTACCCGCCGACGACGTGCTCGATGCCGCGGCCGCGGCGTGGAGCGCGCACCGCATCGCCATCGGGGCGGCGTTCAGCCTGCCGGACCCGCCGCAGGTCGACGGGCGCGGCCGCCGGCTGGCGATCTGGTGCTGAGGCCGCCGAGCCAGCCCTACTACAGCCCTACTACAGCCCTACTACAGCCCGTAGTTAGCACTGCTCTACGATCGGGCCGTGGCTGTCGGACGACTTTTCCTGCGACTCGTCGACACGCTGCCCGTGCCCAGCCTGCGCGTGCAGCGCATCGTCGCGGCGCTGGTAATCCTGACCCAGGGCGGTATCGCCGTCACCGGGGCCATCGTCAGGGTCACGGCTTCCGGACTGGGCTGCCCCACCTGGCCGCAGTGTTTCCCGGGCAGTTTCACCCCGGTGCCGCACGCCGAGGTCGCCGGCATCCATCAGGCCGTCGAATTCGGCAATCGGATGCTCACCTTCCTGGTCGTGCTCACCGCGGCCGCCGCGGTCATCGTCGTCACCCGGGCCCGGCGCCGCCGCGAGGTGCTGGGCTACGCCTGGCTGATGCCGGCCTCGACCGTCGCCCAGGCGATCATCGGCGGAATCACCGTGCTCACCGGCCTGCTCTGGTGGACGGTGGCCATCCACCTGCTGGTGTCGATGGCGATGGTGTGGCTGGCGGTGCTGCTCTACGCCAAGATCGGCGAACCCGATGAGGGCACGCCGGTGGCTGTGGCGCCGAAACCGTTGCGCCAGCTGACCGCCCTCGGCGGTGTCGCCCTGTCCGCGGTGCTGGTGACCGGCACCATGGTGACCGGCGCGGGCCCGCACGCGGGTGACAAGAGCGTCGCGCGCCCGGTACCGCGCCTGGAGGTCGAGATCACCACCCTGGTGCACATGCATTCGACGCTGCTGATCGCCTACCTGTCGCTGCTGGTGTCGCTGGGCTTCGCGCTGGTGGCCGTGCGGGTGCCGCGCCCGGTGCTGACCCGCCTCGGGGTCCTGGTGGCGTTGGTGATCGCCCAGGGTGGGCTCGGTGCGGTGCAGTTCTTCACCGGTGTGCCGGAGGCGCTGGTCGCCCTGCACGTCGCGGGTGCCGGCGCGTGTACCGCGGCGACGGCGGCGCTCTGGGCCTCGATGTGGGAGCGCCGCGTCAACACGGTGTGATTGTTGTGATTTATTCACATCTGTCGTTTACGCTGTCGGCATGACCGCCGGCTTGAACGCACACGCTCGCCGCGCAGCGATCGCCGCCCGGATCCACACCGACCGCGAGGTCGACTTCGCCACGCTGGCCGACGAATTCGACGTCTCGGAGATGACCATCCGCCGCGATATCGAGCGCCTCGAGGAACAGGGCATCGCGCGCCGGGTGCTCGGCGGCGCCATCGCCTTCGGCGGTAAGTCGACCGAGCCGTCCTTCGATGCGCGGGCCGCCGACTCCGCCGACGAGAAGTTGCACATCGCGCACGCGGTCGCCGACCTGTTGACCCCACGCGAGACCGTCATCCTGGACAGCGGCAGCACGGTGCTGGCCGTGGCCAGGGCGGTGAAGGGACGCGATCTGGGCCTGACCGTGATCACCCCCAGCGTGCTGGTCGCCATCGAACTGGCCGACGAGCCGGACACCACGATCCTGCTGACCGGCGGCAAGGTGCGCCCGGGCGAGCTGAGTCTGATCGGTGCCGAGGCCGAGGATTTCTACCTGCGGTACAACTGCGACACCTACGTGATGGGTATCGCCGGGGTCGACGGTAAGCGCGGCGCCTCCGAGTACCACCGCGAGGAGGGCAACGTGAAACAGGCGGCCATGCGCTCGGCCGACCGGGTCATCGTGGCCGCCGACGCCTCCAAACTCGGCCGCGTGCAGTTGATCAACGTCGCACCGGTATCGGCGATTTCGATCCTGGTCACCGACGGCCCGCCGACCCATCCGACGGTGGACGCGTTGCGGTCGACGGGCGTCTCGGTGGTCTGCGTGAACGCCGAGCGGTCAAGCCCAGCGCGCTGAGACCCCGCCGGTGTCCGAGCGCAGCACCACGGCGCCGGCCTCCTCGGCGATCAGCGCGCCGGCCGCCCAGTCGTGCACCGCGAGATCGTCCTCGACGAAGGCGTCGAGGCTGCGCTGGGCCACCAGGCAGAGATCCAGTGCGGCCGCCCCGAATCGGCGCATATCGGTGTATTCGGCCATCACCGCACCGAGTTCACGCAGCTGCCTGCGCCGGTGACCGGGATCGTAGGACAGCCCGGTGCCCATCAGTCGCACCGAGGACGCCATCAGCGCCAGCGGCAGCCGCACCTCCCCCGACCCCGAGTCGAGATGGGCGCCAAGACCTTTGGCGGCACTCCAGGTCATTCCCAGCACCGGCGCGCACACCGCGCCGGCCAGCCAGCTGCCGTCGGTCGTGGACCGGGCCGCCACCGAGGTACCGAAATGCGGCAGCCGCCGGGTGTAGTTGGTGGTGCCGTCGAGTGGGTCGACGACCCACTGCACCGACCCGGACCCGACGTGCTCGGACAACTCCTCCCCGAGTACACCGTCGCCCGGCCGGGCCGCCAGCAGCGCCGCGCGCACGGCCTGCTCGGCGGCGCGATCCACCGCGGTCACCACGTCGCCGGCCGCTCCCTTGGTCGCGATCTGCACGGGTTCGCCCCAGTGCTGCCGGCACACCGCCGCTCCGCGGCGGGCGGCGTCGATCGCCAGCAGGCGTAAGTGCTCGGTCATAGCGTCTTGCGGAATTCCTTCACCGCGTCCATCAGCTCCGAGGCTCGCGACGCCACGGCACGGTTCTCAAACACCCCGTCCTGTTTGAAGTAGGTACCGACGACCGCGCCGTCGGCGATGGACAGTTGTTCGGCCGCGTTGTGCGCCCGCACACCGGTGTTCACGAACACCGGCACCGCGCCGGCGTTGTCCTTGACCACCCGCAGCGCCTGGGTGTCGGTGGACGCGCCCGCGGTCAGGCCGGACACGCAGATGGCATCGGGTTTGGTGGCGAAGACCGTGGTGGCGGTGACCGAGGCCAGATCACGGTCGGCCAGGTAGACCGCCGACTCCGGGACGATGTTGAACAGCAGCTTCACACCGGCCCCGCCGACGCGGTGGCGGTGCCGGGCGACCTCGCCGACGTTGGTGTCCCACAGTCCGAAATCGCTGGCATAGACGCCGGTGAAGATCTCACGCACCCATTGGGCGCCGGTGGCCACCGCCAGATCGATCGACGCGCGACCGTCCCACAGCACGTTCACGCCGTAGGGCACGGTGAACTCGGACAGCAGCTCGCCGATCACCCGGGCCATGGTGATGGCGGTGATCGGCTCGGTCTTGGTCAGGTACGGGAGGCTGAACTCGTTGGAGACCATGACCCCGTCGACGCCGCCTTCCTGTAGCGCGGCCAGTTCCTCCTTGGCGCGGTCGACGACCGCCCGGACACCCGCGGCGGTATCGAAGCCAGGGTCACCGGGCAGTGCCGCCAGGTGCAGCATCGCGATCACGGGCTTCTGCACGGCAAATACGTCATCGAGCCAACTGGTCATGGGGGCGCCTCTCCGCTGTGTTCTCGAAGGTCATGGAGTGAGTCTCGGGTTAAACATATGTTACTAAATCACAGTAATCCAGGGGCTTTTCGTGAGTTTTCGTGACTGTGCCACATGTCTTGTGAGAATATAACAGAGTAAGTATTGTGGTCCCACTGCTCCATTACGGCGCGGACACCGACCGAAGGGATGGCATGCCGGAGTTCACCATCGGCATCGATATCGGCACCACCGGTACCAAGACCGTGCTCGTCGACGTCGCTCGAGCCCGCATCGTCGCCCAGGCCACCCACGAAGCCCAGCTGTTCTCCGATGCCCCCGGCCACGCCGAGGCCGATCCGGCGCAGTGGCTGAGCAATGTGCACGCCGGTATCCGCGACGTGCTCGCCGCGTCCGGGACCGCCCCCGCGCAGATCGCCGCGCTGGCCACCACCGGCATGGTCCCGGCCGTGCTGGCCCTCGACGTCACCGGCACCCCGGTGCGGCGCGCGCTGTTGCAGAACGACGCCAGGGCGACCGCCGAGATCGCCCAACTCGACGACGCGCTCGACGCCGAGACCGTGCTGCGGACCACAGGTTCGGCCATCACCCAACAGTCCGTCGCGCCGACCGCCATGTGGCTGCAACGCCATGAGCCCGCAGCCTGGGGCCGCACCACACGCCTGGTCGGTTCCTATGACTGGGTGTTGATGGCGCTGGGCGCCCCGGCCCACGTCGAACTGAACTGGGCGCTGGAATCCGGGCTGGGCACCGTCGATGGTGGACGCTTCGACGCGGTGTTCGACGCGGCACATCTGCGCGCGGACCTGGTCCCTACCGTGCTACCCCCGGGCGCCCAGGCAGGCGAGCTGAGTGCCGAGGCGGCCGCTGCCACCGGCCTGATCGCCGGACTGCCGTTGATCGTCGGCGGCGCCGACCATGTGCTGTCGGCCTACGCCGCCGGCATCAACAACGAGGGTGACTGGCTGGTGAAACTCGGTGGCGCCGGGGACATCCTGGCCGCGGCCGACCACCCCGTCATCGACGCCCGGCTCTATCTCGACGCGCACCCGGTGCCCGGGCGGTGGCTGCCCAACGGCTGCATGGCCACCAGCGGGAGTCTGATCCGTTGGTTCCAGACCCTGTCCGGCGGTGTCGACCTGGTCGCCCTCGACGACGAGGCCGACACCCGCAATCCGGGCGAAATCCTCTGTCTGCCGTACTTTCTCGGCGAGAAGAGCCCGCTGCATGATCCCGATCTGCGCGGCGCGTTCGTCGGTCTGGACCTCGCCCACAATCGTGCCGACATGTACCGCTCGGTGCTGGAGGCCATCGCCTACGGCTTCAAGCACCACACCGACGTGTTCGCGTCGATGGGCGTGCCGCTGCACCGGGCACTGGTCACCAACGGGGGCAGCCGATCGGTGCTGTGGAAACAGATTCTCGCCGACGTGCTCGACACCCCGCTCTCACCCATCGTGGGACACCCCGGGGCGTCACTGGGCGCCGCGGTGATCGCCGCCGTCGGCACCGGGCTGCTCGACGGCTGGGACAGCACCGCGGCCTTCCAGACCGTGGGCGAACCCGTCATCCCCAACCCCCGCAACGTCGACCGCTACGCCGAGGCCTACGCGCAGTGGCGCGAACTCGGTGACGTGCTGACCCCCATATCCCACCGCATCGCCCGAAAGGCCCGGTCATGACCACCCCCGAAACCTCCACCCGCCCGCAGACCGCCGTCCTCACCGGCGCGGGGTCGGGGATCGGCCGGGCCATCGCCACCACCCTGGCCGAACGCGGCTGGCGGGTCGTCGTCACCGATATCGACGAAGAGGCCGCCCGGCAGACCCGCGACGGCCTGGCCGGGACCGGGCACGAGGCGGCCGGCCTCGACGTCACCGACGCCGCCGGATCCGCGGACCTGGCCGACGACGTCGCGGACCGGTTGGGCCTGTCCGCCTGGGTGAGCAACGCCGGGATCTCGGCGATGGCCCGCTTCGTCGACGTGTCCACCGACCAGCTCGACCGCAGCCTGGACATCAACCTCAAGGGCGTCTTCCTGTGCGGGCAGGCCGCCGCGCGGGCCATGATCCGCACCGGCGTGCGCGGCACCATCGTGAACACCGCATCCATGGCCGCCAAACAGGGCCGGGTGCCGTTCCTGGCCGACTATGTGGCCTCCAAGTTCGGCGTGCTGGGCCTCACCCAGGCGATGGCCTTCGAGCTTGCCCCACACGGCATCACGGTCAACAGCGTGTGCCCCGGTTTCGTCGCCACCCCGATGCAGACCCGCGAGCTGGAGTGGGAAGCCCTGCTCACCGGGTCGACCCCCGAGGGTGTGCGGCAGTCCTGGATCGATGCCACTCCCCTGGGTCGCTTGCAGACCCCCGACGACGTCGCCCGCGCGGTGGCGTTCCTGGTCTCCGAGGATGCCCGGTTCATCACCGGAGAAGCACTGTCCGTCAACGGCGGTGCCTATATGGATTGAGTTTTCCCGTTCCCGTACCCACTCGATCCACGCGGACAAAGAGAAGAGGACCATGAAAATTCCAACCTTGCGCTGGTTGCCAGCGATCATCGCCGCCACCAGCCTGACCCTGGCCGGCTGCGCGGGCAGCGGCGGATCCGACCAGCAGAGCTCATCGGGACTCGGTGAGATCCCCACCGACACCAACGCCACCGTGCGGGTGCTGATGGAGAACGTGCCCGACACCGACATCGTCAAAGGCCTTGTCGGACAGTTCAACCAGAAGTACCCCGATATCAAGGTCGAGATCGAGACCATGACGTTCGACCAGATGCGGGACCGCCTGGTGTCCTCGTTCCAGGCCGCGCAACCCGCCTATGACCTCATCGTGGTGGACAACCCGTGGATGGACGATTTCGCCGACGCCGGCTTCCTGGAGCCGCTGGGCGACCGGATCGCCGCGACCCCGGACTACCAGCCGGAAGACTTCTTCGCCTCGCTCACCGCGATCACCGATGTCGAGGGCACCACCTACGGCGTGCCGTTCTACAACTACGCGCTGGGCTACATCTACAACACCGGCGATCTCACCGCCGCCGGGCAGAGCGTGCCCACCGACCTGGACGCGCTGGTATCCACCTCGCAGCGTCTCAAGACCGCCGACCGGGCCGGCATCGCCATGCAGCCGCAGCGCGGGTACAAGATCTTCGAGGAATGGGCCAACTGGCTCTTCGCCGCCGGCGGCTCCATCTACGGCGAGGACGGCAAGCCGACACTGGACACCCCGCAGGCCGCCCGCGCCCTGGACGCCTATATCGAGACGTACCGGACCGCGGCACCGGCCAACAGCCTGTCCTGGGGCTTCGATGAGGCGTTCCGCTCGGTCTCGGGCGGACTGGCCGCCTCGATGATCGGCTACAACTGGAACCTGCCCGCGCTCAACGACCCCGAGGGCGCCTCCGGACAGCGCGCCGGGCAGTTCGCCCTGGCGCCCATCCCCGGCGGCAAATCCGCACTGGGCCTGTGGAGCTGGGCCATCCCGGCCAACTCCGGCGCGGCCGACGCCGCCTGGGCGTTCGCCTCGTGGGTGACCTCCCCCGAGGTCGACGCACAGCGGGTCGCCGACGGCGGCGCGGTGATCCGGCAGAGCTCACTGACCAACCCCAAGGTGTTGGCCGCCGGTTACGGCGCCGACTACTACAAGACGGTCGGCGAGATCCTGGCCGACGCGGCGCCGCTCACCCAGGGTAAAGGCGGCGAGGAGATGATCCAGGCCGTCGGCACCGAGCTCAACGATGCCGCCGCGGGCAACAAGAGCGTCGCCGACGCACTGCGTGATGCCCAGGCAGCCGCGGAGCGGATCCAGAAGTGACCGTAGGGAATCCGGCGGCCACGTGGCCTACAGGACGCATGGGGTGTTCGCGATGAAGTTCAAGTACGGCATGCTCACACCGCTGCTCGCCCTGTTCGTCGTGGCCGTCGGATTCCCGCTCTGCTACGCGGCGTATCTGTCGGTGACCGACTACAAGCTGACCGACCGCACGCCACCGGATTTCGTGGGCACCGCCAATTTCGCGAGCGCGCTGACCAATCCGGCGTTCTGGGAGGCCTTCGCGACGACCGCCACCTACGTGGTGATCGCGGTGAGCGCCGAACTGGTGCTGGGCTTCGCCCTGGCGCTGGCGCTGCATCAGCAGCGTTGGGCCAAGGATCTGTCCCGGGCGATCGTGTTGGCGCCCATGTTCATCACCCCGATCGCGGTCGGCCTGATCTTCCGGTTCCTGCTCAACGACCAGATCGGCGCGGTGCCCGCGCTGCTGCACGCAGTGGGGGCCGACTACGACTTCTTCGGCGCCGGGAAGGCGCTGCTGACGCTCGCGTTCATCGATGTCTGGCAGTGGACACCGTTCATGGTGCTGCTGATCCTGGCCGGTCTGGAATCGATGCCCAAACAGCCCATGGAGGCGGCCCGGGTCGACGGCGCCGGTCCGGTCTACCGGTTGCGCCGCATGCTGATCCCCATGCTCGCCCCGGTGCTGACCGTCGCGGTGCTGTTGCGCGGCCTGGACGCTCTGCGCGTCTTCGAGTACATCTACGCCACCACCCGTGGCGGCCCGGGCACCGAGACCCAGACCCTGCAGTACTTCATGTATCTCGAAGGCATCCAGTTCTTCCGGCTCGCCCAGGCCAGCGCCATGGCCTTCATCGTGTTGGCCCTCGTGCTGGTGGTGATCGTGGCGGCCTTCCGCGCCATGGAACGCAATCGCGTCGCCGAGCGGAGCGCGGCCCGATGACCCGCCGGTTCACCTGGCTGGAGACCCTGCGCCTGGCGGTACTCGCCGCGGCGTTCGTCTTCGTGCTGTTCCCCATCGTCTGGGTGGCGCTGGCGAGCTTCAAGACACCGGAACAGATGTCGGAGCCGTTCCTGTTCGCCTTCGCTCCCAGCCTGGCGAACTGGCAGGCCGTGTTCGCGTCCGGGGTGTTCGCCGCCGCCGGCCGCAGCGCACTGGTCGGTGTCATCACGGTGGCGATCAGCCTGGTCGTCGGCAGCATGGGCGCCTATGTCATCGCCAAGTACCGTGCCGGTGGCTCCCTGACCCGATTCGGGATGCTGGCCGCGCAGGTCGTTCCACCGGCGGTGATGGTGTTTCCGTTCCTGACCATGGCACAGGCATTACGGATGACCGACACCTTGGCGCCGGTGATCTTCGCGCACCTGTCGTTCGTGCTGCCGCTGGTCACCTGGTTTCTCATCGGCTTCTTCGAGGCGGTCCCCGCTTCGCTGGAGGAGCAGGCCCGCGTCGACGGATTCACCCGCTGGCAGGCCTTCCGGTTGGTGGTGCTGCCGCAGGTCTATCCCGGGATCGGGTCCGCCGGCATCTTCGGGTTCACGCTGTCCTGGAACGACCTGTTCTACGGGCTGATCCTGGCGCCGGGCAATGCGGCGATCCTGCCGGTGGCGATCGCGAACTTCAACACGTTCCGCGGTGTGCAGATCGGCACCATGAGCGCGGCGATCATGATCGCGATCATCCCGGTCGTCATCGCCAGTTTCTTCATCCAGCGACGCCTGGTCCAAGGGATCAGCGGCGGCGCGGTCAAGTACTAGACAAGCGAGGTTGCACATGGCATCGGTCACCTTCTCCAAGGTGGGCAAGGCATTCGGGTCGACGAGCGTGGTGTCGGATCTGGACCTGGAACTGACGGACGGCAGCATGACGGTGCTGGTGGGCCCGTCCGGCTGCGGTAAGACCACCTCGCTGCGCATGCTGGCCGGTCTCGAGCAGGTCAGCGCCGGCACGATCCACATCGGCGACCGGGATGTCACCGCGCTGGAACCCAAGGACCGCGATATCGCGATGGTGTTCCAGAACTACGCGCTCTACCCGCATCTGACGGTGCGCGAGAATATCGCGTTCCCGTTGCGGGCCAAGAAGACTGCGCGCGCCGAGGCGCTGCGTCGGGCCGATGAGATCGCCGAGTCGCTGGGCCTGGGCGCGCTGGTCGAGCGCAAACCCAAGGACCTGTCCGGCGGCCAGCAGCAGCGGGTGGCGATCGGGCGGGCCATCATCCGCGAGCCCGCGGTGTTCCTGTTCGACGAGCCGCTGAGCAACCTGGACGCCAAGCTGCGGGTGGAGACCCGCACCGAACTCCTGCGGCTGCAACGCCAATTGGGCATCACCTCGCTCTACGTCACGCACGACCAGGAGGAGGCGATGACACTCTCGGACCGGATCGTCGTGATGCGCGAGGGGCGCATCGCCCAGGCCGGCCCGCCCGGGGAGGTCTATCGGCGCCCGGCAGACACCTTCGTGGCCACCTTCGTCGGAAGCCCGAAGATGAATCTGGTCGACGGCACCGTCACCGGCGGCGAGCTGCGCACCGAATCCGGTGTCCGGATCAGCGTGGGCGGCCCGCAGGCGTCGTCGGTGACCATCGGCGTGCGCGCCGATGACCTGATCCTGACCCCGGACGCCGACGGCGCCGCCGTCGTGGAACTCGTCGAACTGCTCGGACCGCGGGCCATCATAACGGTCCGCTCCGCGGATCAGCAGCTGACCAGCGTGGTGGAGGCGGCGGCCCTGACCGAGATCACCGTCGGCGCGACGGTGGGACTGTCCGCGCGTGACGTGCACCGCTTCGACGCCGCGACCGGGCGGCGTCTCGACGCGTGACCCCGGTCAGGGGTCCTCGGTATCGGTGAGCCTGCTCGGGGCGGCCTGCCGCCAGGAGTCGAGCAGGATGTCGTGCAACTCCCCCGCGTCTTCCAGCGCGTCGAGCCGAACCCGCACCCACGCCGATGCCGCCTCGTGCGCGGGCACCCAGAACTTGTGCGGCTCGGCGGCAATCAGCTCCTCGCGGTCAAATCGCGGGCAGCGCACCGCAAACGAGCTCTGATCGTCGGGCACGGTGACGAACATCTTGCCCGCCACATCGAATGTCGGATGCCCCCAGCGCTCCTTCTCCCTGGTCTCGGGTAGCGACAGCGCGACGCGCTGGACATCGTCAGCGTCGAGCACGGCAATCACATCCCGCGGTGCGACAGCGGACCGAGCCCGAGCCGGATCAGGGCCGCCTCCACGCCGAGCGCGTAATCCCGCTCAGCGCGGCGCTTCTCGGCCGCGCCGAGCTGGCGGAAGCCCAGCGACGGTTCGACGAGTTCGAGTTCCAGCAGTCGCGGATCGTCGGCTCCGCCGATGACGTCGACCCGCGCGTACAGCAGGTCACGCGACGCAATGGCGAACCGATTCGTCACCGCGGCGATCGCGGCGTGGCCCACCTCCCACACTTCCTCGGCGGGATCGGCGGCCCCGAGCTTCTCCGCGGCGAACGTGCCGGTCGGCTCGAACTGCGGACCGCGCCCGGCCGGCGGCAGGATCGGACCCTTGGTGAACGCGTGGGAGGGCTCCCCGTTGAGGAACACCAGCGCCGTCTCGCCGCGCGCGATCCGCGGGTCATAGGGCTGCACGAGGACGGCGCGGCCCGCCGACTGCAGCGCACCGGCGTGACGCAGCGCCGCGGCCGGGTCGACGAACCGTTGCGCACCCACCGAACCGGCGCCGACGGCGGGTTTGACCACCACTTCACCGGTTGGTGGCGGCACCGTCTCGTCGGCGCCGTAATACCGGGTGGGGACGATCGGCAGGCCGTCACGCTGCAGGTCCAGCAGATAGTGCTTGTCGATATTCCAGGCCACCAGCGCCGGCGGGTTGAGCAGGTTGCGCACCGCCCGCGTCCAGGCCACGAACTCCTCGACCCGCTCGCTGTAGTCCCAGGTGGCGCGCAGCACCACCAGGTCGGCCTGCAGCGTGACCGGGTCGTCCCATGGCTTCCAGCTGACATGCAGCCCGCGGGCCCGCAGGGCGGCCACCAGACCGGCGTCATCGCTGTCACCTTCGGGAAGTGCCGCGCAGCTGGCGAACACGATGCGCGGATGGAACACCTCGGGACGGGCCAGCTTCACACATGGATGATAGAGATATGCATGCCATCGAAGTCGCTCAGACCGGCGGACCCGAGGTCCTGAACTACGTCGAGAAGGACACACCCACCCCGGGGCCCGGGCAGGTGCTCATCAAGGCCGAGGCGATCGGCGTCAACTTCATCGACACCTATTTCCGGTCCGGCCTGTATCCCCGGGAGACACCGTTCGTAGTGGGCAGCGAGGTGTGCGGGACGGTGGCCGCGGTCGGTGCGGACGTCGCGGCACTGGCGCTCGGTGACCGGGTGGTGACCGCCAACGCGGTCGGCGCTTACGCCGACTTCTCGCTCGCACCAGCCGATTACGTGGCCTATGTGCCCGACGAGGTGGCACCCGACGCGGTGGCCTCCGCCCTGTTGAAGGGGATGACGGCGCACTACCTGCTCAAATCCGTGTACGCCGTGCAGTCCAACGACACGATCCTGGTGCATGCCGGCGCGGGCGGGGTCGGACTGATCTTGACCCAGTGGGCGACCAGTCTGGGCACCAAGGTGATCACCACCGCCTCGACCCCGGAGAAGGCCGAGCTCTCCCGCCGGGCCGGTGCGGTCGAGGTTTTGGAGTACCCCGAGGACCCCGAGGAGTTCGGAGCGACGGTGAAGCGGCTCTCCGGCGGCGGCGTCGCGGCGGTCTACGACGGGGTGGGCGCCTCGACGTTCGAGGCCAGCCTGGCCAGCCTGGCGGTGCGCGGCACACTCGCACTGTTCGGCGCCGCGAGTGGCCCGGTGCCCGCCTTCGACCCGCAGCGCCTCAACACCGCGGGTTCGGTGTTCCTGACCCGCCCGAGCCTGGGCGCCTACACCCGCACCGCGGACGAGTTCGCCTGGCGGGCCGGGGAATTGATCAACGCCATCGCCGACGGTTCGATCAGCATCACGGTCAGTGAGCGTTACCCGCTGGCCGAGGCCGCCCGGGCGCACACCGATCTGCAGGGCCGAAAGACCGTCGGCTCGGTGGTGCTGGTGCCTTAGCGGCGCAGCCGCACCAACCGGTAGACACCGAACAGCAGCGCCAGCGCGACGACCCCCGCCCCGACCCAGGGCAGCAGCAGACCGACGAGCAGCAACAGGTTGGCCCCGGTGTCGACCAGGGCGTCCCAGCCCCGTTCCACCTGGCCGAGGAATCCCCGGTACTGCTCGGGTGCCGGGCCTCCGGTGACGCCGGCGACCAGCTCCACGGTGACGGTGCTGTAGCTGATCTGCTCACCCAGCGCGGCGCGCTGCGCACGCAGGCTGTCCAGGTCGGCCTGACGTTGCGACAGCGCGTTCTCCGCCTCGATCAGCGCCGACGGGTCGCGGGCGTCGCGCATGATCGCCAGCAGGCGGTCCACCGAGGTCTGCAGCGCCTTGATGCGGGCGTCCAGGTCGACGCGCTGGCTGGTGACGTCCTCGGCCTGCATGTCCAGCGAGTCGACGGTGCCGAGGCCCTTCAGCCCGTCGATGACGCCGTCGAGTTTGTCGGCGGGGACCCGCAACGTGAGGGTGACGCGGGCCCGGTCCAGCGGTGACCCGCCGTACTCGGTGCGGCTGTCCACCCGCCCGCCGGCATCGGTGGCCAGCGCCGACGCGCGGTCGGCCGCACCCAGCGGGTTGTCCGCGGTGAGCGAGATGGTGGCCGTCTTGACGACATCGCGCGCCACCTCCGGTGGCGCCTTCGGCGCGTCCTGGGGGGCCGGACCGGTCAGCGGCATGGTCTCCGAGGCGGAGCCGCCGCCGGCCTTGAAATCCTCGGCCGTTCCCGGGGAGCCGGGCGGGGATCCCGCCGAACAGGCGGCGAGGGCGAGCAACACGACGAGGCCGGCCACGGCCCGGAACAGCCACCCGATGATCATGAAATCCCATAGTAGGGAGTCGGGGCCGCATTCGACCCGAACCTGGACCGGTCAGAACAGTTGCGGCAGGGCCAACGCGGAATCCACGGCCAGCGCGCAGAACACCACGGCGAGGTAGTTGTTGGACTGCAGGAACAGTCGCAGCGGCTTCACCGGTTCCCCGCGTTTGACGCCGGAGTACAGCTGATGGGCCATCACCAGGAACCACACCCCGGCCAGGGCGGCCACCGACGCGTACAGCCAGCCGGTGGCCAGCGCGAGCGTCAGCGTGGTCAGCACCGTCAACCAGGTGTAGATCAGGATCTGGCGGGTGACCTGGCGCTCGGTGGCCACGACGGGCAGCATCGGCACACCGGCGGCTTTGTAGTCTTCCTTGTAGCGCATCGCCAGCGCCCAGGTGTGCGGCGGCGTCCAGAAGAAGATGATGAGGAACATCACCAGCGCGGGCCAGCCGATGGTCCCGGTCACCGCCGACCAACCGATCATCACCGGCATGCAACCGGCCGCCCCGCCCCACACCACGTTCTGCGACGTGCGGCGTTTGAGCAGCAAGGTGTAGACGAAGACGTAGAACGCGATGGTCGCCAGCGCCAGCAGGCCCGAGAGCAGGTTGGTGGTCCGCCACAGCCACGCGAACGATCCCACGGTCAGCACCAGCCCGAAGATCAGCGCGTGCCGGGTCGGCACCGACGCCCGCGCCAGCGGCCGCAGGGCGGTGCGTTTCATCACCTTGTCGATATCGGCGTCGGCGACGCAGTTCAGGGTATTGGCACCGGCGGCGGCCATCATGCCGCCGATCAGGGTGTTCAGGATGAGCAGCGGGTCCACGGTGCCGCGGTCGGCCAGCAGCATCGCCGGGATCGTCGTCACCAGCAACAGCTCGATCACACGGGGCTTGGTCAACGCCAGGTACGACAGAACCGTGGTTCGTATCCGATTCGGTGCGCCACTGACCGGCCGGCGCTCGCGAATGCTCACGCTAATAACTCCTCGGGCGACGGTCACGCGGGCTTCTACTACAGACGATGGTAGACCGCGCCGGAGTCGGCCCCGCACCGCAGGGTGTGTATCGGAGTTTGTTGCGGGGTTAACGGAGGCAAAAGCTGCACCAACCGGTCTGCGGTGGATGACTCGCCCGCACTAGGGTGTTTGACGTAGCGACGTCCGCAGCGCAGAGAAATTTAGGAGTGAAGGTAGTGACCACCGCCGAAGAGATAACTGCCCTCACGCAACCGAACCACCCCGACGACTGGTCCGACCTCGACACGGTCGCGGTGGACACCGTGCGGGTGCTGGCCGCCGACGCGGTGCAGAAGGTCGGCAACGGCCACCCCGGTACCGCGATGAGCCTCGCCCCGCTGGCGTACACGCTGTTCCAGCGCCAGCTGCGCCACGACCCGTCCGACACCCACTGGCTCGGCCGCGACCGCTTCATCCTCTCCTGTGGCCACTCCAGCCTCACCATCTACCTGCAGCTGTACTTGGGCGGGTTCGGGTTGGAGCTCGAGGACATCGAGGCGCTGCGCACCTGGAAGTCCAAGACCCCCGGCCACCCGGAGTTCCGGCACACCAAGGGCGTGGAGATCACCACCGGACCGCTGGGCCAGGGACTCGCCTCGGCGGTGGGTATGGCCATGGCCGCCCGCTACGAGCGCGGCCTGTTCGACCCCGAGGCCCCCGCCGGTGAGAGCCCGTTCGACCACTACATCTACGTGATCGCCTCCGACGGCGACATCGAGGAGGGCGTCACCAGCGAGGCGTCCTCGCTGGCGGGCACCCAGCAGCTGGGCAACTTGATCGTCTTCTACGACAAGAACCACATCTCCATCGAGCACGACACCGATATCGCGTTGAGCGAGAACGTCGCCGACCGCTACCGCGCCTACGGCTGGCATGTCCAGGAGATCGTCGGCGGCGAGAATGTGGTCGGTATCGAGGAGGCCATCGCCGAGGCCAAGAAGGTGACCGACAAGCCGTCCTTCATCTCGGTGCGCACCATCATCGGCTACCCCGCGCCGACGAAGATGAACACCGGTGGCGTGCACGGTTCGGCGCTGGGCGCCGACGAGGTCGCCGCCACCAAGAAGATCCTGGGCTTCGACCCGGAGAAGACCTTCGAGGTGCGCGACGAGGTCATCGCGCACACCCGCAAGCTGGTGGACCGTGGCCGCGAGGCGCACGAGAAGTGGCAGACCGATTTCGACGCCTGGGCACAGCGCGAGCCCGAGCGCAAGAAACTGCTGGACCGGCTGACGGCCGGGGAACTGCCCGAGGGCTGGGATGCGGACATCACCTACTGGGAGCCCGGCTCCAAGTCCGTTGCCACCCGCGCCGCATTCGGCCAGGTGCTCAACGACGTTGCCCCGAAGCTGCCCGAATTGTGGGGTGGCTCAGCTGATCTCGCCGGTAGCAACAACACCACCATCAAAGGCGTGAAATCGTTCGGCCCGCCCAGCATCTCCACCGAGGACTTCACCGCCGACTGGTACGGCCGGGTGCTGCACTTCGGTATCCGCGAACACGCCATGGGCTCGATCCTGTCCGGCATCGTGCTGCACGGTCCGACCCGCGCGTTCGGCGGCACGTTCCTGCAGTTCTCCGATTACATGCGCCCGGCAGTGCGACTGGCCTCGCTGATGGACATCGACACCATCTACATCTGGACGCACGACTCGATCGGCCTCGGTGAGGACGGCCCCACCCACCAGCCGATCGAGCATCTGTCCGCGCTGCGTGCCATCCCGAACCTGTCGGTGGTGCGCCCCGGTGATCCGAACGAGACGGCCTACGCCTGGAAGAGCATCATCGCGCGCGGTAACGGCAGCGGCCCGGTTGGTTTCATCCTGACCCGACAGGGCATCCCGGTATTGGAGGGCACCGATGCCGACGGTGTCGCCAAGGGCGGCTACGTCCTCGGCGGCGACGACGCGGCCGATGCCGAGGTGATCATCATCGCGACCGGATCCGAACTGCAGCTGGCGGTCGAGGCGAAGAAGCTGCTGGCCGAGAAGGACATCGCGGCCGCGGTGGTCTCCATGCCGTGCGTCGAGTGGTTCGAGTCCCAGCCCAAGGAGTACCGCGATTCGGTGCTGCCGCCCGACGTGTCGGCCCGTGTCGCGGTCGAGGCCGGTATCGCGCAGTCCTGGCACAAGCTCGTCGGAGATACCGGCGAGATCATCTCGATCGAGCACTACGGCGAGTCTGCCGATGACAAGACGTTGTTCCGTGAGTTCGGTTTCACCGCTGAAGCCGTCGTCGCTGCTGCCGAACGCACCCTCGATAACTAGAAGGTAAGGCGAATAACCATGTCTCAGAACGAAAACCTGGCCGCACTGTCGGCCGCCGGCGTATCCGTGTGGCTCGACGACCTGTCCCGCGACCGCCTGCAGACCGGCAACCTGGCCGACCTGATCGCCACCAAGAGCGTGGTGGGCGTCACCACCAACCCGTCGATCTTTCAGGCCGCGCTGTCGGCGGGCAACGCCTACGACGACCAGGTCAACGAGCTTGCCGCCCAGGGTGCCGACGTGGATGCCACCATCCGCACCGTCACCACCGACGATGTCCGCAACGCCTGCGACCTGCTGGCCAAGACCTACGAGGTGTCCGACGGTGTCGACGGCCGGGTGTCCATCGAGGTCGACCCGCGGCTGGCGCACGACACCGACAAGACCATCCTGCAGGCCATCGAGTTGTGGAAGATCGTCGATCGCCCCAACCTGCTGATCAAGATCCCCGCGACGATGGCCGGCCTGCCCGCCATCACCGCGGTGATCGCCGAGGGCATCTCGGTCAACGTGACGCTGATCTTCTCGGTGGAGCGCCACCGCCTGGTGATCGACGCCTACCTTGCCGGGCTGGAGAAGGCCAAGGAGGCCGGCCACGACCTGTCCAAGATCCATTCCGTCGCGTCGTTCTTCGTGTCCCGGGTGGACACCGAGATCGACGCCCGGCTGGAGAAGCTCGGCTCGCAGGAGGCCCTGGATCTGCGGGGACAGGCGGGTGTCGCCAATGCCCGCCTGGCCTACGCCGCCTATGAGGAGATGTTCGGCTCGTCGCGTTTCGCCGCGCTCAAGGAGGCCGGCGCCCGGGTGCAGCGCCCGCTGTGGGCGTCCACCGGGGTGAAGAACCCCGATTATTCGGACACCCTCTATGTGACCGAACTGGTGGCGCCCAACACGGTGAACACCATGCCGGAGAAGACGCTGGACGCCGTCGCCGACCACGGCGTGGTCACCGGCGACACCGTCAGCGGTACCGCGGCCGCCGCCCAGGGCGTGTTCGACGCGCTGTCCGAGGTGGGCATCGATCTCGACGACGTGTTCAGGGTCCTCGAAGCCGAAGGCGTCGAGAAGTTCGAGAAGTCCTGGGCCGAGCTGCTCGAGGCCACCCAGGGACAGCTGGACGCCGCGAACAAATGACGGACACCGCCGCCGCATGGCACAACCCGCTGCGAGACAAACGCGATAAGCGCATGCCCCGCATCGCGGGGCCGTGCGCGGTGGTGATCTTCGGGGTCACCGGTGATCTGGCCCGCAAGAAGCTGATGCCGGCGATCTACGACCTCGCCAATCGCGGGCTGCTGCCGCCCAGCTTTGCGCTCGTCGGGTTCGCCCGGCGCGACTGGGCGGACGAGGACTTCTCCAAGGTCGTCTACGACGCGGTCAAGCAGCACGCCCGGACCCCGTTCCGGCAGGAGGTCTGGGACCGCCTTGCGGAGGGATTCCGGTTCGTCCAGGGTGCCTTCGACGACGACGAGGCCTTCGCACGGCTCACCGAGACACTGCACGCGTTGGACACCGAGCGCGGCACCGGCGGCAATCACGCGTTCTACCTGTCGATCCCGCCGAAGGCGTTCCCACAGGTGCTCGAACAGCTGTCCCGGTCGGGGCTGGCCGAGAAGCCCGGTGACACCTGGAGCCGGGTCGTCATCGAGAAACCGTTCGGGCATGACCTGTCCAGCGCCGAGGAGCTCAACGCCCTGGTCAACAGTGTCTTTCCGGAGTCCTCGGTGTTCCGCATCGACCACTATCTCGGCAAGGAGACGGTGCAGAACATCCTGGCGCTGCGTTTCGCCAACGAGATGTTCGAACCGATCTGGAATGCCCACTACGTCGACCACGTCCAGATCACCATGGCCGAGGACATCGGCCTCGGCGGCCGCGGCGGCTATTACGACGGTGTCGGTGCCGCACGAGATGTCATCCAGAACCACTTGATCCAGCTGCTCGCGCTGACCGCGATGGAGGAGCCGGTCAACTTCTCCCCCGCCGAGCTGCAGGCCGAGAAGATCAAGGTGCTCGGCGCCAGCCGGCTCGCCGAACCCCTGGACGAGACGACCTCGCGCGGGCAGTACGCCGCGGGCTGGCAGGGTGGGGAGAAGGTGGTGGGACTGCTCGATGAGGAGGGCTTTTCGAAGACCTCCATCACCGAGACGTTCGCGGCCATCACCGTCGACGTGGACACCCGGCGGTGGGCGGGCGTGCCGTTCTACCTGCGCACCGGAAAGCGATTGGGCCGCAGGGTGACCGAGATCGCGTTGGTGTTCAAGCGGGCGCCGCATCTGCCGTTCGACGCCACCATGACCGAGGAGCTGGGCAAGAACGCCCTGGTGATCCGCGTGCAGCCCGATGAGGGCATCACGCTGCGGTTCGGCTCGAAGGTGCCCGGCAACGCCATGGAGGTGCGCGATGTCAGCATGGACTTCTCCTATGGCTCGGCGTTCGCCGAGGAGTCGCCCGAGGCCTACGAACGGCTGATCCTCGACGTGCTGCTGGGCGAGCCGTCACTCTTCCCGGTCAACGCCGAAGTCGAATTGTCCTGGAAGATCCTGGATCCCGCGCTGGAGCACTGGGCATCGCACGGCAAGCCGGATACCTATGAGTCGGGCACCTGGGGTCCGGAGTCGGCGTTCGAGATGCTGCACCGGACCGGACGCGAATGGAGGCGCCCGTGATCATCGACCTGCCCGACACCAACACCGGTGCCATCAACAAGAAGATCGTCGCCCTGCGCGAGGAGGGCGGCGCGATCACGCTCGGTCGGGTACTGACGCTCGTGATCGCACCGGATACCGAAGCGGTGCTGGAGGATTCGATCGAGGCCGCGAATGCTGCCAGCCGTGAGCACCCCTGCCGGGTGATCGTGGTGATCCCCGGGGACCGATTGAGCCTCGACGCCCGCCTCGACGCCCAGCTGCGGGTGGGCAGCGACGCGGGCGCCAACGAGGTGGTGGTGCTGCGGTTGTCCGGCCCACTGGCCAACCACGCCAGCAGCGTGGTCACCCCCTTCCTGTTGCCCGACACCCCGGTGGTGACCTGGTGGCCCGATCTCGCCCCCGCGATACCCGCCCAGGACCCGCTGGGCCGCTTGGCGATCCGCCGGATCACCGATGCCACCAACGGTGAGAACCCGCTGGCCTGTATCAAGAGCAGACTCGCCGGGTACAACGCCGGGGACACCGATCTGGCCTGGAGCCGCATCACCTACTGGCGTGCGCTGCTGACCGCCGCGGTGGACCAGGCACCGCACGAGCCGATCACCGCGGCCGTGGTGTCCGGGCTGAAGGACGAGCCGGCCCTCGACATCCTGGCCGGCTGGTTGGTCGGCCGGTTGAACTGCCCGGTCACCCGCGCGGTCGGCGAGCTCAAGGTGGAGCTGACCCGGCCGAGCGAGACCATCACCCTGAGCCGCCCGCAGGACGGTGTCACGGCAACACTCACCCGCACCGGCAAGCCCGATGCTCAGATCCCGTTGGCGCGCCGGGAAACCCGCGATTGCCTCGCCGAGGACATGCGGCGCCTCGATGCCGACGAGATCTATCTGGAAGCGTTGCACGGAATCGACAAGGTGACCTATGTCTGAGCAGAAGATCGAAACCTACGTCGATGCCGGCGAACTGGCCGCCGCCGCCGGTGCGCGACTGGTGGGCGCCATCACCTCGGCGATCGCCAACCGCGGTGCGGCGGCGATCGTGCTCACCGGCGGCACGGTGGGGATCGCGCTGCTGCGGCACGTCGCGGCGTACGCACAGGATGTCGACTGGTCCAAGGTGCAGCTGTTCTGGGGCGATGAACGCTTCCTGCCCGCCGAGGACGCCGACCGCAACTACCGTCAGGCGCGCGAGGCGCTCTTGGAGACCATCTCCATCCCGTCGGGGAACGTGCACGAGATGGCGTCCAGTGACGGCGAATTCGGCGACGATATCGAGCGGGCGGCCCAGGCGTACGAGAAGCTGCTCCCCGAGGAGTTCGACGTGCACCTGCTCGGGATGGGCGGCGAAGGCCACATCAACTCGCTGTTCCCCGACACCGACGCGGTGCGCGAAGAGACCCGGCTGGTCGTCGCCGTCACCGATTCACCCAAACCGCCGCCGCGGCGCATCACGCTCACACTGCCCGCCGTGCGGCGGGCCCGCGAGGTGTGGCTGGTGGTGGCCGGAGCCGAGAAGGCCGAGGCGGCCGCCGCCGCGATCGGCGGTGCCGATCCGGTCGACATCCCCGCTGCGGGTGCGCTCGGCCGGGAGGCCACCGTGTGGCTGTTGGACAAGGCCGCCGCCGCGTCACTCGCCGGTTAGACCCTTACTCGTCGGGCCGGCATTCGGGACATTGGTCGGCCAGCGCCTCCCCGTATCCGGCCAGATAGTCGGCGACCGCCCGGGCCGAACCGGCCTCGGAGCGAAGCCGCACGCTCCCGTAACAGAATTTCGCCATACATGTTCAGACGCAGCTTGGCCCGTTTCGGTTCCCGAAGCGGCCATACTGGCTGATATGGCAGACAAGGGCGACGGCCGAACCCGCCCGGCGGGGCGGCGCATCAGAACGCTCACGCAGGCGGCGCTGAACGCCGACGCCACCGTGGTCCAGGTCGAAACCCTGCTCACCGACCTCGACCGGACGGTCGTGACCCTGAACAACTCGATCGGCGACCTCGACGTCACGCTGGATCGGTTCAACAAGACCATCACCAGCATCGACGAGCTGGCCCCCCGGCTGATCGCGATGGTGGAGCGCCTGGAGCTCATCGTGGCCCGCGTGGAGGCCATCGTGGAGATCGGTGAGGCCATCGCGTCGCCGCTGGCCGCCGTCGAGGGCGCCGTGCGCGGCGCACTCTCACAGGTGCGCCGCGCCGCCCGGATCTAGCACCAGCCGCCGGGTATCTCTTCGCTGTTTAGTTTTCAAGGTGCGTGAAGACTGAGTCAGGCAGCGGTGGGCAGGTCGGTCATGGTGCGTCGGGCGTGGGAGCGCAGATGCGCCGGTTCAGGCCCGGTCGGGTCATGCGGTGGGATGAACCAGGGATGGCGGTCGGGGCCGATGTAAACCTGCCAGCCGCCGTGGTGGATGGCGGTGTGGTGCAGTCGACACAGCAGGACCCCGTTGTCGAGGCTGGTGGGGCCGCCATGCTCCCAGGGGATGATGTGGTGGGCGTCGCACCAGGAAACCGGCCGCCCGCAGCCGGGGTGTGCGCAGCCCCCGTCGCGGACGGCCAACCCTTTGCGGATCGCGGGTGTGAAGAGCCGCTCGGCGCGCCCCACATCCAGGGGTGCGCCCGAGTGGTCGACGAGCACCGAAGTCAAAGTGCTGTCACAGGCGATGAGCTCGGCCGTGGCGGTGCTGACGGGCCCACCGAAGCCGAGACTGTCCACCCCGTGTTCGGCGGGTCGGATGAGGGTGACGTGCGGGAGCACCCCACCGCTCATCGGGCGCCCGGAGCTGGAGAGGTAGGTGCGCAGTATCTGCCCGAAGGCGTCGGCGCGGCGCCGCCCGACCGGGCGGGGATCGGGTGAGCCGTCGGGCAGCGGGATGGGCCGGCACAGCGGGTCCAGGGCGGCGAGCAGTTCTTCTCCGGTGAGCACGTCGAGGTCCAGGGTGGCGCTGAGGCGCCCGTCACCGGTCGGCACCACGCTCATGTCGTTAAGGTCGGTGTTCTCCGCCACTGGCACCGCTGTGTCGTCGACCGATTGAGTTTTGACCTTCTCGATGGCGATCCCGCGGGCCTTCTTATCCACCCCCGACGGAGTGGCCTGAATCATCAGGGTGGTGACGACCTCGGCGCGCTCGTCATCGGACAACGCGACACGGGATTCGATGTGACTGACGCCCTTGCCGACGGCGTCGGCGAACTCGATCCCGACCCCACCGAGGCGCTGCTGCGCCGTCAGCGCCGGCAAGGCCTCTGCCGCCCGCCCCACCCGAGCCGCCCGATACGCCGCACCCGGAGCGACCCCGATACTGGTGAGCAGATCGGCCCCCGTGCGCAGATGCCGCCGCGCCGGGATACCGGCGCGTTCCGCGGCGGCGACTGCCTGGGCGATCACATGGTCGAACACGTTGCGCGCCGTGACAGCGGCAGCCAGTACCGCGAGCAAGGCCGGTTCATCCACGATGCGCCGAGGAGAATCCAGCAGGTGACACAGCCTCCGGTCGGCCTCGTCCTCCGGGACGGGTGCCGGGGTGAGATCGTCGATCAACGCGTCGATGAAGGTGTCGAGATGGGTGGCGTCCATAGGGATACCGGCTTCCACAGAAGGTGCGCACATCGCACGATCAGTCAATACGGTCCGACTGGCTCCCGAAGGGGCAGCCGAACCTCGCGGCGACCGAAGTCGCGGTCTGCAGCTCACCGAGTCGTAATGGGAGCCACGTCGCATTCGAACTTGTGTGGCGCTCCTAGTGTTCTAGTGGGCGCTTTTCTGCTGTTCAGGGTCGGTTCATACTGCAGCACAAGCGCTCTCGGCGTGTCAGCGTAGAGATGAAGGACGCGCACGCGGTGTGCCTCTAGGTTTCGGGGTTACCACACCAACCTCAACCAGAGGATCCATCCGCGTGCGCGTCAGTACTGCATTTAACCGTCTTCTTCAGATCCCCGGCGCATCGGTGGTCGACGTGTCGATCGGGGACCACGTTGTAGAGGTCACCGTACGGCCCAAAACGCGGCTGCTGACCTGCCCCTGCAGCAAACGCGTGAGGGCCGTCTATGACCGTCGCCGGCGGCGATGGCGCCACCTCGACCTGGGCACGAAACGACTATGGCTGATTTACCGCATCCGCCGGTTGCACTGCCCGGATTGCGGGGTCATCACCGAAGACGTGCCCTGGGCCCGACCGGGAGCCAGGTTCAGCCGAGACTTCGAAGACATGGTGTTGTGGCTTGCTCAGCGCACCGACCGCACGACGGTCTCGACCCTGATGCGGTGCAGTTGGGAATCGGTCACCTCGATCATCACCCGCGGAGTCGATGAGCTGCTTGATCAACGCCGACTCGACACCCTCTACCGCATCGGTGTCGACGAGATCTGCTACCGCCACCCGCACCACTATCTGACCATCATCGGCGATCATGACACCGGAACCGTCATCGATGTCCAGACCGGACGCAGCGAAGACTCATTCGCAGCATTCTTTGAATCCCAACCAGATTCGGCGTTGGAGACCATCGAAGCGGTCAGCATGGATGTCAGCAAGGCCTACCAAGCTGCCGCCCGAGAACACGTGCCCAAGGCGACCATCTGCTTTGACCCGTTCCACATCATGCTGTGGGTCAACCGAGCTCTGGACCGCGTCTTCGCCGACGCCGCCAGCGGCCCGAACAAAGTCGTCATGACCTCAGCACAATGGCGTCAAACCCGATGGGCCCTGCGTACCGGTGAGAACAAACTCAACGACACCAAACGGGCACTGGTCAACCAGATCGCGCGCGCCAGCCGACGCGTCGGACGAGCATGGACCCTCAAAGAACAACTACGCGACCTCTACCGACTCGATCACGAACCCGGCGCCGCTCGCGCACTCCTCAAGGCCTGGATCACTGCGGCCAAACGCAGCCGCATCCCCTCATTCGTCGAACTCGGCAAACGCCTCCAAGAACACTTCGACGCCGTCATCGCCGCCGTCGAACTCGGAATATCCAACGCCCTCATTGAGGGCATCAACGCCAAGATTCGCCTCATCAACGCCCGCGGCTACGGCCACCACTCCGCCCGAGCGCTGACCGCAATGATCTACCTCTGCCTCGGCGGATTACGCCCAAAACTACCCACGAAAACATGAGGAGTCGCACTTGTGTTCGATGCTACGCCGAATCACGTCCCCGTGCAAGGGCGAATCAGCCGGAGTTGCGCAGCGCGCTGGCCAGCCCGCTCATGGTGAGCAGGATGCCGCGCTGCACCAATTCGTCCTGCTCCCCCGACCGGAACCGGCGCAGGAGTTCGACCTGCAGGTGATTCAGCGGTTCCAGGTACGGGAACCGGTTGAACACCGAGCGGGCCAGCGCCGGGTTGTCGGCCAATAGATCGTCCTGCCCGGTGACCAGCCCGTGCATCCGCACCGTCCGCTCGTGCTCGGCGGCGATCTTGTCGAAGACCCGGGCCCGCAGGTCCTCGTCGGCCACCAGTTCGGAATACCGCGCGGCCAGACCGAGATCCGATTTCGCCAGCACCTGGGCCATGTTCGACAGCACGGTCCGGAAGAACGGCCAGCGCCGGTAAAGGTCACGCAGCACCTCGAGTTTGGCGTCGTCGCCGCCGACGTACTGCTCGAACGCGGCGCCCGTGCCGTACCACCCGGGCAGCATCACCCGCGACTGGCTCCAGGCCAGCACCCAGGGGATCGCCCGCAGATCCGAGATGGCGGTGGTCGGTTTACGCGATGTCGGACGGCTGCCGATATTGAGTGCCCCGATCTCACTCACCGGCGTCGATTCCTTGAAGTACTCCACGAAACCCGGTGTCTCGTGCACCAGTTCGGCGTAGGCCCGCTGGGCTCGGGCGGCCAGATCATCCAGTACGGCGTAGGCACTGTCCGCGAGATCCCCGAGCCCCTCGGTATCAAGCAGGGTGGATTCCAGCGTCGCCGCCAGCAGCGTCTCCAGGTTGCGGTGCGCGATCCTCGGCTCGGCATACTTGGCGGCGATCACCTCACCCTGCTCGGTGATGCGTAGCGAGCCCTTCACCGCACCGGGCGGCTGCGCGAGAATCGCGTCGTAGCTCGGGCCACCGCCGCGGCCGACCGTGCCGCCGCGACCATGGAAGAGCCGCAACCGGATTCCGGTCTTACGCGCGGACTCGACGAGTTCCAGTTCGGCCCGGTACAACGCCCAGTTCGCCGCCAGGTAACCGCCGTCCTTGTTGGAGTCCGAGTAACCCAGCATCACCTCCTGATGACCGTTACGCGCGGCGACCGCGGCCGCGTACACCGGAACATCCAGAGCCGCTTCCAGGATCGAGGAGCCGCGCTGCAGATCGTCGATGGTCTCGAACAGCGGCACGATGCCCACGGGGGCATACGGTTGCGCCCCGGAAACATCGAGCAGACCGGCCTCCTTGAGCAGCACCGCCGCCTCGAGCATGTCCGACACCGACTGGCACATCGAGATGATGTAGTTCGGCACGGCTTCCCGCCCGAACACCTGCACCGCGCGGGCCGCCGCCGCCACGATCCCGAGTTCCTTCGCGGCCAGCTCCGACAGGTCGGCGCCGGGCCCGATCAGTGGGCGCCGCGTGCCGATCTCCTTGGCCAGCAGCGTGACCCGCTCATCTTCGGGCAGCGAAGCGTAGTCGGGATGCACGCCGGCCCACGCCAGCAGCTCCGCGATGACCTGCTCGTGCACCTCGGAGTTCTGCCGCATATCGAGTCCGGAAAGGTGAAAACCGAACACCCGCACCGCTTCCCGCAGCCGGGCCAGCCGATCGTCGGCGAGCACGGCGGAACCGTTGGCACGCAATGATTCATCCACGACATCGAGATCTTCGAGCAGTTGCGCGGGCGTGTCGTAAGCGGGAAGGCCCAGATCCAGTTCATGCTCGGGCTGACGGTCCAGCACCCGTGCTGCGGTGGCGGTGAGACGGGCGTGGACGACCCGCAATGCGCGCCGGTACGGCTCGTCGCTGCGGGCGGGTTCGGCACAGGCATCCGCCAACGCCTCCAGGCCGGCGCTGACCCGCACCAGCCGCGCCGACATCGACAATTCCTCCTCCAGCGCCGTGATCTCGCCGAAGTAATGGGCGAAGGCGGTGAACGCGGCACGACCGGTCGCCAAGCGCACCACGTCGGCGGTGACGTTAGGGTTGCCGTCCCGGTCGCCGCCGATCCAGGATCCGGGCCGCAGGATCGGCTCGGCCAGCAGTGCCGTGCCCGGGAAGCGTTCCTGCAGGGCGGTGCGGACTTCGGCGTTCACCCGTGGGATGACGTCGAGGAACGCGGCCGGGTAGTACCGCAGGCCGGTCTCGATCTCATCGGAGATCTTCAGCCGCGACAGCCGCACCAGAGCGGTCTGCCACAGCGTCAGGATGTGCCTGCGCAATTCGGTCTCGATATCGCGTCCGTTGTCGGTGCGGGTCTGCCCGTGCAGCCGCAGCCGCATCAGCTCGGTGATGTGGTGCTGGGTGTCGAACACCGTGCGGCGCCGGGTCTCGGTGGGGTGCGCGGTGATCACCGGTGACACCAGGGCGCCGGTCAACGCGTCGGCGACCGCGCCGGCGTCGAGCTGCGCGTGATCGAGTTTGCGGTAGGTGGCCGCCAGGCTGCTGTCCTGCGGTGGCTCACCGGCCGCCTCGTGCACCGCCCGGCGTCGCTCCCGGTGGATGTCCTCGGCCACGTTGGCCAGCAGGGCGAAGTGGGTGAACGCCCGGATCACCGGAATCGCTTGGTGCACATCGATATCTCGGAAAAGTCCGGCCAGCTCGGCGCGGTCGATCTCCGAGCGCCGGACCCGGAAGGACTCGACCCGTGCGCGTTCCACGAGATCGAAGACGCCGTCACCGTTCTGGTCCCGGACGGTGTCACCGAGGATGGCACCGAGCAACCGGATGTCCTCGCGCATCGGTTCGGTGGCCTCGCGGCCGACCTGCGTGCGATATACCGATCCCATAGGGGCGAGCGCAGTGTCAGGACCGTCAGCCATCCCCCGATTATCGACGCCGTCGGGCCGGAGCGCAGAGCGAGGGTCGCTCAGAGCATGATCAGCAGCATCGACACACCCACGATCACGCTGGCGGCCAACAACAGCAGAATCGGGACCATCCCGTTGTAGCGCTGCGGCGGCGGGCCCAGCGAGCCCTTGCCGAGCGTCCACAGCGGCGGTTTGTATTCGACCTCGGTCCACTGACCCGCGGTGACGTCCGCGTCATAATCGGCGGGGCCCATTCTGCGGGGTGCCAGATAGCGCAGGTGCACGTGGATCCGGTAGTGGCCGGGCGGCGCGGGGACGACATTTCGACCCTTGGTCGGCGCGGGCACCGGCCAGCCGTTGATACTGATGTCGGCCGGAGCGAGCCGCGCCCAGGACACCGGCAGCGGCGGGGTCCGCAGGGTGATGATCAAGCCCTCACCCGGTGGCCGAGGATACCGCCGCGGATCGGTCAAGCGTTGTACTTGATGCGCAACGCCATGCCGACGATCGACACCAGCCAGATGCCGATGACGAACAGCGTCAGCCGGTCCAGGTTCTTCTCCACGACGGTGGAGCCGGAAAGACTGGATTGCACGCCACCGCCGAACAGTGTCGACAGACCGCCACCCTTGGCCCGGTGCAGCAGCACGAGCAGCACCACCAGAAGACTGGTGATGATCAGCACGATCTGCAGCGCGAGTTCCATGCGGGTGAGTTTACCGAACGCGGCGCGGCGTCACGGGAGTGGCCCGCCGGCGGCGATCGCCGACAGTGTGGCGAACTGCTCACCGTCCAGCGAGGCTCCGCCGACCAGTGCACCGTCCACATCGGTCTGACCGACGATCTCGCCCACGTTCTTGGCGTTGACGGATCCGCCGTAGAGCACCCGCACGCCGGCGGCGATCTCCTTGGATGCCAGCTCGGCCAGTTCGGCCCGGATGGCCGCACACACCTCCTGGGCGTCCGCCGCGCTGGCGACCCGCCCGGTGCCGATCGCCCACACCGGTTCGTAGGCGATGACCACCTGGCTGATCTGCTCGGCCGACAGCCCGGCCAGCGAGCCGCGCAGCGAGTTCACGTTGAACTCGACGTGGTTGCCCGCCTCACGCACCTCGAGTTGCTCACCGATACACACGATCGGGGTGAGCCCGTGCTTGAGCGCGGCGGCCGCCTTGGCGGCCACCAGCGCATCGTCCTCGTGGTGGTAGGTGCGGCGCTCGGAGTGCCCGACGACGGCGAACGTGACGCCCAGCTTGGCCAGGAAGGCCCCGCTGATCTCGCCGGTGTAGGCACCCGAATCGTGCTGGGACACGTCCTGGGCCCCGTAGGTCAGGCGCAGCTTGTCCCCGTCGACCAGGGTCTGCACGCTGCGCAGATCGGTGAACGGCGGGATGACGGTGACATCGACCTTGTCGAAGTACTTGTCCGGCAACGCGAATGCGATCTTCTGCACCAGCGCGATGGCCTCGAAGTGATTGAGGTTCATCTTCCAGTTGCCGGCGATCAGCGGCTTACGGGCCATGTCTCACGCCTCCAGAACGTCTATACCGGGAAGGGTCTTGCCCTCCAGATACTCCAGCGACGCCCCGCCGCCGGTCGAAATGTGCGAGAAGCCGTCCTCGGGAAGGCCCAGCAGACGGACCGCGGCCGCGGAGTCACCGCCGCCGACCACGCTGAATGCGCCCTTGCCGGTGGCCCCGATGATCGCCTCGGCGACGCCCTTGGTGCCCGCGCTGAACGCCTCGAACTCGAACACACCCATCGGCCCGTTCCAGAACACCGTCTTGGCGTTGGACAGCAGTGCGGTGAACCGCTTCACCGACTCCGGACCGATGTCCAGGCCCATCTTCCCGTCGGGGATCTGATCGGCCGGCACCGTCTCGTGTGGCGAATCCGCGGCGAAACCGTCGGCCACCTCGATGTCCACCGGCAGGTGGATCACGTCACCGTAGGTCTCCAGCAGCTTCTTGCACGTGTCGATCATCTCCTCCTGCAACAGCGAGGAACCGACCGAAAGACCCTGTGCGGCAAGGAAGGTGAAGCACATGCCACCACCGATGACAATGCTGTCGGCCTTGGTGGCCAGGTTCTCGATCACCGCGAGCTTGTCGGAGACCTTGGATCCGCCCAGCACGACCGCGTACGGCCGCTCGGTCGAGCTCGTCAGTTGCTCGAGCACCTTGACCTCGGTGTCGACCAGCGTGCCCGCGTAGTGCGGCAGCAGGGTGGCGACGTCGTACACCGAGGCCTGCTTGCGGTGCACCACACCGAAACCGTCGGAGACGAAGGCCCCCGGCGAGCCGTCGGCACCCTCGACCAGGCCGGCCAGCGCCTTCCCCAGCGCCAAGCGCTCGGCGTCGTCCTTGCTGGTCTCGCGCGCGTCGAAGCGGATGTTCTCCAGCAGCAGCACATCACCGTCGGTGAGGCCCTCGGCGCGGGCCAGCGCGTCGGTGCCGACGACATCGCCGGCCAGCTGCACGTGGCGGCCCAGCCGCTCCCCCAGCGCCGCCGCGACGGGTGCGAGGGAGAACTTCGGATCGGGCTCGCCCTTCGGCCGGCCCAGGTGCGCCGTCACGACGACCTTGGCGCCGGCCTCGGCGAGTGCCGCCAATGTCGGGACCGAGGCGATGATGCGCCCCGGATCGGTGATGTTCCCGCTGTCGTCGAGGGGGACGTTGAGGTCGGAGCGCACCAGCACGCCCCGACCTTCAACTCCTTCGGCGAGCAGGTCAGACAGTGATTTGATCGCCATGATCGCGAACTACAGCGACTTACCGACCAGGGCAACCAGATCCACGAGGCGGTTGGAGTAGCCCCACTCGTTGTCGTACCAGGAGACGACCTTGGCCTGGTTGTCGATGACCTTGGTCAGGCCCGAGTCGAACAGCGAGCTGTGCGGGTCGGTGACGATATCGCTGGAGACGATGGGAGCGTCGTAGTACTTCAGGATGCCCTTGAGCTTGCCTTCGGCTGCGGCCTTCATCGCGGCGTTGATCTCGTCGGCGGTGGCCGACTTCTTCAACTCGGCGGTCAGATCGGTCACCGAGCCCGTGGGGATCGGCACCCGCAGCGCGTAACCGTCCAGCTTGCCCTTCAGTTCCGGGAGCACCAGGCCGATGGCCTTGGCCGCACCGGTGGAGGTCGGGACGATGTTGATGGCGGCGGCGCGGGCGCGACGCAGGTCGCTGTGCGGGCCGTCCTGCAGGTTCTGGTCCTGGGTGTAGGCGTGGATGGTGGTCATCAGGCCCTTGACGATGCCGAACTCGTCGTTGAGCACCTTGGCCAGCGGGCCGAGGCAGTTCGTGGTGCACGAGGCGTTGGAGATGATGTTCTGGCTGCCGTCGTACTTGTCCTCGTTCACGCCGAGCACGATGGTGATGTCCTCGTCGCTGGCGGGCGCGGAGATGATGACCTTCTTGGCGCCGGCATCCAGGTGGCCCTGGGCCTTGTCGCGCTTGGTGAAGATGCCGGTCGATTCGACCACCACGTCGACACCCAAGTCGCCCCACGGAAGAGCCGCCGGGCCTTCCTTGACCTCGAGGGCCTTGATCTTGGTGTCGCCGACGACGATGGTGTCTTCACCCTCCAGGGTGACGTCGTAGGGCAGCCGACCCAGGATCGAGTCGAACTTCAGCAGGTGCGCCAGGCTCGCGTTGGAGGTCAGGTCGTTGACCGCGATGATCTCGATGTCGGTGTTCTTGCCTGCCGACTTCTGCGCATCGAGGGCGCGGAAGAAGTTACGGCCGATACGACCGAAGCCGTTGACGCCTACCCGAATGGTCACGTGTCTCTCCTAGATCGTCGAGGGAAATCGCGGAACTGCTCGCAGGCCAGCCTAGTGGTGCCGGTTTCCCGGCGTGCACGCTGGTCAGGCGTCCTCGAGCAGATCCGGGGTGACCGCGGATTCGGTGTCGGGGATGCCGTCCTGCTTGGCCTTGCGGTCGGCCATCGACAGCAGCCGCCGAATCCGGCCTGCCACCGCATCTTTTGTCATCGGCGGATCGGCCAGTCGGCCCAGCTCTTCCAGCGAGGCCTGCCGGTGCTCGACCCGCAACCGCCCGGCCTGCGCCAGGTGGTCCGGGACGGTGTCGCCGAGAATGTTCAGCGCACGCTCCACCCGGGCCGCCGCGGCCACCGCCGCGCGCGCCGAGCGCCGCAGGTTGGCGTCGTCGAAATTGGCCAGCCGGTTGGCGGTCGCACGCACCTCGCGGCGCATCCGGCGTTCCTCCCAGGTGAGCCGGGTGTCCTGAGCGCCCATCCGGGTCAGCAGTGCCCCGATCGCCTCACCGTCGCGCACCACCACCCGGTCGCTGCCGCGCACCTCGCGCGCCTTGGCGCTGATACCGAGTCGTCGTGCCGCACCGACCAGCGCCAGCGCCGCCTCCGGCCCCGGGCAGCTGACCTCCAGCGCCGAGGAACGGCCCGGTTCGGTGAGCGAACCGTGCGCCAAAAACGCACCCCGCCAAGCGGCTTCGGCATCGTTGACGCTGCCGCCGACCACTTGGGCGGGCAGGCCGCGCACCGGCCGGCCACGCAGGTCGAGCAGCCCGGTCTGCCGTGCCAGCGCTTCGCCGTCCTTGGCCACCCGCACCACGTACCGGGTGCTCTTACGGATGCCGCTGGCCGACAGCACGTGCACCACGGCGTTGTAGCCGTAGAGGTCGTGGATGTCCTTGCGCAGCCGGCGCGCGATGATGCCGAGGTCGACCTCGGCCTCGACCACCACCCGGCCGGCGACGATGTGCAGACCGCCGGCGAACCGCAGCAAAGCGGACACCTCGGCACGCCGCGCACTCACCGAGTTCACGACCAGGCGACTCAGCTCGTCCTTGACCTCGGCCGTCATCGCCACGACTCGTCCCCCCTTGGTCCATTGGTTGATCCCTGCACATGTTCTGCCGCAGCCCCGGGCGGCCCGGGCTCGCGGCCCCGCAGGCGCACCCCTTCCAGCGCTGCTGCCAGCATCGACGGGTCATGTAACTGTGTACCAGGTCGGGATACCGCGGCAAACTCGACATTCGCGCCCAGCAGAGTGGCCGTCCGTGCCAGTTGTTCGCGCTCCCGATCACTGGGAACCCGCGATGCGTCGATGATGATGTCGTCCACCTGAAATCCGGGAGCGTGTTGGGCCAGGACGTGGATGTGGCGCTCGGCCGAGAACCCGGCGGTCTCGCCCGGCTCGGCCGCCAGGTTGAGCACCAGCGCCCGGCGGGCGGAGGTCGCGTTGAGCGCCGACGCCAACCCGGGCACCAGCACGTGCGGGATCACGCTGGTGAACCACGACCCGGGCCCGAGCACCACCAGATCGGCGGCCATGATCGCGTCGACCGCCTGCCGGGTCGCGGGCGGATCACCGGGCAACAGCCGGACCCGGCGCACCTGACCAACCGTGGTGGCCACCGCGACCTGGCCCCGGATCACCCGGAACATCCGCGGATCGGATTCCAGACCGGCCACGTCGGCTTCGATCTGCAGGGCCAGCGGGCACATCGGCAGCACCCGACCCTTGAGGTCGAGGATGCGGCCCAGTTCGTCGAGCGCGGCCACCGGATCGGCGAGCACCTCGCTGATGCCTGCCAGCAGCAGGTTGCCGATCGGGTGCCCCGCCAGCGCGCCGCTCCCGCCGAAGCGGTGCTGGATGATGGTGGCCCACAGTCGCCCGTGCGGAGAATCAGAGGCCAATGCGGCCAAGGCCATCCGCAGATCGCCGGGCGGGACGACATCGAGTTCGCTGCGCAGCCGCCCCGAGGAGCCGCCGTCGTCGGCGACGGTCACCACGGCGGTGACGTGCGGGGTGAGTCGGCGGGCCGCCGACAGCGTCGCGTACAGCCCGTGGCCGCCGCCGAGCGCGACGACGCGTGGTGGTGCCGTCATTCGCGACCCAGGTCCCGGTGCAGCGCCCGCACCGTCAGATGATCGTCGGACCGTAACCGGCCGGCCAGCGCCTCGGCGATGGCGACACTACGGTGCTTTCCGCCGGTGCAGCCGATGGCGACCGTCATGTACCGCTTGCCTTCCCGGCGGTATCCCTCGATCACCACCCCCAGCAGCCGATGATAGGTGTCCAGGAACTCCGCAGCGCCTTCCTGACCCAGCACGAAATCGCGCACCGCCGGGTGCTGCCCGGTGTGCGGGCGCAGCTCGTCGACCCAGTGCGGGTTGGGCAGGAACCGGACATCCATGACGGTGTCGGCGTCCATCGGCAACCCGTACTTGTAGCCGAAGGACTCGACCGTCACGTTGGTGTGCGCGACCGCCTCACTGCCGAAGGCCCGTTCGATGCTCTCCCGCAACGCGGGCACCGCGAGCGTGGTGGTGTCGATGACCAGGTCCGCCACGGCGCGCACCGGGGCGAGCATGGCCCGTTCGGCGGTAATGCCCTCGGCCAGAGTCTGATTGCCCTGCAATGGGTGGCTGCGGCGGTTCTGCTCGTAGCGGCGCACCAGGATCTCGTCGGCCGCCTCCATGAACAGCACCCGGGGCCTGATACCGCGGGTCGCCAGCTCGTTGCGCACGGAGTCCAGATCGCCGGTGAAGCCGCGGGACCGGACGTCCATCACCAACGCCAACTGGGTGATCCGCGAGCCCGCGTCCAGACCCAGGTCGACCATCCGCGCGATCAGTTCGGGCGGCAGGTTGTCGGCGACGTACCAGCCGAGGTCTTCGAGCACTTTGGCGGCGGTGCCGCGGCCCGCGCCCGACAATCCGGTGACCAGGACGACTTCGATGCCTGATTCCTCGCTCATTCGCTGGTCTGCCACTCCGATATCTGTTCTGGGGTGTTCTCGGCTGGTCGGTCGGTCTCGTCGTCTTCGGTCCGATCATCGTGCAAAATCGGCTCCGGCGTGTCGGAATCGGTCGGCGTGTCCATCTCAGCGCCCGGGGGCTCAGGGAGCGACACCCCCAACGCTTCCAGCACCGCCTTCGCCGTCGCCACGCCGATCCCCGGAACCGCGGTGATCTCCTCCACGCTGGCGGCGCTCAGCCGCGACACCGATCCGAAGTGCGTCACCAACGCCTTGCGCCGGTGCTCCCCCAATCCTCGCACCGAATCCAGCGCCGAGGCGGTCATCCGTTTGGACCGCTTGCTGCGGTGGAACGTGATCGCGAAGCGGTGGGCCTCGTCACGGATGCGCTGCAACAGGTACAGCCCCTCGCTGGTGCGCGGGAAGATCACCGGGTCCACCGGCCCGGGCACCCAGACTTCCTCGAGGCGCTTGGCCAACCCGACGACCGCGACATCGGTCACCCCGAGATCCCGCAGTACCGCGGCCGCGGCGTTCACCTGCGGGGCGCCGCCGTCGACGACGTAGAGGTTGGGGGGATAGGCGAATCTGCGTGACTTGCCTTCGGCCACCATCGGCTGCTCGGCATCGGCGACGTGCCGGGCGAACCGGCGCCGGGTGACCTCGGCGATGGACGCGACATCATCGGAGCGGCCCCCACCCGCGGCCTCCCGGATGGCGTAATGGCGGTAGTCCGACTTGCGCGGCAACCCGTCCTCGAAGACCACCAGCGATGCCACCACATCGGTGCCCTGCACGTGGCTGATGTCGACGCACTCGATGCGCAGCGGCGCCTCGGCGAGATCCAATGTCTCCTGGATGTTCTGCAGCGCTTCCGATCTGGCGTTGAAGTCACCGGCACGCTTGAGCTTGTGCTGGGCCAGCGATTCCTTGGCGTTGCGCTGAACCGTCTCGGCGAGCGCCTTCTTGTCCCCGCGCACCGGCACCCTAAGCGAGACCCGCGAACCCCGCAGCCCGGACAGCCAGTCGGCCAGCTCCTCGGCATTGCCCGGAAGTACCGGCACCAGAACCTCTTTGGGGACGGGGTTGGTGGCCTCGTCCGCGCTGCCGCCGAGTTCGGCCTGGTCACCGTAGAACTGGGTGAGGAACTGCTCGACCAGACGCTCCTGGTCCGACGCCCCAGGTGCCGGGACATCGGTCGCCTCCGGCTCCGTCGCCTTCTCGACCACCCAGCCACGCTGCCCGCGCACCCGCCCGCCGCGCACGTGGAACACCTGGACCGCCGCCTCCAGGTCGTCATCGGCGAAGGCCACCACATCGGCGTCGGTGCCGTCGCCGAACACCACGGTCTGCTTCTCCAGCGCGCGCTTGAGCGCGCCGATATCGTCGCGCAGCCGGGCCGCCCGCTCGAAGTCGAGTTCGGCGGCCGCCGCGTTCATCTGCCGCTCCATATCGCGGACCAGCCGGTCGGTCTTACCGGCCAGGAAGTCGCAGAAGTCCAGCACGATCTGGCGGTGCTGTTCGGCGCTCACCCGACCGATGCACGGCGCCGAGCACTTGTCGATGTAGCCGAGCAGGCAGGGCCGGTCGATCTGCTTGTGCCGCTTGAACACTCCGGCCGAACAGGTGCGCGCCGGGAAGACCCGGGTCAGCAGATCCAGCGTCTCGCGGATGGCCCACGCATGGGAGTACGGCCCGAAGTAGCGCACCCCTTTGCGCCGTGGCCCGCGATAGACGAACAGCCGCGGATACTCCTCGTTCAGCGTCACCGCCAGCACCGGATAGGACTTGTCATCGCGGTAGCGGATGTTGAACCGCGGGTCGAACTCCTTGATCCAGTTGTATTCCAGCTGCAACGCCTCGACCTCGGTGGACACCACGGTCCACTCGACACTGCCGGCCGTCATGACCATCTGTCGGGTGCGCGGGGCCAGCCCGGAGATATCGGCGAAATAGGAGTTCAGCCGGCTGCGCAGGCTCTTGGCCTTGCCGACGTAGATCACCCGGCCGTGCGGATCGCGGAACCGATAGACGCCGGGTTCGACAGGAATCGAACCCGGCACGGGCCGGTAGGTCGCTGGATCGGGCACGGGTCCAGGTTAGAGCGTGTCTACGACGTCGATATAACCGCAGTACACGGCGGCTTTCTCTTCGTAATTCCGGAAGATGTCGTAACTCGCCGCCCCCGGTGACAGCAACACCACGTCGACCGCCGGCAGTGCCGCGGCCACCCGGACCGCGTCCTGCAGGCTCTCGACCAGATGGGTGCGGTCCGGATGGGCGGCGGCGAACTCGACGCCGATCCGCGCGCCATTGGTCGGCCCCTGGATCAGGGTGACCCGGCGCCGCCCACTGCACAGATAGGTGTCCAGCTGCCGATAGTCCAGCGCACGATCCATGCCGCCGACGATCAGGGCGATCTCCTCGTCGGGCCGCATCGCGGTCAACGCGGCCACCACGGCTTCCCCGGTGGTGGCCAGGGTGTCGTCGATCCAGCGGATGCCACCGGTGCGCCGGACCGTCTGCAGCCGGTGCGCCAACCCGTCGAACGACGCCGCCGCGGCGTCCACCTCGTCGGCAGTCACCGGACGCCCGAGTACCTGCTCGGCGGCCAGCGCCGCGAGCGCGGCGTTGACGGTGTTGTGCGCGTATGACAGCACCGAGTCCCCGGCCGGCGTCCGGACCGTCGCCGGATCCAGTTCACGCACCGCGGGAAAGTCCGAGATACCGATCCCCCGAAGGGTTTCCACGACACCGGAGGTCGCGATCAGACAGCGGGTCGTGGCCCCGAACACATGGGATTTCGCTTCGTGGTAGGCGGTGATGTCACCGTGGAAGTCGAGGTGGTCCTGGAACAGGTTGGTGATCACCGCCACCGCCGGAGGGGTGCGCAGCAGCGCACACTGCTGACTCGACAACTCGGCGACCACCCATTGATCGCCGGCCGGGTCCAGGTCCGACAGCGGTGTGCCGATATTGCCCGCGGCCACCGCGGGCACCCCCAGCCCGGTCAGCAGGTGCGCCAGGAACGCGGCGGTCGTGCTCTTGCCCTTGGTGCCGGTGATTCCCACCGTGCGGGCGCCGTGGTGTGCCATGAACCAGTCGGCGGCGTTGGACACCACCGGACCGTCGGCGCGCATCTGCGCGAACACCGGATGCCGCCATGGCACGCCGGGACTGACGAAAACGATATCGGTGTCGCGCAACCGTTCCGGGGCATCCGGGCCCTGGTGCACCGTCAGGCCCGGGATTTCCGGTGCTGTCACCTGCCGATCGTCCACCGCGATGATGCGTGCGGCGCCCTGCGCGGCGGCGGTGCGGGCCATCGACAGCCCTTCCTTACCGAGCCCCCAGATGCCGACGACCCGACCGGTCAGCTCACCCATCGATCGGCTTCGTATCGAGCAGGTTGGCGTAACGCTCGGGCACATGATGCGCGGCCGGCGACGGGTCCGGATTGACCGCCACTGCCGCCAGTTGCACGCGCCGGCCGGCGAATTCGTCGACCAGCGGCAGGCCTTGCCACTGCGGGTCGTCGATCACCGCGAGCATCGACTCGGCGGCCTCGTAGTACTCCCCCACGCACTCGAACGGCTTGTGCACCCCGAGACCGAGGATATCGGCCATGCCGTCCCGGTTACCGGTGTCGGCGAACAGATTGCCCCCGAAGATCTTCTCGCAGGTGGCCCGGCCCAGCCGCGGCGCCAGCAGCACGAAGACGAACTGGCATTTCGGGCAGTGTCCGCACCAGGAACTGGCGCGCCGGCTCGGGTCCAATGCGAACAGCCGGTTACAGCTGGTGAAGACGCCGAAGTACTCGGGGCTGGTGGCGAACCGGTCGGCGATCTGCGATTCCGACAGCCCGCGCAACAGGGAGAAATAGCGGTCCGGGTTGAATCCGAGCTGCGCCAGGGTGTCTCGTAGCAGCGTCTCGTACGCCAGGCTCTTGGACCACTGGTGGTTGATATCGCGGCCGAGCCACTCGATATTGCCGACATTGGAGGATCGCTCGTTGGACAACACCACCGGCCCGAATCCGCGGGCGTCGGCGACCATCAACCCGATCACGCTGTTGATGGCGGTCACCGGCACGTGCCCGTTGTAGGCACCCTCGGCGTTGGCCTGGATGAGCCTGCGGTCGATGCTCCGCCGGACGTGCACACTGTCCAGTCCGCTGACCTCGATGCACCGGTCGATGGGGTCATACCGGTTGACGCTGAACAACATCGGTGCCACGCCGTGATGGCGGAAGGCCTCGATGGTGACCACCGAGTCCTTGCCGCCGCCGACGGGTACCAGCGGGGTCGCCGCCGGATCCCAGTCGTCGCGCGGGTCGGGTGTCGCGGTTGCCGCCGGACCGTCGATCTCGGGTGTCAGGGCGCCCGGCAGCTGGTTGGTGTAGGCGAACTCGCCGAGCCCACCCTCGATCAACGCGCTCAAGTACGTCTTCTCGAAATCATGAGTGGGGAAGGCGATCTCGACCTTCGGCGGCGCGGCCGCCTTGTAGTAGCTCAGCGAGCAGGTGAGCGCGAGCAGCCGGGTCAACCGCGGATCCGGCTCGGTGTCGGTGTCACCGAAATCGATCACCTCGGTGAAGCTGACGGGATCCGGCCCGCGCAGCGTGTAGTTCAGTTCGAGCCGGCCGCCGGCCCAGTCGTGGCCGTCGATCACCAGCGCGTCGAAGGTTCGCGGCTGGAAGGGTGTACTCATGCCGGCACCATCTCGAAACGACGGTCGCCGATGGCGTTCACGGGGTGGGTCTCGAAACGCGGTGACACCCACCACGCCCGGGTCGCGACGGAGATCGGGACCGGCGCATCCGAATACGTCACCGCGGGCAGTAGGCCGGCCTCGCGCGCCAGCTCCAGCCGGTCGGCCCCGGCGCCCACCATGCCGTCTGCGGTGTCGACGAGCAGTGCCCCCAGGCGTGGTGGATACACCAGGTCGCCGTCGACGCGGACCTCGTCGGCATGACCGCCGGCGCGCAGTTCGCGTTCGGTGAGATCGGACTCGGCATGGCTGCTGGTACGGGCGGCCATCCGGCGCCAGTGCGGCACCGTGGCGGTCTGCGGGTCCGGTGTCACGGTCAGCGCCACGGGTTCGGGCCGGACGGGCTCGATCACCGACGCCGATACCAGGAATTCGGACCGGCCGTCGAGTTCGACGACCGAGATGCGCGCCGCCAGGGTGATCGGTCCGTGCCGCCGCTGCGCCTCGGTCACGAGGTTCTGCAAAGTCTCATGCAGCACGCTGACCGGCGGGATGGCGACACCGAAGAAGCGCGCGGCCTCTTCCAGTCGCCGCCAGATCAGTCCGGCACCTGGGGCTCGGCCGCTGACCAGCGGTGCGGTGAGCGTCGGATGGGTGCCCAGAGCCGCGACCAGGGCGGGTGCTGTGACGAGTGGCGCGTCGCCTTCGGTGATGCCACCGGCCGACGTCGACACGAATTCCAAGGTACTCATCGACTCGCCGATCCTACCGCAGTCAGCAGCGGCGATACTGATGCGATGGGGATGGCGCAGGCGCGGATCGCGCGGCTGACCGAGACGGACTGGCGGGCCTTCGCCGGGGTGCGGCTGCGTGCACTCACCGACTCGCTGGGCGCCGAGGACCCCCAGTACCGGTACGAGTCCACGTTCACCGCGGCGCAGTGGCGGCGCAGGCTGCGGGCGCACGCCCAGTTCGCTGCGGTGGTCGGCAACCGGCCGGTCGGCCTGATCGCCGCGCAACGCCAGAGCTCGGAATCGGTGTATCTGTACTCGCTGTGGCTGGATCCCGAGGCGCGTGGGCGCGGGCTGGGCCGCACCCTGGTCGCGGAGGCGGTGGGCTGGGCCCGCAGTCAGCGGGTGCGGCGGGTGACGCTGCGTGTGCACGTCGGCAACGAGGCGGCGCGCGCGGTCTATGACAGTCTCGGGTTCACCGTCAGTGCCGGCGAAAGCGGCGACACCGGCGATGAGATCACGATGACGCTGAATGTGAATTGAGGTCGGGCCGGTAGCGGTCCATGAGCGCGCGCAGCCGATCCATCGCCTGCACGGCGCGGTCCTTGTCGACCGCCTGGATCGCCATGATGGCCGTGTACTCGTCGTCGGGCAGGTCCACTCTGGCCCATCGCGCCCCCACCGGGAATGACACGTCCACCACCTCGGACCACGGGATCAGCTTGTAGGCCAGCGCATTTCGTACCGCGATGCCCGCGGCGCCGGCGCGTAACCGGGGACGGGCCAGCAGCAGGGTGACCGCGGCGATGGTGATCCCGACCAGGGCGATGCCGACCTGGTCAGCGGTGCGGAACACCACCCCGCTGGAACCGACCTTCAGCAGAAACCCGACACCGATATGGGCCGCCGCAATCAGGAAGGCCGTCGCGTAGACGAAGTACGGCGTCAGGTGTGGCCGGACCTCCAGCTCCCACTCGTCGGAGCTCATGACGCCAGGTCGCGCAGGACCAATGCCGTCGACAGGGCCGCGGCGGCGGCCTGGGCACCCTTGTCCTCGCTGGAGTTCGGCAGTCCCGCCCTGGCCAGCGCCTGTTGCTCGGTGTTGGTGGTGAGCACCCCGTTGGCCACCGGTGTCCCAAGATCCAGCGACACCCGGGTCAGCCCCTGGGTGACCGCATCACAGACGTAGTCGAAATGCGGTGTCTCACCGCGGATCACCACACCGAGTGCCACCACCGCGTCGCATTTGCGCGCCAGTGCCTGCGCGACCACCGGGATCTCGATCGCGCCGTGCACACGCACCACCACCGGTTCGGTCACCCCGAGTTGCCCGGCCGCGCGCAGCGCCCCCTCGAGCAGGGCGTCACAGATGGTGGCGTGCCAGGTGCTCACCACGATGCCCAGCGACACCGAGGAGGCGTCCACATCGGGCAGCTCGGGAATCGCGCCGGTGTGTCCGCTCACAGCACACCGCCCGGATGCGCCTCGTCATAGTCGTCGAGACCGACCAGATCGTGGCCCATCCGGTCCCGCTTGGTCATCAGGTAGCGGATATTCTCGGCATTGGCCCGCACGGGCAGGGGAACCCGCTCGGTGATGTGCAGACCGTAGCCGTCCAGCCCGACCCGCTTGGCCGGATTGTTGGTCAGCAGCCGCATCGAGCGCACCCCGAGGTCGACCAGGATCTGCGCGCCGATCCCGTAATCGCGCGAATCGGCGGGTAAACCGAGTTCGAGATTGGCGTCCACGGTGTCCGCACCCGCATCCTGCAGCTGATAGGCCTGCAGTTTGTGCAGCAGACCGATCCCCCGGCCCTCGTGCCCGCGCATGTACAGCACGATGCCGCGGCCCTCCTGGGCCACCATGGCCATGGCGGCGTCCAGCTGCGGACCGCAGTCACAGCGGCGGGAGCCGAACACATCGCCGGTGAGGCATTCGGAGTGCACCCGGACCAGCACATCGTGGCCGTCGAACTCCGGGCCGGAGATATCCCCGCGCACCAGGGCCACGTGTTCGACGTCCTCATAGATCGAGGTGTAGCCGACCGCCCGGAACTCGCCGTGCCGGGTCGGGATGCGGGCCTCGGCGATCCGCTCGATGTGCTTCTCGTGCTTACGGCGCCACTCGATGAGATCGGCGATGGAAATGAGGGCGAGGTCATGGTCATCGGCGAAGACCCGCAGCTCATCGGTCTGCGCCATGGCGCCTTCGTCCTTCTGGCTGACGATCTCGCAGATGGCGCCCGCCGGCTGCAGGCCGGCCAGGCGGGCCAGGTCCACGGCGGCCTCGGTGTGCCCGGGGCGGCGCAGCACGCCGCCGTCCTTGGCGCGCAGCGGCACCACGTGGCCGGGTTTGGTGAAGTCGTCGGCGACGGCGGCCGGGTCGGCGAGCGCCCGCATGGTGGTGGCGCGGTCCGAGGCCGAGATGCCGGTGCCGACACCCTTCTTGGCGTCGACGGTCACCGTGTAGGCGGTGCCGTGTTTGTCCTGGTTGACCGCATACATCGGGAGCAGACCGAGCCGGTCACAGACGGCGCCGTCCAGCGGCACACACAGATAGCCGGAGGTGTAGCGGACCATGAAGGCGACCAGCTCGGGGGTGGCCTTTTCGGCCGCGAAGATCAGATCGCCCTCGTTCTCGCGGTCCTCATCGTCGATGACCACGACGGCCTTGCCCGCCGCGATGTCGGCCACCGCCCGTTCGACGGAATCCAGCCTTGTCATCTTGTGCCACCTTCATCAGATTCGTGAGCGTCGGCCGGCACGCACGCGCGGGTGGACCGACTTACATCAGTATGAACCACGGGCCCTGAACAGTTATTGCCCGCCGGTCCCGGACGGGACCAGCGGGCAATCTGCCCGGTGTGCCGTGCGATCTAGAACACGTACTCCGCGGTGACGCAGGCCGGGGTCCCGTCGGGCTTGCGGTGGCCGTCGTAGAAGGTGATCGTGAACGCCTCGGTGGGGTACCAGGTTCCCGTCCGCGCCGCGGTCGATTCGTAGTGCACGGTGAACGCGCCGACCCGGTTGCGGCCCACCGACACCACCCCGGTCGGGTTGCGTTGGGTGATGCAGAACGTGATGTCGTCACCGTCGACGTCCACGACGCTGGTGGTCCAGTCGCCGGTCGCGAGGCCACGGGTGCGGCCGCTGCCGCCAGTGGTGCCCTGGGTGGGAGTGTTGTTGTACGGGTGCAGAGTCACCGTCACGAGCACGGGGACGGAAACACCGTCGGCGCCCTGCCCGAGGACGCAGAAGGTGTCCATCTTGTCCGCGGCCAGCGCGTCCACCGCGGCGGCGCGGTGACCCACCCCCAGGTTCTGCGCGCTGGAGTAGGTGAACGTGCCGTCCTCGGCGATCGTGGCCGAACTGCCCTTCGTGGTCAGCACGGTGCCGCAGGTGAAGCGTTCGACACCGGCCGCGGCGATCATGCCTCGGGTGCTCTGATCGCCCATTCCGTTGATCCCCGACTCGAACACCACCACCGTGGCCTGCACCGGGGACGTGGTGGCCAGCGGCGGCGACACCCGCACGTCGGCGGCGGTGATCGACCGGCCGTACCCGTCGGTGCCGATGATCGTGAAGCTGTCGGCGGCGGTGATGCCGTGGCCGAGCCCGGGTGTGCGGGTGTAGACGTAGTTGCCGTTGCGGTCCACCGTGACGGTGCCCTTGCGGGGCGCGGTGCCCACGCTGAACGACAACGGACCGTCCTCGCTGACCGCCAGCCTGCCGCACTGCACATTCGGCGCCGTGCGCACGGTCTGCACCCCGATCGTCAGATTCGCCAGCGGGTTGACGGTGACGTCGGCCGAACCGCCCCGCGAGTTGGTGACCGTCACCACGAAGGTGTCGGTGTCCAGACCCGGGATGGTGGCCTGCGACACCGTGGGGATGAAGACGAACTGGCCGCTCGCCGTGTCGAGTTGGACCAGCCCGCCCTTGCGTGTGTACGCGGATTCCTCGGTGGAGCCGGCCGGGTTCGCGGCGTTGGCCAGGCTGTACTTCAGGGTGCCGCCGTCGCGGGCGGTGCCCTCGATGTACCCGGTGACGACACCGTCGGCGTCCGGCAACCGCAGGATCGGCGTCCCGACCGGCGGCAGGTCGACGGCGAGGATCTGCACCGCCACCGGCACATCGGTCGAACCGCCGTACAGGTCGGTGACGGTGACCGTGAAGGTGTCGACCCGGTCGTCAGGATCGGCACTCGCCGCGGCCAGCCGCCGGGCCTGATCCGACGGGGTGTAGCTGAACCGACCCGACAGCGCCCCCACCGACACCAGACCACCCTTGACCGTGGTGAACAGCACCGGCCCGTAACTGAGCGCGCCGGTGTTGCGGCTGATCACCGCACCGGACACGGTCCCGTTGGGCCGCTTCGGATCACCGACCTCGGCGGCCGCGGTGGGCGGGGTGTCCGCGTGCACCACCATGTCCACCGCGTGCGAACTCGTGGAGAACGTGGTCGGGCTGGTGACGTGGACACCGGCTTCGGACCCAAGGCTCACCGCCATCGACGAGTCGAAGCTGCGGCGGTGAAGATCATCGATGGTGATGTGCGGATCTCCTTCTGGTGAACGGGATTCGGGTCAGTACGTGTAGGTGCGGTCGGTGTGCGACCCGCTGGAATCGGTCACCCGCAGCACCACGGACCCGGCCGGGCCCTTGTTGAAGAAGCTGCCGCCCGAGGACGTGAAGGTCAACGTGTGCTCACCGAGCGGTCCGACCGCGAGCGAGGAGGTGCCACCCGATGTCGACTGGATGCGCACCGTGGATCCGCCCTCGACGTGGATCGGGTGCCACTGCACCTCCTTGGCCCCACCGAGAAGGGTGTTGGATTTCACACCCTCCGACGGCGGGACGACCCGGTCGGCCGATACCGGTTCGGCGGCAGCACTATCGGCGATGACGTCGACGACGACATGCACCTCGACCCGGGTGCCGTGGGCGGCGGCGTGCAGCGTGAAGGCGTCGACCGTGTCGGGGTGATGCGAACGCGCACGCGCCACCTGCCGGGCCGCCGGCGACGGGGTGTAGGTGAAGTCCCCGGTCCGGGGGTCCACCACGACAAGGCCACCCGTGGCGGTGCCGATGCGCTCCGGCCCGAACCGCACCGTGCGGTCGCCGCGGTCCACGATCCGCACCGTCCCGCGCACCACACCCGTGCGCGGATCCGGGGCGCCGATTTCGACCCACGGCTGCACGGCGGTCCGGATCTCGTCGGCACGCGCCAGATCATCGATCGTCACGGTGCGAATCCTTCTGCGTACGTGGCCGTCTCGCTCGCTCGTGTTACCAGGTCTTCGTGACGGACGCCGGCGTGCTGGTGACCACACCGTTGTTCGTCACGTAGTAGCCGTCGGTGACGGTGAGCCGGCTTCCGCTCCACAGCGTGCTGGTGTACAGGCCCCGCCCGCCGAAGGTGAAGCTGGACCCGTTGTGGCTGAAGGTCAGCGAGTCGCCGTCGTCGTCGTCGACGTTGATCGCGCTTACCGTGCCCAAGAACATGTTGCCGCCGGAGATGGTGGGCGTCTTGTTGATCGCGTAGATCGCCACCGACACCGAGTAGCTGGTGCTGCCACCGAACCCGTCCACCGCGGTGGCCGTGAAGGAATCGGCGACCGCGCTACCGCTTGCGCCGATCTTGGCCGCCCCGTGGTAGTACGAGTAGCCCTCGTTGATGGTGTAGGTGAAGGTGCCGTCGGCGTTGACCGCGACCGTGCCGCCGTTGGCGGTGGAGAACGACCCCGCCGTGAAGCTCACGGCGTCCCCGTCGGCGTCGGTGGCCTTCAACTTCCCGGTGGTGGTCTGCTTCAGGGTGCCGATGCCCAGGATTCGGTTGTCCTCGATCGACGACCCGGTGAAGTTCGTGCTGCCGGCCACCGGTGCGACGTTGGTCACCGTCGGGGTGACGTTCACTGTCGCGATGATCACCGAATTGCCGTTGGCGTCGGTGGCCCGGATGGTGAAGCTGTCCCCCGGCGTCTGGGTATGCCCCAGTGCCCCGTTGCGGGTGTAGGTGAACCCGCCGGTGGACGTCACCGTGACCGTGCCCTTGGTGCCCTGGCTGCCGACGGTGTAGGTCAGCCCGGTGTTGCCGGCCGTATTGAGCTGTCCGGTAACCACATTCGGCGTCGAGGTGTTCACATTGGTGGTCGGGGACGGTGTGCTGAGCCCGGTCAGGCTGACCGTGGCCGTCGAGACGCCGCCGTGGCCGTCGTTGACCTGGACCTGGAACGAGTCGGTGCTCTGGCCCGCGGTCGGGATATAGGTGAAGGAGTTGCCGCTGAACCGGATGATGCCGCCGTTGGCGGTGGAGGCCGTCCCGTTGGTCCCGCCGATCAGGGTGTAGGTCAGCGAGTCGTCGTCATCGTCGGAACCGGTGATGGTGCCGCGCACCACGCCCAGGGCGTCGGTGGTCTTACCGCCGACCGACACGCTCGACGACGGTGCGTCGTTGAGCTTCTCGATCGGAATCGAGACCACGATGGTGGAACTGGCGCCGAAGGAGTCGGTGACCGTGATGCTGAAGGTGTCGTTGACGGCGTTGCCGGTGGCCCCGGTGGCCGCCGCGTCGTGGTAATAGGACCGGAACTTGCCGATCCGGTAGGTGAACGATCCGTCCTCGGACACGTACACCAGGCCGCCGTTGGTGGTCGACTTGCCCAACGGTGTCGTCTGGTAGCTCAGCGCGTCGCCGTCGGCGTCGACGGCGTTGATGTTGCCCTTGGATTCCTGCCAGTACACGCCCAGCACATTGGTCACGTCGGACTCGGTGATGGCGGTGCTTCCCGGCGCCGGCGCGGCATTGGAGATGACCGGTGTGACCGTGACGGTGGCGACCGTGATGGTCAGGCCGTAGGCCGTGCCGATGATGTCGAAGGTGTCACTGGTGCCGCCCACATGCCCGGTGGAGGTCCGGGTGTAGGTGTAGTTCACGCCGTCGAACGTCACGGTGCCATGGCCCGCGCCGGTCCCGGTGAACGAGCTGAACAGCCCGTTGTTGCCCGACGAGCCCAGGCTGACCGAACCGGTCACCACGCCGGGTGCCCCGTTGTTGGTCGTCACGGTGACGTTGTCCAGCGACGGGGTCGGCGCGATGACCGCGCCCAGGCCGACGAGGACGTTCGTGGTCCCGCCGCGGCCGTCGTCGACCGTGACGCTGAACGAGTCGTAGTAGCCGAGTGCACCGCCCAGGCGCGGGATGTAGACGTAGCTGCCGTCCGCATTGACGTGCGCGATACCGCCGCCGTCGGTGTAGGCCGTGCTGGCGCCGTTGGAGCCGGTGATCGAGTAGCTCAGCGGATCGCTGTCGAGGTTGATCACACCGGTGATGTGGCCGCGCACCACACCGTTGCTGTCGGCGATGATGTTGGACGCCACACCGCCGGCCGGCGGCAGGTTCCACTGCGGGATGGTCACGGAGACCAGCACGTCGACGCTGGCGCCGGCGGGATCGGTGACCGTGATGGTGAAGGTGTCGATCTTGTCGGCGGCCGACGCCCCGCTGGCACTGGCGGCGTTGCGGGCCTCGATCGAGGCGGTGTAGACGTAGTCGCCGGTCAGGGCGCTCACCACGACAGAACCCTTGTCGGTGGTGATGATGAGCGGCGTGTAGGTGTGGATGAGGTCGTCATCGGTGGTGACGATCGAGCCGGTCACCGTGCCGAGAAGGCTGCTGCCCCCGGTGTTCTGGTAGGTCGCCGACGGGGTCTGGTTGACCTGGGTCGACAAGTTGACCAGGAAGGTTGCACTGTCGCCGGAGAGCAGCCCGCCGTCCCATGCGGTGATGGTGACCAGATCGGTGGTGATGGCCAGCGGCAGCGACGCGGCATGTGGGTTGTACGGCGTGTAGGTGAAGGTGTAGGTCACCCCGTCCGCCGCGGGTGTCGGGTCCACCGCGATGGTGCCCAGCAGGCCGGCGCTGGTGAAGGTCAGGGTGTCACCGTTGTCGTCACGGACCTTGAACGTACCGGTCAGCACCCCGGTGGTGTGGTCGGTGTGGGTGATGGTCGGGGTCGACTCGAACACCGGCGCCACGTTGATCTGGGCGATGGTGACCGTGATGGTGACCTCGGTGGTACTGCCGTGCAGGTCGTTCACGGACAGGGTGAACGTGTCGGTACCGCCCTGTGCCCGGATCGACAGTGACGGCACGTAGGTGTAGGTGTGGCCGATGACCGTCACCAGACCACCGCGGGTGCTGAGACCGGTCGGCGCGACCACCACCAGGTCGCCGTCCGGGTCGTCGACGTCCAGCGAGCCGGTGATGGAACCCAGGATCGGCTCGGTGACCGTGTCCGAATTGACGGTGACGGTGGGCGCCCCGTTGGCGCCGACGATGTCGACGGTGACGACGGTCGGCAGCAGCGTGATGCCCCCGCGACCGTCGTTGGCCCAGATGCTGACGATGTCGGTCTTCGCCCCGAGCAGGGTGGTCGCCAGGTGCCGGGCGGTGTCGCTGGGGGTGTAGGTGAACGTGCCGTCCTCGTTGCGGGTGACGGTGCCGAACAGCGCGGTGCCGGTGTAGGTCAGCGGATCGCCGTCAGGGTCGGTGGCCTCGGCCACGATGGTGACCTTGCCGGAGTTACCGTCGGTGCCCGTCACGGTGGCCTGGCCGGGCCCGTTGAAGACCGGCAGATTGTTGATGCCCAGGCCCGGGTAGTGGAACGACACGGTGTAGAACGCGTCGTTGCCTTCCGGGTTGATCGGGTGCTCCAGCATGCCCAGACTGTCGTTCACCCGGACGGTGAAGGTGACGTCGGTGCCGTTGTTCAGATCGTCCAGCGATGTCGGGATGAAGCTGAAGGTGCCATCCGGGCTCATGGTGACCAGGCCGTTGCTGGGCTGGCCGTTCAGGTCGACGGAGTAGATGAGCGGATCGCCGTCCGGGTCGGTGCTCTTGAGCTTCCAGGTCAGCGGCAGCGGGCCGGCCGAGACGGTGGGTTCACCCGGCAGGTGGTTGGTGGCCAGCCGCTCGTAGCGGGCGTAGGCGGCCGTCACGAGCACCAGGGCTCCGAAGGTGAACGGCGTCGGTTGCCCGTTCCAGTAGGTGCCCTGCAGACCTGCATAGAGGGTCATCACCCAACCGGCGGCGACCTGGGTCGGGTTGAGGATCGGGTCGGACTCGTACGCCGGGAACACCTGATCGACCCACTTGGCGAGGCCGGTGATGATGCCCATGAAGGGCGCGAACGCCGGAATGGTCGGCGGTTCGGGGACGATATCGAGGTCGATGTCGAGCAGCGCGGAGGCCAGGGCGGTCGGGGTGGGGGCGGGATCGGAACCCTGAAGCGACAGCATCGAGGCGGACTGGTCCGAGGACGGGATCTCGATCACCTCGACGACCGCGAGCGGCTCGGAAGGCTCTGGGGTCTCGACGACCTCGGGATCGGTGACCACCGGCTCGGTCACCGCGGGCTCGGTCACCACGGGCTCGGCCGGCGGCTCGACGACGTCGGTTCCGGTGGCCCCGTCTACGCCGCCGGCGTCGGTGACCGGCGGGGTCTCCTCCTCGGTCCCGGTGTCGGTCCCGGTCTCAGTCTCGGTCTCGGTCTCGGTCTCGGTGCCGGGGTCGGTCTCGGTACCGGCGTCGTCCACCGGGAGGTCGTCGCCCTCGGCTTCCTCGGCGAGGAGGGCATCATCCTCGTCTTCTTCTCCGGCGGCCGCCTGGAGCCGCAGTGTGCTGCCATCGGCGGCAGTCTTGGCGGACTTGACGGTCTTGGGTCCGGCCTTCACACCGGACGTGTTCGAGCCGGAGTCGGTCGACGTGCCATCGGGAGTGTCGGCGGTCGCGATCGCGGGCGCGGCGGTGACCGCCAAGCCGAGGAACGCGGCGACGGCGAATTCACCGGTACGGATCCGCTTCTTCGCCGACTTCTTCCGGTGCGTTGCCATATTGCTCCTCGTTCGCCCGCTGTGCCTGGCCTCTGACGCGCGTGACCGAGCACACAGTCGTATTGACTGCGCCGTAAGTTAACACGTTCGTCAATAACTGGAAAGCGCAACCTGAGGAAATTTTGAGGCGGTTGTTCCGGGTGTCCACCGATCAACTGACACCCGTTGAACGGGCACCGCCGGGGCACGTTCGGCGACCGCCGCTACACCCGCCCGAAGCGTCCTCCGCCAGCAACGACCCCGTGCCGCAAAGCGGCCGAATCACGCGCCACCACTTCGGTTTCCGTGGCGACACACGACCACCCGATGGCACCACCGCGATACCCCCTGCAGAGCATGTAGCTGCATCGATGACGCATCGGGCCAGGTGCGTAGCGCGATCTGGGACCCCGGTGGCCGGCGCCCTCGACACCGCCGACGCTGGTGGCCTACGGAACGCGCATCTCGTTCCGCAATCAAGTGACTGTCACCGACATTTCCGGCCGCTTGCGCTACTGCGCCGCACCGCCGGATCCCGGCCCGGACGGCCGAGCCGACACCACGGTCGACACGACGGCCGAGGCGACACGCCGGTGCCCCGTGCGTTGCTGACTACCCGGGCGGCAAAGATCAAACGCCCACGCCGACTCAGCGGTCGCGGTCGGCCATCAGCCGTTCGACATATTTGGCGATCACATCGACCTCCAGATTGACCGGAGTGCCGACCGCGGCACCGCCGAGCGTGGTCATCGATAGCGTCGTCGGGATCAGCGACACCTCGAACCAGTCATCACCCAGTCCCGAGACCGTCAGCGAGATCCCGTCGACGGTGATCGAGCCCTTCTCCACGACATAACGGGCCAACTCCGGCGGCAGCGCGATGCGCACGACTTCCCAGTTCTGCGACGGGGTCCGGGCCACCACCGCGCCGGTACCGTCCACATGGCCCTGGACGATATGGCCGCCGAGCCGGCTGTTGACCGCCGCCGCCCGCTCCAGGTTGACCTGACTGCCGACATCGACGGCACGCAGGCTCGACCTGTCGAGCGTCTCGGCCATCACATCGGCGGTGAACGCGCCGTCCGGGCGCACCTCCACGACCGTCAGGCAGACACCGTTGACCGCGATCGAGTCGCCGTGACCAGCGTCGGAGGTCACCACCGGCCCGCGGATCACGAAACGCGCGGCGTCCGGGAGGTCCTCTTTGCCGATGATCTCGCCGAGTTCTTCAACGATTCCGGTGAACATGGCCACCAGGCTAGTGGCGGATGGGAAGCTCAGGTCCACTCAGGGCGACCCACTACGATGCAGATCATGCAGACGCGCCCCCGTGCAGTCCGGATCCTTCTTCCCTTCTTCGCCATCCTGATGGCGGCCGCCGCCCTCGTCGGCTGCGGATCGAAGACCAACGACGCCCCCCTCCCCGACGCGGCCACCCTGATCACCGAATCGGCCGCGACCACCCGCAGCCAGCAGAGCGTGCACCTGGAACTCGCTGTCGACGGCGAGATCAAGGAATTGCCCATCGCCACCCTCAGCGGCGACCTGACCAACGCCCCCGCCGTGGCGGCCCAGGGCAAGGCCGACATCATCTTCCTCGGGCAGAAGCTCACCGACGTCGCCTTCGTCGTCGCCGACGGTGACCTCTACGGCGCGATCACCAAGGGCGGCAACATGCAGAACTTCGGTCCCGCCACCGACATCTACGACGTGTCCGCGATCCTGAACCCGGACACCGGCCTGGCGAACATCCTGGCCAGTTTCTCCGATCCCCAGGCCGTGGGCCGGGAGTCCATCGGCGGTTCCGACGCCGTGAAGATCACCGGAACCGTCAGCGCCGAGGCGGTCAACAAGATCGCCCCGCAGCTCAAGGCCAGTGCTCCTGCCCCGGCCACCGCGTGGATCCGCGAGGACGGCGACCATCAGCTGGCCCAGGTCCAGATCGAGCCGTCGGCGGGTAAGACCATCACCATGACGCTCACCGACTGGGGCAAGGCCGTCACCGTCACGAAGCCCGGCAGCTGATGACGGCGGCGCCCAGCCACCGGGCCGCGGGTTCGGCGGGCACCAACCGCCGCCTGGCGATCAGTGCCGGTGGCCTCGCGGTCACCCTGGGTGCCCTCGACACCTACGTCGTCATCACGATCATGACCGACATCATGCGTGATGTCGGCATCCCGATTAACCAGATCCAGCAGGTCACGCCGATCGTCACGAGCTACCTGCTGGGTTATATCGCGGCCATGCCGCTGCTGGGCAAGGCATCGGACCGGTTCGGCCGCAAGCTGATCCTGCAGGGCGGTCTGCTCGGATTCATGCTCGGATCGGTGGTCACCGCCCTGGCCGGCGACCTGACCACCCTGGTCATCGGCCGCACCATCCTGGGCGTCGCGAGCGGTGCCCTGCTGCCCGTCACCCTCGCACTGGCCGCCGACCTCTGGTCGGCGCGCGGACGCGCCACCGTGCTGGGCGGTATCGGCGCGGCACAGGAACTCGGCAGCGTGCTGGGCCCGCTGTACGGCATTGCCGTGGTGTGGGCGCTGAACACCTGGCGGGACATCTTCTGGATCAACATTCCGATGGCCGCCGTCGCGATGGTGATGATCCATTTCAGCGTGCCGTCGCGTGATCGCGATCAACCTCGGCACAAGGTGGACGTCATCGGCGGCGTGCTGCTCGCCATCGCACTGGGCGCCGCGGTCGTCGGCCTGTACAACCCGGCACCGGACGGTAAGAACCTGCTGCCCAGCTACGGCATCCCGCTGATCGTCGTGGCGGTGCTGACCATGGTCGGGTTCTTCGTCTGGGAGAAGAAGGCCACCACCCGACTGCTGGAACCCGCCGGGGTTCAGTTCCGGCCCTTCCTGGCCGCGCTGGCCGCCTCGCTGACCGCCGGCGCCGCGCTGATGGTGACGCTGGTCAACGTCGAGCTGTTCGGCCAGGGTGTGCTCGGCATGGACAAGAACGAAGCGGTCGTCCTGCTGCTGCGCTTCCTCATCGCCCTGCCGATCGGTGCGTTGCTCGGCGGCTGGCTGGCCACCCGCATCGGTGACCGGCCGATCGCGGTGACCGGTCTGCTCATCGCCGCATTCGGGTACTGGTTGATCTCACACTGGGATGTCAATGTGTTGTCCGCGCGGCACGATCTGGGACTGTTCACCCTGCCGGCCTTCGATACCGACCTGGCGCTGGCCGGTTTCGGCCTCGGTCTGGTCATCGGCCCGCTCACCTCGGCGGCGCTGCGCGTCGTGCCCGCCGCCGAGCACGGGATCGCTTCGGCCGCTGTGGTCGTCGCCCGGATGATCGGCATGCTCATCGGGATGGCCGCGCTGTCGGCGTGGGGGCTGTACCGCTTCAACCAGATCCTGCAGTCGCTACCGGTCGTCGACACCGGCAATCTGCTCGACGCCGGCAGACAACTGCTGGACAACACCCGGCTCGCCTACACCATGCAGTACGGCGAGATCTTCGGCATCACCGCGGTGGTGTGTGTCGTCGGCGCCCTGGCCGCGCTGCTGATCAGCGACAGCAGCCGCCGCGACGAGCTCGACACCCCGCCGGCAGCGCGATCAGGCGGTGCGCTCAAGCGGTGACCACGGCGCGTCGTCGGCCTGCGCGAGGACCGCGCGGGCGGCGCGCGCGGCCGCGCGGGCGGCGCGCGCGGCCGCAGCCGCCCGCAGCGTCGCCGGCGCGGCGCTGCGCAGCGGGGCCTCGACACTGATCGGGATGCCCGTGGGCAGGGCGCGCAACATCGCGATCAGATCGATGGCGCCGGCGCCGGGAAGCAACCGCGCACTGCGGCCCTGGCGCATCATCTCGGCCACCGTGCCCGGCCGCTGCGCGGGTGCGTCGCAGATCTGCGCGTAACGGATCCAGTGCCGCGGCAGCCCGGCCAGCTCGGCGGGCGTGTTCATGGCGCGGTCATAGTGAATGGCGTCCACCAGCAGGCCCACGTCCGCCTGGCATGCCGACAGGATCGCCGCGCCCTCGCGGAGGTCCTTCACCTCGGTCCACGGCATGGGTTCGAGATTCGGAGTCAACCCGAAATCTGCAGCCAGCAAAGCCAACTCGGCGAGATTGTCCGCCGTCCGGCCGTGGTCGGGGTCGTTGCCGGTGACCAGGATCTCCGAGGCGCCGAGATACGCGCCGGTCTCCAGGACGGCCTCGAAATCGGCGCGCACCCTGGTCTGGGCGCGCAGTCGGAGCACCTCGATGTCCACCACGCGCAACCCGGAATCATCAAGGCGCCGCTTGGTTTCCAGAATCAACGGGGTGCGGCCGACGGTGGGCCACACCGGTTCCTGGGCGGTGGCCGGGATCAGCCGCAACCCGACGGCGTCATATCCGGCCGACGCCGCACACGCCACCAGCTCCGCCGGGTCGAGTTCGAGCACCGTCAGCGGCGCCAGCGAAAGAAGCCGTCCCCCACCGAGACCGGCCAACCCTGTCGACGTGCTCATCACCAACTCCTCGCCACCGGCACGGACACCGCTCTGCCGACGATCATCGCCGACCGCGGGCTGGAATTGGCGGCTACGTCACCGCGTCCGGATGACCCGGCGTCAGCAACGCTCCAGCCCGGGCTGCATGATCTTGGGGGCGCGCCGATACTCCACCGGGGCGGGCCCCATCCGCAGCACACCGAAGACCAGCGATCTGACGTTCTGCGGGTTGACCGGCCCGCTGTTGAGCCAGTCCTGCAAGGCAGTCATGCTCGTCATCCTTTGTTAGGCGATCCCCGAGCGACTCGTCGGTGAAGGCGCTTTGCCGCAAGTCTACCGGCGCACCGCACCCAACACCGGGCTACGACACCGGCAAAGCCCACTGGGGCAACGAGATTGGACATCACAATGCCGCGGCACTGTGTCAGTGATCACAACTCAGTTCGGCACCAGGCTCAGCCGGACATCCGGTCCGATGGCCTCGATCCCGTCGAAGCGCCAGCGCTGTGCGCCGGCGATGCTGAGCACCCCGACATCATCGACGGCCGTGATCGGGCCGCCGAGCAGCATGGGCGCCACGTAGGCGATGATCCGGTCGATCATGCCGGCCCGCAGAAACGCCCCGGCCAACGTCGGCCCGCCCTCGAGCAGAACCGCCGTCCGGTCGGACAGCGCCTTGATCACCTCGTGCGGGTCGTGGGTGCGGATCACCATGGTGCGCGAATCGTCGTTGAGCACGTTGGATTCCGGCGAGATCTCCCGCTCCCCGACCACCACCCGCAGGGGCTGTCGGTCGGCCAGGCTGCCGTCGGGCAACCGCGCTGTCAGGGTCGGGTCGTCGAAGAAGACCGTGCCGGTGCCGACCACGATCGCTTCGACCACGCTGCGCCGCCGGTGCACGTCGGCGCGGGCGGCCTCACTGGTGATCCACTGACTGCTGCCGTCGGCGGCAGCGCTGCGGCCGTCCACACTGGTGGCGAACTTCCAGGTGACGTGCGGGAGTCCGGTCCGCTGCTTGTGCAACCATTCGCGCAGCGGCCCGCCGGCGACCTCGGTGCCGAGCACCCCGGCCTGCACCTGCACGCCGGCGGCACCCAGGCGCGACGCCCCGCCGGCGGCCACCGGGTTGGGATCGGGCACCGCGTACACCACCCGCGACAGCCCGGCCGCGAGCAGGCTGTCCACACACGGGGGCGTGCGGCCGTGGTGATTGCACGGTTCCAGGGTGACGACGGCGGTCCCCTGGCGGGCCAGCTCACCCGCCCGGCGCAACGCGACCACTTCGGCGTGTGCGCCCCCGGTCGGCTCGGTGGCGCCGACGCCGACCACCTGACCGGCGGCATCCAGAATGACCGCCCCGACCGGCGGATTCGGATAGGTGGCGCCCTTGACCCGCTCGGCCTGCTCGACGGCCAGCCGCATCGCGGCCTCCGTCGTCACCGGCCGCTTTCCGGCGGCAGAGCTCATAGCGTCAGGTGCGGAGAGGCCGCGCCGGCCTGCCTGCGCAGCCGTCGCACCGCCTCGGCCGGGTCATCGGCGCTGTACACCGCCGATCCCGCGACGAAACAGTCGACTCCGGCCTCCGCCGCGGCCTCGATGGTGTCGGCGTTGATGCCGCCGTCGATCTCGACCAGGATGGTCAGGGCACCCGCGTCCACCAGTCGGCGCACGGTGCTCACCTTGGCGAGGACCTCCGGGATGAACTTCTGGCCGCCGAAGCCCGGCTCCACCGACATCACCAACAGCGTGTCGAACTCCGGCAGGATCTCCAGGTAGGGCTCCAATGCGGTGCCCGGCTTCACCGCGAGCCCCGCCTTCGCCCCGGCGGCACGGATATCACGCGCGACACCGACCGGGTTGTCGGTCGCCTCGGCGTGGAAGGTGACGTTGTGCGCGCCGGCCTCCGCGTACGGCGGCGCCCAGCGCTCGGGCGCATCGATCATCAGATGGCAGTCCATCGGGATGTCGGTCACCTTGAGCAGGCTCTCCACCACCGGCAACCCCAGGGTCAGGTTGGGGACGAAGTGGTTGTCCATCACGTCCACGTGCAACCAGTCCGCACCCGCAACCGCGGCAACTTCGTCGGACAGCCGAGCGAAATCGGCGGCCAGGATGGACGGCGCGATGAGCGGCGCATGGGCGAGCGGGGCGACGGGAGATTGACCAGCCATGGCGGTCAGCCTACTTTCAGCGCCGCGGCGAACATCGCGTCGGTGCCGTGCAGGTGCGGCCACAGCTGCACGTACGGCCCGGCACCGAGCTGATCCACACCGGGGAAGAACTCCCGGGTGTCCAGCGCCGTCACCGGTTGCCTGCGCAACGCGTCGGCCACCACACCCACGGTCTCGGCCAGGTGCGGCGAGCATGTCGCGTACAGCACCACACCACCCGGACGGGTCAGCGCGATGGCCGCGGCCAGCAGCTCGCGCTGCAGCTTGACCAGCGTCGGCACGTCACCGGGCTGACGACGCCAGCGCGCTTCCGGCCTGCGCCGCAGGGCGCCCAAACCGGTGCACGGCGCGTCGACGAGTACCCGGTCGAAACCGGGCTCCAGGCCGGACGCCCGCCCGTCCACCCGCACCACATCCACGGGCAGACCCACGGTGTTCTGCACCACGAAATCGGCCCGGTGCTCGGCCGGCTCCACCGCCGTGACACGGGCATCCCCGGCCAGCGCCGCGATCAGGGCGGTCTTACCGCCCGGCCCCGAGCACAGGTCCAGCCAGCGGCCGTGGTCGGGGCCGTCCACGGTTGCCAGGGTCACGGCGCGGGCCACCAGCTGCGACCCTTCGTCCTGCACCAGTGCGGTCCCCTCGCGCACCGCGGCCAGATCACCGGGATCCCCGCCGGGCAGATACACCGCGTACGGCGAGTACCGGCCGACGGTGCCCGCAACCTGGGCAGCCAGATCGGTGGCCGTCAGCACCCCGGGCCGGGCCGCCAGATGAACCACCGGACGGGCATCATCGCTGGCGAGCAGCGCACCCAGCTCACCGGCGCGGGCACCGAGCGCATCGACGAACGCCTGAGCGATCCAGCGTGGATGAGCGTGCACGAACGCGGCGTGCCCGACCGGATCGGTCGCCTGCGCCGGTGCGAGCTCGGCGACCCAGGCCTGCTCGTCCTGGCCGGCAATCTTGCGCAGCACCCCGTTGACGAAACCGGCTCGTACCGAGTCGAATTCGATTCCGGCCTGTTCCACCGTGGTGTCCACGGCGGCGTGCGCATCCACCCTGGTGCGCAGCAACTGGTAGGCCCCGAGGCGCAGCAGGTCCAGCAGCACCGAATCGATCTGGTCGACCGGTCGACCGGCGGCCGAACTGATCACCGCGTCCAGCAGACCCCGGGTGCGGCAGGTGCCGTAGGCGAGTTCGGTGGCGAAGGCGGCGTCCAGACCCGTGATGCCCCGTTCGCGCAGCAACACCGGCAGCGTGAGGTTGGCGTAGGCATCGCGCTCACTCACCGCGCGCAGCACATCGAAGGCGGCGCGCCGCGCCGGGTCCAGCGGCTTGCGTGCCGGCCCCTTGCGCTGGGGTGCCCGATTGGCGTGTTGTCGCGGCGGACGACCACCACGCCCCGATGACGCCGGCCGATTCACAGCGCCCGCACCGATGCGTCCAGACGTGCGCCGCGGGCCCAGTCGGCGGCGTTCATCGGCTTCTTCCCCGGGGGTTGCACCCAACCCAACGCCACCGCATGCGAACCGGTGCCCACCCACACGTCGCGGCGGCCCACCTCGAGTGCACCGGCGGCCAGGACCACCGAGTCATCCGGGCGCACCGGTCCGACCTTGACCCGCACATCGCCGATCGTCGTCCAGGCACCGGGGTTCGGGGTGACCGCCCGGATCCGGCGGTCGACCGCGTGGGCCGGGAGTTCCCAGCGCACCCGCGCCTCCTCGACGGTGATCTTGGGCGCGAAGGTGATCCCCTCGCTCGGTTGGCGCACCGGGGTCACCGATCCGTCGGCGATACCGTCCATGGTGGCCTCCAGCAGTTCGGCACCCGAAACAGAAAGGCGCTCAAGCAAATCCCCCGCGGTGTCGGTGGGCCGCACGGTTTCGGTGACGACACCGTAGACGGGTCCGGAGTCCAGATCCAGTTCTATCCGGAACGTGGTGGCACCGGTCACCTCGTCGCCGGCGGCGATGGCGGCCTGCACCGGCGCGGCCCCGCGCCAGGCGGGTAACAGCGAGAAATGCAGGTTCACCCAGCCGTGGCTGGGAACGGCCAGCAGGTCCGCACGCAGCAGCGCGCCGTAGGCGACCACGGCACAGGCGTCGGGCGCCAGGGCGGCCAACTCGGCCACGAACTCCGCGGTGTTCGGCCGCTGCGGTTTGAGCACCGGGATGCCGTGCTCGGCGGCCAGCTGGGCGACCGGGGACGGTGCGGGTGTGCCGCGCCGGCCGGCCGCGGCGTCCGGCCGGGTCAGCACCGCGATGACGTCATGGTTCTCGGATGCGATCAGCCTGCGCAGCGAGGGCAGCGCAGGCTCTGGGGTACCGGCAAAGACGAGACGCACCGAGACAGTCTAGGGAAGGCGCGGGGTCTGATAGAACTCGCGCTCGGTCACCCCGGCGATCGGGGCCACGAACATCCACGGCATCGTGGTGATCAACCGGTTCACCCCGGCCACCGCGTCGTTGTAGTACTGCCGGGCGAAGGCCAGCTTGTTCTCGGTGTCGGTGAGGTTCTGCTGCAGGTTCAAGAAATTGTTCGACGAGTTGAGCTGCGGGTAACTCTGGCCGAGGGCCAGCAGCCGGCCGAGCGCGCTGTCCAGTTCGCCCTCGGCGGCGCTGCGGCGGGCCACCGATTGGCCTCCGGTGGCCGCATCGAGCGCCGCCCGGGCATCGGTGACGTGATCGAGGATCGCCTTTTCATGGGTGGCGAACGAGCCGACCGTGTGCACCAGGCTCGGGATCAGCGCCGCCCGGCGGGTGAGTTCCACGTCGATACCGGAGAGCGCCTCGGCCACCCGCACGTCGGCCGTCTTGAGCTTGTTGTAGCCGACCACCAGCCCGATCAGCACCGCCACCGCGATCGCCAACACCACAATCAGCAAGAACCTCACCATGATCCGCCTCCACCTCCTCCGCCGCCACCACCGCCACCGCCGCCGCTGCTGCTACTGCCGCCACCGCTGGAGGACGAGGCCTGCGAGGCGGTGTAGGCACCGATCGACGAGGACAGTGCCGAGTCGAAACTGTCGAACGCCGACCCGCCGGACCCCCCGGACAGGCCCCACGAGCTACTCGACGACGAGTGGTACCAGTCGGGTTGCGGTGCCACGGCCCCGGTGACCTCGCGGTATTTCTGCGCCCACAGCGCCGCGCTGCCCGCGGCCACCGCGAACGGCACATAAGCCGCGTAGAGGTCCTTGCGGGCCCCGAAATCAAAGCGGGCCTCGGCCGAGTCGGTGGCCAGCACGCGGTGGAATCCACCGGCCCGCGACCACAATTCGCGCCCGGACGCGGTGCGCCGGGACCCGACTCCGTCGCGCCAGGACACGGTGGACAACAAGAAGAACACCGCGAACGGCAGCGCCCACAGGGTGATCGGGAATCCCCACCGGAAGAACCCGCACACCATCAGGATCGCCGCGACGGCATTGGCCGCGCGCAACCACAGCTCCTTGCGGCGTTTGACCATCAGTCCCTCGTCGAGGGCCCACTTCTGCACGGCGGCAGCCATATCGCTCTTGGCCTTGGTCAGCTTCTTGCCCGAGGTGGCGGATTTGCGGGCCTTGAACTCGGCACCGGGGCCGATCACCTTCAGCGCCGAACCGACCGCGACGCCGACCGGGTCGATATCGGCCCAAGCGCCGGGCGCCGCGGTGCCGGTGACGTTCCAGCTGTCCTTGCTGACCTGGCGCAGGTCCACGAGGTTGCGTTCGGCCAAGTGGAAGAGCGTCGCCGTCAGGCCGCTCTTGGGCACCGATTCGGTGCGGATGTACTCGGTCTGCACCGGCCCCAGGCCCGTCGGCGGCGCGTACTGGATCGGGAATCCCGGTGACGTCTCGACGGTGCTGCGCGACCACAAGACGGCGCCCAGGCCGGCGAGCAGGGCCAGCCCGGCAAGCACCGCCACCCGGGTGGTGGACTGCCCCAGCACCCGGTCCCAGTGGTAGGTCCACGGCAGTTCGGCGCGCGCCGGGGTGGGCATGTCCACACCGGCACGCAGGGTGACCGGGGTGTGCGGCGCCAGTCCGTGTGCACCGAGGCGCACCGTGTTGCCGTCGACGGTGAGGTCATCGCAGGCGGTGCCGCGGCCCGAGCCGACCGAGCACTGGGCGCCGGTGACAGGTTTCGGCAGCGTCACGGTGATGTCGACGTTGTCGATCTCGTTGTTCCACGCCGGTGCGATCACGTTCCAGAAGAACACCGTCGGCGTGTCCATATCACCGGTGGCGTCCGCGAATTGCTTTCCGGCGCCGGCCGTCGCCGGGTCGAGGACCCCGGCGATGGTGTAGCGGATCTCGTAGACGTGCGGGCCGGGGTCCAGGGTGTAGTCGGGGCTGCCGATCTTGGCCACCCGGAACCGTTCCCGACCCTCCCACAGCAGTTGGTAGGGCACGGGTGCGCCGTCGAGCAGGATCGAGTCGATCTCGGGCACCTGCCGCACCTTGGCGTTGTTCTGGTTGGTCACGTCCCAGTATCGGAAGATGCCGTGCCGACCCGACGGGAACTGCCCGGTGATCGTTTCGACGGCGGCCAGCTCGCCGCCGGCGTCGACCGTGTAGTGGGCCGCGTAGTCGGTGATGGTCACCGGATCGGCGACATCCCCGCCGCCGCTGGGGGTCGCGCTGAACACCACCGGCCACAGCAGACCAAACGCGATGAGCACCAACGGGATCAACAGCTTGAACAGCCGTCCCATACCCACCTCCACGCCCGAGTCGCTGCTTACCCTATGTGCAACGGGTCCATTTGCACACGAACCGGTTGCTGATCGTGGCGGGCGCTCAGCCCGTTGACCGCGCGGCGCAACGCCGCGGCGAGGTCCAGTCCACCGGCGCGCGGCACCCGCACCAGCATCCGGGCCAGCGGGCTGTCCACCGCGATACCGGGCGGTCGACGGGCGCCGGGCGGCAGATCCACCGGCCCCAGCGATTCGGCCTCGGGGGGCAACTCGGCGAAGTCCAGCAGCGCGTTGACCGCCTCGGGCACCCCGTCGAGCACCGCGAGATGGACCGCCGGTGGCAGCGCCACCTCGGCGCGGGCGTTGAGTTCGGATTCGGCGTGGCCGACCGGGTCCCAGCGGATCAACGACTGCACGGTCGGAATCGCCGACTCGGCGATCACCGCCACCGAGCCGCCGTCGGCGCGGCTGCGCACCAGGGCCGCCGCAGCCATCCACCGGCGCAACGTGTCCTCGGCCGCCCGGAGATCCTGGCGCCCCAGCAGCGCCCAGCTGTCCAGCAGCAGCGCGGCGCCGTAGCCGCCCTCGGCCACCGGTTCGGCGCCCGGGGTGGCGACCACGACGGCGGGTTTCGGGCCCACCCTTGCGAGCACCGACTCCCCGCCGGAGGTGACGACACTGGCACCCGGCAGCGCCCGACCGAGTTCCTCGGCGGTCCGCCGCGCGCCGACCACCACGGCGCGCACCGCATCCGATCCGCAACTCACACAACGCAACGACAGCTCGGCGCGGGCGCACCAGCGGCACACCGCGCCCTGGGTGTCCCGGTCCGGCAACGACAGCGGCCCGGTGCAGTGTCGACACCGCGCCACGGTGCGGCAGCGGGCGCAGGCAAGTGCCGGCACGTAGCCGCGCCGCGGCACCTGCACCAGCACCGGGTGCCCGGCCGCCAGCGCAGCGCGGGCGGTGCGCAGCGCCATCGACGGCAGTCGGGCGGTGTGGGCCGCCGGGTCGCGTTCCTGGTCGAAAGCGTTGTCGTCCAAGGCCACCACCCGTGGTGCGTGGGTACGCACCACCGGCCGGGCCGCGACGAGATCGTGGGCCCACCGACTGCGCACCAGGGCGTGCGCCTCGGCGGTCCTGGCGTACCCGCCGATGATTGCGGCACAACGCAGTTGGTGCGCCCGCAGCATGGCCACCTCACGGGCGTGCGGGTAGGGCGCCCGCGGTTCGGCCAGGTTGTCGTCGCCGTCGTCCCAGACGACGACCAGCCCGAGGTCGGCAATGGGCGCGAACACCGCGCTGCGGGTGCCGATGACCAGCCGGGCCTGGCCGCGCAGCACCGCCAGCCAGCGCCGGTAACGCTGCGAGGGACCCAGCCCGGCCGACAGTGCCACCACACGTGATTCGTCCACACAACCCACCGCCGCCGCGTGCACGGCGTCGACGTCCCGCTGGTCCGGCACCACGATCAGGGCGCCGCGCCCGGCGTGCACGGTGGCCGCGGCGGCCTCGGCGAGCCGCAGCGCCCAGTGTTCCCCCGGTAGGGCCTGCCACACGGCGCGCGCGGCCCGGCCCTCCCGGATCGCGGCCAGGAACTGTTCACCGCGCCCGTACCGTGCCCAGCCGGACTCGTCGACCGGCTGGGGCGTCAGCGGCGCCAGCTCGGGCTGCGGTTTCTTCTCGACACCGGCGTGCCGCGGCGGGATGGCCAGCCGCAGCACGTCGGGTCGCGTACCGACATAGCGTGCGGCGACCGCGTCGGCGAGCCTGCGGATATCCGGGGTCAGCACCGGCTCGGCGGAGATCACCCGGTCCAGCCAGCCGAGCTTTCCCGAATGGTCGGTGTCCGAACGTCTTTCCAGGACGAAGGCGTCCACCAGCCGGCCGTGGAAACGCACCCGCACCCGCACTCCCGGCTGGGCGTCGTCGGACTGATCGGCCGCGACGAGGTAGTCGAACTCGCGGTCCAGGTGCGGCACCGACAACATCGGCAGCACCCGGGCGATCGGCTCGTGTTCGGCGGCGCGGCGGGTCTGGGTCACCACTGGGCCACTAGTCGCGCGCCGCGCGGCCGAAGAAGAATCCGGCGGTGATCAGGAACAGCGATGCCGCATAGGCCCACCAGATGGGCACCGCCAGAGCCTCCGACCCGAGCACGAACTTGCTGATGCCGATCATCGAATCCGAGACCGCGAAACACACCGCGCCCAGCGCCGTCCAGGGCGTCGGCAGCGCGGCCAACAGCGCCGCACACACCATCGCGGCGAGCACCGCCATGTAGACGGTGACCGGCACCACCATGCCCTGCTCCAGCAGCGCCGGCCAGAACCACACCAGCATCGCCACGCAGGCCAGCACCACGACGGCCGCCGCGACCAGCCGCGGGGTGCGCCGGACGACCAGCGGGACCAGCGCGGCCAGGAAGCACAGGTGCGCGATCAGAAACGATGCCAGGCCCAGCACGAAGGACGGCTCCCACCAGGGCATCGCCAGCAGGTAGTCGCCGGCCGCGGACCCGAGCAGCGCGGCGATCAGCCAGCGGCGCTCGCGGACCACCGGGTGCCGCAGCGCGGCCACCGCCAGCAGCACCGCCGCCGCCGCCTTCACCGCGGGCTGCAGGGCGAACTGCCCGGTGAGCTCGGCGCCGGCGGGCACGCGCAGCGCGACGGTGATCAGGAAGATGCCGTACCCGGCGCCGGTGACGACCGCCAGCACCCAGCACAGCCGCGTCCACCGCGCTGCGTACGGTGAACCCATGCCTGATTCCGGTACCGACAGACCCGCCTTGGACGCCATCCTGGAGAAGGTACTGGAAGCGGTGCCGTTCCAACTCACGATGGACGGCGGCCCCGATGCCGCGCGGGAACGGTTCCGCGCACTACCGCGCCGCGAGGTGCACCCCGAGCTGCGCGCCGAGGACCGCATCGTCGAGGGCGTGCCGGTGCGGATCTACTGGCCCCCGGAATCGTCGCAGACACCGCCGGTGCTGCTGTTCTTCCACGGCGGCGGGTGGGTCGTCGGCGACCTGGACAGCTATGACGGCACCGCCCGTGCGCACGCGGCCGGCGTGGGTGCGGTCGTGGTGTCGGTGGACTACCGGCTGGCCCCCGAGCACCCCTACCCGGCCGCCGTCGAGGACGTCTGGGCGGTGACCCGGTGGGTGGCCGCGCACGCCGCCGAGTTGGGCGCCGACCCCGCCCGCATCGCGGTGGCCGGGGACTCCGCCGGCGGCAACCTGGCCGCCGTGGTGGCGCTGCTGGCCCGCGATGCCGGAGTCCGGTTGCGAGCGCAGCTGCTGTGGTATCCGGCGACCACCTGGGACACCAGCCTGGCGTCGTTCACCGAGAACGCCGACGCACCCATCCTGGGGCGACGCGCGGTCGGCAGCTTCTCCACGTTGTACGCCGCAGACATCGATCTGAGCGATCCGCCCGCCACGTTGGTGCCGGCGCGCGCCGCCACGCTGGCCGGTGTGGCGCCGGCCTATATCGCGGTGGCCGGTTATGACCCGCTGCGGGACGACGGCATCCGCTACGCCGAGCTGCTGGCCGCCGACGGGGTGCCCGCACAGGTCCACAATGCCGACACGCTGGTGCACGGCTATCTGGGCTACTACGGTGTGGTGCCGGCCGCCACCGAGGCTGCCGATCTCGCCCTTGCCGCGTTGCGGGGCGCGTTAGCCTGAGCCATGGCTGCTTCCCCACCGCCCTCGGATGACACCCGCCGCGGCGTCGATCCCAACCTCAAGGCACTGCTGGATGCCGTGCCGCTGGAGTTCACCATCGCCGACGGCGTCGAGGTGGCCCGCGAGAAGCTGCGCGCGGTGAAGCCGCCGGCGGACATGCTGCCGCAGCTGCGGATCGAGGAACGCACCGTCGGGTACGGCGACCTCACCGATATCCCGGTGCGCATCTACTGGCCGCCGATCGAGCAGCACGACAACCTCCCGGTGCTCGTGTACTACCACGGCGGCGGCTGGGCGATCGGCGATCTGGACACCCATGACCATGTGGCGCGCGCACATTCGGTGGGCGCCGAGGCCATCGTGGTGTCGGTGGACTACCGGCTCGCCCCCGAACACCCTTACCCCGCCGGCGTCGAAGATGCGTGGGCGGCGCTGCGCTGGGTGGCAGAGCACGCCGCCGAACTGGGCGGTGACCCGACACGCCTTGCGGTGGCCGGCGATTCGGCCGGCGGCAATCTGTCGGCGGTGATGGCGCTGCGCGCCCGCGACGCCGGCGGACCTGCGCTGGTGTTCCAGTTGCTGTGGTATCCGGTGGCGGTCGGGGACATGACCGCGCCGTCCTTCATCGAAAACGCCGACGCCTACATTCTCAACCAGGACGTCACCGCGGCCTTCTTGACCTGGTATCTGCCCGGGGTGGACCTCAGCGATCCGGCATCGCTGCCCACCGATGTGGCACCGGCCAACGCCGAATCCCTGCGCGGTCTGCCGCCGGCGTTCATCGGCACCGCCGAGCACGACCCCCTGCGCGACGACGGTGGCAAGTACGCCGAGCTGCTCACCGCGGCCGGAGTTGCGGTGCAGCACAGCAACGAACCGACCATGGTGCACGGCTACGTCAGCCTCGCGCTGGTCTCCCCCGCGGCGACCGAGGCCACCGCGCGCGGGATCGCCGCCCTGCGAGCCGCACTGCACGGGTAGCCATCCCACGCCTTGATGAACTCATGGTGAACAGTAAACCAACTGTCCCAGAGGACAATTCGGAAGGATGTGGCTCAGCACACGCAAACTGCAGGACTTTGGACCCTAGCTTCGGCCGGCCCTCGCGGAGCACGATTGCACCGCCGCCGACGAAGGAGACCCCGTGCTGCCGCAGACCCAGAGCCACAGCGAGACCGCCCGGCAGCGGTTGCGGGAGATCCGCGACGATGTGGACGCCTTGCTGACACGATTACCCGAGGCCGAGTCGACTTGGTCGAACTGGCTCGCGGATGTGGCGCCCCGCTATCAATCCAGCGCTCGAAACATGGTGCACTACTGGGCAATACGGCAGCATGATCTGCGCGATCTACAGGCCGGGCTGTCAGCGTTCGGGCTGTCGTCATTGGGTCGCAGCGAACCACACGTCGAGGCCACCCTGCACGCGGTCAGGGCGGCGATCGGCGCCATGCTCGACGACGGATGGCGTCAGCCGATCGCGGGTGGAGTGGCGATCAACCAGGGCCCGGACCTGTTGGCGCAGCGAACACGGGAGTTGTTCGGACCCGACCCTGCCGATCGCGCGACGCGGATCATGGTCACGTTGCCGTCGGCGGCGGCGACCGATGCCCGTCTGGTGCGCGGACTGGTCGAGCAGGGTATGAATGTGGCTCGCATCAATTGCGCGCACGACGATGCCACGGCGTGGCGCGCCATGGCACGGCACGTCGCTGACGCGGCGGCGCGCACCGGCCGACCATGCGCGATCGCCATGGACTTGGGTGGTCCCAAGTTGCGGACCGGGCCACTCGAGCCGGGACCACGCGTGGTGAAACTGAAGCCTCCCAAGAACGCCGTCGGCCAGGTCGTCGGCGCTGCAAAGGCATGGTTGACCGCAGCCGAACACCCCACCGCCCCACCGGAACGCGGCATGGTGTCACTACCGGTGGGTGAACAGTGGCTCACCCACCGCCGCGACGGGGACATCGTGCACCTGCATGACACCCGCGGCGCCAAGCGCCGGATGGTGCTCAGCGCTGTCGATGAATCCGCAAGCGCACCTGGCGGATTCGTCGCCGCCGTCGAGCGCACCACCTACCTGGGCACCGCAACGACGCTGCACGTCGCGGATGACCAGGACGCAACGCCGCTGGGTGACATCCCCCCTGTCGAGCAGAGCTTGATCCTGCACCGCGGTGACATCCTCGAACTGACCAGGGATTGCTCGCCCGCGCCCGTCCTGGACGGCGGAACTCCGCGGATCGGCTGCACACTGCCCGAACTGTTCGACCACGCTTGCGTCGGACACACGGTGCATCTCGACGACGGCCGGATACGGGGCAGGATCGTCGGCACCGGGCCTGCGGTCCTGCGCCTGCAGATCGAGCACGCCGCCGATGGCGGATCCCGCTTGCGCGCCGGCAAGGGCGTGAACGTACCGGGTATCGAACTACCCGTCTCGGCGCTGACCGATAAGGACGTCGAGGACCTCGCGGTCGTGGTGGAGCTCGCCGATCTGGTCGAGATGTCCTTCGTGCGTCGACCGCCCGATGTCGCACGGCTCCTCGAGGAGCTGGGGCGCCTCGGCGGCCGATCACTGGCAGTGGTGCTCAAGGTGGAGACGCGCCAGGCGTTCGAGCACCTTCCGCAACTACTGCTCACCCTCATGCGGCACCCACGCGTCGGGGTGATGATCGCGCGTGGCGATCTGGCCGTCGAGTGTGGCTACGAACGCCTCGCCGAACTGCAGGAGGAAATCCTGTGGTTGTGCGAAGCAGCGCACCTGCCAGTGATCTGGGCGACCCAGGTCCTCGATCAACTCGCCAGGACCGGCAATCCGTCACGAGCCGAGATCAGCGATGCCGCGATGAGCGAACGCGCTGAATGCGTGATGCTGAACAAGGGGCCGCACGTCGAGGAGGCCGTCGGTGTCCTCGACGACATCCTCAAACGTATGGCGGACCACCATTACAAGAAGACGGCCCTGTTGCCGTCCCTGCACTCGTGGCGGCCCGAGCGCGAAAGCTAGACGGACGCCAACAGGTCGTCGACCTTGTTGGTCTGCTCCCACGGCAGCTCGATATCGGTCCGGCCGAAGTGGCCGTAGGCCGCGGTCTGCGCGTAGATCGGGCGCAGCAGGTTCAGGTCGCGCACGATGGCACCGGGGCGCAGATCGAACACGCTGCTGATGGCCTTCTCGATACGGGCCGGATCCACCGTCTCGGTGCCGAACGTCTCCACGAACAGCCCGACCGGGGCAGCCTTGCCGATGGCGTAGGCGACCTGGACCTCGACGCGCTCGGCCAGCCCGGCGGCGACCACGTTCTTGGCCACCCAGCGCATGGCGTACGCCGCGGAGCGGTCCACCTTCGACGGATCCTTGCCCGAGAAGGCGCCGCCACCGTGGCGGGCCCAGCCGCCGTAGGTGTCGACGATGATCTTGCGGCCGGTCAGGCCGGCATCACCCATCGGGCCACCGAGGACGAACTTGCCGGTCGGGTTGACCAGCAGCCGGTAGTCGGAGGTGTCCAGCGACTCGTGACCCAGATCCGCCAGAACGGTGTTGACGACCTTCTCGCGGATGTCGGGGGCCAGCGTGTCGTCGAGGTCGATGCCCTCGGCGTGCTGGGTGGAGAGCACCACGGTGTCCAGGCGCACCGGTGTCTTGCCGTCGTACTGGATGGTGACCTGGGTCTTGCCGTCCGGGCGCAGGTAGTCCAGGATGCCGCCCTTGCGGACCTCGGTGAGGCGACGGGCCAGCCGGTGCGCGAGCGCGATGGGCAGCGGCATCAGCTCCGGGGTGTCGCCGATGGCGTAGCCGAACATCAGGCCCTGGTCACCGGCGCCCTGGGAGTCCAACGGATCGCCGGCACCCTCGACGCGTGCCTCGTGCGCCTTGTCGACGCCCTGGGCGATATCCGGGGACTGGGCGCCGATGGCGATGTTGACGCCGCAGGACGCGCCGTCGAAGCCCTTGGTCGACGAGTCGTAGCCGATGTCCAGGATGCGCTCGCGGACGATCTTGGGGATATCGGCGTAGGCCGATGTGGTGACCTCACCGGCGACGTGGACCTGGCCGGTGGTGACGAGTGTCTCCACCGCCACCCGGGAGGCGGGATCCTGCTCCAGCAGCGCATCGAGCACCGAGTCGCTGATCGCATCACAGATCTTGTCGGGGTGACCTTCGGTGACCGACTCACTGGTAAACAGCCGACCTGCGCTCACGTGGCATCCTCCGTTAGTTAGATAGACAAATCTTGGTTGTGCTCATTGGCAGCCAACCGTGTCGCCGTCGTTGACGCAACAGTTACCCGCACGTGGGATTCAGCTCCGCAGGAGCGCCCCGATCGCGTCCACGATACGGCTGGCCATCAAAGTCTTCGAACCGTGCTCCAGTGCGGTCTCGGTGCCATCGGCGGACAGCATCCAGCCGTCGTTGTGGTCGACCTCGAACGCCCTGCCCTCACCGACCGCGTTGACCACCAGCATCTCGCAGCCCTTGCGCTTCAGCTTGGCCCTGGCGTGGAACAACACGTCGCCGTTGGCATCGCCGGTCTCGGCGGCGAAACCCACGATCGCCCGCATGTTGGGCAGCTGCCCGTCGGCACGGGCTCGCACGGCACCGGCGAGCACATCGTCATTGCGCACCAGCTCCACCGACGGGGCGTCGGCATCGTCGGCACTCTTCTTGATCTTCGCGGTGGCCACGTGCGCCGGCCGGAAGTCGGCGACGGCGGCGGCCATCACCAGGACGTTGGCCTCCGGCGCGTGCTTGGAGACCGCATCGCCGAGCTGCGCGGCCGACCCGATGTGCACGACGTTGACCGCGGCCGGGTCGACGAGTCCGGCGGTGTTCCCGGCGATCAGGGTCACTTCGGCGCCGCGCTGGGCCATCACCCGCGCGACGGCGTAGCCCTGCTTGCCCGAGCTCCGGTTACCGATGAAGCGCACCGGGTCCAGCGGCTCGCGGGTGCCGCCAGCGGTGACGAGTACCTTCACTCCGGCCATGTCGTAGGGCAGCGCGTCGCCGCGCTCCAGCAGCAGCCGGGCCAGGGTGGTGATCTCCTCGGCCTCGGGCAGCCGGCCCGGGCCGGTGTCGGCACCGGTGAGCCGACCCGATGCGGGTTCCAGCACGACCGCCCCGCGGCCGCGCAGGGTGGCCACGTTCGCCACGGTGGCCGGGTGCAACCACATCTCGGTGTGCATGGCGGGCGCGAACAGCACCGGGCAGCGGACGGTCAGCAACGTCGCGGTCAGCAGGTCATCGGCGCGCCCGGCCACGGCACGCGCCAGCAGGTCCGCGGTCGCCGGTGCCACCACGACCAGGTCGGCGTCCTGACCGATGCGCACATGGGGCACCTGATCGACATTCTCGAACACCCCGGTGTGCACCGGGTGACCGGACAGCGCTTCGAAGGTGGCCGCGCCGACGAACTTCAGGGCGGACTCGGTGGGCAGAACCCGCACCGAGTGGCCGGCCTCGGTGAGCTGGCGGACCAGTGTGCACGCCTTGTAGGCGGCGATGCCCCCGGCGACGCCGACGACGATCCGCTTCTGCTCCATCAGCCGGTGGGCCTTACTGCTCGCCCTCGGAGTGCTCAAGCAGATCGGAATGGATCTCGCGCATGGCGATCGACAGCGGCTTCTCCTGCAGACCCGGCTCGACCAGCGGACCGACGTATTCGAGGATGCCGTCGCCGAGCTGGTTGTAGTAGTCGTTGATCTGGCGCGCACGCTTGGCGGCGTAGATGACCAGCGCGTACTTGCTCGACGCGCGGTCGAGCAGCTCATCGATGGGCGGGTTGGTGATGCCCAGCGGCGTGTCGTAGGCGTTGGCGGCGTCGAGGTTCTCGACAGGCGTGCTCACTAAGATTCTCCCAGGCTGTAAATGTATTGAGGCGCGTTAAAGAAGATGCAGTTGGTGTAAAAGAGGCGCACCGGCTAGCGGGCCACCAGCAAGGATACCAATTCTGCGCACGCCGACTCCAATTGACTGTTGACGACCACCACATCGAAGTCGCTTTGGGCGGCCATTTCCTCGCGCGCGGTGCTCAGCCGCCGGGCCTGGACCTCCGGACTCTCGGTGCCGCGGCCGATCAAGCGCTCCTTGAGCACCTCCCAGCTGGGCGGGGCGAGGAAGACCGTCGTCACCTCGGGCATCGCGGCCTTGACGGCGCGCGCACCGGCCAGGTCGACCTCGATCAGCACGGGCGCACCGTTCGCGACGGCCGAACGCACCGGCGCCGCCGGGGTGCCCGAGCGATGCAGACCGCCGTGGATGTCGGCCCATTCGAGGAGCTCACCCGCATCGATCAGCCGCTGGAACTCGCCGGCGGAGACGAATGTGTAGTCCACGCCGTCGACCTCACCGGGTCGCGGCGCACGTGTCGTCACGGACACGCTGAAATGCAGGTCGGGAATCCGGTCGCGGAGACACCGCACGACCGTGGACTTCCCGACGGCGGACGGGCCGGACAGGACTACCACCGCAGCCTTGTCCGGCCCACCACCAGTCTTCACTTGTCTGTACTGCGTGTTAGTCGGCGGTGAAGTCGAACTTCTCCAGGAGGGCCTTGCGCTGACGATCGCCGAGGCCGCGCAGGCGGCGGGTCGGGGCGATCTCCAGTTCGGTCATGATCTCCTGCGCCTTGACCTTGCCGACCTTGGGCAGAGCCTCCAGAAGTGCGGAGACCTTCATCTTGCCCAAGACCTCATCGGTCTCGGCGTCCTTCAGTACCTGCTTGAGGTTGGTGCCGCCACGCTTCAGCCGATCTTTGAGCTCGGCTCGCGCTCGACGTGCGGCAGCAGCCTTCTCCAACGCTGCCGCGCGCTGTTCGTCGGTCAACTGGGGAAGGGCCACGGGGTTCCTCCGTCTCTCGCCATCTGTTGTTTCATCACGGCTGGATCACGTAACCAGCCAGCGACGACGACCGTACCCACGCATCCTGACGAAAGCTAACCCCACCCCCGGGTTACGGCGTCAAAAGTCCAGCGTGTACGGCATGCGCCCGCAATGCCCGTTTCCCCCGTCCGCGCGACGGCGCCGTCACCTGGATTTCTGATCTCCCTGCATATCAAGGGTTTTCACCGCTCCGGCAGGTCGGCGGCGGTTTCCGGCGGCCCGTCGCGAGTTCGCTGAATCGCCGATCCTGGCGGTCGAATGAGAAATTTTCGCTGGTCATGGCGTGTCGGGCGTGTCGTCGGTCGTACCCGGACCCCTGTCGCGAGGCGGGCCTCATCGATGGCTAGACCGCCTAGACAAAAGTTGGCTACTGCGGAGTAGGATGCCGCGGATGTCGGCTGCGATCCGGGCGTTCAGTGCGGTCCTGGCGCTGCTGCTCGCCGGCTCCCTGACGAGCCTGGCCGGTCCGGCGTGGGCCTGCGGGTGCGGGGCATATATCCCCGACCGGCCCGGCGCCGGTGTCGTCGACGAGCGCGCGCTGATCGCCTGGGACGGGCGCACCGAGGACATCGTGATGTCCTTCGGCGTACGCGGCAGTTCGGAGCGCGCGGCCTGGGTCATGCCGGTGCCCTCGGCGGCGCGGGTCACGCTCGGCGAGAACGCGGTGTTCGACGATCTCGCTGCAGTGACCGCACCGCGGGTCGAATACCACGACAGCTGGTGGCCGACGTTCAGTTGGCTGACCCAGGGCGGTGCTGCCCTCGACGGTGTGGGCGCCCGCCCACCCGGCGGGGTCGCCGTACTGGCCACCCAGCGCATCGGCCCGTTCGACGTGACGCGGCTGGCCGGTGACGACCCGGCGGCGCTGGCCGGCTGGCTCGGCGCGAACGGCTTCCCGCAGCCCCCGGGGCTCAACGACAACCTCGCGCCCTACCTGCAGCGGGGCTGGGAGATCGTCGCCATCCAACTCGCCCCGGACGGCACCGGAGCGTTGACCGGTGCCCTGCAGCCGCTGCGGCTGTCCTTCGCTTCCGAGCGCGTGGTCTACCCGATGCGGTTGTCCCGGGCGGCAAGCGCACCGCAGTCGGTGCACCTGGCGGTGCTCGCCGAGCACCGGATGGATCCGAGCACGGTGCCGGTGCCCGGCGCCACGCCAATCCTGCGCTACGCCGGACACCTGGACGAGGGCACGGCGCCCGCCACGCTGGCGCCCTACCTGGCCGCCGGCACCTTCCTGACGAGTTGGACCGACTACATCGGCGAACCGGCCCAGATCGAGAACGACTACGTCTTCACCCGGGCCGCCGCCGACACGCCCCATCAGCAGGTCATCCGGCGCACCCGCGAGCGCGGCGACATCACCGGCGCGCTGCTGCTCGCCGCGGCCATCGCCGCCGCGGCGGCGGCGGTGCTGGCGCTGCGGCGGGGCCGTCAGGCCAGATAGGCGACCTGGGCGGCCACCGTGGCCGCGGCGGCGCGCAGTGCACCGACGTCGGGCCCGGCCCGCAGGATCTCGCGGGACACCGCGGGCAGCACCCGGGGCCCCAACCGCCCGAGGTCCTCGGCACGCCCGCCCTGGGCCCCCACCCCGGGTGCCAGCACGGGTCCGTCCAATGCGCTCAGGTCCGGTGGCTCCGACAGCGTCGCCCCGATCACCACCCCGACCGAACCCGTTGCCGTGGCACGATTCTCGGCACCGACCGCATCGACGACGGCCTGTGCGACGGTCCGCCCCGCCACGGTGGCGCGCTGCACGCTCGCGCCCTCCGGGTTCGATGTCGCGGCCAGCACGAACACCCCGCGACCGTGCGCCGCGGCGACATCGAGCAGCGGGCGCAAGGATTCGAAGCCCAGATACGGCGACGCGGTGACCGCATCGGCCGCCAGTGCCGACTCCCCCGCCCAGGCCTGGGCGTAGGCGGCCATGGTGGAGCCGATATCGCCGCGTTTGGCATCGGCGAGCACCAGCACGCCGGCCTCCCGCAGCCCGGCGATCGTCTGCTCGAGGACGGCGAAACCGGCGGAGCCATAGGCCTCGAAGAAGGCCACCTGCGGCTTGACGATCGCGAAATCGGCGAAGGCCTGCACGCAGATTTCGCTGAACGCGCTCAGACCCGAGACATCGACCGGCAGGCCCCACGACGCCAACAGTTCGGGGTGCGGGTCGATACCGGGACACAACGGTCCCCTGGTGGCGACGGCGTCGGCCAGGCGCTCCCCGAAGCTCGTCACGGCCGGCCGTTGCCCAACTGGCTGTGCAACTCCTGCAGCGACCGCACGCCGATGTCGCCGCGGATGCCGGCTTCGATGCCCTGCACCGCGGCCGAGGCGCCCTGCACCGTGGTCACACACGGGATGTTCACCGAGACCGCGGCCGACCGGATCTCGTAGCCGTCGATGCGGGGCCCGGAGTTGCCGTACGGGGTGTTGATCACCATGTTGACCTCACCGGCGCGGATGGCGTCCACCGCGGACACCGCCGGCTTACCCTCGCCGGGCTCCTCGAAGTTCTTGCGTACGACCTCACAGGGAATCCCGTTGCGGCGCAGCATCTCCGCGGTGCCCTCGGTGGCCAGCACCCGGAATCCGAGATCGGCCAGCCGCTTGACCGGGAACACCAGGGAGCGCTTGTCCCGGTTGGCCACCGAGACGAACACCGTGCCCGAGGCCGGCAGCGATCCGTAGGCCGCGGTCTGGCTCTTGGCGAACGCGGTACCGAAGTCGCGGTCGATGCCCATCACCTCGCCGGTGGACTTCATCTCCGGGCCGAGCAGCGAATCCACCTGTGAGCCATCGGCCTTGCGGAACCGGTGGAAGGGCAGCACGGCCTCTTTCACCGCGATCGGCGCATCCGGGGAAACCGTCGCACCGTCACCTTGGGCGGCGAGGATGCCCTCCGCGCGCAGCTGGGCGATGCTGGCACCCAGCATCACCCGCGCGCATGCCTTGGCCAGCGGCACCGCGGTGGCCTTGGAGACGAACGGCACCGTGCGGCTGGCCCGCGGGTTGGCCTCCAGCACGTAGAGCACATCGTCCTTGAGCGCGTACTGCACGTTGAGCAGCCCGACCACGCCGATCCCGTGCGCCAGCGCCTCGGTGGCCGCGCGGACCTTGTCGATATCGGTGCGCCCCAACGTGACCGGCGGCAGCGCGCATGCCGAGTCGCCGGAGTGGATGCCGGCCTCCTCGATGTGTTCCATCACGCCGCCGATGTAGACCTCGGCGCCGTCGCAGAGCGCGTCGACGTCGATCTCGATGGCGTCCTCCAGGAACCGGTCCACCAGCACCGGATGCTCCGGGGACAACTCGGTGGCCCGCTGGATGTAGCCCTGCAGTGTCTCCTCGTCATAGACGATCTCCATGCCCCGCCCGCCGAGCACATAGGACGGGCGCACCAGCACCGGGTAACCGATATCGGCGGCGATCCGGCGCGCCTGATCGAAGCTGGTGGCGGTGCCGAAGCGGGGGGCGGGCAGGCCGGCGCGGCGCAGCACCTCACCGAACTCGCCACGGTCCTCGGCCAGATCGATGGCCTCGGGTTTGGTGCCCACGATCGGCACCCCGGCGCGCTCCAGCCGTGCGGCCAGCCCCAGCGGGGTCTGCCCGCCCAGCTGCACGATGACGCCGACGACACCGGGTCCGCCTGCACCGGAGGCCTGTTCGGCCTGGTAAACCTCCAGCACATCCTCGAACGTCAGTGGTTCGAAGTACAGCCGGTCGGCGGTGTCGTAGTCGGTGGACACCGTCTCGGGATTGCAGTTGACCATGATGGTCTCGAAACCGGCCTGGCTCAGCGTCGTGGCGGCATGCACGCAGCTGTAGTCGAATTCGATACCCTGCCCGATGCGGTTGGGCCCGGACCCCAGGATGAGCACCTTGGGCCGCTGCGTCTGCGGGGCCACCTCGGTCTCGGCCGCCGGGTCCAGCTCGTAGCTGCTGTAGTGGTACGGCGTGCGGGCCTCGAACTCGGCGGCGCAGGTATCCACGGTCTTGTACACCGGATGGATGCCGAGGCGCTCCCGTAGTGCCCGCACCCCGGCCTCGCCGGCGAGTTCGGGCCGCAGCGCCGCGATCTGACCGTCGGACAGCCCGCTGTGCTTGGCATGGCGCAGCAGCGTCTCGTCCAGCACGGGAGCGTCGACCAGCTCACCGCGCAGCGCCACCAGGGTGGCGATCTGGTCGACGAACCAGGGATCCACCCCGGAGGCCTCGGCGACCTGCTCGACCGAACCGCCGAGGCGCAGGGCCTGCTCGATGTCATAGATCCGGCCGTCGGTGGCGGTGCGCAGATCGGTCAGCAGTTCCTCGAGGGTGGCGTCGCGGTCGGGCTTGGTCCAGAACCCGGCACGCGTGGTCTCCAGCGAACGCATCACCTTCCCGAGGGCTTCGATGAAGTTGCGGCCCAACGACATCGCCTCGCCGACCGATTTCATCGTGGTGGTCAGGGTGGGATCGGCGCCGGGGAACTTCTCGAAGGCGAACCGGGGTGCCTTGACCACGACGTAGTCCAGGGTCGGCTCGAAACAGGCCGGGGTCTCCTTGGTGATGTCGTTGACGATCTCGTCCAGGGTGTAACCGATGGCCAGCTTGGCCGCGATCTTCGCGATCGGGAAGCCGGTCGCCTTGGAGGCCAGCGCCGAGGAACGCGAGACCCGCGGGTTCATCTCGATGACGATGAGACGCCCGTCCTTCGGGTTGATGGCGAACTGGATGTTGCAGCCACCGGTGTCCACCCCGACCTCGCGCAGGATGGCGATCCCCAGGTCGCGCATGGTCTGGTACTCACGGTCGGTCAGCGTCATCGCCGGGGCCACGGTGACCGAGTCGCCGGTGTGCACGCCCATCGGATCGAAGTTCTCGATCGAGCAGACCACCACCACGTTGTCGTGGTGATCGCGCATCAGCTCGAGCTCGAATTCCTTCCAGCCGTAGATGGATTCCTCGATGAGCACGTTCGCGGTGGGCGATGCGGACAGACCGTCCCCGGCCATCCGCTCGACGTCCTCGGCCGAATACGCCATACCCGAGCCCAGGCCGCCCATGGTGAACGACGGTCGCACCACCACCGGCAGCCCGAGATCGGCGACGGTGTCGCGAACCTCGTCCATGGTGAAGCAGACCCGCGAGCGCGCCGACTCACCACCGACCTTGGCGACGATGTCCTTGAACTTCTGCCGGTCCTCGCCGCGCTGGATGGCGTCGAAATCGGCGCCGATCATCTCGACGCCGTACTTGGCCAGGATGCCCTGGTCGTGCAGCGCGACGGCGGTGTTGAGCGCGGTCTGCCCGCCGAGGGTGGCCAGCACCGCGTCGATCTTGTTACCGCGCTCGGCCTGCTGGGCGAAGATCTTCTCCACGAATGCCGCGGTGATGGGTTCGACATAGGTGTGGTCCGCGTACTCCGGGTCGGTCATGATGGTCGCCGGATTGGAGTTGATCAGACTGACCTGCAGGCCTTCGGCCCGCAACACGCGGCAGGCCTGGGTGCCCGAGTAGTCGAACTCGCAGGCCTGCCCGATGACGATCGGGCCGGACCCGATCACCAGGACATGGTTGATATCGCTGCGACGTGGCATTTACTTGCCCTCCCCGGACAGAACGTCGATGAACTGGTCGAACAGGTACTCGGCGTCCCGTGGACCGGCCGCGGCCTCGGGGTGGTACTGCACCGAGAAGGCACGTCCGTCAACGAGTTTGATGCCTTCCACAACCCCGTCGTTGGCGCAGGTGTGGCTCACGATGCCCCGCCCGAAGGGGGTGTCGAATTCCTCGCCGGCCTCACCGGCCAGTGCGAACCCGTGGTTCTGCGCGGTGATCGCGACGCGGCCGGTGAGGTGATCCATCACCGGGATGTTGATGCCGCGGTGCCCGAAGGTCATCTTGTAGGTGGCCATCCCGAGCGCGCGACCCAGGATCTGATTGCCGAAGCAGATGCCGAACAACGGGATACCCGAGCCGAGCACCGCCCGGGTGACCTCCACGATGTGATCGGCGGTCGCCGGGTCACCGGGCCCGTTGGACAGGAAGACCCCGTCCGGCTTCAGCTCGGCGATCTCGTCGAAGGTGGTACCCGAGGGCAGCACATGGCTGCGCACTCCGCGGCGCGCGAAGTTGCGCGGCGTGTTGGTCTTGATGCCGAGGTCGATGGCGGCGACCGTGAAGCGGTGCTGTCCTTGCGCTTCCACGATGTAGCGGGTCTGCGTGCTGACCTCGCCGGCGAGATCCGCGCCCAGCATGGAGGGTTGGCTGCGCACCCGGTCCACGAGCGTGTCGGTGTCGGCCAGGGCATCACCGGAGAACACGCCCGCCTTCATCGAACCGGCGGTCCGCAGGTGACGCACCACGGCCCGGGTGTCGATGCCTGCGATGCCGACGACGCCCTGGCGTTCCAGTTCCTCGTCGAGGGTGCCGGTGGCGCGCCAGTTCGACGCACGCGGTGAGGGGTCACGCACGGCGTAGCCCGCCACCCAGATCCTGTCGGCACGGCTCTCGCCGTCCTCGCCGTTCCAGCCGGTGTTGCCGATCTGCGGGGCGGTGGCGACCACGATCTGGCGGTGATAGCTCGGGTCGGTCAGCGTCTCCTGGTAGCCGGACATCCCGGTGGAGAACACCGCCTCGCCCAGTGTCTGACCGACCGCGCCGAATGCCGTGCCGGTGAAGACCCGGCCATCCTCCAGCACCAACAGGGCGCGTCCTCGTGAGCTCACACGTCCTCCTCATTGCCTGATGTACTGACGACCCATTTGCCGATTTCACCGCGGTCGTCGGCGCGGAAGCCGGTGTCGATCTCGGTACCCGACGCCAGCCGCCAACGGATCGCCACGATGCCGTCGTGGGTGAGCGCCTTACCGGCGATCGCCCGCTCACTACGCACCGCCACGATGGACTCGTCCGGAATCCAGATCGGCCCGATTCCGCTGCGCTGCAGCATCATCCCCTCGGGATACCGGGTGAGCACGGCCTTGGCACGGAAGCCCAGCGCCGCCGCGGCCACCTTGTCGTTCCAGTGCGGTGCGATGGTGCTGCCGACGTAGAGCCCCTTGGTGGGTCCGGTCAGCACCGGACCGACCGAATCCGGCAGGGCGGGCAGATTGCCGATGAGCTCGGCCTGCCGGGCCACCCGGTTGCGCCAGCCGGTTGCCAGCCTGCGGATGAAGAACCCGATCAGCAGGGCGATCACCGCGGCCATCACCAGCGATCCGATCAATGTCTGGTCGTTCATGCGGTGGCGCTTCCCCGGGTCGCTTCGCTCCTGCCCGCCGGACTACGTCCCTCGCGCGCGGTGACCTTGCCCCGCAACATCGTCAGCGTCACCGTTGCCGGCAACTCCATCGACTCGAACGGGGTGTTGTCCGAGCGGCTGGCCAGCTTCGATCCGGTGACCGTCCAGGTGGCATCGGGGTCGACGACGGTCAGGTTGGCCGGCTCCCCCACCTCCAGCGGGCGGCCCTGATCCGGCAGGCCGACGATCGCCGCCGGCGCCTCGCTCATCACCCGGGCGACATCGCGCCAGCTCAGCAGGCCGGGTGCCACCATGGTCGCGACGATGACCGACAGGGCGGTCTGCAAACCGAGCATGCCGGGGCGGGCGTTGGCGAACTCGCAGCACTTCTCCTGCTCGGCGTGCGGTGCGTGGTCGGTGGCCACACAGTCGATCACGCCGTCGGCCAGCGCCTGACGCAACGCTTGCACATCGCTGGCCTCACGCAACGGCGGGTTTACCCGATTGCGGCCGTCGTAGCTGCTCAGCCGGCCGTCGTCGAGCAGCAGGTGATGCGGGGTGACCTCGGCCGTAATCAAGATCCCTTGCGCTTTGGCCCATTTCAGCAGCTCCACGGTCCCCGCGGTGGAGGCGTGGCAGATGTGTACCCGGGCGCGCGCATCGCGGGCCAGGATCGCGTCGCGGGCGACGATGGACTCCTCGGCCGAGCGCGGCCAACCCGCCAAGCCCAGCTTCGCGGCGTTGGGGCCCTCGTGGGCGACGGCCCCGACGGTGAGACGCGGCTCCTCGGCGTGCTGGGCGATCAGCACCCCGAGCCCGCTCGCGTACTCCAGCGCGCGCCGCATGATCAGCGGATCATGCACGCAGATTCCGTCGTCGGAGAACATCCGGACCTGGCCGGCACCGGCGGCCATCAGCCCCATCTCGGTGAGCTGCTTGCCTTCCAGGCCCACGGTGACCGCGCCGACCGGGTGCACGTCGACCAGACCGACCTGCTGCCCGCGGCGCCAGACGTGGTCGGTGACCACCGGACTGTCCGCCACTGGGTCGGTGTTGGCCATCGCGAAGACCGCGGTGTACCCGCCCAAAGCGGCTGCGGCCGAACCGGTTTCGATGTCCTCCGCGTACTCACGGCCCGGCTCGCGCAGATGGGTGTGCAGGTCCACGAAACCGGGCAGCATGATCTGCCCGGCCGCCTCGATGACCTCGGCATCCTCGGACCCGATACCCGGACCGATCTCGGCGATCTGACCGTCGGCGATACGCACATCGACGGGATCGCCCTCACCGTAGAGTCGTACGCCCTTGATCAGGACCGTCATGCCGTCACCGCAACCTCTCCGGACCCGGTGCCGACCAGCAGGTGGAACAGCACCGCCATCCGTACGTGAACTCCGTTGGAAACCTGTTGCAGCACCGCAGACTGCGACGAATCCGGCACCGAGTACGCGATCTCCATACCGCGCAGCATCGGGCCCGGGTGCAGCACCACGGCATGCTCGGCCAGCTTGGCCTGGCGCTTCTCCGAGAGGCCGTAGAGCACCGAGTACTCGCGCGCCGACGGGAAGAATCCGCCGTTCATCCGTTCGGCCTGTACCCGCAGCATCAGCACGGCGTCGGCGGCGGGCAGTTCGGCGTCCAGATCGTGGCAGACCGTCACCGGCCATTCGGACACGCCGACCGGCAGCAGGGTGGGCGGGGCCACCAGCACCACCTCGGCGCCCAGGGTGGCGAGCAGTTCGACATTGGAGCGCGCCACCCGGCTGTGCAGCACGTCGCCGACGATCACCACGCGTCTGCCCTCGATGGAGCCGAGTCGCTGGCGCAGGGTCAGCGCGTCGAGCAGTGCCTGGGTGGGATGCTCGTGGGTGCCGTCACCGGCGTTGATCACGCTGGGGCCGCCGCCGGAATTTCCCCCGGGTCGCTGCGCTCCTGCCCCCGAGGAACCGTCCTCCCGCGTCCATTCCGAGAGCTGCTGCGCCGCACCGGATGCCGGGTGCCGGATGATCAGTGCGTCGGCACCGGCGGCGCGCAGCGTCAGCGCGGTGTCGCGGAGCGATTCGCCCTTGGCCACCGAGGAGCCGGAGGCGCTGACGTTGATGACATCGGCACTCATCCACTTGCCCGCCACCTCGAACGACACCCGGGTACGGGTGGAGTTCTCGTAGAACATCGTGATGATGGTGCGCCCGCGCAGGGTGGGCAGCTTCTTGACTTCGCGCCCGAGCAGCGCCTCGGCGAACCGGTCGGCGTCATCGAGCAGGGCGACCGCCTCGTCGCGGGACAGGTCGGCTGCGGTCAGTAGGTGCTTCACCTGGTCGGCCCTCCATACGGTGCGATCCGCACGCTGTCCTGCCCATCGGGCTCCTGCAGTCGGACCTTGACGTTCTCTGCGCGCGAGGTGGGCACGTTCTTGCCGACATAGTCCGCCCGGACCGGCAGCTCCCGGTGCCCGCGGTCGACCAGCACCGCCAGTTGCACGATGCGGGGCCGCCCGATGTCCCGCAGCGCATCCAGCGCAGAGCGCACCGAACGGCCGGAATACAGCACGTCGTCGACCAGGATCACCAGCGCGCCGTCGATACCGCCGGCCGGGATGGAGGTCGACTCCAGGGGCCGTGGCGGTTTGGAATTCAGGTCGTCGCGATAGAGCGTGATGTCCAGTGCACCGTGCGGCAGCGCGACACCCGCGAACTCGTGCACCTTTTCGGCGAGCCGCGCGGCCAGCGTCACGCCGCGGGTCGGGATGCCGAGCAACACCACGCGCGGGGCGTCCGGCGCGTCCAGCGCGGTCTTCTCGATGATCTGATGCGCGATGCGCGAGATGGTCCGGCTCACATCCGCGGCGGACATCAATTCCCGGTCGGGGCTGGGTGTGCCCATGGTCAACCTGGACCTCCTTCTCCGCCTCACGGGACGGATCGTTAAAGGACGTCGAACTGCCGGTTACTTTAGCAGGGTGAATCTCGACAACAACCGCGCCTCCATCTCCGAGGCCATCGACGGCGGCCTGCTCGCCGGCGCCGTCACCCTGGTATGGCATGCCGGGCAGGTGGTGCAGGTCAACGAGTTGGGTCACCGCGATATCGCGGCCGGGCTGCCGATGCAGCGCGACACGATCTTCCGGATCGCCTCGATGAGCAAACCGGTGACGGTGGCGGCGGCGATGACGCTGGCCGAGGAGGGCCTGTTCGCGCTCGACGACCCGGTGGCCCGCTGGGTGCCCGAGGTCGCCGCGCTGCGGGTGCTGATCGAACCCGGCAGTGCGCTCGACGATACGACGGCGCTGCGCCGACCGATCACCTTCGACGACCTGATGACCCACCGCGCCGGCCTGGCCTATCCGTTCTCCATCACCGGTCCGCTGGCCAAAGCCTATGGGCGGCTGTCGTTCCGGCAGAACGAACAGCGCTGGCTCAACGAGCTGGCGCAGCTGCCGCTGGCCCACCAGCCCGGCGCGCGCATCACCTACAGCCACGGCACCGACGTGCTGGGCATCGCGATCTCCCGGATCGCCGGAAAACCGTTGCACGAGTTGCTCTCCGAACGCATCTTCGACCCGCTGGGCATGTCCGACACCGGTTTCGCCCTCAGCCTGGCCCAGCGCCGCCGGATGGCCACCATGTACGGCCTCGGCGCGGACGAGACGCTACGCGACGACGTGATGGGCCCGCCCGCGCTCACGCCGCCCGAGTTCTGCGCCGGCGGTGCGGGGTTGATGTCAACGGCCGACGACTACCTGACGTTCGCCCGGATGCTGCTCGGCGACGGCACGGTGGACGGCGTGCGGATCCTGTCCCCCGAATCGGTGCGCGTGATGCGCACCGACCGGTTGACCGCGGACCAGAAGGAGCAGAACTTCCTCGGGGTGCCGTTCTGGATCGGCCGCGGCTTCGGGCTGAGCATGTCGGTGGTCACCGATCCCGCCCAGTCCGAACGATTCTTCGGCCCGGGTGGTCTGGGCACCTTCGGCTGGCCGGGCGCGTTCGGCACCTGGTGGCAGGCCGACCCGGCCAATGACGTCATCGTGCTCTATCTGATCCAGAACTATCCGGATCTGACCGCCGATGTCGCGCAGGTCGCCGGCAACACCTCGATGGCGAAACTGCGGATGGCACAACCGAAGTTCGTGCGCCGGACCTACCAGGGGTTGGGCCTCTGAGCCGGCTGACCACCGACAGAACATCACATCGAGCGTGACAGCACCCGGCCGAACTGCAGCAGCCGCTCCATCTGAGCCAGGCCACCGTTGTCCACCGACTTGGTGTAGCGGAAGGACTCGCAGTACAGGTCGCTCTCGGTCGCCGAGGTACGCCGGGCGCGGGTCACCAGCTGGGTGTACATCCGCAACCGGACCTCGGACAGCCGCCGCGTCCCGTCCGCCAGCACCTCGAAGTGGGTGCTCAGAATGTGATCGCTGATGGTCGACAGCAAGATCGTGCGCACCGAGGAGTTCAATTGCCGGCGCTCGTCCACGATTTCGTCATCGGCGCGCCACATGATGAGCCGCAGCCCATCGGTGGCCACCACTTCCTGCCACACCGCGGTCCCGTCGGCCTCCTCGGTTTCGCCGCGCGACATGATGAACGCGGCGATCCCGGGGAACTCGATGACCGACCGCAGCTGTTCGAGCGCCAGCTCGGGATCACGCAGATAGACCGTCGCCGCATCCTGCACGCTCATGTACGGCGCCCAGTCCTGCGGCACGATTACTCCCCGGTCTCCGACGGCCGCAGCGCCGCCGCGGCGGCCCGGATCTGCGGGGTCACCAACATCACCTGGCCGAGCACACCGTTGACGAAGCCCGGGGATTCGTCGGTGGACAGTTCCTTGGCCAGCTCGACGGCCTCGTCGACGGCGACGGGCGCGGGCACGTCATCGGCGTGCAGCAGTTCCCACACCGCCACCCGCAGGATGGCGCGGTCCACCGCGGGCAGCCGCTCCAGCGTCCAGCCCTGCAGGTGCGAGGAGATCAGGTCGTCGACGTGCGCGGCCTGCTCGGTGACACCGCGGGCCACCGTCACCGTGTACGGGTTCAGCGCGTTGATATCGGCCTGCGTGTGGGACAGCGCATTGCGACCATCGGCGGCTTCGGCGGCGGTGATACCGCGCGCCTCGGCCTCGAACAGCAGGTCGACGGCGCGCTTACGCGCTTGGTGTCGACCACGGTCACCACGACGGTCAGCCATGGCTAGGCATTCACCCTGCCCAGGTAGCTGCCGTCGCGGGAATCGACCTTGAGCTTGTCGCCGGTGTTGATGAACAGCGGCACCTGCAGTTCGGCGCCGGTCTCCACGGTGGCCGGCTTGGTGCCGGCGCTGGAGCGGTCGCCCTGCAGGCCCGGTTCGGTGTGGGTGACCACGAGTTCCACGGTGACCGGGAGCTCCAGGTACAGCGGCGCACCTTCGTTGAAGGCGATCTGCACCTTCATGCCCTCGAGCAGGAAGTCGGCCAGGCGCCCCACCAGCGACTCGGACAGCGAGTGCTGCTCGTAGTCCTCGGAATCCATGAAGACGAAGTCGCTGCCGTCGCGGTACAGGTAGGTGGCATCGCGGCGGTCGACGGTGGCCGTCTCCACCTTCACACCGGCGTTGAACGTCTTGTCGACGACCTTGCCGGACAGGATGTTCTTGAGCTTGGTGCGCACGAAGGCCGGGCCCTTGCCGGGCTTGACGTGCTGGAACTCGGTGATCTGCCAGAGCTGACCCTCGATCGAGAGCACGAGTCCATTCTTGAAGTCGGCGGTTGATGCCACGGTGTGTACAGCTCCTAGATCAGGTGATGACAGCCAGTTCCTTGGGGAACCGGGTGAGTAACTCGGGTGTAGGTGCGCTCTCGCTGCCGACAACCAGGGTGTCCTCGATTCGGACACCGCCCCGGCCGGGCAGATAGACGCCGGGCTCCACGGTGACCGCAGCGCCAGCAAGCAGTGTACCGACGGCCGAGGCACTGATCCCCGGCGCTTCGTGGATCTGCAGTCCGACGCCGTGGCCGAGGCCGTGACCGAAGTTCTCGGCGAACCCTGCGTCGGCGATCACCTGCCGGGACGCGGCGTCGACGTCCCGCAGCGCAGCCCCCGCCGCCAGCGCGTTGCGGCCGGCCGCCTGGCTGCTCGCCACCAGGGCGTACAGATCTCGCTGCCACTGCGCGGCGTGCCCCAGCACGAAGGTCCGGGTCATATCCGAGTGGTAGCCGGCGACCAGTGCGCCGAAGTCGATCTTCACGAAATCGCCGTCGGTGAGCACCGCGTCGGTGGGCCGGTGGTGCGGGATGGCCGAGTTCGGTCCGGCGGCCACGATGGTCTCGAAGGACACACCGTCGGCGCCATGGTCGAGCATCAGCGATTCCAGCTCGCGACCGACCTGCTTCTCGGTGCGCCCGGGGCGCAGCCCGCCGCGGTTCACCAGATCATGCAGGGCCGCGTCGGCCGCCTCGCAGGCCAGCCGCAGGATGGCGACCTCGCCAGCATCCTTGACCTCCCGCAGCCGTTCGACCATGCCGGCGGCCCGGACGAACTCGACTCCCCCGGCGTCACCCACCGCCCGTTCCAGCAGACCGAACCCATCGACGGTCACCACATGGCTCTCGAAACCGAGCCGGCGCACACCGTCGGCGGCCGCGCGGGCGGCCAGGTGCGCGCCGACGGCACGTTCGATGACCAGTTCGGCGTCCGGCGCCTGCGCCGCGGCCTGCGTTACATAACGCCCGTCGGTTGCCAACACCGGCGTGTCTTGGTCGACACGCACCAAAAGTGCGGCGTTGGATCCGGTGAAGCCGGACAGATATCGGACGTTGACCAGGTCGGTTACCAATATGGCGTCCAGTTCGGCGGCCGCCAGCCGGTGCCGCAAACGGTCCCGGCGCGCAGATATCGTCACAGCCGCTGACGGTACTCGCTACGCTGTCCCCTCATGAGCAAGTGGTTGCTGCGCGGACTCGTGTTCGCGGCGGTCGTGGTGGTCCTCCGGTTGATCCAGGGAGCGCTGGTGGATGCCTTCCCGACGCAGGCCGGCTGGATCAGTCCCACGCTGGGTCTGTTCCTGGCGATCCCGGCGATCGTGTGGGCCTACTTCGACGGCCGCGCGGACGCGGCCGCCCAGTCCGACCCGGACCGCCGCCAGGATCTCGCGATGGTCTGGCTGGTCGCCGGCCTGATCGCCGGTCTGCTGGGCGATCTGGTGTGCTGGTTCATCGGGCTGTTCTACCCGGTGCTCTACACCGGGAACCTGATCAGCGAGCTGACCTCGTTCGCCGCGTTCACCGCGCTGCTGATCTTCCTGGCCGGTGTCATCGCGGTGACCATCGGCCGCTGGAGCGTCGATCGCAAGGCCCCGCCGTACGTGCGCCGCCGCGAGGGCGACGAGGAACGCGCCGACACCGACGTGTTCGCCGCCGTGCAGCCCGGTCCCGACGAGCCCGCCAAGCCTTAGCGGGTACCGACCACCGAATAGGCCGCGGCCAGCAGCGTCGGGTCCGGCCCTTCCAGGCGTCCCGGCTTGGCCAGTCCGTCGAGCACCACGAAGCGCAGCACCCCGGAACGGTTCTTCTTGTCACCGGCCATGTATTCGAGCAGCTGCGGCAACGCGTCGACGTCATAGCTGACGGGCAGGCCCAGCGCGGTCAGCACCCGGGCGTGCCGGTCGGCGGTGTCGTCATCGAGCCGGCCGGCCAGGCGACCCAGCTCCGCGGCGAACACCAGCCCCACCGAGACCGCGGCCCCGTGGCGCCACTTGTAGCGTTCACGGCGCTCGATGGCATGCGCCAACGTGTGCCCGTAGTTGAGGATTTCGCGCAGCGCCGACTCCTTCTCGTCGGCAGCCACCACCTCGGCCTTGACCGCGATCGCGCGCCGGATCAGTTCGGGCAGGACGGTGCCCGACGGGTCCAGCGCGGCCTCCGGGTCGGCCTCGATGAGGTCCAGGATCACCGGGTCTGCGATGAACCCGGCCTTCACGATCTCGGCCATCCCGGCCACGATCTCGTTGCGCGGCAACGTCTGCAGGGTGGCGAGGTCGACCAGCACCGCCAGCGGCTGATGGAACGCGCCGACCAGGTTCTTGCCGGCGTCGGTGTTGATACCGGTCTTCCCGCCGACGGCGGCGTCGACCATGCCCAGCAAGGTGGTCGGCACGTGCACGATGTCGACGCCGCGCAGCCAGGTCGCGGCGGCGAATCCGGCGACATCGGTGGCGGCCCCGCCGCCGAGGCTGACGACGGCATCCTTGCGCCCGATGCCGATCCGGCCCAGCACCTCCCAGATGAAACCGACGACGGGCAGTTCCTTCCCGGATTCGGCGTCCGGGATCTCGATGCGGTGCGCGTCGATGCCCGTGCCGGCCAGGTGTTCGCGGATCGCCTCGGCCGTCTGGGCCAGGGTCGGCTGGTGCAGGATGGCGACCTTGTGCCGACCGGCCAGCGTGCGGCCCAGGTCTTCCAGCAGCCCGGTCCCGATGATCACCGGGTACGGCCGGTCGACCATCACGTCCACTGTCACGGGTTCACTCATTGCGTGCCTCTGCTCGTTTCGCCAGCGCCGCCGGGGTGGGCGGGGCCTCGGTGGTGGGTGCCGGGTTCAGGACGGTCGGTCCGCGTCGCCAGGCCGGTCGGCGGCGCCGGCGCGGCCGCGCCGGACCGCACCCGGACAGCCGGGTGACGATGTGGCGCACCACCGCACCGGGATTGCGCCGGTTGGTGTTGACCCGCATGGTGGCCACCTCACGGAACAGCGGCACCCGCTCGTCCATCAGGGCACGGTACTTCGCGGCCGGGTCGTCACCGGCCAGCAACGGACGCGCACTCCCGGTCGTTCGCCGAATTCCTTCTGCGGCACTGATTTCCAGGTAGATCACGGTGTGACCCTTGAGCGCTTCGCGCACCTCCGGGGTGGTCACCGCACCGCCGCCGAGGGAGACCACACCGTCGTGCTCGTTCAGCGCGGCACGCACCACGTCGGCCTCGATCTGGCGGAAGTGCGCCTCGCCCTGGACAAAGATGTCGGCGATGCTGCTCCCGGTGGTCTCGACGATCTTGGCGTCGGTGTCCAGCAGCGGCACGCCGAGCGCCTTGGCCAACCGCCGGCCGATGGTGGACTTGCCGGAGCCCGGCATGCCCACCAGAACAGCTTTGGGTGCCATCGGCTATCCCGAGGCCTGAGCCGTCGGCTCGTGCTCGGCGACCGCGTGCAGATAGCTCTCGACGTTGCGGCGGGTCTCGGCCAGCGAGTCGCCGCCGAACTTGAGCAACGCGGCCCGCGCCAGCACCAGCGCGACCATCGTCTCGACCACCACGCCGGCGGCCGGCACCGCGCACACATCCGAACGCTGGTGGATCGCCACCGCCTCGTCGCCGGTGGACATGTCCACGGTCGCCAGCGCGCGGGGCACCGTGGAGATCGGCTTCATCGCCGCGCGCACCCGCAGCGGCTGCCCGTTGGTCATCCCGCCTTCCAGGCCGCCGGCCCGGTTGGTGGAGCGGACGATGCCGTCGGGGCCCGGGTACATCTCGTCGTGGGCGACGCTGCCGCGACGGCGCGCGGTCTCGAACCCGTCGCCGATCTCGACGCCCTTGATCGCCTGGATGCCCATCACCGCGGCGGCCAGCTGGCTGTCGAGCCGGTTGTCCCCGCTGGTGAACGAACCCAGTCCGATCGGCAGCCCGGTCACCACCACCTCGACGACGCCACCCAGGGTGTCGCCGTCCTTCTTGGCTGCCTCGATCTCGGTGATCATGGCTTCCTCGGCGGTCTTGTCGAAGGCCCGCACCGGGCTGTCGTCGATGGCGGTCAGGTCCTGCGGCAGCGGGGACGGGCCGTCATAGGGTTTGGACGCGCCGATGGAGATGACGTGGGAGATGACCTCGACACCGAGCGCCTGCTGCAGGAAGGCGCGCGCGACGGTGCCCGCGGCGACCCGGGCCGCGGTCTCGCGGGCGCTGGCCCGCTCCAGCACCGGCCGGGCGTCGTCGAAGCCGTACTTGAGCATGCCCGCGTAGTCGGCGTGCCCGGGGCGCGGGCGGGTGAGCGGCGCGTTGCGGGCGGCGTCGGCGTCGAGTTGGTCGGCGGGCACCGGGTCCGACGCCATCACGGTTTCCCACTTGGGCCACTCGGTGTTGCCGATCTCGATGGCGATGGGGCCGCCGAGGGTGCGGCCGTGACGCACCCCACCCAGCACGGTCACCTGGTCCTTCTCGAACTTCATCCGGGCGCCGCGGCCGTAGCCGAGCCGACGGCGCTGCAACTGGGCCGCGATGTCGTCGGAGGTGACGGACACACCCGCGACCATGCCTTCGACCATCGCCACCAGCGCGCGGCCGTGAGATTCACCTGCGGTAGTCCATCGCAACACGGGTGACATTCTCCCATGCGGCCGGCGGTGCGACCGAATCCGTCGACCCTGCGCTCCGCACTACCACCACGCCAGGGCGACCGACGCCGCGCTGGCCGCACACATCGAGGGGCCGTGCGGCACGGTCGATCCGCGCCGCGCCACCGCGAGCACGACTCCGGCCAACCCGGTCAGCAGCACCGCGCCGATGGCGCCCAGCAGCCAGACGTGCACCCCGAACGTCCCGGTGAGTGCGCCGAGACCGACCGCGAGCTTCACATCGCCGGCACCGAGCGCGGCCGGGTCCATCAGGTGCACCACAAGATAGAGAACGCCGAGCGCGGCGGCGCCCAGCACGGCCGGGGTTCCGCGGCCGGCCAGCACGGCCACGACGAGGATCACCGCGGCTCCGGGCAGGGTGAGCAGATTGGGCAGCCGGCGCTCGCGCAGGTCGTAGCCGCTCAGCATGATCAGCCATCCGGCGAGGACCAGCGCACCCACCGTTTCAGGCTAAGAGCCCGGCAGTGCCTGCCTCATCACCTCTTTGGGCGCCGGCAGCCCGGTGAACTGCTCGACCTGCGCGATTGCCTGGTGCAGCAGCATCTGCAACCCACTGATCACCCGGCCGCCACGCGCCTGCACCGCCGCCGCCAACGGTGTGGGCCACGGGTCATAGATCGCGTCCAGCAGCACCGGGACGCCGTCGATGGTGTGCGCATAGTCGGCCGCGATATCGGCGGGCAGCGTGCTGACCGCAACGTCCAGAGCGGTCACGGCCGTGCCGGGTTCGACCCAGCGGATGTCGATCCCGAGCCGACGACCCACATCCACCGTCGCCGCGGCCTTCTCCCGGTTGCGGGCGATGACCGCGATGTCGGTGACCCCGAGGGTGGCCAGCCCCGCCACCGCCGCCGGTGCGGTACCGCCCGATCCGAGGACGGCGCCGCGCCGCGGGGCGTCGAGCACGTCGACCAGCGCGCCGGCGACCCCGTCGATATCGGTGTTGTCGGCCCGCCATCCGGTCGCGGTGCGCACCAGGGTGTTCGCCGAGCCGACGAGCGCGGCGCGGTCGGTGCGCTCGGTGGCCACCTCCAGGGCGGCGAACTTGCCCGGTTTGGTCACCGACAGCCCGACCCATTCCGGTCCAAGACCGGCCACCAGCGCCGGCAACTGCTCGGCGGTGCACTCGATGCGGTCATAGGTCCACGACGTCAGGCCCAGCGCCCGGTAGGCCGCGAGGTGGATGTCCGGGGACCGGGAGTGCGAGATCGGTGATCCCAGGACCGCCGCGCGCCGAGCGGGACCCCTATCTGGCACTGTCGAGGACACCGTTGTTCCTGGCCACTTCGATGCTCGCCAGGTGCTGCTCATAGTCGCGGGTGAACAGGGTCGTGCCCTGCATGTCGATGGTGACGAAGTACAGCCAGTCCCCCGGTTCCGGGTTCTCCGCCGCGGCCAGGGCGGGTTGACCCGGCGAGCAGATCGGGGTCTTCGGAAGGCCCAGGGAGGCATAGGTGTTCCACGGGGTCACCCGGGCGCGATCACCGTCGGTGGTGGCGATCTCGGTGCGGTCCAGCGAGTAGTTGACCGTCGAGTCGAACTCCAGTTTGCGGTTCTCGGCGAGCCGGTTGAAGATCACCCGCGCCACCTTGGAGAAGTCCTGCGGCTTGGACTCGCGCTGCACCAGCGAGGCCACCACCAGGATCTCGTACGGTGACATCCCGGTGGTCTCGGCCGCGGCGAGCAATCCGTTCGCCTCGTACTGCGCGGCACTGGCGCCGATCAGCGACGCCAGGATCTGCTCGGCCGAACCCGACGGATTGACATTCCAGCTGCCCGGCGCGATCAGTCCCTCCAGGCGGCGGTGATCGTCGCCCATCGCGGTCGCCTCGGCCGTCGCCCAGCCGGGCACCGACAGCGCGCCAAGGTCGGCGGTACCGGCGGCCCGCTTGAGATCGTCGGCGGACACGCACGCCCGGGTGCCGTCCAGATCCACGCAGGAGGCATCCGAGATCAGCGACAGGATGCCCTTGGTGACGGCATCGGTCTTGACGTCCGCGACATCGTCGAGCTGGCGCCCCTCCGGGATCACCATCTGCCCGACCCGGCTCGCCGGGTCGGCGAGCTTCTGCACCGCGCTCGACGCCGGGATCTCGGTGCGCACCTTGTAGAAGCCGGGCTGGATGGCGGCGATCGCCGGGTTGGCGGCCGCGGCCTCCACGAACGCCTTCGACGAGGACACCACGTTGCGTTCCTGCAGCGTCTGCCCGATCGCGGTGGTCGAATCCCCGCTGTGCACCTCGATCACCACATCGGCGGTGCCGTCGCCGGCGAAATCACTGCTGCCGCCGAACAGTCCGTGCCACAGCTTGGAGCCGACGAACACCGCCCCGATGACCACCACGATCAGCGTCACCAGCGCGGCGACCGAGAAGACGCGGCGGCGCCGGGCCGTCCGCCGTTGCTGCGCCCGGGCGGCGCGGCTCAGCCGGCGGCGTGGTGGGCCGACCGCCTGCGGCTCGCTGCGCCCGGGACTCCAGTGATCACTCATCGACAACCCTTACCGCGGACCGGCGCTGGTCCAACCAGTTCTGCAGAATGCCCACTGCGGCAACCTGATCGACCATGGCCCGCTGATTCTTGGCCCGCACCCCGGCATCGCGCAGCGACCGCTGGGCGGTCACCGTGGTCAACCGTTCGTCGGCCAGCCGCACCGGCGTGGGTGCGATCCGGGCCGCCAGGGCATCGGCCAGTTCGACGGCGTCCTGCGCTGAGGAACCCGACCGGTTCGCCAGCGTGCGCGGCAGGCCGACGACGACCTCGACCGCTTCCAACTCTTCGGCGAGGCGCACCAGCCGGCGTAGGTGCCGGCCCGACCTGTCCCGCTGGACGGTTTCCAGCGGGGTGGCCAGAATCCCGTCCGGATCGCTACCGGCGACCCCGATGCGCACGGTGCCGACGTCGATGCCGAGCCGGCGTCCCCGGCCCGGATCATCGGGACCGGGCCTGTCCGGCAGGCGGTCGGCAGCGTCGGGCACGGGTTAGCTCCGGGCGATCTCTGCGTGCAGCGCGGCCAATGCCGCGTCGATGCCCGCCGCCCCCTTACCCGAGCCCTGAGCCAGATCGGCCTTACCGCCCCCGCGGCCGTTGACCGCCGCGCCGAACGTCTTCACCAGATCGTTGGCGTTCAAACCAAGGTCCTGCGCGCTCTTGTTGACCGCGACCACGAACGGCACCGCGTCGTCCTCGCCGCCCGAATCGGCGATCAGGGCCACCACGGCCGGATCGGAGCCCAGCTTGCCGCGGATGTCGCCGACCAGGCTGCGCAGATCCGCCGCGGTGATCCCACCCGCCATCCGCTGCGCCACAAAACGCACCTTACCGACAAGCTGCGCACCGGCCGCGGCATTTGCGGCCGCGGCGCGCGCATTTGCCAGCCGCGCCTTGTCCAGTTCCTTCTCCGCGGCCCGCAGCCGTTCCACGAGGTTGGCAACGCGTGCCGGGACCTCGTCGGAGGGCACCTTCAGCGAGGACGCCAGGCCCGCCATCAGCGCGCGCTCCTTGGACAGATGCCGGAACGATTCCAATCCCACGTAGGCCTCGACACGGCGCACACCGGAGCCCACCGAGGATTCACCGAGCACGGTGACCGGGCCGATCTGTGCCGAGCTGCGCACGTGCGTGCCGCCGCACAACTCCAGGGAGAACGGTCCGCCGATCTCGACGACGCGCACCTCGTCGGGATAGTTCTCGCCGAACAGCGCCATGGCCCCCATGGCCTTGGCCTGTTCCAGACCGGTGTTGAAGGTGTGCACCGCGAAATCGGCCTGCACCGCCTCGTTGGCGACCTCTTCGATCTGTGCGCGTTGCTGATCCGACAGCGAGCCCTGCCAGTTGAAGTCGAAGCGCAGGTAGCCCGGCCGGTTCAGCGACCCCGCCTGGACCGCGTTGGGGCCCAGCACCTCTCGCAGCGCCGCGTGCACCATGTGGGTGCCGGAATGGCCTTGGGTCGCGCCGCGGCGCCACCTCTCGTCGACCTCGGCGGTGACCGTGTCGCCCTCGACGAACTCCCCGGACTCCACCGTGACACGGTGCGCCCATAGGGTTTTCGCAATCTTCTGCACATCGCCGACCGCGGCCTTGGCGGTTGCCGAGGCGCCGGTACCGGAGATGGAACCCTCGTCGGCGATCTGGCCGCCGGATTCGGCGTAGAACGGGGTGCGGTCCAGGATCAACTCGACCTGCTGGCCGACAGCGGCCTCATGGGACACCACCGGAACCCGCTTGCCGTCGACGAAGATGCCGAGAATGCGCGCCTGCGAACTCAGCTCGTCGAAGCCGGTGAACTCGGTGGGCCCGGCGTCGACGAGTTCGCGGTAGGCCGACAGGTCGGCGTGGGCCTGCTTGCGGGCCGCGGCGTCGGCCTTGGCGCGTTGACGCTGTTCGGCCATCAGGGCGCGGAAGCCCGCTTCGTCCACGCTCAGGTCGGCCTCGGCCGCCATCTCCAGGGTGAGCTCGATCGGGAAACCGTAGGTGTCGTGCAAGGTGAACGCGTCGCGCCCGGACAGCTTTTCGGCACCCGAGGCCTTGGTCGCGCGGGCCGCGTCGTCGAACAGCTTGGACCCGGAGACCAGGGTGCGGTTGAACGCGGTCTCCTCGGCGACCGCGATGCGCTGGATGCGGTCGAAGTCGGTGGCCAGTTCCGGGTAGGACGGGCTCATCGCATCACGGACGGTGACCATCAGCTCCGCCATGATCGGGTCGTCGACACCGAGCAGTTTGGCGGCGCGGATGATGCGGCGCAGCAGCCGGCGCAGCACATAACCGCGCCCCTCGTTGCCGGGGCTGACACCGTCGCCGATGATGATGGCCGCGGTCCTGCTGTGGTCGGCGATGATCCGGTAGCGCACATCGTCGTCGTGGACGCCCTGGCCGTAGCCGCGGGGTGCGATGCCGGCCACCAGGTCGATGGCCGGGCGCAGCAGGTCCGTCTCGTAGACGTTGTCGACGCCCTGCAGCAGGCACGCCACCCGCTCGACCCCCATACCGGTGTCGATGTTCTTGCGCGGCAGCGGCCCGAGAATCTCGAAGTCCTCCTTGGAGGTGCCCTCACCACGCTCGTTCTGCATGAAGACGAGATTCCAGATCTCGATGTAGCGGTCCTCGTTGGCTTCCGGGCCGCCCTCGATGCCGTACTGGGGCCCACGGTCGTAGTAGATCTCCGAGGAGGGCCCGCACGGACCGGGAATGCCCATCGACCAGTAGTTGTCGGCCATACCGCGGCGCTGGATGCGCTCCATCGGCAGTCCGGCCACCTCCTGCCAGTAGCCGATGGCCTCGTCGTCATCGAGATAGACGGTGGCCCAAAGCCGTTCGGGATCGAACCCGTATCCGCCGGCTTCCACCGGGTTGGTCAACAGCGTCCAGGCGTACTCGATGGCACCCTTCTTGAAGTAATCGCCGAAGCTGAAATTCCCGGCCATCTGGAAGAAGGTGTTGTGCCGGGTGGTGATGCCGACCTCTTCGATGTCCGGGGTGCGGATGCACTTCTGCACACTGACCGCGGTGTCATATGCCGGGGTGCGCGCCCCGAGGAAGAAGGGGACGAACTGCACCATGCCGGCGTTGACGAACAGCAGGTTGGGGTCATCGAGGATCACCGAGGCGCTGGGCACCTCGGTGTGTCCGGCCTTCACGAAATGATCGAGGAAGCGTTTCCTGATCTCGTGTGTCTGCACGTGCTGCTGTCCTTTGGTCAACCTGCGAATACTTTGACCGCACCACAGTACCGGTCGCCCCGCTCAGCCCGACACGAAGCTCAACCGCACCGATCGCCGCGGGTTGTCCCTGTTCAAGTCCACCAGCACGATGCTCTGCCAGGTTCCCAGCAACGGTTCGCCGGCACCCACCGGGACGGTGACCGACGGACAGACCAGCCCCGGGAGCACGTGATCGGCGCCGTGACCGGGTGAGCCGTGCGCATGCCGGTAGCGGTCATCGCGCGGCAACAGCCGCTCCAACGCGTCCAACAGGTCCTCATCGGAGCCCGCACCGGTCTCGATGACCGCGACGCCGGCGGTCGCATGCGGGACGAAGACATTGCAGAGCCCGTCTCCCTTGGCGGCGCAGAATTCGCGCACCTGCGCGGTCAGGTCGGTGATCCGGCGGCGCGACGTGTCCAGTTCGAGCACTGCGGTGTCCACGGGTGCCAGCCTACGAAGCGCGCCGGCGAAACGCTTGTGCCGTGCGCGCGGCAGGAGGACAGTTGAGGTGACCGGTGGTGCCGCCGGGGCGCCGCCCTGTACCGAAGGGGGTGGATCGTGTACGCACGCTCTACCACTGTTCTGGCGCGTCCCGAATCGGTCGACGCCGGCATCGCGTACGTCCGCGACGAGGTCATGCCCGCGCTGACCGACCTCGCGGGCTGTATCGGCCTGTCACTGATGGTGGATCGGCAGACCGGCCGGTGCATCGCCACCAGCGCATGGCGTGACCTCGACGACATGCGGGACAGCGCCGACGCGGCGGGCCGGCTGCGCACTCAGGCCGGCGAGCGCTTCGGCGGGCCGGTCACCGCCGAGGAATGGCAGATCGCGGTGCTGCACCGCGAGCACAGCTCCGACCCGGGCGCCTGGGTGCGGGCCACCTGGGTGACGGTGCCCCCCGAGCTCACCGAGGCCGGCATCGAGTACTACCGCAGCGCGGTGCTCCCGCAGATCGAACATCTGCCCGGATTCCGAAGCGCCAGTCTGCTCGTCGACACCGCGTCGGGACGGGCGGTGTCCTCGGTGTCGTTCGGCAGCCGGGAGGCGATGGAGCAGAACCGGGACTACGCGTCGACGCTGAAGGCCGAGTCGATCCGCGCCGCGGGGGCCAGCGCGGTGGACGAGGGCGAGTTCGAGCTCGTCATCGCCCACCTGCGGGTGCCGGAACTGGTCTGAGCCGGCGGGTCACGACCTGCCTAGCGCTTGCGCCGGATGATGGCCCGCAGCTTTTCCAGCCGGCTCGCGATCTCGCGCTCGGCGCCGTAGCCGGTGGGCCGATAATAGTCGACACCCACCAGCTCATCGGGTGGATACTGTTGGGCCGCAACGCCGCCCGGTGCATCGTGGGCGTACTTGTAGCCGACGGCGTTGCCCAGTTTCTCGGCACCGGAATAGTGCCCGTCACGCAGGTGCGCGGGCACCAGCCCGGCCTTGCCCGCCCGGATGTCGCCCATCGCCGCCCCCAGTGCGGTCGTCACGGCGTTGGACTTCGGCGCGGTCGCCAGGTGCACCGTCGCGTGCGCCAGCGTGAGCTGCGCTTCCGGCATGCCGATCAACGCGACGGTCTGCGCCGCGGCGACCGCGGTCGGCAACGCCATCGGGTCGGCAAGTCCGATGTCCTCGCTGGCCAGGATCACCAGCCGGCGGGCCAAAAAGCGCGGGTCCTCCCCCGCGGTCAGCATCCGGGCCAGGTAGTGCAGCGCGGCGTCGACGTCCGAGCCGCGCACCGACTTGATGAAGGCGCTGATGACGTCGTAGTGCTGGTCGCCGTCACGGTCGTAGCGCACCGCGGCCTGATCCAGGGACTGCTCCACCACCTCGACGGTGATGGTTGCGCCCGCGCCGCCGGCGGTCTCGGCCGCCACCTCCAGCGCCGTCAGCGCCCGGCGGGCATCCCCGGCCGAGAGCTTGACCAGTAGTTCCAGCGCGTCGTCGTCGATCGCGACCGAGCCGCCGAGTCCCCGTTCGTCGGCGACAGCCCGTTGCAGCACAGCGCGGACGTCGTCGGCGCCCAGCGGCTGCAGCTGCAGGATCAGTGACCGGGACAGCAGCGGGGCCACCACCGAGAAGGACGGGTTCTCGGTGGTCGCGGCGACCAGCAGCACCACCCGGTTCTCCACGGCGGCCAGCAGCGCGTCCTGCTGAGTCTTGGAGAACCGGTGCACCTCGTCGATGAACAACACGGTCTGCTGGCCGCGGATGGCCGCGTGCCGGGCCGTCTCGATGACCGCACGGACTTCCTTGACCCCGGCGGACAGCGCCGACAACGCCTCGAACCGGCGTCCGGTGGCGCCGGATATCAGCGAGGCCAGCGTGGTCTTACCGGTGCCCGGCGGTCCGTACAGAATGACGCTGGCCGCACCGGAACCTTCCACCAGACGGCGCAGCGGGGAACCGGGTTTGAGCAGATGCTGCTGGCCGACGACGTCGTCGAGGGTGGCCGGGCGCATCCGGACGGCCAGCGGGCTGGCGCCCGTCGGCATATCGGCAGCGGCGGGCGCATCGCCCGGCATGTCGAACAAGCTGTCGGCCACGCCTCAACGCTAGGCCGTGACGAAGTCGATGAGCTCCTCGACCCGCCCGATCAACGCCGGTTCCAGGTCGTTCCAGTCCCGCACCCGCCCCCGGATCCGCTGCCAGGCGCCGGCGATATCGGCCTGGGTGGCGTGCGGCCAGCCCAGCGCGTCGCAGATGCCGTGCTTCCACTCGATACCGCGCGGGATCACCGGCCACTGTGGCAAGCCCACCCGGGCGGGTTTGACGGCCTGCCAGATGTCGATATAGGGATGCCCGACCACCAGCGCGTGCCCGCCCGCCACCCGCGTCGCCTCGGCGGCGATCCGCGACTCCTTCGACCCGGCCACCAGATGGTCGACCAAGACGCCGAGGCGCCGCCCCGGGCCGGGCCTGAACTCGGCCACGATTGCCGCAAGATCATCGACACCGCCCAGGTATTCCACGACGACGCCCTCGATGCGCAGGTCAGCGCCCCACACCTGCTCGACCAGCTCGGCGTCGTGGCGGCCCTCCACGTAGATGCGGCTGGCGAGTGCGACCCTGGCCTTGGCACCGGACACCGCCACCGACCCCGACGCGGTGCGGGCGGGCGCGGCGGTCACCTTCGGCTTGACCAGGATGACCGGCTTGCCCTCGACCAGGAAGCCGGGCCCCAGCGGGAACGACCGCACCCGGCGATTGCGGTCCTCCAGTTCGACCCGGCCGTTCTCGATGCGCACCACCGCGCCGACGAAGCCGCTGGACGGATCCTCCACCACCAGACCCCGCTCGGCCGGGTGCTCGACGGAGCGGACCCGCGACGGGGTGTGTGGATTGCGGGCCAGGACATCGAAGCCGTATCGATCACTCACGCGGGCGATCCTAGGAACGGCGGTGCCGGAAACACCGTTGCGACATGCCCGCGTCATAGCATCGAGATGTGTTGCTGAACCGTCTCACCGCGGAGGGGATCGCCGCGGGCACGGTCACCCTGGTGTTACGCCGCTGGGACAGGCCGCGGGCGAAGGCGGGTGGCACCCAGCGCACGGTCGCGGGCACGATCCGCATCGATGCGGTCACCGAGCGCGCCGGTGACTACCGCGTCACCGCGGCGCAGGCACGCGCCGCCGGCTACGCCGACGCCGCCGCGGCCCAGGCCGAACTCGACCGTCGACCCGCCGCCCACACGTATCTGATCCGGGTGTCCTACCTGGCACCCGACGAACGACCCGAGCTGGCCGCCGAGGACGCCCTCGCGGCTGACGACATCGCGGGCATCGGTGAACGGCTGGACCGCTGGGACGCCGCCACCGAACCGTGGACCCGCAACTATCTGCGGCTCATCGGCGACAACGAGGCCATCCGGGCACCGGATCTGGCGGAACGGGTGGGCATCGACGTGCCGCGCTTCAAACGCAGGGTCCGTCAGCTCAAAGGTCTGGGCCTGACCATCAGTCTGGGCACCGGGTACCGGTTGTCGCCACGTGGAGCGGCTTTCTTGCGTGCCGACGGCCACCGGCCGACGCGGTGAGCCTGCTCAGCCGCCGACGGCGGCGAGCTTGGCCGGCGAGGAGGTGATCTCGTCGATGACCGTGTGGATGAACCGCATCTTCTCCAGCACGGCCGCCGGCAGCACGAACGGGTAGAGGTCGTCGCGGCCCATCGACCGGTTGACCATGTTCAGCGCCCATGACAGCGGCAGCCACATCTCGATGATGGTGTCGAAACCGCTGGGCCCCAATGCCCTTCGGTCGAAGGTGGCGCCCGCCGGGGCGAGGCTGAAGGCCGCCGCGGTGTCCAGGGTGTCGCGGATGTGCAGGTAGTGGGCGAAGGTCTCGGCCCAGTCCTCGGCGGGGTGCATGGTCGCATACGACGAGACGTAGTCGCTCTGCCAGCCCTGCGGGGCGCCCTCGCTGTAATGCCGGTCCAGCGCGGCCTGATAGTCCAGGTCCGGATCGCCGAACAGGTCGTTGAAACCGGCCAGATACTCCGGCGACGGGCTGACCAGCCGGTAGAAGTAGTAGTGCCCGAGTTCGTGGCGGAAGTGCCCGAGCAGGGTGCGGTAGGGCTCCTCCATCGCGACGCGCAGCTGTTCGCGGTGCACATCGTCGCCCTCGGCGAGATCGAGGGTGATCACCCCGTCGGCGTGCCCGGTGAACACCTTTTCCTGCACGCTGCTCAGCAGGTCGAAGGCGAGCCCGAACTGCGGGTCCTCATCGCGGCCGACGATCGGCAGCTTGAGTTCGTGCAGTTCGGCGATCACCCGGCGCTTGGCCTTCTCGGCGGCGGCGAACTTCGCCAGCGCCCCCGCGTCGGCATCGTGCGGCCGGGTCCGGGTCAGCGCGCAGGATGCGCACAGCTTGACCACCGGCCCCTTCTCGACCAGCCAGTTGCATTCGGCCAGATGAAGATTCGCGCACAAACGGTACTGCTTCTCGTCCACCGCGCCGGCGTGCTCGCTCTCTTCCTCGGACGCGATCACCAGCAACGCCATATCGTCGAGCGAGAAACCGAGCCGGGAGCCGCACGACAGGCATTTCGAATTCTCGAACGCCAACCGCTGCCCGCAATTCGGGCAGTTGAAATCCCGCATGTTCTTCTCTTCCCTGTGACGCCGATGACGCGGCCAGAACCCCGACCGCTTGAACGTGCCCCGTGCGGCTGGCGCCTAAACCATGTCCGACGGCGTGCCGGTCACATACGGCGCGACGTCGACGGAGACATCGATAACGCTACTCTCCGAATCGGTGTAGATGATCCCGCGCAACGGAGGGACGTCGGCGTAGTCCCGGCCGAAGCCGACGACGATATACCGTTCGTCGACCATCTGGTCGTTCGTCGGGTCCAGGCCCAGCCACTGGTTCTCCCGCGTCCACACCGAGGCCCAGGCGTGGGTGGCGTCCACCCCGACCATCCGCTCACGCCCCGGCGGCGGATCGGTGGCCAGGTACCCCGACACGTAGCTGGCGGCCAGCCCGTTGGCGCGCAGACAGGCGATGGCCAGCCGGGCGAAGTCCTGGCAGACGCCCTCCCGGGCGGCCAGCACCTCCGACACCCGGGTGGACACCGTGGTCGACCCGGACCGGTAGGTGAAGTCACGGAAGATGCGCGCGTTCAGGTCGCGCAGCACCTCGATCAGCGGCCGCTGCGGGGTGAAACTCGGTGCGGCGTAGGCGCGCACCTCCTCGGTGATCTCCGCCGACGCCAGGTCCAGGGTGAACTCGGTGGCCAGCGCCCCGTCCTGGCCGACCGGCCGGGAGATCTCCCACGGAGCACGCGCGGACCCGCCGCCGTAGAGCTCCGGTGCCGGCGGGTCCACCTCGACGATCGAGTGGCTGGTGACAACGAGCGTTCGGTGCCGCTCGGTGACGTGGAAGTAGGAGCTCAGATTGCCGAACACGTCACGGCTGGTGGTGCTGTCCGGGGTGTCCGGGCTGATCACCAGTTCATGTGAGCGGCAGCGCTGGGTACCGGTCTCGCGTGGGGTCAGGAAACCCCGGCCGTAGGAACTGGTCACATCGTCGGAGTACCGGTAGGTGGTGCGGTGGGTGACCTCGTAGGTTCGGGTTCCGGCGTGGCTCACGGCAGCATCCTGCGCTCATCGGGACCCCACAGCGGCTGGATCCCGGTCGGCAGCGACAGGTGCGCGGTGGTGATCAGGTTGGACAGCTCACGCAGGTCGGCGTGCAGACGGTTGAGCAGGTCCAGCAGCTCGGTCCGGCGGCCGTCGGAGCCGACGGTCTCCAGGTCGGCCAGGTCGACCCGGCGCAGGGTGGCGGCGATCTCGTCGGCCCACCGCTCCGGGCGTGAGGTGCCCGACGAGGACGGCAGCCGTTTGAGGTTCGCGCGCAGCCGCTCCAGCTGGAAGACCAGCGATCTGGGGTTCTCCTCGTCGAAGAGCACCAGATCCGCGATCGCCGTCACGCTCACCTTGCCCAGTGTGCGGCGCCGGTAGATCACCGATGATTCGCAGGCCACCAGCATGGATTCGGCGACCGCCTGTTCGGCGCCCGGCCGGCGCACGGTGGTCAGCGTCGCCCGCAGCAGAGCGGTCAGTCCGAGGCCGCGCTCGATCCGCTTGCCGATGTCCATCATCGTCCAGCCGATGTCCTGCACCATCGACTCGGCAGCCATACCCGACAGCGCCAGCATCCCGGCCAGCGTCTGGGACTGCGCGGTCAGCAAGTAGGCATCCCCGACCGTCTGCGACTCGGGCGGGGCGACGGCGCTGTTCCATTTCCCGTCGCCGCGGTGTACGACGGCGCGCTCGACGGCGGCCAGCACCATCCAGGTGTCGTTGGACATCTGGTCACGCACTCCCCTGGCCGCCAGCCCGAGCCGTTCCACCGATTGCGCCAACGAGCCGGGTCGGCGCCGGTCGGCGGTCAGCGACCAGAGCGTGCTGGGCGCGACGGCGATCGCCTCGTGGTCGTCATCGCCTGCGCCGGTGTCGGTTCCGGTGATCGAGCCGATGGCACCGAGCAGCACCGGCACACACTGGCTCTCCTCCATGTCCTGGCGGTACCGGTATTCGTGGTAGCGCTCCCGGGTGACGGTGAGCAGCCGGGCCATTTGTTCGGCGCGTTCGGCGTATCGGCCCAGCCAGAACAGATCCGACAGCACCCGTGGCGAACTCACGGCCCGGGTGGGGCTGGGCGTCATGACCGGCAGATCCACCGACGGGGTGGGCACGGCCTTGGCCCGGTCCGGGGTGCGCACCCAGACATCCTTGGCGGCAACGGTATCCAGGGTGTAGGCGGCGTTTCCCGGCGCGGGCAGGAACCCCAGACCGCCGATCATCGGCGCGTAGCCGCTGCGCTGGGCAACCGTGAACAGCCGCATCCCGACCTCGGCTGCCGAGACTCCGCCGGGGTAGTAATCGGTGGGCGCCGAGGAGAATTGCGGTAGCTCCTGCCCGAGCCAACGCCACGGTTCGGCGGTGATGCGGGCGGCCAGTTCGGTGCGCGCGGCCGCCGTCAGCGTCGGACCGACGATGGTCTTGGCGCCGGTGGTCGACTTGATCAGCAGGGTCGCCAGGTTCGCCAGCAGGTGCGAACGCTCCACGTCCACACCGCCCCAGTAGGTCTGCGGGGACGACAGCATCGGGGTCTCCCCGACCAGCATCTCCGACAGTTTCGGCAGGAAGTGCAGCAGCCCTGGGCTTTCCAGGATCCCGCTGCCCAGGGTGTTGACCACGGTGACCGCACCGCGGCGCAGCACCTCGACGAGCCCGACGACGCCCAGGCGCGAATCGGCCCGCAGGTCCAGCGGGTCGACATAGGCGGCGTCGACTCGCCGCAACACCACGTCGACGCGCTTCAGGGTGCCCAGCGAACGCATCCACAACGTGCCGTCACGGACCACCAGATCGGCGCTCTCCACCAGCGGAAAGCCCAGCACGTTGGCCAGGTAAGCCTGGTCGAACGCCGTCTCGGACTGGGTGCCGGGGCTGAGCACCACCACCATCGGTTCCTCGGCGGCCTCGGGGGCGGCATCGATGAGCGCCAGCCGCAGCGCCTGCGCCCACGGGGACGCCGGACGCGGGGCGATCCGTTCGTACAGGTCGGGCGCGGCGTGCGCGGTGACACGTCGGCCGGCCAGCGCGTAGCCGGCACCCGACGGCGCCTGCGTCCAGTCGGCGTTCACCCGGAAGTCGCCGTCGGCGGCGCGGCTGACATCGCAGCCGTGCAGGAACAGCTGATGGCGGCCGGGCACCTCGATGCCGTGCGCGGCACGCACATAGGCCGGATGGGCGAACAACAACTGGGCGGGCAACACCCCACTGGTGATCGACTTGCGCTCGCTGTAGAGATCGGTCAGCACCGCGTCGAGCAGGCGCGAGCGCTGCACCAGGCCGGCTTCCAGGATGTCCCAGTCGGCGGTGGAGATCAGCAGCGGCAATCCATCGAGGCGCCACGGCTCGGCCACCGCGTCATCGGTGAGCGCATCGTGATCCACGTGCACGAAGGTGATGCCGTCGTCGTCGACGAGATTGCGCACCGTGGCCCGCAACCGGTCCAGGCCGTCGAAGCCGCGCTCGCCGACGCCGTCGGCCAGTTCCTGCCAGGCCGGGCGGACGGCGCCGGCCGGGTCGATGAACTCGTCGTAGCCGGTGCCCCGGGTGCCGCGGACATCGAACAGCGCCTGTTGGGCGCGCCGGGCGCGGTACCCGGCGAGCACATCGACGGCGCGCGTCGGCGCGCCGGGCAGCCCGGGATCAGGCTCCGCTGAGCCGTGCGTGCGTAGAACCATCAACGCAGCACGGTACGCACCCGGCGCAGGTCCAGAATGCCGGGCGCGCCGGTGTCGGTCGACTGGCGCGCCTGCTTCTCCCGCAGATCCGACATGTCCACCCGGCCGGGGGTGAATCCGGTCGCCTCGAACCGGCGTCCACGCCGGGATTCGGCCTCCACCGCGTTGACCGGTGGCGTGTCATAGGCCCGCCCGCCCGGATGGGCGACATGGTAGGTGCATCCGCCGCGCGATGTCGCGGTCATGGTGTCGACGAGTTCGAAGCGCAGCGGGCCGTCGACGGTGATGGTCGGGTGCAGCGCACTGGGCGGCTGCCAGGCCCGGTACCGTACGCCGCCGACCTGGACGTCGTTCTTGTCGGTGGCCAGCAGCGGTATCGGGTGCCCGTTCGCGGTGACGATGTAGCGGTGCCGGTCGGCCCCCACCAGCCGCACCTGGATGCGTTCCACCGACGAGTCGACATACCGGGCGGTGCCGGCCCCGGAGGACTCCTCGCCGAGCACGTTCCAAGGTTCGATGGCGCCGCGCAGCTCGATCTCGACACCGTCGAACACCGCGGTGCCGATCCGCGGGAAGCGGAACTCGGTGAACGGGTCCAGCCAGCTGGTCTCGAAGTTCACCCCGTGCGCCCGCAGATCCGCCGCGACATCGGCGATGTCCTGGATCAGGAAGTGCGGCAACAGATAACGGCCGTGCAGGTTCTCGCCGTGCCGGATCAGCGGGGCCTTGAGCGGCTCTTCCCAGAACCACGAGATCAGCGAACGCACCAGCAACGACTGCACCATCGCCATCTGGTAGTGCGGCGGCATCTCGAACCCGCGAAGCTCCAGCAGGCCGAGCCTGCCGGTCGGACTGTCCGGACTGTAAAGCTTGTCGATGCAGAACTCGGCGCGGTGGGTGTTGCCGGTGATGTCGGTGAGCAGGTGGCGCAGGGCGCGATCGGTGACCCAGGCTGCGCCCTCACCCGCCTCGGCCAGCCGGGCGATCTCGGCGAACGCGATCTCCAGTTCGTACAACGATTCCGAGCGTCCCTCGTCCACCCGCGGGGCCTGCGAGGTGGTGCCGATGAAGCGGCCGGAGAACAGATAGGACAACGCGGGGTGGCGCTGCCAGTAGGTCAGCATCGACACCAGCAGATCCGGACGGCGCAGCATGGGCGAGTCGGCCGGGGTGACCCCGCCGAGGGTGATGTGGTTCCCACCGCCGGTGCCGCCGTGGGTGCCGTCCACGTCGAACGCCTCGGTGGACAGCCGGGCCTGGCGGGCTTCTTCGTAGAGCGTCTCCAGTTGCGCCCGCTGCTCGGCGAAGCTGCCGGTCGGCGCCACGTTGACCTCGATGACGCCGGGGTCCGGGGTGACGCTCATCGAGGTGATCCGCCCGTCCCGCGGAGGCCCGTAGCCCTCGACGACGACCGGCACGGCGATGGCCGCCGCGGCCTGCTCGACGCGGGAGATCAGGTCGATGAAGTGTTCCAGGTCGGTGGTGGGCGGCAGGAACACGTGCAGGATGCCGTCGCGCACCTGCGCGACCAGTGCGGTGGTCGGTGCCTCGTCGGCCTCCTCGACCGGCGCCGGCGGTTCGGCGATCTCGGCGGTGCGCAAGGTGGCACGGCGCGCGGTCGGGTCCGCATCGAAGTCCCTCCTGGGCGCACGCCAGCTGATGGAGTTCAGCGGAAGGCGCAGCCCCGCCGGGGAATCCCCGGCCAGCAACACGATTCGCCCGCGGCGCAGCTGCCAATCCGCGCTGGCCCAGCCGGAGTCGTCATCTCGGCGGTGCACCGGGAGGACGAATGCCGCGGGCTCATCGGTCGATTCGTCGAGCCGGGCGAGCAGCCGCGCGCGCCGCGCGGCGTCATCCTCGGCCAGGTCGTCCTGGGCATCGACCGGGTCGCCGGCGGGCCGGCGCACCGCAGCGGCGAGGCGCTCCAGCGGATCCTCGTAGGCGGGCCGGACCTGGGCGGCGGGCAGCCCCAACCCGTCGGCGATCAATCCCAGCAGTTTGGCACCGGCATCGGAGGAGGTCTGGGTGGGCTTGGTCTGCGCCCACGGGTCCGCCAGCAGCGCCGGGTCGTTCCACAGCGGCTCACCATCGGTGCGCCAGAACAGGCCGATCTGCCAGCGCGGCAACGGTTCTCCCGGATACCACTTACCCTGGCTGCGCTGGACCAGACCGCCCGGCGCCCACACCCTGCGCAGCCGCTCGGCCAGCACCGAGGCCCGTTCCCGCTTGTGCGGGCCGTCGGCGGCGGTGAGCCATTCCGGGTCGGTCTGGTTGTCGATCGAGACGAAGGTGGGCTCCCCGCCGACGGTCAGCCGCACGTCGCCGGCGACCATCCGCTCGTCGATCTGCGCGCCGAGTGCGTTGATGGCCGCCCACGCCTCGGGGGTGTAGGGCAGCGTGACCCGGGGGTCCTCGTGGATGCGGGTGACGATATTGCTGAAATCCAGCGTCGATTCGCAGGGCCCGACCGCTCCGGTGATGGGCGCCGCGGAAGCCGGGTGCGGGGTGGCCGACAGCGGGATGTGACCCTCCCCGGCGAACAGCGCCGACGTCGGATCCAGGCCGATCCAGCCGGCGCCGGGAATGAAGACTTCGGTCCACGCGTGCAGATCGGTGAAATCGGCGGCCGGCCCCGACGGACCGTCGAGGGCCTCGACGTCGGAAGTCAACTGCACCAGGTAGCCGGAGACGAAGCGGGCCGCCAGGCCCAGCTGGCGCAGGATGGACACCAGCAACCAGGCCGAGTCTCGGCACGACCCGATCCCGGTGCGCAGCGTGTGATCCGGGGTCTGCACCCCGGGTTCCATCCGGACGCTGTAGCCGACGTCCGCCCGGACCGCGGTGTTCAGCTTGACCAGGAAGTCGATGGTGCGGGTGCCCGGCACGACCGTGAAGTTCTGCACCCAGGACTTGGTGAGCTCACCGGGCCCCGATCCCGGACCGTCCTCGTCGACCGGCCGCAGGAAGGGTTCCAGATCGGCGAGCAGATCCTTCGGGTACGCGAAGGGGAACGTCTCGGCCCATTCCTCGATGAAGAAGTCGAACGGGTTGATCACCTTCATATCGGCGATCAGCCCGACGGTGATGCTCAGGCTGCGGGCGCGGTTGGGGAAGACCAGCCGCGCCACGAAGTTGCCGAAGGCGTCCTGCTGCCAGTTGACGAAATGATCGGCCGGCTCGACCTGCAACGAGTACGCCTCGATGGGGGTGCGCGAGTGCGGGGCCGGGCGCAACCGCACCACGTGCGGATGCACATCCACCAACCTGTCGAAGGTGTAGGTGGTGCGGTGCTCCAGCGCCACTTTGATTCCCATAGCGTCCGATCCCATCACAGGTAGCGCGGGACCGCATTGCGCGTGCCTGGGTGCGCTACTCCATCACCGCGGTCAGATCGAAATCATAGAAGGCCTCTTTGACCGACTGCATAAGGGCCTCTTTGGTATTCGGCGCCCCCGGCTCCCAGGAGGCCACCGAGATGCACACCGCACCCCCGACGGTGCCCGCCGCCACCAGCATCCGGCCGCCCATCCGCTCCAGGTCACCCGCGGTGAGACCGGGCTCGGGTGAGCCCGCGACGAAGAAGTCCGCCGGCGTCCCGTCCGGGCGGTTGACCTCTTCGGGCAGCGCGCCGCTGTTGGACGAGCCGATGGGTTTACCGACTTTGAGAACCAGCTTCTCCAGACGGCGCAACAGGAACTTCGGCGAGTAGGGCACCAGTGGCAGCGGGGCCAGCACCCGCTCGCGGTTCTCGGCGAGTTCGCCCAGCGCCGCCTTGATACCGGCCCTGATCTCGCTGAGATCGCCGGGCGCGCGCTGCCCGTCCGCCATGACCGTGATGGTGTTGAGCGCGTTACCGCGGGTGTCCCCGGCGACGCGTTCGCTGACCGGCAGCGACAGCATGGCCTTGCCGTGCGCGTCGACCCGGCCGGTGATGGCGCCGATCCGGGCGGCGATGCCGGCCAGCAGCACATTGCTGGACCCACCGAGCGCCTTGGCGCGGGCCTCCCACTCACTCTGGTCGACGCGCACCGCGATGGTGGGCAGGTGCACCGCCCGCTGGGGGTAGCGCACCGCCGCGACGGGCGCGGCGGCCTTGGCCGACTCGGACAGTTCCGCGGACTGCTCGCGCGCGATCCGTGCCGCACCGAGCACCGCGGCCGGCACGTCGCGGACCGCGCGCACGGTGGTGGCCAGATCCGCGCGAAGCGCCTGCGCGCGGGTGCGTGCCCGCCCGGGCGGATAGCCGAGATCGCGTCCGGTTCCGTTCACGGCATGGGTGATGGATTCGATCAACGCACCAGCATCGGCGACGGTGTGGGACACCACCAGGGTGACGACCGCGCCGCCCTCGACGAGCGGCTGAACGCCGATATGCCACGGCGGGCCGTGTTCCGGATCCACCGGCACCTCGGCCCGCTCGTTGACGAAATCCCACACCTCGTCGCGTCGCCGTTCGGCGGCGGAGATCTCGATGCCGCCCGGCTCGCCCGAGGACACCCAGTGATGGCGGCCGAACGGGATCACCGAGCGTTCGACGAGTCTGCCCAGCAGACCATCGGCCAGGTTCCGGTGGAAGCGCCGCAGCCCGTCCATATCGACGCCGCGCTCGTAGATCCACACGTACTGGATCACGGGTCCGCGCCGCAGCGCCCGTAGACCGAGGTAGGACCCCTGGTCCATGTACGCAAGGGTGTTGTCAGCCGGGTACGTCATATGCCGGGGCCTCTCTTGACGCGGACTAGCGGATGCGCGGGCCCCCCCGTACACCTGATCGACGTAGCGAACAAATTTTAACGGACAAGTCAATATTTGGGGTGTCAACCTCACGAACGGGATGACGATAACCCGGAATCATCCTCGGTGTGTGACTTCGGCTGGCCCCGCCCGGACTCGGCGCCGCCGCGGACCAGCCGCATGCCCAACTCGTCAAAATTCACGGAATGCCCTTTTTCGCAAACGATCTCGACGTGGGCATCGGCATCGCAGCGCAGGTGCGTGAGCCGCAGCCGCGCACTGCCGGGCAGATGCGTGCGACCCCATTCGAACATTGCCCACACCACCGGCATGAAGTCCACACCCGCCGGAGTGAGCACGTATTCCTGGCGCTCGCGCTGTCCCGATTCGCGGTAGGGACGCTTTTCCAGCAAACCGGCACCGACCAGTTCGGATAACCGCGCGGAGGTGGCGGCCTTGGTGATCCCGGCCCGCCGGGAGAAATCGTCGAACCGGGTGGTGCCGTAGTAGGCCTCCCGCATGAGCAGCATGGCCGACTTCTGGCCCACCGCGGTCATCGTCTTCTCGATCGGACACTCCCCGACCGCCGACCACGCATCACGGTCGACCAGCCGGCCCTGCAGCACTGTCATGTAGATCACTCCCTAGCTGGGTTGTTGTGACTAAACCTAGCTGTTACACCTGAGTATAGAAAGAAGTACTCAGCGACGAGTGGCAAGGAGCACAACATGTCGGGATTCTCGGATCGGGACGCGGTCATCGTCGGCGCGGTGCGGACACCGGTGGGAAAAGGTAAGGCCAACGGCGCGCTGCATGGCGTGCTGCCGGCCGACCTGTTGGCCCACAGCCTGCGCGAGCTGACCGCACGAACCGGGGTCGACCCCGCGCAGGTCGACGATGTCATCGCCGGCGCGGTGACCCAGGTCGGCGACCAGGCGGTCAACATCGCCCGCAACGCCCTGCTGGGGGCGGGGTTCCCGGAGACGGTGCCCGCAACCACCGTGGACCGGCAGTGCGGCAGCAGCCAGCAGGCCGTCAGCTTCGCCGCCCACGGTGTGCTGGCCGGCGCCTATGACATCGTGATCGCCGCCGGCGTGGAGTCGATGTCTCGGGTGCCGATGGGCTCCTCGGTGCTGCCCGGCAGCGACCCGTTCGGCACGGACATGGCCGCCCGCTACCCGGATGGCCTTGTCCCACAGGGCATCAGCGCGGAACTGATCGCCGCCAAATGGCATCTGTCGCGCAGCCAACTCGACGAGTTCTCGGCCGGCAGCCACGAGAAGGCCGCGGCCGCCGCCAAGGCCGGGCGCTTCGACGCCGAACTTGCGCCGATCGCCGGCCTGACCAGCGATGAGATCGTTCGCCCCGGCACCACCGTGGAAACGCTGGCCGGCCTGCGCCCGGCGTTCTACACCGAGGCGTATGCGGCCCGTTTCCCGCAGATCAACTGGGATATCACGGCGGGCAACTCGTCACCGCTGTCCGACGGCAGCGCCGCGGTGATGATCACCAGCGGCGCGACCGCGCGGCGGCTCGGCCTGAAACCGCTGGCCCGCATTCACACCACCGTCGCCGTCGGGTCCGACCCGCTCTACATGTTGACCGGTGTCATCCCGGCCACCGAGAAGGTGCTGCAGCGCGCGGGACTGACGCTGTCCGATATCGACCTGTTCGAGGTGAACGAGGCGTTCGCGCCGGTCGTGCTGAGCTGGTCCGCCGACACGGGAGCCGACCTGGCGAAGGTGAACGTCAACGGCGGTGCCATCGCCATCGGTCACCCGCTCGGGGCCAGCGGTGCGCGGATCATGACCACCCTGGTACATGCCTTGGAGCAACGCGGCGCCCGCTACGGACTGCAGACGATGTGCGAGGCCGGTGGCATGGCCAACGCCACCATCATCGAACGGTTGTAGCCCTCACCACTGGATCGTCGGCGCCAGCCCGAAGTCGGCGAAGGCCTTGGTGACCGCATCCGCCAGGGCCGGCGCCGAGTTCGGGCCACCGACCTTCCAGGACGCGATACTGATCGCCACGGTGCCGTTCGAGATCGTGACGCCGAGCGCCAGGTGTCCACCGCGGCGAGCGAAAGCGGCTTCGGTGACCCCGTTCTCGATCATCCGCCCGATGAAGAAGTCCGCCTCGGTGCCGTCGATACGGCTCAGGGCGGCAGGCATGTCACCGGCATTGGAGCAGCCGATCGGCTGACCCTCCTGCAGCACCGCCTTCTCCACCGTCGCCATCAGGAACTTGGGCACGAACGGGATCAGCGGGAGCGGCGCCATGATCGCGTCCCGGTTCGCCGCCATCTCGACGAGGGCGTCCTTGACGGCCTTGCGCAGCGGCCCGAGGGAGGTGAGCACGGTGTCCGGGTCGACGGTCACGGTGATGACGTTGAGCGCGTTGCCGCGGGTGTCGCCCTCGGTGCGTTCGCTCACCGGGAACGTCAGCATCACCTGCCCGTCGCCGTCCACCCGGCCGAGGGCGTGGCCGAGCCGTGCGGCCAGCGCGGCGACGAAGGCGTTGCGGGTGCCGCTCAGTTCGGCGACCTTCTCGTCGAAGGTCGCGATATCGATACTGGCCGCCACCATCGGCACCGTGACGGGCACGTCCGGGCCGGACACCTTCTTCTTTCTGGTTCCGCGTTTCGGTTTGGGATGCGCCGCGGCCTGCTGGCGTTGCAGCCGCACGGTGCCGATCAACGCGGACGGAATGCCGGGCAGCAAGCGGGCGGTGGTGCCGAGATCCTCGCGCAACGCCCGACCGACACTGCGCGACCCGGGGTCCGGGTAACCGAGGTCCCAGCTGTGCCCCTGCACGGCGGACACGATCGACAGCGTCGAGGCGGCACCATCGGCGATGGTGTGCGAGAACACCAGCGACACCGCCGCACCGCCACCGACCAACGGCTGCACGGCTAGGTGCCAGGCCGGGCCGGTTTCCGGATCGACCGGGATCTTGGCCCGCTCGTTGGCCCAGTCCCAGACCTGCGAACGGGGGCGTTCGGAGGCGCTCACGGCGATGGCGCCCGAGCGTGCGCCGGCCACCCAGCGGTGCCTGCCGAACGGCAGCGGCGACCGTTCTATCCGGCGGCCCAACAAGGTGTTCTCCAGGTTGCGCTGGAAACGGCGCAGGCCGTCCATGTCGACTCCGCGGTTATAGATCCACACCGACTGTCCGACCGGACCGCGGCGCAGCGCCCGCAGCGCGATATAGGACGCGTGGTCCATATAGTCGACCGTATTCGGCGCCAGTGTCGCCACGACAACTCCCCCATTCCCCGATCTATCGGGGGTGAGAGTACGGCCAGCAACGGGTGGCCGTGCGGATTTGGCGAACCCGTGACGCAGCTCGCACGCGCCTTACGTGCGGACGAGCTCGAACAGCGGGATGGCGCGCGCGGTCTTGGACTGGTACTCGGCGAACACCGGCGCCAGCGCGACGATCTTCGGGTAGGTCGCGTCGCGCTCGCCGTCGGGCAGTTCCCTGGCGGTGACGTCGTAGGCCTCGGTGCCGATCTCGATGTGCGCCCGCGGGTTGGCCCGCAGATTGTGCACCCAGGCCGGATGCTTCGGTGCGCCGGCGTAGGAGCCGACGATCAGGACCTTGCCGTCGATCTCCAGATACGCCAGCGGCGAGAGCCGCGGCTGCCCGGACTTGGCGCCGACGGTGTGCAGGAGCAGCAGGGTCCCGCCCTCGAACGGTCCGCCGACCTTACCGGCGTTGGCGCGGAATTCCTCGACGATCTGGCGGTTGAACTCGTCGAGCGCCGCGGTGTCCGCGACCAGTCGGCTCTTGTCGAGATCATCATTGGTTTCGGTCATGGTGGAGTCAGCCTTTCCGTCCCGGCATCTATTCCGGCCGAGTCTGCCGCCACCACGCGGCGATGTAGAGCACCATCGCCGCGGCAAGTGAGACCAGCACCCAGACCACGACCGCGAGGTCGATCCAGGCGCCCGCGGGCGGGGCGCCGGGCAGCACATTGCGCAGCGGCACCACGGCGAACAGCATCGCCGCGAACCAGGTGATGAACGGTGGTTGAAGTTTGCGCCGGTCGGTCACCGTCTCCACCGCGACGAACAACGCCGCGGCCGGCAGGGCGAGCAACACCAGCAGGATGCCGGCGATCAGCACCAGAGCCTCACGGGTGCGGTGCATCTCCAGTTGCACGCCGGGCACACCGTCGGGCAGCGTCTCGGCCCGGCTGTCGACGGTCCACCCGTTGATGGAGCCACCGACGACGATGGGTGCCGGCACGCGACGCAGCGGCGTACCGGCGAACAACTCGATCCCGATCCGGTCGGTGGCATAACGGTCGAAGGGCCAGTCGTCGGGGTCGCCGATGGCTGCGAACGACGTCGACTCCTCGCTGCCGACCAGGTCGTCGTGCACGAAGATCAGTTCACCGGACTGCGTCCAGGAGCTCAGCCGGACCGTGAACTGCGTTGGCGGCGAGCGTAACTCGACACCGGGGTGCACCAGGACATCGACGTCCAGGCGGTTCTGCGCGGCTTCCATCTGCCGCAGCCGCACGATGACGGCGGTGTCGCCGGTCACCGCCTCCTCGGGGAAGGCGAACTGGCGCGGTGTCTGCTCCAGCACGCCGTAGCCGATCAACGAGGCGACGTACACCGCGATCACGACGACCACCGTGGTCAGCACGGTGGCGCGACGGGACGCGCGGGCAAGCGGCACGCGCGGATCCTAACGTCACCCGCACGCCGCCGGTGGCCGATTGGTCCGGGGCTACTTGGGCTCCGGCTTGGCGTCGATACCGGCTTCCTTGCGCTGCAAGGCGGTGATCGGTGCCGGCGCATCGGTCAACGGGTCGACACCACCGCCGGACTTGGGGAATGCGATGACCTCGCGGATTGAGTCGACCCCGGCCAGCAGCGCGACGATCCGGTCCCAGCCGAACGCGATACCGCCGTGCGGCGGCGCGCCGAAGGTGAAGGCGTCCAACAGGAATCCGAACTTCTCCCGGGCCTCGTCGTGATCGATACCCATCATCGCGAACACCCGCTCCTGCACGTCGCGGCGGTGGATACGAATCGATCCGCCACCGATCTCGTTGCCGTTGCAGACGATGTCGTAGGCGTTGGCCAGCGCCGACCCCGGGTCGGTGTCGAACGTCGCCTCCGACTCGGGCATCGGCGCGGTGAACGCGTGGTGCACCGCGGTCCAGTTGCCCGAACCCACCGCGACATCGCCGGCCGCGGTCGCATCGTCGGCCGGTTCGAACAGCGGCCATTTCACGATCCAGGTGAAGGCCCAGGCGTTCGGATCGATGAGGTCGAGGCGCTTGGCAATCTCGATGCGGGTCGCCCCGAGCAGCGCACGGGCTCCCTTGGGGGTACCGGCTGCGAAGAACACGCAGTCCCCCGGCGCGGCACCGACGTGGGCGGCCAGGCCCGCGCGCTCGGCGTCGGACAGGTTCTTGGCGACCGGCCCGCTCAGCTCGCCGTCCTCGCCGACGAGCACATAGGCCAGGCCCTTGTGCCCGCGCTGTTTGGCGAACTCCTGCCAGCCGTCCAGCGTCCGGCGGGGCTGCGACGCGCCGCCGGCCATGACCACGGCACCCACATAGGGCGCCTGGAACACCCGGAACGGCGTGTCCTTGAAGTACTCGGTGCACTCGACGAGTTCGACGGCGAACCGCAGGTCGGGCTTGTCGGTGCCGAATCGGCCCATCGCCTCGTCGTAGCACATCCGCGGGATCGGGGTGGCGAGGTCGTAGCCGATGGTGGACCACACGGCCCGCAGCACTTCTTCGGAGATCGCGATGACATCGTCGGCGTCGACGAAGCTCAGCTCCATGTCGAGCTGGGTGAACTCGGGCTGGCGGTCGGCGCGGAAATCCTCGTCGCGGTAGCAGCGCGCGATCTGGTAGTAGCGCTCCATGCCCGCCACCATCAACAGCTGCTTGAACAGCTGCGGGCTCTGCGGCAATGCGTAGAAGCTGCCGGGTTGCAACCGGGCCGGCACCAGGAAGTCCCGCGCTCCCTCCGGTGTGGACCGGGTGAGCGTCGGGGTCTCGATCTCGACGAAGTCGTGCGCGGCAAGCACACCGCGCGCGGCGGCATTCACCTTGGACCGCAGGCGGATTGCATTGCCGGGGCCCTCGCGGCGCAGATCCAGGTAGCGGTACCGCAGGCGCGCCTCCTCACCGGCGCTCTCGTCGAGCTGGAACGGCAGCGGGGCGCTCTCGCCCAGCACCGTCAGCTCGGTGGCGTTGACCTCGATATCGCCGGTCGCGATCTCGGCGTTGGCATTGCCCTGCGGACGCACCTCGACGACCCCGGTCACCGCGACGCAGAACTCGGCGCGCAACCGGTGCGCCTGCTCCAGCACCGCCGCGTCCCGGAAGACGACCTGGGATGTCCCGGACGCATCGCGCAGGTCGATGAAGATGACACCGCCGTGGTCGCGGCGGCGCGCCACCCAACCCGCCAGGGTCACCGTCTGACCGGCGTCGGTGGACCGCAGCGATCCGGCGGCATGGGTGCGCAGCACGAAAACTCCTCATGAAGATGGGTGAGACGACAGCACAGTCTAGTGGGGGGCCCGCGATCACCAACGACCGCAGTCCGCGGCCGATCGGTACCCATTAGGGTCGACGGGTGAGGAAAATGTACCCGTGCGAGCGCGTCGATCTGGATTTCATCTCCGATGCCCCGTTCCGCTTCGTCAGCACGGTCGACTTGGCCCTCCCCCCCGAGCAGCTGTTCGAGGTGCTCTCGGACGCCGGGTCATGGCCGCAGTGGGCCAGTGTGATCACCGATGTGCGCTGGACCAGCCCGCAGCCCTATGACGTCGGCACCACCCGCACCGTCACGATGCGTGGCAACATCATCGGCGACGAGGAATTCCTGGCCTGGGAGCCCTACAGCCACATGGCCTTTCGGTTCAACGACGCGTCCACCGCCAGCATCGCGGCGTTCGCCGAGGATTACTGGATCGTGCCGACAGATCGGGGTTGCCACCTGACCTGGGTGATGGCGATGAAACCGAACGGCACGGCCGCCCGGCTGGGCATGACGGCCGGAAAGCCCTTGATGGCCTGGATGTTTCAAAGGTTCCTGCACAACCTGCGCCGATACACCGACCAACGGTACGGTTAGCGCCAGTCCCGGATCGCCGCGGCGAACGCGTGGGGCGCGTCGGACTGGACGAAGTGGCCCGCCCCGGCGACCAGTTCGACACGGTGATCGGAAAAGGTGTCCTTCCACCTGGTGAGTTCGCGGTCGCCGAACGCGATATCGCCGGTTCCCCAGATGATCAGCACCGGTAGCGACGCGATCGCCGGCAGCGTCGATGCGACCTCGGCCAGGAACTCCCGGCTCGCGGTGAGTTCACGAGGGAAGATCCCCGAGGCTTCGCGGCGCAGCGGGCTTGCCAGCGCCTGCTGATAGTGCGCCATCTCGTCTCCGGACGGCTTCCTGAGCCGGTGTCCGGCCGGGATCATCGCGTTGACGAACAGATTGAATTGCCTGATCAGCAGCCGCCCCAGCGGTCCTCCCATCACGCGGGACATGATCTGCACGTGCACCGCATCCGTCGGCCACGCCCAGGTGTTGCCCAGCACCAGACGCTCGACCGCCGCGGGGCGCCGGGCCAGGGCGGCCAGCCCGATGGGCCCGCCCCAGTCATGGACCACCAGCGTCACCGCACTCAGCGCCAGCTCGTCGATGAAATCGGTGATCACCTGCGCGTGATCGGCGGGCAGATACCCGTATCCCGGTGCCGCGACCGACAACCCGAATCCCGGGTAGTCGACGGCGACGCAGCGGAAATCGTCGCGCAGCTCCTTGATCACCTCGCGGTACACGAACGACCAGGTGGGATTGCCGTGCAGGAACAGCAGGGTAGGCCCACTGCCCTCGTCGATGTAGTGCACGGTGTGGCCGCCGATGTCGACGAACCGGCTGTCGAACGGGAACAGCTCGTCATCGACCCAGTCCGGTCGCTGTCGTACCACCATCGTCATCACCCTTCCGCCGTGTCACTTGATATAAGCAATTGAGCTTTAAAATATCAAGCGTGATCGCGCTGCGCATCCGCGCTAATAGACGCCGTCCCACGCTGCGCGCCGGCGGGCATCGGGGTCCTCGACGGTGACATCACGGGTCGACCGGATCACCAGGGTGCGCCGGAACTCGGCGTCATAGCGCGGCCATTCGCTGAGACCGTCGGTGGCGAAGTCCAGCCAGGTCCGCTGCATCCGCCTGCCCACCGAGGGCTGCACCCGCCGGCCCAGGGGATGCAGCTTGCGGCCCAGATAGGAGCCGTAGCTGTGCTGGATGTGCACGATCTCGCTGCCGTGCGTCGCGCCCAGCCCGAGCGCCTTCAGCGTCCACGTGGTGTGGTCGAAGCGGTACACGTGCGTCGCGGCGTCGCCGCTGTAGGCATCGGCGAACGCCCAGGTGGGCGCCCCGAACATGGCGTCGGACCCGAAATCGACCAGCGCCCGCCGGCGCGGGAACCCCGGATACGCGGCGAGCACCCGGTCCCGGGCCTGCGGCGCGCGGCGGGCGAAGAAGGCATCGATCCCGGCCGCCGTGGTGGGCAGCATCGGCGGCTTGCCCCAGGCGAACATCGACGCCTCGTGGCTGTTGGTGCCGATGATCAGCGGTACCCGTAGCACCGCGCCGGCGCGCGCCGCCTCGATCGGATGCTGCGGAAGCAGGTCCACGCCGTGGGTCAATCCGTATGCCAGCACCGGGGTCTGGGCCGCACTCTCCAATTGGATCTGTCCCGCGGCGCGGCGCAGCCGGCGCTGCGGGAGCGCCTTGAGCTCGTCGGCCCCGACCCCGAGCTCGGCCAGGAACGCCTGCGACTGACGTGCCCGCGACTCCCGATCCGCAATCAACGGCAACGCCGGGCTCTGTGCGATGGCCCGACTGAACAGACCCTCGGCGGCCGGGCTGGCCAGCAGCGCCAGCACCGAGGTCGCCCCCGCGGACTCACCGAACACCGTCACCTGCTCGGGATCTCCGCCGAACGCACCGATGTTCTCCCGGATCCAGCGCAGCGCCGCGATTTGATCACGCAAACACAGGTTGTCATCGAAACCGGGACCGAGATCGCCGAGCTCGAATCCGCCGAAGACACCGAGCCGATAGGTCACGTTGACCACCACGACATTGCCGTTGGCCGCCAGCCGGGAACCGTTGTAGAGCTGCAGTTGGCCCGCCCCGTAGACGAAGGCACCGCCGGGGATCCACACCATGACGGGTAACGATCCGCCCACATCGGGTGACCAGACCGTCACGGTCAGGCACGCTTCGTCGCGCATCTTGGGGTCATCGCGCCCGCCACCGACGAACGAACGGCCCTGCGGCGGCAGCGGACCGTGCTCGATGGCGTCCCGCACCCCCGACCACGGTCGCACCGGGCGAGGGGCCACGAAACGCAAGTCGCCCACCGGTTGTTGGGCGTACGCGACGCCGCGCCACACGCCGACCCCACCGTCGGTGGCGCCCCGGAGCAGGCCGTGCGCCGTCTCCACGATGGTTGTCAGTTCGGCGACAGGGGCCACCCCAGAATCGTAGTGTGGAAAGCTGAGCGCGGCTTGGACCAGGTGATGGTGCCGACACGCAGATGGGGTTGGTGAGGACGTTGACCTTCAACGAGGGTATGCAGATCGACACGAGCACCACCTCGAGCAGTGGCGGTCGGGGCGGGGGCGGGCGCGGGATCGCCGTCGGCGGGGGTATCGGCGGGCTCCTGCTGGTGGTGGTCGCCCTGTTCCTCGGGGTGGATCCGAGCAGCGTATTGCCCCAAGATCAGGTGCCGGGCATGGACACCCAGGGTGTCGACGCCTCGGGTTTCGATCTGAGCCAATGCAAGACCGGCGCGGACGCCAATGCGATCGTGCAATGCCGGGTGGTGGCCACCGGCAACTCCGTGGATGCGGTCTGGGCGCAACAGCTGCAGGGGTATCAGCGCCCGCAGGTCCGGCTGTTCACCGGGTCGGTGAACACCGGTTGCGGGCCGGCCGACAGCGCGGTGGGCCCGTTCTACTGCCCGTCGGACCGGACGGCCTATTTCGACACCGACTTCTTCGACGTGCTGGTCGACCAGTTCGGTTCCAGCGGTGGCCCGTTGGCCCAGGAATACGTGGTCGCCCATGAGTTCGGCCACCATGTGCAAAACCTGCTCGGAGTGCTCGGGCGCGCGCAGCAGGATCCGCAGGGCCCCACCGGCGGCGGGGTCCGCACCGAGCTGCAGGCCGATTGTTATGCCGGGGTCTGGGCCCACTACGCCTCCATCACCAAACAGGAGAGCACCGGCGAGCCGTTCTTGGAACCGTTGAGCGACAAGGACATCGCCGATGCGCTGTCCGCGGCGTCGTCGGTCGGCGACGACCGCATCCAGAAGCAGGCCACCGGACGGGTGAACCCGGAGGCCTGGACCCACGGCTCCTCGGCGCAGCGCCAGCAGTGGTTCACGCAGGGGTATCGGACCGGCGACCCGAACCAGTGCGACACCTTCGCCCCCGGGGCGCTGTGAGCGACGCGATCATCCCGGACGACAAGGACTGGACCTGGGTGCTTGCCCGGGCCTGCCCGGAGTGCGGTTTCGACCCCGCGACCGTGCGCGCCGCCGATGTCCCCGGCCGCATCCGTCGCGATGCCGCGGCCTGGGTCACCCGGCTGGCGCAGCCGGACGTCCGGGTCCGCCCACAACCCGGGGTGTGGTCGACACTCGAGTACGGCTGCCACATCCGTGATGTGCACCGCATCTTCGATCACCGCGTGCAGTTGATGCTGACCGAGGACGATCCGCGGTTCCCGAACTGGGACCAGGATGACACCGCCGTGGCCGAGGACTACTCGTCCCAAGATCCCGCGGTGGTCGCCGGCGAGCTGTCCGACGCGGCCACCACCGTCGCCGACCGCTACGACCGGGTACCCGCGGGCGGCTGGGCACGACGCGGATTGCGAAGCAATGGCAGCGAATTCACGGTCGCCACCATCGCGGTCTACCACCTGCACGATATCGTGCACCACGCCTGGGACGTGCGCACGGTGTGAGTCAGAGCCGCGACTGCTCCTTGATGCCGGTGTCGCTACTGCGCAGCGGGCGGATCAGTCCATCCTGGCAGAACGAGGCCAGCAGTTGGCCGTCCTCGGTATGCACGGTGCCGCGGACATGGGACATGCCGGCCCCGACCTGGGTGCTCTCGTGCCCGTACAACAGCCACCCCTGCCATTGCACGGGTTCGTGGAAGCTGACCGAGATGGTCATCGGCGCGGTCGACACCGTCAGATGCGCCTGTGCGGTGCCGATACCCTCGTGTGCGCGCATGGTGGTGGAGATCCCCAGGTGTCCGGTGAAATAGGCGATCAGTGCCTTGGCCAGCTCATCGCGACCCGGGATCGGGTCGTAGTGCAGCCAGGCGTACAACTCCGGCGGCCCGACCTCGTCGGGGCTGTTGACGTCGACGACATCGACGAGGCGGACCTCGCGCCCGCTCATCGGCATGATGGCGGGTTGAGCCGCCGCCGGACCCACCACATCCGCCTTGGGCAGGTGGTGGCGGATGACGTCGCCGGAGGGCACATCGGCGAGCACCGTGACGGTGATACACCGCTTGCCGTTCTGCGACGCGGTCACCACCGCGGTCGCCGTCGAACGGCCCTCGGAGAGCACGTCGATATCGAGCACTACCGGCGGCCCGACCAGCACGACACGGGCGAACACGGCGTAGGCCGATCGCACCGATTTGCCCGGGAAGCGTTTGGCCACCGCCACGATGGCCTGGGCGAGCACCTGGGTCCCCTCCACGACCTGACGATCGTCGGCGCCGGCGAGCCCGGTCTGGGCAATGAAGCGGTTGTCCCCGTCCGGACGGGGCTCGAAAAGCTCGAGCAGCCCCTCCAGCGTCCACTGCGCCTGCTGCTGCGCCTGATCCGATGTCGTCATCGTGCCCCTTCCTGGTGGCTCTGCAAAAACGGTAACGTCATTCTCGCGGGTTGCACAACACTCCGATCCCGAGGGGGTCCGTAGATGGCCAGACCCACGGCGCGCGGCACGGAGACCGAGTCGCGGCCCGCGCGATTCATGAGATCGGCCCTGGAGATCCTCGGCGAGACCGGCCGCACCGATTTCACCGTGCTGGCGGTGGTGGAACGCTCGAAGACCTCGCTGCGGTCGTTCTACCAGCACTACTCCAGCAAGGACGAGCTGCTGCTCGCCCTTGTCGACAGGATCATGGCCGAGTCGGCGGCACGGTGGCGCACCGACGTGGCCGGCCTGGACGCGATCGCGGCGCTACGCACCCTCGTCGAGCGGATCACCGCGCCGGCGGCATCCACCAAACAGGACAGCATCAACCGTGGCCTGACCTTCTACAACGATCATCTCGCCGAGACGCTGCCCCGCGAATATGCCCGCGTGCTGTCGCCGCTGCACGCGTTGATCAGGGACATCATCGTCGCCGGTGGCGCCGAGGGCGTATTCCGCGAAGCCTCCGACAGCGAGACCGACACCGCCGCCGCCCTCATCATGCAGACGATGCTCGGGGCGTTGCGGTTGCGCGTGCTGGGCGCCGAACTCAACGGCGCCCCGGTCGAGGGCCAGCACATCTTCGAATTCTGCGTGCGAAGTCTGCTGCGCGACCCGGGGCATCCGATCCGACCCCCATGGTAACGTCATTACCACTTCACGGAAATTGTCTTTTCAGAAGGCGGAAATGCCGCCCCGGCGATGACCTGCGTGTGACAGGAGCTACCCCATGACCGTTGCCGCCAACCCGGAACAGATGTTGTTCGCCTCCACCGCCCAGGCCTTCCTGGAGAAGGAGGCTTCCCTGCACAAGGTGCGCGAAATCCACAGCACTGGTGGCTCTTTCGATGCCCGATGGTGGCAGCGCGCCGCCGAGCTGGGCTGGGCTGGCCTACTGGTGCCCGAGGAGCTCGGTGGCGGCAGCGTTTCCGGGGACGGCATCGCCGATCTGGCGATGCTGGCCGAGCAGGCCGGGCGCACCGTGGCTCCCGGCCCGCTGCATCCGGTCAGCGTCGTGCTCGCCGGACTGGTCGAGGCGGCGCAGCACCACGAGGGGCTCATCGAGTCGCTGGTATCCGGCGAGACGGTCGCGAGCTGGGCGGTGTACGAACCCGGCGCCCCGTTCTCGCCGCTCACCCCCTCGCTCACCGCCACCGCGACCGACGGCGGCTACCGTCTCGACGGGGTGAAGGACCGGGTCGAATCCGGCGATGCCGCCGGGGTGCTGCTGGTGACCGCCGCACTGGACGGGGTGCCCCGTCAGTTCGTGGTGCCCACCGACACCGCCGGGGTGGGTATCGCGACCCAACGGTCGCTGGACATGGTGCGCCACTATGCGCGGGTGACATTCGACGGTGTCGAGGTCGGCGCCGACGCCGTGGTCGGCACGGCCGAGCAGACCGCGCACATCATCGAACGCCAGCGTCAGGTGGCGCTGGTCCTGCAATGCGCCGAGACCGTCGGCATCCTGGACGCGGTGCTGGCCATGACCAACCAGTGGCTCCTCGACCGGCACAGCTTCGGCCGGCCGCTGGCCTCCTATCAGGCGCTCAAGCATCGCTTCGCCGACATGAAGCTGTGGTTCGAGGCCGCCCGCGCCACCACCGCCGGTGCCGCCGAGGCAGTCGGTGCGCGATCCCCGCAGGCAGCCAAATTGGTCAGCGTCGCGAAAGCCTATGTCGGCGAGCGCGCCCCGGTGATGCTGCAGGACTGTGTCCAGCTGCACGGCGGCATCGGCGTCACGTGGGAGCACGACCTGCACCTGTACCTGCGCCGGGCGGCGCAGAACCGGGCGATGTTCGGCTCGCCCGAGGACCACCACCGAGTCATCTTCGACCTGAGCCGAAAGGTCCCCGCATGACGGACACCGCCCTGTCCACCCACACCGACGAGTCGGTCGCGGATTTCGCCGTCCGGGCCCGCACGTGGCTCGCCGAGAACATGCCGCCCATCGACCCCGACAACCCGCCGTTCATGGTGCGTGCCGAGCAGCAGTCGTGGGATCGCGCCAAGGCACTGCAACGCACGCTGCACGCGGGCGGTTTCGCCGGGATCTGCTTTCCCCGCGAGTACGGCGGTCTCGGGCTGGACATGGCCTACCAGAAGGCGTTCAACGCCGAATGCCGGGCCTACGAGATGCCGCTGATCCTGAACACGCCGTCGTTCACCATCTGCGCGGCGACCATCCTGGATGTCGGCAGCGAGGAACAGAAGCGGACGCGCATCTCGGCGGCCATCCGCGGCGACGAGATCCTGTGCCAGTTGCTGTCCGAACCCAGCGGCGGCTCCGATCTGGCCGGCGTGATCACCCGGGCCGACCGGGTCGGGGACAAGTGGATCATCAACGGCGCCAAGACCTGGAGCACCAGTGCGTTCGCCGCCGACTACGGCTTGATGCTGGCCCGCACCGACTGGAACGTCCCCAAACACGAGGGCCTCACCATGTTCCTGGTGCCGCTGAACGCACCCGGTATCACGATGCGCCGGATCACCGAGGTCAACGGCAACGAGGAGTTCTGCGAAGAGTTCTTCGACGGTCTGGAACTCGGCGACGACGCCGTGGTCGGCGCGGTCAACGACGGCTGGACCGTGGCGTCGCGCCAGCTGCATCACGAGCGGCGCGCCGTCGGTGGCGGATCCGAATTCGCCAGCGGCACAGGGGCGGAGAACGCCAGCGAGATGCCCCCCGATCATGTCGGGCTGGCCGAGGCGACCGGGCAGGGCGGCGATGCGCGGATCCAGGACCTGGCCGGGCGGGCGCTGGCTCGCCGCATCGTCAAGGAACAGCTCATCGAGCATGTGTCCCGGTGCATCGCGAACGGTTCGCTGCCACCCAACGCCGGAACCCTGATCCGGCTCTTCCACGCCGAGACCACCGAGCTCGAGATCGACACCGCGCTGGCCATCGCCGGTACCGCCGCAGTCGTCGACGACGACAATGCCCTGCTGGACATCGGCATACGCTATCTGTCCCGGCAGACCGGCTCACTGGGCGGCGGTAGCTCGGAGATGGCCCGCAACGTGATCGGCGAGCGGGTGCTCGGCTTCCCGCGCGAACCCGCCGCCGATCGCGGTGTGCCCTTCAATCAGGTCCGGCGCAACAAGACCTGATCGGCCGTCGGGTCAATCCGCCAGAGCCAGCACCTCGTCGAAGCCCGCCACCAGGCACGCGTGGAAGACATCGAAGTCGCCGATGGCGCCGGTGTCGACGTCGATGCCCAGCGCGCAGGTGTCGACATAGGTCAGCAGTGTCACGTTGACCGCCGCACCGATCGTCGGGCCGAACGCGTACTGCGCCACGACATGTGCGCCGCCGAGGAATACCGGGACCGGAACGCCCGGCACATCGCTGGCCAGGAAGTCGACGCGTCGCAGCACCGAACCGATGTACCAGCGGGGCATCAGGTTGAGCACCCCCGCGATCCACTGCGTGTAGGGCAGCGACCGCTCGCCGCGCACCCTCGCCGTGACGGCGTGCACGGCGGCTATCCGCTCGGCCGGATCGACGATGCCGGCGGGTACGTCGAAGCGCATCAACCCGATCCGGTTGCCACCCACCGCGTCGCTGTCGGTACGGAGGTTGATCGGCATCGTCAAGTGCAGGTCGCCGATCGTGACATCGTGCGCCTCGTGGTAGCGGCGCAACCCGCCCGCCAGCCCCGCCACGAATCCGTCGTTGAGGGCGCCGCCGCCACGGTGCGCCGCCCGCCGCAGCCGCGGCAGCGCCACCTCGTGCACGCCGAGCCGACGGATCAGCGAGCGCCGCGTCATCAGCGGTGATCCGGTGCGGTACACGGGCCGCACCGTGCGATAGATCGACGCGCCGGTCGCGGCGGCGGTTTCCACGCTGGCCAGCGGGTGCCGGATGCTGTGGAACAACAACTTCGGGGCCGCGGTGAGCGCCCCCGCCACCGCCGACGCCGCCAGGCCCGCGTCGAAACCGAGTACGTCCAGCGAATCTCCCAGCCACGACCGCACGTGCGCGTCCGGCGGGGCCGGCAACGGGGCGACCGCGCCGGCCGTTTCGGAGAGGTCGAACAGCGTCATCGCGATCTGGACACCCCCGACGCCATCGGTGAGGGCGTGATGGAACTTGCACAGCACCGCCGCCCCGCCGCCGGAGAGTCCGTCGATGAGCGTCACGTACCAGAGCGGGCGGGCCCGGTCGAAGTCCTCCATCTCGGCGAGCCGGGCCATCTCCAGCAATCCGCCGAGATCCCCTGGGGCGGGCGCGGCCGCCCGGCGGACGTGGAAGTCCAGATCGAAATCGGGCATGTCCACCCAGCGCGGGGGCGCCGGCGGCGGGGACGCCACGACGCGTTGGCGCAGCATGGGTAATCGCCGGCTGACGGCATCGAACCGATCGCGCACCGCATCCCATGCCGGCGACCTGTCCAGGATCAGCAAGGTCACAACGGTCGATCGCAACCGGGGATCGCTTTCCATCGCCCACGTGAACGCGTCACTGCCACGCATGAACTCGGTCATGACAACCAGCCTGCGCGCACCGCTGAGGGGGCGGCGCGGACCGGTGGCGGTGGGGACCTATCTCGTCGTATTGAGGACTTAAGCCCCCTCGTCGTTGCGCGACGGCGGCATACCGTCGACCCGTGGCGTCTGGCGCGCCGCGCCACATACAGGAAGGACGACGATGTCCGAGACGCTGGAATCCCTGCCCCCCTCCCCCGGCACCCGGCAAGGTCCGCGGGCCGGCCTGGGTCTGGCCGCACTGACGGCGATCGTCGTCGGATCCATGATCGGCAGCGGCATCTTCGCCCTGCCGTCGCAGATGGCGGCCAGCGCCGCGCCCGGCCCCCTGCTCATCGGCTGGGTGATCACCGGCGTCGGCATGTTGACGCTGGCCTTCGTCTTCCAGACCCTGGCCAGCCGCAAGCCGGATGTCGATGGTGGCGTCTACGGTTATGCCCGAGCCGGATTCGGCAACTACATCGGCTTCACCTCGGCGTTCGGCTACTGGGTGTCGGCCTGGGTGGGCAACGTCGCCTACCTGGTCCTGCTGTTCTCCACGCTGGGCTACTTCTTCCCCCAGTTCGAGGGCGGCGCAACCGTTCCCGCGATCTTCGGCGCGTCGGTGGTGCTGTGGATCGTGCACGCCATGACGCTGCGGGGCGTGCAGACGGCGGCATTCGTCAACGTCGTGGTGACCATCGCGAAGGTGGTCCCGATCCTGGTGTTCATCGCCATCGCCGCCGTCGGGTTCAACGCGGGATTGTTCTCCGCCGACTTCTGGGGCAAGACCACCCAGATCGACGGCGTGCCCCTGGGCGACACGATGGCGCAGGTCAAGAACATGATGCTGGTGACGGTGTGGGTGTTCATCGGTATCGAGGGTGCCTCGGTCTACTCCCAGCGCGCCGCCCGGCGCCGCGATGTCGGGCGGGCCACCGTGCTCGGCTTCGTCGGGGTGCTGGCGCTGCTGCTGATGGTCAACCTGCTGTCCTACGGCCTGATGGCGCAGGCCGAGCTGGCCGGTGTACCGGACCCGTCGATGGCCGGTGTGTTGGAGAGCCAGGTGGGCCACTGGGGTGCCGCCCTGATCTCGATCGGTCTGGTCATCTCGCTGCTGGGCGCGCTGATCGCCTGGGTGCTGCTGTGCGTGGAGATTCTGCGCCTGCCCGCACTGGAGCACGTGATGCCGAAAGCGCTGGCCCGCGAGAACACGCACGGCGCACCGGCCAGCGCGCTGTGGCTGACCAACCTGTGCGTCCAGGCGCTGCTGTTGTGGACGCTGGCCAACTCGAGCACCTATACCAACCTGGTTTATCTCGCGACGTCGCTGATCCTGCTGCCCTACCTGTGGTCGGCCGCCTATCAGGTGCTGTTGGCGCTGCGCGGCGAAACCTACGAGGCCGGCCACCGCCGGGCCCGGGATCTGGTCATCGGTGCGGTGGCCCTCGGCTACGCGGTGTGGCTGGTGTATGCCGGCGGCTGGCAGTACCTGCTGGTGGCGGCGGTGTTCTACCTGGTGGGCACCGCGCTCTACCTGTGGGCGCGCCGGGAAAGCCGGTTACCGGCGTTCTCCAAACCCGAGTGGGCCGTCTTCGCGGTGGTCACCGTGACCGCGGTGCTGGCCGTCACCATGATGGCCACCGGCAACCTGGCGGTCCTGTGAACGCCCACGGCTCCCGGCTCGGCGTCTGGTCCGAGGCCGGCCGGCTGCGGCGAGTGATGGTCTGCGCGCCGGGTCTGGCCCACCAGCGGCTCACCCCGGACAACTGCCACGAGTTGCTCTTCGACGATGTCATCTGGCTGCAGCAGGCCCGCCGCGACCACTTCGATTTCGTCGCCAAGATGGTCGACCGCGGCGTGGAGGTGCTCGAACTGCAGAGCCTGCTCGCCGACGTCGTGGCGCAGCCCGCGGCACTGGAGTGGCTGCTGGACCGCAAGATCACCGACGACCTGGTGGGGCCCGTGCTGACCCGTGAGATCAGGGCCTGGCTGACCGAGCAGTCGTCGGATCGGTTGGCGGAGCTGCTCATTGGCGGTGTCGCCTATCAGGACGTGGTCGATGAGGTGGACGGCGGCTTCCTTTCGCTGTTCAGCTCGCTGGACCCGGCCGGGTTCGTCATCCGGCCGCTGCCCAACACCCAATTCATGCGCGACAACTCGTCGTGGATCTTCTCCGGGGTCACCCTCAACCCGATGTACTGGCCCGCGCGGCGCCAGGAGACGCTGCTCACCACCGCGGTCTACAAATTCCATCCCGCCTTCGCCGACGAGAAGTTCGATGTGTGGCTGGGTGACACCGACGGACGTCCGGCCGATCATGGTCTCGCCACCCTGGAGGGCGGCGATGTGATGCCGATCGGCAAGGGGCTCGTCGTGATCGGGATGGGCGAGCGGACATCTCATCAGGCGATCACCCAGGTGGCACGCAACCTCTTCGCCGCGGGTGCGGCCGAGCGGGTGATCATCGCCAGCCTGCCGAAGACCCGTTCGGCCATGCATCTGGACACCGTGTTCACCTTCTGCGACCACGATCTGGTGACGGCCTTCGCGCCGGTGGTCGACGGCATCGTGCCGATCAGCCTGCGACCCGACGAGTCCGCGCCGTCCGGCTTGGACATTCGCCGCGAGAAGCGCGGGCTGGTCGCGACCATCGGTGAGGCACTCGGTGTCGACTTCCGCGTCGTCAGCACCGCCGGGGACGTGTACGGGATCCAGCGCGAACAGTGGGACGACGGCAACAACGTCGTGGCGCTGCAGCCGGGTGTCGTCATCGGCTATGACCGCAACACCCTGACCAACACGGCGTTGCGCAAGGCCGGCGTCGAGGTCGTCACCATCGACGCCAGCGAGCTCGGCCGCGGGCGCGGCGGCGGCCGGTGCATGACCTGCCCGATCCTGCGTGACCCGCTCTATACCTGACCCCCGCCCCGAAGGAATCCGGCCATGGCGTTCAACAATCGGAATCGCAGCCTGCTCAGCCTCGTCCACCACACCGACCGTGACCTGCTCTACCTGCTCCAACTGTCCCGAGATCTCAAGAACGCCAAATACTCCGGGGTGGCGCGGCCGCGGCTGGTCGGCAAGAACATCGCCCTGATCTTCGAGAAGACCTCCACCCGGACGCGCTGCGCTTTCGAGGTGGCCGCCTACGACGAGGGGGCGCACGTGACGTTCATCGATCCCGCCTCGTCCCAGATCGGGCGCAAGGAGTCGATGAAGGACACCGCCCGGGTACTGGGGCGGATGTATGACGCGATCGAGTACCGAGGGGCCGGCCAGCGGACCGTCGAGGAACTCGCGGACTACGCCGGGGTTCCGGTGTTCAACGGGTTGACCGACGATTTCCATCCGACACAGATGCTCGCCGATGTCCTCACCATGACCGAGCACTGCCCGAAACCGTTGACCGACATCGCTTTCGCCTTCGTCGGCGACGGGCGTAACAACGTCGCCAACTCGTTGCTGCTGGTGGCCGCCAAGCTCGGGATGGATGTCCGGATCGGCGCACCGAAACAGCTGTGGCCGGACGCGGATCACCGGGCGCTGTGCCAGGAATTCGCCGCCGTGTCCGGCGCGCGGATCACCGTCACCGAGGATCCGGCCGCGGCCGTGGCAGGGGTCGACTTCGTCTACACCGACGTCTGGGTCTCGATGGGCGAACCCATGGACACCTGGGGTGAGCGGGTCGACCTGCTGCTGCCCTACCAGGTCAACTCCGCGCTGCTGTCCGCGGCCGGAAATCCGCGGGTCAGGTTCATGCACTGCCTACCGGCATATCACAACTGCGACACCGAGATCGGGGCGCAGATCGCCGCACGGTATCCAGGTCTGGCCAACGGGGTGGAGGTCACCGACGAGGTCTTCGAGGGGCCGGCGAACATCGCGTTCGAGCAGGCCGAGAACCGGATGCACACCATCAAGGCGGTCCTCGTGGCCGCGCTGGGCTGACCGTCATGCGGATCGTCATCGCCTTGGGCGGCAACGCGATTCTGCGGCGCGGGCAGCCCATGACCGCGGAGAACCAGCGGGCCAACATCCGGCTGGCCGCACAGTCCATCGCCGCGATCGCCCCCGGTAATGAGATTGTCATCGCCCACGGCAACGGCCCGCAGGTCGGGCTGCTCGCCCTGCAGGCGGCCGCCTACCACGAGGTGGCGCCCTATCCGCTGGACGTGCTCGGGGCCCAGACGGAGGCGATGATCGGCTATGTCATCGAACAGGAGCTGGGCAACCTGCTGCCCGTCGGCCAGCCGCTGGCCACCCTGCTCACGATGATCGAAGTCGATCGCGATGACCCCGCGTTCGATCACCCCACCAAGCCGATCGGGCCGGTCTACGACCGGGAGACCGCGCAGCGCCTGGCCGCGGCGCACGGCTGGAGCATCGCCCCCGACGGTGACCGGTTTCGGCGCGTCGTCGCCAGCCCGGCACCCAGGCGGATCTTCGAGATCGAGGCCATCCGCTGTCTGGTGGAGCACGGGGTGATCGTGATCTGCGCCGGCGGCGGTGGCATCCCCACCCGCTACGACGACAACGGCGACCTGTGTGGCGTCGAGGCGGTCATCGACAAGGATCTCGCGTCGGCGCTGCTGGCCGAGCAACTCGGTGCCGACCTGCTCGTCATCGCCACCGATGTCGACGCCGTCTACACCGGCTGGGGTACCCCGCAGCAGGCCCGGCTCGGGCGGACCACACCCGAGGAACTCGCCGGGCTGAATCTGCCCGCCGGTTCGATGGGGCCGAAAGCGCAAGCCGCCGGCGACTTTGCGCGTCACACCGGCAACGAAGCGGTGATCGGTTCGCTCGCCCAGATCACCGATATCGTCGAGGGAACGGCGGGGACCCGGGTGCGGCGCGGCACCGCACACTGACCGGAAATCCAGTTGCACGTGGGCGCCGAGCGCCGACATGATCGCCGACATGCCCGCGATACTCGATGTCGAGCAGTTCATGGCCGACGGCTTCGTCAAGATCGAGGCCGCCTTCGATCGTGAGCTCGGCCTGCGCTGCCAGCAGCAGCTGTGGCGGGCCGTCGATCTGGACCCGGGCGACCCGGCGACCTGGACCGAGCCCCTGATCCGGGTGCCTGCCATGGCGACACCCGAGTTCGCCGCCTCGGCCAACACCGAGGTTCTCACCGCGGCGTTCGACGCGCTCGTCGGGAAGGCACACTGGCGGCCACTGCGGGGGATGGGCACCTTTGTATCGCGCTTCCCGAGCACCGAGGCTCCGCGCGAGGCCGGCTGGCATGTCGAGGCGTCGTTCTACGACGCCGCGGGACCGCGGTTGAGCCTGCGTTCGCGCGGCCGGGCACTGCTGATGCTGTTGCTGTACTCCGATGTCGGCCGGGATGACGCACCGACCGCGATTCGGGTCGGGTCACACCTGGCCGTGCCGAAGGTCTTGGCGCAGTATGGTTCCGACGGCGCCGCATGGATGTCGGTCTGTGAGCGGGTGGTCCCAGCGACCGAGAACTGCGAAATCGTCTCGGTGACAGGAAATATCGGCGACGTCTACCTGTGCCACCCGTTCGTCGTACACAGCGGCACCGCGCACCGCGGCACGGTGCCGCGGTTCATGGCGCAGCCCGCGCTGGAGCCCACCGGGGAACTCGACCTGACGGCCGAATATCCGAGCCCGGTGGCCGTCGCCGTGCGCAGAGGGCTCGGCGAGGACCATCCGGTCTAGAACAGGGTGGGGTGCGCCGGTGCCGTGACTTCGGAGGAAACGGCACCGGCGCGCGCCATGGGCCCACGCCCAGTCAATCGGTACCGGGTGAGCAGCGGCGCGACGCGGGCGCGCAGCTTATCGCGGTACTCCGGCGGCAGGTAGGCCCCGCGCCGGTACAAACTGCGGTATCGGAAGACCAGTTCGGGATGCGCCCGCTGCAGCCACGCCATGAACCAGTCGCGGGTGGCGCCGCGCAGGTGCAACCCGAACACCGTGGCGCTGGTGGCGCCGGCGTCGGCGATCGCGCGCAGCAGCGCCTCGAGATGCTCGGGAGAATCGGTCAGCCCGGGGAGCACGGGTGCCACCATCACGTGGCAGTCCAGCCCGGCGTCGCGGATCGCGGAGATCAGCGCCAACCGGGCCTGCGGTGCCGGGGTGCCGGGTTCGAGGTCGCGCTGCAGCTCGGGGTCGACGACGGCCAGCGAGATCGACACACTGGCGCCCGGACCGTCCTGCTCGGCCGCGGCGATCAACGGCAGATCGCGGCGCACCAAGGTGCCCTTGGTCAGGATCGAATACGGCGTGCCGGATTCGGCGAGGGCGTTCAAGATGCCCGGCATCAGCCGGTAGCGGCCTTCGGCGCGCTGGTAGGGATCGGTGTTGGTACCCAGTGCCACCGTCTCCCTGGTCCACGAGGGCCGGCGCAATTCGCGGGAAAGAACCTCGGCCACATTGGTTTTCACCACGACCTGGGTGTCGAAATCCGCACCGGGGTCGAAGTCCAGATATTCGTGGGTCGGCCGGGCGAAGCAGTACCGGCAGGCGTGGGAACAGCCACGGTAGCCGTTGACGGTGTACCGAAACGGCAGCATCGCCGCATTCGGTACCTTGTTCAGCGCGGACTTGCACAAGACCTCGTGGAACGTGATCGCGTCGAACTCCGGTGTGCGGACACTGCGGACGAAACCGAGCCGCGCCAGACCCGGCAGTGCGCCGTCGTCGGCGCGTGCGCTCTGTCCGTCCCATCGCATAGATTCATCGAACATTTGTTCGATGAGATTGTCAAGCGGGGATCAGGGCCGTGCCTCGAAGACCAGGTTGAACGGGGTCTCGGCGACGCGGCGGAACCGGGTGAAGCCGGCATCGTCGACCAGCACTTGGGCCAGTCGGCGCTCCCCCGCCTGCGCGCCGAGCGCCGGGCCCTGCTGTGCCAGCGATACCGGCACGCAGATGAGCGAGGACGCTCCGTAGAACACCCGGCCCACCGGGTTGAGGTTGTCGGCCACGGTGTCGCCGGCGAACGGCTCCACCAGCATGCAGTGGCCGTCGGGTTTCAGTGACCGGCGCGCGTGGCTCGCGGCTCCGGCGGGATCCGCCATATCGTGCAGGCAGTCGAAGAAGGCGATCAGGTCGTAGTCACCGCCCTGATAACCGGTCGCGTCGGCCACCTCGAAGGACGCGTTGGCAACCCCGGCCTGCGCGGCGTGCTCCCGGGCCGTCGCGATCGAGGCGTCGTGATAGTCGATGCCGACGAACTGCGACTCCGGAAAGGCCTGTGCCATCAGAATTGTGGTGACCCCGTGCCCACACCCGATATCGGCCACCTTCGCCCCGGCGGCGAGCTTGTCGACGACACCGTCGAGCGCGGGCAGCCAGGAGTCCAACAAGTGGGCACGGTAGCCGGCCCGGAAGAAGCGTTCGGTCCCGCCGAACAGGCAGGGATGGTGATCTCCCCACTCCATCCCCGCGCCGCTGCGAAAGTTCTGCACCGCGCGCGACTTGACGTGAAACAGGTCCTCGACCACCGCATAGCCGCCGGGTAGGTCCACCGGCCCGTCCGGGTCGGCCAGGCACAGTGCCTGCTCCTCGGAGAGGAAGTAGGTCCCCGTGGCGCTTTCGTACTCCACGTAACCGCCGGCGGCCTGATTGGCCAGCCACTCGCGTACGTATCGCTCGACGGTGCCGGTACGGGCGGCCAACTCGGCCGGTGTGCAGCGCCCCTCGGCCAGCGCCGCGTACAGCCCGAGTTCGTCACCGATCAGCACCAGGGTGGCGCTCATCGACGCCCCGAGATCACCCACCGCCTTGTTCAGAAACGCTTGGAGTTTGCCCTCGTCGACGGCCATCACAGGCTCCTTCGCCCGCGGCACCCGGGCGGATGCCCGCAAACTCCGAATTTACTCCGCGACGCGACCGGTCACCGAGAAATGACCGATCCGCCCCCGCGCCCAGCAAACCGATATCAGGCGGCTACCACTGGGTGCCCTGGCACCACACGCTGTACGGCGCATCCTGGGCGGCGATGATCTGGTCGCCGACCGCGATATCGCAATGCGCGTTCGGTGCCCCCACGCCGCCCTTGGTGGTGCTGCTCACCTGCAGGATGGCCCACTGCGGATCGGCCAGCGTGGTCTCGACCACCCACGGCGCGTCCGGACCCACGGTGATGGTCTCGCGCTTGGCGTAGGCGTACGCATCGGCGTTGTAGGCGTCCTTGCTCGCCGGCTGTGCCGTCAGATAGAACACCTGGAATTGGTAAGGCGCGCCCGAGGTCAGGGTGTAGCGGACCACTTGACCGCCCGCCTCCGGTTCGGCACCGGCCGTCGCGGTGCCGAAGGCGAGCGCCGCGCCCGCCACCATCGCCGCCGCGCCGGCGACCGCTCCTACCTTGCTCGTGGTATTTCGCATGCCCATCACATCGCCGGACGCTACCGGATCGTTACACCCGCCTCATCCGCACCGGGTTGTACCAGCCGAACGGACGGCCAACCACGATCGAACAACACGTTAATTTGTTCGTCACATAGAGAAATTTCACAGAAACCTAGGCCCCCTAACGTGCCGATTCGACACCCACTCGGGTTCTCCAAAGTTCTGACGATGCACTGAAATCGAAGGAAAGGCCTTAGATGCGACTCCCCCGCCCGATGTTCAACAGGTCAGTTCTGCTAGCGGGGAGCGTCGTGGTCACCACCTCGATGCTGCTCGCTGCCTGCGGTAGCAAGGCCAGCGAGACCGAAGCGTCCAGCGCCGAATCGTGCGTCGACACCTCGGGTTCCACCGTCAAGGTCGGCTCGCTGAACTCCCTGTCGGGCACCATGGCCATCTCCGAGGTCACCGTGCGCGACGCCATCAAGCTCGCCGTCGACGAGATCAACGCCGCCGGTGGCGTGTTGGACAAGCAGATCCAGATCGTCGGCGAGGACGGCGCCTCCGAACCCACCGTGTTCGCCGAGAAGGCCGAGAAGCTGATCAGCAGTGACTGTGTCGCAGCCGTTTTCGGTGGTTGGACCTCTTCGAGTCGCAAGGCCATGCTGCCGGTCTTCGAGAGCAACAACGCGCTGCTCTACTACCCCGTGCAGTACGAGGGCCTGGAGTCGAGCAAGAACATCTTCTACACCGGGGCGACCACCAACCAGCAGATCGTGCCCGCGCTGGACTACCTGAAGGAAAAGGGCACCAAGTCGCTCTACCTGGTGGGCAGTGACTACGTCTTCCCGCAGACCGCCAATCGCATCATCAAGGCGTACGCAGCGGCCAACGGGATGGAGATCAAGGGCGAGGACTACACGCCGCTGGGCTCGACCGACTTCTCCACCATCGTCAACAAGGTCCGCACGGCCGACGCCGACGCGGTGTTCAACACCCTCAACGGTGACTCCAACGTGGCGTTCTTCCGCGAGTACAAGAACGTCGGGCTCACCCCGCAGGCGATGCCGGTGGTCTCGGTGTCCATCGCCGAAGAGGAGGTCGGTGGTATCGGCGTGCAGAACATCACCGATCAGCTGACCGCGTGGAACTACTACCAGACCATCGACACCCCGGTGAACAACGCGTTCGTGGCCGCTTACAAGAAGGCCTACGGCGAGAACAAGCCGACCTCGGACCCGATGGAGGCCGCCTACGTCTCGGTGTACCTGTGGAAGAACACCGTCGAGAAGGCCGGATCGTTCGACGTCAAGGCCATTCAGGAGAACGCAGGCGGGGTCAGCTTCGACGCCCCCGAGGGCAAGGTGACCATCGACGGCGAGAACAACCACATCACCAAGACGGCGCGCATCGGCGAGATCAAGCCCGATGGTCTCATCTACACGGTGTGGGAGTCCGCCGGCCCGATCGAGCCGGACCCGTACCTGAAGTCCTACCCGTGGGCCGCCGGGCTGTCGGGATAACCACGTGGATGTCCTGATCGGACAGCTGGCAACAGGATTGAGCCTCGGCTCGATCCTGTTGCTCGCTGCACTCGGACTCTCACTGACCTTCGGTCAGATGGGTGTCATCAACATGGCACACGGCGAGTTCATCATGGCCGGCTGCTACACCGCCTACGTGGTTCAGCAGGCCGTCTCGAATACCGGTGCCTCACTGCTGATCTCATTGGTCGTCGGTTTCCTGGTCGGCGGAGCCATGGGTGTGCTGCTGGAAGTCACGCTGATCCAGCGGATGTATGACCGGCCGCTGGACACCCTGCTGGTCACCTTCGGTGTCGGCCTGATCCTGCAGCAGATCGCCCGCGACATCTTCGGCGCCCCGGCGGTGAACGTCGTGGCACCGGAATGGCTCTCCGGAGGTGTGGAGATCCTGGGCGCGGTGGTGCCCAAGACCCGCATCTTCATCCTGGTGCTCGCGGCGGTGGCCGTGGTGGCCCTGGCCGCCGCACTCAAGGCCAGTCCGATGGGCCGGCGCATCCGCGCGGTCGTGCAGAACCGCGACCTGGCCGAGACCAGCGGAATCTCCTCGCGGCGAACCGATATCACCACGTTCTTCATCGGTTCCGGGCTGGCCGGGGTGGCCGGGGTGGCACTCACTCTGATCGGCTCGACCAGCCCGACCACCGGGCAGAGTTATCTGATCGATGCCTTCCTGGTCGTGGTGGTGGGCGGTCTGGGGCAGATCAAGGGCACCGTCATCGCCGCGCTCGGGATCGGCTTCCTGAACTCGTTCATCGAGTACAACACCACGGCCTCGCTGGCCAAGGTGATTCTGTTCGTGATCATCGTGTTCTTCCTGCAGGTGCGCCCGCAGGGCCTGTTCACGGTTCGAACGAGGAGTCTGGTGTGAAACACCTCATCGGTCGTTGGCAGACGTGGGCCGGCTTCGGCGTCGGCGCCATCGTGTTGTTCGGTCTCGCTCCCGCCGTCCTGTCCGATTTCCGGCTGGGCCTGTTCGCGAAGTTCCTGTGCTTCGCGATCGTCGCCGTCGGCATCGGATTGGCCTGGGGCCGAGGCGGAATGCTGGTGCTGGGCCAGGGCGTGTTCTTCGGGCTCGGCGGCTACATCATGGGCATGCACCTGAAGATCTCCGACGCGGCCCTGACCAACCAAGACGTCCCGGACTTCATGCAGATCGCCGGTGTGCGGGAACTGCCCGGCTACTGGCAACCGTTCGCCTCGCCGGTGGTCACGCTGGTGGCCATCGTGGTGATCCCCACCGGCATCGCCGCACTGCTGGGCCTGGGCGTGTTCAAACGCCGGGTCAAGGGCGCCTATTTCGCGATCCTGTCGCAGGCGCTGGCCGCCGCCTTGGCCATCTTGCTGATCGGGCAGACCAGCGTCGGAGGCAGCAACGGGCTGACCAACTTCCGCACCTTCTTCGGGTTCTCGCTCAAGGACCCGGTGAACAAGCAGATGCTGTACTTCATCGCCGCCGCGGTGCTCCTGCTCTCGGTGGCGGTGGCACGGCAGCTGATGCAGAGTCGCTACGGGGAACTGCTCGTCGCCGTGCGCGACGGTGAGGAGCGGGTGCGCTTCCTGGGCTACGACCCGGCCAATATCAAGGTCGTCGCCTACGTGGTCGCCGCGCTGTTCGCCAGCATCGCCGGGGCGCTGTTCGCCCCGATCGTCGGGTTCATCGCACCGTCACAGGTCGGCATCCTGCCCTCGATCGCCTTCCTGATCGGAGTGGCCATCGGCGGGCGCACCACGCTGCTCGGCCCGGTGCTCGGCGCCATCGGGGTGGCGTGGGCGCAGACGCTGCTCTCGGAACGCTTTCCGTCGGAGTGGACCTACGCCCAAGGCGCCTTGTTCATCATCGTCGTCGGGTTCTTCCCGGCCGGCCTGGCCGGGCTCGGGGTGTTCCTGCGCCGCCGCAAGGGCAAGCCGGACGTCGGCGACGGACCGGCGCCCGATCCGGCGTCGCTGCCCGATCCCGACCCGGAACCAGAGAAGGCCGGAGCCACCGCATGACAGAGCTCGAGACCGAGGTCCATCCCGAACCCGCCGCCGGCGGCAACGCCGGGATGGGCACCCAGTACCTGGAAGTCCGCGGGCTCACCGTGGATTTCGACGGCTTCAAGGCCGTCAGCGATGTGGACCTGACCCTGTTCCAGGGTGACCTGCGCTTCCTGATCGGCCCCAACGGCGCCGGGAAGACCACCGTCATCGACGCGATCACCGGGCTGGTGCCCGCCACCGGATCGGTGAGCAAGTCCGGACAGGAACTGCTGGGCAAGAAGGTCCACCAGATCGCCCGCCGCGGGGTGGGACGCACCTTCCAGACCGCGACGGTGTTCGAGCAACTCACCGTGCTGCAGAATCTGGACATCGCCGCGGGTGCCGGAAGGTCCGCCTGGGCGCTGCTGCGGCGTCGCTCCGGAATTCTGCCCGCGATCGAAGAAGCCCTTGAGACAACCGGTCTCGCGGATCTGGCCGACAAGCCGGCAGGCGTGCTGGCACACGGCCAGAAACAGTGGCTGGAGATCGGCATGCTGCTGGTGCAGAACGCCGATGTGCTGCTGCTCGACGAACCGGTCGCCGGCATGAGCCACGAGGAACGCGAAGAGACCGGAAACCTGCTGCGCCGCATCGGCGGTGAGCGCACCGTGGTGGTCGTCGAGCACGATATGGACTTCATGCGCGCGTTCGCGACGTCGGTGACGGTGCTGGCCCGCGGTCAGGTGATCGCCGAGGGCACGGTGGCCGAGGTCCAGGCCAATCCGCGGGTGCAGGAGGTCTACCTGGGTACCGCGGCGGCCGGCACCGATGATCTGAAAGAGGAATCCTGATGCTCGAACTCGTCGACGTGCGGACCGGCTACGGCCGCTCCGAGGTCATCCACGGGGCCAGCCTGGAGGTGCCCGCCGACGGGGTGGCCGCGGTCATGGGCCACAACGGGGCGGGCAAGACCACCCTGTTGCGTGCCGCGGTCGGGCTCCTGAAATGCAGTGCCGGAAAGGTACTTTTCGACGGTGAGGACATCACCAAACTGCGGCCCAGCGCCCGGGTGGCCAAGGGGCTGGCCTATGTGCCGCAGGGCCAGCAGTCCTTCGGTCAGCTCACCACCGCGGAGAACCTCCAGGTGGTGGCCGACGGACGCAAGAACGCCAAATCGCTGATCGACGAGCAGCTCGACCTGTTCCCGGCCCTCAAGGAACTGCTCACCCGCCGGGCCGGGCTGCTCTCCGGCGGGCAGCGTCAGCAACTGGCGATCGCGCGCGCCCTGATCACCACCCCGAAATGCCTGATCCTCGACGAACCGACCGAGGGCATCCAGCCGTCGGTGGTGGCCGAGATCGAGGCCGCGATCACCGCGCTGACCGCTCGCGGGGATCTCGGGGTGCTGCTGGTCGAGCAGCACATCGGTTTCGCGCTGGAGTCGGCGCAGCGCTACTACATCCTGGAGGCCGGCCGGGTGACCTCCAGCGGCACCGGCGGCTCCGCGTCGGAGGCCGAGGTCCGTGCGGCGATGGCTATCTAAAGCTCCAGCAGCACGGTCACCGGGCCGTCGTTGACGAGCTCGACCGCCATGTGCGCCCCGAAGACCCCGGTGGCCACCGGCGCACCGAGCGCGCGCAGCGCGTCGGCGAACGCATCGATGAGCGGCTCGGCGACCGGACGCGGTGCGGCGGCGTTCCAGGACGGGCGGCGGCCCTTGACGGTGTTGGCGTACAGGGTGAACTGGCTGACCACCAGGATCGGCGCGCCGGTGTCGGCGGCCGCCCGCTCGTCGTCGAGAATGCGGAGCCGCCAGAGCTTTTCGGCCATCTTGGTGGCCAGCGCCTCGTCGTCGGTGTGGGTGATGCCGACCAGTGCGAGCAGTCCCTGCCCGGCCGGCTCGATCCGCCCCACGGTCTGCCCGCCGACCACCACCCGCGCCGATGTCACCCGTTGCACCAGAACTCGCATGCCCCGAACCCTAGAGTGTTCCCATGCGGATCCTCGCCGAGCAGGGTGGTCTGGTCATCGCCGAGGACGGTCCGCGCATTCTGGTGATCGACCGCGGCGCCGGAGCGGCACAGGTGCTGGCCTTCGTGCTGCTGATCCTGACGGTGGTGTTCGGTGGTTTCGGCATCGTGTCGACGGTGCTGGCACTGCGCGACTCGCAGAGCAACCCACCGCTGGTCGTCGCCGCGGTGGTCCTCGCGGCCGGTATCGCCACCGCGGCGGCTCTGCTGTTCGTCGTCCGGTCGCTGCGCCGCATCCGGTCGGCGCCGCTGGACACCTTCACACCGGTCGCGGTGCTCGACCGGCAGCGGCGGATTTTCCTCGACGGTGCGGGCCAGATCGTGGCACCGCTGGAGCACGTCCGCTTCGAGCGCCGCATGCAGATGACGTCGAGCTCCCCGAAGTTGGTGGCGGTGACGCCGGCGGGAATCCGCGTCCTCAAGCGCGGCAACCCGTTCGGCGGCGGCATCGGCGACATGGACGCGGTGTTGTCCACCGCGATCCTGCGCCCGCCGGGCTAACTCAGACGGCGCAGCACCTCCGCGGCCACCGCGTCGATCGCGATGTCGACCTGCTCACCGCTGCCGAGGTCTTTGACCCCCACCGTGCCCGCGTCGATATCGCGGTCCCCGGCCACCAGGGCGAGCACGGCACCCGAGCGGTCCGCGCCGCGCATCGAGGCCTTCAGACTGCGATCGCCATAGGCCAGATCCACCCGAATACCGTTGGCGCGCAGGGTGGCGGCCAGCTTCGCCAGTTCGAGCTTGGCCGTCTCCCCCAGCGCCACGCCGTACACGTCCACCCGGTTGGCGGCGCCCACGGTCTTGCCCTCGGCCGCCAGGGCCAGCAGGGTGCGGTCCACCCCGAGGCCGAACCCGATACCGGACAGATCCTGCCCACCGAGCTGACCCATCAGCCCGTCGTACCGACCACCGCCGCCGATACCGGACTGCGCACCCAGGCCGTCGTGCACGAACTCGAAGGTGGTCTTCGTGTAGTAATCCAGCCCACGCACCATCCGCGGGTTCACCACATAGGGCACCCCGAGCGCGTCCAGGTGGGCCAGCACGGTCTCGAAGTGCGCCTTGGCGGCGTCGGAGAGGTGATCGAGCATCAGCGGGGCGTCGGCGGTCATCTCGCGCACCGCGGGACGCTTGTCGTCGAGCACCCGCAGCGGATTGATCTCCGCGCGTCGTCGGGTGTCCTCGTCGAGGTCGAGGGTGAACAGGAACTCCTGCAGCAACTCCCGGTACCGGGGCCGGCAGGTCTCGTCACCCAGTGAGGTGATCTCCAGCCGGAAACCATCCAGCCCGAGGGACCGGAACCCGCCGTCGGCCACGGCGATGACCTCGGCGTCCAGGGCGGGATCGTCCACCCCGATGGCCTCCACCCCGACCTGTTGCAGCTGTCGGTAGCGGCCGGCCTGCGGCCGTTCGTAGCGGAAGAACGGCCCGGCGTAGCACAGCTTGACCGGCAGCGGCCCGCGGTCGAGCCCATGCTCGATGACCGCCCGCATGACACCGGCGGTGCCCTCCGGACGCAGCGTCACCGAACGCTCACCGCGGTCGGCGAAGGTGTACATCTCCTTGCTCACCACATCGGTGGATTCGCCGACGCCGCGGGCGAACAACGCGGTGTCCTCGAAGATCGGCAACTCGATATCGCCGTACCCGGCCCGCCGGGCGGCGGCGAGCAAGCCGTCGCGCACCGCGACGAAGGCCGCGGAGTCGGGCGGAAAGTAGTCGGGTACACCCTTGGGCGCCTTGAAATCAGCCACGGTATTCGCTCACAGAGTCAGACCTTCGAGAAAGGGGTTGGTGCGGCGCTCGAATCCGATCGTGGACCGCGGGCCGTGCCCGGGGAGTACCACGGTGTCATCGTCGAGCACCATCAGTTTTGTCACGAGTGAGTTCATCAGATCCCGCCCGCTGCCGCCGAACAGGTCGGTGCGGCCCACCGACCCCTTGAACAGAGTGTCACCGGTGAAGCACAGACCCGGAGCCCGGAAACACACCGAGCCCAGCGTGTGGCCCGGGGTGTGGTCGACGGTCACAGCCATCCCGCCGACGTCGAGCAGCTGGGCATCGTGCTCCAGTTCGACGACCTGACGCGGCTCACGGAACAGCGCGCCCAGCGCCAGCTGACCGAGTCGCGGTCCGATGCCCTTGATCGGGTCGGTCAACATCACCCGGTCCTGCGGATGGATGAACACCGGGCAGCCGTAGGTGTCGGCCACCTTCTGCGCCGACCACATGTGATCGAGGTGTCCGTGGGTCAGCAGGACCGCCGCCGGGGTGAGCCGGTGCTCGTCGAGGATCGTGCGCAGCCGGCCGAAGGCCGACTGGCCGGGGTCGACGATGACGGCGTCGGCCCCGGCGTGCGGTGCCAGCACATAGCAATTGCACGCCAGCACCCCCGCCGGGAATCCGGTGATCAACACCGGGCAAGTTTCCCACGTCCACTTTCGGCACCGGTATTCGCGCGGGTCGCACGGCCCGCCCTCAGAAACGCCTGGCACACTCGGTGCCGATGTGAACGCGCGGCCGACGCCGCGCAGACCCGAGGAGGACAGCGGCGGTGCCGACCAACGAACAGCGACGGGCAGCGGCCAAGCGCAAGCTCGAACGTCAGCTCGAACGCCGAGAGCAGCGGGCCAAGCGGGCGCGCCTGATCACGATCATCGCCTCGGTGACCGGCGTGCTCGTGGTGGTCGGCGCGGTGGTGGCCACCGTCATCATCACCAACAAGGACTCCGCGAACACCGCGTCCGCCTCGACGACCACCAGCGCAGACCCCGGCGCCCCGCAACCCGCCGCGGACGGCAAGCTGCCCCCGTTCGCGGCGCCGGCCGGCCTCGGCCAGGACTGCCAGTACCCGGCCGCGGGCGAGGCCAGCCGCAAGGTCAACCCGCCGCGCACCGGAAAGATCCCGATGGACGAGGCGGAGATCAGCGTCAGCATGGCCACCGATCAGGGCAATATCGGCCTGATGCTGAACAACGCGCAGGCGCCGTGCACCGCGAACAGCTTCGCCAGCCTGGCCGGGCAGGGCTACTTCAACGACACCCCCTGCCACCGGCTGACGACCAGCGACAGCCTGTCGGTTCTGCAGTGCGGTGACCCCACCGGCCAGGGCACCGGCGGCCCGGGCTACGAGTTCGCCAACGAGTACCCGACCAACCAGTACCAGCCGGACAACCCGGCGCTGCAGCAGCCCGTGCTCTATCCGCGCGGCACGCTGGCGATGGCCAACGCCGGCCCCGGCACCAACGGCAGCCAGTTCTTCCTGGTCTACAAGGATTCGCAGCTGCCGCCGAACTACACCGTGTTCGGCACCATCGACGAGACCGGCCTGGCCACCCTGGACAAGATCGCCGGCGCCGGCGTGGAGGGTGGCGGTCAGGACGGTCCGCCGGCCACCAAGGTGCAGGTGAAGACGATCCAGCTGGACTGAGCCGATGAGCGTCCCGCCGTACGGGTTCCACCCGCCCGGCTATCCCCCGGCCTACGGCTATCCGCCCGCGCCGAGGCCGACCAACGCGCTGGCCGTCGCCTCGCTCATCTGCGCCTTCCTGGTCGCCCCGCTGGGCGTGGTGTTCGGCCACATCTCGCTGCACCAGATCAAGCGCAGCGGCGAGGACGGGCGGCCGATGGCCATCGCGGGTCTGGTGATCGGCTACCTGCTCACCGTGCTCGGGGTGCTGGTGCTGGTCTTCACGTTCGTGGTGACGCGGGCGATCGTCGAGGACATCCGTGAGTACGACCCGAACGCGCCGCGCTACACCGCGGCACCCGGGGTGCCGGCCGGGGAACTGCCCTCGTTCAAGCCACCGGCGCCCCTCGGCTCTAACTGCCAGTACCTGAAAACCTCGGAGCCGGCGAGCAAGCCGGTCCAGCCGCCCCGGATGGGTAAGGTGCCCACGACGCCGGCCAGCATCCCCGCGGTGATCACGACCGACCGCGGGGCGATCGGTCTGCAGCTGAACAATGCCCAGGCCCCGTGCACGGTGAACAACTTCGCCAGCCTGGCCGCGCAGGGGTTCTTCAACGGCACCGACTGCCACCGGCTGACCACCACCCCCGAACTCGGGGTGCTGCAGTGCGGGGACCCGCTGGGCACCGGTAAGGGCGGCCCCGGATACCAATTCCCCAACGAGTACCCCACCAACCAGTACCGGTTGACCGATCCCGCGGTACGCATCCCGGTGGTCTATCCCCGGGGCACCCTGGCCATGGCCAACGCCGGCCCCGGCACCAACGGCAGCCAGTTCTTCCTGGTGTACCGGGATTCCGAGCTGCCGCCCACCTATCCTGTGTTCGGCACCATCGACGAGGCGGGTCTCGCGGTCCTCGACCGGATCGCCGCGGGCGGGGTCGCCGACGGCGGCGATGACGGCACCCCGGCCACCTCCGTCACCATCCAGGCGGTGCGGGTGCGCTGAGACGGCGCGTCAGCTGTCCTTCAACTTGGACCGAATGTAGAACTCGACGTTCTCCCCCTCCACCTTGGTAACCCGGACCTCGGCGACGTAGTCGCCGTCCGGTCCGGTGAACGTGCACTCGAATTCGGTGCCCGCCTCGGCCTTGACCCCGTCCGGGCAGGCGACGTCCTTCGGGGTGAATCCGGTCTCCTTGGAGACCAGATCGGTCACCGACTGTGCGGCACCCTCGGGTTTGATGGTGGACCCGCACCCGCTGACGACCATGGCCAGCGCGGCAAGAACGATCGAGACGGCGATACGCATGCGCGCAGTATCGCACTCACGCCGCCGATGTCACCCGATACACGTCATAGACACCCTCGACATTGCGCACCACGTTCAGCACATGCCCCAAATGCTTCGGGTCGCCCATCTCGAAGGTGAATCGGCTGATCGCCACACGGTCGTTGGAGGTGGTCACCGACGCCGACAGGATGTTGACCTTCTCGTCGGCCAGCACGCGGGTCACATCGGAGAGCAGCCGATGCCGGTCCAGCGCCTCCACCTGAATCGCCACCAGGAACACCGAGGACGGCGACGGGGCCCAATGCACCTCGATGATCCGTTCGGACTGCTCCTGCAACGATTCCGCGTTCGTGCAGTCGGTACGGTGCACACTGACGCCGCCACCGCGGGTCACGAAGCCCATGATGACGTCACCGGGCACCGGGGTGCAGCATTTGGCGAGCTTGGTCAGCACGCCGACCGCACCCGGCACCGACACCCCGACGTCATCGCTGGTGCGCTGACGCACCGGCATGGTCGCGGGCGTGGATCGTTCGGCGATCTCGTCCTCGGCCTCCTCGTCGCCGCCGAGCTGGGCCAGCAGGCGCTGCACCACATGCCGGGCCGAGGTGTGCCCCTCACCGACCGCGGTGTAGAGCGCGGAGACGTCGGCATAGTGCAGTTCGCGTGCCAGCGCGCTCATCGAATCGCCATTCATCAAGCGCTGCAACGGCAGTCCGCCGCGGCGAACCTCCTTGACGATGGCGTCCTTACCGGCTTCCAGGGCCTCCTCGCGGCGTTCCTTGGCGAACCACTGCCGGATCTTGGCCTTGGCGCGCGGGGACACCACGAAGGTCTGCCAGTCCCGCGACGGGCCCGCATTGGCGGCCTTGGAGGTGAAAACCTCGACCTGGTCCCCGTTTTCGAGCTTGCGCTCCAGCGCCACCAACCGGTGGTTCACCCGGGCACCGATACAGCGGTGTCCGACCTCGGTGTGCACGGCGTAGGCGAAGTCCACCGGGGTGGACCCGGTGGGCAGTGTGACGACATCGCCCTTGGGGGTGAAGACGAAGATCTCCTGCACGGCGAGGTCGTAGCGCAGTGATTCCAGGAACTCCCCGGGGTCGGCGGCCTCCCGCTGCCAGTCCAGCAGCTGACGCATCCAGGCCATCTCGTCGATCTCGGCGGAGGCGCCTCCTGGCGGTAACCCGTTGCGCCCCTTGGCTTCCTTGTAGCGCCAGTGCGCGGCGATACCGAATTCGGCGGTGTCGTGCATCTCGTTGGTGCGGATCTGCACCTCCAGCGGTTTGCCCTCCGGGCCGATCACCGTGGTGTGCAGGGACTGGTAGACGCCGTACCGCGGCTGGGCGATGTAGTCCTTGAAGCGGCCCGCCATCGGCTGCCACAGCGAGTGCACCACGCCGACGGCCGCATAACAGTCCCGCATGTCGTGGCACAGGATTCGCACACCCACCAGGTCGTGGATATCGTCGAAATCGCGGCCTTTGACGATCATCTTCTGATAGATCGACCAGTAGTGTTTGGGCCTGCCCTCCACCGTGGCGTTGATCTTCATGGCGGCCAGCGAGGAACCGATCTCGGCCCGCACCCGGGCCAGGTAGGTGTCCCGCGACGGAGCTCGGTCGGCCACCAGGCGCACGATCTCCTCGTAGCGCTTGGGGTGCAGGATGGCAAACGACAGGTCCTCCAGCTCCCATTTCACCGTCGCCATGCCGAGCCGATGCGCCAGCGGCGCAATCACTTCCAGCGTCTCGCGGGCCTTGCGGGCCTGTTTTTCCGGCGGCAGGAACCGCATGGTGCGCATGTTGTGCAGCCGGTCGGCGACCTTGATGACGAGCACCCGGGGGTCACGTGCCATCGCGATGATCATCTTGCGGATGGTCTCGCCCTCGGCGGCGCTGCCCAAGGCCACCTTGTCGAGTTTGGTCACCCCGTCGACGAGATGACCGACCTCGCTGCCGAAATCGTCGGTCAGCGCCTCCAGCGAGTAGCCGGTGTCCTCGACGGTGTCGTGCAGCAGCGCGGCGACCAGGGTGGTGGTGTCCATGCCGAGCTCGGCGAGGATATTGGCGACCGCCAGCGGATGGGTGATGTAGGGGTCACCCGAACGGCGCAGCTGATCGGCGTGGCGCTCCTCGGCGACATCGTAGGCCCGCTGCAGAATGGCCAGGTCGGCCTTGGGATGGAACTGTCGGTGCACGGCGACCAGCGGTTCGAGCACCGGGTTCACCAGGCTGCGCTGGGAGGTCATCCGCCGGGCGAGGCGCGCCCGCACGCGACGTGAGGCACTGATCTTCGAGGTGTCCTGCGAGCTGGCATCCCCTGCGGGCACGGACGCGATGGCCTGCCCGGTGCCGGGTTCGTCGGCCATGTTCACCTCCTGGCTGTTCGGAGTGGACCCACACGCTGGACTTCGACAATAGCCGTCAGTCGGTGATGAGGCTGGTGACCTGCAGTGGTTGCACCGCGGCGCGCCCGTTCAGCGCGGTCAGTTCGAGCACCACCGCCGCGCCCGCCACCCGGGCACCGCTGTTGACCAGCAGCTGCGCGGCGGCGGCCAGGGTGCCGCCGGTCGCCAGTACGTCATCGATGACAAGAACGTTGCGACCGGCCAGATCGATACCGTCGGCCGGGATCTCCAGGGTCGCCGACCCGTATTCGAGGTCGTATCGCACCGTGTGCACCGGCGGCGGCAGCTTGCCGCCCTTGCGGACGGCGAGCACCCCGGTGCCCATCTTGAGCGCGACGGCGGCACCCAGCAGGAACCCACGGGCGTCCACCCCGGCGATCAGGTCCACCCCGTCGGCGGCCTCGGCCAGCGCGTCGGTCACCACGGCCAGACCGCGCGGGTCGGCCAACACCGGGGTGAGGTCTTTGAACTCGACGCCGGGGATCGGGAAATCGGCGACGTGGCGGGTAAGGGCATCGATGAGCGTGGCGGCTTCGCGCCTGATGTCAGTCACGTCGGGCACCGGGCCTCACGTCAGGGACCAACGGTCCATGTTCCAGCCCGCTCCCCATCGAGTCGGGTTACTGCTCACGGCGCCGACCTGCTTGGCGGTCAGCAAGGTGCGCTGCTGGCGGTACAGCGGCAGCGTCGGAACGTCCGCCCACAGGATCGGTCCGCTCTCCCCCAGCAGCCGCGCCTGCTCCTTGGGGTCGGCCGTCACCACCAGCGCGTCGATGATGCCGTCGATGCGTTCGTTGCTGTACCCGGCCAGATTGTTGCCGTTGCCGGTGTGCAGGTCGTAGGCGTCCAAGGCCGAGGATCCGGTCGAGCCGCTGCCCGGGGCGCCACCGGTGCTCGCGATGAGCACGTCGATCGTGTTGTCCCGCAGGCTCAGTGGTCCGACGGACTCGCCGGCGGCCTCGGTGACGGTGATGCCCGCGGCGGCACAGGCCGAGGCGATGGCGCCGACGGTGGCGGCCAGTCGCGGGTTGGGGCTCTGGTAACCGATCCGGACGGTGAGTGGCTGGTTGCCCAGGGCCTGCCGCGCCCCCTCGATGTTCGCGACGCCGAACTGCCCCGCCTCGCCCGCACTTTCGGCGGCCGAGACGGCGTCCTCGGTGGTCGGGCTGAGCCGGGCGTTGGCGATCGGCACCTGCGCGTTGCGCGCGATGGTGTCCCGCGGGGTGCACAGCGACAGGGCGCGCCGCGCCGGCGGCGCGGCCATCGGCCCCTGCGCCGAATAGATCAGTTGCTCGATTCCCGCCGACGGGGTGTCGGTGCGCGAGTAGCCGGCCGGCAGGTTGAGGGTGCCCGCCGATCCGGCCGAGATGTCGACAACATCGAAGGACCCGCTGTTGATCCGGTCCTGGATGTCGGCGCCGCGAGGCCACACCGTCACCCGCGCGGCGGCCGGCTTGGCACCCCACCACTTGTCGTTGGCCACCAGCACCACCGCGCCGTCCCCGGTGACCGAGTCCACCTTGTAGGGACCCGAGGACGGGAGCCCTTTGAGGTCGGTGTCCGTGGTCAGATCCCAGGTCGAATTCCAGGCCCGCGCGATCCGGTCCAGGGCGCCCACATCGCTGGTCTGCACGGCGGTGGTCACCCCGCCGTCGCCGAGGCCCAGCTCGTCGGCCAGCACATGCGAGGGCAGCATCGCCGTCGCCCCGAACAGCTGGCCGTAGTCGGCGACGGCGCGGTCCTGCGCGAAGGACACCCGGGCCTTCTTCTGACCGGGAACACAGTCGATCGTGGCGATATCGCGGTAGCCGGCGGTGCTGGCCGCGTCGAAGGCCGGGAATCGGCCGGACTGGGCCGCCCAGGTCAGCACCATGTCATCGCAGGTGATCGGTTTGCCGTCGGAGTAGACGGCAGCGGCGTTGATTTCGTAGTCGAGCACCAGCGGGGCGCGGCCGACCACCGAAACCGTGCCGTAGTCGCGGTCGCTGACGATCTGGCCGTCGGGTCCGCGGTAGGTGAAACCGGTGAGCACCCTGGCGAACGCCTGCGGACCACCGGAGGCGGCGCCGGCCACCGAGTTGGTGTTGTAGGTGAACAGTGCTCCGTCGACGGCGTAGTCGATGGCCCCGTCGGACCCGGACGAGCAGCCCGCCGATACCAGGGCCACCGACAGCGACAACGCGGCCGCCGCCGTACCGGTCCGCCGGATCACGCGCCGGGACATTAGGTCCGCCGTTTGCCCGACGGTCGAGTGGGCCGGTTCGGGCGCGCACCGGGTGCGGGCTTGTCCGGTGCCGGGGCCGCGGGCGCGGCGGCGCTGGCGCTCACCGCCTCCTCGGCGATATCGGCAGCGGGTTCGTCGTCGGTCTCGGCCTCGGCACCCGTCTTGGCGGCGGCGGCCGCGCGGCGGCGCAGCACCCGCTTGGTGTGCTTGCTGACCAGCTCGGTGCGTTCCCGCAGGCTCACCAGCAGCGGGGTGGCGAAGTAGATCGAGGAGTAGGTACCGACGAGCACGCCGACCAGCTGCACCAACGCCAGATCCTGCAACGTGCCCACGCCGAGCAGCCAGACCGCGATGACCATCAGCGCGATGATCGGCAGCGCCGAGATGAGGCTGGTGTTGATGGAGCGCATGAACGTCTGGTTGACGGCCAGGTTGGCCTGTTCGGCGAACGTCCGGCGGGTGGTGTGCTCGAAACCGTCGGTGTTCTCCTCCACCTTGTCGAACACGATGACGGTGTCGTAAAGCGAGAATCCCAGAATGGTCAGCAGCCCGATCACGGTGGCCGGGGACACTTCGAAGCCCACCAGGGCGTACACCCCGGCGGTGACGATCAGGTCGAAGAACAGTGCCGCCAGCGCGGCGATCGCCATATAGCGCTCGTAGCGCACGGTGATGTAGATGGTGACGAGCACCAGGAACACCACCAGCGCGATGAGCGCCTTCTGGGTGATCTGGCCGCCCCAGGTCGAGGACACCGCCGAGTCACTGATGGCCTGCTTGCTGGGCTCGCCGTTGGAGCCCTTGGGCGCGAAGGCGTCGAACAGCGCCACCCGCAGCTTCTCGGTCTCGTCGTTCGTCAGCGTCTCGGTGCGGATCTGCACGGTCGCCGACGGTCCGTTGCCGACGATCACCACCGTCTCGGGAGGCTTGCCCATCGCCTCGTTGAAGACCGTCTCGACCTGCTGCGTGGTGGCCTGCGCCTTGGCGCCGTCGACCGGCATCGAAACCTTGGTGCCGCCCTCGAAGTCGATGCCGAAGGTGAACCCGCGCAACAGCATCGCCAGGATCGAGATGCCGACGATGACGCCGCTGACGGCGTACCAGAGCTTGCGCTTACCGATGACCTCGAAGGCGCCGGTGCCGGTGTAGAGGCGCACGAAGAAGCCGTGCCGCGGCGCCCCGGCGGCGCCGGTCTCGGACACCGCGGTCTCTGCGGAGGAATGTTTGGCCGACATCTGACTAACCCCGTCCTGTCGAGTGCACGGCGCGCCGTTCCCGGGCGATCTGCTGGACCGCCCCGAGCCCGTTGAACGCCGGCTTGGCCAGCGTCGCCGACTTGGAGGACAGGTACACCAGCGGCCAGGTCACCAGGAACACCACCAGCACGTCCAGGATGGTCGTCAGGCCCAGCGTGAACGCGAAGCCCTTGACCTGACCGACCGCCAGGAAGTAGAGCACCGCGGCGGCCAGGAACGTGACGGCGTTACCGGACAGGATGGTCTTGCGGGCCCGGGCCCAGCCGCGCGGCACCGCCGAGCGGTAGGACCGGCCCTCGCGGATCTCGTCCTTGATCCGCTCGAAGAACACCACGAACGAGTCGGCGGTCGTACCGATACCGATGATCAGACCGGCGATACCGGCCAGGTCGAGGGTGTAGTTGATGTATCTACCCAGCAACACCAGCAGCGCGTACGCCATCGCACCGGCCAGGATCAGCGACAGCGCGGTCAGCAATCCGAGCACCCGGTAGTAGAGCAGCGCGTAGACCAGCACCAGCGCCAGGCCGACCGCGCCCGCGATCAGGCCCGCCTTGAGTGAGGTCAAACCCAGTGTGGCCGAGACGGTTTCGGCTTCCGACGACTCGAAGGACAGCGGCAGCGAACCGTACTTGAGCACGTTGGCGAGCTCGCGCGCCGAGGAGTCGGTGAACTGCCCGGTGATCTGGGTGCGTCCGCCGGGGATCGCCTCCTGGATCTCCGGGGCGCTGACCACCTGCGAGTCCAGCGTGAAGGCGGTCTGGGTACCGACGTTCGCCGCGGTGAAATCGGCCCAGATCTTGGAGCCGGCGCTCTTGAACTCGACATCGACGACGTAATCGCCGCGCTGCTGGTCCAGTCCGGATCCGGCGGTCTTGATCTCCTCACCGCTCATGATCGACTTGTCGAGCAGGTACACGGTGTTGTGGTCCACCGAGCAGGTGACCAACGGCAGGTTGGGGTCGTCGTTGCCGGCGAGCACATCCTCCTCGTTGCAGCGAGTGGCCTGGAACTGCAGGGCCAGCAGCTGAATGCTCTGGTCGGTGCTCTGCCGCAGCTGTTTCTCGTCGGCGATGCGCTGGGCCAGGTCGGCCTCCTCGTCCGGCGCGCCGGGAGGGGCTTGGGGCTGGCCGGGGGCGGGTGCCGGCGTGGGGGCCGGGGTCGGAGCCGGCTCCAGCGGGTAGGGCCGCGGTTGCGAGGCGGGCGGCACGGGCGCAGCCGGCGCACCGCCACCGGTGGCGGGATCGCCGGGGGTACGGATGGGGGCTTCGGGTTCGGCCGGCGCGATCAGCGGCGGCGCTCCGGGGTCGCCGCCGGGCGCCAGCCCGGGCAATCCGGGTGCCCCTCCGGGTGGCGCCTGGGCGGCCGGGTCTCCGGGCGCCTGCGCGGGCATGGCGTGGATGACCGGGCGGATGTAGAGCCGCGCGGTCTGACCGAGGCTGCGAGCCTCCGAGCCGTCATCGCCGGGAACGGTGATGACCAGGTTGTCGCCGTCGATGATGACTTCCGAGCCCGAGACGCCGAGCCCGTCCACGCGCGAGCTGATGATCTCCTGTGCCTGCAACAACGATTCCCGGGACGGCTTCGACCCGTCCGGGGTGCGTGCGGTGAGGGTGACACGGGTGCCGCCCTGCAGGTCGATGCCCAGCTTCGGTTCGGCCTTTTTGTCTCCGGTCAGGAAGACCAGCAGGTAGACACCGATGAGGAGCACCAGGAAGAGCGTCAGGTAGCGGGCAGGGTGGACCGGCGCCGAAGACGAAGCCACGGTTCTTGGGTCTCCTTGAAACGATCAGGGACGGGATAGCGCACGGCTCGGCGCTACCGGGAGGGTACGCGGTGAAGCTGAGTCAGTTGCCGTCAGTCTTGGGAGCAGGCCGGTCGGTCAACTCGACGGCGCCGGAGGAGTCTTCGTAGTTGCCGGTTTCGTCATCTTCGTACTCGTCGTCGTCGGCGTCCTCGATGCGGTCCCGGATGGCCAGTTTCATCCAGGTGGTGACGACGCCGGGTGCGATCTCGAGGTCGACGTGGTCATCGGTGATACCGGCGATGGTGCCCTGCAGACCCGATGTGGTGTGCACGCGGTCACCGATGGTCAGCGACTCGTGCAGGTCGATGGTGGCGTGCATGGCCTTCTTCTGCCGGCGCGACGCGAAGAACATGAAAGCGCCCATGATGAGGATGAGGGGCAGGAATACGACGAGATCCATGAAACTGCTGTCCTTCGCGGTTGTTCAGCGGGTACGGCACACCAGTGTGCCATTACCGCTGCTCGGCTCCCCGCGGTCACCCAGCGACGGGTTCCGGGCCAACTGAATTCGTGGCACAATTCGGAGGAATATGCGCGATCCGTAGCTTGTGCGCGTATCAACTGCCGTTTTCACCAGCATCCGATCAGGAGTCAGCCGTGACTGCCGTCGAACAGACTCGCCACCTCGCCACCGCCATCCCGGGACCGAACTCCTCGGCCCTGATCGACCGCAAGGCCGCCGCGGTGTCCCGCGGCGTCGGCACCACGATGCCGGTCTACGCGGCGCGCGCCGGCGGCGGCATCGTCGAGGATGTGGACGGCAACCGCCTCATCGACCTCGGCTCGGGTATCGCGGTGACCACCATCGGCAATGCCGCGCCCCGGGTCGCCGCCGCCGTGGCCGCGCAGGCCGGCGAGTTCACTCACACCTGTTTCATGGTCACCCCGTACGAGCAGTACGTCGCCGTCTGCGAACACCTCAACCGGCTGACCCCCGGTACCGGGGACAAACGTTCGGCGCTGTTCAACACCGGGTCCGAGGCCGTCGAGAACGCCATCAAGATCGCCCGCTCGTACACCCGCAAACAGGCGGTGGTGGCCTTCGACCACGCCTACCACGGCCGCACCAACCTCACCATGGCGCTGACCGCGAAGTCGATGCCCTACAAGCACGGCTTCGGCCCGTTCGCGCCGGAGATCTATCGGGCGCCGCTGTCGTATCCGTTCCGCGACGCCGAATTCGGCAAGGAGCTGGCCACCGACGGCGAGCTGGCCGCCCGGCGCGCGATCAGCGTGATCGACAAGCAGGTCGGTGCGGACAACCTGGCCGCCGTCATCATCGAACCGATCCAGGGTGAGGGCGGGTTCATCGTGCCCGCCCCCGGTTTCCTGGCCACCCTGCTGGCCTGGTGCCGGGACAACGACGTGGTGTTCATCGCCGACGAGGTACAGACCGGGTTCGCTCGCACCGGGGCGATGTTCGCCTGTGAGCACGAAGGGATCGAGCCCGACCTGATCGTCACCGCCAAGGGCATCGCCGGCGGTCTCCCGCTGTCGGCGGTCACCGGGCGCGCCGAGATCATGGATGCCCCGCACGTGTCCGGGCTGGGCGGCACCTACGGCGGCAACCCGGTCGCCTGCGCCGCCGCGCTGGCCACCATCGAGACCATCGAGGCCGAGGGGCTCGTGGCGCGGGCCGCCGCGATCGAAACCCTGATGAAGGACCGGCTGCACCGGCTGCAGGCCGATGACGACCGGATCGGTGATGTGCGCGGGCGCGGGGCGATGATCGCCGTCGAACTTGTCAAGTCCGGAGGCACCGAACCCGACGCCGAGCTGACGAAGGCGCTGTGCGCGGCCGCGCACGCGGAGGGTGTCATCGTGCTGTCCTGCGGCACTTACGGCAACGTGCTGCGCTTCCTGCCCCCGCTGGCGATCAGCGACGACCTGCTGCACGAGGGCCTCGACGTGTTGGAAGCCGCCCTGCGACACCTGTCCTGACGGTTGGCGGCGCCGCTATCACGGCTCCGCGGTGCGCGGTCGGTGACGCATCGTAGAGTGAGACGGGACACACCCGACCTTGCTCTCGAACGAACTGGCGCGATGGACACGATTCGCCGATGGTGGCGCCAACCGGACCACTATGAGTGGCTGTCGGTGTACCTGGAGTCCCAGCAGCTCCGCTGGCCGCTGCAACTGATCATGGCCACCACGGTCACGGCAGTCGGGTTCGTGCCGCTGCTCCTGCTGTGGAGCCCGGCGGTACCGGACGGCTGGGCGACGTATGTCATCGCGGTCTCGGCGACCTTGCTGCGCTGGAGCATGACGGTGGCCTGGCTGATCCGCTGGCCGTCGCGGCGGGTGTCGCGCATCTTCGCCCTGCTGTCCGCGCTGTGCGTCTCGGCCGCCAACCTGACCATCCTGGACCCGCAACACGGCCTGCTGGCGTGCGCCATCTTCTCGGCGATCGGCGGGCTGGTGGCCTTCACCCAGAACAGCCCGTTCCTGGCCCTGGTGCTGGCGATCGGGACCGCCACCGCGGTGATCTGCGGGGTACGGGTCGCCATGATGGGCGACACCGCCCTGGCGCTCAGCGAGCTGCTGCTGATCCTGGCCAGCATTCTCACCGTGCCGATGATGGGTCAGGTGCTGGTGCAGTTGTTGGGGGCCGACGCGGTGAACTCCGATGTCGATGTCCTCACCGGGCTGCACAACCGACGCGGGTTCTACCGCGCCGTGGCACACCGGGCCGGTCGCATCGTGCGCGGGCGCGGCATGCTGGGACTGGTGATGGTCGATCTGGACTGCTTCAAACAGGTCAATGACAGTCTGGGGCATGCGGCCGGCGATGAGGTGTTGAAAGCGGTCGCGACGGTGCTGCGCAAGGCCGCCGGCGGCGATGCGGTGGTGGCCCGCCTGGGCGGTGAGGAATTCTGTATCGCCGCCACCACCAGCGAGCGTCATATCCGCCACCTCGCCGACCGGGTGTGCGCCGAGATCGGCGGGCTGCCTGACGGTGTCACCGCCAGTGTGGGCACCGCCGCCATCGCGCGACTGCCGTCTTCCCAGGAGGCGCTGGACGATCTGCTGGGCACCGCCGACCGGGCGATGTATGCCGCCAAACGTGCCGGCGGCAATCGCGTCTGTCACGCCTCGGATGTGCTGCAGCGCTGACGCTAGCGGTGCGCGAGTTCGTTGTCGCGGTCACCGCTTCGGAACATGTTGCGCCAGTTGAGACGACCCCGGGCCTGGGCGGTCGGGCCGATGACCTCGGTGCGCTGATCGGGCATCGCCGCCGGCTGCGCTGCGGTCGTCGTGTCGACCGGCTCGACGGTACGGACATCGCGGATCTCCACGTCCCGGATGCTGCGGACCGACAGCCGTCCGACCGCGACGGCGGCCAGGAAGATCACCACGGCGCCCAGCCCGGAGAAGTAGGCCAACTCCAGCACCACCCGCTTGGCGTCGGTGACCGCCACCGGGCTGCCGATGTTGCCGAGCGCCAGCGGCGCGGCCAATGCCCGCCCGACCACGAACCATGCCCCGGCGGCCACGGCCAGCCAGCCGCCCAGGATGGCGGTGGCACGGTTGCGCGAGACCAGCAGCAACAATCCGCCGAGCACGGTCACGGCACCGGGCAGCACCTCCAGCCAGCCCCGGCCCAGCGTCCAGGTCCACGGCGCGTCGGGGGTATAGGCGAAGTCGATGTAGGGCCCGACGAAGGGGATGAACGCGCCCCACAGCCCGAGCAGGATCAACAGAAAACCGCTGAGCGCTCCGCGACTGCGGGATATCGCCAGCCTGCCGCCCCGGACGGAGCGTGTGCGGGTATCGGACATGGTGGCCTCCTCGGTCATGCCGAGGGGTTACCCACCGCGGTCAAGCGGTAACCAGCTGGATTCCCATCAGCAGGACGGCGATCAACGGCAGCACGCCCTGGGTGACGGCCGCGCGGGCCTTGTCCGGCGAAGACACCAGCAGCACCAGCGCCGCGGCCAGCATCGAGCCCACCCCGGCCAGCACCAGCGCTGCCCCGACGGCGCCGTGGCCGGCGAGCGCCGCGCCCACGCCGATACCGGTTACCACGGCCAGAAACAGGTTGTAGAAGCCCTGATTGAACGCCAGTTCCTTGGTGGCCTCCGCTTCCTCTGCGGACAGCCCGAAGGTCGCCCGGGTGCGCGGCGACGTCCAGGTCAGCGACTCCATCACGAAGATGTACACGTGCAGCAGGGCGGCGAGGCCGGCGACGACGAGAGCGGCGGTGAGCATGGGGAACTATTCAAACAGACCGGTCTGCCCGAAACCCGCGACCGGCGGTTGCAGACCCAGATGCGTCCACGCCAGCGGGGTCGCGACCCGACCGCGGGGGGTGCGCGCGATCATCCCGGCGCGCACCAGGAAGGGCTCGCAGACCTCCTCGACGGTGGTGGCTTCCTCCCCCACCGCGACGGCAAGTGTGGACACCCCGACCGGCCCGCCACCGAAGCTGCGGGTCAGCGCCGAGAGCACCGCGCGGTCCAGGCGGTCCAGGCCGAGCTCGTCGACGTCGTAGACCTCCAGCGCCGCCTTGGCGATATCGCGGGTGATGACGCCGTCGGCACGTACCTCCGCGTAGTCACGCACCCGGCGCAGCAGCCGGTTGGCGATGCGCGGGGTACCGCGGGAGCGCCGGGCCACCTCGGACCCGGCGGCGGCCTCCAGTTCGATCCCGAGGATGCCCGCCGAGCGGTGCAGCACCCGCTCCAGATCGGCGGGCTCGTAGAAATCCATGTGCGCGGTGAAACCGAAGCGGTCCCGCAGCGGGCCGGTCAGGGCTCCCGATCGGGTGGTCGCACCCACCAGCGTGAACGGCGCCACGTCGAGCGGAATCGAGGTGGCCCCCGGGCCCTTGCCGACCACGACGTCGACCCGGAAATCCTCCATCGCCAGGTAGAGCATTTCCTCGGCGGGTCGCGCGATGCGGTGGATCTCGTCGATGAACAGCACATCGCCTTCGACCAGGTTGGACAGCATCGCCGCAAGGTCGCCGGCACGCTCCAGCGCCGGGCCCGAGGTGACCCGCAGCGCCGAGCCCAGTTCGGCGGCGATGATCATCGCCAGCGAGGTCTTGCCCAGGCCGGGCGGACCGGAGAGCAGGATGTGATCCGGTGTGCCGCCACGGTTCTTGGCGCCTTCGAGGACCAACTGCAACTGTTCGCGCACCCGGTGCTGCCCGATGAACTCACCGAGCGTGCGCGGTCGCAGGCTGGCATCGATATCGCCTTCGCCGACGGTGAGCGCCGGTGACACATCCCGGTCCCCGTGCTCGTCGTCCTGGAGATCCTCGTCGAATCTGCTCATTTCTTACCCAGCATCGACAGTGCCGCGCGCAGCGCGGTCGAGGTGGTTGCCGCGGGGTCTCCGGCGAGTACCTTGTCGGTGGCCTCCTCGGCCTGCTTGACCGCAAAGCCAAGGCCGACAAGGGCTTCCACCACCGGCATCCGCACCGCGTGCCCGCCCGCCGCCGCCGAACCGCCGGCGCCGGGGACCGCACCGATCTTGTCGCGCAGTTCCAGCACCAGCCGCTCGGCCCCGCGCTTACCGATGCCCGGAACCCTGGTCAGCGCGGTGACGTCGCCGTCGGCGAGCGCCTGGCGCAGCGAGGTCGCGTCGTAGACCGCAAGGGTGGCCAGCGCGATCTTCGGGCCGACACCGGACACCCCCAGCAGGGTGGTGAACAGATCGCGCGATTCACCGTCGGCGAAGCCGTACAGCGTCATCGAGTCCTCGCGCACGATCATCGCGGTGATGAGCCTGGCCTGCTCGCCGCGCCGCAACGTGGACAGCGTGGACGGGGTGGCCATCACCTTGTAGCCGACACCGGCGGCCTCCACGACCGCGTGATCCAGCGCGATGTCGATGATCTCGCCGCGTACCGAGGCAATCATGCGCGAGCCGCCTTCAGCTTGGACTCGTAGGTGCGTTTGGCCGCCGCGGCCTTGGCCTCCGCCTCGGCCATCCGGGCGATCATCGGCGCCCGCCAGCAATGACAGATGGCCAGCGCGAGCGCGTCCGCGGCATCCGCCGGGGTGGGTTTCTGTTGCAGCCCAAGGATTTTGGTCACCATGGTGGTGACCTGCGCCTTGTCCGCGCGGCCGTTGCCGGTCACTGCGGCCTTGACCTCACTGGGGGTGTGAAAGTGCACGTCGATATCGCGGCGGGCCGCGGCCAGGGCGATCACCCCGCCGGCCTGCGCGGTCCCCATCGCGGTGTTCGCGTTCTGGTTGGCGAACACCCGCTCGATGGCGATGACGTCCGGGCGGTGGGTGTCCATCCAGTATTCGACGGTGTCACTGATGGCGAGTAGCCGCCGGTGCAACGCCTCGCCGGCCGGTGTGCGCACCACGTCGACGTCAAGGGCGACGACATGGCGTCCGCGGCCGGTCTCGATCACCGACAGCCCGCAGCGCGTCAACCCGGGATCGACTCCCATTACCCGCACGCCAACCCCTTCACCATCAGAACACGTGTTCGATAGCCTAGCGGCCGGGTGGGACGCCGCGGGCGAGGGACACGCTCATTTCGGCAAGCTCATAGCGTGAAGTGGCCGGACCGCCAGCCGCCCGCGATCTGCAGGGTCAGCTCGTCGAGGCGCGCGCCCGAGCGCCGCCAGCCGCGCACCAGGTGCGACTCGATCTCGGCGCCGTCGCGCTCGACGACGATCCGCCACCGCACCCCGACCGCCTTACCGAGCAGCCAGAACGGCCACAGCAGCAGGAATGGCGTCGCGAGCACGAGGCCGAACAGTCCGTCGAAGGCCAGATCGACGATATCGCCGAACGGCCACCACCGGCGATGCACCGACCACTGCCGCCCGTTGGGGTCCGTCACGACTGCCACCCGCGATATCTTGCCGTGCGGCATGGCTTCAGGCGAGTGGTGACAGCGGCCGGGTCAGTCCTCGTCGAGCTGTGCCGCGACGTCGTCCGGAATGTCGATATTGGTGTAGACGTCCTGCACATCGTCGCTGTCCTCCAGCGCATCGATGAGCTTGAGCACCTTGCGGGCTCCGTCGAGGTCCACCTGCACACTCACCGAGGGCTGGAAGCCGGATTCGGCCGAGTCGTAGTCGATACCGGCGTCCTGCAGCGCGGTGCGCACCGCCACCAGATCGGTGGGCTCGCAGATGATCTCGAAGCCCTCGCCGAGGTCGTTGATCTCCTCCGCGCCGGCCTCCAGCACGGCGCCGAGCACGTCGTCCTCGGTGAGGCCGTTCTTGTCGAGCGTGACCACACCCTTGCGGGAGAACAGGTAGGAGACCGACCCCGGGTCGGCCATGTTGCCGCCGTTGCGGGTCATCGCGACGCGCACCTCGCCGGCGGCGCGGTTGCGGTTGTCGGTGAGGCATTCGATGAGCACCGCAACACCATTGGGTCCGTAGCCCTCGTAGGTGATGTTCTGCCAGTCGGCACCGCCGGCCTCTTCACCGCCACCACGCTTGCGGGCCCGCTCGATGTTGTCGTTGGGCACCGAGGACTTCTTGGCCTTCTGGATGGCGTCATAGAGCGTCGGGTTGCCCGCCGGATCGCCACCGCCGGTGCGCGCCGCTACCTCGATGTTCTTGATCAACTTGGCGAACATCTTGCCGCGCTTGGCGTCGACGACGGCCTTCTTGTGCTTGGTGGTGGCCCACTTGGAATGGCCGCTCATGCAGGTACGCCCTCTTTCTGGTGAAACGTCGACTGCACAGTCTACGGGCACCGGTGATCGGTCAGAACAAGTCCGCGTCAACATAGCGCTGCAGATTGGGCGCCATGGCGGCGACCAGATCGTCCTCGCTCATCGAGGCCACCGGTTCGACCCGCCAGACGTACCGCATCATGGCCAGCCCCATGATCTGCGAGGAGATCAGACCGCTACGGACCCGCCGGTCCTGTTCGTCGGCGCCCACTCGCGAGGCGCCCATCAGGCTCCCCTCCACCACCCGTCGCAGTTTCTCCCGCGTCGATTCCTCGTGGGCGGCGGTCAGCAGGATGGCCCGCAGCACCGGCCCGATCTCCGCATCGGCCCAGGCGCCCAGCATCAGCCGCAACAGCGCCACGCCCAGGTGCTCCGGGGGCGTGGTCCAGGTGGCGGCGACGGAGTCCAGCCAGCGGGCCGGGGGCGTGGTGGCGGCGTCGAGCAATCCCTCCTTGGATCCGAAGTAGTGATAGATGAGCGCCGGGTCCACATCGGCGCCCCGGGCGATCGCACGCAGGGTGGTGCCCGCCCAGCCGTGCTGGGCGAACTCTTCCCGGGCGGCGGCCAGGATGCGCGCCGACAACACCCCGCGCTCATCCCGCGGCCCGGGGGGCGGCTTCTTCGGCATGTCCGGAACCCTAGCAGAAGTTTCACGTTGCGTTGAGACTAGTTTCAACGTAGCGTGAGACTCATGACCTTGAACGGCCCCCAGACCACCGGCCGCGCCTTTCGCAACCTCAGCTCGCCGGAGCACACCGTCCGACACGACGTCAATATGGCGGTGCCGATGCGCGACGGGATCTCGCTGGTCGCCGACGTGCACCGGCCCGATGCCCGTGGCCGCTTCCCGGCGCTCGTCGCGGCATCGCCCTACCCTCGCCAGATCCAGGATCTCGGCGCACCGATGGGGTTCATCGAGGCCGGCAACACCGAGTTCTGGGTGTCACGCGGCTACGTCCACGTCATTGCCAACGTCCGCGGAACCGGCGGCTCCGGAGGCGAATTCGGCTTCTTCGATGGCGACGAGCGCCGCGATATGCACGATCTGGTCGAATGGACGGCCGCGCAGCCATGGCGTGACGGCAATGTCGGGATGATCGGCATCAGCTATTTCGCGATGACCCAACTGGAGGCGGCCGTCGAGCGGCCCCCGCACCTGAAGGCGATCTTCCCGCTGGCGGTCACCGCGGACCTGTTCGAGGCCTCGTCACATCACGGGCTGGTCAGCTCGGCGTTCATCACGCCTTTCCTCTCCATGATGGGACTGACCGCGTCACGCAGCGACGAGTTCTGGCGCAGTGTGCCGATGAAGCTCGCCCGCAAGGTGCTCAATACGGGTCCACTGCACCGCAAGTTCGGCACCATGAACGGTGAGGCGGCGGTGACGATGATGCACCAGCTACTCAAGCTGCCCCACGATCCGCACCCGTGGGACCAGCTGTGGCTCGACGTGTTCGTCAACCATCCCGTGCGTGACGAGTGGTGGGACGAACGCGATCTCACACCGCTGCTGAAGAACATCGAGATCCCGGTCTATCTCGGATGTGACTGGGAGAACGTGCCGCTGCACCTGCCATCGACGTTCATCGCATGGAAGGCGCTGGCGGACAACCCCAACGTGCGGATGGGGATGCTGGACAGGTTCGGGCTGACCTGGCCATGGGAGAGCCTGCACGAAGAGGCCCTGGCCTGGTACGACCATTGGCTCAAGGGCCGCGACACCGGAATCCTCGACGGTGATCCCGTTCGTTACGCCCTGCCCGGCGCGCCCGGCTGGCACGCCGCCCCGTCCTGGCCGCCGGCGGCTGCGCATCACGCGTTCGCGCTGCGCGCCGACGGCGTGCTCGACACCGATGAGGGCGACAGTGGCGCACGTGAATTCATGACATTGGGCGCTGGTACCGGCCGGGTCAAGGCCGGCGCGATCGACCCGCCGGCGAGTCTGACGTGGACATCGAACCCGCTGCCGGACGACCTGGACATGGTCGGCGAGATCGAGCTGCGGATGATCGCCTCGGCCACCGCGGCCGACACGGCGTGGATCCTCACCCTCCAGGACGTGGCCCCCGACGGACAGGTCACCGATGTGACCGCGGGCTGGCTGCGGGCCGGGCTGCGGACGGTCGACGAAGTGGCCAGTGCACCCGGCGCTCCCGTACTCCCCTGCCGAACACCGGTTGCGGTGCCCATCGGTGTGGATGTCGAATACCGAATCCCGCTGGTGCCCAACGCGCGGCGATTCGCTGCCGGAAATCGCATCCGGCTGGTGATCGCCGGCGACGACCAGAATCCGCAGACACCGGCGATCATGAACTTTCGGCACGCATCGGTGGGGACCAGCAGCCGCAACACGGTGCGTTCGTCCTCGCGCCTGCTGCTGCCGGTGCTCGCCGGGTAGTCGGTCAGCGCACCAGTGTCGCTCCCCCGTGTTAACTCAGCCACACTCACTGCCGGAGGAACTTACTCCAAAGTAAGGTAACCGCCATGACCTTCTCCCTGGAGTTGCCCTCGGACCTGCTGGACGTGCAGAAGTGGGTGCACGAGTTCGCTGCCGACGTCGTCCGTCCCGCCGCAGCCGAGTGGGACGAGCGCGAGGAGACCCCCTGGCCGATCATCGCCGAGGCGGCCAAGATCGGTCTCTACTCCCTGGAGATGTTCGCCGAACAGTCCGCGGAACCCACCGGACTCGGCATGATCGTCGTCTTCGAGGAACTGTTCTGGGGCGATGCCGGTATCGCGCTGTCCATCCTGGGCACCGGACTGGCGGCCGCCTCCGTCGCCGGATCCGGCACCCCCGAGCAGATCGGCGAGTTCCTGCCGCAGATGTTCGGTACCGTCGACAAGCCCGAGGTCGCCGCATTCTGCGCCTCCGAGCCCAACGCCGGTTCCGATGTGGGCTCGATCCTGACCCGGGCCCGCTACGACGAGGCCACCGACGAATGGGTGCTCAACGGCACCAAGACCTGGGCCACCAACGGCGGCATCGCCAACGTCCACGTCGTCGTGGCATCCGTGCACCCCGAGCTCGGCACCCGCGGCCAGGCCTCCTTCATCATCCCGCCGGGCACCAAGGGCCTGAGCCAGGGCCAGAAGTTCCTCAAGCACGGGATCCGCGCGTCGCACACCGCCGAGGTCGTGCTCGACGATGTCCGCATCCCCGGCCACCTGATCGTCGGCGGCAAGGAGAAGTTCGACGCGAAGATCGCCAAGGTGCGCGAAGGCAAGAAGGCCGCCGGCCAGGCCGCGATGGCGACCTTCGAGCGGACCCGCCCCACCGTCGGCGCGATGGCCGTCGGGGTGGCCCGCGCCGCCTACGAGTACGCCCTCGATTACGCCTGCGAGCGGGAGCAGTTCGGCCGCAAGATCGGCGATTTCCAAGGTGTCGCGTTCAAGCTCGCCGATATGAAAGCGCGCATCGACGCGGCCCGGCTGCTGGTGTACCGGGCCGGCTGGATGGCCCGCAACGGCAAGCAGTTCGAGAACGCCGAGGGGTCGATGGCCAAACTGGTGGCCAGCGAGACCGCGGTCTATGTCACCGACGAGGCCATCCAGATCCTCGGCGGCAACGGTTACACCCGCGACTACCCCGTCGAGCGGATGCACCGCGACGCGAAGATCTTCACGATCTTCGAAGGCACCAGCGAGATCCAGCGCCTGGTGATGAGCCGCGCGATCACCGGCCTGCCGATCCGCTGAAATTACTTGTAACAGAGCAAATTTGACGTATCCCTGTCCCCCGCAGGATAGTGCGACCGCAGCGCGGTGGCGAGAACGCGGTCGAGTGTACGGTCGGGCAGCAACGGCAACCAGCGGATCAAGGCGGCTTCGCGCCCGACCGGGTAACGCGTACGGGGTCTGCGTGCCGTCACCGCCTTGACGATGACCTTGGCTGCGGCGTCGGCAGGCACACCCGATTCGGTGGACGATGCGGCCTGGTTGTTCACCGCGTGCACCAGGGCGCCGTAGCGGACACTCTGCTCGGACGTCATGGTCGACACCAGCTCACCGGCCGCGGCGATCGCCCGCTCGAGCATCTCCGTGCGTACGGCGCCCGGTTCGATCACCACCACCCCGACACCACACGCAGCCTGCTCGCGCCGCAGCGCATCACTGACGGCTTCGAGCGCGAATTTCGTTGCGGCATAAGGTCCATAGCTGGCCATCGCGACCCTGCCGCCCACCGAGCTGATATTGACCACTCGACCCTTGGCCGGTATCAATGCAGGCAGCAACGCCTGGATGACGGCGACCTGACCGAACAGGTTGACCTCGAACATCCGGCGCCACTCGTCGATCGGGAACACCTCTATCGGCACATTGGCCTGGACGGCGGCGTTGTTCACCACCGCCCGCAACCGGCGGCGCCGCGGGTCGGCGGCCACCCGTTCGGCCAGCGCCCGGATGTGGTCCGGTTCGGTGATGTCGAGTATCAGTGGCTCCACACCGGGCCCACGGATCGCCAAGGCGTCCCGGTCGCGCCGGACACCGGCGAGCACATGGAACCCACGCTCGGCCAGCGCGCGTGCGGTGGCGGCGCCGATTCCCGCGGACGCACCCGTGACGACCACCAACTCTGAGATTTCAGATGACAATGTCATCTCGATGAGACTACGCTTCCAGATGACACTGTCAACTAAGATGGCGCCCATGGTGACCCGCGTTGAATCGGCCGCCGCGACGCGCCGCGCCCTGCTCGACGATGCCGCGGAGCTACTCGACAGCGGAGGTCCCGACGCCGTGACGCTGCGCGAGGTCGGCGCGCGGACCGGCCTGAGCCGAGGCGCGCCCTACCGCCACTTCGCCAACAAGGACGCCCTGCTGACGGCGGTTGCCGCCGAGGGCTGGGAGCGCATCGGTGATCGCATGTCCGCCCTAGTGGCCGACACGCAACTTCTGCCCGCCGACAAACTGCGCGCGGCGCTACTGAGCGTCATCGAGATCAGCAGGCAGCAGCCGCACCTGTATCAACTGATGTTCAGCGCACCGGCGGGAGACCCGACCGCGGTAGCCCGTGCCGCACAACGCATGTGCGACGAATTCACCGCCATCGTCGCCATGATCGTCGGCGCACAGTCCGCGCAGCGCTGCTCCGCCCTGCTGCTGACCGGTGCGCACGGTGCCGCGGGCCTGGAATCCAGTGGTCTGCTCAGCAACGACAAATGGCACACCACCGCCGAGGAGCTCAGCGACAGCCTGATCGCCGCGATCGCCCCGGATTAACGGCCGGTCACCATATCCACGAACAGCGCGTGCACCCGCCGGTCGCCGGTCATCTCGGGGTGAAACGAGGTGGCCAGCACCTGGCCCTGCCTGACCGCGACGGGATGACCGCCCGCGGTGGCCAACACCTGCACCGCCGGTCCGACCCGTTCCACCCAGGGGGCCCGGATGAACACCGCGTGCACCGGAGTGTCGAGGCCGGTGAACGTCAGATCCTCTTCGAAAGAGTCAACCTGACGCCCGAAAGCGTTGCGCCGCACCGTCATATCGATGCCGCCGAGCGGTAGCGCCGCGCGTCCGGGTACCCCGGCGTCCAAGATCTCGCTGGCCAGCAGGATCATCCCCGCGCAGGACCCATAGGCCGGCAACCCGTCACGCAACAGTCCGCGCAGCGGCTCCAGCAGTTCGAACTCACCCAGCAGATGGCTCATCGCGGTCGATTCGCCGCCGGGGATGACAAGTGCGTCGACGGATTGCAGCTCGGTCAGCCGGCGTACCGTGACGGCCTCGGCGCCGGCCTCGGTCAGCGCCGCCAGATGTTCGCGGGTGTCCCCCTGCAGGGCGAGCACCCCTACCCGCACACTCACCGGGCGGGCGGGGTGAAGCCGCGCTGATAGCGGGTCAGACCCTCCTGCATCACGGCGGCGACCATTTCGCCGTACTGGTTGAACAACTTGCCCTGGGTCAGCGCCCGGCCGCCGCACGCCGACGGTGAGGACTGGTCATAGAGCAGCCATTCGTCGGCGCGGAATGGCCGCATGAACCACATCGCGTGATCCAACGACGCGATCATCAGGTGCTTGCGCTCCTCGGGATGATTCACCTGCGCCGAACCCAGCAGGGTCAGGTCGCTCAGGTAGGCCAGCGCGCAGATGTGCAGCACCGGATCATCGGGCAGCGGATCACGGTGGCGGAACCACACCTGTTGCTGAGAAGCCTTGCCCGGCAACTTGTTCACCTGGTCGCGGGGAACGATGCGCACGTCCCACTCGTCGAACTGCCGGAAGCTGGCATCGTCGAACACCCTCGAGTTGGTCATGAAGCCGGGGATGTCGTCGGGTCCGGGAGCCGACGGCATGGCGTCCTGGTGTTCGATACCGCTCTGGTCGGTCTGGAACGAGGCCGACATGCTGAAGATCGTCTGGCCGTGCTGCACGGCGCTGACCCGGCGGGTGGCAAACGACCCGCCGTCGCGGATGCGTTCCACCAGGTACACCGACGGCGAGCGGGCGTCCCCGGGCCGCAGGAAATAACCGTGCAGCGAGTGGACCTGGAACTTCGGGTCCACCGTGCGCACCGCCGACACCAGTGATTGACCGGCGACGTGACCGCCGAAGGTGCGTTGCAGGAACCCGGACTCCGGGCTGAACACGCCGCCGCGATAGATGTCGACTTCGAGTTGCTCGAGGTCGAGGATTTCTTCGATGGACATCTGCGGCGACTACCAGCCTCGTTCGGCGAGCCGGTGGGGCTGCGCAATGTCCTCCACGTTGATGCCGACCATGGCCTCGCCGAGCCCGCGCGACACCTTGGCCAACACGTCGGGATCGTCGTAGAAGGTGGTGGCCTTCACGATCGCCGCGGCCCGGGCCGCCGGGTCACCGGACTTGAAGATGCCCGAGCCGACGAACACGCCCTCGGCGCCGAGCTGCATCATCATCGCCGCATCGGCGGGGGTGGCGATACCGCCGGCGGTGAACATGGTCACCGGCAGCTTGCCGGCCCGAGCCACCTCGGCCACCAGCTCATAGGGGGCCTGCAGCTCCTTGGCCGCCACGAACAATTCGTCCTCGGACAGCGAACCCAGCCGGCGGATCTCGCCGCCGATGGACCGCATGTGCGTGGTCGCGTTGGAGACGTCGCCGGTGCCGGCCTCACCCTTGGAGCGGATCATCGCCGCACCTTCGGTGATCCGGCGCAGCGCCTCGCCGAGGTTGGTGGCCCCGCACACGAAGGGCACGGTGAACTTCCACTTGTCGATGTGGTTGGTGTAGTCGGCCGGGGTGAGCACCTCGGATTCGTCGATGTAGTCGACCCCGAGGCTCTGCAGGATCTGCGCCTCCACGAAATGCCCGATGCGCACCTTGGCCATCACCGGGATGGTGACCGCGGCGATGATGCCTTCGATCATGTCCGGATCGCTCATCCGCGAGACACCGCCCTGGGCACGGATGTCGGCGGGTACGCGCTCCAGCGCCATCACCGCCACCGCACCCGCGGCCTCGGCGATGCGCGCCTGCTCGGGGGTGACGACGTCCATGATGACGCCGCCCTTGAGCATTTCGGCCATCCCGCGCTTGACCCGCGCGGTACCGGTCTGACTACCGGAACCAGGTGCGGTTTCCATCAGTGTCTCCTTCACTTCGCTACTGATTCAGTCTAGGGGTGGTGCCAAATCAATTGGATCCGCAGTCTCAGCGAATCAGCTGGGGCTGCGTACCAGGCCCGGCGCCCCGCACGTCGGCAAGCTCGCCGGCCCGCGCCAGCAGTTCGCCGAGCTGCAGCGGATACACGGTTTGCCCCTTGGCGACCAGCTCGTCGATCATTGTCTCATCGCACCAGAGATGACCGTGCAGGTAGCGCCGCTCCAGGTCGGTGTGCCCCGTGGTAGCAGGTTCGAAGTGCGCCGTGCGGTGCACGAAGAACAGCTCCTCGCTGTGCATCACCGAGCCGTTGAAGTCGATGACGGCCTCCCGCCGCCACACCGGACCCACCAACTCGGCCGGCGACAGCGCCAAACCCGTCTCCTCGGCCAGTTCGCGGACCGCGGTCTCGACGAGATCCTCGCCCGGCTCGACCGCCCCGCCGACGGTGAACCACCAGCGCGGTGCGTCGGCACCACCACGGGCCGGGTCCGAACCGCAGAACAGCAGCACCTTGCCGGCCTCGTCGAGCAGGATGACCCGCGCCGAGACGCGACGGGTGAACTGCCCGGGATCCCGCGCCGCCGGTCCGGCCCGTTCCGCGATCTCGAAATAGGTGGGCAGCGCCGCGGTGCCGCCCAGGTGCAGCAGCCGCACCAGCGGGCGTTCCCGCAGCGCCAGGGTGTCGCGCACGGCGTCGTTGTGGAACCGGCGGGCCAGCAGCACCCGGGCCTCCGCATCGGCGAGCTCGGCGACCAGCGCCACCGGCAGCGACAGCGGATCGACGCTTCCCAGCGCGGCCGACAGTTCGTTCTCCGCGGCCTCACGCATGGCCCGGGGCGCGCGTTCGGCGGCATCGGCGAGGGCGGCCAACCGCTTGCCCTCCGGCGCCCGGCCGTAGGCGTCCACGGCGACGGCACGCGCGACCACCGCGCGACGGGCCAACAGTCCATCCAACGCCTGCCAGGACAGGTCATAGCGCACGTGCAGGCGGTCCAGCCGGTTGGCGGTGAGGTAGGCCCAGCTGCCGAGCAGCAGCAGCACCACCCCGAGCAGCACCGCGAGCACGATCAAGAGAACCGTCATGAACCGGCCACCGCCACCTTGGCGCCGACACCGCTGACCGTCTCGTACACCCGCATGATCTCGCCGGCCACCACCGACCAGTCGTAGCGCTGCACGGCCCGCGCCCCCGCGGCCACGTAGCGCTTGCGGGCCTGGTCATCGCCGAGCAACTCGATCAGACTGGTGGCCAACGCATCCGGGTCGTCGACGGGCACGAGCCGACCGGCTGCACCGTTGTCGAGCACCCGCCGGAAGGCGTCGAGGTCGCTGGCCACCACCGCGGTGCCGGCGGCCATCGCCTCCACCAGCACGATGCCGAAGCTCTCCCCGCCGGTGTTGGGTGCGCAGTAGAGATCGACGCTGCGTAGCGCCGAGGCCTTGGTGGCATCGTCGACCGCGCCGAGGAACCGCAGGTTCGCCGCACAGTCGCCGGCCTCGTTGGCCAGTTCCTGCTCGTCGCCGCGGCCCACCACCAGCACCTCGACGTCGGGGAATTCGGCGACCAGCCGCGGCAACGCGCCCAGCAACACCGACATCCCCTTGCGCGGCTCGTCGAACCGGCCGAGGAACAGCACCGAACGCCCGGGCCGCGGATAGCCGTCCAACATCGGCGCCGAAGCGAACTCCGCGACCGGCACCCCGTTGGGGATCTCGACCGCGTCGGAGCCCAGGGCCTCCATCTGCCAGCGCCGCGCCAGGTCCGACACCGCGATGCGGCCGACGATCTTCTCGTTGAGCGGGCGCAGCATGCCCTGGAACACGCTCAGCGTCAACGATTTCGTGGTCGAGGTGTGAAACGTGGCGACGATCGGCCCCTCGGCGATCATCAACGCCAGCATGGAGACGCTCGGCGCGTTCGGCTCATGCAGATGCAGCACATCGAAATCGCCCTCGACGAGCCACTTCTTGACCTTGCGGTGGGTGGCCGGGCCGAACCGCAGGCGTGCGACCGATCCGTTGTACGGAATGGGGACGGCCCGGCCGCCGGACACCACGAAATCGGGCAGCCGGGTGCGGGCGTCGTCCGATGCGGGAGCCAGCACACTGACGAAATGCCCGCTTGCCAGAAAGACCTCGGCCAGCTGCAGCACGTGGGCCTGCACCCCGCCGTGCACATCGAACGAGTACGGGCACACCATCCCGATGCGCATCGGCCGTTCCTAGTTTCCGCCGAGCCGGGCGCGGCGCTCGTCAGAGAGGTCGGCCACCCACTGCGGTTGCAGCATGTGCCAATCCGCGGGGAATTCGGCGATACCGGCGGCGAAGTGGTCGGCCAATGTCTGGGTGATACGCCCGATATCGCCGCAGGAGGTGTCCAGCGGGGCATGGATACGCAGGCCCCAGCCGTCGCCGTCGAACCAGGTGTGCGCGGGCAGCAGCGCGGCCCCGGTCTGCAGCGCCAGCTTCGCCGGCCCGGACGGCAATCGGGTCTGCTCACCGAAGAAGTCGACCGGAACGCCCGAGCGGGTCAGATCTCGGTCGGACATCAAACAGACCAGGCCGTTGTCGTCGAGGCGTTCGACGAGGATCTCCGAGGGTGGCCGGGCTCCCCCGGTCAGCGGCAGTACCTCGAATCCGAGGCTCTCGCGGTAGGCGACGAATCGGTTGTACAGCGACTCCGGCTTGAGCCGTTCGGCGACGGTGGCGAACTGCCCGTAGGTGTGCGTCAGCCACACCCCGGCGATATCCCAGTTGCCGCTGTGCGGCAGCGCGAGGACCGCGCCGTGACCGGCCGCCAGGGCCTCCCCGACGTGGTGGTCGCCCTCGACTCGCTCCTGCACGCTGGCGGCGACCGCGGTGTGGTCCATCGAGGGCAGCCGGAACGCCTCGCGCCAGTACCGCGCATAAGAGGCCAGCGACGCGCGGACCAGGCTGCCCGGCACCTGTCCGGCGGGCACGCCGAGCACCCGGCCCAGGTTCTTGCGCAGCTGCTCGGGTCCCCCGCCGCGCGCCGCGTACAGCGCGCCGGCGTCGAACATGTTGCGGGCGGCGAACTCCGGCATGGCCCGCACCATCCGCCAGCCCGTCGCATATCCGAGATCGGAGAGGTGCCCGCCCAGCGGCACCCGCAGGCCACCGAATCTGGGCAGCCCCGAGGTCGGCGTGCTCACTCGGCGTCCCCGTCGGGCGCGGGCGCCACGGGTGCCGACGGCATCCGGTCCATCGCGCCCGGCGAGGTGCGCACGGCGTGCAGCCGCTGCGCGAGGGTGACCAGGCTGGCCACGGCCAGCAGCCACATGGCGATGTCCAGCAGGGGCGCCCACCCGAACAACCCGGACAGTCCGGCCCCGGTCAGCGCGATCACCAGGCGTTCGGGCCGTTCGATGAGGCCGCCGTCGCCGCGCAGTCCACTGGCCTCCGCGCGCGCCTTGATATACGAGATGACCTGCGAGGTCACCAGGCAGATCAGGATCGCGACCACCAGTGCGGCGTTGTGCAGGCCGAACGCGGCCCACCAGGCCAGCCCGCAGAAGATCGCGCCGTCACCGATGCGGTCACAGGTGGCGTCGAGCACCGCGCCGAACCGGGTGCCGCCACCGCGTTCGCGGGCCATCGCACCGTCGAGCATGTCAGCCAGCACGAAGAACCAGACGGCCACCGCGCCCCACCACAGCTGGCCGATCGGGAACAGGGTGAGCGCGGCGACCACCGAACCCGCCGTCCCGAGGATGGTGATGCTGTCCGGGGTCAGACCGGTGCGCAGCGCCGCCCTGGCGATCGGACGGGACAGCTTGGTGTACGCCGCCCGCGTCATCAGGTAGAAGTTGCTCACTGGTCGGAGTTCCCCGTCGCTCCGCTCGCCCCGGGCTCGGAATTCCCCGTCGCGGCAGCGTCCAGCCGGTGCCATTCGGTGGCCAGCAGCCGCCGGGTCTCACCGAGCAGCTGCGGGATGACCTTGGACCCGCCGATGATGGTGATGAAGTTGGCGTCCCCGCCCCAGCGCGGGACCACGTGCATGTGCAGGTGCTCGGCCAGCGAACCACCGGCCGAGGTGCCCAGGTTGAGACCGACGTTGAAACCGTGCGGCCGGGAGACGCCCTTGATCACCCGAATCGCCTTCTGGGTGAAGGACATCAACTCGGCGGACTCGTCCACGGTGAGGTCTTCGAGCTCGGACACCCGCCGATAGGGCACCACCATCAGGTGGCCGGGGTTGTAGGGGTAGAGGTTGAGCACCGCGTAGACGCGCTCGCCGCGCGCCACCATCAGGCCGTCCTCATCCGACATCGCCGGGATGTCGGTGAACGGCTCCTTGGACTGCGCCGAACCCGCACCCTTCTTCATCGGCGACTCGGCGATGTAGCTCATCCGGTGCGGCGTCCACAACCGTTGCAGGTGGTCCGGTTCACCCACCCCGATGTCGACGATGCCCTCGCCGCCGCTGTCGCTCACGGATCCACCCCGAACAGCTCGGCGTTGGGGGTGGCGTTCTCACGCCGGGCGATCCAGTCCACGATCGCGTCCACGGCCGCATCGCGGCCGACACCGTTGACCTGGGTGCGATCCCCGAACCGGAAGGACACCGCGCCCGCTTCGATGTCCTTGTCCCCGGCAAGCAGCATGAAGGGCACCCGCTGGTTGGTGTGATTGACGATCTTCTTGGCCATCCGGTCGTCGCTGGAGTCCACCTCCACCCGCACGCCGCGCGAGCGCAATTGTGCGGCAACATCTTCCAGATAAGGCACATGCGCATCGGCCACCGGGACCCCGACCACCTGGACCGGCGCCAGCCAGGCCGGGAACGCGCCGGCATAGTGCTCGGTGAGCACCCCGAAGAAACGCTCGATGGAACCGAACAGCGCGCGGTGGATCAACACGGGACGCTGACGCGACCCGTCGGCGGCGGTGTACTCCAGTTCGAACCGATCGGGCATGTTGAAGTCGAGCTGGATCGTCGACATCTGCCAGTTGCGGCCCAGCGCATCCTTCACCTGCACCGAGATCTTCGGCCCGTAGAAGGCCGCCCCGCCCGGATCCGGCACCAGCGCCAGTCCGGAGGCCTCGGCCACCTCACGCAGCGTGGTGGTGGCCTCCTCCCACATATCGTCGGAGCCCACCGACTTCTCCGGATCCCGGGTGGAGAGCTCCAGGTAGAAGTCGTCGAGCCCGTAGTCCGACAGCAGGTCGAGCACGAAACCCAGCAGCGAGGTGAGTTCCTCGCGCATCTGCTCGCGGGTGGTGTAGATGTGCGCGTCGTCCTGGGTCATCCCGCGCACCCGGGTCAGACCGTGTACCACCCCGGACTTCTCGTAGCGGTACACCGAACCGAATTCGAAGAGCCGCAACGGAAGTTCGCGGTAAGACCGTCCGCGGGACCGGTAGATCAGGTGGTGCATGGGGCAGTTCATCGGCTTCAGGTAGTAGTCCTGGCCGGGTTTGCGCACCTCGCCGTGCTCGTCGAATTCGGCGTCGATGTGCATGGGCGGGAACATGCCGTCCGCGTACCACTCCAGGTGGCCCGAGGTGATGTAGAGGTTCTCCTTGGTGATGTGCGGGGTGTTGACGAACTGGTAGCCGGCCTGTTCGTGCTTGCGCCGGGAGTAGTCCTCCAGCTCCTTGCGCACGATCCCGCCCTTGGGGTGGAACACCGGCAGACCGGACCCCAGCTCGTCGGGGAAGCTGAACAGGTCCAGTTCGACCCCGAGCTTGCGGTGATCGCGGCGCTGGGCCTCCTCGATCAATTCGAGGTGGCGGTCCAGGGCCTCCTGCGACTCCCACGCGGTGCCGTACACCCGTTGCAGGCTGGCGTTGTTCTGGTTGCCGCGCCAGTATGCGGCACTGCTGCGGGTCAGCTTGAACGCCGGGATGAACCGGGTGGTCGGAATGTGCGGGCCGCGGCACAGGTCGCCCCAGATGCGCTCCTTGGTGCGCGGATTGAGGTTGTCGTAGGCGGTCAGCTCGTCCCCGCCGACCTCCATGACATCGGGGTCCCCGGACTTGTCGTCGACCAGTTCCAGCTTGAACGGCTCGCCGGAAAGTTCCTCGCGGGCTTGCTCTTTGGACTCATAGACACGCCGGGAGAACAGCTGGCCGTCCTTGACGATCTTGGCCATCCGCTTTTCGAGCTTGGCCAGGTCTTCGGGCGTGAACGGCTCGGCGACGTCGAAGTCGTAGTAGAACCCGTCGGTGATCGGCGGGCCGATACCGAGCTTTGCCTGTGGGAACAGGTCCTGCACCGCCTGGGCGAGCACATGCGCGCAGGAATGCCGGATGACGCTGCGGCCGTCCTCGGTGTCGGCGGCGACGGCCTCGACGTCCACGTCGATGTCGGGGACCCAGTTCAGGTCGCGCAGCCGGCCCTCGGCGTCGCGCACCACGACGATGGCATCGGGTGCGCCGCGCTCGGGCAGTCCCGCCTCGCGCACCGCCGCCCCTGCGGTGGTCCCGGCAGCGACCCGGAGCAGGGCTGCGGGGGCGGAACTGGCGGCGGCGGTCATCGGTGGATCTCCTAAACGACGAGACGGTGCGGACGAGCTTCCGTGATCGCGACCATGCTATCGGGGGTACCGCCGCGCGAAAGCTAGGACCCGATGCCGATCGGGCTCTTCAGCCAGGCCCAATCGATGCCCGCCCAGCCGGCGACCAGACCGACCGCCCCGAACAGCCACAGGGTGATGACCACGAAGGCGGCGGTGAACAGCGCGCTGAGCGCCTTGACCGCGATGTGCTGGCGGGCGAACCAGGCCATCGCCGCGTCGTAGCGGGCCCGCGCGTGCGCCAACACGACCTGCGCGGCCCGGAACTCGGTGGCCAGGATGCCCAGGCCCAGGAAGACGATGGCCCAGCCCGGCCCCGGGTACGGGATGGCGATGATCCCGACCACCAGCACCAGCGTGCCGATGACACCGACGACGATCCGGTAGGTCAGGTCCGCGACGGGACGGTCGCGGATCTTGTCCCGCCAGCGGGCCCACGCGCGCTTGCGGTCGCCCGACATCATGGCTGCCCCGGCTTGAGCCGGACGAACAGTGCGTCACCCTCGGTCAGCACCACGCCATCGTCGAGCACCCGCCCGCTGACGAAGATCTTGCGTCCGTCGATGCGATCGATTCCGGCGTCCACCTGCAGTTGCTTGCCGATCGGCACGATCTTGCGGTAGTCGATGCCCAGGTGCGCGGTGCGCTGGTACGCGCTCTTGGTCAGCTTGGCGGCGGTGAAGCCGAGCAGCGAGTCGAACAGCAGCCCGAGCACTCCGCCGTGCACGGCGCCGTTGCGGCCCAGGTGATAGCGGCGGAACTGCGCAGTGCCGCCGATCCGCCCGTCCTCGGTGACGTGCAGGTCCACCGGGACCGACATGATGTTGCCGCGGTTGGGCAGGTCCATCCGCCGCCCCGACGGCGAATGCCATTCGTCGGCTTCGTAGGGCGCCAGCAGCGCGGACACCTTCTCGATCAGCGCGGCGGCCTCGGTGATGACCTCATCGGGTGCGTCGGCGGCCCGGGCGTGGTCCTGCAGGGTGCGCACCGCCTCGATGAATCGTCCGTAGTCGGGCCCGCCGCGGTCGGTGGGCTCGGGCGGATTGAATCCGCCCCCTGTATGCGCTGCACCGGTCGTCACACCGTCACGTTATTGCACGGGTGCGATAGTGGCTGGTGTGGATCTGACCTATCCCGAAGTGGGCGCCACCCGGGGGCCACTGCCCCGCGGTTATCAGCACGTGCACGCCGGCGCGGTCATCGGGCACGGGCGGGCGCGGTTCGAGGAGGCCGGCGACGCTGTCCTGCACTGGGGGATGCAGCGCGGCGCCGGGGTGCTGGTCCACGCCGACGGTGACGTCGCCACCGTCGGCGCGGAGGTGAGCGTGGGCTTGTGGCCGCTGCGCGCACCGTGCCGGGTGGTGTACGTGCTGGAGGAAGACGATCGGCGGGGGTTCGCCTACGGCACGCTGCCCGGACATCCGGAAACCGGCGAGGAACTGTTCGCCGTGCGCTACGACCCCGCCGACGGCGCGGTGTACGCCGAGGTGACGGCGTTCGCGCGGCACGCCACGTGGTGGAGCAAGTTGGGCGGACCGCTCACCCGGCTGGCGCAGCGGATCATCACCCGCCGCTATCTGAAGGCGGTTTGACTACCTGCTGCTCTGCAGCAACCGCGCCACGTTCGCCTTGAGTTCGGGAGTACCGAAGGTCAGTTCCTCGGCGGTGGTGGCGTAGTCCAGGGTGATCTGCACCTGGCGTTCCAGCTGCATGTTGAGGATGCGTTTGGTCGATTCGACCGCCTTCTGGGGCAGCTCGAGGATTTTCTTGGCGGCGGCCACCGCCTCGGCGAGCGGATCGGCCACCACGTGATTGGCCAGTCCGAGCTCCACCGCCTTCTGTGCCGGGATGCGCGCCCCGGTGAGCGCGTATTCCTTGGCCTGCAGAATGCTCATCTGCATCGGCCAGACCAGCGGCCCACCGTCGGCGGCCACCAGCCCGAGCTGCACGTGCGGGTCGGCGAGAAACGCCTTCTCCCCCATGTACACCACGTCCGACAGCGCCACCACGCTGCAGCCCAGCCCCACCGCGGGGCCGTTGACGGCGGCGATCACCGGGATCCGGCAACGCACCATGCCCATCACGATCTCGCGGCCGTCGATGATGGTCTTGGTGCGCAGGTCGACGTCCTCGCTGAGTTCCTTGATGTAGTTGAAGTCGCCGCCCGCCGAAAACGCCTTTCCTGCACCGGTGATCACCGCTACCCGCGCGGCGGGGTCCAGGCTGAGCCGATTCCAGATCCGCGCCAGCCCGACATGCAGGTCGTCGTTGACGGCGTTGAGTTCCTCGGGCCGGTTCAGCGTGATGATGCGCAACGGGCCGTCGGCCTCGACCTGGATCTCTGTGGGCATGTCGTACATGTCAAACCGCCATTCTGAGGATTCGGCCCGCGATGATGTTCTTCTGGATCTGCGAGGTGCCGCCCATGACGCTCTGCGAGCGGCTGTAGAGGTAGGTGTTGAACAGGTCGGTATCGGTGGTGCCGGTCTGCGCGAGCACGGCGTGCCCAACGGACTGCTCGACCCAGGTCATCAGCAGTTTGTCGATCGATCCCTCCGGCCCGTGCGAGATCCCGTCCAGCTGTTCGGAGAGCCGGCGTCGCACATGCTGGCGCAAGACGTGCACTTGCACGGTGGCCCAGGCCAATTCGTCACTCGGCGTGCCGCGGCGGGCCAGTTGGTTGACGGTCTTCTCATAACGTGCGGCATACCCCAGGGTGGAGGGCTCACGTTCGTGGCCGACCACGGTCATGGCCAGTGCCCAGCCATCACCCGGGTTGCCGACCATCTGGCTCGCGGGCACCCGCGCGCCGTCGAAGAGCACCTGGCCGAATTCGTTGCTCACGCCGTTGATCATCTTCAGCGGGCGCTGTTCGATTCCGGGCTGGTGCATGTTGATCAGGAACGCCGAAATACCCTTGTGGCGCTTGACGTCCTTGTCGGTGCGGGCCAGCAGCAGGCACCAGTCGGCGACGTCGGAGTAACTGGTCCAGATCTTGTGCCCGTTGATCACGTACTCGTCGCCATCGAGGGTGGCGGTGGTGGTCAGCGACGCCAGGTCCGATCCGGCGCCGGGTTCGGAGAAGCCCTGACACCAGCGCTGCGTACCGTCGATCATGCCGGGCAGGAACCGTTGCTGCAGTTCCTTGCTGGCGTGCCGGCCCAGGCCGGTCACCAGGTACCCCAGACTCGGCCGCGGCGGGGCTCCGGCGCGGGCCAGTTCCTCGTCGACGATCACGTCATAGACCGGGGGCAGCTCGAGGCCGCCGAACTCCTTGGGCCAGGTGGCACCGAAAAACCCTGCGGCGTGCAGGGATTGGTGCCACTCCCCTTGCCGCGCCCAGTACTCCTGCGTCGACTTCGGGAAGTTGGGCGCCTGCTCGGCGAGCCAGGCCCGCAGCCGCTGCCGGAAGGCCAGTTCGGAGTCGGAGTCACGAAAGTCCAACGGAGATCTCCTTCAACGACACCGGCCACAGACCGGTGGACACCAAGACGCGGCGCAGGTAGACATGCGCCGCACACTCCCAGGTGTTGCCGATGCCGCCGTGCACCTGGATCGACGTCTCACAGATGGTGTGCGCGGATTTCGCGCAGTACACCTTCGCGACGCGGGCGGCTTCGGCCGCGACGCCGGGCTCCTCCTCGTCGACCGCCCACGCGGCATAGCGCAGGATGCTGATCGAGCCCTCGATGAGCACCAGGCTCTCGGCGAGCAGGTGCGCCACGGCCTGGTAGGAACCGATGGCCTTGCCGTACTGCTCACGCATCTTGGCGTAGTCGCAGGCCAGGTCGAATGCGCCGCGGGCGGCGCCCAGGATGTCGGCGGCGGTCACCACCAGTGCCAGCGCGTGGGCGCGCTGGGCCTTGTCCTCGTCGAGCGCATCCGCGGGGGTGCGGTCGCCGGCTACCGGTGCCGCCCATCGGGTCAGGTCGACACCGGGGCTCGCTTCTCCCAGGTCGGCGGCGGTGACACGGTCACCGTCGAGCCAGACGCCGCGGCGCAGCCCGCGCGCGTCGGGGGCGATCGCCCCGAAGACGACCGTGGCGTCACCGTGCCCCAGGTCGTCGGCCAGTACCGGCCCGAGGAACGGCACGTCGACCAATCCGCGGCCGAATTCCTCGGCGACCAGGGCGACCTCGACACCGGAGGCGCCGTCGGAGCGCAGCGATCGCCACCCGGTGGCCGCGACCGTCTTCTCCAGGCGCGCGACCCGCTCACCGTCGTCCAATTCGCCGACCGCGCCGGGCCCGAGGTCATCGGCCAGTTTCGCGGCCGCGTCCCGCAGTTGTTGCTGTTCACTGGTCAGCCGAACATCCATGAGAGGAGCCTATCCTTTCTGGAGAATCCGATTCTCATCAGGCCAGAACTTTACTACCAGCCGGAATGATTTCACAGGCCGCCGGGCGCCTCTCCAGCCAAAGCCCAGGCTCGTTCGGCCAGGCCGCGGTAGCGGTCCCGGAACAGATCGGTGCCCGCCCGCGCGTCGGAGGCGTTGCCGTCCAGCCCGCGCCGCCACACCCCGGCCACGATCGAGGCCAGCCGGAACATCGAGAACACCACGAAGATGGGCAGATCATCGGGGACGTCGCGGCCGGCGTGGCGGCAGTACTCGGCGACGAAGGCCGCTTCGTCCGGTATCCCGGTGCCCGCCAGGTCCTCACCCGCCACGCCCATCAACGGATCGTCCGCACCGGGCAGGTGATAGGTCATCGCGGCGTACCCGAGATCGGCCAGCGGGTGACCGATGGTCGCCAGCTCCCAGTCCAGCACCGCGACGATGCGCGGTTCGGTGGGGTGCAACAACACATTGCCCAACCGGTAATCACCGTGGGCGATACAGGCCTCGTCCCCGTCGGGCAGGTGGGCGGGCAGCCACGCCGCCAGCCGGTCCATATCCGCACAGTCTTCGACCTTCACGGTCTCCCAGGTCCTGGTCCACAGCGCCACCTGACGGGCCAGATAACCGTCCGGCCGACCGAAATCCGACAGTCCGGCGGCCCGCCAGTCCACCGTGTGCAGACGCGCCAGCACCCGGGCCAGGTCGCGGTACACCGCCGCGCGCTCGGCGGGGGTGCCGTCGCGCAGCACCCGGTCGGGAAAGACCCTGCCCGGCACGTGCTCCATCACGAAGAACGGCGTGCCCAGGACCGACTCATCGGTGCACATGGCCCGCATCCGGGGCACCGGGACGTCGCTGGCCGCCAGCGCCGACATCACCCGGTATTCCCGGCCGACATCGTGCGCGCGCGGCAGCAAAGTGCCCGGCGGCTTTTTGCGCAGCACGAATTCCCCAGCGGCGCTTCGTAGATGAAAGGTGGGGTTGCTCTGACCACCCTGAAACTGGCGGATCTGCAGCGGGCCCTCGATGCCGTGCACCTGGAGATACCGGACCAGCGCCGCCTCGTCGAAACGGTGCTGAGGCAGGACGTCGACGAGTTCGGGTACACCGGACATCTCGGCAGCGTCTCACATCCGTTAACCCGGCCGACGCTCATTGCGCGCGCGATGTGCACGAACCCCTGACAGACTTCTGTCCATGACCGATCTTGTTGCCAACCCCGCCACCGCCGAACGCGCCCGCACCGGCCTGTCCGCCGACGCCCTGCGCCGGGCGATGATCGACCACGTGCGGTACTCGATCGGCCGCCCGGCCGCCGCGCTGCGGCCCGAGCACTACTACCGGGCGCTGGCACTGGCGGTGCGGGACCGCATGCAGGACAACCGGGTTGCCTCCACCCAAACCTCGCTCGACCTGGGCAGCAAGGTCACCTGCTATCTGTCCGCCGAGTTCCTGATGGGACCTCAGCTCGGCGCCAACCTGCTCAACCTGGGCATCGAGCAGGCGGCCCGCGCGGCGCTGGCCGAGCTCGGCCAGGACCTCGACGAGGTGCTCGCCTGCGAGGAGGAACCCGGCCTGGGCAACGGCGGCCTGGGCCGGCTCGCGGCGTGTTACCTGGACTCGCTGGCCACCCTGGAGCGGCCGGCCATCGGCTACGGCATCCGCTACGAGTTCGGCATCTTCGACCAGGAACTGCACGACGGCTGGCAGGTGGAGAAGACCGACAACTGGCTCGACGCCGGCAATCCGTGGGAGATCGCCAAACCGGATGTGAGCTACCTGGTGAACTGGGAGGGCCACACCGAGCACTACCACGATGACGCCGGGATGGCCCGCATCCGCTGGGTGCCCGGCCGGGTGGTCAAGGGTGTGGCCTATGACACCCCGATCCAGGGGTACGGCGTCAAGACGTGCAATGTGCTGACGCTGTGGAGCGCCCGGGCGGTGCAGGAGTTCGCGCTGGACGCCTTCAACACCGGCGACTACTACAAGGCCGTCGAGGAGGAGGTGAGCGCGGAAACCGTCACCAAGGTGCTCTATCCCAACGACGAACCCGACGCCGGCAAGCGGCTGCGGCTGCTGCAGCAGTTCTTCTTCGTGTCGTGTTCACTGCAGCACGTCGTGCACATCATGGACGATCTGGCCGATGCCTCCCTGCGCGATCTGCCGACGCGTTTTGCGTTGCAGCTCAACGATACCCATCCCTCCATCGGTGTGGCCGAGTTGATGCGCATCCTGGTCGACGAGCGCCGACTGGAGTGGAACGAGGCCTGGGCCATCACCGTGGCCACCTTCGGCTACACCAACCACACCCTGCTGCCGGAGGCCCTGGAGAAGTGGCCGCTGGACCTGTTCGGCGAGAGCCTGCCCCGGCATCTGGAGATCATCTACGAGATCAACAACCGGTTCCTCGACGAGGTGCGCGCGAAGTTCCCCGGCGACGAGGACCGGGTGCGCCGGATGTCGCTGATCGGCGAGGACGGCGCGAAGTCCGTCCGGATGGCGCACCTGGCCACCGTCGGCAGCCACGCGATCAACGGGGTGGCGGCGTTGCACTCCGAATTGCTCAAGGACAGCGTCCTCAAGGACTTCTACGAACTGTGGCCCGAGCGGTTCTCGAACAAGACCAACGGGGTCACCCCGCGGCGCTTCGTCGCGCTGTCCAATCCCGGCCTGCGCCACCTGCTGGACCGCCGGATCGGTGACGGCTGGCTGACCCACCTGGACCGGCTGCGCGGCCTGGAGGACTTCATCGAGGATGACGGCTTCCGGCAGGAATGGCGGGATGTCAAGCGGGCCAACAAGGCCCGGCTCGCCGAATTCGTCCGCGCCGAGACCGGGGTGGACCTCGACCCCACCTGGCTGTTCGACATCCAGGTCAAACGGATCCACGAATACAAGCGCCAACACCTCAACGTGCTCAACATCGTGACGCAGTATCTGCGCATCAAGAACAATCCCGGTATCGACATGGCGCCGCGGGCCTTCATCTTCGGCGGCAAGGCCGCGCCCGGCTACTTCCTGGCCAAACGCATCATCAAGCTGATCACCGCGGTCGGCGACATGATCAACTTCGATCCCGAGGTCAACCGCTACATGAAGGTGGTGTTCCTGCCGAACTTCAACGTGCAGAACGCCCACCTGATCTACCCCGCGGCCAACCTGTCCGAGCAGATCTCCACCGCGGGCAAGGAAGCGTCGGGCACCGGCAACATGAAGTTCATGATGAACGGGGCGCTGACCATCGGCACCCTCGACGGCGCCAACGTCGAGATCCGCGAGGAGGCCGGCGCGGAGAACTTCTTCCTGTTCGGACTCACCGTGGACGAGGTGGAGGCGCTCCAGGCCGACGGCTACCGCCCGTCCTCCTATATCGCCGCGAATCCGGAACTGCGCGCGGTGCTGGACCTGATCGCCGGCGGGCACTTCTCGCACGGGGACACCGAGGTGTTCCGACCACTCATCGACAACCTCACCCACCACGACCCCTTCCTGGTGCTCGCCGACTACGCCTCCTACGTGCAGTGCCAGGATCGGGTGAGCGCGGCCTGGCAGGACCGCGACGCCTGGTCGCGGATGTCCATCCTCAACGCCGCACGCAGCGGGAAGTTCTCCTCCGACCGGGCCATCGAGCAGTACTGCGACGAGATCTGGGGCGTCCGCCCGGTGCATGTTCAGCCACTGGATAATGGGTAAACCGTTGAGCATGGCTACTTCGACACCGCTGGCACCGATCTCCGACGCCGAGGTCACCCTGCTCGACGCCTACTGGCGGGCCGCCAATTACCTGTCCGTGGGGCAGATCTACCTGTTGGACAACCCGCTGCTGCGCGAGCCCCTGGCACCCCAGCACGTCAAACCGCGGCTGCTCGGCCACTGGGGCACCACACCGGGCCTCAACCTGCTCTACGCGCACCTCAACCGGGTGATCCGACAACGCGATACTGACGTCGTCTACATCACCGGCCCGGGCCACGGCGGGCCGGGCATGGTGGCCAACGCCTACCTGGAGGGCACCTACTCCGAGGTGTACACCGGTATCGGCCAGGATGCCGACGGGCTGCAGAAGCTGTTCCGCCAGTTCTCGTTCCCCGGCGGCATCCCCAGCCATGCCGCGCCGGAGACACCCGGCTCGATCCACGAGGGCGGCGAACTCGGGTACGCCCTGGTGCACGCCTACGGCGCCGCATTCGACAATCCGGACCTGGTGGTGGCCGCGGTCGTCGGCGACGGTGAGGCCGAAACCGGTCCGTTGGCGGCGAGCTGGCATTCCAACAAATTCCTCGACCCGGTGCGCGACGGGGCGGTGCTGCCGATCCTGCACCTCAACGGCTACAAGATCGCCAACCCGACGGTGCTGGCCCGCATCCCGGCCGACGAACTGGATGCGTTGATGCGCGGCTACGGCTACGTGCCGATCACCGTCGCCGGTGACGATCCGGTCGACGTGCACCGGCAGCTGGCCTGCGCACTCGATGACGCGTTCGACCAGATCGCGGCCATTCAGCGGGCAGCGCGGGTGGACGGGCAGGTGGGCCGACCACTGTGGCCGATGATCATCCTGCGCACCCCGAAGGGCTGGACCGGCCCCCGCGAGGTGGACGGAAAGAAGGTCGAGGGCACCTGGCGATCGCATCAGGTGCCGCTGGCGCAGACCCGCACCGACGCCGACCATCTGCAGGCTCTCGAGGCCTGGATGCGCAGCTACCGGCCCGAGGAGTTGTTCGACGAGGCCGGGACGCTGCGCCCGGACCTGCAGGCGCTGGCACCCGACGGTGACCGGCGGATGAGCGCCAACCCGCATGCCAACGGTGGGCTGCTGCTGCGTGAGCTCGATCTGCCCCCGATCACCGACTACGCGGTGGAGGTGGAGAACCCCGCGGTGGGCATGGGCGAGGCGACCAGGGTGCTGGGCACCTACCTGCGGGACGTGATCAGCCGCAACGGTGACAACTTCCGGCTGATGGGCCCCGACGAGACGGCGTCCAACCGGCTCACCGCGGTCTTCGATGCGACCGACAAGGCATGGCAGGCAGAACAATCCGCCGACGACGAACATCTGTCCCCGGGCGGCCGGGTGATGGAGGTGCTCTCCGAGCATCTGTGTCAGGGCTGGTTGGAGGGCTACCTGCTGACCGGTAGGCACGGCCTGTTCAGCTGTTATGAAGCGTTTGTGCACATCGTCGATTCGATGGCCAACCAGCACGCCAAATGGCTCGCCAGCACCAATGAGCTGCCCTGGCGCCGGCCGATTGCATCCCTGAATTACCTTCTCACTTCCCATGTTTGGCGCCAGGATCACAATGGGGCCTCACACCAGGATCCGGGATTCATCGACCACATCGCCAACAAGCGGCCCGAGGTGGTCCGGGTCTACCTGCCCCCGGATGCCAACTGTCTGCTCTCGGTGGCCGATCACTGCCTGCGTAGCCGCCAGTACATCAACGTCATCGTCGCCGGCAAGCAGCCGGCGCTGAACTACCTGACCATGGACGAGGCCATTGCGCACTGCACGCGGGGAGCTGGCATCTGGGAGTGGGCCGGCTCGGAGAGCGCGACCGGCGCCCCCGATGTCGTGCTGGCCTGCGCGGGCGACGTCCCGACACTGGAAACCCTTGCCGCAGCCGATATTCTGCGCCGCAGGCTGCCCGGTCTGGCGGTCCGCGTGGTCAACGTGGTGGACATCATGCGGCTGCAGCCGCAGTCCGAACATCCGCACGGCATGACCGATCACGAGTTCGATGCGCTGTTCACCACCGACACCCCGATCATCTTCGCCTACCACGGCTACCCGTGGCTGATTCACCGGTTGGCCTACCGGCACGCCAACCACAGCCAGCTGCATGTCCGCGGATTCAAGGAGCGCGGCACCACCACGACGCCCTTCGACATGGTGATGCTCAACGACCTCGACCGGTTCCATCTGGTGATGGACGTGATCGACCGGGTCGACGGGCTGGGCAGCAATGCCGCGGGTCTGCGCCAGGAGATGGTCGACGCCCGGCTGGCCGCGCGGCGCTACACCCGCGAGCACGGCGAGGACGATCCAGCCATCACCGGCTGGACGTGGGAGCGCTTGGACTGACGGTGCGCCCTGTTTGCCGGGGATGAGCGGATCAGCGCCCCGGCTGTCCACCGAACGGCGGACACAGTCGCCCAATTGTGAGCGCATAGCGCACACGTCGCGGTTCGACGGGGTCGGTACCGGGTGCCCGGCGCGGGCAACTAGGGTGCTAGGTATGGTTGCTGGCCGTTGGGGCCGAGCCGGCCATGCGGCACCGTTTCCGAACACTGAGGGGTTCTGTGGACCTGGAGGGCGTGATCGGCGCGGGCCTGACGCTGCTCGCCGGAGCCGCCAAGCGGGCCCCGCTCGCCGGTGAGGTGCTGCCGCTGCTCGCCGACGCCGAGCGCGCCGCGGTGCGGGTGCTGCGCAGGCACCTCAACGATTTGGATCCGCCCGCGACCGTGGTCGACGAGCACGATGACACCGCGTCCCCCAACGGTGTGCTGCGCGCCCTGCTGGATCGCTCCATGTACACCAGCCCGGACAAGAGCCGCGACGCGCTGTACCTGGATCTGCTGGGCTCGCTGGTGCCCGACGAGGCGCGCATCCTGGCCGCCCTCTCGGACGGGTCGGGCTATCCGGTCATCCACGTCGCCGAGCCCGGCACCGGCGGCAATCCGGTGTTCACCCTGAAGAACGCCTCGACGGTGGGCCGATCGGCCGGGGTGTCCCTGCCCCGGTACACGCCGCTGTATCTGACCCGCATGCTGGGCCTTGGGCTGGTGCGGATGGGTCCGGAGGCGGCATCCATGCACGACGAGTACGAGATGTTGCTCACCGATTCCGCCGTGAACGTCGCCCTTGCCACCGCGCGCCGGGGTGTGCGCGCGGCACGGGTGATCCGCCGGACGGTGCGCATCAGCGATCTCGGCCAAGAGTTGTGGGAGGCAGCGAAATGACCGATCTGTTCGAGCACGCCTTCTCCTATCCACTGTGGGTGTACATCACGATCCCGTTCGGCGCGGCATTCGTCGGCTGGATCACCAAGATCCTGGCACTGAAGATGATGTTCCATCCGGTCGAGTTCAAGGGCATCAAGCCCTACCTCGGCTGGCAGGGCCAGATCCCCAAACGCGCCCCCAAAATGGCTGCGGTGGCCGTTGATTCACTGACCTCGGGGATCCTCAAGCCCGAAGAGCTGTTCGACAAGATCGACCCCGACGAACTGGTCGGCGAACTGGGCGAACCGTTGCGCGCGGCCGCCGAGGAACTCGTCGACACCATGATGATGGCGTTTCAGCCGCAGGTCTGGCGGGCCACGCCGGATCAGGTCAAGGACCTCATCGTCGCCAATGTCGAGGGGCGCATCCCGGCCGCGGCGCGCGGCATGTTCGAGGAGTTCCGCGGTCAGGTCGACCAGATCTTCGATATCAAGCACATGGTGGTCACCAACCTGGTCCGCGACAAGGCCACCCTCAACGCGGTGTTCCAGGACATCGGCAAGCCGGCTTTCGCGTTCCTGATCAAGTCCGGGCTGTACTTCGGATTCATCATCGGGCTGGTGCAGATGCTGGTGTTCGGCGCCACCGGATGGCATCTGGCGCTGCCGTTGTTCGGTTTGGTCACCGGTGGCCTGACCGACTGGGTCGCGCTGCAGATGATCTTCCGTCCGCTGGAACGCAAGAACGTCTTCCTCGGCATCACCTGGCACGGCGTGTTCCAGGCCCACCGCAAGGAGGTGATCCGCGGCTACGCCGCGCTGATGGCCCGCGAGATCTTCACGCCCAAGGCCATCATGGAGAGCCTGCTCACCGGGCCCATGTCGGACAAGTTCTTCGACATCATCCAGACCGAGATCGGCCGCACCATCGACGCTCAGATGGGCTTCGCGGGCCGGGTCATCAACGTGCTCGGCGGCCGGCAGTACCAGGAGATGAAGATCCAGATCGCCAACTCCATCATCGAGAAGCTGCCCGAAACCTCGTCCTATATCGAGGAATACGCGGCCAGCCGGCTCGATCTGGAGAACGTGATGATCGAGAAGATGGACGATCTGGACTCGCTGTCCTACGAGAACCTGCTACGGCCCGCCTTCAAGGACGACGAATGGATCATCGTGGTACTCGGCTCCGCGCTCGGCTTTCTGTGCGGTGAACTGCAATTGCAGCTCATCCTGCTGCTCGCGGGCTGACTCAGCCCGCTGCCGTCGGCGCGTCGCCGACCTTCACCAGCGCCACCTGCGGCCGGTCCGGGACCGCGTCGGCCAGGAACCACCGGAACGCCAGGTTGCCGCGCGGGTAGCCCAGTGTGGTCAGCGAATTCGGGTGCCCGGTCATCCCGCGGGACACCACCACGGTCACCGAGCCGTCACCGTTGGGGACCGCGGTGTGCCCGTTGACCGAACTGCGCGCGTCCCGTACCCCGGGCACCGCCATGAACTGGTTCCACACCACCAGATTCCAGAATCGGCAGCTCGGTGGCCGGTGGGTGATCACCAGCGCCTCGTCCTCGGCCAGGTCGAAGCTGCCGTAGGCGTAGCAGGCGTCGCGCGCCGACCATCCGAAGTTGGCGTCCGGCACCTGGTAGGGCGCGGCGAAATCGTTGGCCGCCATCGCCGTTTGGTGTCCGAGCTGGTGAGCGTCGGCGTTTCTCACCCCGACGGCCAGCGGCAGGATCGCGAACATGGTGCGCATCCAGGCCGCACTCGCGCGCAGCGCCGACGCCGTCTCCGCGTCGCCGTGCCGAAACGGTTCGGGCTGCTCGAGCGCTTCGATGCGCCAGGTGACGGCCCTACCGGTGTGCGGGTCGGCTTGGTAGTCGCGGGTCATCAGCACCGCGGCATCGGGCTGCGGGCCGAATTCGAAGGAGAAGTTCCCGTCGGCGTCGACGTCGAGGTCTTCGTCGCGGAACAGCGCGACGATGCGGTCCGACCACGCGCCGGGTGCCGGTTCGTTGTAGGCAGTGACCGAGAAGTACACGCTGTCACCGCGATTGCCGCTGATCCGATAGCGGCGTTGCGGATCGACCGGGCACATGAAGTAGATGGCGTCGGTATTGTCCCCACCCCAGCGGCGATCCGGACGCCACGGCGAGTTGACCTCCAGCCACTGCGGGCGACTCGGGTCGGCGAACAGGTAGACGTCCAGCGCGACACCCAGGGTGGTGGCCAACATGCGATACCCGTCGGCGATCTGACGGTCGTCGGTGACGGCCTTGTCCCCCTCCAGGAAGGAGCGATCGAGATCGCGCAGGGTGTCCAGGAGTTCCCGCCACGCGGCCGTCGAGTCATGGGTCATGTGCTGATTCCTCTCACGATGAGGGTGGCGGTGCGCTCGATCCAGGCATCGTCGGGAACGGCGCCGCGGGCGAGCAGTGCCACCAAAGTGATTCCGGCGATCGATTCGGCCAGATCCGGGGCGGTGATCTCGGCGCGGATCTCACCGCGGCGCACGGCGGCCTGCAGGTACTCACCCAGACCGCGCACGATGATGTCACCGAAGCGTTCCAGCAGGGCGTTGTGCAGCGCCGGGTCCGCGGCCATCTCACCGACCAGCCCGGGCAGTGCCGCCCGGGCGGCGGGGGTGGCAAACACGACCAGCGTGCGCCGCACCATCTCCCGGATGTCACCGGACAGCGTTCCGGTATTGGGCAATTCGGTGCCAGCGTGCAGCGGAAACACCGCTTCGTGCACCAGGGCGGCCTTGCTGGGCCAGCGTCGATAGATGGCGGGCTTGCTGGTACCGGCACGGGTGGCGATGGCACCGACGGTCAGCTCGGCGTAGGGCAGCTCGCCGATCAGTTCGACCGTGGCGCGCAGCACGGCGTCGTCGATCCGCGGGTTACGGGGTCGGCCAATCTCTGTCGTCATTACGAAACTCAGAGTAACATAAGTCGGTGTGACCGACACCACAGTGCAGCTGGACGATCTCGCCGAGCCGCGGTACAGCGCTGCGGCCCAACAGATCCGGGACATGATGACCGCCGTCGCAGCGGACTGCCCGTTGGACGTCGACGTGCTGCACGCCCGAGCTCGGGCCGAGACCGGCCTGCACGACTTCGGGTCCGATGACTACCGCGAACGGCTGGACCGCTACGTCGCCGAACTGCGCGAGATCGATATGCACGCCCCCGGCGTGGTGAACTTCCACGCGCAGCTGGTGCAGTGGCTCAAGAATCGGCTGCTGCTCACCGATCTGCTGGCGCGGCACCCCGAGATCCACGAGATCGAGGTGCTGCCACCGGTCGTCATCGCCGGACTGCCCCGCACCGGCACCACCCACCTGCACAACATGCTCGCGGCTCCCCCGACATTCCGCAGCCTGCCGTACTGGGAGGGCGTGGAACCGTTCCCACTCGCGGCCGAGGCCGGGCTGTCCCCCGACCCCCGGATGACGCGGATGGACATGGCGGTGCAGGTGATGGACACCCTGATGCCGCATTTCGCGTTGATGCACGAGATGACCACCGAGCATGTGCACGAGGAGATTCAGCTGCTGGCCAACGACTTCTCCACGATGTTGATGGAGACGCTCGCCGATGTGCCGCGGTGGAGTGAGTACTACTGGTCGCGGGATCAGACAAGCTCGTATGAATATCTGCGTACCCAGCTGCAGGCGCTGCAGTTCCTGCGGGGCGGGCGGCGTTGGGTGCTGAAATCGCCGCAGCACTTGGGCCAGCTCGGCGTGCTCGATGCCGTGTTCCCCGGTGTGGTCGTCGCGTTCACCCATCGCGACCCGGTGCCGGTGGCACTGTCGATGATCGCGATGATCACCTACAGCGAGCGGATGCACCGCGACCGGGTGGACGTCCCCAGGGTTGCGGCCGGATGGGTGAGCCGCCTGGAGCGGTTGCTCGGTGAGTGTGTGCGCCAACGCGACACGATCCCGCCCGGGCGGTCCGTGGATATCCGGTTCGACGAGTTCATGGCCGACGAACTCGGCACCGCGCAACGCCTGTTCGCGCTGGCGGGTGAGCCGTTCGACGAGCCGGTGCGCCGTGCCATCGGCGACTACCTCGACGGTCATCGCCGTGGCAGACTCGGCCGGGTCGCGACGTCGGCGGCCATGTTCGGACTGGACGAAGACGACCTGCGAGCACGATTCGCCGACTATTCGCAGCGGTTTCTGTCTTGAGAAGAGGACCAAAGTCCCCTCCGCCGGGGGCCTTGGACTCCGGCGCAGTGCGGAGCCGATTTCTTACCGTTTTGCCATGACCTACGTGATCGGCTCGGCATGCGTTGACGTGATGGATAAATCCTGTGTGGCGGAGTGCCCGGCGGACTGCATCTACGAGGGTGCCCGCTCGCTTTACATCAATCCCAACGAGTGCGTGGACTGCGGCGCCTGCAAGATCGCCTGCCGCCTCGACGCCATCGAGTACGAAACCGACCTGCCCGAGGAAGAGTTGGCGCATCTGGCCGACAATGCCGACTTCTTCCTGACCGTGCTGCCCGGACGGGATGCGCCGCTGGGCTCCCCGGGCGGTGCACATGGGCTGGGCCCGGTCGGCGTGGACACCCCGCTGGTGGCCGCGATGCCGATGCGCGAGACGCCCGCGCACTGACACCGGGCGCCATCACGGCGACAGGGTCGGGATCTCCCGGCATCGGCGCACCAGTGCGGCCAGCGCGTCGTCGTCCCCGTCGGGCACTGCGATGGTCAACCCGTCGCACAGTCCGGCGTACCACTGCCCCAGCAGGGCGGGGATCTCCTCGTACGTGCCACTGGGCACCAGCTTTTCGAGCGCACCGAGGTCAGTGACGCCGATCAGTTCCAGCTGCCGACGGTAAGCGGGTGTGCTGTACAGGAACGCCAATTCGCCTCGGCGGGCGTCTGTCAGCTCGCGTACTCTCGCGCGCGTCGCGGCCATCACCGGCTGCGGGTTGGCGATCACCCGTGGCGAGCCACCGGCCAACGCCGGCAGCGTATGACCGCGCAGGATCCTCGGGTGCGAGCTGGTGGGGTGACACACAAAACCGTCGGCCAGCTCACCGGCCATCGTGACCATCCGCACGTTGACGCCGCCGGTCCAGATGCTCGGCGCGGGATGTTCCAGCGGGCCGGGATTGAAGTAGGGCTGCAGGGTGTCGAAAGTGTAGTGCGTGCCAACGTAATCGAGGCGCTCACCGGTCTGGAAGGCATGGAAGATCGCCCGCAGTGCGCGGATGTAGTCCGCGAGCCGGGCCACCGGCTCGGACCAGGCGGTGGAGAACCGGCCGACGATATTGCCGCGGACCTGAGAGGCGATGCCCAGCTGGAATCTGCCGCCGGACAAGCGCGCCAGATCCCACGCGGCGTAGGCGGTGATCATCGGGCTGCGCGGGAACGCGATCACCATGCTGGTGCGCACGGTGATCGCGGTGGTGGCCTGCAGGGCCATTGCGGCCACCATGAACGGGTCATGGATCGTCTCCGAGACGTGGACGGTGTCGAAGCCGAGGCGTTCGGCACGAGCGGCCCAGACACCGATCTCTGCCGGCCCCAGGGCGGCTGGGGCGGTCGCGACCATTTCCACCCCTAAGTCATAGCAGGGGAGGATTCTGGACCGGGTGGAAAGGAGAACGAGATGATCGAGGTGCTGACGGATATGCCCGACGGGGTGACCGGCATCCGGGCGTCGGGACGCATCAGTGGGGAAGATTTCCGGGCGTTCGCGCCGACCATGGCGGCCCTCGGCGCCGCCGAGGAGATCCGGATCGTCGAGGTGATCGCGCCAGACTACGAGGGCTTCGGTCCGGGCGGTCTGGCCGAGGACCTCAAGATGGGATTCGGCACGCTGCTGCGCCACCATGCGGCGTTCAAGCGGATCGCGGTGGTCTCCGACAAGGACTGGGTGCGCCACACCATGCACGCGCTGGGCTGGATGGTGCCCGGCGAGGTCGCGGTGTTCGGCCTGGACGACTTGGACGAGGCCAAGCAGTGGGCCGCAGGGTAATCAGGCGTGTCTGCTTCGTCGGGCAATAGGTCTACGGCCACGGCACTGCTTGTGGCCGCGGCCATCTGCGCCGGCTGTGCCTCACCTGCGGGCAGCCCTGAACCGAAAGCCGCTGTCACGCTCTCCGAATGGGGACCCTGCGCCCCGACCGAACCGGCCGGCGTCGAATGCTCCACGCTCACAGTGCCGTTCGACTACGCACGACCCGACGAACGCACCTTCACCATCCCGCTGGTCCGGATTGCGGCTCGGGGCGAAAAGCCGCGACTGCTGTTGACCAACCCGGGCGGCCCCGGTATCAGCGGGGTCGGCGACCTGCGGTCCAACCGGGAGTACTTCGCGGGGTTCACCGATACCCACGCGGTGGTGTCCTTCGATCCGCGTGGTGTCGGCGGCTCCGAGCCGGCACTCAGCTGTCTCGATGACCAGCAGCGGCAGGCGATCTTCAACCAGCCCAGCGTGCCGACCACCGAGCCGCAGATGACCCGCGCGGCCGAATTGGCGGCCGGCATCGGCGATGCCTGTGAACGCCGGTTCGCCGATGCTCTTGCCCACGTCGGCACCGCGGATGTGGCGCGCGATATGGACGAGATCCGCAAAGTCCTGGGGTTCGAGCGGATCGACTACCTGGGCTACTCGTACGGAACGTTCCTCGGCGCGGTCTACGCCGACACGTTCCCCGGGCATTTCGACCGCGTGGTGCTCGACTCGGTGATGGATCCGAAGCTGGACTATGCCGGTGTCCGCCACGGTCAGGCCCGGGGCATGCAACACAGCGTCACCGCCTTCGCCGAGGACTGCCTGCGGCAACCGCAGTGCGCCCTGACCGGCAACCCCGATCAGGCGGTGCGCCAGATTTCGGCGATCATCGCCGACCTCGACCGCGAACCGTACGTCGGCTCCGATGGCCGGACCCTCTCGGGTGCCCGGATGCTGGCGCTGGTCGAATCGTCGCAGTACTTTCCGACGTCGGGTTGGCCGAGCCTGCGGGACACCCTCGACCATGCGGTCAGCGGTGATTGGCCCGCGGTGCTCGAGGCCGCCCACTCGCCGGACCTGATGGTCAACCCGGCCGACTCGCAATACCTGTCGGTGGTGTGCATCGACTTCCAGGACGATCGAGACCCTCAGTCGCCCAGGACGTTTGCTCCGGTGTGGGCGGCGGAGAGTCCGGTCAGCGGCGGCAACCGGGCGTGGTCGCTGCAACCCTGCGAAACCTGGCCCGCCGGACCGGTCCGAGAGCCGGGTCCGGTGCAGGTCGACGGTGCCGGGCAGGTGCTGATCCTGAGCACCACGGGCGATCCGGCCACCCCGTTGAGCTGGGCGCAGTCGTTGCATGACCAGATCGAGGGCTCGACCCTATTGGTCGTCCCTGCCGAAGGACATATCGCCAGTGCTCAGAGCGGCTGCGCAGAGGACGCGCTGACGGCGTTCCTCAGACGGGGTGAGCTGCCGCCCGGCCCGGTCTACACCTGCCCCGCCAACAGTTAGGGTCGTACCCCGCCTCAGCTCGTCGGCCGGTCCATCGTGAACACACTCTCGGGCCCGACCTCCACGTAGCTGGCAGGCCCACCGGCCCGCAGGATCGGCCGCGGCCCGGCGGTGTCGTATACGCCGTCGACCAACCATTGCTGGTCGATGTGCACGGCGATCACCTGACCGAACACCATCCAGGTCTCGACTGGCGCGGCGTCGACATCGGTGAGCTGGATGAGTTGGGTGAGCCGGCATTCGAAGTTCACCGGACTCTCCAGCACGCGAGGTGCCGCGACGGTGGCCGAGGCCACCGCCGTCAAACCGCTGCGATCGAACTCGTCGTCCCCGGACGGCAAGGGTGCGGAGGTCTCGTTCATGGCGGTGGCGAGTTCACGGGTCGCGAGGTTCCAGACGAATTCGCCGGTGGCCTCGATGTTGGCGACGCTGTCCTTCCATCCGACCGAGGCGAATCCTATGATCGGCGGGCGGTAATTGAAGCCGTTGAAGAAGCTGTACGGCGCGAGGTTGCGCACGCCGTCGGCGTCCTGGGTGGAGATCCAGCCGATCGGCCGGGGCCCGACGATCGCGTTGAACGGGTCATGCGGCAGCCCGGTGCCCTCGGCGGGTCGATAGAAATGCGCTCCGACGCCTGCCATGACCCTTCTTCCGATCTGCCCGACAAAGCAAAAGAACCGCCCGAGGGCGGCTCTTGCCTGTGGTCCCGACTGGGATCGAACCAGTGACCTTCCGCGTGTGAGGCGGACGCTCTCCCCCTGAGCTACGAGACCGGGGAACGAGGACGAAGACTAGCACGCGGCTACCGGGTAGCTGGAATTGGCTGGTCAGGGTGGCGCCAGTTTCACGCAATCCGGACTGTTGAAACACCCATGCGGGGGTAGACATAAGTCACAGGACCCGACAGTGAGGATTGAGATGGCACGACATCTTGCAGTTCATGTCGCATCGGCCGGTGCGGCGCTGGAGCTCGCCGAGGTGGACACCGCGCCGCCCGGTCGCGATCACGTGCGCATCGCGGTGCAGGCCTGCGGGGTGTGCGGCACCGACCACGCCTTCGTCAACGGCGCCTTCCCGGGGCTGACCTGGCCGCTGACACCGGGCCACGAGATCGCCGGCACCATCGCCGAGATCGGCGACGGTGTGCAGGAGTTCGCGGTGGGTGACCGGGTGGCGGTGGGCTGGTTCGGCGGCAACTGCGGGCACTGCACCCAATGCCGCAAGGGCGATTTCATCCACTGCGAGAACGGCCAGATCCCGAGCTGGCACTACCCCGGCGGTTATGCCGAGTCGGTGACGGCGCCGGCGAGCGCGCTGGCCCGGATTCCCGACGAGCTGTCCTTCGCCGAGGCCGCGCCGATGGCCTGCGCCGGGGTGACGGTGTTCCACGGGTTGCGCGAGACCAAGGCCAAGCCCGGTGACCGGGTGGCGGTGCTCGGCGTCGGCGGTCTCGGGCATCTGGGTGTGCAGTTCGCCCGGGCGATGGGCTTCGAGACCATCGCGATCGCCCGCGGCGCGGACAAGAAGCAGGACGCCCTCGATCTCGGCGCGCACCACTACGTCGACTCCAAGGCCGGTGATGTCAGCGAGGCGCTGCAGGCGCTCGGTGGGGTTCAGGTGGTGCTGGCCACGGCGGCCAACTCCCAGGCCATGGCCGACACCGTCGGCGGGTTGCTGCCGCGCGGGGAGCTGATCGTGGTGGGCGTGACGCCGGATCCGCTGCCGGTCAGCCCGTTGCAGCTGATCACGCCCGGGGTGAGCATCACCGGCCATCCGTCGGGGACCGCCCGCGATGTCGAGGACACCATGAAATTCGCGGTGCAGTCCGGGGTGCGGGCCCGTATCCAGGAGATGCCGCTGGCCCAGGCCGCGCAGGCGTACGCGGCGATGGACACCGGTAAGGCCCGCTACCGAATGGTGCTCACAGTCTGACCTGGCACATTAAGGTCGCATCATGATCGTTCGGATGTTCTCGGTCGTCGCCGCGGCGGGTGCCGCGGCGACGTGGTGTGCGGCGCCGGCCGGTGCGGAGGGGTTCGTCGATTTCACGTCGCCCAGCGGGAACGTGAGCTGCGTACTCGACGTGGATTACGTGCGCTGCGATATCGCCGAACGGGACTGGGCTCCCCCGCCCCGGCCCGTGGACTGTGAGTTCGACTATGGGCAGGGCGTCGCGCTGGTGCCCGGCGGGGCCGCGGAGTTCGTCTGCGCCGGCGACACCACCCTGGGCGGCTCCAACCCGCTGAGCTATGGGCAATCGATCACCCGCGGAGACCTCCGATGCGATAGCGCGCAGACCGGTATCACCTGTCTCGACCGCACCACAGGTCACGGGTTCGCGCTCTCACGCCAGGTTTACCAGCTGTTTTAGCTCCGATTGCCGGGGCGTTTCAAGTGATTTGTAGTTCCTCGCATCGTTGGACTAATGTTCTGATCCGCACCGGGTGACGATCTCACCCGAGGCACGCGGATGTAGCGCAGTTGGTAGCGCATCACCTTGCCAAGGTGAGGGTCGCGGGTTCGAATCCCGTCATCCGCTCGAAGGTGCAGTGGCATCAACCCCAATGGTGGAGTGGCCGAGTGGTGAGGCAACGGCCTGCAAAGCCGTGCACACGGGTTCGATTCCCGTCTCCACCTCCAAAGTTCGAACCCCGGCGCGATTAGCTCAGCGGGAGAGCGCTTCCCTGACACGGAAGAGGTCACTGGTTCAATCCCAGTATCGCGCACCAGTATTACCGCAGATCACAAGCAGTTTTCACCGCCAAGATCTGCTCGCGTGACCTGAATATGACCTGACCGATGGCATCGGACAAGGAGACCAGGTCATGAATGAGCACCCATCCCGCGCCAAGATTCTGCGCAACGACCTACCCGAGCCCGACGCGGTGCGCCTGCTGGTCGACGAGGGCCAGGTCGATGTCGCCGTTCTGGTGAGTGCCGGCCAGGTGCAGGGCACGTTGGACCGTGAGCTGCTGCAGTCGGCCGACGGCACCGTCACCACGACTTGGTCGACGCGGATCGACGGTGTCCGCGAAGGTAACGCTGGGCTCGCCGACGTCCAGACCGACGAGGCCGAGCTACTGCGCGACCTCGCCGCTGTCGCCGTGGCGCTGGCCGACGAGCTGGCCGGGTCGACCGGGGACGGCGGCGCTTGAATCCCTATGCCGACGACGGCCGGGAAACGCTGCGACTACGAGATGACCTGGTCTTCGGCACTCGCGCGATCGTCCACATTGATGACCTCGGCGCGATCCTGACGATCGCCGACACGCCCGAGAATGCGCTGTGTGTCCATCTGGACGTCAGCGACATCGAACAGTTGATCTTGGTACTGACCGAAGCCGCAGACCGCATCCGGTACAAGCTGTGCCCGTGGTGCGACTCGGTGGGCGTAGTGGAAGGTGCAAGCGGACCGGAATCGTGCACACACCCCGACAGCTAGCGGCGATGCCACACCTTATTTAGACCTGCTGGCTTCCGTTGGGCGAAAAGGGGTACAGCTTCCGGCTCGACGTCGAGTAGATGCGTGCATCTCTCTGGCGCGCAGGTAGGTTAATCCTCGGGCAATCCGCGATCTGGAAGCCCGGGTCCGGCTCGTAGCCCTCCGGGGCGTCCGTCCCACGGAGGTCGTAGTTAACTCCATCGATCGACCCGTCAGCTTTGAGCTTCGGCATCTCCATGGTGATGGTTCCGATAACGTTCGGCGATTCGGTCAGCACGCCGTAGATCGCCAGCTCTGCCGTCGATTTCTTCATCTGCCTAATCGAACCGCTCTTGCCGGTGTACTTCCGACGAGCGACATCCCACAGCGACTCGACAGCGCGCGCGACGAGAATCGCCAATGCGAGGTCCTGCTCCGTCTTGACTCCAGCCATACTCATAAACCACTCCGGGCCCCCCTTTGGGGCGCCTGGGTACCGCGCCTTGTGCATATACGCAAAGAGCGCGCCCTTGTGTATGACCGCCTTCTTGTCGCCCTGACTCATCCCGATCTCGGTGCTGGGATCGAGCGCAACGGTACTCAGGCCGTGCTTGATCGCGTTGTATAGGAACGCCTCTGACATGAACCGGTTGCCGCACTCAGTCAGTAGGAGGTCGTATCCATCAATTGCGTCGTCAAACTCTTCTTGCGACAACGCGATACACGCGTCTTCTGGGCTACTGCCGCCGAGGAATACTTGGGCGATCTGCGTGCGACCGAAGCCGTCGTTCAGCGACTGACCGACCTTGCCCTTGAACTCGGCGAAGTTGACGAGAGAAGCAACTTCGAGCCAAGGGCAGTCATTGTTCTCGACGTGGGCATAGAACAGCCGCAGCAGCATCTCGACGGCGTGGTGCAGGATGACCACCGTCTCCGTCTGGAGCAACAGCCGTCGTTTGGGTCTGCTGCACGATCAGGTGACAGTTTGACCTGCCCCACCGTTCGGGTTCTAGATTCGGTGACTAAGTGACGGCCTGTACGAAAGGCTGACCGGCAGGCATCGCCATTCGATGACAAGATCGCCGATACAGCGTCAAAGGAGGGTCTTCTATATGGGGTTACCTGGAGTACTCCGGAGCAACGAGGTTGCCGCCACGATGCTTGGTGTTCTACTCGGAGGCATACTGAGCTGGCTCGTTGCCTTGCAGGGGACTAACTCCCAGGCTGAGCAGAATCGAGACGCGATCGCCGCGCAGAAGGAACAGACCCGGCTCGCGATCGAAGCGCAAACTGCACAGGCCGATCGCGAGAACAGGGCTGCGGTGTACGGGGATTTTCTGACGGCAGCACAGAAATGGGCTGACAAGAGGGAGCAACAGATCTTTTGCAACTGCATTCCGCCACTTGAACTTTTCGACGTCTACTCCGACCTCCGCCTCAAAGACCTCAACGTCGGCATCTTCGGGACTGACGGAGCGCGGGCAGCGTCACAGGATGTGGTCAGGGCAATCCCTGATACCTGGCTCAACAATCCGAATGGAGGAAAGGTCGACAGCAGTAAAAAACTCGATCTCCATACCTACGCGCAGGCCGTCTCAGAATTCATCCATGTCATGTGTGCGGAACTTCCACCGGAGCCCAACCGGCGCTGCAGCAGCTAGCAGCCGAGGGCGTCAAGAACCCGGCGGCATATCCGCCCGGCGCAGCCGGCAATCCGACGTCGCAGACAGCACGCCCGCAGCCTTCGTGCCGAATTCGACTGTGACGCCGTCGTTGCCGCTGAAAACGACATGGTGGTCGCCAGGCCGGTCGACCGGCGTGGTGACGTTGGCGGCACCCAACTGAGCGGCACCGTGGCGCACCACATCGAGCGCCGACGGCCAGATCTCATCCGCGATGGGCGCGGAGAACACGACATAGGCGTAGGTGTGCACCCCGGCCGTGTCAACGTAGTCACCGCTACACCCGCCCCAGCTGTCTTCTTTCACGTGCCAGGTCAATTCCGGTGACATCGAGGCGATTTGGGCGGCCCACCCCTCAATGGCCGCCCGGTATTGCTGTCGCGCCTCTTCGAACGAGGGCCTGGTGCGCAGCTCCGCCTCCGCATCGCTGGCCGCCACTGCACCGTGATCGCCTCCGCCTGTCGTGGCGCACCCACTCAAGGCTGCGACCGACAACGCGACGGCGACAAGGCACCTCAGCCTATCCAGCACACAGCCCCGCCCGTCAACGGAACTGTGCCCGATAACGCTCGGCCGAATCATCCCGAACGGCTGTCGCGAAGTCCATCCGCTCATCCTTGAGGTAGCCCGCCACGCCGAGCGCCGTGGCCAGCGCGCCGGCCACCCAGGCCGGCCACGCGATGCTGGTTCCCGCATATCCAGCCACCCACGGCGACAGGAACATTGCGAATCCCACGGTGGACAGCGTCAGGAAATCGTGGGTCGGCTCCGACGCCAGCAGCGACCACACGGCCACGACGGCGATCATGGCCCCCAGCCCGATGGTGACGGCGGTGCCGGCCGGTGCCGAATGGACTGCGACGCCCGCCACGATGCTGGCGAAACCCACGACCAGCGCCGACCGCCCGATCCACAGACTCCAGCCGTTTCTCAGGTGCTGACTGTCACCCCACTCGCTCATCCCGTCCTGGGACTCGGCCTTGTCGCGTGTCCAGCCGACGCCGCCGAGGGTGAGGGCAAGACCCCCGGCCACCCAGCACGTCCAAGAGGCGCCCGGATCGTAGTTGTAACCGCTACTCATGAACGGGACGACGAACATGGCCAGTCCGACCACCACCAAGCCCCAATGATCGGGGGTCCGGTTACGGGCGAGCACCGACAGCGCGCCGAAGAAGGCGATGAATGCTGCGAACCCAAATGCGAGTCCGCGCCCGGCCAGCGTCGAGCTGACCACAAACGCCGACACTGCGGCGATCACACCGATGACAACTGCGCTCCAGCCGATCAACAATTTCGAGTTCATACCTAGCAATCAACGCCGATACCGCTAGGACATCTAGGGTCTTTGGGCCACACTTCGCCGCGCGTCCGGCACTACAGCGCCTCCGCCACCCGCCCCGCGGTCAATGGGGTGACCACCGTGTTGCCTTGGTCGCCGCACTCGTCGGTGTCGACCACCGTGGTGAGCTCCCCGGTGAACGTGCCGTCCGGGCGCGGAGTGAAGCCCAGCGTCACGGTCGTCCACGACTGGCCCGCGACCGATCCGTCGCCGTAGGTGCAGGTCGATGTCACCCGCGCCGGAGCGATGTCCTGCCAGCTGCCGTTGGTGAGCTGGAACTTGAGCATGCGGGCGCCGGGCAGCCGCGCCCTATCCTGGCCCAGCACCTCGCCGGTGGCGATGCATTCGGTGTCCGTGCAGGCCGAGGTCAGCGTCAGCCAATCCTCGGCCGGCCCGTCAGCGGCGCCCGCACCCCAGTTGGTGCTGCCCTCCACCTCGCGATAGGTGGCCTGGTCCCAGTGGTACTGCACGCGGTACACGCCGTTGAGCAGGTCAGGCCGGGCGGCGGGCTCGACGGTGGGCTCGTCACCGCCCAAGAACCACACCGCTACCCCAGCGGCGACGGCGATCGCCAGAACCGCGGCGCCCACCGCCATCGCGGTGATCCGGCCCGGGGTGAATCGCGGCTCCGGCTCCGGTTCGCGGTCCTCGTCGAAGGCCCATGCGTGCGCAGCCTGGGTGTCGGCGCTGGCGACCCCGGCCCGCTCGGTGGGCGCGCCGGCGTCGGCCAGGTAACCGGTCGGCTCCTCGCTCTCCGGCGACTGTGTCATAGCCCGGACACTAACCAATCACATCTTCTCCGTCAGCATCCATGCCGGAATCCAGTGCGTCACCGGCCTTTCCAACGCGCCGAAGGTGATCGGGTAGGTGACCAGACCCCACCACGCGCCCTGCTCACACAGACCCCAGCAGCTCAGCGTGCCCTCGACCACCTTGTGCATCTGCAGCCCGAACGGGTGATAGCGCCCCCACCGGCAGTGCGGCTGCCGGGGAAACAGGGCACCCAGATCGACCAGCACGGCGCGGGGCGGATCCACCCGGCGGAACACCGCCCGCACCGGCTGGCCACCGTGCCCGAGGCTCTGCAGCTCACCCACTAATCGATCATATGTTCGAACAGCTGCCGCGGATACACCGGGAAACGAACTACCGCCCGTGCGCGTCGAAGAACTGCGCCGACACCTCCGAGGCGTCGAACGCCCGGGTGGCCGGCCCCACCTGATTCGCCGGCAAGATCTCCGGGGCGCCCGGCCAGGTGTGCCCGCCGCCGTCGACGCGCAGGAACACCACCTCGGTGCCCGCCGCGCAGGCGTAGCTGACGCGTTCGGCGCTGGTCCCGTCCCCGGAACCGGGCACCGGCGCGATCACCGGGTCGGGCTCGCAGTCGTTGAGTTCGCGCCAGCGGTCCACCACGGCGTAGGCCGCCAAGATGGTGCTCGGCCCACCCCGACCCACCATCGGCCCACCGTGAAACGGCACGATCGGGTCGACGGTGCCCTGTGAGGTCAGCACCGACACCGGCCGCGCCGGGTTGCACGCGACCTGATCACCGAGGGTCGCCCCGATCGGGGCGATGGCGGCGAACATGTCCGCGCGCTCGCAGGCCAACCGGTTGGCCATGAACCCGCCCGCCGACAGCCCCGTCGCGAACACCCGACCCGGCGGGATCGCGTACTCGGCGGTCAACCGATCAACAAGGGCGGCAAGGAATCCCACGTCGTCGACACCGGTGCGGTCCGGTACCGACGCGCCGCGACCGTCGGCCCAGCTGAAGTCGATACCGTCCGGATACACCACGACGTAGCCGTGGGCGTCGGCCACCGCGTCGTAGTGGGTGAGCGCCGCGTGCTGCTGGCCGGTCTGCCCGGCGGCGTGCATGTTGACCACCAGACCCGTCGGAGGCCCCGGCGGCAGGTGCAGATAGTAGGTGCGCTGCAGGCCCCCGAAGTCGAGCTGGGCGGCGGGCGGCGCCGCCTGCGCCTGGGCCGCCGGCGCCAGCGCGCACAGCAGGACCGCCAGCAGCGTTGCGGTGAATCGCCCCCTCACCTCCGCGAGCTTAGAGGCGTCAGGTGTAGAGCGTCTCGAACTTCTCGATGGAACGTTCGATATCGCCCTTGACCGTGCGCGCGGCGACGGAACCGATCGGCCCGAACAGCGGCGGGCCACCCAGCTCGAGGGTGACCGCGAACCTGCTTCCCGACGACGTGGGCTTCACGCTCAGCTTCAGCCCGTACTTGGTGCCGCCGACGCCCTTGCCGACGACCTCCAGCAGACGCGGCGCATCCCACGTACGCACCGTCCAGGTGACCCGGTTACGCATGCCCTTGGCGCCGGCCACCCCGACCAGGGTGGTGCCCACCGCCAGTTCGTCGGGGAGGTCGCTGCGCCAGCCCTCGTGCATCACCAGCCAGTCCCCCAGCTCGTTCAGATTCGAGGCGTGATCCCACGCCGTCTGCGGGTCCAGCGACAGGTCACGAGATAGTTCGAGCTTTGCCATGCGCGAAATGCTAGACCGGGCCGGCGGCCGAGCGACGTCACAGCCCCAGCAGATAGGCGATACCCGCGATGGCCGGGACCGAGGCCAGCGTGGTGATCAGGGTGGCGTCGCGGGCCAGCTTCTCCCCGCGTTCGAACACCGCGGCGTAGGTGTTGAGGTTCTGCGCGGCGGGCAGGGCGGCCAGCACCGTGGCGACGGCCGTCTGCTCCGGGGTGAGTCCGAAGGCCCAGCGGGCCAGCACGTAGGCCAGCGCCGGCATCAGGAAGACCTTGAACACCACGGCCAGCCAGAGATCGACCCGGTTCTCCTTGCCCTTACCCCCGGTCTGGGTGACCAGCGCGATACCGAACGCCAGCAGCACGGTGGGGATGGCCAGGTCGGCCAGCAGGTCCAGCGGCTGGTGGATCGCCCGGGGCAGCGTCAGATCGGTGAGCGCCAGCACCGTCCCGATGGCACTGGCCACGATGATCGGGTTGGTCACCAGGCCCTTGATCTGGGCGGCCACCGACCCGCCGTCGCGGCCCGCGGAGTTGAGCACCGCGACACCGAGCGGCACCAGCACGACGGTCTGGAACACGATCAGCGCCGATGCCTCGGTGATGCTGCCCAGTACATAGGCACTCAGCGGGATGCCGAGGTTGCCGGCATTCACCCAGGACGCCGCCCATGCACCGATGGTGGCGTCGGCCCGGTCGCGGCGCCGCACCGTCACCGCGATGCCGAAGTAGACGATGAACACGATCAGCGTGGTGAGCGCCGAGACCAGCAGCGTCAGCGAAAAGACCTGGGACGGAGTCGAATCCGCCAGTGACAACAGCACCAGGGCGGGGACTCCGATGTGGAACGCGACCCGGTTGAGCACCATCCGCGCGTTGTCGCCCAGGACGTTGCTGCGCCCGACCAACGCACCGACGGCGATGATGACGGCGATGACGGCGAAGGCTTCCAACACCGCCAGCACCGCACACCCCTTCCGCTGGTCGTAGCCTACCGTGTGTCAGCGCGCGGCCAGCTCCCGCAACACCAGATCGGTTGCACCCCAGTCCATGCACTTGTCGGTGACCGACTGACCATAGGCCAGCGGACGCGCCTCCGGCGCCTGGGCACCGGCGACCAGGAAGCTCTCCAACATCACGCCGCTGACCGGAGCACCGTCGCGCACCAGTTGAGCCACCTCGGCGGCCACCCCGGCCTGCCGGATGTGGTCCTTACCGGAATTGGCGTGGCTGCAGTCGATCACGACACGACCTGGCAGTCCGGCGGCGGTCAGCTTGGCCGCCGTGTCGCGCACCGACTCGGCGTCGTAGTTGGGTCCGGCGGTGCCGCCGCGCAGGATGACATGGCAGTCCTCGTTGCCTTCGGTGTTCACCAGGGCGCCGCGGCCCATATCGTCCATACCGAAGAAGACGTGCTGGGCGGCAGCGGCTTTCACGCCGTCGACCGCGACCTGGATGTTGCCGTCGGTGCCGTTCTTGAATCCGACCGGCATCGACAGTCCCGACGCCAACTGGCGGTGCACCTGGGACTCGGTGGTGCGGGCGCCGATGGCGCCCCAGGCGACCGCGTCGGCGATGTACTGCGGGCTGGTGGGTTCGAGGAACTCACACCCCACCGGCAGACCGATATCGATGATGTCGAGCAGCAGTTGCCGCGCCGTGCGCAGGCCACGGGTCACATCGAAGGTGTTGTCCATGCCGGGGTCGTTGATCAGGCCCTTCCAGCCGATCGTGGTGCGCGGCTTCTCGAAGTAGACCCGCATCACGATCTTCAGCCGGTCACCGAGTTCGTCGGCGACCTTGACCAGCCGGCTGGCGTAGTCGAGGGCGGCCTCGGGGTCGTGCACCGAGCACGGACCCACCACCACGAGCAGCCGATCGTCCCGGCCGGCCAGGATGTCGGCGATCTCATCGCGATCACGTGCGACACGTTCGGCACGGCGGGCGCCCAACGGGAACTCGGAGAGCACATCGTGCGGGCTGGGGATCTCGCTGAAGCTGCGTATCCGCCGGTCCGAGGTCGCGGGTGCGGTGGCGGTCTGCGCCAGGTTCACGGTGGTGCCTTTCTGGTATGGGCACCGCAGTGACATCCCGGCGCCCTTGAATGACGAAAGGCAGCGCCCCTTATGGGGTCACTGCCTGGGCTCCGGGTGGATGCGTCGCTTAGTGCTGCGCTTTATCGGCTCCGCCCGGAGCCTCGATAAAGCGCCAATAGCCGGCGCACACGCGGATGTTCACGTCGGCCAGGCTACACCGCGGCCGGCGAAGGTCAAAAGTCAGGGCTTGAGACGCCAGGCGTAGCCCGCGATGCCGACCCCGATCAGCGCGATGATCGGGCCGAGCACCGACCACGTGGTGGTACCGCTCATCGGGCTGCCACCGACCACCCCGAACCCCTGGAATGCGAACAGCGTCCCGAACAGGGCGACGACGATTCCGATGATCAACACGGCGATACGCATACCGTCGACAGTAACCTCGGCGGCGATGGCCGAAACCCCTTTCCTTGACCGCACCCGCGACGGCTACGACCGCACCGCAGCGGGATACGTCGCCGCGTTCCAGCGGCACCTGGACGGTAAACCTGTCGACCTCGCCATGCTGAAGGCCTTCACCGATATGGTGCCGTCGAACCAGCGGGTCATCGACGTCGGCTGCGGCACCGGGGTGGCCACCGCCATCCTGCGCGACAACGGCGCGCAGGTATCCGGAATCGATCTGTCGCCCAACATGATTGCCCACGCCCGCCGACTCCATCCGGATATCGAGTTCACGGTGGGGTCGATGACCGATCTCGAGCTGCCCGATGCCTCCGTCGGCGGCGTGTGCGCGTGGTATTCGGTGATCCACATCCCGGACGAGCACCTGCCCACGGTGTTCGCCGAGTTCCATCGGGTGCTCACCCCCGGCGGGGTGGCCCTGCTCGCCTTCCAGGTCGGCGACCGTCCCCGCCACCTCACCGAGGCGTTCGGCGAACCCGTCGACCTGCTCTTTCACCGCCGCCACCCGGACACCGTCGCGCGGCTACTGGGCGAGGCCGGCCTGCCGGTACACGCCCGACTTGTCCGCGCACCCGAGGGCGACGGTGTTGAATCGACACCGCAGGGCTATCTGATCGCCCGCAAACCCGCATCCGCCGGCGAGGAGCACACACCATGACCGACCGCATCGAAGTGCAGCGCACCATCGCCGCGCCCGCCGCCGACATCTTCGCGGTGTTGACCGATCCGCAGGGACATGTCGCCATCGACGCCTCCGGGATGCTGCAGGATGCCACCGGCGACCCGGCCCGACGGGTCGGCGACCGGTTCGTGGTGCACATGGATCGCGAAGCGCTCAACGACTTTCCGATGGGACGCTACGACGTGACGGTCGACATCACCGAATACGTCCAGGACCGGCTGATCGCGTGGACCATCCTGGGCCAGATCAAACCGCAGATCGGGCATGTGTACGGCTACCGGCTGGAACCGACCGGCGACGGCACACTGGTCACCTCGTTCTACGACTGGTCGACCATCACCGACACCTGGCGCGAGGCCGGCATCTTCCCGGTAATCCCGGAGAGCGCGTTGCGCGCCACGCTGGGCATCCTGGACCGCACGGTCCGGCGCGGCTACCCGAAACCCTGACGTCAACTCACGGTTGACGGAACCGTGCGGTCAACCTACGGTTGACGCATGACCACATCCGTCAGCCTCGACGATCTGATCCGCGCCATCAAAGCCGTCCACAGCGACGCCCTGGAACAACTCACCGACGCCGTCCTGGCCGCCGAACATCTCGGCGAAGTGGCCGATCACCTGGTCGGCCACTTCGTCGACCAGGCCCGCCGCTCGGGCGCATCCTGGACCGAGATCGGGGCCAGCATGGGTGTCACCAAACAAGCCGCCCAGAAACGGTTCGTTCCCAAGGGCGACACCGTCGATCCCAACGAGGGATTCGCCCGCTTCACCCCGCGGGCCCGTACCGCCGTCGTCAGCGCCCAGCGCGCGGCACGCGACGCCGAGAACATCGAGATCGGGCCCGAACACCTGACCCTCGGCCTGATCGGCGACCCCGAATCCCTGGCGGTCGCCATCCTGGCGACCCAGGGCGTCGCGCCCGACCAGATCCGCGCCGCGATCACGCTGCCGCCCGCGACCGGCCAGACACTGGACCTCGTCCCGTTCAACGGCCCGGCGAAGAAGGTCCTCGAACTGACGTTCCGCGAGGCACTTCGCCTGGGCCACAACTATGTCGGCACCGAACACCTGCTGCTGGCACTGCTGGAGTCCGAGGACGGCGACGGGCCGCTGCACCGCCTGGGCGTCGAGAAGGACCGCACGACCGCCAAGCTCGTCGAACTGCTCGCCTCCCTCACGGGAATGAAAGCGGACCCGTCGCTGTAGAACAGCGCATGGAACTCAACGCGGCAGCGCGCGAACTCATCGGCGACGGGGTCGACACCACCCTGGTCACCATCAACGCCGACGGCAGCCCGCAGGCCTCGCTGGTCTGGGTCGCGTGGGAGTCCACCCCCGACGGTGACGAACTGGTCGCCGCGCACCTGTCGGACAAGTACCAGAAGGTGCGCAACATCCGGCGGGATCCACGGGTCACCGCGACCATCCTGGCGCCCCGCCAGCCCGGTCAACAGCGCCAATATCTGTCGGTGACCGGCACCGCGCGCATCGTCGAGGGGGGTGCGCCCGACCTGCTCAAGAAGCTGGCCACCGCACTGCTCGGGTCCGACGAGCACTTCCCGCCGGCCGACGCACCCGCCGGTTTCCTGACCCGCATCCGCGTCGAATCGGTCGGCGGCCAGGGCCCCTGGGTCGGCTAAACCGGCGAAGCACCGAGCGTCCGCCGGGCATGTGCCAAGATGCCAAGCATGCGATTGGCAAAGGTCCGCACCTGGTTCGCGGTACTCCTGACAAGCCTGACGGCCGCGGTGGCGGTCGGCATCGCGCCGCCGGCCGCGGCGGCTGTCACCCCGATCGGCAACCTGGGTGAGACGTTGCGCGTGCAGTTCGACGACTTCGTCGCCGACGTGACGGTGCACGATGTGCTGGCCGTGCCGGTGCCGCCCGGATGGGGCTGGAACGGCTCCCCGCGCTGGCGCGCGCAGGGCGGCCCGTGGCGCGCCGGTGTCACCGTGCACGTCATCTCCGCACCCAACCCCTACAAACTGTCCATCGCCACCACGTTCAACGGTGTCACGCCGTACGCCGACGCCTACGCCGCCAAGCACACCGACGCCCCGGACGCGTTGGAGGTGGCGCTGCTCAACGCGCCACCCGGCGCCACTGTCAACGGCGGGGTGTACTGGGACGTCTACCGCGCGTTGGTGACCAATGTGGTGATGATCAACCCGCAGACCGGAACCCACCTGGCGCAGTGGAACATCTGGCAGCCGGGCGCTCCGCTGCCCTGATCGACGTGCGCATCGAGGTACCCACCCCGGCCGACCTGACCGAACTCGCCACCGTCGCGGCCCGCACCTTCCCGTTGGCCTGCCCGCCCGGGGCCACCGAGGACAACGTCAACGCCTTCATCGCGGCGAACCTGTCCGAGACGGCGTTCGCCGGTTATCTCAGCGATCCAGACCGGTTGCTGTTGATCGCCCGCGATGACACCCGAATTCTGGGCTACGCCATGCTGATTCGCGGAGTTCCCGAGGACACCGACGTGGCGCAGGCGGTGCCGCTGCGACCGGCGGTCGAACTGTCCAAGATGTACACGCTGGCGGACGTGCACGGCGCGGGTGTCTCCGCCGCGCTGATGGCGGAATCCCTGCGGCGCAGTGCCGACGCCGCCTGTGTCTGGTTGGGCGTCAACCAGAAAAACGTACGGGCACAACGGTTCTACGCCAAAGCCGGTTTCCGGGTCAGCGGCACCAAGACCTTCCGCCTCGGCGACACCGTCGAGAACGATTACGTGATGGTGCGCACCAGCTGATCGATCAGCTCGACGACGATTGCGCCGCGGCCGTGAGAGCCAGCATGCGCGACGTCGCGCGCAGGTACTTCTTGCGGAACCCGCCGGCCACCATCTCGTCGCTGAAGATGGTGTCCAGCTTGGTGCCCGAGGCCAGGATCGGGATACCGGCGTCGTAGAGCCGGTCGGTCAGGGCCACCAGCCGCAGCGCCACACTCTGATCGTCGATCGGGTGCACCCCGGTGATGAACACCTCGGTCACATCGTCGATCAGCGCGTGATAGCGCGACGGGTGCATGGTGGCCAGATGCGCACACAGTGCATCGAAGTCATCAAGGGTGGCACCGGGTTTGATGGCCGCGGCGGTGCGCACCTGCTCGTCGGTGAGCGGTTCCGGGGCCGGGGGCAACCCACGGTGCCGATAGTCGGGGCCCTCGATGCGGATGGTGGTGAAGATCGCGGACAGCGCGTTGATCTCACGCAGGAAGTCCTGCGCGGCGAACCGGCCCTCGCCGAGCTGCTCGGGCAGGGTGTTCGAGGTCGCCGCGATCGATACGCCGCGCTCCACCAGCGCCGAGAGCAGCCGCGAGATCAGCGTGGTGTTACCGGGGTCGTCGAGCTCGAACTCGTCGATGCACACCACCGCGTAATCGGCGAGCAGGTCGATGCACTCGGTGAAGCCGAACACCCCGGCCAGCTGGGTCAGCTCACCGAACGTCGCGAACGCCGTCGGCGCCTCTCCCCCGGACAACGTGTAATACGTGGAGGCCAGCAGGTGGGTCTTGCCGACGCCGAACCCGCCGTCGAGGTAGATACCGACGCCGGGAAGCACCTCGCGCTTGCCGAACAGCTTCTTCTTACCGGCCCGGCGCGCGCTGGCCTGCTCGCAGAAGCTGCGGCAGTGCCCGACGGCGGCGGCCTGCGACGGCTCGGCCGGATCGGGGCGGTAGGTGTCGAAGCTGACATCGGCGAAGGTCGGCGGTGGAACCAGCTGTGCGACCAGCCGCTCCGGGGTGACGCTGGGTCTCCGATCGACCAGACCGGCGACATCGCCCGTGCTTTGCATGTCAGGCACCCTAGCGACGTGCTGCAATGTTGCCCATGTCGGATAGCGCCGCTGGGACGGATCTCACAGCTCTCGGACCGGTCTCCACGGTCGAGGAGAGCCGGTTGGAGCAGTACTACGCCTACCCGGAGAGCGTGAGCTCGTGCTGGGTGCGGGCCAACTTCATCAGCAGCCTCGACGGTGCCGCCACCGCCGAGGGACGCTCGGGTGCACTGGGCGGGGCCGGGGACCGGGCGGTGTTCCGGCTGATGCGCGAGCTGGCCGATGTGGTGGTGGTCGGCGCGGGCACCGTGCGCGTCGAGTCCTACTCCGGCGTCCAGCTCGGAGTCCCCGAACGGCAGCGCCGGTGCGCGCGCGGACAGCAGGAGGTGCCACCGATCGCCATCGTCACCCGCTCCGCCGACCTCGACCACGACCTGCCGGTGTTCACCCAGACCTCGGTGCCGCCGCTGGTACTGACCGCCCATGACACCGCCACCGACGCGCGCGCCCGGTTCGCCGGCCTGGCACAGGTGTACGACTGCTCGGGCGCCGACGCCGCCGACGTCGATCTCGGCGCGGTCCTGCGCACCCTGAGCACCCTGGGTCTGCCCCGGGTGCTCACCGAGGGCGGGCCCAGCCTGCTCGGCACGTTCATCGCCGACGGCCTGCTCGACGAGCTGTGCCTCACGATCGCACCGACGGTCGTCGGCGGCGGGTCGAAACGGATCGCCGACGCGCACCGGGAGCTGATCACCCGGCTGCGGCGCCGTCATGTGCTCGGCGATGACGAGGGCTATCTCTACACGCGCTACAGCCGCGACTGATCGGGAGCCGGCGATCGCTACTGTGGTCGGCATGCGTGTGGGGATTCTGCCGACGATCGCGCTGTCGTCGGTCGCGGTGCTGCTGACCTCGTGTGCCCCACTGCTGGCCGCCAACCCGCGCTACGCCACCGATGACGGTGCCGGCCCGCAGGGCGCGCCGACCACCACCGCGCAGGCCGACGGGCCGCCCGCCATCGAGGCGCCGAAGAACGATCTGTCCTGGTCCGACTGCACCTCCCGGGTGTTCAGCGACGCCGCGGTGCCCGCGCTGCCCGGCATCACGCTGGACTGCGCCAGCTATGACGCCGACCTCGACCCGATCAAGGGCGCCAACGGCTCGATCAACATCGGCGTGGTGCGGGCCACCTCCGTCGACACCCCCGCCGACGCCGGGCCGGTGGTGATGACCACCGGCACCGACCTGCCGTCGTCCTCGCAGCTGCCGGTGTGGCTGTCGCGCGCCGGCTCCGACATCCTCAAGACGAATCCGATCGTCGCCGTCGACCGGCGTGGCACCGGCATGTCGGAGGCCATCGACTGCCGCGACCTGTTCGATCGGCAGGAGATGATCGACCAGACCCAGTTCGAACCCGGTGACGACCCGGTGGCCAAGCTGAGCGCCATCGTGCAGGCCGCCACCACCACGTGCACCGACACCATCGCCCCCGGCGATTCGGCCTATGACAACGCCCACGCCGCCGAGGACATCGAGCGGCTGCGCAGCACCTGGGATGTCCCGGCGATCGCGCTGATGGGCATCGGCAACGGCGCGCAGGTCGCCTTGGCCTACACCGGCTCTCACCCGGACAAGGTGGCGCGGCTGGTGCTGGACTCCCCGCTGCCGCTGGCCGTCGGCGCCGAAGCCGCCACGGAACAGAAGGTGAAGGGGCAGCAGGCCGCCCTGGACGCGTTCGCCGCGCAGTGCGCCGCCACGAATTGCCCGCTCGGACCCGACCCCAAGGGTGCGGTCGACGCGCTGCTGACGGCCGCCCGTAACGGCGACGGGCCGGGCGGCGCCTCCGTGGCCGCGGTGGCGGACGCGATCAGCACCGCGCTGGCGTTCCCGCGCGGTGACCGGGTCAGCGCCACCAATGCCCTCGCCGCGGCCATCGCCTCCGCGCGCGCCGGCGACACCAACGCGATGGCCAACCTCATCACCCAGGCCGAGACCGTCCGGCAGACCGACGGTCAGTTCGTCAACAGTTGCAGCGACGCCCTCAACCGGCCGACCCCGGACCGGGTCCGCGAACTCGTCGTCGCATGGGACCGGCTGTACCCGCAGTTCGGCACCGTGGGCGCGCTGCGGATGGTCAACTGCCTGAGCTGGCCCAGCGGCACCGCGCCGCAGGACCCCAAGGACCTCAAGATCCCGGTGATGCTGCTCGGTGTCCAGAACGATCCGATCGTCGGCAACGAAGGGGTCGCCGCGGTGGCCGCGACCATCATCAACGCCGGCGCCAACAGCAAGCGGGTCATCTGGCAGGGCATCGGACACGGCGCCAGCATCTACACCGCGTGCGCGCTTCCCCCGGTGATCGGCTACCTGCAGAGCGGCAAGCTGCCCGAGACCGACACGTTCTGCCCTGCCTGAGTGGACCGACAGACGGCCCGGTGTAAATTGCGCAGGTGTCGTTCCAGCAGTCCGTCCTGAACGCGTTTCGCCCCCGCACCGCACCGCCGTCCACCGCAACGATCCTGCGGTCGATCCTGTGGCCCATCGCCATCCTGTCGGTGATCCACCGCAGTTATGTGCTCGGTACCAACGGTTACATCACCGACGATTTCGGCCCCGTCTACCGCGCCGTGGTCAATTTCAAAATGGGCTGGGACATCTACAACGAGAACTTCAACCACGTCGACCCGCACTACCTGTACCCACCCGGCGGCACTCTGCTGCTGGCGCCGTTCGGGTACCTACCGGTCGACGCGGCGCGCTACTGGTACATCACCTTCAACGTCATCGCCTTCCTCATCGCGGCATACCTGTTGCTGCGGATGTTCAACTACACGCTGAGCTCGGTCGCGGCACCGGCACTACTGCTCGCCATGTTCTGCACCGAATCCGTCACCAACACTTTGGTGTTCACCAACATCAACGGCTGCATGCTGCTGGGCGCGGTGCTGTTCTTCCGGTTCCTGCTCAAGGGCGGGGTACGCGCAGAACTGTTGGCCGGTGCCGCGATCGGGTTGACGCTGGTGGTCAAACCCTCGCTGGCACCGCTGCTGCTGCTGCCGGTGCTCAATCGCCAGTTCTACACGCTGATCACCGCTTTCGGGGTGCCGCTGGTGTTCAATGCCGCGGCCTGGCCGCTGGTGTCGGATCCGATGAACTTCGTGCACCGCACCGCCCCGTACATCCTGGAAACCCGCGACTACTTCAACTCCTCGATCCTGGGCAACGGCATCTACTACGGGCTGCCGATGTGGCTGATCCTGGCGCTGCGCATCCTGTTCCTGCTGCTGGCGGTCGGCAGCCTGTACCTGCTCTACAAGTACTACCGCGAACGCGATCAGCTGTTCTGGCTGCTGACCTCCTCAGGTGTGCTGCTCACCGCGTCGTTCCTGGTGCTCTCGCTGGGCCAGGGGTACTACTCGACGATGCTGTTCCCGTTCCTGATGACGGTGGTGCTGCGCAACTCGGTGCTGCACAACTGGCCGGCCTGGCTGGCGGTGTACGGGTTCATGACGATGGATCGCTGGCTGCTCGGGCACTGGCCGACCACGGGACGCTTCCTGGAATACATGAAGATCACCTACGGCTGGTCGCTGCTGTTGGTGGTGGTGTTCTGCGTGTTGTACTTCCGCTACCTGGACGCCAAGTCCGAAGGCAGGCTGGATTCGGGGATCGATCCACCGTGGATGACGGATGAGCATCGGCGCGCTAGCGTGAAATCATGACAACCCCCGGCCCCAAGCTTGAGCTGACCGACGACCAGTGGCGCGAGAAGCTCAACCCCGCCGAGTTCGCAGTGTTACGCCGCGCCGGCACCGAGCGGCCCTTCACCGGTGAATACACCGACACCAAGACCGCCGGGGTGTACCAGTGCCGGGCCTGCGGCGCCGAATTGTTCCGCAGCACCGAGAAGTTCGAATCCCATTGCGGCTGGCCGTCTTTCTTCGACCCAGCCGACTCCGACGCGGTGATCCTGAAACGGGACGATTCGCTGGGCATGACCCGCGTCGAGGTGATCTGCGCCACCTGCCACAGCCATCTCGGACACGTCTTCGAGGGTGAGGGCTATCCCACCCCGACCGACCAGCGCTACTGCATCAACTCGATATCGCTTCGTCTGGTGCCTGCCGACTCGAACGCAACAGACTGAGCATGGCCGCCGGCGTCAACGGCGCCGTGTACAGGTAACCTTGGGCCACCTGACAACCGTAATCGCGTAACAGCGCGGCTGTTTCGGGATCCTCCACCCCCTCGGCCACCGTGGTCAGCCCGAGTTCGTTGGCCAGGTCGATGACGGCACGCAGGATGGCCGCCGCGCGTTTGTCCACCAGCACGGTGGTGACGAAGGCACGATCCAGTTTGAGCTCGTCGACGTACAGTTCCCGCAGATACGACAGTGCCGAATAGCCGCTGCCGAAATCGTCGATCGCGACGCGCACCCCCGATTGCCGTAACCGCTTGATCACCTCACGCGCGCCTTCGGTGTTGCCCAGCAGCAGATCCTCGGTGATCTCGATGGTCAGCAACTCGTGCGGCAGACCCCGTCGCCGCAGCGCGCGGCCCACGGTTTCGGGCAGCGTGGAATCGCTCAACGAGGGCGCAAACACGTTGACCGCGACCGGAACCAGCAGACCCAGATCCCGCCATTGCGCGATCTGATCGAGCGCCTTGGCGAACACGAGCTCGGTGATCGGCCGCATCAACCCGTGATCGCGCACCAACTGCAGGAACTGGTCAGGGGCCAGCAATCCGCGGTCGGGATGCGGCCAGCGCACCAGTGCCTCCACCCCGACGATGGACCCGTCACCCAGTGCGAACTTGGGTTGGTAGGCCAGCGTGAGTTCCTGGTTGTCGATGGCGTGGCGCAGCTGTCCGAGCAACTTGTAGGCGACGGTGCTGTCGTACGCCAACGCCGTGCGGTCACGCTCCGGCGCGTCCGCCACGGACACATCGGCAGGGCTGAAGGTGTGCACGCCGGGGGTCCGCGAACGCTTCGCCGCATACATGGCCATATCCGCCTGTTTCAGCAGCAACTCCGGTGACACCTCCGCGTCGTCGGCAGACACCATCGCCAGCCCGGCGCTGGGCCGCAACAACAGATCATGGCCGTCGACGACAAAAGGTTCGTCGAACGCTCGCAGGACCTCGCGAGCCACCTCCCGCGAGGCGACGTCATCGCCTTCCATCAGCACGACGAACTCGTCGCCCCCGATGCGCGCGACCGTGTCGCTGGATCTGGCTCGGGCCAGGGTCCGCGCGGCCACCTGCACCAGCAGTTGATCACCGGCGGGGTGCCCCAGGCCGTCGTTGACAAGCTTGAAATCGTCGAGGTCCAGCGACAACACCGCCACCGACTGCCTGTTGTCGCGGCGGTGCAATGCCAACGCGTGCTCCAGCCGGTCCTGGAAGAGCGCTCGATTGGCCAGCCCGGTCAGCGGATCGCTCATCGCCTGCGCCGCCACCGCGGCCAGCAGCCTGCGATTCTCGGCCACCACGATGAACTGACGCAGCAACACCAGCATGATCAGCAGCACCGAGGCGATCAGCGCGGGCGGCATCCCGGGCGTCGTGCCGAACCGCGCCACCGCGGCACCGATGGCGATCACGATGGGCACATAGGGCAGCCACATGGCCACCTGTGAGAACGAGCGCTCGCCGGCAACCCGCTGCTGCGGTACGCCGGTACACAGCCCCGCGAGCGCGATCAGCAACAGCCCGAGCGCCCAGCCCACACTGCTGTACCCCGTCAACCTGAAATCGTTGTGCGAGTTCATGTAGACGAAGATGGAGTCGGCGATGGTCATCAGCGCCATACCGACGGTCAACAAGGTCAGCGGCGTTCGGTGCGGCGCGGGCGCCCGCCCGAGCAACAGCATCGCGACGGTCAATGCCAACAAGTCCGCGATCGGGTAGGCCAGGGCCACCCCCACCGCGAAGCGGCTCGCTCCGCCCGCTTCGAACAACCCACCCAGTATCGTCAGCCACCCGATCTGGAAGAACGCGGCCGTCACGATGAAACCGTCCAGAGTCAACCGCGTGTACGTGTAGCCCGAGGCGCCGACCGGCGCGATGAGAAGCCCGATGCAGATCGACAACGGCAACATCAGATACGCGATGTCGGCCGCCGACGGGAACGGTGAGACCTTCAAAAACCATTCGTAGTAGGCCCACAGCACCGAACCCACGGTCCACCCGGCCAGCCCGATCGCGATGAACGCCGCCGAGATGCGCTGCCTACCGCGGCAGCGAAACGCGGTATGCGCGGCACAACCGGTGGCGAACAGCGATAGGACCACGAACACGTTGTCCTCGAACGCGATTCGGAAGTCCTCCGAACCCCACCCGCCCAGCAGCCAGACGCAGAAAGCCAAGGTAGCAACCGTAGCCACTGCCCCGACACGGCCGACCATCGGCATTCCAGAACGCTAGCAAAATTCCGATATCCCAGGTCCGAACTGGGATGACAAATTTACGGAAGCTTCGCGAGCAGCTGCTCGACCGCGACTCGCGGCCCGGTGAAGAACGGGGTCTCCTCGCGGACGTGCCTGCGCGCCTCGGTGTAGCGCAGCTTCCACATCAGCTCGACGATGCGGCCCAGATCGGGGCCCTCGAAGGCCAGGATCCACTCGTAGTCGCCGAGCGCGAACGCCGGCACGGTGTTGGCGCGCACATCCGGGTACTCGCGGCCCGCCATACCGTGATCGACGAGCATCTTGCGCCGCTCGTCCTCGGGCAGCAGATACCAGTCCAGCGAGCGTACGAACGGGTAGACGCAGACGTAGTCGCCCGGGTCCTCGCCGGCGATGAAGGCCGGGACGTGGCTCTTGTTGAACTCGGCGGGACGGTGCAGCGCGACCACGCTCCACACCGGCTCACTGGCCAGACCCAGCGTCGTGCGGCGGAAGGCCGAGTAGGTGGCCTGCAGGTCTTCCACCCGCTCGGCGTGCGTCCAGATCATGTAGTCGGCGTCGGCACGGAACCCCGTGACGTCGTACAGGCCGCGGACCACGACGCCGTTGTCCTCCTGCTGTTTGAGGAACGTCGCGGTCTCGTCGATCACGGCAGACCGGTCCTCGTCGAGCGCCTCGGGTTGAACGGCGAAGACCGAGATCATCATGTACCGGGTCATCGAGTTGAGCGTGTCGTAATCGAGCTTGGCCATGGACCTATCGTGCCACGCCGGAGGTCACCAGTTTCGCGGCCGCCCTGGTCGCCGATCCCACACATGCGGGCACCCCGATGCCATCCAGATAACCGCCGGCGACCGCCAGCGTCGGCGGCAGTCCGGCACGCAACTCGGCCACCAGATCGACGTGCCCGGGGCCGTACTGGGGCATCGCGTCGATCCAGCGCTGCACCCGGTGGTCCACCGGGTCCGCGGCGACGGAGAACACGTTCTGCAGATCCTCCAGCGCCCAGTTCAGCAATTCGTCGTCGCCGACGCTGCCGGCCACGTTGTCCCCGAACCTGCCGTAGGACAGCCGCACCAGCTCCACGTTGCCGTGGCGGCCCCATTTGCGCGACGTCAGCGTGATGGCCTTGGTGTGCAACCGTTCTCCGGTGGCGACGAGTACTCCGGACTGATCGGGCAGCGGGGTGCCACCGGGCAACGCCAACGCCACCAGCGCGGTCGAGGCGACCCCGATGCGGCGGGCGGCGGCAGCGCTGGCCGCGGCGATGGGCTCGACCAGGCGGGCCAGCCGCGGCGCGGGCACCGCGAGCACCACGGCGTCGGCCGGCCAGTGCCCGCCCTCGTCGTCGACGAGCTCCCAGCCCTGCCCGCAGCGCTCGAGGCGGTCGATCCCGACCTGCGCCCAGCGCAGGTCGGCGCGCCGGGCGAGTTCCTCGACCAGCACCCGGTAGCCGCCGTCCAGCGCCCCGAACACCGGGCCGGGCCGGGGGGCGGGCAGCGCGTTGCGGACGGCCTCGGTCAGGTTGCGGGCGCCACGATCGAGGGCGGCGGCCAGTGCCGGCAGCGCCGAGCGCACCCCGATGGTCGCCGCCGAACCGGCGTACACGCCGGTGAGCAGCGGTTCCACCGAGCGGGTGACGACCTGCGCGCCGAACCGGTCACCGACCAGGTCGCCCACCGACGCATCGGCGGCCGGGCGCCAGGAGAACGAGCGGCGGGGTTCGTCGGCGATCTGGGCCACTGTGGCGGCGTCGACGAGTCCGGCCACCGATTCGGCCTGTGCCGGGATGCCCTGCAAGGTGCCGGCCGGCAGCGGATGCAGCGCGCCCTGGCTGTAGATCAGCGGCCGGGCGCCGACACTGGCCACCTGCCTGCCGGACAATCCGAGCTCGGCCAGCAGCGCGGTGACCTCGGGGCGGCGGGTGATGAACGCCTCGGCGCCGACATCCATCGCCATCCCGCCCACCTGTTCGGTGCGCAGCACGCCGCCGAGCCGGTCGGCCGGGTCGAACAACGTGATCGACGCGTCCGGCCCCGCCGCGACGCGCAGCCGATAGGCCGCGGTGAGGCCCGAGATGCCTCCGCCGACAACGCAGTACGTGGACTTCACAATGAATGCACCAGTTCGACGAGCTCGGTCACCACCGCCGGGTCGGTGCTCGGGAGTACACCGTGACCCAGGTTGAAGATGTGCCCGGACGCGCCCGCGGCGATGGCCGCGCGGCCGTCCTGCACGACTGCCCGCGCGGCGCGCTGTACCACCGGCCAGCCGGCCAGCAGGACCACCGGATCAAGGTTGCCCTGCAACGCCGTACCGGGCCGGACCCGCCCGGCCGCGGCTTCCAGCGAGGTCCGCCAGTCCACCCCCACCACAGTGGCCCCGGCCTCGCCCATCGCACCGAGCAGTTCGGCGGTGCCGACACCGAAGTGCGTCATCGGCACACCGCGCGCCGCCAGCGTCGCGAAGATCCGTGAGCTGTGCGGCAACACATGACTGCGGTAGTCGGCCAGCGACAGCGTCCCGGCCCACGAATCGAACAGTTGGATGGCGTCGACGCCGGCGTCGAGTTGGGCCGCCAGGAACTCGATCGTCAGATCGGTCAGCGAGGTCATCAGCGCATGCCAGGTGTCGGGCTCGGCGAACATCATCGCCTTGGTCTTCTCGTGGTTGCGGCTCGGACCGCCTTCCACCAGGTAGGACGCCAGCGTGAACGGTGCACCGGCGAACCCGATCAGCGGTACCTCACCCAGGGCCGCCACCAGCAGCGACACCGCGTCGCTCACCGGTGCGACCGCAGAGCGCTCCAGCGGTCTGAGGGTGTCGACATCGGCCCGGGACCGGATCGGGTGCTCGATGACGGGCCCGACGTCCGGCACGATGTCCAGCGCCACCCCGGCCGCCTTCAAGGGCACCACGATGTCGGAGAACAGGATGGCGGCGTCCACGCCGTGCCTGCGCACCGGTTGGAGGGTGATCTCGCAGACCAGTTCCGCGTCGAAGCAGGCATCGAGCATCTTGTGGTTGGCACGCAGGGCCCGGTACTCGGGCAGCGACCGCCCGGCCTGACGCATGAACCACACCGGGGTGCGGCTCGGGGTGCGGCCGGTGGCGGCGGCGAGAAAGGGCGACTCAGGCAGGTCACGACGGGTGTTCATCGAGCCCTATGGTGCCATGTGCGCCGAGATCGGCGCGCCTGCGCACGGGTGAGACGAGATGGGTCTAGCGTCGGGGTCTGTGACGTCCGCCGAACCGGCTCAATTCCGCACCGCGGTAGCGGCGATGAATGCCGCCACCGTTCGGCCGGAGATCGAGCTGGGACCGATCCGTCCGCCGCAGCGCCTGGCACCCTTCAGCTACGCGCTGGGGGCCGAGGTGCGCCACCCCGACGCCGCCGTGGTGCCGGAACGCTCCGAGGGCGACGCCTTCGGTCGGCTGATCCTGCTGCACGATCCCGAGGGCGCCGAGGCCTGGGACGGCACCATGCGCCTGGTCGCCTACATCCAGGCCGACCTGGACTCCACCGAGGCTGTCGACCCGCTGCTGCCGGAGGTCGCGTGGAGCTGGCTGGTGGATGCGCTCGCCGAGCACGGGGAAGCCGTCACCGCCCTGGGCGGCACGGTCACCGCGACCACCTCGGTGCGCTACGGCGACATATCCGGGCCGCCACGCGCCCATCAACTGGAACTCCGCGCCTCCTGGACGGCCACCAACCTCGAGTTGGGCCCGCACGTGCAGGCCTTCTGCGAGGTCCTCGAGCATGCGGCCGGCCTGCCGCCGGCCGGCGTGACCAGCTTGGGTTCCCGCACCCGCGCCTGATGACCGAGCCCGACGAAACATCCGGGGACATACCCGAACCGGAACCGACTCCGCTGCTGGCCCCTGCCGACGGCGTGCCGCCGGTCGCCAGCTATCCCAGTGAGATCGCGCGGGCCGCCGAGCAGTTGGCCGGCGGCACAGGAGCGTTCGCGGTCGACGCCGAGCGGGCCTCGGGATTCCGGTATTCGAACCGTGCCTACCTGTTGCAGATCCGCCGGGCGGGTGCGGGCACCGTGCTGATCGATCCGGTGAACCACGGTGGCGATCCGCTCCAGGTGATGGCGCCGCTGGCCGAGGTGCTCAGCACCGACGAGTGGGTGCTGCATGCCGCCGACCAGGACCTGCCGTGCCTGGCCGAGTTGGGCATGACCCCACCGAGCCTCTACGACACCGAACTGGGGGCCCGGCTGGCCGGCTTCGACCGGGTCAACCTCGCCGAGATGGTGCGCCGACTGCTGGGCCTTGGCCTGGTCAAGGGGCACGGCGCCGCCGACTGGTCCAAGCGCCCGTTGCCCGCAGACTGGCTCAACTACGCCGCACTCGACGTGGAGGTGCTGCTGGAGCTGCGGGCCGCGGTGGCCGCCGCGCTCGACGAACAAGGCAAATCCGATTGGGCCGCACAGGAATTCGAGTTCCTTCGCACAGTCGAACCGACGGTCACCCGACGCGACCGGTGGCGCCGCACCTCGGGCATCCACAAGGTGCGCGACCCCAGGGCGCTGGCCGCGGTGCGCGAGCTGTGGATCGCCCGTGACCAGATCGCGCAACGCCGCGATATCGCGCCTGGCCGGATCCTGCCCGATGCCGCAATCGTCAACGCCGCCACCGTCGATCCCGATACGGTCGAAAAGATCGTCGCGCTCCCCGTTTTCGGCGGCAGCCGGCAGCGTCGCAGCGCCCAGGTGTGGCTGGACGCCCTGGCCAGGGCCCGCCAGGATCCGAACCCGCCGACGGGTTCCGAACCACTCACCGGCCCACCGCCGCCGGCCCGCTGGGCACGGCGCAAGCCGGAGGCCGCCGAACGGCTGGAGGCTGCGCGAAGTGGTTTGTCCGAACTCTCGCAGAAGGTTTCGGTTCCCACCGAGAACCTCCTGACACCCGACACGGTGCGGCGACTGTGCTGGGACTGGCAGCCGGTCGAGAACATCGAGGCAGCCGTCGACGACTTCCTGGCCCACGCCAGGGCCCGGCCGTGGCAGCGAGAGCTGACGGTGCCGGTGCTGACCGAGGCGTTGACGCCATCGCCCCCCGCATCGTCGGATTGACGGGATCGCAGACATGGCCGAAAAGTCGGAGACGCACGACGAAAAGGACCGTCAGCGGTTCGCCGACCGCGTCCTGAGCATCGTCGAGGACGCGGTGTACTGGGCCATCGCGGTCATCCTGGTGGCCGCAGCGGTGGCCCTGCTGGTGGCCCAGGTGAAGACCATGTTCTCGTTGCTGGACACGCCCACCTCCAACGTCATGCTGGAAATCCTGGACGGCGTGCTGCTGATCTTCATCTTCGTCGAGCTGCTGTACGCCGTGCGGACCAGTCTGCGGTCCCATGAGATCGCCGTGGAACCGTTCTTGATCGTCGGAATCCTGGCCTGCATCAAGGAGATCGTGGTGCAGTCGGTGGAAGCGGCCAAGCTCGTGGGCCAGGGGCCGGAATTCGCCAGGACCATCGTCCATACCGGAGTGCTCGGCGCACTGGTGCTGGTACTGGCGGCGGCAGCGTGGATACTGAGGCAACGCGCCCTGGCAGCTCCCCCTGAGGAATAGGGCGCCGCCACCGCGGTCTCCTACTCGGACTTCCGCACCGACATGTCGGCGTCGGCGTCGAGTTCGGAGTTGTTCAGCGCGGCAACCCAGCCGGTGATCTGCCGGGCGATGTGCCGATCGGTCAGACCGATATCGGCCAGCACTTCACTCCGTGAGCCATGTGCCTGAAATTCCTGTGGCACACCGACATCGCGGCACGGTACGTCGATCTCGGCCGCCCGCAGCGCGGCGGACACCGAGGATCCGATACCGCCGTGCACACCGCTGTCCTCCACGGTGACGACCAGCTTGTGCGCCGACGCCAGTGCGTGCAGCGCCTCGGGCACCGGCAGCACCCACCGCGGGTCGACGACGGTGACGCCGATGCCCTGCTGCTGTAGCCGTTGCGCGGCCGCAAGCCCCATCTGGGCGAACGATCCGACCGCGATCAGCAGGACATCTTCGGAGGAGCCCGGACCCGGTTTGGCCAGGATGTCTACTGTGCCACGCCGCTCGAGCGCCGGGATGTCTTCGCCGACAGAGCCTCTCGGGAAGCGAATGGCCGTCGGACCGTCTTTGACGTCCACCGCCTCGCCGAGTTCCTCACGCAGGCGCGCGGAGTCACGGGGCGCCGCCACCCGCATGCCGGGCACGATGCCGAGGATCGACAGATCCCACATGCCGTGGTGGCTGGCGCCGTCGGGGCCTGTGACACCGGCACGGTCCAGCACGATGGTCACCGGAAGCTTGTGCAGCGCAACGTCCATCATCATCTGGTCGAACGCGCGGTTGAGGAAGGTCGAGTAGATGGCCACCACCGGGTGCATGCCACCCATGGCGAGACCGGCCGCCGAGGTCATCGCGTGTTGCTCGGCGATGCCGACGTCGAAGAGCCGGTCCGGGTAGAGCTGACCGAAGGCCGCCAGACCGGTCGGGCCGGCCATGGCCGCGGTGATCGCGACGATATCGCGGCGACGCTTGGCGATCTTGATGAGCTCATCGGAGAAGGTGCCCGTCCAACCGGGCGCGGAAACGGCCGTCGCCTGCCCGGTGAGCGGATCGATGATGCCGCAGGCGTGCATCTGTTCGGCCTCGTCGGCCTCGGCAGGCGCATAGCCCATGCCTTTGCGCGTGACGACGTGCACGATGACCGGTGCGTTGAAGCCGCGGGCATGTCGCAACGCGGCTTCCACGGCGTGCTCGTCGTGACCGTCGATCGGGCCCACGTACTTCAAGCCCAGGTCGGTGAACATGGCTTGCGGCTGCAGCGCGTCCTTGAGCCCCGCTTTGACGCTGTGCATGCACTGGTAGCAGACCTCGCCGATCAGCGGCACACCGCGCACCACGTCGCGGCCCCGTTCCAGGAACTTCTCGTAGCCGGGCTGCAGTTGCAGGGCGGCCAGGTGATCGGCGAGCCCGCCGATGGTGGGCGCGTAGCTCCGGCCGTTGTCGTTGACGACGATGACCACCGGCCGCCGGGCGGCGGCGATGTTGTTCAGCGCTTCCCAGCACATACCGCCGGTGAGCGCGCCGTCGCCGACGACGGCGACCACATGCCGATTGCGGTGCCCGGACAACTCGAAGGCCTTGGACAGCCCGTCGGCATAGGACAGTGCGGTACTGGCGTGGCTGGACTCCACCCAGTCATGCTCGCTCTCGGCGCGTGCCGGATAGCCCGACAGACCGTCCTTCATCCGCAGCTGGTCGAAATCGGCGGCACGCCCGGTCAGGATCTTGTGCACGTAGGACTGGTGCCCCGTGTCGAAGATGATCGGATCATGCGGCGAATCGAAGACCCGGTGCAGCGCCAATGTCAGTTCGACGACGCCGAGATTGGGGCCCAGATGTCCGCCGGTTGCAGCGACCTTGTGAATCAGGAATTCACGGATCTCACCGGCCAGCTCGTGCAGCTGAGACTGGGACAGGTGCTGCAGATCGGCGGGACCGCGGATCTGTTTAAGCATCCCGCCAGTTTAGCCACGTAACACCCTTCAGTCCTGTCGAGGCTGGTAGATGTCGGGCACTCCATCCCGATCATCGTCGGCGGTCTCGGCGACGTGGATCCGGCGATATGCGGCGTTTCGGGTGGTGAGCAGCACCGCCGCCAGGAGCGCGGCCAACAGCGATCCGGTCAGGACTCCGACTTTCACGAATTCGTCACGGGCGGGGTCCGGGTAGGCGAGATCGCCGATCAGCAGCGACACCGTGAAGCCGATGCCGGCGAGCATCGAGACCCCCAGCACGTCGATCCAGCGCAGCGAGGCGTCCAACTCGGCGCGCGTCACCTTCGACAACGTCCAGGTGGTCAGGAAGATGCCGATCGGTTTGCCCAGCACCAGGCCCGCAACGATGCCCAGGGTGATCGGCGACCCGAGCGCATGCGCCAGGCCGTCGAAGCCGCCGAGAGCCACCCCGGCCGCGAAGAAGGCGAATACCGGGATCGCGATGCCTGCCGAGATCGGCCGGGTCTTGTGCTCGAAGTACTCCGCCATGCCCGAACCCAGGTCGTCGCCGCTGCGGGTCACCGATCGGTGTACCGGCACCGCGAAACCGAGCAGCACGCCGGCGACGGTCGCGTGCACACCGGATTCGTGCATCAACACCCAGGTGGCGATCGACAGCGGGATCAGGATCCACCAGGCCTTGATCCCGCGCTGCACGCACAGCGCGAACAGGGCCAGCGGTACCGCCGCCAGCGCGAGCGCGGTGATATCGAGGGTCTCGGTGTAGAACACCGCGATCACGGTGATGGCCAGCAGGTCGTCGACGACGGCGAGGGTCAGCAGGAACATGCGCAGCGCGGAGGGCAGGTGCGTCGAGATGACCGCGAGCACGGCCACCGCGAAGGCGATGTCGGTGGCGGTGGGGATGGCCCAGCCATGGGCCGCACCCTCGCCCTCGCGAGCGGCGATCGCGACGAAGATCAGCGCGGGCACGACCATCCCGCCCACCGCCGCGGCGATGGGCAGCGCGGCCCGGCCGGGATCACGCAGATCACCGGCCACGAATTCGCGTTTGAGCTCAAGGCCGACCACGAAGAAGAAGATGGCGAGCAACCCGTCGGCCGCCCAGTGCCCGATGGACAGATTCAGGTGCAGGCCCAGCGGTTCGGCGCCGAGCGTCAGGTCACGTAGCCCGAAATATGCACCGGCCCAAGGGGAATTCGCCCACACGATGGCGCTCGCCGCGGCGATCAGCAGGATGATGCCACCGACGGTCTCCTTGCGGAGAACCTCCGAGACGCGGTTGGTTTCCGACCACGACCCGAGGGACAGCAGTCTGCGGCGGTTGCTCATGGGGCTCCTTGGTCAGCATTACGAGACGCCGACCAGACTTCCCGGCACACCGGGGACAACCCTATACGTCGTCGGGTTCGTTGTCCGGGCGAGTCCAGCCCAGGATCATCGCCGGTGAGCAGCCGCCGATGAGCAGCACCGTCAGTGTCAGCAGGCCACCGGCATACGCCATGTCGGTGTCGGTGCCACCGGTGATGACGGAACCGAAGATCAGATAGCAGACCGGGATCATCATCAAGTTCTGCGTGATGGTGAGCCCGATCGACCGGGCGCTGTTGCGTTGCGCGATCTCGAACTCGTCGAGCGCCTGTACGGGAGCATCACCGCGACGGCTGGACACGATCTGCAAGGCGATCCACACCGGAAGGAACACCAGGGTGGCCGGCAGCCACACCAGCGGCGCCCACGGGACCCCGAATGCGCAGAGCACACCGACACCGAACATGACGGCGAACGTGACCAGCAGCGCGACGACGAGGACGCGGCGGCGTCGCCGGGTGCGCCAGCCCGGTAGCGAATGCGCCCAGACCTGTTCTCTTTTCAGGAAACGCTGGGTGCGGAACTGCTGGTAACGCTCGATCAGGTCTGTGTCAGCCACGGGGGCCGTCTCCTTCGATTCGTCGGTACACATGGGCGGACAGCGGCGCGAATGCGGTTCGGGAGAACACCGCCTCCACCGGCAGGTCGAACACGTCGCAGATCCGGAACGCCAGGTCCAGGCTCGGGTAGTGATCGCCCCGTTCCAGCGCACCGATGGTCTGTGGGTTCACCTCGATGAGGGTCGCCAGATCCGCCCGGCTCATGCCACGCTCGGCGCGCAGGACGCGGATGCGATTGTGGATCGGGAGAGATTCCCCCCGTTTCACCGGACTCATGCAACGTAGTGTTATGAAAACACAATGAACTGTCAAGGTAAACCAACACGCGATGCGGTCAGGCCGCCCCGCGCGCTGCGATGCCCGATGTCGAGCGGGTCATCCACCGCGCGACCGGACCACCCATCGGGACGACGCCCGGGAGTCGCGCCTGCTCACGGTTCGCGCCGATGCTGCGAAGTGATGGACAGCACGACCTGTGATGCGGTAAAGTCGAACACATGTGCGACTCCTCATGTTTTCGTGGGTAGTTTTGGGCGTAATCCGCCGAGGCAGAGGTAGATCATTGCGGTCAGCGCTCGGGCGGAGTGGTGGCCGTAGCCGCGGGCGTTGATGAGGCGAATCTTGGCGTTGATGCCCTCAATGAGGGCGTTGGATATTCCGAGTTCGACGGCGGCGATGACGGCGTCGAAGTGTTCTTGGAGGCGTTTGCCGAGTTCGACGAATGAGGGGATGCGGCTGCGTTTGGCCGCAGTGATCCAGGCCTTGAGGAGTGCGCGAGCGGCGCCGGGTTCGTGATCGAGTCGGTAGAGGTCGCGTAGTTGTTCTTTGAGGGTCCATGCTCGTCCGACGCGTCGGCTGGCGCGCGCGATCTGGTTGACCAGTGCCCGTTTGGTGTCGTTGAGTTTGTTCTCACCGGTACGCAGGGCCCATCGGGTTTGACGCCATTGTGCTGAGGTCATGACGACTTTGTTCGGGCCGCTGGCGGCGTCGGCGAAGACGCGGTCCAGAGCTCGGTTGACCCACAGCATGATGTGGAACGGGTCAAAGCAGATGGTCGCCTTGGGCACGTGTTCTCGGGCGGCAGCTTGGTAGGCCTTGCTGACATCCATGCTGACCGCTTCGATGGTCTCCAACGCCGAATCTGGTTGGGATTCAAAGAATGCTGCGAATGAGTCTTCGCTGCGTCCGGTCTGGACATCGATGACGGTTCCGGTGTCATGATCGCCGATGATGGTCAGATAGTGGTGCGGGTGGCGGTAGCAGATCTCGTCGACACCGATGCGGTAGAGGGTGTCGAGTCGGCGTTGATCAAGCAGCTCATCGACTCCGCGGGTGATGATCGAGGTGACCGATTCCCAACTGCACCGCATCAGGGTCGAGACCGTCGTGCGGTCGGTGCGCTGAGCAAGCCACAACACCATGTCTTCGAAGTCTCGGCTGAACCTGGCTCCCGGTCGGGCCCAGGGCACGTCTTCGGTGATGACCCCGCAATCCGGGCAGTGCAACCGGCGGATGCGGTAAATCAGCCATAGTCGTTTCGTGCCCAGGTCGAGGTGGCGCCATCGCCGCCGGCGACGGTCATAGACGGCCCTCACGCGTTTGCTGCAGGGGCAGGTCAGCAGCCGCGTTTTGGGCCGTACGGTGACCTCTACAACGTGGTCCCCGATCGACACGTCGACCACCGATGCGCCGGGGATCTGAAGAAGACGGTTAAATGCAGTACTGACGCGCACGCGGATGGATCCTCTGGTTGAGGTTGGTGTGGTAACCCCGAAACCTAGAGGCACACCGCGTGCGCGTCCTTCATCTCTACGCTGACACGCCGAGAGCGCTTGTGCTGCAGTATGAACCGACCCTGAACAGCAGAAAAGCGCCCACTAGAACACTAGGAGCGCCACACATGTTCGAACAGTTCGGCATCGAGGACCTCCGCGACCGCGAGGCGGCGCTGCGAGATCGCATCGCCGAACTGGAACGGCAGAAATCGATCGCGGCGGCCGAACAGGCCCGCGCCGCGGCGCAATGGGACGCCGTCCGCCGCCAGATCGAAGCCAGCGCCGGGGTGCCGACCGCACGACGTGGGCGCGGGCTGGCCTCGGAGATCGCGCTCGCGCGCCGCGACTCCCCCATCAAGGGTGATCAGCACCTCGGATTCGCCAAGGCGCTGGTACACGAGATGCCTTACACGCTGGCCGCATTGGACGCGGGCGTGCTCTCGGAATGGCGGGCCACCCTGATCGTGCGAGAGTCGGCCTGCCTCACCGTCGAAGACCGCCGCCGTCTCGATCACGAGATGTGTGCCGACCCCGCAGCCCTGGATGGACTGGGCAACAAGCGCATCCGAGCCGAAGCCAAGAAGATCGCCTACCGGCTCGATCCACGCGCCGTCGTCGACAAGGCCGCCAAGGCACCCGAGGACCGCACCGTGTCCACCCGGCCGGCAGCCGACAACATGGTCTACCTGACCGCGCTGATGCCGCTGACCCAGGGCATCGCCTGCTACGCCAGCCTCAAACGTGAGGCCGATGTCAATCCCGACGGGCGCTCGCGCGGGCAGACGATGTCCGACACCGTCTACGAACGCCTGACCGGACGGTCGGCGGTCGCACCGGTGCCGATCACGGTCGACGTGGTGCTCTCCGATGAAGCGCTCATCGGCACCAGCGATGAGCCGGCCGAGGTACCCGAGCACGGGCCGATCCCGGCGGAGCTGGCACGCCGGCTGATCACCGAGGCCATCGACGAGCGGGGCTGGGTCGCACTGCGCCGCCTCTACGCCACACCGAGCACCGGCGCGCTGGTGGCCATGGATTCACGGGCCCGCACCTTCCCGGGCGGGCTTGCCCAGTTCATCCGGCGACGCGACCAAACCTGCCGAACACCCTTCTGCGACGCGCCCATCCGCCATATCGACCACGCCGAGCCGCACCGGCACGGCGGCCCCACCGACGCACTCAACGGGCGCGGCTGTTGCGAGCAGTGCAACTACACCAAGGAACAGCCGGGCTGGCGGGTGAGAACCTACTTCGACCCGGCCGGCCGCCATGTCGCCGAGCACATCACCCCCACCGGGGCGGTCTACCGGTCGACCGCCCCGCCGGTCGCCGGGGGCCTGCGCATCCTCACCCGCGACGTGCATCTGGTCACCGTGAACCGCGCGGCGTGATCAGCGACTCAGTACCGCCACGCACTCGACGTGGTGGGTCAGCGGGAACGAGTCGAAGACACGCAACTGCTCCACGGTGTAGCCGTGCCGCAGGTACTCCCCCACATCCCGGGCAAATGACGCTGCCTCACAACCGATGTGGATGATGCGCGAGGCCTCGGCGGCAGCCAGTTGTTCGATGATCTCGCGGCCGGCCCCGGCGCGCGGCGGATCCAGCACCACGACATCGGGCCGGGCCTGCTCCGCCGACAGAGCGCGCCGCACCGAATCCGTCACCACCGATACCTGCGGCAGATCGGCCAGCGCGGTGCGTGCCGAGCGCGCCGCCGCGCGGGAGGTGTCGACGGTGAGCACCCGCCCGGTCTGTCCCACGCCGTCGGCCAGCACGGCCGCGAAAACGCCTGCGCCACCGTAGAGATCCCACGCCGTCATGCCGGGCCGCAGCTCGGCGGCCTCGCGCACCCGCGCGCTGTAGACGCGCGGCGCATCCCGGTGCGCCTGCCAGAACGCCGTGACCGGAATCCGCCACTGCCGCCCACCGATCTCCTGGACGGCCTCGTAGTCGCCCTCCACGACCTGGGTGCTCGCCTTGCGCCCACCGCCGCGCGGACCGGCCTGCACCACGTGGCGGCGGCCCGCATCGTCGAGGGCGACATGCAGCTGCGCACCAGGGGGCCAGCCCGACCCGTCCAGACCGTCCAGCATCCCGTCGGGTAGCTGCGCGCAGTGCAGATCCTCGGCCAGCTCCGCGCTGTGGTACCGGTGAAAACCCGCGCGCCCGGCCTCGGAGACGTCCAGCCGCACTCTGGTGCGCCAGCCCGTGGCTCCGCCGTCGCCGACCTCCTCGGCAACCCCCGACCAGCCATGGCCGCCGAGTCGTTCCAGCTGGTTGGCCACCACATCGCCCTTGATGCGCCGCGCCGCGGCCGGTTGGACAAACGCCAGATCGCAGCAACCCGCACCGTCGCGCCCGGCGATCGTGCACAGCGGATCGATGCGGTCCGGTGACGGCTCGATCACCTCAACCACATCGGCATGCCAGTACGATCCGCGTTCGGACACCACCCGCACCCGAACCACCTCGTCGGGCAGCGCATAGCGCACGAATACGACCCGGCCGTCGTGGCGCGCCACGCAACTACCGCCATTGGCGGCCGGCCCGGTGGTGAGAATCAGGTCAGCCTCGGGTGCGGTCAATCAAGAAATCCTCTTCGTGCATCGCCGGGCGCGGACTGCGGCTGCAGTGTCTTGAGCCGCTCCGACGAGTTGAGCTGCCAGGGTACCGAAGTCACCATGACGTTCGGTTCGAAGAGCAGTCTGCCCTTCAACCGCAGCGCGCTCTGGTTGTGCAGCACCTGCTCCCACCAATGGCCGACCACATATTCGGGAATGAACACCGTCACCACCGTGCGTGGCGACTCCTTGGTGATCCGCTTCACGTAATCCAATACCGGACGGGTGATCTCGCGGTAGGGCGAGGCAATGACCTTCAGCGGTGTGCTGACGTCGCTCTCCTCCCAGGTATGCACGAGCTCGCGGGTCTCGGCGTCATCGACGCTGACCGTGATCGCCTCCAGCACGTCCGGACGGGTGGCCCGCGCGTAGGCCAACGCCCGCCGCGTCGGCAGATGCAGCTTGGACACCAGCACCACGGCATGGTTGCGGCTGGGCAGCACGATGTCCTCGAGTTCGGCTTCCTGCTCGTCGAGTTCGCGGGCCACCGTGTCGTAGTGCTTACGGATGAGCTTCATGATGACGAACAGGGTGCCCATCGCCAGGATCGCGATCCAGGCACCGGCCAGGAACTTGGTGACCACCACCACCAGGAGCACCGAGCCGGTACACGCGCAGCCGATGGCGTTGATCACCCGCGAGCGCATCATGGTGCGCCGCGCCGCGGGATCGGTCTCGATCTTGAGGAAGCGGGTCCAGTGCCGGACCATCCCGATCTGGCTGAGCGTGAAGGACACGAACACCCCCACGATGTAGAGCTGAATCAGGTGCGTGACCTCGGCCTGGAACGCGACGACGAACGCGATGGCCGCCAGCGCCAGGAACAGGATGCCGTTGGAGAATGCCAACCGGTCACCGCGGGTGTGCAGTTGACGCGGCAGAAACCGGTCCTGCGCCAGAATCGACCCCAGCACCGGGAAGCCGTTGAAGGCGGTATTGGCCGCGAGCACCAGGATCAGCGCCGTCACCCCGGCGATCGCGTACAGGCCGACCGGGAAATCGTGGAACACCGCGTCGGCCAACTGTGCGATGAGCGTCTTCTGGTGATAGTCCGCCGGCGCGCCCACCAGTTGTTCTTCCGGGCGCTCGGCCATCTTCACACCGGTCTCCCTGGCCAGCATGATGATGCCGAGGAACAGGGTGGTCGCCACCGCACCGAGCATCAGCAGCGTGGTGGCGGCATTGCGCGATTTGGGCTTGCGGAATGCGGGCACCCCGTTGCTGATCGCCTCCACACCGGTCAGCGCCGCACAGCCCGACGAGAAGGCCCGCGCCACCAGGAACACCATGGCGATCGCCACCATGTCCTCGCCCTCGTTCTCGGCGTGCATCTCGAACGCGGCGGACTCGGCCTGCAGCGGCACACCCAGCACGTGGATCTGGAACAGGCCCCAGCCCAGCATCGCGAAGATGCCGAACATGAACGCATACGTCGGGATGGCGAACGCGGTGCCCGACTCCCGGATTCCGCGCAGGTTCAGCGACGCCAGCACCAGGATCGCGACCACCGCGAAGATCACCTTGTGCTGGTTGATGAACGGCACCGCCGAACCGATATTGGCCATCGCCGAGGCCATCGACACCGCCACCGTCAGCACGTAATCGACCAGCAGCGCACTGGCCACCGTCAGCCCGGCCGTCCCGCCCAGATTGGTGGTCACCACCTCGTAGTCACCACCACCGGACGGGTAGGCGTGCACGTTCTGCCGGTAGCTGGCGATGACGATCATCATGACCGCGGCCACCGCCAGCCCGATCCACGGTGCGAACGAATAGGAGGCCAGGCCGGCCACCGACAGCACCAGGAAGATCTCCTCCGGCGCGTAGGCGACCGAGGACAGCGCGTCGGATGCGAACACCGGCAAGGCGATCCGCTTCGGTAGCAGCGTGTGCGACAGCTTGTCGCTGCGGAACGGCCTACCCAGGACCAACCGGCGGGTAGCCGTCGAGAGCTTGGACACGAGTGCCAAGAGTAAGCCCGAACCCGTTTGGCTGTAGCGTTCCGGGTGCGCCGGTTGCATGGCGTGTTCGATGATGCGGTATTCCTGGACAGCGGCCAGAGAGGACCGAGGGTGCGGGTAGTGGTGATGGGGTGCGGCCGGGTCGGCGCATCGCTGGCGGACGGCTTGGCCAGGATCGGCCATGAAGTGGCCGTCATCGACCGGGATGCGACGGCGTTCAACAGGCTGTCCCCCGAGTTCTCCGGTGAGCGGGTGCTCGGCATGGGCTTCGACCGGGATGTCCTGCTGCGTGCCGGGATTGAGGAAGCAGGCGCGTTCGCCGCGGTGTCCTCGGGTGATAACTCGAACATCATCTCCGCCCGGGTGGCGCGCGAGACCTTCGGCGTGGAGCGCGTGGTGGCACGTATCTACGACGCCAAACGCGCCGCCGTCTACGAACGCCTGGGCATCCCCACCGTGGCGACCGTTCCGTGGACCACCGACCGGCTGCTCAACGTGCTCACCCGGGATTCCGAGACCACCAAATGGCGTGATCCGTCCGGCAATGTCGGGGTCGCCGAGCTACCACTGCACGAGGACTGGGCGGGCCACCCGGTGACCGAACTGGAGGCCGCCACCGGCGGCCGGGCCGCATTCATACTGCGACTGGGCTCCGGGCTGCTCCCGGACGCCAAGACCGTCATCCAGGCCGGTGACCACGTGTTCCTCGCCGCCATCTCCGGGCATATCGCCGAGGCGCTGGCGATCTCGGCCCTGCCGCCCAATGAGGACAGCCAATGAAGGTCGCCATCGCCGGGGCCGGGGCCGTCGGCCGGTCCATCGCACGGGAGCTGGTGGCCAATCACGATGTCACCCTGCTCGAGCGTGATCCCGAACACATCGACGTCGACGCCATCCCGGCCGCGCACTGGCGCCTCGGCGATGCCTGCGAGCTCAGCCTGCTGGAGTCGGTCCGGTTGGAGGAATTCGACGTGGTCATCGCCGCGACCGGTGATGACAAGGCCAACGTGGTGCTCAGCCTGCTGGCCAAGACCGAATTCGCGGTGCCCCGGGTGGTGGCTCGGGTCAACGACCCCCGCAACGAGTGGCTGTTCGACGAGAACTGGGGCGTCGATGTGGCGGTGTCCACACCGCGGATGCTGGCCTCCCTGGTGGAAGAAGCCGTCGCCGTGGGCGACCTGGTGCGGCTGCTGAGCTTCCGCAAGGGCCACGCCAACCTGGTGGAGATCACGCTGCCCGATGACACCCCGTGGGGTGGTAAGGCCGTCAAACGGCTCAACCTGCCGCGTGACGCATCCCTGGTGACGATCCTGCGGGGTCCGCGGGTCATCGTGCCCGAAGGCGACGAACCGTTGGAAGGTGGCGACGAGCTGGTGTTCGTGGCGACCGCCGACGCCGAGGACGAGCTCCGCGAGTTGCTGCTGCGCCCTCAGGCGCGCTGATCGGACGTCTGCGCGTGCAGCGCGCGCTGCGCGACCCGGATGGCGAAATAGGTGATGACCGCCGCCACCCCGGTCAGCGGCCAGCCCATCGCGATGCGGGCGACCCCGAGCAGGCCGGTGTCATCGGCATCGTAGAGATGACGCTGCACCACAAAGCGCGACGCGAACACCGCCACCCAGGTGAGCGTCGCGATGTCGAAGGCCAGCACGGCGCGCGGCACCTTGCGCCAGTCGCGATCGTGGTTGTTGACCCAGCCCCAGATGTAGCCGACCACGGGACGCCGGATCAGCACCGAGAGCGTGAACACCGATGCCCACACCAGGGATGACCAGATGCCCAGCAGGAAATAGCCTTTGGATTCGCCGACCAGATAGGCGATCAGCGCGCTGATGCCGACGCCCATGAACCCGGACACGGCGGGCTGCAGGGAATCCTTGCGGATCAACCGCCACACCATGACCAGCGCCGCAACCCCGAGGGCGGCGTAGATCGCGGGCAGCAGGCCCACATTGGTGGACATCGGCACGAAAACCAGCACCGGCAGCGAGGAGTAGATCAGCCCGCTGATGCCGCCCATCTGCTCCAGCACGGCCTGGGCGCCCTTCTTGGGCGGGTCCTCGCCGGCGGCGTCTGCGGTGGATTGCTCGGAGTCCGACTCCGTCACTTCTGGATCTCGTAGAGCGGGTTGTACATGGCCTTGGTGCCGTTGTCGAGCTGTCCGAGACGACCGTGCACCCGCAGCGTCCGCCCGGATTCGATGCCCGGGATGCGCCGCTGGCCCAGCCACACCAGGGTGACCGCGTCGGTGCCGTCGAACAGTTCGGCCTTGACCCCACCGGCGCAGCCCTTGCCGTTGCATTCGACGCTGCGCAGCGTGCCGACCATCGTGACTTCCTGACCGCGCTGACAGTCGATTGCCTTTTGCGCGCCGGTCCCGGCGGCCTCGCCGCTGAGTTCCTCGACGTCGAGTTGCTCGGGGTCTTCCGTCAATCGGCGGGTGAGCCGACGCAGATACCCTTCGGCCGTAGCCATGACCTCTCCCTGCCGCGAATCCGTCGTGGATCCACTACCTGACCAACGCCACGGTAGACCTGTTGCTTCCGATTCGCCACGTCACGCGCGGACGGCGCGGCCGAACTGTCACCATCGTGTGATGGCGGTCAACTTGCGTGGTGTGACAACGGTTCTGCTGGCCGGAACCGGATCCGATGACGACTATGTCTATCGGGCGTTCTCCGGGCCGCTGCACGAGGTCGGTGCGATCGTCGTCACACCCGCGCCCGAACCGCGGCGACTGGTCGCCGGATACCTGGACGCCGTGGACGATGCCGCGCGCAGCGGCGCGCCCATCGCGGTCGGCGGGGTCTCCATCGGCGCCGCGGTGGCCACCGCCTGGGCACTGCGGCATCCGAGCGCCGCCGTGGCGGTGCTGGCCGCATTGCCGGCCTGGTCGGGCGCGCCCGCTAATGCGCCCGCCGCGCTGACGGCACGGCATTCGGCGCGCCAGCTGCGCGACGAGGGACTGGCCGCCACCATCGCCGCGATGCAGGCGGGCAGCCCGGGGTGGTTGGCCGCCGAGCTGACCCGGTCCTGGCTGGCCCAGTGGCCCGCGCTACCGGACGCCATGGACGAGGCCGCGGCGTATGTGGCGCCCACGGTCGACGAACTCGGCACGCTGACGGTGCCGCTCGCACTGGTGGCCGCGGTGGACGACCCCGTGCATCCGGCCGACGTCGCGGTGGAATGGGCGGCGGCGGCCCGGCACGCGGCGCTGCGGACGGTGACGCTGCAGGAGATGGGCGCGGACCCGTCGCGGTTGGGTGCGGCCTGCGTGGCCGCCCTGTCGGAGATCTAGATCAGCCGCCGGTGATCGTGCTGCGCATCTGCTGCATCGCCGACCCTTCGGCGCTGCGCCGCGCCGCCGGCTCCGGCGGCACCTCACCCTGGGTCTGGGGCTGGGCCTGGGCCTGTTCGGCGGCGATGCGTAGCTGGGCGGCCATCGCCTCGGGCAGCTGCACGGTCAGCGGCGTGCGCACCGGTAGCGGCGTGTCACCGCGACGAACCACGGTGTCCGCCAACGCTTCGCGGGCCTCTTCGGCCAGCGCATCGGCGTCCTCGGGCAGCCCGTTGACCACGCAGCGGATCATCCAGCGGTAGCCGTCGACTCCGATGAACCGCACCACGCCGGGCTGCTGGCCCTGCGGCGCCGAGGTGCCGATGCCGACCACCTCACGGCCCCAGCGACCGTCCTCGACCCGGACCTTCGCGCCGTCCTTGCGCAGCGAGTCGGCCAGCTCGGCGGCGACCTCGCGCCACAGCCCGGCCGACTTCGGAGCCGCGTAGGCCGCGATGGTGAACCGGCCGTGGGGGGTGACGACCCAGACCGAGCTGGGCACCCCCTGATCGGTCAGTTCCACCCGGACCTGCCCGGCCGCGGGCATCGGGACCAGAACGGACCCGAGGTCCAGCCGCGCATGCTTGGCCGACTCCGGATCGTCGAAGTCCTCGATGTCGAACGGTCCGTCGAAGTCTTCGGCTTCGTCAGTCACGCTTTCGCCCTCTTTCACAAACTCGAATGTCCGCCGGATGAACCGTGCCCGCCCGCGCCGCGGGACGTGTCGGCCAGTCCGGCCTCGTCGAACGATGCCACCTCGACGAGTTCGGGCAGCTCCACCCGCTGTACCAGCAGCTGGGCGATGCGATCTCCGCGCCGCACCGTGATCGGCTGCTGCGGGTCGAGGTTGATCAGTGTCACCTTGATCTCGCCACGGTAGCCCGCGTCGACGGTGCCGGGCGTGTTGACGATCGAAAGTCCCACGCGGGTGGCCAATCCCGACCGCGGATGGATGAGTCCGACCATGCCGTGCGGGATGGCGACCGCGATCCCGGTCGGCACCAACGCGCGGTGGCCGGGCGCCAGTTCGACGTCGACGGCGCTGAACAGGTCGACGCCGGCGTCACCGTCATGGGCCCGGCTGGGCATGGGGAGGTCGCGATCCAATCGCACGACCGCCAGAGAAGTGGGCACGACGGATGAGATTACTCTTGGGCACGTGTCCGACACGCGCGCCATCACCCAAACCGTGCGCTACCGCGAGCGCCTACGGGTGCCGTGGTGGTTCTGGTTGCCGGGATTGGGCCTCGCGGCGCTGATCGCCGCCGAAGTGAACATGGGCGTCGAGGGGCTGCCGGACTGGGTGCCCTATGCGGTGCTGTTGCCGGTCGCCGCGGCCACGCTGATGTGGGCCGGACGCATGGAGGTCCGGGTCGTCCAGAACGGGAACGGGCCGGACGGCGCCGTCGAATTGTGGGCCGGCCCGGCGCATCTGCCGGTGAGCGTCATCTCACGGTCCGCCGAAGTGCCCAGGTCCGCCAAGTCGGCGGCGCTGGGCCGTCAGCTCGACCCGGCCGCCTACGTCCTGCACAAGGCGTGGGTCGGCCCGATGGTGCTCGTCGTGCTCGACGACCCGGACGACCCCACCCCGTACTGGTTGGTCAGCTGCCGTCACCCCGACCGGGTGCTGGCCGCGCTGCGCAGCTGACCCGTCAGATCACGCCGCGCAGTCGGTGCAGATGTACATGCCGTTCTTCTCGCTGGCCAGTCGGCTGCGGTGATGCACCAAAAAGCAGCTCGAGCAGGTGAACTCATCGGCCTGCTTCGGGACCACACGAACCGACAGTTCCTCGCCGGACAGATCCGCGCCCGGCAACTCGAACGACTCCGCGGACTCTGATTCATCGACGTCCACAACGGCCGATTGGGCCTCGTTACGTCGCGCTTTGAGCTCTTCCAGCGAATCCTCGGACACATCGTCTGTCTCGGTTCGCCGTGGAGCGTCGTAGTCGGTAGCCATATTCATCCCCTCCGGTACCGTTTGCAGCACCCTTGCAGCAGTGCTTTGTACCAGCGTCGAACGCCTGCACCAAATGATTCGTGCCCGGAATGGACGCAGATTGACTGTGATTTATATCACAGTCAAAAACCCCTGGTAGAAACGCATGCCCCCGGATGGCCTTAAGGTGCAGGGGTGGTCGCATCCATCACCGAGGGCACGGCGTTCGACAAGCACGGTCGTCCGTTCCGCCGCCGCAACCATGTACCGGCGCTGTGTCTGTTCCTGGCGCTCGCCGTGGTGACCGGTGTGGTGTGGGTGGTCGCGCTCAACCAGACCACCGAGGTTCCCGAGGCCGTCGCCTGCAACGCGCCTCCGCCGCCCACCGGCGATGCCAGCCAACCCGTGCTCGGCCAGCAGGTGTCGCCCGGCGAGATGGCCGAAGTGATGCCCGCCCGGCTCGCCGACACGAAGGTGCAGGTGCTCAACGCCAGCGGCCGGGGCGGTCAGGCCGCCGAGGTGTCCGGCGCACTCCGTGATCTGGGCTTTGCCCAGCCCACGGCGGCCAACGACCCCATCTACGCCAACAGCCGGCTCGAATGCCAGGGCCAGATCCGGTTCGGGGAGCCGGGCCGGGCCGCCGCGGCCGCCGTCTGGCTGGTCGCACCGTGCACCGAACTGTTCCTGGACGGCCGCACCGACGACTCGGTGGACCTCGCGGTGGGCACCGAGTTCACCGAGTTCAGCCGCAGCGACGATATCGACGCCATGCTGGCGGGCCTGCGCCCGGACGCCACCCAGCCCGCCGATGCCGCGCTGCTGAGCAAGATCCACAGCACGACCTGCTGAGCTAACCGAACCGAGCCAGCGCCTCGTCGAGCGCCGCCGCCACTCCCGGCGCCGCCGCCACCAGCATGTCCGGCGCGTCGCTGGTCGAAGCCGGCAATCGCAGCACGGCACCCGCCTCGGCGGCGACCAGCGCACCGGCCGCCCAGTCCCACACGTGCACGTCATCCTCGAAATAGGCGTCCAACCGACCGGCCGCCACCATGCAGAGGTCCAGGGCACACGACCCGATCCGGCGGACATCGCGGACGTTGGGCAACAGCGCCGCCAGCACCGCAGCCTGCCGCCTGCGCTGCTCGGCGGCATAGGAGAAGCCGGTGCCCACCAGGGCCAGCGACAGGTCGCCGATGGTGTTGCACCGCAAGGTGGTCGATACGCCGTCGCGGGTCACGGTCGCACCGTGACCGGCCGCGGCCGAGAACAACTCGCCGGTCGGCACGTTGACCACCGCACCGGCCACCGACACACCGTCGATCTGCACGCCGACCGAGACCGCGTAGGCCTCGATCCCGTAGACGAAGTTCACCGTCCCGTCGATCGGGTCGATCACCCACACCGGTTCGCCGGTCGCGGCGACCGCCGAACCGCCTTCCTCCTCGCCGAGCACGCGATCGCCGGGCCGAAGGACGGCGAGCCGCTCCCGCAGCAGCCGCTCGGTCTCGGTGTCGACCACCGTCACCGGATCGGTCGGCGTGCTCTTGGTGTGCACCGAGCCGGACGGGGCCGCCCCCACCGCGCCGAACACCTCGGCCCGCCTGGTCCTCACGAATGCCGCGGCCTGAACGGCCAATTGCTCCGCGACCGCACGCAGCGTCCGGGGATCGTTGTCATCGGGCATGGCTACATCGCACCACAACCCTTTATTGTGGTGGCGAATTGCCTTCTCCGCCGCCTGCTTAGGAGCGTGCCAGTGACCGATTCGACCAACACCGGGTTCGGCGTCGACGTCGGCGGTAGCGGTATCAAGGGCGGCCTGGTCGACCTGGACACCGGTGCCCTGGTGGGCGAACGGTTCAAGTTGGCCACCCCGCAACCGTCCACCCCGAGTGCGGTGGCCACCGCGGTGGCCACAGTGGTCCGTGAGTTCGGCTGGACGGGCAAACTCGGCGTGACCTATCCGGGTGTGGTGACCAACGGCATCGTGCGGACCGCCGCCAATGTCGACAAGGGCTGGATCGGCACCAACGCGGCCGAGGTGATCGGCAAGGAACTCGGCGGGCAGCCGGTGACGGTGCTCAACGACGCCGACGCCGCCGGCCTGGCCGAGCAGCGCTACGGCGCCGGTAAGGACAACAGCGGGCTGATCGTGTTGCTGACATTCGGCACCGGTATCGGATCGGCCGTCATCTACAACGGTGTGCTGCTGCCCAACACCGAGTTCGGCCACCTGGAGGTGGGCGGCAAGGAGGCCGAGCACCGCGCCGCGTCATCGGTGAAGGAACGCAAGGAGTGGAACTACCAGCGCTGGACCGAGGAGGTCACCAAAGTGCTGGTGGCGATCGAGAACGCGATCTGGCCCGACCTGTTCATCGCCGGCGGCGGCATCAGCCGCAAGGCCGACCGCTGGATCCCGATGCTCAAGAATCGCACCCCGGTGGTGCCGGCGGCCCTGCTCAACAGCGCCGGGATCGTCGGTGCCGCGATGGCCGCCCACGATATCCACCTCACACCCGCCACGGCGTGAACACGACGCGCGCCGCAAGTCAAATTTGCCGCTCGGCGCGGTACACACCCACACTGTCGTTACAATGGTCGATGGCGGCCGCCTACCGAGATAGCGGCGGATATCCGAGCAGAGATCAAACGCCAATATTCGAGACAGCCGACGACTTTCGGTGACGCCTGCGCGCGTCATCGGATCCGCAAGACCGAGAGGGTGTACGTGGCAGCGACTAAGACCAGCCCGGCAACCGATGAGCTGGTAACGCCCACCGCAACCAAGACGCCCGCGAAGAAGGCGCCCGCCAAGGCTGCAGCAAAGGCTCCGGCCGCCAAGGCGCCGGCCAAGCGGGCGGCGAAGAAGGCGCCCGCCAAGAAGGCAGCGGGCACGCGCGCCAAGAAGGACGAGTCCGCCGAGGGTGTGACCGACGGCGAGGATCTCGACACCACCGACGATCTCGAAGTCGAACCCGATGACGTCCTCGACGTCGAGGACGTGGAGATCGACGACCTGGAGACCGAGGACGTCGAGGACACCGAGGAGGCCGAGGCCGACGGCGAGGACGCCGAAGTCGCCGGTGAAGCCAAGGCCAAACCCGCCAAGGGCGACGACGAGATCGCCGAACCGTCCGAGAAGGACAAGGCCTCCGGTGACTTCGTCTGGGACGAAGAGGAATCCGAGGCGCTGCGCCAAGCCCGCAAGGATGCCGAGCTCACCGCCTCCGCGGACTCGGTGCGTGCCTACCTGAAGCAGATCGGCAAGGTCGCGCTGCTCAACGCCGAAGAGGAAGTCGAGCTCGCCAAGCGCATCGAGGCCGGGTTGTACGCGACCCAGCTGATGACCGAGCTGACCGAGAAGGGCGAGAAGCTGCCCGCCGCCCAGCGCCGCGACATGCAGTGGATCTGCCGCGACGGCGACCGGGCCAAGAACCACCTGCTGGAAGCCAACCTCCGTCTGGTCGTGTCGCTGGCCAAGCGCTACACCGGCCGCGGCATGGCCTTCCTGGACCTCATCCAGGAAGGCAACCTCGGTCTGATCCGCGCGGTGGAGAAGTTCGACTACACCAAGGGCTACAAGTTCTCCACCTACGCCACCTGGTGGATCCGCCAGGCCATCACCCGCGCGATGGCCGACCAGGCCCGCACCATCCGTATTCCGGTCCACATGGTCGAGGTCATCAACAAACTCGGCCGCATCCAGCGCGAGCTGCTGCAGGATCTGGGCCGCGAGCCCACTCCCGAAGAGCTGGCCAAGGAAATGGACATCACGCCGGAGAAGGTGCTGGAGATCCAGCAGTACGCGCGTGAGCCCATCTCGCTGGACCAGACCATCGGCGACGAGGGCGACAGCCAGCTCGGCGATTTCATCGAGGACTCCGAAGCCGTGGTGGCCGTGGACGCGGTGTCCTTCACCCTGCTGCAGGATCAGCTGCAGTCGGTACTGGAGACGCTGTCCGAGCGCGAGGCCGGCGTGGTCCGGCTGCGCTTCGGTCTGACCGACGGGCAGCCCCGCACGCTCGACGAGATCGGACAGGTCTACGGCGTCACGCGTGAGCGCATCCGCCAGATCGAGTCCAAGACCATGAGCAAGTTGCGCCACCCCAGCCGCTCGCAGGTGCTGCGCGACTACCTGGATTAGCGCTTGACGCGGCGCTCGCGCGTTTTGTAGCTCATCGGCCACGACTCGCGGGATTCGTCGCCGGTCAGCGGCACACCGATGCTGCCCAGCTTGACGTCGTAGGCCTCCAGGTCCGGGCCGGCCTCGCGCTCGGCCCGTTCCCGGGCCAGGTAGTACAGCTGGTCGATCTCCAGTTCCTTGAACGCGACAAAGGTGGACTTGCGCACCGCGTGCGGGCTGGTGGCCTCGGCGACCATCCGTTCGGTCAGCACCCGGCCACCCAGCACCGCCGCACCCAGCAGCGCGAACGGCAGCACCCAATAGCAGATGAACGACAGCGGGGTCTTGGTGTCCAGGACCGTCGCGCTGCCCTGCACGATCGGCGGGATCGCCGAGGAGATCGTCATCGCGGCGAACGCCGCGACCCAGATCCAGGTGATCCGGGTGGTGATAGCACCGAACAGCTCGCTCTTGATCACCTCGGGTGACTGATCGACCTCGGCGAACTCGCGCACGAACGGCCTGCCGACCAGCACGCCGATCAGCGCCACCAGCAGGATGCCCAGGCTGCTCAGCGGCTGGATCCAACGCTCCATGAAGGCCTGGCTGGCGGTGAAGGTGAGCACGGTCAGCACTGCGAAGGTGGCCATGGCGCCGATCTCCAGGGTCCGCCCCGCGGCGCCGCGGGCCCGCCCGATCGCGTAGGAGGCCACCGCGACCGCCAGTGCCACCAGCACCGCCGCGGTGAACGGTACGTTGCCGACCAGAATCCAGTAGACGATCCACGGCGCGAAGCCGGACAGTATTGCCACGGTGAGTCAGTTTACAAAGCTAGCGCCATTTGTTAATCAGCGAATCACCACGGCACTGGGTTCCCTTGGTGAGCCCAGCATCTCACGATGCGACGGCGGCCGGCGTCCCCCCTCGTCGGTGATCCCGTACCGCAGCCCCAGTTCGGCGCCGATCAGGCTGTGCCCGCTCAGCGCGGTGAGCTCCGGGTCGGCGAACAACGCGTCGATCAGGTGCCCGGTGAACTCCGGGGTCTCGGCGTGCTCGGCCGTCGCCACCAGCGCATCGGGCTTCCCGGCGAATGCCGAGCGCAGCCGTTCGGTCAGCAGGATCCCCATCCAGATGGACACGCAGGTCACCGTGGTGCCACCGAAGTCCACGGCCATATCGGCCGCCATCTTGTCGATCCCGGCCTTCTGCGCGCCGTAGGCGGGACCGTGCATGTAGCACACCGAGCCCGGCGACGAGGTGAACACGATCAGGCCGCGGGGTCGAGCCGTCAGCAGCGGCGCCGCATGCCAGGACGCCACATAGGCCGACCGCAGGCCGACATCGAGCACGTCGCCCAGCCCGACCGGTTTCTCCCAGAACGGCCGTGCGCCGGTGAGCTCGTCATGGATGACGGCGGCATTGTTGACGAGCAGGTCCAGTCCGCCGTGCTCGTCGCGGACCCGGGCGAACAGCCTCGCCACGGCGTCGTCGTCGCCATGGTCCACGGGCACCGCGACACCGACCCCGCCCGCCGCGTTCACAAGATCGACGGTGTCGGCCTCGGCGATGGAGCGGCCGGTGACATAGACCAGCCAGCCGTGGGCCCCTAGTGCCGCCGCGATACCTCGGCCGGCGCCACGACTGGCGCCGGTCACCACCGCGACGCGCCGGGATGCACTCACTCCCCCAACCTAACCTCTGCGCGTCCGCGTCTACGATGGCGTCGTGGATTCCGAGGCGGCCGTGGGTTATTCGCCAGTCGCCGGCAGCGCGGCGAACGTGCCGTCCGCGGCGGGCAGATAACGCGTGACACTTGTCACAGCGGCAGCGGGTAGTGGCCCGTACAGATGCGGGAACAGCATCGACTCGGGATCGGTCGGCACGCCCGGCTCCCAGCGGACCGGATCGGTGAGCCTTGCCGGGTCGATGGTGAGCACCACAAGGTCGGTGCGCCCCGCGTACAGCCGGTTGGCCGGCAAATGAACCTGCTCAGGGGACGAAAGATGAACGAAACCGACGTCGGCCAGCGACGGCGGACGGTGCATACCGCTGGCCGACGCTCGTTGCCATTCGTGATCGGCGCACAGGTGCACAAGGACATCGGCCTGGGTACTCATCCCATCCACCCTGCTCTCTCGGTAACGCGGGCGCAGTGAGACACGACACACCGGTGAACCCCCGGGGAACAAGGCCAGAACCGAAAACGTCTGACACAGTAGACATACGCACCAAAGCTGAACGGAGGAAGAGCCGTGAACGCAACTCTGACCAGTCCGGAACTGACCCGGGCCGATCGCTGCGACCGCTGTGGTGCCGCCGCGCGTGTACGCGCGAAGCTGCCGTCCGGCGCCGAACTGCTGTTCTGCCAACACCACGCCAACGAGCACGAAGCCAAGCTGATCGAGCTGGCGGCCGTGATCGAGGTCAGCGCCGTCGACGCCTAGCCATCGGGCCACCGAGGTGGTCGTCGGGAATGCTGGACCGGTGATGACCGACCAGCCGCCGGCGAAGCCGTCACGTCATCACGTTTGGCCGATCACCAAGCGCACACTCAGCAAATCCTGGGATGACTCGATTTTCTCCGAGTCCGCGCAGGCCGCGTTCTGGTGTGCGCTCTCGCTTCCGCCCCTGCTGTTGGGGATGCTGGGCAGCCTGGCCTATTTGGCACCGCTGTTCGGACCGGACACGTTGCCGACCATCGAGAACCAGCTGATCGGCACCGCCGAGCGCTTCTTCTCCCAGAACGTGGTCAACGAGATCATCGCGCCGACGATCTACGACATCGTGCGGTCCGCTCGCGGTGAAGTGGTCTCCCTCGGATTCGTGATCTCGTTGTGGGCGGGGTCCTCGGCGGTCTCGGCCTTCGTGGATTCGGTGGTCGAGGCGCATGACCAGACACCGCTGCGACACCCGGTGCGGCAGCGGTTCTTCGCGCTCGGGTTGTACGTGGTGATGCTGGTGAGCGCGGTGCTGACGGCGCCGTTCATCGCGCTGGGCCCCCGCAAGATCGTCGAGTTCATCCCGGACAGCTGGTCGCACGTGCTGCAGTACGGGTACTACCCGGTGCTGGTGTTGGCGCTGATCCTGGTGGTGACCGTGCTCTACCGGGTATCGCTGCCCAGCCCGTTGCCGACCCACCGACTGGTGGTCGGCGCCGTCCTGGCGACCGCGGTGTTCCTGATCGCGACCTTCAGCCTGCGGTTCTACCTGACCTGGATCACCGCCACCGGCTACACCTATGGGGCGCTGGCGACCCCCATCGCCTTCCTGCTGTTCGCGTTCCTGGCCGGATTCGCCGTGATGATCGGGGCGGAACTCAACGCCGCGATCCAGGAGGAGTGGCCGGCACCGGACACCCACGCGCGGCGATTACGCGAGTGGATCCAGGACAAGACGGTCCAGGACAAGACCGGGGAGAACCCTACTTCTTGAGCTGTTCGTAGATCCGCTTGCAGTCGGCACACACCGGGGAACCGGGCTTGGCCGACTTGGTCACCGGGAACACCTCACCGCACAGCGCGACGACGTGCGTGCCCATCACGGCACTTTCGGCGATCTTTTCCTTCTTCACGTAATGGAAGACCTTGGGGGCGTCGTCATCGGTTCCGTCGTCGACGCGTTCGTCGGTATCTGGGCGCTCGATGGTCTGGGTCTGCATGGCACCCATTGTGCCCGAGACCGAACCCCACAGCGGTCCCGAGATGTGGAACAGTGGAGGGATGAAACACGGCCCCGAGCTGAGTTTCGACGACGAAGGTCGTCCGGTCCTCATCACCCGCGCCGCTCTCCCCCAGGACGAGCAGCACCGGGAGCGTGTCCGTAAGTACCTGACGATCATGGCGTTCCGCATCCCGGCACTCGTGCTGGCCGCCGCCGCCTACGGGATCTGGCAGAACGGGCTGATCTCACTGGCGATCATCGTGGTGTCGATCCCACTGCCCTGGATTGCCGTGCTGATCGCCAACGACCGACCGCCGCGCAGTGCCAGCGAGCCGCGCCGCTACCAGGACGCCGGCCCGAGGCGCACCCCGCTGTTCCCCACCGCCGAGCGCCCCGCGCTGCAGCCGCCGGTCCGCCCCACCCCGGGCACCGGCACCGGGCCCGGCGTTCCCCACTGAGCGACGTCTTCTCCACTTCTCAGGACATTCTCAGGTCGTAGGTTTAAAACCGCAGGTCAAGTGGTACGCCACCAAGACCGAGCGGGAACTCACGGGCACCCTCGGGCGTTGTACGTCGTGACAGTTCAACCGAGCAGGAGGCCGTAAATGGCGATCGCCACCGCAAGCCGCTTCGATTCCGATCTGGACGCCCAGAGCCCAGCTGCCGATCTTGTCCGGGTGTATCTCAACGGCATCGGGAAGACCGCGCTGCTGACCGCCGCCGACGAAGTCGAGCTCGCCAAACGGATCGAAGCCGGCCTGTACGCCCAGCACGTTCTGAACACCAAGAAACGTCTCGGTGACGCACGCAAGCGCGATCTGGCCGCCGTCGTACGCGACGGCGACGCCGCGCGCCGGCATCTGCTGGAGGCGAACCTGCGCCTGGTGGTCTCGCTGGCCAAGCGCTACACCGGCCGCGGTATGCCGCTGCTGGACCTCATCCAGGAAGGCAACCTCGGACTGATCCGCGCCATGGAGAAGTTCGACTACGCCAAGGGGTTCAAGTTCTCCACCTACGCCACCTGGTGGATCCGCCAGGCCATCACCCGGGGCATGGCCGACCAGAGCCGCACCATCCGGCTGCCCGTGCACCTCGTCGAACAGGTGAACAAGCTCGCCAGGATCAAGCGCGAGATGCACCAGAACCTCGGCCGCGAGGCCACCGACGAGGAACTGGCCGAAGAGTCGGGCATCCCGGCCGAGAAGATCGCCGACCTGTTGGAGCACAGCCGCGATCCGGTGAGCCTGGACATGCCGGTCGGTAGCGACGAGGAAGCCCCGCTGGGCGACTTCATCGAGGATTCCGAGGCGATGTCGGCCGAGAACGCGGTCATCTCCGAACTGCTGCACACCGACATCCGCTACGTGCTGGCCACGCTCGACGAGCGTGAACAGCAGGTCATCCGGCTGCGCTTCGGCCTCGATGACGGCCAGCCGCGCACCCTGGACCAGATCGGCAAGCTGTTCGGGCTGTCCCGCGAGCGGGTCCGCCAGATCGAGCGCGAGGTCATGTCCAAGCTGCGCAACGGAGACCGCGCCGAGCGGCTGCGTTCGTACGCCAGCTAGCCGCGTGCGGCTGGTCACACCAGCGCCAACGTGCACCACAGTGATGCCCGTCGCGATCCGCGGCGGGCATCACATCGTCACAGGGGCGCACCCGGGGATGTTGCACCCCTGTTCAAGGAGCCAAACCGCTAGACTCCGAAGGTAACGGCAGGGCCTGGAAGGTAGGGCATGAACGATCTCATCGACACCACCGAGATGTACCTGCGGACCATTTACGACCTCGAAGAAGAGGGAGTGGTGCCGCTGCGTGCACGGATCGCCGAACGGCTGGAGCAGAGCGGCCCGACGGTGAGCCAGACCGTATCGCGGATGGAACGCGACGGCCTGCTGCACGTGGCCGGCGATCGGCACCTCGAGCTCACCGAGAAGGGCCGCTACCTCGCGGTCTCGGTGATGCGCAAACACCGCCTGGCCGAACGGCTGCTGGTCGACGTGATCGGCCTGCCCTGGGAGGAAGTGCACGCCGAGGCCTGCCGCTGGGAGCACGTCATGAGTGAGGACGTGGAACGCCGGCTCGTGCAGGTCCTCGACAACCCGACCACCTCGCCGTTCGGCAACCCCATCCCCGGCCTGTCCGAACTCGGGTTCGGCGGCACCGGTAACGGCGAGGACGCCAACCTGGTCCGCCTCACCGAACTGCCCGCCGGATCCCCCGTCGCCGTCGTGGTCCGCCAGCTCACCGAACACGTGCAGGGCGATGTCGAGTTGATCAGCCGGCTCAAGGACGCCGGCGTGGTCCCCAATGCTCGAGTCACCGTGCAGGTCACCGATGACCCGGCCGAACAGGGCGGCGTGCTGATCCTGATCCCCGGCCATCAGGAAGTCGAACTCCCCCATCACATGGCCCATGCCGTGAAGGTCGAAAAAGTCTGAGGTAGGCGGCTTTTCAGCCGGCGCGCTGACCGAACGCCAGCCGCGGCGGCAGCCGCACCCCGAGTTTTGCCGCAGTTCGGTAGCCGGACAGCGCCATCTCACGGATCTGTTCCGGGCGCATACCCGATTGCAGCGCGCTGTCCAACATGACCGCCATCCGGTGCTCGGGGGCGATGCGCACCGCCTCCTCCAGCGCGATACCGGCCAGCGGGCCGTCCCCGCGTGCGTAGGCGGAGAAGGCCAGCAGAGCGAGCGCATCCGGGCGCCAGCGCGGCGGCAGTGTGCGCGCCATCAACGCCCACAGCGACTCGGCCGCGGCGGCACCGTCCCCGACCGCCAGCGCGTACAGGGTGTCGCGCACCCGCGGGTCGCCCAGCGCGCACACCACGCTGACCAGCTCGCCGTCGCCCGGTTCGGTGCCGTCGGCGAGGCGGGCGGCGGTGGACATCGCCGCGTGGACGGCCTCACGCGCGGTACGCGCGCTGCGCCTGACCTCGCCGCGGCTCGCGATGGCCGCGGCCAGGCGTGCGCCCCGGTCGGCGTCGGTGACCGCGATCACCTGCTGCAGATCGGCGCGGCGACGGTAGAGCCGCCGCCCGTCGAGCACCGCGGCCGCCGCCAGCGGCGAGGCCTCCGGATCGTCGACCTCGCCATGGGCACCGCAGCCGTCCGCGCAGTACCAGCGCCCGCCCGCGGCAATCCGGTCCACCACGAGCACGGCCAGCAGTTCGACCCCCTCGGCCGCCAGCGACCGGGTCAACGCATCGGCCAACGCCTCATGGTCGGTGCCGCATGCCTGGCAGTCGGCGCCGAACTCGTCGATGATCATCGCGATCGCGTCGTCCGGGGCCGCCGAACCCACCACCTCGGCGAGGTGGTCGGTGTTGGCCACCAGGTCCGGCGACAGGTCGACGCGGAGCACGGCGCCCAGCTCGGCGGCGTCAACGGTCACCAGCGCCAGCGAGTGTTCGGGGACGAAGCCCAGCACGGCGGGCACAGCGGCGATCAGCGAGGCGGGCCGACCGATGTCGAACCCTCGAGGTTGTGTTGTCATGCGTCTCACCGTGACCCGCGGGACCGACCGCCGGCCGCACCAACACCGCCCACGCGGGTCGACTGTGCACGAATCCGAGATTGTGGATAAGCCGGTCACCGTGCCGCGTCGGCGGCCGGCAGCAGTCTGTCCAACACATCGGCCAACGTGATGAGCCCGCGCACCCGGCTATCCTCGACGACCACCACCAGGTGGCTGCGGGTCTCCCGCATGGTGCGCAAGGCGGCGTACACCGGGGTCTCGGCCGCCAGTTTCAGCGCCGGCCGCATCAGATCGGCGGCAGTGACGGTGTCGGGCGCATGGACCGTGTCACGCACGTGCACCACACCGTCGTCCGCCACCAGCAGACGCAGGTGTCCGGTGGCCCGCGATGCGGCCTGGATGACCGCCGGTGTCGCGTCGGGGGCCACGCCGCTGGGCACGGCCCCGTCGCGGACCATGTCCCCGACGGTCAGGGCCTGCAGTTCCAGCGCGCTGACCAGATGACCGTGGTAGCGCTCATCCAGGGTGCCGACCGTCGCGGAATGCTCCACCAGGTGCCGCAGCGCATCCGGATCCTGGCCGGTGGCGACCTGATCGACCGGGTCGACGCCGACCTTGGACAGGCACCAGTTGGCCAGCCGGTTCAGTGCGCCGATCAGCGGGCGCGCCACCCACATGAAGGCCCGCATCGGGAGTGCCAGCAGGGTTGCCGACCGCTCGGGATGCGCGATTGCCCAGGACTTCGGCGCCATCTCCCCGACCACCAGGTGCAGGAAGGTGACGATGATCAGCGCGAGCACGAAACCGCCCACGTCGGCCAGCCAGGCCGGTGCACCCCAGCCCGCGATCGCGGGTGTGAGCCAGTGGTGCACCGCGGGTTTGGTGAGGGCACCCAGCGCCAGCGTGCACACCGTGATGCCGAGCTGGGAACCCGCCAGCAGCACCGAGAGCTCCGAGGCCGAACGCAGCGCAGCCCGCGCGGAACGGCTGTGCGGGGCGGCGTCTTCCAGACGGTGCCGCCGCGCGGCGATCAGCGCGAATTCCACCGCGACGAAGAAGGCACTCGCCGCGATCAGCGCCGCGGTGACGAGCGCGACCACCCATGGGCTGTTCATCGCAGCACCACCAGAACGCTTGCCGGAACGTGCTTGTCGACGCTGCGCACCGTCGCGTGCAGGTGCCGCGCGACGGGCGGATCCTCGGCGATCAGTTCGGCGGGGTCGATGCCGAGCTCGACGGTGACGCTGTCGCCGACGGTGGGCAGGCCGCCGAACTCGGCGATGACCAGACCCGCCAGCGTCTCGTAATCACCCTCGGGCAGATCGTGTCCGACGGCGCGGCTGACCTCGTCGAGCGCGACGTCGCCGCGAATCAGCCAGCCCTGCGGGGTCGCGACGATATCCTCGTCGGCGCCCGCACCGTCGTGCTCGTCGTCGATCTCCCCGACCAGTTCCTCGGCCAGATCCTCCATGGTGAGCACCCCGGCGAAACCGCCGTATTCGTCGATCACCAGGGCCATTTCGTCGCGCGCCGCGGTCAGCGTGCGCAGCGCCGCGGGCAGCGCCAACGTGGTCGGCAGAATCACCGCCGGCCGGCTCAGCGAGGCCGCGGTGGCATCCGGGTCGGCGGCACCGAGCAGGTCGTGCAGATGCACGACGCCGATCAGGTCGTCGGCGGATCCGCCCACCACCGGGTAGCGGGTGTGGCCGGTGGCCATCTTGTCCAGGACCGCGTGCACCGGCTCGTCGGCGCGCACCACGTCCACACGGGCCCGCGGGATCATCGCGTGTTCGGTACTGCGGGTGGGGAAATCGAGGATACGGTCCAGCAAGGTGGACAGGTACTCGGGGAGTTCACCGGCCTGCCGGGAGTCGGCCACGATGTGCTCCAGATCGCGCGGGGTGGCCGAATGCTCCACATCGTGCACCGGTTCGATGCGCAGCGCGCGCAGCAACAGATTCGATGAGGCGTCGAAGAGTCGGATGAGCCAACCGAATACCGCGAGATAGATGGTGGTGGACAAGGCCAGCTTGTCGGCGACGGCCTCGGGCCGGGCGATGGCGAGGTTCTTCGGGAACAGCTCGCCGAACACCATCTGCACCACCGTGGAGAAAAGCACCGCCAGCACGGTGCCGATGGCGACGCCCACCGCGATGGGCACCCCCACATCCCCGAGCAACTCGCCCAGGCCCGCGCCGATGAGCGGTTCGGCGACATAGCCGACCAGCAAGCCGGTGACGGTGATACCGAGCTGAGCGCCCGAGAGCATGAACGAGGTGCGCCGCGTCACCGCCAGCGCGCGGGCTGCGGCGGCGTCCCCGGCCTGCGCGCGCGCTTTGAGGCGGGATCGGTCCACGGCCATGAAGGCGAACTCCTGGGCCACGAAATAACCGGTCAGCGCGGTGATCGCCAACACGACCGCGATGCCGGCCAGGATTCCCAGGGCGGTCAGCATGCGGTGGCCGGGCGCGGTCTTCGGCGTTTGCGCTTGGCGCGTCTCACACAAGTACCTACGAACGACACCGCAGCGAAGTTCCCGAGCCGACTGTGCCGAATTTGTTCACACGCAATTAGCGGCACAGACATCCGGTTTGGCGGTTCCCGGCGTAGGAACGTCAGCCATGGGTTCCATGCAGGAGTACGACCTCGTCGTCATCGGTTCCGGTCCGGGCGGGCAGAAGGCCGCGATCGCCGCCGCCAAACTGGGCAAGACCGTGGCCGTGATCGAACGCGGTCTGATGCTCGGCGGTGTCTGCGTCAACACCGGCACCATCCCGAGCAAGACGCTGCGCGAGGCGGTGGTCTACCTCACCGGGATGAACCAGCGCGAGCTGTACGGCGCCAGCTACCGGGTCAAGGAGAAGATCACCCCCGCCGACCTGCTGGCCCGCACCCAGCATGTCATCGGCAAGGAGATCGACGTGGTGCGCTCGCAGCTGATGCGCAACCGCATCGAGCTCTACGTCGGGCACGCCCGCTTTCTCGATGCGCACACCGTGCACGTCGACGATCCCAACCGCGCCGAGCGGGTGACCGTCAGCGGCCGCAAGATCGTCATCGCCACCGGCACCAAACCGGCCCGCCCCGCCGGCGTGGAGTTCGACGAGCAGCGGGTGCTGGATTCCGACGGCATCCTCGACCTCAAGTCCATCCCGAGCTCGATGGTGGTGGTCGGCGCCGGCGTGATCGGTATCGAGTACGCCTCGATGTTCGCCGCGTTGGGCACCAAGGTCACCGTCGTCGAGAAGCGCCCCAACATGCTGGAGTTCTGCGATCCGGAGATCATCGAGGCGCTGAAGTTCCATCTGCGCGACCAGGCGGTGACCTTCCGTTTCGGCGAAGAGGTCACCGCCGTCGACGTCGGCACCGCCGGGACCGTCACCACGCTCGCCAGCGGCAAGCAGATCCCGGCGGAGACGGTGATGTACTCGGCCGGGCGGCAGGGGCAGACCGATCACCTGGACCTGCCCACCGCCGGGCTGGAGGCAGATGGCCGGGGCCGGATCTTCGTCGACGACAACTACCAGACCAAGGTCGACCACATCTACGCCGTCGGCGACGTGATCGGCTTTCCGGCGCTGGCCGCCACCTCGATGGAGCAGGGTCGCCTCGCCGCGTATCACGCATTCGGCGAGCCGACGCATTCGATCACCGAGATTCAGCCGATCGGCATCTATTCGATTCCCGAGGTGTCCTATGTCGGCGCCACCGAGGTCGATCTGACCAAGGATTCCGTGCCGTACGAGGTCGGGGTGTCGCGCTACCGCGAACTGGCCCGCGGGCAGATCGCCGGGGACTCCTACGGCATGCTCAAGCTGCTGGTGTCGACCGAGGACCTACGCCTGCTCGGCGTGCACATCTTCGGCACCAACGCCACCGAGATGGTGCACATCGGCCAGGCGGTGATGGGCTGCGGCGGGACCGTCGAGTACCTCGTCGACGCGGTGTTCAACTACCCGACGTTCTCCGAGGCCTACAAGGTCGCCGCACTCGACGTGATGAACAAACTGCGCGCGCTCAGCCAGTTCAAGAGCTGACGGGACTTCCCGCCACCTCCCCTGTGTTGCACCAATGTCCGGGGTCGCACACGAGCACCGCGACAAAGTGCGAGACACTAGTGAACAGGAGGTGAACCACATGGCCGATAACCAGGAGCAGCATTACCAGCCCGAGCAGAACGGTATGTACGAGCTGGAGTTTCCTGCCCCACAACTGTCCGCCACGGACGGTCGTGGGCCAGTGATGATCCACGCGCTGGAAGGATTTTCCGATGCCGGTCACGCCATCAAGCTGGCGTCCCAGCATCTGAAGGACACCCTCGACACCGAGCTGGTCGCGTCGTTCGCCATCGACGAACTGCTGGACTACCGGTCACGGCGGCCGATGATGACGTTCAAGACCGATCACTTCGCCAGCTACGACCAGCCCGAGCTGAACCTCTACGCGCTGCACGACAGCGTCGGCACCCCGTTCCTGTTGCTGGCCGGCATGGAGCCCGACCTGCGCTGGGAGCGTTTCGTCACCGCCGTGCGGCTGTTGGCCGAACGGCTGGGCGTGCGGCAGACCATCGGCCTGGGCACCATCCCGATGGCGGTCCCGCACACCCGGCCGGTCACGTTGACCGCGCACTCGGCAAATTCCGAGCTCATCGCCGACTACACCCCGTGGGTCGGCGAGGTTCAGGTACCGGCGAGTGTGTCCAGCCTGCTGGAATTCCGGATGAGCCAGCACGGGCACGACGCGGTCGGATTCACCGTGCACGTGCCGCACTACCTGGCCCAAACCGCCTACCCACCGGCCGCCGAGACCCTGCTCGCCGAGGCAGCCCGGGCGGGGGCGCTGCAGATCCCCCTGGCCGCGCTCGGGGAGGCCGCCGCCGAGGTGCACACCAAGATCAACGAGCAGGTCGAGGCCAGCGCCGAGGTGGCTCAAGTGGTGGCCCAGCTGGAGCGTCAGTACGATGCGTTCGTTGCCGCTCAGGAAAATCGCTCGTTGCTGGCACGTGACGAGGAACTGCCCAGCGGTGACGAACTGGGCGCCGAGTTCGAGAAATTCCTCGCCCAGCAGGCGGACGGCAAGTTCGGGGAGGGCTTCACCGACGGCGAGGAGTGACCGACATGACCGATCGCAAGCCGAACCTGCGCAGCGTGCCGGAGATCTCTCCGGCCCTGCAGTTCCGCACCATCCACGGCTATCGTCGAGCGTTCCGGGTCGCGGGTTCGGGTCCGGCGATCCTGTTGATCCACGGCATCGGCGACAACTCCACGACCTGGCACACCGTGCAGGCGATGCTGGCGCGGCGTTTCACGGTGATCGCGCCCGATCTGCTGGGCCACGGACAGTCGGACAAGCCGCGCGCCGATTACTCGGTGGCCGCCTACGCCAACGGCATGCGCGATCTGCTCAGCGTGCTGGACATCGACCGGGTGACCGTCGTCGGCCACTCCCTGGGCGGCGGCGTCGCCATGCAGTTCGCCTACCAATTTCCGCAGCTGGTCGACCGGCTGGTGCTGGTCGGCGCGGGCGGGGTCAGCAAGGACGTGAATGTGGCGCTGCGGGTCGCGGCACTGCCGGGGGCCACCGAAGCGCTGGCGCTGCTGCGGTTGCCGCTGGTGCTGCCCGCCCTGCAGGCGGCCGGACGCATCGGCGGGGCCCTGTTCGGGTCGACCGGACTGGGCCGCGATCTGCCCGACGCCCTGCGCGTGCTCGCCGATCTCCCCGAGCCGACGGCATCCTCGGCGTTCGCCAGGACGCTGCGCGCTGTCGTGGACTGGCGCGGCCAGGTGGTCACCATGCTGGATCGCTGTTATCTGACCGAATCCGTTCCCGTGCAACTGGTCTGGGGTACCCACGACTCGGTGATCCCGGTCAGCCACGCATGGCTCGCACATGCCGCGATGCCGGGCTCGACGCTGGAGATCTTCGAGGGATCCGGGCATTTCCCCTTTCACGACGACCCTGACCGTTTCGTCGACGTGGTGCAGCACTTCATCGACACCACGATTCCCGCGGAGTACGACCACGAACTGCTGCGCGGCCTGCTGCGCACCGGTATGAGCGAACGCGCGATCACCGGTTCGCTGAACACCAGGGTCGCCGTGCTCGACGCGATGGGCGCCGACGAGCGCAGCGCCACCTGACTACCATCGGGGTATGGCCGTCGATGTTGCAGTCCTGCGAGTGTTCACCGATGCACGGGGCGAGTTCGGCAATCCCCTCGGCGTGATCGATGCGGCGACCGTGGATCCGGCCGACCGCCAACGCGTGGCCACCGAATTGGGTTACAGCGAAACGGTGTTCGTCGATCTTCCGGAGCCGGGAGCGGCGAGCGCACACATGCGGATCTTCACTCCGGTCGCCGAACTACCGTTCGCCGGGCACCCGACGGTGGGCACCGCGTGGTGGCTCAAGCAGCGCGGCACACCGGTGCGGACGCTGCACGTCCCGGCGGGTCTGGTGCAGGTGGAGTATCTGCCGGAAGCCGACGGCGAGTGGACCGTGATCAGCGCCCGATCGGACTGGGCACCCGATATGGCCATCTACCACCTGGAGTCGGTCGAGCAGGTGCTGGCCGCCGACACCGCCGATTACACCGACGACGTCGAGCATTACCTCTGGGCGTGGACGGACGAGTGCCGGGGCGCTCTGCGGTCCCGGATGTTTGCGCCGCACCTCGGCATCGCCGAGGACGAGGCGACCGGCGCGGCGGCGGTACGGATGACCGACCACCTGAGCCGAGATCTGCTCATCACCCAAGGCAGAGGCTCCGAGATTCGTACGTGGTGGGACCCGGCGGGTTGGGTCAAGATCGCGGGCCGGGTGGTAGCCGACGCCGGCGTCCGACTGGATTGAATCAGCCGGAGGTGGAGACACGGTGGGCGCGCAGCGCCTCGATCTCCCGTTCGAAATCGTCGGCCGAGGTGAAGGACCGGTACACCGAGGCGAACCTCAGATAGGCGACCTCATCGAGATCGCGGAGCGGGCCGAGGATCGCGAGTCCCACGTCGTGGCTCGCAATCTCGGGCGAACCCGCGGCCCGCACGGCGTCCTCGACCTGTTGTGCCAACAGGTTGAGCGCATCATCGTCGACCTGTCGGCCCTGGCATGCCCGGCGCACACCCTTGATGACCTTCTCCCTGCTGAACGGTTCGGTCACCCCGCTGCGCTTGACGACCGCGAGCACCGCGGTCTCGACCGTGGTGAATCGACGGCCGCATTCCGGGCAGGACCGGCGACGCCTGATGGCCTGACCCTCATCGGTTTCCCGGGAGTCGACGACACGTGAGTCCGGGTGACGACAGAACGGACAGTGCATCACCGCTCCTTCGCCGCACCGCAGATCGACCAGTTCGAATGTCGTCGAGCCTACCTGGGTACCGCAGAGCACGCGTCAGCCGATCGGTGCGATGAGCGTCTGCCCGGCCTGCACCGTGCCTGTTTCGAGCTTGTTGAGCTCGCGGATGCGCTCGACGATCTGGCCCGCGGGCGCATCCGGGGCCACCCGGTGGGCGATGTGCTGCAGCGTCTCACCGTCCTGCACGTACACCACCGACAGGCGGGTGGGCAGCTGGACGGGCTCTTCGGTGGGACCGCCCAGCTGGGCGACGAGCCCGAGCCACAGGGTGATTGCGCCGGCCAGCAGGGCCAGCAGCACCGTGGCGGCCGGTGTGATCGGCCGGCGCCGGTGCGAGGCGCGGGACATCAGCACCCCGCTGCCGCGGTGGCCCAGGGGTGCACCACCGGGGCGGCGCGAGGATGGGACACGACGCCGGCGCACGACGACGTCGCGGGGCAGGGGCCACACCTCGGCGGCCATTGCGGGCCGCGGCGACCGAGCCGGGGCGTACGCACTGTGCCGAGTGTCCGGGCGAGCTTCGAGAATCGTCATCTGAGCGCCTCTCCGAGTAGGGGTCTTTCGCTTCTGTGTTCGAATGCTAGTCGATCATGTGTTCGATGAATAGAACATGTGATCGAACTGTTGCGAAACGATAGACCGGGGCACCGACAAGTGGACGCGTCCCGCGCGGCCACCCGCCGGGCCGAGGGCGAACACGACACGCCTCGAACACATGTTTGATTATCTGTGCGGTGGCGACTACATTCGGGCACATGAGCGACAGCACCGAAACCCCTGAGGCACGCTCCAGCCTGACCGAGCGTCAGCGCACCATCCTGGAGGTCATCCGCACCTCCGTGACCAGTCGCGGGTATCCGCCGAGCATCCGTGAGATCGGCGACGCCGTCGGCCTGACCTCCACCTCGTCGGTGGCGCACCAGCTACGCACCCTGGAACGCAAGGGTTACCTCCGCAGGGACCCGAACCGGCCCCGCGCCGTGGACGTGCGCGGTTCCGACGATGTGGTGACCCCCATCGTGACCACCGATGTGGCCGGGTCGGACGCGCTCCCCGAACCGACATTCGTGCCGGTGCTCGGCCGGATCGCCGCGGGTGGCCCCATCCTGGCCGAAGAGGCCGTCGAAGAGGTCTTCCCGCTCCCCCGCGAGCTGGTCGGCGAGGGTTCGCTGTTCCTGCTGAAGGTGGTCGGCGAATCCATGATCGACGCCGCGATCTGCGACGGCGACTGGGTGGTCATCCGCCAGCAGAACGTCGCCGAGAACGGCGATATCGTCGCGGCCATGATCGACGGCGAGGCGACCGTGAAGACCTTCAAGCGAACCCGCGGTCAGGTGTGGCTGATGCCGCACAACCCGGCGTTCGAACCGATCGACGGTAACGACGCGGTGGTGCTCGGCAAGGTCGTCACCGTGATCCGCAAGATCTGACGGACCCTCAGTCCGCCCGGACGAATCCGTTCGTCCGGGCGAATTCCTCACTGGCGAACCAGATCTCGGCCTCGGTGTCGCGGTAGCCCGGGCTCCCCGGAGCCCAGTACAAACCGGTCTTGGTGTCCGCCTTGATCGGGTAGCCCTCCGGCGCCCGGTAGCGGTCACCGGTGGCCAGCCGCATCGAGGTCCATCCGGCGTCCTCGGGCTCGTCGTCCTGTATCGCGGCGTGACGCCCACTCGGGAAATCCGGTTCGTACGCGGTCTGCGGCGGCGCGATCACCGCGGTGGGTGACTCGATCCGCGTCGGCGCGGTGTCCACGGCGTCCGGGTCGTCGTCGAAACTCAGCACCGCATCCTGCTCGGCGTCGAGCTCTTCGAGATCGTCGGCGTCGACATCGCGCTCCGCGGCGGGTTCGCCGTCGTGGTCGTCGGCGTCGTATCCGTCGCCGTCGTATCCGTCGCCGTCGTACTCGTCGCTGTCGTACTCGTCGGCGTAGTCGTCACCGCTGTAGTCGTCACCGTCCTCGGTGCCGGATTCGGCCGGCGGCGCCGACGCCCACGGGCTCTGCGGGGTGTAGGGAGCCGGTTCCGGGCGGCTGGGGTACCCGGATTCGTAGCGGTCCCCGTATCCGCCGCTGTAGCCGCGTTCGTAGGGATCCTCACCGTCGTGGTGACCGTCGTCGAAGTGGCCGTCACCGAAGTGGTCACCGTCGCGGGGACGGCGGTTACGCAGGACCGCGACGCCGATCAGCGCGAGCACACCGAGCAGCGGGATCAGGCCGAGCAGCCACCACCAGGAGAACCAGCTGGCGCCCTTGCCGGAATCGCCGTCGGCCTGCGGCCCGTCCGCCGGGGCCTGCGGCGCGTCCGCGCCCGGCACCTCGAGTCCGGCGAGCTGAGACTGCAGACCGGCGGGCTCGGTGCTGAACTTCTTGGCCGCCCGGTCCCACGAGATCGAACCACCGTTGAACTGCTGGCTGACGATATCGCCGTTCTCGGTCTGGTCGGCCTTCGGCGCCCCGAGCTCACCGGTGGCGCCACCCAGCTTCTGCCATGCGGCGTTCATCGCGCCACGCACGATGACGGCGCCGAAATCGGGTGTCCAGAAGATGACGGGCTGGTCCTCCGCGGCGAACTCGACCACCCGACTCTGCGGGGTCAGTCCGCCATCGGCCTCGCTGGTGGTGGGGAACCCCAGATCGCCGGTCGGCCCGCCGACACTCTCGTACTTGGCCAGCACCTGTCCGGTGACCACGTTGGCGCCGGTGTCGGGGCTGTAGAAGATCTTGCCGCCGGCGTAGTTCTGCCCCACGCCGTCGGCGCCGATCGCGTACTGCGCGCCCTCCTCGGCGCCCAGCGGCCCGAGTGCGCCGCCGGCGGCACGGCGGGCGGCGGCGATGGCAGAGGTGGCGTCCGAGGGGACCTCGATGGCCCCGAGCTGACCTGCCAGCTCAGGCGGCACCGTGGTGAAGGCCTTGGTCTTGCGGTTCCACGAGATCTCACCGCCGGTGAACTTCTGGGTGACGACATCGCCATTGGTGGTCTCATCCTCGCTGGGTACGCCGAGCGCTCCGGCCGAACCCCCGAGCGCATCCCAGGCCTGGTTGATGGCGCCGCGCACGACCCGCGCACCGGTGTCCGGCGTCCAGAAGATGACCGGCTTGTCCGGCGCGCTGAAGGTGGAGTTGCGACTGTTGGCCGCCCGGCCGGGGCCCTCGTCGATGGTCGGGAAGCCCAGGTCACTGTCGGCAGGACCGCCGAGCGACTCGTACTTCTCCAGGATCGCGCCGGAGACGATATGCGCGCCGGTATCGGGGGTGAAGAAGATCTTGCCCGAGGCAAAGTTCTGCCCGAAACCGTCACCGGCCGGGTAGACGCCACCGTCCTTGGGGCCCAGCGGACCGGTCTCACCGCCGCCGGTCTCCCAGGCCGCGGTGATCGCCGCGTCGGCATCACTTTCCGGCGTGGCGACGGCCGGCGGCGCCATCAACACCGACGCGAACAATCCGGCGCTCACGAGCCCTACCGCAAGCCGCCCGGCAATCCTGCTAAGCCGGGATCGCTGCCTGGTCATCGGTCCTCCCCGAAGTCGTGCAAAACCACACGAAAGTATCGCGTTCGTCAACTTTGCGTCAGCCGACCACGAAGTCGTGGGATATCGCCACCTGCGCGTTATGCGTGTCGGACCTTCACACCCCCAGGCCGCGGCCGATGATCTCCTTCATGATCTCGGTGGTTCCGCCGTAGATCGTCTGGATCCTGGAGTCCAGGAATGCCCGCGCGATCGGGTATTCACGCATGTAGCCGTAGCCGCCGTGCAACTGCAGGCAGCGGTCCACCAAACGCACCTGCGCCTCGGTGCTGTACCACTTGGCCATCGCCGCCTGATCGACGGTGAGCTTGCGGTCCAGGTGCAACCGGATGAACTCGTCGACCATGATGCGGATCGCGGTCGCCTCGGTGGCCAGTTCGGCCAGCACGAACCGGTTGTTCTGGAAGCTGCCGATCGGCTTGCCGAACGCCTTGCGCTCCTTGGTGTACTGCAGGGTCTGCTCGAGCGCGGACTCCATCGCCGCGGCGGCCATCACGGCGATGCTGATGCGTTCCTGGGGCAGGTTCTGCATCAGATAGAGGAAGCCCATGCCCTCCTGGCCGAGCAGGTTCTCCACCGGAACCTGCACATCGGTGAAGGACAGTTCGGCGGTGTCCTGGGCATCGAGGCCGATCTTGTCGAGGTGGCGTCCCCGCTCGAAGCCCGCCATCCCGCGCTCGACCACCAGCAGGGAGAAGCCCTGCGCGCCCTTCTCCGGGTCGGTGCAGGCCACCACGATCACCAGATCGGCGTGAATGCCGTTGGTGATGAACGTCTTGGACCCGTTGAGGATGTAGTGGTCGCCGTCGCGGACGGCGCGGGTCTTGATGCCCTGCAGATCGCTGCCGGTACCGGGTTCGGTCATTGCGATCGCCGTGATCACTTCGCCGCTGCAGAATCCGGGCAGCCAGCGCCGCTTCTGCTCCTCGGTGGCCAGTTCGATCAGGTACGGCGCGATGACATCGTTCTGCAGGGTGAAACCCAGTCCGCTGTGGTGGCCCGCGGCGGTCTCCTCGGTGATGACGACGTTGTAGCGGAAGTCCGGGTTGCCGCCGCCGCCGAACTCCTCCGGAACGGCCATGCCCAGAAAGCCCTGCTTACCGGCTTCACGCCAGACCTCGCGGTCGACGATCTTGGCCTTCTCCCACTCCTCCCGGAACGGTGCCGCATGGCGCTCCAGGAAGGCGCGGTAGGACTCGCGGAACAGATCGTGCTCGGGCTCGAACAGGGTGCGGTCGTATTTGACGACGCCCATCGTGTGACCTCCGGTACTGGTATCAGGGTGCGTGGCGCCCAACATATACCAACCAGATGGTTGGTAGAGCCGCCGGCCGGGGCTCTAGGATCGGTGCGTGTCGCGAGCCAGCCTGGCCCACTGGGGCGCTTTCACCGCCGAGGTCAGTGCCGGCGACCTCACGGCCGTGCGCCCGCACGCCGGTGACGACGACCCCTCGCCCCTGCTGGGCAACCTGCCCGGTTCCATCCGGCACCGCTCCCGGGTCGCGGGCCCGGCGATTCGGCGCGGTTGGCTGGACAACGGGCCGGGGCCAAGTGTTCGTCGCGGCGATGACGAGTTCGTGGCGGTGTCCTGGGACGAACTGTCCGATCTGCTCGCCGGCGAACTACGACGGATCATCGCCGAACACGGCAACGAGGCGATCTACGGCGGGTCGTACGGCTGGGCGAGCGCCGGCCGGTTCCATCACGCGCAGAGCCAGGTGCATCGCTTTCTCAAACTCATCGGCGGCTACACCTCCTCGCGGCACTCCTACAGCCTCGGCGCGACCGGGGTGATCATGCCGCGGGTGGTGGGCACTCATGACGATCTGTTCAAACGCTCCACGCAGTGGGAGGTGATCGTCGAACACACCGATCTGCTGGTGGCCTTCGGCGGTCTGGCGCTGAAGAACACCGGGATCAACCACGGTGGCACCACCGCACATCCGGCACGCGACGCGCTGCGCCGGTTCCGGGAGCGGGGCGGGCGCATCGTGTCGTTCTCCCCGCTGCGCGACGATGTCGACGGCGACCACGAATGGCACGCCCCACGACCCGGCACCGATGTGGCCGTCATGCTCGCGCTGGCCCATGTGCTGGCCACCGAGGACCTCGCCGATCGCGCGTTCCTGGACACCTACTGTGTCGGGTACGACCGTTTCGAGCGGTACCTGCTCGGCACCGACGACGGCGTGCCGAAGTCGCCGGCCTGGGCCGCGACGATCAGCGGGCTGGCGGGAGAGGACATCACCGCGCTGGCCCGCCGGATGGCCGCGGGCCGCACCCTGGTGACCATCAGCTGGTCGCTGCAACGCATCCGCCACGGCGAGCAGGCGCCGTGGATGGGCCTGACGCTGGCCGCCATGCTCGGCCAGATCGGCTTGCCCGGAGGCGGTTTCGGGCACGGCTACGGATCGATGAACGAACCGGGGCTGGCACCGCTGCGCTTCCCGTTGCCGGTGCTGCCGCAGGGCCACAATCCGGTCTCGACGTTCATTCCGGTGGCCGCCGTCAGCGATATGCTGCTGCACCCCGGCCGGGAGTACGACTACAACGGCCGGCGCCAGACGTTCCCGGATATCCGCCTGGTCTACTGGGCCGGGGGAAATCCGTTCCACCACCACCAGAACATCGGCCGGTTACGCCGCGCGCTGGCCCGGCCGGACACCGTCGTCGTGCACGACCCGTACTGGACGGCGATGGCCAAGCACGCCGATATCGTGGTTCCCTCCACCACCGCCTATGAACGCGACGACTACTCCGGCTCCCGCAATGACCCGATGCTGATGGCGATGCCGGCACTGGTCGAGCCCTACGCACAGGCGCGCGACGACTACACCACCTTCGCCGAACTCGCGCGGCGCTTCGGCGTCGCCGACGAGTTCACCGAGGGCCGCACCGCCCGGCAATGGCTGGCGCACCTGTATGCCACGTGGTCGGCCGGTGTGGACTTCGATGCGCCGTCCTTCGACCAATTCTGGGCCGACGGGCAGCTACGGCTGCCGACCGAGCCCGGGCTGACCCTGCTGGCCGATTTCCGCGCCGACCCGCACACCAACCGGCTGAACACTCCGAGCGGCCGCATCGAGATCTTCTCCGCCGAGATCGACAGCTTCGGGTACGACGATTGCCTGGGCCACCCGGCCTGGTTCGAGCCCACCGAGTGGCTGGGCGGTGAGCGCGCGCGGACCTACCCGCTGCACCTGATCGCCAACCAGCCCGCCAGCCGGCTGCACGGCCAGCTCGACGGTGGCGCCACCAGCCAGCAGTCGAAAGTACAAGGCCGCGAACCCATCCGGATCCATCCGGCGGACGCGGCCGACCGTGGCCTGGCCGACGGGGACGTGGCGCGGGTGTTCAACGACCGCGGCGCCTGCCTGGCCGGCGTGGTGATCGACGACCGGCTGCGCCCGCGGGTGGTGCAGTTGTCCACCGGCGCCTGGTTCGATCCGCTCGAGCCGGGCGACCCGGATTCGCTGTGCGTGCACGGCAACCCGAATGTGCTGACCGACGACATCGGCACCTCGGCGCTGGCCCGTGGCTGCACCGGCGCCCATGTGCTGGTGCAGCTGGAGAAGTTCACCCAACACCTGCCACCGGTGCGGGCGCATGAGCCGCCGGTGATCCGCTAACCCGGGGACAATCGCGGTGCGACGAGGTCGACGAAGGCGTCGACGACCCGGTACGCGTCGGCGATCGGTTTGCCGTGCAGAAGCGCGCCGGAGAGCATGGTGTTGACGATGCCCCACAGCATGATCGCGGTGTCCGCGGATTCCTGGTCGCCCAGTGAGGCGAAATCCGCGGACAGGGCCCGCAGGGCGATCGCGGCGAAGTCCTCCATCAGGGCGGCCGCATTGGCATCGGCGGTGTTCTGCAACAGCATGCAGACCTTGAAGAAGCCGGGACGACGCTCGAAGGTGGCGATGATGCCGCGGACCTTCTCCCGCACCCGCCGCTCCGCCGGGCCGGTGTCGGCGACTGCGGGCGCGAATACTGGCTGCGCCCAGTCCATCAGCACCGCGGCGTAGACATGCTCCTTGGAGCTGAAGTAGCGGTACAGCGTGCCCAACGCGACATCGGCCGCGTCGGCGACATCACGCATCTGGATGTGGTCGTAGTCCTGCGCCTTCAGCAGAGCCTGCGCGGCGGCCACGATCTGCGACCGGCGGGCCTGTTTGTAGCCGGGCATGTCGGTCATGGCGGCCTCAATTCCTCGGCAGCCCGAGGATCATCGTCGCGATGATGTTCAGCTGGATCTCGATGGTGCCGCCGCCGATGACCTCGGCGGGCATCATCAGGCTCTGCCCCACGGCCGGCTGCTCGCCGCCGCCGACCATGGCCGCGCGCCCGCTGAAGACCAGCGCGTCGGCGGTCACCCGGCGCACCAGCAGCGCGGTGCCGACCTTCCCGACGCTGCTCGCCGGGCCCGGGCCGTGCCCGGCGAGCCGGCCCAGGGTGTCGCGCACCGCCAGTGCGCCGATGGCATTGGTCGCCGCCCGGACCTCCCCCAGCGCCCGGCGCACCGTCACATCCGCCGCGCCGGCCCGGCGGGCCAGGGCGCGCAGCTCGCTTTCCTTGTCCAGCTTCACGTAGGCGCCGATCGCCACCCGTTCATTGGCCATCGTGGCCAGTGCGTGGGACCAGCCCGCGGTGGGTTCGCCCACCAGCATCTCGTCGGGAACGAAAACGTCGTCGAAGAAGACCTCGTTGAAGTGTTCGTCTCCGCTGGCGGTGCGCAGCGGTCGGACCCGGATTCCCGGGGTGCTCATGTCGACGAGGAAGTACCCGATACCCTTGTGTTTCTTGGCTTCCGGATCGGTACGCGCCAGCAGGGCACCCCAGTCGGCACGCTGCGCCGAGGATGTCCATACCTTCTGGCCCTGAATCACCCATCCGCCATCCACTTTGGTCGCCCTGGTCGACAGCGCGGCCAGATCCGATCCGGCACCGGGTTCGGAGAACAGCTGACACCAACCGATCTCGCCACGCATCGTGGGCACCGCGAACCGCTCGCGCTGGGCGTCGGAGCCCGCGGTGAGCACCGTGGGCAGGATCCACTGCGCAATGCCCAGCGACGGCCGCACCAGGTGGGGTCGCTTGTCGTATTCCTCGTCGATGATCAACTGCTGCGCCGGTGAGGCATCCAGACCCCACGGTGCGGGCAGATACGGCACGACCAGGCCGGCATCGGCCAGCGCGGTGCGCTGCGGGCCGGTCCAGTACTCCGCATATTCGGGGTTCTGCCGACCGGGCCTCTCGTTGCGCAACGCCGCCGCGGCGTCGAGTGCCGCCGCGACACCGGCGCGGAAATCCGGCTCGACCGCGGTGAGCTCGATGGTGAAGTCTCGCCCGGGTAGGTCCGGATCACCAAGGGCGCGTGCCCAATCCGTCACCGGTCCGATGGCGGCGGCCAGGCTGATGGCACGTTTCCAGTACAGGTGCAGGTCATGCTCCCAGGTATAGCCGATCGCGCCGAACATGGTGAGCGCATCGACCACCAGTTCGGGCAGCCCACCGATGGCGGTAACCGCGGCGCCGGCGGCCGCGATGTGGTGCTGGACGGCCGACTGGCCCGCGCCGCGTACCGCATCCCACGCCGAGGCCGCGGCGAGTTCGCTGTTGATGAACAGCATGGCCGCCTTGTGCTGCAGGGCCTGGAACGTGCCGATCGGGCGGCCGAACTGCTCGCGCACCTTCAGGTAGGCGACGACATTGTCCACGCACCAACGCGCGATGCCCGCGGCTTCGGCGGCGATGAGGCCGACCGCGATGCCCCGGGCGGTCCGCTCGTCGATACCGGGCAGCGGTTCGGCCGGCGCGCGGTCGCATTCCAGGGTGCCGACATCGCGGGTGAGGTCGGTCGGTGATTGCGCCTGCACCGTGACGCCCGGTGCGCTCGCGTCCAGGGCGAACCAGAGTGTCTCGCCGGCAGCGGTTTTGGCGCCGACCACCAGCTGCTGCGCGGAACTCAGGCCGAGTTGCGGGCCGGCAGAGCCGCTCAGTTCCCAGCCCTGGGCACCGGCGCCGGCCCGGATCTCCCCGTCCCCGGGTAGCAGCAACGCCGCCGTGCGGCCGTCGGCGATACCGGCCAGCAGGGCACGGGTGCCGGGCCGGTCGGTGTCCGCGGTGGCCACCACCGCACCGGCGATGACGGTGGGCAACAGCGGGCCCGGTAGCAGTCCGTAACCGGCCGCGTCGATGACGCAGGCGGCGTCGGCCAGCGTGCCGCCCTGCCCGCCGAACTCCTCGGGCAGGTGCACCGCATGCAGACCCTGGTTCACCAGGGCCGGCCAGAAGTCGGGCCGGTGCCCGGCCGCGATCGCGTCGAATTGTGATCTGGTCAGTTCCAGTCCCCCGTGCCGGCGGGCGAACCCGGCCATGGTGTCGGTGAGCTGGACCTGTTCATCGGTGAGTGCCACGACCACGAGAGCCTCCTAGTGCGCCGCGGTGTAGCGCAGCAGGGTGATGTCGGCGGCGGGGTGATCGACGAAGACCCGAGAGACCGCCATGCCGATGCGAAGGTGCGCGGGATCGACGCCGACGAGTTCGGTGGCCAGCCGCGGGCCTTCGTCCCATTGCACGACGGCGAGCAGATGCGGTACCGCGTCGGCGAATTGCGGCGCGACCGGTCGTTGCGCGACGGCGAAGCTGACGAGCGTGCCCATACCGGAGATCTGGCGCCACTGCAGATCATCGGCGAGGGTGCCGGGTGCGAGCACGCGCGGATAGAACACGTAGGCGTCCAGCGATGGCGAGAACTGGATCCAGATCTCGTGCCGGCGCAGGCCGTCCCAGAACGGGGCCGACGTCGGGGTGGGTAGCGGCAGTGGGCGCGCCAGTGCGTCATTCACGATCTAGTCCCCCTCCAGCACGAGTGCTTCTTGCTCGCTGAGCACGCCACCGTTGCCGGACACGAAAGCCCGGTGACAGTCGGCGATCTGGGTCGCCTCGGCGCGCCCCATGAGCTGGCGGGTCGCATCGCAGACATGGTGCATACCCCCGGCGTTACCGGGCTGGCCGTAGCCGAGCTGGCCGCCCGCGGTGTTCATCGGGAAATCGCCACGGAACGTCAGGTCGTGGTCGGTGACGAACTGCATGCCCTTGCCCTTTTCACAGAACCCGGCGTCCTCCAGGGTCAGCAGCGCGGTGATGGTGTAGCAGTCATAGATCGACACCATGTCCATATCGGCCGGCGTGGCACCGGCCATCCCGAACGCGGACTCGGCGACCGTCACCATCGGGGTCTGCAACGGATCCGCGGCGTACACCGGCGACTTGTAGGGCACCCGTTCGCCGAATCCCTTGATCCACACCGGCCGGTGGCGGCTCTTGCGGGCCAGCTCGGCGTTGGTGACCAGCACGGCCGACCCGCCCATACACGGCATCACGATCTCCAGCATGTGCAGCGGCGAGGCGATGATCGGGCTGTCCAACACGTCGGCGATGCTCAACGGCTTGTCCCTGAACACCGCGCCCGGGGTGTGGTTGGCATTGACCCGTTGGTCGACCACGATCTTGGCCATCGCCGACTCGTCGTAACCATAAGCGGCGGCGTACATCTGAGCGACCTGCGCGTAGGGCCCGTTCTGCCCGAGATAACCGTAGGGAATCTCGAACTCGGCCTGCGGTGAGCCGTAACGGTAGCTGGACGCGCCGTAATACAGGGCATCACCCGGATCGTAGGGACGCTCGGGCGACATCGGGGTGAGGTAGTTGGCCGGGATCGCGCACAGCACTGCCTGGCAGATCCCCAATTCGATGGCCGCCGCGGCGCGCCACACCATCGCCGCGCCGGACGCGCCGCCGAGATCGACGAGTTCTGCGTAATTGACCGCCAGCCCGAGATACTCGGCAACGGTGGACGAGACGAACAGCTGGGACTCCATCACCCCGCAGGTCACCAGCCCGTCCACCTGGTCGACCGTCAATCCGGCGTCGGCGACCGCCGCCGCGGCCAGCCGTGCCCACTGCTCGAGGATGAACTCGGGCGCGCCGGTCGGCTTGCGCGTGGCGGGCAGTTCGTGGAAGCCGACGATCGCGGCGTCGCCTCGCAGGCCCATGTGGTGCTCCCCTCGGATCGGTCACATGACAATATTAGAATGAGATTCTACTTTCAATTCGGGGTGGATTTTCGGTTCCGTCAACGCCCGGCCGCCCAGGGTGCGACGATCCGATTGGCTCTTACCCGGGGGTGACAGATGCGCAGTACACGACGGTTCATCACGACCGTGCTGACCTTGCTGGCAGCGGTTCTCATCACGGTCGCCTCGACGCTGACGATGGCCGTCGCGCTGGCGGCGACGGCGCTCATCGTGCCGGGCACCGGCACGCCGAACGCCAATATCGTCACCGGCTACCTGGAGAACGCCCGCGACTACTACATCGCACCGTTCAACCCCGCGTGCACCGCGGACAACGACTGCGCGCTGCAGGGCATCGACTACCCCGCGCAGTTCTGGCCGATCCCGCTGCCCGGGTGGGGCGGGCTCAAAGGCGCCAAATGGGATGTGTCCACCGGCGACGGCCTGGCCACCCTGAACGCGACCCTGGTGGACACCCTGGCGCAGGACCCGCCGAACACCCCGGTCGTCATGTTCGGCTACTCCCAGGGCGGCAACATCGTCAGCCGGGAGAAGCGCAACCTGGCCGGGCTGCCCAAGGACCAGACCTACCTGTCGTTCGTGATGATCGGCAACACCAACCGGCCCAACGGCGGTCTGTTCGAACGGCTCGCGTTCCTGGGACATGTGCCGATTCTCGACGCCACCTTCGGGCTGCCCGCTCCGACCGACACCTGCGACCACATCTGCGCCACCGATATCGCGTTCCGGTACGACGGTGTCGCGGACTTCCCGCTCTACCCGATCAACGCATTGGCCGTCCTCAATGCGATCGCCGGCTTCTGGTACATCCACGGCACCTATCTGGCACCGAATGAGAACAGTGACGTGGGCGAGCTGCCGGACGGGTACACGCCCGCCGAACTTGCCGAACAACTCGCCAACGAGGACAACTGGGACGAGCACGGCGACACCCGCTACATCACCATCCCGACCAAGACCCTGCCGATCGTGCGCCCGTTCCTGGAGTTCGCCGGATTCACCGGAACCGGTTTCCTGATCAAGCCGATCGTCACGCTGCTCACCCCGCTGCTCGAGGTTCTGATCGAGACCGGATACGACCGGTCGCTGAGTTACGGTGTGCCCGCACCCTTCCGGCTGATACCGCGCGTCAATCCGCTCGTGCTGGCTCGCGACGTGGTCGAGGCGATCGGCGAAGGCATCCATGACACGTTCGGCGGCGGTACGGCCGTTCAGCAGGCCCCCGAACCACAGCAGGCACCGGTGCAGGCGGCCACCGCGGTCGAGGTCGCCGACACCGTGGCACCCGCCGAGGACACCGAAGCGCCCTCCGAACCGGTCGACACCGCACTGACCGAGGACACCGAAGAGGACACCGCAGAGATCGACGAGCCCGCGGAACGGGCGCGGCTCACCGAGGCCCGCACCTCACCGAAGGCCGCCAGGTCGTCCACCCGGTCGGTGCGCCAGGCCGCATGACCCGCGCGAGCAGGCGCACCGGCCCTGGAATGACGGGGGATTCGGGAACGGTGCGCCTGCTCGCGTGACTACCAGTTGCTGAACTCGCGCAGGCTGGCGGCCAGCGGCACCGGGACCCGCGCGGTGATCTTGGTGCCCGTGTCGGTGTGTTCGGTGGTGTCGATCCGGCCCTCGGTGTGCACCCGGGCCACCAGGTCGCCACGGTCATACGGCACGGTCACGTCGACGAACGCGTCGGTGGGCTCGACCAGCTCCACCAGGCGGGCCCGCAGCCGATCCAGCCCCTCGCCGGTGTGCGCGGAGACGAACACCGCGTCCGGTAGCGCCCGGCGCAGCTGGGCCAGGGCGAGCTCGTCGGCGGCGTCGATCTTGTTGACCACCAACAGTTCCGGCGCGGGCGACCCGTCGTGATCGGCGTACACGTCGCGCACCACCTCGCGGACCGCGTTGATCTGCGCCAGCGGGGTGGCATCGGAGCCGTCGACGACGTGCACCAGCAGATCGGCGTCGACGACCTCCTCAAGGGTGGAACGGAACGCCTCGACCAACTGGGTGGGCAAGTGCCGCACGAAGCCCACGGTGTCGGTCAGCACGAACGGCCGGCCGTCGTCGAGCTCACCCCGGCGGGTGGTCGGCTCCAGCGTGGCGAACAGCGCGTTCTCCACCAGCACACCCGCACCGGTCAATGCGTTGAGCAGACTGGACTTTCCGGCGTTGGTATAACCGACGATCGCGACCGCGGGCAGGTCGGCGGCCCGGCGCTTACCGCGCTGGGTGTCGCGGATCTTCTTCATGTCCTTGATCTCGCGGCGCAGCTTGGTCATCCGCTCACGGATGCGACGGCGGTCGGTCTCGATCTTGGTCTCACCGGGACCGCGGGTTCCGACGCCGCCGCTGCTGCCGCCCGCGCCGCCACCCTGCCGGGACATGGATTCACCCCAACCGCGCAAGCGCGGCAGCATGTACTCCATCTGGGCCAGCGACACCTGCGCCTTGCCCTCGGCGGACGTCGCGTGCTGGGCGAAGATGTCCAGGATCAGCGCCGTCCGGTCGATGACCTTGACCTTGACCACCTTCTCCAGCGAGTTCAACTGGGCGGGGCTCAGCTCACCATCGCAGATCACGGTGTCCGCGCCGGTGGCGGTGACGATATCGCGCAACTCGATGGCCTTACCGGAGCCGATATAGGTCGAGGCGTCCGGTTTGTCGCGGCGCTGCACCAGGCCTTCGAGGACCTCGGAGCCCGCCGTCTCGGCCAGCGCGGCCAACTCGGCCATGCTCGCGTCCACATCGGCCGCGGTGCCCTCGGTCCACACCCCGACGAGCACGACCCGTTCCAGACGCAGCTGGCGGTATTCGACCTCGGAGATGTCGGTGAGTTCGGTCGAGAGCCCCGCGACACGACGCAGCGCCGCGCGATCCTCCAGCGCCAGTTCGCCGGTGCTCGGAACGGGGTTGCGCGTGAGTTCAGATTCAGTCATATGTTCTTTCGATGGTGGCACGCCTGCCTGCAATCACGCACCTGAATTACGCCACCACTGCTCGGCCAGCTCGCCATGCGCGACGAGCACCGACGGTCCCCGCAGGTAGCTGGTCGCCTCGGCGATGGTGACGGTGACCTCGCCGCCGGGGATACGGACCGCGAGGGTTCCGGTCTCCTCCCCCGCCCGGGCCAACGCGGCAACCGCTGCGGCGACGGTTCCCGTTCCGCAGGAACGGGTTTCGCCGACACCGCGCTCGTGCACGCGCATGTCGACCGCATCGTGCGAGCGCACCGCCACGATCTCGACGTTCACCCCGTCGGGGAACTGTTCGGTGTCGAAGGACACCGGCGCGCCGACATCGAGCGCGGCCAGCCCGGCCACGCTGAGGTCGCTCACACAGGCCAGGTGCGGATTACCGACATCGACGGCCAGCCCGGTGAAGGTCCGCCCGCCCACCACGGCCGACCCGGTGCCCAGCCGATTGGCCTTGCCCATGTCGACGGTGACCTCGGCCTCGGTGGGTTCCTCGGCGTCGAAGCCGTGCACCACGACCGGCCGCGCACCGGCCAGCGAGCCGACCACGAACTCGTCGCGGCTCTCCAGTCCGGAAGCCCGCAGGTAGTGCGCGAACACCCGCACCCCGTTGCCGCACATCTGCGCGATCGACCCGTCGGCGTTGCGGTAGTCCATGTACCAGTCCTGCGCCGCCACCCCCTCGGGCAGCCGCGCGAACACGCCGGCGGCCGCCGCCGCACCGGCCGTCGTCACCCGCAGCACTCCGTCGGCGCCCAGACCGCGGCGACGGTCACACAGCGCGGTCACCACGCCGGGGGTCAGTGCGAGCGCGGCGTCGAGGTCCGGCAGCACGACGAAGTCGTTCTGCGTGCCGTGACCTTTGGCGAATCTCACGTGTCCAGGATACGCAGGGCGGCATCGACCAGGTCCGGCGCCGAACCGTCGAGCCAGTTCACCCGGTGGTCACGGCGAAACCAGGAGCGTTGCCGGCGGACATAGCGGCGGGTGCCTACGAAGGTGGGCTCGCGGGCCGCGGATCCGTCGCCCCCGGCGTCCAGGTCGGCCAGCACCTGCGCGTAGCCCAGGGCTCGCGACGCGGTCACGCCGGTGCGCAGACCAGCTTCGATGAGACCGATCACCTCTTCGACCAGACCCTCGGCGAACATCGTGTCGGTGCGATGCTGCAGTCGCTCGTCCAGAATGGCTGTCTCCCAATCCAATCCGATGATGGTGGTACCCCAGCGCGGGGTGCCGATCCGGGGTGCCGACGCCGCGAACGGTCTGCCGGTCAGCTCGACGACCTCCAGCGCACGCACGATGCGCCGTCCGTCGGTGTCCAGGATGGCCGCCCCGGCCGCCGGATCGACGCGCGCCAGTTCGACGTGCAAGGCGGCGACCCCGACCTCAGCGAGGCGGGCCTCCCAGCGGGCCCGCACCGCCGGATCGGTCGCCGGGAACGACCACTGGTCCAGCAGCGACTGGATGTAGAGCATGGACCCGCCGACGACCACCGGCACCGCCCCGCGTGCCATGATCGCCTCGATATCGGCCGCTGCGCTCTCCTGATAGCGCGCCACCGACGCGTTCTGCGTGACGTCGAGGACGTCGAGTTGGTGGTGCACGATGCCACGGCGCTGCGCGGCAGGCAGTTTGGCGGTACCGATGTCCATACCGCGGTAGAACTGCATCGCGTCGGCGTTCACGATCTCCCCGCCGACCCGTTCGGCCAGCGACAGCGCGAGCGCGGATTTCCCGGTCCCGGTCGGGCCGATCACGGCGACGGGCCGGATGTGGGGGCGAGCGGAGCGACGGGGGTTCAGGGTGCCACTCACCGGAGCCAGGTGCCCGCGAAGTAGCCGACCCCGAACGGGGCCCCGCGGTACAACTCGGTGGCCCGGACCGGCCGCGCGCCGACGAGTCCGGCGAGCACCTGGTAGGCAGCCTGGCCCACGGCGCCCTCGGCGCACCGCGACAGCGCGTCGGCATCCCCGGCGGCCAGCGCGTCATCCAGGGCCGCCTGCACGGACACCGAATCCGGGTCGAAGCCGCCCGGAGCGGACTCGGTGAGCGTATTGGCGCCGTCGGCGATCACCAGCACCCCTACCGGGTCGGGTGTCTCGTCGAGCTCGGCCCGCAGCGCCGCACCCCGGTCGGCAGCGGCCGCACCGATATCGGCGTAGACCCGCACCTCGGCGACGGCGTCGGTGTTCACCCGGGCGCGCACCCAGCCGGCGATCAGCGCGGGCAGCGGCAGCGCGGTCACCGGGCCGTCGGCCTGCGCCGACAACCGCACCGGGATCTCGGCGCCGTACCCGGCGAAGGTGCCCGCCGCCGACGGCGGGATCACCGCATCGGTGGGCCCCACCCCGATGGTGATCCACCGCGGCGGCAGCACGGCGGCCGCGGTCAGCACCGCGGCCCGCAGATCGGCCACCTCATCGGCTGCCGCACCGGCCAGTTCGGGCACCACGATCGGCGCCGAGGGGATCAGAGCAATGGCCGCCAACACTCCTTCACGCTATCGCCTCCCCGGCGTCGGCCCGATCCGCCCAGCCCGCCTCACCGCGGGCCAGTGCCGCGGTCGCGACCATCATCACCGCCACCGCGCCGATCAGCGTGATCCAGCCGGCCTCACCGGGACGCAGGGTTTCCCCGAGCACGACGACACCCAGCACCGAGGCGACGACCGGTTCGGTCACCGTCATGGTCGGCAGCGAGGCCGTCATGGAACCGGCCCGGAAGGCGGCCTGCTGATATCCGGTCCCGGCGACCGCGACCACCGCCCACGCGTAGAGCTCCGGGGTCCGCAGCAACTCCCACACACCGTCGCCCAGACGGTCCACCACCCCCTTGGTGAGGATCGCGAACACGCCCCACAGGGCACCGGACACGCAGGCCAGCAGCATCGCGCTGATGGTGCGACCGGACCAGATCTGCGCGCCGACGATGCACAGCACCAGCAGCGGCCCGAGCACCGCGCCGACCGCCAGCCAGGTCGCGGGATCGGCCCGCGAGTGTCCCGCCGTCGGGTTGCCGACCGTGACGATCATCGCCACCGAGGCCGCCAGCAGCACCGCCCAGGTCCATTCGAATCGACTCACCCGATGGTGGTTGGCCCGGGCGTTGAGCGGCAGCGCGAACAGCAGTGAGGTGACCAGCAGGGCCTGCACCAGCAGCACCGAACCCAGGCCCAACGCCGCGGCCTGCAGCCCGAAACCCACCGCCGAGACGAGGCTGCCGACCCACCACATGCGGTCCTTGAGCAACTGCAGGAACAACTGCACGTGGCTGACCTGCTCATCGGTGACCTCGTGCGCCGAACGCTGATGGATGACATCGCCGATCGCGATGAACAACGCAGCACCGAGTGCCAGCAGTGCGGCGATATCCGCCTTGTCCAACGGGGGCCTCCCAACCGGTCAGGGCACTGAGGGTGCCGGTAAACACCCACCGATCGCAACCGCAGTTCGGGCCGACCTGCTTGAATAGCGACGGAAGCAATCGGGCGCCGCGTCGCGCGGCAGGTGCGTGGTGAGACCACGCGGAGTGCGAGGGAATGAATATGACGACCAACGACTCAGGTTCGGGCGAGACCACCGGGGAATCGGCACCTGCGGCTCCCAAGCCCACTCCCAAACCCGCACCCCGGCCGGGCCCCCGGCCGACACCACATCCCCGCCCGGCCGCCGCCGCGGTCACCCCACCGGTCGCGGTGCCACCGCCCGCGGCGGATCCGCACCGTTTCGGCCGCGTCGACGCCGACGGCACCGTCGTGCTGATCACCGCCGCCGGGGAACGCGTCATCGGCTCCTGGCAGGCCGGCGAACCCGACGCCGCGTTCGCACACTTCGGTCGCCGCTATGACGATCTGCACACCGAGGTCGTGTTGCTGGAGGCCCGGCTGGCCTCCGGTAGCGGCGACGCGCGCAAGATCAAATCCGCGGCCTCGGCGCTGCTGGAATCCTTGCCGACCGCCTCGGTCCTCGGTGATCTCGACGCCGTCGAACAGCGACTCAAGTCCATCCTCGAGCATGCCGACGGGGCCGCCGCCGAGGAACGCACGCGCCGCGACGCGCAGCGCGCCGCCCAGGCCGCCCGCAAGGAAGCGCTGGCCGCCGAGGCCGAGGAGATCGCCAACACCTCCGGGCAGTGGAAGGCCGCCGGTGATCGGCTGCGCGCGATCCTCGATGAGTGGCGCACCATCACCGGGCTGGACCGCAAGACCGATGACGCGCTGTGGAAGCGATATTCGGCGGCACGGGAGACCTTCAACCGGCGCCGCGGCTCCCATTTCGCCGAGCTGGACCGTGAACGTGTGGGCGCGCGCCAGGCCAAGGAAGCACTGTGCGAGAAGGCCGAGAAGCTCAGCGACTCGACGGACTGGGCCGGCACCGCGGCGACCTTCCGCGACCTGCTCGCCCAGTGGAAGGCGGCCGGCCGGGCCGCCAAGGACGTCGATGACGCGTTGTGGGCGCGCTTCAAGGCCGCCCAGGACACCTTCTTCGAGGCCCGAAACGCCATCAACGCCGAGCGTGACGCCGAGTTCGGCGCCAACGCCCTGGCCAAGGAGAAGCTGCTGGCCGAGGCCGAGCGCATCGACATCGCCGACCCCAAGGCCGCTCAGGCCGCGCTGCGGGCGATCGGCGACAAGTGGGACGCGATCGGCAAGGTGCCGCGGGAGAAGTCGGCCGACCTGGAGCGCCGACTGCGCGCCGTGGAGAAGAAGGTTCGCGAGGCCGGGACCGCCGATCACACCGACGCCGAGGCGCAGGCGCGCGCCGACCAGTTCCGCGAACGCGCCGAACAGTTCGAGCGCCAGGCGCAGAAGGCCGAGGCCGCCGGTAAGACCAGGGACGCCGAGGCGGCCCGGGCCAGCGCCGCGCAGTGGCGGGAATGGGCGGAGACCGCCGCCGAAGCGGTCACCAAGAAGCGTTAGGACTGGTCGGGCCCGCGTCAGGGCCGAGGTCCTCGAGCAGGGTCTTGTGCTGCCGCTGGGCGACAGCCCGGCGACGCTCTTCCTCGGCGGCCAGCTGCAGCGCGGTGCGTGACCACACCACCCGCGCCCAGTGGAAGGCCAGCAGCAGCACCGCCAGCCAGCCGATGATGAGCCCGATTCCGGGGCCCGGCAAGCCCTGGCCGGCGGTCTGGCGCGACCAGACCGCGAGCATGCCGACCGGGCAGGCCACCGCGGTGCCGGCCAGCGCGATCCAGGCCAGCGTCCAGCGCCGGGTCAGCAGCGCGAGGACCGAGAACCCGATACTGAAGACCAGCGACAGCCAGACGAACGCCCGCGAGGGCAGTGACAGCCCGTCCGCGGCCGCGGTGTCGTTGGCGATCAGCACGTCGATACCGCGCGAGGACCCGGTGTGCGGCAGCAGCAGCGACACCAGCACCGCGAACACCAGAATCGCCACCACCAGGGCACGCGCCCCGGGGTCGATCTCGGCGGCGACGCGCCGTTCGGCCGCCTCGATATCGCCCTTGAACGCGTCGAAGTCCATCGGATCCTGCCGGCTCACAACCCACATCCTTCGCTGACTGGTGCCACGGGCGGAGCCCCGATGGCGGGCATGCCCAGGCCCACGCCCGTCACCGGGCGTCGCCCCGCCGCATGCGCGTCGCCGGCGCGGGTTCGCCGATGCCCGGATACCGCCGCGTCGGCGACCAAAAAATGCGGGGCGGCGCGGGTCACGGTCGTGGTGACGATGTCGCCGGGACGGATCTCGGCGCCCCCGGAGGCGAAGTGCACCAACCGGCCATCGCGGGCGCGCCCGGACATCCGCGCCGTGGCGGCGTCCTTACGACCCTCCCCGGCGGCCACCAGGACTTCGACCTCGCGTCCGACCTGGGCCTGGTTCTCCTGCAGCGAAATCTGCTCTTGCAGCTCGATGAGTCGCTGATAGCGTTCGCCGACAACTTCTTTGGGCAATTGGTCGGCCAGCGCGGCGGCCGGGGTGCCGGGCCGTTTCGAGTACTGGAAGGTGAACGCGCTCGCGAAGCGGGCCTGGGCCACCACATCGAGGGTGGCCTGGAAATCCTCCTCGGTCTCCCCCGGGAAGCCGACGATGATGTCGGTGGTGATCGCGGCGTGCGGGATGGCGGCGCGGACCCGCTCGATGATGCCCAGGAAGCGCTCGGCGCGATACGACCGTCGCATCGCCTTGAGCACGCGGTCCGAACCCGACTGCAGCGGCATGTGCAGGGTCGGGCAGACGTTCGCCGTGGCGGCCATCGCCTCGATGACGTCGTCGGTGAACTCGGCGGGGTGCGGTGAGGTGAACCGGACGCGCTCCAGCCCGTCGATGTCGCCGCAGGCGCGCAGCAGCTCGGCGAAGGCGCCGCGGTTGCCGAACGATACCCCGTACGCGTTGACGTTCTGGCCCAGCAACGTGACTTCGAGCACGCCCTGGTCCACCAGCGTCGCCACCTCGGCCAGCACATCGCCGGGGCGGCGGTCCACCTCTTTGCCGCGCAGCGCGGGCACGATGCAGAACGTGCAGGTGTTGTTACAGCCGACGGATATGGAAACCCAAGCGGCATAGGCCGATTCACGAGCGGCAGGCAGCGCGGACGGGAACTCCTGCAGCGACTCGGCGATCTCGACCTGTGCGACCCGCTGGTGGCGGGCACGTTCCAGCAGTACCGGCAGCGAGCCGATGTTGTGGGTGCCGAAGACGACGTCGACCCAGGGCGCCTTCTTCAGCACCGCGTCGCGGTCCTTCTGGGCCAGGCACCCCCCGACGGCGATCTGCATGTTCGGGTCGGCGTTCTTGCGCGGCGCGAGATGGCTGAGGTTGCCGTACAGCTTGTTGTCGGCGTTCTCCCGGACGGCGCAGGTGTTGAACACCACGATATCGGCGTCGGCGTCCTCGGCGGCACGCCGGTAGCCGGCGGCCTCCAGCAGACCGGCGAGCCGCTCGGAGTCGTGCACGTTCATCTGGCAGCCATAGGTGCGCACCTGGTAGGTGCGTTGCTGCTGGCCAGGGGTCCCCCACTCGGCCCCCAACGCACCGTCGGCCACTGTCGAAGTCACGACGTTCATGTTACGGGGAGGTAGATACGCCCCATCTGGTGCGTTCCGTGGGTAGGGTCATTGCCCATGACCACCGCGGCCTCGGTCCCGATGATCTCGCTACAGGCTGTCAACAAGCACTTCGGTGATCTGCACGTGCTCCAGAACATCAACCTCGATGTTCCGCGCGGTCAGGTCGTGGTGGTGCTGGGCCCGTCGGGTTCGGGCAAATCAACGTTGTGCCGCACCATCAACCGCCTGGAGCCGATCGATTCCGGCACCATCTCGATCGACGGTGAGGTGCTGCCCGAGGAGGGCCGTAAACTCGCCCAGCTGCGCTCCGATGTCGGCATGGTGTTCCAGTCGTTCAACCTGTTCGCGCACAAGACAATTGTCGAGAACGTGATGCTCGCCCCGGTCAAGGTGCGCAAGCTGGCCAAGGACAAGGCCCGCGCCGAGGCCATGGCCTTGCTGGACCGGGTCGGTATCTCCAATCAGGCCGACAAGTACCCGGCTCAGCTCTCGGGCGGGCAGCAGCAGCGGGTCGCGATCGCCCGCTCGCTGGCGATGAGTCCCAAGGTGATGCTCTTCGACGAGCCGACCAGCGCCCTGGATCCGGAGATGATCAACGAGGTGCTGGCCGTGATGACCTCGCTGGCGTCCGAGGGCATGACCATGGTCGTGGTCACCCACGAGATGGGTTTCGCGCGCCGCGCCTCGCACCGGGTGGTGTTCATGTCCGACGGCGCGATCGTCGAGGACGCCGAACCCGAGGAGTTTTTCAGCAACCCGAAGTCCGATCGCGCCAAGGACTTTCTCGGCAAGATTCTCAATCACTGATCGTCCCCCACCGAAAGGACCATGACATGCCGTCTCTGCGCTTCCGGGTGGCCGCCGCCGCCGTTCTGGCCGCGGCGCTGCCGCTGACCCTCTCCGCCTGTGGCGGAGGCGGTGGCGACGAGTCCAAGGTCGTCATCGGCACCAAGTTCGACCAGCCCGGCCTCGGATTGAAGAACCCGGACGGCACCATGAGCGGTTTCGACGTCGACGTCGCCACCTATGTCGCCGAGCAGCTCGGTTACAAGCCCGAGGACATCGAATGGAAGGAGTCCCCGTCCGGACAGCGCGAGACACTGATCCAGAACGGACAGGTGGACTTCATCGTCGCGACCTACTCGATCACCGACGCCCGCAAGGAGAAGGTCGACTTTGCCGGCCCGTACCTGATCACCGGGCAGAGCCTGCTGGTGCGCGCCGACAACACCGATATCACCGGCGCCGAGTCGCTGGAGAACAACAAGAAGCTGTGCTCGGTGACCGGGTCCACGCCGGCCCAGCGCATCAAGGACAAGTACCCGGGTGTGCAGCTGCAGCAGTACGACACGTACTCGGCGTGCGTGGAGGCGCTCAAGACCGGCGCGATCGACGCGGTGACCACCGACGAGGTCATCCTGGCCGGCTACGCCGCCCAGTCCCCGGGGACCTTCAAGATCGTCGGCGAGCCGTTCTCCGAGGAGCGCTACGGCATCGGCCTGAAGAAGGACGACACCGAGCTGCGCACCAAGATCAATGACGCCATCACCAAGATGGAGACCGACGGCGCCTGGAAGGAAGCGTTCGACAAGAACCTCGGACCGGCCGGGATCACCGCACCCGAGCCGCCGACCGTCGACAAGTAGCCAGATTCGCACGTGGAGATCTTCACCGAGTACCAGGACCGGATCTACGCCGCGTTCTGGGTGACCATCCAGCTGACCGTGCTGGCCGGCGTCGGCGCGCTGGTGCTGGGGACCGTCCTGGCGGCGATGCGCCTCTCACCCATACCGGTGATGCGGGGGTTGGGCACCACGTATGTCAACGTGGTGCGCAACACCCCGCTGACCCTGATCCTGGTGTTCTGCTCGCTGGGGCTGGCCAACACGCTGCACATCACGCTCACCGACCCGGACTCACCGACGTCGATCGTGGACAGCAACTTTCGGCTCGCCGTGCTCGGATTGACGGTCTACACCGCCGCTTTCGTCTGCGAGGCCATCCGGTCCGGCATCAACACGGTGCCGCTGGGTCAGGCCGAGGCCGCCCGCTCGCTGGGCCTGACCTTCTCGCAGAATCTGCGGATCATCATGTTGCCACAGGCATTTCGCGCGGTGATCATCCCGCTGGGTTCGGTGCTGATCGCCCTGACCAAGAACACCACCATCGCCTCGGCGATCGGCGTCGCCGAAGCCGCCCTGTTGATGAAGGAGATGGTGGAGAACACCTCGGCACTGCTGCTCGTCGGCGGCATCTTCGCGATCGGTTTCGTCATCCTGACACTGCCGACCGGGTTGCTGTTCGGCTGGCTGGGCAAACGACTGGCGGTGTTGCGGTGATGAGCGCTCGCGCGAAGAACGGACAATCATGAGCGGGGCCACGGTTCTCTTCGATGCGCCCGGACCCCGTGCCCGGGTGCGGCACCGGATCCTGGCCGGCCTGACGGTTGTGGTCTTCGCGCTGGTCCTCGGCTGGGTGATCTGGAAGTTCGCGGCCGCCGACCAGTTCACGGCCGCGAAGTGGGAGCCGTTTCTCACCGCCAATCTGTGGACGACCTATGTGCTGCCCGGGATCGAGGGGACGCTCACCGCGGCGGCGGTCTCCATCGTGGCGGCATTGGTGCTGGGCTGCCTGCTCGGCGTGGGCCGGTTGTCCCCGATCCCGGCGGTGAGCTGGGCGTGCGCGACGTTCGTGGAGTTCTTCCGCGCCGTGCCGGTGCTGATCATGATGCTGTTCTCCTACGCGTTGTTCGCGCAGTACAACGTCTTCCCCTCCGAGTACCTGGCGCTGGCCGGTGTGATCACCGGACTGACGTTGTACAACTCGGCGGTCATCGCCGAGATCGTGCGCAGCGGCGTGCATTCCCTGCCACGCGGGCAGGCCGAGGCCGCGTCCGCGCTGGGCATGACGTGGAGTCAGACCATGGGCTCCATCCAGCTCCCGCAGGCGATCACCTCGATGTTGCCGGTGCTGGTATCGCAGATGGTGGTGGTGCTCAAGGACACCGCGATCGGCTACCAGATCACGTTTGTGGAGATGGTGCGCCAGGGTCAGAGCATCGGTTCCTCGTACGGGAACTACATCCCGGCGCTGATCGTCATCGCGGCGCTGATGATCGGGCTGAACTTCGCCCTGTCATCCTTGGCCACCCGGCTGGAGGCCCGGCTGCGCCGGTCCAAGAAGGGGCCCGCACCGCTGACAGCCCTGCCGGTCGTTCAGGACGGCCCGGGAGTGTGATTGCGGGCCAGCGCCAGACCGGCGCAAGCGATCACCGAGCAGCACACCATCACGATGACCAGCGGGCCCGCGGTGTGCTCACCGGCCACACTCACCAGCGGTGAGACGGCGGCGGCCAACAGGAACTGGGTGGCGCCCAGCACCGCCGAGGCACTGCCTGCCGCCCGCGGTGCTGCCGACAGTGCCAGCGCGGTGGCGGTGCCGAAGATCAGACCCATGCCGACGTCGGCGGCGAACAGCGGCAGCGCCAGCCAGCCCGCCGGGAGGTCGGTGTAGGCCAGCGCCAGCACCACGACGCTGGCAGCGGTGACGATGGCCAGTCCGGCGGCGGCCAGCACATGGGGTTCGGTGCGGGCCGACAGCCGGGCGCTCAGCGCACTCACCAGCAACAGGCCGAAGGCATTGACCCCGAACACCGCGCCGTATTGAGCCGCACTCAGGCCCATCATCGTCTGGTAGACGAACGGTGAGGCCGAGATGTATGCCATCAACACCGCGAAGGCGAAGCCGAAGGCGACGACGTTGCCGATATAGCGGCGCCCGAGCAATTGACGCAATGGCGAGCCGGCGGTGCCCTTTTCGGCCCGCAGCGCGGTGCGGCGCTCCTCGGTGTGTGTCTCGCGGATGACGATGAGCGCCGTGATGAGCATGAGCACGACCAGCGCCAGGATGACCGCCAGCGCGCCGCGCCAGCCCAACGGACCGACCAGGAAGCCGCCGGCCAGCGGAGCAACGATCGGGGCGACGCCGCCGACGATCATCATCAGGCTGAAGGCCCGGGCAGCGGCACGGCCGGTGGCCAGGTCGGAGATGATCGCGCGGCCGATCACCATGCCGGCCGCGCCGGTCAACCCCTGAGCCAGGCGGGCCGCGATGAGCACCTCGATGCTCGGCGCGAGGGTGGCCACCACGCTTGCGCCCACGCAGACGACGGCACCGATCAGCAATGGCCGCACGCGCCCGTAGCGGTCGGACAGCGGCCCGAAGATCAACTGCCCCAAGGCCAGACCGATCAGGAAGGTGGTCAGGGTCAGCTGCACGGTGGTCGGCGAGGTGTGCAGATCGTCGACCATCTCGGGGAAGGCGGGCAGGTAGAGGTCGGTGGCGAAGGGGGCCACCGCGGACAACAGTGCCAGGGTGACGAGCAGGCTGGCGGTGATGCGCGGGGCGCTCTCGGTGCGGGCCGGGGTGTCGACGGGGGTCGCCATGCGAGATTCTCCAAGTAGTTATCAAACGATAGTTATATATCTATAACTATCAGGTAAGCTCACCCCATGCAAGCGCGATCGCGTCACACCGAGCAGCTCGCCGATCTGGCCGATGTCGTCATGGCGTTGTCCCGCGCCATCAAGCTGCGCACCGCCGCGGACCCGTCGGTGCTCGACCTGTCGAGCACCGAGGTGACCGTGCTGCGCTACATCGACCACCACCCGGGCGTCAGCCCCAGCGCGGTCGCCGCCGACACCGGCCTGCAACGCAGCAATCTGAGCAGGGCGCTGCGCGACCTGGAGGCCAAACATCTGGTGCTCCGCTCCCCGGATCCCGCCGACCACCGCCAATCGCTGCTGCAATCGACCGCGCTGGCCGCCGAGAATCTGGCCCACATCAGAGCCATCTGGTCCGGGCTGCTGCGCGATGCACTCGAGGGCGCCGGCGATCACGACATCGCTTCGGCACTGGATCTTCTCGGCACGCTCGAGCGTGGCCTGCACTAACCGGGCCAGGCCCGCAGGGCGCGGTCGGCGATGGCGTGTAACTCTTCGCGGGTGGCGCCACTTCTGGCCTGCACGGCAATGCCCTGACAGACGGCGGTGATCCAGCGCGCCAGCGCCACCGGGTCCTGGCCGGGGATCTCCCCCGACACCTGCGCGGCGGTGAACCGCCGGGCCAGCGCCGCCACGCCGGCGTCGCGTACGTCGGCCAGGTCGGAGCTACCCTGCACCAGCAGACATCCCGTCGGGCGCCCCGGCGTCGAGGTGGCATCGGCGGCGCCGTGCACCATCGCGTGGGCGACCTCCCATGCGGTGGGCAGCCCCAGCGCGACGGTGGCGTACCCGCCGTGGCCGCCCACGTACTGCTCGACGGCCTGCCGGAACAGCTCTTCCTTGGAACCGAACGTGTCGTAGAGGCTGCGCCGGTTGATCCCGGCGGCCTCGGTGATGTCGGCGATGGAGACGCCGTCGTAGCCGTGCTCCCAGAACAGCCTCGTGGCGATGTCGAGAACCTGCTGCGGTTCGAAACTCCGAGGCCTGCCGATCGCCATCCTCGCTCCTGTGTGATGCGGACCACAGTCTGGAATGATCTTCCCGCCGTGGCACTTGACCTGTACACGGTATGTAACCGATCGGTTCGAAAGAACCATCCCAGCCTCCGGAGGACGTCGTGACCGATACCACCCACACCCTCGCACTTGCCGGCCGCCGGGCCCTGGTCACCGGGGCGTCCCGCGGTATCGGCGCGGAGATCGTGCGCCGATTGGCCGCCGACGGCGCCGCGGTGGCGTTCACCTACAACTCGTCTCCCGAGCCGGCCGAGGAACTGGCCGCCACACTCACCGCCGCCGGCGCCAAAGTGGTGGCCATCCAGGCCGACGCCGCCGATGCGCAGGCCGTCGCCGCTGCCGTCGACACCGCCGTGGCCGAACTCGGCGGGCTGGACATCCTGGTCAACAACGCCGGTGTCGCATCCGGCGCGCTCATCGAGGACTTCGACCTCGAAGAGTTCGACCGGATCGTGAACATCAACGTGCGCGGCGTGTTCGCCACCACCAAGGCCGCGGTTCCTCACCTGGGCGCGGGCGGCCGCATCATCAATATCGGCAGCGTGAACGCCGAACGCGTTCCCGTACCGGCCTTCTCGGTGTACGCGCTGTCCAAGGCCGCCGTCGCGGGCTTCACCAAGGGCCTGGCCCGCGAGCTCGGCCCACGGGGTATCACCGTCAACAATATCCAGCCCGGACCGATCGCCACCGACATGAACCCCGCCGAGGGACCGCTGGCCGACCAGATGACGCCACTGCTGGCCGTCGGCCACTACGGTCAGACCAGTGACGTGGCCGGCGCCGTGGCGTTCCTGGCCTCACCCGAATCCGGCTACATCACCGGTATCGCGCTGAACGTCGACGGCGGCTTCCTGATCTGATGGCGCGCGGGATGGCCTAGACGGTGCGCCGCTCTCGCTCCTGGGCGAGTTGGGTGCGTACCACGTCGAAGGCCATCCCCTGGCTGTAGCCGCGGCGGGCGAGCATGCCCACCAGCCGTCGGGTCACCTTCACCTCGTCGTCGAGTTTGTCCCGGCGCAGTTTGGCCGCCACCAACTCCTCGGCCTGCACACGCCACTCCCCGGCATCCACGCCATCGAGCGTCTCGGCGATGACGTCGGGATCGACCCCCTTGGTGCGCAGCTCGGTGGCCAACGCACGCTTCCCTTTTCCGGAGTTGGCCCGCCTGCTGCGCACCCATTCCTCGGCGAAGGCGACGTCGTCGAGCAGCCCGACCTCGACCAGCCGGTCGAGCACCCGGGCACTGACATCGTCGGGATAGCCGCGTTTGGTCAGCTGGGCTTCCAGCTCGGAGCGGGTGCGGGCCCGAACGGTGAGCAGGCGTAGACAGACGTCGCGCGCCTGCTCCTCCCGTTTGGGCTCAGCCGGCTTCTCAGAAGTCGACGGGGGCGGGCAGAACGTCATCGTCGGCCGTCAGCACGGCACCGATGCCGAGCTTTTCCTTGATCTTCTTCTCGACCTCGTTGCCCACATCGGGGTTCTCCAGCAGGAACTTGCGGGCGTTCTCCTTGCCCTGGCCGAGCTGCTCACCCTCGTAGGTGAACCACGAGCCGGACTTGCGGATGAAACCGTGCTCGACACCCATGTCGATGAGCGAGCCCTCCCGGCTGATGCCCTGGCCGTACAGGATGTCGAACTCGGCCTGCTTGAACGGCGGGGACACCTTGTTCTTGACGACCTTGACGCGGGTGCGGTTACCCACGGCATCGGTGCCGTCCTTGAGGGTCTCGATACGCCGGACGTCCAGACGCACGGAGGCGTAGAACTTCAACGCCTTACCGCCCGTGGTGGTCTCGGGCGACCCGAACATCACGCCGATCTTCTCGCGCAGCTGGTTGATGAAGATCGCGGTGGTGCCCGAGTTGTTCAGCGCGCCGGTCATCTTGCGCAGCGCCTGGCTCATCAAGCGGGCCTGCAGGCCGACGTGGCTGTCGCCCATTTCGCCCTCGATCTCGGCGCGCGGCACCAGGGCGGCCACCGAGTCGATGACGATGAGGTCGATGGCGCCCGAGCGCACCAGCATGTCGGCGATCTCCAGGGCCTGCTCACCGGTGTCGGGCTGGCTGACCAGCAGTGCGTCGGTGTCCACGCCGAGCTTCTTGGCATAGTCCGGGTCCAGGGCGTGCTCGGCGTCGATGAACGCCGCGATACCGCCGGCGGCCTGGGCATTGGCCACCGCGTGCAGGGCGACGGTGGTCTTACCCGAGGATTCCGGGCCGTAGATTTCCACGACGCGGCCGCGCGGCAACCCGCCGATACCGAGCGCGACATCGAGCGCGATCGATCCGGTCGGGATGACCGAGATGGGCTGGCGCACCTCATCACCGAGGCGCATCACCGAACCCTTGCCGTAGTTCTTCTCGATCTGGGCCATCGCCAGTTCGAGTGCCTTGTCGCGATCAGGAGCCTGTGGCGCCATGGGAGTACCTCTCCGGTAGTCGTGCGGTTGACCGGGGTTCCGGTCGGTTGGCTGTCAGGTTAGGACGAGCCACCGACAAGTGATTTCCGGTCGAACGATCACCAGATTAGCGAACAGGTGTTCGAAGGCAAGCGGACACGCCGCGCGCCGCAGGCCGGTATGGTTCGGCCCGTGGCTCAACGCACAGATCTCCGAGTGCCCCATGCAGGTGAGGACCTCGCGGTGTACCTGTACCGCCCCGATTCGCCGGACCGCGACACCGCGTGCATCGTCATGGCCCACGGTTTCTCCGGGACCCGCGACGACGGGCTGCCCGCCTACGCGGACGAATTCTGCGCCGCCGGCCACACCGTCGCCCTGTTCGACTACCGGGGGTTCGGCGCGTCCACCGGCGAACCGCGCCAGGTCATCGATATCGCCGCCCAACACGCCGATTACCGCGCCGTCGTGCAATGGGCCCGCACACTCGACGGTGTGGACCCCACCCGCATCGCGCTGTGGGGATCGTCGTTCAGCGGCGGGCATGTGCTCGCCGTCGCGGCCGAGGACCCGTCCATCGCGGCGGTCGTCTCCCAGGCGCCGTTCACCGATGCCCTGCCCACGCTGGCCGAGGTCCCGGTGCGCAACTCGGCCCGCCTCACCGTAGCGGCGCTGCGCGATCAGCTGCGAGCGTGGCGCGGACGGCCGCCGCTGCTGGTGCCCGCCGTCGGCCCACCCGGATCGCTGGCCGCGATGACCGCACCCGACGCCGAACCCGGGTTCAGGGCCATCGTGGGGCCCGAGTCGCGCTGGCGCAACGAGTTCGCCGCACGCCTGATGCTGAAGTTCCCGTTCTACCGACCGGGCCGTAAGACCGCACGACTGTCGATGCCGCTGCTGGTCTGCGTGTGCGACGAGGACACCACCGCTCCCCCCGGCTCGACGGTGGCCGCCGCCCAGCGGGCCCCGCTCGGCGAACTACGGCACTACCCGTACGGCCATTTCGCCATCTACCTCGACCCGCAGACCAGGGCCGATCAGCGCGAGTTCCTCGACCGCGCGCTCGCCCGCCCCTGACCGCTCACCACTGGTCGCGCGGGACGTCGAAGTCCGCGCACAGCGCCCGCCACACCGTCCGCGGTTCGATACCGGCCTCGATGGCCTGCGCGGCGGTGCGCCCGCCGAGCGCACTCAGCACGTGATCGACGAGCACCGAGCCCCCATAGGCGGCACCGAACAGCCCGGTGACCCGTTCGTTGAACTCGGTGATGCGCACGCCGACAACCTACCGAGTCGCCGCCAGCGCGTCATGGCACACCCGTACCGGATCGGCCACCCGATCCACGCCGGCGCCGGCCACCGCGGCGGCGTCGCGATAGCGCGGATCGGCCAGCACGCCGGCCACCGCGGCCGTCAGCGCCTCGGCTGTGAGCGGCCGGATCAGACGTCCACTCCCTTGCCGCACAACACGATTGGCGATTTCCCACTGATCGCCCCCGCCGGGCACCGTGACCAACGGCACACCGTGGCGCAGCGATTTCGCCACGATCCCGTGGCCGCCCCCGCACACCAGCACGTCGGCGCGGGCCAGCAGCTCGTCCTGACGCCCGAGCCCGACCACCACCCAGTCCGGCACCTGCACGTCGGCGCCGCCGAGCCGTGACACCGCCACCCGCAACCCGGCGGGCAGTCCGCGCCCGGGCGTCAGCGCGGTCAGCGCCACCTCCGCCAGGCCGGCGGCACCGGTGGTGGCCGTCGACGGCGCCACAACCACCAGCGGACCCGATCCGGGTGGCGGAGTCAGCACCGCGTCGGTGGGCTCGAAGTGCAACGGACCGACGACCACGGCCTCGGCCGGCCAATCCGGGCGGGGCACCTCCAGAGCGGGCAGTGTCGCGATCAGCCGCCGCAGCGGGCCCGGATCCGGCCCCGGCAATCCGATGGACAGGCGGGCCGCCGCCCGGTCGCGTTCCCCGACCCGGATGGAACGCGCGGTCAGCGCCCGCATCACCGCGTCACGGGCCCGGCCGCGCAGACCGACCCCCGGGGCCAGCCCGCTGCCCAACGGGGGCAGCCCCTTCGACGGCAGGTACAGCGGGTGCGGAGCGACCTCGACCCACGGCACGCCGAGCAGTTCGGCCGCCATCCCACCGCAGGCGGTGATCACGTCGGAACACACGAGATCGACGGCCAGCGCACGGATGACGGGCGCGTTCAGCACGGCCATCCGGGCGGCCCGCCGGTGGATCTTCGCACCGGCGTCGCCGTCGTCATCGCCGACGTCGAGGTCCAGACCCGCCAGCTCCACCGCCGCCACACCGGCCGCGCGCGCGGTATCGAGCCACTGCCTGCCGGTCAGCAGCGTCGCGGTGTCCCCCGCCGCCTGGAATTGCAGACACAGTGCGATCGCCGGGAACGCGTGCCCGGGGTCGGGTCCGGCGACCACGGCGATTCTCATGAGTTGACGACCCGCACGCGGCCCACCCTGCCACAGCCCGCAGGCTCTACCCTGTGGGGTATGACCGATCAGGTATCGCCCACCAGCACCGAGGCCGACAACATCGCGACGGTGGAGAAGTTCCTGTTCTCGCTGCGGGGTCCCGATTTGGACACCGCCGGCGAGCTGATCGACGAGAACATCGTCTATCAGAACGTCGGGTTCCCGACCATCCGTGGCAGGCAGCGCACCCTCAAGGTGTTCAAGGCGCTCGACCGGCCCAGTTTCGCCTTCGATGTGGCGATCCACCGCACCGCCGGCGACGGCGCCGTCGTGCTCAACGAGCGCACCGACGTGCTCGCGTTCGGTCCGGTCCGCCTGCAGTTCTGGGTATGCGGGGTCTTCGAGGTGCACGACGGCCGGATCACGCTGTGGCGGGACTACTTCGATCAGTTCGATTTCGCCAAGGCGATGATCCGGGGACTGGCCGGCGCGGTCATCCCGGCGCTGCGCCCGACGCTGTGAGCAGGACCAAACCCAGCTTCTTCCAGCTGGTCGGCTACTGCCTGGGCAAGCGGCTGCCCGATTCGATGCTGGACTGGGTCCGTAACGACCTGGCCGGGCCGGGCGCCACCCGGCGGCTCATGCTGCGGGTACTGATCCCGGCCGTGCTGGTGCTGGCACCGTTCTGGCTGATCCCGACGACGCTGTATGTGCACCTGAGCATGACGGTGCCGATCCTGATCCCGTTCGTCTACTTCTCGCACGCACTGAACAAGATATGGCGCCGGCACATGCTGCGGGTGCACGGGCTGAACCCGTCGCTGGTCGACGCGCTGGCCCGCGAGCGCGATGCCGCCAAGCATCAGTCCTACATCGATCGGTTCGGGCCCCGCCCCGACTCGGCGGAGCTGGGCACCCACGATATCTAGGCGCCGCGCAACGCTCCCAGCTCGCTGTAGGCGTGCGCCCAACCCTGCAGCCGATCCGTCGCGTGCACCAGCTCGTCGCGATAGCGACTTCCGACCGGCGGATTGCTCGTTCCCGCGTTCACCGAGGACACCAATTGCGCTGCAGCGGTGACCATTTCGTCGTACTGGCGGGCGCCCTGGTGTAGTTGCATGCTGAACGCCTGGATGGTCGGCGCAAGGTGCGCACGTGACTGCGGGGAGGCGGCGGCCGCCCGCTCCATCGCGACCACCTCGGTGGCGGTCGCGGCCATGGTGGCCGCTGTCTGGCCGGCCGTATCCGCGATCTCACGCAGGTCCTCGGCAGGCAGCAGCCTGCCCCGCTCCAGCACACCCAGTAAGGAGAACAGCCCCCGCTCCGAGGATGCCAGCGCGGCCATCGGCCGGCGCGCCGCCGAGCCCAGCGGCGGCATCGGGCGGGCGGTCGGCCCGGGCGGCAACGGCTCGGCGCGCAACCACCGATACCGCAGGAACAACAGCGTCGCCGGGAAGGCCGCGCCCGCGGCGATCACACCGGTGACGATCAGTGCCCAGACCGGCGTACTCCAGGACGCGAGCACCGCGGTGGCCAGGATCCAGAACAGGCTGCTGGCGCCGAAGAACAGCGCCAACCGCAACGCCCAGCGCCGCTTGCGCAGCAGCTTGGCCCGCGGGTCGGCCAGAGCGGCGAGTTTTTGGGCCAGCGCACCGGAGTACTGGGCGGCGGTGTCGATGCCGCTCTGGAGGCCGCGCGCGGCCAATGCGCGCCACCCGCGCTGCCGTCCGGTTCCCGAACCCGTCGCCATGATGACCCGGACCTATTGGGAGAGCGGGTTTTCGGGGGCGGTGGCGGGCGGATTCGCGGCCGGGGTGGCGGGCGTGGCCTGCGCACCGCCGGACGGCAGAGCCTCGCCGCGCATGGAGGCGCGGATCTGCTCCAGGCGCGAGTGCCCGGCCATCTGCACGCTGGCCTGCTGGACTTCCATCATCCGGCCCTGCACCGAGTTCTGCGCGAGCTCGGTGGCGCCCATCGCGTTGGCGTAGCGGCGCTCGATCTTCTCGCGCACCTCGTCGAGATTGGGCGTGGTACCGGGCGCGGAGATCTCGCTCATCGACCGCAGCGAGGCGCTGACCTGCTCCTGCATCTTGGCCTGCTCCAGCTGGCTGAGCAGCTTGGTGCGCTCGGCGATCTTCTGCTGCAACACCATGGCGTTCTGCTCGACGGCCTTCTTGGCCTGACCGGCAGCCTGCAGCGACTGGTCATGCAGCGACTTGAGGTCCTCGACGCTCTGTTCGGCGGTCACCAGCTGCGCGGCGAACGCCTCCGCGGCGTTGGTGTACTCGGTGGCCTTGGCGGCATCGCCGTTGGCGGTGGCCTGATCGGCGAGGGTCAGCGCCTGGCGGACGTTGGCCTGCAGCTTCTCGATATCGGCGAGCTGGCGGTTCAGCCGCATCTCCAGCTGGCGTTGGTTACCGATGACCTGGGCGGCCTGCTGGGTCAGCGCCTGGTGCTGACGCTGGGCATCCTCGATGGCCTGCTGGATCTGCACCTTCGGGTCGGCGTACTCGTCGACCTTCGAGTTGAACAGCGCCATCAGGTATTTCCATGCCTTGACGAACGGATTGGCCATGGGAACGTTTCCGCCTTCGTGTGTTCGGGTGTGCGCAACTGCCGATATGCATCGTGTTGGGTGCCAACCTATCGTTTCGGCACCCGGTCAGGCCACCGCCATGGACACAACCTGTGGGATCACGACCTTGGTGGTGGCATCGATGCCGGTGACCCCGCCCTCGTCGCGGGCCATCTGCTCCCCGGCGTTGAACAACACCCGCGACATCGGGATGTCGAGCGCGTCGCAGATGGCGTTGAGCAACTCGCTGGAGGCCTCTTTGCGGCCCCGTTCCACTTCGGAGAGATAGCCCAGGCTGACCCGCGCCGCGTCGGACACCTCACGCAGGGTGCGCCCCTGTGTGGTCCGGGCTTCCCGCAGCACGTCGCCGATCACCTCGCGCATCAGTGTCGTCATACAAGGGTCAACGCGACCGGGTAGCCGGTGGTTCCCGGGCGCCTCAGGTTGCCAACCGGGCGCGCGAATCGCGGAACGCAGAAATCACGTAGTCCACGCCGGTGAGCACCGTCAGCACCACGGCCAGCCACATGATCCAGGTCGCCACCGTGAGCCAGATACCGGGCCAGGAGTCCAGCGGAAGGATGAACAGCCCGATCGCCACGGCCTGGACCAGCGTTTTGAGCTTGCCGCCGCGGCTGGCCGGGATCACGCCGTGCCGCAGGACCGCCAGTCGTAGCACGGTGACGCCGATCTCGCGGACCATGATGACGATGGTGATCCACCACGGCAGGTCGCCGAGCATCGACAGCCCGATCAGCGCGGCGCCGACGAGCAACTTGTCCGCGATCGGATCGGCCAGCTTCCCGAACTCGGTGACCATGCCGTAGGCCCGGGCCAGCGCCCCGTCCAGGTGGTCGGTCATGACCGCCACCGCGAACACGACGAAAGCGACTGTTCGCCATGCCGTCTGATGCCCGTCCTCGACGAACAGGGCCACCAGGAACACCGGCACGAGCAGGAATCGGATGCCGGTCAGCAGATTGGCGACGTTGGCAACGGATGCGCGGGGCACAACTGGATCGGTATCTGATTGGCCCGGCACCGCAACAGAATATCGGTTGCCCAAACCGATACTCTCGCTGCTGTGAGCGAGGCGGTTGGCGACGTGATGATCCGTCGCGCCCGGACGTCCGACGTGCCGGCCATCAAGGCGCTCGTCGACATCTACGCGGGCAAGATCCTGCTGGAGAAGAACCTGGTCACGCTGTATGAGGCGGTGCAGGAATTCTGGGTCGCCGAGCTGGACGGCGAGATCGTCGGCTGCGGTGCGCTGCACGTGCTGTGGGCCGATCTCGGCGAGGTGCGCACGGTGGCGGTCCATCCGAAGGTCCGTGGCCGCGGGGTCGGTCACCGCGTGGTGGCCCAGCTGCTGCAGGTGGCGCGCAACCTGCACCTGCAACGCATCTTCGTGCTCACCTTCGAAACCGAGTTCTTCGGCGGGCACGGGTTCGTCGAGATCGACGGGACTCCGGTGAGCGCGGAGGTCTTCGCGGAGATGTGCCGCTCCTACGACACCGGTGTTGCCGAGTTCCTGGACTTGTCCTACGTCAAGCCCAATACCCTCGGCAACACCCGGATGATGCTCACCCTCTAGAAACCCTCGTCCTCATCCTCATCGGCGCCGTTGGCGTCCGAGCCGCCGCGGATGAGTGCCAGGGTGCCCGCCAGCTCATCGGGCTTCACCAGCACCTCACGGGCCTTGGAGCCCTCCGAGGGCCCGACGATCTGGCGGGTCTCCATCAGGTCCATCAGCCGGCCGGCCTTGGCGAAGCCGACCCGCAGCTTGCGCTGCAGCATCGAGGTGGACCCGAATTGGGACGACACCACCAACTCCACGGCCTGCAGGAAGACGTCCATGTCGTCGCCGATATCGGGATCGACATCGGTGCGCTCACCGGCCGGCTTGGCCTTGGTGACCCCCTCGATGAACTCGGGCTCGGCCTGGGCCTTGGTGGCCTCCACCACCGCTTGGATCTCCTCGTCGGTGATGAACGCGCCCTGCATGCGTTGCGGCTTGTTCGCCCCCATCGGCAGGAACAGGCCGTCGCCCATGCCGATGAGCTTCTCCGCGCCCGGCTGATCCAGGATGACGCGCGAGTCGGTCAGCGAGGAGGTCGCGAACGCCAGTCGCGAGGGCACGTTGGTCTTGATCAGACCGGTGACGACGTCCACCGAGGGCCGCTGGGTGGCCAGCACCAGGTGGATGCCGGCGGCACGGGCCTTCTGCGTGATGCGCACGATGGCTTCTTCGACGTCACGCGGCGCGGTCATCATCAGATCGGCGAGCTCGTCGACGATCGCCAGGATGTAGGGGTAGGGCTTGTAGACCCGCTCGGAGCCCAGCGGCGTGGTGATCTCTCCGGAACGCACCTTCTCGTTGAACACGTCGATATGGCGTACCCGCGAGGCCTGCATGTCCTGGTAGCGCTGCTCCATCTCCTCGACCAGCCAGGCCAGTGCTGCGGCGGCCTTCTTGGGCTGGGTGATGATCGGGGTGATGAGGTGCGGAATGCCCTCATACGGGGTGAGCTCCACCATCTTGGGGTCGATCAGGATCATCCTGACCTCTTCCGGGGTGGCCCGCGCCAACAGCGACACCAGCATTGAGTTGACGAAGCTGGACTTACCCGATCCGGTGGAACCGGCCACCAGCAGGTGCGGCATCTTGGCCAGGTTGGCCTTGACGTACTCACCCTCGATGTCCTTGCCCAGGCCGATCACCAACGGGTGGTGGTCGCCGCGTGTCGTCGGCGCGGTCAGCACATCGGCGAGGCGCACCATCTCGCGGTCGGTGTTGGGCACCTCGATGCCGACGGCCGACTTGCCGGGGATGGGCGCCAGCATGCGCACGCTCTCGGTGGCCACCGCGTAGGCGATGTTGCGGTGCAGCGCCGTGATTTTCTCGACCTTCACGCCGGGCCCCAGTTCGACCTCGTAGCGCGTCACGGTCGGACCGCGGGTGCACCCGGTGACCGCGGCATCGACCTTGAACTGCTCCAGCACCGAGGTGATGGCGGCTTCCATCTGGTCGTTGGCCGCGGTACGCAGCTTGGGTGGGTCGCCGGCGATGAGCAGGTCCAGCGACGGGAGCACATAGGGACCCTCGACGACCCGGTCCATCACCAGGGTGTCGTCGGTCTTCTTCGGCTTCTTCGGCTCCGCCTTGGGCTTACGGGCCTTGGCGGCAACGGGTTCGGGGATGGTCGGCGCGTCCGCCGGGTCGGGCAGCGGGTAGTTGTCCATCGGCGACCCGGCCGGCAGTTCGGGGGTCGGCCACTGCTGGGCGTCGGCCCCCCCGAATTCCTCGTCGCGGTCGTAGTACGCGTCGGAGAAGTCCTCGGTGACCGCGTCATCGTCGTATTCGGCGTGCTCGTCGGCGTACTCGTCATCGTCGTAGTCGTCATATCCGCGGGTGCTGAACATCGCGCGCAGCGTCTCGGGCAGTTCGCGGATGGTCGTCCCGGTCAGCAGCAGCACACCGAAGAGCACTCCGATGACGAGTAGCGGGGTGGCGATCCACACCGTCAGACCGTCCGAGAGCGGCCCGCCGAGCACAAAACCGACGAAGCCGGCGGCATCGCGGCGGGCGACCGGATCGGCCGGGGCGCCGGACCAGATGTGCCACAGCCCGAGCACCGGCAGGGCGATCATCGCCGATCCCAGGATCAACCGCGGCCGGGCGTCGAGATCGGGTTCGGTGCGCATCAACACCACGGCGATGACACCGAGGATGATCGGCACCAGCACGACGGCGCCGCCGATGACGGCACGCACCACGGTGTCGATCCATCCGCCGACCGGCCGGGCGGCGTCGAACCACGAACTGGCGGCGACCACGACGGCGATGCCCAGCAGCGCCAGCGCGATCCCGTCGCGCCGATGGCCGGGTTCCAGGTCGCGGGCGCGCCCCACCGATCGGGCGGTGGAACCGGCACCCTTGGCCACCATCAGCCAGCCGGCGCGGGTACCCCGGCCCATGGCGGCGCCCGCGGCGGCGAAGCGGGAGGGGTTACGACGTGGCGCCGGCTTGCGGCGCGGCGCCGCCGGGCGCGCCGGTTTCGATCCGGTCCGCGAGCTGGGATTGGCCTTTGACCTGCTCGAACGGGCTCCGGACCGGGCGGCGGTCTTGTTAGCCATGGGTGTCAGCCTAGTCGCTTGAGCCCCATTTTCACCATCTGCCACACCTGTCACAAACAGGTATCGAAATACCGAGCAGCGCGCCACCGCATAGAACAACTGATTCCGTCGCCGCTCAAATGCGTCTTCACCAGGGTAAACCCAAAAGTGGGCAGCGTCACGCGGCCAGGAAACGACGGATTCCGTTGCGGTCGCTACTCTCGAGGCGGTGAGCCTGCCGACATCGAGCCGCAATGTTAACCCGTTGTTACACAACATAATTCAGAACAACATCGTCCGCTATGACCTGCCCGCTTCGCTGGTCGTCTTCCTCGTCGCGCTGCCGTTGTCCATCGGCATCGCCGTCGCATCCGGGGCACCGGTGGTGGCCGGTCTCATCGCCGCCATCGTCGGCGGCATCGTGTGCGCCGTGGTCGGCGGTTCGCCGCTGCAGGTCAGCGGTCCGGCCGCCGGTTTGACCGTCGTCGTCGCCGAACTCGTCGCGCAGTTCGGGTGGAAGGCGACGTGCGCCATCACCGCCGCGGCGGGCGTTCTGCAGATTCTGCTGGGACTGAGCCGGGTCGCGCGGGCCGCGCTCGCCATCGCACCCATCGTCGTGCACGCGATGCTGGCCGGTATCGGCATCACCATCGCCCTGCAACAGGTGCACGTCCTACTCGGCGGCGGCCCGCGCAGCAACGCCTGGCAGAACCTGGCGTCGCTGCCCGCCCAACTGGCCGCCCCGCAGTGGGCCACGGTGCTCGTCGGAGGCCTCGTCATCGCGATCATGCTGAGCTGGCGGTTCGCTCCGCCCGCCATCCGCGCGGTACCCGGTCCGCTGGTCGCGATCACCATCGCGACCGCGGTGAGCTACCTGCCGGGCCTGGGCACCGAGCGCATCACGATCGACGAATCCGTCGTCGAGGCCATCGGGCTGCCCGAGATGCCGCAGGGCAGCTGGACGTCGATCGCCCTCGCCGTGCTCACCGTCGCCCTGATCGCCAGCGTGGAAAGCCTGCTCTCGGCAACCGCCGTGGACAAGATGCATACCGGCCCCCGTACCGACTTCAACCGCGAGCTCGTCGGGCAAGGTACCGCAAACGCGTCCTCGGGATTACTGGGTGGTCTGCCCGTCACCGGGGTCATCGTGCGCAGTACGGCCAATGTCGGCGCGGGTGCCAAGTCTCGTGCCTCGGCCGCGTTGCACGGGGTGTGGCTGCTGGTCTTTTCGGTGCTGCTGGTCGACATCGTCGAGATGATCCCGATGGCCGCACTGGCCGGACTGTTGATCGTGATCGGTGTCCAGCTGGTGAAGCTCGCCCATATCGATCTGGCGCGGCGCACCGGGGAGCTGGTCATCTACGGCGTCACGCTGGGCTGCGTCGTGTTTCTCAACCTCCTCGAGGGTGTGCTCATCGGACTCGTGCTGGCGATCGCCTTCGCGGCCTGGCGCATCGTGCGGGTGTCCATCCTCGCCGAGGACCTGACCAGCCGGCTCGGCACGGGCGGCCCGCCGCGCTGGCATGTGGCGATCACCGGATCGTGCAGCTTCCTGGCACTGCCACGGCTGAATGCGGCACTGTCGGATATCCCGCACGACGCCGAGGTGTTCATCGATCTGAACGTCGACTACCTCGATCACGCCGCCTTGGACGCGTTGCAGGAGTGGATCACCCAGCATCGCGACCGCGGTGCGGAGGTCACGGTCACCGAAACCGGAACCGCACGAATGGAGTTCGCCCATTCCCGACCACCGCGCCGAGACACCGAGGGCCGCCGGGTGATCGACGCACTGCGACTGATCTGGCCGGCCCAGCTGGCGAGCGGGGTCAACAGGTATAGCAACGGGCTGGCCCCGCTGGTGCGCGCCGGAATGACCACGGGCACCGCACACGACCCGCACACGATGCTGCTCACCTGCGCCGACGCCCGGATCCTGCCGAACCTGATCACCGACAGCGCGCCCGGGGAGCTGCTCAACGTGCGCAACGTCGGGAACCTGGTGGGCGCAGACTTGTCGGTCGAATCGGCGCTGAGCTACGCGCTGAACCGGCTCACCGTACGGAGCATCGGGATCTGCGGGCACTCGGGGTGCGATGCCATGCACGACCTGATGCACGACAGCGCCGACGGCTCGATGGGACGCTGGCTGGACCACGGGGCGGACTCACTGGCGGCGTTCCGGGCTTACCACCCGGTGGCCGCCGCCGCCGCGGACGCCGGGTTCACCGGTGCCGACCAGCTCAGCGTGGTCAACGTCGCCGTCCAGGTCGATGCCGTGCGACGACACCCGCAGGTCGCCGCACGGCTCGCCGACGGCTCGGTGAACATCGTCGGGCTGTTCCTGGATCTGGCCACGGCACGGCTGTATCTGGTGGATTCTGACTCGATCACCGAGACCGACCAGCACGGTGCCCCGGTGACGCTCACCACACCCAAGTAAGGTGACTCGGCGAATACTGCCGGAGCCGAGGAGCACCCATGCCTGTCGTCGTCGTCGCCACCATGACCGCTAAACCCGAATCCGTGGACATCGTCCGCGCGGCCTGCACGGAGGCCATCGCCGAGGTCCACGACGAGCCGGGTTGCGAGCTGTACTCGTTGCATGAGGCCAATGGCACCTTCGTGTTCGTGGAGCAGTGGGCCGACGCCGACGCACTCACAACACACAGCACCGCACCCGCCGTCGGCAAGCTGTTCGGCACCGTCGGCGAACACCTCGACGGTGCACCCGATATCAAGATGCTGACCCCGATCGTGGCCGGCGACCCCGCCAAGGGCCGGCTGCGCGGCTAGGCGTCGAGATGGGATCGCTCACCGGCAAGGTCGCGTTCATCACCGGGGCGGCGCGCGGGCAGGGGCGCGCGCATGCCGTGAAGCTGGCATCCGAGGGCGCCGACATCATCGCCGTCGATCTGTGCGACCAGATCGCCTCGGTGCCCTACCCGCTGGCGAGCCCCGATGACCTGGCCGCGACGGTCAAACTGGTCGAGGAGACGGGAGCACGCATCGTCGCCACCGAAGCCGATGTCCGTGATCGCGATGCGCTCAAAGGCGCGCTGCGGGCAGGCACCGAGGCACTCGGCGACCGGCTGGACATCGTGATCGCCAATGCCGGGATTGCACCGATGGCCGGTGAGGACGCCTGGCAGGACGTCATCGACGTGAACCTCACCGGGGTCTACAACACCGTGGATGTGGCGTACAAACCGATGGTCAAGTTCGGCAACGGTGGTTCCATCGTGCTGACCAGCTCGGTGGCCGGACTGGTCGGCCTGGGCTCCCCCATCGCGGGGTCGGTCGGCTACGCGGCCGCCAAACACGGCATCGTCGGCCTCATGCGCGTCTACGCAAATGTGTTGGCGCAATTCAACATCCGGGTGAACTCGATCCACCCGGCCGGGGTGGACACCCCGATGATCGACAACGATTTCACCCGCAGCTGGCTGGAAGGGATGGCCCAGCAATCCCACCGCGGGCCGGACATGTCCAATGCCCTGCCGGTACAGACACTGACCGTCGACGATATCGCCAATGCGGTGCTGTTTCTGGTCTCCGATGCCGGACGGTACGTCACCGGGGTCACGCTGCCGCTGGACGCCGGATACGTGAACAAACGCTAGTGGCCTCGAACCCGGCCGCACAGACGGCGTTCGGGCCGATGGTGCTCGCCGCCGTCGAGCACCACGAACCGCCCGGGCGGCGCTTGGTCGACGACGATCTGGCCGAGTCGTTCTTGCCGAGCGGTCCGCGCGCCTTGGCGCGGCTGACCCGGTGGGCACCGCTGCGCGCGGCCGTGATCGCCGCATCCGAGCGCGCCGGGCCCGGCCTGTGGGCCAGCATCGCCTGCCGCAAGCGGTTCATCGACGAGCGGATCTCCGATCCGGCCAGCGAGATCGACGCGGTGGTGATCCTCGGCTCAGGACTGGACACCCGGCCCTACCGGATCGCCAGGCACAGCGATCTGCCCGTGTTCGAGCTCGACCAGCCGGTGAACATCGAACGCAAGGCCGCCGCGGTGGCACGTGCGCTGGGCGCCATCCCCGCCTCGGTGCATCTCGCGAGCATCGATTTCGAGCGCGACGATGTGATGTCGGTGTTGGACGCCAACGGGTTTCGCGATACCGGACGGACGCTGTTCATCTGGGAGGGCGTCACCCAGTACCTCACCCCGGGCGCCGTACACGCGATGTTCGAGCAGCTGCGCGCCGTCACGCCGGGTAGCCGGCTCATCTTCACCTACGTGCGACAGGACTTCATCGACGGCACCGATCTGCAGGGCGCCGAGGCCGTGTACCGAAGGTTCCGTCGGCGCAGTCAGATCTGGAAGTCCGGCATGGAACCCGAACGCGTCGAGGAGATCCTGCGTGGGTACGGCTGGACCGTGGTCGAACAGGCCGGACCGAGCTACTACCGCGATCTCTACATCCGGCCGACCGGCCGCACGATCGCCGCCTCGCCCATCGAATGGACAGCCCTGGCGGTGCGCTCGGCCTAGATCTCGATGACCGTCGGCACGATCATCGGCTGGCGCCGGTAGGTCTCCCCGACCCACTTGCCGACGGTGCGCCGCACCGCCTGGGCGATGCGCCCCGGATCGGTCACCTGGTCCGCGGCAAGGCGTTCCAGCTCGGCCTCCACCTTCAGAGCCACCGGCTCGAGTGCCTTCGGGTCCTCGGAGAACCCACGTGAATGCAGGTGGGCGGGCCCGGCCTGCTTGCCGGTCCCCCGGCGCACCACGACCGTGACCGCGACGAACCCCGAGGACAGCGTGAGTCGCTCACCGAGGGTGGATTCCCCGACGTCACCGGTCACGAGGCCATCGACGAACATCTTGCCCACCGGGACCGCACCCGCGATCGAGGCCACCCCGTTCACCAGATCGACGCTGACCCCGTTCTCGGCGAGCACCACATTCTCCGGCGGTACCCCGGTGCGCACCGCGAGAGCGGCGTTGGCGCGCAGGTGGCGCCAGGTGCCGTGCACCGGCATCACATTGCGGGGGCGCACGCCGTTGTAGAGGAAGAGCAGTTCACCGGAATAGGCATGCCCGGAAACATGCACCCGCGCCTGCGCATTGGTGACCACCCGGGCACCGACCTTGGACAGCGCGTCGATGACCCCGAACACTGCTTCCTCGTTACCGGGGATCAGCGACGAGGACAGAATGATCAGATCGCCGGCGGTCAGGGTGATGCTGCGGTGCTCGCCGCGCGACATCCGCGACAGCGCGGCCATCGGCTCACCCTGGGTGCCGGTCGTGATGAGCACCACCCGGTCGGCCGGCATCATCTCCGCCGCGGCGATATCGATGACATCCTCGTCGGCGACCGTGAGGAACCCCAGCTCGCGGGCGATGCCCATATTGCGCACCATGGATCGGCCGACGAAGGAGACCCGCCGCCCGAGCGCAACGGCGGCGTCGATGATCTGTTGCACCCGATCGACGTTGGAGGCGAAGCACGCCACGATGACACGCCCCTGGGCACCGCGGATCAGTCGGTGCAGGGTCGGTCCGACCTCGCTCTCGGACGGACTGACACCGGGGAGCTCGGCGTTGGTCGAGTCGCAGAGGAACAGATCCACCCCGGCGTCGCCGAGTCGCGACATCCCGGGCAGATCGGTGGGTCGCCCGTCGGGCGGGAGCTGGTCGAGTTTGATGTCACCGGTGTGCAGGACGGTGCCCGCACCGGTATGCACGGCGATCGCCAGCGCATCGGGGATCGAATGGTTGACCGCGAAGTATTCGCACTCGAAGACCCCGTGGGTACTGCGCTCGCCCTCGGCGACCGTGACGAACTTCGGTTTGATGCGATGTTCCCGGCATTTCTCGGCGACCAGCGCCAAGGTGAACCGGGAGCCGACGACCGGGATGTCACCACGCAGCTTGAGCAGGTGCGGGATGGCACCGATGTGGTCCTCGTGGGCGTGGGTGAGCACCAGCGCCTCGATATCGTCGAGGCGGTTCTCGATATGGCGCAGGTCCGGCAGGATCAGGTCCACGCCGGGCTCGTCGTGGCCGGGGAACAACACCCCGCAGTCGATGATGAGCAGCCGGCCCAGATGCTCGAAAACGGTCATGTTGCGGCCGATTTCGCTGATCCCGCCCAGGGCGGTGACGCGCAGACCGCCGGGAGCCAGCGGCCCCGGTGCTGCCAGATCGGTGCTCACAGCACGCCGGCCGACCGCATATCGGCCGCGAGTTCTTCGATCTCGGACGGGGTCGCCGGGACCTGGGGCAGCCGGGGTTCTCCGGCGTCGATACCGAGCAACCGGAGACCTTCCTTGGACATCGTCACTCCACCGAGCCGGTTCTGTGCGTAGTTCAGCGGGCCCAGCGTGGTGTTGATCTTGCGGGCCGTGGCGATATCCCCGGAGTGGAACGCCGACAGCATCTCTCGCAGCTGGCCCGCCGCCACATGCCCCCAGACGCTGATGAAACCGACCGCGCCCATCACCAGCCAGGGCAGGTTCAGCGCGTCGTCGCCGGAGTAATAGGCGATGCCGGTCTCGGCCATCAGCTGCCCGGCGCCGTGCAGATCGCCCTTGGCGTCCTTGACCGCGACGATGTTCGGATGCGCCGCCAGGGTCCGCAGGGTGTCCCAGTCGATCGGGATGATCGAACGCGGCGGGATGTCGTAGAGCACGACGGGAAGATCGGTGGCGTCGGCGACCGCGGTGAAGTGCGCGATCAGGCCGCGCTGCGACGGGCGCGAGTAGTACGGGGTGACGACCAGCAGCCCATGCGCGCCGGCGGCGGCGCTGGCCTTGGCCAGGTGCACGCTGTGCGCGGTGTCGTAGGTGCCGGCACCGGCGATGATGCGGGCCCGGTCGCCCACGGCCTCGAGTACCGCTTCCAGCAGTGCGATCTTCTCGTCGTCGGTGGTCGTCGGCGACTCCCCGGTAGTCCCGGAGATCACCAGACCGTCGCAACCCGTGTCGACCAGGTGGTTCGCTACCTTCTTGGCGGTGGCCAGATCAACCGAGCCGTCCGGGCCGAACGGCGTCACCATGGCAGTCAGCACGCTGCCCAAGCGCGCGCTCACGTCGATTCCACTGGTGGTCACGGCGTCAGATTACCCGGTGGTAGCGGTGGTTTATGCATCGCCGCCGCTGCGCCACCGACGACGCGGCGTTAGAGTGCCGCATGAGTCTGCCGCGCCGTCTGCTCGATGTCATCGACCTCGACGTTCTCCCGTTGACCGAGGCCGGCGTGGCCGCCGGTAACAAGGTGTTCGGCGCGGCGATCCTGCGAAAATCCGACCTGTCGGTGGTGATCGCCGGGACCAATGCCGAGACCGTCAATCCGTTGTGGCATGGCGAGGTGCACACCCTCACACAGTTCTACGAGCTTCCCGAGCATCCGCCGACCGCGGATCTGCTGTTCCTGTCCACCCATGAGCCGTGCACCATGTGCATGTCGGCGATCACCTGGGCCGGGTTCGACAATTTCTACTACTTCTTCAGCCACGAGGATTCCCGGGACAGCTTCGCCATCCCGCACGATCTGCGCATCCTGCGCGAGGTGTTCGGGCTGGAGCCCGGTGGCTACCGCCGCAGCAATGCGTTCTGGACGGCGTACTCGATTCCCGCCCTGGTCGATGCCGAGGACGATCCGCAATTGCGCGCCCAGCAGGCACGGATCACCGAGCGGTATGCGACGCTGTCGCAGCGGTACCAGGACAGCAAGGGCGACAACGACATTCCGTTGAGCTGAGCCCCCGGGTCGGTCTCGCCGAGATACGCACAATGGTTGTTCAGGATGCCGGCAACGCGACCATTGCGCGTGATTCGGCGCCGGCTACGCCGTCCGCAGGTACTCCGAGCCCCCCACGTAGACGATCCCGGGGTGGTACTGCGACTGGGCGGCCCCGGCGATGGCCGCGGCGAACTCGTCGGTCGACGGCAGCGGAGCGCTGCGCCGAGGCTCCAGCGCCGGGCCCTGCAGCCGGGTCAACACGTTGGTGCCGTCGATCATGTCACCGGAGACCACCGTGAAGTGGATTCCGCGGCGGTGGAATTCATGGCGCATGCCGTACATCGCGGTCTCGCCGGCCCGCATGCTCGCCGCGATCGGGGCGTACCCCATCGGCACGGCCTTGTGCGGGTAGAAGTGCGCCTGATGGCTGGTGACGAACACCACGCGGGCACCCGCGGGCATCAATGGCAAGGCCAACGTGACGAGGCGGCGCTGGGCGTCACGGTTGAGCAGCATCGCGTACCCGGGGTCGGCGTCACGTTCCAGTCCCCCGGACGCATTGAGCACCAAGGTGTCCAGTCGGCCGAAGCGCTGACGGATGCCGGCGAGCATCGCCTCGGCGGCGGACTCGTCGGAGATGTCGGCGGCCACCGCCGACGCATGTCCACCGGCGTCGCGGATGGCGTCGGCCACGGCGTGCGCCCGGCCGGCCTTCTCCCGGTAGTTGACGATCACGTGGGTACCCGGATGGGCGAGCTGGTGGGCGACCTCCGCACCGATTCCGCGGGACGCGCTGGTCACCAGGGCGATGTGTGGTTCGTGCATGTTGGGTCCTTTCACCAGGCCGTCACGACACGTACCCGGCTCACGGTACACCCAATTTAAGAAAAATAAGAGATCTTTAAGGTCACGGTGAGGTGGCGGTCGCGTCGCTGCGATGTATCCGGTTGCCGCCCGCCCGTTTCGACCGGTACATCGCCAGGTCGGCGGCCCGGATGAGCCCGTCGAGGAACTGCTCCGGCTCGACGACGGCCGCCGGACCGAGCACCGCCCCGCAGGTGCCCAGGCTGGCGGTGATCTGTACCGGTAGGGCGGCGATGCCCAGGCGGATGCGTTCGGCCGTCACCGCGTGCGTCGCGGCGCTCGACATGTCGGCGATGACGAACTCCTCGCCGCCGAGACGGCCCACCGCCGCATCGGCACCGCTGTGCTCGGCGAGCACAGCACCGATCCCCACGAGCGCCTCGTCGCCGACCGCGTGCCCGCGGGTGTCGTTGAGCTTCTTGAAATCGTCGACATCGATCATCGTCACGTGCAACTCCGCGTGCCCCGCCCGGCGCTGCAGCAACATCTCGTGCACCGAGTTGTAGAAGGACCGGCGGTTGGGCAACCCGGTGAGCGGATCGACGTCCGAGGACCGCAACTCCGTGTGCAGTGAGTGCACGAGCGCGTGGATACCGAAGGGCACCCCGAGATTCAGTCCGAGCACCAGCAACAGCGAGGCCACCACCAGCGCGGCGTCTCCGGTCTCGGCGAGCAACCGGGCGGCGGCGACCGACGCGCTGATGGCCGCGACCGCGAAGTTCGCCAGCACGTGCACGAGGGCATGGAAGTAGGCGAGCAGACCGCCGACGGCCGCGAACATGGCGCAGCCCATCAGGGCGCCGTACGGCGTGGACAGCGACAAGGTGCCCGCGGCGATGGACAGACAACACACCGCGTGGAAGACCAGCGACTGCGTTCGTGACGGCCAACCGATGAGCCAGACGACGCCGACGCCGACGCCACACCCGGCCGCCGCGATCGCCACTGCGCGTGCCCACCCGCTACCGGGGCCGTAGGGGCTCATCAACATGACCACCGGCACCGCGGCGAACAGCAGCGTGAAGGCGAAGGTGGCCAGCCGCCACTGCCGGTCCAGACCGCGGTCACGCAGGTAGACGCTGAACCAATGGAACTGGTCGGCCTGCTGCCACCATCGGCGGTCCCACCCCGACATCTGGAACAGTCTGCCCGTTATTTACCTATCCGTCACCCCGTACCTCGTCGAAGTAATGCACCCGCAGGCCGTCCATGGCTCAACTAAGCAGGACCGCCCGCAGATGCGGGGCCAAATCACCGCGATCACCGACCGTCACGTCACCGAGACCCAGCCATCCCGCCATCGACCGCAGTTCCACGGCCATCGCCTCGGCCACCCGGCGACGATCCCGGCCTTCCTCGGTGAACGCGCCCAGCACCTGCAGCACCCCGTCGGCGCGTTTGAGGTCGACCCGCCCCACCAGTTCACCGTCGAGCAGGAACGGCCATACGTAGTAACCGAATTGACGCTTGTGCGCCGGGGTGTAGATCTCGATGCGGTAGTGGAAACCGTCGAACAGGCGCTCCATGCGAGGCCGGAAGAAGACCAGCGGATCGAACGGGCACAGCAGCGCGGTGCCGCGGTCACGGCGCGGCACCTTCTGCCCGGCACGCAGGTAGGCCGGGGCGTTCCAGCCCGCGACGTCGACAACCTCCAGCTCGCCGTCGGCCACCAATGCCGCAACCGCCGGTTTGCTCTGTTTGGGGCTGAGCCGGAAATAGTCACGCAGATCCGGTTCGGTGCCCACCCCCAACGCGCCGGCGGCCCGCAGGATCAACTCGCGCACCGCCTCCTCGTCGGAGACCCGGCGCGCCAGCACCTCCGGCGGCAGCACACGTTCGGTGAGGTCGTAGTGGCGGGCGAAACCGACCCGGGTCGCGGTGGTCAGCACACCCGAGGACCACAGCGCCTCGGCCACCCACTTGGTATCGCTGCGGTCCCACCATGGGCCCTTACGCCCCCGGGGTTCGGCCTCCAGATGTGCTTCGATCTGTCCGGCGGTGGACGGCCCCAGCTCGGCGACCGCCGCCACGATGTCCTCGGCCAGGCGGGCGTTCTTCCTGACGATCTCGGTCCCCCAGCGACCGTGTTCGTACTCGGCCATCCGCCACCGCAGCAGCGGCCAGTCGTCCACGGCCATCAGCGCGGCCTCGTGCGCCCAGTACTCCACCAACAGCCGGGGCGCCCGGTCGCTGTGCGCCCACGCCGCCCGGTCCAGGACCTCACGGTCGTACGGGCCCAGCCGGCTGAACACCGGCGCGTAATGGGCGCGCACGGCCACCGATACCGAATCCAGTTGCAGGACCTGAATCCGGGAGATCAGCCGCTTCAGGTGCCCGCGAGTCAGCAGACCCGGTTTGGGCTGATGGAAACCTTGGGCGGCTACGGCGACCCGTCGGGCCTGCGCGGCGGTCAGAGTGGGCACCTGCCCATCGTTGCCTACGGCACCGACACGGCGCGGGCTCCGGTCAGGTCCGCACGTAGCTGCTGAACCGGTACCGCAGCCCCGAGCCGCTGGTCAGCCAGTCCCCTTCGGTGCCGACCCAGGACTCGTCGAGGACCGGCGCCATCGCGTCCCCGTCGTCGCGGTGCAGGTCGATGTCGATCTCGGTGATCTCGCAGCGTTCGGCCAGCGGGAGCGCCAGGCCGTAGAGCTGGGCGCCGCCGATCACCCAGAGGTCGCCGGATTCGGGCAACTCGGTGACCACCTCGGCGCCCTGCGCGGTGTACCCGCCGTTGCGCGAGACGACGATATTGCGACGTCCGGGCAGTGGGCGCACCGAGGCCGGCAGTGACTCCCAGGTCAGCCGACCCATCACCACGGTCTGGCCCAGGGTGAGCTCCTTGAAGTGGGCCTGGTCCTCCGGCAGGCGCCACGGAATGCCGTTGTCGCGGCCGATCACACCGGAGGTCGACTGCGCCCAGATGAGCCGGTAGGTCACACCGCCACCGGGGCCTTGATCCCCGGGTGCGGGTCGTAGTTGACGATGGCGATGTCCTCGTAGGTGTAGTCGAAGATCGAATCCCTGGGTGCCAGGACAAGTTCGGGGTAGGGCCGCGGATCGCGGGACAGCTGCAAGGACACCTGCTCGACATGGTTGTCGTAGATGTGGCAGTCGCCGCCGGTCCAGATGAACTCGCCCACCTGCAGGCCTGTCTGCGCGGCCATCATGTGGGTCAGCAGCGCGTAGCTGGCGATGTTGAAGGGCACCCCCAGAAACAGGTCCGCGCTGCGCTGATACAGCTGGCAGGACAGCTTGGAGTCGGCGACGTAGAACTGGAAGAACGCATGGCACGGTGGCAATGCCATCTGCGGGATCTCACCGACGTTCCAGGCCGAGACGATGTTGCGGCGACTGTCGGGATCGCGCTTCAACAGCTCCAGAGACGCACTGATCTGGTCGATGTGCTCACCCGACGGCGTCGGCCAAGACCGCCACTGCACGCCGTACACCGGGCCCAGATCGCCTGTCTCGGAGGCCCATTCGTCCCAGATGGTGACACCACGCTCCTGCAGCCACCGCACGTTGGAGTCCCCCCGCAGGAACCACAGCAATTCGTAGACGATCGACTTGGTGTGCACCTTCTTGGTGGTGATCAGCGGAAAACCGGCGCTCAGGTCGTATCGCAGTTGGTGACCGAACAGGCTGCGGGTGCCGGTGCCGGTGCGATCGGCCTTCGGTGTTCCCTCGGCCATGACCAGGCGCAGCAGATCTTCGTACGGGGTCGCGATCGGCACACGGTCAGCTTACGTCGAGCCGGGTGGAGTACAACGTTAAGGGCGAGCGACGCGACGGGAGAATTCTGGCCATGCCGATCAACCACGACACCATCACCACCGCCGACGGCACCTGCCGGGTCACCGTGGCGACTCCCGACGGGGATGGCCCGTGGCCCGGTGTGGTGATGTACCCCGACGCCGGCGGGGTCCGGGCGACCTTCGACCAGATGGCCGCTCAGCTCGCCGGGTACGGCTATGTGGTGCTGGTTCCCGACGTCTACTACCGCGAGGCCGGGTGGACCCCGTTCGATATGGGTTCGGTCTTCGGCGACGAGGACGAGCGCAAACGGCTGTTCGGGATGATCGCCAAGGTCACACCCGAGATCATGGCCACCGACGCGGCCGCCTTCTTCGACTATCTGCAGGCCCGTCCCGACGTGCGCGGTGACACCTTCGGCACCACCGGGTACTGCATGGGCGGACGGACCTCGCTCATCGTCGCGGGCCGGGTCCCCGACCGGGTGGCCGCGGCGATGTCGTTTCACGGCGGCGGGTTGGCCGCCGACGATCCGGGCAGTCCGCACCTGCTGGCCGAGCAGATCACGGCCCGGGTGTACGTGGGTGGCGCCCGCGACGATGCCTCGTTCACCGTGGCGGACTCGCTGATCCTGGAGGCGGCGCTGACCGCGGCCGGGGTCGATCACACCATCGAGTTCTACTCGGCCGCACACGGTTTCGCGGTGCCGGACAACCTGCCCTATGACGAGGCGGCGGCCCGCCAGCACTGGGAGGCGATGGCGCAGGTGTTCGGCAGCACGCTGAGGTGAGTCATTCGCTGCGCCGCCGCGAGTGCAGGAAGGTGGCGAATGCCCGGAAGATGCCGCGGGAGGCGTACACCGCGGCCACGATCGACAGCACGATCAGCAGGATGAACATCACCAGCCAGTTGCTGCGGGAGTGGCTGACGTTCCACCACACGATCGCGAACAGCACGGTGCAGATGAACACCACGATGTCGCGCCAGTTGCCGGTGTAGGAGGCGGCCATCTCCCGGATTTCGCGGTTCTTGTCCACGGCCGCGACGATGTCGTCGATGCGCAGATCGATGGACCGCTGCAGTGCCGCACGCCGCTCGACCTGTTCGGGGGGAAGCTTTTCCAGCAGTTCCATATCGGCCGCGATCGCGCCGCGGATGTCCGGGCCCTTGAACGCGCCGGCCGCCAGGCCCAGCAGCGCGCCGCCGGCGATCGGGGCGGCACCGAGAGCGAGTTCGGCGATTCCAGGCATGTCTACTCCTTCGTCAACCCATCAACTGCGCGGCGAGCGTCGCGCCCAGATTCCAGCACGCTTCCAGATCCGTCTTGGCGGGTTTGCCGGAGACCACCACGTACCGTGCGGCCTTGATCCACCCCAGCCCGGCGGTGATGCCGTCAACCGCCCGTTCGGCGCCTTCGGTGCCCTCGTTGCCATGCAGGTACAGCCCGAACGGCCGGCCCCGGGTGCTGTCGAGCAGCTGATAGTAGGCACCGTCGAAGGCGTGCTTGAGCGCGCCCGAGATGTAGCCGAGGTTGGCCGGGGAGCCCAGCAGATAGCCGTCGGCGTCCAGCATCTCGGCCGGCGACACGGTCAGGGCGGGCCGGCGGATGACCTGTACCCCCTCGATATCGGGATCGGTGGCCCCGGCGATGACGGCCTCGAACATCTCCTGACAGTGCGGCGACGGGGTGTGGTGCACGACGAGCAGCTTCACCGTCGGCCCGCGCGTTCCATCTCGACGGCGGTGCGCATCGTCTCGCGCGCCCGGCCGCGGTCACCGGCGTAGTCGTAGGCCCGCGCCAGCCGGTACCAGCGCACCCAGTTGTCCCGGTCGGCTTCCAGCTCGTCGCGGGTCTTCTCGAACAGCGCGTCCGCGGCGGGGCGCTCGATCCGCCCCGACGGCCGGCGCGGCAGCGCACCGACGTCCAGATCCATGCCCGCCTCCCGGGCCAGCCGGACCAGCCGCTGATGCGCCAGCCCCGCCCGCAACGTGGCCAGCATGGCCCACAGGCCGACGATCGGCAGTGCCAGCAGCGCCACACCGAGACCGATCGCGGCCGCCTCGCCGGAGGCGATGAACGCCAGCGCCGTTCGGCCCAGCATCAGGAAGTAGACCACCAGCGCAACGCACATGAAGCCGATCAGCAGCTGGATGCGCAGTGCGCGCGCGCCGTCGGTCATGACAGGTCGAGCAGCGGCTCAATCCCGACGGTGAGACCGGGACGCTGGCCGACCTTGCGCACCCCGAGCAGCACGCCGGGGACGAATGACGTGCGGTCCAGGCTGTCGTGTCGGATGGTCAAGGTCTCCCCCTGAGTGCCGAACAGCACCTCCTGGTGCGCGACCAGCCCGGCCAGCCTGATGGAGTGCACCGGGACACCGTCGACATCCGCGCCGCGGGCGCCCTCGATCCCGGTACTGGTGGCATCCGGGTTGGGCGGCATACCTTTTCGGGCTTCCGCGATCAGCCGGGCGGTGCGCACGGCGGTGCCCGACGGGGCGTCCGCCTTGTGCGGGTGGTGCAGCTCGATCACCTCGACGGATTCGAAGTGCCGGGCGGCCTGCCTGGCGAAGTGCATGGTGAGCACGGCACCGATGGCGAAGTTCGGCGCGATCAGCACCGCGGCATCCGGGCGGGCGGACAACCACTGCTCGACTTGGGCGATCCGCGCGTCGGTGAAACCGGTGGTACCCACCACGGCGTGAATACCGTTGTCGATCAGGAATTTCAGGTTGTCCATCACAACATCAGGGTGGGTGAAGTCGATGACCGCCTCGGTACCACTGTCGGTGAGCACGGTGAGCGGGTCACCGGCGTCGATCTCGGCGGACAGCTCGAGGTCGGCGGCATCGCGAACGGCATCGACCATGGTGGCGCCGACTTTGCCCTTGGCGCCCAACACTGCAACTCGCATGATCGGAAGCCTACTGCGCCGGTGGGTCGGTACCGTGAGCACATGCGTCTTGTTCGGCTCCCGCTCGTGGCCCTGGCCCTGGCCGGGTGCGCCGGCCCGGCCGCCGCCGACGACGAGTCCACTCCCGGGGACCGCACGTTCGTGTCGGTGGGCGTGGTGGGTGAGCAGATCCCCGGCGGCGGACCGTTGACGCTGGAATTCGCCGACGGCCGGGTGTCGGCGTTCGCCGGGTGCAACCGCGCCACCGCGCCGACCGACCTGTCCGGCGGGCAGCTCGGCATCGGGGAATTGGCCACCACGATGATGGCCTGTCCGCCGCCGTTCGCTGACGCGGATACCTGGATGACGCATTTCCTGCAGGCTCGGCCGGCCTGGACGCTGACGGCCGACACCCTCACGCTGAGCACCGCTACCACCACCGTCACCCTGCGCGACAAGGAGGCCGTCGACCCGGACCGGCCACTGGTCGGCACCATCTGGCGGGTGCAGTCCCTGGTCTCCGGCCAGTCCGCGATGACCTCGGTCGCCCTGGAGCAGGCCCGCCCGACGCTGACGATCAACGCCGACCAGAGCGTGACCGGGTGGACGGGGTGCAACACTTTCTACGGCCGCGCCGACGTCGCGGCGCCCACCGTCACCTTCGCCACCGTGCAGGTCGCCGGCCCGGGATGCCCCGGCGAACCGGGCGATATCGAACGGGCGATCGTCGGCGTGCTCGACGGACCGGTCCAGGTCGAGATCGACGCCGACCAGCTGACGCTCAGCGGCGCCAAAGGCGACGGATTGGTGCTGCGCGCCGAGTAGCATGCGGCCATGCGTGGCGCAAAGATCCTCATCACCGGCCCGACCGGACAGGTCGCGGCGCCGCTGGCGGTGTCGCTGGCCGCCGAGAACGAGGTGTGGGGCATCGCCCGCTTCACCGATGTCGTGGCGCGGCAGAAGCTGGAGGACGCCGGCGTTCGCTGCGAGAAGGTCAATCTGGCCGCCGGGGATTTCAGCGGCCTCCCCTCGGATTTCGACTACGTCCTCAACCTCGCGGTCGCCAAGAGTGGGCGCTGGGACAAGGACCTGGGTGCCAACGCGGAATCGGTGGGACTGCTGATGGCGCACTGTGCCGACGCGAAGGCCTTCCTGCACTGTTCGTCGGCCGCGGTGTACGACCCGCCGGACGACGAACCCCGCACCGAGTCGGCGGCACTGGGTGACAACCACAAGTCACTGTTCCCGACGTACTCGATCTCCAAGATCGCCGGCGAGGTGGTGGCCCGCACGATGGCCCGCGCGCTCGGCGTGCCGACGGTCATCGCCCGGCTCAACGTGCCCTACGGCGACAACGGGGGCTGGCCGTTCTATCAGATGGAGATGATCCGCGCGGGCGTGCCGATCCCCGTCCCGCCGGGCGGACCGGCCCGCTACAACCCCATCCACGAGGACGACATCATCGCGATGCTGCCCAAGGTGCTGGCGGCCGCATCGGTGCCGGCGACGACGGTCAACTGGTGCGGCGACCAGACGGTGAGTCTGCAGCAGTGGTGTGGCTACATCGGTGAACTCGTCGGCCGCGAACCGGTGTTCGAGGAGAGCGCGCAGGCGCTGCGCGGCGGCCCGACCGACACCACGCGGATGCACGAACTGGTAGGCGGCACCTCGGTGGACTGGCGCGACGGCATCCGCCGGATGGTGACCAAGTTCCACCCGGAGCTGGTCGGGGTCTAGCAGGCGAGCAACCCGGGATCGAATGTCGCTCTGGCCGCGACCGATGCCGCTGCTGCCGCGACGATCAGCCCCGCATCCGACTCGTGGCCGTTGGGAAAGACCACCTCGGCACTGTCCGGACCGTCACGGTGCGCCATCAGCCAGTCGTACAGCAGCCAGTCCAGCGCACAGGTCACGGCCATCGGGTCCGCATCGGCGGCCCCGGCCGCGTCCACCACGGTCCGCAGCGCTTCCAGGTGTTCTTTGCGCGATGCTTGCTTGTCCACCCCGGAACTGTCGAACATCATCATCGACAACGTCAAGGGATAGCGCTGTCCCGCTTCGGTTCTCACGATCCAACGAGCCCCCTTCCACGGCCGCCCCGGATCGAGCTGGGCCAGCTCGCCGAACCCCGCGATGACACCGATTGCCGGCTCGTCGAGCTCGCCGTCCAGCGGTGCGGGGCCCAGTAGTCCGAGCGGCTCACGGGCCAGGATGGAGAACAGCGCCGCGGTACCGATGATCTTGCCCGCGCGCAGATCCGCGCCGAGCCCCAGCGCGTCCAGCGCTGCCGCGTACTCGTGGCAGAGCCTGTCGAGCGTGCGATGCAGGGTGCGCAGGTCATCGCGCTCACCACGGGTCGGGCCGCGCCCGCCGCCGAGAACCTCACCGAGACGTCCCGCGGCGATGATCAGCGCGTCGTCGATCGCCTCCAGGTGGGTGGCCACCAACCGGTCCGGCTCGTCGTCGGCGGCGATCAGGGCCGGCAACGACGTCGGCGATCCGCACGCCGTGGTCCAGTAGAAGCCCAACTGACCTTCGTCCTGGACGATCCGGGGCCTCACGAGCGACGCCAGATCATCACGCGATTGTTGCCGGAGTCCGCCACCGCAAACCGGTCGCCCCGCAACGAGATCCCGTACGGCCAGCACAGGGTGTCCGACTGCACCGACGTCCACCGGTTCTCCCCGTTCGAGGCGAAATCCGGCTGGGCCAGCACATGATCGGCCCCGCGACCATCCCCGGGGACACCCTCCCACACCAGGATCCGGTTGTTCGCGGTGTCGGCGATCACCAACCGCTCGCCATCCAGGCCGAGCGCGTACGGGAAGCGGAACCGGTCACCGGTGTGCGGTCCGTACGGCCATTCGGCCGCGCTGGCGAAGTCCGGCTGGCCGAGGACCAGATCCGCGGGTTGATCGGCGGCGGGGTGCGGGGACCAACCCAGTATCCGATGGTCGCCGGCATCGGCGACCAGCAGCAGATCATCGTGGCCGGCGATATCGTGCGGCCAGCGGAAACTGGCCGGCCCGGCCGGGCCGCCCCGGTTCTCCTCGCGGTGGGTGCCGTCGGGTTGACCGAGCACGATATCGGCCGGTCGTCCAGGGTCGGGGATGCCGCCATCCCAGCCGAGCACCCGGCGGTTACCGGTGTCGGCGACCCAGAACCGGGACCCGACCACGGCGATGCCGAAGGGCCAGTAGAGGCTCGACGCCGAGCAGCGATCGCCGCGATTCGCGGTGACGCACGACGAATCACTCTGCCCAAGAATGTGATCCGGCGGCGTATCGCTGAGCAACGGGACCTCGTCCCACACCAGGATGCGGTGGTGCCAGGCGTCCGCAACGATCAATCGACCCTCGTGTACCAGCACTCCGGTCGGCAGATTCATCCCGCGTTCGGGTCCGCGTCCGTTCGCCGCCCGCCCCTCGGTCGTACCGTCGGCCTGACCCAGAACCACATCGGCGGGTTGTTCGTCGTCGGCGGGAATGCCGTGCCAGATCAGCACCCGGTGATTGCCGGAATCGGCCACCACGAGCTGGTCGTCGCCGAGGAAAACCCCACGCGGCGAGTACATCCAGGACATCGACGGGCTGGCCGGCGGCAACGCGAGTCCGCCCGGTGCCGGCGCGCCCAGCCACACCTCGGGATACCAACCGCCGCGCAGATCCACCTCGGGGGCCACGTCACGGCGTTCCGGTCCTCGGTTGACGTTCATGCGCACGGTGTAGCGGCTCACGGTGTCAACTCATCCCCGCCCGATCCGTACCCACACCTCGCCGTGGTCGACGCGCAGCGGCAGCTGTTCCAACTGCGCCCCGGGCGCGGTCAAGCACTCGCCCGAGGCCGCGTCGTAGCAGAAGCCGTGCCAGGGACAGGTGAGCGTCCCGTTGCCGACATCGAGCAACGCGTTGTCCAATGGCAGTGCCTCATGGGCACATTCGTTGCGGTACGCCGTCATTCTGTTCGCCAGGTTGACGATCACGACCTCCGCGGCGGCGCCGGAATCAACCGTCAGGCTGGTCGTGGTGATGTTCCCGTCGGGCACCTCGGCGATCGGGCCGACCCGCGCCCAACCGTCGTTCGCCGGATTCAGGCCGATGGTCAAGGACTCCACCGCTATCAGGGTCGGCGACGCTTCGGGCGGCAGCACTTCGACCACATTCACGCCGGGGACGCCTTCGGTGAGCGCTGCCTCGACCAGGTTGCGCAGCGTGGCGGAAGACATCGAGCAGCCGTTGCACGCACCGTCGAGCCGCACGAACGCGGTACCGTCCTCGATGCGCACCAGGGCGACATCTCCGCCGTGGCTTTGCAACTGCGGGCGCACCTGTGCCAGCGCACGATTCGCCAGTGTCATCGGGTCGGGCCGCACGATCTCGTGGATCGACAGCAGCAGGTGCACCACCGGATCGTCGACCAACTCGAACAACGCCTCCCGGGTCGCCTCGTCGGCCTTGAGTCTGCGCACGATGCTGACCAGACCGGCCCGGTGAATCGCCTCGACCGACGCCTTGACCTCCTCGGCGACGGCGCGCGCCGCCGGGTCCAGCCCCGCCAGCGCCCGCATTGCCTCGTCGACTCGCCGCGCGAGTGTCTCGAATTCCGGCTCATCGACATTGCCGGCGGGTGATTGTGTTGCGGCGGTGGTCATCTGGGTGCCGCCTCGGTGCGATTCAGTGTGATCTGGCGGGCCACCTCATCGAGGATGCCGCGCACCGCACGCATCGAGACCTCGTCGCCCAACTCCTCGAACAGTGACCGCGCCTCGTAGAGCTTGGCCCTGGCTTCGGTGAAAATACCCAGGTGGGCGAGCGCATTGCCCTGGTTGGCCAGGACCCGCGCCCGCCCGAGCGGGTCGGTGTGCCGGTCTCTGGCATCGAGCACCGCCTCGTAGAGTTCGACCGCCTCGACGAGGTTGTCGGCCTGGTGTTTCGACGGTGTGTACACCAGCGAATTGGCCAGGTTGAGTTGCACACTCGCCCAATGCTCGGGATGGTCCTCGCGGGTGTACACGGTCAGCGCGGACCGCAACGACTGGGCGGCCACCCCGAGCCGCAGCTGACTGGAAGCCTCGACCATCGGCATCGTCAGGTAAGCCGCGGCAAGGTCGGCGTGGGCCGCGGCCCACAGCAGCGGTGCGTCCTCGCGCCGTATCAGTTGCAGCGCCGAGTGATAATGCGGAACGGCCGCCACGATCAGCCCCGGGTTGTGCTGGGCCTGATCGTGCATCACACCAGCGGCGTTCAGATGCAACTCGGCGCGTTCCACGCGCAGGCCATCGGCATCGTCGAGCAGCCGCAGCGCCTTCTCCATGCGCTCATGTGCCTCCCCCGGGTCATCGGCAGCCAGGCAGACCGACGCCGACGCACCGATCAGGACCCCGGCAAGCGGCCGGGACACGGTCCTGGCACAGTCGACGGCCGCATCGAGGGTGGCGATGGCCGCCGCCGGATCGTGGGCGATCAGGTGGCTGGCGCGCGCGGCAAGCACGACGGCCGCCAGCTCGCCGTCGGCCCCACCGAGCTCGGGCGGTTCGTCGATACGGCCCAATGCGAACGCGACCACGTCCAGTAGCGGGGCGAATTCGCCGAGCACCGACCGCAGACTGCCGATGTCCTCGAGGTCTGGGTCCAGCACGAAGCGGTTGTAGCGGGTCACCGGATCGGTGCCGTCCAGCGCGGCCAGCGCACTGCCGCGGTCACCGGCCAGCGCATGCCGGTGCGCGTCGAGCCGGGCAGGCCAGACCTCGGGCAGGCAGCCCGCGAGCAGCGCCGCACGCGCCGGCTCGGTGTCGTCACCGGCGGGGATCAGCAGGTAACCCAGCGGCAGAGCGAACGCGCCGAGCGGTTGCGGCCGGACGGCGAGTTGCGCCGAGGTCTCGGCGATCACGGTGTCGGTCACGGCCCTCCCATCGATGTCACCCGTTCCCGGGTTCTTTGAGGTCACGCTCGGCGGCCCTCCGGATCAGCCCGGCCGCGAGTTCGGCCCGCCGACGGGTGCGGTGGGTGTTGATGCGCTTGCGTACCACGCCGTCGGCGAACACCACCACGATGTCGACGGCGAACTGGCCGCGCTCCTCGACCACCACGGTCCAGACGGCGTACGCCTCATCGGCTGAACTCATGACGGTCATCACGTGGTCGGCTCGAGGGGAATCCGCAACGCCCGCTGCTCCTCATCCCAGAAGGCGGGTCGCACACCCACCGGGATACGGCCGTAGAGCACCTCGTGAATGAGTGCGCTGCGATCCCCCGCCGGGTTGCGCTGTTTGAGAAGCAGCCCGCCGCTGCGCGGGCCGCGCAGCGGAATGAGCCAGAAATCGTCATCGCGTACCACCGCCGCCACCGCGTCGGAGGGGAACCTGCTCCCGGCCAGGGCCGCGTCGAGACGAACGTACCCGTCGGCGGTGAACTCGACGGTCACCTCGGCGGCCGCCGTGGGGCGCAGCGCGTGCAGGAACTCCCGCTCGATGACATCGATGACGGTGTGCATCCCGGCCTGCACGGGCCCGGACAGGTCCGCCCCGTAGTCGATTCCTGACACCTCGATGAGGAACACCGTGATGTCGTCCGGGCAGGCCTCGCCCAACGCCCAGCGGGCGAATGCGATGGCGTGATCCCACCGGAACGAATGGGTGTGCAGCCCTTGCAGGGGCGGCAGTTCGGCGAACTCCTCGCCGGGCACCCGGTAGACCGTGCCGGGCGTCGCGCCGGTCGCCGCGGCATCGACGATGACGACCCGCCCCGCGCCCCGCATCCGGAACGCGGTATCCATACCCGCGGTCCCGCCATCGACGATCTGTGCGCCATCCGGCACGCCCAGCTCCCAGAGATGGCGCACCAGAACGGGTCCGACACCGTCGTCACCGCGCAGCAGGTTGCCGCAGCCGACCACGAGTACCTCGCAGCCCGGCGGTTGCAGGTCGATGACCCCGCTGTCCGGTTCGGTAGCCGTCAGGATCACACCATCCCGTTGATCACGAATTTCGACATCTCTTTGCCCGTCTTCCCGTCGTAGGCGTGCACGGTGCACACCAGACACGAGTCGAAACTGCGGGCCACGTGCCCGAGTTCGACCGGGTCTTCGACATCGCGGATCGGTGAACCGACCAACGCCTGTTCGATCGGGCCGAGGACCTCCGCACTGTCCCGGGGGCCGATGTTCCACGCCGTCGGGGTCACCACCTGATAGTTCTTGATCTTGGAGTCCTCGATGACGATCCAGTCGGCCAGCGCTCCACGGGCCGCCTCGGTGGCGCCGAAACCTCTGCCCTCGGCGTACTCGGTGGGCTTGGTGTAGAAGCTCTCCTTCAGATCGATATCGTCGAGCCACTGCCGGGCCCATCTGTAGTACTTGGGCGCTTCGTGCATGCGCGCCATCTGGCGGACGAAAACGCTCGGACCTATCGAGTTGTACAGATTGGGGAACAGTGGGTCGTTGTCCTGGTGTCCCAACGCATTCGGCCCGCCCGCGGCCATCCGCCTGGCCAGCGGGCCGGCCTCCAGCGGGATGTTGCCGAGTCCGCCACCGATGTCGTAGCGCGGTGACTTGGCCCAGCTGTACTTGCCCTGGCCGCGGCCCGCCTCGGGATCGATCGGGATGGTCTCCCCCTCGAACGGATGCAGTGGTCGACTGCCCTCGTAGAAGGAATGCGTCACGTCTTCGCGGACCTTGGCCTGGTCGAAGGGATGCCAGTCACCTGCGGCGTAGATGCCGGAGCGGCCGATGAGCGCATCGTTGCGGCCGTCGATCGTCGGGTTCTCATAACGCGCAGGATCGAAATAGGTTCCGGTGGCCAGGTAATTGCCCACGCCTTGGCCGTATTTGTCGAGTCCGACGTCCAGGCAATACCGGATGAAGAACCCGCAGTCGCTGTTGTGCTGCGACTCGTTCTCGTCGACCCAGGCGAGCATGTCCTCCCAGGTCTTGATCTCCAGCCAGCGATCGACGCTGCAGCCCAGCCACTGCCCTTCCAGCCAGGCGTCTTTCCAGTGTTCGAGGATCGCGATCGAGCGGGTGACGTCGGAGAGGGTGGGCGCGCACATCACGCCACCGGGCACCATGAAGCTCGAATGCGGCCACTGTCCGCCGAAGATCGCGTACACCTCGACCGGTTTTCCGGAAAGCACCACGCCCGGTTGGTAGCTCGTACCCACATAGGGCGCGAAGCGGCGCACCGCCTCGTCATACAACGGCGATTTCGCATAGTTCTTGTTGGTCAGATCTATCGCGAACAGCGCATAAAAGTATCGCGGGATCGACTGCAAGGTCTCGGCGGCCTGGCAGATATTGCGGACCAGCGTCGCGTTGGTCGGCATATGCGTGCGCCATGCCGTATCGAGCGCGTACGCGGATTTGTACAGATGGCTGCCCCCGCAGATCCCGCAGATTCGCGGACAGACGACGAGCCCGGCCTGAGGATCCTTGCCGCGCAGGATGATCTCGAAACCACGGAACATCGCGGCCTCGGTCCAGGCCGAGGTGACGACGCCGTCCTCGACGGTGACCCGGACGTCCAGATCGCCCTCGACTCTGCCGAGCGGGCTGACGTAAAGATCCAGTGCGGTCATTGTGGTGTGGTCCTTCCATGAACTCCGGTGGTGTCGGACTGGGCGGCAGCACGCCGCCGTCAGACCACGAACATGTCTTCCTTGGACCACTGCGGCGCGGCGATGCGGGCCGCCGCGGCATGCGCCATGTAGGTCAGGTGATCGGTGCCCTCCGGCACCTCCTTGGGGATGACCCCGCTGACCTTCTGCGTCTTGAACACGGTGCCCGGCGCGAGATCGAAGTGCGGGAATTCCGGCTCGGTGCAGCCCAGACAGGGCATTCCGGCCCGGGTCTTGGACGATTGGCGGTTCCACAGGATCCGGTTGCACGGGGAATGGGTCATCGGCCCGCGGCAGCCGAATTCGTAGAACAGGCATCCGGTGCGGGTTCCTTCGCCGAATGACATCGTCGACTGTTTGTATTCGAAGAATTGCACACGGGTGCAACCGGTTTGAGTGAACGTCTTGAAGAACGTCTCGGGCCTGTGCAGTTCGTCCAGCGTCAGGTCGCCGGCACGGCCGGTCGCCAACGCGACCAGGATCTGGGTGATCCAGTCCGGGTGGGCCGGACAGCCGGGAATATTGATGACGGGTAACCCCATCTTCGATTTGAAGTCCGGGCCCAGGAAGCCGCCTTTGCCGCGCTTGTGGAATTGCAGTCCGGTGGACTGTGACGGGTTGGGCTCCATCGCGGGTATGCCACCCCAGCAGGCACAGTCACCGATCGCGACGACGATCTGCGCCGCCCCGGCCAGGTCGGTCACCCAGTCCTTCATCGGGCGGTCGGCGAACATGTCCATCCGCCCGCCGTGCGCCTCGATGACGCTGCCCTCGAAGACGAAGATGTCCAGCGGGCGTTCACCGCTCGCGCAGTCGTGGAACACCTTCTGCGCGTTCTTTCCCAACTCCAGACCGAGGGAAGGATGCCAGATCAGGTCGAGCCCGAAGTCGATGATCAGGTCGACGACGTTGGGTTCGTCGGCGTTGAGGAACGACATGGTGTTCCCACTGCACGCACCTCCTTGAAACCACAGCACCGACGCCATGTGAGCTCCTCTCCTGATGCCCGACCCCGGGACCTGTTCGTGCGGGTGTCATCTGGTGGCCAGTTGCCTGCCGAAAGCCTTGGCGACCTGCAGCATGAAGCCGAGGCCGCGGGCCACATCGGGGTCCTTCGCCGATTTGAGGATTCCGAAGAACCCCTTGGGGCCTTCGGGATTGCGCGCGTGGGCCGTCTTCGCCTCGACCAGTGCCGCGCCGAGTTGGGCGAGCACCTCGGCGGCCTGCGGATCGGTGAGACTCGATCCGAGCAGCGAGTTGAGGGCGGGGGCCGCGTCGATCATTGTTCCCGACAGCGCGGCGAAACTGTCCGCCAGACCGGCGAGATCCACCGATTTCAGCGGTGCATTCGCCGCACCGGTGACATCCCCGATCGCCGACGTCAGACTGGCGCTGATCTCGTCGCTGCGGCGCACCAAGCCATCGAGGCCGGACACCAGGATTGCCAGTAGATCAGCGTGTTCGAGGAGATCGTTGAGCGCTGCGGCCACCCGGGGATCGTCCAGCTTGGCGCGGACCTGATCGGCGGGCGACACCTGCAGAACCTGACCGTTCGCTGCCATTGCGCCTCCGTGCCTCCGAGCTGGCCTCCCTCACAAGCTAGCTCTCCGAACTGGCTGCGCCTATCGCTATCACGCAGCTATTGTCAGGATTGCGCACACTTCAATGCGCTGGTGCGCAGCGGGATTGGTGTGAGCTTGCGTGAAGGCCGTCAACCATTTAGGTGAGCCTCTGCTTATGGCATCGACACGCGCCGGGCGGCCGCGATGTCGCGCCTGAAGCGCCTCGGATTCATCGATGTCCGCCACACCGAGGACCCGGTGCGGCGAAAAACCCGGTCCCGCGGCGTGCCGCCGGCGCTGACCGGCAACGAGATCTTCTACACCGAGAACATCCGTGAGGCCGGCACCCTGATGGGCCAGGCATTGTCCCCGTTGACACTGCACGTCGCCGATGAGCACCTCGATGGATTCGCCGCGGGTCTGCACGGGGTGCGTCTGCGCAATGTCAGCATGCTGTACTTCGACCTGCACGTGCCCGCGACGATCGATATTCCGCGGGTGGGCAACTATGTCGCCGTGCACATGCCGATGAACGGCTGCGCACTGGTCAGTCACCGCGGCAACACCTTCGAGGCGAACAGCATCTGCTCAGCGGTGTGTAGCCCCGGCCACCCGCTGATCATGCGCCTGGACCTGGATTCGCCCCAACTGATCATCCGGATCGAGGAGCCGGCGATGGCCGCCTACCTGACCCGGGTCATCGGCCGCAGACTCGCACACGCGCTGGCATTCGAGCCGCAGTTCGACCTCACCAGCGAGGCGGCGATGCGGTGGCACGCCGCCGTACAGCTCATCCACACCGAGGTGTTCCACCCCGGTTCGCTGGTCGGGCGCGGGCAGGGTATCGGTGCCGTCGAGGAACTGGTGATGAGCAGTCTGCTGCATCTGCAGCCGTCGAACTACCACAACGAGTTCGCCTCGCCGGGGCGCACGGACAAGCGCAAAGCGGTGGTGCAGGCGGCCATCGACTATCTCGACGACCATCTCGCCGAACGCATCACGATGAGTTCGTTGGCCGGGGCCGTGCACATGAGTGTGCGGGCGGTCCAACAGGGTTTTCACGAGCAGCTCGGCATGTCTCCGATGACCTACCTGCGCGAACGGCGCCTGGAGCGTGTCCATGAGGAACTCATGGACGCCACACCCGCCGATGGCATCACGGTGACCTCGGTTGCCGAACGCTGGGGGTTTCATCACCTCGGCAGTTTCGGCGGCGAGTACCGCAAGCGCTGGGGTGAGTCACCGTCGCAGACACTGCGTCGCTGACGGCGCCGGGTCAGCAGATCCGCGGGAGCTGTTCGCCCAGCTCGCGTTCGATGACCCGGGTCGTGCCGAAGGACGTGCGTCCGACCGCCATGCCCGGGTGGTCGGCGACCACTCGGCCGATGACCGCGGCACCGGCGCCCTCGGGCCGGGCGCGCATCGCCGCCAGCACCGCCTCGGTGGCCGTCGGGGCCACGAACGCCACCAGCTTGCCCTCGTTGGCCACCTGAAGCGGATCCAGTCCCAGGAACCCGCACGCCGACGCGACGGCTTCCGGCACCGGGATTGCCCCCTCGTCCAGCAGGATTCCGACCCCCGCCGCCCTCGCGATCTCGACGACCGCGGCCACCAGACCGCCACGGGTGGGGTCGCGCAACGCGTGGATGGTGCCCTCCGGCGCGTCCGCGGCCAGCATGGCGGCCACCAACCGGTGCAGCGGTGCGCTGTCGGTGGTGACGACGGTGCCGAAATCGATTCCCGCACGCACGCTCATGATCGCCACCCCGTGCTCGCCGATCGCGCCGGAAACGATGATGTCGTCACCGACGCACGCCCGCTCGGGTCCGATGTCCACCCCGGCCGGGATGACCCCGACCCCGGCGGTGTTGACGAAGAGCTGGTCTGCGCTGCCTTTGCCGACCACCTTGGTGTCCCCGGTGACGATCCGCACCCCGGCCGCATCGGCCGCCTTGCCCATCGACTGGGCGACCCGGGCGAGCACCTCGAGTTCAAGGCCCTCCTCGAGGATGAAACCGGCCGTCAGACCCAGCGGCTGGGCACCGCTCATGGCCAGGTCGTTGATGGTGCCGTTGACGGCGAGGTCGCCGATGTCTCCGCCGGGAAAGAACAACGGTGCCACCACATATGAGTCCGTCGAGACCGCGATGCGACCGGCCGCCACCTCGAGGACGGCGGAGTCACGGGACGGCCCGACCGAACCCGGGGGCGCCCCGAATGCGGGCAGGAACAGGTTCTCGATGAGTTCCTCGGACAGGATGCCGCCACCGCCGTGCCCCGCCACGATGCGTGTGGTCTCACGCAGCGGCAACGGACACACCCAGTCCTCGGGGTCGATGGCGACGGGTTCCTCACGCATGGGCGGCCGACAGATCCGCGGTACCGAGCCGGCGGAACTGATAGTAGGCGGCGCACGCGCCCTCGCTGGACACCATCGTCGCGCCCAGCGGCGTGCGCGGCGTGCAGGACGTCCCGAACGCCGGGCACTCATTGGGTTTCAAGAGACCCTGCAGCACCTCACCGCTGCGGCATTCGGCGGACTCCGCTACCTCCAGGTGGCCGACTCCGAACTTCTTCTCGGCGTCGAACTCGGCGTAGCGCGGGGACAGCGTCCACCCCGATCTCGGGATCATGCCGATACCGCGCCACGGCCGGTCGGTGACCACGAAGACGTCGTTCAACGTCTGCTGGGCGACCAGATTCCCGGCCGCGGTGACGGCCCGGGGGTAGGCGTTGCGCAACTCGGCCCTGCCCTCTTCGAGCAGGTCGATCAGCTGGCGGACTCCCTCGAGCAGATCGAGTGGCTCGAAACCGGACACCACGATCGGGATGCCGAATTTCTCGACCAGCGGCCCGTATTCGGAGGTACCCATCACCGTGCAGACGTGGCCCGCCCCGAGAAAGCCCTGCACCCGGTTGGTCGGCGAGGACAGGATGGCCGTCATCGCCGGCGGCACCAGCACGTGGGACACCAACAGCGAGAAGTTCTTCAGACCCAGCCGTTGGGCATGCACCACCGACATGGCGTTGGCCGGGGCGGTGGTCTCGAAACCCACCCCGAAGAACACCACCTCCTTGTCCGGGTTCTCCGCCGCGATCTGCGTGGCGTCCAGCGGGGAATACACGATCCGCACGTCCCCGCCACGGGCCCGCACGCTGAACAGGTCCGCACGACTGCCCGGTACGCGCAACATGTCGCCGAAGGAGCAGAAGATGACGTCCTGGCGCCCGGCGATCTCCAGGGCTCGGTCGATCATCTCCAGCGGCGTGACGCACACCGGGCATCCGGGACCGTGCACGAATTCCACGGCGTCGCCCAGCAGTTGGTCGATACCGTTGCGGATGATCGAATGCGTCTGGCCCCCGCACACTTCCATGATCGTCCAGGTGCGGCCGGCCCGTCTCTTGATGTGCTCGACAAGCACCCGGGCGGCGGCGGGGTCGCGGAATTCGTCGAGGTATTTCATGCCGGCTCCCGACGTTCCCCGGTGCTCGCCGACGACTGGACGCCCCCGAGCTCCTCGTCGAGGATGCCGAGGTCGGCGAACATCTTCAGGGTGTTGTTCGCCGATTCCTCGTCCAGCCGGTTGAGCGCGAATCCGGCGTGCACGATGGTGTACTCACCGATCGCGAGGTCGGGTAGGTAGGCCAGGCAGACCTTCTTGGTGGTGCCGCCGAAGTCCACGGTGGCCATTCTGGTACCCGACTCGTCCCAGATGTCGATTATCTTGCCGGGGATTCCGAGGCACATATGCCACTTCCTTCTGTCGGGGATCGTCGGCCCGCGGCCGCGACGGCGGCCTGACCGAGGGCCAACCCACCGTCGTTGCACGGCACAACACTGTGGGTGAGCACGTCGAAGCCACGGTCTGCCAATCCATGTCGAATGCCTTCGAGCAAAAGGCGATTGACGAAGACCCCACCCGTCAGGCCGATGGTCGCGATATCGGCCGCCGAGGCGCAGCGGGCAGCAACGTCGACCGTGGCCCTGATCACGGCCTGGTGGAACGCCCACGCCAACTCCGCCACGGCGACACCGGCACGCAGGCCGTCGACCAGTCCGCTGATCACCGGTGCCGGATCCATCACGCCGTCGCTGACCGCGAAATCCAGCACCGATGCTGCCGTGGCACCTGCGCGGGCCACCTGCTCGAGTTCGATGGCGGCCTGACCTTCGTAGCTGACCTGCTGGCACACCCCCAGCAGACTGGACACGCCGTCGAACAGCCGGCCCATGCTGGTCGTCGCGACGCAACCGATCCCGCGTGGGATCTGCTGGGCCAGCACGTGTCGACCGCGGTGCCCCACCGCCGAAACGGGAGCCAGGTCCGACTCCCACCGCACACCCGCCCGGTGCAGCAGGTCCAGCGCGATCCGCGCCGGCTGGAGTACGGCTCCGTCCCCGCCGGGCAACGCGAAAGGCGCCAGATGTCCCACCCGGGTGAATCCCCGCCCCCCCGAGAGTGCCAGAATTTCACCGCCCCAGATGGTTCCGTCCGGGCCGTAGCCGGTTCCGTCGTACGTGGCTGCGACCATCGGGCTGCCGAGACGGCCGTGCTCGGCCAGCAGCGACACCGCATGGGCGTGATGATGCTGCACCTGGCTGATCGATCCGCCCCGGCGTTGCGCCCAGCGGGTGGTCGCGTATCCCGGGTGCATGTCACAGGCGATCCGCTCGAAGCGACGATCCGTCATGCCCGCCAGGTGCTCAAGCGTCGCCGAGAAGCAGGACTGGGTGCGCGGGTCCGCCATATCCCCCAGGTGTGACGACAGGTGTGCGTGTCCGTCCGAACCCAGCAGACAGAACGTCGTTTTCAGATCGCCGCCGGTCGCCAGGATGACGGGGCCATCGGCGACCGGAACGCGCACCGGCAGCGGCGCATATCCGCGGGACCGGCGCACGGGCAGCGCAGCGCCCCTGTCGTCGATGGTGAGCACCGAGTCCTCGCACGGAACGTGGATCTCCCGGTCGTGCCCGAGCACGCCGTCGGCAAGCCCGGCGATCCAGCTCAGGTCGCCGTCCCGGAAGACGATCGGTGACCCGCCGGCGTTGGCGGAGGTCATCACCAGGGCGGTCGCGCCCAACTGCTGGAACAGCAGGTGATGGATCGGCGTGTAGGCCATCATCACCCCGATATCGCGAAGCCCGGGCGCCACCGCCGAACAGACGCCGTCTGCGCGTCGCGGGACCAGCACGATCGGCGCCGCCGCTGAGGTCAACAACCGCGCCGACGCCTCGCAGATCTCCGCAATGCCACGGGCGGCTTCCAGATCGGGGGTCATCACCGCGAACGGCTTGGCCGGCCGGGACTTTCGCCGCCGCAGCTCGGCCACGGCCGCAGTTGCGTCGGCCAGGCAGGCCAGATGGTAGCCGCCGATGCCCTTCACCGCGACGATCCCGCCGGCCGCGATCACCGCGGCGGCCGCGCCGATGGGGTCCGTGTCGCTGCCCTGCCCCGACCACCGCAGCACCGGACCGCAGTCGGGGCAGGAGATCGTCTGAGCATGGAACCGTCGGTCGGTGGGATCCCGGTACTCGACGGCGCACCGGGCGCACATCGCGAACTGCGCCATCGTGGTCGCGGGCCGGTCGTACGGTAGGTCGGTGATGACCGTGTAGCGCGGCCCGCAGTTCGTGCACGTGATGAACGGGTGCCGGAAGCGCCGGTCCGCGGGATCACGCATCTCGCGCAGGCAATCGGCACAGCAGGCAAGGTCGGGTGGCACCAGGGTGCGGCCCCGCCCCACCCCGGTGCTCTCGCCGATGCGGAACTCGGTGCTGCCGGTCGGAGCCAGCACGGTCAGCACGATGCGGTCGATGCGGGCCATCGGCGGCGGCGCGTGGCGGATATCGTGCACCGCGCCGTCCACGTCGGCCTGGGCACCCTCGAATTCGCAGTGCACCGAGCCGGAGTCGTTGCACACGAAACCGGTCACACCGCGCGCGCCGGCAATCCGCGCAACGGCCGGGCGGAACCCGACACCTTGGACCACACCGGTGATCTCGACCCTCGTCCGCACCATCGTGGCGGGCGCTCGCAGAACACGCTTCATAGGCCTCCCGAACAGGACAACCCGGGCGCACCGTTGGGCTGTCGGCGCGCGTCGGCCTCTTCAGGCTAGTCCCGTTTGTCCGTGCCGGTTCCGCTATCGGCGAATCCCATCGAGGATTACAGTGCGCGGTATCAAACGACGAATGAGGATCGATGGCACCTGACTGTGCATGAACTGTCGCTGTGTCGAGCAATAGCCGGTGTCGTGAAATCCCACGCCGCCGGTCGACCGGTGAGCGTCGTTCGGGTTCAGGTCGGCGCGCTGCGTCAGGTGGTGCCCGAGGCGTTGGCATTCAGCTGGACGCTGCTGCGCGACTTCGAGGACCTGACCGAGGCCGAGCTGGAACTGGACCTGGTGCCCGCCCAGGTGTCCTGCCGGGCGTGCGGGGCAGGTTCTCAGATCACATCGCGGTTCTCCGTCGCCTGCCCGCCGTGCGGCAGCGCCGATGTCGAGATCGTGCGCGGCAACGAGTTTCTGGTCACATCGATCGAGCTCGGGGACCTCCCCGGTCTCGCGTCGACGGAAGGTGTTCACAATGGGTAGATTCCACCGCCACGACGATGGCACCGTGCACAGCCATCACCACGACGGTCAGCATGAGCATGAGCATGAGCATGAACACGGTGACCACAGCGGGTATGACACCGGCTCGGCGCGGATCGAGGTGCTGGAGTCGATCTTCGCCGAGAACGACGTGCGGGCCGATATCAACCGGGCCGCCTTCGAGCGCAACGGTGTGCGTGCGCTCAACCTGATGAGTTCACCGGGTTCGGGCAAAACCACGGTGCTCGCGGCCACACTCGAAGAACTCCGCGGCGAGATCTCCGTCGGTGTGATCGAGGGTGATATCGCGACCGACCTCGATGCCGCGAAACTCGCAGGCCGCGGCGCCCAGGTATCACTTCTGAACACCAGCAACGGTTTTGGTGGCGAATGTCATCTGGATGCGCCGATGGTGAACCGCGCACTGACCGGACTTGAGCTGGCCGACCTCGATCTCGTGATCATCGAAAATGTCGGAAATCTGGTCTGCCCCGCCGAGTTCGACGTCGGGGAACACGCCAAGGTGATGGTCTATTCGCTCACCGAAGGGGAGGACAAACCGCTGAAGTACCCGGTCATGTTCCGATCGGTGGACGTGGTGCTGCTCAACAAGATCGACCTCGAACCGCATCTGGACGCCGATATCGCGACCTATACCGACCACGTACGTCGGGTCAACCCGGACGCCTTGGTGCTTCCGGTGAGTGCCCGCACCGGGGCCGGCATGCCGGCATGGTTTGACTGGCTGCGGGAATTCGCCCGTCCTCTTCACTGAATCGCCGGCCGCGCTCAGATCGGCGACTCGCCCGTGAGCGCGGCGAGCGCCGCATCAGCGGCGGCGAGACTGCCATTCGCGTCCTGGAGCTCTTGTACTGCCCTGTCCACGGCCCGCTCCGCGGCGCTGAGCCGCTGCAACAGTTCCTCGTATCGACGGCGAGCCGTCGCCACGGCGGTAGTCCGGTCCGATACCGCCGCCACGGCGTCGTCGTGCGCACGCCGTGCCGCGGCCAGCGCGCGCCGCCGCGTCTCGGCGGCGCGACGATCGAGCTTCTGTTCCGGTGCGGCAGCGACCTCGGCCGGGGCGCCGAAATCGCCGAAACCCGACCACTCCTGCGCCTTGTCCAGCCTGCCGAGCCGCGCCGCGATCTCCGGATCGGCGATCGCCGCCTGCAGCGTGCCGATCACGTCCTCGCGGACCGCCGCCGACGGGTCCGACACTCCGGCCGCCGCGAAACCGGCACGCGCCAGCTCACTTACCAATGTCCGCTGAGCCGCCGACAATTCGCGGATCCTGGTGCCGTCCATCGCCGCGTGTGCGGCCCGCAGCTGAGTGTTCAGCTGCACCAGCCGGGTCTTCGCGGCCGGATCCGCGCGCACGAGCGTGTTGACCACCCAGGCGGCCACCGTCGGGCGCCGGGCCGCGGCAAGCACCCGGGCTCCCTCGGCATCGCCGCGCCGCCTGGCCGCACCCGCCAGCGTCTTGCGCAGCGCGACGAACTCCTGGGGCGGCGCGCCATAGAGCCTGTCCAGGTCGCCCTCGACGCTCACAGCGGGGAGGCCCCGCGAAGATGCTCGAAGATCAATGAGGTCTGTGTGCCGGCCACATCGGCGTCGGCGTTGAGGTTCTCGACCACGAAGGCCCGCAGATCCTCGGTATCACGGGCCGCGACGTGCAGGATGAAATCGTCACCGCCGGCCAGGAAGTACACGTTCATCACCTGCGGCCGCCGCCGGATCTGCTGAATGAAATCGCGGATCCGGCCACGGGCGGTGGAATTCAGGCTCACCGAGATCATCGCCTGCAGGGTCAGGCCGACCGCCGATGGGTCGATATCGGTGAAGAAACCCCGGATCACACCAAGATCCTGCAATCGCCGCAATCGCCCGTGACAGGTCGACGGTGCGATGCCGACCGCCTCGGCCAGCGCGCTGTTGGAGATGCGGGCATCCGCGTGCAGCGCGAGCAGCATCCGCCGGTCGACGTCATCGAGCTCGGCCCGCCGAACATCCTTCGGCGCGGACGCCAGGCGCGCCTTCGGGATCGATGATTGTTCATTCACAGCGCGATTCTAGCGAAGTCTCGCCGTACTTATTGCCTTGCTTCCGGATTTTCTTCACAATTGGGACACCACTTCACACGTTCACACGCCAGGATTCAATCGCAAGGAGCGATCATGCTCGTCGGCATCCCGACCGAGATCAAGAACAACGAATACCGCGTCGCCATCACCCCGGCCGGGGTTGCCGAGTTGACCCGGCGGGGCCATGACGTCGTCGTCCAGGCCGGCGCGGGTGACGGTTCTGCCATCTCCGACAACGATTTCAAGGCCGCCGGGGCCCAGATCGCCGCCACCGCCGAACAGGTGTGGGCCGAGGCCGACCTTCTGCTCAAGGTGAAGGAGCCGATCGAGGCCGAATACCCGCGGTTGCGCAAGGGCCAGACGCTGTTCACCTATCTGCACCTGGCCGCGTCCAAGCCGTGCACCGACGCGCTGCTGGCCTCCGGCACGACGTCCATCGCGTATGAGACGGTGCAGACCACCGGCTCAGATGGCTCGATCGCGCTGCCGCTGCTCGCCCCGATGAGTGAGGTCGCCGGACGGCTGGCCGCCCAGGTGGGCGCCTACCATCTGATGCGCACCCAGGGTGGCCGCGGTGTCCTGATGGGCGGCGTTCCCGGTGTCGCCCCGGCCAAGGTCGTGGTCATCGGTGGCGGTATGGCCGGTGACAATGCGGCCGCCGTGGCGTGGGGCATGGGCGCGCACGTCACCGTGTTCGACCTCAACATCAACATCCTGCGCAAGATCGACGCCGAGTACGGCGGCGCCATCGAAACCCGCTACTCGTCGAGCCTGGATCTGGAGGATGCCGTCAAACAGGCCGACCTGGTCATCGGCGCGGTGCTGGTGCCCGGCGCCAAGGCACCCAAGCTGGTCACCAACGCGACCGTGGCGCAGATGAAATCCGGTGCGGTGCTGGTGGATATCGCCATCGACCAGGGGGGCTGCTTCGAGGATTCACGGCCCACCACCCACGATGATCCGACATTCGCGGTGCACGACACCGTGTTCTACTGCGTGGCGAACATGCCGGGTGCTGTGCCCCGCACATCGACCTACGCGCTCACCAACGCGACCATGCCCTACGTGCTGAAACTGGCCGACAAGGGTTGGCAGGACGCGTGTGCGGCCGACCCCGCATTGGCCAAGGGCCTGTCCACCCATGACGGTGCACTGCTGTCCGAGCAGGTGGCCGCCGACCTGGGTCTGCCGTTCACCGACCCCGCAAGCCTGCTGGTCTGACCGCCGGCCCCCACCGTCGCCCGGCTGAAGCAATTCGGCCGGGCGACGCGTATCTCTACCGCCGGCCCAGCAGGTGCGGCACCACCAGCGCCGCAACCTCGCCGATCAGCGGTCGCAGGCCTTCGGCGTCGGAATCGGCCGATTGCGTCCGGGTCATGATGGTCAGCAGCACCCGGGCACCGTCGGGCCCGTACGCCACGCCGGAATCGTTGGTGGTCGCGTAGTCACCACTACCGGTCTTGTCGGCGGTGGTCCAGCCCGGCGGCAGGCCGGCACGCATGCTGGAGGTCTGGTTGGCACGCATCCACCCCTCGAGCAGTTCACGCTGGGCGGGCGGTAACGCCTCACCGGCCAACAGGTTGCGGTAGCCGGTCGCCAGCGCCCGCGGTGTGGTGGTGTCACGCGGATCGCCTGGTATCGCCGAGTTCAGCTCGATCTCCCAGCGGTCCAACCGGGTGCGGTCATCGCCGATGCTGCGGGCGAACGCGGTGATGGCCTGCGGGCCGCCGATGGCCTCCAACAGCAGATTGGCCGCGAGGTTGTCACTGCGCTGCAGGGCCGCCTGCGACAGCTCGGCCAGCGTCATCTGCTGACCCAGCCGCTCGCCGGTCACCGGGGAGTTCGGCAACACGCCCTCGGGCGGCACGAAAATGGGTTGATCCAAGCTGAATTCGCCGTCGGCGACACCTCGCAGCACCCGCGCGGCCGCATAGGTCTTGAATGTCGAACACAGCGCGAAGGGCTCGTCGGCGCGATTGTCCACCACGAGACCGGACTGCAGATTGGCCGCGTACAGACCGATGAAGGCGTTGTGACGTGCCTCCAGCTCACGGATCCGCTCTTCGAGGGTCGGCGCCGGAGCGGCCAGCGCGGATTCGTCCCCGCAGCCGACCAGCGCCCCTGCCGCCGCCAATGTCATACCGCCGAACAGAACTCTTCGTCGCGACAGGAGCATCCCCCGAGCCTACCCATCTACCCCGCGATGTTCCGAAGTCGCTGCGGCAGCGACTTGTTGGACCGATGTGGCCCCAGCACCGCCGCGCCCACCGGCCTCGTCAGCAACCGGCGCGCGACACTGTTGACCTCCTCGAGGCTGACCGCGTCGATCAGGTCGAGCGTCTGCGCGATGGTGCGGTGCTGCCCGTAGTTGAGTTCGCTGCGACCGATCCGGTGCATCCGCGACGCGGAGTCCTCCAGGCCCAGGACCAGGCCGCCACGCAATGATCCCTTGGCGATCCGGCATTCGGCTTCGGTGATGCCGTCACGCGCCACCTCGTCCAGCACATCGGTCGCCACCCGGACGACCTCGTCGAAGCGCTCCGGCAGGCACGCCGCGTACACCGAGAACGCGCCGGTGTCGGAGAACGTGTCGATCGTGGAGTACACCGAGTACGCCAGCCCACGGGTTTCCCGGATCTGTTGGAACAACCGCGAACTCAGGCCACCGCCGAGCGCAGAATTGAGCACCGACAGCGCCCAGCGATGCTCCCAGTGCCGACCCGGGGTTCGAACCCCCAGCGACAGATGGGTCTGCTCGGCGTCCTTGTTGACCAGCTGCAGGCCGGGTTTGCCGGCCACCCGCCCAGTGCCCTTGCGGTGCGGTACCGCGGTGCGCCCACGCACCAGACGCGGTCCGAAGTACTCCCGTGCCAGCGCCACGACCTCGTCGTGGTCGATATTGCCGGCCACTGCCAGGATCATCCGCTCCGGGGTGTAGCGCCGCTGATGAAACGAATGCAGCTGGGTACGGGTCATCGCCGAGATCGAGTCGACACTGCCGATGACGGGCCGACCCACCGGATGGGTACCGAACATCGCCGACAGGAAGACGTCGCCCAGGGTGTCCTCGGGGTCGTCATCGCGCATGGCGATCTCCTCGAGCACGACATCACGCTCGATCTCGACATCGTCGGCCGCGCACTGTCCGCGCAGCACGACATCGGCCACCAGATCGACGGCCAGTTCCAGATCGGAATCGAGCACGTGCGCGTAGTAGCACGTGTGTTCGCGGGCGGTGAACGCGTTCAGCTCACCGCCGATCGCGTCGACGGCCTGCGCGATATCCACCGCGCTGCGGGTCGGCGTCGACTTGAACAGCAGATGTTCCAGGAAGTGCGCGGCGCCCGCGACCGAGGTTCCCTCGTCGCGCGAACCGACGCCCACCCAGACACCGACCGAGGCCGAGTGCACCGCGGGGATGAATTCGGTGACCACCCGCAACCCTCCGGGCAGTGCGGTCACCCGCACTGCCTCGGAGGTGTCGGCACCGCGGGTCACGCGGCGCAATGCTGGCTCAGGCGTCAGCGGTCGCGGCATCGGCGGGCGCCTCGACGGGAGCCTCGGCTGCCTCGTCCTCGGCGACGAGCACGAGCGAGATCTTGCCGCGGTTGTCGATATCGGCGATCTCCACGCGCAGTTTGTCGCCGACCTTGGCCACATCCTCGACCTTCGCGATGCGCTTGCCGCGGCCGAGCTTGCTGATGTGCACCAGGCCGTCACGACCGGGCAGCAGTGAGACGAAGGCGCCGAAGTCGGTGGTCTTCACCACCGTGCCGAGGAACCGCTCGCCGACCTTGGGCAGCTGCGGGTTGGCGATCGCATTGATCTTGTCGATCGCGGCCTGGGCGGCCTCGCCGTTGCTGGCGCCGACGAACACGGTGCCGTCGTCCTCGATGGAGATCGACGCGCCGGTCTCCTCGGTGATCGAGTTGATCATCTTGCCCTTGGGCCCGATGACCTCACCGATCTTGTCGACCGGCACCTTGATGGTGGTGATCCGCGGGGCGTACGGGCTCATCTCATCGGGGGTGTCGATGGCCTCCGCCATCACCTCGAGGATGGTGATGCGCGCGTCCTTGGCCTGTGCCAGCGCACCGGCAAGCACCTTGGACGGGATGCCGTCGAGCTTGGTGTCCAGCTGCAGCGCGGTGACGAAGTCCTTGGTGCCTGCGCACTTGAAGTCCATATCGCCGAAGGCATCCTCGGCGCCCAGGATGTCGGTCAGGGTGACGAACTTACGTTCCCCGTCGACATCGTCGGAGACCAGTCCCATCGCGATACCGGCGACCGGGGCCTTGAGCGGCACGCCGGCGTTCAGCAGCGACAGGGTGGAGGCGCACACCGAGCCCATCGAGGTGGAACCGTTGGAACCCAACGCTTCCGAGACCTGGCGGATGGCGTACGGGAACTCCTCGACGCTCGGCAGAACCGGCATCAGGGCACGCTCGGCGAGCGCGCCGTGGCCGATCTCGCGACGCTTGGGCGAACCGACCCGGCCGGTCTCACCGGTCGAGTACGGCGGGAAGTTGTAGTGATGCATGTAGCGCTTGGAGGTCTCCGGGCCGAGCGAGTCGATCTGCTGGGCCATCTTGACCATGTCGAGGGTGGTGACGCCCATGATCTGGGTCTCGCCACGCTCGAACAGTGCGCTGCCATGTGCCCGCGGGATGATGGCGACCTCGGCGGAGAGCGCCCGGATATCGGTGACGCCACGGCCGTCGATGCGGAAGTGGTCGGTCAGGATGCGCTGGCGCACAAGCTTCTTGGTCAGCGAGCGGTACGCGGCGCCGATCTCCTTCTCGCGGCCTTCGAACTGGCCGGCCAGACGCTCGAGCACCTCACCCTTGATCTCGTCGGTGCGCTCGTCACGTTCGGCCTTGCCCGCGATGGTCAGCGCCGCCGACAGCGCATCGGTGGCCACGGCGGCGACCTGCGCGTAGACGTCGTCCTGGTAGTCGGGGAACAGCGGGTATTCCACGGTCGCCTTACCGGCGGCGGCGTGCAACTCCTCCTGGGCGGTGCACAGGGCGGCGATGAACGGCTTGGCCGCCTCCAGGCCCTCGGCCACGACGGCCTCGGTCGGCGCACCGGCACCGCCGGCGACCAGCTCGATGACGTTCTCGGTGGCCTCGGCCTCGACCATCATGATGGCGACGTCATCGCCCGCCTTGCGGCCGGCGACGACCATGTCGAACACCGCTCCCTCGAGCTGCTCGACGGTCGGGAACGCCACCCACTGGCCATTGATGAGGGCGACGCGCACGCCGCCGACCGGACCGGAGAACGGCAGGCCGGAGATCTGGGTGGACGCCGACGCGGCGTTGATCGCCAGCACGTCGTAGAGATCCTTGGGGTCCAAGCTCAGCACGGTGACGACGACCTGGATCTCGTTGCGCAGACCCGAGACGAAGGTCGGGCGCAGCGGCCGGTCGATCAGACGGCAGGTCAGGATCGCATCGGTGGAGGGGCGACCCTCGCGACGGAAGAACGAACCGGGAATCCGGCCCGCCGCGTACATCCGCTCCTCGACGTCGATGGTCAGCGGGAAGAAGTCGAAATGGTCCTTCGGAGACTTGCTGGCCGTGGTGGCGCTCAGCAGCATGGTCTCGTCATCGAGGTAGGCGACGACGGAACCGGCGGCCTGCTGGGCCAGCCGGCCGGTCTCGAACCGGATGGTGCGGGTGCCGAAGCTCCCGTTGTCGATAACGGCGGTCGATTCGAACACGCCTTCGTCAGTTTCAACTGCAGACATAGCAGCCTTTCTGGGTATTCAGCTGTTTTGCGTCGTCACGCGCCAGCGATTCCCTGAATTCGGCTACGGCCGTCGATCGAAGCTGCCGGGGACGAACCCCGGCAGCCACTACCGAAGACCGCCCGATCAGGCGGTACTGCTGTGACGCGCGGGAACGGTGCGCGCGGTACTGCGCGAACCGCACCCTGTTCGGGCAACCCCATTCATACAAGCGTTCGTACCAGGGGGCCCAAAGCGATTCCATGCTACACCGGGCCAGTTCACCGGCCGTCAATCGACATCCTCGACGCACACGGTGAACTGCCGTTGGTCATACGGGTAGCCGATACCGCTGCGGCACTGGTCGGCGTTGGCCACACCCGCCAGGATCTCGGTGGCACGCTGCCGGTGTGGCTGCGTGGCATCGGCGCAGTCCACGCGCACCGGATCCCGCCCGTTGTCGGGGTCCACGCTCATGCACTGCCCCACGACCCAGTCGATGTCCATGCAGACGGTGTTGCTGGTGTCGCTGAAGGTGCTGTGCGTGGCGTAGTACGAATCCACATCCGACGGGCACTGCTCGCTGCCCGCGACGGTGGCGATCACCTTGAAGGCCGAATCGGGGCTACCGCATTGGGCCTTCACGGCGTCCGGTTTGTCGGGCGTGCCGACCACTTTCAAGCAGTCTCCGACCTGAAAAGCGGCGGCAGCGGCCGACGAACAACCGGTGAGTCCCCCCGTGAGAACGCTCGCGGCAAGCAACGCCGCCAGTCGCAGTGTCAGCGACGCAGGCCGAGGCGCTCGATCAGCGACCGGTAACGCTCGACGTCGACCTGGGCGACGTACTTGAGCAACCGGCGCCGACGACCGACCAACAGCAGCAGCCCCCGCCGCGAGTGGTGATCGTGCTTGTGCAGCTTGAGGTGTTCGGTGAGATCCGAGATCCGCTTGGTCAGCAGGGCGACCTGCGCCTCCGGCGAACCGGTATCGGTGTCATGCAGGCCGTACTGGCCGAGGATCTCTTTTTTCTGTTCGGCTGTGAGCGCCACGAAACAACTCCATCACAATAGGTCCGCGAAGGTTATCGAAAGCACGGCCGCCGCGAACTGCAGCGCGCGCTGGGTCGGGAGCAGATACTAGCAGGGCATCAGTGCGAACCGAGAATCGTGCGGGCCCGCTCGGTGTCGGCCCCCATCGCCACCACCAGGTCGTCGACCGAGTCGAACTTCTCCTGCCCGCGGATGCGCGCCACGAAGTCGACGGCGACATGTTGGCCGTACAGATCGGCCTCGGCGTCGAGCACGAAGGCCTCGACGGTCCGGGTGCGTCCGGAGAATGTCGGGTTGGTGCCCACCGACACGGCGGCCTGATAGCGCTCACCGGGGGTTACGGAGCCGACCACCGGTCCGTGCCCGAGCACCGTGAACCAGGCCGCGTACACCCCGTCGGCGGGGATCGCCGAATGCATGGGCGGTGCCACGTTGGCGGTCGGGAAACCGAGGACCCGGCCCCTGCCGTCACCGCGCACCACGACGCCTTCCACCCGATGCGGCCGGCCCAGCGCCTCCGCGGCCGCGACCACGTCGCCGGCATCCACGCAGGACCGGATGTAGGTCGAGGAGAAGGTGACGGTCTCATCGCGGGCGAACTCCTCGGACACCAGCGTCATTCCTTCCACGGCGAACCCGAACCGCTCGCCGGCCTTACGCAGCAGATTCACATTGCCGGCGGCCTTGCGGCCGAAGGTGAAGTTCTCCCCCACCACCACCTCCACCACGTGCAGGCTCTCGACCAGCAGCTCGTGGATATAGCGCTCGGGGGTGAGCTTCATGAAGTCGGCGGTGAACGGCATCACCAGGAAGACGTCGATACCGGTTTCCTCGACGAGTTCGGCACGGCGGGTCAGGGTGGTGAGCTGCGCGGGATGGCTGCCCGGGAACACCACTTCCATGGGATGCGGGTCAAAGGTCATCAGCACCGTGGGAACTCCGCGCGATCGCCCGGACTTCACGGCATGACTGATCAGCTCGGCATGCCCGCGGTGCACACCGTCGAACACGCCGATCGTCAGGACACATCGGCCCCAGTCTGTGGGGATGTCGTCCCGGCCCCGCCACCGCTGCACGACCGCAAGCCTACGGCGCGCGAGCGGCGCCGTCTGCTCTGGATACCCGGATCAGGCAAAGATTGCCTAAACTCGGTAGCCGTGGACTCCAACGGCAACCCGCAGGACTTGACGACGGTTGCTCAGGACTACCTGAAAGTGATCTGGACGGCCCAGGAGTGGTCGCCGGACAAGGTCAGCACGAAGCTCCTGGCCGAGCGCATCGGCGTGTCGGCGAGTACCGCCTCGGAGTCCATCCGCAAGCTGGCCGACCAGGGCCTGGTCGATCACGCGAAGTACGGCGCGGTCACCCTCACCGAGGCGGGCCGGCAGGCCGCCCTGGCGATGGTGCGCCGCCACCGGCTGATGGAGACATTCCTGGTGCGCGAGCTCGGTTACGGCTGGGACGAGGTGCACGACGAGGCCGAGATCCTCGAACACGCGGTATCCGACCGGATGCTGGATCGGATCGACGCCAAGCTCGGGTACCCCACCCGCGACCCGCACGGCGATCCCATTCCGGCACCCGACGGGCGGGTGCCCACGCCGCCGGCACGGCAGCTGTCGGTCTGCGCCGACGGCGAGAACGGCACCGTGGCCCGGATCTCGGACGCCGACCCCGAGATGCTGCGCTATTTCGACAGCGTCGGGATCGCGTTGGACTCCCGGCTGCAGGTGGTGGCGCGGCGGGATTTCGCCGGGATGATCTCGGTGGCCGTGCACAGCGCGGTTCACGAGGACGGGACGGTCACCACGGTGGACTTGGGAAGCCCTGCCGCGGAAGCGATCTGGGTGGTCTAACGCACCATCTTCAGGTGCGTACCGTCGGTGAGCCGGGACGCCTCGGCGGCGTCGGACGCCGAGTGCACGAGCCGCAGCGACGGACGGTTGGCGGACTCGGGCACGACGATCGCGAGGTCTTCGAGCAACGCGATGCTGCGGTCGAGCTGCTCGGCACCGTCCTGCTCGATCGCTCCGACGATGGCGTCGCTCAGCAACTCGCCGGCCACCTCGGAGGTGACGGTGAGCCGCGACCCCTCCTGCGCCGGGCTGATCCAGAACGTCAGGCGCGTCCGCATGCCGGACTCGCCGGCGCCGATCAGCACCAGCGTCCCGGGCGCGATCGCCGATTCGACCGTCCACTCGACGATATTGGACACCCCGAGCATCACCGTCTCAGCGGTCATCCGGGCGCCGGGCACGAAACGTGTGCGCGGCTCGGCCACCCAGCGCTGGTGCACCGTGAGCCAGTCCGCCCAGGTGCGCGGATCGGCGAGCACCGACCACAGCGCCGCCGGCGTGACCGCCAGGGTGGCGTGACGGGTCACGTGTCCGACGGTCGCGGCGCGGTTCTTGGCCCACGCGGGCTGGTAGTTGAACAGCGGGTGGTCGCAAACCGGTGCATGTGCGCTCATATCTGTTCCAACGCGTGCCGTTGGGCAAAAGTTCGCCGAAAACCTGGGATTTGGCTAATAAAACCCGCCGGAAACTGACGGCAACCTGATAAGGGGGTTTGCGTTCCACAGCCGGCCGAATATGGGACATTCGTACCGGTTCTCGGGTCGTGCTCCGCGCTCATCCCTGCAGCCTGCGGTGGTACTGCGCGCGAGACTGCGCATCGACGACGCTGAAGGCCGTGTCGAAGTGCGTCGCGCGCATGATCCGGTGCCGGACGCGGTCCGGCAACGCATTCGCGACGGTGACCAGCGCGCCGAGCTGGCGCGGCACCGACACCACCGGGCGACCGCTGCGGACGGCCGCGACGATCGCCGCGGCCACATCGGCAGGTTCGACCTCCGAGATCGGCCGAACCCAGGCCGGCACGGAGTGGCCCGCCGACAGTTCGGTGCGCACCACACCCGGCAACACGGCGGTGACCCCGATACCCTCGGCCGCCAGTTCCAGGTGCAGCGCTTCGGTGAAACCGACCACGGCGTGCTTGGTGGCGCAGTAGGTCGCCAAACCCGGGAAGGCGCTCGCCCCCGCCAGGGAGGCGATGTTGACGATGTGGCCGCCCCGATTGCGCATCCGCGCCGCGGCGAGTTTTGAGCCGTACAGGACACCGCGCAGGTTGACGGCGACGATCCGGTCGGTCATCTCGTCGGATTCCTCGACGAAGACCCCCGTCGGCATGATCCCGGCGTTGTTCACCAGGACGTCCAGCGACCCGAACCGGCTTTCGGTCTCGTCCAGAAAGCCGGCGAAGGTCGTCGGCTCGGTGACATCGAGCCGCAGTCCGCAGACCACCCCGCCGGTGATCTCGGCAAGTTCTGCCGCCGTCTTCTCCACCAGGGCCTCGTCGACATCCCCGAGCGCCACCCGGGCCCCGGCGCGGGCAAAGGCCTCACCGGTGGCGCGGCCGATGCCCCGGGCGGCGCCGGTGATGGCCACCACCCGACCTGACATTGTCGGGATCCTGGTCATGAGCACTCCTCCTGCAGGACCTTCTTCAGGACCTTTCCGGTTTCATTGCGCGGCAACTGATCGATGAAGACGACATCGCGGGGGACTTTGTGGCGGGCCAACTGGGATCGCACGAACGCCCGGACATCGTCGGATTCGAGGGTCTCGCTGCTGCGAACGACGAAGGCGCGCAGCCGCTGTCCGAACTCCGCATCGCCGACCCCGACGACGGCGGCCTCCAGCACATCGGGGTGCTCGGCGAGCAGGTTCTCGACCTCCAGCGGGAAGACGTTCTCGCCGCCGGAGACGATCATGTCGTCATCGCGGCCGTCGACGAACCACAAGCCGCTTTCGTCGAAATGACCGGTGTCGCCCGTGGACAACAATCCGTCGACCGACTCTTTCTGCCCGCCGTCGGTGTATCCCTGGAAGCTCAACCCGCTGGACACGAAGAGCGTGCCGGTGCGACCGGGTTCGGTGATCCTGCGGCGGCGCTCGTCATAGGCGGCCATCGTGCACCCCAGCGGCGGCCGGCCCACCGTACCCGGGGCCGCGCGCAGATCCTCGGGGGTGGCCACTGCCGCGACCGCAACCTCGGTCGAGCCGTACAGGTTGTACAGCACGTCACCGAAGGCGTCCGCCGTCCGCCGGCACAGCTCGGGAGAGAGCGCCGAGCCGGCGGCGAACACCACCCGCAGCGAGGATGTGTCGTAACGTGCCAGCACATCTGGCCCGAGGTCCAGGATGCGGGTCAGCATGGTGGGCACCACGATCAGTGCCTGCACCCGGTGTCGTTCGATCGCGACCAGTGCCGCGACAGGATCGAATCTGCGCGCCAGGATGACCCGGCTGCCCAGCGCGAGTCCCATGGTGCAGGTCGCCAATCCGGTCGCGTGGAACATGGGAGCGGCCACGTAGTAGCTCGCGTGCGCGGGCCACGGGATGCGGTCGATCAACTGAGCCGACTGCAGCGGGCTGACCCTGTTGCGCGGTGCACCCTTGGGGGTTCCGGTGGTCCCGCTGGTGAGCAGCACGATGGCACCGACCGTCTCCGGCGCCGGCAGCGGGTCCGTGGGCTGGCCGGCGGCTATCGCCGTCAAACTCAGTCGCCCACAATCCCGCTCGGACCAGCCGAGGACGCGCAGCACGCGCGGTTCCAGGACGTCGAGCAGATCGGTGAACTCCTCGTCGGCGATCACGGTGGTGACGCGTTCCCGACGACACACGTCGGCCAGCTGCGGAGCGGCGAACCCGGTGTTCAACAGGACCACCCGCGCCCCGGTGTGGCCTGCCGCGAACAACGTCAACAGCAATCCACGGTGGTTACGCGCGAGGACCCCGATCACCGCGCCGGGTCCGACGCCGTGCGCAGACAGCCCGTGCGCCAGCGCATTCGATTGGCGTTCCAGTTCGGCGAACGTCAGGGTTCCGTGCTCGTCGGTCAGTGCCGGCGCCGATCCGTACCGGGCGGCGCTGTGCCGTATCAGCCCGGCGAACGCGCCGTACTGCCGCATCCAACGCGACGCACGCAGCGCCTGCACCGGCCGGTGCGGATCCATCAGTCCGCGGCGTAGCAGCACCAACGCCGCCGCGCCGAGATCGGTTGCAGTGGACACGATCTGGAGAAGATTCTTCACCTCACACCTTCCAAACCGACTACCAGCCGTGCCACCGTCTCGGGATCGTCGAGTTGTGGGCAGTGTCCGGAGCGGGGCAATATCACCAGCTCACTGCCGGGAATCTGTCGATGTAGTCGTCTGCTGGCGTGCACAGGGATGATTCGATCCTTTGCTCCGTGCACCACCACCGTGGGGCAGCTGACGCACACACCCTGATGCCCCGCTGTGGTTTCGCGGGCATATTGCAGGGCATACCGCCCCAGGTGAGCGAGTTCGGATCCGCTGGCCAACAGCTGGGTCCAATACGCCAGCACCTCGGGGTCCGAGGTGGCCCCGGGACCGTAGAGCACCTGCCGAAGTGCGCGCGCCGCAACCCATTGCAGCACCCTGGATGGCACCGGCACACGGGCCACTTCCTGCCATACCCGCGCCGGGATGTCACCGTAGCGGGCAAGCCGCGCAAGCCAATGCCGGGCATTGACCGGGTCGTCGATCGCCACCAGACCCCGAACCAGCTGGGGTCGCCGATCGGCCGCCCGGACCGCGGTCGCGGCCCCGAGCGAATTGCCCACCAGCAGTGCGGGACCCGTCTCCTCGAGAAGCGAATCGACGAAGGCATCGAACTGCGGTAGCAGTGGCCCCGGGTCGCGTGGGCCTGCCCGGCCGAAGCCGGGCAGATCCACCGCGACGGCGCGCCGCCCTTGTTCACCCAGGCACGCGAGCACTGCGCGCCAGGTGTCGGCGCTGTCGGCGTAACCGTGTAACAGCACCACCGCAGCGCCGTCCCCCGGCACCGATAGCACGCGGGTGTCGACACCGTTGAAGGTGGCCGGACACTCCGCGATCATCCCGCGAGCAGGCCCTTCGCGATATGCGTGACCTGCACCTCGTTACTGCCGGCATAGATCATCAACGACTTGGCATCGCGGGCAAGCTGCTCGACACGGTATTCGGCCATATAGCCGTTGCCGCCGAACAGTTGCACGGCCTCCATGGCGACCTCGGTGGCGGCCTCCGAGGAGTACAGCTTGATCGCCGATGCCTCGGCCAGCGACGGAAGCGAACCCGCCTTCAGCCGCGCCAGCGTCTGGAACACCATGTTCTGCACGTTCATCCGGGCAACCTCCATCTTCGCCAACTTGAGCTGGATCAGTTGGAAGGCCGAGATCGGGGTACCCCAGAGTACACGGGTTCGCGCATAGTCCAGGCTGAGCCGATGGCACTCGTTGATGATTCCGAGTGACATCAACGCAATGCCCACCCGTTCAGCGGCGAAATTCGCCCGGGCACTGTCGCGCCCGTCGCCGCTGGCGTGGCTTTCGGTCTCACCGAGCAACCGGTCTGGCGAGAGCCGGACGTTGTCGAAGAACAGTTCTCCGGTCGGCGAGGACATCATGCCCATCTTTTTGAACGCCCGGCCCTGGGTGAGGCCCGGCATGCCCGAATCCAGCACGAATGTGAGGACCGGGCGGTCCCGGCGGTCGACGTCGGTGCCATCGTCCAGCTTGGCGTAGACCACCAGGACGTCGGCATCGGGACCGTTGGTGATGAACGTCTTCTGTCCGTTGAGGATGTAGTCGCCGCTGCCGTCACCCGCGCGTTTGACGTAGGTCTTCATGCCGCCGAAGGCATCCGACCCCGCATCCGGTTCGGTGATCGCCCATGCGGCGATCTTCTCCAGCGACATCAACTCGGGAAGCCAGCGTTCCTTCTGGGCCAGCGTGCCCCGGCTCATGATGGTCGACGCCCCCAGCCCCAGGCTGACCCCGATGGTACTCAGCAGACCGATGCTCACCGCGGCCAACTCGACCACCATCACCGCGGCCATCGACGCCTGTGCGCCGATATCGCCCAGTCCCCCACCGGAGGGCTTCGACTTCTCCTGCCGTGGCTCTGCCGAGCCCGCCGCGGACTCTTTGGCCCGCTGCCGGTCCAGCATCGACTTCACCGCGTCGGCGGCCATGGCGTCCAGGCCGAACTCACTGAAAAGCTTGCGCGCGAACGGGTACGGCGACAACTCGCCGGTCTCCAAACCGTCCAGATGTGGGCGGATCTCCTTGGCGATGAATTCGCGCACCGTGTCTCGCATGATGAGATCGGTGTCGGACCACTCGATCATGACGGCAGCCTGCCGGCAATGTCGTCGATCTGCCACAGACCGTCGGTCTCGATCGTGTCGACATCGTGCCAGCCGCGCAGTTGGGAGATGGCGCCGCCCTGCACGGCGTACACCTGCCCGGTGACCGGGCATTTCTCGGTCGCCAGATAGGCGACCAGCGGGGAGATGTTCGCCGGACTGAACAGATCGACCCCGCCGTCCTCGGGTTCGGCCATCAAGGCACCCATGCCGGGTGTGGCCAGCGTCAGCCTGGTGCGCGCGATCGGGGCGATGGCATTCACGCGCACGCCGTACCGCTCCAGTTCCTCGGCGGCGACCAGCGTCAGTGCGGCGATCGCGGCCTTGGCCGACCCGTAGTTGCACTGTCCCGCGTTGGGAATGGTGGTGCCGGAGCCCGAGGCGGTGTTGATCACCGCGGCGTTGGGCTGGTCCCCGGCCTTGGACTGCGCCTTCCAGTACGCCGCGGCGTGGCGCAACACCGAGAAATGGCCCTTGAGGTGCACCGCGATCACGGCATCCCAGTCGGACTCCTCCATCGTCGGGATGAAACCGTCACGCAGGATGCCGGCGTTGTTCACCACGATGTCCAGGCGGCCGAACTCCTCGACCGCCTGCTGCACCAGAGAGTGCGCACCGCTCCAGCTGGCAACGCTGTCGGTGTGGGCCACCGCCGCGCCCCCGGCCGCCCTGATCTCGGCCACCACGTCGTGCGCGGGCCCGGCGTCGGTGCCATCTCCGGTATTGCTTCCGCCCAGGTCGTTGACGACCACACTGGCGCCCTCCGCCGCGAACAGCAGGGCATGCTCGCGGCCGATTCCGCGGCCGGCGCCGGTGATGACGGCGACCCGCCCTTCCAATGCTCCCATGTGTTATGCCTCCTCGGCGATCTCGGCCAACCCGTCGGTGATGACGAGGTCGGCTCCGCGTGCGGTTTCGAATGCGTAGCTGGTGATGCCATCGGCGCCGGATTTCCGCCAGATGGTGGTGGTCAGGTCGTCGCCGGGTAGCACCATCTTCGAGAAGCGCACGGCGAATCTCTTGAGCCGGTGCACGTCTGAGCCGGCCACCTCGGTCAGCACGGCCCACGACGTGAAGGCCATCGTGCACAGCCCGTGCGCGATGATGCCGGGCAGGCCGGCGTCGCGGGCCACCTCTTCGTCGAGGTGGATCGGCATCGGGTCACCCGCGGCCGGGCTGTAGCGGAAGGTCTGATCGTCGTCGACATGCTGGGTCACGGTGGCGACGGGTGGGTGGGCACGTAGTGCGTCGTCGAAGCGGTGACTGGGGCTCAGTTCACCGACCGCCTTGCCCGCGTCGAATCCACGCACGAAGGTCGTCACATACTGCTCGTTGACCAATTCCCCGTCCTCGGTGCGGCATTCGAGGTAGATCGCCGCCCGGGTCCCGTTCTCGAGACCTTCGTAACCGATCATCTTGCCGCGCGAGACCAGCCGGTCACCGGGTTTGATCGGCCGATGGAAGTGGAAATCCTGTTCGCCGTGCACCACCCTGGGAATCAACTCGACGGGCAGCACATCGACCGCCGGCACCAGCAGCGCCTCGAACACCGGCACGATGGCGAACACCGGAGGCGCAATGTGCCCCGCCCGGTGCGCGGCGATCGGATCGTTGGTGGCAGCGGCGTACTCCGCGAGGCGGTCCCCGGTGACCTCGAAGCGCTCCTCGTCGGTCCAGGTGTTCAGCCCGCTGTCATCGAAGACGAGCTCCGGATCGCTGGTCACGTTGTTGGTCACCGTCATGCCGACGCCCGAGCCAGTGCGTCCAGAGCGTCCAGACTCTTGTCGAGCTGCTTGACACCGTCCTTCTCGACCGCCTTGGCCAGTGCCCCCTTGACCAGCGCTCCCTCGAAGTCACCGGCGACGGTGAATCGAGAACCGTTGCCGGCCGGCTCGATGGTGAAGGTGAATCGCGCCTTGACGCCCGCCATTCCGGTTCCACTGAGCACGAGGCGCCCGGGCGCTTCGACCTCTTCGACGGTCCAGTCGATCTTGTTGGCCATGCCCAGCATGACGATCTTGGCGCTGAGTTTCACGCCGGCGGTGAGCGTGCTGGGCGGTTCGTCCAGCCACTTGTCGTGCACGGTGAACCACTTGTCCCAGGTCTGCGGGTCCGCCACGGTCGCCCACAGATCGCCGGGTCCGGCGGTCAGCTCGCGAGTTGCTTCGATATGTCCCATTGGTGTTCTCCTTTTGCGTGTTTGGACGATCAGCGCTGTGCGCGCCGATAGGCGGTGACGACGGCGGCGCCGCCGAGCCCGATGTTGTGTTGCAGCGCGGCGGTCACGTTGTCCACCTGACGCTTGTCCGCGGTGCCGCGCAGCTGCCAGGTCAGTTCGGCACACTGGGCCAGACCTGTCGCACCGAGCGGATGACCCTTCGAGATCAAGCCACCGGACGGGTTGACGACCCAGCGACCGCCGTAGGTGGTGTCACCGTTGTCGATGAGCTTCGCCGCCTCGCCTTCGGGGCAGAGGCCGAGGGCTTCATAGAGCAACAGTTCGTTGGCGGAAAAGCAGTCGTGCAACTCGATGACCTGGAAATCCTCGGGACCGAGCCCGGACTGGTCGTAAACCTGTTGCGCGGCAGCAACATTCATATGGTATCCGATGAGCGCCTTGCAGCTTCCGTCGAAACTGTTCTCGAAGTCGGTGGTCATCGCCTGGCCGACGATCTCCACGGCCTGGTCGGCCAATCCATGCTTGTCGACGAAGTCCTCACTGGCCAGGATCGCAGCCCCGGACCCGTCGGATGTCGGCGAGCACTGCAGCTTGGTCAGCGGGTCGTAGATCATCCGCGACGCCAGGATGTCGTCCAGACTGTATTCGTCCTGGAACTGCGCGTACGGATTGTTGACCGAGTGTTTGTGGTTCTTGTACCCGATCTTTGCGAAATGTTCTGCGGTCGAACCGTATTGCTGCATGTGCTCGCGTCCCGCGGCGCCGAACATCCAGGGTGCCGGCGGGAAGAGCACCTCGGATATCTCGGCGAGCGCCAAGAAGTGCTTGGCCATCGGCTGTTCGCGATCGTCGTAGGTCGACCCGAGCGATCCGGGCTGCATCTTCTCGAACCCGAGAGCCAACGCACACTCGGCGAGTCCGCTGCGAACCGCGCGCGCCGCCAGGTAGAGCGCGGTGGAGCCGGTGGAACAGTTGTTGTTCACGTTGACAATCGGAATGCCGGTCAGCCCCAGCTCGTAGACCGCCCGCTGCCCCGAGGTGGACTCGCCGTACACGTAACCGACATAGGCCTCCTGGATCTCGCGGTAGTCGATGCCGGCATCGGCCAGCGCCTTGGTGCCCGATTCGCGGGCCATGTCGGGGTAGTCCCAGCCCTCGATCGCGCCAGGCTTCTCAAACTTCGTCATCCCGACACCGATGACGTAGGTCTTTCTGGGCATGATTCTCGCTTTCTCTCCGGTACCTAAAACATACCGTCTGGTTTGTATCTAATCAAGCGCCAATCAGGCGGGCGTCCCCATCGTGAGATGGTTACCGTCCAAAGAGGATTCGATCGTGCCGGTCATGGACAGCTGGTTGGCGATCGTGACGTTGCTCGCCCGCAGATAGCCGCGGTCGCTGCCGTCAGCGCCGCTGACGACGATGTTCGCGGTGTAGGTGATGTTGGTGAGGCTCGGATTGTTGGTGGTCGTTTCCGTTCCGTTGAGGATCATTCCTGCCTCGTCCTCGAAGTCGACGTAGGTGACCGTGGTCGTGGTGATATTGCCGACCTTGGTGGTGGTGACCTCGGCCCGGCCGCCCACGCGACCCTCGCGTGCCGGCTCTAATGGCGTCGCCTTGGGGACCACGGTCGCCAGCGCCGGAGCCCACGACGAGGTATCGGGAGTCGCGTTGCCCGCGGGCATGGTGCCGCCGTCGATATTTCGCAACTCGGCCACGACCAGCCGTGTGTCGGTCGGGTCGGTGGTGCTCCGTTCCCAGAACGCGACGCTGGTCCCGTCGGGACTCCAGTTCGCCACGGGCACAGAGTTGTACGCACCGGTGGGATCGCCGAGGAACAGGCCGTTCTCCCGATTCAACTCGTCCTCGCGCGACACCACCCAGGCCTCGTTGAGCGTGCCCTTCTTTGCCTGGAATGTCGGGAAGACGACATAGGCCGGGACGAAGGTGGGCCGCACGATCTGCGACATCGGAGTCAGATAGTCCTTGGTGCGCGAGCTTCCCACGGCCAGCCATTCACCGTTGGGCGACATGTCCACCGATTCGTCGTAGTCGAGGTTGGCGGTGAGTCGGGACACCTGACCGGTGCGCAGATCCACCAGCACGTTGTCGGCATTGCCGGCCTCGTACTTGCCGGAGAAGTCGGTGACGATGACACCCGAACCGTCCTGGGTGAAATTCTTCAGCTCACCCCCGACATACACCGCCCGCGCGTCCACGACGTCATATCCCGTTTCGGTGCGCTGGAGGGTACCGACCGAGGCGACCAGTTGGGTGGCCGGTCCGGCCGCCAGCAGCTGGGTGAAGCCGACGTGCTCGCCGTCGGGTGCCACCCTCAACTCACGCTGCTTCTGTACCACGGTCACACCCGGTGCGACCGCGGTCGGCACGTTGATCTTCAGCAGCGCCGAGCCGACGCCGCAGGAACTGACCCCGCCGGCACATTCCAGGATGTAGTGCTCCGCGGTCTCTCCGCCGGTGTCCGACTGTGTGCCCGCGCTCAACAGCACCCGGTTGCCATCGTCGAACACAAACGGCTTGGACAAGTTGACGGTGACCTCCGGGGCCAGTCCCAGGGTGAGGCAGGCCAGGCCCGTGCCGTCCAGATTCACTCGGTAGATCTCCGACCGGGTACCGCCTTGGGGCGTGGCACGGAAGACAAGACCCGTTCCATCCGCGGTGAAGACCGCATTCTGCGGCTGCAGGATGTCATCGGGCAGTGGAACGATGAAGCGTTCACCGCTGGGCAGAATGCTCTCGACGTGCAACGAGATCCCCGCCCTGGGATTGCCGTGGTCTCGCCTGACGAGGTCACGCAAACTGAAGATATTGTCGGTGACCCGGACCACGAACGTGTCGGTCCCGCCTGCCTGGGCAAAGTCCAGATCCGGTGTGTAGGTGAAGGTCCCGGTCTGCGGATCGATGGTGACGGTGCCGTGCTGTGGACCCTTGACGACCTTGTAGAAGATGCGATCGCCTTCGGGGTCCACCGCGCCGATCTGACCGGTGACCACCCCGTAGGTGCCCTGCACGGTGGTGGGATCATCGCGGAACTCCGGCGACTGATTGAAGAACGACCGGCGCACCCACTCCAGAAGTGCTGCCACGAAGGGAGGTTCGGCCGGCGCGCCGGCGGGCCGGGTGTCCAGCAACGGGCTATCCACGGACGCGGCCACGGCAACCAACCTCGGCTGCCCGGCACCCGACTCGACCTCGGGCGCCCCGACCGCGGCGGCATCCTCGTGGTACACGCTCTGCACGGGGTACTCCACGGGCACCGGTGTCACGGGGATGGTCGGCAGAGTGCCGATTTCGGACGCGGGCTGCCGTGGCGGCGCGGTAACGCCACCGTCGGTGAGTTCCGTGGTGCTCTCCACGAGCTCCGGTTCGCGATCCGAACGGTCGGCGCCGGTGGCGTCGTGGTCGATGTTCGGCGAACCGGACGGACCGTCGGTCTCGTCGGCATCGCCGTCGTCGGTGTCGACGTCGTTGGTGTCGTCGCTGTCGTCGGCGTCCTCGGTGTCGTCGCTGTCGGTGTCGTCGCTGTCGGTGTCCTCGATGCCGGTGTCGTCGGTGTCGGTGTCCTCGCTGTCGCTGGCGTCGTCGCCGTCGGTGTCGTCGGCCTCCGCGGGTGCGGCCGCGCCGCCAGTTCCCGCTTTCGACGACGGCGAGCTGGTCGAGGTGTCGGTGTCGGCATCCAGCGAGTCGGCATACGCCAGACCGCCAGCCGGCCCGAACGCGAGCACAGCGGCCGCCGCCAGCGTCACCGACCCGTACTTGCCGGCATGTGCCGCCCGGTCCACCCAGGGCGCCAGGCCGGGCTCGGTGTGGGCGACGGCATCGGCGGAACCGGCTTCAGAACCTTTGAACACGAGAAAACCTCCAGGTAGACACGACTGCAACTGTTACATACATTCCGATACGCATGTTTCATCTCGGAGGTTACTGAGCGGCCACACGCTCCGCAAGGAATTTGCACAACTGCCAATTGGGTCGAACGGCTCAGAAATCGATATAGCGCACGGCGTGGGGCGTCATCCCGGCGTGCCGCACCGGTGAGACCCGCACGACCGACCCCGCGTTGGGAGCCTCCACCATCAGGTTGTCACCCAGGTACAGCGCGACGTGCTGTCCCCCGTTCTCCCCGTAGAAGAGCACGTCGCCACGGCGCATCTGCGCCACCGGGACCCGGACGCCCATCTCATACTGCGAGCCCGAATAGTGCGGCAGCGCGATCCCGACTCCGGCAAACGCGTACATCATCAGTCCCGAACAGTCGAAACCGACGATGTGTTCGCCGCCATCGATGCCCCGGGTCGGACCGGATGCACCTCCACCACCCCAGGAATAGGCGATGCCGCGCTGCGAAAGCGCGCGGGCAATCACCACTTCGCTGGCACGCCTACCCACACCGGTGGGAAGTTGCCCGTAGCTCATGCCGGTGCGCGCGCTCTCCAGCGGCATCACCTGGCCGAGCTGGGCCAGAAACGCCCTGCCCATCGCGCTGGTCTCGCGCACCGACTCCTCGGCGACCGACATCAACCGCGCTATCACCTCGGCGGGCTCACGCACCGCCGAGGTGATCTGGGCTCCCTGCGATCCGGGCACGGCCGCGCCGGCTGCACCGACGGCTGCATCCAACGCGGCCTGCGCCGCGTCGCGTTCGGCGACCAGCTGGGCAACCGCGCGCCGGCGATCCTCCAGCGTCCGTTGCGCATCCGCCAGCGAGCGCACCGCCTCATCTCGACGGTCAGCCGCCACCGCGACCGCACGTTGGGCGCGCGCCGCCGTCTCACGGGCGCGGCGATGCTCATCCTCGCGTACCTGCTGCGCCGCCGCCAGCGCCCCGGTAGCGGCCCGCTGCCGAAGCGAGATCGCCTGCATCTGAACAGCATTCTCGATGACCTCTTCAGGATCGCCGCCCAGCAGTCCAGCAGCGGACGGGCCGTTCATATAGGCCGCCGCAGCGAAGTCGTCGAACTCATCCTGAGCTCGTTCGAGCTGCCGATGCGCCGCCATCGACGCGGTGCCGGCTGCGTCTTCTGCGCGCTGCGCGGTGCGTGCCTCCACGAGGGCCTGCTGCGCGCCGACCACGGCCCGGTTCACCTTTTCCCGCTCGCCACCCATCAGCAATTGCTGGTCGTTCAGCTGCTGCTCGGCCGTGGCCACCGCGTGCACGAGACGGGTGACGTCCTGGGCATCGGTCGGCCCGGGGGTGGCGACCGCAGCGCCGGGTGCCGTCAGCACCAGTAGAGCGGTCAACAGTGCCGCCAGAGGTTTCATGATTCACGACCGGCTCAGGACGCCGCGATGCGCTCTGTCGCACTCTGGAATCCACCGGCACTGGCCTCGACGGTGGTGCCGGCCGGCGCATCGATCTCGGCGAATCCGCGATCATCGGTGGTGGCACTCGAGGCGCCCGCCGTGACCTTGACACCCCGCACCGGACGGGCGGTGTCATCCTCGGGAAGTTCGGCGGTGACCCGAATTCCGCCATCGACCGCGGCGATCTTCAACACCGGCTTGTCGATGGTGGGGCAATCGGACTGCGTCGGGACGCCGGTGTACTTCCTCCCGTTGACCTCAGCGGACACATCGCCCGAGAACTTGTTCTGTGAACCGACTTTGATCGTTCCCTTGAGGTATCCGGACTGCTCGCCGCGGCCCTTGAGATTGGCCGACCACTCGGCTCCCGACGTGGCGATCGGGATCACGATCTTCTCGGTTCCGTCGAGGAAGGACTTCCCGTCATCGGAATAGTTCTTGTAGACCACCGAGTAGGAGCCGATGGCGTAGGCGCCGAGGTACTGAACAGTGGCCGTACCGGAGTGCTTACCCTTCAAGACCCGCAGGGCAACTTGCCGTCCCATCATCGGGTTGAAGTCCTTGACCGGGACCGACCATGTGGCGATCGCTTCCGGGTCCTGGTGCACCGGCGCCAGGGGCTGCGTCGGCTTGCGGGTTCCGAAGCTGATGATGCTGGTGCGCCAGGGTGTTTCGGGGGCTCCGGGCCCGTCCGCGCCGGCCGGGCGCTGCTGTTCGTTGATGACCGCTCGGGTCGAATCGGGAAACCAACTCCAGCCCCGGATGGTCCAATCCGCGTCGATCACGATGGGCTGCCCCGAGTAGCCCCCGAGCTGTTGACCCGGGTCCATCGACATCAGCCACGGCTCATTCATGCACCGGCGGTTGTTCCACAGACTCACCCGGCCGATCTGACCGAACGCCCCGCTGTCGATCAAGGACGGGCGCTGCAGAGCGGTGAAGACGTCCATCCGATCGAGTCCACGTGCCGAGGTGAAGTACACACTCTTTCCGTCGGGCGCCACATCGGCGGCCTCGTTGTAGTCGAGGTCGGTGGTGAGCTGTCGACGCTCGCCGGTCGCGGTGTCCATCAGGTAGATGTCGTAGTTGAGGCCGGTCGAGGTCGTCTGGTACTTCAGGATTCGCCCGCCTTCATGCCAACTCGCGCCCTCATAGAAGCGCATCGCATTCGCGAGATCCGCAGCGTAGTCAGACTTTTTGGCCCATACCGGGCTGAAGACGCGCTGCTCGGTCAACTCGTAGCCCTTGGCGGTCTTGGTCAACTTGGCGATACTCATCCGGGTGCCTTCGACCGCCGAGACCTCGTTCCACGAGACGTATTCGCCATGCGGATCGGGCTTGGCCTCGCGGTTCTGCGCCGGAAGGTTGCGCTTGTCGGACGGGAACTTGACCTTGGTGGCGGTCTTCTCCTGGCAGTCGTAGATCGACGGCGCGCACTCCAGAAGTGAGTAATTGATGCTGCCCGTTCCACCGCTGCCGGGGTCGTCGGTGGACTGCTGGCCGGAGGTGTCGGCGAACCAGATGCGTTTGCTGTCCGCCAGTGCCAGGACCTTGGTGACATTGGTGGCCGCACCGCAGGAGATGCACTGGTAGCCGGCACCCTCCAGGTCGGTGACCCCCAGTTGGGTCTTGCCGTCCACCACCACTTCGACCAACAGATGCTCCGCATCGGGACTGAGGTCTGCGGTGTGTGCCCGCACGCCGTCGGGCAACTGGAACTCGATGACCTTCTCGATGCTGAACGGCTCCAACGCCGGCGCCGCCGGTGCGCTGTCGGGCTCTGAGAGCGCCGTTGGTGCGCTGACGCCGACGCCGGCCAGCAGGGCGGCGGCCAGCCCCGTGGCCATCGCGGATCGATACAGTACGAACGACACTTTCAGCCTCCTTTGGCGGTGCGGCGAACGCAGCGCGGGCGGGTCACCCAGGAAACTGCATCGTCCACCGATCAGTGGACTGCTTCGATCTGAGGATGACTGGAAGGCTTGTTGACGAATACCTGTCGATGGTCACGACGTCGGTGCCGCGCCGACGCGGGGCAGCGTCACCGTCACCTGCGTCCCACAGCCCGGCTCGGATTGCAGCACCACCGAACCCCCGTAGCCGGTGACGATCGCGTGCACGATGGCCAAGCCGAGTCCGCTGCCCGCCACGCCACCGTCGGCGCTGGTGAAGAACCGTTCGAAAACGCGTTCGCGATCGCCGGCCGGGATACCGTCACCGTTGTCGGCGAGCACCATGCGCACCGTGTCCGGGTCAGCCTCGACGGTGATCTGGATATCGGCGGCCGGGCCGCCGTGTGCCAGGCTGTTACTCACGATGTTGCGCAGTACCTGCGCCAGTCGGTCGGCGTGGGCGGACACGAAGAGCTCTTCGTCGGGAATGGCGGTGGTGACCGTGCGGTCCGGCGCGATGACGGCGACATCCTCGGCGATGACTGCGCATAGCGCGCACACCTCAACATGCTCGGTCGGCAGCTGTTGGGGCGCTTCGACGCGGGCCAGCAACGTCAACTGGTCCAGCAGGCTGCGCATCCGGTCGCATTCCTCGACGATGCTGCGCATGGCTCGTTCGGTGTGCTCGATCTGGGATGGGCGCTGGAAGTGCAGCTCGGACCAGCCCTGAATTTTCGTCAGCGGCGTCCGCAATTCATGGGAGGCATTGGCGATGAAGTCCCGCAGCTCGGTCTCCGTCCTGGCCCGCCGATCCACCAGAGCGGCAATGGCGTTGGTCAACGTCGCCGACTCCCGGTACTTGCCCGCACTCTGACGGACCCGGCGCATGGCACCGGTCGGAGGACGCTCTCCGAGCGTGGCCACCAGATCGGTCAGCGTGCTCAGCGGACGGGTCGTCCGTCGGACAACGAGCGTGATCGCTACCGCCGCACCGATCATCGTCACCACCGAGATCAGCACCGACGCACCGACCATCACCCACAACAACTTTGTCGACGATCGGGTGCCCAAGGCGATGACGGCCGAATCTGCGGAGACAAGTTCGCCGGTGGCCGCGCTCGTGATCAACACCGGATGTTCGAACCGCACCAGCTGCGCCTTGACCATCTGATGGTTCAACGGGACATCGACGATGCCGCCGGCCGCCACGGCGCCCAACATCCGATCGAGCTCGGCCGGTGCCAGTTCCGTCGGCGAGGTCTGCCACACTGCACGCCGGCCACGGTCGGCGGCGAACACGATCGTCGCGGTCCGTGACATTCGTGCCGCGAACTGGTCCGGGTCGATGGCCACCGTCTGCCCCTGTGCGCCGAGATGACCCAGCACGCGTGCCGCCAGGTCGACCTGACTTCGGGTGTAGACGTTGAGCAGTGCGGCAAGCCCGACGACCGCAGCCACCGAGATCAGCAGCACGGCGATACACACGATGGCCAGGGTCCGGCTTCGCACGGTCGCGACCATCGACGGCGCCTGGCTTGCGGACCGTCCGACGATGGGCAACGATCGGCGGCGCTGCCTCAACCGGCGCACCGGCGCAGCGAGTAACCGAAACCGCGCACCGTATGAATCAGCGGCTCACCGCCGGCATCGATCTTCTTGCGCAGATTCGACACCACCTTCTCGACGACCATCCCCTCGCCGCGAAAGTCGTACTGCCACACCTGATCGAGGATCTGTCCGCGCGACACCACCCGTTCGGCATTGCGCATCAGATAGACGAGCAGTCGCAACTCGGTGGGCGTGAGCGCCACCGCCTGCTGTCCGCGCTGTACGGTCAGCCGCTGCATGTCCACCGTCAGATCGGCGTAGGTCACGCACTCGCCGTCGCTATCGCTGTCGCCGCTGCGAGAGCGACGCAACACCGCTTCGATCCGGGCCAGTACCTCGGTGGGGTGGAAGGGCTTGGTGACATAGTCGTCGGCGCCGCCGCGCAGCGCTTCCACCTTCGACTCGATGTCGTTGCGTGCGGTCAACAGGATGATCCCCGCCGCGGCGTGGTACCCCCGGATCCGGGGAATCAGGCTCGCGCCGTCCACATCCGGCAGCCCCAGATCGATCAGCGCGAGATCGACCGGGGTGGCCGCGGCAGCGGCCACCGCCTCGGCACCGCTGCCGGCGCGCACGACCGCGTATCCGGACAGTTCCAGAACACATTCGAGCAGATCACAGATTCCGGCGTCATCGTCGACGATCAGCACCGATGTGGACATGTCCGGCAACTGCTCCTCACGACCGATACCGAGCGGCCCGAATCGTGCTCACCGCCACAGTCTTCGCGCGAGATCCCGACCGCCGATCAGTCTACCGATGCGATGCACGATCGCCCCGCGAAGCGGCCCATAGGGGTACCACGTCAGCTCCGTGCGCAGCGGCGTCCGGGTGGCGACTATCGCCTGCGGTCGACAGAACTTGTAGATCGCATGACGTCCGTTGCGGGTGCCGATGCCCGATTCGCCACGACCACCCTGCGGCAGCGCCAGCGTGAACAGATTGGCGAAGACGTCGTTGATGTTGACCGCGCCCGTGTTCAGTCGGCTTGCCAGTCGTTGTGCGCGTGCAATATCGGCCGAGAAGATCGTCGCCGACAAACCGTAACGGGAGTCGTTGGCCAGGTCGATCGCCTCGGAGTCGACGCTGAACCGCATCACCGGGAGCACCGGCCCGAACGTCTCGTCGCGCATGCAGCTCATCGAGTGATCGACACCGACAAGGACGGTCGGCGGATACACGCCCGATCGTGCGTCCAGCGCCGCTGCACCGGGACCGCCGGTCACCGCGTGTGCGCCCTTACTGAGCGCATCCTCGACCTGTGCCGAGACGATTCGATACTGGTCGCGGGTGATCAGCGGGCCGACGTCGACCTGGTAGGACTGCTGGTCGCTGCCGGTGCGCAGGGCTCCCACCTTGCCGGTGACCAAGGTGACGAAGCGGTCGATCACGTCGGCATGGACATACACGCGCTCGACGGACGTGCACATCTGACCGGCATTGGCCATCGCACCCCACACGGCGGCATTGGCCGCCCGTTCGAGGTCGGCGTCGGCCAGGACGATCATCGCGTCCTTGCCGCCGAGTTCCAGACCGCACGGAATGAGCCGGTCCGCCGCGCGCCGGGCCACCGCCCGGCCGGTGGCCGAGGATCCGGTGAACTGGACATAGTCGACGTTGTCGACGAGGGCCGCCCCGACCGCAGCTCCGCCGTTGCACACCGAGAGCACCGGCGGCGCACCGATCTCCGACCAACCCCGCACCGCCCGGGCGACCGTAGCCGGTGTCACTTCCGACGGTTTGATGGCCACCGTCGCGCCGGCGAGCAATGCGGGCACCGCGTCGAGCAGGGATAGTCCGAGCGGAAAGTTCCAGGGCGTGATGATGCCCACGACCGGATAGGGCTGCCAGTTCAGCAGCTGAGACTTTCCCAGCGCCAGCAGCCCATGCCTGGCCACCCGCGCGGTGCGCAGCTGACCCGGCGCCAGGCGCCCGTAGTAATTGATCGCGTCGACGATGTAGGGGGTCTCGAGATGGGCTTCGGCCCAGGGCTTTCCGGTTTCGCCCTGCAGCGACACGGCGAGTTCGGGCTCATGGTCGAGAAGCCAGTCGCGATACCGGCACAGCCACCGCACTCGCTGCGCCGGGGGCAGAGCCGCCCATTGCGGGGCCGCTGCGCGCAGGGCGGTTACCGTGTCGATGACGTCCTCGGCCGTCATGTCGTCCGCCGGTTCGGCCGCCCGCCCCGGCACCGGTGCCCCGACTACCAGCAGCGCATCCGTATCGTGTGATCCCACTGCGCCGCTCTCCCATCCGCATGGCCTGCGCCCGCGCTCCAGGGAAAGATACCAACCATGTTGTATGTAAACAACTAGGCGAGGACGTCGGTGGCGATGCGTCGGATGTTCTCGCAGGCGCGCTCCCACCGCCGTCGGGCGCGACCGGCATCCTGGTCGAAGAAGCTTGCCACCAGGATGCCCCGCAGAGCATCCATCGCCGTGTACACCACGTTGCGGATGTCTCGCTGCATGGCCTCGTCGGGCACCAGCTGCGCGATCGCCGCCACCAGGGTGCTGTTCACAATCGGCTCCACGCGGTCGATTTCGCGGGCCAGCGTCGGATCCGTGCGGGCGGCCACCCATAACTCCAACGTGGCCACGAACACGGGGCCCTGATGCTCTTCCCAGATGAAATCGAGGATGGCCGAGATCGGGTCGGGATTGGTGCGCACCCGGCCCAGCTGCGTGATGGCACTCTGCGCCCGCTGCTGGGCAAGGTGCTCGATCGCCGCGACGACCAGATCTTCTTTGGACCCGAAATGATGCACCTGGGCGCCCCTGGTGACTCCGGCAAGCTCAGCCACCCGCGCCGTGGTGGTGCCGGCATAACCGTATGCGACCAGACACTGCACAGTGGCATCCAGCAACCGTGTGCGCATCGCGGCGGTGCGCTCGGCCTGAGTCCGCCGGGTCTGTCCCCCAGAAGGCACAGTCGCCTCCCCCATCCTGTCGTCCTGCGCCGGTGATGGCGCCCCCGCAGGCTGACCGGCAGGTACACCCATGGCCGCGAGGTGCCGCCATTGTCCACCACGCAGCGACATCCGGGGCGACCCCACACGGTTTGACGCCGACATGTCCGCGAAGCTCACCGGTGGCGATCACCGCGCGCACGCCGCCGGAAGGCACTGGGCGTCTCACCGGTCCAACGGCTGAAGGCCCTGGTGAAGGCCGCGACCTCGGTGTATCCGAGATGCTCGGCGGCCTCGTGCACCGCAACGTCCGATGACAACAGCGTCGAGGCCAGCTTCGCGCGGACCTCATCGACGAGCGTCCGGTAACTGGTGTTCTCGTCGGCGAGCCGCCGATGCAGCGTGCGCTCGGACACACACAGTTCGGCGGCAAGAACTGCCATCGACGGCAGATTGCCGGGTTCCCGGCACAGCCGCTCGCGCACCGGTCCCGCCAGCCCGCGCCGCCACCGGCGGGCGGCCATCAGCTCATCGCACTGCCGGATGCACTCGGCAGCGGTGACCGCGTCCGCCGCGGGCATCGGCCGGCCCAGTAGAGCGCGCGGGATGTACATCATCGTCCGGGCGGCCGCCGAGTCGATCACCATCTCGATCCGCAAGCGGCGCAATCTCTGCAGCGGCACCTGGATTCCCGGCAATTCCACGCGCACCACCGCATCCGCGGCCAGCTGACCCACCAGCAGCGGCGCCATATTGATCAACGCATACATGTCCCGCTCGAGCACAAATGGGCGCACATCTACGGGAAGGTGGTCATTCGCAAAATAGATCGCGGCGCCGCCCGCCTCATCACGGCGGGTCAGCCGCAGAGATGTCGACGACAACACCGCGTAACGACACGCGGTGTCGACAGCTTGGCCCATCGTCGGACTGGCGAGAATGGCATAGCCGAGGACACCCATATCGGCGACGGTGTATCTGCTGCCCGCAGCTCTGGCCAGAGCGTGCGGATCCGCCACCACGGCCAAGATGTTGCGGACCAGTGCCAGTTCCTGGGCGGCATGCACCTCGCCGACGCCCCCGTGGATGTCGGCCATCGACAAACCGGTGCCGTCGAGGCATACGTCCGGCGTAACCCCCTGTGTGCGTGCCGCTTCGAGCAGGCGTCGGCATGTCGATATCGGTCTGGCGGTATCCCACTCGGGCACGTCGAGGTGAACGGGACCGACCGCCGCGGGTTGCTCGGACACTGCGACCCGTCCCGTTCAGGCGCGGGCAGTCTTGGGTCCCTTGACCCCGGCGGTCTTCGGTCCCTTGACCCCGGCAATCCTCGGCCTGGGGGCGCTGCGATCGGTACGCACGCCCTGCAGACTCGTGGGTCGGTTAGCCCGAGCGGGCCGTTCGCCGTGGTAACCGGTATCGATGATCCGTCGCAGTGGTGCATCCAGTCGGTCGACCAACCTGTCGGGTACGCCCAAAGTTCTCAGGGGTCGCGTCAGCGGCAGCTGGTCGGTCGGCACCAGGACGTGGGTGGTGGTGCCCCCGAGGGAATTGGTGTCGACCGTGACGACATTGCGCGGATCCGACAGGTCCACACCGCTTTTGTTGGGGTGCTCGTAGATCACGCCCGCCGCGGCGTTCAGGACGGCAAGGATGTTGAGTGGATTGTCCGGGAAATCGGCATATCCGTCGTACTCGTGGACGATTTCGATCGTGTCGTAGGGCGTTTCGACGGACGCCTTCGGGATCGTCGCGTCCAGAATCGGTATGTGAACGTGGGGAAGCTTCGCCAATAGGCCGCCGTCACTGTTCGTGGGATCGCCGATCGTGACGAACACGATGTTCTGCGGCGGCGGCGGATCGGCCTGCGCGAGCAACGCGCTCTTCTCATAGTTGACCACCACGGCGCCTTGACTGATTCCAACCACCACGACGGGACCACGTGCCTCCGACAGCGCGGCGCCGAGATTCGCGACTCCGACCGATACCGACTGGTCCAGGGTCAAGTCTCCACGCAGCGGCCAGATGTCGGCGGGGTAGGCGACCCCGACCGGGTCGGGGTCACTGATGATCCCCTGCTCGAGCAGCTGGTGCATCATCTCCTCCGAGGGAGTGCCGTTGCCCGTTCCCCCGACGACGAGCGCCTCCCGGGCGTCCGCACCAAACGGCGCGTCGGCCCTCGCGACCCCACCGCAGGTGAGCACAAGCGCCACTGTGGTCGAGGTGGCCACCGCAGCGGCCCACCGCTTGCCTTGGCGCGGTCCGACGCTCTTGCGCGGCGATGGATACGACACAGAACCTCCACGGACGACATATACAAACATTCTCGCCTGTATGTAATACCACACATTCGGGGCATCCGCCCAGGGCCTGCTCAGTTCCCGGTCACGGTGTAGGTGGCGGTGTGAAAGCCGCCCGCCTCGGCCGTCACCGAGGCACCGGGCGCGAGATCCAACACGGCAATCCCCCGTTCGTCGGTGGTCGCCGTCGCCCCGCCCGTGGACACGACCGCGCCGCGGACCGCTCGCGCCTGCCCGTCGCCGGGGACCGTGGCGGTGACCCGCACCTGACCTTCCCCCGATCCGGCGGCGACAACGAGCTTCGGCTGCGACGCTGGGGGGCAACTCGCCTGAGTGGGAATGCCGGCAAGTTCACGCCCGTTGATCACGGACTCGACTTTTCCCTTGTAGAAATTGTCGGGACCCACCACGACCAAACCTCGAAGATGCCCCTTGCGCACACCCCTGCTCTTCAGGTCCGCACTCCATGTGGCCGCGATCGGAGCCGCCGCCACCACCATCTTCTCGAATCCGTCGATGAAGGTCTCACCATCGTCGGAATAGTTCTTGTAGACCACCGAGAACGTGCCGGAGGCATACGTACCGACGTAGGACAGCAGAGCCGAGCCGGCGGACTTGCCCTTGAGTAATCTGGCCGGCATAGGACGCCCCATGAAAGGATTGAAATCCTTTACCGGAACCGACCATTGGGCCATCTGCTCGGCGTTCTGGTGCACGGGCGGCTGCGGCAGCGTCGGAGTTCGGGTCGGAAAGTGAAGGATGCTGGTCCGCCGCGGCGTGTTCGGGTCGCCACCGGACCCGCTGCCCGATGGTTTCTGTTGCTCGGTGACCACGGCACGGGTCGAATCGGCGAACCAACTCCAACCCCTGATCGTCCACGCCGGGTCGATGATCACCGGCTGACCCGAGTAACCACCCTGCTGCTGCCCGACAGCGGTATTCATCACCCAAGGCTCATTCATGCACCGACGGTTGTTCCATAGACCGACCCGACCGATCTGCCCGAAGCTTGCACTGTCGATCAGCGGTGGCCGTACCAACTGGGTGAACACCGTCATCCGATCCAGCCCGCGCGCCGAGGTGAAATAGGTGGTGCGGCCGTCCGGCGCGATCTCACCTTGCTCGTTGTAGTCGATGTCGTTGGTCAATTGCCGACGCTGTCCGCTCGCGGTGTCGAGGAGGTAGATGTCGTAGTTCAAACCCGTGCTCGTCGCCTGGTACTTGAGCGTGCGGCCGCCGTTGTGCCAGCTCGCGCCCTCGTAGAAACGGGCGGCGTCGACCAGATCGGCGGCGTAGTCCGACTTCTTGTCCCACGCGGGGCTGAACACCCGTTGCTCGACGAGGTCAAAGGTGTCCCGACCGCGCACCAGCTTCGCGATACTCATCCGGGTTCCCTCGATCGGACTGACCTCATTCCACGTCACGTACTCGCCGTACGGATCCGGCTTCGCCTCGCGATTCTGACCGCCCAGCAGGCTGCCCCCGGAGGGGAACTTCACCGGTGTGGACTTCCTGTCGTTGCAGTCGTAGATGGACGGACTGCACTCCAACATCGTGTAGGTGAACTTGCCGGTGCCGCCGCTGCTTCCCTCGGCAAACCAGATCCGCTTTCCGTCTTCCAGAGCGGTGACCTTCGTGGCGCTCTTGGCGACACCACATGTCACGCAGCGGTATTGATCGCCGGCCAGATCGGTGATGGCCACCTGGGAGCCGCCATCGGTGTCGATTTCCACGATCAGATGCTCACCGTCGGGCGTGATCTCGGCCGCGTTTCCCTGACTGACACCGGATGGAAAGTCGAAGTCGATGACCTTCTCCACGACGAAGGGCTCCAACGCGGGACCGGCGGACGTCTGCGGGTCGGCCACGCCGGTGGGTGAGCTGACGAGCACGGCCGCCGTGACGGTGATGACCGTCAGGCCCGCGGAAAGGCAGGAAACAAGGCGCATGGCTGGTGGGATCCTCCGGAATTGCTCGGTGCCGTCGTGACACTTTTGAATTCCACTGCGGGAACCTGTCGAAAGCCTGACGACGGGTGGAGGTTTGGCTACCGATCCGGATGTGTGTGCCGCGCAGGCGCGCGCAGCACTATTCCGACCGTTCGATCAGCGGACCGCCGGGCGCGTTGTTCGGGTTCGGCGTGAAGCGCACGTCCGGGATCATCGTCGCCGGGTCACGGCCCCAGGCCTGTTCCAGGGCCCGCAGCATGCCCGAGATACCGGTACCCGAGAGGAACCCGTTGTCGATCGCACTCAAGGTGAGATCGATGGTGACCGAGGCGTTCATGTAGTCACCGCGGATGACCTTGTCCACGTTGTCGATCGGGAATGGTGTCGTCAGCAGCAGCTTGAGCGCACCCACCAGGTACGGCGAGGCCTTCGCCAGCTCCCGCAACGGGCGCTGCAGGTTCTTCAGGTTGGTGTTGAGATTGGCATTGGTGTTGCTCAACGTCTCATCGGCGGTCGCACTGAGCCGCCCCAACGCAGTCACCGCACCGGCGAAAAGATCCCGGGTCTCGGCGAAATGCTGGATCAACGGCGGGAACTCGGTGAGCACCCGATCCAACGTCTCATTGCGCTCGGCCACGATGGCCAACAACCGATCCGTCGAATCGATCGCCCGGGTGATGTCCTGGCGCTGCTGATTCAATTCGAACGTGAAGGTGTCCAACCGATTCAGGAACTCCCGGATCTCCCCCGAGCGCCCCGTCAGGATCGCATTGACCTCATTCTGGATCACCTCGATATTCGGGATACCACCACCGGTCAGGATGCCCGAAATACTGGCCAGCGTCCGCTCGATCGTCGGGAACGCCGACGAGCGCTCCAGCGGAATCGTGTCCCCATTGCGCAGCGGCTCCGGCGACGGATCCTCCGGCTCATCCAGTTCCACGTGCTGAGAACCCAGCAACGAGGTCTGCCCGATCCGCGCCAGCGCGTTGCTGGGCAACTGCACCCCGGGCTCCAGATCCACCGTCAGCAGCGGCACCCAGTTCTTCAACTCGATCTTGCGCACCCGCCCGACGAACACGTCGGCCACCCGGACCCGGCTATTGGCGTTCAGCGCCAACGTCTCCGGCATCTGGATGTAAATCGTCGAGTGCCCCGACTGAGTGCCCGGACCACCCGGCAACGGAACGTTGGCGATACCGCGCCACTGCCCACAACCGGACAGCATCAACCCGGCCGCCAGCAACGCGGTGATCCGACGGCACGACGACCGCAATCGCATACCGGCACGCTATGGCCGGGCACACCGCATGTGAATGCTCGAACCGGACGGCGATTTGATCTTTCCGGACAGCCGGGAATTCAACCCGCGAGGGTGGCCGGCCGCAGCACCACCACGGGCCGGGTGCGCGTGGCACCGTCCTCCAGCAGCGCGATCACCCGGCCGTCGGCGGCGGTGGCCGCATACACACCGGGAATACCGGCCGGCTCCAACGCCCGGCCGTGGCCGGTGTCGAGCACCTCGGCGTCGGTGAGATCGCGGCGGGGGAATCCCAGCAGGCACGCCTCGTCCAGGCTGTAGGACAGCCGGGCCGCCTCGGCGAGTTCGTCGAGGGTACGGGCCTCGTCGAGCCCGTAGCGGCCCACCGCGGTGCGCCGCAGCGCGGTGAGGTGCCCGCCCACCCCCAGCATGGTGCCCACATCGCGCGCCAAGGCCCGGATGTAGGTTCCCGAAGAACAGTCGACGACGACGTCCACATCGGTGAAGCCGGAGCCCCGACGCACCGCGCGCACGTCGAACCGCGCGATGTGCACCGGCCGGGCGGGCAGTTCGACGGCGCGGCCCTCGCGGGCCAGCTTGTAGGACCGCTCCCCCGCCACCTTGATCGCACTGACCGCCGAAGGCACCTGCTCGATGGAGCCGCGCAGCCCCGCAACCGCGGCCTCGATCTCGCCATCGGTGATGTGCTCGGCCGGGACCGTCTGCAGCACCTCGCCTTCGGCATCCTCAGTGGACGTGGTCTGCCCGAGGCGGATGGTGGCGGCATACGACTTGTCGGTGCCGGTGATCAGGCCGAGGATCTTGGTGGCGCGTTCGATGCCGATGACGAGCACCCCGGTGGCCATCGGATCCAACGTCCCGGCGTGGCCGACCTTGCGGGTGCCGAAAAGGCGCCGACAGCGGCCGACGACGTCATGGCTGGTCATTCCGCTCGGTTTGTCGACGACCACCAAACCCGGAGCCGGAACCGGAACCGGCTTGCTCACAGCGTGATCGCCGTCAGCGCGATACCGTCGGCCACCGACCAGCGACCGTCCAGCGCAGCCAGCGGCGGGCCCTGCTCGGCGGCGGGGTCGATGAGGATGCGGGAGCGGAACGTCCCCGCACTGCCCGACGAATCGAGGGTGAACGTGATGTGCGCATCCTCGAAACCCAGCCAGCGGTGAGTCAGCGGGAACCACGCCTTATACGTTGCCTCCTTGGCGCAGAACAGGATCCGGTCCCAGTGCAGGCCTGTCGGCAAGGTCGACAGCTGCGACCGCTCGATCGGCAGACTGATTGCGTCGAGCACACCCCTGGGCAGCACATCGTGCGGCTCGGCATCGATGCCGACCGACCGGATCTCGCCCTGGCGTGCGACCACCGCACCCCGGAACCCGTCACAGTGCGTGAGGCTCCCGACCACGCCGTCCGGCCAGCACGGTTCACCCTTCTCCCCCTTGAGGATCGGCACCGGCGCGACTCCGATCTCGCCGAGCGCGATCCGGGCGCAGTGGCGCACGGTCACGAACTCGTTGCGGCGCTTGGCCACCGAACGGGCCACCAGCGGCGCCTCCTCCGGCAACGGCATCAGGTCCGGCGGGTCGTCATACAGTTCGGCGGTGGACACCGCATCCGGAACGACAGTGGGAAGCAGCACTACAGGCCCCTCCTCGACTTGATCCGGTCCGACATCTTCTGCGCGTTCTCGCGCATCTCCTCGGTGATCTCGAAGTGCCCGCCGAAGTCGTTGAGGTAACCCGGTGCGTACTTCGGATCCGGCAGGATCTGACGCAACCAACGATAGGGCTTGCGGCGCCGCCACTCTCGCGGATATCCGACCGAAACCTCCTCGAAGCGCACCCCGTCGTACCAGGTGGTGCGAGGAATGTGCAGGTGCCCGTACACCGAGCAGATGGCGTTGTAGCGGGTGTGCCAGTCCGCGGTTGCCGTCGTTCCGCACCACAACGCGAACTCCGGATAGAACATCGCGTCGCAGGGTTCGCGCACCAGCGGGAAATGGTTGACCAGCACGGTCGGGGTCATCCAGTCCAGGTCTTCGAGCCGCTTGCGGGTGTGCGCCACCCGGTCCCGGCACCAGGCGTCGCGGGTGGCGTACGGTTCCGCCGAGAGCAGGTACTCGTCGGTGCCGACGATATTGCGTTCCTTGGCCAGTGCCAGTCCCTCGGCCTTGGTGGCGGTTCCCTCGGGCAGGAACGAGTAGTCATAGAGCAAGAACATCGGCACGATGGTGGCCGGCCCGCCCTGCTCGTTCCACACCGGGAACGGGTGCTCGGGGGTCACCACGCCCATCTGGTCGCACATGTCGACCAGATAGTCGTAGCGGGACCGCCCGAAGATCTGCATCGGGTCCTTGTTGGTGGTCCACAACTCGTGGTTGCCCGGCACCCAGATCACCTTGGCGAACCGTTTCCGCAGCAGATCCAGCGCCCAGCGAATCTCATCGGTACGTTCGCCGACATCGCCGGCGACGATCAGCCAGTCGTCCGGGCTCGACGGGTACAGCGATTCGGTGACCGGCTTGTTGCCGGTGTGACCGGTGTGCAGGTCGCTGATCGCCCACAGCACCGGTCGTCGTTGTTCTCGTGACGGCATGGACACAACAGACCAGCCTACTGGCGTATCCGGCCGTCCTTCATGCGAGCAACTAGAACCTGTTCTCGTTTACTCCTCCGGTGGCGGCGGGCAGGCTTGTACACTCCCGGCAAGGCTCAATTGGGTTCGGCAACGTGTGATGGGGGTGTGATGGTCGCCAAACTACGGCTGCTGTCGGCGCTGGGTGCGCTCGTCGCGGCGGTGATCGTGGTCTGGCAGGCCAATCCGACCGGATCTCCGGTGCAGGTGAGCGCCGGTGATCTCCCCATGACGAACGTGTCCACCACCATCAAGTGGCCGGTGATCGAAACCGTCGACCCCAAGCCGTTCGACCCGTGCGCGGACATCCCGCTCGATGTCGTGCAGCGGATCGGACTGGCGGTGACACCACCGGTTCCCGAGGACGGTCTGCGCTGTCACTACGACGCCGGCAACTATCAGATGGCCGTCGAGGCGTTCGTCTGGCGGACCTATGAGGCGACGCTGCCCGCCGATGCCGTCGAACTCGATATCGCGGGACACCGGGCCGCCCAGTTCTGGATCATGAAGCCGACGGACTGGAACGACCGCTGGTGGGTGACCTGCATGATCGCGTTCAAGACGAGCTACGGGGTGCTGCAGCAGTCGGTGTTCTACTCCCCGATCCATTCGCCGGACCGCCCCGATTGCCTCCAGGTCAACCTGGCGCGCGCCCACGAATTGGTGCCGTACTACAAGTTCTGAGCCCGCGTACGGTTGTTAGGTGAGCTCGCGAACCTTGCGCCAGGCCCGCCGCGCGCTGAGCGGGGCCCTGCGCCTGCCCTCCCCGACCACCGACTACGTGGTGCATCGCCGGGTACCGATTCCCATGCGCGACGGTGTGGAGTTGCTCGCCGACCACTACCAGCCGCAGACCGCAAACCCGGCGGGCACCCTGCTGGTCCGGGGGCCCTACGGCCGCAGATTCCCCTTCACCGTGCTGTTCGGCAGCATCTACGCGACGCGCGGGTACCACGTGGTCTTCCAGAGCGTGCGCGGCACGTTCGGCTCCGGAGGCGAATTCACCCCGATGGTCAACGAAATCGCCGATGGCGCCGACACCGCCGCCTGGCTGCGCGAGCAGCCCTGGTTCACCGGCACCTTCGCCACCATCGGCCTGTCCTACCTGGGATTCACCCAGTGGGCACTGCTCACCGACCCGCCACCGGAGCTGGCCGCCGCCGTGATCACCGTCGGTCCGCACGATTTCGCCCAATCGTCCTGGGGCACCGGGTCGTTTTCGCTCTACGACTTCCTGGGCTGGAGCGAGATGGTCGCCCACCAGGAAGATCCCGGCCGGGCCCGGGCCGTGCTGCGCCAAGCCACCGCCGGGCGCCGGGTCGGTGCCGCCACGCTCGATCTGCCGCTGGGCACGGGTGGACGCAATCTGCTCGGGGACGGCGCGCCGTGGTACGAATCGTGGCTGCAGCCACCGCAGGAGAATCCCGAACACTGGCGCCGGCTGAGTGCGGCCGCAGCGCTGGACCGGGTGGACGTCCCGGTGTTGCTGCTCAGCGGCTGGCAGGACCTTTTCCTCGACCAGACGCTGGATCAGTACCGGCGTCTGCGCGCGCGCAACGTACCGACCGCGATGACCATCGGATCCTGGACCCACACCCAGATGATGACCAGGGGTGGGCCGAGGGTGCTCCGGGAGACCTTGGGCTGGCTGGACACGCACCTGGGGGGCGCACCGGACACTCGCCGCAGCCCGGTGCACGTCGACATCCACGGTGCCGGGTGGGTCGAACTGCCCGACTGGCCGCCGGCCACCGAGCATCGCGAGCTGTATCTGCTCGCCGGCGGACGCTTGGGCGACGCACCGTCCGGCGGCGCGGCCGTGACGTCCAGCTTCGTCTTCCATCCCGCCGACCCCACACCCACCATCGGCGGCCGGCTCCTCTCGGCCGACGGCGGCTACCGCGACGACTCGGCACTCGCGGCCCGCCCCGACGTGCTCACCTGCACCGGTGAACGCCTGCCGGCAGACGTCTACAGCGTCGGTGTCCCGGTGCTCGAGATGGCACACCGCTGCGATAATCCCCACCACGATGTGTTCGTCCGGGTCAGCGAGGTCGACAGCCGGGGCCGCTCACAGAATGTGAGCGACGGCTTCCGCAGATTCAGCTCCGCTCCCCAGTCCGGGGTGGTGCGTATCGAACTCGACGCCGTGGCGCACCGGTTCGCGGCCGGGTCGCGAATCCGGGTACTGGTGGCCGGTGGCTCGCACCCGCGCTACGCGCGCAATCTCGGCACGGGCGAGCCCGCGATATCGGGCCAGACGCTGCGACCGGCCACCCACACCATCACCCACGACACACGATCGCGCCTCATCCTGCCCGCGGCGTCGGTGCCGCCGTCAGCCCACTGAGGCACGTACCCGCCGCGCGACGGCGGCCAGCGCATCGAGGTCGTGTACGGCTGGGAGATAACGACTTTCGGTCACCGGTAACTGCACCCAGCTGGAGCAGCCGGCATAATCCGGACTGCGCGGCAACGGCACCGGCACGGTGAGTGCACGGGCCTGCACCACCAACACGGTCAGCCGGTGCTTCGGCCGGAAATCCAGCCTGTCGGCGCGCACCGATTCCTCGGTCCAGATGTGCAGGTCGGCGATGTCGCCGATGGCTTCCGGACGATTGACCTCAATCGCCGCAACGACTTTCGCGCCGGCCCGCAGCACGACGGTGTCCTCGGTGCTGTCCGGGGCGTACTCGAGCAGTCCACGGTGTTCGGGCCGCACCCGTTGGTTGTGGCTGTGCGCGACGGTCGGGAACAGCAGGAACTCGCCCGCTGCCAGCGAAAAACGCTTCTCGTGGATGCCGCCTTTGCGCAGCAGCACGGTTTGGCGACCGTCGAGCAGTGCGTGCACCGCGGCAGCCCATTCTTTGAGCGCCGGGGTGCTCACAGACCGAGCCGGGCGCGCACCTCGGGACGGCGCAACGGCGGCACCGTTTTGGGCGGCTGCCTACGCGGCGGGAGCTGCGAGAGCAGCCGCTCGGTGGTGGTGGTGACCTCGGCGACGGCGGCTTCGAAGGCGTCGACGTTGGCCGCGGTGGGGCGCGTCACGCCGCTGATCTTGCGGATGTACTGCCGCGCGGCGGCCTCGATCTCTTCCGATGTCGCTGCCGGTTCCAGACCACGCAGCTCGGTGATGTTTCGGCACATGACCTCCACGATAGGCCGTTTACGGGTGTCGATACGGTGTCGAAATGACTGAATCGCCTGTGCTGCTGATCGACACCACCGACCGGGTCCGCACTCTGACGCTGAACCGGCCGCAGTCGCGCAACGCGCTGTCGCTGGCGCTGCGCAGCCAGCTGTTCGCCGCACTGCGCGAAGCCGAAGCCGACGACACCGTGGACGTGGTGATCCTGACCGGCGCGGATCCGGTGTTCTGCGCGGGACTGGACCTCAAGGAGCTGGGCGGCAGCACCGAACTTCCCGACATCTCCCCCAAATGGCCGGCCATGCGCAAACCGGTGATCGGCGCGATCAACGGTGCCGCGGTCACCGGCGGGCTGGAGATCGCGCTGTACTGCGATGTGCTGATCGCCTCCGAGCAGGCCCGGTTCGCCGACACCCACGCCCGGGTGGGGTTGCTGCCCACGTGGGGGCTGTCGGTGCGGTTGCCGCAGAAGGTCGGGGTCGGGATGGCCCGCCGGATGAGTTTGACCGGTGACTACCTGTCCGCGGGCGACGCGCTGCGTTGCGGACTGGTCACCGAGGTGGTCGCACACGACGAGTTGCTGCCCGCCGCACGCCGGATCGCGGCGTCGATCGTGGGTAACAATCAGCGCGCGGTCGGGGCGCTGCTGGACTCCTACCACCGCATCGACGCCGAGCAGACGCAGGCCGGATTGTGGATCGAAGCCGAATCCGCGCGGGCCTGGATGACGGTTGCCAGCGGCGACGATATCGCCGCCAGCCGGGCCTCGGTGATGGAGCGCGGTAGGTCCCAGGTGCAGCCGTAGCGTCTTGCCGACCGCCGAGCGAGGGCGAAGGCCGAAGTACATGGCTTCAGTCAGGGTGTCTACGGGCGCATCAGCGCTGAAGCTGCGGACGATTTCCGGCCGGATCACGTCCCCCGTTTCAGGTTCGCGGCGCGGTCGGCCTCAAGACTGAAACCAGGTATGCAGCGACAGGGGCATACGTTGGGCCGGAGTACTCCTGCCCACCACGGATGAGAACAGAGGACTGCATGAGCACCCCCACCGCCACCGTCGCCGATGTGGCCGCGATGATCGACCACACCCTGCTCAAGCCCGAGGCGACCGCCGCCGATGTGGCGGCACTGGTGGCCGAGGCCGTCGAACTGGGCACCTATGCGGTGTGCGTGTCGCCGTCCATGCTGCCGATCTCCGTGCCCGAGGGTCTGAAGATCGCTGTGGTGTGTGGCTTCCCGAGCGGGAAGCACACTTCGGCGGTCAAGGCCGCCGAAGCGGCCGAAGCGGTGCGCCACGGCGCCGACGAGATCGACATGGTCATCGATATCGGCGCCGCCAAGGCGGGTGGCTTCGACCTGGTGCAGGCCGATATCGCCGCGGTGCGCGCGGCCGCACCCGCCCCGGTGGTGCTCAAGGTGATCATCGAGTCGGCCGCCCTGACCGACGACGAGATCGTCGGCGTGTGCCGGGCCGCGGTGGCCGCCGGCGCCGACTTCGTCAAGACCTCGACCGGATTCCACCCATCCGGCGGCGCCACCGTGCACGCCGTGGAACTGATGCACCGCACGGTGGCCGATGCCGGACTGTTCGTGAAGGCCTCCGGCGGGGTGCGCACCCTCGAGCAGGCACGCGCGATGATCGCCGCCGGGGCCACCCGGCTGGGAGTGTCGGGGTCGCGGGCGCTGCTGTCCTCGGAGGCCGACGGGTCTGCTGCCGGCTACTAGAGGCGTCTACGTGGGTTCAGTTTCGTGGACGGGTGAGCCGCGAAACTGAACCAGTGGACATCCAGGTGCCCGAATCCATACCGGGTCTCAGTCTTGAGGCGAGGTCGGCCGCAAGACTGAAACCAGGGATATCGGCGACACGCAGGATTGCGGGCTAGCCAGTCAACCGTTGCGCTGCGGCGGATCCGGCGGCCTGCAGCCAGCGCAGCGGATCGGCCGTCGCGGCGGCCGCCGATCCGGCGATATCGCTGAGGGATAGCGCCGGTACCGGGCACCGTCCCGCGACCTGCCCGGCCACCACCAGGGCGGGCAACCCGTGGCGTGCGGCGGCATCCAGCACGTGGCCGACGAGCTTGCCGGTCCACGAGGTGTCATCGAGGCGGCCCTCGCCGGTGAGTACCAGGTCGGCCGTACGAAGGTGATCATCGAGTCCGGTGAGTTCCGAGATGCGCTGCGCACCGGACGTCGCCGTGGCACCCCAGGACATCAGGCCGAAGCCGGCGCCACCGGCCGCGCCGGCGCCGGGAGCGTCCGCATCGGCATGCAGACCAGCCGCATTGAGGATTCGCGCCCAGCGGGTCAGGCCGTCATCGAGCTGCTCGACGTCGGCCGGAGTCGCACCCTTCTGGGGTCCGAACACGGCCGCGGCGCCCTGCGGGCCGTGCAGCGGGGCCGCGGTGTCGACCAGTAACTGCACACCTCCGGGCGGCAGCGGGGCCAGGCCGCCGGTGTCCACCTCGGTCACGGTGCGCAGACCGTGTGCACCGGGCGAGACCGGCCGTCCGGACGCATCGAAAGCTCGCAGCCCCAGCGCCATCAGGGCACCGGCGCCGCCGTCGGTACTCGCCGAACCGCCGAGCCCGATCTGCAACGACCGGGCGCCGGCGGACAGCGCCGCACCGATCACCTGACCCAGGCCGCGGGTATCGGCCCGCCACGGGTCCAACCGGTCCAGCAGCGCGATGCCCGACGGTTCGGCGAGTTCGATGACGGCGCGTTGTCCGTCCCGGTCGAACAGCCAGCGGGCGAGCACCCGTCGACCGTCGGGCCCGTCGACCTCGGTCTGGTGCCACCGCCACTCCCCGGACGCCGCAACGGCCGCACAGGTGCCCTCGCCGCCGTCGGCCTGCGGCAGCGCGACGACATCGTCACCCGCCCGCACCGCCGACCACCCCCGGCCAAGCGTCTCGGCGACCTCGGTGGCCGAGGCTGTGCCCTTGAACGAGTCCGGCGCGATGAGCACCTTCACAGTGCGGGCAGCACCAGGTCGCGGTACCGGCTCTTCATCGTCTCCAGCACGGCACGGCCGTCGGCGGCCCAGACCTCCTCGTTGAAGATCTCCACCTCGACGTCCCCGGCATACCCGGCGGCGCTCACCAGCGCGGCGATGGCAGCGAAATCGATGACGCCGTCGCCCATCATCCCCCGGGACACCAGCGGGTCGGCGGCCATCGGCACCAGCCAGTCACAGATCTGGAAGGAACTGATGCGGCCCTGCGCGCCGGCCGCGGCGATGAGCTCGGCCAGGTCGGGGTCCCACCAGACGTGGAAGGTGTCCACCACGACGCCGACCGCGCTCGCGGGGTACGGCGCGGCCAGCGCCAGCGCCTGGCCGAGGGTCGAGATCACGGCACGATCGGCGCAGAACACCGGGTGCAGGGGCTCCAGCGCGAGCCGGACGTCCCGCTCGGCGGCATAGGGCACCAGCGTGGCGATCCGATCGGCCAGCCGCGCCCGCGTGCCGGGCAGATCGCGATCCGGGATGCCGCCGGCGACCATGATGAGCTCCGGGGCACCCAGGGTGGCGGCCTCGTCGATGGCGCGGCGGTTGTCGTCGAGTGCGTGCTCACCGTCCTCGATACCGGTGAGGAATCCGCCGCGGCACAGACTCGACACCCGAAGACCGTTGTCGTGCACGAGTTTCGATGCGACATCGACACCCACCTCGGCGACCCGGTCCCGCCACAGGCCGACCGCCGGCAACCCGGCGGCGGCGGTCGCCTCGACGGCCTGGCGCAGGTTCCAGCTCTTGGTCGTCATGGTGTTCAGCGACAACCGGGAGAATGTCGCGCTCATCCGTCGACTCCGTTCACGGCGAGGTAGCTGCGCATCCGGGTGGCGGCCAGGTCGGGATCGGCGAGCAGTCCGGCCCGGTCGGCCAGCACGAACAGCTCGCTCAGGTGGCCCACCGACCGGCCCGAGGTGAGCCCGTTGACCATCGTGAACCCGGACTGGTGGCCGTTGAGCCAGGACAGGAACGCGATGCCGGTCTTGTAGTAGTAGGTCGGTGCGGCAAAGATGTGCCGGCCCAATTCCTGGGTGGCGGACAGGATCTCGTGCGCACGCGTGGCGTCACCGGCGTCGAGGGCCTGCAGGGCGGTCGAGGCCGCGGGGTAGATCGCGGCGAAGATACCCAGCAGGGCGTCGGAGTGGCCGGCCTCGTCACCGAGGATCAGGTCGGGATAGTTGAAATCGTCTCCGGTGTAGAGCCGGACACCGGCGGGCAGTGCGCGCCGCAGGGCGATCTCGTGCCCGGCGTCCAGGAGCGACACCTTGACGCCGTCCACCTTGTCGGCATGGGTCTCGATGAGCTCCCGGAAGGTGTCTGTCGCCCAGCCGATATCGGTGCTGCCCCAGTACCCGGCCAGGGCGGGGTCGAACATCTCCCCCAGCCAGTGCAGGATGACGGGGCGGTCCGCTTCGGCGAGCAGTGCGCCGTACACCGACAGATAGTCTTCGGGCGTCCGGGCGATGCTCGCCAGCGCACGCGACGCCATCAGGATCACCTGGGCGCCCGCGTCGCGGACCACCTCGATCTGCTCCCGGTACGCGTCGGTGATGGCGGTGAGGCCGTGTGCGCCGGGCGGAAGCTGGTCGGTGCCCGCGCCACAGGCCAGCCGGCCGCCGACGGCGGCGGCCTCACGGCCACTGCGGGCGATCAACTCCCGGGTGGCCGTCCAGTCCAGTCCCATGCCGCGCTGGGCGGTGTCCATGGCGTCGGCGACACCCAGACCATAAGACCACAGCTCGTGGCGGTAGGCCATGGTGACGTCCCAGTCCAGATCGGCCGGCGCGCCGGGGGTGCTGTCTGCGGTGAGCCTGGGGACGACATGCGCTGCGGCATAGGCGATCCGCGAGGTGATCGGCGCATCGGGGCGCCGCCACGGACCGGGCTCGCCGAGGACGTGGGTGCGCATCGCCCCGGCGATCGGCAGCCGCAGCGCCGTGGTGGCCGTCTTGATCGTCGCGGTCACAGCACGATCTCCGGCACGTCGAGGCGGCGCCCCTCGGCGGAGCTGCGCAGACCGAGTTCGGCCAGTTGCACACCGCGGGCGGCGGACAGCAGGCCGAAGCGGTGGGACCGCCCGGCGACGACATCGCGCAGGTATTCCTCCCACTGCAGTTTGAAGCCGTTGTCGAGGTCCGCGTTGGCCGGTACCTCCAGCCACTGGTCGCGGAACCTCTCGGTGACCGGAAGATCGGGGTTCCACACCGGCTTCGGGGTGTGAGCGCGCTGCTGGGCGACGCAGCCGCGAAGCCCTGCCACCGCCGAGCCGTGGGTGCCGTCGATCTGGAACTCGACGAGTTCGTCGCGGTGCACCCGGACCGCCCAGGACGAATTGATCTGGGCGATGACACCGCCTTCGATCTCGAAGATGCCGTACGCGGCGTCATCGGCGGTTGCCGGGTAGGCGTTGCCCTGCTCGTCCCAGCGGGTCGGGATGTGGGTGGCGGTACGCGCGGTCACCGTTTGCACGGTGCCCAGCAGAGCCTCCATCACATAGTTCCAGTGGCAGAACATGTCGACGGTGATACCGCCGCCGTCCTCGGCGCGGTAGTTCCAGCTGGGCCGCTGGGCGGGCTGGCCGTCACCCTCGAACACCCAGTACCCGAACTCACCGCGCATCGACAGGATGCGCCCGAAGAAACCCTCGTCGACGAGCCTGCGCAGTTTGACCAGACCCGGCAGGTAGAGCTTGTCGTGCACCACCCCGGCCACCACCCCGGCGTTCTCCGCCATCCGGGCCAATTCGATGGCTTCGGTGAGTGTTTCGGCCGTCGGCTTCTCGGTGTAGACGTGCTTGCCCGCCTTGATGGCCCCGGACAGCGCCTCCATCCGCCGCGAGGTGACCTGCGCGTCGAAGTACACGTCGACACTCGGGTCGGCGATCACCGACGCGGTATCGGTCGTCCAGGACGCGATGCCGTGCTCGGCAGCGAGGTCGGCGATCTTCTCGGCGTTGCGCCCGACCAGGATCGGCTCGATGTCGACACGGGTGCCGTCCTCGAGGCGCAGGCCGGTCTCGCGCAGCGGAAGGATGGAGCGCAGCAGGTGCTGGCGGTAGCCCATCCGGCCGGTCACGCCGTTCATGGCGATGCGCAGGGTACGGCCGCGGGTCGGGACGTTGTCAGAAGATGTGGCCATGTGCGAATTCCTTGTCAGATGAACTGAGGTGATCAGGGGCGCGGCGCACCAACCGGACTCGTTATCGAGTCGGCGGCGCCGTCAGCACTTCGGAATGCGCTTTCCAAGGTAAGCTGTGCGGGCGCTCCGGTCAACCCCGGAGATCGGCGAGACGGGCGGGAGCGGGCATGGCGGCGGTGACTCTGCAGGATGTGGCGACACGGGCCGGCGTATCGCAGGCCACCGCGTCGCGGGTGCTCAACGGCTCGAATCGCATTCCCGGCGAAGGGGTGGCCGATCGGGTGCGCACCGCGGCGCGCGAACTCGGTTACGTCCCGAATGCGCAGGCCCAGGCGCTGGCCCGGGCCTCTACCGGACTACTCGGGCTCATCGTGCACGATATCGCCGACCCGTACTTCTCCTCGATCGCGCGCGGCGTGCAGTCGGCGGCCCGCGCCGCGCGAAAACAGGTGCTGCTGGCCGGCACCGACCGCGACTTCGATATCGAGCGCGAATCGGTGAGCACCTTCATCGCCCACCGCGCGGATGCCATCGTGCTCGCGGGCTCCCGGCAGAGCGGCGACCTGGACCGCGAACTGGAAGCCGAGTTCGGCCGCTACCGCGCCAACGGTGGACGGGTCGTGGTGATCGGACAGCCACTGGCCTTCGGCGGCGCGGTCGAACCCGAAAACCATTTCGCCTCAGGAGAATTGGCTGATGCACTGGTCGCCGCCGGACACCGCCAGTTCGCGGTGATCGGCGGACCCGGCAACATCCGAACGTCGGTGGACCGCCGCAACGGATTCACCGAGGCGCTCGGCAGACACGGCCTGACCACACTGGTGGAGGTGTCCGGCGATTTCACCCGCGACGGCGGGTACTCGGCCGCCCGCCGACTCGCCGCGGCGCTGGACCTCACCCCCGGCGGCGCCGGTGAACCCGTCTGTGTGTTCGCGGTGACCGACGTCATGGCCATCGGGGCCATCGCCGCCTGGCGCGAGTTGGGCCTCAGTGTGCCCCGGGATGTGTGCATCGCCGGCTTCGACGACATCCCGACGCTGCGCGACCACACGCCGAGCCTGACCACGGTGGCGCTACCGCTGGAGGAAATCGGTGCGCGCGCAGTGGAATTGGCGCTACAAGTCGATACCGATGCCGATGACCTGCGGGAACGGGTGCCCGGACGGATCGTGCTGCGGGACAGCACCCGCCTTGGCTGAAGAGATCTTCAGCGTTCACCGCACGCGTCGGTTGACAGTGTGCGCCAGGTCACGTTAGTGTCGGAATCGCTTCGGAAAGCGCATTCCCAACGGGTGCACATCAGACCCGTTCCACTGCGACCTTGAGGACACTTCATGGCGGTCACCGCATCGGCCCGCATCCAGCCACCGGACTCCGGCCCGGCCACCCGTCCGGCAGCCCCACGAGCACGCTGGTCATTTTCCCCCCGCCGCACCGCGGCCAACCTGTGGCGTCCGGTCCTGCTGGTCGTTGCGCTGCTGGCCGGCTGGTGGGCGGTGACCGCGGCCGACCTCGTCGCGCCCTACATCCTGCCCTCCCCCGCAGATACCTGGCAGGCCACCACGCAGAATGCCGCCTACCTGGCCCAGAACACCTGGGTGACCACCTGGGAAACGGTCATCGGCTTCGTCATCGCCACCGCGGTGGGCATCTTCGTCGCGGTGATGATGATCTACTCGTCGAGCTTCGAGAAGACCGTCTACCCGCTGATCTTGTTCGCCCAGGTGATCCCGAAGATCGCGATCGCCCCGCTGTTCATCGTGTGGCTGGGCTTCGGTCCCTCGCCCAAGATCCTGGTCGCCGTGCTGATGGCGTTCTTCCCCATCGTGATCTCCGGGCTGGCCGGATTGCGGTCGGTGGACCCCGAGATCCTGGAACTCACCTCGACCATGGGCGCCAGCAAGTTCCGGACCTTCATGAAGGTGCGCTTCCCCGCGTCGCTGCCGCAGCTGATGTCGGGCCTCAAGGTCGCCGCCACCCTGGCCGTCACCGGCGCGGTCGTCGGCGAATTCGTCGGCGCCAACGAGGGACTCGGCTACGTCATTCTGCAGGCCAACGGAAGCCTGGACACCGCAATGCTTTTCGCTGCGCTGATCATCATGTCGCTGCTCGGGATCGTGTTGTTCGCGATCATCGAGATCGCCGAGAAGCTGCTCATCCCCTGGCATGCATCACGGCGCACCTCCAACTCCGCCTCGACCGCGGTCTGACCCCCACCGATACCGATCAGGAGACACACCATGTTCTCATTCAGCCGTCGCGTCACCACCGCCGTCGCCGCGACCACCGCCATGCTCACCCTGGCCGCCTGCGGCCCAGGTGCGGGCGAGAACAAGCCGGCCGCCGAGAGCGCGACACCGGTCACGCTGATGCTCAACTGGTATCCCTACGGTGAGCACGCCCCGCTGTACTACGGCGTGCAGGAGGGCATCTTCGCCGAGCACGGCATCGACCTGACCATCGACCCCGGCCAGGGCTCCACCCGCACCGCGCAGGCGGTCGGCGGCAAGCAGGTCGACTTCGGCTGGTCCGACACCGCGGCGGTACTGAGCAATATCGACCAGGGCGTCGACATCAAGAGCGTCGGCGTGTTCCTGCAGACCACGCCGTCGGCCGTGCAGGTTTTCGCCGATTCCGGTATCGAGGAGCCGGCGGATCTCGCCGGGCGCACCATCGCGGTATCGGCCGGCGACGCCCCGACCACCACCTTCCCGATGTTCCTCGCCGATGTCGGTCTGGCACCGGGCGACGTCAAGGAACAGAACCTGGACTCGGCGGGCAAGATGGCCGCGCTGATGGCCGGCCGGGTGGACGGACTGATCGGCTTCGCCCACGACCAGGGCCCGACCATCGCCAACAAGAGCGGTCGGGAAATGCGCTACTTCCGCTACTCCGACGCCGGTCTGAACTTCTTCAGCAACGGTCTGATCACCCACAACTCGACGATCGGTGACAATCCCGAGCTCGTTCAGTCGATGCTCGACGCCGTCAGCGCCTCCTACGCAGCGGCCAAGGAAGACCCCGAGGCCGCGGCGAAGGCCATGGTCGGTGTCGACCCGCAGACCCCGCCGGAGCACGTCCTGCTGCAGCAGTGGCAGGAGACCATCCCCCTGCTGAACACGCCGGCCACCACCGGTGCGGCCCCCGGCACCAACGCCGAAGCGGACTGGACCTCCACCATCGCCACGCTCAGCGAGGCCGGGCTGTTGCAGTCGGCCAAGGCACCGAGCGAATACTGGGCCTCGTCGTTCGTTCCCGCGGCCGGCGAATAGGGATCCCCGACATGACCTCCGCCACCATCACCGCACCGAGGACCACCGTGACCTCAGACGCCATTGCCATCGACAAGCTCACCGTCACCTTCTCGTCGAAACGGTCCACCGTGACCGCCGTCGATGATGTCAGCCTGCGGGTCGCCGACGGTGAATTCGTCTCCATCGCCGGACCTTCCGGCTGTGGTAAGTCGACACTGCTCAAGGTGGTAGCCGGTCTGACCGAGGCCACCTCGGGTGAGGTCCGGCTGCGCGGCAACGCCGTACGTGGCCCGCAGCGCGAGATCGGCTACGTCTTCCAACGCGCCGCGCTCCTGGAATGGCGGTCGGTGCGGCGCAACATCCTGCTGCAGGCCGAGATGCGGGGTATGCCCCGCAAGAACGCCCAGGCCCGCTGCGACTACCTGATCGAGATGACCGGGCTCACCGGATTCGAGAACGCCCTGCCGCACGAGCTGTCCGGCGGTATGCAGCAACGTGTTTCGCTGTGCCGCGCGCTGTTGCACGAGCCCGGTGTATTGCTGATGGATGAGCCGTTCGGTGCGCTGGACGCGCTCACCCGGGAGAAGATGAACGTCGAGTTGCACCGCATCTGGCGTGAGACCGGCACCACCGTCGTGCTGGTGACCCACTCGGTGGCCGAGGCGGTGTACCTGGCCAACCGGGTTGTCGTCATGAGCCCACGGCCCGGCCGCATCGTCGAGACCCTCGATGTCGACCTGCCCCCCGAGCGTGAGTACGGCGAGACGATGGAACGCCCGGAGTTCATCAAGGTGGCCAACCGGGTTCGTGACCTGTTGGGCAGTTCCAGCGCCGCGGACTGAACGCCGGGCCGGTCGCGCCGGAGGCAACGTTCGCCGAGAGCGAACTCGTCGCTGTAACGAAAAGGGGGTGCCCGCGCGACGTAGTCGGTGGGTCGGGGGGCTCTCCCGGACAGGACGGCGTACCCGAATGAAACACCTGCACAACCTCACCCACCGGCTGTGGGCCGGTTTGCTGGCAGCGATCCTGCTGCCGGGACTGATCGTCGTGGCAGGCCCGGCGGCAACCGCGGCGGCGTTCTCCCGGCCCGGGCTGCCGGTAGAGACACTGATGGTGCCCTCGGCGGCCATGGGCCGCGATATCCCGGTCCGCTTCCAGGGCGGTGGCCCGCGGGCGGTCTACCTGCTCGACGGCCTGCGCGCCCGCGAAGACAACAGCGGCTGGGATATCGAGACCGCGGCCTTCGAGACCTTTTTCGAGTCCGGGGTATCGGTGGTCATGCCGGTGGGTGGCATGTCCAGCTTCTACACGAACTGGCAGGGCCCGGCGGTCGGCAACGGGAACACCTACAACTACCAGTGGGAGACGTTCCTCACGTCCGAGCTACCCGGCTATCTGGCCGCCAACAAGGGCATCTCGCCGAGCGGCAATGCCGTTGTCGGACTGTCCATGTCGGGCAGCGCAGCGCTGACGCTGGCCGCCTACCACCCGGGCCAGTTCCGCTACGCGGGCTCGCTGTCGGGCTACCTCAACCTGTCCCAGGGGCTGTGGCCACTGTTGGTCACCTTCGCGATGGCGGACGCCGGCGGGTTCAACGCGGTGTCGATGTGGGGTCTCGGTGGCGGGCCGGCCTGGCGGCGCAACGACCCGACGGTCAACGTCGGCAAGCTGGTCGCCAACGGGACCCGGATCTGGGTGTACTGCGGTACCGGGCGCCCCGGTGAGCTCGGTGGTGGTGGCGATGTCGCCGGCCAGGTGCTGGAAACGATCACCCTGGACAGCAACCGCAACTTCCAGACCCAGTACCAGAACGCCGGCGGCAGCAACGGCACCTTCAACTTCCCGCCGAACGGGACCCACGGCTGGGGTTACTGGGGCGGGCAGCTCAACGCCATGAAGGGTGACATCCAGGCCACCCTCGGCGCCTAACCGGTGCCGACCACCAGCCAGCGCCCCGATACGGTGCGCCAGCCGACGAAGGCCAGTCGCAGCACCATGAACAGCGACAGGCCCGACCAGATCCCGACCAGTCCCCAGCCGTAACCGAGGGACAGCCAGATCAGCGGCAGGAAACCGATCAGGGCGCTGGCCAGGGTGGCATTCCGCATGAACTTGGCGTCACCGGCGCCGAGCAGGACGCCGTCGAGAGCGAACACCACGCCGGCCACCGTCAGCTGGCCCACCAGGAACCACCAGGGCACCGCGATCTCATCGAGTACGGCGGGGTCGGAGGTGAACAAGCCGGGCAGCACCGCCGACCCGGCGGCGAACACGATGGCGAATACCGCGGCCGCCGCCGTCGAGAACAGGGTGACCCGCCAGGCCACCGACTTGGCGTGGCCGAGCCGACCCGCCCCGAGCGCGGCACCCACCAGGGACTGCGCGGCAATGGCCAGCGAATCCAGCACCAACGCAAGGAAATTCCAGAGCTGCAGAACCACCTGATGCGCGGCCACCGCCGCGGCCCCGAACCGTGCCGCGACCGCCCCGGCGGACACGAAACACGCCTGGAAGGCCAGCGTCCGCAGCGCCAGGTCCCGACCCATCACCAGCTGGGCGCGCAGCACCGCGGGTTGCAGCCGCACGCCCACCTGCTCGGACAGCAGCGCCCGGCAGAACAGCAACGCGGCGATCCACTGACCGATCACATTGGCCACCGCAGATCCTGTCAGGCCAAGCTGCGGCAGGCCCAGCCAGCCGTACACCAGCGACGGGCACAGCACCGCTGAAATACCGAAGCCGACAAGGACATAACGCAACGGACGCACGGTGTCCTGGACACCGCGCAGCCAACCGTTTCCGGCCATCGAGATCATGATCGCCGGGGCACCGAGAATGGCGACACGCAGCCAGGGCAACGCGGCATCGGCGATCGGCCCGCCCCCGGAGATCACGTCGAGCACGGGAACGGCCAGCGCCTGCACCGCGACGACCACCACGAGCCCCAGGCCCACCGCCAACCAGGTGGCCTGCACGCCCTCCCCGACCGCAGCCTCGCGGTCACCGACGCCGAAGAAGCGCGCCGAGCGTGCCGTCGTTCCGTAGGACAGGAAGGTCAACTGCGAGCTGACCAGGGCCAGCACCAACCCACCGATCGCCAAACCGGCCAGGCTCAACGCGCCGAGCCGGCCGACGACCGCGAGATCGAAGAGCAGATAGATCGGTTCTGCGGCAAGCACGCCCAAGGCCGGGAGCGCCAGTGCGGCGATGCGCCACGCGGTGACGGGTTCGTCAGCCAAGAGCGTCCTGCAACGCGAGCACGACGTCATCGGCAGACCCCGTGGCCGAATAGCCGGCGGCCTTACGGTGTCCGCCACCACCGAACCGGCTGGCCACGGCCGAGATGTCCAACGACTTGGAGCGCATCGACACCGACCACTGCCGCGGCTCGATCTCCTTGAACACCGCCGCCACTTCCGCCTGGGCGGTGGTGCGCACGATATCGACGATGCTCTCCACTTCCTCGGGCCGGGCTGCCGCCCATTCCTCGTGCGAGACAACCGCGTACACCAGCCCGCGCCCGTCGGCTGCCCGCTCCAGCAGACGCGCCGAACCCAGCACCCGCGACAACATCGGCAGCCAGGCGAACGGGTGGGTGTCCATCAGGGTGCGGCTGATCCCCGCGTTGTCCACCCCGATCTCCAGCAGCCGGGACGCCAACCGGTGTGCCCGCGCGCTGGCCCACCGGAACGATCCGGTATCGGTGGTCAGCCCGGCGTAGAGGCAGTGCGCGACCGGCTCGTCGATCGGCTTGTGCCAGGCGTCGAGCAGATCAGCGATCAGCATCGTCGTCGAATCCGCCTTCGGATCCACGAAGTTGACGGTGCCGAACAGCGTGTTGGACGCGTGATGGTCGATCACCAGGACCTCGGGAACCTGCGCAGCCAGCTCACCGAGGCTGCCGAGCCGGTTGAAGGTCGGGATGTCCACGGTGACGACCAGGTCGGCGTCGCGGCGGCAGTGTTGCGGGGATACCAGCAGATGCCCGCCCGGCAAGGTCGCCAATGATTCCGGAAGGTCACCCGGGGCGGCAAAACTGACCTGGACGTCCTTGCCGGCGGCGGCGACCACCTGAGCCAACGCCAGGCCGGCACCGATGGTGTCCGCATCGGGGTAGACGTGCGCGACGATGACGATGGTGTCGGCGCGGCTCAGCACGTCGGCAGCCCCGGCTGCGTCGACGCGGGGGCCCGCTGCGGCCGTGTCAGTCATCGAATTGATCGCCGTCATGGTTGTCCTCGGTGTCCGTACGCTTCCGTCCCCCGTCACCCCCCACCTCGGTGACCACCGTACGGGTCGGTGCCGCCGTCGGCATCGCTACCCTGCCCGACACCGCGGCCGGCGTCGGCACCGATCCCGCCCAGAGCGCCGGGGGCACCCACAAAATGGGCTCTGACCGCGGCAAACCGGCCCGCCTTACTTGCGGTCGCGGCGATCGGGATGCAGACTCAGCCCGATGACGGCGCTGCATTTCATCTCCGGCCTGCCGCGGTCGGGCTCGACGCTGTTGGCGGCATTGCTGCGCCAGAATCCGCGGTTCGAGGCCGGCATGTCGGGACCGCTGGCCGGTCTGTTCGACGCGCTGCTCTCCCAGATGAGCGCGGCCAACGAGTTCGCGGTCTTCCTCGATGACGCCAAACGCCGACGCATGCTGCACGGCCTGTTCGAGAGTTACTATGCGGATTGCCCCGCGGACGTCATCTTCGACACCAACCGCAGCTGGTGTGCGCGCATGCCGGCCCTTGCCCAGCTTTTCCCGGAGTCGAAAGTCATTGCCTGCGTGCGGGACCTTCCGTGGGTGATCGACAGCATCGAGCGGCTGGTCCAACGCAATGTGTTCAGCCCGTCCTCGATCTTCAACTACAGCCCCGGCGGCACCGTGTACACCAGGGCCAGCCAGGTCGCCGGGCAGGACGGTATGGTCGGCGGTCCGTTCGACGCGCTCAAACAGGCGTGTTACGGCGCGCAGCGGGAGCGTCTGCTGGTGGTGCAGTACGAGACCCTGACCACCGATCCGGCCAGGACCATGAAAGCCATCTACGACTTCATCGACGAGCCGGGTTTCGAGCACCAATTCACCCATGTCGACTATGACGTCACGGATTTCGACGATCGGGCCGGGACGCCGGGGCTGCACACCGTCAACGGCGCGGTGAAAGCCGAGCCACGCGAGACCGTATTGCCACCAGATCTGTTCAGCCGCTTCGTCAATGACGCGTTCTGGCGCGATCCGGACGTCGTGCCATCCGACCTGTTGGTCATCTGAGCGACATGACATGACGAGAGGCCCGCCGCAGCGGGCCTCTCGGACATGCGTTGTCGGCCGATCAGTTGGCGTTCGTGCCGTTGGCACCGTTGACGCCGGGGGTGCCGTCGGGCTGGCCGTCGGTGCCGTCGGTGCCGTTACCGCCGTGCCCGATGCCCCCGGCGGTGTTGCCGCCGATTCCACCGGCACCACCGGCGCCACCGGCACCGCTGCCGCCGACACCGGGTTCGCTGCCGTCACCGCCGGCGCCACCTGCGCCGCCGGAGTTCTGTTGGTCTGCCGACTGCTGTCCACCCGACTTCCAGAAGGTGCTGTTACCGCCGTCGCCACCCTTGCCGCCGAGGGCGCCACCGGCACCGTTGACACCGCCGTCGCCACCGGCACCGCCGGTCGATACGCCCGCGGTGACCGTCGTACCGGCGCCATAGGCCTGGATCCAGCCCATTCCACCGCTACCGCCGTTGCCACCGTTGCCGGCACCGCCGGCGCCCGAGGTTGCGGTGCTACCGGTGATGCCGGCGTTCTCGGCATAGACGTTGGTGAACCCGCCGGCACCGCCGGAGGCTCCGCTCACGGTGCCCGCACCGCCGGCACCGCCGGTCGCGGTGATCCCGGTCGCGACGCCGGTTGTGCCCGCGGCCATCACCAAGGCGCCGCCGCCGGCTCCGCCCTTGCCCGCCGCGACCGCATTGCCACCGGCACCGCCGATGACGGTGCCCTGCGCGGTGCCGCGCGTGGTGGTGTTGTAGCCGGCCTGCACTTCGGCAAACCCGCCGCTGCCGCCCGTGCTGCCCGTACCGGTGCCGCTGCCGCCCGCACCGCCGGCGGCGCTGCCGGCGGCAGATCCGTTGGCAGCCGCGTTGAGATCGGCATTACCGCCGGTTCCGCCCGTGCCGCCGGTGTAACCGGCCCCACCGGCCCCGCCCGCGGCGCCGGCGTCGGTGCCGGTGATGGTAGAGCCCGCACCCTTGGTCAACAGACCGCCGGTACCGCCCGCTCCGCCGGTGCCCGCGGCACCGAGCCCACCGGAGCCGCCGGTGGCGGTACCGCTGACGTTGGAGGTCGCGTGGGTGGCCGAGACGGTGGCCGCGGCACCCGCGCCGCCCACGCCACCGTCGGTGCCCGCCCCGCCGTTGCCGCCGGCGGCCACGGCGTTGGCCACCTTGCCACCGGTGCTGGCGGTGATGGTGGCGGCGCCACCGACACCGCCGACGCCGCCGTTGGCATCACCGGCACCGGCATGTCCGCCGGTCGCGCTCGAGTTGGTGACCGAGCTTCCTGCGCCACCGGTGACGTTGATGGTGCCCGCCCCACCGACCACACCGGTACCGCCGTTACCGCCGGTCGCCGAGCTCGCGGTGATCGAATCGCCGTTACCCCTGGGGGTGATGCTCGCACCACCGCCGGCACCGCCGTTGACACCGTATTGTCCGGCTCCGCCGGTGCCACCGGTCGCGGTGCCGTTGGCGACGCTGTTGACACCGGCCACTCCGGACGCCTGGCCGGTGCCGATGACGGCCTGGCCACCGGCGCCACCGGTCACTCCGGTACCGGTACCGCTGCCGCCGGCACCGGCGCGGGACGTGCCGGTGGTCGTCGAGGTGTTTCCCTTCGCGGTGAGCTGCGCACGCGCGCCCGCGCCGCCCGTTCCACCGGCGCTACCGGCACCGCCGTCGCCACCGTAGGAGTATCCGGCTGCCGAGGATCCGTTGCCGCTGGCGATGATGGTGCCGAAACCGCCGGCGCCACCGCGGCCGCCGGTGGTCGCCGCGCCGCCCGCGCCACCGAGTGCGTAACCATCGGCCGTGCTGTCGGCGCCGAGGTTGGCATAGAGGCCGCTGTTGATATAGCCGCCGCCGCCGTTGCCACCGGTGCTGCCGATGCCGTCGCCGAAACCGCCGGCACCACCGATCGCGGTGCCGGTCGCCTGGCCGCCGGTCCGTTTGGCACCGAGCTGTCCCAGCGCACCGGCGCCACCCACACCGCCGTTGATGCCCGCACCGCCGGCACCACCGGTCGCCGTACCGTCGGCGACCGCGTTCGCCGCAATGGCCGTGATCCGGCCCACGCCACCGACACCACCGACACCACCGTTGAGCCCGCCGGCCCCGCCGGCACCACCGGTCGCGGCACCCGAGGCGACGCTGCCGGCACCATCGGCCGACAAGCCGGCGCTGCCACCGACGCCGCCGGCACCACCGGCCGCGGTCGCGGAGCCCTTGCCGCCGGCCCCGCCGACACCACCGACCGCGGTACCGATGGTCGAACCGCCGTTGAGTTGCTCGACGAGGGCACCGCCACCGCCGCCACCGCCGCCACCACCGAACCCACCGAGGCCATGTGCACCGGCGGCACCGGAGCCGCCGACGCCACCGGCACCGCCGGTCGCTCCGCTACCCACACCGATGCCCGCACCACCGGCCCCACCTGAGCCGCCTTTGCCTGCAGCGCTGAGGAATCCGCCGGCTGAACCGCCTCGACCGCCGGAGCCGCCGATGCCTCCGGCGCCACCGTTGACGCCGGCCACGCCGTCCACGCCCGCCGCGCCGACGCCGCCGGCACCGCCGTTGCCGAAGAACGAACCACCGTTGCCGCCCTGACCGCCGGCACCGCCGTTGATGGTGAAGACGCCGGCACCGCCGCTGCCGCCCGCGCCCCACACCCCGGCATTGCCGCCGCTGCCACCGTTGAAGCCGCTGCCGCCGTTGCCGAACGCCCCGGCATTACCGCCGTTGCAGGCCAGGCCGGCGTTGCAGGTCTCGGCCGTCCAGCTGTAACCGTTGCCGGCCAAGATGCCGCCGTTGGGATGGGTGGCCGTGCCGTCACCGATCAGCAGCAGGCTGCCGATCCAGATCCGCGGACCCGCCGGGGCCGCACTCGGTGTCGGTTGGACCGCCGTCATGAGCAGCACCGGCTGCGCCGAACCCACCCCGGTGCCGTCGAGTCCTTCGCCCCGCCGGGTACTTGCGCTCGCGGCCGTGGCGATGATCAGCGCCCCCAGCAGCGGGGATTCCCCGGTCCCCTTCGCCTGCGCGTCGGAGCCGGCGGGCATCACCACGGCGATAACGGGAACACCTTGCTTCTCAACGGTTTTCGCCACCGGATGCGTCCACGGAACCGTCACGATGGGCAGCGGAGCGATCTGCTCCACCCCGGCCGCGATATCGTCGACCGAAGGTGACTTCGGCTCGACGAGTGCCGTCGAGTCCGTGGCGTCACCGTCGGATACCGTCGGCGCGGCGGCCACGGACTCCGCCACCGACGCACGTTGCACCCCGTACCGGCCACGTGGACGCTTCGCCTCGGACTTCACCTCATCGGCAGCGTCGGAGCCATCGACGTCGGTGTCGTCACCGGAACCCGACTTCGGCGCATCGTCATCGTCGGCGTCATCGTCGGCGTCATCGTCGGTCGAACCGCCGGCGTCCGAGGAGTCGGCGCCCGACGTCGGGTCGGCCGAATCAGCCGACCGCGGTCCGCGCTGGTCCGACCCGGAGTCCGAGGATCCCGTGGAACCGGTCGAGCCAACGTTGGACGAGGAGTCAGCCGCTGCCGCCGGCATGAACGCCGCGGCCGCCGCCCCGATCCCCAACGCGACGGCAAGTGCGCCGATACGACCCACATGGGTCGACGCACTATTGGCCTTGGGCGCGGCGTGCCTGGGCCCTGCGGGCTTACGCTGCACATGCTTGGCCACGTGTTTGCGGTCCGCGCCCAGCGGTCGACTCTGATCCACCAGCAAATCTCCATTCCCCGACGTGCGATCCCAGCTGATGAGCATCGACAGATGTGACGGAGCACACTGGAACGCGAATTCGTAGCGACGCTAACACGCGAGTAACACATTTTGGCAAAATTGACGCCGAAGACGGAAACTTCGCCGCCTGCACCGGATGCAGGTCGGTCGACAGTTTGCCCGATTCGCGCACCGAGGCACGAAAAGCGCAGTTCTAGCGCAGGTGATGCGGCAAAAAACGAGGCTTCTCCGTGTCACCGGTGCTGTTTACCCAGCTCTTTAGCATTGCCGACTAAGTAGCTATTTCTGCGGATTCCGTCGTCTGCGGCGACCCGATGGACATCGGATGGCGAATCCAGCAAGACATGATGCGGCAGCCCGCCGGCACCGTGATTCGATGAGCAGACATCCCCGGTGAACACGCGGATGCCGACCGGATGGGTATCGGCCCAGCGCCCAGCCCCGGTGCCCGCTATCGGGCAAACATGCATGAGGCACCGACGGGCACCCGGACGCGCCACTGCCCCGGCGGATACCGCCGGGGCAGAGACGTGCAGAAAACTACGGTCGTTCGATCTCCGCAGGATCGGCCGGATCGCCGTCGGTGGGAGCCACCCGGTACGGGTCGGCCTCCCCCGCCGGTGTGGCGCCTTCGCGGATCCGAGCCAGATCAGCATCCGCCGCCCGGGCACGGGCCAGCAAGGCCTCCATGTGCGCCGAGGTCTCCGGCACCTTGTCCAGCACGAACGACAGCGTCGGGGTGAAGCGCACCCCGGTGGCCGCACCGACCTTGCTGCGCAGGATGCCCCTGGCACGCTCCAGCGCCGCGGCCGCACCGTCGTAATCGGGCTCGTCCTGCAGCGTCGCGCCGCGCACCGTGTAGTACACGGTGGCGTCGTGCAGGTCTCCCGTGACCTTCGTGTCCGTGACGGTCACGAAGGCCAACGGGGGATCCTTGATCTCGAACTCGATGGCCGAGGCCACGACCGTGCCGATGCGCTTGGACAAGCGGCGTGCACGCCCAACATCAGCCATGACTTAGGTGCGTTCCTTCTCGACGAGTTCGTACGCCTCGATGACGTCGCCCTCTTTGATGTCGTTGTAGGTCAGCGTGAGACCACACTCGTAGCCGTCGCGCACCTCGGTGGCGTCATCCTTCTCCCGCTTCAGCGAGGAGATGGTGACCGTCTCGGCAACCACCACGTTGTCCCGCAGCAGGCGCGCCTTGGCGTTGCGGCGCATGATGCCGGAGGTGACGAGGCAACCGGCGATATTGCCGACCTTGGAGGACCGGAAGATGGCCCGGATCTCGGCGCGGCCGAGTTCCTTCTCCTCGTAGACCGGCTTGAGCATGCCCTTGAGCGCGCTCTGGATCTCGTCGATGGCCTGGTAGATCACCGAGTAGTAGCGGATGTCGACACCCTCGCGGTTGGCCAGCTCGGTGGCCTTGCCCTCGGAGCGCACGTTGAAGCCGATGATGATGGCATTCGACGCCGACGCCAGGTTGACGTTGGTCTCGGTGACACCACCGACACCGCGGTCGATGACGCGCAGTTCCACCTCGTCGTCGATCTCGATACCCAGCAGGGCCTCCTCCAGCGCCTCCACGGTGCCGGAGTTGTCGCCCTTGAGGATCAGGTTCAGCTGTGAAGTCTCCTTCAACGCTGCATCCAGATCGTCCAGGCTGATGCGCTTGCGGCTCCGCGCTGCCAGCGCGTTGCGCTTGCGGGCACTGCGTCGATCGGCGATCTGCCGGGCAATCCGGTCCTCGTCGACCACCAGCAGGTTGTCGCCGGCCCCGGGCACCGACGTGAAGCCGATGACCTGGACGGGACGCGACGGCAGCGCCTCGTGGATGTCCTCGCCGTGCTCGTCGACCATGCGGCGCACGCGACCATAGGCATCGCCGGCGACGATCGAGTCCCCGACGCGCAGCGTGCCGCGCTGGATCAGCACGGTGGCCACCGGGCCGCGGCCACGGTCGAGGTGCGCTTCGATCGCCACACCCTGGGCTTCCATATCGGGGTTGGCCCGCAGGTCCAGCGACGCGTCGGCGGTCAACAGCACCGCCTCCTCGAGCGCCTGGATGTTGACCCCGTTCTTGGCCGAGATGTCGACGAACATGGTGTCGCCGCCGTACTCCTCGGCCACCAGGTTGTACTCGGTGAGCTGCGCCCGAATCTTGGCCGGGTCGGCGCCCTCCTTGTCGATCTTGTTGACCGCCACCACGATCGGCACATCGGCCGCTTGCGCGTGGTTGATGGCCTCCACCGTCTGCGGCATCACACCGTCATCGGCGGCGACCACCAGGATCGCGATATCGGTGGCCTTCGCGCCACGGGCACGCATCGCGGTGAATGCCTCGTGACCGGGGGTGTCGATGAAGGTGATGAGCCGCTCGGCACCCTCGTGCTCGACGGCGACCTGGTAGGCACCGATGTGCTGGGTGATGCCACCGGCCTCGCCCTCACGCACGCTGGCGTTACGGATGGTGTCCAACAGGCGGGTCTTGCCGTGGTCGACGTGACCCATCACGGTGACGACCGGCGGACGGAACTCGAGATCTTCCTCACCGCCCTCGTCCTCGCCGTAGGTCAGGTCGAACGACTGCAGCAGTTCGCGGTCCTCGTCCTCCGGGGACACCACCTGCACGACGTAGTTCATCTCGCTGCCGAGCAGTTCCAGCGTCGAGTCGTCCACCGACTGGGTGGCGGTGACCATCTCGCCCAGGTTGAACAGGGCCTGCACCAGCGAGGCCGGGTTGGCGTTGATCTTGTCGGCGAAGTCGACCAGCGACGCACCGCGGGCCAGCCGGATGATCTCGCCGTTGCCGTGCGGCAACCGCACCCCACCGACGACCGGGGCCTGCATGTTCTCGTATTCGGCGCGTTTCGCCCGCTTCGACTTGCGGCCACGACGGACCGCACCGCCGGGACGACCGAAGGCGCCCGCGGCACCGCCGCGCTGGCCGGGACGACCACCGCCGCCACCGCCACCGGGACGGCCACGGAAACCACCGGCTGCTGCTCCGCCGGCACCGGCACCTGCACCGGCGCCGCCGCCCGCACCGCCACCGCGGTAGTTACCGCCACCACCGCCACCGGGACGGCCACCGGGAGCCGGACGACCGCCCGGACCGGGACGCGGTCCGCCGGGACGACCGGTCGCACCGGGACGCGCACCCGGCGGACGAGGGGGCATATTGCCTGGTGAGGCTCCACCGGGACGGGGTGCGCCCGGGCGCGGGCCACCGGGACCGGGGCCCGGACGGGGACCGCCGGGACCGGCGGCCGGACGCGGTGCCGGACGCTCGGCCGGCGCCTGCGAGGAGAACGGGTTGTTGCCGACGCGCGGGGCGCGCGGGGCGGGCTTGGGTCCCGGAGTCGGGCCCGGACGGGGACCTGGGGTCTGGGTGCCCGCCGATGCGGCCGGTGCGGCCGGAGCGGGCGGCGCGGGGGTCGCCGGTTTGGCTGCCGGAGCCGCGGGAGCGGCCGGTGCCGGCGGCGCCTGGGCTGCCGGAGCCGCGGGGGCCGGAGCCGGCGGCGCGGGAGGCGCCGGGGGCGCCTGAGGTGCCGGCTTGGGGCCGGGCTTGGGACCGCCACCGGACGGCGCTGCCGGCTTGCCGGCGGCTTTCGGGGCGGGTGCGTCGGTCGCGGCGGCGGATTTTCCGCCACCGAACGACTCACGCAGCCGGCGCGCGACGGGGGCTTCCACCGTCGACGACGCCGATTTGACGAATTCACCCTGGGCGCTCAGCCGGGCGAGAACTTCCTTACTGGTGACACCGAGTTCCTTAGCCAACTCGTGCACGCGGGCCTTACCTGCCACTACTTCTCCTCGTTTGGAGGCGACAGCGGTGGTGGGGCCGCGCCTCGGGTTTAGCTATGACGCATGGTCATCGGGACTTCACGGTGTGCTCATGTTCTTCGCTACCTGTTCTCTAGCCGGTGGGGCCGAACCCGTCAGCGCCCAGTGTGGCACTGACGTACTCGACCACCGCGGATGTATCCGGTGAACCGGTGATGCGCAACGCTCGGACGAACGCTCGCCGACGGACTGCCGCTTCAAGACACTGTGGGTCGGGATGCAGCCATGCACCCCGCCCCGGCAGGTTACCCGTTGTGTCCACAGTCACGGCGTAATTGCCGGGCCTGTCGGATACAGCGGCCACTCGAAGCAGTTCGACGGCCAGTTCTCGCTTCCGGCATCCCACACACGTGCGCACCGGTCCGTCTGGGCTCCGATGCACACGAGCCGGGATGGCCGAAGTCTCGCGCTGGATCATGGTCGAGTCTACCGTCCGGAGTTCGCGCAGAAAGAATCGCGTGCCGCAACGGGTCACCCGGCGCCGGGTTCGGGCGCGGCGTCACTGCGGATATCGATGCGCCACCCGGTCAGGCGGGCCGCCAGCCTGGCGTTCTGCCCCTCTTTGCCGATCGCCAGCGACAGCTGGAAGTCCGGCACCACCACCCGGGCGGCCCGGGTGCTCTCGTCGATGACGGTCACCGAGACCACCTTGGCCGGCGACAGCGCGTTCGCGACGAACCGGGCCGGGTCCTCGTCGAAGTCGATGATGTCGATCTTCTCCCCCGACAGCTCGCTCATCACATTGCGGACGCGCTGCCCCATCGGGCCGATACACGCGCCCTTGGCGTTCAGGCCGGGCACCCGGGACGCGACGGCAATCTTGGACCGGTGACCGGCCTCACGGGCCACCGCCACGATGTCCACCGACCCGTCCGCGATCTCGGGGACCTCGAGGGCGAACAGTTTGCGCACCAGGTTCGGGTGGGTCCGGGACAGCTCGATCTTGGGCTCGCGGGCACCGCGGGACACGCCGATGACATAACAGCGCAATCGGTCACCGTGTTCGTAGCCCTCGCCGGGCACCTGCTCGGCGGGCCGGATCATGCCATCGGAGCCCTTGGCCTCGGTACCGACCCGCACGACCACGTTGCCACGGGTGTTCTCCCGGGCGTCGCGCTGCACCACCCCGGCCACGATGTCGCCCTCACGCGCGGAGAACTCGCCGTACATCCGCTCGTTCTCGGCGTCGCGTAGCCGCTGCAGGATCACCTGGCGCGCCGTGGTCGCCGCGATACGGCCGAATCCCTCTGGGGTGTCGTCCCATTCGTTGATCAGGTTGCCGTCGTCATCGGTCTCCCTGGCCATCACCTTGACCACACCGGTCTTGCGGTCGACGTCGATACGCGCGTCGGCCTCGTGCCCCTCGGTGTGCCGGTAGGCGGTCAGCAACGCAGATTTGATGGTGTCCACGACGATATCGACCGAGATCCCCTTGTCGGCCTCGATGGCATGAAGCGCCGCCATGTCGATGTTCATTCGTCGTCCCCCTTTCCTGATTGCTCGATCAGCTCCAACTCGCGCCGGTTCGGCGGCGAAAATTCCACTTGCACAATTGCTTTGGCGATCGCGGTGACGGCAATCGGGCGGATCTCGAAATCCCTGCCCGCGGCGACGACGAGCGTCACCACACCGTCGGCGACCTGCCCGATCCGACCGGTCAGCGCCGATCCGTCCGCCAGCTCGACGTCGACCTTGCGCGCGCGGGAACGGCGGAAATGCGTCTCGGAGGTCAGCGGCCGGTCGACGCCGCGGGAGGTCACCTCCAGGACATAGGCGCCGAAGTCCCCCGCGGTCTCCTCGGCCGCGTCCAGGGCGGCCGAGGCGACTTTCGACAACGCGGCGATGGCGTCGAGGTCCACGCCGCCCTCGGCATCGGCGACCACGGTGAGCCGCGGCGGACGGCCGCCGCCGATCAGGACATCTTCGACCTCGTAGCCCGCCCGGACGAACGCCCCGTCGAGAAGCTCGATCACCCGCTCACGCGACGGTAGCTGCGCAGACCGCAGCGGGTCATCCGATGCCACGGCGAGCTCCTCGTCTTGAGTTGTGCGGACACATTCCCCGGGCCGCCTGGGCCCGGGTTCGGTTACCAAACGATACGCCAGGCCCGACTCGCCTTTGACCAAACGAGCGGCGCTGCCGAACATGGCAGGATGTGGGCGTGCCGAGCGCCCCGCCCACCCTGACCCGGCGCCGCCTGTTGACCGGCGCCCTGCCCGCGACGCTGGCAGTGGGCCTGCTCTCCGGGACGGCGGGCTGCACACCACCGCCTCCACCGGCAGAGCTCGCCGACCTGAGGACTCAGTTCGACCGCGCCAACGCCGACAGCCTGCTGGCCGGTGAGGCCGCCACCGCTCCGATCGGACGGACGCTGACGGCGGACATGGTGGCCACCCTGACCGCCATCGCCGCCGAGCGCACCGCCCATGCCCGGGCACTGGCCGACGAGATCACCCGGTTGACCGAGGGCGACGTACCCACCGCGAGCGCCGCACCGGCGAACAGTACCGGCGCGGACGCGGCGCCGGTGGCCAAACCGGGCGTGACCGCCGTCGCGACGGCACTGCGCGAGTCGGGCGAAGATGCCGCCCGGGTCGCCACCCAGATGAACGGATACCGCGCCGGCCTGCTGGGCTCGATCGCCGCGTCCTGCACCGCCGCATACCAGGTGGCCCTCGGCAATCCGGAGCGCAAGCCGTGACCTCGGCCCAGCCCAGCCCCGACCCGGACCGACCGGCCGACGCCGCGCAGGCGGCGTTGTTCGACGCCGTCGCGACCGAACACGGCGTGATCTACGGCTACGGCATGGTCTCGGCGCATTCCACCCCCGAGGACAACGCACTGGTCGCCGAGGCGATGGCCCAGCACCGGACGCGTCGCGAAGCGGCACTGGTGATGCTGACCGGACACTCGGTCACCCCGCCACTGCCGGCCCCCGGTTACCAGCTACCGCTGGAGGTGACCGATCCCGGCGATGCGGCCGAGCTCGCGGTGCGCATGGAGTCCGACACCGCCACCGCGTGGCGGGCGGTACTGGAACAGGCGCAGACACCGGAGGATCGCCGCTTCGCGGTGACCGCCATGACGCAGGCCGCGGTGCTGGCCGCCCGCTGGAACCAGGTGCTCGGGGTCCCCCAGATCACCATGGCTTTCCCGGGCGGGCCAGAGACGACCGGCTAGGCCCGCAGCTGGGCGGCCACTTCGGCGGCCGCGCCGTCGACGGCGAGTTCGCGGGCCTCGCCGGTGAAGCGGTTGCGCAGTTCGACCACACCGTCTGCCCAGCCGCGTCCGACCACCACGATCCACGGCATGCCGAGCAGTTCGGCGTCCTTGAACTTCACCCCGGGCGAGGAGGTGCGGTCGTCGAAGAGCACCTCGAAGCCCAGCCGAGACAGTTCACCGGCCAGCTCTCCTGCCCCCTCGCGGGCGCCGGCGTCCTTGTTGGCGATGACGACGTGCACATCGAAGGGTGCCACGGCGCTGGGCCAGCGCAGCCCGATCTCGTCGTGCTGCTGTTCGGCGATCACTGCGACCAACCGGGACACCCCGATTCCGTAGGAGCCCATGGTGAGCCGGACCGGCTTGCCGTTCTCACCGAGCACGTCGGCGGAGAACGCGTCGGCGTACTTGCGACCGAGCTGGAAGATATGGCCGATCTCGATGCCACGGGCCGAGGTGAGTACCCCGGCACCGTCCGGGGAGGGGTCACCATCGCGCACATCGGCGGCCTCGATGGTGCCGTCGGGGGTGAAATCGCGGCCCGCGACCAGGCCCACCACGTGCTTGTTGGGTTCATCCGCTCCGGTGATCCAGGAGGTGCCGGTCACCACCCGTGGATCGACAAGGTATCGGACACCGTTGTCCTGCAACGCTTTCGGTCCGACGTACCCCTTCACCAGGAACGGGTGAGCGGCGAAATCGGCATCGTCGAGCAGGGCGAAATCGGCCGGTTCCAGCGCGGCGCCCAGGCGCTTCTCGTCGACCTCGCGGTCGCCGGGAATGCCGATCCCGAGCAGCTCCCACTCGCCGCCCGGTTCACGGGTTTTCAGCAGGACGTTCTTCAGGGTGTCCGCCGCGGTGACGGTCCGTCCGTCGAACTGGGCGAGCCCGGCCGAGTTGGCCCAGTCGACCAGGGTCGCGATGGTCGGCGCGTCCGGGGTGTCGTGCACGACGGCGGCGGGCTGGCCCGCCAGCGGCACATCGGCGGGAGCCCGGGTGATCACGGCCTCGACGTTGGCCGCGTAACCCGATTCCACGCAGCGCACGAAGGTGTCCTCACCGACCTCGCTCTCGGCGAGGAACTCCTCGGAAGCGCTGCCGCCCATCGCTCCGGACACCGCCGAGACGATCACGTACTTGACCCCGAGCCGGTTGAAGATGCGCTGGTAGGCCTCGCGATGGTTGTGATAGGCGGTCTTGAGGCCGTCGTCGTCGACATCGAAGGAGTAGGAGTCCTTCATCACGAACTCCCGGCCGCGCAGGATGCCGGCGCGCGGTCGCGCTTCGTCGCGGTACTTGGTCTGGATCTGATAGAGCAGCACCGGCAGGTCCTTGTAGGAGGAATACTCCCCCTTCACCGTCAGGGTGAACAGTTCCTCGTGGGTCGGGCCGAGCAGATAGTCGTTGTTGCGCCGGTCCTGCAGCCGGAACAGGGTGTCGCCGTATTCGGTCCAGCGATTGGTGGTCTCGTACGGGGCGCGCGGCAACAGCGCGGGCAGCAGGATCTCCTGGCCGCCGATGGCATTCATCTCGCTGCGGACGATGTTCTCGATCTTGCGCAGCACCCGCAGACCCAGGGGCAGCCAGCTGTAGATCCCCGGGCCGACCGCGCGGACGTAGCCGGCGCGGATCAGCAGCTTGTGGCTGGGGACTTCGGCGTCGGCGGGGTCGTCACGCAGGGTTCGCAGGAACAGCTCGGACATACGGGTGATCACGAGCGGCAAGCCTAGTCGGGCGACCGCGCAGCCCCGCAATCCAATTCAGTCGCGCCCCTGCCAGGTGCAGACGCATGCCTCGTTGCCTTCGGAATCGGCGAGCACCCAGAACGCCGGAGCGCGGTGATCGCTGAGCATCACCCCGCCCGCGGCCAGCGCCGCCTCGATCCGCGCTGCGGCCGCATCGTGGGCGATGTCGACGTCGATATGGATCCGATTGCGGGACTCATGTCGTGCGACATCCATCTGCTGGAACCAGATCGCCGGGCCACGACCGGCCGGGTCGACCAGACCCTGATTCAGATCCGCCGCACTGCGCGCGTCGACGTAGCCCGTCACGGCCTTCCAGAAGGGCCGCACCGCGGCGATGTCGAGCGCGTCGATGGCGATCTCGAGGACGTGGAGATCGGCGCCGGGTTCGAGCGTCCAGCCCGCGGTCCGCAGCGAGACGGCCAGCCGACCGGCCAGTTCCAGATCTTGAGTGGTCACCGACCCGTCCACCTCGGACTGCAGCCGCAGCAACGCGCGGTCTGCGCGCAGATCCAGCTGCAGATGTCCGGGCGTGTCGGCACACGCCGCGGCGGACAGGGTGGCCACCTCGGCGGCTTCGGCCAGCGTGCGCACCCGCACCTGCGCGTGAATCGCCCCGAGGACCAGACGCCAGCCCTGCGCGGCGGTGGCATCCGAGATCTGCTGCCGGGTCGGGGTCACAGTTCGCCCGCCTCGACGGCTTCCTTGGTGTGCTGGGCGCTGGCGATCTGGGCGGCGGTGAAGCGGATGCCCAGGGCGGCCGCGCCGACGAGCACGGCGATGCCGGCCACCCACAGCAGCGAGTAGGTGTAGCCGTGCCCGAGCGCGTCGAGCTGGGCGGGCGTCATATCGTGCACCGGCCCCGTCGTCCCGCCCAGATACAGCGTGCGCGAGGTCTGCACGGCCTGGATGATGACGAGCACGATCGGGCCGCCGAGGTTGTAGACCATCAGCGTCACCGCCGACACCGGTCCGATATCGCGGGGCCCGACCCCGGCGACCGCGCACAGCGGCAGCACCACCGAGATCACGCCGATACCGAGCCCGCCCAGCACGAACAGCACCACCAGATCCGGGAAGTACGGCACATCGCGTTCCAGCGTCGACCCGAACAGCATGGCGGCCAGCACCAGGCTGCCCGCCCCGATCACCAGCCAGCGGGGCGCGAACCGGGGCGCGAACCGGGTGGCGGCCAGGTTGCCGACCCCCATGCCGAGCGCGAACGGGATGAAGCAGATGCCGGCATGCAGGGCGGAGTAGCCGAGCACGTCCTGCACCAACAGGCCGATCATCACGCTGACCGTCAGCATGACGCCGCCGGCCAGGAAGTACGCGACGAACGTCGCGACCCGGCTGGGGTTGTCGAAGACCGAGAACGGCACCAGCGGGTTGTCCGCGCGTCGTTCGACGACAACGAATCCCACCGCCGCCAGCACGGCCGCCGCGGCGGCGCCGAACACCCACGGATCGATCCAGCCGCGCGGCGGGCCCTGGGTGAACACCAACACGGCGGCGGCACAGGTCAGGGTGGCCAGCAGGGCGCCCGTCACGTCGAGGGTGAGCCGTTCGTGGCCGGTCTCGGCGATCCAGATCACCGCGATGACGATGATGGCGATGCCGATCGGCACGTTGATGAGGAAGGCCCAGCGCCACGACAGCTCGGTCAACGCGCCGCCGAGGATCAGGCCGAGCACCGAGCCGAGGCCCTGCATGGCCGCCGATACCGCCAACGCCTTGTTCCGCGGGTGGCCGACGGCATAGGTGGTGGCGATCAGGGCCAGGCCGGTCGGTGCGGCCACCGCGGCGCCGATGCCCTGCAGGCCGCGCGCGGCGATGAGGGTGATCTCGTCGGTGGCCACGCCGCAGACCAGCGAGGCGATGGTAAAGGTACCCACACCGGACAGAAAGGCGCGTTTGTGCCCGAGGGCGTCCCCGATCCGGCCGCCGAGCAGCAGCAGACCGCCGAAGGCCAGGACGTAGGCCGTGATGACCCAGCTCTTGCCCGCATCGGACAACGCCAGTTCGGCCTGCATACGCGGGAGCGCGACGATGACGATGGTGCCGTCGAGGGTGGCCATCAGTTGCATCCCGGTGATCGCCACGATGGCGGGGCCCAGCACGCTTTCGGAGAGCCGCGTACCCGGACGCTGCGACCACGACATGGGTTCCCACCCTACCGACGACGGTTATCCACAGGATTCATGCACAGGTGTGGACAAGTTACATGCATGTGATTTTGACGCACGGCACTCGCAGGTGCGCTCACAGAGGCGCACGTTCACGTGGTCGGGAGGTCTTTACCCGGTAACGCGCCGGCCCAAACCCGCATTCCCAGCCGATACACGAAACACCCCACGCCGGGGGCGTGGGGTGTTTTCTGCGTGGGCGCGGTCCGGCTAGCTCTCCAGCTCGCCCGCGTCGATCGCGTCCTTGACCTCCTGGGCGTGCGCCACTTCCTCGGCGGTGTAGCGGACGAACAGCGCGACCGCACCGACCACGATGGCAACCGCGGCCACCCACAGCAGGCCGTAGGTGTAGCCGGCGTCGAGCGCGTTGTGCTGGGCTTCGTTCATGTTCTTGACCGGGCCGGTCGTACCGCCCAGGTACAGGGTGCGCGAGGTGATGACGGCCTGGATGACGGCCAGCACCACCGGTCCGCCGAGGTTCTGCAGCATCAGCGCGATCGCCGACACCGGACCGATCTCGTCGAACCCCACCCCGGCGATCGCCGACACGGTCAGCGGCACCACGATCATGCCGATGCCGAATCCGCCGACCGTGATCGGGATGACCAGGTTCGGGAAGTACGGGATGTCACCGTTGAGCGTCGAACCGTAGATCATCGCGGCGAGCACGAACACGCCGCCGGCGATCACCAGCCAGCGCGGCGCGAACCGCGACACCAACTGCGAGGACACCCCGAGTCCGATGCCGAGCGCGACCACGAAGGGAATGAAGCCGATACCGGCGCGCAGCGCGCTGTAACCCATGATGTCCTGCACATACAGGCCGATCAGCACCGTCAGGGTGAACATCACGCCGCCGGCCAGGAACACGGCGATGAAGGTGGCCACCCGGTTGCGATCGCGGAACAGCGAGAACGGCACCACCGGGTTCTCCGCCGTGCGTTCCACGTAGAGGAAGGCCAGCCCGAACACGCAGGCCGCCGCTCCCGAGGCAAGGGTCATCGGCGACAGCCAGCCCCGCTCGGGCCCCATCGAGAACCCGAACACCGCGGCGGTGCAGAACAGCGTCGCCAGGATGGCGCCGGCGGCGTCGAGCTTCATCCGGGCGCGGTTGGTCTCGGTCAGATGGGTGCGGGCCAGGTAGAGCATGATCAAGCCGATCGGCACGTTCACCAGGAACGCCCAGCGCCAGGACACCTCGGTCAGCGCGCCGCCGACGACCAGGCCCATGACCGAACCGACGCCGGTCATGGCGGCGAACACCGCGGTGGCCTTGTTCCGGGCCGGGCCCTTGGGGAACGTCGTAGCGATCAGTGCCAGGCCGGTGGGCGACGCGATGGCGGCACCGACACCCTGCAACAGGCGTGCGATCACCAGGGTGGCCTCGTCCCAGGCCACCCCGCAGAGCACGGAGGCGATGGTGAACAGCGCAACACCGACGATGAAGGTGCGTTTGCGACCGATGGTGTCACCGAGGCGCCCACCCAGCAGCATCAGACCACCGAAGGTCAGCACGTAGGCGGTGATGACCCAACTGCGACCCGCATCGGAGAGTCCCAGCTCATCCTGGATCTTAGGAAGCGCGACGATCGCGACCGTGCTGTCCATGGTCGCGAGCAGCTGCATACCACCGATGGCAATGACCGCGGCAATGAAGTTCCAGGGCGGCACCCACGCCGGTAACCTGCTGTTTTGCCGCATATCCCCCCGGCCCACGTGTACTGGAAGGGCCCGGTCGCTGCCACCTGCGTCGTCCCGGCGGCTGGATTTACGCCCAGCGTCGTTGAGAGCAGTCATACCGGGTTACCTTACAGTAATCTTAAGAATCCTTTAACTGCCCGAAGCCCGCCACGGGCCCGATAACGATGATCGCGGGCGGCCGGATCCCCTCCGAACGCACCCGTTCGCCGACATCGGTGAGCGTCGCGCGCACCGTGCGCTGGGCGGCCGTCGTGCCGTGCTGGACCACCATCACCGGCGTATCCGCTGGTCTACCGCCTGCCAGCAATGCACCGGCAAAAAGTTCGATGCGCTCCACGGCCATCAGCAAGACGATCGTGCCGGACATCGCGGCCAGCGCATCCCAATTCACTAACGATTCGGGATGGTCCGGCGCAACATGACCGCTGACCACCACGAACTCATGGGTGACGTGGCGGTGTGTGACCGGCACGCCGGCCAGCGCCGGAACCGCTATGGCGCTGGTCACACCCGGGACGACAGTCACCGGAACCCCCGCCTCCGCGCACGCGATGACCTCTTCGTAGCCGCGCGCGAAGACGAACGGGTCCCCGCCCTTGAGCCGGACCACGAACTTGCCCGCCTTGGCTCGCTCGATCAGCACGTTGTTGATGGCCTCCTGGGCCATCGCCCGGCCGTACGGAATCTTGGCCGCGTCGATGATCTCGACATGAGGTCCCAGCTCGGCGAGCAGTTCCGGCGGTGCGAGCCGGTCGGCGACCACCACATCAGCGTGCGCGAGCAGCCGCCGGCCGCGCACCGTGATCAGCTCAGGGTCACCGGGCCCGCCGCCGACCAGCGCCACACCCTCGCGCACCACGTCCCCCGGGTCGCCGCTACGGTCGGCGATCGCGCCGGTGGCCAGCGCATCGTGGATGGCGTTGCGGATGGCCGCCGAGCGCCGGTGCTCGCCGCCGGCCAGCACCCCGACCGAGAGTCCGTCGTAGTCGAAGGATGCTGGCGTGACCGCGGTGCCCTCGATGGCCACGTCGGCGCGCACACAGAAGATGCGTCGCCGTTCGGCACCGGCCACGATCGCCGCGTTCACGTCCGGATCGTCGGTGGCCGCCAGCACATACCAGGCACCGTCGAGATCTTCGTCACGGAAATCGCGCAACGTCAAGGTGATCGGCGTGAAGGCCTCCACCGATGGGGTCGCCGCCCGGGTGATCACGTGGACGTCGGCGCCGGCGGCGATCAGCAGCGGCAGTCGCCGCTGGGCCACCGTGCCGCCACCCACCACCACGACCTTGCGGCCTTCCAGACGCAGGCCGACCAGGTAGGCGTTCTCTGTCACGCGCCGAGCTTAAAGGTTGCGGCCGCGGCGACGAAGCGGGAGCTGGCGTGCGGGTGCGCCGCCGGGTGTGTATGCAGGTAGCCCGCGTGCACGCCGCCGTCGACCACACCGTCGGCCACCCGCTGCCCGGCTGCCGAACGGAACCCCCAGGCCATCGGATAGTCACGTCCGAAAGTTACTGCCGTGCGGTGGAATTCGTGTCCGGAAACCCGCTCCCCCACGGTGTGCAACGCGGATTCGGTGACCGCCACAGCATCGCGGTACCCGAGCGTGAGCCGCTCGGTGAACCGCGCCGACCCGGTCAGCACCCCGCACATCGGTACTCCGTCGAGATCGTCGACCAGATAGGTCAGCCCGGCGCATTCGGCGTGCACCGGGGCTCCCGCGGCGGCCAGCGCCCGGATCTGCGCACGGACGACCTCGTTGGCCGACAGCTCGGCGGTGAACTGCTCCGGGAACCCGCCCGGGATGACCAGCGCCGCGGTATCTTCGGGCAACCCGTCGACCAGCGGATCGAAGTCCACCACCTCGGCGCCGGCGGCGCTCAGCAGTTCGCGGTGCTCGGCGTAACCGAAGCTGAACGCCCGCCCCGCGGCCAGTGCGATCCGCACCGGAGGAACCGGTTCGCTGACATCCGGCGACCAGGGCACCGCACCCACGTTGCTCGCGGCGGCCGCCACCAGCGCCGGGATGTCCACGTGCCGGGCCACCAGGTCCGTCATCGCCGCGACGGCACGTTCGGCGAGCGCCCCGTATTCGACGGCGGTGACCAGGCCGAGGTGACGGGAGGGCACCTCCAGCTCGGCGGTGCGGGGAATGGCACCGAGCACCGCAACCCCCGCCTGTTCGCAGGCCTGGCGCAACACCTGCTCGTGGCGCGGCGTCCCGACCCGGTTCAGGATCACCCCGACCAGCCGGACAGACGTGTCAAAGGTCGAAAAGCCGTGCAGCAGAGCCGCAATACTGTGGCTTTGGCCGCGCGCGTCGACCACCAGCACCACCGGGGCCCCCAGCAGCCCGGCGACCTGTGCGGTGGATCCGCGCGCCGGGCCCACCGCGTCGGCGGAGATCCGCCCGTCGAACAGCCCCATCACACCCTCGACGACGGCGATATCGGCCCCCGCGGAGCCGTGCCGGTAGAGCGGCCCGATCAGCGACTCCCCCAGCAACACCGGATCCAGGTTGCGGCCCGGCAGGCCGGTCGCCAGGGCGTGGTATCCCGGGTCGATGAAGTCCGGACCCACCTTGAACGGCGCGACCCGGTGCCCCGCCTTGCGTAGGGCACCCATCAAACCCGTTGCCACGGTGGTCTTTCCGCTGCCCGACGCGGGTGCGGCAATGACGACCGCGGGGGTACTCACCATTCGATGCCGCGCTGACCCTTGCGGCCCGCGTCCATCGGATGCTTGACCTTGGTCATCTCGGTCACCAGATCGGCGGCGTCGATCAACGCCTGCGGGGCGTCGCGGCCGGTGATCACCACATGCTGGTTACCCGGCCGGTCGGCCAGCGTGGCGATCACCTCGTCGGTGCTGATCCAGCCCCACTTGAGCGGGTAGGTGAACTCGTCGAGCACATAGAAGTCGTGGCTCTGCGCGGCGATCCGGCGGGTGATCTCGGCCCACCCGTCGCGCGCGGTCTCGGCGTGATCCACCTCGCTGCCGTGCTTGCGGGTCCACGACCAGCCCGAGCCCATCTTGTGCCACTGCACGGCCCCGCCGGTGCCGTGCTCGTCGTGCAGGCGGCCGAGCTCGCGAAAAGCGCTCTCCTCGCCCACTTTCCACTTGGCACTCTTCACGAATTGGAACACCGCGATGTCGAAACCCTGGTTCCAGGCCCGCAGCGCCATCCCGAACGCCGCGGTCGACTTTCCCTTCCCAGGACCGGTGTGCACCGCCAGCAGCGGAGCGTTGCGTCGGGCCCTGGTGGTCAGTCCGTCATCGGGCACGGTCAGTGGTTGTCCCTGTGGCACGATGCCTCCTCACGCCGCCGTCTTGACCAGCGATGTCAACTCGCCGGCCTGCAACTGGGCCAGCCGCACGGCGGGCGCCTCCAACTGCTGGGCCAGCTGTTCGGCCAAGCCCAGGCGCACGAATGACGTCTCGCAATCCACCACCACGGCCGCGGCCCCCTCGGCGACCAACAGCCGGGCGGCGGTCCGGGTCCGGCCCAGCGGGTCCGGCCCGCCGGTGGCGCGGCCGTCGGTCAGCACCACGACGAGCGGACGACGCGCGCGGTCGCGTGCCTTCTCCCGCAGCACCACGTCGCGGGCCGCCAGCAATCCCTGTGCCAGCGGGGTTTTGCCGCCGGTGTCGAAGCGGGCCAGCCGACGGCCGGCGATGTACACCGAGGATGTCGGCGGCAGCAACACATCGGCACGCTGGCCGCGGAAGGTGATCACCGCGACCTTGTCGCGGCGTTGGTAGGCATCACGCAGCAGGGACAGCGTGGCGCCGCCGACCGCGGACATCCGGTCCCGCGCCGCCATCGAGCCCGAGGCGTCCACCACGAAGATCACCAGGTTGCCTTCCCGGCCCTCCCGTACGGCGCGCCGGACATCGTCGGGCTGCACCCGCGGCCGGCCCGGCTGGCGCTGGTGGTTGACCGCAGCGAGCAGCGTGGCGAACACGTGGGTGCCATGGCCCTCGCCGGGAACGTCGGTGGCGCCGACGGTACTGCCGGTGCGGTTGCGGGCCCGGGATCGCCGGCCCGGGGCGCCTTCGCCGACCCCGGGCACCACCAACGCCTTGGTCCGGAAGGTGGCCGACGGGGGTGCGCTGGACCGGGTCGGGGGCGCGCCGGTGTGCTTCGGCGCCTCGGATGGCGTACCGCTCTGCCCGTTGCTCTGTGGATCTCCCTGCGGGGGTGGTCCGTCCATCGGAGTATCCGATCCACCGCCACCGGGGGGCTCCGGGTCGGGCTCGGGATCTTCGGGCGCCTCTTCGGTCTGCGCGAGTGCCTCGTCGAGGCGCTCCTGGTCCAGGCCCGGATCATCGAACGGGTCGCGCCGGCGCCGGTGCGGCAGCGCCAATTCGGCCGCCACCCGGATGTCCTGCTCCTCGACGGTGATCTTCCCCGTCGCTTCGCTCGCCCCGTCCCGACTCCAACGCCAGGCCGCGTGCGCCACCGCCGTGCGCGCGAGCACCAGGTCAGCCCGCATGCCATCCACGTCGAACGCCGCGCACAGGGCAGCGATACGCCGTAACTCGTTGTCCGGCAACTGCACTGCGGCCACCGCAGCGCGCGCGGCGGCGATCCGCCGGGCCAGCTCGCTGTCCTGCTCGACGTAACCCGCGGCGAACCCGGCCGGGTCGGCTTCGAAGGCCAGTCGCGAGCGGATCACTTCCACCCGGACGTCGACATCGCGGGAGGCGGCCACATCGACGGTCAGCCCGAAGCGGTCGAGCAACTGCGGACGCAGTTCACCCTCTTCGGGATTCATCGTGCCGATCAGCACGAAACGCGCATCATGGGAATGCGAAACGCCGTCGCGTTCGATGTGCACCCGGCCCATCGCCGCCGCGTCGAGCAGCACGTCGACCAGGTGATCGTGCAGCAGGTTCACCTCGTCGACGTAGAGCACCCCGCCGTGGGCGCGGGCCAGTAGACCCGGCGAGAAGGCGTGCTCCCCGTCGCGCAGCACCTTTTGCAGATCCAGCGATCCGACCACCCGGTCCTCGGTCGCCCCGATCGGCAGCTCGACCAGGCGCGCGTCATCGTCGACCTGGGCCAGCACCGCCGCCAGCGCGCGCACCGCGGTCGATTTCGCGGTGCCCTTCTCACCACGGATCAGCACACCGCCGATATCGGGGCGCACCGCGCACAGCACCAGGGCCAACCGCAGTCTGTCGTGGCCCACCAGCGCGCTGAAGGGATAGTGCACGGGGGCAGCGGATTGCGTCACAGAGTCACCGCTCCCGGCCGGATCATCGGCACGTGCGGAATGCCGTCCTCCAGGTACTCGTCGCCGTCGCGGACGAACCCGTGGGCGCCGTACATGTCCTGCAGATAGGTCTGTGCGTCGATACGGCACGGGTAGTTGCCCACCTCGGCGATCGCGGCCTGCATCAGTCGCGCGGTGTGCCCGTGCCCGCGGTCGGCGCGTTTGGTGCACACCCGTCCGATCCGGAAGACCTTCTCTCCGCCGGGGTGCTCCTCCATCAACCGCAGCGTCGAGATCACCTGCCCGTCGGCACCCTCCAACCAGAAATGGCGCGTCTCCGCGAGCAGGTCGCGGCCGTCGAGTTCCGGGTAGGGGCAGGCCTGCTCGACGACGAAGACCTCGACGCGCAGCTTGAGCAGCTCATAGAGCGTGGCGGCGTCCAGATCCTTCGCCCAGCTGCGGCGCAGCGCGGCCGTCATACGGGCGCGGGCGCATCCAGCTTGAGGACCTTGGTGCCGTAGTCCCACACCTCGTTGAACAGGGCGGGCTCTGCGGACAACTTGGTGCCCAGCGACGGGACCATCTCCTTGAGCTTGGGCACCCAACCCTGGTACTGGTCGGCGAAGCAGCGCTCCATCACCTCCAGCATGGCGGGCACGGCCGTCGAGGCACCGGGCGAGGCGCCCAGCAGACCGGCGATGGTGCCGTCACCGGCGGTCAGCACCGTGGTGCCGAACTCCAGCACACCACCGGCACCCTTGCGGCGGATCACCTGGACACGCTGACCGGCGATATCCAGCTCCCAATCGGAATCGACCGCGCTGGGCGCGAATTCGCGCAACGTGTCGACGCGGGCGCTCTCGCTGAGCAGCAGCTGGCCGATCAGATATTTCAGCAGACCCGTCTCGGTCAACCCGACACCGAGCATCGAGGCCAGGTTGTTGGGCTTGACCGACAACGGCAGATCGGTGACCTTGCCCTGTTTGAGGAATTTCGGCGACCACCCGGCGAACGGGCCGAACAGCAGCCAGGACTTGTGGTTGATCACCCGGGTGTCCAAGTGCGGCACCGACATCGGCGGGGCACCCAGCGGCGGCAGGCCGTAGACCTTGGCCTGATGGGCCGCCGCCAGCTCCGGGTTCCCGGTACGCAGGAACGCGCCGCCCACCGGGAAACCGCCGAAGCCCTTGGCTTCCGGGATACCCGCCTTCTGCAGCAACGGCAGCGCGCCGCCACCCGCGCCGACAAACACGAACTTGGCGTTGATCTTGCTCTTGGCCCCGGTGCGCCGATTGGTGATCTTGACCGTCCAGCTGCCGTCGGACTGCTTGTCCAGATCGCGCACGTCATGACCGAACAACGTGGTCATCCCGTGGTTGGCGGTGTACCCGATGAGCTGGCGCGACAGCGACCCGAAGTCGACGTCGGTGCCTGCCTGGGTCCAGTTCAGCGCGACGGGCTCACGGAAGTCCCGCTTGGCCGCCATCAGCGGCAGCCGGCGGGCGAACTCGTCCTTGTCGTCGATGTACTCCATCGACGCGAACAACGGGTTGGTCACCAGCGCCTCATAGCGGGCGCGCAGATACTTGGCGTTGGCCGCACCGTGCACGAAGCTCACATGCGGGATCGGGTTGAGGAAGCTGCGCACCTCGGGCAGCACGCCGTTCTCGACGGCGTAGGCCCAGAACTGGCGCGACACCTGGAACTGCTCGTTGACGGTGATGGCCTTGGCGGTGTCGATGGAGCCATCCGACTTCTGCGGCGTGTAGTTCAACTCGCAGAGCGCCGAATGGCCGGTGCCGGCGTTGTTCCACGGGTCGCTGCTTTCGGCGGCCGCACCGTCGAGGCGCTCGATCATGGTGATCGACCAGTCGGGTTGCAGGAGGCGCAGCAGCGCGCCGAGCGTCGCACTCATGATTCCGGCGCCGACGAGCACCACGTCCGTCTTGGCTACTTTCGGGTCAGACACGCAACAAGGTTATCCCGCCGGTGCCCGGACAAGCGGTCGGGCCGTACAGGTCACTACAGTGGCTAGGGTGACCGGCTGGGAGCCCGACGTATTACCTGGCTATTGGCAGCGGTCGCTGCCCCTCGGCGCCGATCCGGACGGGGAGGGAACCCTGGTGGCCACCGTCGTCGCCCGGGGTGAACCGGCTGCTCACCCAGCACGTGCGGTGCTCCTGGTGCACGGCTACACCGACTACTTCTTCCACACCGACCTGGCCGATCACTTCGCCGGGCGCGGGTTCGCGGTGTACGCGCTGGATCTACCGAAGTGCGGTCGGTCCCGCCGGGACGGCCAGACCCCGCACTTCACCTCCAACCTGGCGCACTACGACAGCGCGCTGGCGGCCGCGCTGGACGCGATCGGCGCGGCCGACGTGTTGGTGTACGGGCATTCGGCCGGCGGGCTGATCGTGACGCTGTGGCTGGACCGGCTGCGCCGGCGCCGCGCGACGGGCCCGATCAGCGGCCTGGTGCTCAACAGCCCGTTCTTCGATCTGCACGGGCCGGCCATCCTGCGCACCCCGCCCACGTCGGCCGCTCTCATCGCACTCGCCCGGCTCCGCAAGATGCAGGTGGTCCGCAAGCCGACGCCCGGCGGGTATGGCACCACCCTGCACCGCGATTACGCCGGCGAGTTCGAGTACAACCTGGAGTGGAAGCCGGTCGGCGGGTTCCCGGTCACGTTCGGTTGGATCAACGCGATCCGGCGCGGGCAGAAGCGGCTGCACCGCGGTCTCGACGTCGGTGTGCCCAGCCTGATCCTGCGCTCGGACCGCAGCGTCGCCGAGGCCGGCGATCCCGATCTGATCCAGCGCGGCGATGCGGTGCTCGACGTCGCGCAGATCGCCCGGTGGTCGGGCTGTGTGGGGCACCGGCTCACCGTGGTGCCGATCATCGACGCCAAACACGATGTGTTCCTGTCGGTCGCCGAGCCACGCTCGGCGGCCTACCGCGAGCTCGACAGCTGGCTGGACTGGTACCTGCGGACCGGGACATCCTCGACCACACCACATTCCGGATAGGACGGCCCGCGTGGAGCATTACGACCTGACCATCATCGGGACCGGCTCGGGTAACAGCATCCCCGACCCGGCCGTCGATGCCCGCTACGGCGATATGCGCATCGCGATCTGCGAGCAGGGCACCTTCGGAGGCACCTGCCTCAACGTGGGCTGCATCCCGACCAAGATGTTCGTCTACGCCGCCGAGGTGGCCCAGACGGTGCGGGAGAGTTCGCGTTACGGCGTCGATGCCCACGTCGACAAGGTGCGCTGGCCCGACATCGTGTCCCGGGTGTTCGGCCGGATCGACCCGATCGCCGCCGGTGGTGAGGCGTACAAGCGGAGTCTGCCCAACATCGACGTGTACGGCAGCCACACCCGGTTCACCGGCGTCGCCGACGGCCGCTACACCCTGCGCACCGAGGACGGCGCGGAATTCAGCTCGGATCAGGTGGTGATCGCCGCCGGCGCCCGCGCCGTCGTGCCCCCGGCCATCACCGACTGCGGCGTGCAGTACCACACCAGCGACACCATCATGCGGATCGACTCCGTACCCGAACACCTGGTGATCGTCGGCGGCGGTTTCGTGGCCGCGGAGTTCGCGCACGTGTTCTCCGCGCTCGGCGCACGGGTCACCGTCGTGGTGCGCGGGCCCGGGATGCTGACCCACTGCGATGAGACGATCTGCCACCGGTTCACCGATCTGGCGGCGGCCAAATGGGACCTGCGTACCCATGTCAACGTGGTCGGATCGCGCACACACGAGGGCGACGGGGTGGTGCTCGAACTCGATGACGGCACCGAAATCACCGCAGACACCTTGCTGGTGGCGACCGGGCGCCAGCCCAATGGCGACCTGCTGGACGCCGAACTGGCGGGGGTGACGGTCAGCGACGGCATGGTCGTGGTGGACGAATTCCAGCGGACCACCGCGCGCGGGGTGTGGGCGCTGGGCGACGTGTCCTCGAGCTATCAGCTCAAACATGTCGCCAACCACGAGATGCGGGTGGTCCGGCAGAATCTGCTGCGGTCCTGGGATGACACCGCCGCCATGGTGGCCAGCGACCACCGATTCGTGCCGTCGGCGGTGTTCACCGACCCCCAGATCGCCACCGTCGGGCTCACCGAGGCGCAGGCCCGCGAGGCCGGCCACGACATCGCGGTCAAGGTGCAGGACTACGGTGACACCGCCTACGGGTGGGCCATGGAAGACCACACCGGCATCGCGAAACTGATCGCCGACCGCGGCACCGGCATGCTGCTGGGCGCCCACATCATGGGACACCAGGCATCCTCCATCATCCAGCCGCTGATTCAGGCGATCAGCTTCGGCCAGACCGCCAGAGAGGTTGCCACCGGCCAGTATTGGATCCATCCCGCACTGCCCGAGGTGATCGAGAACGCGTTGCTCGGGCTCACCGACTGACGCTGAAGCCCCACGGTAGTTCCAGTCGGTGCGCGGCGAGCAGGTCCGCATCGCCGAGAATCTCTGACGTGGCGCCGTCGGCGACCACTCGCCCAGCATCGAGAATCACCGCGCGAGTGCACAATTGGGCGGCATAGGGAAGATCGTGGGTGACGACGAGGATGGTTGCCCGCAACCCGGACAGGGTCTCGGCGAGTTCGCGCCGGGCCAGCGGGTCGAGATTGGCCGACGGTTCGTCGAGGACCAGGACCTCCGGGTGGCAGGCGAGCACCGTGGCCAGCGCGGCCCGCCGCCGCTGGCCCAGCGACAGATGCGCCGGACTGCGGTCGGCGTGCTCGGTCATCGACACCACCGCCAGCGCATCGGCGACACGGGCGGTCAACTCGGGCCCGGTGACACCGAAATTGGCCGGGCCGAACGCGACATCCTGCGCGACGGTCGGCATGAAGAGTTGGTCGTCGGGATCCTGAAAAACCAACCCGACCCGTCGGCGGATCTCTCGAACGGTGTGACGCGACAGCGTTGTCTCGCCGATCGCCACTGAGCCCTGCGTCGGGGTGAGAACGCCATTGAGCGAGAGCATCAACGTGGTCTTGCCCGCCCCGTTCGGTCCGAGAATGGCCACCCGCTCCCCTACTGCCACAGTCAGATCCACGCGGTCCAGGCCGACATGCCCATCGGGGTACACGTGACGAAGACCGGCGACCCGGACCACCGGCGCGGTCACCGCAGCGCCCATGCCGACACCGACGTCATGATGGCCAGCACCGCGGGTGAGAGGGCGAACCAGTCAGCGGCCCGCGCACGGGAAGATCCGACCGTCAGTTCGGGTACCCGGCCGTCGAATCCACGTGACAGCATCGCCAGGTAGACCCGCTCACCGCGCTCATAGGAGCGCAGGAACAGCGCACCGACGCTGCGGGCCACCGCCCCGGCTTGATGCAGCATGTGCGGCGAGTCACCGCGGGACAGCCGCGCCATCCGCATCCGTTGCGCCTCTGCGGTGAGCACATCGATGTAACGGATCATCAGCACGACCATCGAGGTCACCAGTGCAGGCATCCCGAGCCGGCTCAGGGCGACAGGAAGCTCCCGCGCCGAGGTGGTGGCCGCGAACGTCAACGAGGCGGCCACACCCAGAGTTCCCTTCACCACGATGCCCCACGCGGCCCACAGTCCCGCTACCGACAGGTGCATCCCGGCCAGGGAAAGCTGTTGCCCGCCTTCGGCGAACGGCAGGAGCACCGCCAAGAACACGAACGGAACCTCGATCATCATCCGAGGAAGTACCCATCGCAGCGGGATACGGGCCAACCGCCAGACGATCAGGATCAGCACCGTGTAGATCAGGTAGGGCCAGAACATCTCCCGCGGCGTGGCCACCACTGCCAGCACCATCAGGACAAGGCAGACGATCTTGACTTCCGCGGGCACGCGGTGCACCGGAGAATCGTCAACCCGGTACAGCGGGTGCGTGTGTCCGGCGCCCATCGATCCGGGATGCCTAGGTATCGGACCTACGACGGGCGATGAGCCAGAACAGGCCCCCGGCAATCGCGAGAGTGACGATCACGCCGATCACACCGGCCAACCCGCCGGTGCCGTCCTTGCCGACGATCGCATAGTCGGCCAACGGTGAGGCAGCCAGGGCGTGATCATCGGCGTGCTGGGCGATACAGCTCCCCGTGAGCACTTCGGTCCCGTCGACCTCGCTGACCTCGCATCCCTGCAGGGTCGCCGAGTCCAGTCCGTCGGGACTGGAGCTGGCCAGATACGAGACCCCGCCGGCGATCAGCACGATGATGACGAGAAAGCCGATCCAGAATGTCTTTCCGCGGCCGGCTGCATTCATCGTCATGCCAACGCCTCCCTGCGCGAGTTGCGCAGCAGGTACACCAGGTCGGGACGGGCCCGCGCCACCGCCACCACGGTCAGCGCCGTGATGACGCCTTCGCCGACACCGATCAGCACATGCGTACCGAACATGTATCCCGCGACGGCGACCAACGATGCCGATGACGCACCGCCGATCGCATACTCGATGACAAACCCCATGGCGGCAGCGACCGTTCCGATGACCGCCGCAACGAAGGCCGAAGCACCCAGCTGTTTGGTGAATGTGTAGGTGATCGCCGCGGTCGCGTAGCCGGCCGCGACGCCGATGAGCGACATGTTGGTGATGTTGGTTCCCAGCGCGGTGATCCCACCGTCGGCGAACAACAGGCTCTGCACCACCAGCACGATCGATACACACAGCGCCCCGGTGAACGGGCCCACCAGGATGGCCGCGAGCGCGCCACCGAGCAGGTGACCGCTCACCCCGGGCAAGATGGGGAAATTGACCATCTGTACCGCAAAGATGAAGGCCGCCACCAGGCCTGCCAGCGGGACAGTGCGTTCATCGAGTTCGCTGCGAGCGCGCCAGCCACAGAATCCCAGCGCCGCGACCGCAAGAACGCCGAATATCACCGAGGTGGGAGCGTTGATGATGCCGTCGCTCATGTGCATCGCGACGAACTGCTGAGTCATTGGTCGAGAGTAGGACCCGCGGCCTCGCCTGTCCAGGTGAACAGATAATCATGTTTCAGTTGTGGCCGGCGCCGATCCAGTGCAGCAGGTCGTGCACGATCTCGTCGTCGAGGCGGTAGCTCACCGATCGGCCCACTCGGCTGCTGGTCACCCAGCCCTGTCCGCGCAGTACCCGAAGCGCCTGGGACACCGCGTTTTCCGATCGCCCGAGGGCCGCCGCCAGGTCGCTGACACAAATCCCGGGCACCCGGTGCAGGCTGAGCAGGATCTCCAGGCGATGCGGGTCCGACAGCAGGTCGAAGCGGCGCGCCCATTCGGAGGTGTCGACGTCGACCAACGCCGACGACGCTCGCTTCACCACCGACGTGTGGTCCATATCAGGCAATCTAGTCTCACCGGGACCGTTCGTCAGCGATGCCGCAGCGGGCAACACTCGATTCGGGCCGTCAGCCGACCCGGTCGTCCTCGGCGGTCGCCCGGGCCAGGTCGTCGCGGGCGCGAGCGACCCGGGACCGGATCGTGCCGATCGGGCAGCCGGCCACCTCCGCGGCTTCGGCGTAGGACATCCCCAACACCTGGGTGAGCACCAGCGCTTCGCGGCGCTCGGGTTCCAGCCCGTCGAGCAGGATCCGGATCTCGACCATGTTCTCGATACGGCCACCGGCCAGCACGTCGTCGAGGTCCACCACATAGGCGGGCCGGGGCCGCGACGAGTTGTACCGAATCTGATCGACCACGACACGGCGGGCGATCGACAGCAGCCAGGTCTTGGCCGTCGACCGGCCGGAGAAGCGGGGCAGCGATTTGATCGCCCGCAGGTAGGTTTCCTGCGACAGATCCTCGGCACTCGCGGGATCACTCAGATAGGCGATGGTCCGCCACACGTCGCGGCGGGTGGCCTCGATGAACTGGGTGAGGGCGGCCCGGTCACCGCGGCCGGCGGCCATGGCAAGCTCGGTCACCCGATCGTTCTCGCCTGCCGTCGCCACCAGGAGAGAGTATGTGATGCGCGCCGGGAACTTCGCGCCGCATGCCGACGACTCAGTATGGAGAGCAGAGATGCAGGAGGTGGACGCCACGACGTCGACAGAAGCCATCGTGGCCGGTCATGGGGAGCTGGAGTTGCAAAGACTCCAGCTCTACGTGGACGGCATGTCCTGTGGCGCGTGCGCGGCCCGGGTCCAATCGGCATTGAACAAGCTGCCGCAGGTCCGGGCGTCTGTGAACTTCGCCACTCGAGTGGCGACCATCGAGGCGCCCGCCGGCATCGACACCGACATCGTGTGCGATGTGGTGCGCAACACCGGTTACCAGGCGACGGTTCGCGACACCGGCGCCGAACGCACCGACGACCCCGATGCGGCGCATGCGCGCAGCCTGTTGGTCCGGCTGGCCGTCGCCGCGGTGTTGTTCGTCCCGTTGGCCGATCTGTCCGTGATGTTCGCCGTGGTGCCCAGCACCCGGTTCGCCGGCTGGCAGTGGGTGCTCACCGCGCTGGCCCTGCCCGTGGTGACGTGGGCGGCGTGGCCGTTTCACCGGACGGCGCTCAGCCGCGCCCGGCACGGCGCCGCCTCGATGGAGACGCTGATATCGGTCGGCATCATCGCGGCGTCGGTGTGGTCGCTGATCACCATGTTCTCCGGTGGGGAGCCCGCCGCGGGTAAAGGTGTCTGGCAGGCGCTGCTGGACAGCGATGCCATCTATTTCGAGGTCGCCGCGGGCGTCACCGTGTTCGTGCTCGCCGGCCGGTACTTCGAGGCGCGGGCGAAATCCAAGGCGGGCAGCGCACTTCGGGCACTGGCCGCGCTGAGCGCCAAAGATGTCAGCATCATCCTTGCCGACGGCTCCGAACTGGTGATACCGGCCGACGAACTCGCCGAACAGCAGCGGTTCGCGGTGCGACCCGGCCAGACGATCGCGGCGGACGGTCTGGTGGTCGACGGCTCGGCCGCGGTCGATACGAGTGCGATGACAGGTGAGGCGAAGCCGCAGCGCGTCCGCCCGGGCGACACCGTGATCGGCGGCACGGTGGTGCTCGACGGCCGGCTGGTCGTCGAGGCGGCGGCGGTCGGCGCCGACACCCACTTCGCCGGGATGGTCCGCCTGGTCGAGGAGGCACAGGCCGAGAAGGCCGACGCCCAGCGGCTTGCCGACCGGGTCGCCTCGGTCTTCGTGCCGTGCGTATTCGTCATCGCGGCGCTGACCGCGGCGGGTTGGCTGCTGGCCGGCGCCGCGACGAACCATGCGGTGTCGGCGGCGCTGGCGGTCATCGTCATCGCCTGCCCGTGCGCGCTGGGCCTGGCCACGCCGACGGCGATGATGGTGGCCTCCGGGCGCGGAGCTCAACTCGGCGTGTTCCTGAAGGGCTACCGGTCCTTGGAGACCACCCGCGCGGTGGACACCGTGGTCTTCGACAAGACCGGAACCTTGACCACGGGCCGGCTGACGGTCAGCGCGGTCACGCCGGCACCCGGATGGTCCGCCGAGGAGGTGCTGGCGGTGGCCGCAGCGGTCGAATCGGCCTCCGAACACGCTGTCGCGGTGGCGATTCGCACCTCCGTCGAGGACTGCGCCGACGTCGAGGATTTCCGGTCCACGGCCGGCCGGGGCGTCCAAGGCCGCGTGTCCGGCAGGCTGGTGCGGGTCGGAAAGCCGTCCTGGATCGGGTCCGCGGACGCCCCCGCCCATGTCAGCGCGGAACGACGCCGCGCCGAATCACGCGGCGAGACAGTGGCATACGTGGAGGTCGACGGAGACGTCTGCGGCCTGATCTCGGTCTCGGACAGGATCAAGGACTCCGCGGCGCAGACCGTCGCCGCGCTGCACGCGAAGGGCCTGCGCACCGTCTTGTTGACCGGCGACAACGCCGCCTCGGCTGCGGCGGTGGCCGCCCAGGTCGGAATCGACGAGGTCATAGCCGACGTCCTTCCTGACGGCAAGGTCGACGTCATCGAGCAGCTGCGTGACCAGGGCCGGGTGGTGGCCATGGTCGGTGACGGCATCAACGACGGCCCGGCGCTGGCGTGCGCCGATCTGGGCATGGCGATCGGACGCGGCACCGACGTGGCGATCGGCGCGGCCGACGTGATCCTGGTCCGCGACGATCTGACCGTGGTACCCGTCGCGCTCGGCCTGGCCGAGGCGACGATGCGCACGATCAAGGTGAATCTGGTGTGGGCGTTCGGCTACAACGTGGCAGCGATCCCCATTGCGGCCGCGGGCCTGCTGAACCCGTTGATCGCCGGCGCGGCGATGGCCTTCTCCTCGTTCTTCGTCGTCTCGAACAGCCTGCGGTTGCGCAACTTCGGCGCCACCTCGTGATCGGCGCACAAAAAGTCGCGGGCCAGGGGAACTAACGTCGCGGGCCGCGCGACTAAGCCTGCGATGCCATGTACGCACTGAACTCCAGTGCCTGGGCAGCCGACCCGCCCAGCCCAAGGGGAATGCATGACGACGACAGTGACCACGAATCGGCGCGCCGACGCGGCCGTCCTACGACGGATATGGCGCCTGCATTTCTGGGTGGGCCTGTTCGCGGCCCCGATGTTGGTGATCCTGGCCTGTTCGGGGCTGGTGATCCTGTACAGCCAGCCGATCAACGACCTCCTCAACCGCGACCTGTTCCTCGTCGAACCGGGCAGCGCCACAGTACCTTTGGACGATCAGCTCGCGACCGCCAGCAGCCACGTCGCCGAAACCTTCCTGCTGGATGCAGTCATCCCGCCGGCCGCTGGGGACCGAGCCACCCGGGTGGACTTCGTCAACCCCGAGGATCCCGCCTACCCACAGGGGGAAGGCAATGCCACCCAGGTGTTCGTCAACCCGTACACCGGTGCATATCTCGGCCAGCGCGAAGAACTGTCCGGCATCGTCGGATTCGCGAACCAGATGCACCGTCTGTTCGGCAATGACGGCCCCCAGGTCCACCTGCCCTCGGTCGGACATCTGATCAATCCCTCGGCCTACCCCGATGCCACGATCCCGGTCGGGATCGCCAACCTGTGGCTGGAACTGAGCGCCGTGTGGATTCTGGTGCTGATGGCCAGTGGCCTGTACCTGTGGTGGCCGCGCGCCATCGAGTCGGCCAAACCGCTGTTGCGGGTGCGCTGGGGCAAGGGCGGCCGCATCCGGTGGCGGGACCTGCACGCCCTGACCGGGGTGATCATCGCGGTGATCCTCATCGGCTATGTGCTCTCCGGGCTGACCTGGTCGCGGTACTGGGGTGAGAACTGGCGGGCATTCTCCGGGGAGGTCGCCCCGTCGATATCGGTGGACGCCCCGTCGACACCCGCCTCGCTAGGCGACTACGACCGGCTCGGCCGGCGTATCGCGTGGGCCGCACAGGACGACCCGATGTATGCGTCGCCGGTGACGGGTGCGGTACCGGCACAGCTGTCCCTGCAGGACGCGGACCGGATCGCCAAGGAGGAGGGCATGGTGCCCGGTTACGCCATCATTCCGCCGGCCGATTCCACCGAGGACGGTCAGACCGTCTACGGCAGCTATGCCGTCGTCAACGCCTGGCCGCAGCGGATGTCCGAGCAGCGGACCCTCTACCTCAACCAGTTCACCGGCGCCACGATCGCGAATGCCACCGCCGCTCAGGACGGTGCCCTGTCGCGACTGACCAGTTTCGGCATCGCCATGCACATGGGCAACCAGTTCGGTGTGCTGACCCGCATCATCGCCACGGTCGCCGCGCTCGGGGTGTTGCTCAGCGTGGTGACGGGGCTGCTGATGTGGTGGAAACGGCGCCCAGCGGGCCGCACCGGGTTGCCGAGCCCGGCCAGCGCCGCCACCCGGGCCGACACGCCCCGGCGCGCGGTGATCGCCGTGGCGGTGGCGGCGGTGGCGCTCGGGGTGATCTACCCGGTCTTCGGGGTGTCGCTGCTGGTGGTTCTGGCCGCAGAAGGCATGGCAGCCGTGCTCGCCGCCCGCCGACGTTCCGGGGGCGCGGCGCCCGGCGCAGAGGACGTGCCGGTCGGCCAGACGACGCCCAGCGCCGACGGTGACGAGACCCTGGTGGGTTCGCGTTGATCGAGCATCTGCTGTTGCGCTGGGTCGTCACCGCCCTGTTCGTGATCAGCGCCGTCGAATGCGGCTACGCGATGGTGCTCTGCCGTCGTTCCTGGCCCGCACTGGTCAGCCACGGGCTGCATTTCGCGATGGCGGTCGCGATGGCGGTGATGGCCTGGCCGGCCGGTGCCGCACTGCCGACGACCGCGCCGATGGTGTTCTTCCTGCTCGCCGCGGGGTGGTTCGCCGCCCGTACCCTGATCGCGACCGGGCACCGGGTGGCCGACGCCTACCACATGGCGATGATGGTGGCGATGGCCTGGATGTACGCGGTGATGGGCGGCACGCTGCTGCCCCGCCCCGCCGACGGGGGCAGCGCCGGGATGGGGCACGGCGGCCACCATGGTGGTCACGCCATGGCCGGCGCGGACACCTCCGCCGCCACGGCGCCGGCGTTCATCGACGCACTCAACTGGCTGTGGACCGTCGGGTTCGCCGTCGCGGCGATCTGGTGGCTGTACCTGTACTTCAGCCGCCGGCGCGCCGAGCCGGACCTGCCGGCCGGCCGCTTCTTCGGCACCGCCTGCCAGGCCATGATGGCCGCGGGCATGTCCATCATGTTCGCGGTGATGCTGTAGCCGGTCAGGCCGCCGACCCGTCGGTGGGCCACAGGTGCCCGCGGCGCCGACCGCGCGACGCATGCGGCGGCAGCACGATTTCGGTGTCGCGGTGCGAGTGCTCGGGTGTCGGCGGAGTGGTCGAGGTGCGGCGCCAGACCGCGACCGCGAGGGCGGCGGCGACCAGCACCGGGATGTGGGTGAGCATCCGGGTGAGTGTGACCTCGCCGGCGACGGCGTCGACGACGACGTACCCGGTCAGCACCAGCGCGAAGACCGAGAGCACTCCCCCGAGCCCGGCCGCGGCGACGGGCCAGCGCGCCGCCGCGAGCATCGCCACCCCGATGGACAACGACCACGCCGTCGACTCGTTGAGCAGGTGGCCGCCCGCACCGTGGTGCGCGGCCAGTCCGACGCTCAACCCGAGCGCCTGCACGAGGCTCACCGCGATCTGGGCGAGTCCGGTCGCAAACAGCGCCCATCGCATCCAGGACAACGCCGACCGGCCGCTGTGGTTCCCACGGGGGGCCGACGCCACCGCATGCACCCGTTCGGGGCGTGCCAGGGCCCCCAGGAACTCCGCCTGCGCGCTGACCGCGCCGAACCATGCCCGACACTCCGCGCAGCCCGCGAGGTGCTCGTCCACCCGCGCCGAGGGCACCGGCTCGCGCTCGCCGTCCAGTCGCGCCGACAGCGCTTCGCGAGCCACTTCGCACTTCACACTCCAATAGTCGCCCATAACCGGCGCCTGGTTCCGCCGGGGTTGTCTACGACGACCAGTCGTAGACTCGGGCAGGGCGATTCGATGGAGAGGCCGCGGTGAGCGAGAAACAGACCGAGAATCCCGCACGGCGGGCGCTCCCGGCGCTGTCGGTATGGACAGCCGCCGTCGTGGTGCTCGTCTGGGTCTACGCCGGGGTTTGGGGAGCCGAGCGGTTCGCGGTGACCGGTCTCGCATTCCCCGGTGCCGCGACCAGTGTCGCCGAATTCCTCGGCTCGGTGCTGGGCGGTCTCACGAGCGCATTGTGTGTCGGCATCCTGGCCGTAATCGTGCTCACCGCGGTGCCCGATGAGCAGGGCCGGCTCTGCCACAACACGTATCGGCTGCACCTGTGGCTGCAGCGAGCAGCGATCGTCTGGCTGGTGACCTCGGTCGCCATGGTCGCCATCGCTGCCTCGAATGCGGCGGGGGCCCCGCTACCGCGGGTACTGGCAGGTGGGGCGCTCGGCGACGCGTTGGCGGCGTCGGAGTCGGCGCGGGGCTGGATCGCGGCCGCGCTGGCGGCCGCCGTCGTCGCCATCGGCATCCGATTCACGCTGCGCTGGCTGGGCCACGTCCTGCTGCTGGTGCCTGCGGGTATCGGGCTGCTCGCCCCCGTCGTGACCGGAAACGCCGGAGAGGGGCCCGATCACGACATCGCGACGAGCACCGCCATCGTGTTCACGATCGCCGTGGCCGTGCTCGTCGGACTGAAGATCACCGTCGCAGTCCGCCCCGAGACGGTGGCGCCGGTGGCGCGCCGGACTCAGGTGGTGGCGCTGGTCGCCGGTGCCACCGCGGTGATCTACGGCGCACTGCTGCTGTCGACGATGGTGCGGGAGACGGCCGTGCTCGGCTCCGACTTCGGGCATATCGCTCTTGCCGCGTGGCTGCTGCTCCTCGCGGTGACGGTCGTCGACCTGGTGCTGGTGTGGCGTAAGTCCGCTGTGCGGCGCGCCGTCGCCACTGCGAGCGCCGCGGCGATCATCGCGGTGGTGGCGGCGATCTCCACCCTCGCGGTACTGCCGCCGCCGCGATTCTTGGTGCACACCTTCACCATCTGGGACGTCTTCCTGGGCTACGAGCTGCCCGGACCCGTGACCGCGCTGCGCCTGGTGTCGTACTGGCGTTTTGACACCTTGTTCGGGGTGGCGGCACTCGTGCTCGTGGCCGGTTACCTGGCCGGTGCGCTCACCCTGCGCCGTCGTGGCGATACATGGCCGGCCGGGCGCACCGTGGCCTGGGTCATCGGATGTCTGGCCCTGCTCTTCGCGACGAGTTCGGGGCTGCGTGCCTACGGCTCGGCGACCTTCAGCATGCACATGACCGAGCACATGGTGCTCAACATGTTCATCCCGGTACTGCTGGTGCTCGGCGCACCCGTCACCATGGCCCTGCGCGCGTTGCCCGCCGGCCCCAAGGGCGGCCCGCCGGGTCCGCGCGAGTGGGTGCTGTGGTTCGTGCACTCGCCGGCAACGAAGTTTCTGGCCAATCCCATCGTCGCGTTCTGCCTCTTCGTCGGTTCGCTGTATCTGGTGTATTTCACACCGCTTTTCGACACCCTGATCCGCTACCACTGGGGTCACGAGCTGATGACCCTGCATTTCCTGCTGGTCGGCTACCTGTACTACTGGGGGATCATCGGGATCGACCCGGGGCCGCGCCGGTTGCCGTTCCTGGCCCGCCTCGGACTGCTGTTCGCCGTCATGCCGTTCCATGCGTTCTTCGGTATCGCCACGATGACGATGAACTCCGTGCTCGGTAGTTCGTTCTACGGGCACCTGTCGGTACCGTGGCTGATCAGTCTGACCGATGATCAGCACCTCGGTGGCGCGATCGCCTGGGGTGCCAGCGAGGTCCCGGTGATCATCGTGGTGATCGCGTTGGTGGCTCAGTGGGCACGCCAGGATCGCCGCTCCGGGGCCCGGCACGACCGGCACAGCGACAGTGGCTATGACGACGATCTCGATGCCTACAACGCCATGCTCAGAGAGCTGTCGCGCACCCGCGAGTAGGCGCACAGTCGTACGAGCACGCCGAAAAGTTCCCGAAGAACGTCGTTTGATCGACGAGTAGCGCTGTGCAACAGTGTCTTTCGATCGGGCGGTTCAGCAGACAACTGCCTCTGGACCTAAAGGCGTCGATGTCTTCCACCGAAACCGAACAAAGCCCAGCGCTGGCCCTGGGACGCCGGGGAGCCGGCCGGGCGTTCTTTCTCCGGCTGCATTTCTATGCGGCGGTATTCGTCGGCCCCTTCCTGCTGATAGCAGCGATCAGCGGTGGACTGTATGCGATCTCGCCCAGCCTCGAGCAGGTGATGTACCAGGACTACCTCCGCACCACCGCCGCCGGTCCGGCCTTGCCGCTGTCCGAACAGGTGCGCGCCGCGCAGCACGTGCGGCCCGACCTCACGGTGACCGCGGTCCGCCCGGCTGACGGACCCGGCGAGACGACCCGGGTCTTGTTCGCCGACCCGTCGCTGGGCCCCTCGGAGCGGCACGCCGTGTTCGTCGATCCCGCCACCGCGGCGTCGCACGGTGAGCTGACCGCCTACGGCAACAGCGGCGCGCTGCCCGTCCGGACGTGGATCGGCCAACTGCATCGCAGCCTGCACCTCGGGGATCCCGGCCGCATCTACAGCGAGCTCGCCGCATCGTGGCTGGGTGTCATCGCTCTCGCAGGCGTCTATCTGTGGCTCAGTCGCTACCGTCCGTCGAGATCTCGAGGCTCGGGGCGGGCCCGGCTGCTCACCGTCGACCGTAGCGCGTCGGGACGTTCGCGCACCGTGGGTTGGCATGGCGCCGTGGGGATCTGGATTGCGGTCGGGTTGGTGTTCCTGTCGGCCACCGGGCTCACCTGGTCGACATACGCCGGCGCGAACGTCGACCAGCTGCGCACCGCGCTGTCCTGGACCACGCCGGCGGTGGCCAAAACCCTCGACGGTGACGCCGATCCGGCACCTTCGGCCGGCGGGCATGATCACGGCGCCGGTGCCGTACCGGCGCCGCAACCGGCGGCACCGAAGGTGGAACAACTGGATCGCGTGCTGCAGTCCGCCCGGGCCGCGGGCATCGGCGGGAAGGTCGAGGTGGCCATCCCCCCGACCGCGGACACGGCATTCACCGTCACCCAGACGCGGCAGCCGTGGGTGATGTCGAACAACTCGGTGGCCGTGAACGGGGACACCGGTGCGGTCACCGACATTGTCTGGTTCGCGGACTGGCCGCTGGCTGCCAAGCTGGCGGCGTGGGGCATCCAGCTGCACATGGGCACCCTGTTCGGCCTGGTGAATCAGTTGGCCATGGTGGCGCTGGCCGTCGCACTGGTGACGGTGATCGTTCGCGGTTACCTGATGTGGTGGCGACGCCGGCCGACGAAGGGTGAGCGCCCGATGGGGCGGCCCCCGCGGCGAGGTGCACTCGCCGCGCTGCCCGTGCCCGCCGCCGTGGCGGTCGTGCTCGCCGCCGTGGCCGTCGGGTGGTTCATCCCGCTGCTGGGCATCAGCCTGGCCGCGTTTGTCGCCGTGGACGCGCTGCTCGCTGTTCGGCAAAACCGTACGGACGCGGCCCGGCCTTGAGGATCCCGCAGTCGATGCGACGCGACACCACGATCGAGGACACGCTGCGCTCCATCGAGAACCGGGTGATGGGCGACGTGTGGCTGGGCGCGACGCGACGGCACGGCGGGCGCATGCTCGCCATCGCACTCGGGTTCACGGCCGTGGCGGGCTGGTTCGACGCCGACAGAGGAGTTCATAAGGTCGCCCTCGTCGCCTGCACGCTCTTCGCCACCACTGCCATGATTTCCCTTGTCGCACTGCAACGTCGGCGATTCGCCTGGAGTTGCGCGGCCGTCTACGCCGGTGCTGTGGCGACCGTCGCCGGCCTCGGTGCGTTCTGGTGGTATCGGACCGCTCATGTCGATGCGATGCCACTGACCACGCTGCTGGGCAGCGTCATCAGCGCCGCGCTGACGGTGGGCTGGCTGACCGTCGTGACGACGCCGCTCGGGCGTTCGCAGCCGGACATGCGTTCGGCCTGACCTCCCGAGCCCGGCGGGCGCCGATCAGTTCCGGTCAGTCCAGGAAGCCGTGCAACAGCGCCGCCGAACCCGCCAGATGGGCGCACATGGCATCGGCCGCCGCACAGGCGTCCCCGGCCAGGATGGCGGCGACGATCGCTTCGTGCTGTTCGTCGGAGTGCGCGATATTGCGGGGCAGCAGCGGAATCTGGTCCAGCAGGGCGTTGACCCGCATCCGGTTCTCGGCGACCAGCGGCACCAGCGACACCGAGCCAGCGGCCTCGGCGATCGCCAGGTGCAGCCGGGAATCCAACCGGCGGTAGTCCTGCGGTGCGGCACCGCGCACATCGGCCAGACGCGCGCGCAGGTGCGCGCGCTCGGCCTCGGAGAGCGCGCGACCGGCCGCCGCCCGGGCCGCCCCGACCTCGAGGATCTCGCGCAGTAGCAGCGCGTCGTCGAGATCGGCGCGGGTGAGGTCCGCGGTGTCGGGGGCCAGCCTGGGGATCTGCTCGGCCAGGAAGGTGCCGCCGTAGCGCCCGCGCCGCGACACCAGATAGCCGGCCTCGGCCAGCGATTTGATGGCCTCGCGCACGGTGTCGCGGCTGACGCCGAGCCGCGCGGCGAGCTCACGTTCCGGTGGCAGTGACTCGCCCGGCGCGAGCACCCCCAGCCGGATGGTCTGCAGCAGCCGGGCCACCGTGTCCTCGAAGGCGTTGCCCAGCCGCACCGGACGCAGCAGGCTTTCCGAGGTGGTCTGCGGATCCGGCGGGGAGGTCATGGGCTGCTTTATCTCACAGCGGCGTGACGTAGGCGGAACTGATGCCGCCGTCGACCAGGAAGGACGACCCGGTGATGAACGACGCGTCGTCGCTGGCCAGGAACGCCACCGCCGCCGCCAGCTCCTCGGGTTCGGCGAAGCGGCCCACCGGCACGTGCACCAGTCGTCGCGCCGCGCGCTCGGGGTCCTTGGCGAACAGCTCCTTGAGCAGCGGGGTGTTCACCGGGCCCGGGCACAGCGCATTGACCCGGATGCCCTGGCGGGCGTACTGCACACCGAGTTCGCGCGACATGGCCAGCACCCCGCCCTTGGAGGCGGTGTAGGAGATCTGCGAGGTGGCCGAGCCGAGCACCGCCACGAAGGACGCCGTGTTGATGATCGACCCCCGCTGGGCCGGCACCATGTGCCGCAACGCGGCCTTCGAGCACAGGAACACCGATTTCAGGTTCACGTCCTGCACCCGCTGCCACGCATCGAGGCTGGTGTTCTCGATGAGGTCGTCCTCGGGCGGGCTGATGCCGGCGTTGTTGAAGGCGATGTCCACCCCGCCGTGCACGTCGAACGCGGTGTCGAACAGGTTGTCCACCGCGGCCGGGTCGGCGACGTCGACCTGGACGAACTGCACGTTCAGATCGTTGGCGACGGTCTTGCCCGCGGCCGGGTCCACATCGCCGATGACGACGATCGCCCCTTCGGCCTGCATCCGCTTGGCCGCGGCCAGCCCGATACCGCTGGCACCGCCGGTGATGACGGCGACCTTGTCCTTGAGACGCTGGGTGAGGTCCATCTAGATTTCTCCGATCGCTATGAAGACGTTCTTGGTTTCCGTGAAGTGCAGCGGCGCATCGGGTCCCAGCTCGCGGCCCAGGCCGGATTGCTTGAAACCGCCGAACGGGGTGCTGTAGCGCACCGAGGAGTGCGAGTTGACGCTCAGATTGCCGGCCTCGACCGCCCGCGTGACCCGCAGCGCCCGCGACAGATTCTCGGTCCAGATCGAGCCGGACAGCCCGTAGCTGGTGTCGTTGGCCAGCGCGATGGCGTCGGCCTCGTCCTCGAAGGCCAGCACGGTGACCACCGGGCCGAAGATCTCCTCGGTGACGGTGCGGTCGGTGCGCTGCGGGGTCAACACCGTTGGCGGGAACCAGAACCCGGGACCCGACGGCGCCGAACCGCGGAAGGCCACCGGTGCGTCATCGGGGACGTAGCCGCGCACCGATTCCCAATGTTTGCGCGACACCAACGGTCCCATCTCGGTATCGCGGGAGGCCGGATCGCCGACCTTCACGCCCGCGACGGCGGGTTCCAGGAGTTCCATGAAGCGGTCGTAGACGTTGCGCTGCACCAGAATCCGGCTGCGCGCACAGCAGTCCTGGCCGGCGTTGTCGAACACGCCGTAGGGCGCCGTGGCGGCCGCACGCTCCAGGTCGCAGTCGTCGAAGACGATATTGGCGCTCTTACCGCCGAGTTCCAGGGTGACGCGCTTGACCTGTGCGGCGGCACCGGCCATCACCCGGGTGCCGACGGCGGTGGAGCCGGTGAACACGATCTTGCGCACCTGCGGGTGGGTGACGAAGCGTTCGCCGACTACGCCTCCGGCACCGGGCAGCACCTGGAACAGATCGGGATCCAGCCCCGCCGCGGCGGCCAGTTCGGCCAGCCGCAGACTGGTCAGCGGGGTCCATTCGGCGGGTTTGAGCACCACCGCATTCCCGGCGGCCAGCGCCGGGGCGAACCCCCACGACGCGATGGTCATCGGGAAGTTCCACGGCGTGATGATCCCGACGACGCCGAGCGGCTCGTGGAAGGTGACATCGACTCCCCCGGCCACCGGGATCTGCGCGCCGGTCAGGCGTTCGGGGCTCGCCGCGTAGTAGGTCAGCACATCGCGGACATGCCCGGCCTCCCACTCGGCCTGCCCGATCGGATGCCCCGAATTGGCGACCTCCAGGGCGGCCAGCTCACCGATGTGCGCGTCGACCACCGCCGCGAACGCCCGCAGCGCGGCCGCGCGCTCGGCGGGCGCCTGCCGGGCCCAGCGCCGCTGCGCGGCGACCGCGCGTGCTACGGCGTCGTCCACTGCGTCGACGTCGAGCAGGTCGACGTCGCGCAGCACCTCCTCGGTGGCCGGGTTGATGACCGTCGAGGTGCTCATCGCGACACCCTTTCTGTTGTGTACGCGCGGGCCGCCTCGGCCACCGCCGTGAACAGCCGCACGTCGTCGAGTCGTTCCTCGGGATGCCACTGCACCGCGAGCACGAACGCGTCCCCGGGCAGTTCCACCGCCTCGATGACACCGTCGACGGTGTCGCGGGCACTGACGATCAGTCCGTCGCCGAGCCGGTCGATCGCCTGGTGGTGATAGCACTGCCCGTCCGAGGACGCACCGATGATCGCAGCCAGCCGGGTGCCGGCCACGGTGCGGACCGAGGAGGTGCTGAAGACCGCGTTGCCCTGCTGATGACGGGTGTGCCCGAGCACGTCGGGCAGATGCTGGTGCAGGGTGCCGCCGAGGGCGACGTTGAGCACCTGGGCGCCCCGGCAGATCCCGAGCACCGGCATACCGCGCCGCAAGGCGGCGTTGAGCAGCGCGAACTCCCAGGAGTCGCGTTCTCCCATCGGCTCGTCGGTAGTCGGGTGCCGTTGGCTGCCATAGCTTTCCGGGTTGACATCGCGTCCACCTGTGATGACCAGACCGTCGATACCATCGAGGATGCGGTCGGCTACCTCGGTCCCCCCGGGCTGCGGGGGCAGCAGCACGGCGGTGCCGCCGCCGCGATTGACGCCTTCGATGTAGATGGCGGGCAGGAAACTGGCGTCGACATCCCAGACGCCGGTCTGGGCGCGCTGCAGGTAGGTGGTCAGGCCGAGAACCGGTCTGGCTTCAGAGCCGCTCAAAGCCGCGCACCCTTTCCCAGTCGGTGACCGCGGCGTTGAATGCCGCGAGTTCGATGTGGGCGTTGTTCAGATAGTGGGCGACGACCTCGTCGCCGAAGGCGGCCCTGGCCACCTCGGACTGCTCGAACAGCGCCGCCGACTCCGCGAGGGTCTGCGGTAGCCGTTGCGCGCCACCGGAATAGGCATTGCCTGCGCACGGCGCTTCGAGCTGCAGACCGTTGTCGACACCGTGCAGACCGCCGGCGATCAGGGCGGCGACGGCCAGATACTGGTTGACGTCGCCACCGGGCGCGCGACACTCCACCCGCATTCCGGGGCCGTGCCCGACGACGCGCAATGCGCAGGTGCGGTTGTCCATCCCCCAGGCTATCGCGGTCGGCGCAAAGCTGCCATCGGCGAATCGCTTGTAGGAATTGATATTCGGCGCGTAGAACAGGGTCAGTTCGCGCAATGTGGCGATCAGCCCGGCGACGAAGCTGCGGAACATCGCCGACATACCGTCCGGGTCGTGCTCGTCGGCGAACACGGCGGCCCCGTCGTCGGACGCGTCCGTGGCGCGCAGCGAGATGTGGATATGGCAGCTGTTGCCTTCGCGCTCATCGAATTTGGCCATGAAGGTCAGGGATTTGCCGTGTTGGTCGGCGATCTCCTTGGCCCCGTTCTTGTAGATGGTGTGGTTGTCACAGGTGATCAGGGCATCGTCGTAGCGAAAGGCGATCTCCTGCTGGCCCAGGTTGCACTCCCCCTTCACACCCTCGCAGTACATTCCGGCACCCTCCATGCCGAGGCGGATATCGCGCAGCAAGGGCTCCATCCGGGTCGACGCCAGCATCGCGTAGTCGACGTTGTAGTCGGTGGCCGGAGTCAGGTCGCGGTACCCGGATTTCCAGGCGGCGCGGTAGCTGTCGTCGAAGACCATGAACTCCAGTTCGGTACCGACGAACGCCGCCAGCCCGCGCTCGGCGAGCCGGTCGAGTTGGGTGCGCAGGATGGTTCTCGGGGCGACCGCGACCGGCCTGCCGTCGGTGAAGGACAGGTCCGCCATCACCAGCGCCGAACCCGGCAGCCACGGTAACCGGCGCAGGGTGGAGAAATCCGGGGTCATGACCATGTCGCCGTAGCCGGTCTCCCAGCTGGACATGGCGTAGCCGTCGACGGTGTTCATGTCGACATCCACGGCCAACAGGTAGTTGCAGCATTCGGCGCCGTGCGCGGCGACCTCCTCGACGAACAGCCGCGCCGATACCCGCTTCCCGGTGAGTCGGCCCTGCATATCGGGGAACGCGAGGATCACGGTGTCGATCTCGCGGGCGGCGACGAGCTGTTCCAGATCGGATTGCGACAACAAACCGGTGTCAACCATGGGGTGCACTCCCTCGTCGGCGATGGCGCCCAGTCGGCGGTGACCCGACGCCACCTCTAAAGGTAGGCCATCAGACCAATGGAAGGCGAGTGCCCCCGCCGGTCACCAGGTGCTGGTGCGCATCACGATCTCGGCGGCCAACTGCGCGGTGGATTCGCCGGCGTTGCGCCGGCCCAGCAGTTCGACCAGACGGAAATCGCCGTAGACGAAACGCTGGCTGGCGCGTGCCACCTTCGCCGCCGCCGCGGTGCTCACCAGGGCGGTGGTGGCGACCTCCACCGGCGGGCAGTTCTCGTCGCGGATGACGCCGGCCTCGTCGGGGGCCCGTGGATGCCCGCGGTCGATGACCACCAGTCCGGTGAACCGGTCCAGCCGGGTGGCGGCCAGCTCCCAGGCCAACTCCGCGCCCACCCGGTCACCGACCAGGGTGCCCCAGCGCACGCCGAGCGCGTCCATGATGCCGATAACTGAAATCGCGGTCAGGCGCGGCGACGGGGCGATGACGACGGTGCGCAGTGAGGCGGTGTGCAGCCGCTGACAGACCGCATCGTAGGCGGCCGGGACCTGCTGGACGGACCCGAGCAGCACCACCACACCGGCGTTCTCCGGGCCCGCGACCTCGACCGCGAAGGGAAAACCGTCGACAGTCACGGTCGACCCGGCGGTCTCGGCAGGCATGTCGGTCACGCTAGGACATCCGCGGACACGGCGCAGGCGTTTGCCCGTCTTGCGGGGCGCATCACGGCATCGCCAGCCGTTGTGCTTGTTTGCCGGTCACGTCCAGAAAAGTCTGTGGCAGCGTGGCTTTGACGCTGATCGCCGGGTTCGGCGTCGGGAACGCAACCGCGAAGACGGCCATCGAATCGACGTTCTCGAAGGAGAACCAGACGCTGCTCTTGGTGCCGGTGAGATCCATCGTCTGCTGGTAGACCAGGGCATCCGGCCGTTCGGTGTCCAGGCGCTCGGTGGTCATCGGGATGGGTGCCGCGGAGCGGTCGAAGTAGGTGTCGAAGTGCGCGCACCGCTGCGCGGTCGCCTCCAGCCCCGCCATGTCCAGTGGCCAGCTCAGCACGGTCACCAGCATCCGGGCGCCGTCGTAGCTGACGGTGTATTTGGCCGCGCTGCCCGGGCCGCGCTCGGCGGAGGCGGTGATGACCTTGGTGAACCCCTCGCTGCACCCGGGTGGATCGGACAGCATCGCCGGCGGCGCGCCGGCGCCGTCGGGTTGGCCGGGATTCTCGATGACGCGGTCGAACTGCACCCCCGGCGGGAAGTCGGCCGCACTCAACAGCACCCGTTCCAGGCGCTCGCCCGGCCACGTCGGGCTGCCCTGCACGGCGCTGCTGCAGCCGGTCAGCACGGCCATGACCACCAGCAGCACCGGCAGTCGTCTGATCATGGCCCCAGGCTACCGAGCGCCGAGCCGATGACCGGTCGCGGCGGCGGACCACTGAGCAGGCCCAGCACTGCGTCGAGGTCGACGTGCGCGCTCAACGCATCGGCCATCAGATCGAGTTGGGCGTCGCGGCGGGCCGGCACGCTGACATCGCCGGCCACCACGAAACCGGTGCGCCCCGCCGCCGTGGCCGCCTCGGCCAACCAGCCGCGCCGGACCCGGTCGTTGTCGAGCAGTCCGTGCCAGTGGGTCCCGTAGATCGCACCGCGGCGGATCCCGACGCCGAGCCAGTCGTCCTCGGCGCTGCGGATGACCTGGCCGTGATGGATCTCGTAACCGTGCAGCGGGGTGTCCCAGTGCCGCAACGTCTTCTCGGGAGCGAACGCGATATCGGCGTCCAGCAGGCCCAGCCCGTCGACGGCGCCGGCGCCGGATTCCACCGGGTCGTCGATGGTCCGGCACAACATCTGGAAGCCACCGCACACACCGAGCACCGGGCGCCCGGCGGCGGCGTGCGCGGCCACGGCGTCGGCCAGGCCGCGCTCGCGTAACCACGCCAGGTCCGACACCGTGGCCTTGCTGCCGGGCAGCACCACCACGTCGGCGTCGGCGATATCGGCAGGCTCGGCCACCCAGTGCACCGCCACCCCCGGTTCGCAGGCCAGCGCCTCGACATCGGTGGAGTTCGAGATCCGGGGCAGCCGCACCGCGGCCACCGTCAGCCAGTCCGCGCCGCACGGCGGGATCGGTTGCCCCAGGCTCTGCCCGGCCTGCACGGACAGCGAGTCCTCGGTGTCCAACCACAACCCATCCAGGTACGGGATGACGCCATAGGTGGGCCGGCCGGTGAGGCCGGCCAACTGACGCAGCCCCGGCTCCAGCAGCGCCGGGTCGCCGCGGAACTTGTTCACCAGGAATCCGCTGATCAGCGCCTGGTCCTCGGGTTCGAGCACCGCGACGGTTCCGAACAGGTGGGCCAACAGTCCGCCGCGGTCGATATCGCCGACCACCACGACCGGCAGATTGCCTGCGCGGGCCAGCCCCATGTTGGCCAGGTCGGTGGCCCGCAGATTGATCTCCGCGGGCGACCCGGCCCCTTCGCAGATCACCACGTCGAATTCGTCTCGCAGGGACTGCAATTCGGTGTTGACGATATCGGCCAGCTGACGGCGCCGGGTCAGGTAGTCACCGGCGGCCATGGTGCCGGCAACCTGCCCACGCACCACCAGCTGCGAGGTCCGGTCGCTGCCCGGTTTGAGCAGCACCGGGTTGAAACGGATGCTGGGCGCCAGCCCGGCGGCGCGGGCCTGCATGGCCTGCGCGCGGCCGATCTCCCCGCCCTCGACCGTGACGGCGGAATTGTTGCTCATGTTCTGCGCCTTGAACGGGGCGACCCGAATCCCCTTGCGCGCCAGCAGCCGGCACAACCCCGCGACGACCATCGACTTTCCGGCATCGGAGGTGGTGCCGGCGATCAGCAGGGCGCCTTTCACACCAGCGTCAGGATCTCGGCGCCCTCATCGGTGACGACCAGGGTGTGTTCGAACTGCGCGGTCCACTGGCGGTCGCGGGTGGCCACCGTCCAGCCGTCGTCCCAGATCTCGTAGTCCAGGGCGCCGAGATTGATCATCGGCTCGATGGTGAAGGTCATGCCCGGCTCCAGCACGGTGTCGACGGCGGGCTGGTCATAGTGCAACACCACGAGTCCGTTGTGGAAGGTCTCGCCGATGCCGTGGCCGGTGAAATCGCGAACTACGTTGTAGCCGAACCGGTTCGCGTAGGCCTCGATGACCCGGCCGATGATGGACAGCGCCCGACCGGGCTTCACCGCCTTGATGGCCCGCATGGTTGCCTCGTGGGTGCGTTCGACCAGCAGCCGGTGTTCTTGCGAGACATCGCCGGCCAGGAAGGTCGCGTTGGTGTCGCCGTGCACCCCGTCGCGGTAGGCGGTGACATCGATGTTGACGATGTCACCGTCCTCGATGACCGTGGAGTCCGGGATGCCGTGGCAGATGACCTCGTTGAGCGAGGTGCAGCAAGACTTGGGAAATCCCTTGTAGCCCAGGGTGGACGGGTAGGCGCCGTGGTCGAGCATGTATTCGTGCGCGACGCGGTCCAGGTGGTCGGTGGTCACCCCGGGGGCGACCGCCTTGCCGGCCTCGGCGAGCGCGCCGGCCGCGATCCGCCCGGCCACCCGCATCTTCTCGATGACCTCCGGTGTCTGCACCCATGGTTCGTGGCCCTCGACCGCTGTCGGTTTCCACACGTACTCCGGGCGTGGGATGGACTTGGGCACCGGCAGCGTCGGGGAGATCTCACCGGACCGAAGGGGGGCACGAACAGGCATGGTGACAGCCTAATCGCCGCGTCGAGACGGCCGGAGAGCGTAACTCTCACGAAGTGGTAATGGTGTTACCGTACGGCGGTGAGCGAAACCCACATCCTGCACCGGCTGGACTACCGGGAGATCGAGTCGACCGATGACCGGTTGGTACTGGAGATGGCGAACCGCCCGGACCTGGCCAATGTCCGCGGCGCGCTGCAGGGCGGTCTGGTAGCCACCCTGATCGATATCGCGGCCGGCATGCTGGCCGGTAAGGCCAGCGGCGCGCACAACGACGTGACCACCGCCGATCTCAACATCCATTTCCTGGCCCCCATCATGGGTACCGCCCGCGCCGAAGCCACCGTCGTGCGGGCCGGCAAACGGCTCATCGTGACCGCCGTCGATGTCATCGACGTCACCCGCGACCGGCTCGCCGCGAAGGCCACACTGACGTTCGCGGTGCTCGAGCCGCGCTAACTGCGGCGCAGGCTGGGTTTCCAGTTCCGCCGTGGCCCACGAATATCGACCGAACCGCACACCACCTTGCCGGTGAGCACGACGTGCGGGGTGCCCTCGGCCGGCGCGTCGCGGCGGTGGTCATTGGCGCTGCCGACCACGACCTCGACATCGTCGATGGAGGCGCTGGCACCGTCGGGCAGGCGCAGGTCGAGCCCACCGAACCGCAGGTCGAGTTCCACCACGATCATCGGGCCCGCGAACCGCGCCCGGGTCAGATCCAGATCCACCGAACCCATCCGCCGGTGCAGTGCCAGCCGGGTCGGAACGACCCATTCCCCATGGCGTTTCAGCGAGCCCAGCACACCGCGCAGCTCCACCCGGTCCGCGGCCGAGGTGATGATGGCGCCGGGGCCGGGCAGGTCGCCGACGAGTGCTTCGAGATCGGTGTGCAGCCGGGCCTGCGATACCAGCGCCGAGCGTTCCTCGAACTCGCCGATGTCGATCAGGCCGAGTGCGACCGCATTGTGCAGCCGTCGCAGCGTGCCGTTGCGGTCGGCGTCGGACACCCGCAGTGTCGTGAGGTCGTCGTTGTTCATCCCAAGAACAGATTAGGCCAGATAATCCGGCGGCAATCCGTTGAGCATGTCGCGGCACATGCGCACCGCGTATTCCGAACTTCCGCCCCCGACGATGAGGGCCGCGAACGCCATATCGCCGCGGTACCCAGTGAACCAGGCGTGCGAGCCGCCGTTGAACTCGGCCTCACCGGTCTTACCGCGCACATCGCCGAGACCGTTGAGGTCCTTGGCGGTGCCGTTGGTCACCACCAGCCGCATCATCGGGCGCAGGCCCTCGATGATCTCCGGGTTGAGCGGCTCACCGGCCGGCCCGTTCACCTCGGTTTCGCGTCCCTCGATGAGGTGCGGCACCGGGGTCCTGCCCGCCGCCACCGTGGCGGCGACCATGGCCATGCCGAACGGGCTGGCCAGCACCTTGCCCTGCCCGAAACCGTCCTCGGTGCGCTCGGCCAGATCCACCGTCGGGGGCACCGAGCCGGTCACCGTGGGCACTCCGTCGACGATGTAGTCGGGCCCCAGTCCGTAGCGGGCGGCCGCGGTGGTCAGTCCACGCGGGGGCATGGTGCTCGCGAGTTCGGCGAAGGTGGTGTTGCACGAGTTCGCGAAGGCCCGCGACAGCGGCACCGTGCCCAGGTCGAAGGCGTTGTAGTTGGTGACGGTGCGGTGTCCGATGTCCAGGGTGCCGGGACAGCCCAGCAACGTGTTCGGGGTGGCCATATCGCGTTCCAACGCGGCCGCCGCGGTGACGATCTTGAACGTCGACCCCGGTGGATACAGGCCCATGGTGGCGGTCGGGCCGTCGACGTTGGCGGCGGCGTTCTGCGCGACGGCCAGGATCTCTCCGGTCGACGGTTTGATCGCCACCAGCATCGCCTTCTTGCCGACCATGTCCACCGCATCCTGGGCGGCGTTCTGCACGGCGCGGTCCAGGCTGATGGTCACCGACGGCGCCGGGGTGCCCGGCTGCTCGTTGAGCACCGCGACGTCGACACCGTTCTGGTTGACGCTGACCACCCGCCAGCCGGGTTCTCCGACCAGGTCCGCGGCGACCGCCTTCTTCACCTCTGCCACGATGGCCGGCGCGAAGGTCTCGTCGGTGGCCAGCATTTCGGGCTGCGGGGTGATCACGACGCCGGGACGGTTGCCGATGGCGGGGAACACCGCATCGTAATCGGACTTGCGCAGCGTGATCAGGCTCAGCGGTGTGGAGCGCGAGCTGGCCTCCTCGGCCAGGCGCTGGGCATCCATGGTGTTGTCGAAGGGGCGCAGTGCGTCGGCGACCGCGCGGGCGGTGGGCATCAGATCGGCACCGGCGGCCCTGGCATCCAGCGCGTAGTGGTACAGGTAGCCCGGCACCAGGACATCGCTGCCGCCACGCTCGTTCACCGAGGCCCGCCGCGGCGGGTCGGCGCGCAGGGCCAGCGTCTGGTTGGCACCCAAGCCCGGGTGCAGCGCGGTGGCGCCCCAGCGCACCTGCCACAACCCCTCGTTGCGCACCATGTTCAGTTCACCGTCGTAGGTCCAGGTTCGGTCCTTGGGCAGGTGCCAGGTGTAGCGGAACGCGACGGTGCCGGTGTCCAGTGCGTACTTCGACCCGGTGATCTGGGTGTCCAGCCGCTCGGCCTGCAGTCCGGCCCACGCCTCGTTGAGCGCGGACTGGGCCTCGGCCGGCTTGTCGGAAAGGTGCGCGGCGCCGGCGGTGTCGCCGGTGACCAGCGCCTCGAAGAACTGTGCGGCGACGGGTTCGGGACCATCCGGCTTGGGGGTGCAGGCACTGAGGGAGCCGACCGTCGCGATGACGACGAGGATCGCGGCCGCGCTCAGCACACGCGATACCCGTGATGCTGCTGAGGTTGTCGATGCCAGTGATGTCATTGTGGCTGATGGTAAGAGTGTGACTACGGCTTCCGTCGGAGGCGCACCGAGACGGAACCGTTATGCCCCCGACACTCAGTCGAGCAGGATGGTCGCGAAGGTGCCGACCTGGGCGAAGCCGATCTTGGCGTAGGTGGCGCGGGCGACCTCATTGAATCCGTTGACGTACAGGCTGGGTATCCGACCACCGCGCAACACCGCGCCCGACACCGCGGCGGTGCCTGCCGCTCCCAGTCCGCGACCCCGCCAGTCCGGATGCACCCAAACGCCCTGGATCTGTCCGACGGTCGGTGACTGCGAACCGATCTCGGCCTTGAAGACGACCTCGCCGCGCTCGAATCGGGCCCAGGCCCGACCCGCCGCGATCAATCCGGCCACCCGGCGTCGGTAGCTGCGGCCGCCGTCACCCAGGCGCGGGTCGATGCCGACCTCACCGATGAACATGTCGATGGCCGCGATGAGGTAGGCGTCGAGCTCCTCCATCCGCACCGGGCGCACACCCGGGTCGGACGCGCAGTGCGGCGCACCGTGCAGGGCCATCAACGGCTGGTCCGCCCGCACATCGCGGGCGACCCCCCACCCCGGTTCCAACCGCTGCCACAGCGGCAGTACCAGCTCGGCCCGGCCCACCAGCGAGGAGCATCGGCGCGGCACGCTGAGCGCCTTGTCGGCAAACGCCGCAAGGTCCTCGACGCTGCCCCGCAACGGGATGAGGTTCGCCCCGGTGTAGCAGAGCGATTCGGCGGGGCTGCGGCGCGTCCAGAGCTCGCCGCCGATCGCATTGGGGTCGACACCGAAGTCGAGCACCCGACAGGCCACCATGCACGAGGCCACCGGGTCCGCTTCGAGCACCACGCGCACCGCGTCGAGGTCACGAACCACCGACACCTGTCGGTCATCGGTGACACGTGACAGCGGTGGAGCCGACATTCGGGACTCTTTCTGGGCCAGCCGGATCAGGTGACCCCGCTCACAGGGCCGAACTTCAGCTTACGGTGACAACCGGCGGTCCGGAGGTAGTTCCTGCGGCCTCCGACTCCGCGGCGATGCGCATGGCCTCTTCGATCAGCGTCTCGACGATCATCGCCTCCGGCACCGTCTTGACCACCTCGCCCTTGACGAAGATCTGACCCTTGCCGTTGCCGGACGCGACACCGAGGTCGGCCTCGCGGGCCTCCCCCGGCCCGTTCACCACGCACCCCATCACCGCGACGCGCAACGGGATATCCATGCCCTCAAGGCCCGCGGACACCTCGTTGGCCAGCGTGTAGACGTCGACCTGGGCGCGCCCGCAGGACGGGCAGGACACGATCTCCAGACCGCGCGGGCGCAGGTTGAGCGACTCCAGGATCTGGTTGCCGACCTTGATCTCCTCGATCGGCGGCGCGGACAGCGACACCCGGATGGTGTCGCCGATGCCCTTGGACAGCAGCGCACCGAAGGCCACGGCGGACTTGATGGTGCCCTGGAACGCCGGGCCGGCCTCGGTGACACCCAGGTGCAGCGGGTAGTCACACTGCTCGGCCAGCTGCTCGTAGGCCGCGACCATGATCACCGGATCGTTGTGCTTGACGCTGATCTTGATATCGCCGAAACCGTGCTCTTCGAACAGCGAGGCCTCCCACAGCGCCGACTCGACCAGCGCCTCCGGGGTCGCCTTGCCGTACTTCTCCATCATGCGCTTGTCCAGCGAGCCGGCGTTGACGCCGATGCGAATCGGGATATGCGCCGCCGCAGCCGCTTTCGCGACCTCCTTGACGCGGCCGTCGAACTCCTTGATATTGCCCGGGTTGACCCGGACCGCCGCGCAGCCGGCGTCGATGGCGGCGAAGATGTACTTGGGCTGGAAGTGGATATCGGCGATGACCGGGATGTTGGCCTTCTTGGCGATCGCCGGCAGCGCGTCGGCATCCTCCTGCCGCGGGCAGGCCACGCGCACGATATCGCAACCCGACGCGGTGAGTTCGGCGATCTGCTGCAGCGTCGCGTTGATGTCGTGGGTCTTGGTGGTGCACATCGACTGCACCGCGATCGGGTACTCGCTGCCGACGCCGACATCCTTGACCATGAGCTGGCGGGTCTTGCGGCGCGGTGCCAGCGTGGGCGGTGGCGGGGCCGGCATCCCCAGACCGATGGACGTCACAGTGGCTCTCCTATTGGAACAGTCTGATGGGGTTGACCAGGTCGGCGGTGACCGTCAACAGCATGTAGCCGACCACGAACACCAGGACGACGTAGGTGGCGGGCATCAGCTTGAGATAGTTGACCGGCGCCGCGGCGACTTTGCCCCGGGCCGACCGGATCATATTGCGGATCTTCTCGAACACGGCGATCGCGATGTGTCCGCCGTCGAACGGCAACAGCGGGATCAGGTTGATCGCGCCCAGCACGAAGTTCAGCTGTGCCAGGAAGAACCAGAACGCCACCCACAGCCCGGCATCGACGGTGTCGCCGCCGATGATGGACGCCCCGACCACCGAGATGGGTGTCTCGGGGTCACGCTCGCCGCCGCCGATGGCGTCGACCAGGGCGCCGATCTTCGTCGGGATCTTGGCCAGTGCCTTGCCGAGTTCGACGGCCAGGTCGCCGGTGAACGCGAAGGTGGCCGGGATCGCCGACAGCGGGTTGTAGTACGTGGGCCCCGGCGGCAGGGCGGCGCTGACGCCGATCGCACCGACCGTCTCGGGCGTCTGGGCATCGGCGGCGGTGAAGCGCTGGGTCCGCGCGACGTCGACGACGGTGGACAGCCGCTGCCCGTCGCGTTCGTAGACCACCTGGACCGGGCCGTCGAGCTTGCGGATGGCCGCGGCCATATCGGCGAACGTCGCAACCTCGGTGTCCCCGACCTTGACGATGGTGTCCCCGCTCTGGATCCCGGCCAGCGCCGCCGGCCCCGGACCGGGCTGCGGGCACGGACCGTACGGGTCCTCCCCGCCCTTGGCGACCTGCGGTGCCACACAAGAGGTTTCACCGACGATGGCGGTGGTCGGCGGATGCAGATTCGGCAACCCCCAGATGATGGCGATCGAGTAGATGAGCACCAGCCCGATGATGAAGTTCATCGCCGGGCCGGCGAACAGCACCGCGACCCGCTTCCACACCTTCTGCCGGTACATCGCGTGCGGCCGGTCCTCGGGGGCCATCTCCTCCACCGAGGTCATCCCCGCGATATCGCAGAAGCCGCCCAGCGGCACCGCCTTGACGCCGTACTCCGTGCTACCGAGCTTGTTGGGCCGATGCGTCGACCACAGGGTGGGCCCGAAGCCCACGAAGTAGCGACGCACCTTCATCCCGGTGGCTCGGGCCACCCACATATGGCCGCATTCGTGCAGGGCCACCGACACCAGGATGGCCAGCGCGAACGCCACGATGCCGAACGCGAACATCATCGGCTTGCTATTACCTCCCGGTTCACGGCACTGCGGGCCCGGTCCCGGGCCCAGTCCTGCGCGTCGAGTATCTCTTCCACGGTAGCTGGTTGCGCCGCCCACTGATCTGCGGCGTGCAGCACATCGGCCACGGTCCGCACGATGGCCGGGAACTTCAACCGGCCCGCCAGGAAGGCCTCGGCGGCCTCTTCGTTGGCGGCGTTGTAGACCGCGGTCAGGCTGCCACCCCGCTGCCCGGCATGGCGGGCCAGGCTCACCGCCGGGAACACCGCATCGTCGAGCGGCTCGAACGTCCAGGTCGACGCGGTGCTCCAGTCGCAGGCCGACGCCGCGCCGGGTACCCGCTGCGGCCACCCCAACGCCAGCGCGATGGGCAGCCGCATATCGGGCGGGCTGGCCTGCGCGATGGTCGATCCGTCGACGAAGGTCACCATGGAATGCACGATGGACTGCGGGTGCACGACCACATCGATGCGGTCGTAGTCGATACCGAACAGCAGGTGCGTCTCGATCAGCTCGAGCCCCTTGTTGACCAGCGACGCCGAGTTCAGGGTGTTCATCGGGCCCATCGACCAGGTCGGGTGGGCGCCGGCCTGTTCGGGGGTGACGGTCTCCAGGTCGGTGGCCGAGAAGCCGCGGAACGGTCCGCCCGAGGCGGTCAGCACCAGCCGGTCCACCTCGTCGGTGCCGCCGGAGCGCAGGCACTGAGCCAGCGCGGAGTGCTCGGAATCGACCGGCACGATCTGGCCCGGTGCGGCGGCCTTGAGCACCAACGGTCCGCCCGCGACCAGCGACTCCTTGTTGGCCAGCGCCAGCCGGGCGCCACTGTGCAGCGCCGCCAGCGTCGGTGTGAGGCCGAGTGCACCAACGAGTGCGTTGAGCACCACGTCGGCCTCGGTCTCCTCGACGATCCTGGTGGCCGCCGTTTCCCCGACGTAGGGCACATCGCCGATCTTCTCGGCGGCCCGCGGATCGGCGACGGCGAGGTTGCGCACCCCGGTCTGCGCGCGTTGGGCGGCCAGCAGATCGGCATTGCCGCCCCCGGCGGCCAGCCCGACGAGCTCGAAGCGGTCCGGGTTGGCCGCGATGACCTGCAGCGCCTGGGTGCCGATCGAACCGGTGCTGCCCAGGATGAGGACACGGCAGCGCGAGGCGGGGGACGTCACCGGTTCATTGTGCCCCTCAATCCGGCCCCGACCCATCCGGACGCCCGGTTGCACCGAATGAGGGGTGTACGGCGACACGGGCACGGCACCGGCCGGCCCGCCAACAAGGAAGTTGAGCCATATGACACTCACCCCCCATCGGATCGCCATCGCCGGATTCGCCGCGGTGGCAGCGCTCGGGCTCTCCGCATGTTCGGGCGGCAGCTCGTCCACCGAAAGCAGTGCCAGCGAGGCCAGTTCGTCGATGTCGTCGATGACCTCGTCGATGGCGCCGGAAACCACCAGCTCCGCCGCCGCCGCGCCCGCGAGCGGACTGATCGGCACCGGTTGCGCCGCCTACGCCGAGCAGGTGCCCTCCGGCCCGGGTTCGGTGACCGGGATGGCCGCGGACCCGGTCACCGTCGCAGCCTCGAACAACCCGATGCTCAAGACGTTGACGCAGGCCCTTTCCGGACAGCTCAACCCCAACGTCAACCTGGTCGACACCCTCAACGGCGGCGAGTTCACCGTGTTCGCGCCGACCGATGACGCGTTCGCCAAGATCGATCCGGCCACGCTGGAGACGCTCAAGACCGATTCCGACCTGCTGACCTCGATCCTGACCTACCACGTGGTGCCGGGCCAGGCCGGTCCCGACCAGGTGGCCGGTGAGCACAAGACGGTGCAGGGCGAGTCGGTGACCGTCACCGGTGCCGGTGACGACCTGAAGGTCGGCGATGCCGGCCTGGTGTGCGGTGGCGTCAAGACCGCCAACGCCACCGTCTACATGATCGACACGGTGCTGATGCCCCCGGCAGCCTGAGCCGCACTGTCCGGGTGACCCGATGAGCCGGCGAGGCAGCCTTTTCCCCCGACCTGGCTGCCTCGCCTCATCGGACCCGTGTCCACCACACCAGAAACCACGACGATCACACGAAGGATGACCTCGATGAACTTCTCGATGAACACCCAGAAGATCGCCGGCGTCGCATGTGCCGCCGCCGCCGTCCCCGCTCTGCTGTTCGCCTCGACCGGGGTGGCGAACGCCGAACTCGTCGGCCCCGGCTGCGCCGCCTACGCCGCCGCCAACCCGGAGGGCCCGGCCTCGGTCATGGGTATGGCCGCGGACCCGGTCGCCGTCGCCGCGTCCAACAACCCGATGCTCAAGACCCTCACCCAGGCGGTGTCCGGGCAACTGAACCCGAACGTCAACCTCGTCGACACGCTCAACAGCGCCCCGTCGCTGACCGTGTTCGCCCCCACCGACGAGGCATTCGCGAAGATCGACCCGGCCACCATCGAGACGCTGAAGACCGACTCGGCGCTGCTGACCAGCATCCTGACCTACCACGTGGTCGAGGGGCAGGCCAGTCCCGAGCAGGTCGTGGGCACGCACAAGACCCTGCAGGGCGCCGAGGTGAACGTCACCCACACACCGATGGGCATGCCCGGTGACCTGAAGGTCAATGACGCATCGGTGGTGTGCGGTGATGTGCAGACCGCCAACGCCACGGTCTACCTCATCGACACGGTGCTGATGCCCCCGATGTGATCGGCCACCTCCGTCGACACCAGCCCGGCCGTTTCCACGGCCGGGCTGGTTCGTTATTCTGTCATCCAAAAGCCTTGCAGTGACGAATAACTCGCATGACGACTCTGGTCGCGATCGGTTTCCTCGGCGGTCTCATCACCGGCATCTCGCCGTGCATCCTGCCGGTGCTGCCGGTGATCTTCTTCGCCGGCACCCCAGCCGGTACCACCGCGCCGGCGTTGTCCTCCCGACTGCGGCCTTACCTCGTGATCGCCGGTCTGGTAGTGAGTTTCAGTCTCGTCACCCTGGCGGGTTCGGCCCTGCTGTCGTGGATGCGACTGCCGCAGGACACCATCCGCTGGGTGGCGCTGGCCGCGCTGGTCGCGATCGGGCTCGGCTTGATCTTCCCGCAGTTCGAAGCGCTGCTGGAAAAGCCGTTCTCCCGGTTACCGCAGCGGCAATTCGGCTCCGGTAAGGGCGGTTTCGGCCTCGGCCTGACGCTGGGTGTGCTGTACGTGCCGTGCGCGGGTCCGGTGCTGGCGGCCATCGTGGTGGCCGGCGCGACGGGCACGATCGGCGTCGAGATCATCGCCCTCACGCTGTCGTTCGCGGTCGGTGCCGCACTGCCGCTGCTGTTCTTCGCGCTGGCCGGCCGGCGGATCAGCGAACGCGTCGCCGCATTTCGCCGCCGCCAGCGCACCATCCGGGTGGTCGCGGGCGTGGTCACGATCCTGCTCGCCGTTGCCCTGGTGTTCAACCTGCCCGCGGTGCTGCAACGTACGATCCCCGATTACACCGCGGCGCTGCAGGAGCAGGTGGGCGGCGGCGAGCAACTGCGCGAACAACTCGATCTCGGCGGTCTGGTCAACGAGCAGAACGCGCAGCTGTCCAACTGCACCAACGGCGCACCCGAGCTGGAAAGTTGCGGCACCGCACCGGACATCAGGAACATCACCGCGTGGCTGAACACGCCCGGCGGTGCACCGATCGAGCTGAAGTCCTTGCGCGGCAAGGTCGTGCTCATCGACTTCTGGGCGTACTCCTGCATCAACTGCCAGCGTGCGATCCCTCACCTGGTGGATTGGTACGACGCCTACCGCGACCGCGGTTTGGAGGTGATCGGTGTGCACACTCCCGAGTACGCCTTCGAGAAGGTGCAGGCCAATGTCGTCAGCGGCGCCGAGGATCTCGGCATCACCTACCCCATCGCGATGGACAACGCGTTCTCGACGTGGACCAACTACCGCAACCGCTACTGGCCCGCCCACTATCTGATCGACAAACAGGGCGTGGTGCGGCACATCAAGTTCGGCGAGGGCGACTACGCCACCACCGAAAAGCTGATCCGCCAACTCCTTTCCGACGGCGACGACGCGGCACTACCGGCCGCCACCGAACGCCCCGACGGCACCCCGACGACGCCCACCACGCCCGAGACGTACTTCAGTGTCGGCAAGGTGGTGAACTACGGCGGGACCGGACGCTACGACGAGGGCACCCACACCTTCGAGTTCCCCGACCAGCTGGCGCCCGACCGGTTCGCGCTGCGCGGCCCGTGGGCGCTGGACTACCAGGGCGCCACCGCACAGTCCGACGGTGCCACGATCAAGCTGAACTACCACGCCCGCAACGTCTACCTCGTCGTCGGCGGCACGGGCACCGTACGGGTCACCCGCGACGGCGTCAGCACCGACCTGCCGGTCGCCGGCCCGCCGAACATGCGCCAGATCGTCGCCGACGACACCGACAGCGCGGGCTCGATCGAGGTGAGTCTCGACGAAGGGCTGCAAGCTTATTCATTCACCTACGGCTGATTCACTCGCCAACGGCCGAGCGCTCACCTTCGCGCTTGCCGAGTTGCGAATGCCGCCGGCCGTACCACAGGTACACCACCACCCCGAGTGCCATCCACACCGCGAACCGCACCCAGGTCAAGCCGGTGAGGTTAAGCATCAGCCACAGGCAGGCCACGATGGAGGCAATCGGCAGTAGCGGTACCCACGGCACCCGGAATCCGCGCTTGAGGTCGGGCCGGGTGCGCCGCAGCACGATCACCCCGGCCGACACCAGCACGAAGGCAAACAGGGTGCCGACATTGACCATCTCCTCCAGCTTGCCGACCGGGAACACCGACGCCGCGATGGCGATCAGCACCGCCACCAGCACGGTGATGCGAACCGGTGTGCCGTGTTCGCCGGTGCGCGCCAGCTGCCGCGGCAACAGCCCGTCCCGCGACATCGCGAACAGCACCCGCGAGAGCCCGAGCATCAGCACCATCACCACCGTGGTGAGGCCGGCGAGCGCGCCGATGGAGATGACCTTGGCGGCCCAGCCCACCCCGTTCAGTTCGAAGGCGGTCGCCAGGTTCGGATGCCCCGCGCCAGCCTCCTTGAGATCGGTATAGGACGCCATGCCGGCGAGCACCACCGCGACCGCGACATAGAGCACCGTGACGATCGCCAGTGACGCCAGGATGCCCTTGGCGACGTCGCGCTGCGGGTTCTTGGTCTCCTCGGCGGTGGTGGCGACCACGTCGAAGCCGATGAACGCGAAGAACACGATCGACGCGCCGGCCAGCAACCCGTACACCCCGTAGTGGCTGCCGGCGGCGCCGGTCAGCAGCGAGAACACCGACTGGTCCAGCCCGGAGCCCGCCGCGGTGCCGGTCTCGGTGGGCGGGATGAACGGGTCGTAGTTGGCCACCTTGATGTAGAAGGCGCCGACGATCACCACCAGCAGCACCACCGACACCTTGATCGCGGTGATCACCAGACTGAAACGGGAGGACAGTTTGGTGCCCATGACCAGCAGGACCGCCACCACCCCGACGATCAGCAGCGCACCCCAGTCGAAGTTCAGCGGGCCGATCGCGGCGATCCCGCCGGAGAACCCGAACACCGTGCCCAGATAGCTCGACCAGCCCTTGGCCACCACCGCGGCGCCGATCGCGAACTCCAGGATCAGGTCCCACCCGATGATCCACGCGACGAACTCGCCGAAGGTGGCGTAGGAGAATGTGTAGGCGCTGCCCGCCACCGGCACCGTGGAGGCGAACTCGGCGTAACAGAGCGCAGCGAGCCCGCAGGTCACGGCGGCGAGCAGGAACGACACCGAGATGGCAGGGCCGGTGAGATTCGCGGCCGTCGACGCGGTCACCGTGAAGATTCCCGCCCCCACCACGACGGACACCCCGAACACGGTGAGGTCCCACCACGTCAGATCCTTGCGGAGCCGGGTACCGGGTTCGTCGGTATCGGCGATCGACTGTTCGACCGATTTCCTGCGCCAACTGGTGATCACGCTCCGCAAGGTACCCACTGCGGGCCCGTTCTCATGCCCCATCGGGCGATATCGCCCCGGTGTGCCAGAATGGCCGCAAGTGTTTCCGGGCATTCGCGTGAGGAGTAACCGTGGGCAAGACCGAGGTCGAGCGCTACAACGGCGTCGACGTGGAAGACGTGCCATCGGCACAATGGGGCTGGTCCGCCGAGAACCCGCGCGTCCTGCACATCATCGGCATCTTCGCCGCGCTGTTCATGCTGGCGCTCACCCACGGCAACCATGTCGGGCATGTCGAGGACGTCTTCCTGATCCTGTTCGCGGTGGTCATCGCCGGCACCGTCGCACGCGACTGGATCGCCCGCAGCCGCGGCTGGTACCGCTAACCTCTGCGCACGACGAAACGCCCCGCAACCGTCGGCGGTTTCTAGGGGTCGTTGCAACACTGCTGGTTAATTGGCCAGTAGTAGATCACGCAGGCGCTCGGCTGGGGTATCCCAGCCGAGCGTTTTGCGTGGGCGGCCATTGAGTTCCTGGGCGACGTGTTCGAGATCTTCGGGCCCGAACACGCTCAGGTCCGTGCCTTTTGGGAAGTACTGGCGCAATAGGCCGTTGGTGTTCTCGTTGCTGCCGCGCTGCCAGGGGCTGGCCGGATCGCAGAAGTACACCGCCATGTCTGTAGCCATGGCGAACTGTTTGTGCCCTGCCATCTCGGCGCCCTGATCCCAGGTCAGCGATCCACGCAGATGCGCTGGAAGCGTGCTCATGGTCGCAATCAGTGCGTCGCGTACGGATTCGGCGTCGTGGCTGCCCGGCAGGTGTACCAGCATGGTGTAGCGCGTCGATCGCTCAACCAGGGTGCCGATCGCAGTCTGGTTCTTCTCACCGGTGATCAGGTCTCCTTCCCAATGTCCAGGAACCGCACGGTCGGCCACCTCGGCAGGACGATCACTGATCATCACCATCGGATCGACGAAGCGTTGATAGCGTTCACTTTCCTTGCGCTGCGGTTTACGTCTGGTGCGACCGGTCCGAAGTGCGTGAGCCACTTCCCTTTTAAGGCCACCGCGAGCCTGGAAGTAGAGGGCTTGGTAGATCGTTTCGTGGCTCACCCGCATGCTCTCGTCGTCGGGATGATCCCGACGGAGGCGATGGGAGATCTGCTCCGGTGACAGCTTGCGCGACAGACCTTCTTCAACCGCTTCCCGCAGGACCGCGTTGACGACCAGTTTGGACTGTTTGGGCCGAGCCCGGGCTTCGGCGGCCGCCCGATCGGCGTGATAAGGCAGATAGCAGCCATCAACGCTGCGAGCACGAATCTCCCGTGACACCGTGGACACGTTCTTGCCGATCCGTTTGGCGATGGTGCGCAGCGACTGCTTGCCGAGCATTCCGTCGGCGATGGCCACACGGTCCTGGACCGACAAGTACCGGTCACCGATGGCCGGTCGCCCGGTGTCATCGCAGATCAGATTGCTCACCGGCTGTTTGTAGACGGTCTTTTTGGTGTAGTCCACGACCAGCCCATCGGAGTGAATCCGCGTGTTGTTGACGTGCCGGATCCCTTTGCGCCAGTCCCGCGCGGTCCGCACGTTGACACCGACCTCCCGCGCGGCTCGCTCGGTGGACCAGCCCTGCTCGAACAGCTCCACGCACCGACGTTTCGCCTCGGGCTTGCCCCACGGGATCTTTTCGCTGGTGACCAGCCCTTCGGCGACCAACATTTTGCGTGCCGTCGAATGCGACACCCCACACGCTTTAGCCGCCTGCAGGATCGAACCGCTGTCCTGGAAGACGGCCACGATGACATCCCGGTCGGCCACCGCGCGCTGACCACGGGCCGACCCGACAGGCCGGCCGATCGCCCGCAGAATGGCATAACACCGCTCACGCGAGACCCCGATCACGACCGCGGCTTCTTTCACCGGCACCCCAGCATCAACCAGCCTCGCTAGCTGATCCCCCAACCGAACACAGTCCTCCGAAAACGACATGGTCGCCGCAACCTCTCAATCGAGAGTGTTGCGACGACCATGTGAACCCGCCGTCAGGTTTCGGGGCGTTCGTCGTTCGTGTCAGCGGACGGCGGTGAGGTCGGGGCCGTCCGACGGGTACCAGAGCGCGCAGCTGTGGAACTGCTCGACGTTTGCCACCGCGGTGGTGATCCCGGCCGCCGCCAGGGCGTGCGCCTTGAAGGCCCGCGCGGCGGTGCTGAGCCGGTACTGCACCCGGTCGACGCGGTAGCCGACATCGGCCGTCGCGCACGGGCCCCACATGGTCACCTCGGCGGTGCCACGCCGCAGGGCCTCCGTGACATGCCGGCGCAATCCCTGATCGACCGCGAAAAGCCGGGCCGGCACGGCCAACGCCGCGGGCTCGGCCGGCAGATCCCCGGCGTCCCGTCCGGCATGGCGGGCCTGCACGCCGAGGATCTCCAGCGGCCGCACATCGCAGGACACCGGGACGACGACATTGACCTTCCAGCCGGCGCGGACCCGGTCGTAGAGCCAGCCACCCGCGCCGGCGACCACATCGGAGGTCTCGGTGGCCACCACGGTGAGGTCATAGGACAGCAGGGCGGTCTCCGACGCGCGGACCCCCACGCCGCGGCGTTCAGCCATCAGACGCCGCTCATCGGGCCGAATCGGGCTAGCTTTCACGCTGGGCATCTCCTTGGCGATCCAGAGGTGGGCAGAGCCGGCGGGGCCGTACCATCAGCGTGACATTTATTCGACTATCTGTAAAGTTCTCGACATGACGCTCTACGCCGGGCGCGGCCCGCTGGGCCGCCGGCCCGCCGGACGGTTCTTTCCGCCGATACCCGAGGACCTGGTCTTCATCGAACCCCACCCACGGCGCATCCAGGCGATACTCAAGGGCCACACGGTGATCGACACCGAGGCGGCCCTGTTGGTGCACCGCCGCGACCACCCGCTCAGCTACGCGTTCCCGGTCGGCGTGACGGGCGACCTGCCCGCCGAACCGGTTTCGGAAGAGCCGGGCTACGTGCGGGTGCCCTGGGATGCTGTCGATCACTGGATCGAGGAGGGCCGCGTCCTGGTGCATTATCCGCCGAACCCTTACCACCGGGTGGACTGCCTCCCCACCACCCGGGGCCTGCGGGTCGGCATCGGCACCAGCGTGTTGGTGGATACCGTGGACACCGTGATCGTCTACGAAACCTCGCTGGCACCAAGGCTTTACGTCAATCCGGCCCTGGTGCGCACCGATCTGCTGCACCGCAGCGAGACCATCAGCTACTGCAATTACAAGGGCTACGCCACGTACTGGTCGGCGGTCATCGGCGGGCAGGTCTTCACCGATGTGGCGTGGAGCTATGCCGATCCCCCGCCGGAATCGTTTGCCATCGCCGGTTTTCTGAGCTTCGACGAGACACGCGCCAATGTCCTGGCCGAGCTACCCGGTGCCGACACCGGCGACTGCGGTTGCGAAACCTGAGATTTCAGCACACCAGAAAGGTCACACCGTGGGCATCGTCACCACCAGCTCGGAAACCGCGTTCAGCCAATCCGCGGAAACCATCTACGATTTCGTCACCAATCCGGTCAACTGGGCCAGGACCTACCCGGGCGGGCCACGCATCACCGGTGTGCCGGCGACGTTGCCGCTGCAGGTCGGTGACACCTGGCAGGAGGCCCACCCCACCGAGGACCGGGTGTTCACCTGGCAGCTGGCGATCGCCACCCGGCCGCGGATGTGGGTGTTCACATCGGTGGGCCGCCTCGGCGCCGATTACGCCGGCAACGGTGGTTTCGAAGGTCGCATGACCGTCGAATATCACTTCAGCATGCCCGATCCCGCCGTCACCCTGTTCACGCGCACCATGACCATCGAGGCCTACCGGGACGCGCCGATGGCCGACGGGTTCTTCCGGATCGTGAATCCGTCGCACATCGACGCCTACCATGCCGCGGTGGCGCGCGAACTCGGCGCGCTCAGCTGAGCGTCAGGGCACGGCGCAGCGCCGCAGCCTGCAGGCCGAACAGCTGCCGGCTGGTCTCCCACTGCGGCAGCAGTGAGTCGAAACCGTGACAGGTTCGCGCCAGCACGTGCAGCTCGGTCGACACCGCCCCCCACATCAGTCGCAGCGCATAGTCGACGGCCTCATCGCGCAGCGGATCGAGCTCCGAGCAGCTGATGAACGCCGGTGCCAGACCGGTCAGATCGGCGACCCTCGCCGGCACCGCGCCGGGCGACGGTGACGCGCCGGCCAGATAGTATTGCCACATCAATACCGCTGCCGGGCCGTCGAATCCGGGGGTGCTGTCAAACTCCTGTTTGGACGGGGTGAGCCCGTCGTCGAGCGCCGGCTGGTGGAGCAGCTGGATCCGGATCGGCGGAGCGGAACCCTGTGCGGCACACTGCGCCAAGCCGGCCGCCAACGCGCCGCCCGCGCTGCTGCCCGCGACGGCCAGCCGGTCGGCGTCGATCCCCCAGCCCGGAGCGCTGGCCGCTGCCCAGCGCAGGACGGCCAGCGCATCGTCGATGGCTGCCGGATAGGGATGTTCCGGGGCCAACCGGTAGTCCACGGAGACCACCGTGACGGCGGCGCGGCGGGCCAACTCGACGCACTGCAGGTGATCGGTGTCCAGGTTGCCCAGCACGAACGCGCCGCCGTGGCAGTAGACCAGCACACCGTCGGTCCCGCCACGGTAAATCCGGACGGGGACAACCCCACCCACCACCGCGTCCTCGATATCCACCCCGGCGGTGTCGATGCCGGCTGCGCCATCGGCGCGGCGCCGGTTCAGCATGGCCCGCACACTCAGCAGCTGTTCGGCGGACAGGTCGGTGCGGGCCGCGACCAGGTGCCGCAGCGCCGGGTCGAGCCGGCCGGCCATCACATCGTCGTCCATGCGCACTAACCGATCCGCAGGATCTGGCCACCGTCGATCACCATTTCCGACCCCGTGATGAACGAGGCGTTGGCCGACACCAGGAACGCCACCGCGTCGGCCACCTCGGCCGGGGTGCCGAGTCGGCCCGAGGTCTGGGCCAGCCGATCCTGGGTGCGTTCATCGAGCATCGGGGTCGCGATCGGACCGGGGAATACCGCATTGACCCGGATGCCCGCCGGTGCGAGTTCCACCGCGGCGGCCTGGGTGAGGCCGCGCAGCGCCCATTTCGACGAGCCGTAGGCGCTGTGGTTCGGGAACGGCCGGATGGCACTGGTACTGCAGGTGTTCACGATCGAAGCACTCTCGGCTTCGGTCAGATGCGGTAGCGCGGCCCGGATGCCGAGAAACGGGCCCAGACAGTTGACCCGCCAACTGTTCTCGAACCCTGCGGCGGTCTCGTCGGCGATGGCCGCGCGGTGCAGCACACCCGCGTTGTTCACCAGTGCGCTCAAGGCTCCGAACCCCTCGATGGTCGCCGCCACCGCGGCGTGCCACTGCGCCTCGGAGGTGACGTCGAGTTCCAGCGCGAGGACTCCGTGGGCGTATTGCGCTGTGCTGGCGAGTAGTTCGTCGGTCAGCAGATCGCAGGCCGCCACCCGGAACCCGTCGGCGTGCAGTCGGGCGACGATCGCCGCACCCTGTCCCCGGGCCGCCCCGGTCACCAGGGCAACCGGGTGCGTCATCACCGCGCCTCGCTGAGATGGGCGGCCGCACCGCGACGCAGTGCCTGGGATTCCGAGGTCAGGGTGATCATCCGGAAACCGATCTCAGCCATCGCCTTCCCCGCCTTTCCGGTACCGGCGTGAATGCCGGTGACAAGTCCCGCCGCGGCAGCGGTGACATGGATCTCGGCCATCGCGGCCCGCACATCCGGGTGGGTCCACATATCGGCGAGTCGATGCCCCATCGAGATGGCCAGGTCGGCGGGCCCGACGTACACGCCGGTCAGCCCCGGCACGGCGCAGATCTCGTCCAGCGCGGCAAGACCGCGGGCGGTTTCGATCATCACGTAGACGCCGGCAGCGGCCTCCAGGGCGGCGGTGTCATGACCGAGCGCGGCCCGCAGCGGGCCGAAGCTGCGCACCCCGGCCGGGGCGTAGCGGGTCGCGGCCACCGCGGCGGCGGCCTGATCCGCCGACTCCACCATGGCGATGATCACGGCGTCAGCCCCCGCGTCGAGCACCCGGCCGATCGGCGCGGGCGCTGCCGACGGCAGTCGCACCGCGGTGGCGATCGGCACATGCTCCAACCGACGCAACAGCAGCGCGACATCGGCATCGTCCAGATAGCCGTGCTGGACATCGAATCCGACGTAGTCGTAGCCGGCCTGCGCGAACTCCTCGGGCCCGATGATGGTCGGGCCCACTACCCAGCCACCCCAGACGCGTTCCTTGGCCGCAAGGGCGCTCTGCAGTCGCGTACTCATTGTGTGATCGCGATCTTGACCCGCTGCGGGTCGGGCCGGCAGGCCTGCTCGAAGGCGGCCTGCGCCTCGTCGATGCCGAAGGTATGGGTCAGGTAGGCCGGCAGCAGGTGCGGATGCCGCGCGGCGAACTCGGCGGCGGCGGCCAGCACCCGCCGGCGTTGGATGGTCACACCGGATTTCAGGGTCAGGTTGTTGCGCAGCATGGTTCGCATGCTGATGGGGTAGCTGTCGTCATCGGTGACTCCGAAGTAGAACACGGTCGCACCGAACGCGGCCGCCTCGAGGGCGTGGCCCAGGGTGGCCACCTGATGCCCCACGGCCTCGATGACAACATCGAACTTCGTGGCGGGCTCCAGGTGGCGGATCCAGCGATCGCTGGTGGCGCGCACGGTCTCGTCGACGCCGAAAGCCTGCGCCAACGGCGCACGGTCGACCGGGTCCACACCGGTGACATGCGCGGCCCCGGCGGCCTTGGCCACATAGCAGAACAGCAGTCCGATCGAGCCCTGACCGATCACCGCGACCCGCTTGCCGGTGAGATCTCCGAGTTGCTCGACGGCGTACAGCACGCAGGCCAGCGGTTGCAGTCCGATCGCCTGTGCGGGCGTCAGATCCGCCGCGTAGCCGGACAATCCGTCGCCGTCGGCGACCACATGTGCCTGCAGTCCGTCGAATCCGGAGGCCCAGCCCACCACCCGGTCCCCCACCGCGTGCGCCGGATGGGTGCTGGCCAGCACCTCACCGGCGATCTCGTGGATCGGGAAGCCATCCAGTTCCGCGGCGCAGCGTCCGGTGTCCGCGGGAAGCCTGCCCTGCGTGCCCCGGAAACCGGGCAGATCGCTACCGCAGATCCCGGCGGCCAGAAACCGCAGCAGGACCTGGCCGTCGGCCAGTCGGGTCGGGTCGGGCTCGGGCACCTCGACGCGTTGAAAGGTGAACGGCGCGACCAACCGGTAACACCACATCTAGCCGCCCTCCGCATGCACGTCGACGGGGACACTGTTCCAGCCCCATTGGAAACTCGAGGGAGGCCGCGAGGCGGACTCGCTGAGGATGCGGTAGTCGCTGACCCGCCTGAACCACTCCTGCATCAGGATCGTCACCTCCAGGCGGGCGACGTGCACACCGAGGCAGAAGTGCTGACCGTGCCCGAACGACAACAGCCGTTCGATGGGCCGGTTCCAGATGAACGCATCCGGGTTCGGGTACTCGCGCTCGTCGCGGGCCGCCGAGGCCAGCAGCGTGATGACGCGTTGACCGGGTTGGATGGTGGTGCCGTGAATCATGTACGGGCGGCGCACCGTTCGGGCGAACCACTGGGCCGGCGCGGTGTAACGCAGGATCTCCTCCCGTGCGATCGGCACATTGTGCTCCAGATCGGCACGCACCGCGGCGAGCTGATCCGGATGCTCGGCGAGCTGCCACAGGCCGGCGGCGGTGACCTTGGGCACCGTCTCAGTGCCGCCGATGAAGACACCCAGCATCTGGGTGGCCGCCTCGGAATCGCTCAATGTGGAACCGTCGGGCAGCACGAAGTTGATCAGGCTGTCGGCGATGGGCACGCTGCCGTCGGCGCCCTCCGCACGGCGCCGCTCGACGATCGGTGTGAGGTAGGACAGGAAGCCCGGGCGCGAGTTGGCGACCTCGACGCCCTCCCCCGGCTGCGCCAGACTGCCCGCGTTGACGGCCGCCAGCACCTCGGACGCCAATTCCACCGGCAGACCCAAGAACTCGCAGACCATCGCCGCAGCGACATGCCCGCCGTAGTCCTGCGTCAGGTCGAAGGTCCCGCGCGGCAACAACTCGTCGAGACGCTCATTGGCCAGCGTCCGGATGCGCTCGGCCCAACCGGCCGCCGAGCGGGGCCGGAACGGCGAGGAGGTGCAGCGGCGCACGCTCTCGTACACCGGCGAATCGAAGTTCGCGTGAAAGGGCATGGGGTGCAGCGGCGGATCGGCCACCGGGCCGCTGTTGTGCCGTTGCAGTACCGCCGCGGACGGCAGCGTCCCCTCGGATGCCACGAAGGTGCCGTCGGTGATCCGCAGCGCGTCCCAGATATCGGAGAACCGGGACAGTGCGTAGGTGTCCCACTTCGGCAGGTAGTACACCGGATGCTCATCCCGCAGCACCCGGTAGTACGGCAGGGGGTCGGCCATCACCGCCGGGTCGAAGGGATCGTACGAGAAGTCCGACATCACAGTGGCTTTCACTGCAGCGGCGAGCCCGGTAGTGCGGCCAGGATTGAATCCTCCCAGCCGTCCCGCAGCGCGGGTGCGACGGACATCCAGGTGACGATCTCGGCGGGCGGAGCATCCTTCCAGGATGGGTAGTGGTTCTCGAAGCAGTCCCACCCGCCGTCCAACGCCCAGTAGTGGATGACCTCGTTGAACCGGAACGTTGTGGTGAACGACCCGAGCCAGCGTTTACCGGTGCTTTCCGACCACGGTACGTACAGCCGTTCCAGTTCCCGGATGTAGTCGTCCTGCCTGCCCGGCTTGGTGTGCATGATCTCCTGGATGACCAGTTCGGCGCTGAAGCCCTCCTCCCGCAATTGGGCCAGGCTGCGGTTCTGCGGCGCGGCGTACATGATCCGACCTTCACCGTGCGCGCCGATCCCGGACAGGTAGGCCGCCCATTCCGCGGCCGCGAGGGCATGGCTACCGCCACGCGCGTGCGCCCTGCCGATGCGGGCGTAGTCGGCGAAGGCGTCGATCTCCCAGATGATGGTGATCTGCGGCCAGTTCCCGTTGTACGGGGTGGTCTCCCACAGTGCGAACAGCCGGGCCCCGAGCTGCTCCATCATGGGCTGATAGACGCCGGTGAATCGCTCGGTGAATTCGTCGCTCCCACCACTGCCCAGCCCGATGGTCTCGTGCAGATACAGCAGCGTGTGGCGGTGGTATTTACGCACCCAGCGAGCGTGACATTTGACGAGTGTTTTGTAAAGGTGCCGCCGTCGGGTCCGCTATCGTGACCCCATGACAGTGCAGCCGTTGGCCAACGGGTTCTGCTTCGGCGAAGGCGTGCGCTGGTTCGAGGGGCTGGTCTGGTTTTCCGACATGCTCGGCGAGGCCGTGCACACTGTCACCCTGCAGGGCGAGATGTCGACATTGCCGTTGCCCGGCCACGCGCCGTCCGGGCTGGGCTTCCGGCCGGATGGAACCTTGTTGATCGTATCCACCGAGCGACGTCAGATCCTGGCCTATGACGGCGAAAGCGTGTCGTTGGTGGCCGATCTGGGTGATCTGGTGCCGGCCGGTCTCGGCGATATGGTGGTCGACGGCGATGGTCGCGCCTATGTCGGTGCGCAGGCCCGCGAGGGCGGGGTGATCGTCCGACTGGACCGCAACAACCAGGCGACGGTGGTCGCCGAGGATCTGAGCTTCCCCAACGGCATGGTGATCACCCCGGACGGCACCTTCGTGGTCGCCGAGTCCACCGGCCGGCGCCTGAGCGCCTACTCCGTCGACGATGCCGGCGCCCTGCACCACCGCCGGGTGTTCGCCGCCGGGTTGGACGGTCCGCCCGACGGGCTGGCGGTGGATGCCGACGGCGGCGTGTGGACCGCGATGACACTGTCCCATCGGTTCGACCGCATCACCGCCGAGGGCGTCACCGACCGTATCGAAATGGGTGATCGCACCGCGATCGCCTGCGCGCTGGGCGGCCCCGAAGACCGCGCACTGTTCTTGCTGTCGGCCACCGACGCCTACCCCGACCGCCTGGTCGGCACCACGCTGTCCACGCTCGACGTGATCGGCGTCGACATCCCCGCTCCCTGACCCACTGGAGACAACAACCGTGTCCGACTGCTACTACGAACTCCTCGACGCCGACGACCCCGTCGGCGAGCGATTCGCCGCCACCGACCTGGTGCGCAGTACCTGGTCGGCATCCATCCAGCACGGCGCCCCGCCGTCGGCGCTGTTGGTGCGTGCGCTGGAACGCTGCGAGCAGCGGGAGGACACCCGGCTCAGCCGCGTGTTGGTCGATCTGCTGGGCCCGGTGCCCGCCGAGGGTGATCTGTGGGTGCGGTCGCGCCGCGAGCGCTCGGGTGCGCAGATCGAGTTGATCACCGCCGAGATGTTCGCTCCCGGCCCGGACGGCTCGCCGCGACCGGTCGCGCGCGCCAGCGGCTGGCGGTTGCAGAAGCAGGACACCACCGAGATGCTGCATTCGCCCGCGCCGGCATTGCGGTCGCTGGCCGAGGCCCGCAGTCGGGACATGGCCAAGGACTGGGACAGCAACTATCTGCACAGCGTCGACTGGCGCTGGCTGACAATACCTTTGGCTGACGGACCGGGTGAATCCTGGATACGTCCCACGGTCGATGTGGTCAAGGGCGAGACGATGACACCGTTGCAACGGTTGTTTGCGGTCGCCGACGATGCGAACGGAATCGGCGCCAAGATCGACATCCGGCAGTGGACCTTCCTCAACACCGACCTGGTGGTGCACATCCACCGCGTGCCGGAAGGATCGTGGATCGGCATCCGCGCCGAGACCAGCTACGGGCCGGACGGTATCGGCACCACACTGGGCACGCTGTTCGACGAGCAGGGTGCCGTCGGCGCCATCCAGCAGTCGGTGCTGGTGCGCCGCAGGCAGAGTCGCTAGAGCGGAGTCGCTGGGGCGGTCCGCTTCGGTGGTGTCCCGGTGCGCCGTGGCGGGTCCGGCGGGGTGTTGTGCCGCCGGACCCGCTGTGCGGGCGGTTTTCTCTGTCCAGTTGTCAAGGTGCGGTGCAGGTGTGGTTATGCGGCGGTGGGTAGGTCGGTCATGGTGCGTCGGGCGTGCGAGCGCAGGTGCGCCGGCTCGGGTGTGCCCGGGGCATGGGGTGGGATGAACCAGGGGTGGCGGTCGGGGCCGAGGTAGACCTGCCAGCCGCCGTGGTGGATGGCGGTGTGGTGCAGCCGACACAGCAGGACCCCGTTGTCGAGGCTGGTGGTGCCGCCATGCTCCCAGGGGATGATGTGGTGGGCGTCGCACCAGGACACCGGCCGCCCGCAGCCGGGGTGCGCGCAACCGCCGTCGCGGACCGCCAGGCCTTTGCGGATCGCGGGGGTGAAGAGCCGTTCGCTGCGTCCCACGTCCAGGGGTGCGCTGGCGGCGTCGACGAGCACCGTCGTGAGGGTGCTGTCACAGGCGATCAGCTCCGCGGTCGCGGTGCTGATCGGCCCGCCGAACCCGAGGAAGTCCACACGGGCTGTGGTGGGGCGGATGAGGGTGACGTGCGGGAGCACCCCACCGCTCATCGGGCGCCCCGAACCAGACAGGTAGGTGCGCAGGATCTGCCCGAAGGCGTCGGCGCGGCGCCGCCCGACCGGTCGGGGATCCGGGGATCCGTCCGGCAGCGGGACCGGCCGGCACAGCGGGTCCAGGGCGGCGAGCAGTTCTTCGCCGGTGAGCACATCAAGATCCAGGGTCGCGCTGAGGCGACCGTCGCCGGTCGGCACCACGCTCATGTCGTTGAGGTCGGTGTTCTCCGCCACTGGCACCGCTGTGTCGTCGACCGGGTGGGATTTGACCTTCTCGATGGCGATCCCGCGGGCCGTCTTGTCCACCCCCGACGGAGTGGTCTGAACCATCAGCGCCCTGACAACCTCGGCGCGCTCGTCATCGGACAACGCGACACGGGATTCGATATGCGCGACGCCCTTGCCGACGGCGTCGGCGAACTCGATCCCGACCCCACCGAGACGCTGCTGCGCCGTCAACGCCGGCAGGGCCTCTGCCGCCCGCCCCACCCGCGCCGCCCGATACGCCGCACCCGGAGCGACCCCGATACTGGTGAGCAGATCGGCCCCCGTGCGCAGATGCCGCCGGGCGGGGATCCCGGCCCGCTCCGCGGCCGCGACCGCCGAGGCGATCACATGGTCGGCCAGGTTGCGCAGGGTGACCGCGGCCGCCAGCACCGCCACCACCGCCTGGTCATCACGAATCCGCCTGGGGCTGTCCAGGAGGTGGAACAGGGTGCGATCCCCATCCCGCACGGCGGCAGGGGTGAGGTCATCGATCAACGCATCAACAAATGAGTCGAGATGGGTGGCGTCCATAGGGATACCGGCTTTCACAGAAGGTGCCCACACAAGGGCACGATCAGTTGGTACTACGGTTCATTAAGTCCCGCAGGACGCAACGAACCTCGCGGCGACCGAAGTCGCGGTCTGCAGCTCAACGAACCGTCATCCGGGAGCTACGTCACATTCGAACTTATGTTCGATGCTACGCCGAATCACGGCCCCGCGCAAGGGCCCTGCGCAAGAAAATCTCCGAGGGCCTTGGGGACAGTTCGCTGGTCTCAGCCCAGCAGGTGATCCGTATCGGCGAGCACACCAGTGCGTTTCCAGTACTCCACCGACCCGAACGGACTCAGCACGTACACACCACCATCGGGTGATTTGTACCAGGAGTGTTCAATCGAAGGGTGGCCCCACATCAGGGTGGCGACCTCGTCCTGAAGTTCGCGGTTGTAGCGCGCGTAGGCATCGGCGGTCGGTTCGATGGTGCGTTTGCCCCGCTCGATCAATGTTCGCAGCGCAGAACCGATGTAGCGCATCTGGCATTCCAGCATGAAGATCACGCTGCCGGCGTGGGCCAGCCCGGTCCCCGGCCCCGCCATCATGAAGAAGTTCGGGAACCCGGGTACCGAAATGCCGTTGAAAGCGCCGGGTTTGCCGTCCCACACCTCCGATATCGGCACACCGTCACGCCCGATCACCCGCATCGGGCACAGCACCTCCGAGGCCCGGAATCCGGTCGCCAGGATGATGACGTCGATGTCGTGGCGCCCCGCGGCGGTACTGACCGAGTTCTCATCGATTTCCGTGATCGGCTCATTGACCAGCGACACGTGCTCACGCCTGAGACAGCGCAACCAGCTGCCGTTGTCCTGCAGCATGCGTTTGGCCATCGGTGGATACTCCGGGGTGACCCTGGCGGCGAGGTCGGGAACGTCGCCGACCTGCTCCTCGATCCAGTTGACGAAGAATTCACGCCGGGCGGCGCTCGACGCGTTCGCGGTGCGCGGGAAGTCGTGCCAGTTCGGGTCGGCCCGAACCAGTTCCAGCATCTTGTCGCTGGACTGCCACATCAGCATGAAGCGGTACCAACGCGCATAGCCCGGCAGGTGGCGCATCGCCCACCGTTCACCGTCGGTGACGGCCGCGTGGTAGCGCGGGTTGGGCGCCATCCACTGCGGAGTCCGCTGATATACCACCAGACTTTCGACCTCGTCGACGATCGCGGGTCCGATCTGAAAGCCGCTGGCGCCGGCCCCGATGAGGGCGACCCGCTTACCTCTCAGATTCACCGCATGGTCCCACCGGGCAGAGTGGAAAGCCGGTCCGGCAAAGCTTTCGAGACCGGGTAGTTCCGGGATGAGCGGCCGGTTGAGGAAGCCGACGCCGGAGATGACGGCCGAGGCGCTGCGCTGCTCGGTTGATCCGTCGGCACCGCGCAGTGTCACCGTCCACCGCTTCGTCTCGTCATCCCACTGCGCGCAGGTGGCCTCCCGGCCCCAGGTCACATGATCGTCGATCCGGTGGTGTTTCATCACCGCACGGAAGTAGTCGTGGAGCTCGGGTTGACGGGTGTAGTAGGCGCTGAAATCGCGGACGTGCTCAAAGGAGTACGAGTAGAAGTGGCTCGCGACGTCGACTCGACAGCCCGGATAGCTGTTCTCGAACCAGGTTCCGCCGACATCGCGATTCTTGTCGACGACCTCGAACGGGATTCCGGCCTCCCGCAGCCGGATCGCGGCCAGCAGACCCGAGGCGCCGAACCCGATGATGAGCACCGAGAAGCCCGGTGGCGACTCCAACCCGTGCACGGCGATGGCACGCGGGTTGCGGCCGTGCAGGTCCATCTCCTCCAGATATAGCGCCGCGTTGTCATCGGGCACCGGCTCGCACGCAATCCAGTCCATCAACTCGCGGATCACTGCGGTCTCGGGCGGCGGCGCCGGCGGACACCCGGCGTCGCGCCACGCGCAGATCGCAGCCAGCGCGGTACGCCGCAATGCAGCCTTGCTCTGCTCGTCGAGCATTCCCTGGAATTCGTTCTGCACGAACTGCACCGGGCGTATCGGACCGCGGATGATGGAGGGGTCACCGGTGATCTGCACGACGGAGGCGATCAGCGCCGGCACCGAAAGTTGTTCGAGAGCCGCGGCGATGGCCGTGTCGTCGACACCGCAGATGGACTCGGTGACGAGGTGGCGCGTACTCATCGCACGTGCGCGGGCAGCCGTTTGATGCCGTGCACGAAGCTGCTGTACAACAGGTCGGGCTCACCGAGATCGATAGTCTTCAGCCGGGTCAGCAACTCGCGGAATATGTTTCGCAGCTCACTCTTGGCCAGCTGATTACCCAGGCAGAAGTGCGGACCACCCGCGCCAAAGCCGACGTGCGGGTTGGGTGAACGGCTCAGGTCAAACGCGTGCGGGTCGGCGAACACGCTCTCGTCGCGGTTGGCCGAACAGTAGAACAGCCCCACCTTGTCGCCGGCGTTGATCTGCTGCCCGGCGATCTCGACATCCCGGGTGGCGAACCGGGCGAATTGCAGTACCGGGGTGGACCACCGTACGAACTCCTCGGTGGCCGTCCCGATCCGGCTCTCGAAATCCTCCATCAGCCAATCCCGCTGGCCCGGATTGGCGGCCAGTGCCAGCATCGCGTGCGTGGTCGACTGTTTGGTGGTGTCGTTGCCCGCTGAAGCCAGCAAGATGAGGAACGCCCCGATCTCCTCGTCGGTGAGCCGGTGCCCGTCCACTTCGGCGTTGACGATGCTGGTCATCAGATCGTCGCCCGGGTTGGCGCGGCGGAACTTGGCGAGTTCCACACCGGTGTTCGAGATGAGCATGATCTCGTTGATGGTGTCCACGGCACGCTCTTCGAGTGAAGAGTATTCGTCATCGCTCATGCTGAACAGCTTCTCGGCGGCCTTGGCCAGCGCGGGCTGATCGGCTACGGGCACCCCAAGCATGTCCGAGATCGTCCGCATCGGTAGCCGTCCCGAACATGCTTCGACGAAATCGATGTCGCCGGCGCCGACGAGGTCATCGACGATGGCGACGGCATTGGCATGGATCTGCTCCTCGATCCGACGCACATTGCGCGGGGTGAAGGCGGAACTGATCAGTCGCCGGTAGGTGGTGTGCTGTGGTGGGTCCATGCCGAGGAAGAAGGTTGCGAACTTCTGCACGTCGGCGGGCATCGGATCGAGGGCGACTCCTTGGGCGGAGGTGAACAGATCCGGGTTCTGGCTGGCGAACTGGAGATCGGCACGCCGGGTCAGTGCCCAGAAGCCCGGCTCCTCGATCTCGAACAGCGTCGGCAACGGCCGGTGCCAACTGATCCCGTCCAGTGCCCGCAAGCGGGCGAAGGTCTGGTCGCGAATGTCGAACGGCCGGCTCCAGAAGTCATGTGAGGTGATGTCGAACGGGCTGTATTCGCGCGCCTGCGGCGTGCTGGCAACTGTCACGCGATATTCCCTCCTGCGGGCCCGCGACAACCCCGCCGCGGCAGCATCAGCGTGACACTTCAGTGGCAATTTGTAAAGTATCGCGGAGTCCGTGACACCCGCCTCAATCGCCCTGAGCGCCGCCGAGCTCGGCAAGGATTTCTTCGGTGTGCTCGCCGAGTCCGGGCGCCGGGCCGCGCGGATGCCATGGCGTGGCCGAGAAGTCGGCGGGGCTGGCCACCATCGGTGTGCTCGAGTCCCCTTCGGGTACATACACGATGCCGCCGGCCGCGTGGAACTGATCGTCGGCCACCACGTCGTCGAGCGAGTTGATGGGCGACCAGAAGAAGTCGGGCTCTGCGGCGAAGACCTGTTCCCACTCCGGCAGGGTTCTCGTCGCGAAGATGGCGTCCAGTTCGGCGATGATGCTGCGGGCGCCGTTGAACCGGTCCCGCGGCGTCGGGTACCGCGACAGCCATTCCTCACGTCCGACCACGCGGCACAGCGACGGCCAGTGCCGCACCACATCCAGGCCGACAATCCAGAACCGCCTGCCGTCACCGGCGGCGTAGTTGTTCATGCATGGGTTCGCCATCGTCTCCCGCTGCCCGATGGCCACCTGCTGACCCGACATCAGCAGGGTGTTGAGATCGAAGCTCACCGTGTATGCGCCCTGCCGGTACAGCGAGGTGGTGACCAATTGCCCGGTGCCGGTGCGCGTCCGGGCCAGCAGTGCCGCGCACACGGCAGCCGCCAGCGTCATGCCCGCGGAGTGATCCCCCATACCGCCGCGCTGGAAGGGCGGTGTGTCGCCGGGGCGGGTGAGCAGATCGGCGATCCCGGCGCGCGCCCAGAACGCGGCGACGTCATAGGCCGCGCGGTCGGCGTCGGGGCCGTCGGTGCCGTAGCCGGTGATGAGTCCGTAGACGAGCTGCGGGTTATGCGTGGCCATCGTCGCGAAATCCAGGCCCAGCCGGGCCAGCGCGGCCGGACGGATATTGGTGAGGAAAACGTCTGCGCCGGTGATCAGTTCGACCGCGGTCCGACGCGCGTCCGGGGTCGCCAGATCGAGCACGATGCTGCGTTTGGACCGGTTGTCCATCTGGAACGGTGGGTTGGACGCGGTGCCCAGGTCACTGTCGAGTCCCATCATCCGACCGAACGAGCGGGCCGGGTCGCCGGCCGGCGGTTCTATCTTGATGACATCGGCACCCCAGTCGGCCAGAATCGCCCCCGCGGCGGGGGCCGCCACCCAGACGCCGAGTTCCACGACCCGGAATCCGTCCATCGGTCCGGACATCGGAATCCTCCAATAGGCTTTACATTCTTGAATTGATTTGTAAGCTTGCACGATGCCTCCGCAGGTCAGCAGCGTAGCCCCCGCATTCGGGCTGGCCGCACACCTCGGGCGCGGCATGCAACGTATCGCAACCGACGGCGTCTTCGGGCGAGCGCGCGCCATCCCCCGCCACATCACCGGTCTGAATGCGGCGTACTTGTCGGCCCTGCTCGGGCGGACCGTCACCGCCGTGTCGTTGCTCGACGGGGACGCCGGCACCTCGTCGCGCGCCCGACTGGCACTGACCGGTGAGGATGTGCCCGCCACCGTGTTCGTCAAGATGCCCGCCGAGACCGCAGCCACCCGGATGATCGGTGAGCTGGGGCGCCTCGCTTCTACCGAGGTGCGGTTCTACCGCGAACTTTCCGCCCAGCTCACCGATGTGCCCGCCTGCCACGGCGCCACCTTCGATCCCGTCACCGGCCGCTTCGCGCTGGTGCTGGAGGATCTGACGGCCGATGGACTGGCGGTTTGTGAGTTCCCCGACACCCTGCATCCGCTGGATGCCGATCGCGCGGCACTCGTCGTCGAACTGCTGGCACGGGTGCACGCCACCTTCTGGCGCCGACTTGACCCTTACCCCTGGGTCTACAGTGCATCCGCCGACGCGACCTCGCTGCTGACCGGGTCGCTGGCCAACGCCTCAGCCCGCCGCCTGGAGCGCAGGACCTCGATACCGGTGCGCACGGGCCAGTTCGTCAATGACAACTACCGGGCAGTGGCCAGCCTGATCGACCGGGGTCCGCACACCCTGATGCACGGCGACGCACATCCAGGAAATGTCTACTTCCGCAACGGAAAAGCCGGCCTGCTCGACTGGCAGGCGGTGCGCCGCGGGCATCCCTCCCGCGAACTGTCCTATGCCTTGATCACCGGCATGGCCACCGCCGTGCGGGTGGAGCACCAACGCGACCTGCTCGATGTCTACCGCGAAGCACTACACGCCGAGGGCGGCCCCCACATGGACCGCGACGAGTTGTGGCTGCGATACCGGCAGGCGGCGCTCTACGCCTACGTCGCGACGTTGATCACCGCCGGAATGGGCGGCATGCAGGCCGAGGGCATCGCCCTCGAAGGTCTCGGCAGAGCTGTGTCCGCACTGCAGGATCTCGACACGGTCTGCGCGCTGAAGGCATCTTTGTGATGGCACAACCACTACCATCGATACCGTGAACAAGCCGTTATCCGCGCACTCCGACGCCGCCGAGGACACCTCGACGCGGCGCCGGATACTGGCCGCGACGGCCGAGGTGCTCGGACGCAGCGGACAGACGAAGCTGAGCCTGTCCGAGGTGGCGCTGCAGGCCGGGGTGTCCCGACCGACGCTGTACCGCTGGTTCGCCTCCAAGGAGGAACTGCTGGGGGCGTTCGGGGTCTACGAGCGCGAGATGTTCGATTCCGGCATCAGCACCGCCACCGCCGGCCTGCGTGGTACCGAAAAGCTGGATGCCGCACTGCGATTCATCGTCGAGTACCAGCAGTCCTATTCCGGCGTCCGGGTCGTCGACATCGAACCCGAGGTGGTCATCGCCCAGCTGACGCATGTCATACCGGTGATGCGCGCGCGGCTGCTCAAACTCCTGTCCGGGTCCAACGCCCAGGTGAAGGCGTCGACCGCGATCAGAGTGGCCATCTCGCACTACATCGTCCGCAGCGATGACGAGGGACAGTTCCTCGCGCAGCTGCGTCACGCCGTCGGCATCAAGTAGCCGATTCTCCCCAACGGGCTGACACTGCCGCTCGGATTTGTAATGCTGAGCAGATGACCAGCATTGCTGATGGCACAGGAGTCCTGGCCGGCGAACAACGCATGCTCATCGACGGGGAGCTCCAGCTCACTGCCGGCGGCACACTGTTCGATGTGATCGACCCGGCCACCGAACTCGTCGCCGGTCAGGCGACAGACGGAACCGTCGACGATATGGCGCGTGCGGTCGGCGCGGCACGTCGAGCTTTCGACGAGACCGACTGGAGCCGCGACCTCGACTTCCGCTATCACTGCCTCAGCCAGCTGCACGCGGCGCTGGAACGCAACAAGGAACATCTGCGCCGGGTGCTCATCACCGAGGTGGGTTGCCCGGTGAAGGTGACCGGCAGCCAGATCGAGAGCCCGATCGACGAGGTCAAACATTGGGCCGAACACGGCAAGAACTTCGACTACCTCGCCGACAACGGTGTGCACCAGACTCCGCTGGGGCCGGCTCGGCGCAAGATCCACTACGAAGCCGTCGGCGTCGTCGGCGCCATCACGCCCTGGAACGTGCCGTTGTACCTCAACATCGCCGAGACGGTGCCCGCCCTGATGGCGGGGAACACGGTGGTGCTCAAACCCGCGCAGCTCACCCCGTGGTCGGGCAGCGAGTACGGCCGCATCGTGGCCGAGGAGACCGATATCCCGCCCGGCGTGTTCAACGTGGTGACCTCAAACGCCAACGAGGTCGGCGCGGCCCTGTCCGCGGACCCGCGGGTCGACATGGTGACCTTCACCGGGTCCACGGCGACCGGGCGCGCCATCCTGGCCGCCGGAGCGGCGACGGTGAAGAAGACGCTGCTGGAACTGGGCGGCAAGAGCGCGCACATCGTGCTCGACGATGCCGACTTCGGCATGGCGTTGCCGATGGCCGCACTGATGGCCTGCGTGATGAGCGGCCAGTCCTGCATCCTGCCGTCCCGGATCCTGTTGCCGCGCAGCCGATACGACGAGGGCATCGAAATCATGAAGACCATGATGGAGAATTTCCCGGTCGGCGATCCCTGGGATCCTGCCAACATGCAGGGCCCGCAGATCAGCGAGACCCAGCGGCAGAAGGTGCTCGGCATGGTCGCAGAGGCGGTCGATTCCGGAGCGCGGCTGGTCACCGGTGGCGGTGTACCGGACAAACTACCCGTCGGCTATTACACCCAAGCCACCCTGCTCGCCGATGTGCACCCGGACAGCCGGATCGCGCAGGACGAGGTCTTCGGGCCGGTGCTGGCGGTCATCCCCTACGACACCGACGACGAAGCCGTCGCGATCGCCAACAACTCCATCTACGGACTGTCCGGGGAGGTCAGCGGCGGCGATCTGGACCGGGCCTTTGCGGTGGCAACCCGGATGCGCACCGGCAACGTCACCATCAATGGCAAGAGCCACTTCGGTATCGACAGCCCGTTCGGCGGCACCAAGCAGAGCGGTCTGGGCTACCGCAACGGCGCCGAGGGCTACAAGGAATACCTGACCGCCAAGACCATCGGCATGCCCGAGTGAGCTGGGCCGAGGATCAACTGGAGATCCAGGCGCTGCTGGCCCGCTACGCCCGCGCGGTGGACACCAAGGACTGGGCGCTGTACCGGTCGGTGTTCACCGACGACGCACATATCGACTACACGTCCGCGGGGGCCATCGCGGGCGGGCGGGACGAGGTGATCGACTGGCTCTCAGCAGGTTTCGCGACGATTCCGTGGAGCATGCACTACATCACCAATATCGAGGCCGATATCGACGGCGACAGGGCCACCGTGCAGGCCATGTTCTACAACCCGATGCAGCTGCCCGGGATGACCGCGCAGAGCGCATGCGGCGGGTACTACCACCACGCACTCGTACGCACCGCCGAGGGTTGGCGCAGCCGGAGCCTGCGCGAGGAGAACATCTGGTTCAGCAACCCGCCGGGCGGCTGACCGGTCAGCCTTCGGCGGCCAATTGCCCGCAGGCCGCCGCGATCTCGCGGCCACGGGTGTCGCGCACCGTGCAGGACACGCCCTTGGCGATGACCCGCTTCACGAACTCACGCTCGACGGGTTTGGGGCTGGCGTCCCATTCACTGCCCGGTGTCGGGTTCAGCGGGATGAGGTTGACGTGCACCAGCGGCCCCAGCTTGCTGTGGAGTTTCTTACCCAGCAGGTCGGCGCGCCACGGCTGGTCGTTCACATCGCGGATAAGTGCGTACTCGATGGATACCCGACGGCCGGTCACATCGGCGTAATAGCGCGCGGCGTCGAGTACCTCATCGACGCTCCAGCGGTTGTTGACCGGCACCAGGGTGTCGCGCAACTCGTCGTCGGGCGTGTGCAGCGACACCGCCAACGTGACACCGAGCCGCTCGTCGGCCAGTTTGCGGATCGCCGGTGCCAGCCCGACGGTGGACACCGTGACCGAGCGGGCACTGATGCCGAAACCCTCCGGCGGCGGGGCGATGATGCGCTTCACGGCGGCCAGTACGCGGTTGTAGTTGGCCAGCGGCTCCCCCATGCCCATGAAGACAATGTTGGACAGCCTGCCGTCATGCTCGGACCGCATGGTCGCCGACGCGGCCCGCACCTGTTCGAGGATCTCGGCGGTGGACAGGTTGCGTTGCAGCCCGCCCTGGCCCGTCGCGCAGAACGGGCACGCCATCCCGCACCCGGCCTGTGACGAGATGCACACGGTGTTGCGCTGCGGATAGCGCATGAGCACCGACTCGAAGGTGCTGCCGTCGACCGCACGCCACAACGTTTTTCGGGTCTCCCCGGCGTCGCACTGGATCTGTTTGGCCGGTGTGATCAGGTCCGGAAACAGCGCATCCGCGACCTGGTCGCGCACGGCGGCGGGCAGATCGGTCATCTCGCGCGGATCGGCGATGAGACGCCCGTAGTACTGGTTGGCCAGCTGCTTTGCCCGGAACTTGGGCAGACCCAGCTCGGCCACCGCGGACACCCGTTCGTCCGCATCGAGGTCGGCGAGGTGCCGCGGCGGCAGTGCGCGTCGCGGGGCGTCGAAGACGAGCGGAAGGGAAACGGCCATGATGTTCCGACCAGTATCTCACTGTGGACGGCGTGGCTACGAATCTGCCGACCAAAAATTGGTGTCAGGGCGTGCGAGCGCGCGGCGATAGTATCGGAAAAGAGATTCAGCGTTGAATTGGTCAAGGGGGTATTCGGATGGGCGGGGAGCGTCTGCGGGTTGATCCGGCGGAGGTTTCGATGGCCGCCGACCATGTCGACGTTGCTGCTGAAACCTTGCGTTCAGATCATGGTTCGGCGCATGCCCGCATTGCAGCTGCCAAGTCCGGGTGGATCGGTACCAGCTCGACAGCGCTGGCCGCAGCCGCAACCAAGTGGGAGGACGACTCTGCAGCGCATTACAGCGAACTGATCGATCACGTGGAGGCACTCAGGTCCGCCGCATCGATGTATGCGAGCACCGACTCTCAATCCAAGGCGGCCATCGACGCCGCCAGTTCACCCCTCGGCTCGATGGGGCTGTAGTCGTTGACGACGTCGTTGGCCGACGTTGCGCGTTGGGACCCCGAGCAGATCGATGAGGTCTCCGAGGCGGCAGCCCAGCGGGGCGTGTCTCATTGACTGTGTAAGTGGTTGGGCCTGAATGGTGGTCAGGCATGCTGGCCACCGGACAGGAGTGAATCGCTTTGTCTCGTTCTGAATCGTCTGCCGATGAGGCTGCCGCGAAGCTGGCGCAGGTCTTGCCGGCGGCTGCTGTGGATGCGCTGTTGGCCGATGCCGAGGCTTCTGGCACCCCGATCGACGGCCCTGATGGCTTGTTGGCCCAGATCACTAAGTCCGTGCTCGAACGTGCCCTCGATGTCGAGATCGCCGATCACCTCGGCTACGAGCACGGGGATCCGGCCGGCAACGGCTCGGGCAACTCCCGTAACGGCCACGGCCGCAAGACCGTGCTGACCACCTCCGGCCCGGTAGATCTGGAGGTCCCACGCGACCGCAACGGCACTTTCGACCCGCAGATCGTGCCCAAACGCAAACGCCGCCTGGGCCAGGTCGAAGACATGATCTTGTCGCTGTACGCCCGTGGCATGAGCACTCGCGACATCACCGAGCACCTGGGCGAGGTCTACGGCGCCACGGTCTCGGCGGCCACGATTTCGCGGGTGACCGACGTGGTGGCCGATGAGATCGCCGCGTGGCAGTCCCGGCCGGTCGATCCGGTGTATCCAATCCTCTACATCGACGCGATCCGGCTCAAGATCCGCGACGGCGGCGTGGTGGCCAACAAGGCCGCCCACGTGGTGATCGGGGTCGACGTCGATGGGATCAAGCAGGTCCTGGGGGTCTGGATCCAGCAGACCGAGGGCGCCAAGTTCTGGCACGGAGTGCTCACCGAGCTGCGTAACCGGGGCTGCCGGGATGCGTTGTTCGTCTGTTGTGACGGGCTGACCGGGCTCCCGGAATCGATCACCGCGGTTTGGCCCCAGGCCATCATCCAGACCTGTGTGGTGCATCTGCTGCGGGCCAGCATGCGCTACGCCTCCTACACCGACCGTAAGAAGATGGCCGCTGCGCTGCGCCCGATCTACACCGCCGCCACCGAAGAGGCCGCCAAACTGGCCCTGGAGGACTTCCGGGCCGAATGGAAGACCAAATCCCCGGGGGCGGTCGCGGTCTGGGACCGGGCCTGGGCCGAGTTCGTGCCGTTCCTGGCGTTCCCGGTCGAGATCCGCAAGATCATCTACACCACCAACGCCATCGAGTCGCTGAATTACCAGCTGCGCAAAGTCACCAAAGCCCGCGGCTCGTTCCCCTCCGATGCCGCAGCGCTCAAGCTGCTGTATCTGGCCATCCGCAACATCAACCAGAAACGAGGATCAAACCCAGGATCAGGAACCTACCGCTGGACCGAAGCGCTCAACGCCTTCGCCATCCAATTCCCCGACCGACTCCCGATCTAAAGAGACCCCACCAAACCGAAACGGCCGCAACTACTTACACAGTTATCTTGACAAGCCCGCCCAGCGTGCTCGCAACAGTGGCGAAGCCGCCGAGTCCCTGCGCAACTTATCGGTATTCAAGACGTGGCAGGGCGAATCAGGCGAGGCCGCGCAAAGGGCACTCGAGCAATCGGCCGCCAAGCTGACCATCTCTCAGCAGGAAGCCATGTTGGTCTCGCTCGGCGCGCAGAAATCCGCCCAGGACGTTCGCACCGTGAAGAACGAGCTGCAAAGTCTCCTGGACTTCGCGGCTGCGGCACCACATGTCCAGATCGATCTGGCCACCAATTCGGTAGTCCCGCCGGATACCACTGGGTGGTCCCAGGAAGACATCGACGCGCTGGTCGCGAAGACCGCCGAGGTCGAGAACAAGATGACGGCAGTGTTGGCCGCCGCCGAGGAAGCCGACGCCGACCTGGCCCGAGTCCTGACCGCAGCGACCGGCGGTGACCCCGGGATCCCCGGCGAGCAAGGCACCAACGACGGACAGTCCCTTCAGGACGGGCAGCTCACCCCCGAGGAGATGGCGCGGCTGGAGGAGAACACCACCCTCACGCCCGAACAGCAGGAAGCGTTGATACGGGGTGAGCTGGTGTTGCCGACCAGTCAGATGGAATACCTGAACAATTTGTCGCGCTCGCTGGATGGCAAGAGCCCCGCCGAGATCAGCTCGATGATCGACCAGATGAACGCCAACGGCCAGAACGGGGGCGCCGTCACAGACGCGCTGCAACTGCTGGGCAACGAGAACATCACCACCGCAGGCGACCCCGCGGAAGGCGTCCCGACACAAGGCGGCATGCAGCACTTGCCGTCAGGTATCCGAGAAACATTCGAACGCCCGACGCGCGGGCCCGCCGTACCGACCCAAGGCACCAACGGGCAGGGCAACCCGACAATTGATATGCCCGACATGGCAAAACCGTTCCCCGAGATCAACAACTACCGCGACGTGGCGGCGATCGTGTCGGCAGGAGATCCCGCGCTGCAGCAGGGCACCGCGATGGACGCGGCACTGCTCGACAAGTCAGAGGAGATCCTGCACGGTTTGCACAGTCCTCCCCACATTCCGTGGGAGGGCAACGCCGATATGTCTCAGAGGCTCGTCGACCCGGCGCTGCAAGACATGCTGTCCGCGGCGGGGCGCGACCAAATGGCCGTGCATGGTGCGCTGAGAGGATCTGAGAATGGCGAGTTCATCGGCGACCTGTTCACACATCAGTGGGCGGACGACGGTGCCGCGGCTGGAACCCTGCTCAACGGCACCGGCGCCATACCGACCGACCTGGCCGACCCTACCCAGGTGGAGCAGGCGACCCGCGCCGGGCAAACCATGCATGCGGTCGATGATTGGATTGGTAACAATGCAAATGATCTGCTCAACATTCCGGGGACTGAGAACCAATCGCTCGGCCAGGTCAACCCCGAGCTCACCCGAGCCCTCGCAGAAGCCAACAAGCTCTACATAGACGACATGCTCGACAATCCGCTTGACAACACCACAGGTTTCGGCCCGCTGGACGACTTGACGAACCCAGAGATGCCTCATATGCGAGATTTGTTCGCCGTGATCGACACCGATCCGGAAGCCGCGACCATCCTGAACAGCCAGGCCTATCTCAACGGCCTGCAGTACCAAGCCAACTTTGAGCAGTCCATCATCGACGGCGGCACGGTCACCACCGGCGATCTGCAATCCGCGGGCACGCTGCGCGGCGTGATCGATTCGGCGGCCAACATTGCCGACAACGACGCCATCGCGTACGGCAACCTGCAGGACGTGAAGGCCTACGAGAGCCGCGGCATGTGGTTCGACGTCGCCAAAACGATCGGCGGGGAGGTCCCCGGTGTTTCGACGATTCTGGGCTGGAACGACAAGATTCCCGGAGATCCGCTGCACCAGATCTTCGTCGGCGATGCACCCGTAGGCTCCGACCCAACCTACATCGCCCAGCAGAGTTCGGAAATGATGCAGTACGCCGTGGCGCAACGATTGATCGACGCCAACCTAGGCGACCCGGCCGTCTTCCAGGAGTTCGGCCTGATCGACCCCGCGACCAACCAACTCAAGCCGATCACACAGAACGACTTCGGCGACTTTCGCTCCGCCTTCACGGATTACTTCATGGGTATCGACCCGACGGTGAAGGTTGGTATCGAAGACTACGAGGACGCCTACCGGGACGCGCTCCCCACTCCGCCGGCGCACACGGGAGGATAGCGAGTGTGAAACCAGCCATTCGAGGCTGCGCGGTGTTACTGCTAGTTCTGGCCGGGCTGACGGGATGCCGCGCCGAACAACCGCCCGCGCCTACCTTCCCGAACTGGCCGCAAAGCCTTGCCGACTTCAGATTCCGCTGGGCCGCCGAACCGGGCATCGATCTAGTCGCAGGTCCCGCAGTGCCGTTGAGGGCCTATCTGGAGTCGTACCGGATCTGGAACTTCACCCAAGACCCTCGCAGCGTCTACCCGGGTTTCGATCGTGCCGTTCCGGAGGCACTGCCACCGAAATCGAATTCGAGCACCCGGAACGAACTAGTAGACATCCGGCCACTGCCGGGAGCTGAGCTGTTCGGCCCCCCGGGGCCAATATTCGGCAACGAAGACTTCCACATCCTCGAGCTCACCCCGATCGAGGGTGGCTACCGCGCTTACGTGTGCGACGGTATGTACAGCATCTTTCGTGAAGCCAGCAAGCAGGGTGACAAGCGGGGTAAGTACGTGTCGGTCATCGACTACGACGCCCGCACACTTCTCGGCGACATCGGTGGCCTCAAGGTGTGGCGGGTGGAGCTCACCGACAGTCCGCCAGTCGCCGGAGCGCCTGCGATGGCAACCGCAGCACAGCGCGGACCAGGACCCGCGCCCGTCGACGACGTGTTCGGACCATGGCGGATCTCCGGCGCCAGCGACGACTCCTGGGGCACCCTGATCACTCTTGAGTCCGTGCCCTTTGGCAGACCAGGCGGGGTTGATCGCATCTCCGAATGCTCCGATCGAATGCCGCAGTGGCGCACCGAGCGCGATGCGATCATCAAGCGCGTACTCGACACACCACCGACCGCCGAGCCTGCATCGCCCGGCTGGCCCAGCAGCACGGGGTAGCGCCCAGCAATTCAATACCAGCCACAAACATCGCCGGCCGCACACGGGAGGATAGCGAGTGTGAACCCGATCGTGCGAAGCTGCGCGGTGCTGTTGCTGACGGTGGCGGGACTGACAGCATGCGGCGCCGAAAACCCGCCCGCGCCGACCTTCCCAAACTGGCCGCAGTCGCTGGCCGACTTCCGATTCCGGTGGGCCGCCGAACCGGGCATCGACCTCGTATCGGGCCCGGCAGTGCCGCTGCGCGCGTATTTGGAGTCCTACCGCATCGCTCAACTCACTCAGGACATCGGCGATGCTTACCCCGGTTTCGATCGCGCCGTCCCGCCACTGCCGAGCGACTCGCATGCCCCCGCGCAGTTACTCGGCATGCGCCCGTCGCCCGACGCGGAGCAGTTCGGTCCCCCGGGACCGTTCTACGGCAACGAGTACTTCCACATTCTTGAGATCACACCGATTGAGAGCGGCTACCGCGCCTACGTATGCGACGGCCTGTACAAGATCTTCCGCGACGGCAAAGAAGAGGATGCGGGCAAATACGTGTCAGTCGTCGGCTACGGCGCCCGCACAGGCCTCCTTGACGTCAACGGCATGAAGGTGTGGCGCGTCGAGTTCACCGACACCCCGCCGGCCGCCAGTGCACCAGCGATGGTGACCGACCAACGCGGACCCAACCCCGCACCCGGCGGAGACGTGTTCGGGCCCTGGCACATCACCGGCGCTAACGACGTCCGCTGGGGAACCCTGACCAATCGTGAGTCCACCGCCGACGAGTGGATCGACGGCGCACAGCGGCTCTCGCAATGCTCCGATCTGCTGCCGCACTGGCGCACTGAGCGCGACGCGAACATCGAAGCATCCCTCGACACACCACCGTCCGCGGAGCCCGCGTCACCCGGCTGGCCCGGCAGCACGGGGTAGCTCGACCGGAATCAGGCCAACACGGTCAGCACGATCCAGGTGGCCACCGCAGACGGCAGCACCGAATCGAGGCGGTCCATCAGACCGCCGTGCCCGGGCAGCAGCGTGCCCATGTCCTTGATGCCCAGATCGCGCTTGACCTGGGACTCGACCAGATCTCCGAGGGTGCCGGTGATGACCAGCATGATGCCCAGCGGGATGCCGACCCAGGCGGGCTTGTCGAGCAGGTACTGCACCGCCAGCACTGAGACCGCGACGCCCAGCAGCAGCGAGCCGGCCAGCCCCTCCCAGGATTTCTTGGGGCTGATCGCCGGGGCCATCGCGTGCTTGCCGAACAACACACCGGCGGCGTAGCCACCCACATCGGAGGCCACCACACCGAGCATCAGACAGAACACCCGGCCGGCGCCGTCCTCGGGGTAGATCAGCAGCGCGCCGAACGCCCCGAACAGCGGGATCCAGGTGGCCAGGAAGATCGTCACCGCGACATCGCGCAGGTAGTTGCTGGGTGCGGCGCCCAAGCCGCCGCTCAGCAGCCGCCAGATCAGGCAGAGCACCACGGTCGCGCCGAACGCGCCCAGCGCGCCGGTGGCCCCGAACGGCCACGTCAGCCACACGATGGCCTGCCCGCCGAGCAGCAGCGGGATCACCGGGATGGAGTACCCGCCGTCCCGCAGGCGTCGCACCACTTCGTGGGTGGCGACGGCCATCGCCGCGGCGACGACACCCACCCAGACCAGCGGGGCGAACAGCAAGATGGCGATCAGGGACCCGCCGAGCAGTACCCCGACGGCAATGGCGGCCGGCAGGTCACGACCCGCGCGCGAGGTTTTCTTCGGTGGTTCGGCGTCTACCACTGGACTTCCCTGCTGAAAGGTCATCAGACCTCCAACAGCTCGCCTTCTTTGTGTTTGACCAGCTCATCGATCTGCGTCACGTACTGCCCGGTGGTCTTGTCGAGGTCCTTCTCGGCCCGTCCCACCTCGTCCTCGCCGGCCTCGCCGTCCTTCTTGATCCGGGCCAGCTCGTCCATGGCCTTGCGGCGGATGTTGCGTACCGAGACCTTGGCGTCCTCCCCCTTGGCCTTGGCCTGCTTGACCAGTTCGCGCCGGCGCTCCTCGGTGAGCTGCGGGATGGAGATCCGGATGACGTTGCCGTCGTTGGACGGGTTGACGCCCAGGTCGGAGTTGCGGATGGCGTCCTCGATCGGCTTCAGCTGGTTGGCCTCATAGGGCTTGATGACGACCAGGCGCGCCTCGGGGACGTTGATGCTCGACAGCTGGGTGATCGGCGTCGGGGAACCGTAGTACTCGATGTTCAGCCGGGAGAACATGCCGGGGTTGGCCCGACCGGTGCGGATCGACGACAGGTCGTCGCGCGCCACCGACACCGCCTTTTCCATCTTCTCTTCAGCGTCGAAGAGGGTCTCGTCGATCACGGTGTCTCCTTGTCCGAGGTGACCAGTGTTCCGATCTTCTCACCTGCAACCGCTCGCGCGATATTTCCGTCGGTGAGGAGATTGAACACCAGGATCGGCATGCCGTTGTCCATACACAGGCTGAATGCGGTGGAGTCGGCGACCTGCAGGCCCCGATCGATGACCTCACGGTGGGTGATCGCGGTCAGCAACTCGGCATCGGGATTCTTGCGGGGATCGTCGGTGAACACCCCGTCGACCGCCTTGGCCATCAGCACCACCTCGGCGCCGATCTCCAGGGCGCGTTGCGCGGCGGTGGTGTCGGTGGAGAAGTACGGCAGGCCCATACCGGCGCCGAAGATCACCACCCGGCCCTTCTCCAGGTGCCGTCGGGCGCGCAGCGGGATATAGGGCTCGGCGACCTGCCCCATGGTGATCGCGGTCTGCACCCGGGTGTCGATCCCTTCCTTCTGCAGGAAGTCTTGCAGCGCAAGGCTGTTCATGACGGTGCCGAGCATGCCCATGTAGTCACTGCGGGTGCGTTCCATCCCACGCTGCTGCAGCTGAGCGCCGCGGAAGAAGTTGCCTCCACCGATGACGACGGCGACCTGGGCGCCGGCCCGGACGACGTCGGCGATCTGCCGGGCCACCAGTGCCACCACATCGGGGTCAAGACCGACCTGGCCGCCACCGAACATCTCGCCACCGAGCTTCAGCAGCACACGTGAGTACGCGGGCCGGATGACTCCCGGGCCGCCGTTGTCTGGCTCCGCCATCAGACTCCTTGCTGTCCCGATACAGAATCGCCACCCAGGCGAATCCGCGCGGACGGCGTCACCAATCCTGCCTCATGAAGGCTCTCTGGCCCCGTCGGGGTGGCCGCAGCCTGTCCGGCAGCGCTCAGCCCAGGTGCGCGGTCAGCAGCCAGGCCCCCACCGACCTGCGGCCACCGGGTTCGTCGCGGATGTCGTTTCCGGCGAAGATTCCCGCGCGGAGCACCTCGTCGGGCAGGTTGGCGTGGATGCGGGCCGGCCGGATCTCGTCGATATGCCAGTACTTACCGACCACATCGCGCAGTTCCTCGGCGGTCACCGCGTTGATCGGGCCACCGGCAGGGACCGCCGCGGCGTCGAAGACCAGCACGAAGTACGACGCCCCCGGTGCGGACGCGCGGACGATCGACTGCTGGTAGCCCTCGCGCAGCTCCACCGGCATGGAGTGGAACAGCGTGCTGTCGATGACGGTGCCGAACCTGCCGTCGTAACCGTCGAAGGAACTGATGTCGGCCACCTCGAAGGTGACGTTGCCCAGATCGCGACGGGCCGCCTCGGCGCGTGCCATCTCGATCGCCGTCGGCGACTGATCCAAGCCCACCGCGGTGAAACCGCGTTCGGCCAGCGCCAGCGCCGTGGCCGCCTCCCCGCAGCCGGCATCGAGAACCTCGCCGTGCACCTTGCCGGCCTCGATCACAGCGGCAATCTCGGGTTGCGGCGCCCCGATGCTCCACGGTGGGCGAACACCCTCGAATTCCGGCGAGTCACCTCGGTATGCGGACTCGAACATGTCGTCGGTAGCCATGATTCCGGTATATCAATGTGATTGATATGTGTCAATATGATTGACATGGTCGAGCCCGCGGAGGAGCAGCCGCTCGGATATCTGTTGCACCGGGTCGCGTCGACGTTGCGCAACGAGGTCACCGCCACCGTGCTCGACCCGTTGGAACTGGCCTTCCCGCAATACCTGTGCATGCGGATCCTGTCCAAGGCGCCGGGCCGTTCCAACGCCGAGCTGGCGCGCGAGCTGTCGGTGTCGCCGCAGGCGATGAACATCGTGCTGCGCGGACTGCAGGGCCGCGGCCTGGTGGCCCGGCCCACCAGCGTCGCCTCCGGGCGGGCACTGCCCGCGGAGCTCACCCGCGACGGCCTGGCGCTGTTGAAGCGCACCGACGCCGGGGTGCGGGCCGCCGAGCGACGGGTGCTGGGCCGGCTGAGCGACGACGACCGGGATGCGCTCAAGCGCATCCTGGCCGCCGTCGGCGTCGACTAGAGCCGGAAGGTCGCGCCGCGGTCCTCGCCGCGCTCCCCGGTGAGCACAGCGCCGGGGTCGACCTCCGCCTTGGTCAGCGACCGGAACAGCACGCCGATGGTGTCACCCACGCTCGCCTCGTCGCGCCGCTTGCGGAACGACTCGATACCGTCGACGACGGTGGCGCGGTCACCGATCCACACCTGATCGCCGACCCGCAACGATCCCTCGGCAATCGTGCCGGTCGCCACCACACCGCGGCCCTTGATGTAGAACACGTCGTCGATCGGCATGCTGAACATGGGCAGTGACGCTACCCGTACGGCTAATGCCCGTGACAGGCCTTCGGCGGCGACGGGGGCAGGTCCAGGGCGGGGTTGCCGTCGAAGAACCCGACCGGCTTGAGCTTGAATCCGGTGTAATGACAGGGCATCACCGGCCAGTCCTCGGGACACACCACGTGGTGAGCACCGACGGTGTACCAGAGCACGACGTCGGTGTTCTCCAACGGAGCGTCGTCGGCCACGTACTCCGGCAGCCCCTGGGCGTCGGCGCACTGGTACATATAGTCCCCCGCCGCGTACAGCTCCTTGGCATCGAACTTGGTCACCCACAGGTTGTGCTGGACAAAGCGCGCCCTGTCATAGATGACCGAACCCTGCTGCACCATCACCGGAACGATGTCCTTGGGCATCAGCTTGTAGCCGACCGGCGACCCGAGCTCGTTGAGCTTGGACGGGTTGACCACCTTCCAGTACCGGCCGGTGGAGTATTCCCAGTCCCGGGCGCCCTGCGCCTCCGAAGCGACCAGCGTGTCCCTGGTGATCCACGCGTTGTGGTGCGGGTTGAGTGCCGGGTCGGGTTCCGGGATCGAATCCACCTCGTAGACACTGTTTCCCGGACCGTCGATGCACATGTCCATCCGGAAGTTGAAAAAGTGCTGATGGTTGGGACCATACATACCCGGGGCCACCATCTTGCCCCAGCGCGGCGTCTCCCCGTCGGCGATCGACCCAGTGGTCAGCACACCGGTCAGCTTGACCTCCATCTCGATCGACGCATCGTTGTACAGGTACCAGAAGAACCCGTACTCGTAATTGCCCACCGTGCAGATCATCGAGATCACCAACCGCCGGGACCGCCGCACCTCGACCTCGCCGGTGCGGAAATCGGTGTGCTTCCAGGAAATCCCGTAGTCCTCCTCGTGCATGCAGATCGCGTTGGGGATCGTGACCGCGTTACCGTTGGAGTCGTTGACCGTGCCGTCGAAGTAGAAGATCTCACCCAGACAGTCGCAGCCCAGCGTCAGCGGGTTGGCCGAAAACCCCATGCCGACCTCACCCATGTCGAAGACATTCTTGTTCCAGTGCGTCGGTGACGAATCCCCATAGGGCACCACCATTTCCGACAGGGCCGCCCGGTACATGATCGGCCGAACGGTGCCGCGGTCGCTGTAGGTGAGCTCGTGCAGCACCAGACCTTCGCGCGGGTTGAAGCCCACCCGCAGGGACCACTTCTGCCATTTCACGTTCCAGCCGTCCACGGTGAAGCTCGGACCGTCGGGCTGGGTGATCTCGATGGGCTTGACGTCGTCGCGGAATCCATCGAACGCCGGCCGGTTATCGGGTGAGAACATGAACTGCTCGGCGTAATTGCCGCTCTTCGACGGGAGCGCGACCACGCCATGGTCCTCGACGTCGAGCACCGTCATGGTGTCCAGGTCGAAGGTGACGATGAGACCCTCGACGGGCCGGGCGTATCCGTTCTCCGATGGTGCGGCCCGCATGAATGTCAGCGGCCGGCAGATCAGCGGCGAATTGTCGTAGTGATCCTGCGCCCCGTAGTAACCGGCCGGCCACGGATCGATCATGGCGAGGCTGAAATCGGTGACACCGCGTCTGCGCAGCGCCTCCTGCCAGCGCGGATCCTTCATCACCGCCTCCTCCACGCCGGTCATGTGCTCAACCAGATAGGACGGGAAGCGCCCGGGAATCGGGGTCCAGGAGTCGATGACGCGGGCGTCGATGTCCACCACCGCCTCATAGATCATCTTGGCCGCACCGTCGTACATCGTCACGAACGCGCGTCGCGGAACACCCTGGGCCCCCTCGAAGGTCAGCGTCGCGGTCTTGGCCGGTTCGGCCAGGCTGATCATCACGAACTTCAATGTCGGCGTGGCGTAGGCGGATCCGGTGATGACGGCCGCGGCCGCCTCGATCTCGGCGCCGGTCAGCGGATCGAGAGGGTACCGCGTGGCACCTTCGGTGAGTTCGGCACTCAACACGGTGCTGTCCATCGTCATTTGGCTGCGTCCTCCGCTTCTGTCTTGGTGAGGTCGAAAACGGCCAGGTGGGCCAGTGCGTCTTCTTGGGAGACCTTGTGCGCCGATCGGCGGCCGAAGATGTAGACGGTCAGTCCGAGGGCGAACATGCCCACGCTGATGCTGCCGACCCAGGTCATCCAGGTGGCCTGCGGCACGTCGATCCACGGCGTGACGAATGAGTAGTAGATGCCGGCGACGGTAGCCAGCGAGCCGACGATGACGGCGATCCACACCCCAACCATCCCGCCCGGAATCCGCCAGAACGTCTCGGCGGCATAGCGATCGGCGTAACGCTTGCGCGCCACCAGCACCGGGATGAGGAAGAAGAAGCCGGACAGCAACCACACGGTGCTCAGGCCACCCTGCAGGTACACCGTCACGTTGGCCATGCTGCTCTGCGAGTACAGCCCGACCAGGATCAGTGAGGAAATGACGCCCTGGATCAGGATGGCGGTCACCGGGTTACGGGTGCGCGGGTTCAGATGGGTGAAGATGCGCGGCAGATGGCGTTCCAGGCCGGAGACGAAGATCAACCTCGAGTAGGCGACCTGATAGGTCATCAGGGCGACGATGATGATGAAGGCCAGCACCACCGCACCGATCTCCATCAGTCCCGGGAAGCCGGCGACATCGAGCATGCCGATCACACCGGTGACGGGGTCGATCTGATCACCGGGCAGCGCCATGATGGTGCCGAGTGTGGTGAGCAGGTAGATCGCCACCAACGCCGCCGAGCCCCACAGGATCATCTTCGGGCCGCTCTTGCGGACCGAGAGGAACTCCGCGCCCATGTTGTACGGGGTCTCCACCCCCAGCAGGTAGAGCAGCACCGTCCCGTAGAGGAAGCCGGCTACCGCGAAGTTCGGAATGGTTGCCTCGGCCCAACTGAACGGGGTCGCCGAGCCGTTGTTGACGGCAAACAGCAGTCCCGAGATGAAGATGGTCAGGGTCAGCACACCGTAGACGACGAAGACGATGTTCATGATCTTCTGGTTCGCCGCGAGTTTGGCCAGCGCCAGACCGATGACGGTCCACAGGATCACCAGTTGCAGGATGATGCTGGTGGTGAGGCCCAGTTCGGCGTGGAAGGCCAGCAGCAGCAACTGCAGAACGATCGCCGGGGACGAGGCGGCGTTGAGAATCACCGGCACCCAGGACAGGTATCCGCCGATGAAGCCCCAGGTCTCCCCCATGGTGCGGGTGGCCCAGATGTACACCCCGCCCTGGCCCGGCCACAGGTTGCCGAGTTCGACGACCGCCATGCCCGCCGGAACCAGGAAGGTCAGGATGCCGAGCACCCACATCGGGATCGCGGTCCACCCGCCGCCGGCCATCACCGAGGAGCCGGTGATCCAGCAGATGATGAACACGTAGGCGGCGGTGAGGCCGAACGTCGTCATCACCTTCGGCAAGATCTGTTCCGGGACAAGCTCGGTGGTCATGAGCTTGTCGCGGTCGACGGTGCCGGCAGGCACCGCGTCTGTTTCTGCGGTCATAGGATTTGTCCGTCCTTCATTCGCACTACCCGGCTTGCTTCTTCGGCCACTGCTGCGTCATGGGTGCTGGCGACGACGGTGACGCCCAGCGTCGAGCACAGATCGCGCAACATGCGCACCACCGTCTCCCCCGTACGGTGATCCAGGTTGGCCGTGGGTTCGTCGGCCAACACAAGCGTGGGATTGCTGATCAGCGACCGTGCGATGGCGGTGCGCTGCTGTTCACCGCCGGACATCTTGGTCGGCTGGTGGTGTACCCGGTGCCCGAGGCCCACGATCTCCAGTAGTTCGGTCGCGCGCCGACGAAGCGCCTTGCGATCGTAGGGCTCGAACATCAAAGGGAGCTCCACATTTTCGACGGCCGACAGGAACGGGATCAGGTTGTAGCTCTGGAAGATGAACCCGATGGTGTCGTGGCGTAGCGCGGCGAACTGGCTCTCGGTGAGCTTGCCGGTGTCTTGACCCGCCACCGACACCGTGCCCTTGGTCGGCCGATCCAGACCCCCCATGATGTTCAACAGGGTGGACTTGCCGCTGCCACTGGGACCCATCAGGCAGACGAATTCACCCGGCATGACCCGCAGTTCGACGGCGATGAGGGCCTTGACCACCTCATCACCGAGTTTGTGGAGCTTCCAGACGTCGGAGATGTCGACGACGGGAGCCGGCGTGGCCGGTGCGCCCGCCTTCACGGGAGTCTCATCGATGGCGGTCATGGCTATCCTCCGCTGCTCAGTGATCGGATCGGTGGCCGCGATGCGGCATTCCAGGTGGGGATGATGCTGGTGGCCACGGCCGCAACGATGCTGACCACCACCGCGATGAATGCCCCCAGTGCCAGCCCACCGAAGTCGACGCCCGCGGGTGCGAGCCCGGTGACGTCGAGCAGGGCGCCGGTGACTGCGGCCAAACTCGCGCCCCCGGCGGCACCCACCACGGCAGCGACAACAGGTTCCACGAGCAGTGCGGCGACCACCGGTAGACGCGGAATACCGTTGGCACCAAGCACACCGAGCTCGCGGGTGCGGTTGGCGACGGTTCGGGTGGTGGCCACGGCCACCTCGACGACACCGACCAGCAGCACCGTCACCGCGATGAGGACCACCGCCGCGCCGATCTCGTCGGCGTTGCCGAGGGAGGCGGACTGGGCGCTGATGCCTTCGGACATCCCGAACACGATGACGACCAGAAAGGCGCCGGTCGCGGTGGTGATGGCGGGCAGCGTCATCTCGCGCAGCCGCCGCCGCGCCGACAGCCAACCGTAGGACAGGCCGTATCTCATCATCTACCGTCCCCCCAGCAGGTCGACGGGTCGCTGTTGCAGCAACCGGTGCACCGGGACGAGCGCCCCGACGATCGCCATCGCGGGGATGAACGCCGCGACCATCCCGGCGGCCTGCCCCCACGCGGTGAACGTGGCGATCTGCGGGATAACCAGCGCGACAGCGACTCCCGCGCCGAGTACACCCACCAGGTAGGCGGCGAGGAAGGTGATACCGGATTCGACGAGGAAGAAGTACAGCACCTCGTCGGCCAGACCGATGCTGCTCATGATGCCGAACTCGCGTTTGCGTTCGGCAACGGCAGCCAGGAAGGAGGACACCGCGATGACGAATCCCAGGATCAGCCCGATAGTCGAGATCACCCCGAGCGTGGAACTGGTGACCTTGCCCGAGAACAGCGCCGAGAACTTCTGTTCGAAGGTGAGCGGTCCGGAGCCGCCGACGGTGTCGTAGATGAGTCCGGAGCCGGTGGGATCGGGCTGCACCGACGGGTCCGCCGTCGCGGGCAGACCGGTGGCGGCGCCGAACAGCTGGGCGAGGTCGCGACGGTGCTCGTCACCGGTCGGCGCGGCCACCGTCCACCAACCGTTGTCGCCGACCAGCGAACCCGCCAGAGGTGCTGCGACCGTGATGGATTGACCGGTTCCGGCGATCTCGGCGGTCAGCGGCTGTCCGCCGATGTCCACGGTCGCACCGGGTGCGATGCCGAGCCGCTCGGCCACACCGGCACCCACGGCGGCCCGCCCCGGTGCGACGGCGTCCGACCCGCGCAGGGATACCGTCGCACCGTCGACGGTGGTGGTGCCCGACAGCGTGCGAGTCGCCGTCCAGTCCGGCGGGGTGGACAACGTGGGGGCGGGCCCGTCGGCGATGAGCGCCCGGACGTCGGGGTCATAGTGCACACCACCGGCCGGCACCACCCAAAGTTGATTGCTGCCAAGCACATCGGTGACCGAGTCTTCACCGGTGATGGCGAAACTCGCCGAGATGGTGCGCACGACGGTGACACAGGCGATCGCCAGGGCGATGCCGAGGACGGCTAGCACAAAGCGTTCGGGGCGCCGGCGGATGTTCGCGACCGCGAATCGGACAAGGCACCCGAAGGTGTTTCCCGATGTGCGGGCGATCTCCGGTGACCGAACGATTGTGGGTGCGGGGGACTCCACGAGGACGATGGTGAGCGCGCCGTGTTTCATCGAGCGCGATTCGCGGTATCGGCGGCGTTACGCGAATCCGCGCGCGATTACGGCGAGGTGTCCCCCTCGCTGCGGATTTCGTTGCAGATCAGTCCTGCAGGCGCGCAAATGGGCTGGCCTCTTCGAGCTGGAAGGCCAATTGGAGCAGCCGGCGCTCGTTACCGGTGGTCGCACCGAACATCATCCCGATCGGCAGACCGGATGCAGATCGGCCCAGCGGCAACGACATCGCGGGATCCCCCGTGACGTTGGCCAGTGGGGTGAAGGCCACCCAGTCGATGAGCCGGTCGATGATCTGCTGATAATCGGCCGTCGGGTCGAGGTGCCCGATCCGCGGCGTCACCTCGGCCAGCGTCGGGGTGAGCAGGACGTCGTACTGGCTGCCCAGTTGCGCGGTGATTCTGCGGGTGCGGGACAGCCGCGCAATCGCCAGCGGCATCCGGTGCAGATTCCGCGCCGCCAGCGCTTCCAGGCCGCGGGTGAGATTGTCGAGCCTGTCCCGGTCGAAGCTCGGCCCGAAGGTCCGCTTCCCGCCGCGCACCAGCGCGAACGCCAGCAGCGACCAGTACAGCAGGAAGTCGTTCTTGAACGACGACGGGATCGGGTTGGCGATCTCGGTGACCCGGTGCCCGAGCCCCTCCAGCAGCGCGGCGGTCTTGCACGTCGCCTCGCGGATCTCCGGGCTGGCTTCGCGCGCAATCGATTCCGTGGTGAAGGCGATCCGCAGCGGAGTGTCACCGGGCCCGGTGACATCGCCGATGACCGGCATCTTCGGATTGCGCCACAGCAGTTCGGCCTCGCGGTAGAAGGCCGCCGTGTCACGGACCGACCGGGTGAGCACGCCGTTGGCGACGATACGCAGCGGCATCTGGCGCATCTGCTTGTCCAGCGGAAGCCGTCCACGCGACGGTTTCAAGCCCACCAGACCGTTACAGGCCGCCGGGATCCGGATCGAACCGCCACCGTCGTTGGCGTGCGCGATGGGGACCACGCCGGCCGCGACCAGAGCGCCCGATCCCGAGGACGAGGCGCCGGCGGTGTGCTCGGTGTGCCACGGGTTGCGCACCGCGCCGAGGCGAGGATGCTCGGCGGACGCGCTGAACCCGAACTCAGAGAGCTGCGTCTTGCCCAGTGCGACCAGTCCGGTGCCTAGGTAGGTGCGGGCGAAGTCACCATCGGCGGGGGCCGGCCGCGGCGTCCATGCGTCGGTGCCATCCATGGTCGGCATGCCGGCGACGTCGGCGTTGTCCTTGACGAAGGTGGGCACGCCGGAGAAGAAGCCGCCGCGCGGGCGGGCGGCCCGGGCGGTGTCGAAGGCCCGGTACGCGACACCGTTGAGGACCGGGTCGACGGCCTCGGCTCGGGTTATCGCCGCGTCGATCACCTCATCGCGCGACACCGCGCCGCTGCGCAGCGCGGCTACCAGACCGACCGCGTCCAGGTCACCGAGGGCGTCATCGCCGAATGCATGAATACGTGCCATGCCGCCGACGGTACCAGTACGTACCACGCGGGCCGGGGAATGCAGAAAACCCCGCGTCATCGAAATGACGCGGGGTTTTGCTGGGGTCTTACTTAGGCCTGGCCGACCTCGAAGCGGACGAACCGGGTCACGGTCACGCCGGCCTCGTCGAGCAGCGCCTTGACGGACTTCTTGTTGTCCGACACCGACGGCTGGTCGAGCAGCACGACATCCTTGTAGAAGCCGGTGACGCGACCCTCGACGATCTTGGGCAGAGCCTGTTCCGGCTTGCCCTCCTCCTTCGCGGTCTCCTCGGCGATGCGACGCTCGTTGGCCACGATGTCCTCCGGCACGTCCTCACGGGTGAGGTACTTGGCCTTCAGCGCGGCGATCTGCAGCGCGACCGCGTGCGCGACCTCCTTGGCGGCCTCGGCATCGCCACCGGTGTACTCGACGAGCACGCCGACGGCGGGCGGCAGGTCGGCCGACCGCTTGTGCAGGTAGGTCTCGACCGTGCCGTCGAAGGCCGCGACGCGACGCAGTTCCAGCTTCTCGCCGATCTTGGCCGACAGATCCGCGATGAGTTCCTCGACGGTCTTGTCGCCGGCCTTGGCGGCCTTGAGGGCGTCCACGTCGGCAGCCTTGGAGGCGGCCGCGGCGGTCACGATCTGCTCCGCAAGACCCTGGAATTCGGCGTTCTTCGCGACGAAGTCGGTCTCCGAGTTCAGCTCGATCAAGGCGCCGTCCTTGGCGGCGACCAGGCCCTCGGCGGTGGCGCGCTCGGCGCGCTTGCCGACGTCCTTGGCGCCCTTGATGCGCAGCACCTCGACGGCCTTGTCGAAATCACCCTCGGTCTCGACCAGAGCGTTCTTGCAGTCGAGCATGCCGGCGCCGGTCAGCTCCCGAAGGCGCTTGACGTCGGCAGCGGTGTAGTTGGCCATAACAGCTTGTCTCCTGGAATTAAGAAGCGTCGGTGGTGGTCTCGGCGGCAGCGCCGTCGGCGGGGCTGGTGGTCGCACCGGCCAACAGCTCCTGCTCCCACTCGGCCAGCGGCTCGGCCGCGCCGTCCTGGCCGGCCTCGGCCTTGCCGGCACCCGAACGGGCCTGCAGGCCCTCGGCGACCGCGGAGGCGATGACCTTGGTCAGCAGTGCGGCCGAACGGATGGCGTCGTCGTTGCCCGGGATCGGGTAGTCGACGACATCGGGGTCGCAGTTGGTGTCCAGGATCGCGATGACCGGGATGTTCAGCTTGCGGGCCTCGGCAACCGCGAGGTGTTCCTTGTTGGTGTCGACGACCCAGATGGCCGACGGAACCTTGGCCATGTCCCGGATACCACCGAGGCTGCGCTCGAGCTTGTTCTTCTCACGCGTGAGCATGAGGATTTCCTTCTTGGTTCGCCCCTCGAAGCCACCGGTCTGCTCCATGGCCTCCAGCTCCTTCATCCGCTGCAGACGCTTGTGCACGGTGGAGAAGTTGGTGAGCATGCCGCCCAGCCAGCGCTGGTTGACATACGGCATGCCGACGCGGGTCGCCTCTTCGGCGATGGATTCCTGGGCCTGCTTCTTGGTGCCGACGAACATGACCGATCCGCCGTGGGCGACGGTCTCCTTGACGAACTCGTAGGCCGAGTCGATGTAGGTCAGCGTCTGCTGCAGGTCGATGATGTAGATGCCGTTGCGGTCGGTGAAGATGAACCGCTTCATCTTGGGGTTCCAGCGTCGGGTCTGATGCCCGAAGTGAGCGCCGCTGTCGAGCAGCTGCTTCATGGTTACAACAGCCATAGTGATTCAGCCGTGCCTTCGTTATCGATGGTTGACGTCCGGAATCGGGTGAATCCGGACCCTGGCGACTGCGGCTGCCGGACCCGACTCGGTTTCCCAGGTCAGGACCGCCCGGCATGCTGGTTGCAACCTGTGCTGCGGGTTGCGGTGCAGACGCGCGAAGTCAGCCCACGGATGTGAGCTGCGGGGAGAAGTTTACACCGTTGGAACCTGTGCTCTGACCACGCGAGTTGTGCACAGTCGCCGGTCCGTCCACAGTCTGGCATCCAGCGGGTACCGCTGCGGTCGAAGTGGCGCTGAACTGGACTGATGAGAGTTCTGCCGGTGCTGCTGGCGGCCGCATTCCTGGCTGCCGCGCCCGCGGCGGCCGAGGCCGGCCGGCTGCAGTGGCCGCTGCGCCCCTCGGCGGCGGTGACCCGCGGTTTCGACGCACCGGCGCCGAACTGGCAGCGCGGGCACCGCGGCGTGGATCTGGCCGGCGCCCCGGGGCAGACCGTCTACGCCGCCGCCGGCGGCACCGTGGTGTTCGCCGGTGAGCTGGCCGGCCGTCCGCTGGTGTCGGTGCAGCATGCGGGCGGCCTGCGCACCAGCTACGAACCGGTGCGCCCGGCGGTCCGGGCCGGGCAGCGGGTGGACGCCGGGACGGCACTCGGCGGGTTGCTGGAGGGGCATCCGGGGTGTCCGGTACCGGCGTGCCTGCACTGGGGTGCGATGTGGGGCGCGGCGGCCCGCGCGGACTATGTGGATCCGCTGGGACTGCTGGCTGTCACCCCGATCGTGCTCAAGCCCGTGGGTGCGCCTGATCGTGCACCGCACGCAGCCGCGCGACGGTGACGTGGGTGTAGAGCTGGGTGGTGGCCAACGTCGAGTGGCCCAGCAGTTCCTGCACGACGCGCAGATCGGCACCACCCTCCAGCAGGTGGGTGGCGGCGCTGTGTCGCAGGCCATGCGGGCCGATATCGGGGGCGCCGTCGACGGCGGACATGGTCTGGTGCACCACGGTGCGGGCCTGGCGCTGGTCGAGGCGGGCCCCGCGCGAACCCAGCAGCAGTGCGGCACCGGAGGTGGGTTTGGCCACGGCCGGCCGGCCGGAGTCCAGCCAGGCGGCCAGCGCGCGCTCGGCGGGTTCGCCGAACGGCACGGTGCGCTCTTTGTTGCCCTTGCCCAGCACCCGCAGCACCCGCCGGGAACGATCGACATCGTCGATGTCCAGTCCGCACAGCTCGCTGACACGGATGCCGGTGGCGTAGAGCATCTCGACGATCAGCCTGTCCCGAAGTGCGATCGGATCACCCTGCTGCGCACCGGAATTCAACGCATCCATGGCGTCGAGCGCCTGCTCTTTCCGCAGCACCGATGGCAGGGTCCGGTGCGCCTTGGGCGTCTGCAGCCGGGCGGCGGGGTCGCTGCCCAGCAGGCCGCGGTGCAGCGCCCATGCGGTGAAGGTCTTGATCGCGGAGGTGCGCCGGGCCAGCGTGGTGCGGGCCGCTCCGGCGCCGGCCTGCGCGGCCAGCCAGGAGCGCAGCCTGGGCAGCGTCAGGGTGTCCAGACCGCCACCGGTGAAGTCGAACAGCGACCGCAGATCACCCAGGTAGGCGCGCCGGGTGTGCGCCGACCGGCCGCGTTGCAGGGCCAGGTACTCGTCGAATTCCTCGAGCAGCGGTTCCAGGTCGGGCTTGCGCACTGTCCTACCGTCGCAGATGCCCGCCGGCTGTCTACTGGACGCGCCGCAGCGTGTCCGGGGTGAGATCTGCCAGTGCCCGGTAGCCGTCGATCGCCATGGTCAGGTCCAGCTCGGCCAACAGCGAGCGCAGCACGTGCACCACACCGTCGGTGCCCCCGAGCGCCAGGCCGTAGGCATACGGCCGGCCGACACCGACCGCGGTTGCCCCCAGCGCGAGCGCCTTGACAATGTCGGCGCCGCTGCGGATACCGGAGTCGAACAGCACCGGCAGCCCGTCGGCGGCGGCCACCACATCGGGCAGGCAGTCGATCGCCGGGATGCCCCCGTTGGCTTGGCGGCCGCCGTGGTTGGAGCAGTAGATGCCGTCGACGCCGGCGTCGCGGGCACGGGCCACGTCGTCGGGATGGCAGATCCCCTTGGCGAGCAGCGGCAGCCTGGTCAGCGAGCGCAGCCAGGTCAAATCGTCCCAGGTGACGGGCTGACCGAAGGTGGACACCCACTTGAGGATGGCGCCCTGCGGGTTCTCCTCCGGGGACTGCGGCAGGCTCGCGCGGAACACCGGGTCACTGAAGTAATTGGACAAGCAGTGCCCGCGCAGCTGCGGGAAATTCGAGGTGCTCAGGTCGCGCGGACGCCAGCCCGGCACCCAGGTGTCCAGCGTGACGACGATCGCCTTGAAGCCGGCGGCCTCGGCCCGGGCGACGAAGCTGGCCGCCAGATCGCGGTCCTTCGGGGTGTAGAGCTGGAAAAACCCTGGTGTGTCGCCGAATTCGGCCGCGACATCCTCCAGCGGGTCGGCGGTGAGGGTGGACACCATCATCGGCACTCCGGTGCGCGCCGCGGCGCGGGCGGCGGCCAGATCGCCGTGGCCGTCGCGGCTGCAGATCCCGGTGACGCCGATCGGCGCCATGAACACCGGCGACGGCAAGGTGAGCCCGAACAGGTCGACGGTCAGGTCGCGTTCGGTGGCGCCCGCCCCCATCCGCGGCATCAGGCCCCAGTGGTCGAAGGCGCTGACATTGACGCGCTGGGTGCGTTCATCGCCGGCCCCGCCCGCGACGTAGGACCACACCGACGGGGACATCGCCGCCTGGGCCCGCTGTTCCAGCTCGGCGAAGGCCATCGGCAGCGACGGCACCACCCCGGCCAGGCCCTGCAGGTAGATCTCGAGTTGATAGTCGCCGAATGCCATGGGGTCAGTCTTGCTGGCCGGCCTCCGCCTTGGCCAGTTCCGCTTTCCATTGCCGGAATGTCTCCTCGGTGCGCCCACGACGCCAGTAGCCGGAAATGGAGGCCCACTTGGCTTCGACGCCGCGTTCCTTGCGCAGGTAGGGACGGAGGTTGTGCATGACGGCTTGCGCTTCACCGTGCACGAATACCTGCACCTGACCGGGCAGCCACAGCGTCTCTTTGACCGCGGCGATCAGGGGGGCGTTGTCGCCGGCCTTGTCCTCGCCGACGAGGTCGGCGCGGCCGCCCCGGTAAATCCAGTGCACATCGACGCCGTCGGGCGATGTCAGCGGGATCTCGTCGTCGGGACCACTGACTTCGATGAAGGCCTTGCCGATCGCGTTGGGCGGCATGGCCTCCAGTGCCGCACTGATGGCCGGTAGTCCGGACTCGTCGCCGGCCAGCAGGTGCCAGTCCGCGGCGGGATCGGGCGCATACGCACCGGACGGTCCCATCAGGTAGGCCAGTTGCCCGGGCTGCGCGGCGGCCGCCCAGGGGCCGGCGACCCCCTGCTCGCCATGGACGACGAAGTCGATGGAGATCTGGCGCAGCGAATCGTCAACCGATCGCACGGTGTAGGTGCGCACGGTGGGGCGCTTGTTCTCGGGAAGCTTGTTGAAGCTGTCCAAGGTAAGCGGGTGCGGCAGCGAGACGATGTCGACATCGGGGTCGACGATGACGATCTTGACGTAGGAGTCCGTGTAGTGACCGGGTGTGAAGGTGTCGAACCCGACACCACCGAGCACCAACCGGATCATGTGCGGTGCCAGCTGCTCACTGCTGATCACTTCGAAGGTATGAATCGGACGTCCCGCCATGGCTTTACCTCACAAATCGATTAGCTGATCTTCAGGTCCACTGTACGAGTCCCGGTTGCGGCGCGGTCCGCTACCGCGCCGGCTGCGGTGCGTCCCGCACGATCCGCCACTGACCCTCACGACGTTGCACCCGCCCGGCAATCTCCAGTAACGCCAGTGGACCCAGCACCTGCTCGGCGGGCATACCGGCTTCCACCGCGATCTCCTCGATGCTGCGCGATCCCCGCCCCGGCAACGCCTCGTACACCAACATCTCCTCCCGGGACAGCCCGTCCAGCGGGGTCTGCGGGTGTTCGGGATCGTCGGCGAGCTCGCCGATCTTGCCGACGATCTCGATGATCTCCTCGGGACGGCTGATCAGCTGGGCGCCCCGCCGTAGCAGCACGTGGCAGCCCGCCGAGGCCGCGGAGGTCACCGGACCCGGCACCGCGCACACCACCCGCCCCATCGCCTCTGCCCAGGCGGCGGTGTTGGCCGCTCCGCTGCGCAGTCCCGCCTCGACGACCACGGTGGCTCCGCTCAACGCGGCGACGAGCCGGTTGCGGGTCAGGAAGCGGTGCCGCGCCGGTCGCATACCGGGCGGATACTCCGAGACCACCAGACCGGTACCGCAGATCCGGTGTAGCAGCGCGGAATGCCCTGCGGGATAGGGAACATCGATCCCCCCTGCCAGCACGGCCACGGTGACACCGTCGACGCCCAGCGCGGCGCGGTGGGCCGCGCCATCGATACCGTAGGCGGCCCCGGACACCACCGCGACATTGCGCTCGGCCAGGCCCGCGGACAGGTCGGCGGCCACGTGCTCGCCGTACGCGGTGGCCGCCCGGGTACCGACGATCGCCGCACCGCGGGCCGCCACCTCATCGAGGCGGGCCGGACCGATCGCCCACAGCACCATCGGGTGCCGGCCCGATTCCCGGCGTTGAACCTCGTCATTGTCGAACACGGTGAACGCGAGATGGGGCCACTCCGTGTCGTCCGGGGTGATCAGCCGCCCGCCGCGGCGATCCAGCATCTCCAGATCCTCCGAGGCGGTGTCGATGTGCACACGCGCGGCGATCCGACCCGCCAGTTCGCTGGGCATCGCACCGGCCTTGATCCTGGCGGCCGCCTCCACCGGTCCGTGGCCGGCGACAAACGCCGTGAGCGCCGGGCACGGCGACTCGGCCACCCGCGACAGATACGCCCACGCACGCCGCACCGCGTCGACGGTCATGACACACCGCCCTGCCGGAAACTCAACGCCGTCGCGACGTGATCCGGTGTCGGTGAGTTCACCCCGGCCAGATCGGCGATCGACCACGCGATGCGCAGGGTACGGTCGGCGCCGCGCAGGTTGAGTTTGCCGCGGTCGACGGCGGCGCGCAGCACCGCCATGGTGGCGTCGCCGGGACGGAATCGCTGGCGCAGCGCGGGTCCGGGCACCTCGGCGTTGGTCCGCACCCCGATCGGCTGCCACCGTTGCGCCGCCGCCGCTCGCGCGGCGGCTACCCTGCTGCGCACCGCGGCGGTCGATTCGCCCACTTCATGGGTGAAAGCTCCGGCCCGGATGGGGTGCATCTCGACTTTCAGGTCGACCCGATCCACCAGTGGGCCCGACAGCTTGCCCTGATAGCGACGTTTGGCCCCGGCATTGCACAAGCAGTCTTTCGGATCGGTGGGCGCACACGGACACGGGTTTGCGGCCAGGATGAGCTGGAATCTGGCGGGGTAACGTGCCACGCCGTCGCGGCGGGCCAGACGAATTTCCCCTTCCTCCAACGGCGTACGCAAGGACTCCAGCACATTGGTCCCGACCTCGGCGTACTCATCGAGGAACAGCACTCCGCGATGGGCGCGACTGACCGCTCCCGGGCGCGCGATTCCCGTCCCGCCGCCCACCATCGCCGCCACCGTCGAGGAGTGGTGAGGGGCGATGAAGGGCGGCCGGGTGATCAGCGGGGTGTCCGGCGCCAGCGTCCCGGCAATCGAGTGGATGGCGGTGACCTCGATGGCCTCTTCCTCGGTGAGCGGCGGAAGAAGGCCCGGCACACGTTGGGCCAGCATCGTTTTGCCGATCCCAGGCGGTCCGGTCAGCATGAGATGGTGCGCTCCCGCGGCGGCGATCTCCACCGCGACCCGCGCCGCGGTCTGCCCGATCAGATCGGCGAGATCCCGGCATTCGGGCGGCACGTACGGTGCGGCGTCGGTGATCCGGCCCGCCAACTGACCCTTGCCACCAAACCAGTCCTGCAACTGCCGAAGGTGCGGCACACCCCACACGTCGATCCCGTCGACCAGGCTGGCCTCGGCCAGGTTGTCCAGAGGCACCACCACCGACTGCCAACCGTCGCGCTTGGCCGCCAATACCGCGGGCAGCACACCGTGGACCGGCCGCACGCGGCCGTCGAGGGCGAGCTCACCGAGCAGCACCGTCTTCTCCAGCCGGGCCCACGACGTCTTCAGGTGCGCCGACAGCACCGCCGACGCCAACGCCAAGTCATACATCGAACCCCCCTTGGGCAGGGTCGCCGGCGACAGCGCCAACGTCAGCCGGGTGTCCGGCCAACTGTTGCCGCAGTTGGTGATCGCCGCACGCACCCGGTCCCGGGCCTCCTGCAGAGCGGTGTCGGGCAACCCCACCAGATGCACACCCGGCAGCCCACCGGTGATGTCGGCCTCGATCTCCACCGTGACGCCGTCCAGGCCCCGGATTGCGACGGCGAAGGCGCGCCCGAGCGGCATCAGCCGACCGCCTGCAGATGGGTGAGCTCCGGTGTGCGCGTGCGACCGAACCGTATCCCGATCACATCGATGCGCACCCCCGACCATCGCCCGCCCCCGCCGGCCAGCCACAACCCCGCCAGCCGTCGCAACCGACGCACCTTGTCCGGGGTGACCGCGTACGCGACACCGCCGAACCGGTCGGTGGTGCGCGCCTTCACCTCGACGAAGATCACCACCCGGGCCGCCTCGTCGAGCGCGATCACATCCAGTTCGCCATACCGGCACCGCCAATTGCGCTCCAGCACCGTCAACCCCATGGCTTCCAGGTGCTGCACCGCCAACTGCTCACCAAGTGCACCGATCTCGGCGCGAGTCCAGGTTTCCATGAACCCACCCTCACCCCGGCCACCGACAGAATGGGGCCGGCAGATGCCCGGCAACCCTAGTTATCCACAATCACTCATTCATCCACAGGCACGCCCCAAGGCGCCGCCGTCGTTCGCGACGATCGCCTCGACATCGGCACGCGTCGGCATCGACAACGTGCACGCTCACATTCGCGAATACTTGGTCAGCGCAACGCTGTACAAGCCGTACGCGGCAAAACCGATCGCCGCCGCCAACAACATCGTCTGGCCGTGCTCCGCCTGTCCCAACGCCCGCACCGCAGCATCCAGTCCCGTCGCCCTCGAGGGATCCTGCATGAATGACGCAAGAAGCACCGATACGCCAGCCGCACACAGCACGACGCCCTCCGCCACATGTCCCACGATGCCCAGTGTCGTCATCAGCCGCCCACCCGGGACCGTGAGGTCTGTCAAGAACTTTCGAGATGCCCCCTTGTATATGAAGTAGCCCCCGAAGGCCACTATCGCGAAACCGACAGCCACCAGAACGGCCTTACCGCTCCCGCTCCGCATCAGCCGGGCACTCAGGCCTTCTGCCCGATCGCTGCCCTGCTCACCTACCCCGAGGGCGAATTGCACCGCCGCGAAGGCCAGCGCCAGGTACACGACCGCAAGTCCGAATGCCTTGAACCGGTTCACCAAGGGCGCCGCGCGTTTGTGGGCCCGAGGGCTCTCGCCCGGATGCAGACCCAGCACAACCTCGGCCAGCCGCCACAGCGACAGTGCGACCAGCCCGAAGGCCACCATCCACAACGACACCGAACCACCGCGCTGCGCGGCGAGTACCGCCAATGCCCCGGTCTGATCGGCTTCGCCGCGGAAACCGAACGCGATCCGCACGATGAGGTAGGCAATCAATAGATGCAGCAATCCACTCACGGGATAGCCGGCACGAGCGATCGACTCGACGGTGCGACTTTCCGTGACGCGGTTGACGGTGCCCTTGAAGGCCATCCAGCCGCTGCCAGGTCGAGCACCGTCCACGTCCACCCGCCTTGCATATTCGAAAGGAACTCTCCGACCAACGGTATAGCGGCACGTTCCGTCGCACGGTTTCGGCATATCGCACGCCTTGACCTCAACTGCCGTCGAGGTTCTACGGTGGCGAAGGCAACCGCGACGAAAGGGCACCCGATGGCGCAATACTCACTGCCAGAACTCGATTACGACTATGACGCGCTGGAGCCCCACATTTCCGGGCAGATCAACGAGATCCACCACAGCAAGCACCACGCCGCCTACGTCAAGGGCCTCAACGACGCCCTGGCCAAACTCGAAGAAGCCCGCGCCGGCGACGACCAGTCCGCGATCTTCCTCAACGAGAAGAACCTCGCCTTCCACCTCGGCGGACACGTCAACCACAGCATCTGGTGGAAGAACCTGTCCCCCAACGGCGGCGACAAGCCCGAAGGCGAACTGGCCGCCGCCATCGACGACCAATTCGGCAGCTTCGACAAGTTCCGCGCCCAGTTCACCGCCGCCGCCAACGGACTGCAGGGCTCCGGCTGGGCCGTCCTGGGCTACGACAGCCTCGGCGACCGCCTGCTGACCTTCCAGCTCTACGACCAGCAGGCCAACGTCCCACTCGGCATCATCCCGCTGCTCCAGGTCGACATGTGGGAGCACGCCTTCTACCTGCAGTACAAGAACGTCAAGGCCGACTACGTCAAGGCCTTCTGGAACGTCGTCAACTGGGCCGACGTCTCCGACCGCTACGCCAAGGCCACCGCCAAGACCAACGGACTGATCTTCGGCTGAGTCCTCGATATCGAGTCGAGCACACCCCGACATTTGAGGCGCGTGACTCCTATGTAGATCTCCGACAATGCCGCCACAATCACCGGCATCGTCGGGGATCTTACGCGTTGCAAATGGGTGGTCAATGGCTTCGGCGTTGACGGCAACCGCTATTTCGATCTAAACCAGATCGTGTGCGACCGGGAGACAGTCCGCCGTTACTTGAGCTGCTCCTTAAGAGCGAAGAACTCGATATACAATTGCATTTTTATACTGTTGCGATCCTCGACTAGTTGCTGCATCTTATGCAACGCCGATTCATACGCTGGATCCGCGTAGGGAGACACAGTCGACGACGCAGTTTGCGGATCGCTCTGCGGAGTGTCCTCAGACACCACTGGAGATACTCTCGCCGCGGCTCCGCTGATCTCTGACGGGCCAATCTCCGACGGCGTTCCCACAGATCCCGTAGCCCGAAACACTCCCACGAAAGCCCGTCTTATGTCGTACATATTGCGATCCAACTCGCTAAGAATTGTCACCTCCTTTTCGAATATCGACCCATATAACTGCCATTTTCGCTGTTCCACCGCCGCGATAGTGCGATTTATCTCGTCAAATGCACGGTCTATTTCTGAATAGGTCGTGGAACTCTTCGCCCTTTGACGCATTTCTACAACCATGCTGTCGAAGGCATCTTGACTTTCCTCAAAAGCGTTAAATGCGATATCGCGCCGTTCGCTCTTATAAATCTTCTCTTGCACGTCCAACGCATCACTGGAAGCGTCCATGCTGACCCACATCGTGGCCAGTGTTGTTGTCAATGCCGCAAGTATTCCAACTATCGCCACGACCGCTTCTGGCGACTCCCTAAGCCGCTGCATGAAGCGTGGAATCGGTAGACCGAAACGTCCACGCTTCTTATATTTCGGCAAGTCAAAGGCTGAGAATACCGACGGTCGGGGTTCAGCCCGGCGAAATACCCGACGCCAAACCCGCTTAGCGAGAGGGCGTTGCGCCTTCATGCCGCCGTATCCAGCCACGCGCACAAAATAACAGCACAACTTCGTGTGCGCGAGAGCAGGAGTTCAGTTATTTGCAAAGGACATTAACTCAGCCAAAGTTTACCGAATTCGCGGTGAACCCCGTGGGCCGAGTCGGCAGCGCGAAGGGATCGATCAAGACCAACGGCCTCATCTTCGGCTGACCCGAGTTTCGCGCGCGTCAAAAACGGGGACACCGCCTTGCATGAACCGAAGTGCCAGCCCCGTCCACGGCGCTGTGGACAAGGCCACCGACAACGATGCCTTCCAGTACGCCGCGCGCGCCGGATTTGCCGCCAGCGGTGTCCTGCATCTGCTGTTGGCCTACATCATCCTGCGATTGGCGCTGGGTACCGGCGGCAACGCGGACCAATCGGGGGCGCTGGCGGCACTGGCCAGTCAGCCCGGCGGCGCGGTCATGCTGTGGATCGCGGCGATCGGACTGTTCGCTCTCGGGCTGTGGCATCTGGCCGAGGCGGTCGTCGGATCCAAGCCTAGCGAGCGCTCCGGAAACGACGACTCCCCGGCCTGGAAACGCGCCAAGTCCGTCGGTCTGGCGATCGCCAACATCGCGATTGCGTTCTCCGCCATGCGTTTCGCGATGGGCGCCGGTCAGTCCAGCGGCCAGCAGAACTCCGGCGTATCGGCGCAATTGATGCAATCCGGCTGGGGTAAGGCGGTGCTGATCGTGATCGGCCTGGGGGTGCTGGGCGTCGGCGGCTACCACGTCTACAAAGGCGTCTCGCAGAAGTTCTTCAAAGATCTGCGGGTGTCCGGCGGCACCGGCATCACCGTGATCGGCGTCGCCGGTTACGTCGCCAAGGGCCTGGCGCTCGCCGGAGCCGGGATCCTCGTTGCCTTCGCGACGTGGGAGGCCGATCCCGCCAAGGCCTCCGGACTGGACGCCGCCGTCAAGACCCTCGGCCAGGCTCCGTTCGGCAAGTTTCTGCTCATCCTGGCCGCGCTGGGCATTGCCGCGTTCGGGCTGTACAGCTTTGCGCGCAGCCGTTATGGCCGTCTCTGACGGCCTAACTCAACGCATCGATGAGCGCCGCCAGTTGCCCCGGCGACACCGCCACCCCACACTGCCGACGCAGGTCGATCAGCGGCCGCGCGATGTTCTGCAGGTCGAGGAACTCGCCCGGGTGAGATAGGAAGTAGCCGCGCACCGAGTTCTCGGCGTCGACCGTCGACTGACTACCGGCCGCCGTCAGGACATCGTTGGCCCCTGGCCGGGTGTCGAGATAACCACCCGCCTGGCTCAATACACCGCTGGCGACGGTGGCGAGGTTGCTTGCCGAGCACGGCGGCGCCGCCGCGGCACTCGGAGCGACGATCACGGACGCGGCAAGTCCACCGAGGACGAGCGTGGCAAGCGGTTTCATGGCTCGATCCTGAGGCACCTGCGGCCCTCCCGCACCATCTTGTCGCGAACTGGACATGTCGGTGCGCCCGGTTAGTGTCGCGCCATGTCGTCTCCCAGCCTCGCTCGCCAGGTCGATTTCCCGGCTCCGAACGGGACTTTTGACGCGGACAGGGCCATCGCCGCGGTCACCGCGTTCTGCACCACCTACGACGTGGCGCGCAACACCCGATACACGGTCGTGCCGCGACTGGATGAGGCGTTGCGCATCGCCGCCCTCACCGGCCCGGACCGGCGCTGGCGACGGATGGCCCGGTGGTCGGGGAACAACGATATCGAGGGCGTCCCGGAGACGGTGCAGCTCACCGATGAGCGCGACGTTCTCTACAACCGGTTCGTGGCCGGCCTGCCCGAAGCGGACTGGCTGCCCCCGAACACGGTGACCTCGGTCAGCCGGTGGGCACGGTTCTCTCCCGCCATGCGTGCGGCCCAGAAGGTGGGCCTCGGCTGGATATTGCCAGTTCAGCGTGAAATTCTGCTGGTTCCGATGCCGACGACGCGCTACGCCGACAGCGGCGGACGCGTGTTGCACTGCGACACCGGCAGACCGGCCATCGAGTGGTCCGACGGCTCGGGACCGTTCTATCTGCATGGCACCGAATTCGGCGCCGACCTGTATCGCACGGTCCTCGGCGGCCGTCTGCCCGTCCCGGCCATCGCCGCCATGCGCCACGCCGGCCAGCGCGCAATCGCCATGCGCTACTTGACGTTCGACACGGCAGACGCTGCCGGCGCACAGCTACTCGACAGCGGTGTCTACCGGCTGCCCCTACCACCGCGGCTCGCCGGAAGGGATCGGGCGTTCGCCTACTTCACCCGACTGGGCGCCACCCAGTCCATCCAGTGGGTGGATGCCCCGACCATCGACGGCGACCCGACGGATCGCGGCCGCGAGGCCCAACAGGAGGTGTCGATGCGCAACCTGTGAATATCGTGGGTAGGCCACCCTATCCTTATCGGGGGATGAAAGGATTCCCCCATGAGACCTCGGTTCAGCCGCATAGCCGCGGCGTTGTCCGTCATCGCAGTGGTCGCCTCGGCGACGGCGTGCTCGTCCGACGACGGGGGCGACGAACTGCTGATCTACAACGCGCAGCACGAGTCCCTGACCAAGGAATGGATCGACGCGTTCACCAAGGAGACCGGCATCAAGGTCACCTATCGGCAGGGCGGCGACACCGAACTGGGCAATCAGCTCATCGCCGAGGGCGACTCCTCCCCGGCCGATGTGTTCCTCACCGAGAACTCGCCGGCGATGGCCGCGGTCGAGGATGCCGGACTGTTCGCCGATGTCGACGCCGCCACCGTGGAGCAGGTACCCGCCGAGTACCGCCCGTCGACCAACAAATGGACCGGTGTGGCCGCACGCACCACGGTGTTCGCCTACAACACCAGCAAGCTGCGCGAAGACCAGCTGCCCCGGTCGATCATGGATCTGCAGCAGCCCGAATGGAAGGGCCGTTGGGGCGCCCCGCCGCCCAAGGCCGATTTCCAGGCCATCGTCGCGGCGATGCTGCAGCTGACCGGCGAACAGGCCACCTCCGCGTGGCTGGCCGGCATGAAGACCAACGCGACCCTGCTGCAGGACAACATTGCGACCCTGCGCGCGGTGAACGACGGTGAGATCGACGGCGGGATCATCTACCACTACTACTGGTTCCGGGATCAGGCCAAGACCAAGGAGATCAGCGCCAACACCGCCCTGCACTACTTCCGCAACGAGGACCCGGGCGCATTCATCAGCATCTCCGGTGGCGGCGTCCTGGAATCGAGCAAGAAGAAGGACCAGGCTCAGCAGTTCCTGAAGTACATCACCGGCAAGTCCGGCCAGGAAGTTCTGGAGAAGGGCACCTCGTTCGAATACCCGGTGGCCAGCGGCGTGCCCGCCAACCCGGCACTGCCCGCGCTGGACACCCTGCAGGCACCGAAGGTCGATCCGTCCACGTTGGACGCTGCCAAGGTCACCGACCTGATGACCAAGGCCGGCCTGCTCTAGGTGGTCTCCGCGCACACCGACCCGACCACCCGACCGCGACCACCCGCCCGGCCGGGCCCCCTGCTGAGCGGCGGGATCGCGGTGCTGGTCGCGGCGACGTTCATCCCGCTCGGCTATGTCGTGTGGGCGGTGGTCAGCACCGGCCCGGCACGCATCTACGAGTTGGTGGTGCGGCCGCGGGTGGGCGAACTGCTGATCAACACCGCCGGCCTGGTGCTGGTGACGGTGCCGCTGTGTGTGCTGCTCGGCATCGGGGCGGCGTGGCTGGTCGAACGCACCGATGTGCCCGGCGCCGCGGTCTGGCGTCCGCTGCTGGTGGCCCCCTTGGCGGTGCCCGCGTTCATCAACAGCTACGCCTGGGTCGGCGTGTGGCCGACGCTGCACGGGTTCGGCGCCGGCGTGTTGGTCAGCACGTTGTCGTACTTCCCGTTCGTCTTCCTGCCGGCGGCGGCCACCCTGCGCCGGCTGGATCCCTCCATCGAGGAATCGGCACGGGCGCTGGGCTCCGGCACCGTCGGCATCTTCTTCCGGGTGGTGTTGCCACAGCTACGGCTGGCCGTGCTCGGTGGCGGACTGCTGATCGGGGTGCATCTGCTCGCCGAATACGGGGCGTTCGCGATGTTGCGCTTCGCGACGTTCACCACGGCCATTTTCGAACAGTTCCAGGCGACATTCGACGGTGCCGCCGGTGCCACCCTGGCCGGGGTACTGGTGCTGCTGTGCCTGGTGCTGCTGCTGGGTGAGGCGCTGCTGCGCGGCAATGCCCGATTCTCCAGGATCGGCTCCGGCGCGCCCCGGGCGGTGACGCGGATCCACTTGCGCGCGGCGACCATACCGGCCACCGCCGCACTGGCCGTGCTCACCATGCTGGCCCTGGGCGTTCCGGTGTGGACCCTGCTGCGGTGGCTGTGGATCGGCGGCGCCGCCGTCTGGGACATCGCCGATCTGGCCGAGGCGCTGAGCCAGACCGCGGTGTTGGCCGCGGTGGCCGCCGCCGTGACCACCGTGGCGGCGTTCCCGTTCGCGTGGCTGGCGGTCCGCTACAGCGGCGCCTTCGCGCGCATGGTGGAGGGTGCCAACTTCGTCACCAGTTCCATGCCCGGCATCGTCACCGCCCTGGCACTGGTCACCGTCGCCATCCGATTCGCGCCCCCGCTGTATCAGACCGCGATCCTGGTGCTGGGCGCCTACGTGCTGATGTTCCTGCCGCGGGCGCTGGTGAGTCTGCGCTCGGGGCTGGCCCAGGTGCCGCCCGGGCTGGAGGAGGCCTCTCGGTCACTGGGGGTATCGCCGGCGCGCAGTTTCGTGCGCGTCACGTTGCGGCTGACCGCGCCGGCGGCCGGTGCCGGTGCGGCGCTGGTGTTCGTGGCGGTGGCCACCGAACTGACCGCCACGCTGCTGCTCGCCCCGACCGGCACCCGGACCCTGGCGATGCGGTTCTGGTCGCTGTCGAGCGAGTTGGACTATGCGGCCGCCGCGCCGTACGCGCTTGTGCTGGTCGCCTTGTCGATCCCCGTGACGGTGGCCCTGTTCCGGCAAGCCACCCGGAGGACCGCATGACCGACCCGGCGCTGGCCATCCATGGCCTGACCAAGACGTTCACCGATCACCGGGTGCTCGACGGCGTCGACCTGACGCTGGAGCCGGGCAGCATCACCGCCGTCGTGGGCGCCTCGGGGTGCGGAAAGACCACGCTGCTACGCCTGGTCGCCGGCTTCGAGACCCCCGACGCGGGCACCATCGACATCGGCGGGCGTCGTGTCGCGTCCGCCGGCAGCGGCCTCGCCCCGCACCGCCGGTCGGTCGGCTATGTCGCACAGGACGGCGCATTGTTCCCCCACTTGACTGTCGGTGCGAACATCGCCTACGGGCTGCCCGGCCGGGCCCGCAGCGCATCGGTACGGGCCCGGGTCGCCGAGCTGCTCGAAACCGTCTCACTACAGCCATCTTTCGCCGAACGTCGCCCCCATGAGCTGTCCGGCGGCCAGCAACAACGCGTCGCACTGGCCCGCGCCATGGCCCGGCAACCAGCCCTGATGCTGCTCGACGAGCCGTTCTCCGCGCTCGACACCGGACTGCGCGCGGCCACCCGCAAGGCCGTCATGAAGGTCCTCAACGACACCGGCGTCACCACACTGCTGGTCACCCACGATCAGGGCGAGGCGCTCTCGGTCGCCGACCAGGTGGCCGTGATGCGCGACGGTCGGTTCACCGGCGTGGGAACGCCGCAACAGGTCTACCGCACCCCCGGCAACCGGTTCACCGCCGAGTTCCTCGGCGACTGCGTGTTCCTGCCGTGCACCGTGCGCGCCGGGACCGCCGCCTGCGTCCTGGGCCAGATCCCGCTGGTCGCGCCGTCACCGGATGGTCCGGCCACGCTGATGTTGCGTCCCGAACAGCTGGTTGCCATCGAGATCACCGACGCCACAACGGCACTCGATCCGGGAATCGGGATCGTGGTGGGTTCGGAGTTCCTCGGACACGATGTCCTGCTCACCATCGACACCGGCGGAGACACGCCGCCGATCACGGTGCGCCAGCACAGCATCTCCCCACCCGCGGTGTCGGCCAAGATCCGCATCGAGATACTCGGTGGCGCCCTGGTGCTGCCATGAAACACCTTGTCCGACATCTGCGGTCCTACGGTGATCGCAGCGCGGTCCATACCGCCGAACGGACCCTGAGCTACCGGTCCCTCGCCGATCGCGTCGAGCGCACCGCCGCCGAGTTCGCCGGTGGGCGCCAGCTCATCCTGCTGGAGGCCCGCAACGACATCGCCACCCTGGTGCACTATCTCGGCGCGCTGGCGGGCGGGCACGTCGTGCTGCCGGTGCCGCCGGGCGTCGACCACACCGACCTGCTGGCAACCTACCGCCCCGATATCGTCATCGACGCCACCGGCGTGCATCGCCGCGGCACCGGGGGCCACCAGCTGCACCCCGACCTGGCACTGCTGCTGTCCACCTCGGGCAGCACCGGCTCGCCGAAGCTGGTCCGGCTCTCGGCGGCCAACCTGCTGGCCAACGCCGAATCCATCGCCGAATACCTCGATATTCGCGATATCGACTGTGCCGCAACGACGCTTCCGATGTCCTACTGCTACGGGCTCTCGGTCATCCACAGTCATCTGCTCCGTGGGGCCGCCCTGATCCTGACCGACCTCTCGGTCATCGACGACGCGTTCTGGGAGCTGTTCGCCCGTCACCGCGGCACCTCGTTGGCCGGTGTGCCCTACACCTTCGACCTGCTGGACCGGATCGGCTTCGACACCATGGTCCTGCCGCACCTGCGCTACCTCACCCAGGCCGGCGGCCGACTGGAACCCGACCGGGTTCGCCAATTTGCCGCCCTCGGCCGACGCCGCGGCTGGCAACTGTTCGTCATGTACGGCGCCACCGAGGCCACCGCCCGGATGGCTTACCTGCCACCAGAACTCGCCGGAACCCGGGCCGAGGCGATAGGCCGGGCCGTCCCGGGCGGGCACCTGTGGATCGACGCACCGGACGGCGAGATCGGCGAACTCGTCTACCAGGGCCCCAACGTGATGATGGGCTACGCCCACAGCGCCGCCGACCTGGCATCCGCCCCCGGTACCGATGTCCTGCGCACCGGGGATCTGGCCCGGCGCGCTGAGGACGGGCTCTTCGAAGTTGTCGGCCGCGCCAACCGATTCGCCAAACTGTTCGGCCTGCGTATCGATCTGCAGCGGGTCGAGTCCACGTTGCGCGAGCGCGGGATCGCCGCGCTGTGCACCACCGACGACGACATCCTGGTCACCGCCACCACCGCCGACGCGCAACGGGTGCGCCGCGCCGTCGGCGAGATCACCGGACTGCCCGCCGGATCGGTGCGCGCCGTCACCGTCGACGAATTGCCGATGCTGCCCTCGGGCAAGCCCGACTACCCCGCGGTGCGTGCACTTCGGCCCGAACAGAGCGCAGCCACCGCACTGCGCGCGGTCTTCGCCGACGTACTGCACCTGGACCCCGCGCACATCGACTCCGGCGCCAGCTTCGTGGACCTGGGCGGCAATTCGCTCAGCTACGTCACGATGTCGGTGCGCATCGAACGCGTGCTGCACGAGCTTCCGCCCGATTGGCATCGGCTGCCACTGGGTGAGCTCGAACAACTCACGCCCCGCAAGCGAGGCTGGGTCTCGACACTGGAGACCAGCGTGGCGCTGCGAGCCATCGCGATCGTGCTCATCGTCGGATCCCACGCCGAACTGTTCGAGATGTGGGGTGGCGCGCACATCCTGCTCGGTGTTGCCGGCTACAACTTCGGCCGGTTCTGTCTGACCTCGGCACCGCGCGGCGACCGGGTCCGGCATCTCCGCAACACGATCGGCTGGATCGCGCTACCCGCCGTCGCCTGGGTGGCGATCACCATGACCTTCAGCGATGACTATGGGTGGTCGAACCTGTTGCTGGCCAACAAGTTCCTCGGCCCATTCGATAGTATGACCGCCGGTCGACTGTGGTTCATCGAGGTGCTGGTATGGACCCTGGTGCTGTTGACCGTTCTGCTCTGGGTGCCCGCGGTGGACCGGCTGGAACGGCGGGGGCCGTTCGCGTTCGCCTTGGTGTTCCTGGCCGCGGGGGTGGTGCTGCGTTATGACGCACCGGGTCCCGATCCCGGCGAGGACGCCTGGTTCAACATGCTGGCCTTCTGGTTCTTCGCGGTGGGCTGGGCGGTGGCGAAGTCGTCGACGGTTTGGCAGCGCGCCGCGATCACCGCACTGCTCGCGGTCGGACTGTTCGGCTACTTCGGCGACCCGGTGCGCGAAGGGTTGGTCTTCGCCGGGATCACGCTGATGATCTGGTTGCCCGCCATCCGCTGCCCGGTGCTGCTGACCGGTGTGTTCGCCGCCCTGGCGGATGCCTCGCTGTACATCTATCTGACCCATTTCCAGATCTACCCGCTGTTCGGCGAGCACCGGCTGCTCGGTGTGCTCGCCGCACTGGTATTCGGAGTGGTGGTGGCCCAGCTGGTGACGCGGCTGCGTGCGGCCGTGCATCAACGCTCGCCGATCATCCCCTCCTGGACCAGGGTCGCGGCGATGACACCGTCGGCACGCACCAGCGACGCGGTCATCACACCGCGCCCGCGGGAGGCCGCCGGGGACCGGGATTCCAGCAGATTCCACTGATCGGCCCGCACCGGCTGGTGGAACCAGATCGATGAATCGGTGGTGCCGCTGCGGTGCGTACGGCCGGCCATCGAGAATCCGTGCACAGCCAGGATCGGGTCCACGCCGTACAAGTCGGTGACATAGACGGCGATCAGGGTGTGGATCAGCGGATCGTCGGGCAGCTCGATGGTGCTGCGCCACCACAGCCGCCGCACGAACTCGCCGTCGATGGTGGTGTCCTCGACGCGGAATTCGAGTTCGTCCAACGGAAGTGACGGCGCCGGGCCCGGCGGCCCGGTGCGCTCCAGGGTGTCCGGGTGCGCCGGCATCGATCGCCGGGCGCCGTGCTCGGGCCCGGCCAGCGGTGCCGAGAACGACACCGCCGCGGTGTTGAGCAGCCGCCCGTGCTGGCGGGTCAGCACCCGGCGCGCCACCGCGGTCCGCCCGTCGTAGACCCGTTCCACCTGATAGTCCGAGTCGTCGCCGGCGTCGCCGCCGCGCAGGAACTGCATGTGCAGATTGGTCGGACGTTTCTCGGCGTCCACCGTGGCGCAGGCCGAGGCCAGAGCTTGGGCGGCGAACAGTCCGCCGAACGCCCGTTTGCCCGGCGGGCCGGACCCGGGGCCTCGCCACCGGTCGTCGCCGTCGGGAACCACACTCAGCAGGCGCAGCAGGGTACTCACGCGACGGTGCCCGCCCCGGTCAATTGCTCGATCTCCGCGCTGCTGAGCCCCAACCGCACCAGCACGGCCGCGGTGTCCTCGCCCAGCGCCGGTGCCGGGGCAGCCGCCGGGTAACCGCCGTCGATACAGATCGGCAGGCCCGGCGCCAGGTAGGTCCCGACGCGGGGCTGGTCCAAGGTGGTGAACAGCGGGTTGGCGGTCACCCGCTCGTCGGCGGCGACCTCGGCGAAGCTGCGGTAGCGCTCCCACAGCACCGAGGTCTGCGACAGCGCGGCGGTGATGTCGTGGGCGTTGCGCTCGGCGAACCACAGGGTGAACAATCCGGTCAGCGCGTCGCGGTGGGTGTACCGCTGGCCCTCATCGGTGAAGTCCGCACCGAGCGCCTCTCCCAGTGCGGCAACGGCTTTGGTCGTGCCGGTCAGTTCGGTCAGGTCGCGGAAATGCCGACCGGTCAGCGCGACGAGCATGAACACCGCTCCGTCGCTGCTGGTGAAGTTCTGGCCGTACTGTCCGTAGAGGGCGTTGCCGATGCGCTGCCGTTCGGCGCCGCCGAGCATCGCCTCGGTCAGGAAACCCAGGTTGCCGGCGGTGGCCAGCGCGACGTTCTCCAGCGGGATGGCGATCCGCGCTCCGGTTCCGGTGGCCTCGCGCTGTCGTACCGCGGTGACCACCGCCAGCGCCGCGTACAGGCCGCACGCCACATCCCAGGCCGGCAGCACGTGGTTGACCGGGGTGGCCAGGTTGACCGGACCGGTCACCAGCGGGAAGCCGACGGCGGCGTTGACGGTGTAGTCCACACCGGTGGATCCGTCGGCACGCCCGGAGATCTCGACGTGGATCAGGTCGGGCCGCAGCGCCACCAGTTCGTCATAGGAATGCCAGGCACGCCCGGCCACGTTGGTGATCAGCACACCGGCCTCGGCGATCAGCCTGCGGATCAGCTCCTGCCCGTCGGGGGCGCGCATGTCCACGGCGACCGAGCGTTTGCCCTTGTTGAGCCCCGCCCAGTAGATACTCTCGCCGTCGTCGGTGACCGGCCAGCGCCGGTAATCGGCGGCCCCACCCACCGGGTCGACGCGGATCACCTCGGCACCCAGCTGCGCCAGCGTCATCCCGGCCAGCGGCACCGCGACAAAGCTGGAGACCTCGATGATCCGTATCCCCGCCAGGGGCCCCTGCGCACCAGTCACCCGGTCAAGCTATCAACCCCGGATCAGCTGGGCGCCGTCCCCGTTCGCGGTCACCAGCGCGCCGTGGCCGCCGTCGATCAGCACACCGCGCAGCGACCTCGTGCACGGTGTCGCCCCGTCGAAGATCTCGTTTCTGACCTCTTCGGCCAACACCGACCGCCCGTTGTCGGTGAACAGGTAGCGGTACCGGGTCTCGGTCTCGCCCTGCCCCAGATCCTCGGACTCGATGTCGAGGTCGACATCGTCGGGTTTGGCGACGCCCAGTGCGGTGAGCACCGCCTCGGGCGAGAACTCATCCAGGTCGACGTCCTGGGTGATCTCCGGGGTCAGCCGGACCCCCTCGGTGGCCTCGTCGGCGTCGAGGAACCGGACCAGGCGCCAGAAGTCCCCGGCGCCGCGTAGCACCACCCGGTCATACCCGGGCCGCAGCACGGCCACCAGCACGTCAGCGTCGACGTACACCGCCACGGCTGCGGCGATCCGGCCCCGTGCGGCGGCCCGGCGCCGCAGCGCCGACAGATCCCACGGTCGCACCCTGGGACCCAGGTCGTCTTCGTTCAGCGCCCGCACGGCGGCGGCGACGGCGGTGCGGATCGGGCCCTTGTTGCAGCGCAGCGGCACCTCACCGGCGTCCCGCATGGCCCGCAACGCCACGAGCACCTCGGGTGCCAGCTCGACGGATTCAGACACGACACGTCAGGTTACGGCGTCTCGGCCGGTGCCATTAGATTTGGCCTCATGCCCGCGATCGAGCTCGATACCCCGGCCGGCCCCATCGATGCGTTGCTCGACCTACCGCAGGGTCAGGGCCCGTGGCCGGGGGTGGTCGTGGTGCACGACGCGATCGGCTACCAGCCCGACAAGGAGGCGATCTCGGCGCGCATCGCCGCCGCCGGCTACCTGGCCGTGACCCCGAATCTGTATGCCCGGGGCGGCCGGGCCCGCTGCATCACGAAGGTGATGCGGGCGGCGCTGACCAAGCAGGGGCCCGCCGTCGAGGACATCCTGGCCGCCCGCGACTACCTGCGGGACCGCCCGGAGTGCACCGGTGTCGTCGGCATCGCCGGCTTCTGTATGGGCGGGCAGTTCGCGCTCATCTTGTCCCCCAAGGGTTTCGGCGCCTCCGCGCCGTTCTACGGGACCCCGCTGCCGAAGAACCTGGAGGAAACGCTGAGCGGCGCGTGCCCCATCGTGGCCAGCTTCGGGGCCAAGGATCCGCTGGGTCGGGGCGCACCGGCGAAGCTGAACAAGGCGGTCGCGGCCCAGGGCGTCGCCGCGGATGTGAAGGTCTACCCGAACGCCGGGCACAGCTTCGCCAATCAGCTTCCCGCGCAGGCGTTGCTACGGGTCACCGGTTTCGGCTACAACGAGGCCGTCGCCGAGGATGCGTGGAGCCGGGTGTTCGACTTCTTCGCGACGCATCTGCGGGGCTGATCAGTCCGGCAGCCGCAGTTCCGGCTTCTCGACCTCTTCGATGTTGACGTCCTTGAACGTGATGACGCGGACCTGCTTGACGAAGCGGGCCGGGCGATACATGTCCCACACCCAGGCATCGGCGAGGCGCAGCTCGAAGTAGACCTCGCCGTCGGCGTTGCGGGGCACCATCTCGACACTGTTGGCCAGATAGAACCGGCGCTCGGTCTCCACCACGTAGCTGAACTGCCCGACGATGTCCTTGTACTCGCGGTACAGCGAGAGCTCCATCTCGGTTTCGTACTTTTCGAGATCCTCGGCACTCATCTGCTCTGCTGTCCTTCGTCTAGGTTGGTCTCCATCATTGTCCACGCCGTTGCACCGCGTGGCACCGATCCCGCAACCCTGCGCACATTGGCAAAAGAGAAGCGGTGCTCGGCGCACGGGCCCAGTTCCTCCAGTGCCGCCATGTGCACCGGGGTGCTGTAGCCCTTGTGCTCGGCGAAGCCGTAGCCAGGGTGTTCTGCCTCCATGGCGACCATCAGCCGGTCCCTGCTCACCTTGGCCAGCACGCTGGCCGCGGCGATGCAGGCCGCCGCCGCGTCACCGCCGATCACCGGCAGGGACGGCATCGGCAGCCCCGGCACCCGGAAGCCGTCGGAGAGCACGTACCCGGGCCGCAGCGGCAGTCCGGCCACCGCGCGGCGCATGCCCTCGATGTTCGCGTGGTGCACGCCGCGGCGATCGACCTCGACCGATCCGATGATCACCACGTGATAGGCCAGCGCGTAGCGGCGGATCAGCGGGAACAACCGCTCGCGCTCGGCCTCGTTGAGCCTCTTCGAATCGTCCAGTGCGGCAAGGCTGGTCAACCGGTTGGGCCCCAGCACACAGGACGCCACCACCAGCGGGCCGGCACAGGCGCCGCGACCGACCTCATCGACACCGGCCACCGGGCCGAGACCGCTGCGGTACAGCGCCGACTCCAGGGTGCGCAGGCCGGACCTGCGGATCACTGTTCTCGGGGGCCAACTCGCCGGCAACGCCGGAACTCCTAATCGGCCGATGCCGTCTGCGGGTTGGTGCTGCTCACGCCACCCCAGCGCGACGGCGGCCAGGCGATGAAGCGAGCCTTGCCGATCACATTGTCGACGGGAACGGTGCCGGCCTCCGGGTCACCGGTGCAGATCAGGCCGCGCTGGGCGTCGCCGGGCAGATTGGAGCAGCGCGACCGTGAGTCGGCGGAGTGAGTGCGGTTGTCGCCCATCACCCACAGCTTGTCCTCGGGCACCGTGACCGGGCCGAACTCGTTGCCCAGACACGGGTAGACCGCGGGATCGGCGTTCATGGTGACCGGGTCCAGGTAGGGCTCGACGAGCTTCTTCCCGTCGACGGTCAGGCCGGTGTCGGCGCGGCACTGCACCGTCTGCCCGCCCACCGCGATGACCCGCTTGACGAGGTCGTTCTCATCCGGCGGCACGAACCCGACGAAGGACAGCGCGTCCTGCACCAACTTGATCGCCGGGTTGTCCGAACGGATCGACTTGTAGCCGATGTTCCAGTTCGGCGGACCCTTGAATACGACGACGTCACCGGGTTCGGGCTCGGTGAACCGGTAGGTGAGCTTGTCCACCATGATCCGGTCCCCGACACATCCGGGGCAGCCGTGCAGCGTGGGTTCCATCGACTCCGAGGGAATCAGGTACGGACGCGCCACGAAGGTGAGCATCACGTAGTACAGAACCAGCGCAATGGTGACCAGGATGGCGCCTTCGCGCAGCGCGCCGCGCTTCTTCGTCGGCTGCTGCTCGCCTTCCGCCTCGGGTTCGGCGGTTTCGGCGGGCGCGGCGTCCTCGGCTTCGTCGGTCACGGCATCAGGGTAGCCAGCCAGGCTGGGGACCAGCCTGTGAGCCTGAGCGAGCGTGTCGGGGCGGATGCACCTGACACGGTCAGCGTCAGCGCTTCTCCTTGATCTTCGCCTTCTTGCCACGCAGATCGCGCAGGTAGTACAGCTTGGCGCGACGCACGTCACCGCGGGTCACGACATCGATGTGATCGATGTTGGGCGAGTGCACCGGGAAGGTCCGCTCGACACCGACGCCGTAGCTTTCCTTGCGCACGGTGAAGGTCTCGCTGACCCCGCCGTTCTGGCGGCGCAGCACGACACCCTTGAAGACCTGGATGCGCTCCTTGGAGCCCTCGATGACCTTGACGTGCACGTTGACGGTGTCGCCGGGGCCGAATGCCGGGATGTCGTCGCGCAGCGACGCCTTGTCGACGAAGTCAAGCGTGTTCATCGGTGACTCTTCCTTGCTGTTGGCGGCTCTTCGTGGGCAGCGCGTGAACGCGCGGCCGAACCGACGTATTCGGGCGGATCTGACGGTGTTCGTCTCCGCAGCAGGGGTGAACCTGCGCAGACAACTGCTCAATTGTGCCAGACGCGGAGCATGAGGCGAAATCGTCGACCCGAACGCCGGTCAACGGCGCAATGCGGGCGTCTACCGGGCACGCGCGGGTGGCCGGTGGTGGTTACCCTACTCATATCCGGGGTAGCCGTTCCGACATCGTGGCCGGACGCCCCCGCCCCTCGATCGTTCCTGGAGGATTTCATGCCGCGGCCGTCGAAGGTCCTGACGGTGGCCATGGCGGCTGTGTGCGCAGCTGCCACGATCTCGGGCTGCGAGACGAAGGTGTACGGCAGCGCACCGCCCCCGGTGGAGGCGGCGCATCTGACCGTCGTCGCGCCGCTGGGGACGTCCGCTCCCCTGCCCGAGGCGCCGCCCGAGAAGCCGACCGCAACCTTCGACGCCCTGTTGGCCCGCGAGGTTCAGGCCACGGCCGACGCCGCCGAAGCCGGCGCCGACCTGACCGTGGCCGTGCTGGACCGCAACACCGGGCAGCTGGTCACCAACGGCAGCAACAACACCATCGCGATCGCCTCGGTGGTCAAGCTCTTCATCGCCGATGACCTGCTTCTGCAGGAAGCCAACGGGCAGACCACGCTGAGCCCCGAGGACCGCGCCATGCTCGACGTGATGCTGCGATCCTCCGATGACAGTGCCGCCGAGGTGTTCTGGAATCGCAGCGGGGGCAGCGCCATCATCAACCGGGTCGTCAAACGCTACGGTCTGGGCTCGACGCGGGCCCCGGGCAACGGCCGCTGGTTCAACACCATCAGCACCGTGACCGACCTGGTCCGCTACTACGACATGCTGCTCGCCGGCACGGGCGGGCTGCCGTCCGAACGGGCCAGCATCATCGTGTCCAACCTGGCGCAGTCGACCCCGACCGCCCACGACGGCATGGTGCCCGGCGGGGTCTACCCGCAGCGATTCGGCATCCCGGAAGGCCTCTACGCCGAACCGGTGGCGGTCAAACAGGGTTGGATGTGCTGTATCGGCGCGGACTGGATGCATCTGTCCACCGGTGTGGTGGGCCCGGAACGGCGTTATGTGATGGCCATCAGCTCGATGCAGCCGGCCAGCGCCGAACAGGCCCGCCGGACCATCACCGACGCGGTGAAAACGATCTTTCCGGGCGGGCGTACCTAGAGCAGATCAGGCCGGCGTTCGCAGGTGCGCTGCAGCGACTGCTCGTGGCGCCACGCCTCGATCTTGGCGTGATCACCCGAGAGCAAAACCTGCGGCACGTCGAGATCACGCCAGCGCGCGGGCCGGGTGTAGCTGGGGCCTTCCAACAACCCGTTCGAATGTGAATCATCCTGGTGCGAGGCAGGATTGCCCAGCACCTCGGGCAACAACCGCACCACCGCCTCGACCATCACCAGGACCGCGGATTCTCCGCCGGCCAGCACGTAGTCGCCGATGGACACCTCTTCGACCCGCATCCGGCGGGCCGCGTCATCGGCGACGCGCTGGTCGATGCCCTCATAGCGGCCGCACGCGAACACCAGGTGCGCCTCGTTGCTCCACCGTTGCGCGGTGGCCTGGGTGAAGGGCCGCCCGGCCGGTGTCGGTACCACCAGAACCGTTTCCGCCGAGCAGATATCGTCGAGCGCCGCGCCCCACACCGGGGCCTTCATGACCATGCCGGGGCCGCCACCGTAGGGCGCATCGTCCACCGAGCGGTGCACATCGTGAGTCCACTCGCGCAGGTCGTGCACACCGAGCTCGACGATGCCGGACTGAATAGCCTTGCCCGGCAACGCCTGGTGCAATGCGTCGAGGTAGGCGGGAAAGATCGTGACGACGTCGATCCGCATACCGGCCCTAGAGATCTTCGATGTTGAGCAGCCCGTCGGGCGGATCGATCTCCACGGTGCCCTCGGCCAGGGACACCGCGGTGACGATGGCACTGACGAACGGCACCAACAACTCCGCGCCTTCAGGTGTCTTGACCGACAGCAGTTCCCCGGCCGCGGTGTGCAGCACCTCGGTCACGGTGCCGACGGCCGTGCCGTCGACGGTGTGCACCCTCAGGCCCACGAGTTGATGATCGTAGAACTCGTCGGGGTCTTCGATCGGCGGCAACTCATCGGTGCTGACGAGGAACACGGTGCCCCGGACATCGTCGGCGGCATTGCGATCGCCGATACCGGCCAACCGCACCAGCAGGCGGGAGCCGTGCTCACGCACCGAGTCGATGACGAATTCGCGCTGGGCACCGCCGCGCTTGAATCCGCGTAACCGGGCGCCCGGGGTGAACCGGGCGTCCGGATCATCGGTGCGGACGTCGACGACGACCTCGCCGCTGATGCCGTGGGCCTTCACGACCCGACCGACGACCAGGTCCATCGTGACTACTGGTCGGTGTCGACCACGTCGACACGGATCCCACGGCCGCCGATACCGGCGACCAGGGTGCGCAGCGCCGTGGCGGTCCGCCCGCCGCGGCCGATGACCTTGCCCAGGTCATCGGGATGCACGTGCACCTCGACGGTGCGTCCGCGCCGGTTGGTCACCAGATCAACGCGGACGTCGTCGGGGTTGTCGACGATCCCGCGAACCAGGTGTTCGACGGCGTCGACGACGACGGTGCTCATTCTGCGGCGGACTCTTCGGCTGCGGCGGCCTCGGGCGCCTCGGCCGCTTCGGTCTCGTCGGCCTTCTTGGCCGGAGCCTTCTTCTTCTTGAGCTGGGTGGCCTCACCGGTGGGCGCGTTGTCGGCGGCGGCCAGCGCGGCGTTGAACAGGTCCAGCTTGGACGGCTTGGGCTCCTTGACCCTCAGGGTGCCCTCGGCGCCCGGCAGACCCTTGAACTTCTGCCAGTCACCGGTGATCTTCAGCAGTGCCAGGACGGGCTCGGTGGGCTGGGCGCCGACGCTCAGCCAGTACTGCACGCGCTCCGAGTCGATCTCGATCAGGCTGGGCTCTTCCTTCGGCTGGTACTTGCCGATGACCTCGATGGCGCGTCCGTCGCGACGGTTGCGCGCATCGGCGACCGAGATGCGGTACTGGGGGTTGCGGATCTTGCCGAAGCGGGCGAGTTTGATCTTGACAGCCATGGTGAAGCGTTTCTCCTGTGATTGCCACGCTTGCAATTCAGCGACTCGGGCGGGTTGCCCGGTCCGGTTTTGCCTCTGCGTGTGTGACCGGCGTGCGGCGCATCTAACGTGTCGCGCGCGGGACAGCCGCCCATTGTGCCAGAGCGGGCGCTACCGGCCCAAATCCCGCCGGCGGTCCGACCCGCGTGGGTCAGACGACTCTGTCGAAACACTTCTCCTCGACGCGCTTGGTCATCCGCCAGCCCTCGGCGGTGCGCACGAACTCGTCGTCGTACCAGAGCCCGCAGAACAGCACCTGTCCGTCGTCCCCGCCCAGCACCATCGGGTTGAAGCACAGCGTCCGCGAGGTCGCGGTGTCACCGTCGATGCTGACGTCGACGTTGCCGAGCATGTGGGCGTAGGCCGGGAAGTTCGGCAGCACCTGGGACAGCCAGGCCTTCACCTCCGGGTAGCGGCCGTCCACCCCGCCCATGGCGCGGTAGTCGATGTAGGCGTCCGCGGTGAACACCCGGTCCAGGTCATCGAAGCGGCGCTTGTCGATGGCGGTCGAGTACGCCACCAGCAGATCCTGGATTTCCAGGCGGTCGGAGATCTCTTCGAGGCTCAGCACGCCTCGATTGAACCACTAGCTCTGGCCACCCACCGGGCCTTCAGACGGGGGCCAGTGCTCCCCCGACCATTCACCGGGCTCGGCGTGGTCACCGCGCGAGAGCGGCACCCACTGCTCGGTGGGCGCCGGCTGCTTCGAGGACGGGAAGTCACGCAGCTCGCCCTCGGCGTGGGCATCCCACTTGGCGAACGTCAGCGGGGTGTGCAACCACGCTTGCAGCAGGTTGTAGACGGCTTCGAGCGACTCGATGTGCGTGCGCTCCCAGCCGTGGCTGCCGTCCAGACCGAAGCCGACGAGCGCCGCGCGGGTCGCCGCTCCCGCCTCGATGGCCGCCGCCGCATCCGAGCGGTAGTAGCGGAACACGTCACGTGCGTACGGGATGCCACGGTCATCGGCCAATCGGCACAGCTTGCGGGTGAGGTGGTAGTCGAACGGCCCGTGCAGGTCCGCCATCGGGATCGTCGCGCCGTCCTCGATGGAGTGCTGCCCGGGAGCGCACACCGCGTTGTCGACCGAGACGAGCTCGGCGACGTCGGGCGGCAGCCCGTGGCTGGCACCGTGCCCGACCTCCTCGGTGATGGTCACCATGATGGTGGTGCGGTGCGGCAACCTGGTGCGCTGCGTCATCACGTTGCGGGCCAGCGCCAACGCCACCGCGACACCGGCCTTGCCGTCCAGATGCCGCGAGACGATGAAGCCGTCCTCGGTGAGTTCGGGACTGGCGATGAGCGCCACGAAGTCGCCCACCTGGAAACCGAGTCGCCGCAGATCATCCACGTTGGACACCTTGCGGTCGATGCGCACCTCGACGTGTTCCCATTCGGTGGGCTGGGTGTCGATCTCATCGCCGAAGGCGTGTCCGGATGCCTTCAGCGGCATGACGGTGCCGGTGAAGAACTCGTCCGCGTCGTCGGTGAAGATCCGGACCCGCGCACCGGTGGCGAACCGGGCGGAGAACGTGCCCACCGGGATCAATTCGAGTCGGCCGTTGTCCTTCAGTTGGCGCACCATGCAGCCGATGGTGTCGGCGTGCACCACCACCGCCCGCTCCACGGTGTCGGAGTCACCGGGCAGTTCGGCGTTGAGCGCGCCGCGGCGGGTCAGGGTGAACGGCACACCGAGGTCGGTGAAGATCTCGCCGATCAGCTGCATGACGGCGTCGGTGCGCCCGGACGGGCTGGGCGTCTGGAGTAACGACAACAAGGTGTCGACCATCCAGTCGCGGTCGGCATCCGGCATCCGTGGCGCAGGCATCTTTTCGGTTGTTCCGGAACTCACTGCGGCGGCTCCACTGGGTCGGGGTGCCACGCCCATGGCGTGGCAGCGGTTCGGGGAAAGAGTAGGTCAACGAAAGCCTGTGCGGTGGGCCGGGGTTCGTGGTTGGCCAGCCCGGGCCGCTCGTTGGCTTCGATGAAGACATACTTGTCTTCGCGCACCGAGGGCACGATGAGGTCGATACCGGTGACCGGGATGCCGATCGCGTCCGCCGCGTCCACCGCAACCTTGGCCAGGGTGGGGTTCAGGTCGTCGGTCACATCGACGATCGTTCCGCCGGTATGCAAGTTGGCGGTGCGCCGCACCACCAGATGCTCGTTGGCGGGTAGCACATCGTCCATCGCCCAGCCCGCATCGGCGACGGTGTCCTTGGTGACCGAGTCCATCGGGATCGTCGATTCGCCCTGGGTGGCGCTGGCGCGGCGCCGGCTCTGCGCTTCGATGAGCTGGGCCACGGTGTGCTTGCCGCTGCCGATGATCTCCGGCGGGCGACGCACCGCCGCCGCGATGACCTTGCCGTTGATCACGACAACCCGCAGATCCTCGCCCTCGCAACGTTCTTCGATCAACACGTCGGGGCAATGCTTGTTGGCGAGTTCCAGCGCCCGGTCCAGATCGTCGTGCCGGGTGACGCCGACGGTGATGCCGGCACCCTGCTCGCCGCGGGCCGGTTTGACCACCACGGAACCGACCCTGGCCAGGAAGCGGTGATCGTCATCGCCGAATGTTGCGGTGATGCCCTCGGGCACAACAATTCCCGCTTCACTGACCACCTTGCGCGCGATGCGCTTGTCATCACAGCGGCTCATGGCGACCGCGTTGGTGAGTTCGGACAGCGATTCGCGTGTCGTGACGGTGGTCCCGCCGTGGGTCAGTTGCAGATAGCCGGCCTGGGCGTCGAGCACCTTGACCGCGATACCTCGCAGGATCGCCTCGTCGGCGATGATCCGGGCGTACGGGTTCAGCTGCGCCAGGTCCTCCTCGGGCTGCGCGGGCGCGAACAGTCGCTCGTTGATCGCGTTCTTGCGCTTGACCCCGAGCTCGGGCACCCGCTCGAAGCCCATCCGCTCGTACAGCGCAATCGCGCCCGCATTGTCGTGCAGCACAGACAGATCCATCTGCGCACGGCCGCGGGCAATGAACTCCTCGACCAGCGATCGCACCAACAACCCGCCGGCACCGGGCCGGCAGAGCGTCGGGCTGACCGCCAGGCACCACAGCGACGAGCCGTTGTCGGGATCATCGAAGAGCTGGGCGTGGTCGATACCGGTCACGGTGCCGACCACGGCACCGGTCGCGTCGTCGACGGCCACCAGGTAGATCATGTGCTGCTCGGACTGACTGTTGTGCCACATCAGGTCCACATCGGCGGGAACCATCCGGCACTGCAGGTAGATCTCGTTGATCGCGGCGCAATCGGCCATCGACTCGACGCGGCGCACACTGACTCCGGGCAGGTCCTCCGGGCGGTAGGCCAGCGGGACCGTGAGATCCAGCCGATAGGTGAAGCTCGGGTCGATGAAGAAGTCTTGCGGATTGAGCGCCACGAAGACGTGCGGCGCGTCGAGGTACATGCCGATATCGCGTCGTCCACTGGCCTCGGCCCGCAACGCGTCGCCCAGCTCACCGGGATCATCGAAGGTCTGACCGAAAACCAACCGGCCCCAGCCGAGGTCCTGGATGACCTCCCTGGGGTCGGCGTCCTCATCGGGGGTCATCGCGTGTTTACCCCATCCACATGGTGCGCCAGCCACAGTTCCAACAGCCCGAGTTGCCACAGTGGGTTACCCCGCAGCGGGGTCAGATAACCATTGGGCTCCGCGAGCAGGCGGTCCACCTCGGTCGGGTTGAACAGCCCCCGGGCGCGCGCACCGTCACTGTGCAGGGCGTCGCGCACCAGATCCAGATACGGCCCGGCCAGGTGCTTGAGGGCCGGCACCGGGAAGTAGCCCTTGGGGCGGTCGATCACCTCGTGCGGGATGACCTTACGGGCGGCTTCCTTGAGCACGCCCTTGCCGTCGTGGGCGGTCTTGAGCGACGGCGGACAGGTCGCCGCGAGCTCGACGAGCTCGTGGTCGAGGAACGGCACCCGGCCCTCCAGGCCCCAGGCCATGGTCATGTTGTCCACGCGTTTGACCGGATCGTCGACCAGCATCACGGTGGTGTCCAGGCGTAATGCCCGGTCGGTCGCGGTGGCCGCCCCGGGATGAGCGAAGTGATCGAGGACGTAGGTGCCGGCGACATCGTCCGGCAGCCGCCACGACGGCTGCAGCAGGGAGTTCAGCGCACTGTGATCGCGGTCGAAGAACGCCTGCCGGTAGGAGGCCAGCGCGGCCCGCGGGTCGTCGTCGGCGGCATGCGCCATCGGCGGGTACCAGTGATACCCGGCGAAGATCTCGTCGGCGCCCTGCCCGGACTGCACCACCTTGACGTGCTTGCTGACCTCCTGGGACAGCAGATAGAACGCCACGCAGTCGTGGCTCATCATCGGTTCGCTCATGGCACCGATCGCCCCGGACAGGGCGGGCAGCATGCGGGCGGTGTCGATCCGGATCTGGTGGTGGTCGGTGCCGTAGTGGCGCGCGATGACGTCCGAATATTTGAACTCGTCGCCCTCCTCACCACCGGCCGCCTCGAAGCCGATCGAGAAGGTCGCCAGCCCGTGCTGGCCGGCCTCGGCCAGCAGGCCGACGATCAGACTGGAATCCAATCCACCCGAGAGCAGGCAGCCGACCGGGACGTCGGCGACCAGCCGGCGCTCGACGGCGGTCCGCAGCGAGGCCAGGATCGCCTCTTCCCACTCGTTCTCCGACCAGTCGGCCCGTTCGGCGGAGCGCTCGAAAATCGGCTCCCAGTAGGTGTGCTGGGTCCGGGTGCCGTCGGGCTCGATGCGCATCAGGGTGCCCGGGGGCAGCTTTCGCACCCCGCGCAGAATGGTGTGTGGCGCGGGCACCACCGAGTGGAAGCTCAGGTAGTGGTGCAGTGCCGTCGCGTCGATCTCGGTGTCGACGCCACCGGCGGCCACCAGCGCCGGCAGCGAGGAGGCGAAGCGCAGCGCGTCGGACACCTCGGTCCAGTACAGCGGTTTGATGCCGAGCCGGTCGCGGGCCAGCAGTACCCGCCCGGAATCGACCTCGGTGATCGCGAAGGCGAACATCCCGTACAGGTGCTCGACGACGCGTTCGCCCCATTCCCGGTATCCCTTGAGCACCACTTCGGTATCGCTGTGCGAGAAGAACCGGTAGCCCTTGCCGATCAGCTCCTGGCGCAGCTGCGGATAGTTGTAGATGCAGCCGTTGAAGGCCACGGTGAGCCCGAGATCGGGATCATGCATCGGCTGCTGCCCGTGGCTGGACAGGTCGATGATCGCCAATCGGCGGTGGCCGAAGGCGATTCCGTCCTGGGCCCAGAAGCCTCCGCTGTCGGGGCCTCGCGGCACCATGGATTCCGCCATTCTGGCGATGGCTGACAGATCTGCCGACCGGCCGCGAGCAACCTCGCCGGCGATGCCGCACATTCTCTTCGTCCCCCTCGATGGTGTAGGCCCACTCTGGTTCGCGCTGGTCTTACGTTACCGGTGGTGCGCCTCGCCAAACCTGCGGCACGGAAAGGTAGTTAGGCTCACATCCCATGCGAAGGCTTGTGGCCGGTCTCATTTCCGTACTCCTCGTCTGCACGCTCGGCAGCGGCGCGGCGGGCGCCGAGGTCGGCGTCGATCAACCCCTCGGGTCGCTGCCGATACCCGACGGACCTGCGCAGGCGTGGGTCATCGCGGACATGGACAGCGGCGCGGTACTCGCGTCGCGGGACGGGTACGGACGCTATGCCCCGGCCAGCACAATCAAGGTGCTGCTGGCCACCGTGGTGCTCGACGAACTCCCGCTGGATGCGACGGTGGTCGCCAACGAGACCGACACCCGGGTGGAGTGCAACTGCGCGGGGGTGGCACCCGGATTCACCTACTCGGTGCGCCAGCTCCTCGACGGTCTGCTGCTGGTCTCGGGCAATGACGCGGCAAACACCTTGGCGACCATGCTCGGTGGCCGCGATGCCGCGGTGGCGAAGATGAACGCCAAGGCGGCGCAGCTCGGCGCGCGCGCCACCACGGCGGGCAGCCCCTCGGGACTAGACGGGCCCGGTATCGACATCTGGTCCTCGCCGCACGACCTGGCCGTCATCTTCCGGGCGGCGATGGCCAATCCGGCGTTCGCCCAGATCACCGCGCAGCCGACGGCGGTGTTCCCCGGGAAAACCGGTGACCGGGTGTTGGTCAACCAGAACGCACTGCTGGGCCGCTATCCGGGCATGCTGGGCGGGAAGACCGGATTCACCGACCTGGCCCGAAAAACCTTCGTCGGCGCGGCCGCACGCGATGGTCGGCATCTGGTGGTCGCGCTGATGTTCGGTCTGATCCACGAGGGCGGCCCGACCTACTGGGATCAGGCGTCGGCCCTGCTGGACTGGGGGTTCGCCCAGGACCGGGCCGCCACCGTGGGCGCGCTGTAGTCGAGACCCGACGGATATCTTCTCGAGCACGGATCGAATCCTGCTTCTCGTAGCCTCGCTTCGGGGCGATCGCAGTGACGGGAAGTGCAAGAGTGCGAGTACTGTTCGCGGCCACCGCGCTGGCCTTGAGCACCGTGGTCGCCACCCCGGTCGCGATCGCCGCCCCGGCCGTCGAACCAGCCGGAGCGCAGGCCTTCGCCAACGGTCCGGCCCAGGCCTATCTACTGGCCGACCTGGACACCGGCGCCGTGCTGACGGCCAAGGACCCCAGCGGTTCGTACGCGCCGGCCAGCACCATCAAGGTCCTGCTGGCCATGGTGGTGCTCGATCACCTGCGGCCCGGTAACTTCGCCCGGGCCAATGTCTCGCACACCAAGGTCGAATGTTCTTGTGTCGGGCTCAAACCCGGTCAGCCGTACACGGTGACACAGCTGCTCAGTGCGCTACTCATGGTGTCGGGCAACGATTCTGCGAACATGCTGGCCGACATGCTGGGCGGGCAGCGGGTGGCGGTCACCGCGATGAACCGCAAGGCCGCCGCCGTCGGGGCGCGCAACACCACGGCGTCCTCGCCGTCGGGCCTGGACGGTCCCGGCTGGGAATCGATGACCACGGCGCACGATCTGGCCGTCATCTTCCGCGCCGCGCTGCGGTATCCGCTGATCGCCCAGATCATGCGGTCGCCGTCGGCGCCGTTCCCGGGCAAGACGCTGACGAACCAGAATGAGCTGCTGACGCGCTACCCGGGTGACCTCGGCGGCAAGACAGGGTTCACCAACCGCGCCCGCAAGACCTACGTCGGCGCAGCTCAACGCGGGAACCGCCGCCTTGTTGTGGTACAGATGTACGGAACAGGTGATCTGTACGGCCAGGCGATCAGCCTGTTGGACTGGGGATTCAGCCAACCCTGAGGGGGAGTCGCCCATCACCGCCGCCGACCACGTAAGGTCACCCTAATTTGAACGCCGGGCAGCCGTCCGGTCGTCAGAACGAGGGGAACACCGTGTCCGGCCAAGCTGATCTCGCACTCATCGTCGCCTACGGCACCGATATGGGCAACGCCGAAGACGCCGCCATGACGTTCGCCGAGGCGGTCGCCGAGATCGGCATCGAGGCCGAGGCCGTCGAACTCAACCAGGTCGAGCTCGGACAGCTCGGGGACGCCACGCATTTCGTCGTGGTGGTCTCGACGTTCGGTGAGGGCGAGTTCCCCGATTCGGCCACCCTGTTCTGGGAAGCCATCAGTGCCGACACCGACCGGCTGGAACACCTGAACTTCGCCGTGCTGGCGTTGGGCGACAGCTCCTATGAACTGTTCTGCAATGCCGGCAAGCTGCTCGACGAGCGTCTGGAAGCCCTCGGCGCGCATCGGATGGTGGACCGCGTGGACGTCGACGGGTTCTACGAGGAACCCGCCAAGCAGTGGACCGCCGATATCGTCAAGATCCTGACCGCGCAGCAAGGGGGCGCAGCCACCCCGGCCGCGCCGTCACCGGCTGTCGAACGGACCGAACCGCGGGAACGCAACAACCCCGCCGTAGCGCGCCTGACCGCCAACCGCCGGCTGAACTCACCCGCGTCCGACAAGGAGGTCCGGCACTACGAGATCGACCTCACCGGAACCGGAATCACCTATCAGGCAGGCGATTCCATCGCGGTGCACGCCACCAACGATCCCGACCTGGTGCAGGCCCTGCTGGCCGGGCTCGGAGTGGGAGCCGACTACGCCATCAACGGTCACGACACGCCGCTGGGCACGCTGCTCACCGAGCACTACGAGATCCGCACGCCGTCGCGCGCCCTGCTGAGCCTGGCCGCCGAACGCAGCTCCGATCCGGCCATCGCCCAGGCATTGCGCTCCGGGGACACCCACGGCGGCACCGAGAACTCCTGGCTCTACGGCAAGGACACGCTGGACATCATCGGGCTGGCCGATCTGTCGGTCGACGAGGTACTGGATACGTTGCGCCCGCTGCAGCCCCGGGACTACTCGATCGCCTCCAGCCCACTGGCTCACCCCGACAGCGTCCACCTCACCGTGGCCAACGTGCGCTATGACGTCGGGGGCCGCCGACACGGCGGTGTCGCCTCGACCTACCTCGCCGATCGCTGCGAGAACGTCCTCGTGCATCTGCGTCCCAACAACCACTTCCGGCTGCCCGCCGGCGATGCCCCCATCATCATGATCGGCCCGGGCACCGGTATCGCCCCGTTTCGCGCATTCCTGCAGGAGCGACGCGCCGCCGGGGCGAGGGGACCGTCCTGGCTGTTCTTCGGCGATCGCCGGTGCGACACCGACTACCTCTACGGCGAGGAGTTGGAAGAGTTCCGCACCGACGGGGTGCTGACCCGGCTGGATCTGGCGTTCTCCCGCGACCAGGACACCAAGGTGTATGTGCAGCAACGTATGCAGGAGAACGCCGAGGAGTTCTACCGATGGCTGCAGGACGGCGCGCACGTGTACGTGTGCGGGGACGCCGACCGGATGGCCAAGGACGTGGACGCCACGCTGCACGATATCGTCGGGCGCTGCGGCGGACTGGACGCCGCGGCCGCGCACGCCTACGTCAACGAGCTGATCAAGAGTCATCACTACGTGCGCGACGTGTACTGAAGCCTTGTGAGCCCGTGACCCCGCGAGATTGCGGATATCGAGATCGCCACTCGGACAAACGCGCGATAGCGACAATCTCGCGGCGGTCCGGCAGGGCTAACCCCAGACCCGGCCGCGCAGGATCACCAGATCCGGGTTGCCGACCCCGACCTCGCGCGGATCCGCGGCGAAGCACAGCAGGTCCGCCGACGCGCCGTGCTCCAGCGCGGGACGTCCGAGCCAGGCCCGCGCGTCCCAGCTCGCCGCGCCCAGCGCCGCCGTCGGGCTCATGCCGATGCCCTTGAGCGCGTCGATCTCATCGCCGATCCGGCCGTGGGCGACCATCCCGCCGGCATCGGTGCCCGCGTAGATCGGCACACCGGCGTCATGCGCGGCCGCGACCCGCCGCTTGCTGGACGCGTACAGATCCCGCATGTGCGTGGCGTAGGTCGGGTACTTGCCCGCGGCGTCGGCGATGCCCGGGAAGTTGTCGATATTGATCAGCGTGGGCACCAGCGCGGTGCCGTGCGCCAGCATCAACTCGATGGTGTCGTCGGTGATGCCGGTGCCGTGCTCGATACAGTCGATACCGGCGTTGATCAGCCCGGGCAGCGCATCCTCACCGAAGACGTGCGCGGTGACGCGCGCACCATTGGCGTGCGCGGCCGCGATCGCCTCCACCAGCACCGCATCCGACCACAGCGGCGCGAGGTCGCCGACTCCCCTGTCGATCCAGTCGCCGACGAGCTTCACCCAACCGTCGCCCCAGCGGGCCTGTTCGGCGACGTAGGCCGGCAGCTGCGATTCGTCCTCGATATCGATGGGCAGACCGGGCATGTAGCGCTTGGGCCGGGCCAGATGCCGACCGGCCCGGATGATGCGCGGCAGGTCGTCACGGTCGTCGAGGCTGCGGGTGTCGACCGGGGAACCGGCGTCGCGCAGCAGCAGGGCACCGGCAGCACGCTCGGTTTCGGCCTGGCCGACGGCCTCGTCGAACGTGGTCGCACCGTGCGGTCCGAGTCCCACATGGCAGTGGGCATCCACCAGCCCCGGGATGACCCAGCCCCCGTCGAAGACGGTGTCGGCGTGCGCGAGCGGCTCGGCCGAGAGCAGCCCATCGCGAATCCACCACCGCACCTCCTCGCCGTCGGGCAACCCTCGGCCCCGCACGTGCAGCGGATGCATCGCCTTACTTCTGGCCGGGGAACTTCAGCTTGGACAGGTCGATATTGGCCAGCCCGGGCGGCAGCTCGTCGAGACCCTTGGGCATCCCGGTCAGATCCGGGAAACCGGGGGGCAGACCCGCGCCCATCGGATTCCTCGGCGGCGTCGGTCCCCTGCCCTTCTTCTTGCCGGCCTGCTTGTTCTTGCCCTTGCCGGCCTTACGCGGGGAGCTCTTGCGCCCGAACGGCATTCCCATCTGGCCGGCCATCTGCGACATCATCTTGCGGGCCTCGAAGAAGCGGTCGACGAGCTGGTTGACCTCGCCCACCGAGACACCGGAGCCGTTGGCGATGCGCAGTCGGCGCGAACCGTTGATGATCTTCGGGTCGGCCCGCTCGGCGGGTGTCATGCCGCGAATGATGGCCTGCACGCGATCGAGTTGACTGTCGTCGACGGCGGCCAGTGCGTCCTTCATCTGGCCGGCACCGGGCAGCATGCCCAACAGGTTGCCGATCGGGCCCATCTTGCGGATCGCGAGCATCTGCTCGAGGAAGTCCTCCAGGGTGAGCTCGCCGGAACCGATCTTGGCGGCGGCGGCCTCGGCCTGCTCGGCGTCGAAATGCTGCTCAGCCTGCTCGATGAGCGAGAGCACGTCGCCCATGCCGAGGATCCGGCTGGCCATCCGGTCGGGGTGGAAGACGTCGAAGTCTTCGAGCTTCTCACCGGTGGACGCGAAGAGGATCGGCACACCGGTGATCTCGCGGACCGACAACGCGGCGCCACCGCGGGCATCACCGTCGAGCTTGGTCAGCACCACGCCGGTGAACCCGACACCGGACCCGAACGCTTCCGCGGTGCTGACGGCATCCTGACCGATCATGGCGTCGAGCACGAACAGCGTCTCGTCCGGCTGCACGGCATCCCGGATGGCGGCGGCCTGGCTCATCAGTTCCTCGTCGATACCGAGGCGGCCCGCGGTGTCGACGATGACGACGTCGTAGTGCTTGGCTTTGGCCTCCGCCAGACCCGCGGCGGCCACCGAGACCGGGTCGCCGGTGGTCATCTGGTCGATGGTCACACCGTCGGGCGAGACACCCGGGTGCGGTGCGAACACCGCGACCCCGGCCCGCTCGCCGACGATCTGCAGCTGGTGCACGGCACCCGGGCGCTGCAGGTCACACGCCACCAGCAGCGGCGTATGCCCCTGCGCCTTGAGCCATTTGGCGAGCTTTCCGGCCAGCGTCGTCTTACCGGAGCCCTGCAGACCGGCCAGCATGATCACGGTCGGGGGGTTCCTGGCGAACGCCAGCTGACGGGTCTCGCCGCCGAGGATGCCGACGAGTTCCTCGTTGACGATCTTGACGACCTGCTGGGCCGGGTTGAGGGCGGCCGAGACCTCGGCGCCCTTGGAGCGCTCCTTGATGCGACCGACGAAGGCGCGCACCACGGGCAGCGACACGTCGGCTTCGAGCAGGGCCAGGCGGATCTCGCGCGCCGTGGCATCGATATCGGCGTCGGTCAGCCGCCCGCGGGCGCGCAGGCCCTGCAGTGCGCCGGTCAACCGGTCAGAGAGCGATTCAAACACCTGATAAGCCTAACGGTCGAAGTTCTGGCCCGAGGCGGCCCGCTGACGCTAATCTGTCAACGCACCGTGACAGATTTGGCCGGAGGCCCCCATGACAGCGATCGACGTCCCCCTGCCCGAGGTGCGCAGCAACCTCGACGAGCGGGCGAGCGTGACCCACATCAGCCAGTGCACACTGTGCGAGGCGCACTGCGGGCTGCACGTCACCGTCACCGATGATCGGGTCAGCCGCATCGCCGGCAACCCCGACGATGTGTTCTCCAAGGGCTACATCTGCCCCAAGGCGACCGCGATGGGCGACCTGCACCACGACCCGGACCGGCTGCGCACACCGATGCGCCGCGTGGGCGATTCCTTCGAGCCGGTCAGTTGGGCCGAGGCGTTCACCGAGATCGGCGCGCGGCTGCGGCGGGTACGCCGCCGGCACGGGGTACGCGCGCTGGGCATGTACCTGGGCAATCCGGCCGCGCACAGTTCCGGCGCCATGTACGGGCTCGCGCTGCGTATCGCCCTGCTGACCCCGAACTTCTATTCGGCGTCATCGATCGACCAGATGCCGCACGAGTACGCCGCCTGGCGGGTGTTCGGGTCCAACATGCTGGTGCCGATCACCGATATCGACCGCACCCAACGTCTGGTGATCCTCGGCGCGAACCCGGCGGTGTCCAACGGGTCGCTGTCGATCATGCCGGGTGCTAAACGACGCATCAAGGCCGTCCGGGACCGCGGCGGCAAGGTCGTCGTGATCGACCCCCGCCGTACCGAGACCAGCCGGTTGGCCGATCAGCACGTCGCGGTGCGCCCGGGCGGCGACATCTTTCTGCTGATGGGCATGCTGCATGTGCTGCTCACCGAAAACCTCTGCGACACCGCGTCACTGGACAAGATTGCGACCGGCCGGGCGGAACTCGCCGACTTGGTCGAACATGCCACCCCGGAGGCCATGGCCGCTCGCGCCGGCGTCGGAGCCGACGAGATCCGGGCGCTGGCCCGCGAGCACGCCGCGGCCGAATCCGCGGCGATCTACGCGCGCATCGGCATCTGCCAGCAGGAGACCGGCACCTTGGTGAGCTGGCTCGTCATGGTGATCAACACCGTGACCGGCAATCTCGACCGCCCCGGCGGCACGATGTTCTCCACCCCGATCGTCGACGTACCACGGCTGGCCAAGTACGTCCCGGTCGGGCACGGGCTGTGGACCGACCGCTCCGGCCGGTACAAGGCGTTCCGCGCCGAACTGCCCGCGGTGGCGATGGCCGACGAGATGCTCACCGAGGGTCCGGGGAAGATCCGGGCGATGATCACCTACGCCGGGAACCCGGTGTCCTCCATCCCGCAGAAGGGGCGACTGGCGCAGGCCCTCTCGGAATTGGATCTCTATGTGGCCGTGGACATGTACGTCACCGAGACCACCCGGCACGCCGATTTCATCCTGCCGCCGGTGTCACCGCTGGAACGCGAAGACGTCGGCCTGCTGACCACCATCTTCAGCGTGCGCAACAACATCCGCTACCAGCACCGCACCTTCGAGCCGGCGATCGGCGCCCTGGAGGACTGGGAAATCCTGAGCCGGTTGACCTTCGAGCTGCTGCCGGCCCCGCTGCGACAGATCGCGGCGCCACTGCGCGAGCGGTTCATCTCCTTTGCCAACCCGCTGCGGGTCACGGCCGCCGCACTGGCCACCGGCCCGTACGGACGGCTGCGCCGCGGCCGCAAGGGCGTCACCATGAAAGCGCTGCGCGACAGTGCCGGCGGCATCGATCTCGGCGCGTTGCAGCCGCGACTGGGCGCGGTGCTGGCCACGTCGGATCGCCGGGTACACCTGGCGCCCGACGAGTTCATCGCCGACGCCGCCGCCCGACTGGCCCGCGCCGACGCCGAACCCGCCGACGGCCGGCTGCAGCTGATCGGCCGACGGAACCTGCGCAGCAACAATTCCTGGCTGCACAATGTGCCGTCGATGACCGGCGGCAGCAACATTTGCACGGTGCTGATGCATCCCGCCGATGCCGACGCACGCGGGCTGGCCCAGGGCGAGACCGTGCGGGTCACCTCGACGATCGGGCATATCGAACTCCCGCTGGACATCAGTGACGAGATGCGGCCGGGCACCATCGCGGTGCCGCACGGATGGGGACACCGCGGCACCGGATGGCGGCATGCGAACACGCTGGCCGGTGCCAATGTCAACGATCTGCACGATCCGGATCAGGTGGACACCTTCACCGGGACGGCCGCGGTGAACAACACCTGGGTCACCGTCACCGCCGGCTGAGCTAGCTGGCCTCGGACACCTTGCGCGGCGGCGCGGGCAGCATGGCGTACAGGTCGCGTTCCAGATCCGCACGCGCCTCGGCGATCTTGGTGGCATCCGCCCCGGCGGCCAGCGCGGGCACCGTGATGCTGAAGACATCGATGACCACCGAGCCGAGCGTGGTGACCTTGGCCCAGTTGATGTCCAGTCCGTCGCGCTCGATGACGGCGGTGAGCCGCGACAGCAGGCCCGGGCGGTCGGACGCACGCACCTGGACGAAGAACTCGCCGGGCGTACCGCCGTCGGTCCACAGGATGCGCGGCGGCGCGATGGTGTGATTGACCGGCACGGAGGCCGGGGTCTCCCCCGCCCGGTGCGGGGTGGCCGCGCTTTCCAGATCACGGCGCTCGAGCGTGTCGATGACGTCGAGTTGGCCGTCCAACGCCAGGATGAACTGCTGACGCAGCAGCTCGGCGGCCGGCGGCGTACCGAAATGCGGTGAGACCGCAAAGGTGTTGATGGCCACCCCGTCACGACTGTTCACCGACGCCGAGTGCACCCGCAGCGCGTTGAGCGCCAGCACGCCCGCCGCCTTGGACAACAGACCGCGGCGGTCCGGCGCGATCATGGTGACGTTGTGGATGTGCGGGCCCTCGCCGGCCGTCATCTCGACATGGACGGCGCCGTCGGCCGCCAACTCGACATACCGCGGATCGATGGGATCCGGTGTGGGCAGCGGCTCACCGGCCATCACCAGCCGGCAGCGGCGCACCAGGTCACCGATGAGCGAAGATTTCCAGTCCCCCCAGACGCCGGGCCCGGTGGCCAAGGAGTCCGCCTCGGCCAGCACGTGCAATAGTTCCAGCAGCTGGTAGTCGCCGCCGAGGGCGTCCACCACGGTGGCGATCGTCTTGGGGTCCTGCAGATCCCGGCGGGTGGCGGTATCGGGCAGCAGCAGGTGGTAACGCACGATCTTGGACAGCACCTCGACATCGGAGGGCCACAGACCCAGCCGGGTCCCGATCTGGGTGGCCAGTTCGGCGCCGATGACGCTGTGATCGCCACCGCGCCCCTTGCCGATATCGTGCACCAGCGCACCCAGCACCAGCAGATCCGGCCGAGATACCCGGGTGGTGAATGCACTTGCCCGCGAGACGGTTTCGATCAGATGGCGATCGACGGTCCAGATGTGAACGACATCGCGCGGCGGCAGGTCGCGCACCGCGCCCCACTCGGGGAACAGCCGGCCCCACAGCCCGGTACGGTCCAGCGCCTCCACGGTGTTCACCGCCGCCGGCCCCGCCGACAACAGCACCAGCAGATCCTTGAGGGCCTCGCGTGGCCACGGGGTGCGCAGTTCGGGTGCGGCGCCGGCCAGCCGGCTCAGCGTCGAGGCTGCGATCGGCAGCGCGGTGGTGGCCGAGGCGGCGGCCACCCGCAGGATCAGGCCGGGGTCGCGTTCGGGTTTGGCGTCACGCGCCAGGATCACCTCGCCGGCGAATTCGATCACACCCTCGTCGAGCGGGCGACGGGCCGGGCGGCGCAGTGCGGCGAAACCTCGGCGCGGCAAAGCATTTCCGGCGGTACGGATGCCGGCGTCGACGTAGTAACTGATGGTGCGGGCGGCGTCGGAGATGGTGCGGGCCAGATCGAAGCGGTCCCCGATGCGCAAGGCGGCGCCGATCTCGTCGGCGTACTGGGCCAGCACCTGCTCGCGGCCCCGCTTGGAGACGCGGTGCAGTTCGGTGCGGACGTTCAGCAGCGCCAGATGCGCCTCGCCGAGCGTTCCGGTGGGCGAGGCCAGCAGCCGGCTCGGGTAGACGTCGGCGAGTTGTGCGATGGCCAGGCCGTTGAGCAGCTGCACATCGCGCAGTCCACCTCGGCCGTTCTTGAGGTCGGGTTCGGCGCGGTGCGCGATCTGCCCGCTGCGCTCCCAACGGGCGCGGGTGTGCTCGACGAGTTCCTCGTAGCGCGAGGCGATTCCGATACGCCACTGGCGACGTGCGCCGCCGGTCAGCAGGCCCGACAGTTCGGCGTCCCCGGCGATGTGGCGGGCGTCGAGCATGGCCATCCCGGCGGAGATGTCCTCACCGGCCACCTGTAGCGCCTCGGGCACGGTGCGCACGCTGTGGTCGATGTGGATGTTGGCGTCCCACAGCGGGTACCAGAGCAGTTCGGCGACTTGGCTGACGATGTCGGCGGGCATGTTGTCGTGCAGCAGCATCAGATCCAGATCGGAATACGGCAACAGTTCACCGCGCCCGAGCCCACCGGTGGCGACGATGGCGAACCCGCTGGTGGCGGTGATGCCGATCTCGGCGGCCTTGGTGGAGAGCCAGAATTCGTTGAGGTCCAGCAACGCGGCGCGCAGTGCGGCCGAATCCAGTTGCTTGCCACCGACGTCGAGCAATTGGCGAGAGGCCTTCGCCAAATCGGTGGCCGGACGCGGCGATCCCGCTGCCGGAGCTTCCCATCGGGAAGCTCCGGCAGCGGGATCTGGTGTCTGATCAGTCATTTCGGTCCTCCCCCGGCCCTACATTCGAACGGTCACATATTTGGCCGGGAAACGACCGTCGGACTGATTAGAGTGCGTCGACTCCCCGCTCACCGGTGCGCACGCGCACGACGGTGTCCACGGGACTCACCCACACCTTGCCGTCACCGATCTTGCCGGTGCGGGCCGCCTGCACGATGACGTCCACCACCTTGTCCACCGCGGAGTCGTCGACGACGACCTCCACACGGACCTTCGGCACGAAGTCCACCGAGTACTCGGCGCCACGGTAAACCTCGGTGTGGCCCTTCTGACGTCCGTAGCCCTGCACCTCGCTGACGGTCATTCCGAGAATGCCCGTCTGCTCCAGACCCGTCTTGACGTCTTCCAGAGTGAACGGTTTGACGATCGCAGTGATCAGTTTCATTTAGTCGATTCCTTCCAGGACTGGAGTCAATTCTTCCCGATCATGCGAGTTCATAAGCGGTTTCTGCGTGCTCGGTCTCGTCGATACCGGTGTCTTCGTCTTCCTTGCTGACTCGCCAGCCTAGTGGCTTGACCACGAAGGCGATGATTGCCGTGAGCACGGCGGTGAACAGCAGCGCCACCCCGGCGATCACGATCTGCACGACCAACTGCTTGTAGTCACCGCCGACGAACAGGCCGGCGTCGGTGGCGAAGAAGCCCAGCGAAACGGTGCCCCACAGGCCGGCCACCAGGTGCACGCCGACGACGTCGAGCGAATCGTCGTAACCGAATTTGTACTTCAGACCGATCGCCAAGGCCGACAGCACACCGGCGATCGCACCGACGACCAGCGACCAGACCGGGGTCAGGTTGCCACACGCCGGGGTGATGGCGACCAGGCCGGCGACGACACCGGAGGCGGCACCCACGCTGGTGGCGTGGCCGTCACGCAGGCGCTCCACCAGCAACCAGCCGAGCATCGCGGCGGCGGTGGCGGCGGTGGTGTTGACCCAGACCAGACCGGCGAGCATGTCGGCGCCGCCCTCGGAGCCCACGTTGAAGCCGAACCAGCCGAACCACAGGATCGCGGCGCCGAGCATCACGAACGGGATGTTGTGCGGACGGAACGCGGTCTTGCCGAAGCCGGCCCGCTTGCCCAGCAGCACCGCCAGAACCAGCGCGGCCATACCGGCGTTGATGTGAACGACTGTGCCACCGGCGAAGTCGATGGGTGCGACGTTCGCCGCGCCTTCCTCGTCGACACCGAACAGCTTGGCCGCCAGGCCCTGGTCGCTGGCCGAGAGCAGACCGCCACCCCACACCATGTGCGAGAGCGGGAAGTACACGAAGGTCGCCCAGAGCCCGCCGAAGACCAGCCAGGTGCCGAACTTCATCCGCTCGGCCACCGCGCCGCTGATCAGCGCGACGGTGATGACGGCGAAGGTCAGCTGGAAGGCGACCCACACGATGGCCGGGACGGTACCGAAACCGCCGGAAACGAAGGTCTCCACGCCGTCGATCTCGCGGACCTCGGCGAGTTGGTTCACGCCGAACAGCGAGAACGGGCTGTCGAAGAACAGGCCGGGCTGATCGCCGGTGTGTGCGGAGGCGAACGACATCGAGTAGCCCCAGAGCACGTAGATGACGCTGACCACGCCCAGCGAGCCGAACGACATCATCATCATGTTCAGGACCGACTTCTGCCGGGACAGACCACCGTAGAAGAACGCGAGGCCGGGCGTCATGAACAACACCAGGGCTGCCGAGACGAGGACCCAGGCGGTGTTGCCGGTGTCCAATCCATCCGGGCCGAACGGCAGGAAACTGTCGTCCGGCAGAGCCGTGACGACGTCGCTTAAGGCAAAGACCACTTTGTGTGAACCTCCTCGGGATTTCGCCGACGAATCGGCCTCCCGAAGAGAGTCTTTCGCCCTCGTTTCATCCGTGGTTCTCCGATGTTTCGCGGGGGTGAACGGATTGGCCTGGTCTGTTACACCTGTGTTTCGGCGTTGCGGACGGGCTATCCGAGGAGCGCGTCGACGAACGCGGCGGGCTCGAACGGCGCCAGATCGTCGGGTCCCTCACCGAGCCCGACAAGCTTCACGGGCACTCCCAGCTCCTGCTGGACACGGAAGACGATGCCGCCCTTGGCGGTGCCGTCGAGCTTGGTGAGGACCACCCCGGTGATGGCCACGACCTCGGCGAACACCTTGGCCTGCGGCAGGCTGTTCTGGCCGATGGTGGCGTCGAGCACGAGCAGTACCTCGTCCACCTTGGCGCGCTTTTCCACCACGCGCTTGACCTTGCCGAGCTCGTCCATCAGGCCGGTCTTGGTGTGCAGGCGGCCGGCGGTGTCGATCACCACCACGTCGGCGCCGTTCTGGATGCCCTTGTCGACCGCGTCGAAGCCGACCGAGGCGGGATCGGCGCCCTCGGGACCACGCACCACGTCAGCTCCCACGCGTGAGCCCCAGCTCTGCAGCTGATCGGCGGCCGCGGCTCGGAAGGTATCCGCGGCGCCCAGCACCACGCGGCGCCCGTCGGCAACCAGGACACGCGCCAGCTTGCCGACGGTGGTGGTCTTACCGGTGCCGTTGACACCGACGACGAGCAGCACCGAGGGCTTGTCCTCGTGGGGCAGCGCGCGGATCGAGCGATCCAGGTCGGGACGGAGCTCGGAGATCAGCACCTCCTTGAAGACGGCGCGAGCATCGGCCTCGGTGCGCACCGAGGCGCTGGCCATCTTGGCGCGCAACGCCGCCATGACATTCGCGGTGACCACGGGTCCGAGGTCGGCGATCAGCAGGGTGTCCTCGATCTCCTCCCAGGAATCCTCATCCAGGTCACCGCCGCCGAGCAGGCCGAGTACGCCGCGCCCCAGGGTGCTCTGCGATTTGGCCAGCCGCCCGCGCAGCCGTTCCAGCCGTCCCTCGGACGGGGCGATGGCCTCCACTTCCGGAGCCGGAGCGGCCTGCGGTGTGGGCTCGGGTTCGGGCGCCGGTGCCGGCGTCGGCCCGGGCTTCGGTTCGGGCTTCGGTTCGGGTTCGAGGACCGGCTTCGGTGGTTCCGCGACGGGAGGTTCGGGCAATTTGACGTCAGCGATGGGACGTTTCGGGGCGTCGCGCGGTACCGCGGCGTCGTCACCCACGCCGGGCAGACCGACGGGGTCGACCTTCTCGGCGGGCGGTGCGGTGCTCGGGCCGCTGAACGTGATGCCCGATGACGCCTTGTAGCCACCCGATTTGTCGATCTGGGTGGTGGCGTCCGGCGCGGAAAGGCTGATCCGACGCTTGCGGTAGCGCACCAGCCCGACGACCAGCGCGGTGACAAGGAGGACTGCTACGACCGCGATGGCGATCCACAAGGCATCTGACACCCGGCCATTGTCTCAGGCGACATCGGCGTGCTAGGCATGGCGCCTGTCGGCGCCGGATGTGGCAGTCTCGGGCAGGTGACGGGCTTCGAAGACGGGATCTCGGTGCGCAAGCGGCGCCATATCGACGTCTGCCTGTCCGAGGCCGTCCAGTATCAGAGCGTCACCACCGGGTTCGAGCGCTACCGGTTGCCCTATAACGCGCTGACCCAGACCAGCCTGGCCGGTATCGACCTGGGCACCGACTTTCTCGGTGTCCCGCTGCGGGCTCCGGTGCTGATCGGATCCATGACCGGTGGGTCTGAGCTGTCGGGCACCATCAACCGGAATCTTGCTACGGCGGCCCAATCGCTGGGTGTCGGCATGATGCTGGGGTCGCAGCGGGTGATGCTCGGCGACGAGTCGGTGGGCACTTTTCATGTGCGTGACTACGCCCCCGATGTGTTGCTGGTCGGCAATATCGGTCTGGCGCAGCTGAACCCGTCGGTGGTCCCCAAGCTGCGTCGCGCGCTTGACGGTGTCGGCGCCAATGCGCTTGCAGTACATACCAATCCGTTACAGGAGGCGGTTCAGCGCGGCGGTGACACCGATTTCACCGGGTCTGTGGCGCGGCTGCGCGAGGTGGTGGAGACCATCGGGTATCCGGTCCTGCTCAAAGAGGTCGGGCACGGTATCGGGGCCTCCGCAGCGGCATCGCTGACCGGTATCGGGGTGGCCGCGGTGGATGTGGCCGGCGCCGGCGGGACATCGTGGGCGCGGGTCGAGCAGTTCGTCCGTTACGGCGGCATCAATGATCTGGGCCTCGCCGAGTGGGGAATTCCGACAGCGCAGGCGTTGGTCGAGGTGCACGCGGCGCTGCCCGATGTCCCGTTGGTCGCCTCCGGTGGGATCCGCACCGGGATGGACGCGGCCAAGGCGATCGCGTTGGGCGCCGATGTGGTGGCGGTGGCCCACCCCCTGCTGGTTCCGGCCATCGAGTCCGCCGCGGCGGTGCAGGAATGGTTGGAGCGCTTCATCGCTGAGCTGCGGGTGTGCCTGCACGGGTGTGGAGCCGCCGATCTGTCGGCGCTGCGTGCCGTGGGAGCCGACCCGGTCTAGAGCACGCTAGAAGGGCGGGTCGCTGTCGCTCTCCGCGCGCTCGAGCGCGAGTTCGAGTTGGTTGCGTGCTCGTTCGGCTTTGATGCGTTGGGCGCGGTCTTGGGCGCGGGTGCGTTGCCGGACCGGCATCTTGGTGTCGCGGTCGGTGTCGTTGAGGAGGCTGATCGCCCGTTTTCGCGGGATGGGTGTCTGGATGTTCCAGTGCGGGAACAGGATTGCCGCACCGGGGGCCTTGGAATAAGTGTGCCCGGTGGGTGCACTCCAGTGGATGGTGCCGTCGGGTTGGGCGGTGGGCGTCCAGCCGGCGAAGGTCTTGAGCAGATGGTGCAGGCGGCAGAGCGGTCCGAGATTGCCCGGATGCGTCGCCCCGGCTGGCCATGGGGTCAGATGGTCGAGGTCGCAGCGGTGCGCAGCCCGGCTACAGCCAGGGAAGCTACACGTCATGGCCCGCATCCGAACGAACGCGGTCAGCGCGGTCGAGGGCCGGTATCGGGGTTCGGCGGGCAGGGCAGCAATCTCGGCGAGCGGCTGCACCTTGGCACCGCCGGCGACGAGTTCGGCGAGCATAGCGGCGGGAATGATGGCCCCGTCGAGCATCACCCCAGGGCTCGGGTTGCAGGCCGCAGGTTGGGCGCCGGCCACGGGCGCGGCTGGTTCGGAGCTGGCCGCAGGCTCAGCGGGCTCGGAGCTGGCAGCCGATTCGGTATGGGCAGCCGGCGCGGCAGGCTCGGATGGTCCAGCGGGTTCGGACTCCGCGGCCGGTGTCTGCTCCTCGTTCTCTGGCGCAGCCCCGGTCGCGGCGGACTCGGAGTCCGGGGTGCCCGCAGCGCCGGGCCTGGTGTGCCGCGGGGCGACTTCACCGGCGGCGGGCGAGTGGTCGGTGAGCGCGTAGATGGCAACGGCGCCCGCGCGCGGATCTTTCCCACTGCCTTCACAGGTCACGTCCCCGCATTCACAGGCCAGCCGTTCCAGTGCCGGGCCGACCACACCCAACGCGGCCAGCGCCGCGGCGCGCAGCTCCCCGCGGCGTCGCGGGTCGTTCGGGCAGACGGTGTCGGCCAGGGCATTGAGCCGTTGTTCGAGGATCTTTGTGTCGGTGACGCGCAGCCGCCCCCAGAACGAGGCCACCCCGTTCGGGTCGTCCTTATCGTCGAACTCCACATACAGGTCCTTGGCGGCCCGACGAGACCGCACCACGGCGTCAGGATCGAATTTCTCCACCCACAGATCCACCGCGCCGATCAGCTGCTTTTCCGAGTGTGCCCCGTACTCGCCGGCTTCAGCGGCGATCGCGGTGTCGATCAACCCGAGCGCGTCAGCATCGTCGACGAGGTGGGTGCGCCAGGTGATCGCATCGATCACCGTCGCCGAGACCGCCCCCGATGCGAACAGGCCCGCGGTCCGCGGCAGCCGGTCCCGCAACGCTTGGGCGATGCGCATCTGCTTGGACGCCGCATGCGAGTTCAGGTTGCACGCCGCAGACACCGCGGCCTGCGCCCACGCCCACCCATCAATGACCTGATGGGCGCGATCGTCGTCCTCGTCATCACACTGACGGGCCACGACCTCACCGATCAACGCCAGCCGCTGCGCGGCGGCCCTCGCCTCGGTCTGGGTCATCGTCGCGACCGCGGAAATGAGCGCCTCATCACTCAGCTCCGCGAGCGCGACCCGATCCAAGACTTCGAACATGTGTTCTATGATACTCGCCACCCCGACATGGGAAAGCGGCCTTACGTCCCGGCTGTGGATAACTAATTGGCCGACCGCAAGGCAGCTGGCCGGCGGCCAACGCCGCCGGAAACCGCCCCTCAATGTTGTTTCGAGACTATCCAGGTTCAGAGCCAGAGGTAGAGCGCCGCAAGCAGCGCCCACATCCCTACGCAGTAGGCCTCAAAGGCGGCGCGCAGGGCAAACGGCGCGTGCCGCAACTCCATGAAGTCCAGGCCGACCAGGCGTACCTTGACCGCGGCGATGCCCAAAACCACGACGGCGACCAGGGAGCCGGTGCCGTGCTCGGCGCCGACCGCCCAGGACACGATCGTGGCGGCGACCAGAAACAGCCAGCTCGCACCGGCACGGTTCTTCAGGAGATTCAGGGCCGTCATCAGCTCACCAGGTACAGCAGAGCGAACAGGAAGATCCATAGCAGGTCGACGAGGTGCCAGAAGCAGGCCGCGCCTTCGACCAGTGCGGTGCGGGTGTCGCTCAGTTCGGGTCGCCGGGTTTGGGTCAGAACAAATGACAACGCGCCGAGGCCGAGGCACACATGGAACAGGTGCAGCCCGGTGAGGATGAAGTAGTACAGGTAGAAGTCGTTGGCGCCGGGACCGTGCCCGGCAGCGCCCAGCGAGATGTACTCGTAGACCTTGAGTGCGATAAACAGCAGGCCGAACGCCATGGCCGCCGCTGCGGCCCTCGTGGCGAGTGGTCGTTGCGCGGCGCGCATGGCGTTGAGGGTGAGCACAATGCACAACGAACTGGTCAGCAGCACAAGGGTATTGATGACTCCGATGCCAATGTGCAGGGTGCTTCGGGCGACGTCGAATACGTCGGGGGCTTTGGAGCGTTCGACCAGGAAGGTCACGAAGAAGGCGCCGAAGACGAGCATGTCTCCGAACAGGAAGACCCACGTGCCGCCCTCGCCTGGTATCCGCTTCTCGCGGGCGGGCGCTGCTATCGCCGTCACGCGGGCTGGAGGGCTCGTTGTTCGGCCTTAATTGATTTGAGCATCACCGCGGTGGTGGAGAACAGCCACACCACCAGGACGAGGCCGGGGATGTAGAAGGCGAAAATGCCGTCCCAGGCCAGGGGGCCGTCATTGAACACGACCACGACGCAGCCCGGCAGGGACAGCGTCGCGACCCACAAGTTGAGATAGCCGTACCAGCGCGGGAAGGTCGGCGGGTCGGTCTGATCGACGAAGGCCGCGACCGCCAGGGTGAGGTTCTGGATGATGATGGTGCCGACGATGCCAATAAACCACAGCCAGAAGACATCGTTGAGCGCTTGGGTGAGCTCGGCAGAGCGTTCCTCGGGGCGGTAGGCGGCGACGCCGAGGAAGAACTGCGGGAACAGCAGCGCCGGCACGAAGACGGTGGCGGCCATCAGCTGTGTCATCGAGAGCATGCCCCAGCGACCTTCGACGCGGCGGATACGCAAGATGATCGCGGCCAGGAACGGTAGCGCCAGGACGGCGCTGAGCAGGGCGCCCGAGACACCGAACCGGATCCACAGCTTGTGCTCGACGAAGAACGCGGCGATCTCGTCGGGTGACGATGCTGGCGAAAGCGGCGGAAAGAGCTGCGCTATACCCGAAAAGCTGGCGCCGTACAGAAGGATCATGACGGTTCCGCACCAGGCGCCGATGCGCTGCAGGGTCAGCTCCACGAGGCGGACGTTACCGCTTACGTGGCTTTGTTTTGACATTTTTGCCATAACAATGGCGGTGCTGCAGTGAAAGAAGTGCACTGAGGCTGCACATTGCTCACTTAAACTGGGGTTCGGGCCATGTGGCTAGCATCGACTCAGGGATGTTCGACGGCGACGGGGGTGGATCGGTGACGGCGCGCGATAATCGGGGGTGGCGCCAGTGACGAATCCACCGCCGCCAAGCAATTGGGGTCCGCCGCCGCAATACGGTCAGGGACAGCCTTCGTACGGGCCCGGCCCGTGGCCACCGCAGCAAGGCTGGGGCCCACCTCAACCGCCCAAGAACAACAGCCTCAAATGGTTGCTGATCGGCGTCGCCGTACTGCTTGTCATCGCCATATCCGTAGGCGCCACACTGCTTTTCACGCGGGACGGCGGTGGCGGCACTACGCAGACAGCCAGCGGAAACCCGTCGGCCTCTGGCGACATTGCGAGTGCGAACGACACGGGACCGGTGACGGTCATTACCGAGGATCCGACGTGCGCCGCTTGGCGACCGATCGCCACGACGCTGTCAAACCAGCAGAAGCAAGGTTGGGACAAGCGAGACTACTCGAAGCCTGCCTCAGCATGGACACCCGAAGAACGTGTCTTGCATCAATCTATGGCCGACGCTGTGCGGGATGCTGCTGATCAAACTGTCGATCTCGCCAAGTTGACGCCGCATCGAGTGATGCGCGAACTTTACGAGCAATCGATCGCATACTGGCGCGCTTACGCCGATAGCATTCCGACCTACATCGAAGCAGACAATACCCTTGTCGGGGTTGCAAGCGACGCGTCAAGTGCCGTTGTTGCTATCTGCGCCGCGATCGAAAACGATTCAGCATCTGCACGGATCCCGTTAGTTAAGGCAGAGTCGCCGGCACCGCTGGAAGGCCCGGCTGTGAATCCAGCCAATCCCACTCGCTTCATTGACGCCAACGGTGATTCAAGTTGTGAGGCTTGGACTGCAGCGTCCAATCAATTTGATATTGATGCCGCGCCCTGGCGCGACAACGATCCAAATATTCCTGCGAGCCAATGGACCCCCGAACAAAAATCGACAATGGAGTCGATGGTGCCTGTAATGACAAAATTTGCAGACGCGCTCATCGCAATTGGCACATCATCGGAAAATGCGACCCTCCGTGACTTTGCTGCTCTGTCTGCTCAGTACTGGCATGCTTTCGCACTAGCTTTGCCAACTTATCAAGCGTCTGACAATAGCTTGGCTTCCGCGGCAGCTTATGCACACTACCTCGTGTTTAATGCTTGCGCATCTGCGAGAGATTAGCCGTGAGCGTCCCTAGGCCGGCAGGCAAATACGTAGACAGGATGCTCGACCCCGGTGGATGGCCCGGCCTCGATGAAGACGCAGTCCTCCAACACGCAAATGGACTATCTGACACGCTGCGCCAGCTCACCTCCACCCTTGAGAAATGGCTGTATGAGTCGGGAGAATTAGCGTCCGGAACTGTTTGGTCCGGATCCGGAGCGAACGCGGGATCCACCGCTATTCAAAGGTCAATTGAGTCTTTGAAAAAGCAGCAACGCAATCTAGTGGGATCGATTACATGGCTTAGACACGTGTCCGAAGTCACCCGGGACGCCAAGCTGGCGATTGCAGCTCGAGTTTCGAGTGCCGAGGACGCGATCGCGGCACTCGAAAGCTCAAACCTCCGCGCCGAAGTACGTCAACAACGGATAGATAGCATCATCGCTGCCGCACACGAAGCAAACGTAGCTGATGTTGCAGCGGCCTCGGCAGGCGCTCGCTTCTCAGATTGGAGCTTGTCAGACGAGCAACACGCGCGGACGCTCGAAGGCCTTGTTCGGGGCAACCCCCCGCCTGCTCCGGCACCTAGAGTCGGTGCTTCAACGCCTAGTTCGACAGTGCCGCCAAATTCGTCGGGACGGCCGGACGAAACGGAGCCTCCGCGTATTTCGACAGTCCGTAATTCCGGCGATCACACGACGGCGGACCCCGAGTCAATGGGTGAAACGCCCACACCTGCGATGCCGATACAAGAAACCGTCGCACCTATATCCGACCAAACGAGTGGGACAACCGACCCTGGATCGGTTGGTGCAGTGCCGCCAGTGGCGCCCACACAACAAACCGTCGCACCCATATCCGACCAATCCAACGCTACGCAGACACCATCGCCGATGCCGGCGCCGCACTCCCCGGTAGCAGGTAACCCCGCGCCAGCGACGAGCCCCCGTGTCACCGGCCAGCCTGCGTTGCCAATTTCCACCGGAAGCGCGCAGGGCGGCATCGGAGGCAGCCCCGCTCCCAGCATCGGTGGCACCCAAGGCCCCAGTGGGATCAGCGGGACCGGTGGGGCCCCGCAGACACCGGCTGCCACCACGGGCGCGGGCGCAGGCCAAGCTCCGGTCAGCACGCCACAGCAAGACTTCCAAAAGGGCTTCGCCGACGTCACGAAGGCCGCAAACGCCAACCCGATGCCGCTGAACCAGACACCGCTGAGCCCCGCGGCACCCGCATCTGCGCCCGCCGCACCGGTCTACCAACAGGCCGACCCGACCGGGTCGACGGCGCCAGCCGCCGCCACCAGCCACAACGCACCGGTAACCAGCGCCCCGGCCCCCGCTACCCCGGCGGCGCCCGCCGCACCCACCGGCGCCCCACCGATGCCGCTGGGCAACCCCTCCACCCCAGCACCCGCCGCACCGGTCCCACCCAGCGCCAGCCCGGCGGGACCCGCGGTAGCCCCGGCATCGACAAACCAAGGCGCCGCAGGCGGCGCCGCCGCGCCCGTCCCGATTTCGGCCGCCCGCGCCGAACGCGATGCCATGGCCGCTGCCGCCACCGCAGGAGCCCTACGCCGCCAAGGAAACAACCCGCGTCAACTCGCCCGCCACATCGGCGCCGCGCTCAACGTCGGCATCACCGACCCCAGCCTGTTCTGGATCACCGCCGTCACCTCCGACGGCCAGATCCTGACCGCCAACAACTACGGTCTGGCCTACATCCCCGAACACGTGCACCTGCCCGAACAGGTCCGCATGGTCACCGCCGACGAATCCATACCCGCCCAGACCCGCGGCACGTGGGCCACCTATCCCCTACTGGCCGTGCAGGAATGGGCCCGCCATCACAACGTCACGTTGCAGGCTGTGGCCGGCACCGAAGAGAACCTCAAAGGGTTCGATCTCGGTGCCGCCCGAGACATCCTCACCCCCGAAGACATGCCCGACAGCGGAAAGATGCAGGGCCGCAACCGGTTGGAGGTCATCGCACCCGAGGTCGCCACCAAACTTGCCGGCATCAGCGCCAGCGGGCTGGCCGAACTGCTGCCGCCCGCACCCGCCGATAACACCCCACCGCCGGACCACCGAATCAACCTGCTGCTCGAGGTCTGCAAGCCGCTGCTCAGCGCGAACCCGGATCGCGCCGGCGCGCACCTGAAAGCCATGATCGCCTACGCCGATCACCTCCAGACCGTAGCGCTCCACCGCGCCCATAACGCCGCGGATGCCGATCTGCAGCGCACCGCCATCGCCGACTGGATTTACTGGCAGCACATCAGCGTGCTCAGCTCCGATGCGCTCAGCACGATGGTGAGCTGAGCAACCAGAGCTACAGGTTGATCGTCGGATCCGTTGACGCGGCCGGGTTCTGCGCGGCCGCCGGCGCCCGCTCGGCGTCGACGTCGCCGGGCGCCGCACCAGCCGGTTCTTCGGCACGGTGCCGTCCGCCCTCGCGCTCAGCGGGCTCATCCTTCTCGCTGAACTGCTCCACCATCTGCTGGACCTGATCGCCCACCTGCTGGGCACCCTGCATTGCCGCCTGGGGCAACGACCCGGCCATCCCGCCGATCTGCTGCGGCACCTGGCCGGCCTGCTGGGCCATCTGCATGGGCATCCCCATCATCCCGCCCATCGCACCCATGCCGCCGCCCGCACTGGGTGAAGCACCTGTCATGCCGGTGGCGGCAGCGGGTGCCGCGGCCCCGGCGCCCAGGCCTGCCGCACCACTGCCGCCGGAACCCGTTGCCGGAGAAGCAACCCCACCGCCGACAGGCTGCTTCATCGTCTGCTCGATCGTGCCCTTGAGGTGGGAGTCGGTACTGAGATACCGACGGGCCGCTTCGACGACGGACTCCGCGGTGCCGATGGCGGCCTGTTTCATCGGCGGCAGACCCTCGATGATCGGTGTCTCGGCCTTGGGTACATCGGCGGCCAACGCCTGCGACAGCGCATCGGAGCCATAGGACGGCGTGAACGGTTCCGGCGCGTCCGGAAGACCCTGGGCGGCGGACAACAGCCGCTGCCCGGCCGCGCCGAGCAACTCGGCGTCCACCTTCAACGGTTCAAGCGTCACAACAACCCCCTCCGACCCCAAAAACGATACCGGAGCCCCGACCGCGTAACGGCACCAAAATCAGCCGGTGGTGGCCAGATCCTGCCCGCGCATCCGTTGCGAGATCACCTGCGTGATGCCGTCACCCTGCATCGTCACGCCGTACAGCGCGTCGGCGATCTCCATCGTGGGCTTCTGGTGGGTGATGACGATCAGCTGGGACTTCTCCCGCAGTTGCTCGAACAGCCCGAGCAGCCGACGCAGGTTCACATCGTCCAGCGCGGCCTCGACCTCGTCCATGATGTAGAACGGCGACGGGCGTGCCCGGAAGATCGCGACCAGCATCGCCACCGCCGTCAACGACTTCTCCCCGCCGGACAGCAGCGACAGCCGCTTGACCTTCTTGCCCGGTGGTCGCGCCTCGACCTCGATGCCCGTGGTCAGCAGGTCGTCGGGGTTGGTCAGCAATAACCGTCCCTCACCGCCGGGGAACAGCGACGCGAACACCTGGGTGAATTCACGCTCCACGTCGGCGTAGGCCTCGGTGAACACCGTCAGGATGCGGGCATCCACATCCTCGATCACGTCCATCAGGTCCTTGCGGGCGCCCTTCACATCCTCCAGCTGAGTGGACAGGAAGTTGTAGCGCTCCTCCAGGGCCGCGAACTCCTCCAGCGCCAGCGGATTGACCCGACCCAACTCGTTGAGCTCACGTTCGGCCTTCTTTGCCCGCCGCTCCTGGGTGGGCCGGTCGAACGGCATCGGCGCCGGCGCGGTGACCTGTTCCCCGCGTTCGCGCGCCTGCTCGTACTCGGCCATCTCCAACTCGGTCGGCGGCAGCGGCACATCCGGCCCGTACTCGGCGATCAAATCCGCTGCTGCCAAACCGAACTGCTCCAGCGCGTGCTGTTCCAGCTGCTCGATGCGCAGTGCCGCTTGGGCTTTGGCGACCTCGTCGCGGTGCAGCGAATCGGTGAGCGCGGTAATCCGGGCGCCCAGTTCGTTGACCTCGGTGCGCGCCCGGTTCAGCGCATCGGAGCGTTGACTGCGCTCGGCGGACAGTTGATCGCGAGTGCGCGAAGCTGCGGCCACGGCCGCGGCCAACCGGGCTGCGACCAGCCGTCCGGACTCGGCGACAGCAATCGCGACGGTCGCGGCGTGCTCACGAGCCTCCCGGGCCCGGGCCGCCCGCAACCGTGACTCACGTTCGGCCGCAGCGGAACGCCGCAGCGAATCCGCCCGTCCCCGAACGGCATTCGCACGCTCCTCCGCGGTGCGCACCGCCAGCCGGGCCTCCACCTCGGTGGCGCGCGCGATCTCCGCGGCCGACGTGAACTCCTGGCGGTCCTCGGTGTCATCGACCTCGAACATCGGCGCCTGCTGCGCGTTGTGCAGCCGGGTCTCCAGTTCGGTCAGTTCCTCGACGGCCGCCGTCCGCCCGGCCTCCAGCTCGGCGCGTTGCTTCATCAACCGTTGCCATTCGGCCTCGGCGTTCCGCGACTCCTGGCCCAGCCGGCCCAGCTGCTCGTAGATCGACGAGATCGCCGCGTCGGATTCGTTCAGCGCGGCCAGCGCTTGCTCGGCCGCATCCTGGCGGGCCGCCTGCTCCTCCTTGGCACCGGCCAAGGCGGCCGTCAGCTCACCGGCCTGACGCTCTACGGTCGCGAGTTCCGTTCGGGCCTTCTCGATTTCGGACGCGATCTCCAGTGTCGACACCTTGCGGTCCGAACCGCCGCTGACCCAGCCTGCCCCCACCAGATCACCATCGGTGGTCGCGACGCGCAATTGCGGACGTTCGGCCACCAGATTCAGCGCCGCCAACAGGTCATCCACCACCGCCACCCCGGCCAGCAAGGCGCTGATCGCGCCGCGCAGCCGTTCGGGCGCCTCGACCAGATCGACCGCCCACTGCCCGCCGGCGGGGAGCGCCTCGCCGTCGTATGCCTGCTGAATCGGCCAGTCGCCGAGCAGGATCGACGCCCGCCCGCCGTCGGCCTCCTTCAGCGCGGCCACGGCGGCGCGTGCGGCGCCGACATTCTCGGCGGCCAACGCGTCGGCCGCCGGGCCGAGCACCGTCGCCACCGCGACCTCGTAGCCGGCGCGTACCCGCACCAGCTTGGCCACCGAACCGAAAAGCCCTGTACCACCGTGGTTTTCCGACAGCCAGGCCGCACCGTCCTTGCGTTCCAGACCCACCGACAGCGCATCGATGCGGGCGTGCAGTGAGGCGGCCTGGCGCTCGGCCGCACGCTCGGCGGCCTGGAGCTCGGCCACCCGTTCGTCGGCGGTGCGCAGCGCGGTGACCGATCGGTCGTGTTGATCGTCGAGACCGACCTCGCCCTCGTCGAGTTCACCGACGCGGGCCTGTACCGTCTCGAATTCGGCTTGGGCCAGCTGCAACCGGGCCGCAGCCTCCTCGATCCGGGCCGAGAGCCGCGTCACCTCGTCGTCGGTGGACTCCACCCGGGTGCGCATGGTGTCGACCTGACCGGACAGCCGGGCCAGCCCCTCGCGCCGGTCGGCCTCGGCGCGCGCGGCCGCCCGGTGCGCCTGCTCGGCGTCGGCCGCGACGCGTTCGCGCTCGGCCAGTTCGGCGCGGGCGTATTCCAGGGCTTCCCGCGAGGCCTCCAACTCGGCCAGCAGCTCCTGCTCGCGGGCGGCAACCTCGTCGGCCTCGGCCTCCAGGGCATCCGGGTCCCGGCCGGCATCCGTCTCGGGTTCGGCGTCGAGCAGCTGGGTGCGATCATTGGCGATCCGCACGGTCGCGCTGACCCGTTCGGCCAGCGCGGACAACCGGAACCAGGTCTGCTGCGCCGCCTCGGCACGTTCGGTCAGCTCGGCGACCGCCGCCTCGTGGGCGGCCAGCTCGACGGTGGCAGCCTCCAACCGGGTGGTCACGTCGTCGTGCTCGCGGCGCAGCGTCGTCTCGGCCTGGTTGGTGTCGTTGAACTCGGTCTGGCGGGTCAGCAAGTCATCGGCGGCCAGCCGCAACCGGGCGTCGCGCAGGTCGGCCTGGATGGTCTGGGCACGGCGCGCCATCTCGGCTTGGCGGCCCAGCGGTTTGAGCTGGCGACGCAGCTCGGTGGTCAGATCGGTGAGCCGCGCCAGGTTGGCCTGCATCGAGTCGAGCTTGCGGACGGCCTTTTCCCGGCGCTTGCGGTGCTTGAGCACCCCGGCGGCTTCCTCGATATAGGCGCGCCGGTCCTCGGGGCGCGACTCCAGGATCTCCGAGAGCTTGCCCTGCCCGACGATGACGTGCATTTCCCGGCCGATGCCGGAGTCGCTGAGCAGCTCCTGCACGTCCATCAGGCGGCAACTGCTGCCGTTGATCTCGTACTCCCCGGCGCCGTCGCGGAACATCCGGCGGGTGATCGACACCTCGTTGTACTCGATGGGCAGCGCGTTGTCGGAGTTGTCGATGGTCAGCGTGACCTCGGCGCGGCCCAGCGGCGCGCGCGAGGAGGTACCGGCGAAGATGACGTCTTCCATCTTGCCGCCGCGCAGCGTTTTGGCACCCTGTTCGCCCATCACCCAGGTCAGGGCATCGACGACGTTGGATTTACCGGATCCGTTGGGCCCGACCACGCAGGTGATGCCGGGTTCGAAGCGCAGAGTCGTGGGCGCGGCGAAGGACTTGAAGCCCTTCAGCGTCAGACTCTTGAGATGCACGAGGTGAAACCCTACCGCCGCGCGGGTTAACGTTCGCTGAAGCCGTCGATCGGGTCGCCCACCGGGAGCCAATCGGCCATCACCGCGTCCACCGTGCCCGGTGTCTGCCCGGATTTCAGGTGGTCCAGCAGCCGCTCACAGTCCGGCCGAGGGCCCTGGGCCACCACGTGCACCCGCCCGTCAGGCCGGTTGGACGCGTACCCGGTGAGCCCCAGCTCCAGCGCGCGGGACCGCGTCCACCAGCGGAAACCCACGCCCTGCACATTGCCGTGCACGTAGGCGCTAAGCCGCACCGGCTGATCCGGGCCGGCGTCAGCCAACGTTGTTCACCTCGAAGGTCACCTCGGTGCCCGACTTCAGGGTGCGCCCGACGGTGCAGACCTGGTCGATGGCGCGTTCGACGACGGTCAGCAGCCGCTTCACCTCGTCCTCGGACATCCCGGACAGATCGACCTCGAGGGTCTCGGCGAGCAGCGGATAGCGCTCCTGCTCGCGGTCGGCCGCCCCGGACACCCGGATGGTGGTGGCGTAATCGTCGCCGAGGCGGCGGCGCAACGGTGCGTCACTGCTCATCCCGCTGCACGCGGCCAGCGCGATCTTCATCAGCTCACCCGGGGTGAATACGCCCTCGACGTCCTCTGACCCGACCAGTACCTCGGCGCCGCGCGTGCTGCGCCCGGTGTAGCGGCGCACGCCGGTCCGCTCGACCCACAGTTCCGTCATTCCGGCGAGTCTACGGAGCCGCGCGTTAGTGTTGAACCACACCACTGAGGAGCCGACGCCGTGACGTACTACCCCCCGCAACAGCCGGGGCCGCCAGAACCCTGGGGTCCGCACCAGCAGGGCTCGTGGGATCCCCAGCAGCAGCCGCAGGCCTATGAGTACCCGGCGTATGACACGCCCGCCCCGGCACAGCCGTACCGCCAGCAGCCCTACAACCAGCAGCCCTACGGCTACGGCGCTCCGCCCCCGGGATACCCGTACGGTTACCCGGCGCAGCCGCCGAAGAAGAGCAACGGCACCTGGTGGCTACTCGGTGGCCTGGCGAGCCTGCTGATCGTGGCGGCGCTGGTGGTCGGCGGGGTGTTCCTGTTGCGGTCCGGCGATCAGATCCTGGTGTCCACCGACGAAGCCCAGATCCAGCAGCTCGTCGAGGACTTCAGCGCCGCCGGCAACACCGGTAAGTTCTCCGAGCTGGGCCAGTACTTCTGCGCCGCCGAGGCCGGGATGTTCGGCGCCCTCGGGGAACTCGGCGACATCCTGGAGGGCATCGACGTACCGCAGGGTGCCCCGACCACCGAGATCACCGCCACCGATATCACAGTCAAAGGGGATGTCGCGTCGGCGAAGATGAATGGCGGCGGCCCGTTCGACACCGCCTACTTCCGCAAGGAATCCGGCGAGTGGAAAGTGTGCATGTCCGCCGCGGTGGAGTTCAGTCAGCGATAGCCACGCGCCGAATACGCGGCCGCGGTTGGCATTTCGGGCAGTAGTAGGACGAGCGGTTCATGAACTTGTCTCGCTGCATCACCGCACCACACCGTCGGCACGCCTGATCGACGCGCCCGTAGGCCTCCAGCGAGCGCTCGAAGTACCCGGATTCGCCGTTGACGTTGACATACAGCGAGTCGAAGGAGGTGCCGCCCTGGCTCAGCGCCCCGGTCATCACCGCTTTGGCGGCGTCGAGCACCTCGGCGAGCTGCCGCTTGGTCAACGCCGACGCCAACCGGGCGCCGTTGATCTTGGCCCGCCAGAGCGCCTCGTCGGCGTAGATGTTGCCGATCCCGGAGACCACCGTCTGGTCGAGCAGTTGGCGCTTGATCTCGGAATGCTTGCGCCGCAACACCGTCACCACGCCGTCGCGGTTGAAATCGGGGTCCAGCGGGTCACGTGCGATATGCGCGACGGGTTCGGGCAGCTCGGTGCCGTCGATGGTCACCAGATCGGTGAGCATCCAACCCCCGAATGTCCGCTGGTCGACGAAGTTCATCGTCATGCCGTTGTCGAGCATGGTGGTGATGCGCAGATGTGACGGGTTGGGCACCGGCCCGAGCAGCATCTGCCCGCTCATGCCCAGGTGCACGACGAGCGCGTCACCACTGGACATGGTGAGCCACAGGTATTTTCCGCGCCGGCCGGTGCCGGTGATGGTGTTGCCGCGCAGCCGGGCGGCAAGGTCGATCGAACCGGCCAGGTGCCGGCGAGACGCACGCGGATGCAGTACCTCGACGTCGGTGATGGTGCGGTCCAGGACGTGCGCGGCCAAACCCCGCCGCACCACCTCGACCTCAGGAAGTTCCGGCATCCCCGGTCTCGTCACTGCCCGAGGCGTCGATGGCGCTCCACGCCGCGGCAGCCGCCTTCAGCTCCGCCTCTTTCTTGGTGCGTCCCACACCGCGCCCGTACTCGCGTTCGGCGACGATGACGATCGCGGTGAATTCCTTGTCGTGGTCCGGCCCTTGCGCGCTCACGGTGTAGCTCGGCGGGCCCAGCCCGCGTGCGACGGACAGCTCCTGCAGGCTGCTCTTCCAGTCCAGCCCGGCACCGAGTGTCGGTGCGGTGTCGAGCAGATCGCTGAACAGCCGCAGGATCGCCTCCCGGGCGACAGCGTTGCCCTGATCCAGATAGATGGCGCCCAGGAGGGATTCGACACCGTCGGCGAGGATGCTGGATTTGTCGGCTCCCCCGGAGCTCTCTTCGCCCTTGCCCAGCAGCAGGTGGTTGCCGAGACCCAATTTGCGCCCGACGTCGGCGAGGGCCTGGGTGTTGACGATGCTGGCGCGCAGCTTGGCCAGATCACCTTCGGGCCGCTCGGGATGGCGGTGGTAGAGCTCCTCGGTGATGGTGAGGCCCAGCACGGCGTCGCCGAGGAACTCCAGGCGCTCGTTGGTGGGCAGGCCACCGTTCTCGTAGGAGTAACTGCGGTGCGTCAGGGCGATGGTGAGCAGATCATCGGGCAACCGCACGCCCAGCGCTTCGATCAGGGAGTCGCGCTCAGCCGTCACTGCCGTCTCCGGCTTGGTCCTTCAGCGCGGCCAGCTTCGCCCAGCGCGGGTCGATCTTGTCGTGCGCGTGCCCCGGCTCGGCGTCTACCAGCGCGACACCGCAGTCCGGGCAGAGCCCGGCACAGTCTTCACGGCACAACGGCGCGAAGGGCAACACCAGTCCGACGGCATCGACAATGGACTGCTCGATGTCGACGCGGTCATCGACGACGTGTCCGACCTCGTCTTCCTCGGTGGTCGCTTCGGTGGTGCTACCCGGGTAGGCGAACAGTTCGGTGATGTCGATGGACACCTCGTCGCCGACCGGCTCCAGGCAACGCACGCATTCGCCGGTGGCGGGCCCGCTGACGGTGCCGGTGACCAGCGCGCCCTCGGAAACCGATTCGATGCGCAGGTCCAGCTCGAGCGGGGCGCCCTGTTCGATGCGGATCAGGTCCAGACCGATGCGCGACGGCGATGGCACCGTCTCGTGCACCTCGATCATCGAGCCCGGCCGACGACCCAGCCGCGAGATGTCGATCGCGAGGGGATTTTTGCCAGCCATGAGCGCGATTCTACTTCGGCGCGGATGCTCAGCCGCCGCCCCGACGCCGATCACCGAGATTTTTAAGTCCGCCACCGCGCCGTAGCCGGTGAGGGCGGTGCTGTCGCGCGGTGGCCGGCCGAGCGGGCGCCGGTGACCGCGTTGCGGGCCGATACTCAGGACCACACGTCGGCTTGCTGCGTAAAGGATGTATACGTGACCGTGAAGTTGCACTGGTTTCTGCCCACCTACGGCGACAGCCGGTTGATTGTCGGCGGCGGGCACGGCACTGCGGCCGGTGCCGCCAGCGGTGACCGCGAGGCGTCCATCGACTACCTGGCCTCCATCGTGCGCGCCGCCGAGCAATTCGGCTTCACCGGTGCGCTCATCCCGACCGGCGCCTGGTGCGAGGACGCGTTCGTCACCGCCGCCCTGCTGGCGCGCGAGACCACCGCATTGGCGTTCCTGGTGGCGTTCCGGCCGGGGCTGGTGAGCCCGACGCTGTCGGCGCAGATGGCCGCCACCTTCGCCCGGCACGCCCCCGGACGCCTCTTGCTCAACGTCGTCGTCGGGGGTGAGGCGCACGAACAGCGCGCCTTCGGTGACCATCTGGACAAGGATGCCCGCTACGCCCGCGCCGACGAGTTCCTCGAGGTGGTGCGCCGACTGTGGGCCGGTGAGACGGTCAGCCTGGACGGCGAGTACGTCAAGGTCGAGCAGGCCGCCCTGGCGGTGCCGCCCAATCCGGTGCCACCGCTGTATTTCGGGGGCAGTTCCGCGGCCGCCGGTCCGGTCGCCGCGCGCCATGCCGATGTGTACCTCACCTGGGGTGAGCCGCCCGCTGCGGTCGCCGAGAAGATCGCCTGGATCCGCGCGGAAGCCGCCGCGCAGGGGCGCACGGTGCGCTTCGGTATCCGGCTGCACACCATCTCCCGGGACACCGCACAAGAGGCGTGGGCGCAGGCCGACAAGCTGGTCGGTGCGTTGGACGAGGAGACCGTGCAGGCCGCCCAGGCGGGTCTGGCGCGCAGCCAGTCCGAGGGCCAGCGACGGATGCTGGCGCTGCACGAAGCCAACCGGGCGGACGGAACCTGGAGTGACGCGCGCAGTTTGGAGATCGCGCCGAACCTGTGGTCCGGGGTCGGGCTGGTGCGCGGCGGGGCGGGCACCGCGCTGGTGGGCAGTCATTCCGAGGTGGCCGACCGGATCGCCGAGTACGCCGCGATCGGTATCGACGAGTTCATCTTCTCCGGCTACCCGCACCTGGAGGAACTGTTCTGGTTCGGTGAGGGCGTGGTGCCGATCCTGCGGCAGCGCGGCCTGTTCAATGTGGGATCCACGGATTCGCCGACAGCGCCCGGTGTCTCGATTCCGTTCGTCGGATCGACGCGCTAACGGCACAGGCACCTCGGCGTAATCTCGCGGAAATCCCCGCATGGTTTCCTCACATCAGACGTTGTTTCATGTGAGAGATCATGATGGAGGTTCTGTGACGAGTACGGCCGCGCCCATCTTTCAGGTGACCTCGGGTTTCTGGGAGTCCCTTCCGCAGATGTCCCTCGAGCAGTACCCGGGAACCGAGGGTTTCATCGATGATGTCTACGCCAACCCCGACGGCGTGCCCATGTGTTCGGGCTACTTCGAGCTGCGCAATACCGATGCGCCGCTTGACTATTACTACGCCTACGACGAGATGAAGGTCGTCCTCGAAGGCGAATTCCGGTTGGAGAACCCGGACACCGGCCAGGTGCAGATCGCGCGGGCCAAGGACGCGATCTTCTTTCCGAAAGGGTCGCGCATCCTGTTCTCCACCCCGGACCATGCGCTGGCGTTCTACGTCGGCTACCGGTCGTTCGCCCCCTGATCCCGCCGCCGGAACCCGGCATGATCGAACGATTTCGGGTGGCACCCGGCGCGGTCGTCGCGGTGACGGTCACCGGTGGCGACCGCTTCGAGGTGATCGACCGGTACGGGCGTCAACCCGTGGAGATGACGGTGCTCGCCGCCGATCCCCGGGCCGTCTGTCCATCGGCACCGGACTCCCCCGCCACCGTGCTGCGCAGCCTGGTGGCCGGACCGGATGAGAACGGCTACGCCGCCGGGCGCATCCTGGCGCTGCTGTCCCGCCACGTCGACCAGGACCGGGCCCGGGCCACCCGGTTGTTCGACACCGACTCCGCAGCTGGTTCCCGGCTCGGCTTCGCCGTCGACGGCGATGCGGTGGTGCTGATCGCCGCGCCCGCTGACCCGATGGACATTTCGGTCGACGAACCGAATCCGCCGTCGGAGGTGATGGTCGACGTGCACCGGGCCCGCCCGATGCCTGTCGGGCAACGGGAGCTGCCCGCACCGCTGGCCGAACCCCTATGGGACATGCGCATCGATGCCTGCACCGCGTCGTCCTATGAGATCCGGGCCGGGCAGTTCGTCCAGATCATCGATGTGCAGGGCCGGCAGTGTTCCGATTTCCTGGCCTTCGATGCCCGCGGTCTCGTCGCCGGCCGCGAGTACGGTCTGGACGCCACCACCACCCGCACCATCGGCGGCGGCGCGTACCCACAGCCCGGGCTGTTCGGCAAGTTCTTCGACGGCCGGGCACAGCCCCTCGTCGAGGTGGTCCGCGACACCGTGGGCAGGCACGACACCTTCGCGCTGGCCTGCACCGCCAAGTACTACGCCGATTTCGGATACCCCGGGCATGTCAACTGCACCGACAACTTCAATGCCACGCTGTCGCGGTTCGGGGTGTCCGCCCGCACCGGCTGGCCGGCGCTGAACCTGTTCTACAACACGGCCTTCGACGCCGCGCATCAGCTGACGTCCGATGAGCCGTGGTCGCGGCCCGGCGATTACGTGATGCTGCGGGCCTGCACCGACCTGGTGTGCGCATCGTCGGCCTGCCCGGACGATATCGACCCCGCCAACGGCTGGACACCCACCGACATCCACATCCGCGTCTACGACTCCACCAGGAGGTTCTCTGTGGCGGTGGGACACCGACTGACCCCGGACTCCGAACCCGTGCTGACCAAGCCCACCGCATTCGCGGCCAGGACCGGTGCACTGACCTCCAATTTCACCGAGTACCAGGGCTACTGGCTGCCCAACAGCTTTGACAGTCACGGACCGCAGCAGGAGTACTGGGCGTGTCGGGAACGTGTCGCGGTGATGGATCTTTCGGCGCTGCGCAAGTTCGAGGTCACCGGCCCCGACGCCGAAGCCCTGCTGCAGGCCACGTTGACCCGCGATATCCGGCGGCTGTCCCGCGGGCAGGTGGTGTACTCGGCGATGTGCACCGAGTCCGGCGGTGTCATCGACGACTGCACGGTGCTGCGGCTGAGCGACACCAATTTTCGGTTCATCGGCGGTGACCCGCACGACGGACTCTGGTTACGCACCCAGGCCGAACGGCTCGGGTTGCACCAGGTATGGATCAAGGACTCCACCGACCAGATGCACAACATCGCCGTGCAGGGGCCGGCCAGTCGTGACGTGCTTGCCGGGTTGATCTGGTCTGCGCCGACCCAGCCCGACCTGGGTGACCTGGGATGGTTCCGGTTCCTGATCGGCCGCCTCGGGGGTCCCGACGGGATTGCGCTGTTGGTGTCGCGCACCGGGTACTCCGGGGAACTCGGCTATGAGCTGTGGGTGCACCCCCGTGACGCCGAAACCCTCTGGGACGCCGTGTGGCTGGCCGGTGAGCCGCACGGCCTGGTGCCGTTGGGGATGGAGGCGCTGGAGATGCTGCGCGTCGAGTCGGGCCTGATCGCGGCGGGTCACGAGTTCGACGATCAGATCGACCCGTTCGAAGCCGGTATCGGGTTCACCGTCCCGCTGAAGTCCAAGTCCGACGATTTCGTCGGCCGCGCGGCACTTGTCGAACGCAAGGCGCACCCGCAGCGGGCGCTGGTCGGCCTTCGGCTCGACGGCAACGAGACCGCCGCGCACGGAGACGGTGTGCACATCGGTCGCGTCCAGGTCGGCGTGATTACCAGCGGTGTGCGCTCACCGATTCTGGGCACCAGCATCGCGTTGTGCCGCATGGCCATCCAACACACCGAGCCCGGCACCCGGGTGGAGATCGGCAAGCTCGACGGATACCGCAAGCGCATCGGCGCCACCGTGACGACCTTCCCCTTCTACGACCCCGACAAGACCCGCCCTCGATCATGACGTCCTTGAGGAGACCACGATGACCAGAACCGCCGTGATCGGCGCCGGCCCCTGCGGGCTGGCCCAGTTGCACGCCTTCGAGCAGGCCCGCCAGGGCGGCGTCGACATCGGCGAGGTGGTGTGCTTCGAGAAGCAGAGCGACTGGGGCGGGCTGTGGAACTACACCTGGCGCACGGGGTTGGACGCCCACGGAGATCCTGTGCACGGCAGCATGTATCGCTACCTGTGGTCCAACGGTCCCAAGGAGTGCCTGGAGTTCGCCGACTACAGCTTCGATGAGCACTTCGGCGGGCCGATCCCGTCGTTCCCGCCACGCGAGGTGCTCTACGACTACATCGTCGGGCGGGCCAAGAAGAGCAATGTGCGCCAGTTCATCCAATTCGACACCGCCGTGCGCGAGATCAGCTATGAGGCGGACACGTTCAGTGTCACGGTCGAATCATGGGAGAACGGCCCCGGCGTGCTGCGCACCGAGACCTTCGACCACGTGATCGTCGCGACCGGACACTTCTCGATGCCCTACGTGCCGGAGTATCCCGGGTTCGAATCCTTCCCGGGCCGCATCCTGCACTCGCACGACTTCCGGGATGCCGTCGAGTTCGCCGGGAAGAACCTGCTGATCCTGGGCAGCAGCTATTCGGCCGAAGACATTGCGCTGCAGTCCCTGAAGTACGGCGCCGCGTCCATCACGATCGCCTACCGCAACGCGCCGATGGGTTTCGGCTGGCCCGAGGGCATCACCGAGGTTCCTGCGCTGCGGCATCTCGAGGGTCGGACCGCGCACTTCGCCGACGGCACCCGTCGCGATGTCGACGCGATCATCCTGTGCACCGGATACCAGCACCACTTCCCGTTCATCGACCCCGATCTGCGACTGGTGACCGCGAACAATCTGTATCCGGCCGGGCTGTACAAGGGCGTGGTGTCCACGGCCAACCCGAAGCTGCTGTACCTGGGCATGCAGGACCAGTACTACACCTTCAACATGTTCGACGCGCAGGCGTTCGTCGCGCGTGACGTCGTGCTGGGCCGGTTGCCGCTGCCCACCGCCGAGGCGATGGCCGATGATGTCGACGCGTGGCTGACCATGTATGCCGCCGTCGACACCGTCATGGAGCAGATCGATTTCCAGACCGCCTACGTGCGGGATCTGATGGCGCTCACCGACTACCCGGCGTTCGATCTCGACATGGTGCGCAGGCACTTCGTCACCTGGGAGCACGACAAGGACGAGAGCATCACCGGCTACCGCGACAAGTCGTTCGCCTCGCCGTGTACCGGAACGGTCGGGCCGATACCCAGTTCCACCTGGTGGGAGGAACTCGACGACAGCCTGGCGCGGTTCCTCGCTCGATAGAATCCCACTGAGCCCAACGGGTGCCCGGGCCGCGGTGCGCAGGGCATGATCCCGAGGTGACTCGACGGCTATCTGCGATCGCGACCCGTGCGGCGAACATCGCCGATATCGACCATGCGTTGGCGGTGGCCGCCGAACTCTCTGCAACGTTCGCCGAGGGAGCGGCGGCACGCGATGGCGACCGCGTGTTGCCACACGCTCAGGTGCGGGCGCTGAAACACTCCGGGCTGCTGACGCTGTCGGTTCCGGTCGCACACGGCGGCCTCGCCGCACCGGCGTCGGTACTGGCCGAAGTGTTCCGCCTGCTGGCGCACGGCGACCCGTCGCTGGCACAGATCCCGCATTCGCACTACACCTTCCTGGAAGCGCTGCGACTTCAGGGCACCGCGACCCAACAGGCGTTCTTCTACGAAAAGGTCATGCAGGGTGCGCTTTTCGCCAACGCCCAGTCCGAAAGAGGACCATATCCGGTCGACGTGGACGCCACCACGTTGGTGCGCGACGGTGAGCACTACCTGCTGGAGGGTCGCAAATACTATTGCACCGGCGCCCTGTTCGCCGACTGGGTGATCGTTCGGGCGTCGGTGCCCGGGCGTCCCGGCGACACCCCCACATCGTCGACCCCGAAGGCGCTGGCCTTCGTGCCCGCCGGCACCGCGGGATTGGAGGTCGTCGACGATTGGGACGGGATGGGACAGCGCACCACCGCCTCGGGCACCGTCACCCTCGACGGGGTGCGGGTGCCGGCCGAGCGGGTGGTGGCGTTCACCCCGATCTTCGGCGCGCCCAGTGTGTACGGGGCGCGGGCCCAACTGTTGCACGCCGCACTCGATGTCGGGATCGCCACCGCCGCGCTGGCCGAAGGCGTCCGGCAGGTCGGCAAGGCACGCCCGCATTTCGAGGCAGGGGTGGATACCGCCGCCGATGATCCGACGGTTGTGCAGCTGGCCGGTGAGCTCACCGTCACGGTCCGTGGCGCTCAGGCGCTGCTGGCCGAGGCCGGTCGTGCCGTCGATGCCGCCGCCACCGACCTCGACTCCGAGCGCGCCGCCGCGGCTTCGGTGGCCGTCGGAGTAGCCAAGGTGGCGGCCGCGCGGGCGTCGCTGGAGGCGTCGAGCGCGCTGTTCGAACTGGGCGGCACCCGCAGTGCGTCCGGTGCGGCAAACCTGTCGCGCTACTGGCGCGACGCCCGCACCCACACGCTGCACGACGCTACCCGCTGGAAGCTGCAGCACATCGGCCGCTACACCCTGTCGGGGACGAAACCGCCCCGGCACGGCCAGCTTTGAGGGCTGCCCGGGTGGGCTACCGGGTTGCGTAGTCGTGTGTCCCGGCTGCAGTGCGCAGCTGGTGGCGGCCACGGCTCACCGAACGGAGCGTGCCGTTGAGGTAGTCCTCGAATTCGGCGAGCTTGCTGTCGACGTAGATATCGCATTCGCCGCGCAACCGGTCGGCCTCGGCGTGCGCGGTGTCGACCAGCCGGGTGGCCTCACTGGTGGCGGTCTGCACGATCTCGGTCTGCGACACCAGGCGCTGCTGCTCCTTGATGCCTTCCTGCACCGCCTTCTCATAGGAGATGTTGCCGTTCTCGATCAGACGGTCGGCCTCGGCCTTGGCGCGGCCGGTGGTGGCCTCGTACTCGCGCTTGGCGGTCGACGCGATGCGGCCGGCTTCCTCGCGGGCCTCGGCGACCATCCGCTCGCTGTGCGCACGCGCCTCGGCGACCATCCGGTCGGCCTGGGACTTCGCGTCGGCCAGCAGGCGATCGGCCTCGCCGCGGGCGTGGTTGACCATGGAGTCGGCCTCTGCCGACGCCGTGGCCACCATGGACTGCGAGTGGTCCTTGGCCTCATTCAGCATCGCGTCGCGGGCATCCAGCACGTCCTGGGCGTCGTCGAGCTCACCCGGGATGGCGTCCTTGATGTCGTCGAGCAGTTCCAGAACATCGCCGCGCGGCACCATGCACCCGGCCGTCATCGGCACGCCACGGGCCTCTTCCACGATTGCGCTGAGTTCGTCAAGCGCCTCAAACACTCGATACACGGCAACACCCTCCAGGCGTAGTTGTTAGTGACCAGTGTGCCTGGTGTTACGCCTGTGACTCGGCTTTCCCGGTCGGTGTGTCGCGTAACAGTGCCGTGACGGGGCGGAGCTCTCAGCCCTTGAGCTTCTCGCGCAGCCGCGCGTTCACCGGCGCGGGCAACAGGTCGGCCACGTCGCCGCCGAGCTGCGCGACCTCCTTGGCCAGCGAGGACGACACGAACGAATACTGCGGTGTGGTCGCGACGAAGAAGGTGTCCACGCCGGCGACATGCTTGTTCATCTGTGCCATCTGCAGCTCGTACTCGAAGTCGGTGCCGGTGCGCAGGCCCTTGACGATGGCGGTGAGGCCCCGTTGCTTGGCGAAGTCGACCACCAGGCCGGAGCCGGACTCGACGCGCAGATTCGCCAGGTGCGTCGTCGACTCGCGGATCAGTTCGATGCGCTCGTCGGCACTGAACATCCCCTTCTTGTTCGGGTTCACCAGCACGGCCACCACGACCTCGTCGAACTGGGCGGCCGCCCGCTCGAAGACATCGAGATGACCGAGGGTGACGGGGTCGAATGATCCGGGACATACAGCGCCACTCATGGACGAAGACGCTACGCGATGACGCCGAACTCCAATCGGGTGTCACCGTACCGGCGCTCCCCGTCGGCCTCCCACCCGTGCGGCCAGGTCAGTCCCGGGCCGGCCGCCGGGCGCTCGATCACCGCGAGCGTGCCCGGGCGCACCCACCCGTGCGCAAGCAGGGCGGCCAGCACGCGCTCGATCGCGGCGGCCTTCACCTCGTACGGCGGATCGGCGAAGACCAGGTCGACCGGACGGCTCGCGTTGCCCTGCACCACTTTGTCGACCGGGCTGCGCCGCACCACCGCGCCCTCGGCGCCGAGCGCGGCGATGTTGGCGTCGATCACTGCGGCGGCACGACGATCGGATTCCACCAGCAGCGCCGACGAGGCGCCGCGCGACAGCGCTTCCAGCCCGAGCGCACCGGAGCCGGCGTACAGATCGAGCACCGCGATCCCGTCGAGGTCCATCCGCGCCTGCAGCAGGTTGAACAACGACTCCCGCACCCGGTCGGTGGTCGGACGGGTTCCGCTCGCGGGCACCGAGATTCGGCGTCCCTTGAACTGTCCGGCGACGATCCGGGTCAGGTTGTCACCACTGCCAGCAGGTCCCCGCCCTCCACCTGGGCGGTGCCGGTCACGGCGATGCGCTCGATGGTGCCGGCCTTGGGTGCGGTGATGGCGGCTTCCATCTTCATGGCTTCGATGGTGGCGATGGTCTGTCCGGCCTCGACCTTGTCGCCGGTCTGCACGCCGACGGTGACCACACCGGCGAACGGCGCGGCGACATGGTCGGGGTTGGCCCGGTCGGCCTTCTCCGCGGCGGCGATATCGCTGGCGATGCTGCGGTCGCGCACCAGGACCGGGCGCAGCTGGCCGTTGATGATGCACAGCACCGTGCGCATCCCGCGCTCGTCGGCATCGGAGATCGCCTCCAGCCCGATCAGCAACTCGACGCCGCGCTCCAGGAAGACCCGGTGCTCCTCGCCCTGGCGCAGACCGTAGAAGAACTGGTTGGCACTGAGCCGCGAGGTGTCACCGTACTGGTCCCGGTGGGCCTCGAATTCCTTTGTCGGACCGGGGAACAGCAGCCGGTTCAGGACGGCTTGGCGCTTGGTTCCGGGCTGGGCCAGCACCGTCTCGTCCTCGGCCGACAACGCCTGCTCGGCTTTGGCTGCCGCCCGACCGGTCAACGCCTTGGTGCGCAACGGTTCCGGCCAGCCTCCGGCCGGGTCGCCGAGTTCACCGCGCAGGAATCCGATCACGCTGTCGGGGATGTCGTAGCGGTCGGGGTCGGCGGCGAACTCCTCGGCGTCGGCACCGGCGCCGACCAGCGCCAGCGCCAGGTCACCGACCACCTTGCTCGACGGGGTCACCTTGATCAACCGACCCAGCACCCGATCGGCCCCGGCGTAGGCGTTCTCGACGTCCTCGAACCGGTCCCCCAACCCCAGCGCCACGGCCTGGGTGCGCAGATTGGAGAGCTGCCCACCGGGGATCTCGTGGGTGTAGACCCGCCCGGTCGGCGCCGGCAACCCGGCCTCGAACGGGGCGTAGACCTTGCGCAGCGCCTCCCAGTAGGGCTCCAGGTCGCACACCGCGGCCAGGTCCAGACCGGTGTCGAATTCGGTGTGCGCGGTCGCGGCCACGATCGCCGAGAGTGCGGGCTGACTCGTGGTGCCCGCCAGCGGGGAGGACGCCCCGTCCACCGCGGATGCCCCCGCGGTCCAGGCCGCCAGGTAGGTGGCCAGCTGCCCACCCGGGGTGTCATGGGTGTGCACATGGATCGGCAGATCGAACCGCTGCCGCAACGCGGTCACCAGTTTCGTGGCGGCCTGCGGGCGCAGCAGCCCGGCCATGTCCTTGATCGCCAGCACATGCGCACCGGCCTCGACGATCTGCTCGGCCAGCCGCAGGTAGTAGTCCAGGGTGTAGAGATCCTCGGCCGGATTCGAGAGGTCACCGGTGTAGGACATCGCGACCTCGGCGACGGCGGTGCCGGTCTCGCGCACCGCGTCGATGGCCGGGAGCATCGAGTCCACATTGTTCAGCGCGTCGAAGATCCGGAAGATATCGACCCCGGTGGCGGTGGCCTCGTCGACGAACGCCTTGGTGACCAGTTCCGGGTACGGGGTGTAACCCACGGTGTTGCGCCCGCGCAGCAGCATCTGCAGACAGATGTTGGGCATCGCCTCACGCAGCGCGGCCAGCCGCTCCCACGGATCTTCCTTCAAAAAGCGCAGCGCCACATCATAGGTCGCGCCACCCCAGCACTCCACCGACAACAACTGCGGCGTCATCCGCGCGATATAGGGCGCGACCAGCAGCAGACCGTTGGTGCGCACCCTGGTGGCCAGCAGCGACTGGTGTGCATCCCGGAAGGTGGTGTCGGTGACCCCGAGCGCGGGCGAATCACGCAGCCAGGCGGCAAAACCCGCGGGTCCGAGGTCCTCCAGCCGCTGTTTGGAGCCGGCCGGGGGCGGCGTGGTCAGGTCCAGGTCCGGCAGTTTGTCCTGCGGATAGACCGTTGCGGTCCGCTCGCCGTGCGGCTTGTTCACCGTGACATCGGCCAGATAGTTCAGGATCTTGGTGCCACGGTCGGCCGGGGTGTGCGCGGTCAGCAGCTGCGGGCGCTCGTCGATGAACGACGTGGTGACTCGACCGGCCCGGAAGTCCGGATCATCGATCACCGCGAGCAGGAACGGAATGTTCGTGCTCACCCCGCGCACCCGGAACTCGGCCAGCGCGCGCCGCGCGCGGGCGGCGGCCATCGTGAAGTCCCGGCCGCGGCACGTCAACTTCACCAGCATCGAATCGAAGTGCGCGCTGATCTCGGCACCGGTGTGGGTGCCGCCGTCCAGGCGGATACCGGCACCGCCCGGAGACCGGTAGGCGGTGATACGGCCGGTGTCGGGGCGGAATCCGTTGGCCGGGTCCTCGGTGGTGATCCGGCACTGCATGGCCGCACCGCGGATCTGAATCGACTCCTGGCTCAGGCCGAGATCGGCCAGGGTCTCCCCCGCCGCGATCCGCAACTGTGAGGACACCAGGTCCACATCGGTGATCTCCTCGGTCACCGTGTGCTCCACCTGAATGCGCGGGTTGCACTCGATGAACACGTGGTGGCCCCGCTCGTCGAGCAGGAATTCGATGGTGCCCGCGCAGAAGTAGTCGATGTGGCGGGCCAACGCCACGGCGTCCGCGCAGATCTTCTCCCGCACCGCGGGATCCAGATTCGGCGCCGGCGCCAACTCGATGACCTTCTGATGGCGGCGCTGCAGACTGCAGTCGCGCTCGAACAGGTGGATCACATTCCCGACGCCGTCGGCGAGAATCTGCACCTCGATATGGCGCGGGTTGATCACCGCCTGCTCCAGGTAGACCATCGGATCGCCGAACGCCGACTCGGCCTCACGGCTGGCGGCCTCGATCGCCTCCGCCAGACCCGACGCCTCGGCCACCCGGCGCATACCGCGCCCGCCACCCCCGGAGACCGCCTTGACGAACAGCGGGAACTCCATCGATTTGGAGACCTCGACGAGTTCGGAGACCGAGTCCGAGGGCTCCGAGGACGCCAGCACCGGCAACCCGGCCTCTTTGGCCGCCGCGATCGCGCGCGCCTTGTTGCCGGTCAGTTCCAGCACATCCGCCGACGGACCCACAAACGTGATGCCCTCCGCCGCACACGCCGAGGCCAGCTCCGGATTCTCCGACAGGAACCCATAACCGGGATAGACGGCGTCCGCACCGGCATGCTTGGCGACCCGGATGATCTCCGCGACCGACAGGTAGGCCCGTACCGGATGGCCCTCGTCACCGATCTGGTAGGACTCATCGGCCTTGAGCCGGTGCAAGGAGTTGCGATCCTCGAACGGGTACACCGCCACGGTCGAGATGTTCATCTCGGTCGCCGCACGGAAGGCACGGATGGCGATCTCGCCGCGGTTGGCCACCAGGAGTTTGGAAATCACGGCGCTACCCTAACTTCGGTGTTGTTACCTGGATGTAACACCGGCGTCGCCGCCAGGATCACACCAGCGTCGACCAGTAGTTCCAAAAACGAACCAGGATCATCAGCAGCACCGCGGTGAACCACAGCGCCACCAGCGACCACCGCCATTGGTACAGCGCTCCGCCCGCCCCGGCACCGGTATCGGCACGTAGGGCGATCGACGCGACGATCACCAGCAGCGGGATGGTCACCGCCCAGACGACCATGCAGTAGGGGCACAGCGCCCCGATGCGATAGAGGCTCTGGAAAATCAGCCAGTGCACGAACACGGCGCCCAGCGCGGTGCCGACGGCCAACCCCGTCCAGTACCAGCGCGGCAGGTTCACCCGCGCGACGGCCAGCACGCCGGTGACCAGCACGACGGTGAAGGCGATGATGCCGAGCAGGGAGTTGGGAAACCCGAACACCGAGGCCTGCGGGGTCGTCATCACCGAACCGCAGGACAGCACCGGATTCAGGCTGCACGACGGGATATAGCTCGGGTCGATCAGGATCTCGATCTTCTCGACGGTCAGCGTCGCGGCGGCGGCGAGCCCCAGCACGCCGGCGGCGAGCACGCCGATCGCACTGGACCGGCGCACACCACGCCGCTCGGCCGGAACCTCGGCCGATTCGACGTCAGGGGCAACGGTCACGGCATCCCCGGGACGTCGCCGACGATCTCCTTGACCTTGGCGACCAGGGCCTCGGGGGTGCTGTACTGGTAGTCCTCACCGTTGATGCGCACCGTCGGCGTGGCGTTGATCTCGGTGGCGGCAGCCATCCCGGAGGCCATCTCGACGTAGCGGCCCTTGTCGATGCACTCGGGCACCTTGCCCGCGGCGCCGGCCTGGCGGGCGGTCTCGATGAGCTGGGCATTGGTCGGGTACGCGCCGCCGGTCTCGCTGGGCTGCTGGGCATAGAGGGCGCCATGGAACCGCCGGAACGCATCGGTGGATTCGTCCGCGACGCAGTAGGCGGCCCCACTGGCCCGCGACGAGTAGTTCTGGTTCCCGGCGCTGTCGAGAATGCCGACCATGTAGTAGTCGACCGCGATCGCGCCGCCGTCGATCAGCTTGTTGATAGTGGGACCGAAGGCCTTCTCGAAGGCCCCGCAATGCGGACAGAGCGGATCCTCGTAGACCGACAGCACGAACTTCGGCTCGATCCCGTCGTCCTTCTTGACCACGGTGCTCGACTCGATGCGCACCGAGCGGGCCTCACCGGCTTCGGGCTTCGTTTCGCCCGAGAGCACGATGTAGAGCACCAGGGCCACCGCGAAGAGCACCACGACCGAGGTGAGCCCGATCTGCACGAGAAGGTTGCGCTTACGGTCGGCGGCCTTCAAGTCGTAGCTGGCCTGCTTCTTCGGTTTGTTCGCCACGGGTGCAGCCTACCGGCTCAGGTGGGCCCGCAGCGCCGAGGTCAGGTCGGTCAGCGCCACGTCACTGCCGCCACCGAGCGGGAAGAAGTTGACGAACCCGTGCGTCAGGGACCCGTACTCGCGCAGGTCGACCGGGACACCCGCGGCCGCCAGCGCCGCGCCGTAGGCCGCGCCCTCGTCGCGCAGCGGATCGAACCCGGCGGTCAGCACCAACGCCGGAGACAGCCCTGACAGGTCGGTGGCCCGCAGCGGCGCGACCCGGACATCGGTCGGCGAAATATCGGCGCCACCGATGTAGTGGGTGTTGAACCAGTCGATATCCGCCTTGGTGAGGAAGTAGCCGTCGGCGAACAGGGTGCGGGACACGGTCTCGCCCTGCGGGTCGACCATCGGGTAGATCAGCAGTTGCAGGATTGGCAGGGCCAGTCCGGTGTCGCGAGCGGCCTGGGTGACGACCGCGGCCAGGTTTCCGCCTGCGCTGTCCCCGCCGACGGCGATTCGTCGCGGATCGGCACCGAGTTCGCCGACGTGTTCGACCGACCAGCGGTAGGCGGCCAGGCAGTCCTCACCCGCGGCGGGTGCCTTGTGCTCGGGAGCCAGCCGGTAGTCGACCGACAGGACGTGCACCCCGGCGTCGTGGCAGATGCGCCGGCACAATCCCTCGTGGGTGTCGAGGCTGCCGACGACGAATCCGCCGCCGTGAAAGAACACCAGCAGCGGCGCTCCGGGCTCGGCCGCGTAATGCCGGACGGGGAGCGCACCCGCGGGCCCCGGGATGGTGAAATCGCGCACCGGGACGACGACCGGAGCGCTCAGGGCCGACGCGACGCTGTCGAGTTGGTTCCTGGCGACGTCGACGTCGTCGCTGGCGACGAGGCCGTCAACCCCCGAGAGCCGCTGCGCGTTGAGCATCAGCTGCAAGGTGGTGTCCAGCGTGTTGCCCTCGATGGTGATCGAGCGCCGGCCCAGCATCAACCGTTTGACGGGGTCGGGGATCCGCGCCATCAGCGGCAGCGACAGCCGGCTGGCGGCCGCGGCGAATTTCAACCGGAACGGACTAGGACTGCGCCGTGCTGGCAGACTTTGCGTCATGACTGGCCTTTCGAATCCCACGCTGGTGCTGAACGACGGTAATTCCATCCCCACGGTCGGGTTGGGAGTTTGGCAGACCCCGGCCGAGCAGACCCGGCAGGCGGTCGAAGCAGCCCTGTCGACGGGGTACCGGCATATCGACACCGCCGCGGCATACCAGAACGAGACCCAGGTCGGTGAGGCCCTCAAGGCCGCCGCCGACAACGGTGTCGCGCGCGAGGATGTGTTCCTGGTCACAAAGCTGTGGAACGCCGAGCATGGATATGACAAGGCGCTCAAGGCCTTCGACGCGAGCGCGAAGCGCCTCGACGTCGACTACGTGGATCTCTACCTCATTCACTGGCCGATGCCCGAGGTCAACCTGTTCGTCGAGACGTTCAAGGCGCTGGCCGCGTTGCGCGACGAGGGCCGGGTGCGGTCCATCGGCGTCAGCAATTTCGCTCCGGAACATCTGCGGACGCTGGTGGACGGCACCGGGGTGGTGCCCGCGGTGAATCAGATCGAACTGCACCCGCGGTTCCCGCAGCAGGAGTTGCGGGAGGTCCACGCCGAACTCGGTATCGCCACCGAGGCGTGGAGCCCGCTCGGCCAAGGCGCGTTGCTGAGTGACCCCACCGTGGTCGCGGTGGCCGAAGCCCACGGTAAAACCCCAGCCCAGGTGCTGATCAGATGGCATCTGCAGCTGGGTAATATCGTCATCCCGAAGTCGGTGAACCCCGACCGGATAGCGAGTAACTTCGACGTGTTCGATTTCGAGCTCACCGCGCAGGACATCGAGTCCATCGCGACACTCGACGACGGCACCCGACTGGGACCGGATCCGCGGACTTTCAACTGGACAGGCTAGGTAGACATGACATCGGCAGCTGCGGCGCCAAACATCGGCTTGAGCGATGAGAACACCATCCCCGCCCTCGGCATCGGCGTGGGCGGTCTCTCGGACACCGAGGCCGAGAAGGCGGTGGCGACCGCACTGGAAATCGGTGTCCGCCTTATCGATACCGCGGCCGCCTACGGCAACGAGGAGGGCGTCGGCCGGGCCATCGCGGCCTCCGGCGTGCCGCGCGCCGAGATCTTCCTCACCACCAAACTCGACATCCCCAACCTGGGATTCCAGGCGTCCCAGGATGCCGCGAAGGCCAGCCTGCAGCGACTCGGCCAGGACTATGTCGACCTGTACCTGATCCACTGGCCCGGTGCCGACAGCGGCAAGTATGTGGACAGCTGGGGCGGGTTGTTGAAGGTGCAGGGCGACGGCCTCGCCAAGTCCATCGGTGTCGCCAACTTCACCTCAGAAGATCTGTCCACCATCATCGACCTCACCTATGTGGTGCCGACGGTCAACCAGATCGAACTGCACCCACAGCTGGTGCAGACCGAACTCCGCGCCGACCATGCCGAGCGGGGCATCGTCACGCAGGCCTACAGCCCGCTGGGCGTCGGCACGCTGCTGGAGCACCCGACGGTCACCTCGGTCGCCGGCGAGTACGACCGCACGCCCGCCCAGGTGCTGATCCGCTGGAGCCTGCAGATGGGCAATGCGGTCGTTTTCCGTTCGACGTCCGCGGAACGCATTGCGCAGAACTTCGACGTGTTCGACTTCGAGCTGGCCCACGAGCATCTGGCCGCGCTGACCGCCCTCGACGACGGCACCCGGTTCCGTCCGGATCCGGCCACCTACACCGGGGAGTAACTCCCCCGGCTCGCCGGACTACCCGACAGGTGCCGGTGCCTTCTGGGTCTGTGACGCCGAGACCGTCAGCGCGGCAAAGGCACTCAGCCCGGCGATGACGAAACACAGCGCCGTGTACCAGAGACTGCCGACCGGGTCACCGTTGTCGGTGACACCGTCGACCGCTCCGAGGTAGGCGGGCAGCGCGGTCACCCACAACACCGCCATCACGGCCAGGTAGCCGACACTGAAGCGCACCATCAACGGATTCGCGTACCGCGACTCGGTGGCGCCGGCCGGCGTATTGCGCAGTCGCTGCCACTGTTTGACCAGCACCGGCGCCGCGACGGCGGCGATCACCACGAGCTCCAGCGCGTACACCACGCCCATCACGGTGACGTTCGTGAACGATCCGATGACCGTCGCGGGGGCGGGCAGCAACACCGTGCCGATCGAGGCCAGCAGCCCGATGACAATGGTGCGCCAGATGATTGCCCACCCGCTGAAGCGTCGGCCGCGGTCGGCGTGACGGCCGACGAAGAACTGCACACAGAAGGCCAGCGACATCGGCCACAGCGCGGCGAACACCACGACGCTGGGCAGCGGCACCGCGTCCAGGAACGGCTGATTCATCGGATGATCCAGCGTCCACTCCCACCAGCGCAGTTGCGGGCCCAGGTGGTCGAAGATCTCGTAGAAGGCGTGGTGCACGAAGCCGACACAGACCGCACCGACCAGCGTGCCGTAACGGCGAAACACCCCAAGGGTTCTGACGATCTCGAAGGCGATCGTCGCCATCATGGGGTAGATCGCCACGATGTAGAGCGGTAGGCGACCCCACAGGAAGTCGACGGTGAACACGTTGTGCGCGAACATGGTGTCGACGTGCTCGGCGATGCCGAACTGCGCCGGAAAGTACAGCGGCGGTTCGATGATCAGCAGGTAGGCGATGGCACCGAACCACAGCGCGATGTTGGTCGCGTCACCGTGACGACGAAGCCGGATCACCGCGTAGACCAGCGCCAGGATCGCACCGAGAATGACGGTGAGTTCGAGCACCGGAAGTGTCCAGTTCTCCAGGCCGAACGGGCTGCGCAGCTCGACCAGTCCGCCGGCCTCCGCACAGGAGAAGCCCAGCCGCTCGGCGAGTTGCTCGAATGTGGGTGCACACAGATCAGACATCGGCCACCTTCTTCCCCGCCGTGTACCACTGGGTGACGTCATAACCGGCGTCGAAGCGATCGAACCATTCTCCGGCCAGCACGGGGAGTTTTTCGTGTTCCGGGTTGTGGCCGGGGATCTGGCTGCGCACGATGCCGGCCAGCGCAGCGGCCATCTCGCGCTTGGGCAGATGGGCGAACGCGTTGGCGAGCGGACCGTAGTCGGGGCGGCGTCCGATGCGGGTGAGGAACTGGTTCTTGCGCCGTTCCAGGGCGAAGGTCGACACCGCGTCGACCTTGCGCACCTCCAGCGGGATGTGCTTGTTGAAGCCGTCGCACGCCAACCGGACGACGTCCATCACATGTTTGAAGATCGACGGTGCCACCCGCATCCGGTACCAGGGATCATCGACGAGTCCGTCGTAGATGATCAGCGCGGAACTGCGGTGCTCGACCTCCTCGACGAAATGCCACAGGAACAGCGAGGCCACCCGGTCGTCGCCGGGGGCGAACAACGTGTCGTCGTGGTCGAGCATCAGTTTGAAGACCGGCGTGAAGGTCGCCTCCAGATCGGCGGTATAGGCCAGCCGGTACTTCAGCGGCTTGGTCTCCACGAGTTCGTCGTAGGCGGCGATCACCGCATCCAGGGTCTCCTTGAGCGCCGGATAGGCCTTGATCAGCCCGCGCGCATGCTGCCGGTGAGCCATCGAATGCTGGCCCTCCTGCCGCGTGAACGCGTCGGCCTCTTCGGCGATCACCGGCTCGGTGAGCAGCGGTTTCGCTTCCGCCATCGTGGTGACGATCATCTTCTCGAACGCGATGGCCAGAAACGACACCGCGTTGGCCATGGCGGAGAACGCCGGGTTGGTCTCATTCCACAGGAACGGCACGTCGTGGTCGGCGAAACCGAACCGCATCTTGCGCACTTGAAGCTGAGTCATGCCGGGCAAACTATCACACGACCATACATATCTACGTATGACTGTATGATTACCGGAGCGTGCTACGGTCGCGTACCGCCGAGAGGAAGTTGGCCATGGCACGCAGGCGCGGGTGGGGTGGAAATCCGCCGCAGACCGATGAAGAGGCCACCCAGCGCATCATCACGGCCGCCGTCGACCTGATCAGCGCCACCGGGTCCGCCGTCTCACTGGCCGAGGTGGCCAATTCACTGGGCATCATCCGCCAGACCGTCTACCGCTACTTCCCGACCTCCGATGCGTTGATGCGCGCGGTGGCAATGGGTTCCGTCGATGCCTTCCTGGACCGTCTCGCCGCGAGTGTGCGCGGGATCCACGACCCCGCCGACGCACTGACCCAGGGCACCGTGTTCACCCTCGACGAGGTCAGCCGAACCCCGCATCTGGGCATCCTGCTCTCAGAGTCCTACCCGCACAACCACAGTGAAGACCTCACCTCTGCGGAGGCCCGTGCGATCGGGATGCGCATGGTCGACCGGTTCGACGTGGACTGGGCCGCGCACGGATACGACGAGGCGAGCCTGCAGGAGCTGGTGGAGTTCACCTTGCGGATCATGTTGTCCTTTTTCGTCGCACCCAATGACGGGCAACGCTCACCCGAAGAGCTTCGAAAATTTCTGCGGCGCTGGCTCGGTGGCGCAGTGGCCGCTCAGCGCATCGAACAATGTCCCGGCGGTTGAACCACTTGCCTTATGGTTAGCCCGTGGAAGGGACGCCGTTCGGCCGATACCGCCTGGTGAAGGTGCTGGGCCGCGGCGGCATGGGCGAGGTCTGGCAGGCCTACGACACCGCGATGAACCGGGTCGTCGCGCTGAAGGTGCTGCCCCCGAACCTCGCCGACGACGACACCTACCAACGGCGATTTCGACGCGAAGCCCAGATGGCGGCCGGCCTCGACGAACCGCATATCGTGCCGATCCACGATTTCGGCGAGATCGACGGACGTCTCTACGTCACCATGCGGCTGATCGAGGGCAGGACTGTCCACGAGTTGCTCGAGACGGGGCCGATGACCGTCCCGCGCGCGGTCGCCATCACCGAGCAGATCGCGGCGGCGCTGCACGCCGCGCATCGCGTCGGGCTGGTGCACCGCGACGTCAAGCCATCCAACATCCTGGTGACCGACGAGGATTTCGCGTACCTGATCGACTTCGGGATAGCCCGCACGGCCGGGGCCACCAAACTGACCAGCACGGGGTCCACCATCGGCACCCTGGCGTATATGGCGCCCGAGCGACTGTCCACCGACACCTGTGACGCCCGCGCCGACGTGTACGCCCTGACCTGCGTGCTGTACGAGTGCCTCACCGGATCACAGCCCTTTCCGGGCGACAGTGTGGAACGCCAGATCACCGGGCACCTCACCCTTGCACCGCCGCGGCCCTCGGCCATGCAGCCGGCGGTGAGCGCCCAAATGGACCAGGTCATCGCCACCGGCATGGCCAAGAATCCCGAGCACCGGTACGCCAGCACCCGGGATCTCGCGATCGCCGCGCGGGCCGCCGTGGCCCCGCCGCCCGCGGCCGCCGGGCAACCCACCGCACCCGGCTGGCCGGTACCGATCCCCTATCCGTCGTCGGGTTTCACCCCCGCCCCCCATCAACAGCATTGGCCCTCGGCACCCGCGCCGCACTGGCAGCAACCGCCCACACCGGCCCGGCCCTGGTGGCGGGGGCCGGCGATCCTGATCCCGATCGGCCTGGCGGCCATGCTGGCGGTCGCCGTGACCGCGGCGGTTCTGGTTCTCAGCGGTGACGACGATCCCGCGCCGGGTCAGCAGATCGCCAGCGCGACTGAAACTCGCAGCCGCAACGGTAGTACCAATACCACTGCACCGCAGAGCAATCCGCCGACCGCGACACCGACGCCGGTGAACCCGTCGCAGATGCAGACCGCCGAAGGCCTGTCCGGCCTGCTGCAGACGATGCGCGACAAGTTCGGCGACACCATGGGATTTTCCCTGGTGGTCTACCCCACCTATGCGGTTTACGACCGGCCTGACCCGACGAACTCCAAGGTCGAGCAGAGTTTCACCTACCGCGGCGACGGTTGGCAGGACTGGGGCTCCCCGATGTCGACGGGCGCCTTCGATTACCTGGCCGACCTCAGCCAGATCGACGCGACCGCAGTGGCCGCAGTCCTCGCGGATGCGCCCCGGCACACGGGCGCCCCGGTCGGCTCGGAGAGCTACCTCATCATCGAAGGCGCCGAGGGCGGCGGCCTGGAACTGGCGATCCACTCCACCGCCCCCGGAACCGGCTTCATGCAGCTCAATCCGGACGGCAGCATCGCCAAGGTGTTTCCGCCGTGACGGCCACCGCACCCCGCCGCGCGCTGCGCAGGGATGCCGAACGCAATCGGCAGCGCGTGCTCGACGCCGCCCGCGATCTGTTCGCCCAGCGGGGCCTGGAGGCCACCCTCAACGACGTGGCGGAGCACGCGCACGTCGGGGTCGGCACGGTCTACCGACGTTTCGCCACCAAACAGGAACTGCTCGACGCGATCTTCGAAAGCGCCATCGACCAGATGGTGGCGCTCGCCGAATCTGCATTGGAGCATCCGAACTCGTGGGACGGCTTCGTCTGGTTCGTGGAGCAGCTGTGCGAGCTGACGGCCAGCGATCGGGGACTACGGCAGATGGTCTACAGCACCGCCTACGGCGGCTACCCTGTCGAATGCGCCCGATCCCGCCTGGTGCCGCCGATCTCGCAACTGTTCGAACGGGCCCGCGCCGACGGACATCTGCGGGCGGATGCCGAACACACCGACATGCCGATCCTCAGTCTGCTGGCCGGCACCGTGAGTGAATGGGCCGGCCATGTGGAACCCGACCTGTGGCGCCGCTATGTCGCGCTGTTACTCGATGGTCTGCGTCACCGCGACGGCCAGACCCCGCTGCCCGTCGATGCGCTCGATGACGATCAGATGGACACGGCCATGCACGGCTGGCAGCCGGCAGGGTGAAAGCCTACGGGCCCAGTAGAATTCGGGACAGCTCGGTGGTCGTCTCGACCCCGTCGTCGTAGCCGCCCTCGCCACCGAGACCGTTCATGATGGCCAAGGTGTAACGCTGGCCCGGTCCGGCGAATCCGACGGTGTTGACCACCCAGCCGCCCTCCTCCTGCGACCAGCCGTTCTTGTTGCCGGGGGCCATCGCGGCGCCGGCACCCCAAACACCCCACTGCTGCGCGGCATCCACCCGTTGCATCTCGGCGATCACGGCGGCGGAGTTGGCCGGCGTGAGTCCGGTCAGCACGTAGTTCATCAGGGCGTCGAAATCGTCCGCGGTACCTTTCTGGAAGCCCCAGTACGGGTAGACGTCCCCGAATCCCGGCTGGGGCGCCACGTTCGTCATCCCGTAGCGGGAGAAGTTCGCATTGAACACATTCGCCGTCCCGCCATAGCGCGACCACAGCGAGTCCGCCGCGGAGTTGTCCGACCGGCGCAACATCGCGGCCATCTGTTCCCGGTCGGCGGCGGTGAGGCGCAAGGCGCCGGCCTGCTCGCGGCTGAGCAAGTCGGCCACCATCGCCAGTTTGATGGTCGACGCGGTCCAGATCGGTGTCCCCGCCGCGGCACTGCGGTAGCGCACACCGGTGACACGGTCACGCAGCACGAAACCGACCGTGCCCGGGCGGTCGGCGAGGTACGCCTCGGCCGCAGAAATGCGTTGCCGGAGGACACATTCGTGGCCTTCGGTGGTGCAACTTGCCGAGGCCACCGGAGCCATGACCAGGCTCACCGACAGCATCCAGAGCACGGCCAGCGCGCGGCAGCGTCTCACCCCAGCGCCCTGTCGATGGCATCGCGCAGATCTTCGGATCGCTGCACCGGGATCTGCTCGTCGCCGATGAAGAAGGTGGGGGTGCCCCGCACGCCCAGCATCTCGCCATCACGTTGATCGACGCGAATGCGCTCCAGGGTTGCCGGGTCGGTATAGGCGGCGTCGAATTCCGCCATATCGAGTCCGAGACCCGCGGCGAAGCCCCGGAAGACGTCGTCGGCGGGCGTGCGCCGTTCGCCCCATTCCGGTTGTGTGTCGAACATCTTCTGGTACATCGCCTCCAGCCTGCCCTGCTGCGCGGCGGCTTCCACGGCGCGCGCGGCGCGTTCGCCGTTGACGTGACCCGCCAGCGGGAAGTACCGCAGGACGAATTCGACGCGGTCGCCGTACTCGTCGCGCAGGTCTTCGACGATGGGATAGGCGGCCCGGCAGCCTTCGCATTCGAAGTCGAGGAACTCGACAAACGTCACCCGGGCATCCTGCGGATCGTTGAGGCGGTGGCTACTGTCGCGTACCACCGCCACGGCGCCGGTGGCCGGACTCTGGGCGGCGCGACGATCATCGCCACGGGTGGCCAGCACCACCACACCGACGGCAACGATCACCAGCACGGCCACGGCGGTCACCCAGACGCGGCCCGCGCGGGTCTTCAACACGGCATCTCTCCCCCGCCGCACGGCTCACGGTGCGCCGCGCGGCCTTGACGTGCATCTACGTAGCTAGTACGTAGAATGTTAGCGCACGGGCACTTCGACGGACGGCAGGACAACGGGGATGAGGAGCGCGACGCGAGTGAGGGCAACCGGCCTGCTGGCCGTGGTCACCGTACTGGCGGTGCTGACCGGGTTGACGGCCTGCACCTCGGCTCCCGCGCCACCGCAGGCGCAGACGGTATCGAACAAGGGCACGCCCTACGGAGATCTGCTCGTTCCCACCTTGAAGGCATCGGTGCGCGACGGCGCCATCGGGGTCTCGGTCGAGCAACCGGTGACCGTCAGTGTCGAGGCAGGCGTGCTTGGCGAGGTGCGGCTGGTCAATGCGCAGGGCCGGGTTGTGGAAGGTGAATTGAGCCCCGACGGTGTCTCTTGGCGCTCCGCCGAACCGCTGGGATACAACAAGCAGTACACGCTCGAGGCCGATGCGTTCGGCCTGGGCGGGGTGACCCATACCAGCGCCACCTTCGAAACCCACTCCCCGCAGAACCTGACCATGCCCTACGTCACGCCCGGCGACGGTGCGGTGGTCGGTGTGGGCCAGCCGATTTCGGTGAACTTCGACGAGGTCATTGGAGACCGCCTCGCGGCGCAACGGGCCATCACCGTCACCACGACACCCGAGGTGGAGGGTGCGTTCTACTGGCTCAACGGTCGTGAGGTCCGCTGGCGACCCGCGCAGTACTGGAAGCCCGGCACCACGGTGGAGGTCCGAGTCAAGACCTACGGCGTGGATCTGGGCGACGGGCTGTTCGGCCAGGACGATGTCACCACCCGGTTCACCATCGGCGACGAGGTCATTGCGACCGCCGACGACGCCACCAAGACGCTGACGGTGCGGGTCAACGGCGAAGTGGCCAAGACCATGCCGATCTCGATGGGCAAGGACTCCACCCCCACCGACAACGGCAGCTACATCGTCGCCGAGCGCCTCGCCGACATGGTGATGGATTCGTCGACCTACGGCGTGCCGGTGAACTCGCCCGACGGGTACCGCACGGAGGTCAAGTGGGCCACCCGGATGTCCTACAGCGGAATCTTCGTGCACGCCGCGCCGTGGTCGGTGGGCAGTCAGGGCCGGGCGAACGTCAGTCACGGCTGCCTCAACGCCAGCACCGAGAACGCGAAATGGTTCTACGACAACACCAAACCCGGTGACATCGTCGAGGTGGTCAACACCGTCGGGGCGACGCTGCCCGGCACCGACGGTCTCGGCGACTGGAACATCCCGTGGGAGCAGTGGAAAGCGGGTAACGCCGCGGCCTGATCGCCAGTGGTTCGGCGGGCAGGAGTGCAGCGACTCGGGGATCAGTGGTGGCAGATCAGATTGATGATCACCGGAGCGGCGGCGGTCGCGGCGATGGTCGCCGAGGCCAGCAGGCGATGACGGCGCACGGTGGCCTGCCGCGGCGGGACGAGTAGCCGGTTGGCCCGCACCGCGATCGCGCTGGCGCCGACGCCCAGACCGGCCGCCTGCACGGGTCCGGCCAACTCGATCATCCCGGCGACCAACGCCCGGCTACCGTGCCGGCGCGCGGCGGCGTCATCGGCACACATCTCGAGCAGTTCGCCGACCGCCACCGCGGCTCTCGGGAAGAGCGGCAGGTGCCCCAGGGTCGCCGCCAGCGCCCGCAACACCATCAGCACCTGGTGATGGCGCCCGGCGATATGGGCGTTCTCATGTGCGAGCACGGCATCCAACTGGGGCCCGGTGAGGCGCTGCACCGCCGCGGTGGTCACCACGATGGCGTTCGGCCGGCCCACGACGCAGTACGCGGCGGGCCGCTGGGCGTCGAGCAGGAAGACATCCGGCCGATCGGTCGGCACCCCGAGCAATCTGGCGGTATGAGCGTGACGGTGGCTGCGTGAGCGCAGTCCGAGCACCGATCTGCCCACCTTGAGTCCCACACCGACCGACACGATCACGCCGGCGGCGACGGCGAACAGCAGTCCCGGTAACCCGGGTGTGGCGACCTGTTCGGGCAGGCCGAGCAGTTCCAGGCAGACGACGAGCACCGGCGAGTCCGGCAGAGCTCGTAACCCGTTGACCGTGAACAACGTGATGGCGACCGCCCAGGTCACCAGCACGCCGATGACGGCGGTCAGCCAGGCCGTCACGCTCAGAAGCGGGTTCAGCCCACCCTGAGTGAGCCGGGACAGCAGCGGCGGCGCCAGCCAGGTCACCAGTACGCCGTAGCCGAGCAGGTAGACCGCGGCAGTCATTGACGGCGCTTCTGGGTGCTCGAGGATCGCAGCGCCGCCTTCAGTTGCGCAGACTCGTCGGCCGACATCTGTTCGACGAAGAACGCCAGCACGGCCTCGGGTTTCCCACCGGCCTCGAAGGCGGCGCGCATCAGATTCGCCGACCGCTCCTCCCGCGTCATCGTCGCCCAATAGCGGTAGGCCTTACCCTCCCGCTCGCGCCGCACCCAACCCTTGCGATGCAGATTGTCCAGGGTCGAAAGCACCGTGGTGTAGGCGATCTGGCGGGCATCGGTGAGCTCTTCGAACACTTCGCGAACCGTGACACCATGCTCGCGGCCCCACACCCGGTCCATCACCGTGGCCTCGAGGTCGCCGAAGCCTCGCTGCTGCATGCACACCTCCGGGCTTTGCTGCCGGTCTGCGCGGTTCCGGCCCTGTACGCCCAATCTATCGCGAAATCGGTTCTCAGATTCGGCGCGGCACACGTCCCTGGTCGCCTAACCTCACCTTGGTGGGGAAAGGGCGACACTCGGCGCAGTTCGGCATGACCACGCCGGGGGGCCCATGCGACACCGAGCAGATTGCTGCCGTGAGCGCCCTGGTCGGCCGACGCCCGCAATACCTGCTCTGGTACCAGGATTTCGCGTCCGCCGCGCCGGCGGCACAGCTCGATGCCGCCCACCGATGGGGCGCCGAACCGGTGCTCACCTGGGAGCCGTGGACGTGCACGGACCGCGGACCCGACACGATGCGCCGGTTGGCGAGCGGCGCTCTGGACGATTTTGTGCACGAGTGGGTCACGCAGTTGCGAGATTGGCAACATCCGGTGTGTTTGCGCTTTGCCCACGAATTCAACGGAAGCTGGTATCCGTGGAGCCCGGCCGGGGGCACCACACCCCGGGATTACGTGGCGACCTGGCGTCGCGTCCACGCCATCGCCGCCGCGGCCACCAACGTGCGGTGGATGTGGTGCGTGGACGCGGCGCTCACGCACCACAACTCGCTCACCGACTGGTATCCCGGTGATGAGTTCGTCGACTCCTTCGGCGTGGACGGCTACAACTGGGGCACCACCCGGCCCGGCAGCTCATGGCGCGAGGCCGAGGAGATCTTCGACGCCGCGCTGGCCCAGATCGTCGGCCTGGCCGATGGCCGGCCCGTGTTGATCTCGGAGGTCGGCTGCGCCGAATCCGGTGGCAGCAAACCACACTGGATCACCGCCTTCGTCGACTACGTCCGTGACCAGCCTGACGTGACGGGTTTCATCTGGTTCGATCACGACAAGGAAACCGATTGGCGGATCGCCAGCACGCCCCGGTCGGCGGCCGCGATGCGCAGTGCGCTGGGGGGCGATGATGAGCGTTGAACCGCTGTCCACCCGGTTTGTGCTGCCGCCCGCCGTGGAAGCCGAGCGGGTGCACGCGGTCGATCAGCTCTATCTGCTGGACTCCCCGCCGGAAGACCGGTTTGCCCGGGTCACCAGCATGGCCCGCTGCGCGTTGGGGGTGCCGATGGCGGCGGTGTCCCTGATCGCCGCCGACCGCCAATGGTTCAAACAGGCTGACGGGCTGGATCTCGACGGCAGCATTCCGCGCGAGCAGACGATATGCCAGGCCACCATCGCCCGCAGCTATGACGAGGACCTCAGCCCCCTGCTGGTCATCGAGGACACCCGCCGCTCCGAGTTCGCCGAGCTACCCGCCATCCGCGCCGAGGGCGGGATCCGTTTCTACGCCGGCTATCCGTTGTACGGCCCGAACGGACACGCGGTCGGCACCTTCTGCGTATACGACACCCAACCCCGCACCTTCGATGCCGGACAGCGGCGCACCTTTGTGGAGCTGGCGGCATGGGCCGAACGCGAGCTGCAGAGCACCGATGACCTGGAGCGCGCGGCCGCCGTCCAGCGCCAGCTGCTTCCATCACCGCTGGCCGAGTTGCCCGGCTATACCGTGCATGCGCTCTGCGTGCCCGCCTACGCGGTCGGCGGCGATTTCTACGACCACTACCCGGTGCCCGGTGGTGTGGTGTTCACCCTCGCCGATGTCATGGGTAAGGGCCTGGCGGCGGCCATTCTCGCCGCGACGGTGCGCTCGGCATTGCGCGGGGCGTCGCGGGCGGTCGAACGATCGGGCGCCGAGTCCGACATTGCCGATGCGGTGACCGCGGTGGCCCGCCAGATCTCCGATGACCTGTCCAGCACCGACAGTTTCGTGACCCTGGTGCACATGATGCTGCACACCGGCGAGGGTCTGCTGGATTACGTCGATGCCGGCCACGGGTTCGCGGTGCACATCCGCAGCGACGGGTCGGTCGCACAGTTGCGCGGCGATGGTCTCCCGCTGGGCGTCTCCCCCGAAGACGCCTGGACGTCTCGACGCATACGCCTTGAGCCCGGCGAGAGTGTCATCCTCGCCTCCGACGGAGTGCTGGATCTGGTCAGCGACGGGTGCGATGTCCGGCCCGCGCTACAGTTCGTCGCTGGATGCACCGACCCTGCCGAGCTGATAGGCCGCATCCGGGGGTTGTCGGGTGCCCAACAACCCCTCGACGATGTCACGCTCGTCGCCGTCCGCCGCGAGCCGCTATGACGCACCGCCTGCCGAATTCCGACGTCGGGCGACTCCCTTCGCCGTGGCTGCGGCTGCTGATCCTGTGCACGGCGCTGCTCGGGATCAACTACATCATCTGGCGCTGGACATCCTCCCTGAACTGGTCGGCATGGTGGATCGCGGTGCCGCTGGTGCTGGCCGAGACCTACAGCGTCATCGACTCGTTGCTGTTCGCGATGACGATGTGGCGGGTGCTGCGGCGACACCCGCCACCCCCGCCCCCCGAGGGCGCCACCGTCGATGTGCTGATCACCACCTACAACGAGCCCATCGCCATGGTGCTGGACACCGCACGCGCGGCCCTCGCCATTCGCTATCCGCACAGCACCTGGATTCTCGATGACGGAAACCGCGACGAACTTCGTTGCGCTGCCGAAGAACTGGGCGTGGGCTATGTCACCAGGTCAGCCCACTGGCAGGACAAGCCACGCCATGCCAAGGCCGGCAATCTGAACAACGCGCTGTTCGAGACCCAGGGTGAGTACATCCTCGTCCTGGACGCCGACCAGGTTCCCGACCCCCGGATCCTGGACCACACATTGGGCTACTTCCGAGATCCCCGGATGGCTCTGGTGCAGACGCCCCAGTACTTTCACAATGTGCCCTTCAGCGATCCGCTGGGCAGTCAGGCACCGCTGTTCTACGGACCGATCCAGCAGGGCAAGGACGGGTGGAATGCCGCCTACTTCTGCGGATCTAATGCGGTACTGCGCCGCGAAGCGCTGATGCAACTCGGAATCCGCGGTTATGTCCGGGCCGTCGAGGACGGCATCAAACGCACCTTGTACGCGGCCGGGAAGATGCTCAAGACTGCGTCCGCGCAGGCAGATTCCGAGCACCCCGCGGCGCAGGCGGCGCTGCAGTCGGTCCGGGAGGCGACCGCCACCGCCCGCAAGCAGCTGCACGGCAAACGCGAATTGGCCGATATCACCTTCGAGTTCCAACAGCGGGTGGAGGCCGCCGCCCGGTCGGTGGTCGACGCGGATGTCACCGCGATGCGCGCCGACCTGGAGGTGATCACCGCGTTGCTCGAGGATCCCGAACACACCTCCGCCGCCGTCATCTTCGACGATGCGGCGCTCACCTCGCTTGCGAGCCGCGAGTGGTCCCCGCTCGGCGCCATCGAGTCGATCGGCGCCATGGTCCGAGCGGTGGACGTCGGACGCGATGACGAAGCGCAGCCGGTTCTGCCGATGGCCACGATCTCGGTGACCGAGGACATGGCAACCTGTATGCGTCTGCATGCCCAGGGCTGGAAATCGGCATACCACCACGAGGTGCTGGCGCGTGGCTTGGCGCCCGACGACGTGCGCACCATGATGACCCAGCGGCTGCGCTGGGCGCAGGGCACCGTCCAGGTGATGCTGAGGGAGAACCCGCTGCTGCTCAAGGGTTTGAGCATCGGACAGCGCCTGATGTATTGGGCGACGATGTGGAGCTACCTGGCCGGATTCGCCGCGCTGGCCTATATCGCCGCCCCGGCAATCTTCTTGATCTTCGGGATCATGCCGGTGCAGGCATACAGCTGGGATTTCTTCGGGCGGTTGATTCCGTTCCTGATCCTCAACCAGATGATGTTCATCATTATCAGTCGCGGCACCCCGACCTGGCGGGGTCAGCAGTACAGCCTCGCGCTCTTTCCGGTGTGGATCCGGGCGTGCGTCACCGCATTCCGCAACGTCTACTTCGACAGGCCGTTGGGTTTTGCGGTCACCCCGAAGACGAAGCAATCGGTCGATGCCATCCCATGGCACCTCGTCAAATGGCAACTGATGGCCATCGCGATGCTTGTCGTGGCATCGGTGATCGGCATCGTCCAGTTGTACTTCGGCGCCATCTCGGTGCTGGGTGTCGGTGTGAATCTGTTCTGGGTGCTGTTCGACATTGTCATCCTGAGCGTGGTGTTCCAGGCCGTCCGCTACCGGGGCCACGAACCCGAGGCCCCCGATCGAGAAGGAGTTCCATGAGCCAGTTCTCCACCCATACGCAGCCGTCCGGGGTCGTCGTGGTCAAGCCGACCGGGCGTCTGAACATGGTTGCCGCGCCCACACTCCGCAAGGAACTGCACACGATCGTCGAGGGCGGGCAGACTCGCGTGGCGGTCGACCTCAGCGCGGTCGACTTCATCGACTCGTCCGGTCTGGGCGCCCTGATCTCCGGGCTCAAGGTCGCCCGGCAGGCCGGCGGTGACCTACGGATCGCCGCACCCACCCGTCAGGTGATCGCAGTCCTCGAGCTGACCAACCTCAACCGCGTACTGCGCGCACATCCCGACGCCGGCACCGCATTCGATGACTGATCCAGAGCCATTCGTGCTGGATACGATCACCGGTCCCGACACCTTGGCCGACATCCAGCAGACTCTCGATCGGGCGTGGGCCTGCCACGAGGTCCCCGAGCTCGTGCGCCTGCACATGGATCTGGCCGCCGGAGAGATCGGCGCCAACATCATCGAGCATTCTGGCGACGGCCAGCCGGTACACATGCGGATGTCGATCGAGCTGACGGCCGATACCGTTCGCGCCGTGTTCACCGACGATGGCCATCCGGCACCCATGGACCTGAGCCGCGTACAGCTGCCCGATGAGATGTCCGAACACGGGCGGGGACTCGCGATCGCCTTCCGGGTACTCGATGAGCTGTCCTACCGCCGCGACACCGAGGGCAACCACTGGACATTGGTGCACAGCCGCACCTAGATCGCGCCTGTGGCGGTCGAGTTGCCGATCTAGGTCGACAGCCTGGAGAAGGTCGGGAAACGCGTGATCACAAACCGAGGTCAGACAAGCTCGGGTGATCCTCCGGTCGTGATGCACTCCGGTCCCAGAAGAATTTGCGCTCACCTTCGTCGATCTGCACGTCGTTGATGCTGGCGTGGCGGTGTGTCATGAGGCCGTGTTCGTTGTAGAGCCAGTTCTCGTTGCCATAGGCGCGGAACCATTGACCCGAGTCGTCGCGATATTCGTAGGCAAAGCGGACCGCTATGCGGTCCTCGCTGTGCGCCCACAGCTCTTTGATGAGGCGGTACTCGTGTTCGCGGTCCCACTTGCTGCTCAGAAAGTCGATGATCTGGGCTCGGCCTGCCAGGAACACCGAGCGGTTGCGCCAGACGCTGTCGATCGAGTAGCCCTGCGCCACGACTTGCGGATCACGGCTGTTCCAGGCGTTTTCAGCGAGCCGGACCTTCATGATGGCCGATTTCTCGGTGAACGGTGGGACAGGCGGCTTCGCGGTGACGGCGGTGTTCGTAGTCATGGTCGTGTTCTCCCTAGGAGGTTGGGTCAAGCGGTCTCGTCTATGTAGACGTACCTGTCTACATGGACGCAACCGTACGACATGTAGACAGAGTTGTCCACCAGAACTCATGACTATGTGGACAGAACTGTCTACTATGGCGGTGTGAGCATCTCTGAGACTCTTGATCCGCCGGTTGATGTGCCGACCTTGCCGGCTCGGGACCGGATTCTGGCGACCGCGTATCGACTGTTCTACCGCCACGGAATCCGAGCTACCGGCATCGACAAGGTGATCGCCGAAGCCGGCGTCACCAAGGTGACCTTCTATCGCCATTTCCCGAGCAAGGACGCACTGATACTGGCGTTCTTGGATCTACGACATCGCCGTTGGATGGACTGGTTTGTCGATGCGCTTGCCCGCCACGCTGCCGGCAGTCGGCGCCGGGTCGCCGTGGTCGCTGCGGTCGAGGAATGGCTGACGGCGGACTCCTTCCGGGGGTGCGCCTTCATCAACAGCGTCAATGAGATCGGCCCCGAACTGCCCGAGGTCTATGCCATCGCCACTCGCCACAAGGCGGATATGGTCGCCGCGATCAAGGCGACGCTTCCGCCGGGTCCGAACCGTACCCGGACGGCACAGGCTCTCGGCGTGGCAATCGATGGTGCCGTTGTGCAGGCGCAGTGCCAGCGTGACGCAATACCGGCGGTGCGAGCGTTGACGACGATCGCGTCAACGCTGCTGAAGGATGCGTGAGACGAACCGCCACGCACGAATAGACGCTCCCTTATTCGCCGCTCGGACAGGTACCGGCGGCCTCCCGGAGCACCCGCGCCGACGGGGCGTCGACGGGCAGGCCGTACCCGCGCAGCACCGCGGAGAACTGGACCGCGTACTGACACCAGAACGCCCGGTTCGGCGGCATCCACACTGCGGGCTCGCTGTCCCCCTTGTCCTGGTTGGTCGGCCCGTCGACGGCCAGCAGATTCGCCGGGTCGTTGGCGAATCGCAACCGTAGTTCGTCAGACCAGTTGCGGGCACCGAGATCCCAGGCCAGCGCGAGCGGGACGATGTGGTCGATCTGCACCGACGCGCCGATCTGGTTGCCGCGCACGAACGCGATGGTGGCATTGGTGTAGGGATCGATCAGCGTGCCGGTCGCGACCGCAGTGGGACAGCGGGTGATCGGCACGTAGGTCTTCTCGACCAGATCCCGGTCCAGGATGTCGTTGCGGGTGTCGCAGCCGTTGTGTCCACCGGGAGCGTCATTGTCATCGTCCCAGGAATCGCCAAACGCGTCGCGGCGGTAGTCGTAACCGGGTACCCGTACCGGGATCTCGACCACCCCGGCCAGCACATCGACGCCCGCAGCGATCGTCGGGGTATCGGCCTGCGCAACGTAGCGCGCCGAGCCGGCGCCGGGCTCGGTGTTGACCTGCACGGCCACCACAACCGCCAGCGCGACACCGGCACCCAACAGGCCGATCCGCTTCACGACTTGTCCAGGTACTGCACCCGATCGGAGTCGGAGAACGGCGCTGCCAGCACATCCAGACCGGGTTGATGCGGGTTGTCCAGGTATGCGGCTTCGCAGAAGCTGCGGGCATCCTGGATGATCCCGAGGTGGTCGGCCAGTGACAGGAATCGCAGCGTGGTGAGACGCCCGGACTGGTTGTAGCCCAACACATCTCCCTCCTGACGTTCCTGCAGGTCGAGGTCAGCCAGGGCGAATCCGTCCAGCGTGCCCGCCACGGCCCGCAACCGCTCACCGGCCTTGGAGCTCTCCGGCATCCTGGTTACCAACAAACACAGGCTCGGATGCTGGCCGCGCCCGATACGCCCCCGCAACTGGTGGAGCTGGCTGATACCGAACCGGTCGGCGTCCATCACCACCATCATGGTGGCATTGGGCACGTCCACGCCGACCTCGATGACGGTGGTGCAGATCAGCACATCGATCTCGCCGGCCCGGAACGCGGACATCACCGCGTCCTTCTCTTCGGGTGCCAGTCGGCCGTGCATCAAACCGAGCCGCAGGCCGGCCAGCGGACCGGTGCGCAGTCGTTCCAGCACCTGCAGCACGGTGACCGGCGGTGGTCCGTGTTCGTAGGCGTTCTTCTTGTCGGGTTCCTCGTCGATGCGCGAGGCCACCACGTAGGCCTGACGGCCTGCGGCCACCTCCTCGATGATGCGCGCCCACGCCCGGTCCAGCCAGGACGGTTTGTCCTTGGTGAACACCACATTGGTGGTGATCGGCTGGCGTCCGCGTGGCAGTTCACGCAGTGTCGAGGTTTCCAGATCGCCGAACACCGTCAGCGCGATGGTGCGCGGGATCGGTGTCGCCGTCATCACCAGCAGGTGCGGAGTGATCCCACCGCTGGCTTTGGCGCGCAACCGGTCCCGCTGTTCCACACCGAACCGGTGCTGCTCATCCACCACCACCATGCCCAGCCGATGGAACTCCACCGACTCCTGGATGATCGCGTGCGTACCGACCACGATTCCTGCTGTGCCGGAATAGATCTCGTCGCGCGCCTGGCGTTTCTGCTGTGGTGACATCGACCCGGTGAGCAGTGTGACGGCGGTCGCGCCGTCCGCGGCTCCCAGCTCACCGGCCATCGCCAGCGGCCCCAATACCTGGCGGATAGAGCGATAGTGCTGAGCGGCCAGCACCTCGGTGGGCGCCAACAGCGCGCACTGCAGACCGGCGTCGACCACCTGCAGCATCGCCAGCACCGACACGATGGTCTTGCCGGAACCGACCTCGCCCTGCAGCATCCGGTTCATCGGGCGGGACTTGCCGAGTTCGCCGGAGATGACCTCGAGCACCTCGCGCTGCCCGCCGGTCAGCTCGAACGGCAGCTGTTTCTGCAGGGCGGCTGCCAATCCGTCCGCGCGCAGCGGTGCCGCCGGCCCCGTCTCACCGAGCTCACCGTAGCGCCGGCACACCAGCGCCCACTGCAGACCAATCGCCTCGTCGTAGGTCAGCCGCTCCTGCGCCGCCGCCCGCTCGACGGCGTTCTCCGACACGTGCACCCCGCGCAGCGCCTTGTCCTCGGACATCAAATTCCACTGCTGCAGAAAGCTTTTCGGCAAAAGTTCGGGAATCGGGTCGAGCACGGCCAGCACCTGGCAGATGCAGGCGTAGATGTCCCAGCTCTGCAGCTTCTTCGTCGCCGGGTAGATCGGGAAGAACTCACGCTCGAAAGCGGCCAACACATCGGAGCCGGACTCCCCGGAGGCGTCGGCGATCTTCTTGAACGACCGGGTCCCGATGGTGCGCCCACCCGGCGCCCCGATGACCAGGAACGCCGGATGCGACAGCTGAACCGTCTTCCTGAAGTAGCCGATCTCACCGGAGAGCATGACCCTGGTGCCCTCGGTGAGGCTGCCGATCAGATAGTCGGCGTTGAAAAAGGTGGCGGTGATGGGCGGGTTCCGGTCGCCGAGGGTGACCCGCAGGAGCTTGCGGGGCCGCTTGCCCGGCTGCGGTTTCATCTGGCGGACCTCGGTGGCGGTGATGACATCGACGAAGGTCACGTGGGTGCCCTCCTCGAGTTCGATCTCTTCGCCCTCCTCGCGGACATTCATGCCGTCGCTGTACTTGCGCGGGTAGTGGCGCAGCAGGTCATTGACGGTACGGATGCCGAAGGCTTCCTCGAGCTTGTCCGCGGCCTTGGCGCCGACGATGGGCGAGAGCAGATCGTTGAGCGCAACCACGGTTCACTCCACCCCGATCAGCAGCGCATCGCCGCCGTGGTCGGTGCGATAGCTGACCAGTTCGGCACCCAGATGCTGCTGGCGGATATGATCGCGCAACCGTTCCCCCACCTTCTCCTCGACACCCGCGCCGATCAGCACGGTCACCAGTTCGCCGCCCGCGGCGAGCAGGAGGTCGATCAATCCGGCGCCGGCCGCAGCCACGTCACGCCCGACGATCAACACCTCGTCGCCTGAGATAGCCAGTCCGTCACCGGGTTTACAGTGACCCGCCCAGGTCAGCGCGTCCTCGGTGGCCACCCGCACCGACCCGTGCCGGGCACCGGCGGCGGCACGGGCCATCGTGTACCCATCGTCGACCCCGTGCCGGGCCGCGTCGTGCACGGCCAGCGCCGCCAGCCCCTGCACCATCGACGCGGTCGGCACCGGGACCACCTCGATACCCCATCCGGTCGCCGCCGTGCAACCGGCGACCAATTCCTCGGCGGCGACGAAGCCGTTGGGCAGCACCATGATCTGCGCGGCATCGGCGTCGACGAGCGCACGCAGCAACCGTTGCGCACTGATCGGTGCGCCGTCGTGCGGTCGCAGCACCCGGGCACCCTCCCCGACGAACAGGGCCTCCGCGCCGTCGCCGTCGACCACGGCGAGCACCGCCCGGTCGCGGCCGGCGCCGTGCCCGGGACGGGCGCCGCTGAGCGCGGTGATCTGGATATTGCTGGGCGTGCCGACGGCAAGGCCCGCCTCGACAGCGGCCCCCGCGTCGTCGGTGTGCACGTGTACCGACTGGGTGCCGCCGCGGCCCGCCGTGATGGCCACCGAGTCGCCGAGGGCGGCCAGCGCGGCACGCAAGCCCTCCACGGCCTCGGGCCGGCAACCGTCGAGCAGATACATGACCTCGAACTGCGGCGGCGCGGCCGAACCGAGGGCCGATTCGACGGTTCCGGCGGCCGGTTCGTAGGCGTGCCGCCGCGGCGCGGTGCCCACCAGGGTGGCGGTCAGCGCGTCGAGCAGAACCAGCAGACCCCGGCCGCCGGCGTCGACCACACCCGCCTCGGCGAGGACATCGAGTTGGCCGGTGGTGCGTTCCAGGGCCGTGACGGCCGCTGTCGCGGCGGCGGCCACGACGGTGGCGATATCGGCGGGGTCGGCGGCGCACTGCTCGGCGGTGTCGGCCGCCGCGCCGAGAACCGAGACGATGGTCCCGGGTACCGCCTCCCCCATCGAGGCCACCACCAGCGCCTCGGCGCACCGCAACGCCGCGGCGAACTCCGCTCCGCCAACGTCGGCCAGTTGTCGTTCCGCGGTGACGTCGGCCAGGCCGCGCAGGATCTGGGACAGGATCACCCCGGAGTTGCCGCGGGCGCCGCGAAGCGCGCCGTCGGCCAGGCAGCCGGTCACCGCGACCAGGTCGAGGCCGTCGCGCCCCTCGAGCGCCGCGACCGCCGCGCGCATGGTGAACAGCATGTTGGTGCCGGTGTCGGAGTCGGCGACCGGGAAGACATTGAGACGGTTGATCTCGTCGGTGTGGGTGATGAGGTGCCCGACGGCGGTATGGGCCCAACGTCGCATCGCGGGTGCGTCGAGCCGTGCAGCCGACATCTACACCTCCTGAAGCGTCGCACCAGCCGTGCGGGCCACAATAGTCACCGTGGCCGACAGCGCGGCCGCTGCTGCACAGGTTGTGGACAACATCGCCGAGCGCAGTGCACCCTGAGCGAGCGGAGCGAGCGAACCATCAGCACCGAACGCGGCCTGTGAGCCTGCGAACAGGGTGCGTTTTGGAGATCCGTTCACCGGGCCGGTATCCTGGTCCAGTTGTCGGGTCACCCGCTTTTTGGTCGTTGGCCCCCAAGTACTGATACGAGGAGTTCTAGACATGGCTGCCGTGTGCGATATCTGCGCTAAGGGCCCCGGCTTCGGCAAGTCGGTGTCGCATTCCCATCGCCGGACCAACCGTCGCTGGAACCCGAACATCCAGACCGTCAACGCCGTGACCCGCCCCGGCGGCAACAAGCAGCGCCTGAACGTCTGCACCTCCTGCTTGAAGGCCGGCAAAGTCGCACGCGGCTAGTTCCGCCTCGTCGTTAGCTGAATCTGCACCATATCGGCGTGTCCATCGAGCTGGCGGATCACGGTTCACCACTGGCTATGTCTAGCCGAGGAGTCATTCCCGCAGCGCACCGACCAAGCCATGCACCGACCAAGCGGGTCTGCTGCGCGATCAGGTGACAGTTTCGGTCACGCGGCCTGACTGGCCGGTGTGGTCATGATTGCTTCGAATTCGATCGGGGTCAACCGCCCGAGACCGGACTGGCGTCGGCGGCGACGATAAGTCCGTTCGATCCAGGTGACGATCGCGATCCGCAGCTCTTCCCGGGTCGCCCAGCGACGACGATCCAGAACGTTCTTCTGCAGCAGGCTGAAGAAGCTCTCCATGGCGGCATTGTCGCCGGCGGCCCCGACGCGGCCCATCGATCCGACCATCTCGTAGTGGCCGAGTACGTGGACAGATCTCCTCGACCTGAATTGAGATCCACGGTCGGTGTGGACTATGCATCCGGCGACATCACCGCGACGGGCCACCGCGCTGTGCAGGGCCCGCGTGGCGAGCCGGGACTTCATCCGGGAGTCGATCGAGCACCCGATGATCCGGTTGGAGAAGACATCCTTGATCGCGCAGAGATAAAGTTTGCCTTCATCGGTTTGATGTTCGGTGATGTCACTGAGCCACAATTGATTTCGGGCATCAGCGGTGAAGTCGCGCTCGACAAGATCGTCGCGCGCCGGCGGCCCGACTTTGCCGTTCTTGCCGCGCTTTTTGCCGAACACGCTCCACAGTCGGTTCTGCGAGCAGATTCGCCAGGCGGTGCGCTCGGCCATCGGTTCGCCGGCCTCGCGGGCCTCTTCCACGAGGTAGCGGTAGCCGAACTCCGGATCGTCTGCGTGTGCGTTGACCAGCGCATTGGTGCGGTAGGCCTCGATGAGTTCGGCGTCGGTGACGGGGTCGGCCAACCAGCGGTAATACGGTTGGCGGGAGAGCTTGAGTAACCGGCACGTCACGCGACGGGGATCCCGTCGCCGGCCAGCTCTTTCACGAGCGGGTAGACCCTTTTCCCGGCAGATTGGCCTGCGACAGATATGCCGCAGCCCGGCGCAGCACCTCCTTCTCCTGCTCGAGCAACCGATGGCGGCGACGAAGTTCGCGCAGCTCAGCCGACTCGCCGGTGGACTTGCCGGGCTTGGCGCCTTCGTCGATGTCGGCCTGGCGCATCCACTTGTGCAGCGTCATCGGGTGCACCCCGAAATCAGTGGCGATCTGCTCGATCGTCACACCGTCATCACGGTTGCGGGCCACGCGCAAGACATCGTCGCGGAACTCGCGGGGATAGGGCCTTGCCATGGGGACATCCTTCCAGCCCACCCGTCGCGGGCAAGCCAACTCAGATGTCACCTATTCGTGCAGCAAGCCCTTCTGCCACGGATCAATCTGTCAGGTGTATGACGTTGAAACTGACGCTAACACCACGCGGATCCGCCCGAAGGCCTAATGGGACCTCATTCCGAGGGCGCTCAGATGACGAATGAGCGTGTGGCTTCATGTCTGCCAAATAAGCGGTTCGACAGGACATGCGGCCGGGCACACGTCCCCACTTGAGGCCCTTTTATTGGAACGTGAAGTATGCGCATACAAGTTCAAAACCCTCCCGTTTTGGCACGTCTTTAGACCACCGCGCCACATTGGTGAGGTAGGTTGTGCGAACCGTTGCTGATGCGCTAAGGGGCCGAGTATGGGTTCGCATTCCTTCTGGAGGAAAGTTGCAGTGGCCCTCGGAGTGCTTGCGGTACTAGCAGGCACGATATCGATCTACTCATCCGAAGTGGTAGCAAAGCCACGCCCCATGCCCTTTATCTCTGATTTCCGGACTGTTGCGGTGGGGATTGACGACCCCAATTCTTTCACCGGTATGACTTGGGGTATTCCGCCCATGTTTCAATTCGAACCACATTCCAACCTTAGCTGGACAGTCAGCTTTTCAGCGGGCATTCACTTGCCAAGCGCAGACACAAATCTGCAGGACCTCCCCCCGATCATCGTCGCGATGCCCCTGTTCGTCACCGACTGCCAGGCGGGACCTCAGGTTGCATACGACTCAAACGGAGGAATCCGCACACTCGACACCTATAACTCGCAGATCAGCAGGCGACCTTACGACGGCGACAACATTCTGTACGAAATCCGCCCTATCTCGAAAACGTCAGACCGGCGAACAGACCGCTTGATGGCACGCTATGAAATCCGATGCGAAACAAGAGACTTCAACACGACACCAGCCGGGATCGCTGCTGAGAACTTCGAACTCGCGTACCTTCCGCGTCGTGCCGCGGAGGCCGGCCTGACACCCGGACTCGGGGGCCTCGAACCTGGCTTTGGGGTCAGCCTATCGCCTTACACCCACGGCAACGGCGAGTCCGACGACGTCGTGATTGACATCGCTGGACTTGATCCGACACCGGCTGGGATTCAAGATCGCACTGCATTTTGGCATATCGTCCGCAACAATGAACTCGCTGTACGCGGTTCAATCGCACAGAGGTGGATCGCCACCGCAGACGCTTGGCAAAAGTGGGTGTTCATCGGCCTCGGCGGAGCGTTCTTAGGAGCATTGCTCGCTACGGTAATCCCCGCCCACCCGGGCGGCAAACGCGAAAGCTAATTGGTCGGTCAACCTCACGATGATTGCAGGAGTCTACTTTGTCCAATTGCTCCAAAGGTCACCAGTACTTGGCGAGGGGCGAAAGGTCAGTACCGCGGTAGAACAGGGCTCGTCGGGCCCTTGCAGACCGACCTCAAACGAGACTCGACGCTGCTTCAGGGCAGACGCCAGTCGATCGGTTCGGCTCCGAGCTGCGTCAGCAGTTCGTTGGCGCGGCTGAACGGCTTCGATCCGAAGAAACCGCGCGATGCCGACAGCGGCGACGGATGCACCGATTCGATACAGGCGCATCCGCCCTCGGTCAACATCGGTTTCAGCGTCTGCGCATCGCGCCCCCACAGCACCGCCACCAGCGGTTGCGGCCGCGCGACCAAGGCCCGGATGGCGCACTCGGTGACCGCCTCCCAGCCCTTGCGGCGATGCGAGGCCGGTTCCCCCGGGCGCACCGTGAGCACCCGGTTCAGCAGCATCACTCCGCGCTGCGCCCACGGGCTCAGATCCCCGTTCGCGGGCACCGGGTAGCCGAGGTCGGCGCCGTACTCGGTGAAGATGTTGACCAGGCTGCGCGGCACCGGGCGCACGTCCGGGGCCACCGAGAAACTCAACCCGACGGCATGACCGGGTGTCGGGTACGGGTCCTGGCCGACGATGAGCACCCGCACCGCCTCGAACGGAAACGTGAACGCCCGCAAGACGTTCTCACCCGCGGGCAGATACTGGTGACCGGCGGCCAACTCGGCACGCAGGAACTCCCCCAGTTCGGCCACCTGCGGTGCCACCGGCTCGAGCGCACGCGCCCAACCGGGTTCGACGAGATCTGTCAGCGGGCGTGGTGTCACGAGGCCCAAAACTAGCGTGCCGCCCGTTCAGTACGACTGCCAGCCCGCGTTTCCCGACCAGGACTCACCGTCGACGTACACCGCCGCCCGTCCGTCCAGTACCCGGCCGATCACCCGCCAGCCCCGCGGTACCGCACCGGGGAACGTGGCCACCAGCGCGTGATCCTCACCGCCGCCGAACACCCACTCCCAGGCGTCGACGCCGGTCGCCACCGCGGCACCGGACAGCGCATCGTGGTCCGCACCCAACGCCTCCCGCGACAGATCGATGACGACCCCCGACGCGGCGGCGATATGACCGAGGTCGGCCAGCAGACCGTCGGACACATCGGTCATCGAGGTGGCGCCGGCATCGGCGGCGACACGCCCCTGACCATACGGCGGCTTCGGCACCAGGTGCTGCGCACGCAATGCAGTGGGTTCACGTATTCCGTTGAGCCACAACGCATATCCCGCACCGGACCGACCCAGGTCACCCGCGACCGCGACCGTGTCACCGGGCTGGGCGCCGTCGCGGCGCACCGGTGCGCGGCCGCCGAGATCACCGAGCACCGTCACCGACACCACCCACAGCGGAGCGCTCACCAGATCGCCGCCGGCGATACCGGCGCCGCAGCGGCGAGCCTCGTCCCACAAGCCGTCCGACAACGCCTGAGCCGCCGCCACCGCGGTGTCCGGGGGCGCACCGAAGGCCACCACGAACGCCGTCGGGGTCGCACCCATCGCCTCGACATCCGCGGCGTTCTGCGCGATCGCCTTGCGGCCGATGTCATGCGCCGTCGACCAATCCAGCCGGAAATGCCGGTCCTGCACCAGCATGTCGGTGGACACCACGGTGCGCCCGTCGGCGGCGGTGATCACGGCCGCATCGTCGCCGGGTCCCAGCGCCACCGCATCGGGTTGGTGGCGGCCCGCGTTGATCGCGTCGATGACGCCGAACTCACCGAGCTGTGCCAACGTCGGCTCGTTGTCGCTCATCTCACCGTCCTGCGTCGGGGTTCCTGGCCTGAACACTCCCGCGACCTGCGGTACGTTTGGTCCCTGCGGCGACGAGTCTATGCAGCGGAAACGGAGGGCACACCCAGTGGTGGAGGCATTCATGCTGATTCAGACCGAGGTGGGCCGCGCCGAGGTCGTCGCCAAACAGCTGGGCGGCCAACCCGGGGTGCAGTCCGCGGAATACGTGACCGGACCCTATGACGTGGTGGCCCGGGTCGGTGCCGCTTCCGCGGACGAGCTCCAGCGCGACGTGGTGTCCAAGGTGCAGCAGGTGCCCGGAATCACCCGGACCCTGACCTGCCCGATCGCCGCGACGGCGCATCCCTAGAGTTACCGGTGTGACACAGCCCGATGAGCAGGACGGCCCACCCCGGTCGCTGATCATCGCGGCGGTCGGAGTGGCGGTCGCGGCTGTGATCGTGGTGCTCACCTTCGCCGCGACCCGGCAGGCCGCCCCGCCGGAGAAACCGGTGGCCATCGCCGCCGCCCCCGCCCCGCAGGCCGACAGCCCGCCGTGCGCGGCCCTGCTGGCGGCGCTGCCCGAGCATTTGGGTGATTATCGGCGCGCGCAGGCCGTCGAGCCGGTGCCCGCCGGCGCGGCCGCGTGGCAGGCCGATCCCGATGCCGACGCGGTCATTCTGCGGTGCGGCCTGGACCGGCCGGCCGATTTCGTGGTGGGCACCCCGCTGCAGGTCGTCGACGACGTGCAGTGGTTCGAGGTCAACGCCTATGGCGTCAGCACCTGGTTCGCCGTCGACCGGGGCACCTACGTCGCGCTCACGCTGCCGTCGGGGTCCGGGCCGACGCCCATCCAGCTCATCTCCAAGGCGATCGCGAAGACCATGCCCGCCCAGCCGCTGGATCCCGGGCCGCCACGCTAGCGCTAGCGCAGCCCGGTGCCGCGGGCCACCGCGGTGTCGACCATCGTCGCCAGCAGCGTCGGGTAGTCCACCCCGCTGGCCGCCCACATCCGCGGGTACATGGAGATGGTGGTGAAGCCGGGCATCGTGTTGATCTCGTTGATCACCGGGCCGTCGTCGGTGAGGAAGAAATCCACCCGGGCCAGACCCTGACAATCGATGGCGCGGAACGCTCTGATCGCCAGCGCGCGCAGTTCATCGGCGATCTCGTCGTCGACCTTGGCCGGCACGTCGAGTTCCGCGGCGTCGTCGAGGTATTTGGTGGCGAAGTCGTAGAAGGTGTCCTCCCGGTCGCGGACCCCGGCCACCCGGATCTCGCCGATCTCGCTGGCTTCCACCCGCCCGTCCGGGAACTCCAGGACACCACATTCCAGTTCGCGTCCGAGGATGGCGGCCTCGACGATGACCTTCGGGTCGTGCCGGCGGGCATCGGCGATCGCGGCGTCCAGCTGATCCCAGGCGGTGACCCGGTTGACCCCGATCGAGGAGCCGCCGCGGGCGGGTTTGACGAACACCGGCAGGCCGAGGCGCTCCCGGTCGTCCAGCGCGACGGTGTCCTGCCGGGCCCGCAGCACCACGTGGTCACCGATCGGCAGCCCATCGGCCACCAGCAGCTTCTTGGTGAATTCCTTGTCCATGCCGGTGGCGCTGGCCAACACCCCGGCCCCGACGTAGGGCACCCCGGCGAGTTCGAGCAGGCCCTGGATGGTGCCGTCCTCGCCGTAGGGGCCGTGCAGCACCGGGAAGACGACGTCGACGGCGGCCAGCACCTCACCGGCACCCTCGCCGAGGGACAGCAGTTCGCCCTTGCGCACCGGGTCCGCAGCCAGCGCCAGCGCGGCACCGTCGGCCACGTTCGGCAGCTCACCGGCGGTGATCGCCAGGGTTTCGGGTTTCCCGTCGGTCAGCACCCAGGACCCGTCCGGGGTGATGCCGACGGCGACCACCTCGAATCGTTCGGGGTCGAGATTGCGCAGGATGCTTCCTGCCGAAACACAGGAAATCCCGTGCTCAGAACTGCGTCCGCCATAGATGACGGCGACACGGGTACGGGCACTCACAACCTGCAGAGGCTACCGGCTCGAACCCGCGATCGGCTTCCCAGGGGATCGGCTCAGGCCAGCGCGCGCTCGATATCGGCGACGATATCGTCGGTGTCCTCGATACCCAGAGAGATCCTGGCGAAGCCGGCGGGCACCGGGTCCCCCCACCGCGCACGACGGTCGACACAGGTGTGGATACCGCCGAAGCTGGTGGCCGCCACCAGCAGCGCACTGCGCTCCACCAGTTGGTGAACGGCGTCGGCGTCGGCCAGTTCCACCGACACCAGGCCGCCGAAGCGCCGCATCTGTTCGACGGCGATCGGGTGCGACGGATCCTGCGGCAGGCCCGGGTAGCGCACCGCACGCACCGCGGGATGATCGCGCAGCATCAGCGCCACAGCCTGGGCATTGCGGCACTGCCGGTCGATGCGCAGCCCGGCGCTGCCCAGGCTGCGCAGCACCAACCACGCCTCGAACGTGCCGAGCACCGGACCGGCCAGCAACCGGTCGCGTTCCACGGCGGCCAACAGGGCCGGGTGCGAGCCCGCCACATAGCCGGCCAGCAGATCACTGTGCCCCGAGAGCGCCTTGGTGGCGCTGGCGACGACCAGGTCCGCACCCAGTGACAGCGGTTGCAGTCCCAGCGGGGTCGCGGTGGTGTTGTCGACCACCAGGACCGCACCGCGGGAACGACAGGTGGTGGCCAGCCGGTGCAGGTCCACCACGTCCAGGGTCGGATTCACCGGGGTCTCGGCAAGCACCACATCGGCGTGTTGGGCCGCCTCGCACATCTGCGTCGCGGCGGCCTCCACGACGGTGACACCGAGCGGTGCCAGGTATTCCGCGGCGTAGCGGCGCACCTGGTAGTAACCGTCGGCGGGGACGACCAGGGTGGCGCCCGGTTTGGCCAGCACGCGCAGCGCCGCGGTGATGGCGCCCATCCCGGAGCCGAAGGTGAGCGCCCAGGAGGCGCCCTCCAACTCGGCCAGCGCCGATTCCAGCTGCCGCCAGGTCGGATTCGACATCCGCCCGTAGGTGTCCAGCGGTTCTGACTCGTCCGGGGACAGATGGAACGCCGAGGCCGGAACCGGCACCGGCGCCACCGGTGTGCCGGGAACTGCGTGCGCACCAACAGCATTCACGGTGCGGGTGGAGTCTCCGAAAACATCCATGCTGATCTCCCGTCGCTTCGCTCGCCCCGGGTGGCGTTCACTCCGGCTTCGTGCTGCGCCCGAGCAGCAACATCACGGCCTGTTCGACGGACAGACCGCGATGACAGACCTGGTGGACCGCATCGGTGAGCGGCATCTCCACGTCGTAACTGGACGCCAAGGCCAACACCGACTGACACGATGTGGCGCCCTCGGCGACGTGTCCCTGCGCGGCACGCAAGGCGGACTCCATCGATCCGCCCTGTCCCAACCGCATCCCGAAGGTCCGGTTGCGCGACTGCGGCGAGGTACAGGTGGCGACCAGGTCTCCGACACCGGCCAATCCCGCCAGGGTTGCACCCTTGGCGCCCAGAGCGATTCCCAGCCGCATGATCTCCGCGAGTCCGCGGGTGATGATGGCCGCGGAGGTGTTCTCACCAAGCCCGACCCCGGCGGCCATGCCGCACGCCAGGGCGATGACGTTCTTGCACGCGCCGCCGATCTCGGCACCGATCACATCGGCGTTGGTATACGGGCGGAAGTAGGCGGTCGACAGCGCGCGCTGCAGCGCCACCGCCCGGCCGGAGTCGGTGCACGCGACCACCGTGGCGGCCGGCTGCTCGTCGGCGACCTCCTTGGCCAGATTCGGCCCGGTGACCACGGCGACCCGGGCCGGGTCGGCGCCGGTCACCTGGGTGATCACCTGACTCATCCGCATCAGGGTGTCCAGTTCGATGCCCTTGGCCAGACTCACCAGGGTGGCGTCGTGGCCGATCAGGTGCTTCCAGGATTCCAGGTTGGAGCGCATCGTCTGGGACGGCACGCCCAGCAGTACGGTGCAGGCTCCCTCGAGCGCTTCGGCGGCATCGCCGGTGGCCCGGATTCCGGCGGGCAACGGGGTGTCCCCGAGGTAAGCCGGATTGCGGTGCGTCGCATTGATCTCATCGGCGAGCTCGGCCCGACGGGTCCACAGCGTCACGCTGTTACCCGCGTCGGCAAGCACCTTGGCCAGCGCTGTTCCCCACGCACCGGCTCCCATTACTGCGGCTTCGACCACGGCTCAACCCTAGCTGCCCCGCGACGACTGGCAGGATGGCGGATATGAAGGGCAGCAGCGCGCAGCCGGAGGTCGGTGTGCTGATCGCGGTGAAGCGGCTGGCCGCGGCCAAGACACGGCTGGCGCCGGTGCTCTCGGCATCGGCGCGGGAGAGTCTGGTGCTGGCCATGTTGGTGGACACCGTCAGCGCGGCGTCGGCCGTGGCGGCCGTGAGTTCGATCACCGTGGTGACCCCGGATCCGGGAGCGGCGGCGGCCGCCCGCGAGCTCGGCGCGCGGGCTCTGATGGACCCTACCCCCGACGGACACCCCGACCCGTTGAACAACGCGCTCGGTGCCGCGGAAGAGGCCACCGGCCTGGCCAACGTCATTGTCCTGCAAGGCGACCTGCCGGCGCTGAGATCCGATGAACTGGCCGGTGCGCTGGCCGCCGCGCGTCGGTTCCCGCGCAGCTTCGTCAGCGATCGGCACGGCACCGGCACGTCGGCACTCTTCGCGTTCGATACGCCACTGGACCCGCGATTCGGCGCGGAATCCACACGCCGCCATGCCGATTCGGGTGCGGTCGAGTTGACCGGAGGATGGCCCGGGTTGCGCTGCGACATCGACACCCCCGACGATCTCGCCACCGCGCTGCGGCTGGGCCTCGGCCCGGCGACCCACCGGGTGGTCGGCGATCTGGCATCCACGGGTAGCGACGGCTGAGCGCGATGTGCACTGGAATGCTCGGTGGGGATAGGCAATGATCGAGGGATGACCGACGCCGATACAACAACTCCTGACACCGAGTGGACGCCGGCCGAGACTGTGGACAGCTCTCCCGACGCGCCTCCCGCGGAGACCACCGCCGCCGAGGAGGACGCGCTTCCCGAGGATCGCTACCTCAACCGCGAACTGAGCTGGCTGGACTTCAATGCCCGGGTGCTGGCACTGGCCGCGGACCCGTCCCTACCGCTGCTGGAGCGGGCCAAGTTCCTGGCCATCTTCTCCTCCAATCTCGACGAGTTCTACATGGTGCGCGTCGCGGGCCTGAAGCGCCGCGATGAGATGGGGCTGTCGGTGCGATCCGCCGACGGCCTGTCCCCTCGGGAGCAGTTGCGCCGCATCGGTGAGCGCACCCAGCAGATCTCCAGCCGGCATGCCCAGGTGTTCATGGAGGCGGTACGACCCGCGCTGGCCGAGAAGGGCATCGTGATCGTCAGCTGGTCGGATCTGGACGAGGACGAACACGCGACGCTGTCCACCTACTTCCACGAGCAGGTCTTCCCGGTGCTCACGCCGCTGGCGGTGGATCCGGCTCACCCGTTCCCCTTCGTCAGTGGCTTGAGCCTGAACCTGGCGATCAGCGTGCGCCAGCCCGATGACCGGACCCAGCACTTCGCTCGAATCAAGGTCCCCGACAACGTGGACCGTTTCGTCGAGTTGCCCCGCCGCGAGAGCGAGGACGGCGCACCGGGCCCGGTGCGTTTCCTGCCGCTGGAGGAACTGATCGGCGCCTTTCTCCCGGTGCTGTTCCCGGGCCTTGAGATCGTCGAGCAGCACGCGTTCCGGATCACCCGCAACGCCGATTTCGAGGTCGCCGAGGACCGCGACGAGGATCTGTTGCAGGCGCTCGAGCGTGAACTCGCCCGGCGCCGGTTCGGCTCCCCGGTGCGTCTCGAGGTCGCCGACGACATGACCGAGAACATGCTCGAGCTGTTGCTGCGGGAACTCGATGTCCATCCCGGCGATGTCATCGAGGTGCCGGGACTACTCGACCTTTCGTCACTGTGGCAGATCTACGGGGTGGACCGGCCCGATCTCAAGGACCGCCCGTTCGTGCCCGCCACACCCGCCGCGTTCGGGGAGCGCGAGACACCGAAGAGCATCTTCTCGACGCTGCGTGACGGCGACGTGCTGGTGCACCATCCGTATGACTCGTTCTCGACGACCGTGCAACGTTTCATCGAACAGGCGGCCGCCGATCCGAATGTGCTGGCCATCAAACAGACGCTGTACCGCACCTCGGGCGACTCCCCGATCGTCAACGCGCTCATCGACGCCGCCGAGGCGGGCAAGCAAGTCGTGGCCCTGGTGGAGATCAAGGCACGCTTCGACGAACAGGCCAACATCAAGTGGGCCCGCGCCCTCGAACAGGCCGGCGTGCACGTGGTGTACGGGCTGATCGGATTGAAGACGCATTGCAAGACCGCACTGGTGGTGCGCCGGGAAGGCTCGACGATCCGGCGGTACTGCCATATCGGGACGGGTAACTACAATCCGAAAACCGCCCGGCTGTACGAGGATGTCGGGCTGTTGACTGCCTCACCGGATATCGGCGCCGACCTGACCGACCTGTTCAACTCGCTGACGGGGTACTCGCGCAAGGTGTCCTACCGCAACCTGCTGGTGGCGCCGCACGGCGTGCGCCGAGGCATCATCGGGCGCATCGAAGAGGAGACCGAAGCCCACCGCCAGAATGGGCAGGGCCGAATCCGGCTGAAGGCCAACGCCCTGGTGGACGAACAGGTCATCGACGCGCTCTACCGGGCATCGCAGGCCGGGGTCCGGGTGGAGGTCGTGGTGCGTGGGATCTGCGCGCTACGCCCCGGCCAGGACGGGCTTTCCGAGAACATCGTGGTGCGCTCGATTCTCGGCCGTTTCCTGGAACACTCCAGGATTATTCACTTCCGCGCCATCAATGAGTTCTGGATCGGCAGCGCGGACATGATGCATCGTAATCTCGACCGCCGCGTGGAAGTCATGGCACAGGTCAAGGATCCGCGGCTCACCGCCCAGCTCGACGACATGTTCGAGTCCACCATGGATCCGGCGACCAGGTGCTGGGAGCTTCAGGCGGACGGTCGCTGGAATGCGCTACCGCTGCCCGGCCAGACGGTGCGTGATCACCAGGTCGCGTTGATGGCGAGACATCGCTCGCCGTGATCGCCTCGACTGTCGGCCACTGACAACACCTAGGAGTTGATGTGACGGACAGTTCGTCCCGCAAGAAGGCACAGACCGTGCATGCCGCCGGTGCGGTGTTGTGGCGCGAGCTCGCGGGACGCCTGGAGATCGCCCTCGTGCACCGTCCGCGTTATGACGACTGGTCGCTGCCCAAGGGCAAGGTCGATCCCGGGGAGTCCCATCCCGTCACCGCCGTGCGGGAGATCCTGGAGGAGACCGGGTTCGCCGGCCGCCTCGGACGCCGGCTCGCCGTCGTCAGCTATCCCGTGGACGGCGCCGTGAAGCGGGTGGTGTACTGGGCCGCCGGAGCGGGCGACGGCGAGTTCACCGCCAACGACGAGGCCGACGAGCTGCTGTGGTTGCCGCCGAAGGAGGCGATGAAACGGCTGCAATACCAACTCGACCGTAAGGTACTGCGCCGCTTCGCCAAAGCCCCGGCGGCCACGCACACGACCGTCATCGTGCGCCATGGGCGGGCGGGGTCGCGGTCGAAATACAAGGGCGAGGATTGCGCACGGCCGCTGGACAAGCTGGGTCGCGCACAGGCCGAATCGCTGGTGGGTCAGCTACTTGCCTTCGGGGCCACCGAGCTTCACGCCGCCCCTCGGGTGCGGTGCGTGCAGACCCTGCAACCGCTCGCGCAGGAGATCGGTGCGGCCATCGACATCGAGGCAACCCTCACCGAAGAGGCCTACACGGCCGACAAGAAGTCGGGCCGCGCACGGGTTCTGGAGATCGCCTCCGGGGCGGCCGGTGCGACGCCGGTGATCTGCACCCAGGGCAAGGTGATCCCCGATCTCATCGCGTGGTGGTGCGAACGCGACGGCGTGCGGCCGGACAAGTCACGCAACCGCAAGGGCAGCATCTGGGTGCTGTCATCGGCCGAGGGCCGCCTGATCGCCGCCGACCATATCGCGAGCCCGTTGGCCGTCCTCGACTGACGGCCGCCTCCTGGGCCGCGACACACAAGAACACCCCAGAACTTCCGTTCTGGGGTGTTCTTGTGGTTTCAGCCGGAATTACTTGCGGCCGCGCTTGACCGGAGCCTTCTTGGCCGGAGCCTTCTTGGCCGGAGCCTTCGCGACAACCTTCTTGGCCGGAGCGGCCTTCTTGGCCGGGGCCGCCTTCTTGGCCGGAGCCTTCTTCGCCGGTGCGGCCTTCTTGGCTGCCGGAGCCTTCTTGGCCGGTGCGGCCTTCTTCGCTGCCGGTGCGGCCTTCTTGACCACAGCCTTCTTGACCGGAGCCGCCTTCTTGGCCGGGGCCGCCTTCTTCGCCGGAGCGGCCTTCTTCACTGCCGCCTTCTTGGCCGGGGCGGCCTTCTTGGCGGCGGTGCGCTTGGCCGGAGCGGCTGCCACACCACGCTTGACGGCCGGGCCGTCCGCCGGGAGACGCTGCGCGCCAGAGACAACCGCCTTGAACTGCGCGCCCGGGCGGAAGGCCGGAACCGACGTCGGCTTCACCTTGACGGTCTCACCGGTGCGCGGGTTACGTGCCACACGGGCGGCACGGCGACGCTGCTCGAATACGCCGAAGCCGGTGATGGTGACGCTCTCGCCCTTGTGCACCGCACGCACGATGGTGTCGACGATGTTCTCAACCGCGGCAGTAGCCTGTCGACGATCGGTGCCCAACTTGGTTGTGAGTGCGTCGATGAGCTCTGCTTTGTTCATGCAAACCCTCCGAAGTCCAGTGGTCCACCTTGGACCGACTAGAGGACACGGTAAACCTATTTGCCGCATATTTCCAAGAGCCACGCGCAGTTTCATACGTAGCTGAGCCATATTCGGCAATGGGATTGCCCCACTTGGACAGTGGTACCGGCGTCCGAGAATGGGGTTGCCGAGCCATATTTGGGGGGCCTACAAGCCCCGAAATCAGGCTGGCAGAGTCCGTGGTTTGAAGCTCGGCCTGCGCTTCTCATAGGCCTCGATTTCGTCCTGTTTCCGCAGCGTAAGACCTATATCGTCGAGCCCTTCCAACAGCCGCCACGCGGTGTAGTCATCAATCTTGAACGGCAGCAGGACCGTTCCAGCGGAGATGGTCCGATCTTGAAGATTCACAGTGATTTCCAAGCCCGGATTCTGCTCGATCAGCTTCCAGAGAAGTTCGACATCATCGTGGGACACTTCGGCGGCCAAAAGACCCGCTTTGCCGGCGTTGCCCCGAAAAATGTCGGCGAATCGGGGCGAGATGACCACCCGGAACCCGTAGTCCATGAGCGCCCAGACGGCGTGTTCGCGCGACGATCCGGTGCCGAAATCGGGGCCGGCCACCAAAACCGACCCCCTGTCGAATGGCGGCAGATTCAAAATGAACGACGGATCATTACGCCACGCCGCGAACAAACCATCCTCGAAACCCGTTCGGGTGACCCGCTTCAAATAGACGGCCGGGATGATCTGGTCGGTGTCGACGTTGGAACGGCGCAGCGGTACGCCGATCCCGGTGTGAGTGGTGAAAGCCTGCATGTCCTGGTGCTCCTTACGGTTCGAAGACCTAATGAGTGGCGGTGGCCGGTTCGAGGTCGGCCGGCGAGGACAGCGTGCCGCGCACCGCGGTGGCCGCCGCCACCGCGGGCGACACCAGATGGGTGCGCCCGCCCTTGCCCTGTCGACCCTCGAAGTTGCGGTTGGAGGTCGACGCGCAACGCTCGCCGGGGGCGAGTTGGTCCGGGTTCATGCCCAGGCACATCGAACAACCGGCCTGGCGCCATTCGGCGCCCGCGGCGGTGAAGATCGCTCCCAGACCCTCGGATTCGGCTTGCGCGCGCACCCGCATGGATCCCGGCACCACCAGCATCCGGACCCCGTCGGCCAGTTTGCGGCCCTGCAGGATTTGGGCGACCACGCGCAGATCCTCGATGCGCCCGTTCGTGCAGGACCCGACGAACACCGTGTCCACCGGGATTTCGCGCATCGGAGTGCCGGCGCGAAGATCCATATAGGTCAACGCTTTCTCCGCCGCCTGCTTGGCGTCGTCATCGAGCATGTCCTCGGGATCGGGAACCGTCGCCGAAAGCGGGACACCCTGGCCGGGATTGGTGCCCCAGGTGACGAACGGGCTCAATGTAGTCGCGTCGATGAAGACCTCGGTGTCGAATTCGGCGCCCTCGTCGGTGTGCAACTCACTCCAGGCCGCCACCGCGGCATCCCAATCGGCGCCGGTCGGCGCGTGCGGGCGCCCCTTGAGGAACTCGAAGGTGGTGGCATCGGGTGCGACCATGCCCGCCCGGGCCCCCGCCTCAATGCTCATGTTGCAGATCGTCATGCGGCCCTCCATCGACAAGGATTCGATGGCGCTGCCCCGGTATTCGATGACGTGTCCCTGACCGCCGCCGGTGCCGATCTTGGCGATCACGGCCAGGATGATGTCCTTGGCGCTCACCCCGTCGGGCAGCTCGCCGTCGACGTTGACCGCCATCGTCTTGAACGGTTTGAGGGGAAGTGTCTGGGTGGCCATCACGTGCTCCACCTCAGATGTGCCGATACCCATGGCGATCGCACCGAACGCGCCGTGGGTCGAGGTGTGGCTGTCGCCACAGACCACGGTCATGCCGGGCTGGGTGAGGCCCAGCTGCGGTCCGATGATGTGCACGATGCCCTGCTCGGCATCCCCCATCGGGTGCAACCGGATACCGAACTCCGCGCAGTTGCGACGCAACGTGTCGACCTGGGTTCGCGACACCGGATCGGCGATCGGCTTGTCGATATCGACCGTCGGCACGTTGTGATCTTCGGTTGCGATGGTGAGATCGGGGCGGCGCACCGGTCGTCCGGCCAGTCGCAGGCCGTCGAAAGCCTGTGGGCTGGTGACCTCGTGCACGAGGTGCAGATCGATGTAGATCAGGTCGGGTTCCTTGGCCGCACCTTCCCCGGCGCCGCGTGAGACGACGTGGTCGTCCCACACCTTCTCGGCCAGGGTGCGGGGCCGCGGACGTGACTGTGTCTGCTCCATGGGCATCTCTATTCGACTCGGGCGTCCTGCCGTGACGGGCTGGCAATCTCACGATGCGGGACGCTAGTATCTCCCTGTGAGACAGGATAGCGGTATCGGCGTCCTCGACAAAGCGGTGGGCGTGCTGCACACGGTGGCCGAGTCACCATGCGGTCTGGCCGAACTGTGCGAGCGCACCGGCCTGCCCCGGGCCACCGCACACCGGCTGGCCGCCGGACTCGAGGTGCACCGCCTGCTCGCCCGCGACGAGGAGGGCCGCTGGCGGTTGGGTCCGGCGCTCACCGAATTGGCCGGGCAGGTCAACGATCCGCTACTGGCGGCCGGCGCCGCCGTCCTGCCCCGGCTGCGTGAACTCACCGGCGAGAGCGTCCAGCTCTACCGCCGGGAGGGCACCTCTCGGGTGTGCGTGGCCTCCCTGGAACCTCCGGTCGGGCTGCGCGACACCGTTCCCGTCGGCACCCGCCTGCCCATGACGGCCGGCTCCGGCGCCAAAGTGCTACTGGCCTACAGCGATAGCGCCACCCAGCAAGCGGTGCTCACGACCGCCAAATTCACCGAACGCACCCTCGCGGAGGTACGCAAGCGGGGTTGGGCGCAAAGCGCCGCCGAGCGGGAATCCGGTGTCGCCAGTGTGTCCGCCCCGGTGCGCGACGTACGCGGCGCGGTGATCGCCGCCATCTCGGTGTCCGGGCCGATCGACCGGATGGGGCGCCGGCCCGGGGCCCGATGGGCCGCCGATTTACTGGCCGCCTCCGAAGCGTTGACCCGCCGGCTCTAGCAAACGTCGCACCCGGGTCCTATTCTCGACACCACGAGCGCAACGGCGCTGGCCGGAGGTGTCGATCACGGGTTCACAATCACCGCAGTGGTTGGCGACCGCGCGGATGCTGCGCAAGTCCGGTTTCGGTGCGACCGGGCGCGACATCGACGCCGTGGTGCGCCAAGATCGGGCGGCCTACCTGGACGCGGTGCTCGCCCTCGACCCGGCGTCCGACCCCGGCGCCATCGCGACACCGATGCGCTCCTATTCGACCCCGGCACTGCCCGCCAGCGAAGCCGCCACCGCACCCTTCGTGAACGAGATGCTGGCGCAGATGCAGGACCTGTCGGGATGGTGGATCCGCCGGATGGTCGCGGTGCGCCAACCCCTGCACGAGAAGCTGACCTTCGTCTGGCACAACCATTTCGCCACCTCGGCGGAGAAGGTGGTGGCGGCCGAGTTCATGGCGGAGCAGAACCAAACCCTGCGCAGGCATGCGCTCGGCGATTTTCGCGACCTGGCATACGCGATGCTGACCGACTCCGCGATGTTGCGCTGGCTCGACGGGCTGGGCAACACGAAGGAGTCGCCGAACGAGAATCTGTCCCGGGAGTTCATGGAGCTCTTCGCGCTCGGTCACGACAACGGGTACACCGAAGCCGATGTGCGCGAGGGCGCCCGAGCGCTCACCGGACGCGTCGACACCCTGGGCGACGGCACGGTGGTGGTATCGGCGCAGCACGACGGGGGTACCAAGACGGTTCTCGGCGTGACCGGCCCGCACGGAGACACCGAGTTCTGCGATATCGTGCTCGGCCACCCCGCCTCGGCCCGCTTTGTCACGAACAAGCTGTGGCGACTGCTGGCCACCGACGCCGACCCCGGCGCGGCCACCTCGGACCGGTTGGTCGCCGCCTACGGCCCGAACCGGGATCTGAAGGCGTTGACCAAGGCCATTTTTGTCGACCCCGACTTCATCGCCGGCGCCGGCACCGCCGTGGTGACGCCGGTGGAATGGTTGATCGGGATGCTGCGCTCGTTGACGGTGCCACTGGACGCCGCGAACACCCTGACGGCCTGCGATGTCGTGCTCAAGGTGATGGGCCAGCGGCCGTTTGCGCCACCGGATGTCGACGGCTGGCCGCAGGGCCGGGTGTGGCTGTCCAATACGAGTGCGGCCGCGCGGGTCTGGGCGGCCGACCGGTTCGTCCCGATGGGTGATCTCTCGACGGTGCAGGACGCCCCGGCCCCCGACCGGATCGACGCCGCGGGATATCTGCTCGGTATCGGCGCCTGGTCCGATTCGACGGCCGCGGCCCTGAAACCACTGACGGACAAGCCGGACCGGTTGGTCGCCGCGGCCGTCAACACGCCCGAGTACCTCACGGTGTGACGAAGGTGGGGTGAACAGAACAGATGCCGGATATCAATCGACGCAGGTTCTTGCTCGCCAGCGCGGGCGCGGCCGGGCTGGCCGCCGCGGCCGGCGCGGCGGTCACCCTGCCCCAGATATTCGACCGCGCCGAACAGCAGCCGCTGCCCGCCGACGCCGGAATCCTGGTGATACTGACGCTTTACGGCGGCAACGACGGCCTGAACACCGTGATCCCCTACACCGACGACGCGTATTACGACGCGCGTCGGAATCTGGCGTTCGGCCCGGACTCGGCGATCGACCTCGACGGTGTCTTCGGGCTGAATCCCGCGTTGACCGGCCTTTCGGCCGCGTGGCACAACGACAACCTGGCCATCATCCGCGGGGTGGGCTACCCGAAACAGGACCGCAGCCACTTCCGCTCGATGGACATCTGGCAGTCGGCCTCCCCGGAGGATCCGACCGCCACGGGTTGGATCGGCCGCTGGTTGGACGCCGGCGGAGACGACCCGTTGCGTGCGGTGAACATCGGCACGATATTGCCGCCGATGGCCATCGGCGAAAAGCACGTAGCGGCGGGGCTTTCGGCGACCATTCCCAAGATGCCCGACGATATGTCGATGGTTCTGGACGCGATGAGCGCGCCCGACCCGCACGACACCGACGCGATGGCGGCGGTGCGTGCCGACTACCGGGCCTACCGGACGACCGATGACACGTTCCGGACCTTCACCGACAGCCCGCTGCCCCAGACAGCGGCCACCGATCTCGGCAAGCAACTCGCCGACGATCTCGAACTGGTGGCCCAATGTGTGCGCGCCGGGGTGCCCACCCGGGTCTACATGGTCTCGCTCGGCGGATTCGACACCCACGCCAACGAGCGCGGTGACCAACAGCGACTGCTCACCGCTCTCAACGACGCCGTGACGCCGTTCCTCAAGCAGATGCGTAACAGCGCCTATGGCCGCAACGTGGTGACAATGATCTATTCGGAGTTCGGCCGCCGGGTCGCCGCCAACGCCACCCAGGGCACCGATCACGGCACCTCCGGTCCGGTACTGATCGTCGGGGAACCGGTGCGTGGCGGCTTCTACGGCGACGCCCCCAGCCTCACCGATCTCCAGGACGGTGACCTCAAGACCACAACCGATTTTCGAGACATCTATCACGAACTGCTCGACACGACCCTGGGCACCGATCCTGAGCCGTCGGTCGGCCCTGGCCGCAAAGCCGTCGGCTTCCTGTGATGTCACGGTCAGGGAACACCGGAACAAAAAGAGAAGTCCCAGGATTTCTCCTGGGACTTCACGGTGTACCCCCGATGGGATTCGAACCCACGCTACCGCCGTGAGAGGGCGGCGTCCTAGGCCGCTAGACGACGGGGGCTAGAACTTCCGGTGAGCCAGCATAGCTCAGGAGCGTAAGCAGACCTAATCACCGGTAGTGCTCTGATCGCTCATCGTGCGAGCGCTCATTGCAGCTGGGGTACCAGGACTCGAACCTAGAATGAGGGAATCAGAATCCCTAGTGTTGCCAATTACACCATACCCCATTTGATGCCCATCACCGCAGGTCAAGGCATCGGCCGACCCAATCAGCGGCGCGGAGGTTGTCTCCGCTGTGCTTCTCGGGCCGACGAACAGATTACCAAAGAATCGGAGCCACTTTTCACACCCCACCCCGTGCGGCCCGCAACCGGGCCAGGCTGCGGTCACGACCCAGCAACTCCATCGACTCGAACAGGGGCGGGCTGATCGTCGCGCCGGTCACCGCGACCCTGATCGGACCGAACGCCTTACGCGGTTTGAGCTCGAGACCCTCCAGCAGCGCCGTCTTGAGCGCTTCCTCGATCGAGGCTGTCGTCCACTGCGGCGCGGCCGCCAGCGCCGCCAGCGCCGCATCGAGCACCGGAGCGGCCTCGGCCTTGAGCTCCTTGGCCGCCGCCTTCTCGTCGAGCAGATAGCTGGCATCGTCGAAGAACTTCAACAGCTCCCACGCATCGCCGAGCACGACGATGCGGGTTTGCACCAGCGCCGCCGCCACCGCGAAACCGGCGTCGTCCAGCCCGGTGTCGTGGCCGTGCGCGTCCAGGTAGGCGCGTAGCCGGGCGGCGAAATCCTCGGGCGCCAACATCCGGATGTGTTCGGCGTTGATGGCGTCGGCCTTCTTCTGGTCGAACCGCGCCGGATTGGAGTTGACGTCGACGACGTCGAAGGCCGCGACCATCTCGTCGAGGCTGAACAGGTCGCGATCGTCGGCAATCCCCCAGCCCAGCAGCGCCAGATAGTTCAGCAGCCCCTCCGGGATGAAACCCCGGTCGCGGTGCAGGAACAGGTTGGACTGCGGGTCACGCTTGGACAGCTTCTTGTTGCCGTCGCCGAGAACGCTTGGCAGGTGGGCGAACTCGGGAATGCTATCGGTGACACCGATCCGGATCAGCGCCTGGTACAACGCGATCTGTCTCGGCGTGGACGGCAGCAGATCTTCACCGCGCAGCACGTGGGTGATCTTCATCAACGCGTCGTCCACGGGATTGACCAAGGTGTACAGCGGATCTCCGCTGGCCCGGGTGATCGCGAAATCGGGCACCACGCCGGCGGCGAAGGTGGTCTCACCGCGCACCAGATCGTTCCAGGTGAGGTCCTCGTCGGGCATCCGTAACCGCAGCACGGGTTTGCGGCCCTCGGCGGCGAAGGCCGCGCGCTGCTCGTCGGTGAGGTTGCGGTCGTAATTGTCGTAGCCCAGTTTGGGATTGCGCCCGGCGGCGACATGGCGGGCCTCGACCTCTTCGGGTGTGGAGTAGGCCTCGTACACCTCGCCGGCGGCGAGCAGTTCGGCGATCACCTCGCGATAGAGATCGGTTCGCTGAGACTGCCGGTAGGGCTCGTGCGGCCCGCCGATCTCCGGGCCCTCATCCCAGTCCATGCCGAGCCAGCGCAACGCGTCCAGGATCGCGTCGTAGCTTTCCTGGCTGTCCCGCGCCGCGTCGGTGTCCTCGATGCGGAAGACGAAGGCGCCACCGGTGTGCCGGGCGTAGGCCCAGTTGAACAGCGCGGTGCGGACCAGCCCGACGTGCGGGGTGCCCGTCGGTGAAGGGCAGAAACGTACCCGTACGGTCATCGCTATTTTCCTTTACGCACAACAGGATTGGACAGGGTGCCGATACCCTCGACGGTGATGCTGACGATGTCGCCGTCCTCGATCGGGCCGACCCCCTCGGGGGTCCCGGTCAGAATCAGGTCACCGGGCAGCAGCGTCATGACCGCCGACACCCATTCGATGATGGCGCCGACATCGTGCAACAGCAGCGCGGTATTGCTGTTCTGCCGGACCTCGATCTCCCCGACCGAACCGTCCTCGGCCCGGTGGATCACCTCGGTACGCAGGTCGAGCCCGGAGGGGTCGACGTCGGTCTCGATCCAGGGACCGACCGGGCAGAAGGTGTCATGGCCCTTGGCCCGCATCCACTGGCCGTCCTTCTTTTGTTGATCGCGGGCGGACACATCGTTGGCGATCGTGTAGCCGAGGATGTAGTCCGCGGCCTTCGCGGCGGGCACATCCTTACAGGGCCGCTCGATCACGGCCACCAGTTCGCCCTCGTGGTGCACCGGATGCGCGTCGGCGGGTAACTGGATGGCGACATTGGGGCCGATGATGGCCGTGTTCGGCTTGAGGAAGATCACCGGATCCTCGGGCGCCTCACCACCCATCTCCAGGGCATGCGCGGCGTAGTTCTTGCCCATACAGACCACCTTGCTGGCCAGGATCGGGGCCAGCAGTCGCACATCGGCCAGTGGCCAACTGCGGCCGGTGAAAGTCGGGTTCCGCGACAGGTACTGCTCGGCGATCTCGCGGCATACCGCGTCGGAGTTCGAGTCGCCCTCGATGACCACGAAGGCGACCCCGTCAGGACTGGCAATTCGACCGAGGCGCATGCGTTCAGCCTAGTGAGGCCCCCCACCCCACCGTCGCCGGGCGTCGGCCCGCCCCTGCACAACACCGCGGTGTTCCATATAGTGAGATGATAGTTCAATATCATGGGATCGGCGTGGCACCATGGCGCTATGGCCACGTCGTCGATCAGCACCGCGCGGCGGTGGTCCATGCTGGTGATCGCCCTGACAGCGACCACGTGCGCCAACGTGTTCATCAACGGCGCCGCGTTCCTCATCCCCACCCTGCACAGCGAGCGCGGCGTCGACCTGGCTGCGGCGGGACTGCTCTCGGCCATGCCGAGCTTCGGGCTTGTTCTCACGCTCATCGCCTGGGGATGGCTGGTGGACCGGGTCGGCGAGCGACTGGTCCTCACCGTCGGCTCGGCGCTGACCGCCGCGTTCGCCTTCGGCGCCGCCTCGGTGCACTCGCTGTTCGCCGTCGGCGCGTTCCTGCTACTGGGCGGGATGGCCGCCGCCAGCAGCAACTCGGCGAGCGGGCGGGTCGTGGTCGGCTGGTTCCCGCCGCACCAGCGCGGCCTGGCCATGGGTATCCGGCAGACCGCGACCCCACTCGGTGTCGGCCTGGGCGCGCTGGTGATCCCCCGGGTCGCCGAGAGCCAGGGCGTGGCGACCGCCTTGCTGTTTCCCGCGGCGGTATGCGTGCTGTCCGCGGTGATCTGCGCCGTCGGCGTCCTCGATCCGCCTCGGCCGCCCCGCGCCGAGGCGCCGGCCGAGCACCTCGCCAATCCGTATCGCGGATCGTCGATGTTGTGGCGCATCCACGCGGTCTCGGTCCTGCTGGTGATCCCGCAAGGCTTCTTGTGGACCTTCACGTTGGTCTGGCTGATGACCGAGCGTGGCTGGTCGGCGGCCTCGGCCGGCACCCTGGTGACCGTCGCCCAGGTACTGGGTGCCGGCGGCCGGATCGCCGCCGGCCGGTGGTCCGATCTCGTCGGATCGCGGCTTCGGCCCATCCGTTCCATCGCCGCCGCCGCCGCGGTGACGATGGCGCTACTCGCTCTCACCGACCTGCTGGACTCTCCGGCGAGCATCGTCCTGATGGTCGTCGCGGCCGTGGTGACGGTGTCCGACAACGGGTTGGCGTTCACCGCCATCGCCGAGATTGCGGGCCCGTTCTGGAGCGGGCGCGCGCTGGGGACCCAGAACACCAGCCAACATCTCGCGACCGCCATCGGGTCGCCGCTGTTCGGCGGACTGATCGCACTCGCCGGCTTCCCGGTCGCCTTCGCGATATGTGCACTGTGCCCGTTGGCGGCGTTCCCGTTGGTGCCCACCGAGCCCCGTCCGCTCGCCAAATAGCACATCTCAGAACAACTCTCAGCGCCACCTCGAGGTCCGCCGCTGTGGTGACCATCACGGCAACACGGCTTGTCGTCGCCCGGCCGAGGCTGCAGAATCGACATGCACATTGGATCTATTCCAGATTTTAAGGAGTACCGGACGATGCCCTTGTTGACGATCGGCGACCAATTCCCCTCTTACGACCTGACCGCCGTCATCGGTGGTGATCTCAGCAAGGTCGATGCGAAGAAGCCCGATGACTACTTCACCCGGGTCACCAGCTCCGACCATGACGGCAAATGGCGCATCATCTTCTTCTGGCCCAAGGATTTCACCTTCGTCTGCCCCACCGAGATCGCGGCATTCGGCAAGTTGAACGAGGATTTCGAGGATCGTGACGCCGCGGTGCTCGGCGTCTCGGTGGACAACGAGTTCGTGCACTTCCAGTGGCGCGCACAGCATGACGACCTCAAGAAGTTGCCCTTCCCGATGGTGTCGGATCTCAAGCGTGAACTCGTCACGGCGACCGGTGTGCTCAACGCCGACGGCGTGGCCGACCGTGCCACCTTCATCGTCGATCCGAACAACGAGATCCAGTTCGTGTCCGTCACCGCCGGCTCGGTCGGCCGCAACGTCGAGGAGGTGCTGCGGGTACTCGACGCGCTGCAGTCCGACGAACTGTGCGCCTGCAACTGGCGCAAGGGCGACCCGACGATCGACGCCGGCGAACTACTGGCCGAAGCGGTCTGATGAGCCTCGACAACATCAAAGACGCGCTGCCCGAATACGCCAAGGACCTCAAACTGAACCTGGGCACCATCGCCCGCACCACCGAGCTCACCGAGCAGCAACTGTGGGGTGCACTGGTGGCCACCGCTTCGGCCACCAAATCCCAACGGCTGCTTCGTGAGATCGCCGAGGATGCGCTCGACGTGCTGTCCGGCGAGGCCTACAACGCCGCCCTCGGCGCGGCCGCCATCATGGGCATGAACAATGTGTTCTATCGCACCAAGGGACAGCTCGACGGTCGCTACGACGATCTGCGGGCGGGCCTGCGGATGAACATCATCGCCAATCCCGGTGTCGAGAAGACCGATTTCGAGCTGTGGTCGCTGGCCGTATCGGCGATCAACGGCTGCGGGCACTGCCTGGCCGCGCACGAGTCGGTGTTGCGCGATGCCGGAGTGGACCGCACCGTGATCTTCGAGGCTATCCGGTTGGCCTCCATCGTCGCCGGTGTGGCCCAGGCGTTGTCGACGGCGGACGCGCTCGCGGCGGTCTCCTAGCGCGAGCAGACACAAAGGGCCGCTTTTCCGGGTGGAATTGCGGCCCTTTGCGTCTGCTCGTCAGGTCGGGTGCCGCCGCCCGATCAGCAGCGCCGCGCTCAGAAAGCACAGCGCCCCGACGAAGGTGCCCAGATTCGCCAGCGGCTGGTCCACCGTGGCTCCGGTCTTGAGCACGAACGCCGCCACCGCCGATATCCCGAACGCGATACAACCAATCAGGTTGATCCAGCCCGCCTGCCAGTCCACCGATCTCGGTGACCACCAGCCGACCACCATCACCGCCAGCACCCCGCTGATCAGGAACGCCAACGAACCCGTCGCATCCGGAGCCCACACCTCGCGCCGCTCGGCATGGACGGTGTGCGCCCACACCGATGCCCCGGTGCTGACATTGAACAGGACGGTGCCCGCGAACTGGACGGCCGCCGACCACCAGCCGAGACCGCGGTCGGATCCGCGGTCGGCTTCGGAGAGTGCCAGTTGCATCCACGCGGCCGTGGTGAAGAACCACGATCCGATGAAACACAGCCCGTCGGCGGCACCGGAGCCGATCGACGCGGCCAGTCCCGGGACCGTCGCGATCGCGAAGAACGCCGAACCGATCGCGAACAGCCGGAACTGCCGACTCAGCGTCGCGACGGCGGCCACCCGCGTTACAGCAGCGACAGGATCCGGTCGCCGACCGCAGTGGTCGACAGCTTGGCCTCGCCCCGGCTCGCCAGGTGCGCGGAGACCGCGTTGTCCACCCTCGCCGCGGCGGCGTCCTCGCCGACATGGGAGAGCAGCAGCGCCACGCTCATCACCGCGGCCGTCGGGTCGGCAATACCCTGGCCGGCGATATCGGGTGCGCTGCCGTGCACCGGCTCGAACATCGACGGATTGGTGCGCGTCGCATCGATATTGCCGCTGGCGGCCAGCCCGATACCGCCGCACACCGCCGCCGACAGGTCGGTGATGATGTCGCCGAACAGGTTGTCGGTGACGATGACGTCGAATCGTCCCGGGTCGGTGACCATGTGAATGGTCGCGGCGTCGATGTGCTGGTAGGCCACCTCGACGTCGGGGTAGGCCACCCCCACCTCGGCCACCACCCGGGCCCACAGGCTGCCCGCGAAGGTCAGCACATTGGTCTTGTGCACCAGCGTCAGGTGCTTGCGGCGGTTCTGCGCGCGGGCGAACGCATCGCGCACGACGCGTTCCACGCCGAAGGCGGTGTTCACACTCACCTCGGTGGCCACCTCGTGCGGTGTGCCGACCCGCAGCGCGCCACCGTTACCGGTGTAGGGACCCTCGGTGCCCTCGCGGACCACGACGAAGTCGATGCCGGTCACACCCGAGAGCGGGCTGGTGACACCGGGATACAGCCGGCCGGGACGCAGGTTGACGTGGTGGTCCAGGGCGAAGCGCAACTTGAGCAGCAGACCGCGCTCCAGCACTCCGCTGGGCACCGACGGATCGCCGATCGCGCCGAGCAGGATGGCGTCATAGCCACGCAACTCTTCGATGGTCTCCTCGGTGAGCAACTCGCCCGAGGCGTGATACCGCCGCGCTCCCAGGTCGTACTCGGTGCGCTCCACACCGGGCAGCACCGCATCGAGGACGCGGAGCGCCTGCTCGATGACCTCCGGCCCGATGCCGTCACCGGCGATGACGGCCAATTTATTGAGAGATGTCATGACAGATCGACCACTTCCAGTGTGGTGGCGCCGACCGCCGAGGCGATCGCGGCGCGCACCTCCTCGGGCACATCGGTATCCAGGCGCAGCATCACGGTGGCGCTCTCACCGCTGGCATCCTGGCTCATCTGGGCGGCCAGGATGTTGACCTCGGCGCCACCGAGCAGGGTGCCGATCTTGCCGAGCGCGCCGGGCTGATCGGTGTAGTTGACGATGAGGTTGTAACCCTCGGCGCGCAGGTCCAGGTTGCGACCGTTGATCTGCACGATCTTCTCGACCAGCTGCGGGCCCGACAAGGTACCGGCCACGTTGAGCGCGCCCCCGTCGGCGTAGACCGCGCGGACATCCACGACGCTGCGATGGTTGGGGCTCTCGCTGGCCGTGCTGATCTCGGCGGTCACCCCGCGGTCCTTGGCCAGCGCCGGGGCATTGACGAAGGTCACCTGCTCGTCGACGACCGCGGAGAACAGGCCCCGCAACGCCGAGAGCCGCAGGATCTCAACATCTTCGGACGCCAGTTCACCGCGGACCTGCACGGTCAGCGACACCGGCGCAGATTCGGCGAGCGAGCCGACCAGCAGGCCGAGCTTGCGGACCAGGTCCAGCCAGGGCGCCACCTCCTCGCCGACGGCTCCCCCGCCGACGTTCACGGCGTCGGGCACGAATTCACCGGCCAGCGCCAATTTCACGCTGGCGGCGACATCGGTGCCGGCCCGGTCCTGCGCCTCGGCGGTCGAGGCGCCCAGGTGCGGGGTCACCACGACCTGCGGCAGCTCGAAGAGCGGGCTGTCGGTGCAGGGCTCGGTGGAGAAGACGTCCAGACCCGCGGCGCGGACATGCCCGCTGGTGATCGCATCGGCCAGGGCCTGCTCGTCGATCAGACCGCCACGCGCGGCGTTGACGATGATGACGCCGGGCTTGGTCTTGGCGAGGTTCTCCTTGCCGAGCAGCCCCGCGGTCTCCTTGGTCTTGGGCAGGTGCACCGAGATGAAGTCCGCACGGCTCAGCAGCTCGTCGAGGCTGAGCAGTTCGATCCCGATCTGCGCGGCCCGCGCCGTGGACACGTAGGGGTCGTACGCGACGACGTGGGTGCCGAATGCGGCCAGCCGCGCGGCGACCAGCTGGCCGATCCGGCCCAGGCCGACCACGCCGACGGTCTTGCCGAAGATCTCGGTGCCCGAGAACGACGACCGCTTCCAGGTGTGCGCACGCAGCGTGGCGTCGGCGGCCGGGACCTGGCGCGCGGCCGACAGCAGCAGCGCCAGCGCGTGCTCGGCGGCGCTGTGGATATTAGAGGTCGGGGCGTTGACCACCAGCACGCCGCGGGCGGTGGCCGCGTCGACGTCGACATTGTCCAGGCCGACGCCGGCGCGCGCGACGATCTTGAGCTTGGGCGCGGCGGCGATGACCTCGGCGTCCACCGTGGTCGCCGAGCGCACCAGCAGCGCGTCCGCGTCGGCGACGGCCTCCAGCAGCTTCGGACGGTCCGGGCCGTCCACCCAGCGGACCTCGACCTGGTCGCCGAGGGCGGCGACGGTCGACTCGGCAAGCTTGTCGGCGATCAGTACAACGGGAAGACTCACGGCGCTACAGCCTAGTGCGTGCCCCCGCGCGCCCGACACGCCACGTGCGGTCGACGGCGATGCTGTCTACTGGAGTGGTGGACGTCACCATCGTCGGAAGCGGCCCCAACGGGCTGACCGCAGCCGTCATCCTCGCCCGGGCCGGATTGTCGGTGCGTGTCATCGAGGCACAGACCACGGCGGGAGGTGGCGCACGCACCGTGGCCGACCCGGAGTTCGACGGCGTCAGCCACGACATCTGTTCGGCCGTGCACCCGCTGGCGCTGGCGTCACCGTTCTTCGCCGCCTATGACCTGCAGGCCCGTGGTGTGCGGTTGTCGGTGCCCGAGATCTCCTACGGCAACCCGATGCCGGACGGCCCCGCCGCGATCGGCTACCGCGATATCGAACGCACCGCGGCCGAACTGTCCGACGGTGCTTCCTGGCGGCGGCTGCTGGGACCGCTGGCCGCCGACTGTGACGGGGTGGTCGGGTTGCTGCTCGGCGACAAGCGTTCGCTGCCGCCGTCGATCACCGCGGCGCTCAAGGTGGCACCCAGACTGCTGACCCAGGGCAGCCCACTGTGGGGCGCGTTGCGCGGCGAGGACGCCCGCGCTTTGTTCACCGGTGTTGCCGCGCACACGATTTCGACGATGCCGTCACTGGTGTCGTCGGGCGCCGGTCTGATGCTGGCAACACTCGGGCACGCGGTTGGCTGGCCGATTCCGGTCGGCGGATCACAGGCCATCCCCGATGCGCTGATCGCCGATCTGCTCGACCACGGCGGCGAACTCGTGCTCGGCGAGGAGGTCACCACAGCCCCGGGCGGGGTCGTGCTCTATGACACCTCGCCCACCGCGCTGCTGTCCATCTACGGCTCGTCACTGCCATCGAAGTACGCAAAAGCCTTGCAGCGCTACACGTATGGCCCCGGGATCGCCAAGGTCGACTTTGTGCTCTCCGGTGAAATCCCCTGGCGTGATGCCCGGCTGGCCCAGGCCCCGACGCTGCACCTGGGCGGCAGCCGATCTCAGATGGCGCTGGCCGAGAAGCAGATCGCCGCCGGCCGGCATGCCGAGTGGCCGATGGTGCTGGCGGCGCTGCCGCATATCGCCGACCCGGGCCGCGTCGACGCCCGGGGCCGACGGCCACTGTGGGCATATGCCCACGTGCCGTCGGGTTCGACGGTGGACATGGCCGAGGCCGTCACCGACATCTTCGAACGGTTCGCTCCCGGATTCCGCGATCTCGTGCTGGCCGTGCGCAGCGTGCCCGCCGCGCGACTCTCCGAGCACAACGCCAACCTGGTCGGCGGCGATATCGGCGTCGGCGGTAACAACATGCGCAGCGCGATCGCCGGCCCCACCCCGCGCTGGAATCCGTGGTCCACCCCGATCCCGAAGGCCTACCTGTGTTCCTCGGCAGCACCGCCCGGCGGCGGGGTACACGGCATGGCCGGTTTCTACGCCGCGCGGACCGTGCTGAAACGCGAGTTCGGCATCCGGGAATTGCCCGACCTCGCGCCCTGAGTGAAAGCCGGCGACGGTGGGTACCCCACGGACCATGGCGGATCTCGACGAAGCGCATGCCCGCCCGCACGGCACCTCCGACGACACCGTGGAAGCCGTCGGCAAGGTGTCCGAGGCCCTGGAGTACGTCGAGCGGGCGCGCGGGCATCTGTATTCGTTTCACCAACTGATGGGGCATGCCGACCTGCTGCTCGGCGAGGCTGCCGACGCGCTGCGTGACGCCGGGCACCCCGAGGTCGCTGACCGGCTCACCGAGGACATGGTCGGCCGCAACGTCATTCGCGGCCGGTGGACGTTCCAGGTGGTCGAGGAATTCGACGATGACTACTGGTCGCGGCTGCGTGAGCACGAGAAGCGGGTCCGCGACGAACTGATGGACGGCAAGCGCCACGTGTTCGAGGCCGAGATGAAGGCAGACCGCCGCACCAAGGGCCGCGACGGCCACGAGGCGACGCCGTAGCCGCGATTTGTGGAGTCTTAGCCGCAATGAGTACGGCTAAGACTCCACAAATCGTCAGGCAGTCTCGGTGATCGGCCGGTCGACCCAGCTCATCAGGTCGCGCAGCTTCTTGCCGGTGACCTCGATGGGGTGCTCGGCGTTCGCCTTGCGCAGACCCTCGAGCTCGGTGTTGCCGTTCTCGACATTGGCCACCAGGCGCTTGACGAAGGTGCCGTCCTGGATGTCGGACAGGATGGCGCGCATCCGCTCCTTGGTGCCGGCGTCGATGACGCGCGGACCGGAGATGTAGCCGCCGAACTCCGCGGTGTCGCTCACCGAGTAGTTCATCCGGGCGATGCCGCCCTCGTAGATCAGGTCCACGATGAGCTTGAGCTCGTGCAGCACCTCGAAGTAGGCCATCTCGGGGGCGTACCCGGCCTCGACCATGACCTCGAAGCCGGTCTTGATGAGCTCTTCGGTGCCACCGCACAGCACGGCCTGCTCACCGAACAGGTCGGTCTCGGTCTCTTCCTTGAAGGTGGTCTTGATCACGCCGGCGCGCGCGCCACCGATGGCGGCGGCGTAGGACAGCGCCAGCGCCTGGCCCTCACCCTTGGGGTCCTGCGCGACGGCGATCAGGGCGGGCACACCCTTGCCGTCGACGAACTGCCGGCGCACCAGGTGGCCGGGTCCCTTGGGGGCGACCATCGCGACGGTGATGTTCTCGGCCGGCTTGATCAGGCCGAAGTGGATGTTCAGGCCGTGCCCGAAGAACAGCGCGTTGCCCTCTTCGAGGTTGGGCTCGATGTCCTTGGTGAAGATCTCGGCCTGCGCGGTGTCCGGCGCGAGCAACATGATCACATCGGCCCACTTGGCGACCTCGGCCGGCGTGCCGACCTCCAGGCCCTGCTCCTCGACCTTGACGCGGGACTTCGAGCCCTCCTTCAGGCCGACCTTGACCTGCACGCCCGAGTCACGCAGCGACAGCGAGTGGGCGTGGCCCTGGCTGCCGTAGCCGATCACCGCGACCTTGCGGCCCTGAATGATCGACAGATCCGCGTCGTCGTCGTAGAACAGTTCGATTGCCACTGAATTTCCTTCTCTTTTGTCTCTTTGATCCGTTGGTGAAGCTATTTGGCGGTGCCGATGCCGCGCGGTCCGCGCGACAGCGAGACGATGCCGGACTGCACGATTTCCCGAATACCGTACGGCTCGAGCACTCGCAGGAATGCCTCGAGCTTCTCCGGGGTGCCGGTGGCCTCGATGGTCAGCGACTCGGTGGACACGTCCACCACCTTGGCACGGAACAGATTGACCGCTTCGATCACCTGGCTGCGGGTGGTCGCGTCGGTGCGCACCTTGATCAGCGCGAGCTCACGCGAGACCGACTGCGCCTCGTCCTGCTCGACGATCTTGATCACGTTGATCAGCTTGTTGAGCTGCTTGGTGACCTGCTCCAGCGGGAAGTCCTCGACCTCGACGACGATCGTCATCCGGGACAGGTGCTTCTGCTCGGTGGCGCCGACGGCGAGGCTCTGGATGTTGAACCCACGCCGGGAGAACAACGACGCGACCCGCGCCAGCACGCCGGGCTTGTCCTCGACGAGCACGCTCAGGGTATGGGTGGAGATCGTCATCAGGCGTGCCCTTCCTCGGAATCGAACAGCGGGCGGATACCGCGCGCAGCCTGGATCTCGTCATTGCTGGTGCCGGCGGCGACCATCGGCCACACCTGCGCATCGGCGCCGACGATGAAGTCGATCACCACGGGCCGGTCGTTGATGGCACGCGCCTGGTTGATGACGTCCTCGACGTCTTCGGCACGCTCACAACGCAATCCGACACAACCCAGCGCCTCGGCCAGCTTCACGAAATCGGGGATCCGGTGGCTGTGGGTGGACAGGTTGGTCTGGCTGTAGCGCTCCTCGTAGAACAGCGTCTGCCACTGGCGCACCATGCCCAGGTTGCCGTTGTTGATCAGCGCGACCTTGATGGGCGCCCCCTCCAGGGCGCAGGTGGCCAGCTCCTGATTGGTCATCTGGAAGCAACCGTCACCGTCGATGGCCCAGACCTCGGCCTCCGGGCGAGCAAACTTGGCCCCCATCGCGGCCGGGATCGCGTAGCCCATAGTGCCCAGACCGCCGGAGTTCAGCCACGTCTTGGGGTTCTCGTACTTCACGAACTGCGCGGCCCACATCTGGTGCTGGCCGACGCCGGCGACGTAGAGCGCCTCCGGTCCGGCGATCTGGCCGAGCTTCTCGATGACGTACTCGGGGCTCAGGCTGCCGTCGCTCTGCGGACCGTAGCTCAGCGGGTAGGTCGCCTTGATGCTGGACAGGTACTCCCACCAGTTGCCCAGCTCCAGCGACGCCGCGGTGACGTTCTCCCGGCGCAGTATCTCCAGCAGATCGCGGATGACGTTGCGCACATCGCCCACGATCGGCACATCGGCGTGCCGGTTCTTACCGATCTCGGCGGGGTCGATATCGGCGTGGATCACCTTGGCCTCGGGCGCGAAGGAGTCCAGCTTGCCGGTGACCCGATCATCGAACCGGGTGCCCAGCGCGATCAGCAGATCGCTCTTCTGCAGCGCGGCCACCGCCGAGACGGTGCCGTGCATACCGGGCATACCCATGTGCTGCGGGTGGCTGTCGGGGAATGCGCCGCGGGCCATCAGGGTCGTGACGACCGGGATACCGGTCAACTGAGCCAGTTCCATCAGTTCTTCGGTGGCCTCGCCACGGATGACGCCGCCGCCGACATAGAGCACCGGCTTGCGTGCCTCGGCGATCAGTTTGGCGGCCTCGCGCACCTGACGGCTGTGCGGTTTGGTGTTGGGCTTGTATCCCGGCAGATCCATCACCGGCGGCCAGGAGAACGTGCACTCACCCTGCAGGATGTCCTTCGGGACGTCGACGAGGACCGCGCCGGGCCGCCCGGACTGGGCGATGTGGAAGGCCTCGGCGATCACCCGCGGGATGTCATCGCCCGAACGCACCAGGAAGTTGTGCTTGGTGACCGGCATGGTCATGCCGGTGATATCGGCTTCCTGGAACGCGTCGGTGCCGATCAGCGACCGCCCGACCTGCCCGGTGATGGCCACCACCGGGATGGAGTCCATCTGGGCGTCGGCCAGCGGGGTCACCAGGTTGGTGGCACCCGGGCCCGAGGTCGCCATCATGACCCCGACCTTGCCGGTGGCGTGGGCGTAACCGCTGGCGGCATGTCCGGCGCCCTGCTCGTGGCGGACCAGAACGTGCCGCAGCTTCTCGGAGTCATAGAGCGGGTCATACACCGGCAGCACGGCTCCCCCGGGGATGCCGAAGATCACCTCCACACCGATCTCTTCCAGCGACCGCACAACCGACTGGGCGCCAGTCATCTGTTGCGGGGCAACGACATTGGCCTTCGACTGCGCCTTGGCCGGGGCCTGGACGCCATTCCCGCGCGGGGTGGACTCCGGCGGACGCGTGGTGGGTGCGCTCACTTTTTCCTCATTGATTCGGGTTGATCTTCAGGTTGTGACGTTCGGTGACAGCAAAAAACCCCCGTCAGCGGAGTCCGCTGTACGAGGGTTGGCGCGTCGATGCTGTTGGCTAAGCCCGGCAGAGAGCTAGCGCGGCATCAACGCGCCAACCAATTACTACGAGCTTGTCCGGGGTGTGCATAGCACCTGACGGTAGCCGCCGCACTGCTCAAAGGTCAAATTGCCGCCGGCGGGCGCCCTGGGGGAACGGCCGGTCACACCCGCGATGAGAAGATGTCGGGGTGAGTGCCCCCTCCCCGCTTGTCATCCGCATCTCCCCGATGGCCCACTTCGCGGTGTTCTTCCTCTTCCTCGGGCTGGCGGCGCTGGTGTTCGTGTGGCCGAGCTGGACGCAGGTCTTGTTCGTGCTCCCGGTGCTGGTGTCGGCGGCCATCGTCCGCTACCGCACGGTGGCCGACCGGGACACGGTGAGCGCACGCACGCTGCTGAGCAGCCGGACCGTGCCGTGGACCGAGATCGAGGGCCTGCGCTTCACCCGTTCGTCGTGGGCCCGGGCACGGCTGCGCGACGGCAGCGAAATGACCCTTCCCGCAGTGACGTTCGCGACGCTGCCGTTGTTGACGGCGGCCAGCGGCGGACGGGTCCCCAACCCCTACGCGTGACGCGTCAGCCCAGCGGATTGGCGCCGTTGAGCAGCACCCACATCCCGACGCCGACACCGATGCCGAGCAGCAACGCCAGAAACGATCCGACGAACGGCCGCCGGGCCCAGCCCCGGCCGGCGTCCAGGCCGTAGCGCCCCGGACCGGTCAGGGTCAGCGCCGCGGCAACCAGGACCAGGGTGGCCTGGTGCTCATGTCCGCTCGGCACGACGAAGTCGACGAAGCCCACGCCGGGCCCGGCGGCGATGGACGCCAGCAGCGCGTTCACCAGATAGGCCAGTGCGGCGGCCGCGGCCAGCGGGGTGAACAGCCCCAGCACCAGCAGCAGACCGGCGGCGACCTGCGCGCCGGCGCCCACATAGGTCAGCAGGCCGGCGTGCTGATAACCCAGGTCCGCCAGCGAACCCTCGAAACCACTCAGGCCCGCGCCACCCCACCATCCGAAGATCTTCTGCAGGCCGTGCACGATCAGCAGTGCGCCCAGACCGACCCGCAGCAGCATCAAGCCCAGGTCGGTGGTGCCCCGCCGCCCGGCATTGCGGATCTGCTGCTCGGCGTCGTACGGGCCGATCTCGGTCGGGGCGGCCGGTGCCGCGGCGTACGGGTTGTGCTGCGCCGGGGACACATAGGGCAGCGGCTCGGGATCGTTGAGCAGCGCAAACGGCGACTGCTCGGGCTTGGATGAGCCATCGGCGCCGTAGCGCGGGATGGCGGTTGTTTCGAAGTCTCCCCCGTAGGTCGACGAGGGCAGGTCTTCTTCGGGGTCGACCAACTGCGCCGACGCCGGCCGTTGCCAGTCGGTCAGGTTTTGAGGTTCAGCGGTCACGAATGCCAGCGTAAGTGCAAGTCACCGCAGAACAAGGTATTGGCGCGGCGCATTGTGCAGCGTATCCACACCGTTGCCGAGTTGTGACACGGTCCTGGGCGAGCGCAGCGACGGGGAGGAACTCCTGGGCGAGCGCAGCGACGGGGAGGAACACAGGCCTTCGTGGCGCGCACTGCCCGGGGATCCGTAATCTGGCCTGCATGAGACTGGGCGCACCGACCCGAAGCATGTCGCTGCGACTGGCGGTGCTGCTGTGCGCGGCGTTGCTGGTCGGTTCGGGATGCGCACGGTTCGACGACGCCCAGTCCCAGCCGTTCACCACCGAGCCCGCGATGACGCCGCCTCCGCCGACCAAACCGGAACCTCCCCCACCGCTGCCCGCCACGCCGTTCCCGAAGGAGTGCAAGGCCACCGGCGTCATGCAGGGTTGCCTGGCGAGCACAAGCGGTCTGATCATGGGCGGCGACAGCCAGTCGGCGCTGGTCGCCGAGCGCACCACCGGTGTGGTCAAAGAGGTGTCGACGAAGGCCGAGCCGAAGGTCAAGCTGGTCATCCCGGTGGACCCGGCCGGTGACGGTGGTCTGCTCGACATCATCAAATCGCCGACCTATGCCCAGGACCGGCTGATGTACGCCTACATCAGCACTCCCACCGACAACCGTGTGGTGCGCATCGCCGACGGCGATCCGCCCAAGCCGATCCTCACCGGGATCCCGAAGGGCCCTACCGGCAATGCCGGCGCGCTGGTCTTCACCAGCCCGACGACGCTGGTGGTCCAGACCGGTGACGCCGGCGACCCGGCGCAGGCCGGCGATCCCGCGTCGCTGGCGGGCAAGGTGCTGCGCATCGAGCAGCCCACCACCGTCGATCAGGCACCGCAGACCACCGCGTTGTCCGGGATGGGTGCCGGTGGCAGCATGTGCGTCGATCCGGCCGACGGCGCGCTCTACATCACCGACCGGACCCCGACGGCGGACCGGGTGCAGCGGATCACCAAGGACTCGGTCGTGTCCACGGTGTGGACCTGGCCGGATCGACCCGGGGTCGCCGGTTGCGCCGCGCTCGACGGCACCGTGCTGGTGAACCTGGTGAACACCAAGCAGACGGTGGCGCTGCGGTTGGCGCCCGATACCGGCGCGGTCACCGGCGAGCCCGAGGTGGTCCGCCAGGACCAGCACGGGCACGCCTGGGCGCTGGCGGTGTCCCCGGACGGCAACATCTGGGGCGCCACCGTGAACAAGACCGCCGGCGACGCCGGGGATTTCGACGACGTCGTGTTCCCGTTGTTCCCGTCCGGCGGCGGGTTCCCCCGCAGCAACGCCGACAAGACGTAGCGTTTCGGCGTGATCCGACGCGCCCAGCGCATCGGATCACGCCGAAATCGCTCAGGAACAGGCGGCGAGCACCAGTTCGCGCACCCGGGCGGCGTCGGCCTGCCCCTTGGTGGCCTTCATGACCGCACCGACGATCGCGCCGGCGGCCGCCACCTTGCCGCCGCGGATCTTCTCGGCGATATCGGGTTGCGCCGCAAGAGCTTCATCGATGGCGGCTTGGATCAGCGAATCGTCGCGCACCACCACCAGGCCACGGGCGTTCATCACCTCTTCGGGCTCGCCCTCGCCGGCCAGCACACCCTCGACGACCTGGCGGGCCAACTTGTTCGAAAGCTTGCCGTCGTCAACGAGTTTGACCACAGCAGCCACCTGGGCGGGTGTGATCGGCAGATCGGACACCGGGGATCCGACCTCGTTGGCCTTCTGCACCAGGAAGTTTCCCCACCAGGCGCGCGCGGATTCACTGGAGGCCCCCTGCGCCACGGTCGCGGCCACCAGTTCGACGACCCCGTTGTTGACCAGGTCCCGCATCACCTCGTCGGAGACTCCCCATTCCTGCTGAACACGGTTGCGCACCAACCATGGAAGCTCCGGGATGGTGCCGCGCAACCGCTCCACCAACTCGGCCGACGGCGCCACCGGCTCCAGGTCCGGCTCCGGGAAGTACCGGTAATCCTGGGCGGTCTCCTTGCTGCGCCCGGGGGTGGTGTGACCGTCCTCGTGGAAGTGCCGGGTCTCCTGGGTGACGGTGCCGCCGGACCGCAGCACCGCGGCCTGCCTGCGCATTTCGTAACGCACGGCGACCTCGACGCTCTTGAGCGAGTTGACGTTCTTGGTCTCGGTACGGGTACCGAACTCGCCGGCCCCCTTCGGTTTCAGTGAGACGTTGGAGTCACAACGCATGGAGCCCTGATCCATCCGCACATCGGAAACGTCCAGGCCGCGCAGCAGATCCCGCAGTGCGGTCACATAGGCACGCGCGATTTCCGGGGCCCGCTCGCCGGCGCCCTCGATCGGCTTGGTGACGATCTCGATGAGCGGCACACCGGCTCGGTTGAAATCGGCCAGCGAGGTGGTCGCGCCGGAGATCCGTCCGGTGTCGCTGCCCAGGTGGGTGAGCTTGCCGGTGTCCTCTTCCATGTGCGCGCGCTCGATCTCGATGCGCCAGGTGGTGCCGTCGTCGAGCGGCACGTCCAGATAGCCGTTGATCGCGATCGGCTCGTCGTACTGACTGATCTGGTAGTTCTTCGGCTGATCGGGATAGAAGTAGTTCTTCCTGGCGAAACGCCCCCACGGCGCGATATCGCAGTTGAGCGCCAACCCGATCCGGATCGCCGATTCCACCGCGGCCTGGTTGAGCACCGGCAGCGAGCCGGGCAGCCCCAAGCACACCGGGCACACCTGGGTGTTGGGCTCGGCGCCGAACTGGTTGGCGCACCCACAGAACATCTTGGTGGCGGTGGACAGCTCGACGTGCACCTCCATGCCCATCACGGGGTCGAACTCGGCGATGACCTCGTCGTAGTCAAGAAGTTCGGCGGTATCGACAGACATGCATCGATCCTAATGGGGGCGGTCAGCGTCACTTCATGGTGGCGACGTTGCGCCAGAAGTTCTGCAAACTGTCGGTGCCCCCGAACAGGGTGGTGAAGTTGGTGGAGTCGACCAGCACGATATGACCGGACCGTGCCCCGGTCGGCGGCATCGAGATCAGCGCATTGAATTCGGTGTGGCCGGCCGCGGTGAACGGGTGCGGGCGGTGGGGATCGACCCGCTGCCTGCCGAGCACCCGCAAATCCTGGCTTTCCGGCGCCGTCAGTTCGTAGTGCGGCAGGTGCGGGTGGAAGTTGAAGGTGGTGACACCGCCGAGCAGGCCGCTCGTGTCGAGGTCGTGAAACGCGGTCAGTGGCGCGATCTGGTCGGTGGTGCCCTCGACGACCGCCGGGCGCAGCCCCCAGGTGTTGTGCACAGGAACCTGCAGTGCGCCCATCAGGGATCGGGTGTATTGGCTGAAGCGCTGCTGCCTGGGCACCAACCGGTCACCGTGGTGCAGGTACTCGACCTGGCGCTGGGCATAGTCGTCGGTGAACCCGACGTCGTGATGCGGGGCCAGCACCAGGCAGGTGCCCTCCCTGTGCAGCCACCGGGAAATGGCCTCGACCTCGTCGGGGGTGGCGTCCTGTTCGGAGGGCAGGTGGTCGAGCCCGAACACCATCAGGGTGTCGGTGTCGGCCAGGATGCGGTCGTCGATCGGCAACCGGTAGCCGGCCTGGTCGATGCGTTGGAACACCGCCACCGGATGCCCGGTCGCCTCCTCGGCGAGCGCCTGGAACGCTAGCGTGGACCGGTGGAAGAGTTCGAGTGTGCCGGCGATGCCCTGTAGGAAGTTCGCCGCGTCGTAGTCGGGTGTCTCATAGGCCGGCCACGCCACGTTGCGGACCTCGGTGATGGTGGAGAACCGGTTGGACATTTCCGCCGGGTCACGTTGGGCCTCCCACGGATAGCTCCACGTCCAGTAGATGCTCATCCGACGCCGCCCGTTGTGCGGGCGCGCCACGTGAGCCTGGTTGTAGGTGCGCGCAGCGCTCATGTCACTCCTCCGTCCCGAGTGCAGCGAGGTACCTCATCGCCGACATCCCCGGCAGAAAGAAGTACGCCCCACCGGTGAGGGTCGTGAAAGCCGGTAAACCCTTGTGCACTTTGCGAATCGGACGTTTGGGCACGGTGAAGTCCAGGGAGCCGTCCTGGGCTCCGCAGATCGGGTCGTGTTCGTTGCCCAACTCATGGAACGTCTTGTCGTTGATCCAGACGTTCTGTGCGAACTCGAACTGGCGCACCAGATCTGCGCAGATGATGAAAGCTGCGATACCGCGCTCGACACCGTCCTCGGGGGCGCCGTCGGGCAGCGCCGGGCCGTAGGTCGCGCCCCGCCGGATCATCCGGCGGCGATTCATGTAGTGCGCCGTGTCGCGAGGATTGAGCCGGCGGGCATGCGAGCCGAGTGGGCAGGCGTATCCGTGCGGATCCATCTCCCGATAGTTGAAATCGTTGTTGCGCATGGGGTCCGCGCCCAGCTCCGGGTCGTCACGCTCAGGGGCCAGCACCAGCGGTGCGCCGCTGCGCCACCGTCCCATCAACTTGGCGGCCAGCAGTTCCTGCTCCTCGGAGGTCTCGGCATGATCGCTGAGATACTCGCGAAAGGTGCCGACGTGCTCATGCAGTCTGCGGTAGGCCATGAAGCTGCCGTTGCGCGACAAGATCTGGGGCTGCGGAAGATTCGCAACCGGACCGTTCTCGTCGGGATAGCCGAGGATGAACTCCCCAGGTTCCAGCGCCTCGCCGGAACCCGGTGTCGGCTCCTCCCCCGATCCCTTCATCACCGGCTGGGACAGCCGGTCCCGGAAACCGAAATGATCGTGCGCGTAGTTGAACGGCGGCGAGGCGTTCAGGTCCAGGTGGGAGAGACTGCGCACACCGTCGGTGCGAGCGAGCAGCTTGTCGTGCTCCTCGATGGAGCGGGCGGACTGCTCGGCGGTGCGGGAGAACAAGATCGCAATGGCATGCACATCGTCGCCGGCCAGCCCGCCGACCCAGTGTGCGGGTGCATTGGTGCCGATGTCACCGAGGATGGCGGCCCGGGCGGCCATCCCCTCCCGGAACGCGGGCGGGAAGGTCGCCAGCGATTCTTCGGGCACGCCCAGCGCACGCAGGCCGGTCCAGGTGAACGCGAGGGTGACCCACCGGTCCGCGTCGTCCAGCGTCCTCCTCGCGTCGGACGCCGACTGCACGCGGTCGAGCAACGCGGTCAGCCAAGCACGGCCCCCCGCCGGGGTGTCGAACGTCAAGAACTCGTAACGCCCGGTGATCGCCGGCGTCCTGGTCAGCAGGATGTGCTGGATATCGTCGAACTCGAGCGTTTCGGTCACTGCATCTGGTCGAGCATGTCCGAGAAGGCGGCCTTGAGCTTGAGCGCCTTCTTGATCTCGTCGGCGGTGACGTAGGGGTACTCCCCGTATTCGAGGAAACTCGGATGCTGGTGGTCGCGAACGAACTTGACGAACGCCTCCGGATTCTCCTTCCAATCCTCGGGAAAGCCTTCGAGGTTGGTGAACACGGTGGTCACCCCGGTCGCGCTGAACAGCTGGACGGCATCCTCGGTGTACTTGTCGAAATCGGTGTCGAAGATACCCATGTACTGGAAGTGCAGTCCCGAGCCGATGTCGAACAAGTTCCACCGCAGGTAGTGCAACCGCAACGGCGCAAGAGCCTCCGGACTCGCGGCGATGGTCTCCTCGATCGTCTTACCGTAGGCGCGGACCGCCTCCTCGCGGCCCTCCTTCACCTTGGCGATGATGGAGAAGCCATAGCACGCCGGTGTCCTGGGGTAGACCGGACCGTACCGTCCGCGCTCCAGCTCGAAGTAGCCCTCTTTCGGGATGGCGAGCGCGGCCGGCTTGGTCCAGTCGTCATTGCCTGCAGCCATGTCGGCGCCCTCCCCGATTCGGTGCCTCGGACGCTACACCGGGAGACGCTGCGTCGCGCGGGAATTCGCAGCGATAGAGAACTGGTCACCGCCGTGCCGCCGGCCGTTCGCCATCGTCACGTTTGGGCAGCGCCCCGTCAGCCGAAGAACTCCGCGGCATCGTCGTAGCGACTCTGCGGAACCAGCTTGAGCTGGCGCACCGCGTCGGCCAGCGGGACTCGGCCGATCTCCTGCCCGCGCAGCGACACCATCATCCCGTACTCCCCCGCATGTGCGGCGTCGGCGGCGTTGACGCCGAACCTGGTCGCCAGCACCCGGTCATACGGCGTCGGGGTGCCGCCCCGCTGCACATGGCCGAGCACCGTCACCCGCACTTCCTTGTTGATCCGCTTCTCGATCTCCACGCCGAGCTGGTGGGCCACACCGGTGAACTTCTCGTGCCCGAATTCGTCGGTGCCGCCCTGCTTGAGCTGCATCGAGCCCTCGGCGGGTTTGGCGCCTTCGGCCACCACGCAGATGAAATGCGAATCACCGCGCACGAAGCGCTGCTTGACCAGCCGGCACACTTCCTCGACATCGAAGGGCTGCTCGGGGATCAGCGTCATGTGCGCGCCCGAGGCCAGGCCGGCGTTCAGCGCGATCCAACCGGCGTGCCGGCCCATCACCTCGACCAGCATCACCCGCTGATGCGACTCGGCGGTGCTGTGCAGCCGGTCGATGGCGTCGGTCGCGACGTGCAGCGCAGTGTCGTGCCCGAAAGTGACATCGGTGCAGTCGATATCGTTGTCGATGGTCTTGGGCACCCCGACCACCGGCACGTTCTCCTCGGACAACCAGTGCGCCGCGGTCAGTGTGCCCTCGCCGCCGATCGGGATCAGGACGTCGATGCCGTTGTCTTCGAGGGTCTGCTTGATCTGGTCCAGACCGGCCCGCAGCTTGTCCGGGTTGACCCGCGCGGTGCCCAGCATGGTGCCGCCCTTGGCGAGCAGCCGGTCATTGCGGTCGTCATTCGACAGCTGGATGCGGCGGTCCTCCAACAGCCCGCGCCAGCCGTCCTGGAAACCGACGACCGACGATCCGTAGCGCACCGCGCTGGTGCGCACCACCGCGCGGATCACCGCATTCAGGCCAGGACAGTCACCACCACCGGTGAGAACACCAATACGCATGGGCTAGATCCTGCCAGCTTCGTCCAGCCCGGGCTCGCCCACAGCGAAAGTCAAGCTCAACGCCCTAGGGTTGGGCTATGACCACAGTCGCCGATCACGTCATCTCGACACTGCAGGCCAGTGGCATCACCCGCATGTACGGACTGCCCGGGGACAGCCTCAACGGCCTGACCGACGCCATCCGGCGCGCCGAGCATTTCAGTTGGGAACACGTCCGCCACGAGGAAACCGCCGGTTTCGCCGCCGCCGCCGATGCCGCCCTGACCAAACGGCTCGCGGTCTGCGCCGGCAGCTGCGGGCCGGGCAACCTGCACCTGATCAACGGACTCTTCGACGCACAGCGCAGCCGGGTGCCGGTGCTGGCCATCGCCGCGCACATCCCGCAGTCCGAGATCGGCTCGCAGTACTTCCAGGAGACCCGCCCGCAGGACCTGTTCCGCGAATGCAGTGTGTACTGCGAGCTGGTCACCACCGCCGAGTCGGCGCCGCGGGTGCTGCAGATGGCGATGCGCGCCGCCATCGAGGAGAACGGGGTCGCCGTCGTCGTCATCCCTGGCGAGATCTTCCTGCACAAGACCGGTGACCTGAGAGTCCACCCGGTGCTACCCACCCACTCGACATGCCGGCCGGCTGACGATGAACTACTCCGCGCCGCAACAATTCTCAACAACTCCGACAAGATCACCATCCTCGCCGGCGCCGGGGTCGAGGGCGCCCACGACGAGTTGGTGACGTTGGCGGACACCCTGAAGGCGCCGGTGGTCCATGCCCTTCGCGGCAAGGAGTTGGTCGAATACGACAATCCGTACGACGTCGGGATGACCGGCCTGCTCGGCTTCGCCTCCGGCTACAAGGCGATCAAAGAGGCCGAGGTGCTGCTCATGTTGGGCACCGATTTCCCGTACCGGCAGTTCTATCCCGAGCACGCCACCGTCATCCAGGTCGACATCCGTGGACGGAATCTGGGGCGTCGCACCCCGGTCGACCTGCCCCTGGTCGGCTCCGTGGCCGACACGCTGCCCGCGCTGCAACCATTGCTGCGCACCAAGGACGACCGCACGCATCTGGACCGGTCGCTCAGGCACTACCGAAAGACCCGGCGCCGGCTCGACGAGCTCGCCGTCAACGACCGCGACAAAGCCCCGATCCGGCCCGAATATCTTGCCGCCGCGGCAGATCGGGTCGCCGCGGCGGACGCGGTGTTCACCGTCGACGTCGGCTCCCCGGTGGTGTGGGCGGCCCGCTACCTCACCATGAACGGACGCAGGCGTCTGCTCGGCTCGTTCAACCACGGCACCATGGCCTGCGCGCTGCCGCTGGCCATCGGCGCTGCGACCGTCAACCGTGACCGCCAGGTGGTGGCCTTCGCCGGTGACGGCGGGCTGACCATGCTGTTCGGCGAACTGATCACCCTGACCCAGAACCGGCTGCCGGTGAAGGTCATCGTGTTCAACAACTCGTCGCTGAATTTTGTGGAACTGGAGATGAAAGCGGCCGGTATCGTCACCTTCGGCACCGACCTGCACAATCCCGACTTCGCGGCCGTCGCGCAGTCCCTGGGCATCTTCGGCCGGCGGGTGGAACAGCCCGGCGACCTGGAGTCCGCGCTCGCCGAGGCCTTCGCCCATGACGGCCCGGCGCTGGTCGACGTCGTGACGGCGCGCCAGGAACTGTCCATCCCGCCGGCCATCACCGCCGAACAGGCCAAGGGATTCTCCCTGTACGCGATCCGCACCATCCTGGCCGGGCGGTCCGACGAGCTGCTGGATCTGGTCAGTACCAATGTGGCCCGCCGGATCCTGGACTGACCTACACCGCGGTGGGCAGCGCTCCCCGCGCGACCTCGTAGGCCGCACCCACCCGGTAGAGCCGGTCGTCGGCCAGCGCCGGCGCCATGATCTGCAGCCCGACGGGCAGGTTGTCCTCGGCGGCCAGGCCCGAGGGCACCGACATGCCGCAGTGCCCGGCGAGGTTCAGCGGCAGCGTGCACAGGTCGAACAGGTACATGGCCAGCGGGTCGTCGACCTTCTCACCCAGGCGGAACGCGGTGGTCGGGGTCGCCGGTGAGACCAGCACGTCGACCTTCTGGTAGGCCTCGTCGAGGTCGCGGGCGATCAGGGTGCGGACCTTCTGCGCCTGGTTGTAGTAGGCGTCGTAATAGCCCGCCGACAGCGCGTAGGTGCCGATCATGATGCGGCGCTTGACCTCTGGGCCGAAACCGGCCGCGCGGGTCAGGGCCATCACCTCTTCGGCGCTGCGGGTGCCGTCATCGCCCACCCGCAATCCGAACCGCATGGCGTCGAAGCGCGCCAGATTGGACGACACCTCCGAGGGCAGAATCAGGTAGTAGGCCGCCATCGCGTGGTCGAAGTGCGGGCAATCCACCTCGGTGACCTCGGCGCCCAGCGCGGTCAACTGGTCGACCGCGGTGTTGAACGAGGCGAGCACACCGGGTTGATAGCCCTCGCCGCGCAGCTGCTTGACCACACCGATGCGGACACCCGTGAGGTCGCCGTGCGCCCCCGCGCGGGCCGCACCGACCACATCGGGCACCGCGGCATCCACCGACGTGGAGTCCCGCCCGTCGTGACCGGCGATCACCTGGTGCAGCAGCGCGGTGTCGAGCACGGTGCGCGCACACGGCCCACCCTGGTCCAGCGAGGAGGCGCAGGCGACCAGCCCGTACCGGCTGACGGTGCCGTAGGTGGGCTTCACCCCCACGGTCGCGGTGAGCGCGGCCGGCTGGCGGATGGAGCCACCGGTGTCCGTACCGATCGCCAGCGGCGCCTGGAAGGCGGCCAGCGCGGCGGCGCTGCCACCGCCGGAACCACCCGGGACCCGGTCGGTATCCCACGGGTTGCGGGTCGGACCGTACGCCGAGTTCTCGGTCGAGCTGCCCATGGCGAACTCGTCCATGTTCGTCTTGCCGAGAATCGGGATGCCGGCCGCGCGCAGCCGCGTCGTCACCGTCGCGTCGTATGGCGGGTTCCAGCCCTCCAGGATCTTCGACCCGCAGGTGGTCGGCATGTCCGTGGTGGTGAACACATCCTTGAGCGCCAGCGGCACGCCGGCCAGCGGTGAGGGCAGCTGCTCACCGGCGGCGACCATGGTGTCGATCTCGGCGGCCGCGGCGAGCGCCCGGTCGGCCGCGACATGCAAGAACGCGTGGTAGCGCTCGTCGGTCGCGGCGATCTGATCCAGATGGGCCTGGGTGACCTCGGTCGAGGACACCTCCTTGGCCGCGATCCGGGCGCCCAGCGTGGCGGCATCCTCGCGGATCAAGCTCATTCGGGTTCTCCCAAGATCCTGGGCACGGCGAACCGGCCGTCCTCGGCGCGCGGCGCCGCGGCCAGTGCCTCGTCCTGCGCCAACCCCGCCACCACGGTGTCCGGCCGGGTCACGTTGAGGACCTTCAGGGGATTGTCGGTGGCTTCGACGCCGGTGACGTCGACGGACTGGATCTGGCCGACATGGGCCAAAATGGCGTCGAGTTGGCCTGCGAAACCGTCCAGCTCACCGTCGGACAGGGCGAGCCGGGCCAGTCGCGCGAGGTGCGCTACCTCGTCCCGGGAAATCTGTGACACGGCCGCAAGCCTAGTCACCCTGCAATCCCCGGGTCGCTGAGGCCCAACCCCTGTGACAGGGTGTTGGCCGTGCCGTCATATCTGCTGCGGGTCCAGCTGGAGGACCGACCGGGCAGTCTCGGCTCACTGGCCGTCGCCCTCGGTTCGGTGGGTGCGGACATCCTGTCCCTGGACGTCGTGGAACGCGGCGCCGGATACGCCATCGATGATCTGGTCGTCGAGCTGCCGCCCGGTGCGATGCCCGACACGTTGATCACCGCGGCCGAACACATCAAGGGCGTTCATGTCGACAGCGTGCGCCCGCACACCGGCTTGCTGGAGGCGCACCGCGAGCTCGAGCTCATCGACCACATCGCCGCCGCTCGCGGCCGCGCCGAGAAACTGCACGTCCTGGCCCAGGAGGCGCCGCGGGTGCTGCGGGTGGGCTGGTGCACGGTGGTCAGGTCCGTCGAGGCCGGCGTCGAGCGCATCGCCGGCAGCCCGGGCGCGCCGGAGACCCAGGCCACCACCGCGCCATGGCTGCCGCTGGAGCACGCCGAGGCGCTGGACGCCACCGCGGCCTGGGTGCCACAGGTGTGGCGCGATATCGATACCGCACTGGCCGCTGCCCCGCTGGGTGATCCGCTCACCGCGGTCGTGCTCGGCCGCGCCGGCGGCCCGGCGTTCCGGCCGTCGGAGGTGGCCCGGCTGGGCTACCTGGCCGGCATCGTGGCCACCATCCTTCGCTGATAAAGCTGAGAACCCGCTGTCAAGCGAGGCTGTACGGTAGAAATCTGGCCGCCGACCACGATGAAAGGTGTTGCGTGGGGGAACTACTGATCGTCCTCGCCATCGTCGCGCTCGCGGCGGGCGTCATCGTCTTCCTCGTCGCCCGCACTCGCCCCAAGCAGCCCAAGCAGCCCTCGGCCCGCCAGGATCCGTTGCGATTCGCTTCGGAGACAGCCACTTTCGGTCCCCGCCAGCTGGGCCCCGGTGCCATCGTCAGCTACGGCGGCACCGACTATGTGGTGCGCGGATCGGTCACCCTGCGGGAGGGGCCGTTCGTCTGGTGGGAGCACCTGCTGGAGGGCAAGGCCGACGAGCCGCCGGTGTGGTTCAGCGTCGAGGAGGACGAGGGCCGCCTCGAACTGGTGTGGTGGCACAAGCGCGCGGGATTGCCTGCCGAACCGGGCAGCAGCATCGACGTCGACGGGGTGTCGTTCACCGTCGACGAGAACGGCCGCGCGTCCTACACCACCGAGGGCACCACCGGCCTGCCCGCGGGCGGCGACATGGACTACGTGGACTACCGCGCCAACGGCGACACCGCGCTGCTGGGCTACGAACGCTGGGCGCCCACCATGGCATGGGAGGTCTCCTATGGCACGCCGGTGCGCGCCGGCGAGCTGACCGTGTACCCGGCCCCGCCGGCCGGATCCTAGGCACCGCGTTGCCGTTGCACCGCCTGCGCGTGGTTCCCGCCGATGTCAGTGGCGCGAATCTGCGGTTGACGCTCAACGCCCCGGCCCCGGCGCCGCTGGCGTCCTGCACGCTGCGCCATCCCGACGGTACGGATCTGGTCCTCGGGGTGCTCGGCGCCTCCCATGTCGTCAGCGTGGCCGGGTTCTGCGAACAGGTGTCCTGTACCGAGCACCATGACGGTGCGGCGCTACCGGACTCGGCGAGCGCACCCGGTTACCGGATGCGGTCCCAGACCGCCGCCCATGACGAGTCCGCCTTCCGTGGGATCGCCGCCGACCTGCGGCACCGCTGTGAGCACGAGACCGGTTGGCTGGGTGGCAGTTTCCCCGGCGACGAGGCCGCGCTCACGGCGCTGTGCGCCAGCCCCGATGGCCCCGGCTGGCACTGGCAGACCTGGCATCTGTACCCGGCGGCACGGGGCGGGGTCGTCGTGCACACCGAGAGCCGGTGGCAGCCGTGAGCCGCAACGCCCTGTTCGCGCTGGCCGGAGTGCTGGGCGCGCTCGGCGCCGTGCTGTTGATCACCGGACTGGTGTTGCTGAACAAGGATGTTCGCAACCACGTCAGCGAGAACTACCGGCAGTACGCGGCGGACGGCGGTGACGGCCGCTATGAATGCAGCGGCTCACCGAAGTCGGTGGCCGACGATATCGCGTCCTACGACGCCCCGGAATCGCGTGCCTCCGACCGCGGCAGCGAGTATCTGCGTTACCCCGATGACATCGTGATCGTCGGGCCGGACGGCCGGTACCCGTGCAGCGTCCGGGTCGAGGACATCAACTCCCGCTACAGCGGTGGCGGGTTCATTTTTCTGGGTCCGGGGTTCACCCCGGGCTCGCCAGCGGGCGGCTCGGGCGGTAGCTCCGGGGGACCCGGCGGAACGAAGTAGGAGCAGGAGACACCGATGGACACGTCTTATCTTGCACTGGAGTTCGGCACCCTCGACGGCGGCGCACTGATCCAGAACACGGTCGCGGCGGCGCTGTACTTCGTCGTCGGCATCACGGTGCTGGGCGCCGGATTCCTGCTGGCCGACCTGCTCACCCCGGGCAGCCTGCGCCACCTGGTGTTCGTCCAGCACCGGCCCAATGCGGTCGCGGTGGCCTGCGGGATGTACCTGGCGCTGGCGATGGTGACCGCCACCGCCATCGTCGCGAGCTCGGCCGAACTCGGTCAGGGGCTCGTCGATGCGTTGGTCTACGGGCTGGTTGGCGTGCTGCTGCAGGGCGCCGCGCTGGTGGTGCTGGAAGTGTTGGTGCCGGGCCGTTTTCGCGACCTGATCGCCGATGAGAAGCTGCATCCGGGTGCGGTCGCGACCGCGGTGATCCTGCTGGCGGTCGGAGGGGTGAACGCAGCCGCACTGTCATGACCGGCACCACGCGCTGGCGGGCACTGCTGCTGGCCGCTGTCGCGGCCTGCGCGGCGTGCGGGCTCATCTACGAGCTCGCCCTGCTGACGCTGTCGGCCAGCCTGCACGGCGGCGGTATCGTCGCCACCTCGCTGATCGTCGCGGGCTACGTCGCCGCGCTGGGCGCCGGCGCGCTGCTGGTCAAACCGTTGCTCGGGCATGCCGCCATCACCTTCATCGCCGTCGAGACCCTGCTCGGGGTGATCGGCGGTGTATCCGCTGCGGCCATGTATGTGGCGTTTTCCTTCATCGGCGGTTCACTGTGGGTGCTGGTGGCGGGCACCGCGGTGATCGGCGCGCTGGTGGGCGCCGAGGTGCCCTTGCTGATGACACTGCTGCAGCGGGGCCGCACCGCCGGCGCGGCGGACGCCGGCCGGGTGCTGGCGAACCTGAATGCCGCGGACTATCTGGGCGCGCTGATCGGCGGTCTGGCCTGGCCGTTTCTGGTGCTGCCGCAGCTCGGGATGATCCGCGGCGCGGCGGTCACCGGGATGATCAACCTGGCCGCCGCGGCGATCGTGGCGGTGTTCCTGCTGCGCACCATCATCAGCCGTCGCCAGCTCGTCTCGGCGCTGGCCGTGCTCACCGCCGCCGCGCTGACCCTGACCGCGTTGATCGTGGCCGCCGACGGGATCCAGGCCACCACCCGTCAGCGGCTCTACGCCGATCCGATCATCGCCCACCGGCAATCCGCCTACCAGGAGATCGTGGTGACCCGCCGCGGCACCGATACCCGGCTCTACCTCGATGGCGGGCTGCAATTCTCGACGCGCGACGAGTACCGGTACACCGAGAGTCTGGTCTATCCGGCGCTACGTGACGGCGCACGCTCGGTGCTCATCCTCGGCGGCGGTGACGGTCTGGCTGCCCGCGAGCTGCTCCGCATGCCCGGGTTGCAGACGATCGTCCAGGTGGAACTCGATCCGGCGGTGATCGAATTGGCCCGCGGCCCGCTGCGCGAGGCCAACCGTGGAGCCCTGGACGATCCCCGAGTCGACGTCGTGGTCGATGACGCCATGACGTGGTTGCGGACACCCGATGCGCGGCCCGCCGGCGGGTTCGACGCGGTGATCATCGATCTTCCCGACCCCGACAATCCGGTGCTGGGCCGGTTGTACTCACGCGAGTTCTACGCGCTGGTGACCCGCGTGCTGTCGGCCGACGGGCTCGTGGTGGTGCAGGCGGGTAGCCCGTACTCGACACCGAATGCCTTCTGGCGCACGGTATCCACGCTGGATTCGGCCGGGTTCGCGGTCACCCCATACCACGTGCACGTGCCGACCTTCGGCGACTGGGGCTTTGCGCTGGCCCGGCGCGGCAGCTCGCCACCCACGCCCACGATTGCCGAAGATGCTCCCCCGCTGCGGTTTCTGACCCAGCAGGTGCTGGATGCCGCGACGGTGTTCCCGCCGGACAACGCCCCGCAGCACCTGGCGCCCTCGACGCTGGACAATCCGCGGATCGTGGAGGACATGCGCGCGGGGTACCGCTAGAACGCACCCCGGGTGGACCGGGCAGAGTCGATGCTGCCGGGCCACACGTCGCGTGGCAGCACGAAAGTTGTTGCTTCCGTCCAGTTGTCGGACTTGTCCCCTGTGCGGCGAGACGATTCTTGGTGTTCGGTATGAGTCCCGTGACTGCGATCTTGCGTGCCCATAGGTTGAAAGTGCACACGGTAACACCACCCTCGGCGCGCCTCAGACACAGCCGGACATGCCGTCACAACCAGAAAGGCAACAAGAATGCCCAAGAACAGCTTCGCCACAATCGGCATCATCGCGTTGGCCGCCACGATCCTCGGGATCGCGCCGGCCGCGGCTACCACCCCGTCGTCAGCCATATCGGACGTCAAAGCCGCAGCAGAACAACGGGTTCCGAGCCAGGACACGACGGCCGATGGAACGCGCAACGGTCGCCAGAAACCAGCCGATCCCACCGCCGGAAAGATCTTCACTCCCCCGGTGACCGCCCCGCAGGCCACGGTCGATACGTACAACGACTGAGTGACCCCGCCCCGACTTTCGGACCGGCCGAGGCGAGCTCGCGCGCGGCTAGCTCTCGGCCGGCTCGGGCGCGGGCTCCGGCCCCGCTGCGAGCAGCTTGCGGAAGCCGTCCTCGTCGAGCACCGGCACCCCGAGTTCGATCGCCTTGTCGTACTTGGATCCCGGGGCGTCGCCGGCGACCACGTATGACGTCTTCTTGGAGACCGATCCGGCCGCCTTACCACCGCGGACCAGGATCGCCTCCTTGGCCTCGTCGCGGGAGAAGCCGGTCAGCGAACCGGTCACCACGATCGACAGCCCCTCCAGGGTGCGTTCGATGCCGGCATCGCGCTCGTCGACCATCCGTACCCCGGCGGTCCGCCACTTGTCGACGATCGCGCGGTGCCAGTCCAGCTCGAACCACTCGATGACCGCCGCGGCGATCGTCGGGCCGACACCCTCCACGGCGGCCAGTTCGGCCTCGGACGCGGCGATGATGGCGTCCAGGCTGCCGAATTCGCCGGCCAACGCGCGGGCCGCGGTCGGTCCGACATGCCGGATGGACAGCGCGACCAGCACCCGCCACAGCGGTTGGGATTTCGCCTTGCCGAGATTGGCGAGTAGCCGCTTGCCGTTTGCCGACAGCTCGCCCGCCTTGGTGGTGAACAGCTCGGTGCGCAACAGGTCCTCGGCGGTGAGGCCGAACAGGTCGCCCTCGTCGGTGATGACCCCGGCCTGCAGCAGTGCGGTGCCCGCCTCGTACCCGAGGCCCTCGATATCGAAGGCGCCGCGACCGGCGGCATGGAACACCCGCTCCCGCAACTGCGCCGGACAGGTGCGGTTGTTCGGGCAGCGGATGTCGGCGTCGCCTTCCTTCGCCGGGGCCAGCGTGGTGCCGCATTCGGGACACGTTGTGGGCATGACGAATTCGCGTTCGGTGCCATCGCGCAGTTCGACGACCGGGGCCAGCACCTCGGGAATCACATCGCCGGCCTTGCGCAGCACCACGGTGTCACCGATCAGCACACCCTTGCGTTTGACCTCGGACGCGTTGTGCAGGGTGGCCAAACCGACGGTGGATCCGGCCACCTTGACCGGTTCCATGTAGGCGAATGGGGTGACCCGTCCGGTGCGCCCGACATTGACGCGGATATCGAGGAGTTTGGTGGTGACCTCTTCGGGCGGGTACTTATAGGCGATCGCCCACCGCGGGGCCCGCGAGGTCGCGCCGAGACGGCGCTGCAGGGTCACATCGTCGACTTTGACGACCAGGCCGTCTATCTCGTGTTCGACATCGTGGCGGTGTTCGCCCCAGTAGGCGATGCGTTCGGCCACCGCCTCGATGCCCTGGACCTTGGCGGTGTGGGTGGACACCGGCAGCCCCCAGGCGCCCAGCGCCCGGTACGCGTCGTGCAGCGAGCCCGGCGTGAACCCCTCGGTCTTGCCGACTCCATGGCAGATCATCCGCAGCTTGCGCCGCGCGGTCACGGCGGGATTCTTCTGCCGCAACGAGCCAGCGGCGCTGTTGCGCGGGTTGGCGAACGGCGGCTTCCCCTCGGCCACCAGACCGGCGTTGAGTTCCTCGAAATCGGACAGCCGGAAGAACACCTCCCCGCGCACCTCGAGCACGGTGGGTACCGGGAATTCGTCGGTGCCGGTGAGCCTTTCGGGAATGTCCTCGATGGTGCGGGCATTGTTGGTGACATCCTCGCCGCTGCGGCCGTCACCGCGGGTGGCGCCGCGGACCAGAACGCCCTCACGGTAGACCAGGGCCAGCGCGACACCGTCGATCTTGAGCTCGCACAGATAGTCGATATCGGCGCCGACTTCGGCACCCACCCGCGCTGCCCATGCAGTCAGCTCATCGGTGTCGAATGCGTTGTCCAGCGACAGCATTCTCTCCAGATGGTCAGCCGCGGCGAAGTCGGTGGTGAAACCGGCGCCGCCGACCAGCTGGGTCGGCGAGTCCGGGGTGCGCAGTTCAGGGAAGGTGTCCTCCAGCGCCTGCAATTCACCCAGCAGGGAGTCGAACTCGGCGTCCGAAACGACAGGTGCGTCCTTGACGTAGTAGCGGAACTGATGGCCGCGCACTTCTTCGGCGAGTTCCTGCCAGCGTTGACGTACCTCTGCATCCGGTGAGCTCACCCTGGTCAGGCTAGTGGAGCCCGCCGACACCGCTCACCGGGTCTGGATGCGCCTGAACTGCACGACGTCGCGCCAGCTGCTGCCCTCCCAACGGTGCAGCACGAAACCGCGGGGCTCCATCAGTTCGCGCAGCGCCGCCACGCTCAGGCGGAGCACGGTATCCATCCACGATGTCGGCATCTGAGCCCCCTCACCTGCAAAAGTAAGGTTAGCCTAAATGATAGGTCGGCCCGATAGGGTGCTACCTGTGCCACACCCGGTCATGTTCTCCGACGACGATTTCGGGCTCGCCGAGCTGCGCGGTCTGGCGCTCGGGTTTCCGGAGGCCTTCGAGAAGGTGTCCTGGGGGCGGCCGGTGTTCGGCGCACCGAAGATGTTCGCCATGTACGGCGGCAACATGAAGGCGGATGGGGGGATGCTCGCCTTCCCACACTCTGTGCTGGTCAAGGTCGACGACTCCGACCGCAAGGCACTCGAACAGGACGACCGGTTCTACGTCCCCGCCTATATGGGGCCGTTCGGCTGGATGGGCCTGGACCTGACCGCGGCCGAGGTGGACTGGGACGAGGTCAAAGAGCTGCTGGACGCCTCGTTCCGCATGACCGCCAGCAAGAAGTTGGTCAAGCAGCTCGACGAGCGCTAGTTCACGGTGCCGATCCGCGTGAAAATTCTTCCCCGGCTGCGATATTCGCCGTTTTCTACACCACGGTCGCGCAACCGGCGCGACTACAGCCCTGGTGTAGAAAACGGCGCGGGCTAGTACGTCTAGGTGGTCTTGAGGAACGTCCGCAGCCGGTCGAGCACCAGTTCGGGGCGCTGTTCCACGATCCAATGCCCGACACCGGGCACCAGTTCGAGCTCGAAATCCGAACAGTGCTCGGGCAGCACCCGCAGCAGCTCCGGGGTGAGCACCGAATCGTCGGTGCCGTGCAGCCAGCGCACCGGCACCGTCACGTGGTGGGCGTCGAACTCCCCGCGCATCCAGCGCGCGGCTTCGCGGGTCTGGAAGGTCCGGTACCAGCGTGAGCCCGCCTCGGCGTAGCCGGGCCTGCGCATGCAGTCGACGTAGAAGGCGATGTCCTCGTCCGGGGTGGTGAAATCCCCGCCCACCCAAGAGCCCAGCAACCGGAAGAAGCGCGCCTTCGGGTCGGCGATCACCTTCGGGCCGATCACCGGCAGCAGCATCGGCACCTGGTACCACATGCGCCAGATGTTGATCAGCGCCGTCCGGTCGTGCTTGAGCCAGGGCACCGCCGTGTTCAGGCCCATGAACGCCGCGACCTTGCCGGGATGACGCAACATGAAGATGGTGGCCACCGGCCCGCCCCAGTCGTGCGCGACGAGTTTGACCGGGCCCACGTCGAGGCGGTCACAGACCGCGGCCAGATCGTCGGCCATATCGTTCTTGAGGTAGCGGTCCTTGGGCGCCGAACTCCAGCCCGCCCCGCGCAGATCCGGGCACAGCACCCGGTATCCGTCCTCGGCCAGCGGGCCGATCAGCTCATGCCACTCCCACCAGTTCTGCGGGAAGCCGTGCACCAGCATCACCGGCGGGCCGTCGGCCGGGCCGGCATCGGCGACGTGGATCCTCACCCCGCGACCGAGATCGACATAGCGGTGCTGCACGCCGGGGAGATCGGGCGGGTTATCCATGGCGACAATCTACGGTATCCGGTACCGGTGGTAACGAGTCGGCCTTCCCAGTTCGCCCCGCCGGCCCCGCGAGCGTGGTTCGATAGGCACCACCATGAGTATCGAGAGCCCGTTCCCCCCGGTCCAGATCCCCTCATCCAGCGTCTACGACTACCTCTTCGCGGATATCGACCCCGCGGTGGCAGAGCAGGTCGCCCTGCTCGACTCCAAGACCGGCACCACCCTCACCTACCGCCAGATGATCGACCGGATCGATGCGTTCGCCGGCGCGCTCGCCGCCCGCGGCCTCGGCCCCGGCGACGTGGTGGGATTGCTGTCCCCGAACAGCTCGGCCTTCGCGGTGGCCTTCCACGGCATCCTGCGCGCCGGGGCCACCGCCACCACGATCAACGCCCTGTTCACCGCCAAGGACATCACCAAGCAACTCACCGACTCCAAGGCTGCGCTGCTGGTGACGGTCTCGGCGCTGAAACCGCAGGCGCTGGAGGGCGCGCTCGGAGCGGGCCTCGATGAATCGTCGGTCATCGTGCTCGACGGCCCCGGCGCCGAGACCGACGGGCACCACAACGCCGACGATCTGCTGGGCCCCGCGCACCCGGCACCGCGGGTCAGCTTCGACCCGGCCGACCACCTGGCCGTGTTGCCCTACAGCTCGGGCACCACCGGTAACCCCAAGGGGGTGATGCTGACGCACCGCAACCTGGTGTCCAACGTCGCGCAGATCCGGCCGCTGCAGGGCATGCGCTCCGGTGACGTGGTGCTGGCCGTCCTGCCGTTCTTCCACATCTACGGGATGACGGTGTTGCTCAACGCCGCCCTGCACGCCCGCGCCCAGTTGGTCGTGATGCCCGCCTTCGACCTGGCCGAGTTCCTGGGCAATATCGCCGACCGGCGGTGCACCCACGCGTTCATCGCCCCGCCGGTCGCGGTGGCATTGGCCAAGCATCCGCTCGTCGACGACTACGACCTGTCCTCGCTGCGCGCCATCATGTCCGGCGCCGCCCCGCTGGACGAGGACCTCGGCAAGGCCGTCACCGCCCGCCTCGGCTGCGCCCTCGTGCAGGGCTACGGTATGAGCGAGCTGAGCCCCGTCAGCCACATCACCCCGTTCGATGGGGGCCGGGAGTTGGTGGGTGCCGCGGCGCCGGTCAGCTCCTGCGGATGGACGGTGCCCAACTCGGTGTCCAAGCTCGTCGACCCAGCCAGCGGGCAGGAGATCGGGCTACCGGATTCCGGTCTCAGCGAGACCGGCGAACTGTGGTTCAAGGGCCCCAATGTGATGGTGGGTTACCTGGGCAACGACAGCGCGACCCGCGACACCATCGACGACGACGGGTTCTTGCACACCGGTGATCTCGCGCGCGTGGACCCGACCGGCTGCATCTTCATCGTCGACCGGCTCAAGGAGCTGATCAAGTACAAGGGCTACCAGGTGCCGCCGGCCGAGTTGGAGGCCGTGCTGCTGGGCCACCCGTCGATCGCCGACGCCGCCGTCGTCGGGGTCGTCGAGCCCGAATCCGGCGAGGAGGTACCCAAGGCGTTCGTGGTGCGCCAGCCGGACGCCGAGCTCGACGAGCAGGCCGTGATGGACTTCGTCGCCGGCCAGGTCGCGCCGTACAAGAAGGTGCGGCAGGTGGCGTTCATCGATGCGATCCCGAAGTCGGCGGCCGGGAAAATCCTGCGCAAGGATTTACGCGGGCGGTAGCCCGCTTGTCCCGGCGGGCGGTAGCCCGCTTGTCCCGGCGGGCGGTAGGGCCCGCGCTGCCCGGGCCTGCCGGTAGCCCAGCGCCGCGCCGGCCAGCGGGATCAGCAGCAGCCCGAGGATGCCGAACAGCGAGGTCATGGGTTGACCGGGCCGCGGGTCGGGCCCGATCGGCAGGACCGCAACGCTCATATCGACCACGGGCAGCCGCGCGGCGGGCGGCGACGCGGCCGGCTGGGGCACCGGTGCCGTCGGCGCCGATACGACCACGTCGGCCGACGCCGGCACCGGCGACACGCTCGGCTGCGGTGCCGCAGCAGGCTGGGGTGTTCTGGCGGCGGTCGTGATCTGGGGCAGGGCCCGGCCGACGGGCTCGGCGGGCGCGACGGGGCGCAATCCCGCGCCACCGGTGCCGGCCTCATCGGCCGTGCGCGCGGTTCTGGCCGTGCGCACCGTCCGTGCGCCGTCCGCGGTGGTCAGCGACGGGCGAGCCCGCCGGCCCTGCGCCGCGGCGCCGGGCTGGTCACTGCCCGCGGCGTCACCGGCGGATTCGTTGCTGGCGGGCCCCGCCGAGGTGGAATCCGCGGCGCGGGCGCCGGTAGCGGCCCGGCGATCGGACTGACCGGAAGACGATCCGCGGGATCCTGGATCAGCGATTGCGACGGCGGCAGGGCCGATGACCAGCGTCAACGCGATCGTTGCGCCGGCACCGGCCGTCACCAAACGCTTCCACTGATTCACTGGCTCCCCAACCTTCAGCGTTCACCTTACGCCACCGAGATGTTTGCCTGTCACATTCGGTCAGGATCGGTTTCCAAACCGTCGGCCGCTTTCTGGGCCAAACCGATCGCGGTCCTGGCCCAGTCCTCGGTGGCCCCGGCCAGCCCGCAGCCAGGTGTGATGCCGATCCGCTCGCGCAGCACGGTGCGCGGGAAGCCCAGCCGGTCGGTGACCGCCGCTGCCGCCGCCGCGACGTTCGCGGGCAGCCACCGCTGTTGCTGCGCGGTGGCGGGCACCACCCCGAGCAGGACGGTACGGCCGGATTCGACGAATTCGCCCACCCCGTCCAGGTCGGCGGCGGCCAAGGTCGACACATCCACCGCGAGCGCCGCCAACGTGCTGCGCTGCAACAGTTTCCACGGAAGGTCGGCGGCACAGCTGTGCAGCGCGACCGGGCCGCCGACGGCGGCGATACATTCGTCCAGCAGCGCCGCGGCGACCTGTTCCTCGACCGGGTTCACCGGCGAGAATCTGGTCACCCCGGTCAGCCGGCCCAGCATGGCCGCGGGTAGGGACGGCTCGTCGAGTTGCACCACGACCTCGGTGTCCAGCCGCCGCGCCACCTCGGCCCGGTGCGCGGCGAGCCCCTCCGCCAGCGAGCCGGCGAGATCGCGCAGCGCCCCGGCGTCGGTGATGGCCCGGTGGCCGTTGGCCAGTTCCAGTGCAGCGGCCAGCGTGATCGGTCCGGCGGCCTGAACCTTCACCGGTCGGCCCGAGCCGCGCAGCCCGGCCTTCTCCCAGGCCTCCTCGAGGGCGTCGATATCCTCGCTGAGCCAGCTCACCGCGCGGCGCAGCACCGCGCTGCGGCCGGGTGCGATGCGGTAGGCGCGGGCCACGGTGTCGAATCCGATGTCGACGAGCAGCGCGCCGGTGCGCCCGATCAGGTCCGCCCCGACACCGCGGGCCGGCAACTCCGGCAGGTACGGCAGATTGTGCAACTCACCGACGATGATCTCGGCGGCCTGACGTGCCGCCGTGCCCGGCCAGGATCCGATGCCGGTAGCGGCGGCGAAAACACTCATCGGCCAACCGTATTCGATTACCCGATCACCGGGTGACGGTGGCGCTGCCGATGACCTCGTCGCCGGCCGGGTCGGGCCGGTAGAGCACCATGGTCTGGCCCGGCGCCACCCCGCGTATCGGGGTGCGCAGATCGGCGATCAGCAGGCCGTCACGTACTTCGGCGACGGCCTCGGCGATACCGCCGTGCGCGCGCACCTGCACCACGCCCTCGACCGGTCCGCTCGGTGCGGTTCCGGCGGTGAACACCGGCTTGTCCCCCGTCAACCGGGCCACGTCCAGGTCGTCGGCGGCGCCGACCCGCACCGTCCCGGTCGCGGCGTCGATACCCGTCACGTAGCGAGGCTGCCCGTCCGGCCCGGGGCCGGCGATACCCAGGCCCTTGCGCTGACCAATGGTGAAACCGTGCACCCCGTCATGTTCGGCGAGCACCGCGCCGCCGGCGTCGACGACCGCGCCGGGGCGTACCCCGATGCGGGCGCCCAGGAAGGCGCGGGTATCACCGGACGGGATGAAACAGATGTCGTGGCTGTCCGGCTTCTCGGCGACGGCCAGACCCCGCCTGGCGGCCTCGGCGCGGATCTCCGATTTCGGGGTGTCCCCGATCGGGAAGAGCGCGTGCCGCAGCTGCTCGGCGGTCAGCACCGCCAGCACATAGGACTGGTCCTTGTCGATGTCGACCGCGCGGCGCAACCGGCCGTCGGCAAGTCGCGCGTAATGACCGGTGGCGACGGCGTCGAATCCGAGGGCCAGCGCGCGCGCCGACAGCGCGGAGAACTTGATGGTCTCGTTGCACTTCACGCACGGGTTGGGCGTTTCACCGCGGGCATAGGAGTCGACGAAGTCGTCGATCACCTCTTCCTTGAAGCGGTCCGCGAAATCCCACACGTAGAAGGGGATGTCGAGGATATCGGCGACGCGGCGGGCGTCACCGGCATCCTCCTTGGAGCAGCAGCCCCGCGACCCGGTACGCAGCGTGCCCGGGGTCGCCGACAGCGCGAGGTGCACACCGACCACATCGTGGCCGGCATCCACCATCCGTGCCGCGGCCACCGAGGAGTCGACGCCGCCGCTCATCGCGACCAGAACCCTCATCGGCGCGTCCCCGCACTGGCCAGCGCGGCCTGGCGGGCGCGCTCCACCGCGGCGGGCAGCACATCGAGCGCGGCGTCGATATCGGCATCGGTACTGGTGTGCCCCAACGACAGTCGCAACGAACCCCGTGCGGCCGCCGGATCGGCACCCATCGCGATCAACACGTGCGAGGGCTGCGCGACGCCGGCCGTGCAGGCCGAACCCGTCGAGCACTCGACACCCTTGGCGTCCAGCAGCATCAGCAGGGCGTCACCCTCACAGCCGCGAAAGGTGAAGTGGGCGTTGCCCGGCAATCGGCGATCACCGTCGGCGCCGTTGACGTCGACATCGTCGATCTGCGCGAGCACCCCGGCGATCAACCGGTCCCGCAGTGCACGCACCCGCGCACCGGTCTCGGCGAGTTCGTTCACCGCCACCGTGGCGGCCGCGGCCATCGCCACCGCGGCGGCGACATCCGGTGTGCCCGAACGGACATCCCGTTCCTGCCCGCCGCCGTGCAGGATCGGCACGCAGGCGGTGTCGCGCCGCAGCACCAGTGCGCCGATGCCGACCGGACCGCCGAACTTGTGGGCGGCCAGACTCAGCGCCGACAGCCCGCTCTCGGCGAAGGCCACCGGGATGTGCCCGACCGCCTGGATCGCGTCACTGTGCATGGGGATGTCGAACTCCGCTGCCACCGCGGCCAATTCGGCGATCGGTTGGATGGTTCCGACCTCGTTGTTGGCCCACATGATGGAGATCAGCGCGACATCGTCGGGATTGTTCAGCGCCGCGCGCAGCGTCTCGGGAGCCACCGAACCCGCATCGTCGACCGCCAGCCAGGTGACCTCGGCGCCCTCGTGTTCGACGAGCCACTCGACGGCATCGAGCACCGCATGATGCTCGATCGGGGTGGTCACGATGCGACGCCGACGGGGATCGGCGTCGCGGCGCGCCCAGAAGATTCCCTTGACCGCCAGATTGTCGGACTCGGTGCCACCGGCGGTGAAGATCACTTCCGACGGGCGGGCCCCCAGCAGGCCGGCCAGCGTCTCGCGGGCCTCCTCCATCCGTCGCCGCGCGGCCCGACCCGAGGTGTGCAGCGAGGACGCGTTCCCGACCGTGGCCAGCGCGCCGACCATCGCCTCGACTGCAGCGGGGTGCATCGGGGTGGTGGCAGCGTGATCCAGGTAAGCGGCTGTCATGGCCCATCAAGGATAGCCGCCGGGGCGGGTACGGCTGTCCGTCGAGGTCAGGCCGCCATGGTCAGGTGGCCGTGCACACCGTGTGTCGCGTCCCGTCCGGCAGTGCCGCGCACGGCGGCCTCGCACCGGGCGGCCAGGTCGCGCCGGTCCTGACCCGGCAGTTCCAGCGACTGCACAGCCACGTGCACCACGGTGCGGCGCGCGGTGACGAGCCGGCGGATCGAGTTCAACAGGGTGTCCTCGCCGACGTAGGCGGGCACGGTGGACGGGCTGCCGTCGCGGTGGTGATAGGTCAGCCGGAGTGGCTGTACCGGACGACCGGCGTCCACGGCGGCCTGGAACATGGCCGGGCGGAACGGTCCGTACCCCAGTCCGCACCAGGTGGTGCCCTCCGGGAAGGCCACCACGGTCTGTCCACTGCGCAACCGTGCCGCCACCGCGCCGACCACCGCGGGCAGCCTGCGCAGGTTCTCCCGCTCGATCGGGATGACCTTCATGATGCGGGCCACCACGCCGAGTGCGGGCCAGTCGATCAGGTCGGCGCGCGCGACGAACGATCCCGGCAGGACCGCGCCGATGCTGAAGATGTCCAGCCAGGACACGTGGCCGCTGACCACCAGCACGCCCCGCAGGTTGCGGATGGGTCCCCCGGAGACGGTGATCCGCACGCCGACGCTGCGCAGCATCAGCCGGCAGTAGGCGCGCTGCAGGTGTGAGCGGCCCGGCAGCGGGACCGCGAGCAGTGGCACCGCCAGGAACAGCAGCAGGGCTCCGGTGATGCGCAGCGTGGTGCGGGTCCAGACCGCGGGACGTGACCCCAGCGGGGCGGCGCCGGCGTGCATGCAGCTGGCGTCACAGGAGGCGCGCGGCAACCAGGAGTGGTCCTTGGCGACGGTCATGCCCGGGCCTCGCTGTCGGTGGGGTCGGCGGCCTGCGACACCGAGCGCAGCCGCTTCAGGTAGCGGACGTCTGCGTGACGCTTGTCCAGTAGCGCCGGGAAGTCACCCACGCCGAAATCGGGGTCGTGGGCGGGTTCGCCGCACACCTGGGCGCCCAGGCGCAGGTAGCCGCGCATCAGGGCCGGCACGGTGACGCGGTCCGGTGGATCGATCTCGTCGAGGCTGCGTCCGTCGATCACGACCGGCCGGTAGGGCCGCACGGTGTACTCGGCCGGCGCGCCGTGCCGGCGGGACACGAAGTCGCGCACCCCGCGCAGGCCACGACCGGGCACCTCGCCCGCGGGATGGGTCGGCACCGACACACAGCCGGTCACGTAGTCATAGCCGCAGCGGTCCAGGTAGGCCAGGATGCCTGCCCACATCAGCAGCACCACGGCACCGTTGCGATGATCGCCACGCACCACCGCGCGGCCCATCTCGACCAGCGAGGGCCGCAGCGCATCGAGCGAGCGGACATCGAATTCGGTAGCGGTGTAGAGACTTCCGGCGGCGATCGCGCCGGGCGGCGGCAGCATCCGGTAGCAGCCGACCAGCTCACCGGAGCCGTCCTCGCGCACCAGCAGGTGATCGCAGAACTGGTCGAAGCGGTCGGCGTCCAGTCCGTCGTGCGTGCGCGCCATGGCGAAGCCGGGCTCGGTGGTGAACACCTCGTGGCGCAGGCGCTGGGCCGCCTCGATATGGGCCGGATCGGTGGACAGCAGCAGGGTGTAACGGGGACTCGGTGTCCCGGACGTCGCGTGGTCGATGTCATCGGCCGGTATGAGGACGGATGCGGTGCTCATGCCCAGCACGGTCGCGCCTGTGGGTCTCCGGGCGGCATCAGGGGCGTGACGTGTCCGTGCACGGTGCGTGAACAGCACGGTCAGCGCACGAAAGGCGCCCCGGAACATGCGGGCGGGTTCACATGGTCGTCGCAACACTCTCGATTGAGAGGTTGCGGCGACCATGTCGTTTTCGGAGGACTGTGTTCGGTTGGGGGATCAGCTAGCGAGGCTGGTTGATGCTGGGGTGCCGGTGAAAGAAGCCGCGGTCGTGATCGGGGTCTCGCGTGAGCGGTGTTATGCCATTCTGCGGGCGATCGGCCGGCCTGTCGGGTCGGCCCGTGGTCAGCGCGCGGTGGCCGACCGGGATGTCATCGTGGCCGTCTTCCAGGACAGCGGTTCGATCCTGCAGGCGGCTAAAGCGTGTGGGGTGTCGCATTCGACGGCACGCAAAATGTTGGTCGCCGAAGGGCTGGTCACCAGCGAAAAGATCCCGTGGGGCAAGCCCGAGGCGAAACGTCGGTGCGTGGAGCTGTTCGAGCAGGGCTGGTCCACCGAGCGAGCCGCGCGGGAGGTCGGTGTCAACGTGCGGACCGCGCGGGACTGGCGCAAAGGGATCCGGCACGTCAACAACACGCGGATTCACTCCGATGGGCTGGTCGTGGACTACACCAAAAAGACCGTCTACAAACAGCCGGTGAGCAATCTGATCTGCGATGACACCGGGCGACCGGCCATCGGTGACCGGTACTTGTCGGTCCAGGACCGTGTGGCCATCGCCGACGGAATGCTCGGCAAGCAGTCGCTGCGCACCATCGCCAAACGGATCGGCAAGAACGTGTCCACGGTGTCACGGGAGATTCGTGCTCGCAGCGTTGATGGCTGCTATCTGCCTTATCACGCCGATCGGGCGGCCGCCGAAGCCCGGGCTCGGCCCAAACAGTCCAAACTGGTCGTCAACGCGGTCCTGCAGGAAGCGGTTGAAGAAGGTCTGTCGCGCAAGCTGTCACCGGAGCAGATCTCCCATCGCCTCCGTCGGGATCATCCCGACGACGAGAGCATGCGGGTGAGCCACGAAACGATCTACCAAGCCCTCTACTTCCAGGCTCGCGGTGGCCTTAAAAGGGAAGTGGCTCACGCACTTCGGACCGGTCGCACCAGACGTAAACCGCAGCGCAAGGAAAGTGAACGCTATCAACGCTTCGTCGATCCGATGGTGATGATCAGTGATCGTCCTGCCGAGGTGGCCGACCGTGCGGTTCCTGGACATTGGGAAGGAGACCTGATCACCGGTGAGAAGAACCAGACTGCGATCGGCACCCTGGTTGAGCGATCGACGCGCTACACCATGCTGGTACACCTGCCGGGCAGCCACGACGCCGAATCCGTACGCGACGCACTGATTGCGACCATGAGCACGCTTCCAGCGCATCTGCGTGGATCGCTGACCTGGGATCAGGGCGCCGAGATGGCAGGGCACAAACAGTTCGCCATGGCTACAGACATGGCGGTGTACTTCTGCGATCCGGCCAGCCCCTGGCAGCGCGGCAGCAACGAGAACACCAACGGCCTATTGCGCCAGTACTTCCCAAAAGGCACGGACCTGAGCGTGTTCGGGCCCGAAGATCTCGAACACGTCGCCCAGGAACTCAATGGCCGCCCACGCAAAACGCTCGGCTGGGATACCCCAGCCGAGCGCCTGCGTGATCTACTACTGGCCAATTAACCAGCAGTGTTGCAACGACCCCTAGAAACCGCCTGCGTTCCGGGGCGCCTTTCGAACTGCAGAGAGCGGGATCTAACCCTTGCGGGCCTTGACCGCCTCGGTCAGCTGCGGGGTGACCTTGAACAGGTCGCCGACGATGCCGAGGTCGGCGATCTCGAAGATCGGCGCCTCTTCGTCCTTGTTGACCGCGATGATGGTCTTCGAGGTCTGCATGCCGGCCCGGTGCTGGATGGCACCGGAGATGCCCAGCGCGATGTAGAGCTGCGGGGACACCGTCTTGCCGGTCTGACCGACCTGGAACTGCCCGGCGTAGTAACCGGAGTCGACGGCGGCGCGCGATGCACCGACGGCGGCGCCGAGCGAATCGGCGAGCTCCTCGACGATCTTGAAGTTCTCCTCGCTGCCCACGCCGCGGCCACCGGCGACCACGACGCTGGCCTCGGTGAGCTCCGGACGGTCACCGGCGACGACCGGCTCGCGGGAGGTGATCTTCGTCGCATTCTCGGCCTGGGCGGGCACCTCGACGCTGACGACCTCGCCGGCGCCCTCGGCCGGGGCTGCCTCGACGGCACCCGGACGGACGGTGATCACCGGGAGTTCACCGGTGGCCTGGGCGTCGACGGTGAAGGCACCACCGAAGATGGAGTGCACGCCCACTCCGCCTTCCTTGATCTCGACGACGTCGACCAGCAGGCCCGAGCCCAGGCGCGCGGCCAGCCGGCCGGCGACTTCCTTGCCCTCGGCATTGGCGGCGATCACGACGGCCGCGGGTGCGGCCGACTCGGCCAGCGCGGCGAGCACGTCGACCTTCGGGGTGACCAGGAAGTTGTCCACGTCGGCGGACTCTGCGACGTAGATCTTGGCGGCACCGGCGGCCTTGAGACCATCGGTGAGACCGGCGGCGGTGCCCTCGGGGCCCACCACGACCGCAGACGGCTCGCCCAGCACGCGGGCGGCGGTGATCAGTTCGGTGCTGACCTTCTTCAGGGCACCTTCGGCGTGCTCGACGAGCACAAGTACTTCAGCCATGTGTGTCTATGTCCTTTGTGAAATGAATGTTCGGGGGGCCGCTGCTAGATCAGCTTCTGGGAGACCAGGTACTCGGCGACCTTCTTGCCGCCCTCGCCCTCGTCGGTGACCTTCTCGCCGGCCGTCTTCGGGGGCTTGGGGGTCGAGGAGAGCACCTTGGAACCGGCGTTGGCCACGCCGACCTCGTCGGCCTCGACACCGATCTCGGCCAGCGTCAGGACGGTGACTTCCTTCTTCTTGGCGGCCATGATGCCCTTGAAGGACGGGAAGCGCGGTTCGTTGATCTTCTCGTTGACGCTGACCACGGCGGGCAGCGACGCCTCGAGGCCGAACACGCCGTCGTCGGTCTCGCGCTCGGCGGTGACCTTGCCGCCTTCGACGTTCAGCTTGCGCACGTGGGTCAGCTGCGGCAGTCCCAGGTACTCGGCGATGACGGCGGGCACGGCACCGCCGACACCGTCGGTGGCCTCGTTACCGGCGATGACCAGCTCGGTGCCCTCGATGGTGCCCAGCGCGCGGGCCAGCGCCCAGCCCGTCTGGACCAGGTCGGAGCCGTGCAGACCGTCGTCCTTGAGGTGCACGGCCTTGTCGGCGCCCATGGACAGCGCCTTGCGGATGGCCTCGGTGGCGCGCTCGGGACCGGCGGTGAGCACGGTCACCGTGCTGTCGCCACCCTCACGTTCCTTGATGAGCAACGCTTCTTCGACGGCACGCTCGTTGATCTCGTCGAGCACGGCGTCGGCGGCTTCCCGGTCCAGGGTCCAGTCACCCTCGGACAGCTTGCGCTCGGACCAAGTGTCAGGGACCTGCTTGATCAGGACCACGATGTTTGTCATGACTGTGGTTCGTCCTCCTCGATGAGGCCGGCAGCCGGCCTGGGCATATCACGTTTCGTCCAACGGCCACCATGTTACTCGCGGGTAACTTTGACGGCGCGCAAGGACACCATAACCGGTCAGTTGGTTCGCTCAGACCCCACGGTCACCCAGGGCATCCGTTCGCGAACCGGCCATTACGGGTTAGCCTGCCTTCCAATGAGCACAATCGGTTCCGTCGACAGCACCGGCCCGGGTGATCCCCTGCCTCTCACCGGCGAGCGCACGATTCCCGGCCTGGCCGAGGAGAACTACTGGTTCCGCCGCCACGAGGTCGTCTATCAGCGCCTCGCCGACCGCTGTGCCGGTCGCGACGTACTGGAGGCCGGGCCCGGCGAGGGGTACGGCGCGGATCTGATCGCCGATCGCGCGCGCAGTGTCACCGGGGTGGATTACGACGAGCAGGCCGTCGCCCACATCCGGGCGAAATACCCGCGGGTGCAGATGCACCTGGGCAATCTGGCGGACCTGCCACTGGCCGACGACTCGGTCGATGTGGTGGTCAACTTCCAGGTCATCGAGCATCTGTGGGACCAGGGCCAGTTCGTCGCCGAATGTGCCCGCGTGCTGCGCCCGGGCGGGCAGCTGCTGATGTCCACCCCCAACCGGATCACCTTCTCGCCCGGGCGCGACACCCCGCTCAACCCGTTTCACACCCGCGAACTGAATGCCCGCGAGCTCACCGAGCTGCTGCACGAGGGCGGCTTCCGGGTGGACGCCATGCTCGGGGTCTTCCACGGGGACGCGCTGGCCGAACTCGACGCCCGGCACGGCGGGTCGATCATCGCGGCCCAGATCGACCGTGCGGTCGCCGGCGCACCGTGGTCGCACAGCCTGCTCGCCGACGTCGCCGCGGTCCGTGCCGAGGATTTCGATCTGCTCGACGCCGGTGAGCGCAGCATCGATGACAGCCTGGATCTGGTGGCCATCGCGGTGTTGCCGTGACGCAACCTGCGGTCCCCGGAATGTTCACGCTGGTGCTGCACACGCACCTGCCGTGGCTGGCCCATCACGGGCGCTGGCCGGTCGGTGAGGAGTGGCTGTATCAGTCGTGGGCGGCGTCCTATCTGCCGCTCATGCGGGTACTGCGCACCCTGGCCGCCGAGGACCGCAGTCACCTGGTGAGCCTGGGCATGACGCCGGTGGTCACCGCCCAGTTGGACGACCCGTACTGCCTGACCGGCATGCACCACTGGCTGGCAAACTGGCAGCTGCGCGCCCTCGAGGCGACCACCATCCGCACCGGCACCGCGGCGGGCACCTTCGGTTCCCCGGAAGCCATGCGACAGTTCGGATTTCGCGAGCACGAGGCAGCGACCGCCGCACTGGAGGACTTCACCACGCTGTGGCGCCACGGCGGCAGCCCACTGCTGCGCCAGCTCGTCGACGCCGGAACCATCGAACTGCTCGGCGGACCGCTGGCACATCCGTTCCAGCCCCTGCTCAATCCGCGGCTGCGCGACTTCGCACTGCGCGAGGGGCTGGCCGATGCCCGGCAACGTTTCGCCCACACCCCGACCGGGATCTGGGCGCCCGAATGCGCGTACGCACCCGGCATGGAGGTCGGTTACGCCGCGGCAGGTGTCGGCCATTTCATGGTCGACGGGCCGTCGCTGCACGGCGATACCGCGCTGGGCCGCCCCGTCGGCGACACCGATGTGGTGGCCTTCGGCCGGGACCTGCAGGTGAGCTATCGGGTGTGGTCACCGAAATCCGGTTACCCCGGGCACGCGGCCTATCGCGATTTCCACACCTACGACCATCTGACCGGCCTGAAACCGGCGCGGGTGACCGGGCGCAACGTGCCCTCCGACGCCAAGGCGCCCTACGAGCCGGAGCGCGCCGAGCGGGCGATCGACAGACACGTCGCCGATTTCGTCGACGTGGTGCGCCGCCGGTTGCACGCGGAGTCCGAGCGCATCGGCCGGCCCGCACACGTCGTCGCCGCCTTCGATACCGAACTGTTCGGGCACTGGTGGCACGAGGGCCCGCGCTGGCTGGAACGGCTGCTGCGTGCCCTCCCGGAGGCCGGAGTCCGGGTGGGCACCCTCGCCGATGCCACCGAGGCCGGGTTCGTCGGCACCGCTGTCGAATTGCCGCCCAGCTCTTGGGGTTCGGGCAAGGACTGGCAGGTGTGGAACGGTACGAAGGTGTCCGATCTGGTGGCGCTCAACGCCGAGGTCGTCGATACCGCGCTGGCGGCGGTGGACAAGGCGCTGGCCCACCGCGGCCCCGGCGCGTCCCGCGACTTCGTGGCCGACCAGATCCTGCGGGAGACGCTGCTGACGGTGTCGAGTGACTGGCCGTTCATGGTCAGCAAGGATTCCGCCGCCGAGTACGCGCGTTATCGCGCCCATCTGCATGCGCATGCCACGCGCGAGATCGCGGCCGCGCTGGCCTCCGGGCGCGGTGAGCTGGCGCAGCGGCTGGCCGGCGACTGGAACCGGGCCGACGGGCTGTTCGGTGCCCTCGACGCCAGGCGGCTCCCCCGATGAACCGGATCGTCGAAGGTGCCTGCGCGTGAAGATCCTCATGGTGTCCTGGGAGTACCCGCCGGTGATCATCGGCGGGCTGGGCCGGCACGTGCATCATCTGGCCACCGAGCTCGTGCTCGCCGGCCACGAGGTCGTCGTGCTCGCGCGTCGGCCCACCGGCACCGACCCGAGCACCCATCCGTCCACCGACGAGGTCGACGAGGGTGTGCGGGTCATCGCCGCCGCACAGGACCCGCATGAATTCGGTTTCGGCACCGACATGATGGCCTGGACGCTGGCGATGGGCCACGCCATGGTCCGCGCCGGACTGACCCTGCGTGACTGGCAGCCCGACCTGGTGCACGCGCACGACTGGCTGGTGGCGCACCCGGCCATCGCCTTGGCCGAGTTCTTCGACGTGCCGTTGGTGACCACCATCCATGCCACCGAGGCCGGGCGGCACTCGGGCTGGGTGTCCGGGCAGGTCAGCCGGCAGGTGCACGCACTGGAATCCTGGCTGGTCCACGAATCCGATTCGCTGATCACGTGTTCGGCGTCGATGCGCGAGGAGATCGACACGCTGTTCGGGCCGGGGCTCTCCGAGACCACCGTCATCCCGAACGGGATCGACACCGACGGATGGCCTTTCGCGCCCCGCAGCCGCCACGGTGGACCCGCCGAGCTGCTGTACTTCGGCCGCCTCGAATACGAAAAGGGTGTGCACGACGCGATCGCCGCGCTGCCGCGCATCCGCAAGGCCCACCCTGGCACCACCCTGACCATCGCCGGCGACGGCACCCAGCTCGATTTCCTCACCGCGCAGGCCCGCAAGTACCGGGTTCTCAAGGCGACCCGGTTCATCGGCCGGGTGGATCATCAGGGACTGGTCACCTTGTTGCACCGCGCCGATGCGGCCGTCCTGCCCTCGCATTACGAACCCTTCGGCATCGTGGCGCTGGAGGCCGCCGCCACCGGAACCCCGTTGGTCACCTCAACCGCCGGTGGGCTCGGCGAAGCCGTCATCGACGGCGTCACGGGGGCATCGCACCCGCCGCGTGATGTCGCCGCCCTCGCCGCGGCGGTGTGCGGCGTGCTCGACGACCCGGCCGCCGCGCAGGTGCGGGCGTTCGCCGCCCGGGACCGGCTCACCTCGGATTTCTCCTGGCCGACGGTCGCCGACCACACCGCGCAGGTCTACCTGTCGGCCAAACGTGCCGAGCGGCAACCACAACCGCGACGGCTGATCGTGGAACGCCCCCTCCCGGATTACGGCTGACCCACCCGGCCGCACCCGCGGAACCCCTTGACAAATAATTTTGTCAAGGACGAGACTGGCTGACATGGTCGAGATCGAGGTGATCAGCGACCCGGCGGCCGCCACCAGCGTGCTCGACCCCGTGCGCGCCCGGCTGCTGGCCGAGTTGACCGAGCCCGCTTCCGCGGCGACGCTGGCCGCCCGCGTCGGGCTGACCCGGCAGAAGGTCAACTACCACCTGCGGGCGCTGGAACAGCACAACCTGGTCACCGTCGCCGAGGAACGGCAGTGGGGTGGACTCACCGAACGTCTGTTGGTGGCCAGCGCGGCGTCCTACGTGGTGTCGCCCACCGCCCTCGGCGAGGTCGCCCCCACCCCGGGCAAGACCAACGACCGGTTCTCCGCCGGCCACCTCATCGCGCTGGCGGCTCGCATCGTCAGCGAGGTGGGCGAACTGTGGCAGGCGGCGCGCAGCGCCGACAAACGGATGGCGACGCTATCCGTCGACACCACGATCCGCTTCCGGTCCCCGGCGGATCGGGCGTTTTTCACCCGGGACCTCACCGAGGCCGTCGCCGCGCTGGCGGCCCGCTACCACGACGAGACGGCACCGCGCGGACGGGCGCACCGATTGGTCGTCGCGTCCTACCCCGCGCCGTCGGACGGATAGAAGGAGTGCCCCATGCCCGCCCACCACGATGACGAGAAGCGCTGGGTCGACCTCGAATTGGTCGTCGACGGCACACCGGAACAGGTGTGGCAGGCGGTGGCCACCGGCCCGGGAAACTCGGCCTGGTTCACCGACACCACGATCGACGAGAGCGTCGGCGGCAGAGTCGAATTCGATTTCGGAGCGAGTGGATCCTCCAGCGGTGACGTGACCCACTGGGAACCGCCGCACCGGTTGGGCTATGTCGAACGGGACTGGTGTGAGGGCGCGCCGCCGGTCGTCACCGAGGTCACCGTCACCGCACGCGCCGGGGACCGCTGCGTCATCCGGATGGTGCACTCGCTGTTCACCGACAGTGCCGACTGGGATGACCAGATCGAGGGGTTCGAGTCCGGTTGGCCCGGGCACTTCGCGGTGCTGCAGACCTATCTCCGGCACTTCGCGGGCCGGCCGGCGGTCTCGGTCCACCTTTCGGCCACCGGCGACCTCCCCCAGCCCGAGGCGTGGAAGCTCATGCTGGCGGCCTTCGGCCTGCACGGCGCCGACGTGGGCGACCTGCGCACGCTGCGGCCCGCCGAGGACGATTTCGTCGGGCTGGTCGAGCGGATCCATCAGGACGAGAACCAGCGCTACCTGGTGGTGCGGTTGGCCGAACCCACCCCGGGGACGGTGATGTTCGGCAGCTGCGCGCCGGGGGGCCAGACCAGCACCGCGGTCAACGCGTTCTTCTACGGTGCCGACGCCGAGCGCAATGCCGCGCTGGCCCGGCCCGCGTGGCGCACCCTGCTCGAGGGCGCGCTGCGCTGATCAGCGGGCGGCTTTCTTCCGTTCGATATCGGCCAGGTTCGCCGCCAGTTCGGCGCGTTCGGCGGCCGAGGCATCCCAGGCGACCTTGCGGTTCTTGACGACCTTGGCCGGTGAGCCGACCGCGATGGAGAAGTCCGGGATCTCCCCCTTGACCACCGCGTGCGCACCCAGCACGCACCCGCGCCCCACGGAGGTGCCGCGCAGCACGCTGACCTTCGCCGCGACCCAGGTGTCCGGCCCGATCCGCACCGGGCTCTTGATGATGCCCTGGTCCTTGATGGGCAGCTCCAGGCTGTCCATCTTGTGGTCGAAATCGCAGACGTAGCACCAATCGGCCATCAGCACCGAATCACCGAGTTCGATGTCGAGGTAGGTGTTGATCACGTTGTCGCGGCCCAGCACCACCTTGTCGCCGATGCGCAACGAACCCTCGTGGCAGCGGATGGTGTTCTTGTCCCCGATGTGCACCCAGCGCCCGATTTCCATGGTGGACAGCTCCGGGGTGGCCTCGATCTCGACACCCTTGCCCAGGAACACCATGCCGCGGGTGATGATGTGCGGGTTGCGCAGCTTGAACTTCAACAGCCGCCAGTAGCGCACCAGGTACCACGGCGTGTACGCCTTGTTGGCCAGCACCCAGCGCAGCGAATCGCGGGTCAGAAACTGCGCCTGGCGCGGATCGCCCAACCGCGAACCCCGCCACCTCTTGTGCAACGGCGCGCCCCACATCGTCGTCATGGCCGGTCAGCCTACGCGAGCCCGGTACGGGCTAGTCTCGGGACTCGATGCCTGCTCGAGGAGGAACTGTGCGCCGGCTTGCTGCCGTGTTGGGAATCGCGGCGCTGACCGTCAGCTCCTGCGGAAATACCGATTCGTGGGTGGCGGCCCACCCGTCGACCGGCTGGGCGGCCCAGTACGCCGACGCGGCCAACAGCAGCTACCGCCCGCTCGACGGGGCGCAGGCGCTGACCCCGGACTGGGAGCGGTCGGTCAAGGGCGACCTGGGCGCGCAGGTCGCCCTCGGATCGCGCAGCTACCTCGCCGTCAACGGGCAGACCCCCGCCGGGTGCTCGCTGATGGTGTGGGAGACCGACAACAACGCCCGTCAGCGCTGGTGCACCCGGTTGTGGCAGGGCGGCGCGCGGTCGAGTCCACTGTTCGATGACTTCGACAACCTCTACATCGGCCAGCCCGGCGGCATGATGTCCTACCCGCCCACCCAGTGGATCCGCTGGCGTCAGCCGGTGATCGGGATGCCGACCACGCCAAGGCTGCTGTCCCCCGGCCGGCTCCTCGTGCTGACCCATCTGGGCCAGGTACTGGTGTTCGACGCCCACAAGGGCACCGTGGTGGGCACCTCACTGGATCTGGTGGCCGGGGTCGACCCGACCGATTCCGATCGTGGTCTCGCCGACTGCGCGACGGCCGGACCCCGGTGCCCGGTGTCGGCGGCCCCCGCATTCGCCGCGCAGACCGGCATCCTGGTAGTCGGGCTGTGGGAGCCGGACGCGCCGGCGCCCGTGCTCGTCGGCCTGCGCTACCGACCGGACCAGACCCCCATCCTGAGCCGTGAATGGACCAGCCAGGCGGTCGGCGGCGGGCCCATCGCCAGTCCCGTGCTGTCGGCCGACGGCAGCACCGCCTACGTCAACGGCCGCGACGGACGGTTGTGGGCCCTCGACACCGCCGACGGCACCGCGAAATGGTCGACGGTGCTGGGGTACCAGCCGCAGACCCCGCCCTCGGTGACACCGGAGGGCGTCATCGTCGCCGGGGGTGGCCCGGGCGCGCAGTTGACCGGGATCACCGACACCGGCGAGATCGTCTGGACGCGTGCCGATATCGAACCGCTGTCGACGTCGAGCCGGGCCGGTGAGGACCTCGGCTACACCGTGGTGCGCGACGGCGAGCAGGGCCAGGCCCTGCTGGTGTTCGACCCCCTGGAGGGCGGCACCGTCAACCGGTACCCGCTGCCGGAGGCCACCGGCTGGCCGGTCGGGGTATCGATCGGTCACGACGGGCGGATCGTCACCGCCACCAGCGACGGCCAGGTCTACGGCTTCGCACCCGCCTAGCCTGTCGTGGGATCAGGCGAGCAGCGGGGCGACGATCGCCCGCGGCACCGACACCGCAACGGCGCCTGCCGCTTCCGGCAGCAGCTCGCCCTGCCCGAAGAAGAAGATGACGGCCTCGTCGGTGATGGCGAAGTTCTGGTAGTTGGCCGGATCCAGCCCGGCGTCCGGCAGCACCGGGTCCGGGATGCCGGACTGGCGGGCCAGGTCGGCCTGCACCACCGGGAAGATCACCGGCAGCGGGTCGGTGCCCGCGCGGAACAGGTTCTCGAAGGTGATCGGTTTGCGGTAGGCCTGGTCCCAGCTGAACGCCTTGTAGAAGGTCTGCGGGTGCGCACCCCCGACGTTCTGGTAGGTGGTGAACACCACCGACTGCGTGCCGCGCGGCGGCACCGCGGAGGTGTACTGAACCGAGGTGGTGTCCAGTTCGTAGGGCATCGGACGGTAATCGGGGGTTTTCGCCACGTTCAAGAACCCGTCCCGGGTCTGCTTGATGTACTCGACGACCGCTTTCTGGTCCGGGTAATCGGACGGGAAACTGATGTTCAGGGTGTAGGCCGGGTCGGTCTGCTGGATCTGGCAGGTGAAACCGGGGCCGGCGGTGGCACCCACGTCCTCGCACTTGGGCGGGGCGGCCGCCGCCGTGCCGGCACCCGCGAGACCCGACAGGGCGGTGACGGTTGCGGCCAGCACCGAGACGGCCAGCGGGGGTACGCGCATCTAAGGGATCCTCCGGAAGCAGGGGGCGGCCCAGGCGCCGCTGCCCGTCAGGGTACCCGTGGCACTATCGCGACGGCCGACAAATGAACGCCACCGCCCGTCCCGCCGCTCCGGTACCGATCCGGGTGATGACCACCGAGTGCGGTTGCGCGCCGCGCAACTTCAGACGTCGGCGTAGCGCGTCGGGATCCACGTCGACACCGCGCACCAGGATCTCCAGCGCACCACCGTCGCGGGCCGCCAGTTCCCGGCGCAGTCGCTTCTCGTCGAATCCGATCTCGGCGAGAACCTCGAAACCCCGCACCCCGTCCGGAAGTTCGTCACCGGACAGATAGGCGATGTCGGGGTCCAGCTGCCAGCACCCGTACCGGGTGCCGTACTGGCGCACGAGGCCGGCGCGCACCACCGCACCGTCGGGGTCGATGATCCAGCGCCCCGCCGGGCGCACCGCGCACTCGTCGGGATCGGCGTCGGTGAGCTGCTCTGCGCGATCCAGCAGGCTCGCCCGGCGCCGCACCCCCGGCGTCGCCAGACCCGCCGACCACAGGCATGCCTCCCGCACGCTGCCGCCCGACGAGCACAGCTCCACTTCCCCGTCGAAACCGAGTTCGGGGAGCTGGTCGAAATCGATTCCGGGCGCGCACTTCACCACCAGATCGCGCCCGCGATAGACGTCGAACAGCGCGTCCAGCGGCGGAGCGTATGCGCGCGGATCGAACCGGCGCCGGCCACCGGAGCGGCGGCCCGGGTCGGCCAGCACCACGGTGTCCCGGGTGACCGGCCGCAGCGCGTCCGCACGGCACAGCGGAACGTCGGGAATGTTGTTGTGCGCCATCGCCAGTCGCACGGGGTCGAGATCACTGCCCAGCAGCTGCCCGGCGACCGGCCCCAGCGCGGCCAGTTCGGCCCCGACCGAGCAGGTCACGTCGTGCACCCGCGCGCCGACGAGCCTGCGGGCCCGGTGCTCGGCCACCGCGGCGGCGGTGGCCTGTTGCAGGGCGTCGTCGGTGAACAGCCACGCCGACGGATCGTCGAACTTGGCCGCGGCCTTGCGGCGCAGCAATATGGTCTCCACGAGTATCGCGGTGCGCTCACCGAAACGTGTTCGTACCGTGGCGATATCGGTGACCTGTCCGGCGCCGCTCAGCGCCAGGTCGGCCACGTCGGCCAGCGCTCGTCGGCCATCGTCACTGCGGAGGTAGGCGACGTCGTCGAGCGTGAAGTCAACCAACGGTCAGGACGGCTTGACCCCGGTGACCATCACGTTGTAGAACCAGCCCTTGGGCACCACCCGGCGCCAGACGTTGGCGTCCACCCAGCTCAGGGTCGTCCAACTGTTGAACGCGAATTTGGCCCAGCCCCAACCCAACCGGCCCGCGGGCACCGACGCCTCGAAGGTGCGGATCGGCCAGCCCAGCATGGCGGCGGTGAATTCCTCACTGGCGGTCGCGACGTCGACGGCTCCGGCATTGGTCGCCATCCGCTCCAGATCCTCGGGATCGAAGGTGTGCAGGTCCACGACGGCCTCCAGGGCGGCCGCGCGCGAGGATTCGTCAAGCTCCTCTTGCGGGCGGCGCCAGCTCTCCAGTCCGGGCAGCTTGGTGATATTGGTCGACAGCCGCCAGGTCAGCGTGGACAGATTGCGGGCGTAGACGTTGCCGGCGCTGGTGGGCTCCCCGGCGAACACGAAACGGCCGCCCGGCTTGAGGATCCGTACCACCTCGCGCAGCGACTTCTCCACATCGGGGATGTGGTGCAGCACGGCGTGGCCGACCACCAGATCGAAGGTGTTGTCCTCGTACGGGATGCCCTCGGCGTCGGCGACCTTACCGTCGATGTCGAGTCCCAGGCCCTGCCCGTTGCGGGTGGCGACCTTGACCATGCCCGGGGACAGGTCGGTGACCGAGCCTCGCCGGGCCACCCCGGCCTGGATCAGGTTGAGCAGGAAGAACCCGGTGCCGCAGCCCAGCTCGAGCGCCCGGTCATACGGCAGTTCCCGCTGCACCTCGTCGGGCACGATGGCGTCGAAACGACCGCGCGCGTAGTCGATGCAGCGCTGGTCATAGGAGATCGACCACTTGTCGTCGTAGGTCTCGGCCTCCCAGTCGTGGTAGAGGATCTGGGCCAGCTTGGTGTCCTTCAGCGCGGCCTCGACCTGCTCGGCGGTGGCGTGCGGATTGGGTTCCGGAGCCGCTCCGGCGGCGACATCGGGCTTGCGGTCGGCGTCGGTGGCAACGCCTGGCGTGTGGTCCGTGCTCGTCATATGGGCAGCCTAACTGCCGATGGTCGACCCGAAGACCTCGACGTAGCGGCGCACCCCTTCACCTGCGGCGTCGGTCACGGTGGCAGCGGCATCGATCATCGCCTTGGCCCCGGCGAGCACGTATCCGGGCGCCTCGGCGTGCCGGCGCGCCCAGCTCAGCGCGGCATCGTACACCCCGTCCGGGGCCACCAGCTCGTCGACCAGGCCGAGCGCGAGGGCCTCTTCGGCGCCGACGAAGCGACCGCTGAACACCAGCTCCTTGGCCCGCGCGGCGCCGACGGTGCCCACCAGCCGGTCGGTGCCCGCGGCGGGCAGCAGCCCGGCCAGCACCTCGGTGACGCCCACCTTGACGTTGTCGCCGGCGATCCGCCAGTCCGCGGCCAGCGCGAGCGCCAGACCGGAACCCAGCGCATACCCGGTGACCGCGGCGACCGTCGGCTTCGGGATCGCCGCGACGGCGTCCAGTGCGGCCCGGCAGCCCGCGGTGACGCTCTCGGCATCGGCGGCCCCCAGGCGGCGCAACACCGCGATGTCGTCACCGGCGCTGAAGACCTCGTGGCCGCCGAACACGATGACGGCGCCCACATCGTCGCGGGCACCGAGCTCGGCGGCGACCGCGCCGATCTCGCGGTACATCTGCCGGGTCAGCGCATTGCTGGGCGGCCGAGACAGCACCAGGGTGCCGATCCCCTCATCGGCGACGGAGGTGACGAACTCCCTCATGCGCGGTAACCGTCCGGGGAACGCCGGTTGCGGGCCTCGTTGTAGCGGCCACTGTCGAAGAACTCGATCTCCCAGTTGCCCTCGGACACCGTCAGGTGCGGCGACACCGCCACGATCTGGCGGTCCACCGCCAGCACCTCGGCGACGGTGCGCCCGGCCAGCGAGTCCAATTGGGTCCAGGTGGGCGGGAGCAGGAAGGTGCGGCCCTCGGCGAAGTCATCGAGCGCCGACTCGGGGGTGGCCCAGTAGGCACGGTCGGTCTCGGTGTTGTCGCCGTCGGCCTTCTGGCCTTGCGGCAGCGCACCGACGAAGAAGTAGGTGTCGTAGCGACGGGTGCGCTCCTCGATCGGGGTCACCCAGTTGGCCCACGGCCGCAACAGATCGGCACGCAGCATCAGGTTCTCGGTACGCAGGAACTCCGCGAAGGACAGTGACTTGTTCTCCAGGGCGGCGCGCTGCTCGCGGTAGACCGACGCGTCATCGACCAGCAGGTCCGGATCGTCGGCGGCCCCGGCGAACAGCACCCCGGACTCCTCGAAGGTCTCCCGCGCCGCCGCGCACACCAACGCCGCGGCGAGGTCGTCGTCGACGCCGATCTTGTCCGCCCACCACGTGGGGTCGGGCCCGTACCAGGCGATCGTCGCATCCCGGTCCCGGTCATCGACGCCGCCGCCGGGGAACACCGTGGTGCCCGCGACGAACTGCATGCCCGCGTGCCGGCGCATCAGGAACACCGAGATGCTCTCCTGCGGAGTGTCCCGGATGAGCATGACCGTGGAGGCCGGCCGGGCCGGCAGCGGCTCGAAACTGTCGGTCATGCGCGCCTCCTGTGTGCCGCGCGGCTGCGGGTGCGCCGGGCGAAATAGCGACCGTCGATGTAGTCCAGGGCGATCGACTGCCCGAATGCCGTCGACAGATTCTGCGCGGTCAGCACCTCGGTGAGCAGTCCGGCCGCGACCACGCTGCCCTCCGAAAGCAGCAGGCAGTGGCTGAAACCGGGCGGGATCTCCTCGACATGGTGGGTGACCAGCACGATGGCGGGCGCGTCGGGGTCGGCGGCCAGATCGGCGAGGCGGGCCACCAACTCCTCGCGGCCGCCCAGGTCCAGACCGGCGGCGGGCTCGTCGAGCAGGAGCAGTTCCGGGTCGGTCATCAGGGAACGCGCGATCAGTACCCGCTTGCGTTCGCCCTCGGACAGGGTGCCGTAGGTGCGCATCGCCAGGTGCTCGGCGCCGACGCTTTCGAGCATGTCCAGGGCCTGCTCGTAGTCGACATCGTCATAGTGCTCGCGCCAGCGCCCGAGCACCGCGTAACCGGCCGAGACCACCAGGTCGCGAACCATCTCGTCATCGGGAATCCGTTGGCTCAGAGCCGAACTGCTCAACCCCACCCGGGAGCGCAGTTCGGCCATATCGGTGCGCCCGAGGCGCTCGCCGAGCACGTACGCCGTCCCCGAGGACGGATGGTCCACGGCGGCGGCGATGCGCAGCAGCGACGTCTTGCCCGCCCCGTTGGGCCCGATCACCACCCAGCGTTCGTCGAGTTCGACGGCCCAGTCGATGGGCCCCACCAGGGTCTTGCCCCCACGCCGCAGGGTGACCTTGGCGAAATCGATCAGTAGGTCTTCTCCGGGGACATCGGCTGCAACGGGCTCGTCTGCGGGCACCCGCCCATCGTAGTGTCGCCACCCCCGACCGGACGGCGCCGCCCGGCACCGCGCGGTGTCACCGCTCGCTCCGCTCGCCCCGGGGCGCCGAAGTCGTGCAGCAGCAGCCGCCGCGGCATGTGCCGAAGGATCAGTTGCACCAGTGGCCCGATACCGAACGCGTAGACGACGGTGCCGACACCGACGGTGCCGCCGAGCAGCCACCCGGCGCTCAGCACGGTGGCCTCGATGACGGTGCGGACCAACCGCACCGAGAGCCCGGTGCGCGCCACCAGCCCGGTCATCAGCCCGTCACGCGGGCCGGGTCCCAGCCCGGCCCCGATATAGAGCACCGTGCTGACGGCGTTCAGCAGCACCGCGCCCACCATCATCGGTACCCGCAGCCGGAGGTCTTCGGGGGAAGGCAGCACGGCGATCCCGATGTCGACGGTGACGGCGATGACGATGACGTTGGCGATCGTGCCGATCCCCGGCCGGTTGCGCAGCGGGATCCAGGCCAGCAACACCGCCACGCCGACGACCGCGGACGCGACGCCGATGGTCATCCCGGTGTGCCGGCTCAAACCCTGATGAAAGACATCCCACGGGTCCAGTCCGAGTCCGGCCTGGACCATCAGGGCCATCGAGAAGCCGTAACCGGTCAGGCCCGCGAGCAGCAGGCCGGCCGGCAGCACCGCAGCACCGCGGCCCCTCATGCGTGGTCGGGGAAGCGCGCGCGGATGGCGTCGAGTTCGTTGCGGACCCGGCGTGCGTCCGAACTCTCCGGGTCGCGCGCATCCCACCGGTTGTGGGTGCCGGCCCGTCGATACTTACCGACCACTCGGGACATCCAGTTGCTGTGCATGACTCGATGATCATGGTCATGTGGCTTGCCAATCAATAGCCAGTTGACCGATACTGGCCTTAATGTCCAGCGAAATGGGAACCAGAGCACTCGATGTGGACCTACTGGCCCGCGAATTGGGCAACTGGCGCACATCCAGTTTGACCGGCCCGGCCTACCTCGGCCTGGCGGATGCCCTCCGGCTGCTCATCGTCGACGGCCGTGTCCCGGTGGGCTCCCGGCTGCCCAGCGAGCGTGCGCTGGCCGACGCGTTACGGGTGTCGCGGACCACCGTCACCGCGGCGTTCAGCGCGCTGCGCGAGGACGGCTATCTCACCGCCCGTCGCGGCGCCCGCAGTACCGCGTCCCTGCCGCCGCGACCGCAGATCGCCGCTGCGGCCGGCGCGCCGACGATGAGCCTGGCCGCGGCCGCGCTGTCGGCTCCCAGCGCCGCGGTGCTGGAGGCCTTCGCCGATGCCACCCGCGATATCACGCCCTACCTGGCCGAGCCCGGCCACGAACTGACCGGTGTCTGCACGCTCCGCCGGGCGGTCGCCGAAAGATACTGTGCGCGTGGACTGCCCACCGAACCCGAGCAGATCATGATCACCAGCGGCGCGCAACACGCCATCGGCCTGATCCTGGCGGCGTTCACCCAACCCGGTGACCGGGTACTCGTCGAGCAACCCAGCTATCACGGTGCACTGTCTGCGATCTCGACCGCCGGTGCCCGCGCGGTGCCGGTGGCACTCAACGAGAACGGGTGGGAACTCGACGCCCTGCACGCCGCGATCCGTCAGCTGGCACCCGCGCTGGCCTACGTCATCCCGGACAGCCACAACCCGACCGGGTTCACCATGTCGCCCGCGCAGCGAAACCGACTGGGCCACATAATTTCTGAGACCCGGACCCGCACCATCGTCGACGAGTCCATCATGGACATGTGGATCGACGAGGCACCGCCGGCGCCGCTGGCCGCGGCGGTGCCGTCCCGCCACGACCTGGTGCTGACCATCGGTTCGATGTCCAAATCGTTCTGGGGCGGCCTGCGGATCGGCTGGATCCGCGCCGAACCCGCCACCCTGGCCACCATCGCCGCCATCCGGTCCTCGGTCGATCTCGGTACCCCGATTCTCGAACAACTCACGGCGGCAAGACTTCTCACGATCCGCGACGCGGTCCTACCGGAGCGTCGCGAACTACTGCTGGCCCGGCGGGCCCATCTCGTCGAACTGCTGGCCCGCCGGCTGCCGGACTGGCGTCCCGGACCGGGCCGCGGCGGGATGTCACTGTGGGTGCAACTGCCCGCGCCGATGAGCACCGCGCTGTCGGCCGCCGCGTCGCGGCTCGGGCTGGATCTCCCCGCCGGGCCGCGCTTCGGCGTCGACGGCACGCTGGAACGGTTCATCCGGGTGCCCTACGCGCTGCCCGAGCCCCAACTGGAGGCGGCCGTGGAGGTGATGGCGCGCGCCTGGCAGTCCATCACCGGCGTCGCCGCCGCCGAGACCCGCGCGGGAGTGGTCGTCTAGACGTCGGGGATGTCGACCCGGCGTGCGGTGCCGTCGACGGCGTCGGCGGCCTCGATCTCACCGCGGGTCACCCCCAGGATGAACAGCACGGTGTCCAGGTACGGGTGGCTCAGCGACGCGTCGGCCACCTCGCGCAGCGCGGGTTTGGCGTTGAAGGCCACACCCAGCCCGGCGGCCGAGAGCATGTCGATATCGTTCGCACCGTCCCCGACGGCCACGGTCTGCTCCATCGGCACCCCGACCTGCTGGGCGAAATCGCGCAGCGCCTTGGCCTTTCCGGGGCGGTCGATGACCTGACCCACCACCCGGCCGGTGAGCTTGCCGTCGACGATCTCCAGCTCGTTGGCCGCGACGAAATCCATCATCAGGTCGTGCGCCAGCGGCTCGATCACCTGGCGGAAGCCGCCGGAGACGATGCCGCAGTGATATCCCAGTCGACGCAACGTGCGGATCGTGGTGCGCGCCCCGGGGGTCAGCTCGATCTGATCGGCCACCTCGTCGAGCACCTCGGCGGGCAGGCCGGCCAGCGTGGCAACCCGCTTGTGCAGCGACTCGGCGAAGTCCAGCTCACCGCGCATCGCCGCCTCGGTGACCTCGGCGACCGCCGCCAATGCGCCGGCCCGGTCGGCGAGCATCTCGATGACCTCACCCTGGATCAGGGTGGAATCCACGTCGAACACGATGAGGCGCTTGGTCCGCCGCGACAGGCTGTAATCCTCCAGCGCGATATCGACCCCGAGCGCGACGGCGGTGCGCGCCATCACGTTCTGCAGTTCGGCGTAGACCGCGCCGGGCGGCACCGAGACCCGCAGCTCCAGCCCGGTCACCGGGTAGTCGGAGACCCCGCGGATGAAATCGATGTTCACTCCGAGCGCGGCGACCTCGCGGGCCACCACCCCGAACGCCTCGGCGGTGATCGGGCGGCCCAGCACCACGATGGTGTGCGTGGAGGGCCCCTCCAGCACCGGCTTGTCGTCACTGCGCTCGATCGCGACATCCAGGCCCACCCCGTGGATGGCGGCGCGGACCTCGTCGGCGAACTCGGAGCCGTCGGCGACCTTGGACTCCACCGACACCAGCACACCCAGGGTGAGCCTGCCGCGGATCACGACCTGTTCGACGTTGAGCAGCTCCACATGGTGGCGGGAGAGCACCTCGAACAGTGCGGAGGTCACGCCGGGCTGGTCCACCCCGGTGACCGTGATCAACAACGATGAACGCTTGCGCGCGGGGTCGACTGACTGCGAGGCCGTCGGCACACCCACCTCCGTTTGATGCCTCGAGTCAGTTGTCGTCAGGTCGTGCCGGATCAGATCAGCTGCGGACTTCGACGTCATCGATTCTGGTGACGTCACCGTCGGAGGGCCCGTGCGCACGACCGATGTGCGCCTCGGCCCGCATCCGCTCGACCATGTGCGGGTAGTGCAGCTCGAACGCCGGACGCTCCGAACGGATCCGGGGCAGTTCGGTGAAGTTGTGCCGCGGCGGCGGGCAGCTGGTGGCCCACTCCAGGGAGTTGCCGTAACCCCACGGGTCGTCGACCACCACGGGCTCGCCGTAACGCCAGCTGCGGAACACGTTCCAGACGAACGGCAGCGTGGAGATGCCGAGGATGAACGCGCCGACGGTGGAGACCACGTTCAGCGTGGTGAACCCGTCGCTGGGCAGATAGTCGGCGTAGCGGCGCGGCATGCCCTCGTCACCCAGCCAGTGCTGCACCAGGAAGGTGGCGTGGAAACCGATGAAGGTCAGCCAGAAGTGCAGCTTGCCGAGGCGCTCGTCGAGCAGGCGGCCCGTCATCTTCGGGAACCAGAAGTAGATACCCGCGTAGGTGGCGAACACGATGGTGCCGAACAGCACGTAGTGGAAGTGCGCGATGACGAAGTAGGAGTCCGTCACGTGGAAATCCAGCGGCGGGCTGGCCAGCAGCACACCGGACAGACCACCGAGCAGGAAGGTGATCAGGAAGCCCACCGAGAACAGCATCGGTGTCTCGAAGGTCAACTGCCCCTTCCACATCGTGCCGATCCAGTTGAAGAACTTGATACCGGTCGGCACCGCGATCAGGAACGTCATGAACGAGAAGAACGGCAGCAGCACCGCACCCGTGGCGTACATGTGGTGCGCCCACACCGCCACCGACAGCGCCGCGATACCGAGCGTCGCGTAGATCAGCGTGGTGTATCCGAAAATCGGCTTGCGGCTGAACACCGGGAAGATCTCGGAGACGATGCCGAAGAACGGCAGCGCGATGATGTACACCTCGGGGTGACCGAAGAACCAGAACAGGTGCTGCCAGAGCAGCACGCCGCCGTTGGCCGGGTCGTAGATGTGCGCGCCGAGGTGACGGTCGGCGGCCAGACCGAACAGCGCGGCGGTCAGGATCGGGAACGCGATCAGGATGAGGATCGAGGTCACCAGGACGTTCCAGGTGAAGATCGGCATCCGGAACATGGTCATGCCCGGGGCACGCATGCAGACCACCGTGGTGATGAAGTTGACCGCACCCAGGATGGTGCCAAGACCACCGACGGCCAGACCCATGATCCACAGGTCACCACCGGCGCCCGGGGAGTGGATGGCATCGGTCAGCGGCGAGTACGCGGTCCAGCCGAAGTCGGCGGCGCCGCCGGGGGTGATGAAACCACCCATGGCGATCAACGCGCCGAACAGGAACAGCCAGAACGCGAACGCGTTGAGCCGCGGGAACGCGACGTCCGGGGCGCCGATCTGCAGCGGCAACACCAGGTTGGCGAACCCGGCGAAGATGGGGGTCGCGTAGAAGAGCAGCATCACCGTGCCGTGCATGGTGAACAGCTGGTTGAACTGCTCGTTGGACAGGAACTGCAGGCCCGGGACCGCCAGCTCGGTGCGCATCAGCAGCGCCATCAGGCCGCCGATGAGGAAGAAGCTGAAACACACGACGCAGTACATGATGCCGATCAGCTTGTGATCGGTCGTGGTGATCAGCTTGTAGATGAGGTTGCCCTTGGGGCCCATCCGCTGCGGGAACGGACGCCGTGCCTCGAGTTCTCCGATTGGGGGCGCTTCGGCTACCAACAGATCCTCCATAAAAAGTCGACGGGTCGTCCCGGCAATGGCTCTGTCGGCATCTTATCCCCATCACCGTCGGGCGCGGCATCGGTGTCCTACAAACTGTCGTATTCGCGTGTGGACGGTGTCTGACCGGCCGGAAACGGCCCGGTTGGTACCCTCGCCCGGTGCCGTTCCCCACTGCGCGCAAGGGCCTGCTCGCCGCGGGTGTCGTGGCCTCGTTCACCCTGCTGACGGCCTGTGGGGCCACCGAGACCGTGCCGGGTACCGAACCGGGCGCCCCGATCACCAGCACCACCAGGATCGCCAGCGCCGGCGTGCTGGGCAACCACCGCAGACCGGACGAATCCTGCGCGCCCGAACCGGCCCCGGCCCAGTCTCCCGACGCACCGCGGCAGGTCCGCAACGCGACCGGCCCGGGCGTGGCCCCAGACACCGAGGTGCGCGGAGATCCGCAGCGCATCGTGGCGCTGTCGGCGTCCGCGCTCGACGCGCTGTGCGCTCTCGGTCTGCAGGGCCGGGTGGTCGGCACCGCGGTCCCCCAGCCGTCGTACCTGGGCACCGTCCTGCACGACGCGCCCGGCGTCGGCCCGCGTGACACACCGGACCTGGACGCCGTGCGGGCCGCCGCGCCGGACCTGATCCTGGGCTCGGTGGCGCAGACGCCCGGATCCTTCACCGCGCTGTCGGAGATCGCGCCGACGGTGTTCACCGGCGGCCCTACCGACTGGCAGGACACCTTGCGCGCGGTGGCCGCGGCCACCGCGCGCCCGGGCGCGGCCGATGCCGCGCTCGACGGTTTCGAACGCGACGCCCGTGAGGCCGGTGCGCGCGCCGACGCCACCCATTTCCAGGCCTCGGTCCTGCAGTTCACCGAGACCACCATCAGGGTGTTCGGTGCGGCGAACTTCCCGGCCACCGTCCTGCGCGCGGTCGGCGTGGATCGCCCTGCGGCACAACGCTTCACGGATACCCCGTATATCGAGTTGAGCACCGCGGACCTGTCCGGCGACACGGATCTGTCCGCCGCCGACGGCGACATCATCTACCTGTCCTTCGAGACGGCCGCAGCCAAGGAACGGGCGACCACCGTGCTCAACAGCCAGGCCTGGCGGGCATTGTCGGCCAACCGCGACGATCGGGTGTTCGCGGTGAACAACGAGGTGTGGCAGAGCGGACAGGGCGTGATCGCGGCCCGTGGCATCGTCGAGGACCTGCGCTGGCTGAATGCGCCGATCAACTGATCCGTCGGTAATCTTCGGCGCGTGTTCCACATACTGACAATCACCTACCTGCAGCCGCCCGATGTCATCGAGGGCACCCGTCCCGCGCACCTGCAATGGTTGACCGACGAGGTGGCCGCCGGTCGCATCCTGTTGGCCGGCCGACTGGAATCCCAGCAGGGCGCGGTGCTGATCGCCGGGGACATGTCCGCCGAGCAGGCCGATGCCGTGGCCGCCGCCGATCCGTACACCCAGGCGGGCGTCGCGCGCTATGACCGCGTCAGTTTCACCGCCGGATTCCGCGCGCCCGGGCTTTAAGCCGATTCACAGCTTGAACCGGGATTAGCGCGGGTACTCCCCCCGTTGTGTTCCACAGGGCGCACACCGCGCCCGATTCTGCTTCCTTCACTACTGTCTGGTGAAGGTGCATGTATTCGCACGTGGACATACGAGACGCACGCAGAGGACTGATTGATGACCACCACCGTTTCCGCTTACGCGGCCGAGTCGGCCACCGCGCCGCTGAAGAAGACCACCATCGAACGCCGCGACGTCGGCCCCCGCGATATCGCGTTCGACATCAAGTTCGCCGGGATCTGTCACAGCGATATCCATACCGCCAAGGCTGAATGGGGCACCCCGCACTACCCGCTCGTCGTCGGGCACGAGATCGCCGGTGTCGTCACCGAGGTCGGAGCCGAGGTCACCAAGTACAAGGTGGGCGACCGGGTCGGCGTCGGCTGCATGGTCAACTCCTGCCAGGAGTGCGACAACTGCGCGGCCGGCCTTGAGCAGTACTGCACCGGCACCGGCATGATCGGCACCTACAACGCCACCGACCGCGACGGCACCGTCACCCAGGGCGGCTACAGCCAGGCGATCGTCGTCGACGAGAAATTCGTGCTGCGCATCCCGGACAGCATCCCGCTGGACAAGGCCGCTCCCCTGTTGTGCGCCGGTATCACCCTGTTCTCTCCGCTGAAGCACTGGAACGCCGGTCCCGGCAAGCAGGTCGCAGTCATCGGCCTCGGTGGTCTCGGACACATGGGGGTGAAGCTGGCGCACGCGATGGGGGCGCACGTCACCGTGCTGAGCCAGTCGTTGAAGAAGATGGAGGACGGGCTGCGCCTGGGCGCCGATGAGTACTACGCCACCTCTGATCCGGACACCTTCACCAAGCTGGCCGGCAAGTTCGACCTGATCCTGAACACGGTCTCGGCAAACCTCGATCTCGGCCAATATCTGGGCCTGCTCAAGATCGACGGCACCCTTGTCGAACTCGGTGCGCCCGAGCATCCGCTGGAGGTGCCGTTCTTCCCGCTGGCCGGTGGCCGGCGCAGCATCTCCGGTTCCATGATCGGCGGCATCCCGGAGACCCAGGAGATGCTGGACTTCTGTGCCGAGCACGGCGTCACCCCGGAGATCGAGGTCATCGAGGCGTCCTACGTCAACGAGGCCTGGGACCGCGTGATCTCCAGCGATGTGCGGTACCGCTTCGTCATCGACACCTCGACCCTGTAAGCACCGCCACGACACCGCAAATCGGGCGGCCGCCATCTCGGCGGCCGCCCGTTCTGCATGCGACGATCGGCGGCGTGACCCGCGTCGTACACCTGATATCCGTGCTGGGCGTGATCGGGGTACCCGTCTTCGGCTGGTTCGGCCGCGACTGGGCCGGTGGCACCACCCTGGCGGTGTATTGGTTCGAGACGGTGGCCGCCTGCCTGTTCATCGTGGCCCGGATCGCCCTGCACCAACGGTGGTCGCCGCGGCGTGGCCACTTCTCCTACAACGCGCCCGGCAACGAGGGCCCGCGGCTGCGTCACACGGTCAACGGACGCCGGCGCAGTGGTAAGCCGCTGGCGACCTACATGTCGAGTTTCGCCGTCATCAGCCTGAGTTTCTGCGCGGTGCACGGGGTGTTCCTCGGGACCGTGCTCTTCCTGCTGAACCACAACGGTGTCGGCCACCTGGTCCAGGTCGATTGGCGCAGTGTCGGTTTCGGATGTCTCACCATGCTCGCCTTCATGTCGGTCGACTTCCTGGTGGACCTGATCAGCCTGCGCAACTGGCCGTTTCGTCAGCTGGAGCAGATCGGCAGCCGGGCCTTGAGCCGCGTCATGGTCATCCACCTGACGCTGCTGATCGGTTTCGTCGCGATCGCGGTCACCGACACCCCGAGCACCTTCTTCGGCGTGTTCGTGGTCCTCAAGACCATGGCCTCGCTGAGCACCGCACTGCCCCAGTGGGAACCGGCCCAGCCGCCGAAGTGGCTCAGCTCCGCACTCAACCGGATACCCAGCGCCAAGCCGGGTAAGCGGTTCGAGGATGCCTGGGCCGACGAACGCACCGAGGAGCGCCAGCGGATGGAAGCCAACGAACGTCCCTGGACCGACGCCTGACCGATCGCTAGCTGTCAGACAGATCGGCCAGCGGCCAGCCCGCTGCGGCGAGTCTCGCCGCCACCCGCGCGGTGTTCTCGGGTCCGGCGTCGTGCTGGGTCATCTCGGCGATGAACGCCTCGATGTCATCGCGCGTGATCGGGTCCTCGATATCGGCGGGTGCGGCCGCCTCGGCGATATTGCGCACCACCTCGCGCACCTGCTCCTCGGTCAGCGGGGTGGCCCGCAGCAGCGCCAGCAGCGGCACCCGGTCCGGCCCGGGCACCCCGTCGGGATACCCGGCGCGCAGCCAGTTCAGGATCGAAGCCATCAGAGTCGTGACGGTCATGTGCTCAGTGTGTCACCGAGGCCGTATCCCCGGTCACCGCGTGGGCGCGGTGGCGTGCCCGGCCGATGCGCGACGCAGCGCGCGCACCACGCTGTTACGGGCCAGGTCCACCTTGAAGCCGTTCTGCGCGAGCGGGACCGCGTCCGCGGTGATCAGCTCGGCGGCGGCCCGGAACGCGGTGTCGGTGGCGCGGGCGCCGATCAGGATCGCCTCGGCCGCGGCCACCCGCCACGGTGTGGCCGCGACACCGCCGAGAGCCAGCGCGGCCGCGACGATCTCACCGTCGAGGAGTTCCACGCCCGCGGCCACCGACACCAGCGCGAAGGCGTAGCTGTGCCGGTCACGCACCTTGAGATACCAGCTGTGCCGAGCCAGCCGCGACGGCGGCAGCTCGATGCCGGTGATCAGTTCGGCGGGTCGCAGCGTGTTGTCCCGCTCCGGGGATTCGCCCGGCAGAACGAAGAACTCGTCGAGACCCACCGTCCGCGATCCGGCGGGACCGCGGACATGCACCCGGGCATCCAGTGCCGCCAGCGCCACCGCCATGTCGGAGGGGTGCACCGCCACACACGCCGCACTGGCCCCGAACAGGGCGTGCTCCCGGTTGAACCCGTCGCGCGCCGCGCACCCGGAGCCCGGATCGCGCTTGTTGCAGTGGGCGAACGATGGATCCATGAAGTACGGGCACCGGGTGCGCTGCATCAGGTTTCCGCCCGCGGTGGCCATGTTGCGGATCTGGGTGGTGGCACCGGAGAGGATGGCCTGCGACAGCATCGGGTAGTCGCGGCGGATCACGGGGTGGTTGGCCACCGCGCTGTTGGTCGCGCCCGCTCCCACCAGGACACCGCCGGAATCGGTCGCGGTGATCGCCCGCAGGTCGAGGCGGCCGATGTCGACGAGGGCGGCGGGGGTTTCCACACCGAGTTTCATCAGATCGAGCAGGTTGGTTCCGCCTGCGTAGTAACGCGCGCCCGCGGTGGCGCTGCGCACCGCGCCCACCACGGTGTCGGCGTGCTCGAAGGCGAAGGTCTTCACGACGGCGCTCCTGCGGCGTCGCGGATCGCGGCGACGATGTTGGCGTAGGCACCGCACCGGCAGATGTTGCCGGCCATCCGTTCCCGGATCTCGTCGTCGCAAAGGTGTTGCGGCCCTTCGGGGACGGTGTGCCGGCAGCCCTCGAACGAGGCCACCGACAGATCGCCGCGCGCGACCTCGCGCAGCATCGCCCGCGCCGACGTGATTTGGCCCGATGTGCAGTAACCGCACTGAAATCCGTCGTGCCGGAGGAAGGCACATTGGAGGGCATCGATCTGCGGGTCGCTGCCCTCGATGGTCTCGACGCTGGCCCCGTCGATCGAGACGGCCAGCGTCAGACAGCTCAGCACCCGCTCACCTTCCACGGTCACGGTGCAGGCACCGCACAAGCCGTGATCGCAGCCCTTCTTGGTTCCGGTGAGGCCGAGGTGCTCACGCAGCAGGTCCAGCAGGGTGCTGCGGACATCGGCGCGCACCCGTCGCGGTGTGCCGTTGATCCTCAGGTGCAGTTCGGTCATGACGTGTACTCCGATGCGAAGGGCTCTAGCAGGGATTCCAGGGTGATCGGCAGGTCGCGCAGCCGTTTTCCGGTGGCGTGATACACGGCGTTGGCGATCGCGGCGGGGACGCCGCAGATGCCGATCTCACCGATACCGCGCACCCCGACCGGGTCCAGCCCGTAGTCGGGGACGTCGATGAAGCTGATGTCGAACTCGGGGCGGTCGGCGTGGGTGGGCAGGTAGTACTCGCCGATGAGCTGCCCGGTGCGAGCGTCGTAGGGCACCTGTTCCAGCAGCGCCATCCCCAGACCGAAGGTGATACCGCCCATCACCTGGTTGGCCGCGAGCTTCGGGTTGAGTACCCGCCCGCAGTCCAGCACGGCGGTCCATCGGGTCACGCTGGCCCTGCCGATCTCCTCGTCCACCTCGACCTCACAGAAATACGCACCGAAAGACTGTGACAACGGCCCGGTTTCGTCGGGTCCGCCGCTGGTGACGGTGAAGCACAACCGCTCGCACAGCTCGGGTGCCGCGCGCAGCAGCTCGCGCAGCTCGGACACCGATGTCACCGCGGTCCCCAGCCGCTGCCGCCACTGCCGGCCCGCCAGTGCCACCGCGGAGCCGACGGTGGCCGTGGTCTGGGAGGCCCCGCTGTACGGCGCGTCGGGGAACAACGAGTCCCCGGATTCGAAAATGACTGCCTCCAGCGGCATCCCGGTGACATCCGCACCGATCTGAGCCATCACGGTGCGCACCCCCGTGCCGATCTCGTGGGTGGCCGCGGCGAACCGGATCTGCCCGTCGGGGGTGGTGACGACTCGGCAGCCCGACGGCATCCGCCGGCCGGGATAGCTGGCCGCCGCCATCCCCCATCCGACCTGGATCCCGTCGCGGCGCAACGAACGCGGCACCGCGGGCCGCTGGGACCAGCCGAACCGTTCGGCGCCGTCGAGCAGGCATTCACGGAAATGTTTCCCCGACCATGCCCGACCGCTGGGCTGATCCCGGGCCGAGTCGTTGCGAAGCCGCAGCGCCACGGGATCGGTGCCGGTCGCTTCGGCGAGCTCGTCCATCGCGACCTCCAGGGCGAACATGCCCGGCGCCTCCCCCGGCCCGCGCATGAAACATGGTGTGGGCGCGTTGATCCGGGCGACGGTGTGCGATACCGACATCCGCGGGGACCGGTAGAGGAAGCGGGCCGTCAATCCGACGGGTTCGCAGAAATGTGCCACCGTGGAGGTCTCGGTGATGGTGTGCTGTTCGGTGCTCAACAGGGCGCCGTCGGTATCGGCCACCAAGGCCACCTGCTGTTCGGTGCGGGGTCGGTGCCCGGTGGAGCTGAACATCTGGGTGCGGGTCAGCACGAGTTTCACCGGCCTGGCGACCGCTCTGGCGGCCACCGCGCACAGCACCACATGCATCCACAGGAAGCTCTTGGACCCGAACGCCCCACCGACCAAGGGGGACAGTATCCGGACCCGGTCCTCTGCTATACCGAGGTAGGCGGCCAGGGCGCGTCGTTCGCCGGTGATCCACCGGGTGCTGTCATGCACGGTGAGCATGTCGGCCTCCCAATAGGCGACGGTCGCGGACAGCTCGATCGGATAGTGCGCATTGATCGGCGTTCGGAACCGCGATGCGACACGGATGCCGTCGGGCTCCTCGGCGGGGCCGCGGCTGTCCTGCAGCTTCTCCTCGTCGAGTTTGACGAAGTGGTCGGGTTGATAACTGCCGTAGCGGATTTGGCCGCCCTTCTCGTCGGCGGGCGCCGGCGCACCCAGCACGTCGGCGGCCGTCAGCTGGGCGGGCGCGGTGTCGTAGTCGAACGTCATCAGCGAGGCCGCGTGGGTGGCCTCCTCCAGTGAACCCGCAACCACGAGTGCGAGGTGCTGTCCGACGTGCTGCACGGTCAGATCCGAGAGCGGCGGTCGGCGTTCCAACGGCAGATCCCAGGTCATGTCCACCGGAAGGACATGCAGCGGTGGACAGTTGAGCGGCGTCAGCACGAACAGCACGCCCGGCGCCTGCTCCGCGGCGGCCGCGGCCGCGGCCATCGATTCGGCGGTCACCCGACCCTTGGCGATGGTGGATTGCACCAGCACGGCGTGGACCATGCCGTCGATGACGGTATCGGCGGCGTAACCGGCCGCGCCGGTGACCTTCTCCCTGCCCTCGACGCGATCGACGGGCCGCCCGATTGCCGCTGTCACTGGCCGACACCGGCCGGATCGACCGGGTTGCACCGCGAGACGATCAGCGGGTCGGCCGGCGTGAACGGGAAGTCGGGCAGGTCCTCGATGTGGGTACCGAACGCCGCGGCCAGCACTTCGCGGGTGTAGGCGCTCATCGACGCCCGGTAGCCGATGTCGGCCGGGGTGGGCTGGTCGAAGAAGATCAGGAAATGCCACTGGTCGACACCGGTGTTCTCGATGTGGTGCGGATAGGCGCGCGGGATGAAGTACATGTCACCGGTGGTGAGGTTCCAGGTATCGAGCGTGCCGTCGGGATTCATGATCGTCATCCGGGCGTCGCCGTGCGCGACATAGCCCATCTCGGCGGTCGAGGGGTGCCAGTGCGGTTCCCGCATGCCGTTGTCGTTGACACGCAACGAGTACATCGAGATGTCCTTGAGGATCGGCCAGAACTGGGCGCGCGCGAAACGCGCGTTACCGCTGACGTAGTTGAGGCCGGGTTGCTGGGCTTCGACGTCGAACTTGTGCGGGTCACCGAAGTAGGCGCGAGCCGGGATCTCCGCGGCTCCGGTGCGGGCAGCCAGCCGGCGGTCGACGGTACTGCGGCGGATCTTGGCCAGATCGGCGGCGGGCAGGTCGTAGGTGTTGCCCAGCACGGCGTCGCTGAAGGCGCCGAGCGTGGCACCGAAGCCGAAGTCCTCGGGACGTTCGCTGCGGAACGCGACGATGAACTCCGCGACATCCTCACCGACGTTCTCGATGTGGTGCAGCGAACCGGAGTTCGCGTGGAACATCTGCCCGGCGGTGATGATGAAACTGGAGAAGGTGCTGCGGTCGTCGAGGATCGAGACCAGCGCGGTGCCCGACACACAGTAGGTGAGCTCGCTGGCGTTGGCGTGCCAGTGCGGCGTCCGCATCGCCCCGGGGTTGAGCACCAGCCGCTTCATGGACAGCCCGCGCAGGATCGGGAAGTTGTCGGCGGTGACCCGGTGGATGGAACCCAGGTCGGACTGTTCGACATCGTCGCTGTGCAGCAGGGAGATGGCATGCGGGCTGCGGGTGGGCGCTGTGGTCATGGTGTTCTCCTCGGAGCGAGTCGGTTCTCGGTGTTCTCCAGCATCGCCCCGTCGGGCGGTGATGTCTGCTCCGTTGGCGTCCATCGGCGGGGGTGTGTTTCGGTAGGCCGCGCTACCGGCTAGCCCCCATGCGCCGCGCGTCCCCGGACGTCGGCCCTGCCGGAGTGCGAGAATGCAGCGGCGCTGAAGGGATCGGCGACGGAAGGACAGCATGGATGCCCTGCGGGTGGTCATCGCCGACGATGACGTGCTGTTGCGTGAGGGGCTGGCAAGCCTGCTGCAGCGCGAGGGTTTCGAGGTCGTCGGGCAGGCCGGTGACGCCGAAGAGTTGTTGACGCTGGTGGACGCGCAGCACCCGCATCTGGTGCTCACCGATATCCGGATGCCGCCGGGCCACAGCACCGAAGGCCTGGATGCCGCGCGGCTGATCCGCGAGCGTTCCCCCGAGACCGCGATCATGGTGCTCTCGGCGCACGTCGACGTCGATCACGCGATGGAATTGCTGGCCGGCGGGCAGAGCATCGGCTACCTGCTCAAGAGCCGCGTGGTGGACGTCAACGACTTCGTCGACACCCTGCGCCGGGTCAGCCACGGGGCCTCGGTGATCGACCCCGCGCTGGTGGCCGAGTTGGTGTCCGCCCGCCGCCGCGATGATCCGCTGGCGGCGCTGAGTACCCGCGAACGCGAGGTGCTGACGCTGATGGCCGAGGGCCTGTCCAACGGCGGGATCGGGCGCCGGCTGTGGGTCACCGAGGGCACCGTGGAAAAGCATGTGCGCAGCATCCTGACCAAGCTGGACCTACCCGAGACCGGGGACGATCACCGCCGGGTGCGCGCGGTCATCGTCTACCTGGAGTCGCGCTAGCCGAGCATCTCGCGGATCGCATCCGCGGACAGCGTGAGTTTAGGCAGAAATCCGCGGGCCGGGCTCGCGGCCACCAGATCGGCGAAATCCTGCTCGTCGTGGGTGGAGGTGAGGATCACCGCGAGGTCGTGGTGGCTGTCGTTGAGGCGGTCGGCGACGTCGAATCCGCTGTCGGCGCCCAGGTCGACGTCGACCAGCGCCACGTCGGGGTGCAGTTCGGCGGTCAGTCGCTCCGCTTCCGCGGCGTCCGCGGCGGCACCGACCACGGCGAAGCCGCCGCGTTCCAGCATGGCGCGCGCGGCGTCACGGAAGGCGGCGCTGTCGTCGACGATCAAGCAGCGCGGGGCGGTCATGCTTCCAGCTTGGCAGGGCGCGTCGGCGATGGCATTCCTGTTAACGGGAAAACTCCGGGGGCCGCCCGTGCGTGCTGTCCACTACCATCGCCCGGTGACCTGGCGAACCCTGCCGAACCGACTGCTGGCGCAGGTGGTGCGCCCGACGGCGCGCCCGCTGTGGGCCGGCATCCTGGTGGCCGTCGTGTTCCTGATCGCCGAGGTCGCCGCGGTGGCCGCCCTCAAGCAGGTCGCACCGGAGAATGCGTTCGGCGCCTTGCTGCTGCTGGGTGTGCTGGTGGTGTCGGCGGGGTGGGATTTCGGCCTGGCACTGGCGACGTCGCTGGCCAGTGCCGCCGTGTACGTCTACCTGCACCTGGAGGGCCGCGACAGTCTGGCACCTGCACTGGCAGTGTTCTTGACGCTGGCGCTGCTCACCAATGTCCTTGTCGGGCAGGCCCGATTACGCGCCGCCGAGGCCGAAGAACGCCGCAGGGAGGCCGATCTGCTGGCCGTTCAGCAGGCCGCGCTGCGCCGGGTGGCCACCCTGGTCGCCCGCTCGGCGGACCCCACCGAGTTGTACGACGTGACCGTCGACGAACTGTCCCGCAGCTCCGGCGCCGACCATGTGACGCTGGTGCGTTTCGAGTCCGGTGACAGTTGCGTGGTGCTGGCCGCCCGGGACCGCGCAGATCCGGCGGGCGGCAGCGCCATGCATGTGGGCGAACGCTTTCCGCTGACCGGTGACAGCATCAGTGCGCGCGTCCTGCGCTCCGGCGCGCCCGACCGCATCGTTGATTACGCGACCGTCGCGGGCCCCATCGCGACGCGATTGCAGGGCCTCGGGGTGCGCTCCGGTGCCGGTGCGCCGTTGATCGTCGACGGTGTCGTCCGCGGCGCGCTGCTGGTGGGATCGCGCCGCCCCCTGTCGTTTTCGCCCCAGTTCGAGGATCACCTTGGTGATTTCGCCGACCTGGTCTCGACCGCCATCGCCAATGCCGAGACCCGCGCGGAGCTGACGGCGTCCCGTGCCCGCATCGTGGCCGCGGCCGACGAGGCACGGCGCGGTTTCGAACGTGATCTGCACGACGGCGCCCAGCAGCGCATCGTGTCGCTGAGCCTGCAGCTGCGGGCCATCGAAGGCGCGGCCGAGGATCCGCTGCGCGGCGAGCTGTCCCAGGTGGTGAGCGGTCTGGCCGAATTGCACACCGATCTGCAGGAACTTTCCCGCGGTATGCACCCAGCCGTCCTGTCGCGCGGCGGGCTGCGGCCGGCGCTGCGGGCGTTGGCGCGCAGATCACCGGTCCCGGTGGAACTCGATCTGCGGGTGGACGGACGGCTGCCGGAGTCGGTGGAGGTCGCGGCGTACTACGTCATCGCCGAGGCGCTGACCAACACGGCAAAGTACGCGGGGGCCGAGTTGGTGACGGTGTGTGCCTACGTCGAGGACTCGGTGTTGCTGCTCTCGGTCACCGATGACGGCGTCGGCGGCGCGCAGGCCGGCGGTGGGTCCGGGCTGATCGGGCTGCGGGACCGGGTGGAGGCGCTGTCGGGCCAGTTCGCGCTGACCAGCGCACCCGGCTTGGGCACCACCTTGCGGGCAGCGATCCCGGTCAGCTCTTGAACTGCAGCACCCGGCACCCTTCGGGCGCGGCCTTGGCCACCGCCATCCGGCCCACGTAGGACGGGTGGCGGTACCTGGCCTCGTTGATGGCGCGCAGGTTGCGCCGGGCGCGGCGCACCGAGAGTTCGACGACATTGGTGTCGGCCATTGCGATCGTCGCCATGAGATCCTCCTTGAGCCGGCTGCTAACCGTATGCGTCCCAGACTGCGGTGCGGACCGATGAGGATCCTCAACGTTAGCCGTGAACTCGATAAGAATGCCCGCTGGCCAGAGGCGGTAAACCGGGACTATGTCGGGCGTTGGCTTGCGGCGTATTCCTCGGGCCGGTTCTTCTTCATCCACGCCCGCACGGGCCAGAACAGCACCCACAGCACCGGGTAGACGGTGACGTAGAACAGGCCGTACACGGCCAGGCAGGCCAGGATGCCGGCCACCCACGCGGGGTAGACGATGATCAGGCAGAACTGCACGAACTGCTTGAGCACCACCGGCTGGCCGTCGGCCATCTTCCAGACCGTGGAGGGCTTGAGCGCGTCGACGAGCAGTCGCCAGTTCGATTTCTTCGGTTCGACCGTCGGCACGACGCCATCGGTCTCGGCAGCGCTGACGGGCTCGGTCATATCGGTTCTCCAGTCGCCGGCGCCGTTGCCGGCACACTCGTTCCGACTGCGTGTCTAACACACCGCCACCGAGTTCACCCGGTGAAACCTCGCCACGTCAGCGCAGCGTCACAACCTTTGCTGTGGGCAGACCTCGCTAGAAGTCCCAGTCCTCGTCCTCGGTGACCACGGCCTTGCCGATCACGTAGCTCGAGCCCGACCCGGAGAAGAAGTCGTGGTTCTGCACAGCACCCTGGTCAGGGACTCGATACCATCGCTCACCTGGAAATTCTCGTATCTGCTCATACCTCTAGGAACCCCGTTTTGCCGGACAAATGTGGGCAAAATAAGGGCGAGTTAACCCCGGAAGGGGATCGGTGATGCCCTCACCACGGAGGGGTCATGGCCGTTCGTCTCTAGCAGCTGCTTGGCTGCGGTCACTCGGAGCGGCTGATCCGGACTCGGTCCGACGACCAAATCGTCGATCGTGCGGGTGGGCCTCGGAATTCCAGCTTCTTCCTTCGCTGCGATCCAGGGCGGACCAGCCGTCGGATTCACCGCGATCGACAGGAACGGGAGGACACCAAACCGACCAGTTCGAAACTCTGCAGGCATCGACATCCGGGTGTTGTTCGGAGCGTGATACCAGATCATTCGCCACTCCTCCTCGTCCTTGAATCCCATGTCCTTGAACCGCGCCATCTTCGCAACGGTTTCCCAGAGCGCCCCGAAGTTCGCACTTATGCCGGGGACAGGGCTGCCCGGTTGCAGAGTCTGCGCCAGGCGATCAGCCTCTCGAATTGCTTCGTTCTCTTTGTAGAACACCCGTCGCGGTGGCCACATCAGCGACGGCGGTTCGCCGTTGATCGGCCCCAGAGGTGACTGGGTCACCGGCAGGGCGAAGGTGAAGTGGTCCAACGTCCGTCTGGCAATGCCAATTGCGTAGCCGCCGGTACCACCGGCATAGCCTCGCCATTGACTTAGTTCATCGCTCTCACCTGAGAAACATGCCGCGAACACTTGAACTGGGTCACCGAGATAGCCGCTAACTTCTAACGTCTTGGCGAGTTGGTCCAGCAGTTCGGACCGGTCTCTGGGCGTACTGGGGTTCTTCGCGACTTCGCGGAACCGCCTCGCGAAAATCTCCCCTGCGTGGCGCAGCTCGGCGCGGTCATTCATGAACCGCACGTCCGACGCAAGGAACTTGATTGCACCGGTGAAGTCCACCCCCGCGTCGACGTACACCTTGGGAAAGTTCGGGCTGGCCGCGATGCCCATGAGTCCATCAGCGTCGGTGTAGTGATAGAGAATCGGCGGCATCGAGTCGTCCGTGGCGGTCACACTCAAATTCTCGGCGACTCGTCCACATCAGCACACGCGGCGCGCTGGGAAGGAATGTCTCAGACCCAGTGCTGAACCTGACGATGAGCTTGGCGTGTTCGTCGAGCTGCTGGCCATCGAAGTACATCAGCAATTGACCTCGGAATATTTGTGACTATGCCGACGCAGACGCGGATCGATCCCCCAGCTGAGTGCTTAATCCGTAGGCTCGGCCGATTCCAGCTCTTTAAGTAGGTAGCGGCCAAAGGGATTGGGACTGCCCCGAGTTCAGTTGACTCGCGGGGTGTGAATTTCAGGCCGCGGTTGCGACTGGTGTGTGGAGCAGTTCGAACTCTATCGGGGTGAGCCTGCCGAGGGCGCGTTGGCGCCGGCGGCGGTGGTAGGTCCGCTCGATCCAGATGACGATCGCCATCCGGAGTTCGGCGCGGGTTGTCCAGCGTCGTCGGTCCAGGACGTTGCGTTGCAACAGGGCGAAGAACGACTCCATGGCTGCGTTGTCTCCGCAGGCACCGACACGGCCCATCGATCCGTGTAATCCGTTGTGTGACAGCGCGTGGACGAACTTTCGCGATCGAAACTGGCTACCCCTGTCGGAGTGGACAATCGCCGCAACCGGTGAGCGCAGCGCCACAGCGTGGTCCAGCGCCGCCACGGCCAACGACGACTTCATTCGGGAGTCGATCGAGTAGCCGACAATCCGGTTGGAGTAGACGTCTTTGATGGCGCAGAGGTAGAGCTTGCCTTCATCGGTGCGGTGCTCGGTGATGTCGGCCAGCCAGACCTGGTTGGGAGCGTGGGCGCTGAACTGACGTTGCACGAGGTCGTCATGCACGGGCGGCCCGGATCGGCGGTTCAGCCCTCGCTTCTTGGCGAAGATCGACCAGATCCGTTCCTGGGAACACAGCCGTGCGACACGGTTCTCGCTGGCGGTGATCCCGCGCCCAGGCAACTCATCAGCGATGAACCGGTACCCGAAAGCGGGATCATCAGCGTGGATCTCGCGAGCCGCGTTGATCAGGTGCGCGTCGTCCCAATCCCGCTGTGACAGCGGTGCTTTGCGCCACTTGTAGAACGCCTGGGTGGAGAATCCCAGGACCCGGCAGGTCACCGTGACGGGCACGCCGTCAGCGGCAAGGTCAAGGACCAGCGGGTACATCATTTTGGGTTGGCGTCCCGGGACAGATAGCCGACCGCGCGGCGCATCACCTCGGCCTCTTGCTCGAGGAGTTTGATCCGCTTGTGTGCTTCGCGCAGCTGCGCGGCCATGTCCTCAGCATCGGCCGCTGAGGCGGGCTTACCGCGGCCATCCTCACGATCAGCGATCTTGAGCCAGCGGTGCAGGCAAGCCTCCGATATGCCGAAGTCCTTCGCGATCTGGCGCAGCGGCGCCTCGCCCTTGCGGGCCACCGCGATGACGTCGGCACGGAACTCGGCAGGAAACGGTGTCGGCACGAGGTTGATCCTTCCAGCAAGGACGAATCCTCACAGGTCAGGAGTCAACCAAACTGGGGGCAGTCCCCAATGGACAGCTGAAAGTGCCCATAGGCGGACAGAAGAACTGCCCGTAGGTGGCCAATAAGAACTGCCCAGGGGCGGTCACGAATCTGCCCATGAAGGGGTGTCCGCCACCGGCTGTGTTCGTCAGGCCAAAGGTTTGACTCCTTTCCCGTGCAGGGCTTGAGCCAGGCGTACGGAGTCGCCGCTGGTTTGGCACAGGTGCGCGTGGTGCAGCAGCCGATCGACGGTGGCGGTCGCCAACGTCTTGGGCATCAGCTCATCGAAACCACTCGGATGCAGGTTCGACGAGATCGCCACCGAGCGGCGCTCATAGGCTGCCTCGACGATGCGGTAGAGCCCTTCGGCGGCATCGGCACCCACCGGCAGCAGGCCAACGTCATCAATGACGACGAGCTCGGCGCGCACGATCTTGGCCACGGCCTTGCCCAGGGAATCGTCGGCACGGTGCGCCCGCACCAGCACCCCGATCTGTTCGAGGGTGAACCACGCCACCGGCATCCCGGCCTCAATGACTTTCTGCCCCAACGCTTCGAGGAAGAACGTCTTACCGGTGCCGGCGGGCCCGCAGACCACCAGGTTCTCGCGGCGCCCGACCCACTCCAGGGTCTGCAGCGCCTGCTGGGTGGGCAGCGGGATCGACGACGCGCCGGGTTCCCAGACATCGAAGGTCTTCCCGGTCGGGAATCCGGCGGCTTTGCGACGGGACGCGAGCATGGAGCGGGCCCGGCCGGCGGCTTCTTCGGTCAGCAGCGCTTTGATCACCTCGGTCGGGTCCCAGCGTTGGGCCCGGGCGGTGGCCAGCACGTCGGCGGCGATCGCCCGGGCGTGCGGCAACCGCAATGCGCGCATCAGCGCCTCAACGTCGGCGGGCAACACCGCAGTGGTCGTGGTGGTAGTCATGCGATGCCTGCCTCGGGGCCGTCGATGATGGTGCGGCCGAACAGGTTCCAGGAACTGGTGCCTTGGGCCAGGGAGGTATCTTCGTCGGCGCCGCGACGAGTGGGGTCCAGGCCTTTGGCGGCCAGGATGGAATCCAGATCGCCGGTGGCGAACCGGCCATGCACAGCGGCATGACCGAGCGCCCAGTCGACATCGGCGCGGCCAGCCAGCGCGGAGAGCTCCACGGCGTGGGCCATCTTCTGCAGGATCCGTTCGGCGCCGACGGCGGCGGCTTCTTTGAGCCACACCGCCGCACCAGGGCCCAGCGCCAGGAACATCTGCTCACTGATGGTGCGGGCCCGCACCCGGTAGTCGCCGGGAACTTTGTCACGGTGCTCGGGGAAATGGCTGTCGTCGATCGCGGGGCTGCCGGTGGTGGCGCGGCGGTGGCGCGCCACTTCGACCGGGCCACCGTCATCGAGAGCGCAGATCACCACCTCATCGGTCCCGCCGTGGTGCCGGATCCACACCGTCTGGCCCAACAGTGTTGCCGGCAACGAGTATTGGCAGTGCTCGAAGGTGACCATCGGGGTGTTGTCCGGGACTCGGCGGGTCACCCCCAACGCGGCGGTGTGCGGCAGTTCAGGGATGGCGTGCAGGGCGGGGCGCTCTTGAGTAAGCATCTCCGCCGGCCGGCGTCCCGTGGCGCGGTGCACCCGGGCATTGATCTCGGCGGTGAACCCGGCGCAGGCTGCCTCCACCTCGGCGAACGAGTCGTACTGCGGCAGCAGGTTCGTCTCGGTGGGCACGATGTCGGCTTTGGCGAGCTTGACCGCGTTCTCCACCCCGCCTTTGGAGGCGGGGTCGGCAGGCTCGCAGGTCAACACCGAGATGCCGTAGAAGCGGCCGAAGGTGACCGCGGCGCGGTTACGGACCGGCACCCCGGCGATGTGTCCGACTGTCACGGTCTTCTCGTTGTCGGTCAGCAGATAGGTCGGGGCGCCCCCGACGATCCGGAAGATGCGGTCCAGACCGGCGAAGACACTGGGGGCGGTGCGATCCCGTAACGCGATCACTACCCGGTAGCGGCTCCACGCCAACCACGCCACCAACAGCACGATCTTGCGGCCGGCGACCAGTGGGCCGTCGGCGAAGTCGTACTGCAACCACAGCCCGGGCTCGGTGATCCACGGCCGGTGCACGCGGGTATTGCCCAGTCGCCATTGGACTTTGATCTCCGCCAACGCACGCCGGGTGGTGCGGTCAGTGCCTGTGTATCCCAACGCGAGGAGCTTGTCGTGGGCTTTATCGCCGCGGATCTTGCCCTTCGAATCCGCGACCCACGTTTCGAGCAGGTCGCGCCAGTCGTCGATCATCCGGGCCCGCCGCGTCGCCGGCGGCAACCCGGCATCGCGGTCTTCGACCGCTTTCTTCACGGTGTGATGCGAGCAACCGCACAACTCGGCGGCGGCGCGGTAAGACCCGGTCAGGTCGTAAGCATTGAGTATTTCCATGAGTTCTCCATCAGACTTCACGTAGGTCTCTCCTGCGGTTTTCGGTTCGACTAGGCATCGAAATCGAAACCGCAGGAGAGGCCGCTCCGGCGCTGACGCGCCGGACGGCATCAAACAGGTCTGGGCAGATTCATGGCCGCCAACGGGCACTTTCGTGTCCGCCAGTGGGCAGTTCTTATTGGCCGCGAGTGGGCATTTTCATGTCCGCCTACGGGCAGCTTTTCATGTCCGCCGACAGTCAAGACCTTCAGTGCGTGCGCGCCCGACCACTCCACCCCAACAGACACCTCGTACTTACTGTGGCCGAGTGCGTCGGCATTGGCTCGCACCGGACCGGTGAAGTCTGCGATCGCCGACTCGACCGCCCACGCTTCCACCTCATGGCCTTCAAATTGTGACGACGGACCGGACGGGTGCGCTCCAATGGCCACTGCCAAACTGACAGATCCATCGCGGTGAACGCTCTCCCACGCTTGCTTCCAGTACGCGCTCTTATGCGTCCAGGCGGGCGGAGCAGTTCAGCGCCTGAGCCGCCCCGGACGGATCAACGTCGAACGGACCATGCTTCCTGCCAGGCAGGCATATCTTTGCACGACGAACTCGCTGTCGCCTTGGCTCAGCCTATGGCAGGCGGGGCAGTAAAGTTTGCCCCGCTGCTAACGATGATCGGGGGGCCGTGGGGCACAAACAAAGCGCTGCGCGTTGTGCGGGAGCAATCGTGTGTGCTGCACTCCTTATCGCCGCAATAACCCTCGGCACCGCAGGCGATCAAGCGCATACGATTCCTAGCGATCCGCCGGGTGTAGCGGCTTCAGACCCCGACTCGGCAGAGGGCTACAGCGCCAAAGGCGGCTGGGGTCCACCAAGGCCAACCTTCACAATCGATTATCCCTCGACGTTCATTACGCTTAATTCGATCGTGGACAACCCGACTGCAGGCGATGAGCGGAACTTCTTTTCTGTAATGTCACTCGAAAGTCCAAACTCGAAGTTCGCTGACAACGTCAGCATCAAACCTGGCCACCGTTATCGGGCCGCGCTGTTTTTCTCGATGGACGCTATGCCCAGCCTGAACCTGGTCAGTGAAAATACACGGGTACAGTTCGCGCTACCATCAACTATAAAGGGCTCCGGTCGTTTGAATGGATTTGTTAGTGCGAGCAACGCAGCGCCTAGAAGGATATGGGATTCAGCTGTACTAACCCTTCCAAGTCGTGATGACGCAGTTGCGCTCCGCTATATGCCCGATTCTGCACGAATCTATAGTCAAGGCAGCGTGAATGGCCACCAGCTAGACGTTCTTGCCCTAACGAGCGAGGAGGGTGCGTTAGTAGGTTGCGATGCCCTCGATGGGCGCCTGGACGGTTCGAGTCGATGTGAGGGGTGGGTGACCGTTGACTTCATTGCAGTGCAAGCAGACTTCGTGATCGACACCTGGCTTTCGCACGCGAATCAGGTCGAACGCGTGAAGGATGCAAATCTTAAACCGAGCGATCGCATCGTCGTCACGGCCAGATACGAGAACACCGGCAGCGTCCGGCAGGACAACGTGCGCCTTATAATTGGGTCACTTCCCCGCTGCGTGCAACTCAAAGAAACGTCCGCTGCTATGTCTAACAGTAACTCGCAGAATGCTTGGACTCCTTTACCCGAGCCGGTCGAATTTGATAAATCCATCAACATGGGCGATTATCTTCCGGGCGGCACTGTATACCTTAAATTCGAACTGGAACTCTGCGACAGCGAAACGCTTTCCGATGAATACGCTCATGATTTTGGTGAAGACGGCGCGCTCTGGCTGGTTCCCGATATCATAATCCGCGCAGACACGGCGGACGGCTCAAAGAGCGGCGGACCCTTATTGTTAACCGTCCTAGGCCCTAACCAAAAGTAGCCGAGACTAAAGTGGAAGAAATCGTTTGCACTACAATCCTACAATCGCTCGCGGCAGTGGTGCTGGCGGCAGCGCTGTTCGTCATCAGCTGGTTAATCCTTCGCGCTGTTAGGTTTAAGCTGTCCAACCTGGCAGGGCCCGAGCTTGAACTCGCCGCGCTGATCGTTGCCGTAGTGAGTGTGGTGCTGGCTGGAGTCTATGTTCCGAATAGGATCGACCACGATAATCGGATACAGCAAGGCCGGAGTGAGTGTTTCGCTTCTGTTGTCACGTTACGACGAGCAACCGATGCCCTCGAGCTTGGCTATCTAGTGGCTCCCTTGCAACGTGACCAGAGGTTGGGCGACTGGCGTACCCTCGAGACCGACCTCGAGAACACTCAGTTCAGTTGCCGGAGGTCGGAGCTTGCGCCTCCGGGTGACCGATCAGCTCTCGAAGTTTTGCGGCGGGATTTTGCCGCAGCCCGAGCCGACTCAGAGCGCCGGGACCCAAACACTGATTTTATTGCGCGTGTGCGTAGCTGGTCGACGTCGGCGATGCAGAGCTTGCAATTGCGTTAGCGAGATCCAGCTAGAGCTGAAGTCGTGATCGCCTGGAGATGACCTAGTCCGGAGGCTTGAAGTCGAATCGGGACTCGCTGTAGGAGCCGCTGCAGGCCGCTATCACCGTCGTAAGGCCTGCAGCGCTGGTCTGCGTGCTCGTACGTGGCTGGTTGTTCCTGGAGACCCCATGTCTTACTCCGAAAAGACCACCACGTGGCAGCGGGAACGCGCCCGTGTGGCTGGAATGTCATCTCGGCCCAATCGCGCCCCGGACGACCCCGATCTAGTAGCGGCACGCCGCAACATGCGCGCCCTCAAGCTGGAAGCCGACATCCTCAAGGTGCTGGCTGGCGAACCCGCCCTGAACGAGGAGCAGCGCAACCACATTGCGGAGATGCTGCGCGCCGGGGATTCCCTGTGACCGGCCTGGCCACAGCCCGCGAGGTGGCCGACTACCTGCGGACGACGCCGAATCAACTGAACCGCTTGCGGTATGAGGGCAGCGGCCCCGCCTATCGCACCCGCCACGTCGTCTCCATCACTGCATAGCCTGACGGCTTCAGATGGCCCTTCTGGCGCTCGAGCCAGGCCGTGCCGAGGCCGTCCACGGTGGTACGGGCGTCGGACGGATTGACGTACTCGCCCCGCATCTTGGAGACCTCGACCGTGTTGGCGAACCGTTCGGCGTCGCGCTTTGTCCGAAACCCGCGCTTATCGGTCTGCCGGTTGTCCGGGGTCCGGTACCGCTTGCCCTGCTTGGTCTCGTAAGCCGCCACGACTGCCGTGCCGCCAGCGTAGAGAAATGTGGGCAGAAGCTCCGCACGAGGTTGCGAAAGCTAGCAAGAGGGCGGACCGTTTCCAGTCCACCCTCCGCTCAAATATTGCGCTGAACAGGCACTTTAGAAGTCCCAGTCCTCGTCCTCGGTGACCACGGCCTTGCCGATCACGTAGCTGGAGCCCGAGCCGGAGAAGAAGTCGTGATTCTCGTCGGCGTTGGGGCTCAGCGCGGACAGGATCGCCGGGTTGACGTCGGTCTCGTCCTTGGGGAACAACGCCTCATACCCGAGATTCATCAGGGCCTTGTTGGCGTTGTAGCGCAGGAACTTCTTGACGTCCTCGGACAGGCCGACCCCGTCGTAGAGGTCCTGGGTGTATTCGACCTCGTTGTCGTAGAGCTCGAAGAGCAGCTCGTAGGTGTAGTCCTTGAGCTCCTGCTTACGGGCGTCGTCGACCAGCGCCAGGCCCTTCTGGAACTTGTAGCCGATGTAGTAGCCGTGCACGGCCTCGTCGCGGATGATCAGCCGGATCATGTCGGCGGTGTTGGTCAGCTTGGCGCGGCTGGACCAGTACATCGGCAGGTAGAAGCCGGAGTAGAACAGGAAGCTCTCCAGCAGCGTGGAGGCCACCTTGCGCTTGAGCGGGTCGTCACCCTTGTAGAAGTCCATCACGATCTGCGCCTTGCGCTGCAGGTTCGGGTTCTCCTCCGACCAGCGGAAGGCCTCGTCGATCTCGGCCGTGGAGCACAGCGTGGAGAAGATGTTGCTGTAGCTCTTGGCGTGCACCGACTCCATGAACGCGATGTTGGTGTAGACGGCTTCCTCGTGCGGGGTCAGCGCGTCGGGGATCAGGCTGACCGCACCGACGGTGCCCTGGATGGTGTCCAGCAGGGTCAGGCCGGTGAACACCCGCATGGTGAGCTGCTTCTCGTGCTCGTTCAGGGTGCCCCAGGACGGGATGTCGTTGGACACCGGCACCTTCTCGGGCAGCCAGAAGTTGCCCGTCAGCCGCTCCCACACCTCGGCATCTTTGTCGTCCTGAAGACGGTTCCAGTTGATGGCCGAGACGCGGTCGATCAGCTTCATTCCATCGGACACCTTGGAACCCCATTTCACCTGGCTGTTTGTGCATTCGCCCGGATGTATCCCGTGGCGACTCCAACACTACAACTGGTGTGCGACATCACCGAGCTGTACGAGATGTTGTGTTTTGGCGTGTCGCGGCGCAGGGCTGCTTGCGGTGAAAGATCATGGGCGCGCGTCGGGTGCGGGAGCCACGCGATTCAGCAGGTCACCGAGCGCCACCAGGTCCAGATACGCCGTCACGCGCACCACCCGCTCGTCGCGCATCGTCATCACCCAGGCGTAGTCGTTGACATAGGGCAGACCGTCGAGCGCGGTGGCCGTGCCTCGCCACCGGGCCACCACCACATCACCTTCGGTGATCAACTCACGAACTTCGGCCTGGATCGGGCCGGTCAGCCGGGTCACGATGGGACCGGCACCGGCACGCAGGAATTCGGCACGGCTGGTGTAGGTGGCCGGCTCCGTGGCACGCGCCACCGTCCACTGCACATCGTCGGCCAGGATCGCATAGAAGCTGTCCTCGTCGCCGACACCCCGGGCGAAGGCGTCGCGCACCAGGTCGGCGTTGCGCTGCTGCTGGCCGTCACGGCCCGAGACGTCGGCGTTGCTACTGCATCCGAGCATCGCGGTGGCCGCGAGCACGCCGATCAGCCACAGCGGGAAACGGGCAATCATCGTCATGGCCCCCACGCTAGGAGCACCCGCAACGGTCTGGGAGGCCGCGATTCCCCTAGGAACGCGCCATCTCCGGCTGCGGGGTGAACACGTACTCCGACGGCTTGAACGTGCGCGTGGCCAACCAGTATTGCCAGGTCATCCCGCTCCACAGGGTGCGGTTGGCGCCGTGGGCGTCCATGTACCAGCTCTGGCACCCTCCGGTACTGAACACCGTGCCGGCCAGATCACGCTGCAACTCGGCGTTGAATTCGTCCTGAGCACGACGGCTCGGCGCGAGCGCGGCCGCTCCGGCCGCGTCCACCGCGGCGATGGCCTGCGCGGCGTAGCGGATCTGGGACTCGATCATGAACACCACCGAGTTGTGCCCCAGCGCCGTGTTCGGGCCCAGCAGGAAGAACAGGTTCGGCATCCCGGCGACGGTGATACCGCGGTGCGCGGCCATTCCCTCGGCGTTCCAGCGGTCCACCAGGTCCTCGCCGCCCACGCCCGTGATATCGACGTACGTGTAGGAGTCGGTGACGTGGAAACCCGTCGCCCACACCAGTACATCGACCGGATGCTCGACACCGTCGGCGGTGAGGACCCCGCCCGGGGTGATCCGGTCGATCCGCTCGGTGATCACCGTGGTCTTCGGATTCGCGATCGCGCGATAGTAGGTGTCGGAGTTGAGGATTCGCTTGCAACCGGCGCGGTAGTGCGGAGTCAGCTTACGTCGCAGCTCGGGGTCTTTGATGCTGCGGTTGATGTTCCATTTCCCCATCAGCTCACCGATTTTGAGCAGACGCGGCTGCCTGGTCATGGCAAAGCCGACACCTTCGTGGATCCAGTAGATGCCGGCCCGCAACAGCGCCCGGACACCGGGCACCGTGACGAACACCGTGCGCATCCACTGCGGGAAGGCATTGTTGGGACGCGGCATCACCCAGGCCGGGGTGCGTTGGTAGAGCTGCAGTTCGGCGACGTCATCGATGATGGCGGGCACGATCTGGATGGCGCTGGCTCCGGTTCCGATCACCGCGACCCGCTTGCCCCGGATGTCGACGCTGTGATCCCACTGCGCGGAATGAAAAGCCGTACCGCCGAAGTCGTCGACACCGGGAATCTCGGGGATCAGCGGGATATGCAGTCCGCCGGCACCGGAAACCAGGAACTGGGCGATGTACTCCTGCCCGGTGGCGTCGAAGACATGCCAGCGTGCCTCGTCCTCATACCACTGCGCGCGCTCGACATGGGCGCCGAAGCGGATGCTGCGGCGCAGGTCGTGCTTGTCGGCGACGCCCTTGAGGTAGTCGAAGATCTCCGGCTGAAAGGACCACATGTGGGTCCAGTCCGCCTTCGGCTCGAAGGAGAACGAGTACATGTGTGACGGGATATCGCACGCGCAGCCCGGGTAGGTGTTGTCGCGCCAGGTCCCGCCGATCTCCTCGGCCTTCTCCAGGATCAGGAAGTCGACGCCTTGTTTCTTGAGCGCAATGGCCATCCCGAGCCCGGAGAAACCGGAACCGATGATCAGCGCGCGGGTGGTGATGGCAGGCATGACGTCGAAGCCTTTCCTGGGAACGGCGGTACCGGATACTTCACAGTGTTCCGGCACGGGAGAGCACGTGTCAACGCCGCCGCGCGGGCAGGAACGGCGCTCCGGTCAGGGTTGGGGTGCGGGCTCCTGGCGGCGCACCGCGTTGTGCACGGGCTGGTCCGGGTCGATCTGGACACCCATCAGCTCGGCGGTGCCGTTGACCGCCCCCATCATGATGGTCGTCATATGAGCGACGAATTCCTCGGCGGGCATCCGGCGCGCGCTGTCGTCGTCGCCGCCGAGCCACCAGTCGGTGGCCGAGGCCGCGGTGCCGAACAGGGCGAAGGCGGCCAGCTCGAAGACGGCAGGATTGAGATCCATCTCACTGAGTTCACCGCTGACCATCTCGGCGATCGCCAGCGTGATGTCACGCCCCCGGTTGACCGTCGTCATGGCGGCCGCGGACTGATCGGCGAACCGGCCCTGCAGCAGGAACCGCACCACGTTGGGATGTTGGTCCACCAGGTCGACATAGTGCTCGACGGCGCGACCGATCACCTGGCGCGCCGAGTCGGACTCGATATCGATCGACGGAATCACCGCCGCCCACAACATGTCTCGCATGCGCTCGCCGATCTGGGCGAACATGTCGGACTTATCGGTGAAGTGGCGGTAGATCTTCGGTTTGGCGGTGCCCGCCTCCTCGGCGATCTCACGCACGCTCACATTGGGGCCGAGGCGGTCGATAGCACGGAAGGCAGCCTCGACGATCTCGGCGCGCACCTTCTTGCGGTGCTCGCGCCAACGTTCGCTGCGCGCATCGACCTTCACGCCGGGTTGTCCCGGCAGCGGAAGCGAGGGTCTGCGCACCTGCTCACTGTACCGGGCGGCGCTGACCTGGTCAGAACACCGGCCGGTGCGGTGGTTTGACCCGTGCGATCGCTGGGTAACCCTGCGCCTGAGATTCCGCCGACCGGCGACCGGCACGTTGCTTCGGTAGCATCCAAAGGTCACAGCCCACCTCATCGAGACGAGACAATGACTGCCCGATACGACGTAGTGATTGCGGGCGGGGGCCCCTCCGGTTCGGCCGCCGCATGGCAGGCCGCGCAGACCGGCGCACGAGTGATCGTCCTGGACAAGGCCGAGTTCCCCCGATCAAAGCCGTGCGGCGACGGCTTGACCGCCCGCGCCGTGAGCTACCTGCAGAAGATGGGCCTGGCCGACGAGGTGGCCACCTATCACCGCGTGAACAAGGTGACCGTGTACAGCCCGAGCGCCTGGGAGCTGTCGTTCCCGCGCCGCCCCGGAATGCCCGATCACGGCCACACCGTGGCCCGCGAGCACCTCGACACGGTGCTGCTCAAGCACGCCGAATCCGCCGGCGCACAGGTGCGCCAGGGTGCCGAGGTCGCCGGCCCCGAGTTCGACGCCAGCGGGCGGGTGGTCGGTGTGGTGCTCAAGAGCGGCGAGAAGATCTTCGGGGACGCCGTCATCGCCGCCGACGGCGCCTACTCCCCCATCAAGCGCGCGCTGAAGGTCGACTCGGAATACAACGGGTACTCCGCCATCGCGATCCGCTCGGAGATGCACCTCAACCGGCCCGACAACGACAGCCTCGACATCTATCTGAAGCTGCTCTTCCAGGGCGATCAGCTGCCCGGATACGGCTGGGTGTTCCCGATGGGCAACAACGTGTTCAACATCGGGTTGGGCTATGTGAACAGCTACAAGAACTGGCAGGCGATCAATGCCACCCAGTTCCTCGGCGACTTTTTGCGCACCCTGCCCGCCGAGTGGGAAGCACCCCCGATCGAAGAGCTCAAGAAGAACAAGAGCGTGCGGGCCTGGCGATTGCCGATGGGCTTCACCGCGTGGCCGCCGTGGCGCCCGGGCGTGCTGTTCACCGGTGATTCGCTGGGTGCAGGGAAGCCGGCCTCCGGGGCGGGGATCTCCAAGGCCCTCGAGTCGGGGCTGGCGGCCGGCGAATGCGCGGTGGCAGCGCTGCAGAACGGCGGACCCGACGATTTCACCAACTACGCGCAGCGCATGGAAGCGGCCTGGGGCAAGGAATACCGCCGCGGTCGCTACATGCACAAGCTGATCGGCTACCCGAAGGTCGCCGACGCCGGGATCAAGCTGATCGACAACGCCGCGTTCCGCGACCGCATGCTCAAGGCGCTGTACAAGAAGGCACAGGGGCCGCAGCACAAGGTCAAGTGAGCACACGTGTCGGGGGCCCTGGGTAACCTCCGGCCCATGGAGCAACGCGTCAGTCTGATCACCCTCGGTGTCGACGACCTTCAGCGGGCCCGCACGTTCTATGAGCAGGGCCTGGGCTGGGAACCCAAGGCAGCCCTGGAGCGAGTCGTCTTCTATCAGCTCCCGGGCATCGCCCTCGGGTTGTTCGGCCGCGAGGATCTCGCCGAGGATGCCCGCCACCCGGTCGACGGCCGGTTCAGCGGGATCACCATCGCCATCAACCAGCGCACCGAAGCCGATGTGGATGCGGTGCTGGCGCAGGCCGAAGCGGCGGGCGCCACCATCCTCAAACCCGCCGAGCGGGTGTTCTGGGGCGGCTACTCGGGGTACTTCGCGGACCCCGACGGCCACGTCTGGGAGGTTGCGCTCAACCCGGAGTGGACCATCAATCCCGATGGCACACTGACGATCTGACGCACCTCAGCGCCGGCCGCGCTTGGGCTTGCCGGGAATGCTGGCCACCTTGCCCGCCGCGGCGCGGGCGGCCTGCTTGGCCATCGTCTTCTCCCGTGCGCTGCGCTTGGGGGCCGGTGCGGCCTGCCCCCGCGACGAACTGGACTTGCGGCCGCGCACGATGCCGATGAATTCCTCGACGAGTTCGGACTGCGGCCCGTCCGGGAACGCCAGTGCCACCGCGCAGGTCGGGGCGTCGCCGATGCGGCGATAGGTGAGGTCCTTGCGGTGGTGCAGGCGCGCCAGTGATTGCGGAACGATCAACACACCCATCCCCGCTGCGACGAGTTCTGTTGCCCCCTGGGTGGTTTCGGGCCGGTGCTGAACAGTCGCCCCGGCCGTCCAGGTGACGACGTCATCGATGGGACGCAACACCGGCTCACCTTCGAGGTCGGCGGCGGTGAGTTCCTCGGCCGCGGTCAGCACGTGGTCGACCGGCACCACCGCGACCGTCACCTCGTCGTAGAGCGCAATGGTCGCCAGCCCCGTCGTGTCGATCGGTAAACGCAGCACGGCCAGGTCGACGGCGCCGGTCCGCACCGCCTCGGCCGCGTCGGCCGCATCGACGGGCTGAAGCGTCAGCGGGGTTGCAGGGTGGCGTTCCGCCCAGATCCGCGCCCACTTGGCGGGCGTCCCACCTGGGACGTAGCCGAGGGTGAGCGAGGACTGGGGCACCGCATCAGGCTACCGATAGGCTCACCCGTATGAGCAGGCCGAACGCGCAGTCCATGAAACCCGCCACCGCGGCGAAGAAGCTGGACGTCTACCTTCCCGCGACGCCTGCGGAGTTCCAGCAGAACGCGATCACCCGCGCCGAACTCGCCGCCTTGCAGGAGGACCCGCCGCAGTGGCTCAAGGACCTCCGCAAGAACGGACCGCACCCGAAGAACCTGGTCGCGGCTAAGCTGGGCGTATCCATCGCCGGCCTGGCCCGCGGCGGCGTCACCGAGGCACTGACCACCGAGCAGATCACCGCGCTGCTCGACGAGATGCCGGACTGGCTGGTCGCCGAACGCGAGAGTTTCCAAAGCGTGCTGACCGAGGAGCGCCGGCTCAAGGCGCTGCGGGCCGAGAAGACTCCCTAGGCGTGGTCGTGCGGCTATGACAGTTGAGCGGGTTTGCGCCCGCGCAACAGATACGCCGCCGGCAGCACTCCCGCCGATGTGACCATTCCCAACGCGCCGCTCCAGAGCCATCGCGGACCGTTGACCTCAGCGGCATCGCGGCCGGCGAGGTCGCGCAACGCCCAGGCGCGCAATCCGGCATCGAGTGCGGTGACGGCGATGATCGTCGCCTTGCCCGCCGGAGGTAGATCTCTCCACGCCTTGCCCGCCACGGCTGCCCCGCCTTCCTCTGGGAGTTGTCCGATCGTGAGGTCCAATCTAGCGACGGCCTCACCGATCGAACAGATTGCCGAGGCGGTCGAAGATCCGGTCGACACGCTGCTCCAGTCGAGAGCCTTTGCCCCACTTCTCCCACGCGTAGATCAGCACGAACATCGCCACCACGATCCCGAAGACCAACGCGGTCACGAGAATCGCCTCAACGGTGGTCGACACCCGGACATTCTCGCGCACCGGCGCCACCCAGGAGCACGGGCCCGGCCCGCGCGTCGGAAACGGTGTGCCGACAGACGCTATTGACCGTAGGTGTACCGGAGGTTCGCGTGGATCAGCGTGTTGATCCGCTTGCGCATATGCCCGGTCAGGCTCTGGTCGGGCACCGGCTCGTCGACCGTCAGCGTCCACCGCAGATCGGTGCCACCGCCGGCGCGGCCCGGCGGCAGCTCGAAGGTGATCCGTGCGTCGTCCCGCCGCGGCCACAGCGAGGACCACACCACATGCTCCGGTTCGCGGGACTCCACGATCTCGGGCGCCACCTCGTCATCGAGCAGGTCCAGCCACGGCCGAGCCTCGCTGCGGTTCGGCACGGTGAGGTCCTCGAACACCACGTGCGGCGGTGCGGGGAGGTTCCGGCGCCGGGATCCGATCTCGGGCATGACCCCGAGCATGACACGGTGCCGAGGTGGGTGCGACCGGGTTATCCGAGGCCTTCTCGGGCGGCATCGCCGCCGTGAATCGGGCTCACCATTCGTCGATATCGTCGTCCTCGCGCGGTGGACGCGGCTTGCGCATCACCATCACCGCCCAGACCACACCACCGATCAACGCCGCGACGATCGCATAGAACACCAACTGCCCCGCCACATAGGCCATCGCTCATCCCCCATTGCTGCCCGAGAACCCCGACCATGATTGTTCACGGCGGCGAGTGCGTTGTCACCACCGAGGCTCAGAGCGCGTCGATCCAGGCATGCCCGGGGTGGAGGCGCGACAACCATCCGCGCAGCCGAAATCGGCGCTCTTGGCTCAGTTTCGGTACGACGCGCCGCAAGTCCGCTTCGTCCTTCGCTCGGCAGTGTTTGGCCTTGAACAGCAGGGCCACCTCCGGGATGACGTACGGGATGCCGTCATCGGTGCGCAGGATCAGCTCGGTATAGGGCATGCTGATCGCGCGATCGCGACGGCAGAGCCAGTGGTCATCGCGGTGGGGTTCGCGGAAGACGTCGAGCCGGTAGGTCCCGGTTGCCGGCTCGCGCAGCCAGGTCTGAAAGTGTTCCTGCAGCCGTTGCGGGTACGGCCAGATCCTGCCGTCGCCCACCACATCCCACGCGTAACCGGGCAGTGCCGCGGCGATCTCATCGAATCCTGCAGCCGGCACGGCGATCTCGGTGTCGTCATGATCGCGGGTGACCTCGCCGACAAAAAGGTCCAGGGCCCACCCGGCGGCCACACACCACGGGGCACGCACCTGTGCGAGCCGCTCGGCAACCTCGACCGGGTGCCAGGCATCCCAGCGGTCGTCGATCTCGTCACCGGACAGCACGACTCCCCTGTCCTCAGTCATGTCGTTGCCCGCCGAAACCGAAAGTGCGGCCCCATCCGCGTCTGGTGACGTGTCGCGGATGGAACCGCACTTTCGATGTCAAAGCCCTAGAGCATGCAGCTGACGCAACCCTCGACCTCGGTGCCCTCCAGGGCCATCTGGCGCAGCCGGATGTAGTACAGCGTCTTGATTCCCTTGCGCCAGGCGTAGATCTGCGCCTTGTTGACCTCGCGGGTATCGGCGGTGTCCTTGAAGAACAGCGTCAACGACAGGCCCTGGTCCACGTGTTGGGTGGCCGCGGCGTAGGTGTCGATGATCTTCTCGTACCCGATCTCGTACGCGTCCTGGTAGTACTCCAGGTTGTCGTTGGTCAGGTACGGCGCCGGGTAGTAGACGCGACCGATCTTGCCTTCCTTGCGGATCTCGATCTTGGACGCCACCGGGTGGATCGAGCTGGTCGAGTGGTTGATGTAGCTGATCGACCCCGTGGGCGGGACGGCCTGCAGGTTCTGGTTGTAGATGCCGTGCTTTTGCACCGACTCCTTGAGCAGCTTCCAGTCGTCCTGGGTCGGGATGTGGATCTCCGCATCCGAGAAGAGGGTGCGGACCTTCTCCGTCTTCGGCTCCCACACCTGGTCGGTGTACTTGTCGAAGAACTCGCCCGAGGCGTACTTGGACTGCTCGAACCCCCCGAAACGCGTACCGCGTTCGATCGCAATGAGATTCGAGGCACGCAGCGCGTGGTAGAGCACCGTGTAGAAGTAGATGTTGGTGAAGTCCACACCCTCTTCGGAGCCGTAGTGGATCCGCTCCCGCGCCAGGTAACCGTGCAGATTCATCTGCCCCAGCCCGATGGCGTGCGAGCTGTTGTTGCCCTGCTCGATGGAAGGCACCGACCAGATGTGGGTCTGGTCGCTCACCGCGGTGAGCGCCCGGATGGACACCTCGATGGTCTGCGCGAAGTCCGGCGAGTCCATCGCCTTGGCGATGTTCAGCGAACCCAGGTTGCAGGAGATGTCCTTGCCGACCTTGGCGTAGGACAGATCCTCGTTGAACTCCGAGGGTGTGGACACCTGCAGGATCTCCGAGCACAGGTTGCTGTGGGTGATCTTGCCGGCGATCGGGTTCGCCCGGTTCACGGTGTCCTCGTACATGATGTACGGGTAGCCGGACTCGAACTGCAGCTCGGCCAGGGTCTGGAAGAACTCGCGGGCCTTGATCTTGGTCTTGCGGATCCGGGCGTCGTCGACCATCTCGTAGTACTTCTCGGTGACCGAGATATCGGCGAACGGAACCCCGTAGACCTTCTCGACGTCGTACGGCGAGAACAGGTACATGTCCTCGTTCTTCTTGGCCAGCTCGAAGGTGATGTCCGGGATGACCACGCCCAGCGAGAGGGTCTTGATCCGGATCTTCTCGTCGGCGTTCTCCCGCTTGGTGTCCAGGAACCGGTAGATGTCGGGGTGATGCGCGTGCAGGTAGACCGCACCGGCACCCTGGCGCGCACCGAGCTGATTGGCGTAGGAGAAGGAATCCTCCAGCAGCTTCATGATCGGGATGACACCCGAGGACTGGTTCTCGATGTTCTTGATCGGCGCGCCGTGCTCACGGATGTTGGTGAGCAGCAACGCGACTCCGCCGCCGCGCTTGGACAGCTGCAGCGCGGAGTTGATGGAGCGCCCGATGGACTCCATGTTGTCCTCGATGCGCAGCAGGAAGCAGCTCACCGGCTCGCCGCGCTGCTTCTTGCCCGAGTTGAGGAAGGTCGGGGTGGCCGGCTGGAACCGTCCGTCGATGATCTCGTCGACGAGCTTCTCGGCCAGGTCGGTGTCACCGGCGGCCAGCGTCAGGGCCACCATCACCACCCGGTCTTCGAAGCGCTCCAGGTAGCGCTTCCCGTCGAAGGTCTTCAGGGTGTAGGAGGTGTAGTACTTGAACGCACCCAGGAAGGTCGGGAACCGGAACTTCTTGGCGAACGCGCGGTCCAGCAGCGACTTCACGAAGTTGCGGGAGTACTGGTCGAGCACCTCGCGCTCGTAGTACTCCTTCTCGATCAGGTAGTCGAGCTTCTCGTCTTGCGAGTGGAAGAACACCGTGTTCTGGTTGACGTGCTGCAGGAAGTACTCCCGCGCGGCCAGCACATCCTTGTCGAACTGGATGTTGCCGTCCCGGTCGTACAGGTTGAGCATCGCGTTGAGCGCGTGGTAGTCCGTCTCCCCCGGGAGCGCATGAGCGCCGGTGGTTACAGGCTCTGCAGCTGTGACGGTTGGTGGCACGTCTGTTCCTTCCAGAATTCTTCCAAGCCGGAACGGACGGCATCGACGTCGTCCGGGGTTCCCATGAGTTCGAAGCGGTAGAGGTAGGGCACGCCGCACTTGGCGGAGACCACATTGCCCGCGTAGGCGAATTCCTCACCGAAGTTGTTGTTGCCCGCGGCGATGACACCGCGGATCAACGACCGGTTGTGCTCATTGTTCAGAAAAGCGATGACCTGTTTGGGGACATAACCCCCGCTGTTGATGTCGGGGGTGGCCCTGCCGCCGCCATAGGTGGGCAGGACGAGCACGAAGGGCTGGTCCACCTCGACACGGCCGTGAAGCGGGATCCGGGTGACGCGGTCGGCCGGATAGCCCAGCTTCTGCACGAAGCGATGGGTGTTCTCCGACACGCTGGAGAAGTACACGAGATGACTCACGGTCTCCTCCTCGCGGTCGTCGGGTGTGTCGTGTGTCAGGCCGTAACCGCGGCCGTGGTGCCGGCGAGCGCCTTGATGCGGTCCGGACGGAAACCCGACCAGTGGTCATTGCCGGCGACCACGACGGGCGCCTGCAGGTAGCCGAGCGCCATCACGTAGTCCCGGGCTTCGGTGTCGAGGCTGATGTCGACCTTCTCGTAGGCGATGCCCTCTTTGTCCAGCGCCTTGTAGGTGGCGTTGCACTGCACGCACGCGGGCTTGGTGTACACGGTGACGGTCATCTGCGGCACGGCTCCTGTGGGTGTGGAAGGGGTAGAGCTTGTAGGGCACCGGCAACTCACCGGGTACTGCTCTCTGCTGAGTTTCAGCGGACCGCGGGGCCCGGAAATTCCGGATCCGCGGAAGCTGAACCTATTGTTGCCGGGGGCACCGACACGCTTTCGATTCCTGCTCCGCCGGCTCCTGAAGCATTGGGGCCTCGCGGTCCGTCAGACACTACACCTAGTGTCCGACAAACCGAAGAGATACAAGATGTTCTGAACAACATTCGTGAAATTCCCAGGTCGTAATGACTTCCGCAAGCTCGCTCCCGGCGTGTCGCACGTCACAGCTGCTGCCGTGTCGCCCGTCGCCCGGCCCGCGTCGGACCGCCCGCCCGCCGCGGACATGCCCGGCGGCGGCCGACATGCCGGTCAGCAAAGTCAGCACTGATGCGGTTGCGCGCCCCGGATCAGGGCTCCATCGTGGCGGTGGGCGATTGCTTTGACCGACTGCATGAACCGGCCAAGGTCCACGCGACGACCCGACAGCCACGTTCCCTCGAACTGCATGGTGTCTTGCAGTTGTGCAGGATCAACGGTGTATGGGTCCGTGTTGAGCAGGGCGAGGTCGGCGAGCTTGCCCACGGCGATCGAGCCGATCTCGTGATCGCGCTTCTGCTGCCAGGCCGCATTGATCGTGTGCGCCTGCAAAGCCTCGTCGAGGGTCAGCGACTGCTCGGGACCATGCACCGTCCCGGACGCGCTGCGCCGGGTCACGGCGTTCTGAATGTTCAACCAGGGCAGCGGGGGCGAAAGATAGCCGTCGTTGTGGAAGGTGGGTCGAACGCCGCCGTCGTAGGCATCGCGATAGGGCTGCCAGCGAGCACCATATTCCGGTTCGAAGACGACCCCGTCGTAGAGGTCCCCCCAATACAGCGCCTGGAAGGGCGACATCGAGGCGCTGATGCCCAGGGCTCCGGCCCGGACACATTGTTCCCTGGAGGGCGTGGCGAAGTGCTCGACCCGCCAGCGGTGATCGGTGACCGACAGTCCGTGACGTTGCAAGGCCCGTTCGTAGCCGTCCAGCACCACCTCGATGCCCACGTCACCGTCGATGTGGGTGGCGATCTGGACATCTTTGTCGGCGAACTGACCTATCAGCGTCAGGAATTCGTCCGGCGTGTAGTTCAAGACCGACGATCCGGGCACGGTTCCGACGGGGACATCCGCGATCCGGGCGCGGGCAGAGTCCAGGTAGGGCACGCTGATGGCCGCCGTGCCGATGGACGGACTGCCATCCATCCATATCTTGTATCCGACCCGGGAGATCATCCCGGACAACTCGCCGAAGTCCAGGCTCGCGTGCGCGTCGTCGTCATAGGTGGCCTGGTACAGGGCGTACCGCACCGGGCAGTCCGGCAGCGCTGCGAGGTGCTCCATCGGCGCGCGCAGTTTGGTGACGAAGCCGAGGTCGCCTGCGGCAGTGAAGCCGTTCCGCGCCAAGGTCGAGTACCACGCACCGAGATTCAACAGCGGGGACTGGACCACCCCCGGCAGGAAGGCGCCGAGCGTCATCATCGTCGCCTGGGTTTCGAACCCGACACCCCCCGCGGTTCCATCCGGTCGCCGGGTCCACCGTGCGTCCGGAGTGTCCTTCGGCGGTACGGCGTGCATCCAGCCGAACAACCCTGTGGCGCGCGAGTTGAAGTACACGGCGTGGCCGGTGATGTCGAGGATGAGCACCGGATGGTCGGGGAAGTACCGGTCCAGGCTCGCACGATCAGGCATCGGAATCGACAGCAGAAGACGGTCGAGACCATTGAAGAGCAACGGCTGCCCGGCCGGTGTCCGACGACGGAGCTGATCGAACAGCGCCTCGACGTCGTGCCAGGTCGGGAATCCCATGAACGGTGCGATCCACTGCGCGGGCTGCTCACAGAGCACCGCGGCGGGGACCGGGTGGTCGTGTGCCTGAATGAAGCCCGGCATCAGCACACCTGGACCGAGGTCCTGCACAGGAGCGTGCAAAGCCGCGGCCTGGCACTGCGCGAGCGAACCCACAGCGACAATGGCGCCGGAGTCCATATCCATCGCCAAGGCCTCGGCGCGCGGCTGAGCAGGATTCATGGTGATGAGCGAGGCGGCGCGCAGAATCGATTGCTGTCCCAAGGCAACTCCTTCACGAAGGGCAGAACACGGTGCGACACCTCTGGTGGCAATCAAACCGTGTCAGACCCCGATTCCGTCGCAATTGGCCGCGGGTCGAAGCCGCGGAAGATCGTGCTGCGAATCTGCCGAAACCCTGGATCCACCTGGCCGATCCGCGCACAGTTGTCCCATGACCCAAGCAGGTCAGCGAGGACGAGGTGGAGAGCGCCATCCGCGCGCGATGATGCCGGGCCACGGGCACGACCGCCTCACCTGGCGGGTCGTCCCCGTCCACCGCGTTGGCCGTCACCATGTCCACCGCTGCGGGTGGCGCCGCAACCATCCCCGCCGCGCCAGCGTGGCCGCCAACCTCGGCCGCCACCAACGGGCCGGCCTGAGGTCTGCCTCTCGAATGCGCGCAGATGATTCTCCGATGCGGCGAGCAAGTTCTCGTACACCCGGCGGATGACCGCCTTGTCGCTGTCTTCCACAGCCGCGGACAGGTCAGCAATGTCACCGGTTTCGAGTTCGACGCCGTACCGCTTGAGCAGCCGCCCGACCGCGTCGTGATGACGCTGCTCGCTGGCGGCGATGTTGCCAAAGACGGGCACCCCCCGTGCCTGGTGGAAGCGCCGGTACACGTCGCGGGCGAGTCCGTGCCGAGTTCACGACTGCCCGGCTGACCGAGCCCAGCAGCATGCCCGGGAATCCGCCCCGGCCGTGGCTACCCACCAGCACCAACTGCGCGGACTCGGCCTGATCCAGCAGTCGCGGTTTCGAGCAGATCGCTGACGTCCTGTGAGCATCGGTTTGGCGGCTCAACCCGGTCCTCACTCGTCGGTCGGTGTAACCGATGGCAATGTTCGGGCGCGTCAGCAGGTTACGTGCCCTGCACCTCTGTCATTGGTTTACCGCAGCACACCTCATTGTGCTCCATCCCGGGCGGGCACGGGCACGCCTTCTCGTAAACGAGAACCGCTCCGCAATCCTTGCACTCGTACCGTTCGCCGACGCTTCGGGGCATCTTGACCTCCCTGGGTGACCTGTTCCGCACCGCCGAAATCAGCGATGGCTCGATCGACAGAGCCCGAACAGGCTGTCCGGACCGCAACGTGAGCCGACTTGCGGTTTTCAATGTAACCCCGCCAGCAGCCCCACGTACGCGAGTTGGCCTGCGTTGCGAATAGTCGCGGGGGCCGGCTTCGGCCGGAACAATGTGCCTCAGTTGACTTCGGCCGCCAGTTTCTCGACCACCTCGCGCACGTTCGCGGCGACCTCGGCGTTCTCCCGCGGATGATTGTCCCCGAACGTCTTGGACGGGATCGACAGCTTCAGATCCTCGATGACCCGCGGGCCGGCGATGCCGAAGGATTTGCGGGTCTCGTCATGCGCCCAGACCCCGCCGTAGCCACCCAGCGCGGTGCCGATCACGGCGACCGGCTTGTCCTTGAGCGCGCCGTCTCCCCACGGCCGCGACAGCCAGTCGATGGCGTTCTTGAGCACGCCGGGGATCGAGCCGTTGTACTCCGGGGTCACCACGAGCGCCGCGCCCGCGGCCGCCGCGGCCGCGCGCAGCGCCCGAACCGGCTCCGCGACATCTTCGGTGTCGATGTCCTCGTTGTAGTGCGGCAGCTCACCGAGGCGATCGAACACCTGCAGCGCCACACCCTCGGGGGCCGACTCGACAGCGAGTTCGGCCAGTTGTTTGTTGATCGAGGCGGCGCGCAGGCTCCCGACGAGTACCAGCACCTTCGCCTCGGCGCCAACCTGGTTTTCGGTCATGGTGGTGTTCCCTTCCGTGTTCTGGGGTGATCCTCACACAGCTTAACCGGACTACGGTCCGAATAATTCCGGCTGAGTTAAAGTTCAAGGGTGGGCGCCCCCGACCGGCTGAATGCACTGCCGCTGAGCACCGCCGCACCGGCCGAACGCGGCGATGCGGCGCGCAACCGTGCGCTGCTGCTCGACGCCGCCCGCAAACTCATCGCCGAACGCGGGGCCGACGCGGTCTCCATGGACGATGTGGCCGCCGAGGCCGGCGTCGGCAAGGGCACCCTGTTCCGCCGCTTCGGCAGCCGCTCCGGCCTGATGATCGTGCTGCTCGACGAGGACGAGGTGATCGAACAGCAGGCGTTCATGTTCGGCCCACCACCGCTGGGACCGGGCGCGCCGCCGCTGGAACGGCTGCTGGCCTACGGACGCAGCCGGCTCAAATTCGTCCACGTCCACCGCGCGCTGCTCTCCGATGCCGCACGTGATCCGCACACCCGCTTCAACGCGCCGGCGACGTTGCACCACACCCACGTCCGAATCCTGCTCGAAACCGCAGGGACCACCGGCGATCTCGACGCACAGGCCGATGCGCTGACCGCCCTGCTCGACGCCGACCGGGTCGCACACGAGATGACCGAGCGCGGCCGGACGCTCGAGCAGCTCGGCGATGCCTGGGAGACGGTGGCCCGCAAGCTCTGCGGCACGTGAGCAACTGGATACTGCACGTCGACCTGGACCAGTTCCTGGCCTCGGTCGAACTCCAGCGCCACCCCGAACTGGTCGGGCAGCCCGTCATCGTCGGCGGCAGCGGTGACCCCACCGAGGCGCGCAAGGTCGTCACCTGCGCCTCCTACGAGGCACGTGCATTCGGCGTACACGCCGGGATGCCACTGCGTGTCGCGGCCCGCAAATGCCCGGATGCCACCTTTCTGCCGTCGGACCCAGACGCCTACGACGCGGCCTCCGAGCGGGTGATGGGCCTGTTGCGCGACCTCGGCCACCCGCTGGAGGTCTGGGGCTGGGACGAGGCCTACCTCGGGGCCGACGTCAGCGATCCCGTCGCCCTCGCCGAGCAGATCCGCGCTGTCATCGCCGCCGAGACCGGGTTGTCCTGCTCGGTCGGTATCAGCGACAACAAACAGCGCGCCAAGGTGGCCACCGGGTTCGGCAAACCGGCAGGGGTATTCGTGCTGACGGTCGGGAACTGGATGGCACTGATGGGCGACCGACCCGTCGACGCACTCTGGGGAGTGGGCCCCAAGACCGCCAAACGGCTTGCCGCGATGGACATCCACACGGTTGCCGACCTCGCCGCCACCGACGCCGGCAGGCTGACGGAGACCTTCGGCCCCAAAAGGGTTTGGGGATTCTGTTGCTGGCCAAGGGCGGTGGCGATACCGAGGTCAGCTCACAGCCGTGGGTACCGCGATCGCGCAGCCATGTGGTGACCTTCCCGCACGACATCACCGATCCCGCCGAAATGGACAGCGCGGTAACTGATATGACTACACGCACACTCGCCGAGATCACCGCCGAGGGTCGCACCGTGAGCCGGGTGGCGGTAACGGTGCGTACCAGTACGTTCTTCACTCGGACCAAGATCCGCAAGCTGACTGCGCCCGGGACCGACCCGGCCACCATCACCGCGCAGGCGCTGGCCCTGCTGCACGATTTCGCCCTCGACCGTCCCGTCCGGTTGCTCGGGGTGCGCCTGGAACTGGAGATGCCGTGCTGAGCACCGTCGCCTTTCGCGGCTACCGTTCCTTGCGGGACCTCGTGCTGCCGTTGGGCCCGCTGACCGTCGTCACCGGCGCCAACGGCACCGGCAAGTCCTCGGTGTATCGCGCGCTGATGCTGCTCGCGGACTGCGGTCGCGGCGAGGTGATCGGCTCACTGGCCCGTGAGGGCGGGCTGCAGTCGGTGTTGTGGGCCGGCCCCGAACAGACGACGGGGGCACGTCGCACCGGTGTCACCGAGGGGACCACCCGCACTCGGCCGGTCTCCCTCGAACTCGGTTTCGCCTCAGACGATCTGGGCTATCTCGTGGACCTCGGGCTGCCGCAGTCCTCGGGGTTCCGCTCGATGTTCAGCCGCGATCCCGAGATCAAGCGGGAGGCGGTGTTCGCCGGTCCGCGGCTGCGACCCTCCTCCGCCCTGGTCCGGCGCCAGGGTGACTATGCCGAGGTGGCCGATGACACCGGGCGCGGGTTCACCGAACTGACCCGGGCACTGCCCGCCCATCACAGTGTGCTCGCCGAGTACGCGGGTGCACTTCCGGAACTCAACGCGGTGCGGGATCGGCTGCGCGGCTGGCGGTTCTACGACGGATTCCGCGTCGACGCCGCGGCCCCGGCCCGCCAGCCCCGCGTGGGCACCCGCACCCCGGTGCTCTCCGACGACGGTGCTGACCTTGCCGCCGCGCTGCAAACCATCATCGAGGTGGGCCATGATGATCTCGCCCGTGCCGTCGCCGATGCGTTCGACGGCGCCACCATCTCCGTCACAGACAACGACGGACTGTTCGAGTTGCAGCTGCGCCAGCGCGGTATGTTGCGTGCGCTCAAGCCCGCCGAGCTCTCCGACGGCACCCTGCGGTTCTTGCTCTGGGGCGCAGCGCTGTTCAGCCCCCGACCGCCCTCGCTGATGGTGCTCAACGAGCCCGAGACCTCACTGCACCCCGACCTCATTCCGCCGCTGGCGGCGATGATCTGCGCAGCCGCCGCCAACACGCAGGTCGTCGTGGTCACCCATTCCGGCGGCATGCAGGAACGGCTGGCCGTCGCAGACGCCCTGACGGTGGAGCTGATCAAGGAATGGGGCGAGACCCGCGTCGCGGGTCAGACCATGCTGACCGCGCCGCCCTGGGACTGGGGGAAGCGCTGAACACCTACCATCGACACCCATGAAGATGCGCACCCTGGGCACCGTCGCCGTGGCTTTGGCACTGTCGGGCTGTTCGAACGGCGCGGAGCCGGCAGATACCTCCACGGTGGCGCCGGTCTCGACCACCACGACGACCACCACGACGACGACGACGACGACCACCACGAAGACCGGATCGCCGAGCGCCCCCGAATTCGCGCCGGCGCCCGGCGGCGATCTGGCTCCGGCCTAGCCGCGGGGCTTGGGGCGCAGCGCCCGGGTGAACACCACGTTCACCCGGCGCATGGCCACGCTGTAGGGCCACCACGCGGCGCGCTTGAATGCATACAGCGCGCGGATATCCGGTGAGGTGTAGACCATGAACCGGTTACGCCGCACGCCGGCCAGGATCTTCTCGGCGGCCTTCTCCGGGGACACCGCGTGCCCGGCGAACCGATCCACCCACTTGGCCACCCGAGGATCCTCACGATCCACGCCGGCGATGTGAACCGTTTGCACCAGTGGAGTTTTCACCGCACCCGGCACCACCACCGACACCCCGATGCGGTGCCGCGCAAGATCGAACCGCAACACCTCGCTCAGCCCGCGCAGGCCGTACTTGCTGGCGCTGTAGGCGGCATGCCAAGGCAGCGCGACGATCCCGGCCGCCGAGGACACGTTGACCAGGTGACCTCCGCGCCGGGCCGCCACCATCGGCGGCACGAAGGTCTCGATCACGTGGATCGGCCCCATCAGGTTGACGTCGACCATCGACTTCCAGTGCTGATGGGTCAGTGTGGACACGGTTCCCCATGCCGAGATCCCGGCGATGTTCATCACGATGTCCATCGCGCCGTGCGCGGAATGAATGTCGGCACCGAAGGCGGAAACGGCATCGAAATCGGAGATGTCGAGCGCCCGGTGTGCGGGCACCTGAGCACCGAGCGCCTGGGCGTCGACCACGGTGGTGGCCAGGCCCTCGCCATCGCGGTCGGTGAGATAGAGCTCAGCACCCTGGCGCGCCAGATTCAGGGCGACAGCGCGGCCGATGCCGCTCGCCGCGCCGGTGAGCAGAACACGTTTCCCCGCAAAGCCTGTCTGCCCCATGAATCGACCCTACCGACTCAGTCCTCCCAGGACGCCGCGGTTCCCCACAGGGCGTTCAGCCACAGTCGTTCCAGCACATCGATCGCCCGTTCGGGGTCGGTACCGCGGCCGACGAACGCCGCGTCATGCGACAGGGTCATCGCGGTGGTCGCGGTCAGCATGCGGACCAACGCCGGGATGTCCTCGGAGATGGGCCGGGTGCCCTTGGCCACCTCGTCCTCGACGACACCGACGATCTTGGCGATCACCAGATCCTCGAAATCGTTCATGATGGCCGCGATCTGCTTGTCGGTGGCCTGCGCGGCGGTGCAGGCCGCCATGATCGGGTCATTGGTCGCGAAGACCGCCGCCGCACTGCCGACCATCCGTTTGGCGAACGCGGCGGGCGACTCACCCGGATCCCGCGGCGCGAAGTTGTGGGTCAGCACGTCGAGTTCGGCCAACGCCTCCTTGACGATGCACGCCAGCACCTCGTACTTGGAGTCGAAGTAGAAGTAGAAGCCCGATCGGGCCACGCCGGCGCGCTCGCTGATCATGCTGACCGACAGGTCGGCGAAGGGTTTGGTGCCCAGCAGCTCACGCACCGCCTTGACGATCGCATCGCGTTGGCGGTCCCCGCGACTGCGCCGAGTCTCGGATTCCGTTTCGGGCATGGCGCTCATGGCATTAAACCTTGGCACCGCGCCACGCCAGAACAAAACTTGACATGCGTCAAGTTTCACATACAGGATGGGTTTACAGAGTGAGATCCACCACAGTCGGCAGCCTTAACCCCGGCCTTTCCTCCAGGAGCGTTGACCGCGACATGTCCAAGACGACCATCAGCACCCCGGCCTACCTTCTCGACCAGGCCAAACGCCGCTTCACGCCCACCGTCAACACCATTCCCGGCATGGGATTGCTCGAGCAGCGCCTGTTGGAGCACGAGTGGAAACAGCACACGCTGGCCGAACCGCCACCGGGCAGCGACCTCAAGGCCATCACCGGCGACTCGGGACTGCCCCTGCTCGGTCACATCGTCGAGATGTTCCGGTCCGGTTCGGACTTCGCCGTGCACCTCTACAACACCCGCGGACCGGTGACCTTCGCCGACTCGCCGATCCTGCCGTCGATCGTCGCACTCGGCCCCGACGCGACCCAGGCCATCTTCTCCAACCGCAACAAGGACTACTCCCAGAAGGGCTGGCATCCGGTCATCGGCCCGTTCTTCAACCGCGGCCTGATGATGCTCGACTTCGAGGAACACATGTTCCACCGCCGCATCATGCAGGAGGCCTTCACCCGCACCCGGCTGACCGGCTACGTCGAGCACATCGACCACGTCGCCACCAGCGTCGTCGCGGACTGGCCGACCGACGACGCGCGGTTCCTGTTCCACCCCGCCATGAAGGAACTGACCCTCGACATCGCCTCGGTGGTGTTCATGGGCCACGAGCATGCCGGCGAGGACCACGAACTGGTCACCAAGGTCAACGACGCCTTCGCCACCACCACCCGCTCCGGCGGCGCGATTCTGCGGTTCAGTGTGCCGCCGTTCAAGTGGTGGCAGGGGCTGCGCGCTCGCAAGGTGCTGGAGGACTACTTCGTCGAGCGCATCAAGGAACGCCGCAATTCGGGCGGCACCGACATGTTGTCGGTGCTGTGCCACACCACCGACGAGGACGGTAACTCGTTCTCCGACGAGGACATCGTCAACCACATGATCTTCCTGATGATGGCCGCGCACGACACCTCGACCTCCACGACGACCACCATCGCCTACCACCTGGCCGCGAACCCGGAGTGGCAGCAACGGTGCCGCGACGAGTCCGACCGCCTGGGCGACGGACCGCTGGACATCGAGGCCCTGGACAAGCTGGAAACCCTGGATCTGGTCATCAACGAGTCGCTCCGGATGGTCACCCCGCTGCCGTTCAACATGCGCCAAACGGTGCGCGATACCGACCTGCTCGGCTATTACGTGCCCGCCGGCACCAATGTGGTGACCTGGCCGGGGATGAACCACCGGCTGCCGGAGCTGTGGACCGAGCCGGACAAGTTCGACCCGGACCGGTTCGCCGAGCCCCGCAGCGAACACAAGAAACACCGCTACGCGTTCGCCCCGTTCGGCGGCGGCGCCCACAAGTGCATCGGCATGGTGTTCGGGCAGCTGGAGATCAAGACGATCGTGCACCGGATGCTGCGCAATTACCGACTGGAACTGGTCAAGCCCGGCTACACCCCGAAATGGGACAACGGCGGCATGCCGGTACCGATGGACGGTATGCCAATCATCTTGCGCCCCATCCGCTGAGCGCATCCGGCGCGATCCTGTATGGCCAACTTGACATGCGTCAAGTTGGCCATACAGGATGGACGCACACGTGACATCGACCACAGGTCTGTGTCCGCATATCAGTGTGAGGAGCCCCGACTGTGCCGACCACCAACACCATCAACACCCCGGCCTATCTGCTCGAACAGGCCAAGCGCCGGCTCACGCCCACGCTGAACAACATGCCGGGGCTCGGCACCGTCGAGAAGCGGCTGCGCCAGCACGATTTCAAGCAGTTCGTGCTGGCCGAGCCGCCGGCGGGCAGCGGACTCAAGCCGGTGATGGGTGACTCCGGCGTGCCGATCCTGGGCCACATGATCGAGACGTTCCGCGCCGGACCCGAGTATCTGCTCGAGGTGTACCGCAAGTTCGGCCCGGTGCACTACGCCTACTCCCCCGCGCTGCCCAGCGTCGCCGCCCTCGGACCCGATGCCACCCAGGCGGTGTTCTCCAACCGCAACAAGGACTTCTCGCAGAAGGGCTGGGATCCGGTCATCGGCCCGTTCTTCAACCGCGGCCTGATGATGCTCGACTTCGACGAGCACATGTTCCACCGCCGCATCATGCAGGAGGCCTTCACCCGGTCCCGGCTGACCGGCTACGTCGGGCACATCGACCGGGTGGCTTCGGCCGTCATCGCCAACGACTGGGTGGAGAACGACGCCCGCTTCCTGTTCTATCCGGCGGTCAAGGAGCTGACGCTGGACATCGCGTCGGTGGTGTTCATGGGCCACGAGCCCGGCACCGACAAGGAACTGGTGACCAAGGTCAACGACGCGTTCACCATGACCACCCGGGCCGGTGGCGCCATCATCCGCACCGGCGTGCCGCCGTTCAAGTGGTGGCGCGGGCTGCAGGCCCGCAAGGTTCTCGACCAGTACTTCGAGGAGCGGGTCAAGGAGAAGCGCAATTCCGACAGCACCGACATGCTGACGGTGCTGTGCCACACCGCCGACGAAGACGGCAACACCTTCAGCGACCAGGACATCGTCAACCACATGATCTTCTTGATGATGGCCGCGCACGACACCTCGACCTCGACCCTGACGACCATGGCCTACCACCTGGCGGCCAATCCGGAATGGCAGGAACGCTGCCGCGAGGAGTCCGAGCGCATCGGCGACGGGCCGCTGGACATCGAGGCCCTGGACAAGCTGGAAACCTACGACCTGGTGATCAACGAATGCCTGCGCATGGTCACCCCGCTGCCGTTCAACGTGCGCTCCACCGTGCGCGACACCGATCTGCTCGGCCACTTCATCCCGGCCGGCACCAACGTGGTGACCTGGCCGTCGATCAACCATCACCTGCCGGAGCTGTGGACCGATCCGGAGAAGTTCGACCCGGCCCGCTTCGCCGAGCCCCGCAACGAGCACAAGCGCCACCGCTACGCGTTCGCCCCGTTCGGCGGCGGCGCCCACAAGTGCATCGGCATGGTCTTCGGGCAGCTGGAGATCAAGACCGTCATGCACCGTCTGCTGCGCAAGTACCGCCTCGAGCCGCCCTACCCGGGCTACCGGGCCAAGCTGGATTACGCCGGGATGCCGGTGCCGATGGACGGTATGCCGGTCATCCTGCGACCGCTCTGACCCTTACCGCCGAAACAGCATTCCGGACGGGCACCTCTCGTACTTTCCCGTCCGGAATGCTGTTTCGGCGCGGCTTTGTCGGCGCGCTCAGTCGGCCAGCAGCCGGTTCGCACAGGCGATCACGGCACGCAGCGCCGACTGGTTGGGGCACTCCGACCAGCCGATCGCCCACTCGGTGTGCACACCGTCGGTGCCGCGGATGAACGTCGCGGTCTGGCCGCCGGCCCGCAGCTGGTGGAAGTTCAGCATCTCGACGGCAATCCCGCGCTCGTAGAGCATCGCCGTCAGCGCGGCGAGCGGGCCCGACGCGGTGGCCGAGGACATGACGGCGCGATCGCCGATGGCGATGGCGGCCCGATAGGTGTGGGTATGCCCGCCGCTCGTGCGCTCACCCTTCTCCCAGGTGGCCAGGCGCACCGGCCCGGCGCTGGACCCGAAGGTGTCCGCGACGTCGTCCCAGGACATGTCGGCGGCCAGGTCACGCAACCCACGCGGCAGGGGTGCGTCGAAGAAGTCCGCGAACCGGGGGCTCGTGATGGTGGTGATCTGGGAGGTCATGTGCCGGTCTTCTCTGCTCAAAGGGAGCGACCGACGGGTAGTAGCTTCCGACCCACAGCGGGGGGTCGGTCTGGATCAGACCCCGCTGCGGGTGCTGGCTACTACGAGAAGGAGATGCACGATCGCCGAGGTTAGACCTGTTGGCCGGGTGCGCGCAACTCCTTTGAATAGTTAAGGATGTTCCCGGTGACGTGGTGGGAGATCGGGCTGCTGATCGCCGCCGGTGTCGGCGGTGGGCTGGCTGGCAGCATTGCCGGTCTGGCCTCGGTGTCGACCTACCCGGCGCTGGTGATGGTCGGGCTGCCGCCGGTGAGCGCGAACGTGACGAACACGGTGGCGCTGGTGTTCAACGCCTTCGGTTCGGTGCGCGGGTCGCTGCCCGAGCTCGCCGGGCAGGGGCCGACACTCAGGCGTCTGGTCCCGATGGCCGTCCTCGGCGGGCTGGCCGGGGCGGTGCTGTTGCTCTCCATCCCCGCCGAGGGTTTCGAGAACATGGTCCCCGTCCTGCTGGCGGTCGCGGCGATCGCCATCGCGCTGCCGCGCGGCAAGGATGTCGGCGCCGCGCCCACGGCAGCGCGGCACATCGCCGAGGGCGTCACCGTCGGTGTCATCTGTGTCTACGGCGGATTCTTCGGCGCCGCAGCGGGTGTGCTGCTCCTGGCGTTGTTCCTACGCACCGGCGGCGTCACCCTGGCCCATGCGAATGCCACCAAGAACGTGGTGCTCGGCGCCGCCAATGGCGTTGCCGCCCTGGTCTTCGCGGTCGTGGCGCCGGTGCACTGGCCGGCGGTGACAGCGATGGGCGTCGGGTGCCTGATCGGATCCCGGTTGGGCCCCATCGTGGTGCGGCACGCACCGGCGACGCCGCTGCGCCTGCTGATCGCCGTCGCGGGCCTGGCGCTGGCTGTCAAGCTCGGCTTCGACACCTACCGCTGAGTGTCAGTTCTGGTAGTCCAGGCAGCTTTCCGCGCCGTTGATGACGCCCTCGCGGAACGCCCGCACCCGGTCGGTCCCGGCGCCCTGCCGTTCGGCATCGCCGTCCCCGCGGAACACCAGCAGCGCCTTGATCCCCTCGTCGAGGTCCCCCGGTGAGATGGACCAGGAACTCGTCTCGGCGCGGTTGTGCAGGATCACGCTGGCGGTGTATCCGCCGGCCAGGCAGTCCGCGCGCAGGGTGGACGTCTTCTCGTCGGACTCGTCGCCCAGGCGGGTCAGCGCGGCCAGCCCGTACTGGGTCGCCAGCAGAGTGGAGACGGCATAGTCCCCGCCCTGGCGGTACACCTCGGGCATGGTCTCGACGTTGTCCCACCCCACGTAATCGTCTGGGACACAATAGAACAGCGAGTATCCCTCGGCCGACTGGTCACCGCACATCGGCGGGTCGGCCGGGTCGAACGCGGCCAGCCCCGCGACGGGCGTCCAGGCTTGGCCGCCGGTGAGCTCCGGATACAGCTGAGTCCAGTAGTCCTCCAGGTCGTAGGGCACCCCGTTGACGATCGAGTCGTACGGCGCGTTGCCCTCGGCGGCGGCGTCGGCGATGTTGTTGAACGGCAACGCCAGCACCATCGGCTCGTCGTCGCGGTACTCCTTGCACCGGTCCAGCCCGTTGTCGAAGCCGTCCTGGAATGCTCCGACCCGGTCGAATCCGCTGCCGTGGGCGTCCGGATCGGTCTTGGCGGTGCCCGGGTTGTCCCGCAGGTCGAGCACACCGGCCAGAGCGGAGTCGAGCCCGGAGCTGGTGACCTCGAAGACGCCGTCGTCCTGGGCGTGCCGCGCCCACGCACCGGCAAAGCAGTCGGCCTGCAACTCCCGGGTCACGGTGCGCGCGGTGAAGTTCGACCGGGCCTGCACGGCGTGCCCGAACTCGTGCGCCATCACCACCGGGATGACGAACTCGCCGAAGCGGGACTGCAGGTCGGGCAGCAGGTATTTGGCGTCCCAGGCGACCACGTCTTCGCTTCCGCAGTAGAACGCGTTGCCGGCAACCTCTTCGGGTTCGGTGGTGCACGGTGGCGCCGCGCTGCCGTCGGCGATGGCGTAGTAGCCACCGGAGATCGGCTCGAAATCCTCGCCGTAGAGCTCCGGGAAGTTCTCGCCCCAGTACTGCTCCAGGTCGGCGATCGCCCGGATCGCGATCTGGTTGACGGGTTCGGACGCGTCACCCTCGATGGTGATGCTGCCGGCGTCGGGCGGGGAGCCCTTCTGCTGGGGCTGGGAGGGAATCTCCGGCTTGGGTGATCCGCATGCCGAGACCATCAGGACGGCCGCCGCGGTAGCCATGATCTTGATCTTCATGGGCAAACACTAGCCGCCAAAACGGCAACTTGGACAGGAGTTCATCCACGTGCCATTTCGGCGCGTTCGCGGCCGGTGGGCGACCGCGAACGCGCCGAATCCGCAACGTCTACTTGGGGGCGAAGCGCTGCCCGGCATCCAGGCGGATGCACTGGCCGTTGAGCATCGGATTCTCCACGATCGCCACGGCGAGCTTGGCGTACTCCGCCGGCTTGCCCAGACGCTTGGGGAACGCGGCGTCCTTGGTCAGCACAGTGGCGAACTCATCCGGGATCCCTTCAGTCAGCCCGGTGGCGAACAGGCTGGGCGCAATGGCCAGTGCCCGGATGCCCAGGCTGCCCAGATCACGGGCCATCGTCAGGCACATGCCGGCGATGGCCGCCTTCGACGCGGTGTAGGCGACCTGGCCGATCTGACCCTCGAACGCGGCGATGGAGGCGGTGTTGATGATGACACCACGCTCTTCGGCCTCGCCCCCGTCCTCGGAGTCGACGGGCTCGTTCTTGCTCATGTGCCAGGCCGCCAGCCGGCTGATGTTGAAGGTGCCGATCAGGTTGAGATCGATGGACTGGCGGAAGGATTCGAGACTGTGCGGGCCGTCCTTCTTGACGGTGCGCTCGCCGATGCCGCCCCCGGCGGTGGTCACCGCGATGTGCAGGCCACCGAGATCGGAGACCGCGTTGGCCAACGTCTGCTCGGTGCCGTCGAAGTCGGTGACATCGACCTCGTAGAACGCTCCGCCGACCTGGTCGGCCACCTCGCGACCCTTGGACTGGGGCCGGTCGAGGATCGCCACGCTCGCCCCACGCTTGGCCAGTGCCTCCACGGTGGCGCGACCGAAGCCCGATGCCCCGCCGACCACCACGGCCTTCTTGCCCGAAATCTCCATCTGGCTACCTTTCCATATTGCGGTCAGAATGTAACGTCACGTTCAGCCGTCACACTACGGTAAGGCTTTCGGCGGCATCGCTGGTCTAGCGTGGATGGCGTGAGTTCCCCCACCCCCGGCACCCGGATTCTCAGCGGAATCGCCGCCGCCGCGGTCACCCTCGGCGTCAGCGCACTGGTTGCCGTTCCGCTCGGTTCCTCCGCCGACGCCCGCAACGCCATCGGCTCCACGGTCATCGACCTCACCCCGGGCCCGGTGAAAGAGTGGGCGATCCAGACGTTCGGCACCTCCGACAAGCTCTTCCTGGCGGTGGCGGTGCTGCTGGCCATCGCCGTGCTGGCCGCGATCGCCGGGTTGGCCGAGCGTCGCCGGGTGCCGATCGGCACCGTCATGTTCGCGGCCGCGGCCACCGCCGGCTGTGTGGCCGTCCTGTCACGGTCCGGTGCCGCACCCGTCGACGTGATTCCGACCGCCGTCGGCGGCCTTGCCGGCATCCTCGCGCTGCGATTTTTGACCTCCGGTCGGCTCAGCGACGAAACCGCCCACGAATCGGCCGAAACCGACCCGGGCCGTCGGCTCTCGTTGGCCGCGCTCGGACTGCTCGGACTCGGCGTGCTCGGTGCGGCGATCGGCTCGGTGTGGTCGCGGCGGGTGCATTCGGTGGCCGATGATCGCGCCGCGTTCACACCGCCGACGATCGCCAAGCCGGCGCCGCCGGTCCCGCCGGGGGTGCAGCCCACCGGTGTGGACATCACACCGTTCGTCACCGACAACGCCGACTTCTACCGGATCGACACCGCGTTGAGCGTGCCGCAGCTGTCCCGCGAGGGGTGGAAACTGCGGATTCACGGCATGGTCGACAACGAAAAGACCTTCACGCTCGCCGATCTCGAACAGTTCGAACTGATCGAGCAGATGGTCACGCTGGCGTGTGTGTCCAATCCGGTCGGCGGCGACCTCGTCGGCAACGCGCTCTGGGGCGGCTACCGCGTCCGGGACCTGCTGGCCGCGGCCGGCATCTCGCCCGACGCCGATATGGTGCTCTCCACCTCCAGAGACGGGTTCACCGCCGGCACGCCGACCGAGGCGATGACCGACGACCGGGATTCGTTGCTGGCCATCACCATGAACGGGCAGCCATTGCCCATCGAGCACGGCTACCCGGCGCGCCTGGTGGTGCCGGGTCTGTACGGCTATGTCTCGGCCACCAAGTGGGTGGTCGATCTGGAACTGACGAGATTCGACAAGGCCGAAGGCTATTGGACGCCGCTGGGCTGGTCCGAGCGTGGCCCGATCAAGACCCAGTCACGTATCGACGTCCCCCGCAGCGGACAGGACGTCCCGACCGGACCGGTCCGCTTCGGTGGCGTGGCCTGGGCGCAGCCCCGCGGGGTGCGCGCCGTGGAGGTCCGCATCGACGAGGGTCCGTGGCAGCCGGCCACCCTGGGCGCGGCCTATTCCGATGACACCTGGCGGCTGTGGAGTTTCGACTGGCAGGCCGACCGGCCCGGGCCGCATCTCATCGCGGTGCGCGCCACCGACAACACCGGCTACGTGCAGACCGGCGACCGCGCCGACGTCATCCCGGACGGGGCGACCGGCTGGCACACGGTCAGCTTCTCGGTGGTCTGACCTGCTGCTCCAGCTTGGACGCGAAAACCGCTGCCTGCGTTCGGCGTTGCATGCCCAGCTTGGCCAGCAGCCGGGAGACGTAGTTCTTCACCGTCTTCTCCGCGAGGAACATGCGCGCGGCGATCTGCCGGTTGGTCAGACCCTCCGACAGCAAGTGCAGCAGGGTGCGCTCCTGGTCGGTGAGCCCGGTCAACGGGTCATCGTCACGGTCGGCGGCACCGCGCAGATTGGCCATCAGCGCGGCCGCGGCCCGATTGTCCAGCAGGGAGCGGCCCGCGCCGACATCCTTGATCGCCGTGGCGAGTTCGAGACCCTTGATGTCCTTGACCACATACCCGCTGGCGCCGGCCAGGATCGCGTCGAGCATGGCCTCGTCGGAGGTGAACGAGGTCAACATCAGGCAGCGCAGATCCGGCAGCTCCGAGAGTAGATCGCGGCACAATTCGATGCCGTTGCCGTCGGGCAACCGCACATCGAGCACCGCCACATCGGGCTGGGCCGCGGGTATACGGGCCAGCGCCTCGGCGACGGTGCCCGCTTCGCCGACGACATCGAGGTCGGGATCGGATCCGAGCAGCTCGATCAGACCCCGTCGGACCACTTCATGGTCGTCGACCAGGAACACCTTCACCACCGGCATCTCCCCATCATGGCTTGTAATGCGGAACGGCCTCCTCCCGGAACTCCCGCCCCGTCATCCGATCGGTCCGGATCCGGATGAAATGATCCCGACGACCCTGCACCCACGGCTCGATGAATGTTCCGGCGACATCCACCAGATCATCGATCCCGGTGATGGGTTCGGCATGACCCACGACCGTGACGCTCCAGCCGTTGCGCAGATCGGGATCGAGCACGTCGGCCTCGAAGGCCACCACCTGGTTGGCGGTGGCCGCCTCGAGTTTGGGCCCGCCGGCCACCCGGATCACCACCTCGTCGCGCCAGACCCGGAAGTTGACCGGCTGAATGGTCGGCAGGCCATCCTCGGTGAACACCAAGCGGCCGACCCGTACCCGCGCCAACCGATCCAGGCACTGCCGGTGGTTGAGGACGTCGAGTTGCTGGGTGTTCGACATGGTCGTCACCTTTCTCTGGCCGGGCGCACGCGGCGGCGGTTTCTGTCTCAGTCTCCGGCTGGACGGTACCGCGTGGCAGAGTCAAAGGTCCCGATTTGGTGTGTGCTTTCACCAGCCTCGGCGGTGCGGGCGGGACCCCACCAGCTCGTTGCCCGCGGCCACGTCCCGGCTGCGGTAGACGATGTAGGGCCGGAACAGATATCCGATGGGCGCGCTGAACACGTGCACCAGCCGGGTGAACGGCCACAGACAGAACAGGACGAGCGCAATCAGGACATGGATGTGGAACTGCAGCGGCGCCTGCACCATCAGATCGCCGCGGGGTCGCAGAATCCAGATCGAGCGAAACCACGGTGAGACCGTCTCCCGGTAGTCGTGCTCGGCGCCCGACGGAGTCGCCCCGATCACCGTGCATGCGAAACCGGCGATCATGGCGGACACCAGCGCCAGGTACATGAGCTTGTCATTGCCGGTGGTCGCCAGGAAAACGGGGCCGCGGGTGCGGCGGCGATAGATGAGCAGCGCAACCCCGACCAGGGTGGCCACCCCGGCGGCTGCGCCGAGGATGACCGCCTGCAGATGGTAGAGGTGGTCACTGAGCACACGGCTGGTCCATGACTGCGGGATCACCAGCCCGATGACGTGGCCGATGATGACCACGAGCATCCCGAAGTGAAACAGCGGGCTGCCGATCCGCAGCAGTCGGGATTCGTAGAGTTGCGACGACCGGGTGGTCCAGCCGAATTTGTCGTAACGGTAGCGCCACCAGGTGCCGATGACCACGATCGCCAACGTCACGTACGGCGCCACGTCCCAGAAAACCACCCAGCCCGACATCTCACAAACCCCCCGAAGTGCGCCGCGGCGGAACAGTCAGTTGAAACGGCTGCAGGCCAACAGATTCCACCGGCGCACCCGCGGTACGCAGCCGGCACACCTGTTCCTCACCGGCGGCCGGCAGCGTGGCGCACACCGCCGCGACAGCGTGCGCGTACGGGGAATCGGCCTCGGCGAGCGCCCGGCGAAGGACTTCGATGGGTACCCGATACTCGACCAGCAACTCGCGACCGGCCCGCGGATCCACCGTCGCGGCGAATTCCAGAACCACCGGCAGGTGATCGGGCGCCTCACCGGCAGGCGGCGTTGTGCCGGCAGCCCGATAAGCGTGCGCGAAGGCCAGCATCTGCATCCCACGGTTGCGGGTATCGCCTGCGGTCCAGTACGTGAGCAGCAGCGCCCGGCGCCGACTCAGGTCGAACGTCTCGACGTAGCGACGGGCCACGGTCATCGCATCCTGGTCGCGTAGCTCACCGAGCGTTCGGCCGACGAGCAGGCGTGGCTCCCCGTCCAGGTGCGCCAGCAACGACTGCACCGTGTCCAGCCGCACACCGTGACCTTCGTCGGGATAGGCCAGCAGCAACGAAACCGCCTGCCACACCACACGATCCTGCAGGGGTACCGATCCCCTTCGGGCACCCCTGTCTGCCGGCCTCATGACCGGCCTTGCGGAAAGATCCCGGGTGGCACTCCGCGGCCGTCCCAGTTGAGCAGGTTGATCCGCGACGGGTTGCCCGCATTGGCACCCATGCCTTCGGTGGTCTGCCGGTGCTGCAGAGCGTGGAAGGTCTCGACTGCCACCGGTATCGGCCCACCGCTGGCCTCACCGAACGGACCGGACTCGTACATTCCGGGGCCGCCGTCGAAGGACAGCGCGCAGCCGGGTTCCTCCGGTGACGGTCCTTCCGAGCTGTACGCGGTCGGAATGACATAACGTTCTTCGTATTTCGCCAACGCCAGCAATCGATACATCTCGTACATCTGCTCCTCGGTCATCCCCACCGCCGCCGGGATGTCGGGTCGGGTCTGCCTGCCGAGGTTGATATCGCGCATATAGGAGCGCATGGCGGCCAGCCGACGCAGCACACCGTCGATGACCGCGGTGTCGCCCGCGGTGAACAGCCCGGCGAGGTATTCGACGGGGATGCGCAGTGCCTCGATGGCGCCGAAGAGGTTGCCGGCGTCCTCCCCATCGTGTCCGTCTCGACTGACCGCGTCCACCACCGGTGACAGCGGGGGGATGTACCACACCATCGGCACCGTGCGGAACTCCGGATGCAGGGGCAGCGCAACGTGATACGTCTGGATCAGGTGATACACCGGTGATCGTTGCGCGGCCTCGATCCATTCATCGGAGATCCCCTCGGCGCGAGCGCCGGCGACCACGGCCGGGTCGGTGGGGTCGAGCAGAATGCCACGCTGCGCCTCGTAGAGGTCCTTGTCTTCGGGCACCGAGGCCACCTCGAGAACCCTGTCCACGTCGTAGAGCACCAGGCCCAGGTAGCGCAGCCGCCCCACGCAGGTCTCCGAACACACGGTCGGCAGTCCCACTTCGATGCGCGGATAGCACATCGTGCACTTTTCGGCCTTGCCGGTCTTGTGGTTGAAGTACACCTTCTTGTAGGGACACCCGGATACGCACATTCGCCAGCCCCGGCAGCGGTCCTGATCCACCAGCACGATGCCGTCCTCGGACCGCTTGTACATGGCTCCCGACGGGCACGAGGCCACACACGACGGATTCAGGCAGTGCTCACAGATCCGCGGTAGGTAGAACATGAATGTCTGCTCGAGCTCCAGGCGCACCTTCTCGCTGACCTGCTGCAGCACCGGGTCGCCGGGCACGATCTCCGGTGAACCGCCCAGATCGTCGTCCCAGGCCGCCGACCACGACACCTTCATCGGCTCCCCGCTGATCAGGCTGCGCGGCGGCGCCACCGGCATGTCATCCCCCAACGGGGCGGAGATGAGATTCTCGTAGTCATAGGTCCACGGCTCGTAGTAGTCGTCGATCGAGGGCATCTTGGGATTTGCAAAGATCCGCGCCAGCTTGGCGAACCGACCGCCGTCGCGCAGACGCAAGCGGCCACGCCGGTCCAGCCGCCACCCGCCACGCCACCGTTCCTGATCTTCGTAGGTTCGCGGATAGCCCTGTCCTGGCCGGGTTTCGACGTTGTTGAACCAGACGTATTCGGTCCCGGCCCGGTTGGTCCACGCCTGCTTGCAGGTGACCGAGCAGGTGTGGCACCCGATGCACTTGTCGAGGTTCATCACCATCGCCATCTGCGCCATGACCTTCATCAGTACTGCACCTCCTGGGACCGGCGCCGCACCACGGTCACTTCGTCCCGTTGGTTGCCGGTGGGGCCGAGATAGTTGAACGCGAAGGAATGCTGGGCGTAGCCACCGGCCAGGTGACTGGGTTTGATCAGCAGCCGGGTCAACGAATTGTGGATGCCCCCACGCGTTCCCGTCGTTTCGGTGAGCGGAACATCGATCGTCCGCTCCTGCGCGTGGTAGACGTACACCACCCCGTCGGGCATCCGGTGGCTGACGACGACACGGCACACCAATACACCGTTGCGGTTCACCGCCTCAACCCAGTCGTTGTCGCGCACCGAGATCGTGGCGGCGTCCGCGGGGCTCATCCACATGGTCGGCCCGCCCCGGGACAGCGACAGCATGAACAGATTGTCCTGATACTCGGAGTGGATCGACCATTTCGAGTGCGGGGTCAGGTAGCGAACGGTCAGGCCGATACCCTCCTCGCCGAGGCGTGGTTCGCCGAACAGTCGGGACATATCCAGCGGCGGACGGTAGATGGGCAGTTGTTCGCCCAGTTCCTCCAGCCAGTCGTGGTCGACGTAGAAGTGCATCCGCCCGGTGAGCGTGTGGAACGGTTTGAGCTCTTCGATGTTCACCGTGAACGGGGCGTAGCGCCGACCCCCGGTCTCGCTACCCGACCATTCCGGACTCGTGATCACCGGAACCGGCCGGGCCTGGGTGTCGGCGTAGGTGATTCGGCGTTCCTCGCTGCCGGCGGCCAGGTGCACCAGCGGGCGCCCCACCCGCCGTTCCAGGGCGCGGAAGCCTTCGACGGCCAGCCGACCATTTGAGGTCCCGGACAACGCGAGGATGACATCTGCCATCCGCTCCGCGGTCGTGACGGCCGGTCGACCTTGTGCGACACCGGAGTCCATCACACCGAACCGTCCGGCGAGCTCTGCCACTTCGTGGCCGGGGTGGGTCGTGACGCCCTTGGTGGTGACGCCGAGGGTTTCCACCAGCGGCCCCAGAGTGGCCCATTTCTGGGCGATCGACGGATAGTCCCGCTGCACGACCGTCACCGGTCCCATGCTTTTCCCGGGCACCGGCAGCTCGCCGGTGACCCGCCAGTCTCGTTCCGTGCCGGACGGATAGGACATCGCCGCCGGGGTGTCGTGCTGCAAGGTACCCAGCACCACATCGGTACGCACCCCGAGATGGGTGGCCGCGAGGGTACTAAAGGTGCGGGCTATCGCCCCGAATGCCTCGAAGTCCGATCGGGTCTCCCACGGCGGGTCGACCGCCGGACTGAACGCGTGCACATAGGGGTGCATGTCGGTGCTGGACAGGTCTGCCTTCTCGTACCAGGTGGCCGCCGGCAGCACCACGTCGGAGAGCAGGGTCGTGGATGTCATCCGGAAGTCAATGGACATCAACAGGTCCAGTTTTCCCTCCGGCATGTCTTCGGTCCAGGTGATGCCCTCAGGTCGCAGCTCCGCCTCGGCGGGCGTCGCCTGGACGTTGGAGGTTGTGCCGAGCAGGTGCCGCAAGAAGTACTCGTTGCCCTTGCTCGAGGAGCCCAGCAGGTTGGCCCGCCAGACGTTGAGCACCCGCGGCCAGTTCGCCGGATTGTCCGGGTCGGTGACGGCCAACCTGAGATGCCCGTCGGCCAGTTGGCGGGCCACGTAGTCCGCGATCTGCGAGCTGTCGTGGCCGGCGGCCAACGCCTCGTCGGCGATATCGAGGCTGGAGCGGTCGAACTGCGGGAAGAACGGGCTCCAGCCCATCGCCGTCGCCGACGCCAGCACATCCATTGTGTGCTTACCGGCGAACCGGCCTCGACCCACCGGGCTGGCCAATGCGTCGGCGCGGTAGCCGTCGTAGCGCCACTGGTCGGTGTGCACGTACCAGTAGGAGGTGCCGGTCATCTGGCGCGGTGGCCGCGACCAGTCGGTGGCCATCGCCATGGTGGCCCACCCCGTCACCGGTCGGCATTTCTCCTGGCCCACGTAGTGGGCCCATCCGCCGCCGTTGCGTCCCATGGACCCGGTCAGCAGTAACAGCGTCAGCACCGCCCGGTAGGTGGCGTCCCCGTGGAACCACTGGCAGATCCCCGCGCCCATGATGATCATCGAGCGTCCGTTGGACTCCACGGCGTTGCGCGCGAACTCCCGGGCGACCCGGATGGCCTGGGATGCCGAGACCCCGGTGATCACCTCCTGCCAGGCAGGCGTGTAGGGCGTGGCGGCGTCCTGATAGCCGCTCGGCCAATCGCCGGGAAGGCCCGGGCGCGCCACCCCGTACTGGGCGAGCATCAAGTCGAAAACCGTACACACCAAGCGGTCTGCGATACGGCGCACCGGAACCCCACGCACCATGGTCGCGCCGTGACCGTCGACGGTGTCGAAGCGCGGCAACGTGATCTCGGCCGTCGGCCCGCCGTCGACGGCCACGGTGAGCGCCGGCATCAGGCTCTCCAGGTCCAGATTCCAGCTTCCGGCACCACTGTCCCCGAACCGGAAACCCAGCGACCCCTTGGGCACCGCCGCGCAGTCACCCGCGGTGTCCCACAGCACCGGTTTGAAGGCGGCATTCTCGACGTCCAGGCCCAGATCGGCGGCCGTCAGGTTCTTCGCAGGCACCAGCGCACCGTCGCGCTCCTCCAACGTGATCAGGAACGGAAGGTCGGTGAACGTGCGCACGTAGTCGGTGAAGAATGGAATCTGCTTGTCGACAAAGCATTCGGAAAGAATGACGTGACCCATGGCCATCGCGAGCGCCCCGTCGGTGCCCGCGGCGCAGGGCATCCACTCGTCGGCGAACTTGGTGTTGTCCGCGTAGTCCGGGCTGATCGTCACCACTTTCGTTCCGCGGTAACGGACTTCGGCCATCCAATGGGCGTCCGGCGTCCTGGTCACCGGCACGTTGGAGCCCCACATCAGCAGATACGCGGCGTCCCACCAGTCACCGGATTCGGGGACGTCGGTCTGATCGCCGAAGACCTGCGGCGAGGCCACCGGCAGGTCTGCATACCAGTCGTAGAACGAGGTCATCACCCCGCCCACCAGTTCGACAAACCGCGAGCCGGCCGCATGGCTGACCATCGACATCGCCGGGATCGGCGAGAACCCGGCGACTCGGTCCGGACCGTAGGTCTTGATCGTGTGCACATGCGCGGCGGCGATCATCTCGGTCGCCTCCGCCCAGCTCACCCTGACCAGTCCGCCCTTGCCACGGGCCTGCTGGTACCGCCGCCGACGGTCGGCATCGTTCTGGATATCGGCCCAGGCCAGCACCGGGTCGCCCAATCGGCCCCTGGCCTCGCGATACATCTCCACCAGCACGCCCCGCGCGTACGGGTATCGCACCCGGGTCGGTGAGTAGGTGTACCAGGAGAACGCCGCCCCGCGCGGGCAGCCCCGTGGCTCGTACTCGGGGCGGTCGGCGCCCACCGAGGGGTAATCGGTTTCCTGGGTCTCCCAGGTGATGATCCCGTCCTTGACATAGATCTTCCACGAACACGACCCCGTGCAGTTGACACCGTGCGTGGAGCGCACTACCTTGTCGTGGCTCCACCGGTCGCGGTAGAACACGTCACCGTCCCGACCACCGCGATGGCTGACGGTGCGCGCATCCGGGGAGATCGTTCCGGGAGTGAAGAAACGGCCGCTGCGCGCCAACAGTTCCTCGGCAGCTCCACCGATACGCGGCGTTCTCACACCGGGGCTCCCTTCGCCGCATCCGGTTCGCGGGTGTGCAGTCGCACCGCGGTAAAGACCAGCGCGATCACCGCGGTGGCCACCAACAACAACAGACCGATCGTGTAGTCGTTGCCCACCGGGTCATACGTCGCACCCATCACCAACGGTGGGAAGTAGCCGCCGAGACCACCTGCGGCAGAGACAATTCCGGTGACCGAACCGACGGACTTCGCCGGTGCACGACGTGCCACCCAGGCGAACACGCCACCGGTTCCGACGCCGAGGAAGAGCGCCAGGGCGATGAACGTGACCGCCGACCACAGATCCGGCGGTGGTTCGAAGGCCGCGACGGTGGCCATCAGCGCGGTTCCGGCGAGGGACACCAGCACCACGTATTTAGGCGGGATGCGGTCGGACAGCGCACCTCCGACCGGGCGCGCCAGCACCGCGGCCAGGGCGAACCCCGCCGTGCGGGCTCCCGCGTCCACCGCGGAGAACCCGTACACCGTTTTGATGAGCGTGGGCAGATAGTTGCTGAAGGCCACGAAACCGCCGAACACCACCGCGTACAGGAACGACATCTCCCAGGTCACCGGGAGTTTGGCCGCCGCCTTGAGTTTCGGCACCACCGGGTCGGTGTTGGGGTGGAATGCCGGGGCATCGCGCATCGTCGCCACGCACAACACCGCGGTCAGCGCGAGCGCGACCGCCACGATGACGTGGGTGCCCATCAGTCCGAACCAGTTGACGAACCTCGGTGTGAAGAAGGCCGAGAGCGCCGTGCCGACCATGCCCATGCCGAACACCCCGGTGGCAAAGCCACGACGCGCCGGTTCGTGCCAGCTGTTGACGAACGGAATCCCGACGGCGAATACCGTGCCGGCGATGCCGAGGAAGAATCCCGACACGAGCAACAACGGATAAGAGCCCGCCGTAGCCGCCGCCCCGACGGCAAGGACGGGTGGGATGGACGCCAGCGACACCGCGATGAACATCACGCGTCCGCCCCATCTGTCGGTCAGCGAACCGATGACGATTCGGCCGAGCGATCCGACGAGGATGGGAGTGGCCACCAGCATCGACGCCTGGGTGCTGGACAGGCGGATATCGCCGGCATACGTGGTCGAGAGCGGACCGATCATGTTCCAGGCCCAGAAGTTGATCGCTGAGACCCATGTCGCAAGCACGAGGTTCTTCGTTCGAGCTGAGCCGGTGGTCGGCTCGATCGCCGCGTTCACACCTCACATCGAACCACCGAACCGACACCGCAGCACGCGTTTGGGCAATCTCGCCGGAGCCCACCGATTCGGCAAATAGACCCATCGTCGCCAGCAGGTGATTCACCAGGACATGCACCGCCGAATGCGGTTCCTGTGCTGGAGGCAGCGAAACAAAACCACAGGTGAACAGTGTCTGTCGGGGAATGTCGGAGCCGGGTGGCAGGCTGGACGCGTGCTGCTCGCCGAGATCGCGGCCACCTCCACCGAGGTGGGTTCGCTGTCGTCACGCCTGGCCAAGGTCGCCCGGGTCGCGACGACACTGTCCGCGGCCGGTACGCCCGCGGAGCTCCCGGTGATCGTCGCGTGGCTGTCCGGGGAGCTCCCGCAGCGCCAGATCGGCGTGGGTTGGGCGGCGCTGCGCACCCTGCCGGAACCGGCCGGCACCGCGACGCTCACCGTGTCCGGTGTCGATGCCACCTTCACCGAGATCAAGTCGATGGCCGGTCCCGGATCGCAGGCTCGGCGCGCCGAGTGTCTCGCCGCCCTGTTCGGTGCCGCCACCACCGACGAGCAGCGGTTCCTGCGCCGGTTGCTGTCCGGAGAGCTGCGCCAGGGTGCGCTGGCCGGCGTCATGGTCGACGCCGTCGCCAAGGCCGCCACCGTGCCGGTGGCCGCCGTGCGGCGGGCCGCGATGCTGGCCGGCGATCTGCCCGCGGTGGCCGCGGCGCTGCTGACCGACGGCGCTGGTGCGCTGGACGGGTTCACCCCGCAGGTCGGTCGACCCGTCGGGCCGATGCTGGCCCAGACCGCGACGTCGGTGACCGACGCGCTCGACAAGCTCGGCGGCACAGCGCTGTTGGAATCCAAGTTGGACGGCGCGCGGGTGCAGGTCCATCGCGCCGGTGACCGGGTGTCGGTCTACACCCGCAGTCTCGACGATGTCACCGCCCGTCTGCCCGAGGTCGTCGAGGCCGCGTTGGCCCTGCCGGTCACCGCCCTCATCGCCGACGCCGAGGCGATCGCACTGCGCCCGGATGGGCGGCCGCACCGCTTTCAGGTGACCGCGTCGCGATTCGGCTCCCGGTCCGGTGAGCGGAGCCGCGAGCCGCTCTCGGTGTTCTTCTTCGACCTGTTGCACCGGGACGGCACCGACCTGCTGGACCTGCCGATGACCGAACGGCTCGCCGCGCTGGACCAGCTGGCGCCCCCGCATCAGCGGATGCAACGCGTATTGACCGCCGATCCGGCTGTCGCGCAACGATTCCTGGCCGACACGCTGGAGGCCGGGCACGAAGGTGTGATGGCCAAGGACCCGGCCGCCGCCTACGCTGCGGGCCGGCGCGGCGCGGCCTGGCTGAAGGTGAAGCCGGTGCACACCCTGGATCTGGTGGTGCTGGCCGTCGAGTGGGGCTCGGGGCGGCGCACCGGCAAGCTGTCGAATATCCACCTCGGCGCCCGCGATCCCCGGTCCGGGGGTTTCGTCATGCTGGGCAAGACGTTCAAGGGCATGACCGACGAGATGCTGGACTGGCAGACCCGACGTTTCACCGACCTCGCGGTCGACGGCACCGCGGGCCATATCGTCGAGCTGCGGCCCGAGCAGGTCGTCGAGATCGCCTACGACGGTGTGCAGGGTTCGAGCCGCTATCCCGGCGGGATGGCGCTGCGGTTCGCCCGGGTGCTGCGCTACCGGGACGACAAGAGCGCCGCCGAGGCCGACACGGTCGATACCGTCCGTGAACACTACGAACGCAACGGATGACCGGAAAGTCCCAAAGCCGCGCGGGCACGATGCAAGGATCGACGCATGGGATCACAGACCGCTCCTGAGCGCACCGAGGAGACCCGCGGCGCCATCACCTTCGTCCGCAACGACAAGGATCTGCCGCCGGTGGCGATCATCGACCGGTCCCCGATCACCGGCAAGCACCGCATCATCTTCGGCGTGATCGCCGTGCTGGGCGCGTTCGCCTGGGCCGTCATCGCGTTCTTCCGCGGCGAGACCGTCAACGCGGTGTGGTTCGTCATCGCGGCCATCTGCACCTACGTCATCGGTTTCCGGTTCTACGCCCGGTTGATCGAGATGAAGATCGTCAAACCGCGCGATGAGGTCGCCACCCCCGCCGAGGTGTTCGAGAACGGCACCGACTACATGCCGACCGACCGCAGGGTGCTCTTCGGCCATCACTTCGCTGCCATCGCCGGCGCCGGGCCGCTGGTGGGCCCGGTACTCGCCATGCAGATGGGTTATTTGCCGGGCACCATCTGGATCATCATCGGTGCGCTCGTCGCCGGCTGTGTCCAGGACTATCTGGTGCTGTCGATATCGGTGCGCCGACGGGGTCGTTCACTGGGCCAGATGGCCAAGGACGAATTGGGGGTCGTCGGCGGCGCGGCGGCGATCATCGGGGTCTTGGTCATCATGGTGATCCTGCTCGCGGTGCTGGCGCTGGTGGTGGTGAACGCCCTGGCCGAAAGTCCCTGGGGCGTGTTCTCCATCGCGATGACGATCCCGATCGCCATCTTCATGGGCTTGTACCTGCGTTTCCTGCGCCCCGGCCGGGTGTCGGAGGTATCGCTGATCGGTGTCGCGTTGCTTCTGCTCGCGGTGGTCTCCGGCGGGTGGGTCGCCGACACGTCCTGGGGTGCAGACTGGTTCACCCTGTCCAAGGTGACGCTGTCATGGTGCATCATCATCTACGGCCTGGCCGCGTCGGTGCTGCCGGTGTGGCTGCTGCTCGCGCCGCGCGACTACCTGTCGACCTTCATGAAGGTCGGCACCATCGCGCTGTTGGCGGTCGGCATCCTGCTCGCCCGCCCGATCATGGAGGCCCCGGCCATCTCGTCGTTCGCCGCCAGCGGCACCGGCCCGGTGTTCGCCGGTTCGCTGTTTCCCTTCCTGTTCATCACGATCGCCTGCGGTGCGCTGTCGGGCTTTCACTCACTGATCTCCTCGGGCACCACCCCGAAGTTGTTGGAGAAGGAAAGCCAGATGCGGCTGATCGGCTACGGCGGCATGCTCACCGAGTCCTTCGTGGCGATCATGGCGCTGATCACCGCGGCCATTCTCAACCAGCACCTGTACTTCGTGATGAACGCACCGGCTGCCGCCACCGGGACCTCCGCGCAGACCGCGGCCGATTATGTCAACGGGCTCGGCCTGTCCGGCCCGCCCATCACCGGCGGCGAGATCGAGGCCGCCGCGCAGAGCGTCGGCGAGGAATCGATCGTGTCCCGCACCGGCGGTGCCCCGACGTTGGCGTTCGGCATGTCCGAGGTGCTCCATCAGGTCTTCGGCGGCCAGAGCCTGAAGGCATTCTGGTATCACTTCGCGATCATGTTCGAGGCGTTGTTCATCCTCACCACCGTCGACGCCGGTACCCGGGTGGCCCGCTTCATGCTCTCCGATGCGCTCGGCAATCTGGGCGGGCCGCTGAAGAAGCTGCAGAACCCGAGCTGGCGGGTGGGGGCCTGGATCTGCAGCGTCGTCGTGGTGCTCGCCTGGGGCAGCATCCTGCTGATGGGTGTCACCGATCCGCTCGGCGGTATCAACACCCTCTTCCCGCTGTTCGGCATCGCCAACCAGTTGCTGGCGGCCATCGCGCTGACGGTGGTCACCGTCGTGGTGATCAAACGCGGACTACTGAAATGGGCCTGGATTCCCGGGGTTCCGCTGGCTTGGGATCTGGTGGTGACCATGACGGCGTCGTGGCAGAAGATCTTCTCCGGCGACCCCAAGGTCGGTTACTGGACGCAGCACTTCCAGTACCGCGATGCCAAGGAGGCGGGCAAGGCGACCTTCGGCGCCGCGAAGAACCCCGATCAGATCGACGCCGTCATCCGCAACACCTTCATCCAGGGGTCACTGTCGGTCATCTTCGCGGTTCTGGTGGTGGTCGTCGTCGCGGCCGGAGTGATCATGGCGCTCAAGGCGATACGCGGTTCGGGCCGGCCACTGGCCGAGGACGATCCGGTGCCGTCACGCATCTTCGCACCGTCCGGACTGATTTCCACCGCTGCCGAGAAGGAGGTGCAGAAACAATGGGACGCGCTGCCGACATCATCGGCCAGATCGGTTGGTACTGGTCATCATTGATGGGTGACAACCATTATCGTCGCTACGTCGAGCACCTCGCCCGGCGACACCCGGGTGAGCCGGTGCCCACCGAACGTGAGTACTGGCGGATGCGCCATGCCGCGATCGAGACCAACCCGCAGTCGCGCTGCTGCTAGCTGAGCCGGTACCGGATCGGCAGGTGTTTGAGCCCGCCGACGAAGGTGGTCGCCATGTGCGCCGGTTCGCCGGCCAGCTCGGCGGACTCCAGCCGCGGCAGCAGCGCGGAGAAGAAGCTGTTGACCTCGAGGCGGGCCAGCGCGGCACCTAGACAGAAGTGCACCCCGTACCCGAAGGAGATGTGCTTGTTGGGGTCCCGGCCGATATCGAACCGGAACGGCTCATCGAACACGTCCTCGTCGCGATTGCCGGACACATAGGACAGCAGCACCGATTCGCCCGCCTTGATCCGGGTGCCGCGCAGGTCGTAGTCGCGCTGCGCGGTCCGCATGAACTCCTTGACCGGCGTGGTCCAGCGGATCATCTCCTCGACCGCCAGCGGCATCAGGCTCATATCGCTGCGCAACCGGGCCAGCTGATCGGGGTGTTGCAGCAGTGCCGCCATTCCCCCGGAGATGCTCGCGCTGGACGTGTCATGCCCGGCCGCAGCCAGAATCGCGTAGTACGAGACGGTTTCGATGTCGTCGAGCGGCTTGCCGTTGATGGTCGCGTTGGCGATGGTGGAGGCCAGATCATCGGTTGGGTTGGCCCGGCGTGACGCGGTCAGCTCGGTGAAGTACTGGAACATCTCCAGCAGCGCACCCATGCTCTCCTCCATGGTGCCGCGCTGCAGTTCCTCGTCGTCACTGCCGAACAGTTCCTGTGTCCAGCGCAGCATGGAGGCGAAATCCGACTCCGGCACACCCAGCAGCGTCATGATCATGTACAGCGGGTAGTTGACCGCCACCTGCTGGACGAAGTCACATTCCGGGCCTTCGGCCGCCATCTTGTCGATGAATTGCACCGCCAGTTCATCGGCCCGGTCCTTGAGTGCGCGCATGGCCTTGGGCCGGAACCAGTTTGCCCCGATCGCCCGGAAATCCCGATGCTGCGGATCGTCCATGTGGATCAGCGTCTTGATGCCGACCGCGGCTTGCTGCTCGTCACCCTGCTTGGTGACCAGGACCGGCCGCGGCGAATTGGTGAAGATGTCGTTGGCGCGCTCGATCTCCATGATGTCGGCGTGTTTGGTGATGGCCCAGAACGGGGCGTAGTCCGGCACCTCCACCCAGGACACCGGCGCGTTGGCACGCAGGTGGGTCAGCGCGGCATGCAGCCCGGCCTCATCGGTGTAGGCCTTCGGGTCCGCCAAGACCTTTGCGGCGTCGTCCATCGTCGGTGTGCTCACCGGCGGCTCCTCACTGTTGTCATTACACGTCATCCCCCACCACACCGAGCGCGGACCGAGCACGTTGCTCATAGCCCTGCCGCGCGGCGGTGTCGAATTCCAGGAACACCTTGTCGGTGCCGACCCGGCGGCTCACCCAACGCCGGCCGCGCGGGCCGAGCAACCCCAGCGGGCCGAGCACGAACCGGATCCCGCCGGGCACCGTCACATGCGTCTTGGGTTTGTCCAGCGCCCGCACGATGGCCGCGGCGATGTCCTCGGGCTCGACGGGCCGGTTCGCCCGGTTCTGCGCGGTGCCGGAGATCAACTCGGTGCGGGTGAACGGCGGCATCACCACGCTGACTTCGATACCGCGGCCGGCGAACTCGTCGGCCATCGCACTGGACAGGCTGATCACCGCGGATTTCGTCCCGGAGTAGACGGTCTGGCCGGGCACCGGCATCAGCCCGGCCAGCGACGCCACGTTGACGATGTGGCCGGCGCCGCGCTCGATCATCTCGGGCAGCACCAACTGACACCCGGTGATCACCCCGTAGAAGTTCACCTCGATGGCCGAGCGCAGCGCCTGCTCGGACTGATCGAGGAATCCGCCGATCGGCATCACCCCGGCATTGTTGATCAACACGTCGATGCGGCCGTCACCGTCGACGCGCGCCCGATTCAGGAAACCCGTGAACGACTCGCGGTCGGTGACGTCGAGCGGATGCCCGCTGACCCGGTCATGTCCGAGCGTCGACACCGCGGCCTGCAACGCCTCGACATCACGGTCGCCGATCACCACCCGGGCCCCGCGGTCACGCAGCGCCGTGGCGGTGGCATACCCGATGCCCCGGGCGGCACCGGTGATCACCACGGTCCTCCCGCTGATCCTGTCCACACCGAACCTCTTCTCACCCATCAGCATTGGCATTCACGGTTGCTCGGCGTGACCGAACCTCGTCCAGCACCGCCGCGATCGCGGCTTCCGACATGCCGGCGGGGAAGCCGGGCAGCACCCGGTCGATGGCGCCCACGCATCGCCGAACCAAAGCCTCTGCCACATCGGGCAATTCGGCAACCACCGCGAACGTCTCGAGCACCTCATCGTCGAGCAGGGTGGCCATGGTGTCCCACTCCCCCAGCCGGGACAGCCGGTGCAGCTCCTCGTGCAGACCGCCCCAGCCGTGCAGATCGAGCACCTTCCGGTAGGCGGGTGTGGACCCATAGAACGCCAGCTGCTTTCGGTGCGCGGCCGCCGACGCCGCGAACTGCTCCTCGGTCTCGCCGGTCACCACGAACACCGGGCAGGACAACTCGACGTCCGCCCGGGACCGTCCGGCGGCATCCAGACCGGCCTGCAGCGCGGGAGCGGTCACCTCGTCCAGGTAGCGGCGGGTGGTGAAGGCGTGCGCGATCAGTCCGTCGCCCACCTCACCCGCCACCCGGGTCATCAGGTCACCGACCGCGGACACGAAGACCTTGGGCACGCCGTGCGGTTGCGGCTCGGGGGTGAACATCGGCGTCATCAGCTGGTGGCGGTAGAACTCGCCCTCGAAGCTCAGCCGCTCCCCGTTGCACCAGGTGTCCCAGATGGCGTGCACCGCGGCGACGAACTCACGCATCCGCCGGTCCGGATGGCTCCACGGCATGGAGAAGCGCTTCTCGATGTGCGCCTGCACCTGGGTGCCCAGCCCGAGGATGAACCTGCCCTGGGCGTAGCTGTTCAGGTCCCAGCCCAGCTGCGCGACCAGCATCGGATTGCGCGCGAAGGCCACCGCGATGCTGGTCCCCAGCTGCAGCCGCGACGTGTGCTCGGCAGCCAGCAGCAACGGCAGGAACGGGTCGTGATTGATCTCCCCGGTCCAGCATCCGTCGTAGCCCTGCTGCTCGATCTCGCGTGCCCGCGCCGGGACGGCATTGAGGTCGCTCGGGATACCACGATCGATGCTCAGCCGGGCGACATTACCCATGCGGGGGAGGCTACAGTAAGCACTTCAGTATGGTCAACGAACCGACGACGGTCACCGAGAACAGGACTCCTGTATGACGAACACGCCCGACTGGCAGGAAACCCTCGACGATTTGGAGCGTCGTCGCGAGCACACGCTGGCCATGGGTGGACCTGACCGTGTCGCCAAGCATCGCGCCAAGGGCAAGCTCGACGTCCGCGCCCGCATAGACCGCCTACTGGATCCCGACACGTTCCGTGAGTTCGGTACGTTCGCCGGCGGGGAGATCGCCGCGGACGGGATCGTCACCGGCTCCGGACTGATCAACGGATCGCCGGTGATGGTGGGCGCGGAGGATTTCACCACCCTGGCCGGGAGCATCGGCTCGACCGGCAACGCCAAGCGCTACCGGTTGGCCGAACTCGCCGTGCGCGACAAGATCCCGTTGGTGATGCTGCTGGAGGGCGCCGGATTCCGGCCCACCGGAGCGCATTACGGCCGCACGCCCACCGACCTCATCGCGCAGGCGCAATGCTCGGGCCGGGTGCCCACGGTGGCCGCCGTGCTCGGTCCCTCGGCCGGCCACGGCGCGCTGGTCGCGCCGGTCAGCGACTTCCGGATCATGAGCAGTCAGGGCGCCATCTTCACCGCCGGGCCACCGGTGGTGCGGGAGTCCACCGGTGAGGAGATCACCAAGGAGGACCTCGGCGGGCCGAGCGTCGCCCTGCACAGCGGTGTCATCCACAACCACGCGGACACCGACGAGGCCGTCATCGACGATATCCGCCGCTACCTGTCGTACTTTCCGTCCAGCGCATGGTCATATCCCGAACCGCTGCCCTTCGACGAGGACGCCGCCCCGCGGCCCACCCCGGAACTGCTGGAGATCATCTCCCGCGACAACCGGCGGGTCTACAACATGCGGTCGGTGCTCGACGTCGTCTTCGACAACAACGACTGGTTCGAGGTGCAACCGCAGTTCGGTAAGGCGATCGTCTGCGCGCTGGCCCATCTCGGCGGGCACCCGGTCGCCGTGGTCGCCAACCAACCGAACGTGCTGGCCGGCTCCATCGACGCCGACGCCGCCGACAAGGCCGCGCATTTCATCATGGTGGCCGACTCCTTCCACCTGCCGATCGTCTTCCTGGCCGACAATCCGGGCATGCTGCCGGGCAGCCGCTCCGAGAAGACCGGCGTGCTGCGGGCCGGGGCCCGGATGTTCGCCGCGCAGACCGCGGCGACCACACTCAAGCTGCACGTGACCTTGCGCAAGGCGTACGGTTTCGGCTCAATGGTGATGTCGCTGTTGGGATTCGACGGCCAGGAGGCGACGTTCGCGTTCCCGGGTGCGACGATGGGCGCGATGAGCGCCGCGGCGCTGTCCAGAGCCTCGCACGCCGAGTCGGATCTGTCGGCGCTGCTGCGGGAGGCCGAGCTGACCGCGTCCTACCGCTCCGCGGATCACCTCGGCTTCGACGAGCTGATCGATCCTCGCGAGACCCGCGATCAGCTGCTCGCCGCGTTGCAGCGCGGGTTGCGGTCCCGGCAGGCCGCGGCCGAGCCGGTACGGCGCACCGTCATCCTCCCCTAGCGATTTGTGGAGTTTTAGCCGCAATGGTTCCGGTGTCCGGTTTCGGGACATCGCTGACACATGTATGTCTCGGGACATCGCTGACACCTGAGTAGGGCCGCGACCAGGATGGTTCATGGCCCAGAAGGTGACGGCGATGGACATTCGCATGGCTGCGGCGTTGGCCGGGCAGATCGACAATGTGGCGGAGTTCTGCCGCCGCGAGAACATCTCCCGAGAGACGTTCTACAAGTGGCGACGACGGTTCCTGCAGCACGGCCTGGCCGGGCTGCAGGACCTGTCGCGGCGCCCGCGTCGGTGCCCAGGGCAGAGCAGCGCGGTGGTAGAGAAGCTGGTCCTGGATCGCCGGCAGCGGTTGCTTGACCAAGGCGTTGATCATGGGCCGGAATCCATCGTGTGGTCACTGCGCGACGACAGTACTGTCGATGCCGCGCTGGTGCCTTCACGATCGACGGTGTGGCGGATCCTGACTCGCCATAGCATGATCACCCCGCAGCCGCAGAAACGGCCGAAATCAGCGACCAAACGCTTCTGCTTCACCCGACCCAACGAGTGTTGGCAGTCGGACTGGACGCAATGGCAACTCGCCGATGGCACCCACGTCGCGATCGCAGGCACCCTCGATGATCACTCCCGGTACCTGGTCGGGCTGCACGCGGCCACCGGTGATGCCGACGGGGAGCTGGTCTGGGCAGTCATCATGGCCGGTATCTGGGAGTGCGGGATTCCGGCAATGTCGTTGACAGACAACGGCTCCGTTTACACCGGTCGCCTGCGCGGCCACGAGTCAGCCTTCGAGATCAACCTGCGCACGCTGGGGACCCAGACCATCAACTCCACCCCGTATCACCCGCAGACCTGCGGCAAGATCGAACGGTTCTGGCAGACCCTGAAGAAATGGCTGCGGGCCCAGAGGGCGCCGATGACCATCGCTGAACTCAATACGCTTTTGGACGCGTTCCGCGATTTCTACAACCATCACCGTCGCCACCGTGCCCACCGCGGGGTGACGCCGGCGGCCGTATTCAGCGCCACCGTATCCGCTCGCCCAGCACCCCGGCCGCTGCCGGGACCGGTCTTTGTCACCTGCAACGTCGTCGATAAGAAAACCGGACGACTCAACGTGGGCCCCTACGACGTCAATGTCGGGCTGCGGTGGGCCGGGCACCAATGCCACGCCATCCGCGACGGCGACCACATCACGATCTTCAGCGGAAACCGACTCGTGCGCACACTGGTCGCCAACCCCAAACGCAGATATCAACCCGGCGACAAGACCACCCGCAGCTATCGCACTCGCGAGCCCCAACCGGCACCATAAGTGTCAGCGATGTCCCGAGACATATGTGTCAGCGATGTCCCGAGACACGACACCGTAACCATTCCGGCTAAAACTCCACAAATCACCGGCGATAGGCCGTGACGATCGGCTCCAGCTCGTCGGGGGTGGCGCCGTGCAGGATGACCGCGTCCGCGCCGTAGTCGAATTCCTTGCGAATCCGGTCCACGCACTGCTGCGCCGAGCCGGTGGCCGAGGGTTCCAGCCACTCGTCCGGGATCAGCGTCGCAATGTGCTCGATCTGCGCGGCGGTGGCCTTGTGGTCGATGCCGCCCGCCACCGACTGCACCACCTCATCGGCGCGGAAACGTTGCAGCACAGCGGGATCCCAGTTGTTGGTGCTCACCAGCAGATCACCATAGCCCTGGAGGTAGGTGGCCAGCCGGGCCACGGTCTTCTTCAGCCGCAGTTCCTCGGGCAGATGGTCGCCGACGGTGGCGAAGCACGACCAGACCCGCACACTGTCGGGGTCGCGGCCGGCCTGTTCGGCGGCGTCCTTCACGATCTTGACCGCGCGCTGCAGTGTCTCGGGGGTGAAGTAGGTGTGCAGGATGACGTCGTCGAACTCTCGGCCACCCAGCGCGAGGGTCTGCGGACCGAACGCCACGATCGCCAGCCGAATGTCCTCGCGGAAGTCGGAGTCCAGGAACAGCAATGGGTACGTGCCGATCGGGCCGTCATGGTTGAAGATCAGCTCGCCGTGCCAGAGCCGGCGCATCACCTGCGCGAAGTCCTCCATCTGGGCCGTGGTCACCGCCGGTACCCCGAACGCTCCGTAGATGGCGGCGATACCGCGGCCCAGGCCCAGGGTGAATCGCCCGCCGGACAGCCGGTGCATGGTGGTGGCCCACGATCCGGTGATCAGCGGGTGCCGGGTGTTGTGGTTGGTCGCCCCGGTCGCGATCTGCATCCTGCTGGTGACCGCGAGCGCGGCCCCGGTCAGCGAGGACGCCTCCTTGACGTTCCACCGTTCGGAGATGAATCCGGTGCCGAAGCCGAGTTCCTCGCCGCGGCGCGCCTCGTCCATCAGCGTGGCCGGGCCCTCACCACCCGCGCCGGCCAGCAGGTAGTAACCGAGTTCATCGAGGACACGTTCGCTCACGCCCACACTCCTTGTTTGTAGCCACAATTCCAGACCTCGGTGATACGACCGTCGACCACCCGGAAGATCTCCATGCTGCCGATCGTGATCTCGGCGCCGTCGGTGGTCCGCATCGGCGACTGGTACACGATCGCGACGTGTTCGTCGTCGGCGACCACGAGCTTCAGGTCGAAGCGGATGCTCTCGAACATCCCACAGTGGTCGACGACGCGGTTGACGGCCTCCTCGTGGCTGAGCACCTTCACCTCCCCCACATCGTGACGGGTGACGGTGTCGCCCAACAGTTCATCGGCCAGCACGAAGTCCCGTTCGTTCCAGACCACCAGGTTGTACAGCTCGACGACCTCCCGGGCGGTGCGGGTCACGAGAACTCCTCCAGTGCCCCGATGTCCTCGATGGCTGCCACCGCACGATCGATCAACGTCACACAGAGTTGTCGGGACCGTTCGGGCACCACATCCCAGGTCAGCAGCGCGACCACCGGCATGTACAGCAGCAGAGCCACCCCGAAGCGGTAATGCCGCCATGCCTCGTCGAACCCGTAATCGGTGACACCACGCCGTTCCAGCGCGGCGATGTAGTCGCGCACCAGTGTTTCGTCGTGGCCGCGGCGCGCGGCGGTTGGCAGGCCCTGGCTGACCAGGTAGGCGATATCGGCGGCCCCCGCCCCTCGCACCGCCAGCTGGAAGTCGACGATCTTGAGCTCATCGCCTCGGAAGAACATGTTGTCGGCACGAATGTCTCCGTGCAGCAACATCGATCGCGCCGACAATGCGCTCAACGCCTGCGGCGCCAGCTCGCCGAAGCCATCGGCGAAGTCCGCGACCGCGGGCGGAACCGACCGGTCGGTCTTGTCCAGATACATCTGCCATCCCGGGGTGAAGGCCGGCAGGAACAGATCACGGGTCAGCTGATTGTCGATGAGCGGGAACTCCTGCAGGACAGCAGAGTCGGCCTCATGCTCCGACCAGGCGTGCAGGTCGGCCAGCACCCCGACGCACAACCGGGCACGGTCCACCGAAAGCCCGGCCAGGTGATCGGCGTTGTCCCAGTCCTGCAGATCCTCGAGCACCAGCACGAAGGAGTAGCCCTCGATGCGGGCGATGTGGCAGTGCGCCGTCGACATCGGCGCCGCCGGCGCGATGTGCCGGTAGAACGCGAGTTCCCGGCGGTAGCCACCGAGCAGTTCCATCCCCCCGCGCGCCTCTGAATCCGCGGGAAGTTTCACGATCATCGAGGCCGGCAGCCCGTCGCCGCGCAGCGACAATCGGTACAGCCGCGCCGAGAAGCCGGTGTCCTCGGCGATGCGTTCGGCACGGACATCGGTCACCGGCATCGCGATCGCCTCGGCCAGCCACTGCGCGGTCACCTCGTCGATGCTCGACGGGACCCGCGCGGGCACAGCGGGTGATGTCATCCTTGACCTCCGCAGAAATTTGACGCTGAACAAGTAAGTTAGTTGTCAGGCGTTTAATATGCAAGAGTGCCATCCCCGATCCAGGGCCTCAGTCAGCCGGAACGCGTCGAGCAGTCCTCGCGTCGGCTGCTGCAGGCGGCCGCCGAACTGATCGTCGAAAAAGGTTGGGAGGCAACCACCGCCGCCGAGATCGGCCGACGAGCCGGCTACAGCCGGGCGATGGTGCACGCGCGCTACGGCAGCAAGGACGCCATCCTGGACGCCTTCCAGCGGGGCTACGTCACCCAGCTCAATCCGGACGCCGACCCCGACGCCAATGGCCTGGCCCGGGTGCTCACCCATTTCGACCGGGTCCAGCAACTTCATGCCGAAGACCCGGCGGTCACCCGGGCGATGTTCGTCGCCGCGTTCGAAGCCGTCAAGACCACATCCCCGCTGCGCGAGAGTGTCCGGTCGCAGCTGGCCAATGCCGCGGTCAAGATCGACGCCGCGCTGCGGGCCGGGATCCAGGACGGCTCGCTGCGGCCAGACATCGACGTCGAGGCCGCGCTGCAAGACATCACCTCGTCGATCTTCGGGATCGCGTTCCAGTGGGTGACGCTGCCCGAGGACCACGACCTCGATCACGAGATCACCTGTGTGCGAGAGCGGATCATCGCCACCTACGGCGCTACGCCGCGCTGAGGAACCGCTCCGTCACCTGCTGCACGCCACCGGAGAACAGGTGCCCGACATGGCTGCCGTCATGCCAATGCAACTCACCGCCCCAACGGTCTTGCATGGCCAGCGCCGAACTCCGCATCGCCATCTGGTCGTGCCAGGCTCCCACGATCAGCCGTCGCGCAGTCACCGGGGTGGTCGCCAGCGGGTCGATGACCGAGGTCATCGCCGAGACGACATCACCCTGTTCGGTGCTGATCCCGGTCGGGGTCACCGAGATGATCGGCCCCTTCCGCAGGTCGATCAGGGTCACGTTGTCCCGGTTGAAGGTCTCGTAGTAGCCCTGATCGATAATCGGCCGCTTGCAGGCGAACGGGTGGGTGGGCACCAGCGCGGCGGCGGTCTCCGGATCCTCGACGACCCGGGCGATCGCCTCCCCGTAGAGCGCGGTCGCCATCCGGTTGGCCTCGATGTCGAAGAACACGTCGCCCCAGTTCAGCGCTCCCAGGACGCCGCGCTCGTCGATGGCCCGCAGTTGCTCTTCGCGGGTGGCCGTCGTGATCAGCGGGCTGCCCAGCATGTCGAGCAGCACCGAGAACGCGGACAGTCGGGCCGCGCCGACGGGGTGTTCGCGTTGGGCGGCGCGGATACCGGCGTAGTCGGCCTTGAGCGCGTCGAGTTCACCTGGCGCGAACTCGTGCACGGTCCAGGGCAGTGTGAACGCCGCCGAGCGCTGGAACACGCTGAGCTGCGCGACCTCGGCCGCGATCACCGGGATGAGTTGCACCCCGGTCGAACCGGTGCCGATCACCCCGACCCGCTTTCCGGTCAGGTCGACGCCGTCGGGCCAGCGACTGGTGAACAGCGACTGCCCGGCAAAGGACCTCATGCCCGGGATGTCGGGTTCCAGCGGCACCGACAGGATTCCCGACGCGGCCACCACGAACGGCGCCGCGTAGTCACCGCCGGAGGTCTCCAACAGCCACTGTGCCTGCGCCTCGTCGAAGGTCATGGCGAGCACCTCGGTGCCGAAAGCGATATCGCGACGCAGATCGAGCCGGTCGGCGACGAAGTTCAGGTAGGCCTCGATCTCCGGCTGGGCCGGCATGGATCCCGTCCACACCCAGTCCTGCTGGATCTCCTCGGAGAAGCTGTAGGAGTATTCGATGCTCTCGATATCGCACCGCGCACCGGGATAGCGATTGACCCGCCAGGTCCCGCCGACACCGGCGTCCTTCTCCAGCACCTGGACCCGCAGGCCTTGTTCGCGAAGTTTGTGCAGCGCGTACAACCCGGAGAATCCCGCCCCGATGACGACGACGTCGTAGCGCTCCATGACGTCCCCGCTACTTCGCCTGGGTGAATCGCATGATGGTTCGGGTCAGGTGCAGGCTGGTGATCACCCAGGTGCCGTCGCGGTTCTCGTAGGTCTCGTGATAGTGCCCGGCTCCGAAAAGCTCACTGCCGTCGGCGAACAACAGCAGGTCCTCCATCGCCCAGATCGCCGACGCAGTGGTGTCCGAGGTCACCGTGATCTCCGGGGTGTGCACGTGGTGTTTGGTCTGGGCATGCTCCACCCCGCCGAGCACCACCGGCAGGAACTCCTCCAGCCCGTTCAGCGGGGGCGCGGTCTGCCCGTCCGCGCCGCCGACGGAGGTGGCCATGTCCAGTGTGACCACGACGTCCGGGGCGAACACCTTCTTCCAGGCCTCGTAGTCCTTGGTGTCCAGCAGCCGGCAGTACCGCGCCTTGAGCTGACGGATCTCCTCGCGGATCTCTTCGGCGCTCATCAGAACTGCGCCATGCCGTTGTCGATGGCCAGCGCCACGGCGGTGATGTGCTTGGCCTCGTCGGAGGCCAGCCAGACCGCCGAGGCCGCGACGTCCTCGGGTTCGACGATCCAGTTCGGGGTGAACGGCGTCCCCATCTGCACCAGCGTGGGATTGGTCTCGAACGCCTTGTTCAGCGCAACCACCATGTTCCCGGTGCCCATATCGGTGATCACCGGACCGGGGTGGATGCTGTTGACACGGATGTGGTGGCGGCCCAGTTCCGCGGCGAAGGCCCGCGCCATCCCGGTGACCGCGTGCTTGCTGGCGGTGTAGTGCACCATGAACGCCTGCATCTTCACTCCGGCAAGGGAACTCACCAGGATCACCGAGCCGCCGCGGCCGCCGTCGATGATGTGCTGGGCGCCGGCCATCACGGTGTTCCAGGTGCCGGTGACGTTGATGTCCATGACGTCGCGGAACGACTCGGGGGTGATGTCATGCCAGGCCTCGGCGATGGTGATGCCGGCGTTGGCCACGATCACATCGAGCCGGTCGAGCTCGGCCACCCCGTCGGCGACCGCGGACGTCAGCCCCTCATAGTCGCGCACATCGACGATGCGGTGGAAGATCCGTCGCCCGGTGGCCTTGACCAGGTCGACGGTTTCGGCGAAGTCGTCGGGCGTCGCCGAGTCGTAGGGCACCTTCGGTGGCAGCGGGCCCGCGATGTCGATGGCGATGATGTCGGCGCCCTCATTGGCCATCCGGACCGCGTGCGCGCGGCCCTGGCCGCGGGCGGCTCCGGTGATGAAGGCGACCTTGTCGGTCAACAGCCCGGGCATTGAGCTCCTTTACATATCTCACGCTATTTGAAAAGCTTGCGGACGATACTACGGTAAGCAATTCAGTAGCGGTCCGGATCCGGAGGCACACCATGGAAGTTCCGTTCACCTGGAAGGTCACCGGCTGGTTCGTGATCGGCTGGTCGGCCGAGTTCGTCGCCGGTGAGACCAAAGCGCTCAAGTACTTCGGCGAGGACCTGGTGGCCTGGCGCGACGAGGACGGCACCCTGCACCTGATGGAGGCGCACTGCAAGCACCTCGGCGCCCACCTCGGCCACGGCGGGAAGATCGTCGGCGACTGCGTCGAGTGCCCGTTCCACGGCTGGCGCTGGGGCGCCGACGGCACCAATCGCTACATCCCGTATCAGCCCGACAAACCCAACCGGGGCGTCCGGCTACGGGTCTACCCCGTCGTCGAACAGCACGGGGTGGTGTTCATGTGGTACCAGCCGCACGGTGAGCCGCCAAAGTGGGAACTGCCCGACATATTCACCAAGCACCCCCAGTTCGAGACCGACCCGGACGCCTATTACCGGCCGTTCCCGGAGTTCTCCCGGTTCGCCGAGAACGAACCGGTCCATCCCCAGATCGTCGCCGAAAACGGTCCGGACAGTGCGCATTTCCGCTACGTTCACCGCGCCACCGTCACCCCGGTCTGCCTGGACTGGAAGGTGGTGGACAACGAGTGGCAGTTCCTCACCGGCTGGCCCGATGCCCGCAGCGAGGATCCCGACAAGATGTCGCTCTACATCCACAGCCATTTCTCCGGGCTGGGCTTCGCCATCAGCGCGTTCGAGGGCGCCGCCAACCACCGGCTGATCTTCGCGTGCACCCCGGTCGATGACCACAATTCGAACATGTTCTATTCGATCTGGTGGCCCAAGGAACCCGGGGACACCGGTGATGTGCCACCGGAAGAGGTGCGCAAACGCGTCGAGAAGCAGTACCTGGTGACGGTCTGGGACGACCTCGACATCTGGCGCTACCAGAAGTACGTGGAACGGCCGTCGCTGTCCAAGATCGACGCGAAACCCTATATGGCCATGCGGAAGTGGGCCCAGCAGTTCTACGAGGTGCCCCCGGTCGAGAAGACCAACGCGTGACCCTTGCGATCGTCACCCAGGAACTCCAGGGTGCGGTGGTCGGGCCGCGCGCCGGGCTGGCGGTGCTGGCCTCCGAGGCGCAGCAACTCGCGCTGCCCAACATCGCCCGGTTGCTCCCGGCGGCTCGGGCGGCCGGCCATCATGTGGTGCACTGTCTGGTGCAGCGCCGCCCCGACGGGCTCGGGTCCAACCACAACGCCCGGTTGTTCCCGGCAGGCACACGATCCGTCGACCTCACTCCGGGCAGCGAGGGCGCCACCCTGCTCCCCGAATTCGGCCCGGAACCCACGGATCTGATGTTGTATCGCTGGCACGGCGTCGGCCCGATGGGCGGAACCGATCTGGATGCGGTGCTGCGCAATCTCGGCGTCGGCACCATCGTCACGGTCGGGGTGTCGCTGAACATCGCGATCCCCAACCTGGTGATGGACGCCGTGAACGCCGGTTACCGTGTGGTGCTCCCCCGCGATGCCGTCGCCGGGGTCCCCACCGATTACGGCCAGGCCGTCATCGACAACAGCCTCGCCCTGCTCGCCACCGTGACCACGACCGACGACCTCATCGAGGAATGGAGCCGCCATGGCTGAGACATCCCCGCAGTTCACCGTGCCGGCCGTGGCCGACGCCGTCGCCGCGGCCGTTCCGGACCGCCCGCTGATCATCCAGGGTGACCGCCGGTACAGCTACCGCGAGGTCGTGGACCGGTCCCGCCGGCTGGCGGCCTACCTGAGTTCCCGCGGTCTGGGCTGCCACACCGAACGCTCGGCACTGTCCGGGCATGAGGTCGGCCAGGATCTGCTCGGCATCTATGCCTACAACGGCCCGGAGTTCATCGAGGGCCTGTTGGGGTCGTTCGCCGCGCGGGTCGCACCGTTCAACGTCAACTACCGCTACGTCAAGAACGAATTGCAGTATCTGCTCGCCGATTCCGCGGCGTCGGCGCTGCTGTACCACGCGGCGTTCGCGCCCCGGGTGGCCGAGATCCGCGACGAGCTGCCGCAGTTGGAGGTGCTCATCCAGATCGCCGACGGCTCCGGCAATGAGCTGCTCGACGGCGCGGTCGACTACGACTCGATCGTCGCCGCCCCGGCCCCGGGACCTGCCGTGCGGCATTCCCCCGACGACCTCTACGTGCTCTACACCGGCGGCACCACCGGCATGCCCAAGGGCGTGCTGTGGCGTCAGCACGACATCTTCATGACCTCGTTCGGTGGCCGCAACATGATGACCGGTGATCTGGTCGGCTCGGTCGAGGAGATCGCGACCCGGGTCGCCGAGAATCCCGGCACCAAGCTGCTGATCCTGCCGCCGCTGATCCACGGCGCCGCGCAGTGGGCGGCCATGACGGCGCTGACCACCGGCCAGACGTTGGTGTTCCCCAGCACGGTCGACCGGTTCGACGCCGACGAGGTGGTGCGCACCATCGAGCGGGAACAGGTGATGGTCGCGACCGTGGTCGGCGACGCGATGGCCCGCCCGCTGCTGGCGGCGATCAAGGCCGGGTCGGCGGACGTGTCGACCCTTGCCGTGGTGGCCAATGGCGGTGCGCAACTCACCCCCCATGTGAAACAGCAGTTGATCGAGGCCAAACCGGGCCTGGTGGTGATCGACGGGGTCGGCTCCTCGGAGACCGGCGCCCAGCTCAACCACTTGTCCGCCGGCGGCGCAGTGTCCACCGGCACCTTCAATGCCGGCCCCGATACAGCCGTGGTGGCAGAGGATTTCAGCGCGGTGCTGGCGCCCGGGCATGACGACCTGGGCTGGTTGGCCCAACGCGGGTACGTCCCACTGGGCTACAAGAACGACGCCGCCAAGACCGCGGCGACGTTCGTCACCATTGATGGAGTCCGCTACGCCATCCCCGGGGACCGGGCGAGGCACCTGGATACCGGCGCCATCGAATTGCTCGGCCGGGATTCGGTCACCATCAATTCCGGAGGGGAGAAGATCTTCGCCGAGGAGGTCGAGTCCGCGATCGCCTCCCATCCCGCGGTGGCCGATGTGGTGGTGGCCGGGCGGCCGAGTGAGCGCTGGGGTAGCGAAGTCGTGGCGGTGGTGTCGTTGGCCGACGGTGCGCACGCCACCGCCGAGGACCTGATCACTCACGCCGAGCAGACGATCGCCCGCTACAAACTGCCCAAGGCGGTGGTGTTCCGGCCGACGATCGAGCGAAGCCCGGCCGGCAAGGCCGACTACCGGTGGGCCCGCGAGCAGGCCCTCACCGGGTCCTGACCCGGTTCAGGGCAGGACCCGCACCGGCACGTTGCTCCACCCGGCGACGTTCTGCATGTTGACACGCTTGCAGCCGCTCCAGTCGACCTCGTAGCGCGGCATGAAGTCCAGCATCCGGTCCAGGGCCAGCGCACTTTCCAGGCGTGCCAACGCTGCGCCGAGACAGCTGTGGATGCCGTAGCCCAGGCCCAGGTTCTGCGCCTGGGTCCGGTCCCGGTCGATGTCGAAGACGTCCGGATCGGTCCAGGCCTCGGGGTCGCGGTTGGCCGACCCGCCCACCAGGAAGACCGGACTGCCGGCCGGAATCGTCACACCGTGCAGGGTGACATCGCGTTGGGCGCGGCGCACGTTGTACTGCGCGGGCGCCTCGTAGCGCAGCAGTTCCTCCACCGCGAGCGGAATCTTGCTGCGGTCATCGAGCAGTTTCTGCCATTGGTCCGGGTTCTGGGCGAACGCCACGGCCGCGTTGCCCAGCAGTTTGGTCACCGTCTCGGCACCCGCACCGCCCAGCAGCACCGCGAACTCGGTGATCTCCAGATTGTCCAGCGGCGCCATCTCGCCGTTGTCGCGCTCGATCTCGGCTTCGATGAGCTTGCTGAGCAGGTCGTCACCCAGGTTGCTGCGGCGTTCCTTGATCAGCTTGTAGTAGTACATCGACATCTCGATGGCGGATTGCAGCCCGTGCTCGCTCATTTCGACAGCGCCCGGCTCGCGATGCAGGAAGTCGTCGATCCACAATCGGATCTGCTGGCGGTCCTGGGCGGGTACGCCCTGCATGATCGTCATGATCTCGACGGGGAACAGCGCCGAGAAGTCCTGCACGAAGTCGAATCCGCCTCCGTCGACCTTGGTCAAGAACTGGTCGATGACCTGCTCCACGAGAGCGCGGCGCGCCTCGATGGCACGGGGCGTGAACACCTTGTTCAGCAGGCTGCGCATCCGACGGTGCGCCGGCGGGTCCATCGCGATGATCCCGCCGTGCTTGGTGATCTCACCGGTGCGGACCTGTGCGAGATCCACCCCGTACGCCGACGAGTAGGTCTCGTGGTCCTTGAAGGCCTCGGCCACGTTGACGTGGCGGGTCAGTGCATAGAAGTCGTACTGCTCGCTGTAATAGACCGGGGCGTGCTCCCGCATCAGGCGGTACGTCTCGTACGGGCTGGTGAAGAAGTCCTCGGAGAACGGATCGAACGAAACCGTCGCGGTGGTCATTGTGGACCTCCGTCTCGTGCGCGTGCGGCAGATCTGGTGAGACGGCGATGGGTTCTGTTGCGGGCCATCCGGAGTGAGAGATCGGCATACATTCGCATACCGCGACGGAACGGCGGCGCCGCCGACCCGGTCATGCTGAACGGCAGGTCCGTACCGACCACGGTGCGCTGATGACTGAATGCGTCGAAGCCGGCTTTTCCGTGATAGGCGCCCATTCCGCTGCGGCCGACCCCGCCGAACGGTGCGGCCGACGGGATCATCTGGGCGGCGAAGTCATTACGCGCCACACCGCCACTGCGGGTGCTGCGCACGAAGGTGCGGAACCGGTCGCCGTCGGGCCCGAACCAGTACGCGACCAGCGGCGCCGGACGGGCGTTGACATAGCCGATGACGTCGTCGAGGGTCGAGTAGCCCATCACCGACAGCACCGGACCGAAGATCTCCTCGCGGGCGATCTGCATCCGGTCGTCGATATCCCGGATGATCGTCGGCGCGATCTTGCGACTTGCCCGGTCCGGTAGGGATTCACCGACGGGGACAACCGATTCCACAGTGGCCCCGTGTCGGCGGGCATCCTCGATCAATCCGTTCACCCGATCGAAGTTGGCTTCGTTGACACTTGAGCAGTAGTCGTCATTGGCGACGATGGCGTCGAACATGCCCTGCCACGTGGCACGGACGATATCGACGAATCTGGCGACCTGATGGCCGGGAACGAAGACATAGTCCGGGCAGACGCACACCTGCCCGCCGTTGACCATGCGGGCCTGCGCAATCCGGGTCGCGGCGCGTTGGATGTCCGCGTCCGGGGCGACCACCACCGGGTTCTTGCCGCCCAGTTCCAGTGTCACCGGAACCAGGTTCTCCGATGCCGCGCGCTGAACCAGCGAACCCACCGACGGTGACCCGGTGAAGAACAGGTGATCGAACGGCAGCCGGGAGAACTCGGCGGCCACCTCCGGTCCCCCGGTCACCACGGCGAGTTCGGTCGGCTCGAAATACTTCGGCGCCAGCGCGGCCATCAGTTCCGCTGTGTGCAAGGTGACTTCGGACATCTTGATCATCACCCTGTTGCCTGCGGCGAACGCGGCCGCGGCCGGCAACACCACCAGATTCAACGGGAAGTTCCACGGCCCGATGATGCCCACAACGCCCAGCGGGGTCGACTCCACTTCTGCCCGCAGGCCGGCGATGCGGGCCGCCCGCATCAACCGGGTGCCCTTCATCCACTGCCCAACATGGGATCTGGTGTGTTCGATGACCGGGATGATGCCGACAACCTCGGTGAACAGCGTCGCGGCCCGCGATCGGGTGCCGAAGTCGGCGGCCATCGCCTCGACGAAGGCATCGGTGTTGTCGAGCACCAGCGCCATCAGTCGGTCGATGCGGTTGTGACGCAGATTCACATCGGGCGGGCCGGCAGCGATGTACGCCGCCCGCTGACGCTGCAGCAGTGCCCGCATGTCCACGTCGCGGTCGACCCGCTCATCGGTTGCGCTCATATCCTGAACTCCCTCCGGTAAGACTGACGGTAGCAGCCCGACCAGTCTTGGCGACAGCGGCACATCGAACCAGGCTGAGGCATTGAATCAGTCAGACGGGACGTTTTACTGTAAGCTTTACCGTATTATCTCGACAACGTCGTATGAGACAGTTGGAAAGCGGGGGCAGCACGTGGGAAGCCAGACAGCCGACGGTGTGGTCCCGGAGTTCGACCTGGGCGAGTCCTTCAATCTGTTGCACGACCCCTATCCGCTGTTCGCCGCGCACCGCGCCCGGCACGGCGTCTTCGAGGGCAGCGTCATGGACTGGTCCAAGACCCCCGACGAGTTCCGGCCCGAACACCAGTACGCCGCAGTCTCCTTCGATGCGGTCAACACGGTCTTCCGGGACAGCAAGTCGTTCAACTCCAAGATCTACGACGCCACCATCGGCCTGTTCATCGGCCCCTCGATCCTGGCCATGGAAGGCCAGTTGCACCGAGCCCACCGCAACCTGGTCACCACGGCGTTCAAAGCGAAGTCGCTCAAGGCCTGGGAACCCGAGATCGTCCGGCCCATCTGCGAGCAGCTGATCGACGAGTTCATCGAGTCCGGCCGGGCCGACCTGGTAAGGGATTTCACCTTCGAATTCCCCACCCGGGTGATCTCCAAGCTGTTGGGCCTACCCGAAGCGGACCTGCCCTGGTTCCGTCAGCGTGCGGTCGAACTCATCAGCTACCACGTGAAGTATCAGCGGGCCTTCGAGGCCTCGGCGGCCCTGAAGGACTACTTCACCGCGCAGATCGACCTGCGCCGCTCGAACCCGACCGACGACATCATCGGCGACCTGGTGACCGCCGAGGTCGACGGGGAGAAGCTCACCGACGAGGAGATCTACTCGTTCCTGCGGCTGCTGTTGCCGGCCGGGCTGGAGACCACCTTCCGGTCCTCGAGCAATCTGCTCTACCTGCTGTTGACCCACCCGGATCAGTTCGCTGCCGTACAGGCCGACCGCGAACTCATCGGGCCGGCCATCGAGGAGGGGCTGCGCTACGAGACGCCGCTGACCACGGTGCAGCGCTCGGCCAGTGTGGACACCGAACTCGGCGGTCTCGCACTCCCCGCCGGTGCCGTCGTCGACGTCTGCATCGGATCTGCCAACCGCGACGAAGCCCGCTGGGAGCGGGCCGAAGAGTTCAACATCTTCCGTAAACACGTGCCGCACATCACCTTTGCCGCGGGTGAGCACACCTGTCTGGGCCTGCACCTCGCGAGGATGGAGACCCGGGTGGCCATCGAATGTCTGCTCGACCGGGTGACCGACATCGCGCTCGACACCGCCGAGGATCCGCACATCGTCGGCCAACCCTTCCGGTCCCCGACCGCGGTGCCGGTCACCTTCGAACCGATCACCTGAGCCCGGGAGCATCGATGCCCAGACCCGCCGCCAAGCGCCAGCGTCGTGAACGCGGGTCGATCAGCGTCGAGGAGATCCTGACAGGCGCGTTCGAGGTGGCCGCCGAGGTCTCCATCGACAATCTGAGCATGCCGCAACTGGCCAAACATCTCGATGTCGGTGTCACCAGCATCTACTGGTACTTCCGCCGCAAGGACGACCTGCTCGATGCGATGACCAACCGGGCGCTCGACGACTACGACTTCACCGCCCCCAGCATCGACGCAGGCAACTGGCGCGAGTCACTACGACATCATGCGCGGATGATGCGAAAGACCTTTCGGGCCAACCCGATCCTCTGCGACCTGATCCTGATCCGCGGATCCTACGGGCGCGCTGCGGTACAGGGTGCGATCCAGAAACTGGAGCCGCCGGTGGCCGCGCTGGTCCGCGCGGGGCTGAGTTCCGAGGATGCCTTCGACACCTACTCGGCCATCGCGACCCATGTCCGCGGCACCGTCATCATGGAGCATCTGCAGGACAAGATGCCCGGCATCGCCCCGCGCCAGGACGGTGAGCGCAACCTCATCGACGCCGCGGCCACCCCGCACATCGCCGAGGCGACCGGGCGCGGGCACCGGATGGGTGTCGCCGACGACATCAACTTCGAGTACGTACTGGAATGCATTCTGGCTCATGCCGAAAGCCTCGCGCACCGGGACATCTGATGCTCGCGCATATCCAGCCCCCGCACTCCTATTCGCCATACCCACTCCAGAAAGGATCGCTGTGCACAAGGACGACATGATTCTGATCAGCGTCGATGACCACATCATCGAGCCGCCGGACATGTTCAAGAATCATCTGCCGGCCAAGTACGTGGATGAGGCGCCGCGGTTGGTGCACAACCCGGACGGCTCCGATACCTGGCAGTTCCGGGACACGGTCATCCCGAACGTCGCGCTCAATGCGGTGGCCGGACGGCCCAAGGAGGAGTACGGGCTGGAACCCCAGGGTCTCGATGAGATCCGCAAGGGTTGTTATGACGCCGCCGAGCGGGTCAAGGACATGAACGCCGGCGGCGTGCTGGCAACGATGAACTTCCCGTCCTTCCCGGGGTTTGCCGCCCGGTTGTTCGCCACCGAGGACACCGAGTTCTCGCTGGCGCTCGTGCAGGCCTACAACGACTGGCACATTCACGAATGGTGCGGATCGCATCCGGGTCGTTTCATCCCGATGGCGATCCCGGCGATCTGGGACCCGAAGCTGTGTGCCGACGAGGTCCGCCGGGTCTCCAAGAAGGGGGTGCACTCGCTGACCTTCACCGAGAACCCCTCGGCGCTGGGCTATCCGAGTTTCCATGACCTGGAGTACTGGAAGCCGCTGTGGGATGCGTTGGTGGATACCGACACGGTGATGAACGTGCACATCGGGTCCTCGGGCCGGCTGGCCATCACCGCGCCGGACGCCCCGATGGACGTGATGATCACCCTGCAGCCGATGAACATCGTCCAAGCCGCGGCCGATCTGCTGTGGTCGGCGCCCATCAAGGCCTATCCCGATCTGAAGATCGCCTTGTCCGAGGGCGGCACCGGCTGGATCCCCTACTTCCTGGACCGGGTGGACCGCACCTACGAGATGCACTCGACGTGGACGCACCAGGATTTCGGGGACAAGTTGCCCTCGCAGGTTTTCCGCGAGCACTTCATGACGTGTTTCATCTCCGATCCTGTCGGGGTGAAGAACCGGCACGCCATCGGGGTGGACAACATCTGCTGGGAGATGGACTACCCGCACTCGGATTCGATGTGGCCCGGGGCGCCCGAGGAACTGCACGCCGTGTTCGACACCTATGACGTCCCCGATGACGAGATCAATAAGATCACCCACGAGAACGCGATGCGGCTGTACCACTTCGAGCCCTTCAAACACATCCCGCGCGAGCAGGCCACCGTCGGCGCACTACGCAAACAGGCCGAGGGCCACGACGTTTCGATCCAGGCACTGAGCAAGCACGAGAAGGCCGACGGCGGCGACAGTTGGCAGGCGTCGCTGGAGAAGGTCACCGAGATGCAGCGCTGAGCTGCGCAGTGGACCATTCGGGTGCGGTGTCGGTCGTCACGACTGACACCGTATCCGTCCGGCCGCTACCTCACCCCTTCCAGGGCACCGTCTTGACGTAGCCGCCGGCATCGATGCGCAGTTGGCTTCCGGTGATGAACCGGGCATCGTCGCTGGCCAGGAAGACCACGGCCGCAGAGACGTCGGCCGGCTCGATATAGGGCACCGGCATCGCCTGCATGGCGGGGAAACTCGCCTCGGCGTCCTCGCGGGTGGGCTCCTTCAGATCCGGCCGGAACACCTTGTACATACCCTCGTTGTGCAGCATCGCGGTGTTGACGTTGGTCGGGTGCACCGCATTGACCCGGATGCTGCGCTTGGCCACCTGGATGGACAGATCGTTGACGTAACGTGCCACGATCTGCTTGGCGAAGCTGTATGCCGACCCGCCGGGACCCTGGTTGGTGGCACTACCCAATTGCGCGGCAAGCGAACCCGTCGCGATGATCGACGCCCCATCGTTGACATGCGGCAGGCTGGCCTGGATCACGTTGAACACGCCCACCAGGTCGGTGTCGACGGTGTCCGACCAGGACTGCAGCGTCTGTCCGCTGCCCATCGCGCAGATCCCGGCATTGGCCACGACGATATCGAGGCCACCACCGAACGCCGTCACGCCCTCTTCGACGGCCTGCCAGACCGCGGCACGTTCACGCACATCCACAATCACCGTATGCGCGCGTACCCCCTCCTTCTCGACCAGCAGTGCGGTCTCTTCGAGGTCCTCAGGTCGCGAGAGCGGATAGGTGTTTCCTTCCAGATCCGCGCAGATGTCGAGCGCGATGATGCTGGCCCCCTCCGCTGCGAGACTCACCGCATGCGAGCGTCCCTGCCCCCTCGCGGCGCCGGATACCACGGCGATCTTGTTGTCCAACTTACCCATTCGTAGCCCCTGTTTCTTTATCTACGACTGACGCGGCAGCCGCCACCCGATGGTCTTGGTCTCGGTGTACTGCGCGAAACCCTCGATGCCGCACTGCCGCCCAACACCGCTGTTCTTGAACCCTCCGAACGGCGCGTCGGCGCCGTAGTACATCCCGCCGTTGACACCGATCGCGCCGGTCCGGATCCGGCGTGCGATGCCCATCGCGCGCTCCGGGGACTTCGACACCACCGCACCGGCCAGGCCGAAGGCGCTGTCGTTGGCGATCCGCACCGCCTCGTCGTCATCGTCGAACGGGATGAGTACCAGCACCGGGCCGAACACCTCGTCCTGCGCGATGGCGGACGACGGGGCGGCGCCGGTGATGACTGTCGGGGCGACGAAATGCCCGCCGCGCAGGTGGTCGGCCAGCCCGGCGGGCACACCGCCGCCAACGACGATCTCCGCGCCGTCGCGCCGAGCCCGCTCGATGGCGTCGAGCACCCGTTGTTTCTGCGCCGCGCTGATCAGCGGGCCGACCAGGGTGCCCGGCAGTGCCGGGTCACCGACCGGAATATCCGCGAAGGCCATCGTCACATTGGCCACCGCCTCGTCGAACAGGCTGCGGTGCACCAGCATCCGGGTGTTCGCCGCGCACGCCTGTCCCGCGTGCACGCAGGCCCCGACGGCGCCGGGAATGACGTGTCCCGGGTTGGCGTCGTCGAGCACGATCATGGCCGACTTGCCGCCGAGTTCGAGGAAGGTGCGCTTCATGGTGTCCGCGCCCACCCGCATGAGGTGCCTGCCCACCGCGGTAGAACCGGTGAAGGACACCATGTCCACCCGAGGGTCGGTGCCCAGCCGCCCGGCCACCTCGTTGTCTCGCGTGGGGACCACGTTGACGACCCCGGCCGGGATGTCGGTGCGCTCGGCGATGAGCCGCCCCAGCCGGGTGGCGTTCCACGGAGTGTTCGGGTCCGGCTTGAGCACCACCGTGTTACCGGCCGCCAGCGCTGGGCCGAGTTTGTTGAGGATCACCTCGATCGGGAAGTTCGACGGGGCGATGGCCGCGACGACGCCGACGGCCTCCTTGACCACGGTGCGCGCATTGCGATCCCCGAACAACCCGCCGCCGTCGAGACGCCGCTCCCATTCGAACTCGTCGATCAACCGTGCCGGGTAGCGCAGCGCGTCGGCCAGCGGCCAGTCCAGTTGCGCATTCTGCGTCGTCATCGCCGGGCAGCCCACCTCCGCGATCAGTTCCTCACGCAGGTCCTCTGACTCCGCTTCGATCGCGTCCTGCAACTGCAGCAATGCCCGCCGCCGCAGCGCACGGTTGGTCGACCAGTCGGAGTCGTCGAAGGCACGCCGGGCCGCGCCGATGGCGCGGTCCATGTCCTCGACACCGGCGCAGGCGGTGACGCCCAGCACCAGACCCGTTGCCGGACTGAGATTGTCGAACTGTTCGCCAGACACGGCGGGGACCAGCTCGCCGTCGATGAGCATTCGACTCTCGGCGCGGCCGGCCGCGCGGCGGCCGATCTCCACGCTCGTCGCCTCGGCCACCATTTCGCTCACCACAACCTCCACTTCCGAGTGTTACCAGGCTACGATACTGTAAGAATTACAGTTGGCATCTGCGGATATCGGCCACGAGGAGATTTGGATGCAGAAAGCACTGGCAGAAGGCATTTCCACCTGGCCGGAGGCCGAGCCCAAGCTGATCGGCGCCCAATGCGGCGCGTGTGGTGCTTCCACGTTCCCGGTGCAGCGTCGCTGCCCGGCCTGCAGCAGCGACGCCATGAGCCCGCAGCATCTGCCCCGGCGCGGCACCCTGGTTGCCTGGACCACTCAGGGTTTCCCACCGGGTCCCCCGTACAAGGGGCCCACTGGTAAGGATTTCGTGCCGTTCGGCGTGGGCCTTGTGCAGCTCGGGGACGTGCTGCGGGTCGAGGGCCGGCTCACCGAGAATGATCCGGCCAAGCTGGAGTTCGGCATGCAGGTCGAGCTCACCATGATTCCGTTCGCCACCGACGCCGACGGCGACGAGCTGGTCACCTTCGCCTTCGCACCCGTCAAAGGAGCCTGATCATGCATGACGTAGCCATCATCGGGGTCGGCCTGCACCCGTTCGGCCGCTTCGAGGGGAAGTCGGCTCTTGCGATGGGCGTGGACGCCATCTTCGCCGCGGTCGCCGACGCCGGGGTCCAGTGGAAGGACATCGGCGCCGCAACCGGCGGCAGCTGGACGGTCGCCAACCCCGACGCCATCGTGGGCATGGTGGGGCTGTCCGGCATCCCGTTCACCAACGTGTTCAATGCCTGTGCGACAGCCGCAAGTGCCGCCAAAGCCTGCGCGGACGGTATCCGGTTGGGCGACTATGACATCGGCATCGCCGTCGGTCTGGACAAGCACCCGCGCGGCGCCTTCACCGAGGACCCGGCACTGGTGGGCATGCCGAGCTGGTACGCCGAGAACGGCCAGTACCTCACCACCCAGTTCTTCGGCATGAAGGCCAACCGTTATCTGCACGAGCACAACATCTCCCAGCGCACGCTGGCCAAGGTGGCCAACAAGAACTTCCGCAACGGGGCACTGAATCCCAATGCGTTCCGGCGCAAACCCATCAGCGAGGACGACATCCTCAACTCGACGATGCTGAACTACCCGCTGACCCAGTACATGTTCTGCGCACCGGACGAGGGTGCGGCCGCGGTGGTGATGTGCCGGGCCGACCTGGCGCACAAGTACACCTCCAAGCCGGTGTACCTGCGCGCCGTGGAGGTCCGCACCCGCCGCTACGGGGCGTACGAGGTGAACACCACCTGCGCGCCGGTCGTCGAGGACGTCGCGCCCACGGTCTATGCAGCGCGGGCGGCATTTGAAAAGGCCGGTGTCGCGCCCGAAGACGTGGATGTGGTGCAGCTGCAGGACACCGATGCCGGCGCCGAGATCATCCACATGGCCGAGTGCGGTTTCTGCGCCGACGGGGATCAGGAGAAGCTGCTGGCCGATGGTGCCACCGAGATCGGCGGTTCGCTACCGATCAACACCGACGGCGGGCTGATCGCCAACGGCGAGCCGATCGGCGCCTCCGGGCTGCGCCAGATCCACGAGCTGGTGCGCCAGCTGCGCGGCGAGGCCGGCGACCGGCAGGTCCCCGGTAATCCACGGGTGGGCTTCGCACAGCTGTACGGCGCGCCCGGCACCGCCGGTGCCACCGTCTTGACCCTCTGACATTTTCATCGCGAGCAGACGTGAACGTCCGCAGAATCGCCCCGAATAGCGACCCTTCGCGTCTGCTCGCCGGATAGGGAGAACCACATGACCGAGCAGTTTCGGGACGCACCGATCTTCGATGCCGACCAGCACATGTACGAGACCGGCGACGCCCTGACCAAGTTCCTGCCCGAAAAATACGGCCGCGCCGTGCAATACGCCCAGTTCGGCAGGCAGACCCGGGTGGTGATCAACAACCGCGTCACCGACTTCATCCCCAACCCGACCTTCGAGCGGGTGGCCGCACCCGGTGCACACGAGAAGTTCTTCGCCGGCGAGAACACTGATGGCCTCACGCTGCGTGAGATGCAGGGCAAGGCCATCGATGCCCCGGAGGCCACCCGCAGTCCCGAGGCGCGCCTCGCCGAACTGGACCAGCAGGGGGTGACCGAGGCGCTGAACTATCCGACGCTCGGCAGCCTGGTGGAGCACTCCAGCGCCGACGATCCGGCGCTGACGCTGGCCATCGTCCACGCCCTCAACGAGTGGATTCACGAACACTGGTCCTTCGACTACGCCGACCGGCTGTTCACCACCCCGATCCTCAACCTGTCCGAGGTCGACGCCGCGCAAAAGGAACTGGACTACATACTTTCCAAAGGCGCCAAGGCGGCGTTGATCAAGCCGGGGCCGGTGAACGGGCTGCACGGCTGGCGCTCCCCCGCGCTGCCGGAATTCGACCCGTTCTGGCGTGACGTGGAGGCCGCCGGCCTGCCCATCGTGCTGCACGCCAGCTACCCGCCACTGGACGACTACGTCAACAAGTGGGAGCCGGCGCACACCCAGAACTTCATGGCCCAGAGCGCGTTCCGCTGGATGGTGCTCGGCCACCGCGAGATCGCCGACATGATCACCGCGCTGATCTGCCACGGCACCCTGACCCGGTTCCCGAAGCTGCGCATCGCCAGCGTGGAGAACGGCAGCGGCTGGATCTTCCCGCTGTTCAACGACTTCGAGGATCTGCAGAAGAAGATGCCGCAGAACTTCCCCGAGCATCCACACGATGTGTTCCGCCGCAACATCTGGGTCAGCCCGTTCTGGGAGGGTTGCGTGTCCGACGTCGTCAACACCGTCGGCTGGGACAAGGTCATGTTCGGTTCGGACTACCCGCACCCCGAAGGCCTGCCCGAACCCCGGGGGTACTGGAAATACGCCGAGGGCATGGACGTCCGGCGCACCTACGATTTCATGGGCGACAATGCCCGTCGCTTCATGGGACTGCCCATCGCCAACCCGGATCCGGCCGCCGCCGAGCCCCCGGTGTTGACCGCTCCCTGAGCGCATCAGACGCCCGGTTCGGTACCGATCTGCAGCACCGCATCGCGGATCAGCCCGACGACCGAGTCCGCCAGGTCACTGGCCTGCTTGCTGCGCGGATAACTGCGCAACACGATCCGCCGCATGGCCCAGCGCGGTGTCGAACTTCATCTGGGCGGGAATCGATGTGCTCAGCGTGGTCGGCCAGTACCGGACCAGCGTCCGACGCGTGCCCGGGCCGGCCGAGGCGTGCGTCGCATCGAGCTAGCTGGACCGGTTGCTGCGCACCTCGTTGAACGGGACGCCGCGATCGGCGGCGAACTCACGGGGCATGTTCAGCACCCGCTCGCTGATCACATTGCGGGCCATCTCGGTGGTGCCACCGCCGATCGAGATGATCTGGCGGGCCAGCAGGTTGTGGGCCAGCGCGCGCTCCTCCGCGGAGTCGTGTGCACCGCCCACCACCACGCCCGGCCCGGCCAGCCCGACGGCCACGTCGTTGGCCAGGTGCTCGGTCTCGGCGACGAACAACCGGATCAGCGAGGCCGACGCGGCCGGGAGTTCACCGGTGGCCATCCTGCCCATAACGTGCGGGATCAGCGTGTCGTGCACCGCCCACCGCGCATACAGCCGGCCGATGCCCGCCCGGGTGGCCGGGTCCGCCGTGGTGCCCAGCGCACGGGCCAGCGCCACCAGGTCGATGTTGCGGTTGGAGTCCGGGAATTCCTCTACGCCGCTGGCGAATTCGGACCCGCCGCCCATGGCGCGGCGTTCATGACCGAGCTGGGTGGAGGCCACCGTCCATCCGTTGTTGAGCTCGCCCACCATGGCGTCCGGAGACAGCACGACGTTGTCAAGGAATACCTCACAGAACTCGGCGTGCCCGTTGATGTCCACGATGCGCCGCACCGTCACACCCGGGGCGTCGATCTTGACCAGGAACATCGTCAGACCCTGGTGTTTGGGCTCCGTCCAGTCGGTGCGGGTCAGGCACAGCCCGTAGTCGGCCGCGAACACCGCCGTGGACCAGATCTTGGCGCCGTTGATCACCCAGTTCCCGTCCTTGAGTTCGGCGCGGGTGGTGACGCTGGCCAGGTCCGAGCCCGCGCCGGGCTCCGAGAGCAGCTGGCACAGGATCTCCTCACCGCGCAGGGCGGCCGAGATGTGCTCGCGCTTCTGGGCTTCGGAACCGACGTCGAGCAGGGTGGCACAGCAGATGGCCAGCGACGGCACATTGAGCGGGTAAGGCAGTTCGTAGCCGGCCGACTCGTCGTCGAACGAGCGCTGGTACTCCCGGGTGAGGCCCAGGCCGCCGTATTCGGCCGGGAAGCAGATCCCGGCGAACCCGCCGTCGTGGATGCGGCGCTGCAGTTCCCGCGACCGCTGCCATACCGCGGTGTCGTCGATCTGATAGTTCGGCGGGTTGTCCGGGTCGACGCGCGGCATGTTGGCGGCCAGCCAGGCTCGGGCCGCGGCGCGGAACTCCTGCACATCCATCACCCGTGCTCCTTCTCGACGTGGTCGGCCAGCGCCAGCTGGTGGTCGTGCGGAGTGCCGAAGGTGTTGGCGTTCAGGGAAACCCGGCGCAGGTACAGATGCAGATCATGCTCCCAGGTGACCCCGATACCGCCGTGCAACTGGATGCAGTCGTGCAGTGCGGACACCCCGTGTTCGCCGACGAAGGATTTGGCGGCACTCAGCAGGACGTCGGCGTCGTCAGACCCCGCGGCGACGGCCGCGACCGCCGCGTCGACGATCGACTCGCAGGCCTGCAGCCCCAGGAACAGGTCGGCGTAGCGGTGTTTGAGCACCTGATAGGAGGCCAGCGGGCGGCCGAAGGAGTACCGGTCGAACGCCCACGCGAAGGTGATGTCGAAGGCCTGCCGCAGCGCGCCGACCATCTCGACGGTGCGCAGCAGTACCGCCGTCTGCCACTGCCGGTGGATGGCCCGTTCGGTCTGGGCGGAATCGCCCAGGGCCGCGCCGACCGTGACCCCGTCGAGGTCCACGGTGCCGTACTGGCGGACCAGGTCGATGGAACGCACCCGGGTGACGTGCACACCGGGTGCGTCCGCGGGCACCAAGAATTGCAGGACACCGGCGGGAGTGCCGGCCGGCACCAGGAACACCTCGGCCTGCGGGGCGGCCTCCACCCGTTCGGCCGACCCGGACAGCGTGTATCCGCCGTCGCATTCCACGGCGGTGAAACCGGTTGCCGCCCTGCCGGGTACACCGTCCCGGAGAAGGCCCACGTGGCGATCTGGGAACCGTCGACCAGCGCGCCGATCTCCGGGGCGCCGTACACGCCGAGTCCCGCGATCACGGTGCTGACCGGCAGCAGTGGCCCCGGTGCGGCGTGCTTGCCGAGTTCGGTGACCAGCGCGGCCAGGTCGGCGACTCCGCTGCCGGTGATGCTGCCGCCGCCGGCCTCCTCGGGCGCCAGCAGCGCCGTCCAGCCCGCCTCTGCGGCCCGCGCCCACCACTGCCGGTCGAAGGCGCTGTCCGCTTGGTGCAGTGCACGCAGGTCGACGACGGAGAGCAGTTGACGGGCGGTGTCGCAGAACAATTTCAGGTCGGACTCACCTTGCATCACGAGACCTTCTTGGCCGGCGGCGAGTAGTTCGGCTTGCCCATCCCCAGCACGTGCTGGGCGATCATGTTGCGGAACACCTCCAGCGTGCCGCCGTAGATGCCGACCAGCGGGGCGAACCGGTACACGTATTCGCTGCGGTCGTCGGCCCCGCCGTCGGACCCGATCGGCAGGGCCGCAACCGAACCCGCGATATCCATCAGGTCCGGGGAGATGTCGCGCATGGTCTGGGCGATGGCGACCCGGCCGAAGATGCTCGGACTGGACAGCGCCACCTCCAATCGGGCGTGCGCGCGTCCCAACCGGTAGGCGACCGACCCGTCCTCGATGGAACCCGTGCCGGCCACCAGGGCGGCGACGTTGTCGGCGGCCTCGGCCATGAACATCGCCTGATGCGACATGATCGCGACGTCGTCGAGACCGTCGTCGGCCGCGGCGACCGCGCCGTGTTCGGCATCGAGCGGTTCGCGCACCACGGTCCAGCCGCCGTTCACCTCCCCCATCCGGTACCTGTCGTCGACGCGGACGTCGGAGTAGTAGACGATATTGGTGCGGTCACCGTCGACCGTGCGGATGCCCTGGATCTCGATGCCCGGGGTGTCCAGCGGCACCAGGAACATGGTCAGGCTCTTGTGCTTCGGCGCGTCCGGGTCGGTATTGGTGATCAGGAAGACGTACTGGCAGTTGTGCGCACCGGTGGTGAACATCTTGGAGCCATTGATGATCCACTGGTCACCGTCGCGCACGGCGCGGGTCTTGCAGGTGGCCACATCGGAGCCGCCCTCGGGTTCGGTGTAGCCCAGGCACATCCGGACCGTGCCGTCGAACACGCCACGCAGCACCTCGTCCCGGACCTCGGGGGTGCTGAACTTGGCCACCGAGCGGGCGATCATGATGGTCGTCCCCCAGGTCACCCACGGCACCTCGGCGCGGCGCCGCTCCAATGCCCAGATGCGGCGCTGCACGCGGGTGAATCCGCCATCCTCTTCGGACGTGAATTCACGTTCCAGGTAACCGGCGGCGCCGAGAGCCAGGTGTACGCCTTCGTCGAAGTTGTCCCCGGTCTCCCGGTCGCGGCGGATGACGTCCTCGGTGACCACCCGGGACAGCAGGTCGCGCAGCTCGCTCTGAAAGGCCTTGTCCTCGTCGGAGAGTTCGACGCGTGAGAAGTCCATGGTCATCCCTTCACATTCGGGGCCGACTGGCTCTCCCGAGCCGAGACGATCTGGGCGATGCGGACGGCGGCAGCCCCCGGGTCGCCACCGGCCAGGGCCCAGCCACGGGCCCGGACCAGGTAGGCGGTGGCCGCCGCCTCCGCCGAGACACCGAGCCCACCCTGCACGTGCACGGCCATGGTGGCGGCCTTGGCCGCCTCCTCGGCCATGAACACGAAGGCCGACGGCCCGAGTTCGGGGCGTTCGTCGGGTTCGTTGTCCAGGAACCACGCGGCCCGGCGAGCCAACCCCCGCCCACCGTGCACGGTGATGGCGATATTGGCCAACGGATGCGAGATGCCCTGCAGGGTGGAGATCGGCACCCCCAGGGTGTAGCGGGTCTTGGCGAACTCCGCGGCGATGGTCATCGTCTCCTCGACCAGCCCGACCAGTGCCGCCGCGGTGAGCAGCCGCCATTCGTCCAGGGCCCGTTGGTACTCGGCGAATGCCTGCGCACCACCGGCCACCACGGTCCGGGAGTCCGCGGTCGCGGGATCCACCCACGCCATCGGCAGCTTGCCGATGTTGTCCACCTTCGCGGGCCGGGTCGAGAAACCGAGCTGCACGACGGCTCCGTCACCCGAGCAGTCGCGGACGAGGATATGGTCGGCGATCGAGCCGGCCGGGATCAGCCGCGCACCGCTGGGCGCGACCTGCTGGGGATCCAGTGCCACCAGCTGGGTGCCCGCCACGATCTCGGCGGATTCCAGCACCCCCAACCGGGCGAGCAGCCGGGCGGCGACGACATGGTCGATCCACGGCACCGGGGCCAGCGCTCGGCCGATCTCCTCGGCGACCAAGGTCAGGTCCACCAGGGTGGCGCCGTCACCGCCGACGGCCTCGGGTAGGCCCATGGTGGTTGCGCCCATACCGCACAACCGTTCCCACAGGCTCTTGTCGAAGCCGGACGGTTCGGCCGCGCGCACCGTCTCGATATCGCAGTGCGTCTTGAAGAACTGTCGGTACGCCGCCTGCAGATCCTTGTGGTCCTCGGTGAGGCTGTAGTCCAGCCTGCGCAGCTCGTGACGGTCCATCAGTTGCCTTTCCCGAAGAAGAAATCGTGGGCGTTGGTGTAGAGGTAGTTGTCCATCACGTCGGCGGGCAGATCCAGCGCCAGCGCTTCGGGCACCACGCGTTCCATCCGCAGCACCGGGAAGTCGGAGGCGAAGATGATCTTGTCCTTGCCACGGGTGCGCATGAAATGGATCAGGCTTTCCGGCAAGCGTTTCGGCGACCATGCCGAGGTCATCAGGCGCAGGTTCTGGTACTTGATCAGCATCCGGATCGCGATGTCCCACCACGGGTCCGCGCCGTGGATCATGCACAGCTTCAACTCGGGGAACCGCACACACACCCGGTCCAGGTGAATCGGGTTCTGCACCTCACCGGGGATGGGCGGTCCGGGCAGTCCGGTGTTCACGCACAGCGGCAGTTCCAGTTCGGCGCACTTGGTGTAGAGCGGGTAGTACACCGCATCGCTGGGCGGGTACTGCCCGTCACCCCAGAAGCTGGGGCCCACCACCGTGTAGACCACCGGTAGGTCCTTGCTGATGGCCTGCAGTTCGCGCAGCGACGGGATCGGCCGCAACAGGTTGACCCCGCCCATCGCCAGCGAGAACCGATCCGGATGCGCTTCGACGAACGTGCGGGCCGTGACCGACGGTTTGGCCAGCGAGTCCATCAGGACCGCCCGCTGCACCCCGTGGGTGTCCATCTCGTCGAGCAGCTGCCCCAGATCGATGGGGTCGTACAGCGACTTCGGGCCCTTGAAGTAGTCGTCGCGCACCTTCTTCATGAAGGTGGGCTGGTTCTCCGTCTCGCCGAAGTGCACGTTGGCCAGGCAGTCGATCACCCGCTGGGTCATGACGTCGTCTCCAGTTGTTGCGCCGCATAGGTTTTCGCCCACCGGTAGTCGGCCTTGCCATTACCCAGTCGTCGGATTCGTTCGACGAACAGCACGTCCTTGGGGATCTTGAAGCGCGCCAGGTCGGTGGCGCAATGCCGGCGCAGCGTGTCCGCGGTGACGTCGGCGCGGGCGGCGACGATCCCGATGATCTCCTCGCCCCAGCGCTCGCTGGGCCGGCCGACCACCAGCGCATCGGCGACCGCGGGATGCGCACGCAGCACCGCCTCGACCTCCTCGACGAAGACCTTCTCCCCGCCGGTGTTCACCACCAGCGAGTCGCGACCGTAAAGGCGCAGTGTGCCATCGGATTCCAGGGCCGCTCGGTCCCCGGAAACCACCACGCGCTGCCCGTCCACCTCGGGGAAGGTCTTGGCGGTGGCCTCGGCGTCGTCGAAGTAGCCCAGCGGGATCCGGCCGTTGCGTGCCGCCCAGCCGACCTGAGCTTCCCCGGGTTCCAGGAAGCGCGTGTAGTCCTCGGCCAGCACCAGTCCGCCGGCCCGCAGTTGGAAGGTGTCGGCGGTCTCGGTCTGACGCTGGGTGTGCCCGAAGCCCATGTTGCCGGTTTCCGAGGAGCCGAAGCCGTTGATGATGGTGATCTGCGGGATGTGTTCCAGCAGTGCCCGTTGGTGTTTCGGGTTGGTCGCCGCCCCGCCGGTGCCGATGGCGAACATCGAGGACAGCTCGTAGCTGCGCCGGCCGAGTTCCTCGACCAGGGGCGCGGCGTAGGCGTCGCCGACCATGGTCATCAGCCCGATCTTCTCCCGCTCGGCGGTTTCCAGCACGGTGGCCGGATCGAAGCTGGCCTTGGTGTCGTGCAGGACGACGGTCTGCCCGGACAGCAGGCCGGAGAACGCGGTCCACATCCCGGCGGCGTGCATCAGCGGGGACACCGCGAACCACGGCGGCCCGGCATTGGCCACCTTCTGGTGGATCTCGCCGACGTCTTCGTGGTCGGCGCCGTTCATCGAGGAGACGTAGATGTCACCCTGTCGCCACAGCACGCCCTTGGGTCGCCCCGTGGTACCCCCGGTACAGACCATCAACAGGTCATCCGGCGATCCGGGCGGAGCGCAGTCCGCATCCCCCTGCGCCAGTGCCTCATCCCAGGACACCGACCCGGTGATCTCGGCACCGTCGCCGTCGTCCACCGAGATCAGCAGTTCCGCGCTCAGCACGTCGGCGAACGTGGCGCCGAGCGAGCGGTGGTAGATGATCGCCCGCGGCTGCAGATACTCCAGCAGGTCAGCGACCTCACCCGGTGCGTAGTGGTAGTTGACGTTGACCGGCACGGTACGGGCCTTCAGGCAGCCGATCACCGCGTCCGGGTACAGGTCGTTGTGCATCAACAGCGCCACCCGGTCCTGCCCGCACTCCCAGCGGTGCAGCTTGTCGCGTTCGACATGCGCCCCGAGCCCATGGCGGGCCAGGAAGTTGGCCAGCCGCCGGGTCCGGTCGGCGCCCTGGGCGAACGTGCTGCGCCGGGTGCCGCACACCGTCATCTCCCGGTCCGGTACCGCGTCGGCGATGGCGTCGATGACGGCGCCGATGGTCCATTCGGTCACCGACGTCAGACCGTTGCGGTCAGATCGCGGACGCCCGGCGCGACGCGGTTGACGTCGCCGAGAAGTTCGAGTGCGTTGTCGCGCATCACCTTTCGGGTGTCCTCCAGGCTGAACTCGGGGAACTGCGGGATGTCGGCGGTGAAGGTGGTCGGGTCGGCCAGGCCCTCGCCGTGCGGCCAATCCGACCCGAACAGGATCTTGTCCACCCCGATGGTGTCGGCCAGCAGCTTCACGTCGTCTTCGTAATAGGGCGCGATCCAGAGGTGGTTGCGCAATTGCTCGACCGGGTCCTCTTTGTAGTGATAGGGCGCGTTGTTGGCGGATTTCTTGAGCCGCTTGATCAGTCGGTAGACGAAGTAGGAGCCGTTCTCGATGCTGGCCACCTTGAGCGTGGGGTGCCGGGTGAACACCTGGTGCACGATCATCGAGGCGATGGTGTCGTGGATCGCCCGGTCGTCCATGATCACCATGTCGAGCGGATCGCGCTTGCCGAAGCCCCGGAACACCCCGCTGCCACCCCACAGCGCCGGGATCGCCATATAGCCGGAGTCGGACAGGTGGAACACGACCGGCACGCCGGCCTCGGCCAGCCGCGCCCACACCGGGTCGTGCACCGGATCGCCGAGTGAGCGGGGCCGCACCTCGCCCGGCACCGGCGCCGGGCGCACGCACACCAGTTTGGCGCCGCGCCCGAGCACGAACTCGACCTCCTCGACCGCTTTCACCGGATCGGCCAGCGAGATGATCGGCGCCGAGACGAATCGCCCGTCGGGCCGGTGGAAACCCCAGTCCTCGTCCAGCCACAGGTTGAATGCGTGCACCGAGGCCATGGTGGCCTCGACGTCGTGTTTGAGGCCCTCCTCCACGCCGCAGGCGAAGGTCGGCAGCATGAACACGGTCTCCAGGCGCTGCCGGTCCAGCACCTTGAGCCGGGCGTCCCGATTCTGGTACTCGGGATGGTCGGCGAGCCGGTCGACCTTCATCAGCGAGGCCGGGTCGACGCCCTCGGGGATCTCACCGCGGAACAGCAGATCCAGGCAGCCCGGTTCGATGATCGGGTCGAAGGACGGGTTCGGGATGAAGTGGTTGACCACGCCCCCGAACACCGCGTAGATCCGTTTACCGTCGTTGAGCATCTGCACGCCGCGGCTGCGGAACTCCTTGGGCAGGTGCCGGGTGAACGCGTCGATCGGCTCGTAGTAGTGGTTGTCGACGTCGACGGCCAGATAGGGCAGGCGCTCCGGGGTGTCGGTCATGGTGTCAACCTTTCAACGCTCTTGTAACGCAGGGAAATTCGGCGGCCGCTTCTCGAAGAACGCGGTGATGCCCTCGATCAGGTCGGGGCGGACCATGGATTCGTGCATGAGCTTCTCGGCACGACCACTCACCTCGGCGACCGGGTCGTGGGCGTCGCCGTAGAGCTGACTCTTGATCACCGCCATCGACGTCGGCGAGCAGTTGCGTGCCAGATCTTCGGCATAGGCCAGCGCGGTGGGCAGCAGCTCCTCCGGCGGCACAACCGCTTTCACCAAACCGAGTTGGGCGGCCTCCTCGGCCAGGAAGGTCCGCCCGGACAGCAGCAGGTCCGCCGACGCGCCCCACCCGGCCAGCCGCGGCAGGATCCAGGTGATGCCGTACTCGCCGATCAGGCCACGCCGCGGGAAGGCGGTCGCGAACTTGGCACCGGCCGCCGCGAACCGGACGTCGCACATCAGGGCGTGGGTGAGCCCGATGCCGACGCAGGCACCGTTGACCGCGGCGATGACGGGCTTGCGCAGTGTGGTGAGGAAGTGTGGGTGCCGCTCGCCGACGATCTTGCTGACGTCGGTATCGCCGTCGATGGACTCCCCCAGGTCCTGCATGGCACCCATGTAGGCGCCGGCGCAGAAACCCTTGCCGGTGCCGGTCAGCACGATGGCCCGCACCGCGGGGTCGGCTTCGGCCCGGTCGACGCAGGCGTAGACACCGCGGGAGATGTCCGCACCCCAGGAGTTCAGCCGCTCCGGCCGGTTCAGGGTGATGACGGCGACCCCGGCCTCGGACACGTCGTAGAGCACGGCGTCGGTGCCCACACCGTCAGCAACGGTCATGGATCGGCCCCTCCCGTTCAGGCATACATACTGTATACCTATCGGTAGAGCATTCCGCAAGGGCTCGTCATGGGCTTCCACCAGCGAAAACCCGCAAGGTTCAGAGGAAGTCGCTGCCGCCGTCGACGTTGACGTTCGCGCCGGTCATGTACGAATTGCGCTTGGACGCCAAAAACGCCGCCACCGGGCCGATCTCGCTCGGCAGTCCGGCCCGCGGCAGGTGCGCGGGGTGCCCGAAGTGCTCGTCGATGGCCGCCATCAAGGCGTACGGATCGTCACCGTCCACCCCGACCGATGCCGCCCAGCCCTTCAGCGCCTCGGACGAGATACTGCCCGGTGACACCACGTTGACCATGATCTCGTCGGCCGCCAGCTGCAGGGACAGGTTCTTCGACACACTGGCCAGCGCGGCCTTGGCCGCGGTGTAGGCGGGCAGCCGAGTGCTCTGCCGCTGCGTGGAGTGCGCCGAGAAGTTCACGATGCGGGCCCATTCGGCGTTGCGCAGCAACGGCAGTGCGGCCCGCACACAGCGCACCATGCCCATCAGGCCGGCGTCGAAGGCTTCCCGCCATTGCTCGTCACTCAACTCCTCGAAGGTGCCGGCAGCATCCGGTCCCACCGTGTTGATCAGGGCGTTGATCTGGCCGCCCCACCGTTCACCGAGTTCGGCGAACGTCCGCCGGACGGCGGCATCGTCACCGATGTCGGCGACGACCGCCACCGCGTCCGGGCTCCCCCGACGGGCCAGATCCGCGGCGGCGGTGTCGAGTACCGCACGGGAACGCCCGAGGAGGGCCACCCGCGCCCCGTCATCGGCCAGGCATCGGGCGGTGGCCAATCCCATCCCGCGGCCACCGCCCACCACCACGGTGGCCGCTCCGGTGAACCCGAGATCCATTAACTCCCAGTCCAGTTCGGGGCGCGCTTTTCCGCGAACGCGGTAGCACCCTCGATGGCATCCTTGGAACCGAACACCGGGGCCATGATGGCGTTCTGCTTCTCCCACATCTCGGCCTGGCTCCACTCGGCGGACTTGACGATGATCTCCTTGGTGGCCGCCACGGCGAGCGGTCCGTTGGCGGTGATCTTCTCGGCTAGCTCCAGCGCGCCGGCCAGCGCCTCGCCGGGTTCGGTCAGCTTGTTGACGAAGCCCCATTCCACAGCCTGCTCGGCGGTGAAGTTCTCGCCGGTGAGCGCGAGCTCGAGGGCCTTCTGGTACGGGATGCGGTGCGGCAGACGCAACAGGCCGCCACCACCGGCAACCAGGCCACGCTTGACCTCGGGGATGCCGAACTTGGCTTCCCGAGACGCCACGATCAGATCGGTGGCCAGCACCATCTCGGTGCCGCCGGCCAGCGCGTACCCCTCCACGGCGGCGATCAGGGGCTTGCGCGGCGGGCGTTCGGTGAAACCGATGCCACGCCCTGGCACGTAGGGCAGTTCCCCCGAGGCGAACGCCTTGAGATCCATACCGGCACTGAAGTTCCCACCCGCGCCGGTGAGCACGCCGACCGACAGTTCGGGACTGTCGTCCAGCTCGTCCATCGCCGCCGCGAGGCCTTGGGCCACCGGCAGATTGAAGGCATTGCGCGCTTGCGGCCGGTTGATGGTGATGACCAGGGTGCGACCCCGGCGCTCGGTCAGAATTTCGTCGGCCACTCTCGGTCCTCACGGTCGGCTGAAGATGGGGCGGATCGGTCAACGGAAAACATTACTATATTGATTACGGTAGATGGGGAGAGTGCTGTATCACCAACCCGAGAATGCGCATACCCGCACGACGGTATGGCTACCGGTAAGGTTGACGGTTCACTATCCGATGTGAAAGAGGTGCCGCCGTGGCCAAGCAACCGGTCGCCGAGAAACGACAGCGACGCGAGCGCGGATCGATCAACCCCGACGACATCATCAAGGGCGCCTTCGAACTTGCCGAACAGGTGGGTATCGACAATCTCAGCATGCCGTTGCTGGGCAAGCACCTCGGCGTCGGGGTCACCAGCATCTATTGGTACTTCCGCAAGAAGGACGACCTGCTGAACGCGATGACCGATCGTGCGCTGAGCGAGTATGTCTTCGCCACACCGTATGTCGAGGCCAAGGACTGGCGCGAGACGCTGCGCAACCACGCCCAGACCATGCGCAAGACCTTCGTCGGCAACCCGATCCTGTGTGATCTGATCCTCATCCGGGCCGCGCTGAGCCCGCGCGCCGCGAAGGTCGGCGTACTGGAGATGGAGAAGGCGATCTCCGGTCTGGTGGAGGCCGGGCTGAGCCCCGAGGACGCCTTCGACACGTATTCGGCGGTGACGCTGCACGTGCGAGGTTCGGTGGTGCTGCAGCGGCTCGCCGAGAAGAACCGGGCCGGCGACGAGGGTCCGGGTGCCTTCGACCAGACCCTGGTGATCGATCCGGAGGTCGCCCCGCTGCTGGCGCAGGTGACCGGCGAGGGCCACAGTTTCGGGGCCTCGGACCAGAACAATTTCGAATTCGGTCTGAACTGCATTCTCGAGCACGCCGCCCGCCGACTGGAGAACCGGAAAACCCCGGCCCCGAAGGGCCGGGGGAAGTCCACTTCTTAGACCTCGATCACCAGTCCACCGCCCTGACCGCCGCCGGCGCACATCGCCGCCACACCGATGCCGCCGCCGCGACGCTGCAGCTCGTAGATCAGGGTGGTCACCATCCGGGCGCCGGAGGCCGAGATCGGATGGCCGAGGCTGCAACCGCTGCCGGAGAAGTTGACCAGTTCCTCGTCGATGCCGTATTCGCGTACGGCCGCGATCGGCACCGAGGCGAACGCCTCGTTGATCTCCCAGAGCGCGACGTCGGACGGTTTGAGGCCGGCGCGCTCCAGCACGTAGCCGATGACCTTCACACCGCCCAGACCGGTGTCGCGGGCGGCCACCCCGACCGAGCCCCAGGCCTTCACCGTGGCCAGCACGGCCAGGTTCTCCGCGGCCGCATAGTCATCGGCGACCACGGCAACAGCAGCGGCAGCGTCGTTGGTGCCACTGCTGTTGCCCGCGGTGATGGAGAATCCGTCGATCTCCGGATGCAGGACCTTGAGCTCGGCGAGCTTCTCGGCGGTGGTGCCGCGGCGCGGGTGCTCGTCGACGCTGAACTCGACGACCGAACCGTCGGGCTGTGTCACCTTGATCGGCACGATCTCGTCGAGGAACTTGCCGGCATCCTGTGCGGCCACCGCACGCTGATGCGAGCGGGCCGCCCAGGCGTCCATGTCCTCGCGGGTGATGCCCGCAGACTGCGCGGTGTTCCAGCCGACCGTGATGGACATGTCCCGCATCGGGGCGTCCGGGGTCTCGACGTGGGTGGGCGTCATCCACCGTTCTTCGAACTTGAGCTCCGGGCCGGGGATGCGCCAGTTGGTCAGCGGGGTCATCGACAACGACTGCACACCGCCGCCGATCACCACACGCTCCATCCCGCAGGCCACGTGCGCCGACGCGTTGCCGATCGCGGTGAGGCTACCGGCGCAGTGCCGGTTCACGGCCTGGCCGGGGACCCCGTGCCAGCCCAGGATGTCGGCACAGTAGCGGGCCAGATCGCCGCCACCGTAGTTGGATTCGGCGATGATGAGGTCGTTGATCGCGGTCGGCTCGAGGCCCGCGCGGCGCACGACCTCGGCCAGCACCGGGACCAACAGCTCCTCCGGCGGGGTGTTGACCAACGTCCCCTTGAAGGACCGGCCGATGGCGGTGCGGGCGGCACCGACGATGACGGGGCTGGGCATGAGCTGAACCTCGAATCTCTCGACTATCGATCGTACTTACAGAAACGCTAGCATTTGTAATGCCACGGTGGTCACCGAGACCGATACAGGGGTGGCATCGGCCCGCACTGTGCCGCCCGTTCGTGCGCGTGTGCGGTGGTCGGATCAGCGGGGTTCGGGGACGTGGAAATGCTCGTCACGCAGCCGGAACGCCTCCTTGGTGCCGTGCTCGGCACGGGTCTTGACGAAGTTGAACTCGCCGGGTGAGAACTGCAGGTTGGTGCCGTAGGCGTGGAACAGGTAGCTGGCCACCTCCTCGCCCTGATATGCCTGGCTCTGCTCGACGAGCCGGAAGGCCTCCTTGGCGATCACCACACCGTCGGCGGGCATCTTCGCCGCCTTGAGCGCCCAGTACCGGGCGCGGGCCTGGACCTGGGCCGCCTCGCAGGTGTCGGTGAAGATGCCCAGATGTTCGATCGAGCCGGCGTCGATGATGTCGCCGGTCAGCAGCATCCGGCGCGCCAGCACCGGACCGAGTCGGTGGAAGAACATGTGCAGGCTGCCCAGCGCCGGGCCCAGGAAGCGGGTGGCGGGCATACCGATCTTGGTGTCGCGGGCGATCACCGAGATATCGGTCATCAGCGCCATCTCGAAACCGCCGCCCAGCGCATAGCCGCTGATCTCACCGACCGTGACCTTCGGGAAGCCCAGGAGATTGTGGTAAAAGTCGAAAGACTTGCGGTCCACCGTGAGTCGGCGGCGTTGGCTGGGCCGGGACTTCTTGGGCGGCTCTTTACCCTCTCCGCCGTACCAGCCGTAGGCGTTGTTCATGTCCGCACCGGTACTGAACACCCCCTCGGCCCCGCGGAGTAGCACCACGGTGATGTCGTCGTCCTCGGCGACGGTGTCGAGATGGCGGGCGATCTCACCGCGCATCGCCGCGTCATACGAGTTGCGCTGCTTGGGGTTGTTCAGCGTGATGGTGGCGATGCGGGTCTCGGCATCGACCTCGAAGAGCACCCGGTCATCTGTCATGCGAAATCAGCCTCGCTTCAATGGTTTTGTCGCTTCCGGCGGCCAGCGTGGTCCGCCGGGCCGCGGTGAGATGGTCGGCGGCGAGCTTGGTCGCCCGGGCAACGTTGCCTTGGGCGATCGTGTCGAGCAGACGTTGGTGGTCGCGCAGGGCGGCGCGCATGGTCGCGTCCTTCATGGGCCCTCCCTCGTCTCCCCACACCGAGGATTCGTGGCTGGACCAGATTAGCTCCAGTGAACCGATCAGCAGGATCATCGGTTCGTTGCCGCACCGCGCCACCAGCGCCTCGTGGAACCGGCGGGCAGTGCGGACGAACTGTGCCGAATCCTCGAACCGTGCTGTCTGCAGATCGATTTCGGCCTGCAGGTACGGCAGCACCTCGGTGAGCCGATCCTCACGCGCCGCGCACATCCCGGCACAGATCGGTTCCAGGTGCAGCAGCGCCCCGCTGACGTCGGCCGGCGTGGCCGCCCGGGTCTGCAACACCATGCCGATCATGTGAGCGGTGCGTTCGGCCGACGGCAGCCGCACCACCGCACCCCCCATGTTGCCGCGCCGCACCGAGATCAGGCCGTCGGTCTCCAGCAGGTGGATAGCCTCCCGCAATGCCGGTGGGCTGACGCCGAATTCGGAGTACAGGCTCTCTTGGGTGGGCAGGATGTCGCCGGCGCGCAACCGCCCGGACAGGATGTCGTCGCGCAGTTTGGACGCGACGATCTCGGCAACCCGCGGCTGCCGGATCCGCCGGGCACGTCCTTCCATCGACGACCTTTCCTTGCTAACTTGTACAGGATACTAACCGCATCGCCTACTGTATGGGCAACTGTATGGATATGGAAAGGCCGGGTGCCAGGTGAGCGACGGTTCGGTGACCACCACCCGCGCGGACTCCGTCCTGCGCATCACCATCGACCGGCCCGATCGGCGAAACTCGTTGAGCCACCAGATGACCGACACTCTCGTCGACATCCTCGGGGCGGCCGCCTACGACGATTCGTTGCGCGCGGTTCACCTCACCGGCGCCGGTGAGCACTTCTGCACCGGCGCGGACTGGGTGGCGACGAACTCCGGGCAGCGACCCCGCCCCGGAGATCTGGTCCGCCGCATCCCGCACACGGCGAACCGGATCGTCGAACTGGTCGCCACCATCCAGTTGCCGGTGGTGGTGACGGTCCGGGGCTGGGCCGTCGGCCTGGGCGCCAACCTCGCGTTGGCCGCCGACTTCACCGTCGCCGATGAGGGTGCCACCTTCTGGGAACCGTTCCTGTCCCGCGGGTTCACCCCGGACACCGGGTCGACCTGGCTGCTCCCCCGCCTCGCCGGTATCGCCCGGGCCAAGCGGATGTTGCTGCTCGGCGAGAAGGTCAGCGGCGCCGATGCCGCGGACTGGGGGCTGATCCACAGCGCGGTGCCCGCCGATGAGGTCGAGACCGCCGCCGAGGAGCTGCTCACCCGGCTGGCCGGCGGCCCCACCGTCGCGATCGGCCTGGCCAAGCAGGCCATCGGCTACGGGCAACACGCCACCCTGGCGCAGTCCATGAGCCAAGAGCTCTCCAACCTGGAACTCTCCTGCCGCACCGCAGATTTCAAAGAGGGCCTGGCCGCGTTCCGGGAACGCCGCGACCCGCACTTCACCGGCCGCTGAAAGGTGAACATGTACCAGACCATCAAATACGAGGTGCACGGCCACACGGCCACCATCACGCTGAACCGGCCCGACGCACTCAATGCGCTGTCCCCGCACATGATCACCGAGCTGCGGGCGGCCTATCAGCAGGCCGAGGACGACGACACCGTCTGGTTGATGATCGTCACTGCCACCGGGCGGGCCTTCTGCACCGGTGCGGATGTCAAGGAGATCCCCGGCGACGGGAAGGTCATCAACGAACGGCCCTACCTGTCCACCTATGAACAGTGGGAGGCGCCACAGGAGGGCACCCCGCCGTTTCGCAGCATGACCAAGCCGGTCATCGTGGCCGTCAATGGGATCTGCTGCGGCGCCGCTCTGGACTGGGTCACCACCGGAGACATCGTCATCGCCTCAGACAGGGCCACCTTCTTCGATCCGCATGTCAGCATCGGTTTGGTCGCCGCCCGCGAGATGGTGCGCCTCGCCAAGGCGCTGCCCCGGTCGGTGGCGCTGCGGATGGCGCTGATGGGCAAGCACGAACGGATGACCGTGCAACGCGCCTACGACCTCGGGCTGATCACCGAGATCGTGGAGCACTCTCAACTGCTGGAGCGCGCGCACGAGATCGCCGACACGGTGAATCTCAATGCGCCGCTGGCCGTTCGCGGCACCCGGCTGGCCATCCACAAGACGCTGGATATGCCGCTGCACGAGGGCGAGATCCTCGCCGAGACGTTCCGGGAACGCGTCACCCGCACCGAGGATGCGCTGGAGGGCCCGCGGGCGTTCGTGGAGAAGCGCACCCCCAACTGGCAGGCCCGCTAGCCATGGACACCATCCTGCTCGACCTCGACCACGACAGCCGGGTCGCCACCGTCACCCTGAACCGCCCGGACGCGCTGAACACGTTCAACCGGCAGATGTGCCACGAGATACGCGACGCCTGGCACACCATCAAGGCCGACGAGGGCATCAACGCGGTGGTGCTGCGTGCCGCAGGTGACCGGGCGTTCAGCGCCGGCCTGGACATCAAGTCCAGCTACGGGCAGCCCGAGATCGTCTGGAACCACGAGGATCCCGGTGAGCTGCTCAGCCCCAAGTGGCAGAAGATGTGGAAACCGGTGGTCTGCGCGGTACAGGGCATGTGTACCGCCGGTGCGCTGTACTTCGTCAACGAATCCGATGTGGTGATCTGCTCCCCGGAGGCCACCTTCTTCGACTCCCATGTCACCTCCGGGCTGGTGTCCGCGCTGGAGCCGATCGGGCTGATGCGCCGGGTGGGTCTGGCGCACACCCTGCGGATGGCGTTGCTGGGCAACGATGAACGGGTCGGCGCCGACACCGCCCTGCAGATCGGATTGGTCACCGAGGTGGTCGCGCGCGACCACCTGTGGGCCCGCGCGAACGAGATCGCCGCGACGATCGCCAACAAGCCCCCGACGGCCACCCAGGGCACCGTCAAGGCGGTCTGGGAATCGCTGGACAAGCCCTACCGCGCGGCGATGGACCAGGGGCTGATCTACACCCGGGTCGGCAATCCGATCGCCAAGAGGGAACTCGCGGCCCGTCCGGTCCCCAAGACCCCGCACCGGATTCGCTGATGAAGCATCCGCTTTCGCGACGCATCGGCACGGTGTTGGACATCGACCCGTCCGCGCGCGCCGTGCAGTTCGACGGCACCTGGTCGAGCTGGGGTGAACTGGCGACGCTGACCCGCCGCATCGGGACGCTCACCGCCGGCGACCGGGTCGGCATCATGCTGCGCAACAGTCCGCCGCATGTGGCGGCGCTGCTCGGGGTGTTGGAGGCCGGCGGCACCGTCGTCGTCATCAATCCGTCCCGCGGGGACGAACGCACCCGCGCCGATATCGCGGACCTGGCGCTGCCGGTCATCGTCGGGCTCGCCGACGATATCGCCACCCTGCTGCCGCCGGCGTTCACCGGCGCCGTGGTCACCATCGCCGACCTGGACACCGCCCCCACCGTCGTCGGGCCCGCACCTACCGACACCGCCGCGCGCCCGGGGGTGGCGGTCTGGATGCTGACCAGCGGCACCACCGGTCCGCCGAAGCGGGTGGACCTCACCTATGACATGTTGGCCCGCAGCGTCATGGGCCGCGAACCCTGGCAGGACCCGACCGAACTGCGCCGCGGGGTGGCCATCGTCAACTCCCCGCTGGTGCATGTCGGCGGGGTGTTCCGGGTGCTGCTGTGCCTGGCCGAGGCCCGGCCGTTCGTGTTGTTGCCCAAATTCGATCTGCAACGCTGGACGGACGCGGTGCGCGAGCACCGGCCGCGCGCGGTCTCGCTGGTGCCCGCCGCGCTGCGGATGGTGCTGCATTCGGATCTGACCCGTGCGGACCTGGAGGGCGTGCGTGCGGTCACCTCCGGCACCGCGCCGTTGTCGGCCGAGGACGCCGACGCCTTCACCGCGAAGTTCGGCATCCCGGTGCTCACCTCCTATGCCGCCACCGAGTTCGGCGGCGGAGTGGCGTCCTGGACGCTGGCCGATCACCAGCAGTACTGGCGGGCCAAGCGCGGCAGCGTGGGGCGGGCCAACCCGGGTGCCCAGTTGCGGGTGGTGGCCCAGGACGGCACGGCACTCGGCTCCGATGAGGTGGGTCTGCTGGAAGTCAAACCGGCACAGCTGGATCCGGGATCCGGGTGGATGCGCACCACCGATCTGGCGCGCATCGACGCCGACGGGTTCGTGTGGATCCTGGGCCGGGCGGATCAAGCCATCATCCGGGGCGGTTTCAAGGTGATGCCCGACGACGTCCGCGCCGCGCTGGAGAGCCACCCCGCGGTGCGGGGCGCGGCGGTGATCGGCCGGGCCGACGAGCGTCTCGGTGAAACCCCGGTGGCCATGGTGGAGTTGCATCCCGACGCGTCGGCCACCGCCGACGAGCTGCTGGACTATCTGGCCGGCCGGCTGGCGCGCTACGAGATACCCACCGACCTGGCGATCGTCGAGACGATTCCGCGGACACCCTCGGGGAAGGCCGATCTGGGGGCGGTCCGGGAACACTTCAGCACCTCGAATGTCTGACACCGTCGGCGCCCTGCTCACCGCTCGTACCGAACGCGGCGGACACCCGCTGCTGATCTGCGACGACCAGACGTTGTCCTACGCGGACGCAGACCGGCGATCCGCCGAGGTCGCCTGCGGCCTGCTCGCCCTGGGTGCCGGGAAGGGCACCCATGTCGGGGTGCTCCACCCGAACGGGCCGGAGTTCGTGGTGACAATGCTGGCGGCCGCGCGGATCGGTGCGGCGGTGGTGCCGTACTCCACCTTCGCCACCGCTGCCGAGCTGCGGACCCAGCTGCGCGACAGCGATGTGTCGATCATGGTGTCCACCCCGACCTACCGCGGCAACGATTACCGGGCCCGGCTGGCGGACACCGCCGGTCTACCGTGCCTGCGGCACGTGCTCTTCGATCCCCCGGCCGGCACCGTCGACGCACAGCTTTGCGCCGTAGAAGCCGACGTGGACGGTACCGACGTGCTGGCCATCATCTACACGTCGGGTTCGACCGGGCCCCCCAAGGGTGCGATCCACACCCACGCCGGGCTGCTCGGGCACCAACGCAACCTCAACCACATCCGCGGACTCGGTCCGTCCGACGTGCTGTTCTGCAACTCACCGTTCTTCTGGGTGGGCGGGTTCGCCTTCGGGCTGCTGGCCACCATCGTCGCCGGGTCCACCCTGGTCTGTTCGAATGCCACCGATGCCGGTGCGACGCTGGACCTGCTGGAGGCCGTGCGGCCCACCGTCACCAATGGATTCGTCGCGGGCATCGCGCACCTCACCCGACATCCCAGCTTCGCGCGCCGCCGGTTCACGGCGCGGCGCGGCAACCTGTACCCGATCATGGCCCCCGAGGCCCGGCCCGCCGACCCGGAGCTGCGGCACAATATGCTGGGCATGACCGAGGCGGGCAGCGTACTGCTGATCGACGGGGACGACGGCGATCAGCCGGAGCACCGGCGCGGCAGCTTCGGCCGTCCCGCACCGAATTTCGAGACGAAGGTGTCCGACACCGGAGAACTCTGCATCCGCGGACCGTGTGTCATGCAGGGGTACTACGGCCGGGTCCGGGAGGACTGTTTCGACGTCGACGGCTGGTTCCACACCGGAGACCTGGTCCGGGTGGACGAGGACGGCTACTTCTACTATCTGACCAGGGCGGGGGCGATGATCAAGACCGCCGGGGCGAACGTCACCCCCGCCGAAGTGGTGAAGGCCATTGCCGCACAGGGTTTCACCGCGCACGTGACCGGGCTGCCCGATGACGAGCGAGGCCAGATCGTGGCCGCCGTCATCGTCAGTGACGAGCCGGTGGACACCGACGCGCTGGTGCGCGCACTGCGCGCCGACCTGTCGGTCTACAAGGTGCCCCGGCGCTTCGCGGTCTGTCGGCCGGAGCATATTCCGATGCTGTCCAGCGGAAAGGTCGACATGCCCTCACTGGCAGGACTTTTCGATGACTGACACGATCGATGCACTGTTGCGTTCCCGATCCGCCGACCACCGGCCCATGGTGATCGATCCGGACACCCGGATCAGCTACGCCGAACTCGAGAGCAGCACAGCGGAATTGGCGTCCGGTCTGCTCGACGCCGGAATCGGCAAGGGCACCCGGGTCGGTCTGATCATGGAGAACTGCACAGACTGGGTGCGTATCGCGCTGGCCGTCACCAGGATGGGGGCCGTCCTGGTCCCGTTGAGCACCCTGCTCACCGCGCCCGAACTCACCGCGCAACTGCGGACGGCCTCGGTTGCGCACCTGATCGCGGTGCCGGAGTTCCGCGGCCGCCGCTACACCCCGGGACCGGTGCCCTCGCTGCGCCGCATCTGGACCCCGGACGAGATCCTGGCCCTGCGCGGGGACGCACCGTCACCGCCGGTCCGGCCGGCCGATCCGCTGGTCATCATGTTCACCTCGGGAAGCAGCGGAGCCCCCAAGGGAGTGCTGCATTGCCATGGCAATGCCTTGGCAGCAACAGGTTCCGGCCTGGCCGCACGCGGGGTGACCCAGGACTCCCGGATGTATCTGCCGCTGCCGTTCTTCTGGGTCGGCGGCTTCGGGACCGGGATCCTCACCGCCCTGCTCGCCGGGGCCACCCTGGTGACCGAGCCGATCCCGTCCCCGCAGTCCACGCTGGCCCTGCTGCGCCGCGAGCGGGTCACGCTGTTCCGCGGATGGCCCGATCAGGCCGCGGCGCTGGCCCGACACCTGGGCGGGCAGACCCTGCCCGACCTCCAGGTGGGCAGTCTGGAGGCGCTGCTGCCCGCGGACCTCCGGTCAGCCCCGGGCACCCGTGCCGCGCTGCTGGGTATGACCGAATCGTTCGGCCCCTACAGTGGGTATCCCGCCGACAGGGATCTACCCGAGTCCGCCCGCGGTAGTTGCGGAAAGCCGTTCGCCGGCATCGACGTCCGGATCGTCGACGTCGACACCGGCCGCCCGGTATCCGCCGGTCAGATCGGTCAGATCCAGATCCGCGGTCGGCACATCCTGCGCGGGATCTGCCGCCGCAGCCGCGAAGAGATCTTCACACCCGACGGCTTCTACCCCACCGGCGATCTCGGATACCTGGATCCGGCCGGGTTCCTGTTCTACCGCGGCAGAAGCGACGACATGTTCAAGGTCAGCGGCGCCGGCGTGTACCCCGGTGAGGTGGAGCGGGCCCTGCGCACCATTCCCGGCGTGCGGGCCGCCTTTGTCACGAACGTGCCTCTCGGAGAGCACAATCAGGTTGGCGCCGCGGTGGTCGGCACCCTGAGCGCCGATGAGCTGCGGACCGCCGCCCGAACCGTGCTGAGCGCCTTCAAGGTGCCCACCCGGTGGCTGCTGCTCGACGACGAGGAGGCGGTCCCACTCGGCGCGACCGGCAAGGTCGACAAGAACGCGCTGCGGGCCATGCTCGGCAGTGGCCGCGGGGTGCCAATGGCCCGGGATGCTACAACGGAACCATGACCGACGAGGGCGCCCCCGCTGTCGACACCGCCAGATACGGTCCGTGGGCCGTGATCACGGGTGGCTCCGAGGGTGTCGGCGCGGCATTCGCACGGCGACTGGCCGCAGCGGGGCTTCACCTGCTGCTGGTGGCACGCAAGCCCGGGCCGCTAGAGGAGACCGCCGAGGGTTGCCGCGCGTTCGGCGTGCAGGTCCGCACGGTGAGCACCGACCTGTCCGATCCGTCATCGGTGCGCGCCGTCGCCGATGCGGTCTCCGATGTCGAGGTGGGCCTGCTCATCCACAACGCCGGCGCAAACACCCACAGCGCCCAGTTCCTGGACGGCGACCTGCCGTCCTTCCAGCGAGTGATCGATCTGAACATCACCACCCCGCTGGCCCTGGTGCACCATTTCGGTGCGCCGATGCGCGACCGGCGCCGCGGCGGCATCCTGCTGGTCGGCTCCGTCGCGGGCTACCTGGGATCCAACCGGCACACCGTCTACGGCGGGGTCAAGGCCTTCGGCCGCATCTTCGCCGAGAGCCTGTGGCTGGAACTGCGCGACCACAATGTCGAGGTCCTCGAACTCGTCCTCGGCGTCACCCGGACCCCGGCCATGGACCGCATCGGTCTGAATTTCGACGTGCCCGGGATGGCGGTCTCCGACCCCGATGAGGTCGCTGACGAGGGTCTGGCGGCGCTGGGGAGCGGTCCGGTGCACGTGGTGTCCAGGCACGCGAAGGTGGCACTGGCCCATGGGAATCCGGACCGGGCCACGACGATCCTGCGCACCGACGAGGTGATGCGCAAGCTGATCGGACAGGCGGACCAGTGAGGCTCGGGCTGTCCACCCCGGTGGTCATCCAGCAACCGGGCATCGCCTCGCCCTGGGAGGCCGACGCCGGCCCGGCGGATCTGGCGGCGATCGCCGCGGCCGCGGACGCCATCGGGTTTCACCATCTCACCTGTTCCGAACATGTCGGCATCCCGGCGCAGGCCGCCGACACCCGCGGCTCGGTGTACTGGGATCCGCTGGCCACCTTGTCGTTTCTTGCCGTGCACACCCGGCGCATCCGCTTGACCACCTCTGTCCTGGTGCTGGGCTACCATCACCCCGTCGCGCTGGCCAAGAGCTACGGCACGCTGGACCGGCTCAGCGGCGGACGCGTGATTCTCGGCGTCGGGGTCGGATCCCTGCGCGAGGAGTTCGACCTGCTGGGCGCCGCATGGTCCGACCGTGGCGCCGAGGCGGACACCGCACTGCGCCAGCTGCGGGCCGCCTGGGGGCAACCCGTCGTCGACGGTCTGGCGATCGAACCGCACGCCACCACAACCGATCTCACAATCTGGGTCGGTGGGCGCACGCTGCGCTCACTGCGCCGGGCCATCGAGCTGGGCAACGGATGGATGCCGTTCGGCCTGTCCCCCGACACCATCGCCGGGTATCTGGCGCGGCGCCCGGCGCCGCCGGGCTTCGACGTCGTCCTGTCCACGGATCGGGCCTGCGATCCCCTCGGCGACCCGGCAGGCACCCGGCGCCACCTGGAACGGCTGCGCGACGCCGGTGCCACGCTGGTCAACTGCGTCGTGCGGGCCGAAGATCCCGATCACTACCGTGATCAACTCGCCGCTCTACACACGATCGGAGACCCACTGTGAGCACTGAGTCCGATGTCGAGGCCCGACTTCGCCTTCTCGAACAGCAGGTACACGACCTCACCGCCCAGATCGCCATCACCGGACTGATCGCCTCCTACGGTCCGCTGGTCGACGCCGGATCCCCGGACGATGTCGCCGCGCTGTGGAGCGAGGACGGCAGCTACGAGGTCGAGGGCTGGAATATGCGTAGCCGCGCGGATGTGCGGGCGATGGTGGCCTCAGACGCCCACCAGAATCTGATCGCAGCGGGCGCAGCGCATTTCCTGGGACCCGCCCACGTGGACGTGCAGGGCGACGACGCCTACGCGGTATGCGAGTCACTGCTGGTTCGACGGCGTGAGGACCGGTGGGTGGTGGCGCGTGCCGGAGCGAACCATTTCACGCTGCGCCGGATCGACGATCGTTGGCAGATCACCCGCCGGGTGACGCGCGCACTGGACGGCAACCTGGAAGCGCGCGCCCTGCTGACCGCGGCGCCGCTGGGCTAGACGATGCCGGCGACCCGCAGATCCTCGATTTGCGCTGCGCTGTAGCCGATCTCGCCGAGCACCTCGTCGGTGTGCTCACCGAGCAACGGTGCGCGGCGGCGGATGGTGCCCGGGGTGGCTGACATACGGAACGGTGTCTCGATGATCGGCACATCGCGCGAAGCGCCGGGAAACGGAACCCGCCGCAGGTAGCCCATCGCCGCGACGTGCGGATCGTCGAGCACGTCTTGGGTCGACAGCAACGGTGCGGCAGGCATTTTCGCCTTGTCCAGCAGTTCGAGAACGTGTGCCTTCGTTTTGTCGGCACACCAAGCCGACATGATGTCGTTGAGGATGTCACCATTGCGCCAGCGGGTGTCGTCGTCGGCGAACCGTGGATCGTCGAACAGTTCTTCACGGCCGACGAGGCGGCACCAACGCTTGAACATGGGCTGTCCGGCGACCTGGAGCAGCACCCACTGATCGTCGGCGGTGCGGTACAGATCGCACGGCGCCACCGAGGCACCCTGGTTGCCCATCCGTGGCTTGTCGGTCTGCAGCAGTTCGCGTTCGATGAGGAACGCGTTGGACAGCATCAGCGCGGTGGGCAGCAGTGCTCCCTCGACGTGCTGGCCCACACCGGTGCGGTCACGGTGATACAGCGCCATCATGACGCCGATGGCGAGGGTGAGCGCGGTCCCGAAATCGGCGTAGGGCACCACGGTCCGGATCGGCTGGTCCGGGAGGCCCTGCCGATATACCGCGCCCGACATCACCTGCCCGGCGCCGTCGAATCCGATCTTCTCGCTGTAGGGGCCGCCCTCTCCGTAGGCGGTGGCGCTGGCCAGGATGATGTCCGGCCGGACCGCCCGCAGCGTGTCGTAATCCAGGCCGCTGGCGCGCATCCCGGCGGCCGGCATGTTGGCGATGACGATGTCGGCGCCGGCCACAAGTCGGCGGGTGATCTCGGCGCCCTCCGTAGTGGTGGAGTCCAGAGTCAGGGACCGTTTGTTGCGGTTGCACTGCAGAAACGTCCCGCCCTCGCCGCCCTCGGTGACGGCCTGCACCCAGCGGTCCTCGCCGCCCTCGCGTTTCTCGACGCGCAGCACGTCGGCACCCATATCGGCCAGGATGGCGCTACACCACGGCGCGGCGATGAACCGCCCGTAGTCGAGCACCCGAATCCCGTCGAGAACGCCTGGCATGCCTGCACCCATCGCCGTCGAATATTCCACTGTAAGTATTACAGTATGGCGCGGAATGGAGTCGCGTTCACCCGCCACCTTCGCCGTCGGCATTCGGCTCCTCTGGCGGGAGGAGTTCGTCGGGGTGGAAGTGGTGGTTGAGGGTGTCGCCTCCGGTGTCCATGAGCGGTGGTGGATACCAGTGGGTGCGTCCGGTTTCTTTGTCGATGCTGGTGGTCCAACCCATTTCGGCCAGCCGGTTGTCGGGTCCGCAGCCCAGCGCCAGGCTGGGCGCGTCGGTGAGTCCGCCGTTGTTCCAGCTGGGCTCGGCATGGTGGGCCTGGCAGCGGCACGCCGCTTGGGTGCAGCCGGGCCGGGTGCAGCCGCGGTCACGGTTGTAGAGCAGCAGCCGCTGGGCCTTGTTGGCCAGGCGTTTGGTGCGGCCCAGGTAGAGCGGTTCGGCGGTGTGTTTTCGGTAGACCACCAGGTAGTGGTAGGCCTGCTCGGCCAACCGGATCAGGTCCGGCATCGGCATCAGGGTGCCGGTGCCGGTGACCGCGATCCCGGCCCCCGCCTCCAACTCGGCCAAGGTGGTGGAGACGACCACGGTGACCGGGATGCCGTTGTGCTGGCCGAGGTTTTTGGCCATCAGTGCATCGCGCAGGATCGCTTTGAGTGCGTCATGGAGGCGCTGTGCCCGGGTGCGGGTATCGGAGGTGGCGAGGTCGGCAAGGGCGCCGAAATCAGTGGGGCGGGGGTCCGCGTCGCCGGCCGTATCCGCGTCGCCCGCCACACCCGCGGAGTCGTCTTCGTCCTCCGCGACGGTCTCACCTTCGGCGCCTTCCGTGTCTGCGGGTTCCTCGTCGGTCCGCGCGGCCGGGTCGGGTGCGGGCCCTTCCTCGTCCTCTAATGGGTTGGGGTCGGGGTTGAGTTTCGGTTCAGGGTCGTCGGGGTTGTTGACCCCGGGCCGACCCCACACCTCGTGGGCGGTGGCCAGATAGGCGGCCAACTCGGCATCCACCCAGCCGCTGATCCGGACCAACCCATCGGCGTCCTGCGGGCCCAGGGTGATCCCGCGCTTGTGCCGGGCCATATCGGGGCCGTCGCCGTCCTGGTTGAGCGTGTAGAGCACCCGGGTGGCGGCCTCTTTCAAGGTTTCCGGGATCGTGGTCTTGGCTGCGGCGACCAGGCTGGCCTCCAACTGCGCGAGCTCGGTACCGCTCATCCGCCCCGACACCGCCTTCAGTGTCGCGCGCACGACCGCGATGTGCTCGGCGGCGATGCTGCCCTCGGCCAGCGCGGTCGCGCACGCCGGCAGCACCGGTGCCAGCACTTCCCCGTTCATGGCGTGCCGCGGCCCGAGCACCTCGGCGTCGCGGACCCGGCGGGCAGCGTCGGTGCGGCTGATCCGCATCCGGGTCGCCAGCACATCGACCCAGGACTTCCCACCGATCTCATGCGCGGTGGCCCGGTCCATCAGGGCGGCCTGGATGCGGTGCCCGATCATCGCATCAGCGCGGGCATACCGTTCGCGTTCGGACTGGATCGCCAACAACTCTGCGGTGTCGAAGACGGTGAAGTCGGCATCCAGCAAGGCCTTGGTCGAGGCGGCGTGATCGGAGAGTGCATGCTGCACCGTCTCCCGACTCGCCACCACGTCCGACGTCATGTATCGAACATACGTGCGACTCCTCATGTTTTCGTGGGTAGTTTTGGGCGTAATCCGCCGAGGCAGAGGTAGATCATTGCGGTCAGTGCTCGGGCGGAGTGGTGGCCGTAGCCGCGGGCGTTGATGAGGCGAATCTTGGCGTTGATGCCCTCAATGAGGGCGTTGGATATTCCGAGTTCGACGGCGGCGATGATGGCGTCGAAGTGTTCTTGGAGGCGTTTGCCGAGTTCGACGAATGAGGGGATGCGGCTGCGTTTGGCCGCGGTGATCCAGGCCTTGAGGAGTGCGCGAGCGGCGCCGGGTTCGTGATCGAGTCGGTAGAGGTCGCGTAGTTGTTCTTTGAGGGTCCATGCTCGTCCGACGCGTCGGCTGGCGCGCGCGATCTGGTTGACCAGTGCCCGTTTGGTGTCGTTGAGTTTGTTCTCACCGGTACGCAGGGCCCATCGGGTTTGACGCCATTGTGCTGAGGTCATGACGACTTTGTTCGGGCCGCTGGCGGCGTCGGCGAAGACGCGGTCCAGGGCTCGGTTGACCCACAGCATGATGTGGAACGGGTCAAAGCAGATGGTCGCCGTCGGTGCGTGTTCTCGGGCGGCAGCTTGGTAGGCCTTGCTGACATCCATGCTGACCGCTTCGATGGTTTCTAGGTCCGAATCTGGTTGGGATTCAAAGAATGCTGCGAATGAGTCTTCGCTGCGTCCGGGCTGGACATTGATGACGGTTCCTGTGTCGTGATCGCCGATGATGGTCAGATAGTGGTGCGGGTGGCGGTAGCAGATCTCGTCGACACCGATGCGGTAGAGGGTGTCGAGTCGGCGTTGATCAAGCAGCTCATCGACTCCGCGGGTGATGATCGAGGTGACCGATTCCCAGCTGCACCGCATCAGGGTCGAGACCGTCGTGCGGTCGGTGCGCTGAGCAAGCCACAACACCATGTCTTCGAAGTCTCGGCTGAACCTGGCTCCCGGTCGGGCCCAGGGCACGTCTTCGGTGATGACCCCGCAATCCGGGCAGTGCAACCGGCGGATGCGGTAAATCAGCCATAGTCGTTTGGTGCCCAGGTCGAGGTGGCGCCATCGCCGCCGGCGACGGTCATAGACGGCCCTCACGCGTTTGCTGCAGGGGCAGGTCAGCAGCCGCGTTTTGGGCCGTACGGTGATCTCTACATCGTGGTCCCCGATCGACACGTCGACCACCGATGCGCCGGGGATCTGAAGAAGACGGTTAAATGCAGTACTGACGCGCACGCGGATGGATCCTCTGGTTGAGGTTGGTGTGGTAACCCCGAAACCTAGAGGCACACCGCGTGCGCGTCCTTCATCTCTACGCTGACACGCCGAGAGCGCTTGTGCTGCAGTATGAACCGGCCCTGAACAGCAGAAAAGCGCCCACTAGAACACTAGGAGCGCCACATACGTGCGACCACCGACAAAACCGGCCGAAAAGTGACCGCAGTGATCAATGAGGAAAGAAAGATTTCTGAGACCAGAGTGACACCAAAGTCACTCATAGCTCGGCACTTTCGCACCGAAGCAACCTCAACTCGGTTGCAGGACCCGCCGCAAGAACACCAACTGATCCTCGACCGTCTTGTCGAACCACTCGTTGCCCGGCCAAACGTCGAAGTGATCGCACGCGTACCGGTGCACCTGCGCACGGGCCAACTCGGCGGTCCTGGCCACCGCCCCGGCGGGCACAAACCGGTCGAAGTCGCCGATCTGCACCAGCACCGGGCAACGCAGGCTGCGCGCCGCGGCTTTCGTGCTCATCCGACCCAATTCCATCCCCACGCCGGAGTCGATCTCGTTACGCCAGGTCGGGCCCGCCATGGCGGTATAGCTCTCATAGGCGCCCGAGAGAGTCAGCGCACCGGGCTCCCCCGGGCGCCCGACGATGGGCATCAACGTGGCGGGGCCGCCGCGGGCCACCGTCACCTTGCTACGCAAACCGATGGCGGTCCAGCGCGCGGCGGTCAGGACGCCAGTGGAGGCCAACGCAGACCAGCCGGCCGCCAGACCACTGGTCATCGGGGTCAACGCGACCACCGCGGCGATATCCGCACGCCCGGCCGCCACCCGCAACACGTTGCCGCCCGACATCGAGGCTCCCCACAGCACCATTCGGTCCACGTTCGGCAGCGCCAACGCGGTGTCGACCGCACTGTTGTAGTCGGCCAGCTGCCGGTCCAGCGAGATCGTCTGCCGTGGTTCACCATCGGAGGCTCCGAAGCCCCGGTAGTCGAAGGCCAACACGTCGATGCCCGCCTCGGCGAACCGCTCGGCGAACGGCGCCAAGCCGGAGTCCTTGGTGCCACCGAATCCGTGCGCCATCACCACCGCCGGTCGCGATCGGTCACCCGATGCGCGAAAATGCCATGCACTGCAGCGTGTTCCATGCGACGTGAAGGACAGTTCCCGATAGCTCATCAGCGATTCTCTCCGTAGATCGTGCTCAGCCATATCGCGGCCGCTCCATCGATGAGCTGATCACGCGTCAGCGCACCGCCGAAGAGGAACCGCTCCACCATCCGGTCATTGAATTCCAACAGCACCGCCGCGAGCACCTCCGGATCCGGTGAATCGGCGGAGCGTTCGGCACGGATCAACTCGGTCACCGACGGTGTGAAGGCATCGCGTCCGTCATCCCAGATCTGGCGGACGGCGGCACTGGATCCGCGCGCCTCGAGCATGGCACTGAACACGTGCCGATACCGGTCCGCGCTGTCGAACAGGCCCTCCAGCATGGCATACACCCGCTCCCGCGGATCCCCACTGCCGGTGGTGAATTCGTCGCTGACGACGAACACCTCGGCCACCAGACGTTCGATCAGTGCGGCCACCGCGGCGGCCTTGTTCTCGAAGTAGAAGTAGAAAGCCGACCGCGTGACCCCGGCCTGCGCGGTGATCTCGGCGACGTTGACCGCATCCAGGCTGGATTCCTGCAACCAGCCGTCCAGGGCGTCCAGGATCGCCTCCCGACGCTCGTCGCTGCGCAGCGCGGGCCTGCGATCGGTCGGCGATCTCATACCGGGGCGAGTTCCGGGCGCGTCGCCGCGGCACGCTTGATCCCCGCCGGGATCTCCTTGGTGCGGATGTCGTGTTCGTAGTAGAAGTAGTCCACCTGCTGGGTGTGCCGGGCCCGGTTGGTGCAGTGCCCGGCATGCAGGTGTTGGTCGGCGTCGATCACCCGTTCCATCTCGGCAACGGACGGTAGCGCGTACCTGCCTGCCGCGTAGGCCGCCAGCAGCCGGGCCTGGCATTCGACGAACGGGAACAGCGTCGGGATGGCCTGTGCGAAACCGATGAACACCAGGTCCTCGAACCCCGGCTTGAACATCCGCTTGAACAAGCGGATCTGGTTCTCCGGCGCGCTGATCAGGTCGGGGTCGAAGAACGGGAAGGTGATGTTGTATCCGGTGGCGTAGATGATGACGTCGAAGACGTCCGATGTGCCGTCGTCGAAATGCACGGTGTCCCCGTCCAGTAGCGACACGTTCGGTTTCGGGATCACGTCGCCGGAACCCAACCGCAGCGGGAGCTCGACCGACTGCGTCGGGTGCGCCTCGAACAGCTTGTGATTGGCCGGCGGCAGACCGTACTTGGTCGGATCCGCACCCACCAGCGGCGCAATCGCCTGCGCCGCCCGGCGCTGCCAGGACAGTGGCAGATAGGGCGTCGTCTTGAAGATCTTGTCGCCGGGCTGCCCGGCGAGGTATTTCGGAACGATCCAGGCGCTGGACCGCGTTGACAGCGTCACCTTGTTCCGCAGCGTCTTGGAGGAGAGTTCGACGGTGATATCGGCGGCGCTGTTGCCGATACCGACGACCAGGATGCGTTTGCCGGTGAGATCCAGCGGCGTCTGAGGGTCGATGTAATGGTGCGAGTGGATCGACTCACCGGTGAATGTGCCGGGGAACTCGGCCCACCGCGCATCCCAGTGGTGACCGTTGCCGACCACCAACAGATCGAACTCTCGCTGGGCGCCGGATTGGTCCTCGATCAGCCAGCCACCGCCGTCGCGCCGGCGGGCGCTGCGCACCGCGTTGTCGAACTCGATGTGCTGGAGCAATCCGAATGCCTCGGCATAGGCGTCCAGGTATGCCTTGATATCGCTGTGATGAGGAAAGGCAGGGTAGTGGTCGGGCACCGGAAAGTCCTTGAACGACAACCGATGCTTAGAGGTGTCGATGTGCAGGGACCGGTAGGCACTGCTCAGACCGTTGGGATTGCCGAAGGCCCAGTTGCCGCCGATGCGGTCGGACATCTCGAAGGTGGTGTAGGAAATCCGGTAGTCCTTGAGCATCTTGCCCGCGGTCAGGCCGCTGATCCCGGCACCGATGATCGCCGTCCGCGGCTGGCTTCGCACCACAGTCACTCCTCGGGGTCGCTGTGATGCGGAACACTACCGAGGCCCGCTGACGCACGTCAACAACATCTGACGCTCGTCAAATCGGGGCGATGACCCCCAGCGCGGTCAGGTGTTCGCACAGTGGGTCCACGCCGACGGTGAAGTGCTCGGCCATCGCCGCCCGGGCCTCGTCGGGATCGCGGTTCTCGAAGGCCGCGATCACCCGCCGGTGGTCCTTGATGGACTGTGTGGGCCAACCCGGCAACGTCGGAAACACCGACTCGGGCTGATACCGGGTGATCCCGGACATGAACTGGGTCAGCTTGGGCGAGGCGGCGGCGACGTTGATCAACCGGTGATATTCGTGGTTGAGCCGCACCGTGCGCTCCGGATCGGATTCCCCGTAGGCCCGCTCCAGCTGGTCCTGGATCGCCCTGAGCTCGGAAAGCTGTTCGGCACTGATGTTCTCGGCCGCGCGGGCGGCGAGTTCGCCACCCACATAAGCCTGGACCTGGGCCACATCCGCGAGGTCACGAGCCGTGAACTCGAGCACCATGAAGCCGCGCCGGGGGTGCTGGACCAGCAGACCCTCGGCACGCAGGTTCAGTAGCGCCTCCCGAACCGGGGTGACGCTGATGCCGAGGTCGAGCGCCAACTGGTCCAGGCGCAGGTACTCCCCGGCGCGGTAGGTCCCGTCGAAGATCCGGCGCCGCACCACCCGGGCGACGTCGTCGGACAGTTGCGGGCGGGCCGCGAAGTCAGGTTCTCCCGCCCGCTCCAACCGCCCCGGCGCGTCAGACCCGGTACTCATCGAGCAGATTCTTGCTGATGATCGTCTTCTGGATCTCGCTGGTGCCCTCACCGATCAGCAGGAACGGCGCATCGCGCATCAGCCGCTCGATCTCGTACTCCTTGGAGTATCCGTATCCCCCATGGATTCGGAAGCTCTGCTGAGTGACCTCCGCGCAGTACTCGCTGGCCAGGTACTTCGCCATCCCGGACGCCACATCATTGCGCTCACCGGAGTCCTTGAGCCGAGCGGCGTGCACCATCATCAGGTGCGCGGCCTCGACCTTGGTGGCCATCTCGGCGAGTTGGAACGCGATCGCCTGATGCTCGGCGATCGGCTTGCCGAAGGTTTCCCGTTGCTGTGCATAGCGAATGGCGAGTTCGAAGGCCCGCAGCGCGACGCCGCACGCGCGCGCCGACACATTGACCCGGCCGACCTCGACCCCGTCCATCATCTGGAAGAAGCCCTTCCCGGGCGCCTCCCCCAGCACATCGGACGCCGCCGCCCGGTAGCCGTCGAAGATCAGTTCCGTGGTGTCGATACCCTTGTATCCCAGCTTGTCGAGCTTGCCCGGAATGGTCAGCCCCGGTAGCACCTCGCCGAACCCGGACGGCTTCTCGATCAAGAACGCGGTCAGGTTGCGGTGCGGTTTATCGGCTCCCTCATCGGTTTTCACCAGTGCAGCCACCAAAGTCGAACTGCCACCGTTGGTCAGCCACATCTTCTGCCCGCTGATCACGTACTCGTCACCGTCGCGGACCGCTCTGGTGCGGATTGCCGCCACATCCGAGCCCAACTCCGGCTCCGACATGGAGAACGCACCCCGCACCTCGCCGGTGGCCATCCGGGGAAGGTAGTGCTGCTTCTGCGCGTCGGTGCCGTGCTGGCGGATCATGTACGCGACGATGAAGTGTGTGTTGATGACCCCCGAGACGCTCATCCAACCGCGGGCCAGTTCTTCGACACAGAGCGCGTAGGTCAGCAGCGATTCGCCGAGTCCGCCGTATTCCTCGGGGATCATCAGGCCGAACAGCCCCATCTCGCGCATCTTGTCGACGATGTGCTGGGGGTAGGTGTCCGTGTGCTCCAACTCTTGGGCGTTCGGGATGATCTCCTTGTCCACGAACTGCCTTACAGTGGTGACGATTTCGGCCTGCACGTCGGTGAGACCGGGGGTGTGAGCCAAGCGGGTCATGACGGCATCCGTTCGAATATTGCGGCCAGGCCCTGGCCGCCACCGATACACATGGTCTCCAGCCCGTACCGGGCGTCGCGCAGTTGCAGCTCACGCGCCAGGGTGGCCAGCATCCGGCCACCGGTCGCGCCGACCGGATGTCCCAGCGAGATACCCGACCCGCGCACATTGGTGCGCTCGAAATCGGCGTCGGTGAACTGCCATTCTCTGGTGCAGGCGAGCGCCTGCGCGGCGAACGCCTCATTCAGTTCGATGAGGTCGATATCGGCCAGCGCCAGATCGGCCTTCGCCAATGCCTTCTCGGTGGCCGGCACCGGTCCGATACCCATGATATTCGGCGCCACCCCGGCCACACCCCAGGACACCATCCGGACAAGGGGTTTGAGGCCGAGTTCGGCGGCGCGCCGCGGGGTGGTGACGATGCACATGGACGCGGCGTCGTTCTGTCCGCTGGAGTTCCCGGCGGTGACGGTCGCCTCGGGATCGCTCTTACCCAGAACCGGACGCAGCTTGCTCAGTACCTCCACAGTCGTGTCGGCGCGTGGGTGCTCATCGACGGAGATGACCTCATCCCCCGATCGCGAGCCGACCGTGACCGGGATGATCTCCTCGGCGAGCACCCCACTGCGCTGGGCGGCGACGGCCTTCTGATGCGAACGCACCGCTAGCTCGTCCTGCTCGGTACGGGATATCCCGTACTGGCGCCGCAGATTCTCGGCGGTCTCCAACATGCCGCCGGGTACCGGGTAGTGCGTGCCCCCGGCCGTGGTCCGTCCACGGGCCAGCCCGTCGTGCACGGTGATCCCGCCGCGAGCGCCTCCCCAGCGCATATCGGTGGAATGGAAAGCGACATTGCTCATCGACTCGGTGCCGCCCGCGATCACCAGATCGCAGTCACCACTGGACACCTGCAGGCACGCCTGGATGACGGCCTGCAGCCCGGAGCCGCAGCGACGGTCGAGTTGCATGCCGGGCACCGTGATCGGCAGTCCGGCATCCAGGGCCACCACCCGGCCGATGGCCGGGGCCTCGGGCGAGGGATAACAATGCCCCAGGATGACGTCCTGCACCGCATCGACCGGAATCCCGGTGCGGCCCAGCAGGCCCTGCAGCGCCGCGACACCGAGGTCCACCGCGGTGAGAGATGTGAACATGCCGCCGTAGCGGCCGATCGGGGTGCGGACGGGTTCGCAGATGAGGGCCGCGTTCTCCGAGAGAGGCGCCATGTCAGATGTGCCGCCCGCCGGTCACTTCGAGCACGGTGCCGGTCATGTACGAGGAGAGGTCCGAGGCCAGGAACAGGGCCACCGAGGCGACCTCGCTGGGCTCCCCGGCGCGCGCCATCGGGATCTCGGCCAGCTTCTGGTCCCAGATGCGTTGCGGCATGGCCTCGGTCATCGCCGACCGGATCAGTCCGGGCTGAATCGCGTTGACCCGCACACCCAGATGGGCAACCTCCTTGGCCGCGGCCTTGGTCAGACCGACGATGCCGGCCTTGGCCGCCGAGTAGTTGGTCTGGCCGACCAGACCGACCTTGCCGGAGATCGACGAGATATTCACGATGGCACCGCTTTTCGCCTCACGCATGATGTTGGCCGCAAGCCGGGTGCCGTTCCACGAACCCTTGAGATGTACCGAGATCACCTGATCGAACTGTTCCTCGGTCATCTTGCGCATGGTCGCGTCGCGGGTGATGCCGGCGTTGTTGACCATGATGTCGAGACTTCCGAAGGTGTCCACCGCCGATCCGACGAGGGCCTGCACCTGACCGGCGTCGGTGACATCGCAGCTGACGGCCCTGGCCACGGCGGTACCCCCGAGCGCCGAGACCGCGGCCTCGGTGGCCTCCGGATTGAGATCGCCGAGCACCACGCGGGCGCCCTCGGCGACGAACCGCTCGGCGATGGCGAATCCGATCCCCTGCGCACCACCGGTGATCACCGCGGTACGTCCGTCCAGCAGAGCCATGAGAGTCCGTTCCTTCCTGAAGCCCGATCAGTATCGAACATAAAATATGATATTTCTTGTATCAAACCACCCCCGAGGTGCTCGCACGAATCCAGGAGGGCCGCCGATGGCCGAGAACACCGCCGCTGTATCGGACGCCGACTTCGCCGATATCCACGCCGCCACCCGTCAGTTCATCCGCCACCAGGTGGTGCCGCGCGAATCCGAGATCATGGCCGCGGACCGGGTGCCCGACGACATTCGCGAGCTGGCCAAGAGCATGGGGCTGTTCGGCTACGCGATCCCCCAGGAGTGGGGCGGCCTCGGACTGAACCTCGCCCAGGACGTCGAACTGGCCATGGAATTCGGCTACACCAGCCTGGCGCTGCGGTCGATGTTCGGCACCAACAACGGCATCGCCGGTCAGGTGCTCGTCGGCTTCGGCACCGAGGCACAGAAATCGCGCTGGCTGGCAGGCATCGCCTCCGGCGACGTGGTGGCCTCCTTCGCCCTCACCGAGCCGGGCGCCGGCTCCAATCCGGCCGGATTGCGGACCAAGGCTGTCAGAGATGGTGACGAGTGGGTGATCAACGGACGCAAGCAATACATCACGAACGCTCCGTCGGCCGGCCTGTTCATCGTCTTCGCCCGCACCCGCCCGGCCGACGCCGACGGGCCCGGCATCGCGGTCTTTCTGGTGCCCGCGGACGCGCCGGGCATCCAGGTCGGGGCCAAGGACGCCAAGATGGGCCAGGAAGGCGCCTGGACGTCGGACGTGACCTTCGACGAGGTACGGGTCGGCCACGACGCCCTGATCGGCGGCAGTGAGGACATCGGCTACCGAGCCGCCATGACATCCCTTGCCCGCGGCCGCGTGCACATCGCGGCGCTGGCGGTGGGCAGTGCGCAGCGTGCTCTCGACGAATCGGTGACCTATGCCGCAACCGCCACCCAGGGCGGCACTCCCATCGGAAACTTCCAACTGGTGCAAGCGATGCTGGCCGATCAGCAGACCGGCGTGATGGCCGGTCGCGCACTCGTCCGCGAGGCCGCACGACTGTGGGTCTGCGACGAGGACCGGCGCATCGCGCCGTCCTCGGCCAAACTCTTCTGCACCGAGATGGCGGGCAATGTCGCCGACCTCGCCGTCCAGATCCACGGGGGCAGTGGCTACATGCGTGAGGTGCCGGTCGAACGCATCTACCGCGAAGTGCGTCTACTGCGCCTCTACGAGGGCACCAGTGAGATCCAACGCCTCATCATCGGAGGCGGCCTGGTGAAAGCCGCCCAGCGGAAATCCTCGACCTAGGCGATATAGCGCACGATCGACTCTGCCACCGCGGCAGGCTTATCCGATCCTTCGATCTCGACGGTGATGGTCACCGTCGACTGCGCGGCACCGTCGAGTCGCGTCACATCGGCGACCACGGCGCGGGCCCGTACCTTGGCGCCTACCTTCACCGGCGTGATGAAACGAACCTTGTTGTACCCATAGTTGACGGCCAGCGAGATGCCTTCCACGCGATACAGCTGGTGGCTGAAGTAGGGCAACAGCGACAGGGTCAGCAGACCGTGCGCGATGGTGCCGCCGAACGGCCCGTTCGCGGCACGCTCGGGATCGATGTGGATCCACTGGTGATCTTCGGTGGCTTCGGCAAATTTGTTGACCCGCTCCTGGTCGATCTCTAGCCACTCCGTCGGGCCCAGCTCGGCGCCCGTGGCCCCCACCAACTCATCGAGATTCTTGAAAATGTGCATCGTTGCCCCTCCGGTCATCGCATCGAATTTCGCGATCCATACATAGCGCGTTCTTCTCGGGTGTCCTACACCGGGTCCACGTTCGAGAGCTCGACGTGACCTTGAAAAGGTAGCGAATGGTCGCCGGGCAGCCGACAGCGTGATCGATTTAGAAAACTCCTGGTGAGCCGGAAACTATTTGCCATCCCTTACGCAAGCGACAATTTTCACGAAGTTATCCTCCATTAACTTGTTGCTTCGACAATTGCCAGAACTCCACTTATGTGCGACTGGCAACTTTTTGTCAGGAACGGCAACAAATTGGCGCTGGTGAATCGCCTGGATATGGCGATACTTAACTGCACTATTTGAAAATACCTCAGGACCGTACCCCTGCGGGGCAACGTTCTGGCAACTGATCGGTGGGTCTGGGAATGAGCGTGTCTATCGCCGAATCCGCATTTGGTGGACCTGCCGATAATGCGTCAGCGCAGTGGTGGGATCGGGACACCGACTGCACGCTCGTGGTGTCCACACCGGGGGGCGAGCCAGAACTCTGGGACGATTTCATCGAGGGCGCCATGTGCAGTTACCGCAAACACGGAGTGGAACGCGCGATCGACCCGAGCGCACTGGCCGACCCGGCATCCACATCGCTGTTCCTCGCCGCAATCGACGACGCCGGCCGCGTGGTCGGCGGTGTGCGGGCGCAGGGGCCCTACACCGGCGCCGACGAAAGCCACGCACTGGTGGAATGGGAGGGGCAGCCCGCGCTTCCGCAGGTGCGCAAGATGATCGACGATCGCATTCCGTTCGGTGTCGTCGAAATCAAAACCGCCTGGACCGACGTCGGGTTTGCCCGCAGTCGGGCGCTCACCCCGGTACTGGCACGTATGCCCCTGCACGCCACCCTCGTCCTGGGCGCGAAGTTCGCGATGGCGACTGCCGCGGCGCATGTGCTGGACCGCTGGCGGTCCTCGGGCGGCGTGGTCGCTTCCCGCATTCCGGCCACACCGTATCCCGATGCCCGGTACGAGACCAAGATGATGTGGTGGGATCAGGCGGAGTTCACCAGAACTGCTGAGCCGCAACAGATTATTGCCACCCGCGCCGAGGCTCGGGTACTGCTGCCGATGTTCGATGACATCGGCACGCTGAGCGGAACGGCCGAGGCCGGACTGTGACCGGCCGGCGTGTGCAGACGCCGACGCCCGGATCTCGGAGCAGACAACGCTCGGGGGACTCGCAGGATGTCTCGGATCAACGGCGACCTCTGCAATACACTTTCCCAGGCTGACGCGGGCGTCCACCGACGCCCGCGCGTCCCGACGCGGCATCCCCCGGTGTCGCCACATCGAGAGGTTCAGGTGCCCCGCAGCCTCGAACTCGTCATCACGGCGGTCGCCACGCGCCTGATCGCCGTCGATGCCGCCACCGCGGCCGGCGTCAGCCGGCAGGTGCTGGCCGAACTGGTCACGCATTTCGGTGTCCATTCCGGCTTCCTGCGCCACAACGATCACGCCATCCATGCCACCCGACTCATCGCCGAGTGGCCCCCTCGCACCGTCGACCCGCCGGATCCCTTGGATCTGGTCTACTTCGCCGACGCCGACCCGCTTCTCGCGCTGGCCGAGCACCTCAAGGAACCTGCCGTCTTCCGGCGGGACGCACCAGAGCCGGGCCACGATGCCCGCGCCACCACAGCCAGCACGACGGCCTACGTTCCCCTGCTGTCCGGCGACGTGACGAGCGGAGTGATCGGCCTCGTCAAGGCCGGTGAACGGGACTGGACCGCCGAGGAACTCAACGCACTGGCAGCCATCGCGTCACTGTTCGCCCAGGTCCAGGCCCGGGTGTACGCCGAGGAGCGACTGCGCTTCCTCGCCGAGCACGACGACCTCACCGGGCTGCACAACCGCCGCGCCCTGATGGCCCACCTGGACCAACGGCTCGCGCCGGGAAGCCCCGGCCCGGTCACCGCGCTGTTCTTCGACCTCGATCGCCTCAAGGCCGTCAACGACTACCTCGGCCATTCCGCGGGGGATCGTTTCATCCGGGTGCTCGCAGAACGGCTGGCGCTCGCGTCGGGCCCCAGCATGATCGCCCGCCTCGGCGGTGACGAATTCGTGGTGGTCCCCGAGGCCGCCACCGGCCGGGCGGCCGCGGAGGAACTCGCCCACCGATTGCAGTCCGTGCTGTCGCGGCGGGTACCGATCGACGGCGAGATGGTCACCCGCACGGTCAGCATCGGTGTCGCCGTGGGCATGCCCGGCCAGGACAGTACGTCGGATCTGTTGCGACACGCCGATCAGGCCGTACTCACCGCGAAGAACACCGGCGGCAACCAGGTGATCATCTACTCCGACGCGATATCGCTGGAGAGTGAGTTCCGCAACGATATCGAATTGCACCTGCAGAGCGTGATCGAGACCGGCGCGCTGTTCCTGCGCTACCTGCCCGAGGTCGACATGCGCACCGGCAAGGTTCTGGCGACCGAGGCGCTGGTCCGATGGCAGCATCCCACCCGCGGTCTGCTCAGCCCGGACGCGTTCATCGGGGTGGCCGAATCCATCAACCTCGCGGGCGAGTTGGGGCGCTGGGTGTTACGCACGGCGTGCGCCGAGTTCGCCCGGTGGCGGGCCAACGGGGTCGGGCGGGACGCCGTCCTGCGCGTCAATGTGTCGTCGGTCCAGCTTGTTGCCGACGGATTTGCCGAATCTGTGGCGGACGTCATGAGTGAGTACGAGCTGCCACGGGGATCGGTCTGTCTAGAGATCACCGAAAGCATTGTGGTGCAGGATATCGACGTCACCCGGATCACCCTGGCCCGGCTGCACGAGGCCGGAGTCCAGGTCGCCATCGACGATTTCGGCACCGGTTACAGCGTGCTGTCGCTGCTCAAATCGCTTCCGGTCGACGCACTCAAGATCGACAAGAGTTTCGTGCGCGATCTCGGCGCCGATCCCGGCGATCTGGCCATCGTCCGCGCGATCATCGCATTGGCCGAGGCGTTCGGCCTGCAGCTGGTGGCCGAGGGCGTGGAGACCGAGACCGCGGCGATGACGTTGTTGCGGCACGGATGTCATCGCGCGCAGGGATTCCTGTTGTCCCGCCCGATCGCCGGCGACCAGATGGAGTCGCTGTTGCGCCGCGGCCGGGTGTCGGTCGACTTTTCGGGTGGTCCCGCCTAGCCAGGTCGACGGGGTGCGCGATTGCGTGCGCGCCCCTCGCGCCGCGAGCTATGCCCGCAGTGCGGGGCCGATCGTGGTGTTCCAGGACTCCTGCATCTCCGACTCGAACAGACCCCAGGTATGCGAACCATCCGGGCGCACCACATACGTCACCGGAATACCCGCAGCCGCAGCATTATCGGCGAACACCCGGGTGCTATCAGCGACAATCCGCTCGATCAACCCACCGGTGATATTCGGCCCGAACCCCGGCGGCAACCGATCAACCGCCCCCACATTGCCCGAACCCGACGCGGCCACATACACCGCCACACCCCGCAACTTGGCCACATTCAACGACGGATCATGCGCCACCCACAACGGCCCACCCGCCGGCCCCCACATCGCATCCGCACTCGCCCCACCACCCATCAACGTGATCGACACCTGCTGCGGATTGGCCGCCGGAGTCAACAACCCGCTATACGAACCGACAGCCCGATACACCCCCGGCGCCTGCACCGCATAATCGACCGCCGTCCCCCCGGTGCTCGACAACCCACCGACCGCATTACGCCCATTCGTGTCGTACTCGGCATCGATCAACGGCGGCAGCTCCCGCGTCATATACGTCTGATACTGCTTCCCCGGATCGGCCACCCAATCGGTGAACCAACTGAACTGCCCACCCAGCGGCGAGACCACATTGACGTTCTTATCGGCGAAAAAACCCGCAATATCGGCCATCCCGAACCAACTCTTGGTACCCGGCGCCCACATCCCACCCGGGTCCAAATTGTCCCCACCATCGATACCCGGCAACAGATAAAACGTCGGCGCCCCACCACGCCCCGCCTTGAACACATCGTTGACGATCACCTTGTTCATCGACGGCGAGAACACCGACACCTTGTCCCACCGATCGTTGACATGCTCGATCCCGGTGATACGCGCCCCCTCCGCCACCGCCACCGGAACAGCCGGCAACGACGCCGCGAACACCAGCGCACCGGCGATCGCGCCTGCCCAGCGCAGCACACGATGTCGTCGGCGCGTATCGAAAGTCGTATCCACGACAACCCCTTTGGTCTCTGCGTCGAATGGTCGCGTTATAGCGCGCAGGCACCGAGGCCTGCGCGCTACGGGTACTGTGCCCGACGAGTTCGCTCCGATACATGAGGTATTCACCCCATATTCGGCGTACACGCACTACGGTGCGGACCTGCGTGTCCACACCGTCGGCCGGGTGCTGCTCTTAGGGCACCGGTCCCTGCACTCCCGGCGGGCAGGGAGACGGCGCGAACAGACCCCAGCACCAGCCGGGGGGAATCGGCGGCGGAGGGACGAATCCCTGACCTGGCGGCGGCCCCGGCGGGTTCGGCCCGTCCCAGATGTTGTTCGCGACATTGCCTTGCCCGAAGTAGACGAACCAGTACTCGTGGCAGATATTGGTATCCCAGATCACGGGGTTGACCCGCTTGTTTCCGGTCTCCACCGGCGGATCTCCCGGGCACCACGTGTGCGGTCCGTCCGGGGGAACCTCGGCTTGGGCGATGCCGCTGGACAGCGCCGTGCCGGCGATCGCGAGGCTGGCCGACAGCAACGTCCCGGCGACGAGCCGCGTGCTTTTGTGCGTGGTCCGCATAGGGGCGTTCTCTTTCGACCTGGCGGCGCAACGCGCGCCGGCTGAGCGTTGACCGCAACCTCATGTGATCGCGGTTTGCTGATGCGGGTGCCCGCCCGCATATTCACTGTGCGTGACCGACCCGCCCCGGCACATGAGGTGGTTACCTCATTTTCGGCCTGCGAGACGGCCACGGCCCCGTGGCCGGGACGGTGCCGAAACCCTCGCCGACGATGTATGCAACGCGCGCACAGGCCGACTCGGATATTCTCTGGACCGCATTCTGACCAGAGTGCGGTTTGCTCACCTAGCTCCGCCCCGGCACGTGAGAGGTTTGTCCAACATATGGTCAGAGCTTTCTGGCCGGGAGGACCTGGCCGGCGGGCTGATCCGAGGCGGGAGGGTTGTGACCCCGAGGGAACGGCTGCTCGAGCGCGGTTCGGCGCTGGCGGAACTGGACAAGGCGCAACGGGCGGTTGCCCGCGGTGCCGGGCGGATGGTGTTGTTGCGCGGCGAGGCCGGCGTCGGTAAGACGACGGTGCTCACGCGGTTCGCCGACGGGCTCGGCCGGCGTGCGCGGGTGTTGCGGGGCTGGTGTGATCCGCTGACGTCGCCGCGACCGTTGGGGCCGCTGGTCGACATGCTCGCGGACGCTTCGGGTGAGCAGGCGGCCGGATTGCGCGCCGCGGTCGACGCGAGCGATACCGAGGCGATCTACGCCCGACTGGCCGGTGTGTTCGACAACGACACCGCATCGGTCTGCATCGTCGAGGACGTGCACTGGGCCGACGGCGCGACTCTGGATCTACTGCGCTTCTTGTCGCGCCGCATTGCCTCATTGCCGGTGCTGCTGGTGATGTCCTATCGCGATGACGAGATCGGTGCGCAGCATCCGCTGGCGGTGCTGCTGGGCGATCTGGCGACGTCGGCGGCGGTCAGCAGGATCGGGCTGCAACCCCTCAGCGAGGCGGCGGTCGCCGAGTTGTCCGCAGGAACCGGGACCAATGCCGCCGCATTGCATCGGCTCACCGGCGGCAATCCGTTCTTTGTCACCGAGGTGCTGGCCGCCGGCTCCGACGCGCGTGAAGCGCTGCCGCGCAGCGTGTCCGAGGCGGTGTGGGGACGATTGGCCCGACTGTCGAACGCCGGGCGTGAGACTGCGTACGCCACGGCGGTGTGCGGGCCGCGGGCCGACCTTGCCTTGTTGCACGAGGTGTGTCCGGCAGCGGCCGAGGGGTTGGCCGAGTGCCTGAATGCCGGGGTGCTGGTCGCCGACGCGGACACGGTGGGATTTCGCCACGAGCTGGCCCGGCGCGCCACGCTCGATCAGATCCCCGCGTACCAACGCCGAATGCTGCACAAGCAGGCGCTGATCGTTCTCGCTGAACCGCCGCTCGACCCGGATGTCCTGGGGACATTGGCTTTTCACGCCGATCAGGCCGGCGATACCGACGCGGTCATCGACTACGGGCCCGCCGCCGCCGAACGGGCGTCCGCATTGGGCGCCAACCGCGAAGCCGCCGAGTTGTACGCGTTGACCCTGCGCCACGCCGGCGCCATGCCCGACGAGCAGAAAGTCCGATGGCTCGAGCAACACGCGATCAGTAGCCATTTGAGCGGGCTGCCCGACGCTGCCGTCGGTTCGTTCCATGATGCGGCCGCGCTGCGCCGCGCCATGGGTGATCGCCTCGGTGAGGCAGAAAACCTGCGCCAGGTGTCGTACCTGTTGTGGCTGTTGGGACGCACACGCGAGGGCGTCGAGGCAGGTCGCGCGTCACTACGCCTGCTCGAAGGTGTCGGACCGTGCCCGGAATTGGCGTGGTCGCTGGTCAACATGGCGGAGCTGGCATCCGGGGACTTCGACCCGCGGCGGGCCGAGTACGCGACGCGCGCCATGGCGGTCGGCATCGAGATCGGTGAGACCGCGGTCGTGGTGCGCGCACGCGCCGCCGTCGCGATGGTCGGGGTGACATCGGGTGACACCGGATGGGATGAGGTCGAAGCGATATGGCACGAGGCCATCACCACCGAGGGGCTGACCGAACTGGGCGGCATCATCGGGTCGACACTGTGCTGGTTCGCCGCCCTACACCACCATCTGGGGCGCGCCGAAAACTACATCGCCGAAGTCTCCGCGTTCTGCACCACCCACGATCTCGGTGTGTTTCTTCCGTTTGCCACCGGCGCGGCCGCAATCTGCGCACTGCACCGCGGGGATTGGCCGCGGGCCCTTGCGTACGCCGACGATGTGTTGACTCGACCGACAACCGGACCGATGCAGCGGATCATGCCGCAGCTCACCGTGGCATTGATCGGAGCGCGCCGCGGCGAACAACCTGCCGCCGCCCTGCTGGACGAAGCGCTGGCGGCCACCGAGCCCAATGAGCTGTTTCGCCTCGGCCCGGTGTGGGCCGCACGCGCCGAGGTGGCCTGGCTCGTCGGCGATGACGACACCGCCCGCGCTGAAGCGCAGGCGGGCCTGGCCGCAGCCACCAGCCCCCATGCCGATCCTTGGCTGGTGGGTCACCTGCGTCGCTGGGCCTACCTGGTCGGCGGCCCACTCGATGACGGCCCGGCGGTCGACACCGTCACGCCCTATCGACACGAGATAAGCGGGGACTGGGCGGCGGCCGCCGCCGCATGGACGCGCCTGGGCTGCCCATATGACGCGGCCATCGCCCAGCTCGGCGGTGATATCCCCGCGGTGGAGGCCGCCCTTGAAACCTTCCGTGCCCTCGGCGCCCGTGCTGCCGCTCGTCGCGCCACGCAGCGCCTTGCGCAGTTGCGCGGCCGCAATCCAGAGACCCGTCGAAAGACGACCGCCGCCGATCCACACGGGCTGACGAACCGCGAGCGCGACGTCCTTGAGCTGCTCGCGGCGGGCCATAGCGATGCCGAGATCGCGGCCGAGCTCTACATCAGTCCAAAAACCGCCAACCGGCACGTGGGTGCCATTCTGGCCAAACTCGGCGTCCGAAACCGGACTCAAGCGGCCGCCTTCGCGCACCGGAAGTCACACCCGTAAGTGCGGTCTCGGGCATCGTCAAGACACGCACGAACTGGCGCCGCAAGACGCTAAGCGGTGGACACCGCGGCGGGCGCATCGGCCGTGCTGAGCACCTCGACACGGCCGAACCGGCTGCCCGTCAGCCCGACGAGAGCGATACGCGTGTCCGCGCCGAGCGGCCGGGTATCGGGCGGGCACGGCGGTGGGGTCAGCGCTATTCCCACGCGGGCCCGCACCGCCCACGGTCCGTCGGGCGAATCGAAGACCACGCCCACGATGCGCCCCTCTTCGAACACGAGACGCTGCAGCGGATGGTTGTCGAGCACGTCGACGTCCCGGTCGGCCACCAGGGTCTGCAGCCGGTCGGTGAATGAGCTCGCCGGCGGCACGCCCGCGGACTCGTCGAGGGCGGCTACCTGGAACGACGCACCGGTCGACGCACGCATGGTGGTGGTGGGCCAGTGCTCCACCCGGGTGAACAGCAGTCCGTACGGTGACGCGATGCAGTTCGCTGCCCAGACACCGAGCCGCGCCCCCACGAAGGTCTCGACGTGCGCCCGTCGGGACGTGTCGGCCGTCACCTCGTGCAGGGCACGAATCTGAAGCGCCTCGGCATCACCGGGTACCTGCACCGCCGGGAGTTCCTCGACGAGTGCGTCGAAGTACTCCACGGTCTCGGCGTCGGAGACGTCGGGAAACCAACCGCGGATGCCCTCGGCGACCGGTACCGGACCCGCCGGCGTGCCGGTGCCCGGCGAGGTCACCAACACCTCGAGCTCGGCGTCCACCGCCGCGACCGCGCATGCCAGACCTGCGGGTCCGGCGCCCACCGTCACCACGTCGGCAATCTCGTCCCACATACTCCGTTATCAACCTCTTAGTAGCTGTGTCACCCTCGCGGCCCGCCAGAAACCATCTCTGAGACCGGCCGAGCGCACTCTTTGTGTCCGTGTCGACCGGGCGCGCCGCAGAGTTTCGACGTCATGTGACGACACCAGCGGCAGTACACCTGGACATTCCGAGGGGTTTGCCGGCGCGAAAGACGGCAACACCCCACCTTATCACCGCAGAAACGTGCCACGACCTGCGGCGACGGGAAGGCGATACGGACCCGGCCCACCCTGGGGTCCGCGCGGCCCGACCGGGGATCACCCGCAGATTTCACAACCGGCGATCCAGCTGCTACTTATATAGCTAAGTTAGACAGCAACGGGAAGGTGGGCGCTCATGGACCTGAGCTGGTCGGAAGCGGACTCCGCGTTCCGCGACGAAGTACGACAGTTTCTGGCGGACCGGCTGACACCGGAGATCCGTCGGGCCGGACGCCTGATGACCAGCGTGTACAGCGACCACGAGGCAAGCCTGGCGTGGCAGGCGGTCTTACATGAGCGGGGCTGGGCCGCCCCCGCGTGGCCGGTCGAGTACGGCGGGTGTGACTGGACCCTGACCCAGCACTACATCTTCAGCCGGGAGTCGCAACTGGCCGGGGCGCCTTCCCTGTCACCGATGGGCATCCGAATGGTCGCCCACGCGATCATCAAGTTCGGCACGACGGCGCAGAAGGATTTCTACCTGCCGCGCATCCTCACCGGCGAGGTGTTCTTCTGCCAGGGCTACTCCGAACCCGAGGCGGGATCAGACCTCGCCGCGTTGACCATGGCCGCCGTTCACGACGGTGACCACCTGGTCTGCACCGGCAGCAAGATCTGGACAACCCACGCCACCGAAGCGAACTGGATGTTCGCCCTGGTGCGCACCTCACGCACCGGCAAGAAGCAGCAGGGCATCACCTTCCTGCTGATCGACATGACCTCCCCGGGAATCGAGATCAGACCGCTGGTCATGACCTCCGGCGAGGAGGTCCAGAGCCAGGTGTTCTTCGACGAGGTACGCGTCCCCAAGGCCAATGTCCTCGGCACCATCGACGACGGCTGGACGGTTGCGAAGTACCTGCTCGAATTCGAGCGCGGCGGCGACGCGACCGCACCGGCGCTGCAGGTGATGGCCGAGAACATCGCGGCCGTGGCCGCCGAGCAGCCCGGCCCCGGCGGCGGCGTGTTGATCGATGATGCCGCCTTCTCCCGCAAGCTGGCCGACGCTCGCATCCGCACCGAGGTGCTGGAGATCCTGGAACATCGGGTGCTGGCCGCGCTGGCCGGCGGTGGGCACCCCGGGGCGGCGTCATCGATGTTGAAGGTGATCTCGACCGAGTTGAGCCAGACCCTCACCGAACTCGCGATGGAGGCGGCCGGGCCACGGGGCCGCGCATACCAACCGCACGCCGCCTGCCCTGGCGGTCCGATCGCCGAATTCGAACCGCCGGCCGACGGATACGTCACCGGCGAACCGTGGCAAGCGGTCGCGCCGCTGCGCTATTTCAACGACAGAGCCGGGTCGATCTACGCCGGCAGCAACGAGATTCAGCGCAACATCCTCGCCAAGGCAGAGTTGGGACTGTAAATGGACTTCACGCTTTCCGACGAACAACAACTGCTTCGTGATGGGCTCGCCAAGTTCCTGTCCACACGCTACGGGCTGGAATCCAGCCGCACGGCCGCCAAGTCGGGCCCCGGCTGGCAGCCGGAGATCTGGCGTGCGTTCGCCGAGGATCTCGGCATCCTCGGCGCGGCCCTGCCGGAGGAGGTCGGCGGGATCGGCGGCGGCCCAGTGGAAGTCATGGTGATCGCCGAGGAACTGGGCCGGGCGCTGGTCATCGAGCCTTACGTCGACGCCATCGTGGTGGCCGGCGGGCTATTGCGGCGGGCGCGTAGCCCGCTCGCCGACGCCCTGCTCGAGAAGGTGGCCACCGGCGAGGCCATCGTGGTGCTCGCGGCGACCGAAGCGCAGTCGGGTGACCGCTGGCAGGATGCCCACAGCACGGCGCGTCCCGATGGTGACCACTGGCTGCTCAACGGCAGCAAGATCGTGGTGCCGCACGCGCCACTGGCGACGCATCTGCTTGTCACCGCCAGCACAGCGGCGGGCCTGTCGTTGTTCCTCGTCGACCTGGCCGACGCGGCGCCCGGCCTGGCCCTGCACGGGTATCGCACCATCGACGACCGGCGGGCCGCCGATGTGCACCTGCACGATGTGCGCGCCGCGCTGCTGGGCGCCGATGGCGGCGCCTGGGAATCGGTGGCACAGGCTCGCGACGAGGGCGCCGCCGCGGTGGCCGCCGAAGCGGTGGGGAACATGCGAAAGGTGTTGGGCGACACTGTCGAGTACTGCAAGCAGCGACAGCAGTTCGGCGCCCCGATCGGATCCTTCCAGGTCCTGCAGCATCGCATGGTCGACATGCACATGGAACTCGAGCAGGCCGTGGCCGCGGTGTATCTCGCCGCCCTGAACCTGGATGTCGATGCCCGGCAGCGCGCCCGCGCGGTGTCGGCGGCCAAGGCAACCGTCGGCCGTGCGGCCCGATTCATCGGCCAGAATGCGGTGCAGTTACACGGTGGCATGGGCATGACCGAGGAACTCGCGATCGGGCACTACTTCAAGCGGCTGACCGCACTCCAGTACGAATTCGGTTCCACCGACCATCATGTCGCCCGGTACGCCGCGCTGACCCGTCCCTAGTCGGCACGGGGCGCATACTCCCAGCTCGCTCCCGCGGTCAGGGTGCCCGGCGAGAGTTCGGTGCGGCCGGCATCGCGGACGTGCACGGTCTGGGCCAAGATCTCGTCGGGTTTGCCGCCGATGACGATGACGGGGTGGTCGTACTCGATGCCGTACAGCTTCAATGCCGCATGCACGGCGTGCGCGGCTGCCTTGCCGCGGGACATCTTGGTGTTCGAGTTGATCCTGATGACCAGCCGCTTCTCCGGATCCATCGGACGAGCTTAATAGCGCTCCGGTCATGAGAGCCGCCGACACCGGCGGAATTCGGATGAACCCCCCAGACCTCGCCGACGTACATCCCGGTGTCGAGGCGTCGAAGGCGAAGGGGAAGAGATCTTGAAGGCACGAGCGAAATTGATCCCGCCATCGTGGGCCGATTCTGCGATCGATCGTCGCAGCGTGCTGCTCGGCGCCGCCGCGATCGGCGGTTTCCTCGCCCTTCATCTGGGCTCGGTGGCCTATGCCCGTGGACCGGTGGGTTCCGGTGGGCGGTTGACGCCGCAGTCGTTCATCGACGCCTTTCAGCACGTCAACGGCGTGCACCGCGGCTTTCGCCGCAATCACGCCAAGGGTGTGTCGGTGACCGGGTATTTCGAGTCCAACGGCAACGGCGCGGATCTGAGCCGGGCGGCGGTGCTGCGTCCCGGCCGCACCAAGCTGGTCGGCCGATTCTCGCTGCCGGGCGGCAATCCCACCGTGGCCGATACCGCGGGGGCGAATCGCGGTCTGGCACTGGCCTTCGGCTATCCCGGATCCGGACAGTGGCGCACCGCGATGCTGAATATCCCTGTCTTTACCGTCAACTCGCCTCAAGGTTTCTACGACCAATTGCTCGCGTCGAAACCCGCCGCCGACACCGGTAAGCCCGATCCCGACGCAATGACCCAGTTCTTGGCCGCCCACCCGGAGGCCGCCCGCGCGCGGGACGTGATCAAGGCACAGCCACCGACGTCGGGTTTCGCCGACAGCACCTACCGCGGACTCAACGCGTTTCTGTTCGCCGACACCGCCGGGAATGCCACCCCGGTCCGGTGGTCACTGGTGCCGATGCAGCCCATCGGCACGGCTGCCGCATCCGGTGCCGGACCGAACTGGATGTTCGATGATCTCATCACCGCCATTCGCCGAAACCCGTTGCGCTGGCGGTTGATGCTGACCGTCGCCGAACCCCAGGATGACCCCAACGACGCCACGGTCGCGTGGCCACCCGAGCGGCGGGTGGTGGACGCCGGCACCGTCGTGCTCGATGCAGTCGAGCCCGAGCGCCGCGGCAATGCCCGCGATATCAACTTCGATCCGTTGGTGCTTCCGGACGGCATCGAACCGTCCGATGACCCGCTGCTGTCGGCTCGGTCGGCGGTGTATGCGGCCTCCTTCCGGCGACGGGCCGGCGAAACGTCAGGCACGCCTGCGGTCGAGGCCGGCGCGGTGTCGCGATGACCGACGAACCCACCGTCAATCGGTACAGCCCGTCCGTCCGTGTCCTGCACTGGCTCACTGCCGCGCTGGTCTTCACCGCACTGATCGTCGGCTTCGCGTTGGCCAACGCGCTCGCGGACCGCACCGTGCTGCTGGCCGTGCACACGACCATCGGGGCGTTGATCCTGGTGATCACCATCATCCGGATCGCCAACCGCGTACGCCGCCGCGCGCCGGCCATGCCCTCGACCGTGGGCCGGTGGGAGCGTCGCGTCATTCTCGGATCGGAGGTGGCGTTCTACGCGTTGCTGCTGGCACAGCCATTGCTGGGCTGGAGCATGCTGTCGGCCGCCGGCGTTCCGGTCACCGTCGGCCCCATCGCGCTCCCCCCGATCGCCCCGGTGGACGCGGGCCTGTACGCGCTGCTGCGCAATGGTCACTCGGTGCTGGCATATGCCCTGGTAGCGCTGATCTCTGCGCACGTTTCGGCGGTCCTGCTGCACGCCGTGACGCTGCGGGACGGGATGCTCGCGCGGATGGCGGCACGCCGGTGGAGCACCGTCGGTTCCCGGTGATGAACCATTCATCGGTCGGCGGCGTAGACATGGGTTGTGAACCCGACACACGCAGCACCCGACGTGCGGCGGATCTGAGCGATGCCAATGCGTCGTCCACGTCGCGGGCCCGCAGTAGCCGCGGGTCGCGCTGCCGACGGTCGCGTGTTGACCACGCTGTATCTCGCCCACGGCGACGCCGTTCGCCGCTTCGTCGCCGGCTACGTCGTCGATCCGCAACACCGTGAGGACATCGTGCAAGAGACCTTCACTCGGGCGTGGCGCAACGTCGACAAGATCGACACCGCCGGCGGTAACCCGCGTTCGTTCCTGTTCTCCATCGCCCACAACGCCGTGATCGACCAGTGGCGTGCGCGATCCCGACGCCCAGAAGTGCTGACCGACCGGGACACTGCTATCGCGACCGACGACGGCGTCGACGCCTCGTTGCAGCGAATTCTGCTCGCCGAGTCGATGCGCCGGCTCAGCGCCGACCACCGTGCGGTCATCAAAGCGTTGTACTTCGACGATATGACGCTCGCGCAGGCCGCCGATCGGCTCGGTGTCGCGGTGGGCACGATCAAGTCACGCAGCTACCACGCCGTGCGGGCGCTGCGTGCGGTCTTCGACGAGATGGGGCTGCTATGAACGATGACCCACATGTTCTGCTCGGTGCCTACATCCTCGGCGGTCTCGATCCCGCCGAGCGGCGGCAGTTCGAAGCGCACCTCCGCGGATGTTCGCAGTGTCAACGTGAGGGTGCCGACTACGCAGGAGTATCGGCATTGCTGGCGAAAGTCGACCCCGCAGATCTGGTAGTCGACGACAGCCCGACACCAAGGTCACGCAGCGCCCGCCGATGGTGGATATCAGGAGCCGCCCTCGCCAGCGCCGCCGCAGTTGCCGTGGGTATCGCTACCGTCACCGTCATCGGGCCGCCCGAGCCAACAGTGACTCACACCTACGCGGTGCAAGAAGTCAGCGGGGACGTCGCGGGCCGGGTGACGCTGACAGCGAAGCCCTGGGGCACCGCGATATCGATCGACTTCGAAAAGCTACCGCGCGAAGGTGTTTTCACCCTGCGGACGATGGATGGTCAAGGCACGATGCAGCCGGCGGCCAACTGGGCGGGCATGCCGTCCGGCAAGGGGGTGGTGCAGGGGGCCACCTCGATACAACTGCCGGAGTTGCGCACGCTCAACGTGGTCGATACGAATGACGCTGTGCTGGCGACCGTCCAGCGGTGAGCGGCATCCCGTGGCCTGGGGCAGCGGCTGTGAAGACCTGCTGACGCCGTGCACGGTGCCGCGACCGCCGCCATCCGGACGGTACGCTGATCTTGGTATGGAGATTTCGGCATTGACCATAGCCGCCTACCTGCTGGTGGGCGGTTGCAGTGGTGCCTGGTTCTGGCGAGTCATCCGATCCACCGGCCACCGTGTCAACGCGGCCCTGATCGTCGTGAGCGTGGTATTCGGCGCGCTGTGGCCGGCCATGCTGCCGGGTGTCACCGTCTACCGCTGGATGCTGCCGCGTCCCAGCGTATTCCGCGAGGACGCCAACACCCCCGCATCCCGCTAGGTGGACCGGAGCGCCGCGGTGCGCATCTCCGGTATCCCGATGAACTTCACCCGGGGCCGCGACGCGGCGGCGCCGCGCTCGCGTTCGGCGGTGTCGATGGCCCGCCATCCCTGCCAATCTATGGCCTGGACTCCCCTGTCCTGCAGCAGTTTCCGCAGTGCGTCCGGACCGCGCACATGTCGGTCCAGAGTGCCCTCGAGGTGATCACGCCACAGTTGGCTCACGGTTTCCTCAGCGCAGGTCCGGTTGGTGCCGATGACCCCGCGCGGTCCGCGTTTGATCCATCCCGTGACGAAGGTGGCGGGCACACCGTCGACACGTCCGGCCACGTTGGGCACCAGGCCCGCGGCCTCGTCGAACGGCAGACCGTCGATCGCGCTACCGCGGTACCCGATGGAGCGCAGCACCAATCCGGTATCCAGGTCGCCGCCGGTCGTGCGCAGTGCCTGGACCGCGTCCTGGCCGACGATCTCCACCGGACTGGTCATGAAGCGGAACACGATGCGCTTGTTGCCCGGAGTCACCGGACGCTCGGCGTACTCGCGCGCGATATCCAGTTTCAGGGTGGCCCACAGGTCGGTGCCCTCCGCCGGATCCTCCAGTGGCCCGTCGATGATGACATCGACACCGTCGAGGTGGCCCAGGGCAAGGAACTCGCCCACCGAAAAGGCCGCGTCGGCGACACCCCGTCGGCCCAGGATGACGACTTCACGGATCAGGCTGTCCCGCAGTGATTCCAGTGCGTGCTCGGCGATATCGGTCGCGCTCAACCTCGGCTGGTCCGTCAGCAGTATCCGCGCGACATCGAGGGCCACGTTGCCGTTGCCGACGATCACGGCGCGTTCGGTGCCGAGATCGAATGTGCGCCCGGCATGGTCGGGATGCCCGTTGTACCAGCCGACGAAATCGGCGGCCGGATGACTGCCCGGCAGGTGCTCCCCTGGGATGCCCAGTTGGCGGCTGGTTCCCGCGCCGACCGCGTAGATGACCGCATGGTGATGGGCGAGCAGGTCGTCATGACTGAGGTCACGCCCGATTTCGACGCCGAGGTGACACCCCAATCGCGGATTGGCGAAGATCCGTTCGAAAATGCCGACCAGCGCTTTGGTGTGCTGATGATCGGGCGCAACGCCGGCGCGGATCAGCCCGAACGGGGTGGGCAGCCGCTCGAACAGGTTCACCTCGACCCCGTCGATATCGATCAGTTCGGCCGCGGCGTAGCAGGCTGCCGGGCCCGCGCCCACCACCGCAACCCGCAGCTCACCGGGTGCGACGCCGGGACGGGACGGCGGCGCCGCCGTGGTGTCGGCTTCCAGCGGATGCCGGGTGAAGTACGCGGCATTGATGTCCTTGAAACGCTCCTGCCCGGCGGGTAGATCCTCCTCGTAGTGGATCGCGCCGACGGGACACTCGTCGAAACAGGCCCCACAGTCGATACACGATTGCGGGTCGATGTAAAGCATGTCCGCCGCGCCGCCGTGCACCGGACGGATGCAGTCGACCGGGCAGACGGGCACGCAGCTGGCGTCCTTGCAGCAGTTCTGCGTGATCACGTAGGCCATGGCATCCCCTTCGGCTCGGTATCGTCCTAGTCGGAGGTTACTGGACACTTGTCCGATTTTGCCAGCCCGGGAACCAACCGCACCGCACATGCTCACACCGCGGACCGTCAAATCCGGCGGATATACGCTGGATATGCGGGCTATTCGGCCGACTGTTGCCAATCGACCGCACTGGCTATACCTTGGACACATGTCCAGCCCCGTGGTGGCTGAGGTCACCTATCTGCAGGATCCGGCGCACCGCCGCAAGCACACCCACCGACAGGTGTTCGGTGCCGCGGCCGCGATCGTCGGTGCCCGCCCCGAGCCAGCCGTGGCCGAACTGTCCATGGCCGAGCTGGCCGCCAGGGCCCGTATCGACCCGTCCACCGTGTCGGCGCATTTCGCGTCCATCGACGCGATGTTCGCCGAGCTGTACCTCAACCGCGTCTACGAACTGCCGTTGACCGTCGACCCCCGCGCCGGCGCCCGAGCCCGGGTCAGTGCCCAACTGCGGGCCGTGACGCTGGTGCTGGCCGACGAACCGCTGCTGGCCGCGGCCTGTGCACGCGCACTTCTGCGCGACGGTGACGCTGCGGTGGCCGCTGTGCGCACCCGGGTGGCCGCCGAAGTGCATCGGCGGACCGCCGCCGCGCTCGGCATGGGGGCCTGGCCCGAGGTGCTCGATACCGTGCAGACCATGTTCTGGGGCGCGCTGCTCCAGGTGCAGACCAGCGTGATGAGCTATCACGCGATGGCCGACCGGCTGGACACCATGCTCGCGCTGATCCTGCCCGACACCGACTGAACCCGGCCGCGCGCGCTTGCGTAACGTCACCGGCACATGACCACCGATCTCATCCACGACCTGGTGACCGCCGCAGCCGGCACGGCACCGGACCGTGCCGCCCTCATCGAACCCGACGGCACCGTGGTCTCGTTCGCCCAGTTCGACTTCCAAGTACAAGAGCGCGCATCCTGGATCACCGAGCGCAGCCGCCCCGGTGACCGCATCGCGGTGCTCGCCGACAACAGCGCCGACTATGCGCGCCTCTACTACGCGGTACCACGCAGCGGCCGCATCCTCACCCTGATCAATCAGCGGTTGAGCGTTGCCGAGCACCTCGACCAGTTGCGCCGGGTCCGGCCCGCCCTGGTGGTGGGCGACGCCCGCTATCTCGAACCGCTCGGCGATGCCGCGCACGACATCGTGACCTTCGGTGGGCCGCTCTGGCAACAGCATTCGGCAACGTCACCGGATGTCGCGGTGCAGCCTGACGATCCCGCGTGGTTGCTGTTCACCAGCGGCTCCACCGGCACACCCAAGGGTGTCCTGCACAGCCACCGCTCCGTCACCACCGCGGTGCGCGGCACGGTCGCGGGCCGCTCGGTGCGTCCGGGCGGGGTCTACCTGCTGCCGTTCCCGATGTGCCACATCGCCGGCTACAACATGCTGGTGCACCATAGCGTCGCCGCGACGGTGCTGCCGGTGCCCGCCTTCCGACCGGAGTTCTTCGTTGCAGCGGTCAACGCCCACGGGGTGACCTCATGCTCCCTGGCCCCGACGATGCTGCACAGTCTGCTCGAGCATCTGCAGGATGCGCCGACCGAGTTGCCGACCCTGCGCGACATCTCCTACGGGTCCGCCGCGATTCCGGCCGCGCTGCTGCGTCGCGCCGTGGACCGGCTCGGTGTCGCATTCCACCAGGGCTACGGCATGACCGAAACCGGCGGCAACATAACCTTTCTCGGGCCGACCGAGCACCTTTCCGGCGACCCGGAGGTGTTGCGCAGCGCGGGCCACCCGCATGACGAGGTGTGCATCCGCATCGCCTCCGACGGTGAGATCCTGGTGCGCGGAGCCCAGGTCGCCGCGCGGTACTGGCCGGACGGTCCGGTGACCATCGATGGCTGGTTGCACACCGGCGACGCCGGGTACCTCGACGATTGCGGCCGCCTGGTGGTGACCGACCGTCTCAAGGACATCATCATCACCGGCGGGGAGAATGTGTCCTCGCGCGAAGTCGAAGATGTGCTCTCGCTGCACCCGGGTGTGGCGCAGACCGCCGTCATCGGCGTGCCCGACGAGTACTGGGGGGAGGCGGTCTGCGCGGTCGTGGTGCCCAGTGCCGCGTCACACCCCAGTGCCGATGAGCTGATCGCCCACGTGCGGGCGCACCTGGCCGGCTTCAAGCGGCCCCGGCGGGTGCTGTTCGTCGACGAACTGCCGTTGACGAGCAACGGCAAGATCGCCAAATCGGTGCTGCGAGAGGCGGTACAGCGGTAGCGCGCCGGCCGGTCAAGCCTTGTTCAAGCCGGCCCGCTCGACGCTGAGCAGGCTCTCGGTGTGGTGCTCGGCCAGATAGGCCCGCCCTCCGCCGTTGAGCCCGAACAGCCGCTTACTCCACAACAGCCACAGCACCGCCACGATATTGATCAGTACCGCCAGCAGCCGCAGGGTAGTGACCTTCTCGGTCAATTCGTAGATCTCCAGCGGGAGGAATGCACTGGTGGCCACCACCGCGAAGTACTCACCCCAACGCTTCATCGACCACAGCCCGACCGCCTCGACGAGCTCGATGAGCGCGTAGGCGACCAACCCGGCCGCAATCCACCACAATGTCGTCTCCGACAGCGTGAAGACCTCACCGATGCGCTGGACGATCTTGGAATCGTCGAGGTTCCAACCGATCTGGTCGCTCAGCGGTCTGATCAACGGGAGCTCGGCCTCGAACTTCTGCTGCAGTTCGGTGCGGGCGCTGCGCAGTTCGAATACTCCTGCCGCGACCAGCAGGATGATCAGCGCGCGGATCACGCGTTCGACGGCGAGCGCCCGCATCAGCGTGCGGTCGCGCAGCAGCCGCCCGCGGGGCACCTCCGGAGCGGTGTCGGCGGGCCCGCGCCCACGGGGCGCGCCGACGACGAACGTCTCGCAGCGCAGGCACCGCCACGCCTCACCGACCGGGGTGTCGACTCGCAGCCGATCGGCGAGTTCGACTTCATCGGGCGCGAACGTCGCGTGCCCGTGCAGACCGCAAGACCGCAGTGCGAAGTCCAGTTTCAACGTGTGTCCTCCTGCATCGAGTCAGATCACCAGCGAGAGCCGGTCCCGGCTGCGCCGGCTGGGCAGCGACGTCGGCGGGGTGCCCGCCAGACGCAGGGTCAACGCCACCGACTCGTCGGCGCCGAGCCCGATCAACGCATCGAATTCCTGTTGCAGCTCCTCCAATTCACCGGCGAAGGACGGCGACAGCTCATGCAGGTCCTCCACCGTCTGCGCGTACAGGAAGGCCGGAGATACCGGCTGGGCTCCGAAACCCCGCTGCTGGGCCGTGATCCAGACGGCTTCCACCGCGGACCCGCCGATGGCGTAATCGCGAAGATTGCGGCCCGGCACGCTGATGACCGCGAGAGCGGAGCTGGCCAGGACACGGTCGCGCATGTCGTCACCCAGCGCCGATCCGGCCTTCCACTCGGCAAGCTGAGCCATCACGTCCGGCCGTCGCAGCACGCCCAGCAATGCCATGCCACCCTCGTCGAACTCGAGGTTGCGCACGTCGATACCGGCGTCCGGGTCGGGATCTCCCGGCCAGCGCAGTTCCGAGATCATCTCCGCGTGCAGGTGTCCGGTCAGGAAACGTATCCGGTCCGCGGCAGCGAAAATTGTTGCCACCGTGTCCAGATCCGCACGACTGGTGAGCAGCCGCAGGCGGCCACCCTGCCGTTCGGCGGCCGCGGTCAATGCGGCGGCGACGTCGGGATCGACGGGTTGCGGTTGGCCGTGATGGCGGTTGGTCTCGCGCGACATCATCGCCGCGAACAGTCCGGCCAGATCGTCATCGGTGCCCGTCCCGAGATGTAGACGGGCCTGCAGCGGCACCCCGCCGGCATCCTCGGTGACGGTCACCTCGCCGAGCGCGCCGTGCGCGGCGGCGGCGATCCGGATGTTCAGCAGGGCCGCGCCGACCGCGACCGCGCTGCCGCGGAATCCGACGTCCATCGTCGACTTGTATGCCGGTGCCACCCCGATGTCGACCCCGTCCGGGCGCACCTCGATGTGCCACGGCTGGACGTTTCCGCCCGAGGGTGCCCGCATGGCCGCCACCGCGAGATCGCCCGCAAGGTCCCCCGGTGTGCACGCCGAAATGCCCGCGCCCGAAGGTGAATCGATCCACTCCGCGTCATCACCGCTGTGATGGGCCATCTCCGGCTCATGGATCTGGTCGAGTGCCCATCCGATGTCGAGGCGGGTCCGACCCGAACGCAACTCCTCGCCCAGGCCTATCCGGCGGACGGCCTCGGTCAGCGCGCACGCCCCGATGCCCACGTCGGCGGCCGTCTGCGGCCATGTCGACAACGATTTGTCGATCTCGATCAGCGAGGCCGCGATGCGCGCGGACAGCCGGTCGGCCTCCAGGTGGCGCAGGATGTGCGGGATCTTCTCCCGGTTGGTCATGCCGGGCAGCAGGTCGATGTCGAGTTGCCCGAGCAGTCCGTGCAGGATCGGCCGGCCGGGTTCGTGGTCGAAACGTTCCACATCCACGATCCCACGGTCGCTCGTGGCCATCAGCACCGGAATCCGCCGCTGCTGCGCCGCCAGCCTGAGGATGGCCTTGATGTGCAGGGCGTCGCACTCCTCCACCACGATGTCCAGACTCTCGACGAACGCGTCCAGGGTGTCGGCATTGAGCCCGGTGTCGAAGACCTCGACGGGCAGATAGGGATCGATTTCGGCGATCCGGCGTGCCGCCACATGGGCCTTGTTGACTCCCAGATCGAAGACAGTGGCCGGCACCCGGTTCAGGTTCGACAGCTCCAGCTCGTCGAAATCGGCCAATCGCAGTTTCCCGCACACTCCCTGCATCGCCAGCGTGTGCGCGATGATGTGCCCGACGCTCAGCCCGGCGACGCCGACCGAGAGCTCGCCGAGCCGATCCTGCTCGGTGGCGGTGATGCTGTTGCGGTTACGGTCCAGCCGCAGCGTACGAAAGCTGCGCGGCCCAAGTACCGCGACGGCCGCACGCCGCCACGGATAGAACGCCCATCTGGCGGGCTCGGCGAGCAGTTCCTGCTCCGGTGCCGGACGCAACTTCTGAAGGCTCGCCAGCTGCAAGCCATGGTGATCGAGGAACTCGATGCCCGGGTCGGCGCGCAGCGAGTCCAGGACCGTGCGATCCGCGGGCTCGGCCGGGTCCAGAATCTGTGCGCGGTAAGCGATCGGCATGCTGTCCTCGTCATCGTCTGGCGCCGCGGCGCGAACTCATCCGAGTCGTACACTAAGACCGATTCAGCGGGGGCGTAGCGACCGACTCGACGGAGGTATGTCTTTGCCCGACAGCACGCATGATCGCGCCGTTGCCGACCTACCGCTTGCCCCCCTCAATCCCCTGCCATATCGGCAAAGACGGGACGCGTTGCGCAACTTCCACACCGGCACCGACATCCTGCGTGACGCGGGGGGTCCGGTGACCCGCTTCACTCTCGGCCCGCGCTGGCTCATGCCCCCCATCGTGGTCGCCACCTCACCTCAGGGAATACGCGATATCGTCAGCGTCCGCGACGGTTCCATCGACAAGACGAGCGCGGTCGCCGCACAGCTGCGCAGCATCATCGGCGGAAACCTCTTCGTGTTGCCGCACGACGAGTGGCTACCTCGGCGCCGCACACTGCAACCGGTTTTCACCAAGCAACGGGTGGACTCGTTCGCCGGACATATGGCAGAGGCTGCCGAGATGATCACGGCCTCATGGCCCACCGACAGCGAGATCGATTTGGACAGCCAGGCCCGGCTGCTGTCCATGCGGGCGCTGGGCCGCTCGGTGCTGGGGCTGGATCTGGACGAACGGTCCGATGCCGTGGCCGAACCCCTGCGCGTGGCCACCGGTTACGCCGTGGCCCGCGCCCTGCGACCGTTGCGGGCACCGGCATGGCTGCCGACGCCGGCACGGCGCCGTGCCCTGGCCGCCACCGAGACCATCCGCCGGTTGGCCGACGAGATCATCGCGGCCTGCCGCGCCGACCCGACCCTGGACGCCCCGTTGGTGCACGCGCTCATCGCCGCCACCGACCCGGAAACCGGCCGGCCGCTGTCGGACAGCGAGATCCGTGACGAGATGATCATCTTCCTGTTCGCCGGCCAGGACACCACGGCGACCACCCTGACCTACACCCTGTGGTCCCTGGGACGCCACCCGCAGATCCAGGATCGGGTCGCCGCCGAGGTCGCCGCGATCGGTGACCGGAGGTTGACCACCGAGGATGTCGGCAACCTCGGCTACACCGTGCAGGTGATCAAGGAGGCGCTGCGACTGTGCCCGCCCGGACCGACCGGCTCGCGCAGGGCGACACGGGATGTCGAGGTCGCCGGCTACCGGGTCGCGGCGGGCACCATGCTGGTGTTCGGCCGGATGTCGGTCCAGCGCGACCCCACCTTGTGGACCAACCCCTTGCAGTTCGATCCCGACCGGTTCAGTCCGCAGAACTCGAAGGACCGCGACCGCTGGCAATACGTACCGTTCGGCGGCGGGCCACGCTCCTGCATCGGGGATCATTTCGCCATGCTGGAAGCCACGCTGGCGATCGCCACCATCATCCGCAATGTCCGGATCACCGCTCTGGAAGCCGAGTTCCCGCTGGCGGTGCCGTTCACGATGGTGCCGGGCGGCCCGATCCGCGCGCGGGTGACTGCGCGTTGATCCCTGGTGGGACGTACCCCACGAACACCCGCACCAGGGATCAACGCTCGCCGGTTGGTCAATCGTCGGCAGCGGCAAGGACGGCGGTGTCGAGGACCTGACCCTCCCGGATCAGCCTCGTCACCGCGGCATCCCAGCGCTGCAGTTGCGGACGGGTGACAAACGATTCGGGGAGATGGCGCTCGATGTGCGGTCGCAGGATCATCGCCCCGACCCGCAGGATCAACGGGTTCAGCGCACCCCAGACCGGATCCAGCTGGGGGCGGGTCAAACCGGCCTCGGAGAATTTCTCACCCTGTGCCGCACTGATCTGGAGCAGTCCGTCGAAGATGACCGACCCGATCTTGTCTCCCTCGACGAGTGCATGCGCGATGTAGTTCACCAGATCGGGATATTCGTAGAGCAACTGGGAGAACCGGCCACCCATATCCGCCAGGTATTCGCTGGTCATCTCCGATACCGGGGTGGCCTCGATGATCTCACCGAACACCTGCAGCACGTAGTCGTCGACGGCGGCGACCAGTCCGGCCTTGTTGCGGAAGTAGTGCTGCACCAGACCGATCGAGACACCGGCCTCCTCGGCAACGGCGCGCAGCGTGGTCGCCGCGACGCCCTTCTCGGCCAGCGTCCGCACCGCGGCATCGCGAATCCGGTCGACACTCGTGGGCTCCGGCGGCGCCGCGGGCCGGAGGAAGGCCGTCATGGCCTCGACCATACAACCAACTTGCTTTCCAATGCGACTCTATGGTGAGCCGGTATGGCACGCTGGACTCTCAATGCGCGTGTACTGCCGCCACCGTGCCGGCGTCGCAGAACCCATCAGATCCGCCCAACTGCAACGGGATACCCCACATGCCGAAGGTCACCTTCCCAGCTCCCGCCGGTCCTTTGCCCGGCTACCTTGCGACACCCGCCACCGAGGGGCCGTGGCCGGCCGTCATCGTGGTGCAGGATGTGCGCGGAATGACCGCCGACGTCCGGCGCGTCAGCGACCGGCTCGCGGCGGCGGGGTATCTGACGCTCGCTCCCGCGCTGTACGGTCGCGGACTCAAGATTGCCTGCATGCTCGCGACCATCCGCAGCCACTTCGCGGGCACCGGCGACAGCTTCGACGACATCGTCGCGGCGCGCGATCACCTGCTGGCGGACCCGAACTGCAGCGGCAAGGTCGGCCTGGTGGGGTTCTGCATGGGCGCGGGGTTCGTGCTGCAACTCGCGCCCAGCGGACTGTTCGACGCGACCGCGCCGAACTACGGGCTGAATCCGAAGAACATCGATGCGCTGGCCCAATCATGCCCCGTGGTGGCGAGTTACGGCGCGAAGGACCGCATCGCACGCAGCGGAACGGCGGCCGCGTTGGAGGCAGTGCTCGCCGCCGGCGGGGTGCCCCGCGATATCAAGGAATACGAGAACGTCGGGCACAGCTTCATGAACGACTTCGGCATCCCGGCGCCGTTCACGGTGATTGAGCGGATCGCCGGCATGGAGTACTCCGAGCCGGAGGCCGAGGACGCGTGGCGACGGATTCTGAGCTTCTTCGGTGAACATCTGCGCTGAGGCCCGCTACGCTTTGGCGCTATGGCTGAAGTGATGGACTGGGATGCCGCGTACTCCGACCGAATCTTCGTGGGGCCCCCGCCGTGGAACATCGGTGAGGCGCAGCCTGAGATCGCCGCGCTGATCGAGGCCGGCAAGATCACCAGCCCGGTCCTGGACGCCGGTTGTGGCGTCGGCGATGTGTCACTGGCGCTGGCCGCGGCGGGGTACGACGTCGTGGGCGCCGACATCTCCACCGTCGCCATCGACGCCGCAACTCGCGCCGCCGCGGCGCGCGGGCTGACCAATGTGCGCTTCGTGCAGGGCGATTTGCGCACCCTCACCGTGGACGGCGATCCGTTCAACACCATCGTCGACTGCACGCTGTTCCACTCGCTGCCGGTCGAGGCGCGCGAGGACTATCTGCGCGGTGTGCACGCGGTGTCCGCACCCGGCGCCGTCCTGCACATGCTGGTGTTCACCACCGATGCGCTCCCCCCGGATTCGCCGTTCCCGGTGCCCAATCTGGTGACCGAAGCCGAGCTTCGCGAGGTAGTGTCACGGGTCTGGACGATCGAGAACGTGCAGCCGGCTTTCGTCGCGGTGCAACTGCCCGATGTCCCGAATCTGCCCGAGCACAACTTCGCCAGCGACGACAAGGGCCGGGTCAAGCTGCCCGCCCTGCTGCTGACGGCGCGTAAGCACTGATCCGGCGGCGCCGACCTAGGGCCGCCAGGAGGTGCTGCCATCGGCCAGCATCGTGGCCATGGTGTCGGCGTCGACCGGCGGGGACAACAGAAATCCCTGTGCCTGATAGCAGCCCAACTGCACGAGCATCCGCGCGGCCGCCTCGGTTTCCAGGCCCACGGCCACCAGCCCGAGACCGAACGCCTCGCCGAGCGACACGATCGCCCGGACGATCGCGAGATCGTCCTTGCTGCCGTCCAGGTTCTGCACGAACGACCGGTCGATCTTCAACGTGTCGATGGGCAGCGATTTCAGCCGACTCAAATCGCTGTAGGCGGCCCCGAATTCGTCGAGTGCCAGACTCACGCCGAGCGCACGCAGTGCGGTGAGGATCTCATCGTTCAGATCGGCGTCATCGGTGACGAAGCTCTCGGAAATCTCCAAGCTCAACGACGCCGGATCGAGTTCCAGGTCCGCGAGCACGCGGGCCACATGGTCGACGAAACCGTCGGCCACCCGTTGCACGGGTGAGACGTTGACCCGCAGCTTCACCGTCTGTGCCAGCCCCATCGACCGCCACTGCCGCAGCTGCGCGCAGGAATCCTGCAGCACCTTGCGGCCCAATACCGCCGCCAGGTTGGAGGATTCGGCGACCGGCATGAAAGCGCTCGGCAGCAGCATTCCCCGGGTGGGGTGGTTCCACCGCACCAACGCCTCCACCGCCACCACCTCGCCGGTGCGCAGGTCAACCTCCGGCTGGTAGTGCACGACGAACGCCCCGTTCTCGATCCCGTCGCGCAGGCGCAGCTCGACATCGTTGAGCAGCAGGTATTTTTGGGCGATGACGTCGCTGAACACGGCGGCGTCGTTGCCCCCGGAATCCTTGGCGGCCACCAGCGCCAGGTCGGCGTGACGCAGCACGTCGGCAGCCGAGTCACGGCCCGGAGTTCCCAGCGCCACACCGATACTGGCGGTGCGCCGGATGAATTCGCGGCCGATGGTGAAGGGTTCCTTGAGCAGCAGGGTGATCCGTTCGGCGAGCAGCGCCGCGTCGTCGAGGTCCGTCGGGCCGGCGGGCACGATGACGAACTCGTCACCGGCCTGGCGTGCCAGAAGTGCGGTGGCGTCCAGGGATTCGCGCAGCCGACCGGCAAACTGCGCGATCAGCTCGTCGCCCGCGGTGTGACCGAACTGATCGTTGACCGACTTCAGCCGATCCAGATCGGTGAACAGCACGGCGACCGGACCGTCTTGCCCATCGGCGAGGCGGGCCGCAAGGTGCTCGGTGAGGACACCGCTGTTGCACAGCCCGGTGAGATCATCGTGCTCGGCCAGGAACTGCAGGCGCTCGATCGCGACCAACCTGGCCTGCAGCTGGGCGAACATCGTCGCAATGGTCTTCAGCGCGTTGAGTTCTTCCTCGAGCCACTCGCGGTCACCGTATTTGACGAAGCCCAATGTGCCGGTGGTGACGTCGTTCGACAGCAGGGGCACGCAGGCCAGCGAGGTCTGCGGCACCTCGGTGCCCTGCTGGATCGTCTGCTGATATTCATCGGTCTTGGGCTCCGGGCGGATGACCAGCGGCTCTTTGAGCCATTCGGCCATCGCGAACACCGGGTCCGCTTCGGCGAAGTACACGACGCCGATCGGGTCCGGGTCCGGCACATAGGTGCGGATCGGCCACTGCGCCACCAGCCGGGTCGCGTGGATCTCGTGATCGTTGTGCCGCAGGAACGCCACATCCAGCCCGAGATAGGCCGCGAGGTCGGTCAGCACCAGTTCACTGACCTCGACCGCATTCTCGGTGTGCGCGGTGATGAGTCGCTTGGCCGCCAGATCCACCAGACCGTTGAGGCTGCCGATCACATCACCTCACCATCCCCGCCAACCACCCGCATTGCGGTGGCACGTGGAGAGGCGCACATCGCCCACACTTTAGCGGCCCGCGCCGGTTTTGCAGGCGCGCCAAGCCGGTGCGGCTCAGGGGATCCGGTCCAGCAGACTGCGGGCGATGACGGTGACCAGAACGCGGTCATAGGTGATGGCGAGATCGAAGCGACGTTCCGGCTCGGGCACCGAGCCCGACGTGTCCTGCTCCCGGGCGATCAGGGCCGCGCAGTGATGCGGACCGAGGCTGAGCACGATCCACTGCCCGCACAACGGGTCCCCAGGGGCGAGATCGACCCCCCGGACCCCGGATCCCAGATCGCTGGGCAAGCCCCGGCCGAAGACGGCCACCAGCGCAGAGGTGCGCGCCAGTTCGCTCTAGCGCGCGCTGGTCGAACCCGTGAAGTGTTCTGCCAGCTGCAGCGACGCCATCACCATCGGAGGATCCGGTGCCAGCCGGGCCTGAGCCTCGATTTGTCGGGAGAACGGGATGAGGGTTGCCTTGAGTGCAGTGCGAACCGGAACCTTGTCAGCGATGAGGTCGAACGGCGAGTCACCGGTCGGCTGCACCGGGTGCTTCATCGGCGGCGGCGACCACCCCGCCGAGACCGGGCCCCTCAGCGGTCCGGGCCGGCCGAATTTGAAACCCTGGCCGAGGGTGGCACCCAGCGACAGCGCCTGTTCGAGATGCTCATCGGACTCGATTCCTTCGGCGAGGAGCACCGCGCCGGTCCGTTCGATATGCGCGAGCACGGCGGCCAGGATGCGGGCCTGGTCGTCGCTGGGATGCGACTGCACCAGGTGAACGTCGAGTTTGACGATATCCGGGCAGATGACGTCGAGCAGCGCCAGTGAGTCCGGATGGGCACCCACATCGTCGAGGGCGATACCGAATCCGTCCGCGCGCAGGGCGGCCACCTTGCGAAGCAGCGCCCGGGGGTGTTTCAGCAGGCTGCGTTCGGTCAGCTCGAACATCAACCGCAGGTGCTCGTGTGCGCGGGCCAATAGCCGGTTCCCGGCGCGATCGAGGTGATCACCCACTGGTTCGCAGTTGAGCGTGAGCAACGTGTCCTGGGGTAGCTCGCGACGCAGAGCGACGTCGAGTGCGGCCGTGATACACATCCGATCCAGCGCACCCAGCCGGCAGGTGGCCGCGGCATGCGCGAACACCGTCTCGGGATCGGGATCGCCGAGTTCGGGCCACCGGGTCAGCGCCTCGAAACCGACCACGGCGCCGTTGGCGAGCACCGTGATCGGCTGAAATGCCGTGGTCAGGCCGGCTCCGGACACGGCAGCGTCCAGAATCGCGGAGTCTGCCACGCGGTGACCGCGCCGCGACGCAATGGGCGCCACCTCATCCCCCCTGCGCTCAGAAACGCGTGACCCGGAGCCGGACGTACTCATCCCGGTTCCGGATTCCCACCCACCCCGCTCGCAAACTTTAGTCCGGTCCGGCGTGTGCCACGGCGTGTTCGGCAAGAGCGGCGGCTCCGCGCCCCGGAAACGAAACAGTCGTGAAGCGTGGAGCCGGCGGGATTCGAACCCCCGACCCCCACCCTGCCAGGGTGAATGGGCCCCTCGCGCGACGTCCACCGCGGTACCTTTATGCAGGTCTGGGTGTTGGTGTCAGTCGAGGGTGACGACGACCTTGCCGCTTTTGGCCCTGCCGTTCTCGAGGTGGGCGAGCGCGTCCAGCGTCCGATCGAACGGGAACGTCGAATCGAGGACCGGCCGCAGGCGACCCGCGTCGTATAGCGCGGCGAGCTGATGAAGCTGGGCTCCGCTGGCCTGCATGAAGAAGAACGCGTAGCGCACCCGTAGCTTCTTGGCGGCGTTGCGAACTTTGCGACTGAGGAACGACAAGACGAACTCGAAGGGCTTGGGCGCGCCCAGTTGTTTGGCGAAGTCGGCGTCTGGTGGGCCGGTGACACCGATCGCCAGTCCTCCAGGTTTGAGCACGGTCAGTGATGTGAGGAGGTTGTCTTCGCCCACCGAGTCCACGACAAGGTCGAAGCCGGAGAGCACGTCGGCGAAATCCTGTGTGGTGTAGTCGACCACGACATCTGCGCCGAGAGCGCGGACCAGCTCGGCCCGCGCACCGTTGACGGTGGTCGCGACGTGGGCGCCGAGGTGTTTGGCGAGTTGGATAACGGTGGATCCGAGCCCGCCGGCGCCGGCGTGGACGAGCACTTTCTGTCCAGGTTGGATGTTCGCCTTCTCGACGAGGATCTGCCAGGCCGCCAGGGCCACCAACGGGACTGCGGCGGCCTCGTGCATGCTCAGCGATGCTGGCTTGTGCGCGACGTCGGCGTGGTCGATGGCGATGTATTCCGCGAACGTCCCGATGCGCATGTCGCGGGGGCGTGCATACACTTCGTCGCCGACGGCGAAGCCGGGGACGCCGGCACCGACGTCGGTGATCACCCCGGCCACATCGTGGCCGAGCACGAACGGGGTCTTGTATTTGAGGAGTTGTTTGAAGTCCCCGTCGCGGACCATCCTGTCGAGCGGGTTGACGCCTGAGGCGTGGACTTTGACCAGCACGTCGTTGTGGCCGACGGTCGGCACGGGAACGTCCCTGGCCTGCACACCGTCTTTGCCGTAGTGGGTGACGACGAACGCCTTCATGATCTGGGCCTCTCTGCCTTCTCGACGTCGAGCAATGCCGTCGCGTTGCGGATCCCCGCGGCCAGAATGTCGTCGGACAGCGCCGGGTCGGACACCGCCCGGGCGAGTTGCATGCTGGCCACCAGGATGGTGAACAGTCCCAGCGCGGTGCTGCGCGCGGCCGCAGGTTCGCTTGGCGAGAGGTGCGCGGCGATGACGTCGACGATGGACGTCATGCCCTCGGTGTAGGAGTCGCGTACCGCCGAGCTGCAGCGGCCGATCTCATCGAGCAATGCGGCGTTGGGGCAACCGGCGCCCGGATCATCGCGGTGCTGCGTTGAGAGGTACCCGCGGATGTAGTCCTGCAGTGCCGCCCGGCCGGGCGGTAGCGACGTCAACGCGTCGACCTGCGCGCGCAACTGGTCGGCGACGGCGTGGGCCACCAGATCGTCCTTGGATGCGAAGTGGGCGTAGAACGCGCCGTTGGTCAGACCGGCGTCCGACATCAGCGTCGCGATCCCGGAGCCGTCGATGCCGTCGGTCTTGAATCGCGCGCTGGCCGTGGCGATGATCCGGCGCCGCGTCTCGGCCTTGCGCTCCCCGGCCTGTCGCGCCATGGGCCACCTCCCTGTCCTGTCATGAGCATCCGTCCTTGCCAAATCGTACCACTCGATATTACAGTCATAATATTATGATCGTAAGATCGTATGTGAAATCGGGGATCTCGGATGACCACTGCCCTCGACGCACCAACTCACACCCTGCTGAAAGGCACATCATGACCACCTGGAAAGACACCCCCACCCGCACCGTCAACGTCGGCGGCGTGCCCTTCGCCTACCGCGAACTCGGCACCGGCACAGGGGTTCCCGTGGTGTTCCTGCACCACTTCACCGCGGTCCTCGACGACTGGGACCCCCGCATCGTCGACGGTATCGCCGCTCACCACCGCGTCATCGCCTTCGACAACCGCGGTGTCGGTGCCACCGGCGGCACGGTTCCCCCCACCGTCGAGCAGATGGGCTCCGACGCCATCGCCTTCATCCGCGCCCTGGGACTCGAACAGGTCGACCTGTTCGGGTTCTCACTCGGCGGCGGCGTCGCCCAAATGGTGGCCCTGCAAGCCCCAGAACTGGTCCGCCGAATGATCCTGGCCGGCACCGGACCCCGCGGCGGCGGCGGCATCGACAAGATGGCCACCATCGTCGGCACCGCCTACCTCAAGGCGTTCCTCACCTGGAGCGACCCCCGCAACTTCCTGTTCTTCCCCCGCACCGCCGACGGCAAGGCCGCCGCCGGCGACTACCTGCACCGCCTCAAGGAGCGGACCCGCGACCGCGACAAGAAGATCACCCTGCGCGCAGGGGTCAACCAACTCAGAGCCATCCGCCACGCCGGCCAGAGCCAGCCCGATGACCTGTCGGTCATCACCCAGCCCGTCCTGGTCGCCAACGGTGACCACGACCTCATGGTCGCCAGCGAACACTCCAACGACATGGCGCGGCGCCTGCCCAACGCCGAACTCAAGATCTACCCGAACTCCGGACACGGCGGAGTCTTCCAGTACCACCGCGAATTCGTCGCCACCGCACTGCAATTCCTCGCCGACTGACCCGACCGCAACCAGCCAGGAGATCGTCATGAACGCCAACCACAACCCACCCCACAGAATCGTCACCTCATATCGCGACGCGCCGGCGCGCACCCTGACCGCCGGCGGGGTCACCTACGCGTACCGCGAACTCGGGCCCACCGGCGGAATCCCGGTCGTGTTCCTCGTCCACCTCGCCGCCACCCTGGACAACTGGGACCCCCGCATCATCGACCCGATCGCCGAGGGCCACCACGTCATCGCCTTCGACAACCGCGGCGTCGGAGCCTCCACCGGAAAAGTCCCCGACACCATCGAAGCGATGGCCGAGGACGCATACACCTTCATCACCGCACTCGGACACACCACCGTCGACATCTTCGCCTTCTCCCTCGGCGGGATGATCGCCCAAGCCCTCGTGCTCAAGCATCCCGAACTGGTGCGCAAACTGATCCTCACGGGATCCGGCCCCGCCGGGGGCAAGGGCATCGACAAAGTTGCGGGCACCACCTACTACGACATGGTGCGCGCCACCCTCACCCGAAGCGACCCCAAGGAATTCCTGTTCTTCAACCGCGACGCCACCGGCAAGGCGGCCGCCCGCGCCTTCGTCAAGCGCCTCGACGAACGCATCCACGACAGAGACGCGAAGATCACCGTCAGGGCCTTCCAGACCCAGCTCAAAGCGATCAAACGCTGGGGCCGGTCCACACCGGCAGATTTGTCCAAGATCACCCAACCGACACTGATCGCCAACGGCGACCACGACCGCATGGTCCCCAGCACGCTGTCGGAGGACATGCACCGACGGATCGCCGGGTCGGAACTGGTCATCTACCCCAACTCCGGGCACGGCGGGATCTTCCAGTACCACCACGAATTCTCCAGGACCGCAGTTGCGTTCCTCGACAACGATCGTTAGGGAGACGGCCTTGTAACCGCCGGGAAGTCGCCCTTCTGGGAGAGCACTGTGGCGTTCATGCATCGGCGTGAATCGAGACGCAAAGCAAGAAACCCGCCCAGACCAATGGTCTGGGCGGGTTTCTCGAACGTGGAGCTAAGGGGATTCGAACCCCTGACCCCCACACTGCCAGTGTGGTGCGCTACCAACTGCGCCATAGCCCCGTTTGTTGTGCTGTTGAAAGGTACACCACTGTCCCGCGCAGGTTCAAAACAGCTGGTCAGGGCACCTCTCCACCGGCCTCCGGGCCGAGCGGACGGGCCGGGGTGTGCTCAGCGGGCGGCCGGCCCCGGGTTTCGGGGGCAAAGACCCAGCCCAGCGCCGCCACCAGCAGGATCGCGCCGCTGATGATGAACGCCCAGGAGAACGAGAAATACTGCGCGATCAGACCCACCAGCAGTGAGCCGCCGATCGAGCCGACATCGGCCATCATCTGGAACGTCGCGACCGCGGTCCCGCCGCGCGACCGGCTGCCCACCACGTCGGCGACCGCGGCCTGCTGCGGGGAGACGAAGATGCCGGTCGCCGCGCCGGCGACATAGGCCGCGACCAGGAACACCGGCAGCGATGTGGTGAACCCGACCAGCGCGGTCGACACCGCGGCCAGGGTGAGCCCGAAGATCAGCAGCCGGCGCCGGCCCAGCCGGTCGGACAGGTAGCCGCTGGGGATGACCACCGAGATGTTGCCCACCGCGAAGGCGGTGAGCGCGAGCCCGGCCACCCCCGGACTGCGGCCCAACACCTCGACGATGAACAGCGGGACCAGCGCGATGCGCAGCCCGAAGGAGGCCCACCCGGTGGCGAAGTTGGACAGCAGCGCGGCCTTGTAGGCGCGGTGGCGCCACACGGTGCGAAACGGCACCGGCGGGCCGTCATCCTCGTCCGAGCCGCCGATCACCGTCGAATGACGCAGGTTGACGAACACCACCGCCGCCGCGACCAGCAGCGCGGCCCCGTAGATGAGAAACGGTGCGGCCAGGCCGAGCCCGGCGGTGACCGCGCCCAGGATCGGACCACCGACCGAACCGATCATGAACCCCGAAGAGAACAGCCCGGCCACCCGCCCGCGGGCATCCGGCGGTGAGATCCGGATCATCAGTCCCAGCGAGGACACCGTGAACATCGCCGAACCGATGCCGCCGAGCGAGCGGAACAGCAACAGCTGCCAGTAGGTCTCGGCCAGCGCGCAGGCGGCCGTGGACACCGCGACGATGATCAGCCCACTGATGTAGACCCGGCGCTCCCCCAGCCGCTGGACCAGGAAACCGGCCGGCGGCGCCCCGACCAGGCGCATGACGGCGAACGCGGTGATGACGAAGGTGGCCGCGGCGATGCTGACGCCGAAGTGCCGCGCGTACTGCGGCAGGACCGGGGCCACGACCCCGTACCCGAGCGCCACCACGAAGTTCGCCGCGACCAGGACCCAGACCTCGCGCGGTAACCGCGGCCTGGATCGGGTGGTGCAGTCACTTTCGCCGGCAGAGCTCACGCGATGACTGTATTGACCACCGATTTGGCGGCCTCCTGGACCTCCGCCAGATGCTCGGGACCCAGGAAGGACTCGGCGTAGATCTTGTACACGTCCTCGGTGCCTGAGGGCCGCGCGGCGAACCAGGCGTTCTCGGTGGTCACCTTGAGCCCGCCGAGCGCCGCCCCGTTGCCGGGCGCGGCGGTGAGTTTGGCGATGATCGGTTCGCCGGCCAGTTCGGTGGCGGTCACCTGCTCGGCGGACAGTTTGGCCAGCCGCGCCTTCTGGTCCCGGTCGGCCGGTGCATCGATGCGTGCGTAGGTGGGCGCCCCGTACGTGGCGGCGAGTTCGGCGTAGCGCTGCGACGGGGTCTTACCCGTCACGGCGAGAATCTCCGAGGCCAGCAACGCCAGGATGATGCCGTCCTTGTCGGTGGTCCAGGTCGAGCCGTCGGTCCGCAGGAAGGAGGCGCCCGCGCTCTCCTCGCCACCGAAACCGATTGTGCCGCCGATCAACCCGTCCACGAACCATTTGAAGCCGACGGGCACCTCGACCAGCTCGCGGCCCAGCCCGCCGACCACGCGGTCGATGATCGAACTACTCACCGCGGTCTTACCGACCGCGGTGCCGCCCGGCCAGTTCGGCCGGTGGGTGAACAGGTAGTCGATGGCCACGGCCAGATAGTGGTTGGGGTTCATCAGCCCACCGTCGGGGGTGACGATGCCGTGCCGGTCGGAGTCGGCGTCGTTACCGGTGGCGATCTGGTACTCGCCGGGATTGTCGTTGACTTTCCGCAGAAGTCCAGCCATCGCGTTCGGCGAGCTGCAGTCCATCCGGATCTTGCCGTCGGTGTCCAGCGTCATGAACCGCCAGGTGGCGTCGACGAGCGGGTTGACCACCGTCAGGTCCAGCTGGTGGGTCTCGGCGATCGCGGCCCAGTAGTCGACGCTGGCCCCGCCCAGCGGGTCGGCACCGATGCGCACGCCCTGCGCGCGGACGGCGTGCAGGTCGACGACATTGGGCAGATCCTGCACGTAGGCGTTGAGGTAGTCGTGGCGCTGGGCGACCTGCAGGGCGCGCGACAGCGGCACCCGCTTCACCGCCCGGATCCCCTCACACAGAATCTCGTTGGCCCGCTGGGCGATGACGCTGGTGGCGTCGGTGTCGGCGGGCCCGCCGTTGGGCGGGTTGTACTTGAAGCCACCGTCGCGGGGCGGGTTGTGCGACGGGGTGACGACGATGCCGTCGGCCAGGTCGGTGTCGCGGCCCCGGTTGAACGTGAGGATGGCGTGACTGACCGCGGGGGTCGGGGTGTAGCGGTCGGCGGCGTCGATCATCGCGACGACATCGTTGGCGGCGAGCACCTCCAGCGCCGAGACCCAGGCCGGCTCGCTCAGCGCGTGGGTGTCGCGGCCGATGAACAGCGGGCCCGTGGTGCCCTGCGCGGCGCGGTATTCCACGATCGCCTGGGTGGTGGCCAGGATGTGCGCCTCGTTGAAGGCGCCGTCCAGCGCGGACCCGCGGTGCCCGGACGTCCCGAACACCACCTGCTGGGCGATGTCCTCGGGGTCGGGCTGCACCGTGTAATACGCGGTGACCAGGTGTGCGAGGTCGACGAGATCTTCGGGCTGCGCCGGCTGACCGGCTCGCGGATTGGCCACCATGACACCATCCTTGCCTACCCGCGTCGCCGGTGTCTCGTCGTCACCCCAAGCCCGTCACAAGTTCGTCGCAAGTGGACACCGTCAAGGTGATCTCCATGAACAGCTCCGAACGAGAACACCAACTCCTCACCCTGGAACCCGACCTCAGCGGCATCATGCTGGCCCACCGCGCCATGGTGGCCGATATCGGCAGGCTCGCCGACCTGACCACCGCCATCGCCCAGCGCCGCATGCCGTGCACCCCCAAACGCGCCCGGGCATTCACCCGCTACCTGGAGCTGATGTGCGAGTCGATCCACCATCACCACACCATGGAAGACGATGTGCTGTGGCCGGTCATCGAGGCCGCGGCAGGCGACTTCGTCGACCTGACGGAGTTGACCGCGGATCACGCCGCACTCGATCCGCGGTTGGACCGGTTGCGCGAGCACGCGGCGGCCTTCGGGCGTTCGGGCGATCCTGAGCTGGCCCGGCCGTTGGCCGCCGGCCTGGCCGATCTGCACCGGCTGTTGGCAGCCCACATCGCCGATGAGGAACGCGACCTGTTCCCGGTGATTCGGCGTCACGTCACGGTGGCGGCCTGGGAGGCCGTCGAGACCGCCGCACGCAAGACCGGGCGGTTGTCCTTCGACGGGCCGCGGGTCCTGGCGGTGGCCACCGATGCCGAACGCGCGAAGATCGCCGCCGCGGTACCGGGTCCGCTGATGCTGCTGCTGGGCTACCTGGCCCGACGGCACCGCCGGTTGGAGCGCGCCGTTTTCGGCTGACCGTCTCCCGCCTGGCGAAACTCGCGTACCCGTCGTCTCCGCGGCCGAATTTGCGACCGGTACGCGAGTTTCGCCAGTGAGATTCAGCCGATCAGGGCCCGGGCCTGCGCCGACAGTCGACGGGTCAGCTCGCCGGCGGCCCGTCGGTAGCGCGCCGCGCCCACCCGGTCACCGGTGGCCTCGGCCACGGCCGCCAGGGCGGCATCCACCGGACCGGTGAGCAGGGTCCCGTTGTCCAGTCCGGCGAAGCGCCCCGAATACGGCAACAACTCCGCGGCGGTGGCGGTGGCGGTGTCCAGGTCGCCCATGGCGACGGCGGCGTGTGCCCGCAGGGTCGCCATGGCCACGAAGAAGAAGGACCGTTCGATCGGTATCCGCTGGGCCCAGATCTGCTGAGCCTCTTCGGTTCTGCCGGCCTGGTGCAGCGCGATCACGGCGCCGTCGGCGATCATCCGGGACACGTGGCGATGCACGGCGACCAGCTCGTCGGCCATCGGGGCGAGGCTGCCGCGGACCATGTTCGCGCTCACCCGGCCCACGATCCCGATATGCGCCCCGTTGGCCACCCCGTATTCGGCGAGCTTCGCCGACACCGCGACATAGGCCTGCTCGCCCGCATCGGTCCGGCCGGCCAGCACGGCCAACTGCGCACCGAACGCGTCGAGAACGCCGAGCAGGAAGCCCAGCTGACCGGTCCCGGCCCGCGCCACCGCCTGGTCGACGTGCGCGGCCGCACCCGCCAGGTCGGACCGTCCGGAGGCATCCAGGAACGCGAACCAGTGCGCCACCGCCTGGTAGTCGGTGGCGTCATAGGCTTCGGCGACCGCGAGCAACTCGGCCACGATGGCTTCGCGCTCATGCGCCAGGTCCGGGCCCAGGCATGCGAAGGCCCGCACGTTCAGCGCGGACAGCAGCAGCCGCTGGTGGCCGGCCGGGTCCTCGGCATACAGGCACCGGGCCAGCTGCAGCGCTTCGTCAGCGGCCGCCAGCGCCGAATCATGTTCCACACCTTCGAGTTCGGTGAACAACGTGAGAAGCAGCCGGGCGCGGATCTGCGGGGGCTGGTCGCGGCCCAGCACCCGGCGCAACGGGCCGACGATGGCGTCGTCGATGGCGTCACCGGCCCGCACCCGCCATACCAGCGGGGCATCGGCGGAGGTCAGCGCCCGCACCGCGGGCTCGTCATGGTCGCCGACGGCGATCATGGTGTGGTGTAACTCTTCGCGGGACCCGAGCGCGTCCCCGGCCCGGGCGAGGGACGCGATGAGACCGCACCGGGCGGGCACCGTCACCGCGTGATCAGCACCGCCCAGCTCGAACATGCGCACCGCGGCTCGCCATTGCCGGGCGGCTTCCACCGGCGCTCCGACGCTGTCGGCCTCCGAGGCCGCAGTCATCGCGAAAGCCGCTGCCTCGTGTGCAGTTTCAGACGTTGCGGCGGCGACGGCGTGGTAGGCCAGCGATGCCGGGTCGGCGCCGTGCCCCGGAGACCGAAGCAACTCCAAGGCGGCCGCGTGCAGCCGGGAGCGCCGCAGCACCGAGGTATCACCGTACAGCGTGTCCCGGATCAGGTTGTGGGCGAACCGGATCCGCCCAGGGGACGGTTCGTCGAGCAGGCCGGCCAGCACCGCGGGCTCCAGCGCGTCCAGGAGTTCGTCGTCATCGCTGCGGGCCAACTCCGCCAACAGGGTGACATCGACCTCGCGACCCAGCACCGCCGCCTGGCGCAACGCGGTCGCGGTCTGCGGCGGCAGCCGGGCCAGCCGGCGACGGACCACATCTCCGACCCCCGCCGGGATCCCGGCGTGCGCGGCATCGACACCTTCGGCGACCATCAGCCGGGCGAGCTCCCGGACGAACAGCGGGTTGCCTCCGGTGCGTTCCCGCAACAGCCGCAACGTTTCCCGGGTCACCGCGGGCAGCCCGCAATCGGTGGCCAGCGCGGTGAGCGCGGCATCGTCGAGGCCCGACAGGATCAGGTGCGCCGCGGTGTGATTGGCCAGCGCGGCGCGGGCCTGGCCCAACTCGGCACCCGATTCCGAGGGTCGGTAGGTGCCGATGACCAGCAGTGGCGCGGCGCCGAGCCGGTCGGCGATCAGGCGCAGCAGCTCCAAGGTCAGGCCGTCGGTGCGGTGCAGATCTTCGAGGATTATGAGCAGCGGTGCGCGCTCGGCGGCCTGCCCCAGCACCTCGGCCAAGGCGTGCGCGATCCAGAACACCGTGCCCTCAGCGGCCTGCCCGGGGGTCATCCGTTCGTCGTGCAACAGCGGGGCCAGCGCCGCAGACTCACGGGGTTGCAGTGTGCTGGTGAAACTTTCGAGGACCTCCGTCCACGCCCAGCCGGGTGGCGCGCCGTCGACCTCGGGGCTGCGCCCGGCCACCACCGTCCAGCCGGCGGCGAGCAACCGGGCCGCGGCGGCCTCGACCACGGTGGTCTTTCCGGCGCCGGCTTCACCGCCGACCCACACCACCCGCAGCCCGCCGCGCGCGGCGGCACCCGCCGCCGCGTCGATGGCGGCGAGTTCGCTGTTGCGGCCGCGGGCGGGGTTGACAACGGGAGTCTCGTGCGGCGCAGGCACCGGCACCGGCACCAGTGCGATGGGATCGAGGTGCTCGGCGTGGCGCAGGATGTCGCGTTCCAGTTCGCGAATCGCCCGGCCGGGTTCGAGCCCCAGCTCCTCGATGAGGTAGGCGGTGCTGCGGCGCAACACATCCAGGGCCGCCGCCTGTTGACCACAGCGATACCGAGCGACCGCCAGCAGGCAGGCCGCCGCCTCCCGGTCGGGGTGATCCCGCACATGCGACTCCAGCACCCGGGCCACCACCGCATGTTGCCCCAGCGCGGACTGCGCCGCGGCGTGCGCCTCGGTGACCGACAGCCGCAGCTCGGCCAGCCGAGCCACCTCCGGCGCCGCCCACAGGGCGTCGCGCACTTCGGCGTAGGGCTCGCCGGACCACGCAGCCACCACATCGTCGAGCATTCGGGCGCGCTCCTGCGGATCGCCGCACTGTTCGGCGGCGGCGATCGCCGCCTCCAGCGACCACACGTCGACGGCGTCATCGGGCAGGCGCAGGCAGTATCCGGGCGCGGCGCTGACGATCACCCGGGCCGCGGCCCGGCGCTCCCGCCCCGGTTCCAGCACCCGGCGCAGATGAGAAATGTAGGCCTGCAGCGCCGCCAGCGCCTTCGGCGGCGGCTCACCGGCCCACAGATCCTCGATCAACCGGTCCACGGACACCACCTCGCCGTGCGCGAGGACCAGCCGGATCAGCACCGCACGCTGCTTGGGTCCGGCCAGATCCACCGGCCGGCCGGCCACCCACGCCCGGACCGGCCCGAGTACGGAGATCCGCACCGGGATGAGATCCTGCGCCGTCATGGTGAGCCGACTGTATCCGTACCGCCGCGCGGCCTCATACTCTGCGGTGTGGCAATCACCGACCGGCGCGAACTCGCCGCCGTCTTCATCGGCGGCGCGCTGGGAACTCTGGCGCGCGCCGCGCTCAGCCATGTTCTTGCGGTCCCGCCGGGACACTGGCCGTGGGCGACGTTCGTGGTCAACATCGTCGGGGCCGCCCTGCTGGGGTATTTCACGACGCGGCTGCTGGAGCGACTGCCCGCCTCGGGGTACCGCCGACCGTTGCTGGGCACCGGTCTGTGCGGTGGCCTGACCACCTTTTCGACGATGCAGGTGGAGGTGTTGGTGATGCTGGAGCACGGTTTTGTGCTGTTGGCGGCGGCCTATACCTCGGTGAGTATCGCGCTGGGGCTGCTGGCGGCGCAGGGCGCCACCGCACTGGTCAGACGGGTCCGGGTCCGGTGAACACGGCACTGGTGTGGGCCGCGGTGATGGTGCTCGGCGGACTCGGAGCGGTGTGCCGGCTGTTGGTCGACCGCACGGTATCGGGCCGGGTCAAGCTCGCCAACGGCCTCCCGGTGGGCACCCTGGCGGTGAACGTCAGCGGCGCCTGGCTGCTCGGCCTGCTCGGCGCGCTGGCGTTGACGCCGCAGATCGCGCTGCTGGCCGGAACGGCGTTCGTCGGCGCCTACACGACGTTCTCCACCTGGATGCTGGAAACCCAGCGGCTGGCCGAGGAACGACAGGGCGCCGCGGCGGCGGCCAACATCGTCGTCAGCATGGTGGCGGGGGTGGCGGCAGCCTGGCTGGGCCAGCTGACGGGACGGGCACTGTGAGCGACGAACTGCTGAAACTGACCGCCTACTTCGGCGAGCGGCTGCGCGGGGAGCACGGCTTCGTCGCCGACGAACTGCTGGACCTCTTCGGCCGCGCCGCGGTGTCCAACAGTGTGGTGCTGCGCGGTATCGGCGGATTCGGACCCAGCCATCAACTGCGCACCGACCGGTCGCTGTCCACCTCCGAGGACCTGCCCGTCGCGGTGCTCGCGGTGGACACCGCGGAGCGCATCGCGAGCTTGGCGCCGCGGGTGGTCGCCGGCATCGCGCGGGGCATCGTGACCCTGGAGCGCGCCGGCACCGCCGTGCCGGGTTCGGACTCGGCAAAGCTCACGGTGTATGTCGGCCGGCAGACCCGGGTCGCCGGGCGGCCCGCCTACCGGGAGGTGTGCGCGCAGTTGCACCGGATCGGATTCGCCGGTGCGGCAGCATTTCTCGGGGTGGACGGTACCGACCACGGGACGCGCCGGCGGGCCCGGTTCTTCAGCACCAACACCGCGGTGCCGATGCTGATCACGGCCTCCGGCACCGCCGATCAGGTGGCGACGGCGCTGCCATGGCTTCGTCAGCTGCTGCCCGAGGCGACGATCACGGTGGAACGCGTGCAGCTCTGCAAGCGGGACGGCAGGCTGCTGGCCCGTCCGGCCGCGTTGCCCCCGGCCGATCCCGACGGGGTGCCGTTATGGCAGAAGCTGACCATCCACACCTCGGAGGACACCCTGCACGACGGCGTCCCGATCCACCGGGCGATCGTGGCGGCGCTGCGCGGCCGGCACGTCGTCGGCGGCGCGACTGCGCTGCGCGGGATCTGGGGTTTCCACGGCGATCACGAACCGCACGGCGACCGGTTGTTTCAGCTCGGACGTGAGGTCCCCGTCACAACCGTGGTGGTGGACACCCCCGCGCGGATCGCCGCGAGTTTCGATCTGATCGATGCGTTGACCGGGGCGCATGGCCTGGTCACGAGCGAAGTTGTGCCCGCACAGGTGTCGATTGACGGAGGCATGAAAAAGGGCGATCTGACCGTCGGACACCCGCCACGGTGATCTCAGCTTCGGTAAGCCTACCCTGAGTAAATTCTCAGGTGTAGGGTCGCCGAACATGGAAATGTCACATCCCGAAGCGGTCAAACCGGAGCTTCTGGCCATCCTGCGCGACGATCTCAACATCGACATCTCCCGGGTCTCCCGCGACTCCCGGCTCGTCGACGACGTCGGCATGGACTCGGTGGCTTTCGCGGTCGGCATGGTGGCCATCGAGGACCGTTTGGGCGCGGCGCTTTCCGAGGAAGATCTGCTCAGCTGCGAGACCCTCGGCGATCTGGAGACCGCGGTGCTGGCCAAACTGCCAGTGGATCAGGCGAACTCGTGACCGGCGCGCCGTGGGGGCTGGCGCAGGCGCTGACCGATGCGATGACCTCCAGCGACCGGGCGCTGGCGGTGCTCGACACCGACACCGGCACCTGGAACCGTCACCCGTGGGGCGAGATCCACGCGCGCGCCGAGAACGTGGCGGCCCGCATCTGCGCTGACGGCACACCCGCAGTCGGTCTCGTCGGTGAACCCACCGCAGAGTTCATCGCGGCCATCCCCGGCGCGTTTCTGGCCGGTGCGGCCGTCTCGATCCTGCCGGGGCCGGTGCGCGGTGCAGACCCGAAGCGCTGGGCGCGCGCCACCATGGAGCGATTCGCGGGCGTCGGGGTGCGCACGGTGTTCAGCCACGGCTCACATCTTCGTGAGCTGTCCGGCGTGGAAAGCGCTCTGGCGGTGCACGATATCGGTGCCGTCGCGCACCCGCGGCGGTCGAGCACGCACACCGGGATGGTGACCGGGACCGGCGCGGCAGTCCTGCAGGGCACCGCGGGTTCCACCGGCACGCCGCGCACGGCTCAGCTGTCGCACGAGGCGGTGCTGGCCAATATCGGCGCGCTGGTCGAGCGCGTCGGGGTCACCGATGCCGACTGCGGCCACTCCTGGCTGCCGCTGTACCACGACATGGGCTTGTCGTTCCTGCTGACCCACGCGCTGGCGGGCGCGGATCTCTGGCAGGCACCGACGTCGGCCTTCTCGTCGTCTCCGTTCGGGTGGATCACCTGGCTCACCGAGAGCCGTGCGTCGATCACGGCGGCACCGAACATGGCCTACAACATCATCGGCAAGTACGCGGGACTGGTCAGCGAGGCCGACCTGTCGAACCTGCGCTTCGCGCTCAACGGTGGAGAACCCGTGGACTGCGACGGCAGCCGGACCTTCGCCACCGAGATGGCCAGGTTCGGGCTGTCCCCCGCCGCGCTGGCCCCGTCCTACGGTCTGGCCGAATCGAACTGTGCGGTGGCGGTGCCGCGGCCCGGCGGTGGACTGCTGGTCGACGAGATCCAGATCGTCACCGATGACGGCGGTCACCGACGCAAGCACGCCGTGCTGGGCGAGGCCATCCCCGGGATGCAGATCCGTATCGCACCCAACGAGCAGTTCAACGCCGACGTCGCCGACCGCGAGGTCGGCGAGGTGCAGATCCGCGGCACCTCGATGATGAGCGGCTATCTGGGCGAACAGTCCATCGAGCCCCAAAATTGGTTCCCCACCGGTGATATCGGCTACTTCCTGGACGGACGCCTGGTCATCTGCGGTCGCGCCAAGGAGATCATCACCGTCGCCGGGCGCAACATCTTCCCGACCGAGATCGAGAACGTGGCCGCCCGGGTCGACGGGGTCCGGGCCGGTGCCGTCGTGGCCGTCGGGACCGACGGTCCGGCCGCCCGTCCCGGGCTGGTGATCGCCGCGGAGTTCAAGGGCGCCGATGAACCCGCCGCCCGCACCGCGCTGGTCGAGCTGATCGCCTCCGAATGCGGTGTGGTTCCCGCCGATGTCGTCTTCATGCGGCCCGGATCGCTTCCCCGGACGTCGTCGGGCAAGCTGCGCCGGCTCGAAGTCAAGCGCAATCTGGAGGGTGCAGGACAGTGACCACCGCCATCGACGTCACCGAACCGAATGCGCCGGCCGACTTCGAGCAGTTGCTCGGCCGGGTCTTCGACGACCGCGTCCGGGCCTGGACCGCCGAGGCCGAACGCACCGAGAAGTTCCCCCGCGAGCTCATCGAATATCTGGGCGCCGAAGGCGTTTTCGCGGCCAAATGGGGCGATTCCGAGCACCCCGACGTGGCCAAAGTGATCGCGCTCGCACTGGAACTGGGCAAGCTGGGATCGGCCGGCATCGCGGTGGGGGTCAGTCTGCACGACTCGGCCATCGCGCTGTTGCGCCGATTCGGGCGCTCGCAGCATCTGCGCGAGATCACCGAACAGGCCATCCGCGGCGAGGTCGTGCTGTGCGTGGGGGCTTCCGAGGAGTCCGGCGGGTCGGACCTCCAGATCGTCGAGACCAAAGTCCGTTCGGTCCGCGACGGTTTCGAGGTGAAGGGCATCAAGAAGTTCGTCTCGCTCTCCCCCATCGCCGACTATGTGCTGGCCGTCGCGCGCAACGTCGACAACGACCCGGACAGCCGGCACGGCAACGTCGTCGTCATCGCCATCCCGCTGCGCGGGCCCGGAGTCCAGGTCCAGCGGCCCTACCACAAGGTCGGCGCCGGTCCGCTGGACACCGCCGCGGTGCACATCGACACCTGGGTACCCGCCGAGGCCCTGGTGGCCAGGGCCGGGATCGGTCTGGCCGCGATCTCCTGGGGACTCGCCCACGAGCGCATGTCGGTGGCCGGACAGATCGCCGGCAACTGCCAGCGGGTGTTGGGAATCACATTGGCCCGCATGATGAACCGCAGCCAGTTCGGGCACACCCTGTACCAGCACCAGGCGCTGCGGATGCGGATGGCCGATCTGCAGGCGCGGGTGGAGATGCTGCGCCACGCGCTCACCGGGATCGCCGCCGGCGGGAAGCTCGACCTGCGCACCGCGGCGGCGATGAAGGTGTGCGCGGCCCGGCTCGGCGAGGAAGTGGTCTCCGAGTGCATGCACATCTTCGGCGGCACAGGCTATCTGATCGACGAGACACCGCTGGGACGGTGGTGGCGCGACATGAAACTGGCACGCGTCGGCGGCGGCACCGATGAGGTGCTGTGGGAACTGGTCGCCGCCGCGATGAAACCGGATTTCGACGGCTACGAGGAGATGATGCGCTCGGCGTCCTGACGCAGCTACTTGTGTGCCGGGACGTCCTCGGGGGTACGCGGGAAGACGTACAGGGCCATCGTGCGATTCGCCATCCGGTGCTCGCCGAGGAAACTGCAGCCCACGTACTCGACGAGCCGGCGCGCGCCGATATTGCGGTGGTCCGGGTCGAACATGACACGCCGGCACTCGGGTTCCCTGGCGAACATATCCTTCAGCAGCCGCGGCAGCATCAGCGGTGCGATGCCGCGGTTGACCAGTTTGGTGTCCGCGATCGCGGCGTGCATGCCGAGGTCGTGCGGGTGGGCGTCGTAGCGGGTTGCGATGGAATCCTTTGCGGCCCGGTACAGCTCGACGTAACCGATGTCCTCACCCTTGCGGCTGGTGAGAAATGGGCGGGAGAACGTCCCAGCCAGTTGGGCTTTCAGATACAGCCGCCAGCGCTCCGGCGGCCATGCGTACTCCCAGGCCTGGGCGAGGTGCGGGAGGTTCATCCACTCCGAGATCATCTCGGCATCGGTATCCGGGTCTACCAGTCGCGCGGCGTAGGGCGCATCGATGTCCGGTATCTGCGGCGGGCCGACCCGCCGCACGGCGTCCGGGAGGTCGGTGAGTTCACGCGGGAGAATCGGCAGTGCCTCGTCAGTGTCGATCATTTGAGGCCCGAGCCTACCCAACGCGGGGAATGCTGAGGGGTCTACGCGCCCGGAACGGCACGGGTCGCCGGCCTGTCGGGCACCCGCACGGGGCAAGATGGACCCATGGCCCGCGACCCGGTCGAGGAACTACGCCGCTGGGAAGACTCCGGCGCGCACTGGCAGGTGGTGGCCCGCACGCCAGACCGGCTGACCATAGCCCTGCTGCGGTGCGACGGCGGCGAGGAGGTGGAACGGCTGGTCTCCGATGACCCCGCGCTGCTGGCGTTCGTCGGGACGCGGGATCGCTCCGACGGACTGACACCGGACACCTAGAGTCTCTGACTGTGCAGACCCCCATCCCCGACGCCGAGCCGGCCGACTCCGCCGAGGAGCAGGAGAACGCCGAGGCGCTCGGCGCGGACCTGCCCTCCGGCGAGCCGGCACTGGCGCTGCAGAAGATGGAGAACCGGCTGGTCCGGCTGAACCTGGCGCACCCGGACGTGCTCAGCGCCGAGCAGCTGCGCAAGCTGCGCTACCTGCTGAATTTCGCCAAGCTCGCCGATTTCGAGCCGGGTGCGGCCGGTCCGGGTGGCCGACGCGGGCGCGGTGACGTGTCGGTGGGCGCCGAGCAGAGCGGCTGGCAGTCCCGGGTAACCGACGCCCTGCACGGACCGCTGCGCGAGGAGAAGCACGGGGCATCCGCGCTCGTCGCCGCGCGGGAGGTGCTCAACGCGCTCACCGAGGACCAGGATGCCCAGCGGCTCCAGCTCGCCGACCGGCACGGCAGTCTGTTCGCCCTGGCCGAACTGGACGCGGAGGTCGGGCACAAGAAGCTGGTGACGGTGCTCGGCGGTAGCGGCGGGGCCGGCTTCGTCTATATCGGCGGGATGCAGCGGCTGCTGGAAGCCGGGCAGGTGCCCGATTACCTGGTCGGCTCATCCATCGGATCGGTGATCGGTTCGGTGATGGCCCGCACGCTGCCCGTGCCGATCGAGGAGTACGTGGCATGGGCGAAGACGGTGTCCTACCGCGCCATCCTCGGACCCGAGCAGATGCGCCGCAAACACGGACTCACCGGGGTCTTTTCGCTGCGCTTCGACCAGTTTGCGGATGCGCTGTTCACGCGCCCCGACGGCGAGCAGCTGCGGATGGCGGATCTGGGGATCCCGTTCGACGCGGTGATCGCCGGGGTACGCAGGCAACCGTTCGCCGCCCTGCCCGCCAAGTTCCGCCATCAGGAGCTCGCGGTGCTCAAGCTGCGGACGCTGCCGTTTCTGCCGATCGGGGTCGGCCCCGAGGTGGCGGCCCGGTTGTGGCAGGCCGCCGCGTTCATCGATTCACGGGTGGTCAAGGCGGTCGTGGTCGGCGGCGACGACCTCACCCGCGACGTCAATGTCGTTGACGCCGCTTCGTTCTCGTCGGCGATCCCCGGTGTGCTGCACCACGAGACCCGGGACCCACGGATGCTCCCGATTCTGGACGAGATGCTGGCCGCCAACGATGTCGCGGCGTTCGTCGACGGCGGCACCGCCAGTAACGTGCCGGTGGAGTTGGCCTGGAAGCGGATCCGCGACGGCAGGCTCGGCACCCGTAACGCCTGCTATCTGGCTTTCGACAGTTTCCATCCGCAGTGGGATCCGCGCCATCTTTGGCTGGTGCCCATCGCGCAGGCCATCCAGCTGCAGATGGTGCGCAATCTGCCCTACTCCGACCACATCGTCCGGTTCTCGCCCACCTTGTCACCGGTGAACCTGGCGCCGTCACCGGGTTCCATCGACCGCGCGTGTGCGTGGGGGTACAAGCGGGTCAACAAGGCTATCCCGATCACCTCGGCTCTGCTGCAACCGATTTGGTGGGAGGAGACGCCCGCATCGGCCGGGCGTGGTCCGATGGTGTCGACATCGGCCGCACCCCCGATGAGCGAGGTGCTCTCCGAGGCGGAGCGGCCGCGCAACAGGTTCGAGCGCTGGCGCAACCGCTACCTCACCTAGAGGTCGCTGGCGTCATCGGGAACGTCCACGGCGTGTTCGGCGAGGGCCTCCAACCCGACGACCTGCAGGGTGCTCTCGTGGGTGCAGGCCAGCACCACCGGGGCTGCGCAGCCGTCCTGGTAGGCGCGCAACCAGTTCACCGCGGTGACACACCAGCGGTCGCCGGGCGTCAGGCCGGGGAACCGGTACTGCGGCATCGGCGTGCTGAGGTCATTGCCGATCGAGCGTTGGTGTTCCAGGAATTCGGCGGTCACCACCGCGCAGATGGTGTGCAGGCCCACATCCTCGGGGCCCGTCGAGCAGCAGCCGTCACGGTAGAAGCCGGTCACCGGATCGGTGCCGCACGGCTCCAGCGGTCCGCCCAGCACATTGAGTTCGGGTTCCTCGGGCATGACCCCATCATGGCGCATGCCGGCGTCAGACCCACGCCCCCCGGTGCAGAACACCCGTCACGGCGAGATCCTCGTCGAGGGCCACCAGATCGGCGGTGGCTCCGGGTGTCAACTCGCCCGTCGGGAGCCCGAGCGCACGGGCCGGGTTGATCGAGGATTGGGCGACCGCCTGCAGCAGTGCCTCATCGGGCGCCAATCCGCTGTGCCGAACGGCGAACCGGAACACCCGGTCCATGGTGGCGGTGCTGCCCGCGATGGTGTCGGTGCCCGCGACGCGCGCCACCCCGCCGACCACATCGACCCCCAGCGGGCCCAGTTCGTAGCGTCCGTCGGACATCCCGGTGGCCGCCATGGCATCGGTGACCAGCGAGACGCGCTGGGCACCAACGCTTTGGGTGACGAACCGGTAGATCGCCGGATCGATGTGGACGCCGTCGGTGATCTGCTCGACGCTCACCCGGGCATCCTCCAGCAGCGCGACGACCGGCCCTGGCTCGCGCCGGTCGATCGGGCGCATGGCATTGAAGAGGTGGGTGCCCACGGTGGCGCCGGCCTCGATGGCCGAGCGGGTCTGTGCGTAGCTGGCTTCGGTGTGCCCGACCGCGACGACCACACCCGCAGCGGTCAATTGTGCGATCGCCGCCAGTGCGCCCTCGCGTTCGGGCGCCAGTGTCACCATCGCGATGGCGCCGTCGGCGGCGGCGAGCACCCGGTCGATCTCCTCCGGATCCGGGTCCCGCATCAGCGCGGGCTGGTGCGCCCCACACCGGTGCACCGACAGCCACGGCCCTTCCAGATGGATCCCGGCCAACACGCCGGCACGCACGTCGGCGGCCAAACTGCGCACCTGCCACAGCAATTCGACCGGTGCCGCGGTGACGAGCGAGGCGAGCAGGGTGGTGGTGCCGTGCCTGCGGTGCAGCGCGGCCGCCGTCGCGGTCTGCTGCGCCGAGGCGGCCGAGAAGTTCGCGCCACCGCCACCGTGCAGATGCGTGTCGACGAAACCGGGCACCACGACGGCCGCCGTGCGATCGGCCGGGCCCGGCGGGCTCCCGGCACCGAGGGCGCGCACCGTGGTGCCGGCCACGTTGATCCAGCCGGGCCGCAACAGATCCGCGCCCGTCAGCAAGGTGTCGGCGGCCAGCAGCACTCAGATACCCTGCCAATCGGGTTTGGACCGGTAGGTCTCGCGGTAGTAGTCGGCCAGCTGCAGGCGCCGCGCGGCGGCGTCGTCGAGCAGCACCGTCACGTGGGGATGGTGCTGCAGCACGCTTGCCGGCCACATCGCACTCACCGCGCCCTCGACGAGGTGGTGCACGGCCTCGGCCTTCTGCCGACCGGTCGCGACCAGCACGATGTGGCGGGCGTCGAGGATGGTGGCCAGCCCCTGGGTCAGGCAGTGGGTGGGCACCGCGTCGATATCGTCGCCGAAGAACCGGGCATTGTCCGAACGGGTCTGCGCGGTCAGGGTTTTGATGCGGGTTCGCGAGGCCAGCGAGGATCCGGGTTCGTTGAAACCGATATGCCCGTCGGTGCCGATGCCGAGGATCTGCAGGTCGATACCGCCGGCCGCGCGGATCGCCTCCTCGTAGGCGGTGCAGGCGGCCGGAATGTCGGCGGCCAGCCCGTCGGGCCCCTGCACCGCACCGGGCGCGAAATCCATCCGGGACACGAACACGTCGTCGATGACGTTGCGGTAGCGTTCCGGGTGTTCGGCGGGCAGACCGACGTACTCGTCGAGGGTGAATCCGCGGACCCGTCCGAACGACAGCTGCCCTGCCGCACAACGGGACACGAGTTCGTCGTAGATCGCCAGCGGGGAGGACCCGGTGGCCAGCCCGAGCACAGCGTCGGGCTTGCGGTGCAGCAGCGCGCCGATCGCGTCGGCGGCCAGCGTGCCGATCTCGGACGGACCGCCGACGATGATGACCTCCATCAGCGCTGCGCCACGAACAGTTCGCCGCCGCTGGCGATGGGGGCGCCGAGCGCGGCGGTGACCGAGATGTTGCCCGGTTCGCGTTCGTCCATCACCACCACGGGCACCACCGGATCGAGTCCCTTGGCCACGATCGCCGGAACGTCGAACGTGGTCACCGGTTGCCCGGCGCGCACCTGCTCGCCCTGCTGCAGAAGGGTCGTGAAACCCTGCCCGTCGAGTGCGACGGTGTCCAAGCCGAGATGCACCAGCACGCCGACATTGTCGGCGGTCAGCACGACAAAGGCGTGCGGCATCAACTTGAGCAGCCGGCCGCCGACCGGTGCGACGGCCGTGATGACCTCGCGCGGGGGGTCGATCGCGGCGCCGTAACCCACCATGCCCTGCGCGAACACCGGGTCGGGCACATCGCCGAGGCTCATCGCGCGTCCGGGGACCGGGGCGATCACTGTGGTCGTCATGGCCTCAACCCTACGAGCGTCACCGAACATGGTCTTGGCTTCGCCGCTTCTCGTTTAAGCTCGCCCGCATGGGTGGGTCGACGAAATCTCAAAGCAGTCGCCGAGTTCCGGGGTTCGCGCAGTTGCAGCGGCTCGGCAAGAGCCTCATGCTGCCGATCGCGGTGCTGCCGGCGGCGGGAATCCTGTTGCGGCTGGGCCAGCCCGACCTGCTGGGCCGCATCGACGCTCCCGTCATCGGGCCGTTCTTCCAGGCGATGAGCGCCGCCGGTGGGGCGCTCTTCGACAATCTCGCGCTGCTGTTCGCCGTCGGTGTGGCGATCGGCTTCGCGAAGAAGGCCGATGGTTCCACCGCGCTGGCCGCCGTCGTCGGCTACCTGGTGATGGACAAGGTGTTCCAGACGATGTCGCCGTTCGTGCTCGACGGGGTGCTCGACAAGGCCGGCGAGCAGGCGCAGATCAACTACAGCGTCTTCGGCGGCATCGTGATCGGCCTGCTCACCGCGTGGCTGTTCGACAAGTACCACACTATCGAACTGCCCTCCTATCTCGGCTTTTTCGGCGGTCGCCGGTTCGTTCCGATCGTGGTGTCGCTGACCAGCCTGTTCGTCTCGTTCGCGATGAGCTACTTCTACCCGATCTTCGACGCCGGACTGACCAGCCTGGGCCAGTTCATCGGCGGCGCCGGCGCGTTCGGGGCGTTCGTCTATGGGTTCGCCAACCGCATGCTGATACCGGTGGGCCTGCACCACATCCCGAACTCGTATATCTGGTTCCTCTACGGTGACTACGACACCCCCGAGGGAGTCGTCACCGGTGAGCTGACCCGGTTCGCCGCGGGTGATCCCACCGGCGGACACCTGACCGCCGGGTTCTACCCGATCCTGATGTTCGGTCTGCCCGCCGCGGCGCTGGCCATGATCCACGTGGCCAACAAGAAGCAGCGCAAGGTCGCGGTCGGTATCTTGTCCGCGGCGGCGCTGACGGCATTCCTCACCGGCGTGACCGAACCGCTGGAGTTCGCGTTCATGTTCGTGGCGTTCCCGCTCTATGTCATCCACGCGGTGCTCACCGGACTGTCGCTGGCCATCGCCTACCTGCTGGACATCCATCTCGGTTTCTCGTTCTCGGCAGGCCTGATCGATCTGCTGCTGTACGGCACCGCACCGGCGGCCAAGAACATCCCGCTGCTGATCGGGATGGGCGTGGTCTTCTTCGTCGTCTACTACCTGCTGTTCCGGTTCGCGATCACGCGGTGGAACATGCGCACCCCGGGCCGCGAACCCGAGGCGGAGTTCGAGGCCGAAGAGGCCGCCAACCTGGGTGCGGGCGGCCCGTCCACCACCGCCGTCACGCCCGAGGACAGCCGCGCCGAGCAGGTGATCGCCGCGTTCGGCGGCCGGGACAACCTGGTCAATGTCGATGCCTGCATCACCCGGCTGCGTATGGAGGTCGCCGACCCGTCGAAGGTGGATCAGGCCAGGCTCAAGAGCCTGGGGGCGGCCGGTGTCATCGAGGTCGGCAACAACGTCCAAGCGGTGTTCGGGACGGCGGCCGAGTCGCTGAAGAACGACATCAAGGATGTGCTGTAGCTTAGCGGCAGTAGTCGTGGGTGGCGTACTCGAGCGCGCGCCGATATCGCGGGTCCAGCTCCCGGTTCACAGCCACCTCGTCGATGGTGGCGTCCAACTCGGCGCGGCAGGTCGGTGCCTGCAGCTCCGGCCACTGATGGGCGATCTCGGCGACCATGGTCTGGTTGAGGCCGTCGATCGTGGCCCGCGTCGACGCCAGGTCCGGGGCGCTTACCGGCGCAGCGGCCGGGTCGACCTTCCAATCACCGAACAGGCTGTACTGCAACGACACCGTCGCGTCGATCTGGTCGCGGAACACGTCGCGGACGTAGGCCGGGTCGGCGCCCTGGGCCTGGGCCGCGGCCGCCACGGTGTCGAGGACCTGGGCTTCGCGCTGTGGGTCCTCGATCTGCCCGCCCGTCAGGTACTTGCTGGCCGCCACCGGTTCCGCGGTCAACAGCCGTTGCGCGGCGGCATCGACCAGTGGGTGCAGCGGGCTGAGGACATCAGCCCGCGCGATCGGTGCGCTCGCAACGGCCAGGGCCGCAAGGGCGATCGCCAGCGGCCGCATCAGCGGCTCCCCCGGACCAGCCGGCCCGGTCGGGCACCGGTGTCCACCCCGTCGCGACGGGTGATGACACCGTTGACGATGGTGGCGGTGTAGCCGGAGGCGCCCTGGACCAGGCGATGCCCGCCGGCGGGCAGGTCATAGGCCATCCGCGGAGCGTGCAGGGTCAGCGCGTCGAGGTCGATCACGTTGACATCGGCCTTCTTTCCGATCTCGATCACGCCGCGGTCGGTCAGCCCGAACAGTTGCGCGGTGTCGCGGGACTGTTTGCGAATCACGTACTCCAGCGGCAGCTTATCGCCGCGGTGCCGGTCGCGCGCCCAATGGGTGAGCAGGAACGTCGGGTAGGAGGCGTCGCAGATCATGCTGCAGTGCGCGCCGCCGTCGGACAGGCCGAGCACACCGGCGGGGTGGGTCAGCATCTCGCGGATCGCGTCGTGATTGCCCTCGGCGTAGTTGAACATCGGCAGCATCAGCATGGTGGCGGCGTCGGCCTCCAGCATGAGGTCGTACATGGTGGTCAGCACATCCTCGCCGCGTGCCTTGGCGATCGCGGACACCGTGCGCTCGGCGGTGGGCTCGTAGTCCGGCGGGTTGCCCAGCGAGTAGAGCCGGTCACCCGAGTACTGCGCCAGCGCGAACATCCCGTCGAAGAGCACGTTGGGGTCGACGGGCAGGTCCTCTTCGGACAGGATCGCCGCGCGCACAGCGGGTTCGGCGAGCTTCGCCGCCAGCTCCTCGCGGCTGAGTGCGGCCTTGAGCTTGCGGTAGGTGGGCCGGTGGGTGAAGGCGTGGTGGCCCGGGAAGCCGAGCAGCATGCCGAACGGGCGTGCCGCGACCTGCGGGTAGAGCCGGCTACCGGCCTGGTGCGCGGCCGCCGACAGGTCGAGCTGTTCGCGCCACAGGTTGGGGTCGGCGTCGACCTGGATGAGGGCGAAACTCAGCGCGCAGTCGATCTCCTCGCCGAGCCGGCGCATCCACTCCAATTCCTTTCGGGGCGCGACGATGTCCTCGCCGGCGGCACCTTGGGGGGCGAGTTCGAACACCGCACCGCCGCCGGCCGCGGTGGCCCGGCCGAGCGCGAACAGTTCATCCTCGGCGGCGAACGTGCCGGGGACGGGTTCGCCGTCCATGGCGCGGTGGGCCAGGGTGCGTGATGACGAGAAGCCCAGTGCGCCGGCCTCGATGGCCTCCTGAACGATCCGGCTCATCGCAGCGATGTCATCTCCGGTGGCGGGCTCGTTGCGGGCGCCGCGCTCCCCCATGGCGTACGCGCGCACGGTGCCGTGCGCGATCTGGCTGCCCATGTCGACGGCGAGTTCGCGGCGGCCGATGACATCGAGGTATTCGGCGTAGGTCTCCCAGCCCCAGGTGATGCCCTCGGTGAGCGCGGTGCCCGGGATGTCCTCGACCCCCTCCATCAGTTCGATGAGCCACTGTTCCCGCCCGGGGCGTACCGGCGCGAAACCGACTCCGCAGTTTCCGGCGACGATGGTGGTGACGCCGTGGCTGCTCGACGGTTCCAGCAGGTCGTCCCAGCTCACCTGGCCGTCGTAGTGGGTGTGGATGTCGACGAAGCCGGGCGCGACGATCTTGCCGGTGGCATCGATGGTCTCGGCGGCATCGGCCTGCAGGGTCGGATCATTGGCACCGCGCCTGCGGACCTCGACGATCTTGCCGTCCTTGATGGCGACGTCGGCGGTGAACCGGTCCGCACCGGTGCCGTCGACGACGGTGCCGCCGGTGATGAGCAGATCGAACACGAGGCACTCCCTTGGCCGGCGTCTGTTTCGTTGTGTGTAACACGACGACACCGACGGACTAGGCAGATTTCCCAAAGTGTTCACTACCGCCGCGCGCGGGTGGAGACACCCGTGGGGTTCCCTAGGCGCGAGATCGAACCCATGGCGGTGAATCCGGGCGGATTCCCGTCGATCCACAGCCCTCACGTCGATCTCGTCCCTAGGGAGTTGTTCTGTCGGTCCCCCCGATCACGATGGCCCCATGATTGCATTCGTGGGCAGCGAGGCCATCGCGTATCGAGCCGTGAGCCGCGGTGTGCTGCGATCGCGATACACGGCGATCCTGCCGAACATCTACGTCCCCAACGGGACTCCGCTCGACCTGGAGGTCCGCGCTCAGGCCGCCTGGCTGTGGTGCGGGCGGTCCGGCGTCATCGCGGGCCGAGCCGCCGCCGGCCTGTACCTCACTCCAGGTGCCGTGACCGCCGAGCCGATCGAGGTGATCGCACTCAAGAGCAAGCACCCGCCCGGCGTGATCGTGCGCAATGAGCGGATTGCCGTCGAAGAGATCACCATCCGACAGAATCTGCCCGTCACGAGCCCGGCTCGCACCGCCCTGGACCTGGCCCGGCGCCTGGACCGGGCGGACGCCGTCGAACTGATCGACCAACTCATTGCGGCCACCCAGGTCTGCGAGGACGACATCCGGCGGCTGGCCGGTAGATACCCGCGGGCCCGTGGGATCGCCGCCGCGAGGGCAACCATCATGGATATCGACGGCGGTGCGTTGAACGCGGAGGAAACCCGCGTGCGCCTGATCCTGACGGACGGCGGGATGCGCCCGACACATACCCAGATTCGCGTCACCGACGGCTTCAGAGAGACGGTGGTCGCGATGGGGTGGCCCGCCCACAAAGTGGGAGTGAACTGTCATGATCCTGGCGCGCAGCGCTTTCCCTATCAGGCGGTGGCCGCGGCGGACCTGTTGCGTGACCTGGGCTGGCTGGTGATCGACGTGCTTCCCGAACATGGTCGGGGGCGAATCATCGACCGGACGCGCACGGCGGTGTGGTCACGGACTAGGAAGCGGCCGGCTGGCCCGCGCTGAGATTCGGCAGCGGCCGCGAACAGACCTCGCGGGCATCGTCCTCGGACATGCCGAATAGCCGCAGCACATCCATGGTCACCGCATCCGAGGAGTGGGCATCGTCGCGATCGGGTTGGGCGGCAAGCAGATTGCCCAATCCGAGCAGCGCACCGCCGGCCACCGCCAGCGCCAGCTCGGGGTCCTCGACGCGGAACCGGCCCGCCGCCAGCCCGGCACGGATGTCACGCAGCGCCCGCGGCGCCAGCCCACGATCGGATGTCAGCAGCGTCATGCCGTTGGCCAGCAGCACCTTGCTCTCTTGCGGCCGGGCCCGGAACAGCCGGCCGGTCATCCGGAAGCTAGCCGCGAAGATCTCGGCGGGGTCGTCCAGGTCCGCGGTGCAGGCGTCCAGGATGTCGCCGTGCCGGTCGAGCACCTCGGTGACCGCGACCTCGAACAGCTGCTCGCGGGAGTCGAAGTGGTTGTAGAAAGACCCCATGCCGACATCGGCGGTCTGGGTGATCTCCAGGATCGGCGCGTTGAGCCTGCCCGCGGCGATGAACGACTGCGCGGCGGCGATGAGCGCGGCGCGGGTGCGCTGTTTACGCCGGGTCGTGCGGCTGCCTTCGGACACCCGAACAGTGTGCCTCATTTCTGATGAAATCATCAGAACCTCGTGACCGGATGCCCACGCACGCACCGGTGGTCGTCATCGGTTGCGGGTGGTCGCTTTAGAGCGCCTCGAAACAGGAGTCGCTCTCCCCGGTCGGGATCGCCGCATCGGTGGACGAGAACTTCCCGGTCACACCGGTGCTCGTCACCGCGACGCTGTCGGCCTTGATCCCGAGCGGATAGTTGTCGTTGAGGGTGGTGGTCAGCTCGTTGAGCGCGGTCTGCACGGCGTCCCTGCCGAACGGGCCGGTGACGTCGACAACGTTGAGCTGCAGGTTGCCGGCATCGACCTCGGGGCGCGCGGTGATGGTGGTGCCGCCGGTGGCGTCGAGGATGAGAGTCCCGGCCGCCGCATCGGTGCGCACGCCGGTGACCAGGTCGCCGACGACCGGCAGGTTCTCGGCGACGGTCTGCTTGATGCCGTCGGCGGTCCAGTCCAGGGTGGCGCTCACCGACCCGATGGTGCCCTTGGCATCGGCGGTGGGCCGCAGGTCGATATCGCTGAGCGTGACATCGGCGGTCATGCCCTTGGCTTCCTCCACCCGGTCCCCGGTGGTGATGACCGAGATATCGGAGTAGTGGTCGGTCAGGTACTGCCACAGGAACGGCGGTGTCACCGAGTAGGAGACCTCGGCGGTGTCCTCGACCAGGCAGTCGGTGATACCGGAGAGCACGGTACCGGCCCGGTGCCTGGCGTAGAGCTCCGCGGCGGCGAGCCCGCCGACCAGCACCGCCACCACGATGACGGCGATCAACGCGATGCTCTGCTTGTTGCGTGGCTTGGTGCGTGCGGCCGGGGGCGGCGGGGGCGACATGCCGGGCGCCGCCAGCGGCGGCGGGGGTGGTGGCTGCGGCGGTGGCGGTGTGCGGATCTGCTGGGTGACCGGGTCGGGGACCCGGATCTTCTGGGTGGGCGGCTCCGGGCGCGGGAGGCGCTGGGTCGGGGGCTCGGGCCGAGGTGGTCTCGGTATCCGCCGGGTCGCCGGGTCGCGCGGCGGTTCGGGCGGCTGCGTCGGCATCTGCCCAGTCTGCCAAAAGACCGGCGGCGGGAAACCGGAGTTCCCCGCCGCCGGTGCTGACGTGGGCTTACTGCTCGGGCTTCTCCTCGGCGGTGCTGTAGCGGGTCCAGAAGGCGAACGCGGCCAGGCCGGCGGCCACCGCGACGACGATCCACACCACGAAGGAGATGATCAGCGAGATCGGGGACAGCCCGTAGCTCGACAGCGCAAAACCGGCGTAGACCAGCCACAGCAGCCGGTACACCGACCACAGCGCGGTCAGGCCGCTGAAGAGCGCGATGATCAGGGCCGGGGTCTTCTCGACGCGCTTGGTCAGGGTCTGGAGCTGGGCGGGGATCACGTTCATGTGTTGTTCCTTTCGGGTGCGCCGCCGCGGTGGCGTCGTCATGGCGCAAGTACAGCCGGGCGCATTCGCTACCGATCCCAACAATCTGGTGTTGAATTTGACGGGTGAGTCAACCCGACATCGTCATCCTGATGACCGACGAGGAACGCGCGGTGCCGCCCTACGAGTCACCCGAGGTGCTGGCCTGGCGGCAGCGCACGCTGTCCGGACGGCGCTGGTTCGAGGAGAACGGTGTCAGCTTCGCGCGGCATTACACCGGGTCGCTGGCCTGTGTGCCCAGCCGGCCGACGCTGTTCACCGGGCACTACCCGGATCTGCACGGTGTCACCCAAACCGACGGACTGGGCAAGCGTTACGACGATTCGCGGCTGCGCTGGCTGCGCCCCGGTGAGGTGCCCACGCTCGGGAACTGGTTCCGCGCGGCCGGTTACGACACCCACTACGACGGCAAGTGGCATATCTCGCATGCCGACCTACAAGACCCGGCGACCGGCAAGATCCTGGCCACCAACGACCGCAAAGGGGTCGTCGACCAGGCCGCCGTCGCGGCCTATCTCGACGCCGATCCGCTGCGTCCCTACGGGTTCTCCGGCTGGGTGGGACCGGAGCCGCACGGAGCGGCCCTGGCCAACAGCGGCTTTCGGCGCGATCCGCTGTTCGCCGACCGGATCGTGGCCTGGCTGAAGGACCGCTACGCGCGCCGGCGCGCCGGCGACGCGGCGGCCCTGAAACCGTTTCTGCTGGTCGCGAGTTTCGTCAATCCCCATGACATAGTGCTGTTTCCGGCGTGGTCGCGGCGCAGCCCGCTCAAGGCCGCGCCGTCGGATCCCCCGCACGTGCCGCCCGCGCCCACCGCGGACGAGGATCTGCGCGGCAAGCCGGCGGCGCAGGCCGCGTTCCGCGACGCGTACTACTCCGGGTACGGACCGTCCGCGGGCGTCGCCCGCACCTACCGCCGCAAGGCGCAGCAGTACCGCGATCTCTACTACCGGCTGCACGCCGAGGTCGACGGCCCGCTGGACCGGGTGCGCCGCGCCGTCACCGAGGGCTCCACCGAGGCGGTGCTGGTGCGCACCTCCGATCACGGGGAGTTGCTCGGTGCGCACGGCGGGCTGCATCAGAAGTGGTTCAACCTGTACGACGAGGCGACCCGGGTGCCGTTCGTCATCGCCCGCATCGGCGCGAACGCCACGGCGGCGCGCACGGTCACCGCCCCCACCTCACACGTGGACCTGGTGCCGACACTGCTCGGCGCCGCCGGCGTCGACGTGCCCGCGGTCGCTGCGGAGCTGGCCGCCGAGTTCAGCGAGGTGCACCCGCTGCCCGGCCACGACCTGATGCCCGTCGTCGACGGCGGGCCGGCCGACGAGGACCGCGCGGTGTACCTGTTGACCCGCGACAATGTGCTCGAAGGTGACACCGGGGCGTCCGGGCTGGCGCGTCAGTTGGGCCGTGACGTGAATCCGCCTGCCCCGCTGCGGATCCGGGTACCCGCCAATGTCGCCGGCAACTTCGAAGGCATGGTGGCCCGCGCGGACGGCCGGCTGTGGAAGCTGGTGCGGACCTTCGACGACCCGGGGACGTGGACCGAGCCCGGGGTGCGGCAGCTGGCCTACACCGGCCGCGGCACCCAGCGGTATCGCAGCGATCTCCTCGACGACCAGTGGGAGCTCTACGATCTGACCGGCGATCCCGCCGAGGCCGTCAACCGCTGGGACGACCCCGCGCTGCACGAGTTGCGGGCAGCGCTGCGCGGGCAGCTCAAACAGGTGCGGGCGGCCGCGGTGCCGGAGCGCAACAATCCCTGGCCCTATGTGCGCCGGCAGCCGCCGGTGGCCTCGGACGGGCTGCTGCAGCGGGTGTGGGCCCGGTTGCGCCGCTGAGTCAACCCTTGGCCAGGTGCACCAGGAATTCGATGGTGGCGACCGGCTGAACCGCGAGCAGCGACGCGGGCGGCTTCGGCGGGTCCACGTTGAAGTCGAAGAACCTGATCGGGATGGTCCCGGCCACGTCGACCCGCTCGGCGGTGCGCTGGACCTCGATCTGCGCGGTCTCCCGCCGGGTCACGCCCTTGAGCGTCAGGTGGACCGGCACTTCGAGCCGCGCCGCGGCGCCGTCCTCGGGGATCGCGGCCAGGTCGACCGGCGTGTTCATCCGGACCGTCGCCGTCGGGAACGACGCGCTGTCCATCACATCGGTGCCGCGGAACCGCTCGTCCCGCCCGGGCCTGCCGGAGTCGAACGTGCCGACGTCGACGGTGAAATCCGCCGACACCAAACGTGATTCCCGGATTTCGGCACCGCCGGTGACGGCGTCGGTGCGACCGTTGACGTCCACCATCTCCCACAGCAGCTGCTGCTGCACGCGGTAGCCGACCAGCGACCCGGGTTGCACCGTCCAGGAACCGTTGACGTCGGTGGCGGCGGGCTGGGCCCCGGACGGCAGCGCCAGCACGGGTTCGGGCGGACGTTCCACGAACGTCTTGTAGGCCCACGGTCCCGCGGCGACGGCGCCCACTAGTACCACAGCCAACAGACCCGCGAAGATCAACCACCCCTTTTTCCGCACCGGGCCATCGTGACAAAGAGCTGGGCCGCTGGGGTGATCTTGAAGGAATTGACGCCGCCGCAGGCAGGCGGCAGGGTGCACGGCGCGGATCGGTGTATGGCGATTATCGGTTTCGCCACCTGGGCAAATATCATCGGAGACGAGATGAGCGACAACACCCTGACCACCACCGACACCAAGTCCGCCGCCCGCGTCACCGCCGAGGCCGCCCGGCGCCGCACGTTCGCCGTGATCAGCCACCCCGACGCCGGCAAGTCGACGCTGACCGAGGCGCTGGCTCTGCACGCGCGGGTCATCACCGAGGCGGGCGCCATCCACGGTAAGGCCGGCCGGCGCTCCACGGTGTCGGACTGGATGGAGATGGAGAAGGCCCGCGGTATCTCGATCACCTCGACCGCGCTGCAGTTCCCGTACCGCGACTGTGTCATCAACCTGCTCGACACCCCCGGCCACGCCGACTTCTCCGAGGACACGTACCGGGTGCTGACCGCCGTCGACGCCGCGGTGATGCTCATCGACGCCGCCAAAGGCCTTGAGCCGCAGACGCTGAAGCTGTTCCAGGTGTGTAAGCACCGCGGTATCCCGATCATCACGGTGATCAACAAGTGGGACCGCCCCGGCCGCCACGCCCTGGAGCTGATGGACGAGATCCACGAGCGCATCGGGCTGCGCACCACTCCCCTGACCTGGCCGGTCGGCATCGCCGGGGACTTCAAGGGCGTGATGGACCGCCGCAAGGGCCACTACATCCGGTTCACCCGCACCGCCGGTGGCGCCACCGCCGCCCCCGAGGAGCACATCCCCGCCGATGCGGCCGCCGACGCCGCAGGCACCGACTGGGAGACCGCCGTCGAGGAGTCCGAGCTGCTGTCGATGGACGGCTCCGACTTCGATCCGGACACCTTCCGCACCGGCGAGTCGTCCCCGGTGCTGTTCACCTCCGCGGCGCTGAACTTCGGCGTCAACCAGCTGCTCGACGTGCTGGTGGAGCTGGCGCCCTCGCCCGGGCCCATCGTCGACGTCAACGGGGTGCCCCGGCCGGTCGAGTCGCCGTTCAGCGCATTCGTGTTCAAGGTGCAGGCCGGAATGGACTCCTCGCACCGGGACCGGATCGCCTACGCCCGGGTCTGCTCGGGCACGTTCGAGCGCGGCGACGTGTTGACCCACGCCGGCACCGGCAAGCCGTTCGTCACCAAGTACGCACAGTCGGTGTTCGGCCAGCAGCGTTCCACCCTGGACGACGCCTGGCCCGGGGACGTGATCGGCCTGGCCAACGCCGCGGTGCTGCGCCCCGGGGACACGCTGTATCGCGATGTGCCCGTGGTCTATCCGCCGATCCCGAGCTTCTCCCCGGAGTACTTCTCGGTGGCGCGCGGCACCGATCCCAGCAAGCACAAGCAGTTCCGCAAGGGTATCGAGCAGCTCGACCAGGAGGGCGTGGTGCAGGTGCTGCGCTCGGACCGCCGCGGCGAGCAGGCCCCGGTGTTCGCCGCCGTCGGACCCATGCAGTTCGAGGTGGCCCAGCACCGGATGGCCACCGAGATCGGCTCCCCGATCGCCTTGGAGTCGCTGCCGTATCAGGTGGCGCGCATCGTCGATCCCGAGGACGCCGAGTTCATGAACAAGCAGGTCTCCGCGGAGGTGCTGACCCGCAGCGACGGCGTGATGCTGGTGCTGTTCTCCACGCCGTGGCGGCTGCAGGGCTTCCAGCGCGACAACCCGGACATCAAACTCCGGTCGCTGGTGGCCGCGGCGGAGGGCTGACGGCCTACTCCACCCCGGCGGAGGCCCGCAGCTGCGGGTAGGGCAGCTCGATGCCGTTCTCGTCGTAGGCGCGCAGGATCTCGCGGCGCAACCGGCGCTGCACCGACCACTGGGCGTTGGGCTTCGTCTTCAGCGTGAGCCGCAGCGTCACCTGGTCCGAGGACATGGTCTGCACGCCCAGCATCTGCGGCTCACCGATCACCTTGGCGGCGATGGCCTCGTCCTTGATCGCCTCCCGGGCGGCCTCGAGTGCCACGTTCTCGGCTTCGTGCAGGTCCGCCTTCAGCGCGACCGGCACTTCGATGCGGGCGACGGCGTAGTCCTGGCTCATGTTGCCGACCCGGGCGATCTCGCCGTTGCGGACGTACCAGAGGGTGCCGTCGATATCGCGCACGGTGGTGATGCGCAGGCCGACGGATTCGACCTCACCGGTGGCCTCACCGAGGTCGACGGTGTCGCCCACCCCGTACTGGTCTTCCAGCAGCATGAACACCCCGGTCACGAAGTCACGCACCAGGTTCTGCGCACCGAAGCCGATGGCCAGGCCGACCACGCCGGCCGAGGCGATGAACGGCGCGATGTTCACCCCGAGCACGTTCAGAATGGTCAGCACCACCCAGACCAAAAGCACGATGGAGACGGTCGATTTCAGTACCGAGCCGATGGTCTGTGCGCGCTGCTGACGCCGCGCGACCACCTTGGCGGAGTTCGCCGAGCCGGCGCGCTCCCGCAGATTGCGCAGCAGCGGTGGCTTTTTCGACGACGTTTCGCCGGCGTCGGGCTGGGCCTCGGCGATGATCTTGGGGTTGCGGCCGGTGGTGGCACGGTCGATGGCCCGGTGGATCAGGTAGCGGGCGATCAGCGCGATGATCAGGTACGCGGCGACTCTGATGGGCACTTCCACCAGCCAGTGCTTGTTGGTGTCGGTCCATTCGAAAGCAACGTTGTACACATCCATGCTTTGGACGGTACCCATAATGCGGGGCGGGTCAATCTGGTCAACCCAGGTTCGCGCGCATTGCCTCGAAGGTCGTGATGTCGAAGGCGACAATTGTCACAGCGGCCACGTTGGTCTCCGCGCCGGCGATCGTGTCGATGGCCGTGGCGATGGCATCGTCCTTGGGCCAGCCGTAGATTCCGGCGCTGATCAGCGGGAAAGCGATTGCGGCGGCACCGAGTTCGTCGGCGACCTGCAGCGACCGCCGATAGCAGGATTCCAGCAGGGCGCGGTCGCGCTGACCTGCGTTGTAGTTGGGTCCGACGGTGTGCACCACCCAGCGGGCGGGCAGATTTCCGGCGGTGGTCCAGCCGGCGTCGCCGGTGGCCAGGCCGTCGGGGAAGCGTCTGATGCAGTCCTGCAGCACATCGGGGCCGCCGGCGCGGTGGATGGCGCCGTCGACGCCTCCGCCGCCGCGCATGGCGCTGTTGGCGGCGTTGACGATGGCGTCCACGTTCTGCCGGGTGATGTCGCCGTGCACGGCGGTGATGGTCGGCATGGTGTCAGTACTACTACGTTGCGGGCTGCGGTGTCTCCGCCTGCGCCAACGCCAGCACGTCCTCGGCCGACGGCGGGCTGGCCGCGTGATAGGACAGGCACCACGGTGCGACGATGCGGTGGAACGCCTCGCCCTCGGTGGCGACGTAGAAGTTGCCGGCCCGCAGGCGGCTGATATCGGGCACCAATCCGCCCTTTGCCCTGGCCATTTCCTCGGCGGTGCCGATCTGCACCGGTGAGTTCAGCAGCCCGTAGAACTGGGTGGTCGCATTGCCGGGGATCTGGTTGTGCAGACCCTTCGGGGACTGGGTGGCGAACACCAGGCCCAGCCCGTACTTGCGGGCCTGGGAGGCCAGCGCCAGCGTGCTGCGGGTGCTGGCGGTGGTGCCGCGCGACGGCGCCAGGGTCTGCGCCTCGTCCATCACGAGCAGCCCGCCCAGGGGGCGCTCCCCCGCCGGGTTGCGTTTGATCCAGGCGAACAGCGCCATCTGCAGCTGGTTGACGAAGCCCTGGCGCTGTTCGTCGGATTGCAGACCGATCATGCTGATCACCGACACCCGGGCCCGCTTGCCGTCGGTCGGGGTGAGCAGCACACCGGGGTCGACGGGCTGGCCGGCGCCGCCGAACATCGGGTCGTTGACCATCGCGGCGCGCAGGTCCTGGGCCATGTCCGCGGCGATGCGGCGGCCGTCGGCCAGGTTGCTGACGTCGTCGGGCAGGTCGGCGAGCATGTCGATGAACCCGTCCAGCGTCGGCGCCGGTTGACGGCCGTACTGCTGCAACGCTTCCCGCAGCACCGCGCGGGACCGGTTGGCCTTCTGCGTCTGCCCGGCGATCAGCGCGCGCGGTTCCAGTGCGGCGCAGGCCGATTCGACGGCATCCTGGTACTCGTCGCAGTCATCGACGACACTCGGGAAATCGGGCAGCGGCTGGAACGCCAGCGGGCGGCCGTTGGCGCGCCGCGGGGTCCAGATGACGACCTCGGTGTTCTGCAGGTAATCCTGGGCGCGGGCATCGTCGGAGGGCCGCCAGCCGTTGGGCAGCTCCGGCCACGCGGTACCGAGGCGCGCCAGGTCGTTGTTGGGGTCCAGCACGATCGAGGACACCCCACGCAGCGCGCACTCCTCGACGAGGCGGCGGATCAACACCGTCTTGCCCGACCCGGAGCCGGCGAAGATGGCAATGTGCTTGCGCAGCATGGCCAGATCGATCGCCACCGTCTCGTCGGTGTGCAGGTCGATGCCGAGTGGGATCTGGGTGTCGGACACCGTGGTTTCCGGCAGCGGTTCGGCTTCGGGTTCCGGTACCGGCTCGGTGACCTCCACGGCGGCGGGCGCCTCGAAGTCCAGGGCCTCCTGCAGCAGCGTGATGCCGTGCGCGGGCCGGCGTTCGCGCAGCCAGTCGGTCAGGCCGTGCACGTCCTCCGCGATCAGGTCGCGCAGCGCGGCCATGGTGCGGATGTCGTTGTCCGACAACGTCAAAGTGCGCCCACCGGCCGCCTTGACGTCATCGATCAGACTCTGGGTCTTCGGGCCGCTCGGCCACGGGTCGTTGCGCAGCAGGAACAGTCCGCGCCGGTCCGATCCGGACCCGAGACCCGTTGCGCTGTAGGCCTTCTTGATGCGGTTCTGGGCGGCGACGGCGTTGGTGGCGCCGACCGCGCGAAAAGCCCAGTGCCGTTCGTCGTCGGTGGCCGAATCGATGGTCTGACGCAGCCGGGCGTGCAACACCACATGCGAGCCGGGTGGCGGGTCGCACTTGTAGGACTGGTCATCGCCGTGTTCGACGATCCAGGCCGTCAGGGCGGCGTTCAGCAGCGCCGGTACCGCGGTGTCCTCGCCGTCCTGGTCCAGGGCGGCGGCGGTGACGGCGCGGCTGCGGTACTCCGCGAAGCGCCGGTCGATCGGCGAGGTGTCGATATCGTTGTCCGGCTGGGGATCCGACGGTTTGGGCACCGCCCCGAAGCGGTGGATCTCGATGACCTCGCGGCGCAGCAGGCAGTCGCGGACGTGTTTGTCGGCGCGGATCAGCAGCTGGCGCGGGGTGTGCCCGGCGGCCCCGTCGAAGGCCGCGGGCAGGATCGGCCAGCTCGGGTACGGCGGGGTGAAGCCGACCGAGGCGTAGCTGGCGGCGAAGCGGCGTTCCAGGATGGCGCGGCCGATATCGGCGCTGGGCAGCGGCGCGAGCGGCGCGGTGACCCGGAACCGGTCGGACACGCTGGCGGTGGCGTGATCGCGGATGCGTTCCCACGCCGAGGGCAGGCACGCCACCACCGCGACGGTGCGCCGCATGGACTGCCGCAGCGACATCAGGCCGTGCGCGACCTGTTCGAGCACACCGTCGGCGTCGGGTCCGGCCTCGTCGGTGCGCGTGGAGGTCTGCGCGAGCAGGGTGTCGATCTGGTCGAGCGCGAGCACCGCGGGACCGGCCAGCGCGGTGAGCCGGGCGATATCGCGCACGCACTGCTGCGCGGACGGGCTGGTGCCGCGCAGCCGCCAGGCCTGGCGGTCCTCGGCGCCGACCTCCTCGCTGGCCTGCAGGTAGGCGTCGCCGATATCGCGGGCGCCAAGGTCGTTGGCGGCCAACAACACCAGCGCACGCAGGGTCTGGTGGCAGTCGCGGACGTCGCGGCGCGCCTTGGCCAGGGTGTTGACGAAGTCGTCGAGCACCTCGGGTTCGAGGTCCTCATCGCCGATGATGGCGCGGCGGTCGGCCCGGGAGACGTGCGCGATGGAGGACAGCTCCCAGAGCAGGTCCTTGAGCTGGGTTTCGCGGTTCTCGCCGGGGCGCCCGAGGCTTTCCAGGACGCCGCTGCGCACCGATTCCCAGAAGCTGGCGGCATCCAGCAGTTCGACGACGAAGAAGAATCCGCCGCCGGTCTGCACGCGTTGGCGGATCTGGCCGAGCAGGTGGGTCTTGCCCGAGCCGGCCTGCCCGCGGATCGCGACGCCCAGCGGGGCGGTGTCGGGGTCGCGCAGCGCGTCGCCGAACGCGTCCATGACGTCCTCGATGGCGCGCTCGTTGAGGCCGTCCACGTGGGTGGCCTGCGGGCGCCACAGATCGTCACTGGTGGGCGCCCAGGTGAGGCGAAGCGCGGCGAGCGCGTCGCGATGTGCATCCTGCATCAGCTCTCGATGCTAATCAGATGCTTGGCCTGATTGCCGACTTCCAGCGCGGCGGCGCGGTCTGCCGGGGTGAGGACCTTCTGGTTTTCCTCGGGGATGAGGCTGATGGCGCCGGCGCGGTAGAGCTCGCCGAGGGCGTCGTCGATGTCGGTGCGGGGCAGGTCATCGAGCTGCGTGCGCAGTGTCGTGAGCGCGACCCAGGCGCCGGGGCGGGCGGCCAGGGCGGAGTAGGCCGCCCGGATCCGGTCAGCGGGGCCGCTCGGCGTGTCGGGCCAGAACACGTCGGCCAGGCTCAGATCGGCGCGCCGCAGGTAGCGCTCGAACCCGTGCAGGATCGTGGCCAGGGTTTTCGCCGGTCCGGTGGCACCCGCCGGCGGACCGGCGCTCAGGATGTCGCGGCACACACGCCAGCCGCGGTCGGTGAGCTCGTGCACGAAACGGCCACCGGTGCGGTCGGATTCGATCAGGCCGAGGCGGTTGAGCTTGTCGCGGCCGGCCTTCTCCAGGCGGGGGCCCAGCGCGATCAGGTCGGGGTTGGGCACCGGGCCGGATTCGGCCATCAGGACCAGCAGCACAGCGCGCTCGGTGCCGGTCAGGTCTGCCGGGGTGACACTCACGGCTTACAACGTAGCGGGATGTGCGTGGCGCGTCAGAGCGAGCAGGTAGCTCAGTTGAAGCGGCCGATGATCGGGATGCGGTCCAGGATGCGGTCGCGCAGCCGCGGCTCCTGCACCGAGGGCACCGACGGTTGCAGCGGTGCGGGGGCCGCGGCCGGGGGTGGCGGTGGCGCGGGTGCAGCCGCCGGTGGTGCGGGAGCGGCAGCTTGCGGTGGTGGCGGCGCAGGGGCGGCCGGGGCGATGTTGAGGGTCCTGGCCATCTCCCGGGACGCGCGGGGCGGTACCGGGCTGAGCGGCGCTACCGGCGGCGGTGCGGTCTCCGCGGCGGCCACCGGGCGGGGCGGTGGTTCGGGTGCCTCCGGGGCGGTCAGCGCGACCGACAGCGACACGACAAAGACGACCGCCGCGGAGCCCAGCGCGATGGCCAGCGCGCCGTCGCGGGTGATGCGCTTCTTGGTTTCGCGGGTTTCGGGCGTGTTGGCGGCCAGCGCGGAGGCCAGGGCCGCGCCGCGGGTGAGCGCGAAGTCGGCCTGGGTGGCGGTGATGACGGGGCGGTCGGTTTCCTCGGCGACGGCAGCGACGAGGTCGTCGGGGTCCTGCGAGCCCAGGATGTAGACGGCGTCGGGGCTGGGGCGGGCGGCGCGCACGATGGCGCGGACCCGGTCGTTGAGGGTGGCGGTGTCGGCGTGGTCGATGTGCTCCACGTGGATCTCGAAGCCTTCGACGGTGGCGACGACGGCGCCATCGGGTTCGACGACGCAGATGACGGCGAAATCGTGTCCGGCGATGTCGGCGATACCGCGGGCCAGGGCCGCGGTGGCCTCGACATCGCGGACGGCGACGATGGGTGCGCCGCCGGCGTAGGCGTCGAGGGCTTCACGGACCTTGACGGCCTCGGTTTCGGCGTCGTGTGACCAGGTGATGCCGACGGCGCGCAGGTCGGCGTCGGCCGGGAGTTCGGCCAGAAAGTCTTCGATGTGGTCGGCGTCCACGATGGCGCGGTCGATCGGGTGGCCCTCGCCGGTGTCGCCGTCGACCAGCTCGCCGTGGATGTCCTTCGATGTCACTGATAGGCCCAGTACGAGGCTCATGGTTGTCTCCCTGATCCGTCGTCCATTGGGGTTGAGGTTACCCGGGAGGTTTGGGTTTATTCGGGTCAGCGGGTTTCGGTGGGTGGATCGGGTCGTCGGACACAGCCGTTTGTGGCGTCGCCGCGCGGAGAATGGGCAAGCGTATGCCCACCTCGGAGCGACAATTCAGCGCGAGATCCGGGCTCGGAGTGCGGTCAGACGGGCGCGGGCCGCAGATGACGGGCAGTGGTCCAGGTTCAGTGGCGGATCCAGCTGATCCAACAGAGCCTGTTCAACGCGGCCGAGGGCATCCCTGTCGTCGACCGCGACGATGCCGACTGTGAGGTGCTCGGCTATCCACTGTGAGACGACCGCGTTGCTCGGACTGTCCAGTCGTCCGCCGCCTGCTGGCACGAGCTGCAATTGGTCCAGCAAGAGCGCGGAGATCGTGCGACGAAATGTAGACGATCGGGCGTTCCCACGGATGTGTTGGCGGCCGATTCGGGTGGCGAGCGTGGCAGTCGATCGCTTGCCGGAGGGCCATTTGGTCGCGCCGGCCTGGCCGACGTAGAGCAAGGACGGAAGTTCTACGCCGAGTTCGGCTCCAAGGACCGTGCACGCTTCGGCATCGCCCCACCACGCATACATGCCCGGCCGCTGAGCCAGCTGTAGATCTGCCGGAAAGCACTTTGGATCAACGGCATTCGAGGAATCGGAAAGTACGTCGAACACTGCTTGTACGTCCGGTGTCATATTGTCACACCGGCAGCCCCTGGTCGTCGTAGAGATCCTGCTGATCGACGTATTTTCGCTCTGCCAGCGACATGTCCAATTCGGACAACAGCATGCTGACCTCAGCGCGCCGTGCGCTTCGGCGCTGAGTCGCCTCGAGCTCAGCAAGTTTGGCCGCGACCGCCATCTCCACCGCGGCGGACTGGCTGAGCCCGGTGCGTCTCGCCAGTTCTCGGACAAGTTGCTCCGTCCGGACGTTCGAAATGTGTACACCCATAGGCGGATTCTCCCTCAATTCTGCGCCATTCATCAGCAAGCGCACCTTCTTCGACCGGGTCGGCCGTGGATAGCCTTCGATGTCGCCAAAGGCCCACACCGGCGTCGCGCCTAGGAGTCACCCAACCGCCCGCCCCGACTCATCGCCGATCCGGCGAAACTCCGAGGCGAAGCCCTCGGCAATCCCAGCGGCCCGGCGACGGTATTCGTCAAAGTGCAAGTCCTGGTCACCGCGCTGATGCCGTGACGCCAGCCGGGCCAGGGCGTCGGCGCCCTCGTTCAGCGGCTCCCCGCAATGGCCGGGGGCCCAGCGCACGTCGATCCGCTGTCGGTCGGCGCGGATCTGTCGTCGCGCGACGTGCAGCGGACCGTCAGCCGGGTACTCGCCCGGCATCACCGCCTCCCCGCGCTTCCAGCGGTCCACCATCGCGACGGCGTCCTGGCTGTCGGACACAATCGACAGCCACCGACGCGTCAGTTCACGCACCGCGTCACCGATCGCGAGCAGTTCGGCGACGAGTACCGGTTGCGTTCCCACCGTGTTGAGCGATGAGCGATATCCAGCCATGCCGTAGTGCCCGGTGCAGGACAGCCACGCGAAGCCGGCATTCTTGCCGCGCACGGAGCCGTCGGCGGCGACCGTCATCGGTTCCCGATCCACCGGCAGGGACACCGCGGGTGTGGGCGGGGCCTGTCGCACCAGCGCTACTGCGGCGTCCACTAATGGTTGTTCCGCGGTGTCGGGACGCTCGACCCACCAATGGATCTGGTGGGCCTCTCGCCACAGCGGGCTGCTGCCTTTCAGGTTGACCAGGAACCGCATCCGTAGGTGTCTTCCGTGTTCGGCACGGATGCGGGTGATGGCCTCCAGCAGAGCGGCTTCTTTGCTGGGCGCGGCGATGAACCCTGTCCAGGACTGCAACTCTCCGATGGCGGCGTAGCGGTAACCGAAATCTACTGCGGCGACTGCTATTGCGATTGTCTCCGGTGGGCGCGGGCGAGCGAAGGCGAGGTCGACCGGTCTGGGTCGAGCTCGCGGTAGCGGAGCCATCTACCCGCAGTCCGGCGGGAGGTACTGGCCGTGCACTCCACGCGGATCACCCCGGAGGTAGAGCTTGTCCTCGTGCTCGGCGCGCTGTGCGAGCATGTCGCGCTGGAACTGCTCGCGGCGCCGCTCTTCCTCGCGCCGTTGGGCCGCCTTCAGCGCCCAGAACCCGCCGCCGGACAGCGCCCCGATCACCGCGAGAACGGCGAGCAGCCAGGGGTGTTGGGCGATCAGACCCATTAGAAAGAAGCCACCGAAGACCGCGAGCGCGATCAGCGGCCGCCAGTTCGCGGTGCGTACCGTCGCACCGTTGCCGGCGACCGCAACCGATGACGATCCGCCGCCGCCGAAGATTGCGGCCAGGGCCCAAATCGGCAACCACAGGCCGCAGGTGAACACCGTCAGCACCAGGTGCAGACCGTGACTGGTGCCGCCGCCGTTCGATACCGCGACCGCCACGGCCTGTGCCGGCGGCGCCGGTGGCGGGGTCGGCGAGAAGTGCTGTGTCCAGCGGTGACCGTCGTGATAGCGCTGGCCGGGCTGGCCGGCCGGATCCGGGTACCAACCGGGGTGTGTGGTCATGGTGTCCTCCGTCGATTCGCTTCGTGCTCAAGCGAGCCGGACAGAATGACAGAGGGCACCGACAAGTTCCGGCGCAGAGCCTCCGGACCGTCAGGAGCGACGTCGGGGTCCGTCGAGGTAGTAGCCGACCAGGTACGCGATCGGCGGAAGCAGGAAGACCGGAATCGAGCTGATGACGATCAGCGCCAGCTGCACCCACCGGCGGCGGGCGATCGGGAATCCGTCGTAGGAGTCGATGTACCCGGTGATGGCCAACATCGCGACGGTGAGTGTGCCGGCCCCGAGCGTTTCAGGCCCCATGCCGAACATCAGCGCGCTGGTTCCCGTGACCACGCTGAAGACCGTCAAGAGACACCAATGCGCTGTCGCGGTGACCTGCCCGCGGTACGCGTCAGGCGGTGGGACCACAGGGGGCGCGGGACTGCCGTCCTGCGGCGGATCGGGTCGGGTGCGGGCGATCGCGTAGGAGTAGATTCGCCCGCCGATTTTGAGATAGGACGTTCTGAAGTAGGCGAGCAGTACTCCCAATGCCGCCACCAGTGCATAGACGACAAGTGCTGTCCCCCAGCCTCGATGCACTACTCCGAATGTCATTACGCCGGGGCTTAACAACCAGGTCGACCAATAGACTCGGCGTTCAATGCGCACGTTATGGATAAAGCCAAGGGCGATCGAGCCGACAATGCCTATGGCGAGTCCGGCCTGGAGCCAGACACTGCTATTCAACCGTCTGCTCAGTCCCAGTCTTGGGCGGCGAACATGAAGAGCCCCCAGCTGAAGCCTGCTCCGTAACCGCGGCCGTTCCAACTGAACCCATACTCTTGATAGTTCGCCAAGTACTGGTCATTGAGTGGACGCAGGGGGCCGGGGGTCAGCGGGCCAAAGCGTCGGGCGAAGTCGTTGACACCCACTTCCCATGGACCAAACTCTTTCGGAGACTCCACTTGCGGGACCTGTCCGCGCATTCGCCGGTAGTTCATTGACTGGGTCGAACCGCTTTCGGCCGCCACCGCTTTGAAGTCGAAGTCCGGCCATAAAGCACTGGCAAATTCCAGCGACGTAGCGTCGCTGTCTGTCCCGGTGAGTAGCACCTTCAAGTTCCGGAAGTAGCGAAGCCTCGTCTCCAAGTGAGGATGCGACGCGGTCGCGCGCCCGCTCCCGATCTTCGACAGAAAGTCCGTGCTCCGACAACTTCGCGTGTAGATGTTCGGTGATCTGAGACATCGACATCCGCAACTTCATGGTCATCAGCACATAGATTTCGAAATCAACGATGGCCGACTCTGCAATCTCTGTCATGACAGGCCCTTTACTACCTGAGGTCAACTGTCGAGGTTACCTCCGATATCGGGGTTGGGTTGTCACCATTTCGGCCACTTCCCTCGTAGGCTGACCCGCGTGGGCAGCACCATCACAAGCAAGGAAGCCAAGAGCAATACCTACCGCGTGCTGGTGGACCTGGACGGCTCCACCCCGCCGATCTGGCGGCGCCTCGATCTCCGTGCGGATCTGCCGCTGGACGTGGTGCACCTGGTGGTGCAGGCCGCGTTCGACTGGGAGAACCGGCATCTGTACCGCTTCGCCATGGGTGGAGGACCATTCGATGACCGCAGCCTGAAGGTCCTCTGCGACGAGGACATCGCCGAGGGTGAGGATCGTGGCCTACCTGCGTCCCAGACGTCGTTGGGCGCGATGATGAGTGAGCCCGGCGACCGGCTGGGCTATGTCTATGACTACGGCGATCTCTGGGAACTGACACTGGAACTCGAACAGGTACTCACTCCGATGGACAGCTACCCCGCCGCCGTGGTCATCGACGGCGAACGGGCCGCACCGCCCGAGGACTGCGGCGGGATCACCGATGCCGTGCAGCTCGCCACGGTGCTGCCTGATCCGGAACTGTTTGACCTCGCGCGGCTCAACGAGGCACTGCACGGTCCCTTCTTCTCCGCAGTGCTGGCCGGGCTGGATTCGCGGCTCATCGCCCTGTTGAGCCGGTTGCCGGACGGTCCCGTGCTCGTCAACTTCGTCGCGGGCCTTGTCCAGTTGAGTTCGGCACCCACCATCGTCGACGACGACATCCTGCGAGCCAATCTGACCGCACACCAATGGTTCTTGGACCGGGCGGCGAAGGACGCCATCCCGTTGACATCGGCCGGCTATCTGAAACCCTCTGACGTGACCGCCGCAGCAGCAGTGGTGCCGCAGGTGGCCGAGTGGATGGGCAAGAACAACCGTGAAGCCAATTGCCCTGCACTGCTGAACTTTCGGGAGTCCTTGCAGGCGATGGGATTGCTGCGCAAGCTGAAAGGCTCGCTGGTGCTGACCAAGGCCGGCATCGCCGCCCAGCGCGATCCGGCGGTGTTGTGGCGCCATCTCGCATCGCGACTGATTCCCTCTGACGGCGAAGCGTTCGAATGCCACGCCACGCTGTTGTTCCTGGCACAGGCCGGCGGCGCGGAGGACAGCGGCGTTCGGTTCAAAGACATCGCCGAAGCGTTGACCCAGCTGGGCTGGCGTCGCGAGGACGGTGAACCCGTCCCGTCAGACGTGCTGTACCGGCTGACCGCGCACGATGTGCTGGTCAACGTTTGCGATCGGCCGCGGCGGCTCGCCGACCTCAACTGGATCAGTCCTGCAGCTGCCGCGTTGGCGAGGGCGGCGCTGCGGGCCGGGCGTCTTACTTGAGGGGAAGGCCTGATCGCTTGCTGCCCTCGGCCTACCGATCTTATTACGCTAGTTACGCTAGCGCGATTAGCTTCTCCGATCTACCATGGGCGGATGGAGAGCACGGTGACCAGCACGGAAGCCAAGAACCAGCTGAATCGCATCCTGGCCGAAGTTGAACGGACCGGCGCATCTGTGACCATCACGAATCACGGCCGCCCCATTGCCAGGCTGGTACCGGTGCAGCCCCTTCCGCGCACATTCGGCCAGTTGCCAGCCCTGCGCATCCCCCATGACTTTGATGAACCGCTGCCCGAGGCCGAACTACACGCATGGGACGGCGCAGACGAGTCGTGAACGTTCTTCTGGACACCCACACCCTCCTATGGCTGGCCAGCTCACCGGCCGAAGTGGATGCCGCAGCCATGGCAGAGCTGATCAAACCCGAAACCCACGTCGTCGTCAGTGCCGCTTCCGCGTGGGAAATCGCCATCAAAACCAGGATCGGGAGACTCGATGGTGAGGCGTTACTGTCGGCTTGGCCGGACATCATTGCCGGCATGAGCGCCGTGGAATTGCCCATCGAGTCTGCCGACGCGATTCTCGCCGGACGGCTCCCGTGGCAACACAAGGACCCATTCGATCGGGCGATCGTGGCGCAGGCACTGCGCCGCAACCTCACCGTTGCCACTCGTGACGACAAGATCATCGACGCTGCACTGGTGGCCGTGATCAGGGCCTGATCACGGCCATCAGTAGGAGATGCTGGCGCCGGCGAGCGCCGCTTGAAAGTCAAGTCAGGTGCGATGTGCGTTGCGCCGGAACAGTTCAGCCGGACGCCCCCGACCGAGGGCCACCCGTTCACCGGTGGGCTCCAGGTGCGGCTCCATGGCGCGACGGAAGGTGTCGCGCTGCAACGACTCCCCCACGATCGACTCGTGCACCCGCCGCAGATCCCGCAGCGTGAACTCCTCGCCGAGCAGGCGGTCCGGGTCAGGGCCCGCGGCGTGGCGCGCGCGCACATCGTCGACAGCCAGCGCGATGATCTCGGCGTGGTCGTAGACCAGCCGGCCGGGCGCGCCCACCGGCACCAGGCGGGTCACCTCGGTGAAGCGCGTCGACACCCTGTCGGCGGGCACCACCGCAACGTGCGCGACGGACAGCACCCAACCCCGATCATCGCGGCCGAGCGCATCGAAGACATGCAGCTGGCGTGGCGCCAATCCCTGGATGCCCGCCTTGTCGGCCAGCGAGCGCTGCACCGCCTCGGCGAGCGTCTCCTTCTCGTGCAAGAAGGTGCCCGGCAGCGCCCATCCCCTGCCGTGTGCGCGACGCACCTGCAGCACCGCCAGACCCAGGTCGGGGTCCGGCGTGAGGACCGCGGTGTCGACGGCAACAGAAGGCCGCGGGTAGTCCGTGAGGGCCCGCCCGCTGCTGCTCACAGCATTTCCGTTGTCCATGTCAGTGCCTCAGCGTACAGTCAACCATCAATTAGCGCAGATTCGCGCAAATTGGGGAGGCTCGAGATGACATCACGCAACGATCGCGCCGAGGGCGTGCTGCTGGGCACCGCCGCCGGCGACGCCCTGGGGGCGCCGTACGAGTTCCAACCGCCTCGCGGCGCCGAACTGCCGGTGGAGATGACCGGCGGCGGGCCGTGGGAGCCCGGCGAGTGGACCGATGACACCGCGATGGCCATCGCCATCGCCGAGGTCGCCGCGACCGGCGCCGATCTGCAGGACGAGGCGGCCCAGGACGCGATCGTGTCTCGCTGGCACACATGGTCGTTGACCGCCAAGGATGTCGGCATCCAGACCCGGTCCGTGCTGTCGGCGGCGGCGCGGCACGCACCGATCACCGCGGTCGCGGCCCGCGCGGCGTCGGCGGATCACCACCAACGCACCGGCCGCACCGCCGGTAACGGCTCGCTCATGCGTACCGCTCCGGTGGCGCCGGCCTACCTCGACGACGAGGACGCCATGGTGACCGCGGCGCGGGCCATCAGCGAGCTCACCCATTTCGACCCCGACGCGGGTGACGCCGCCGTGTTGTGGTGCTGCGCGATCCGGCACGCGGTACTGACCACCGAACTCGACGTCCGGGTCGGACTGCGCCACCTCGACGCCGACCGTCGAGCCCTGTGGACTGCTCGCCTGGATGACGCCGAGGCGCTCCGTCCCGCCGAGATCCCCAACAACGGTTGGGTGGTCGCCGCACTGCAGGCCGCGTGGTCGGCCATCGTCACGACCCGCGGTGGCGGGCCCGCGCACCTGCGCGCTGGGCTCGACGCGGCCGTGCGTGCCGGTTTCGACACCGACACCGTCGCGGCCATCGCCGGCGGACTGCTCGGCGCCGCATACGGGGCGTCGGCTGTCCCGTTGCAGTGGCGCAGCCGGCTGCACGGCTGGCCCGGCATGACCGCACGGGATCTGGTCGGCCTGGCGACGGCAATCCAACGCCCGGGTGCGACGAGCACCGGACCGACGTATGCGGGGTATCGCACCGATGCCCTTGTCACCCATCCCTTTGACGATGGCGTGCTGATCGGTGGCATCGGGGCGCTGCGGAAGTTGCCGGCCGAGGTGGATGCGGTGGTGTCGCTGTGCCGGGTGGCGGACGCCGATGTGCCGACCGGGATGCCGCATGTCGAGGTCCGGCTCATCGACAGCGTCGACGCCGACGAGAACCCGCACCTCGATCATGTGTTGCTCGACGCCGTCGGTGCGGTCGAAGAGCTCCGGGCGCAGGGCCGCACGGTGCTGTTGCACTGCGTCGAGGCGTACAGCCGCACCCCGACCGTCGCGGCGCTCTACGGTGCCCGGGTCCGCGGGGTCAGCGGCGATGAGGCGCTGCGGGCGGTGCTGGACGTGCTGCCCGAGGCGAATCCGAATGCGGTGTTCCGGGACGCGGTGCGACGGTTGGGGGTGGCGACGTGATCGACTGGCTGGCTGGGCTGGTCGAGCCTCTGAACGCGGTGCTGTTCAGCATCGGTGGTGATCAGGTCAGCACCGCAGAGCTGCTCGGTTTCGTCACCGGCGGCCTGTGCGGTTCGGGGAGCCGCTGCGCGGGCCGGGGTTTGAGGCGACCGAGTAGCAGCTACCACTCATGCAAGCAGACCTCGCAGCGCCAGGTCTCCTCGCGCGGGCAGCAGCCACCCATGGTCCGCCACGGCGCCCATGACTCCGGATTCATGGGCATGCCGTACCCGATCGACTGGGTGCGCCGCGCCCCACACTCACCGCACGCGGGATGCCGATTGAACTGGAAGTCGATGAGCGACCGGAAGTGACCGTCTCGCATGCGCACGTGGCAACGGTCGCACAGCACGCCCGGCCAGTCGCGCGCCGACTCCCGCAGCCAGGCCTGATACGGCCGCGCGGGCCCCGATTTGTCGTACGTCCTGATCGGCGAGTCCGGCACCGGCCTCGGTATCGGGTCCACGGTGTGGACGTGGACCCGGTCACGGGCATCGTGCCCGCTGAGGTCGATCTCCTCGGCGCAGCAGGCGCACTTCCCGTTGCAGCGGAGCAGGATTCGCGCGGCCGCCACCGATGAGTGTCCCCAGCGATAGGCGACCCGGCCGTGTATCGGGGTCTCGTGCAGCGCGAGGATAGCCCGCTCGGCGTCATCGTCGTCGAATCGCCAGCTGTCGAACGCGCTGGGCAGGTCGAGCACCATCGCAAGCGTCGTCAGATCGACGAGATCAAGGCGATAATCCCGTAGCAAGGCGCCACCGAGCGGACCCTCGTGGTCGATGCGGGCCAGCTTTGTCAGCACCGACGCCGGGTCGGTGCCGAGCACGACTATCGCGTAATCGCCCGGCCGGGACTCCCCGAAGGCGTACTGCCAGGGCCGGTAGGGCGACGTGGGTTCGAGCAGGGTGATGATACCGTCTTTCCAATCGGCGGCCTCCAGGATGTGCAGGCGGATTCTTTGCGACATCCTGCAATTATTCCAGTCAGGTATGACATTTTCGCTTGCTTGGACTTTGCTGCCAGGCGCTCAGGGTGTCGTGTCGCGCGCCCGTTCGATCTGGCTCTTGATCTCCCGGTAGGCCTGCACCCGCGCCATGACCGCCTCGACCGCCGAGTCCGTCGGCGCGGCTTCCGGTGTGGCCTCGATGCCGTAGAGCATCGCGCTGAGCTTGCCGTGCAACTCGGCCCGCTGTTCGGCGACCCGGGCGTCCTCGCGCTCGGTGCGCAGCGACTCGTCGATGAGGTGCGCCTCGGTGGCGCACCTGACGATCAACGCGACTCGCTCGTGGGCGGCGCCTTCCAGGTTCGCAATGGTGGTTCTGGCCTCGGCGAGGAGTCTGCGGTCATCAGCACTGGGCTTGTCCAGCACTGACAGCTTGCCGGTGACGGCACTCAGGGCGTGTGCTTTCGCGAAGCCGTCGGCGATGCCGGCGATATCGGCGCTGAAGTCGATGTCGCCCAGCCACCCAGCACGCGCGGCCTCGGAGCCAGCCACCTCTTTGACCGCGCTCAGCGCAGACTCCATCAGCACGGCATTCCGGTGGCCGAGCAGATCGATGCGCGACTGCTTATCCCTGCGCTCCCACTCCTCGCGGTCACGCTTAGCGGCCGCTGCCTGCGCCGCGCGTTCCACGCGTGCTCGGTCCTCGGCCTCTGCACGGCGCTGTTCCGCGGCTTTGATTGCCGCGGAGGCGATCCAGCAGACCAACATGAACGCCGCCAGGGCCCCGAGGGCGATCCAGACCTCTTTCGGCACCGCGGCGATGAGTACGACGACAAAGACAAACAGGACGCCCGCCCCTCCAGACCCGCCGGATGAACCCTTACTCACCGTTCCGCTCCATTCACCATCGGCTGCACCGGATGTGCGCATGACAGCCGGACAGAATGACAGCTGCCACCGACAAGTTCCCGGCTCAGCGCAAGCAGTGCCGGGGCGAAGCGGACCCGGGGTGAGTGCGCGCTGAGGGACAGGCGCCGCTCAGGGCTGCGTGCCGCCCGGCTCGAGCCACAGGGGTAATGCTCGTTCTTCGACTCCGCGCGCCCGGACGTCCTGTAGCCACAGCGCGTAGGTGTGTTGGTGGGTCCTGCCCAACGACTTCCCGTTGTCCGTGAGGCGCAGCCATACAGTCCATGGCCAACCGGCACGGTCATGGAAATTGTCTACGTATTCGACCGATAGCCGCCGCAACGATGCATCTGGTGATGCGCTCCACCGCTCGAAGCGCGCACCGTGCTCACGCAGGCCACCGATCTCGGCGACGCCCTCACTTATCAGCGAGAGAACCAGTCCCATCACCGTCTGTTGAACCTCTTCAAGGCTGGACGAGAGATTTTCTTCGGCTACGTGTCGGTGGACCTGCCACAGCTTGAGCCAGTCATGCAGGCCCTCCACAAGCAGTTTCTCTCGTGCCGAGAGGGCGTCGCGGGGATGCGCGGTCATGGTCTCGAAGGTATCGAACCGACGCCGTCGCGGACGCGGGATGCTGACCGGACGTGTCGGAGCTATCGTGACTGCCGGTCTCTCGTGCGGCGGGGCCAGGTGGGGAGAGAGTTGGCGATGAGGCAGAGCGGCGGAGACACTCGTCTGATAAATGGGAAGTGAGCAGCACGTTGGTTGAGACGGGTATTATTCTCTGCGCCGCAGCGTCTTTCGTCGTCGGCATTGTGGGCAGCGCCTTTCCCATCCTCAAGTCGCGGAAACTTTCAACGGCATCCATACAGCGTCGTTTCTATTGGACGGGATGCGTGTCGGCGCTGGCGCTTCTGTTCCTTGCCCGTCTCGACAGGTGGCCGTCCAACCTGTACTTGATCTTCATCTGCGGCACAGTCGTGATCGCGATCGCTTTCTTCCGAACGTCACACATCAAGATCAATGGTCGGATCTGGGCGGCATACGCAGTGCTCCGTCGGCCCGATGCGCCGCCCGCGGTGCCGCAACATCACGACGAGGTCTGACTCAAGCAGTCTGGGCGCGGTCGACTGGGAATGACCCACTTCAGCGGTCCTTGAGACCCGCCTCGTGGTACCAAAGCAATGTGCCGGACGCCATCGATCCCCTGCTGCTCGGGCAGCGTGTGGTGGCGATCCTGGAGACCGGCCTGCGGGTCGCGACCTACAAGCTCGCAACGCTGATGGCGCTCATCGACCATTGCATCGAGAACCTGCCCGAGCACCCGGCGGACCAACTGGCCGTTTCGATCCCCGATCTCGCGCACCGTGTCCTCCAGCTGTACTGGCGCCAGGTCCGCCCATTCGAGGGGCATGACCTGCGCCAGTCCAGCGGCGAGAAAGAGCGAATCCCGCGTGCCGTCAGAGCGTTGCGCGCCGCCACGCCGGCCTCCTCGTTGAGCGTGGCAATGATGGCTGCCCCGGAGGTCTACCAGACGTCCATTGACGAGATCGGCTTGTGCCTGGCTCAGCAGCCGCTGTACCGGCTGCAACGATTGCCCGGCGGCGACCTCACCGATCCGTTCCTGTACGACGACAGCTTCCTGCACTCGAATGTGTCGCGGCGTACGTTGCGTGCCCACAATGACGCGATCGTGCTGATGCCGGGGGTGGCAGCCGGTCTCGCCCGGCTGGCCGGTCTGCTCAAGCCCGCGCTGGAGATCATGTGGGTCGACGATGTGCGACGGATGAACAAGTTCCTCACCGCCGAGGTGCCGGATATCGCCGGGCACCTGTTCGGGCGGGACCGCACGGCGCTGGCCGCGGTACGTGGTCCGTTCAAAGATGCGTTCGGCGCGCGTTGCTTCTACTGCGATACCCATCTGCCGGCCGACAACCCGATCGACCATGTGCTGCCATGGTCACTTGTCGGTATCGACGGACTGGCCAATCTCGTGTTGGCGTGTGCGCGGTGCAACACCGACAAACGCCATGCGCTGCCGGCGGTCGACCTCGTCGACAGAGTGCTCGGCCGTGACCGCGGGGTGCTGGAGCAGATCGCCGGTGAGATCCGTTGGCCGACCGAGTACCAGCGCGTCGCCGCCGCGGCGCGTGGGATCTACGGGAGTCAGCCACCGGGAATTGCGACGTGGTCGGGGTACAAGGCCAGCGTGCGTCTCGACATCGGGTTCCCGCCCCGATGGATGGATTCGCCCAGCTGAGCGGACTTGTCGGTGGTGACCCTCATACTGATCGGCTCGCTGGAGATTCCACGTCGAGCGAGAGGACACTCCAGTGGGCACGAGGCTCGCGACGAACAACATCCGACACGGCGGCACCAAGTCCGCCGAGGCGCTGACCACCCGACTGCTTGGCTACGACGCCGACATCCTGGTGGTCACCGAGTTCCGCGCCAACGCGGCCGGCGCGCGGCTGATCGACCGTCTGGAGCAGGCCGGCTACGACACCTCGCATCCCGCGGTCGGGCCGAAGTTGAACACCGTGCTGATCGCCGCGCGCATCGGTATCGACCGGTCATGGTTGTTCAGCGAGTCGCTCGATCCGCGACATCTGTGGTGCGCCGAAATCGACGGCGCCTACGTGTGCGGGGTGTACATGCCGCAGAACACCGCGAAGTTGCCCTACTGGGAGGCGCTGATCCGGGATGCCCCGACGAGTGGCATCGACCTGCTGATTGGCGACTTCAACACCGGTACCAACGATCTCGACAAGGATCCGCACGGAGCCAAGTTCATCGGACCGGAGATGCCCGGCCGCCTGATCGACTCCGGATACACCGACATGTGGCGATCGCTGCACCCCGATGTCCGCGAGTACTCGTGGTTCAGCCGGCCCGAGGACAACGGGTTTCGACTCGACTACGTGTACGCAGCGCCGGACCTCGCGCAGCGGATTGGGTTCTGCGAGTTCGACCATGCCCCACGGTTGAAGGGCGAAACCGACCATTCAGGCCTGGTAGCCGTCGTGCAGGACTGGCCATGACCGATTCCTGCATCCGCAGTTATTGCGGATTCCGCACTTTGTGCGGTATTGTGGTACATGCCCAGCCGGTACGAACACATCCGCGCAGACCTCGCACACGCCGAGACTGCGACCTCCGCAGACCAAGCCCTGCAACACCTTCGGTCGGTTCTCACAGAGGTCGGCCAGCTACTCGACGAGCAGTTGGCGCGTGCTGTCGTCGACGACGAAATGTCGATCGCGGCGGCCGGGAAAAGTGCCGGGCTCACCGAGAACGCGGTCGGCCCGCGCCTGGCCAGCACGCCGAGGCTGAACCCGTACGTCAGCAGTGGCGACCGGATCACCGCCGAAGACGTCAAACGCGCCCGTAACGACAAGCACGCCAAGACTCCACTGCCACCCGCTCCCCCGACCGAACCGATGCGGTTCAAGCCGCGCCGAAACAGCAAGCCTCGCTAGTTCACCACCGAAAGGAACCGACCATGTCGAACCAGAACCTCACTCTGATCGCCTTCCTGCTGGATCGCTCCGGATCGATGCAATCGATCAAGTCCGACGTGGTCGGCGGCTTCGATGCCTTTCTCACCGAGCAGCGCGCCGGCGACGGCGAATGCCGCGTGACCCTCGCCCAGTTCGACAGCGAATACGAGGTCGTCTACCACGCCCTGCCCGTCGATGAAGTGCCTGCGCTGGAACTGAATCCACGCAACAGCACCGCGCTGCTGGACTCGATGGGCAAGCTCATCACCGACACGGCAGCCGAGATCGCCGCACTCGGCGAGGACGACAAGCCGGGTTCTGTCATCGTCGCGATCATGACCGACGGCATGGAGAACGCCAGCCACGAATGGAGCCGACCGGCGATCAAATCGCTCGTCGAGCAGCAGACCACTGAATTCGGTTGGGAATTCCTCTATATGGGCGCCGATCAGGATGCCGTCGAGGTCGGCAAGGATCTCGGGGTCAAAGCCGAGCAGGCGGTCACCTACGGCCGGGGGAAGTCCCGGGAGGCGATGGCTGCAATGTCGGGGAACGTGCGGGGGTACCGCCGCGCAAAGATGGCCGATGTCGATGCTGGGATGCCCGGGTTCAGTGAGGACCAGCGGTCAGAGTTGTCGGACGACTGACGCAGGCGGCCGAAGCGGCGATGTGTGGCGCTATCAGTACGTTCGACGTACGAGGCCGAAGAGTCAACCCAGACACCGAATCAAGCGTTACCCGGTCTCGTTCGTCAGGGCCAATTCGGCGTCAGCGAAGAGGACTTCCAAAGAGCGCTTCCATGGTGGCAGATCGCGCGACAGCGTCAGCCACGTGAGTTGGCGGTTGACCTCGTCGGCGAGCCACCCCTGAATGTGCAGTAACTCCTTGGCCGCCTTGCGATCCATCAGAGCAGCACCGCCTCACGGTGGATGTCGTCGTCGAGCTTCGGGGCGGACTTGAGTTGCTGGCTCACTGCGGGCTGGCTGACACCCAACTCCTGGGCGGTCTCACGCTGGGACTTTCCGGCGGCCAGCATGGCACGCAGTGCCGGGACGCGGCGCAACCGCGCGGTGCTTTTCATCGCGACGAGCGCGCTGATACTCCGCCCCTAGCTCCATAGGGACACCCAATCACCCTCGTGTGCTCGTGGGCCGTTGACCGCGGCCGGGCATTCCTGGGTGCTAATGACCGGGACGCTGGTGCAGCGGGTGGATGTCGCGACACGGACGGTCGAGCCGCTGGTGGCGTTGCGGGCGCGGTTCGGGGAGCCGTTGCGCGGGCCGGCGTGTGAGCTAACGCGGTGAGCCGAATTGATCTGTCGCCCTACTCGTACCGCACCGCAGTATCGAGAGCCCCGCCGGCCTCCTGGTCCTGCCGGTCATAGACATCGGCAGCGGCGCGTAACGAATCACCCAGGGCCGTCAGGTCAGAACGTAGCCGTGCCGCCTGTGCTTCCAGCACGTCGATAAACTTCCCGAAGCCGGGTGTGCCCTTTTCCTTCCAGGCCGCGCCTTGGGTCGAGACACTGTCGGCGACCGCCGCGCGATTGGAGGACGCCTCGCCGGCGACTACCGCCATCTGATCAGCGGACAGCCGGACCTGGGCCGTCGACACGACGATGCTCTCGTGACTCATGGCGCGCCGCTCCCCCCGGCGGGCAGTCGGCACGCAATGGTGCCCGTGATCAGTGACGCCTCGATCGAGCCAAACCTCAGCTCACGACCGTCGTCGCTGGTGATCCGAATATCATGGGCACCTGAAGAATTGTGCATGGCTGAACCGTTCGTCAAGCCCTCTTCAGCAGCCAGACGCTCGACGGCGGGCAGCACGAGCGCCCACTCCTCATCGGTGAACGAATGTTGTGAGGTGAGGTTCGCGAAGTACATCCGGACCCCCCTCTGCCCGTTGTTGTCACAGGCGCCCCGCGACTCTTCACGACGCCAGGTCCATGGGTCGCTCGCGGGTACCAGCCGGGAGACCTCGGTGCGGACCCGCTCGATGAGGTCCAGCATCTGGGCGCGGGTGGCTTCGATATCGGGCAGGTTCTTGATATCCACCTTGGGTACATCCTCGTTGATTATCGGGGAGTCGTAACTGGGGTCGGAGCCGAAACTGTCGCCACCGCCGCAGCCAGCGAGGGCCAGGGTCGCGGCCGCAAACGCTACCGCCAGCCACAGACCAGCGACTCGCGTCGTCCTCATCGCACCAACCTTTCTCCACCGTCTTCACCCAACGGTACGTTCGCCAACCCGCCCGCGATGATGGCCAGGTTGTATCCGGTGGTTCGCAAGACACCATTGTCCGATCGCGGGTAATCAGCGTGGGCCTCGGCTCCGGTGCGGGACACGTTGTCGGTGGGGCTCACCGCAGCGTTTGACGACAGCTGTTCCAGCGGCAGCGTCGTCGGGTTGGGCCCGAACTGACCGAGGTCGCCTGCCGACGGCAACCCGAAAGGGCCCAGCTTCGGGTCGCCGGATATCCAGTCACCGGGTGCGGTCATGACGTATGAATGGCCGTCAGGCAGGAACATATCGGGCTCGTCCATGATCGGCCGCATCACTTCGAGCGGTACGCCGTGCGTGCCGATGTAACCGCCGACCTCGTTTGTGTGTCCCAGTCCCGGTGAGCCGTAGAAGGCCGCGTCATCGACGACGCCCGTGTGACCGAGCTCATTGAGCGCCTGGGCGGTGGTCAGCGATCCGTAGGAGTGGCCGAACGCCGACAAGTGGACGTCGGATCCGTGCTCGTTGGTCGCATTGATGCCGCGGTAGAACTCGGCCAGATCGGGTGCGGCCTCGTTGGCTCGGGTCTCGAATCCTGCCTCCAACACCGAGATGTCTTTGCCCGGTGGTTCGTAGCCCAGCCAGGCGATGGTCGAAACTTCTTCGTCATACCGCTCAGCCAAGTCCAGCTGGGCCCGTGTTTCTGTGCGCAACGCATCTGCTTCGTCAACCATGCCGGGCATGCTGGTGGCCCTCGTGTCCACGCCCGGCGTGGTGACGCTGACATGGTCGGCGGTGTCGGGGTTGCCGACCGCGATCGCGGCCCGAGTCTCCCGGCCGTCGGGATATTCAAGCATCATTAGATACTTATCCGGGTCGTAGTCCATGTCGGGGTTGCCGTCCAAGGACATGGCCCCCTTCAATGCCCTCGCTTCGTCCAGCCGAGCGTGTCGATCCGCCACCATGCGGTCGTATTCGGCGCGCTTCGAAGCCGAACCGGGGCCGCCAACTCCGGCGCCGGCGTACTCCTGGAAGGTCGGAATCTCGTCGACGGACCGTTGCGCGTCGGCGAGCTCCTGGTCGAGTTGTCCCTTGTTGATCTCGCTGCGCACCGGGGTGGGCACACCGGCACGGTCGCCGATCCACTCCGGATGCTCGGACCGGACCTTTGCCTGCTCCTCCTCCGACAGGGCATCCCACCACGCCTTCACGTCGGTGGGCATCACACCCTCACCATCAGGTGGGTACGGCGCGGACAATCCGGACTGCTCACGGCCCATCTCTTGGGCGGCTGCGAAATCCGGTGCTCCGCGCGCGGTGATGTCACCGTTCTCGACGTGGCCGAACACCTCGGCGCAGTCGGCGTCGATGTCCTCGGCCTGGTGGATCAGCGCCTTGGCCCGCGTCTCGATGTCCTCGGCGACGTGCTTGAGTTCCTCACGCACATCCGGAGGACCGGTGACGGTGACATCGCCGTTGTCGGCGAGCACCAGAAACCCGCCCTGGGCTGCGACATCGGCGCGCACCGCGTCCACACCGGCCTGCACCGTCGCGACCGCCGCCGCGGTCTCCGATGCCAGCTGCGCCACGGCGCCGATCACCGCGGCGTCGTCGAGAACCCTGCCGGTGGACTCGGCGATCTTGCCGCGGGCGGCGTCGGCGGCCGGCGACTCCCACCCGGGCAGGCGAGAAATCAGCTCCAGATCGGAGGCCACGCCCTCGATCGTCGTCAGCTCGTCCCCGAGTTCATGCGCGATCGACTGCAACGCGCCCACATTCCAGGACTCGATATCACTGAGCAGCACCGCCGACTGTTCCCCTTCCCCACGGATACGCTATCGCGCCGCCGGAGGGGTTCGGTGCAGCAATTGCCGTCCCGTGCCGTCGTCCACGCACGCGCAGCGGGACTTGTCGGTGCCCACCCTCATACTGATCGGCTCGCTGGATTCACCACGGCGAGCGGAGGGACCAGACCGAGATGACCACGCGGATCGCCACACTCAACATCCGCCAAGGCGGCACCAAGCACGCTGAGGCGCTGACCGCCCGACTGCTGGGGTATGACGCCGACATCCTGGTGATCACCGAGTTCCGCGCCAACGCCGCCGGCGCGGGGTTGATCAACCGACTCACGGAGGCCGGTTACGACACCTCGCATCCGCGTGTCGCGCCGAATGTGAACACCGTGCTGATCGCGGCGCGCGGCGGGATCGAGCGGTCGTGGGCCTTCGGTGATGCGTTGCACCCGCGACATCTGTGGTGCGCCGAGATCGACGGCGCCTACGTGTGCGGGGTGTACATGCCGCAGGGGAAAGCCAAACTCCCCTATTGGGCGGCGCTGATCGACAAGGCTCGTTCTGCCGGTGTCGACCTGTTGATCGGTGATTTCAACACCGGCAACAACGATCTGGACAAGGATCCGCGGGGATCGAAGTTCATCGGGCCGGAGATGCCCGGACGGCTCAGCGCGACAGGCTATCTCGACGTGTGGCGGGCGCTGCATCTCGGAGTGCGGGAGTACACGTGGTTCAGCCGGCCCGGGGACAACGGGTTCCGGCTCGACCACATCTACGCGGTGCCGGAGTTGGCGCAGCGGATCGTGAAGTGCGAGTTCGACCATGCGCCGCGGGAGGCCGGCGAGACCGCTCATTCTGGTTTGGTGGCGCACATGCACTGAACCAGAATCCGCAGTTATTGCGGACTCCGCAGATTGTGCGGTACACTCGGTCATGAGCCGCTACGAACGCATCCGAGACGACCTCGAACAGGCCGAGCGCGCCACATCCGCAGAACACGCCCTACGTCACCTCCGGTCCGTCCTGACCGAGGTGAGTCAGCTGCTCGACGAGCAACTGGCACGCGCCGTCGTCGACGACGAGATGTCCATCGCCGCCGCCGGCAAGAGTGCGGGCCTGACCGAGAACGCGGTCGGCCCACGCCTGGCCAGCACGCCGAGGCTGAACCCGTACGTCACCTCCGGTGACCGGATCACCGCCGAAGACGTCAAACGCGCCCGCAACGACAAGCACGCCCGCACTCCCCTACCGCCGGCCGACCCGCCAGAGCCGATGCGATTCAAGCCTCGACGAAATCGATAGTCGCCCAACGAAAGGAATCGCTATGCCGAACCAGAACCTCACCCTGATCGCCTTCCTGCTCGACCGGTCCGGTTCCATGCAGTCGATCAAGTCCGACGTGGTCGGCGGGTTCGACGCATTCCTCACCGAACAGCGTGGCGGCGACGGCGAATGTCGAGTCACGTTGGCGCAGTTCGACAACGAGTATGAGGTGGTGTATCACGACGTACCCGTCGGTGAGGTGCCGCCACTGGCGCTGAATCCCCGTGGCTCGACGGCACTGCTGGATTCGATGGGCAAGCTGATCACCGATACCGCGGCCGAGATCTCCGCGCGTGCCGAGGAGGACAGGCCGGGCTCGGTGATCATCGCGATCATGACCGATGGGCTGGAGAACGCCAGCCACGAATGGAGCAGGCCGGCGATCAAGTCGCTGGTCGAGCAGCAGACGAACGAATTCGGTTGGGAGTTCCTCTACATGGGCGCCGACCAGGATGCCGTGGAGGTCGGCCGCGGTCTCGGCGTCAAGGCCGAGCAGGCGGTCACCTACGGCCGCGGGAAGTCGCGGGAAGCGATGGCCGCGATGTCGGGGAATGTGCGGGGGTATCGGAATGCGAAGCTCGCCGACATGGACGCGGCGATGCCGGCGTTCAGTGACGAGCAGCGGGTGGAGTTGTCGGAGGAATAAACCGCCTTGAGGGGGACCCGTTGGTGGTCCAGCGCTATGCGACTTGCAATGTTCCGCGGCGGTCAACGTTGAAGGACAGTACCGCGCCGCGTCCCTAGCACGAGGAGAAAGCTCGCAGGAAAACCACCGGATGTAGACGGCCGCTACAATGGCGGTCGCTCACGGGGGATTTTCAACGAGCACATCTGGGGCACCTCCCTGAGCCTTGTCAGACATGCAGGTCGATGGTCAGGGGGGATCGGTGTCAAAGCCACTTCGCGTAAGCCCCGATGGGCTGCACTCGGCGTCGGTTGAACTCGGGTTTGGCGCGGCACAGTTATCCGATGCCACGACCACCGGCGGCGCAACGAGTGGAAGACCATCTGGCGAGGGAATTCGCCAGGCTGCGGCAGCGGTCGCCGCGCTGGGGACGGCGTATCAAACCAGGATCGACCGTCACGCCCAAGCAGCATTGGCGGCCGCCGCGAACTACACGCGTACCGACTCCAGCGAATCCGACGCTGTCGCGAGAACGATGTGAGCATCAAATCCGGGGACCTCGGTATGCAACGAGTTCCCGCGGTTGCACCCAACGCAGTCGCACCGGCGGGTCTGCCCACAAGGGCGGATATCGAAGAGTGGACCGATGCAATCACTGACTTGTCCACTGCCGCCGCAGAATATCGACAATGCGCGCAGGGCGTCGATGCCGTCGCCGATGCTCACTGTCAATCGCTGTCAGCGCCGGGCGGAACCGAATGGGACGGTGACAGTGCTGATGCAGCGAGAGAAGCAGCCTACGGCGATCGAGGCATTATCTGGCGGGCGACCGACCACATGCGAAACGGACTGGCAAGGGCGGCTGACGCCGGAGCGCAAGACATCCATGCCGCACGAAGTCGGGTGCAGGACGCGATCGAACTTGCGGAGCGCGACGGATACACGGTCGGTAACGACCTTTCGGTCGTCGACAACAACACCTATACCGTGGCGTCGGACTACGACGCCAGGCAGGCCAAGGCGTTGGAACATCGAGAAGAAATAACCCGGCTTGCTGTCGTACTTGTCGCCGAGGACTCTCAAGTCGGCGAAAAACTCAGCACGGAAGCCGCTGCTCTGGACGCCATCATTCCAGCAAGCTGGGGCGCCGGAAGGCTCCCTGCCGAAGCGCCACGGTTCGACGCGGTGGATAACGAAGTCGACGAGCCGCATGCGCAGTTTGGCAGCGAAGTGCAGCAGGAGGTGCCGCCCAATCGGTTTATCGACGACCAGCGGTTTGGGCATTGGGAAAGTGTCGTCGCACCGCCATACGTCGGCGATCAACCGCCACCATTGAGTTCCCAATACCGACCACTACCCGTCGGTGATGATCGGACAAAGTTGGGCGGTACGACTGGCATGTACACACCGGGAAAACACTGGATCCAGGATGCATCGGCACCGCACGCTGAGTACCGAGAGGAATACAAGTTTCGTATTGTCGGCCAAGAAGCGACAACCCACACTCGGATGGTCAATGACAACGGCGTGTGGAAGCAGGAACGCTGGGTACAGAATGTGTACGAATATCAACGTAATACCCAAGTGACATTCAATGGTGACGTCAGTAGGAACGGCACGAGGGGCAGCTTGGATGGCCTGCCTGATCTGACAAATTTCGACAACAATTGGAAGCCAATTATCCCACAGGAAATCGTATCCTTGTCTGCTCGTAATCCTACTGTTGACTACTATCTTCCTGACGGGTGCGGCGGTCAGTTCACTATTCAGGAAGGCGTCCCCGTCGGCGGCTACAGCGGCCTCCCGCCCGTATCCATGACGCCGACTCCCGGTACAGGCGAAGTACCTCCGAGTATGCATCGGCCGCGGTAGTGGCGCGCCTCAACACGACACCGACACGATCGAAGTGGCGTCTGGTCACCGGGATCGGCTCAGTCACGTTCATAGCTATGGCCGTTGTCGGGTGCCAAACGTCGAATCATCCGACCTCAGATTGCGGAACCGCGCGGCTGATGATCGACTACAACAACGAATTCAACGAAGACGTTCGTGAGCGCACCGACGAGCAGGTCGAAACCAGCGTCGACGACTACAAGAGGTGGGCATCGCGGCTTCAAGAACTTGCCGACCAAATCAAGGACGATGCGGCACTGGCGGAGCGAGCCGACGAACTGGCCGATCTGGCCGGCCAGACGTCAGCCCTGATCCCGCGATACCGAGCCGAATCGTCGGCTATGTCTCCGCTGGATCCGTCGCCTCCGGCATCTGTCAGTGAATACTCCCGAATTGGTCAGAAATTTCAGGAAAGTCTGGTCGAACTCGACCACGCCTGTCCTAATTAGGGGGCGACTCGCGATTCGCATCGTCATTGTCATCGTCAGCCCAATACGCCCACTCCGGGAGTGGAGTGGGCGGAACTCCGATCGTCGACAACGACCCTAGGTTCGGGTCAGGTTCGGCACGAAATCTCACTTTCGGGCTCCTACGAACGTAAGCGATCAACAGAATCGCGACGCCGACAGCAATGAATACCACCAGACCGCACTTAAAAACTGTCAACCACACGGGCGCCCTCCTGATCTGAAGCTATATGAGTTCTCGAAGGTTTCCATTCGGCGAATCTGAACTCTTATACCCGCGGCTCCCTCGATCGCCGCTCATGCTGATCCAGTTCGGCGTTCCTACCAGCGCGACCGCACGTCACGGCCGCATCCCCCACTATTCGGCCCAGGTGGCCGGGCATTCGTCCTTAACATCGGCGCAGCTCCATGACCTCCATGATTGCATTGCCTGGGTATCGCCACGAACGGTCGGCATTGCCGCCACGTCTCCGACCCTCCAGCAACCGAGGCTTAGGTCCTCGCCAGGCAGCACCACAGTGCTCGTCGATGACCGCCTCTGATACTGACTGCTTTCAGTCGCAGTGAAGGCCGGGGATGCTCGCCGTGTGGCCGGCCGGGTGTGAGTACGCGGTGTAATACAGCTGTCTCCGAATCTATTCGGATAAAGTCAACTACGGCGGCGGGTTCATGGACGCGGCCATGCCGGCGTTCAGCGACGCGCAGCGGTCGGAGTTCACGGACGACTGAATCGCCTGAACTCGGCACCGATAGGGCGACCAGACTCCGGTCCGGAGCCGTGAACGAAACGGTCAGCTCCCGCGATTGATTTTTGCTGCGTCATGGATGGCGGCCGCGAGCTCATCGTACGTGCACTCCCGCGGAAGAAGGGCTTTCAGTCGTCCGAGCCCAATTGTCTTCTGCTCCGGAACTTGTCGGTCAAGTTCGATCGTAGGAAGCACATAGAACGTCCATTGCGCCACTTCCAGCGGATCGATGCGTTCGCGGGCCTCACCCTCGAGCAGACAGAAGACATACACGTCGGCGCTTCGCTTTGTGTCAGTCGCATAGACGTTGGTGCGGGCATTCCAGCCCTTTGCGGGACGGATGCCGAACGAGATATTTGAAAGCTTGGTTTGCTCCCATGTTTGCACGTAGGCAGCCGATTTCACCTCCACCCCGACTCCGTCGATATCCAGGTCGTACATATCCCATTCGAGGCGCGTCGTATCGCGAATGCCGAGCGCTTTGGCCACGATGTACTCAGCCAGCACTCCGCGGGTGGTGTTCGTGAGTAGGTCGTCGTACGCCCATTTGAGGAACTCCTGCTTGTTCAGGCGAGTCATCGCCGAGCCTTCAAAGCTCGAGCAGTTCCCTGGCCCAGTACGGTCGTCACCTTGAGCCGGTCGATGTCAGCGAGGGTCATCAGCGCCTCAGGCCGCGTAATCCGCTTGATGTCCTCCACGCGCGGCTGCGGCACCTCGAGTGCCAGGTCGCGCGCCTCATAAACATCGATGTTCGTGTGTATCCACTGGCTCTGCTCGGTGAGCTTGTGGTCGACGCTCACGAACCAGTTCGCCATGAATTCCTGCAGGTGCGGGATCAGTGTCCACACTTTGCGCCGGGCGAGTGCCGACCGTACATCAGGTCGGGTGAATGCGAGCCACGCCAGTTCTCCACTGCCTGCCTCGGTGAGCTTCCAGAATGCCCGGCCGTTGTGCGCGATGAGATTAGTCGAGCGGGCGACGACATCCTGTCCGATCTCCCGGGCCAGCCTTCGGTAATCGGGCAGGGTGTCCTTCCAGTCGGGGACGCTCTCAAAGTAGTCGTGTGGCCGCTTCCCAGGTCGTCTGCCACGAACATCGTTCATCAATCGCATCCCCTCACCCGCGGAAGCACTGCAATCGCCCCGCCCGTTCCCAACACTCGGTTTCCCGGGTGCGTCCAAACCCTCATCATCCTACGTCGGAAGGCGCCTCTGGTCGGCCCGAAAGCGGTGATCGACTCGAAAAGACTTGGCAGATCAAGCATCGTGAACTTGTCACCGGCCTGTCGCGCCATGGCGGGCCCAGTTGTGCGAGGCGTTGTGGCGCACTAGCTAGAAGACGATTGATTTCATTCGCGGGGAAATCTGGATCAGGGCGCTATCTGCCGCTGGCGGGTTCGACAAGCACGGCGATCTCGTCAACCGCGTGCCGCAGCTCATCTACCAACCAACTGTCACTTCGCTTTTCGAACGCACTCAACAGAGCGCGGTAGTACCACAGGTGTTCCTGCGGGTCCGTCACATTGAAGCGTCGCCACAGTTGCTCACCATGCAGGCGGAGATCTCGGAGGATTGCCCGGGCGTTGTCGACCTTATCGGCAAGGGACACCAGGACGGTCATGTCGGCGACGTCCTGCAAATGCTGGATGTACTTCTCCTTGCGCTGACGCCACGGCGGCTTGGGCACCTCGTCTGTATCGCTGCACTCGGCGACGATCTTGGCTACGGACGCACCGAAACGCGCTTCGATCTCGGCCAGGGTCGGCTTTCCGCCCTGGTCTTCAACGGCATCGTGCAGTAGCCCCGCGATCGCTTGCGTCTGGCTGCCGCCCGCCTCGATCACCAGTGCAGACACTGACATCAGGTGCCCGAAGTAGGGGATGTCCCCGCCCTTCCGGGTTTGCGTCCCGTGCAGTTTGGCCGCATAGACCAGCGCATCGGCGAACTCGCTTCCGAGCTTCGGCGTGGTTGTCGACTCCATAGGTAATTCCCCCTGTCCTCGGGGTTCAGTGTCGCAGGGGGCCGTGGCCTGGGGTGCGGATCCTTCAGCGTCGCGCTGGTCGGGGCCGTGATCCGCGCCTGAGGTCGTCTTCGGCTTCCGCCCGCGCACTCCTCCAGGTGTCTCGCTCGAGCCTGACGCGTTTGCGCGTCAGCCACTTGGCGGACTGACTACTTTCATCGAGCGCGTCCATCGTCTGCAGTACCTCAGCGCGAGGCTCACGGACGCCGCTGCGCATCTCCAGTGCGAGTGCGATGATGCGGCATTCTTTCCTCAGGTCGGCGAGAATCTGGCAGGCCTCGGGTACGCGACTTGCGGCAAGCGCAGCTTGAGCTCGCAGAAGTTCGTTGCGCAGCCTTCCCAAATCGACCAGCACGGCCTGGCCGTTCCGAGACCGTCCCAAGACGGGTGCCCAGTCGCGTAACGCTCCGATCACCCGCCGCACACATTGGTCGATCAGCTCCCTGCGCCAGGCCTCCTCGCCCTGCACAAGGTGGCGTGGCGGCGGGTCGCGGCGCGGATCACTGGGTGATGGGCCTCCGGTGTCGAGCCGATTCAGCAGTCCGCGCCGTTCACGCAGCCAGCGTAGAGGCCTGCCATCTGCCGACCAGTCACCCCATCGCTCTGGGTCAGGCGGCTGTGGTGCCGACACCAGTGCAATCACGACTTCGTGGTCGACAACGCCGCCCATCCCGGCGGCGGTGACGCTGTCATCTAGTTCGGATTGCACGCGCGTGTCGTGTGCCTCAAAGGCAAGAAAGCCAACGCCGACCAGGAGCAATGAACTGAGAACCGCGCTCAGCACGGCATGATCCGCCCAAAATTGTGCCAGCACCCCCGATGGCCAGTCAGTGAGCAACATCGCCAATAACCCACAGCCGCAGAGAATTGCGAGCGTGATGAGCCAGCTTCGCTTGACCCGCCCAAAATGGATCGCCGCCACCAGAAGGAAGATCAAGAAAGCTGTGGCGAGAACTGCGACCAATCCGATCATGCTGAGACCCGAATATTCAATCGCAAAGCAACCGCGCTTATCTGCGACGCCAGGTCTGCTTGCCCGGCTAGGTGCGTCATGCCGACCGGTCCCCCTGCATCTCAAGCACCGTCGGCCGCGTCGACCGAATATGTACCTCCGGGAACTTCGCCACCAACGCACACACAAACGCTGACCGCTTGACGTTCAGCTCGTTGAGTAGCTCCTGCTGACTCAGCTCCCCCTTGTCGCACAACCGGTCCCACGCGACGGCGATCATCCAGGCCGGCACCAGCTGCGGTCCCGATCCGAGACTCATCGAGCGTTCGGTTTCGACCCACACCCCTTTGCGGTCGACCGCGGAGACCCGGTTGAGGTTCTTGGTCGACAACGTCAGGATCGCAGTGCCTGGGCCCACCACGTCCGATATCCGGTCGAACAACTCGTCGTCGAACTCCGCTGCGCTCATGCCGATCCGACCACCACGATTCCGGATGGCTGCTGTTTCAATGCACCCACCTCCAACGCCCGCTCCCAAGCTCCACCCAGGTGAGCACCGGCGCCCTTTCTCGTCAGCCGAATACTTCTGTGCCAGCAACCGAAGCCATGTAATCACGCACACACACTTTCGGGGATGCGAACGTATCGGTAAATTCGCCAGGGAACGCCGTCACAGCTTTATCGGTCGGGCCAGTCTGGAGACAACGAGGCGGACGGTGCCACACGAGTAAAGCTCCGCAATCTCGCCGGCCGTGTCGTACCCCACGGTTATGGTTTGCGAGATTTCATGAACCGTTGACCTTGGGGAGGATGCGCGGGTGTATGGACGCAGCGACGACGAGTGGGACCGGATGGTCGACGATGCCATCAGCTTTCTGACTGAACAGGCGCAGTCGAAGCGCATCACCAATTACAGCGACCTGAACTCGGCATTGGTTCGGGCCGGTCACGTCCCGTTCGACTTCGGATTGGAGCGGGACCGCGCCGCCGTGGGGGCAGTCCTCGGCGGTGCGGTGCAACGCACGATCGACGACTCCAAAGTCATGCTGTCGGCGATCGTGTCCTATATCGGCCAGAACGATCCCGGACCGGGTTACTACAAGTTCGCCACTGAACTAGGGCTGCTGCCCAACACAGCCACCGCTGACGACAAGCTGGCTTTTTGGGCGCGCCAGGTCAAGGCAGTTCACGAGCGCTACGCGCGACCGGTCGGGCGGCCGTGATGACCGATCTGCAAGACCGAGTGCTGTCCTTCGTCTGCGAGCCCGCCCAGCGGCTGGTTGAACAATTCTTCGACACCGACGGTCCGTTCGCCGCCACGACCTACGACACCCTGCCCGACAACGACCGCAATCGCTTCACCACAACGGACCTACTGGCGGTGACTCTGCTCGACGTCGCACTCCCACCTCCTGCGGTCCGCAGCCTGTTGGAAACCGACGCGGAGACGTTCAAAAACCTCCTCTCGGCCGTGCCCGACGATGTGGACCTGTGGGATGTGTCCGACGAGAATGTGGCGCACGCTGAAGCTCTGTACTGGGCGCTGCGTGATCTCCCTAAAGTCGGCCGAACTCGGGCAAGCAAGCTCATGGCCCGTAAGAGACCACGGCTGATCCCTGTGGTCGACAGCGTCATCATTGCGGCCTTGAATCTCGGGGACGATTCCTGGGTCGCCCTGCGTGCCTGCCTGAGTGACCCCAACGTGCGGGAATCGATCGAAGCCAGTCGTCCAGACAACGCACCGGCCGACTCGATTTCGACACTTCGCCTGCTTGATGCCGCGGTGTGGATGCGGTGCAGTCAATCGCGCCATGCAAAGAACGCAAGGCGGAGGGCCGGAATCACCGCCTGACACTCATGCCGGCAGCAGCGACGCCACAACCCCACAAAGGTGCCTAACCTCGGCGGCTGACGGCTGCAGCTCGAACGCATGCACGTGGCACGCGCTGCTGAGCCGGTTCCACGCGATCGCAGCAGAGTCGGCAGCCTCTTCTGAATCCAGGGACCTCAGAACCACCAGCTTGCTGCGTGTACTGGCCCACGCCACTGGCGCACCGAGACGCTCACAGCGTTGCTCGATGAGCTGTTCCAGCGCCTGACGGGCCAGAAATGCCGCCATGCGCGAGGAAAGGCCATCCGGCCGTGGTTCATTGAGGATGCGTTGCGCCTGACCCAACAGCTCGACGGCGCTCACTGCGCACCGACGAGATCCGCTACCGCGCGTTCGAGGTCACGCACATCGGCCTTGGTCAGCGTGCCCACCTTGCCGTGTGCGCCGGTATTGCCGATGTCCAGCACGTTTTTTCGGCCCGGCTGCGCACCGAGCCAACCCGACACATCGGCCTTCGCATCGCCCAGGACCGCCAGCGCGAGGCGCTGGCGAGTGGTCTTCGCCGCCTGCCACTGCTCCTCGGCGACAAAACGTTCTGTTCCCGACGTCGACTGCCGTGCGTAGTGCGCCTGTTTGGCCGCCGACTCCAGCGCCATCCGGAACAGGTTCGGCGCGACGCGGCCCTTCACATCATCGTGCAGTTTGTCGTCCTGGATCATGGCGAACGCATCGCCGATCAGGCGCCGGGCGGGGTCGATGTTGAGACGCGCCCGGACCTTGGAACCGGATTCACGGACGACTTCGATCAAGCGTGCGTCGATCCCGGTTTCCCGGATGACCGAGGCCAGCCGGTCGTCGTGGGAGAACACCACCACCTGGTGGGTACGCGCGATGTCGGTGAGCACCCGGACGAACCCGTCGATCTTGGATGGATCCATGGCCTGAATCGGATCATCAAGCACCACAAAACGGAACGGACTTCTGACCGAGGTGGCGCGCGGTAGGAACAAGGCCAGCGCGACGGCGTTTTGCTCACCCTGGCTCATCACCGACAGGGCTTGTGTCGGCTCGCCGTCGACCGATCCTCCGAGAACCGCCTTGCGTTTGGTCGCGGTGCCGGTCAGCGTGATGTCACCCAGGTCGACGTTGCTTTCCTGGCGCAGCTCAGCCCAGATCTGACGGGCTTGCGCGGCAATCGGTTTGAGGCGCAGATTTCGGAACTCGGCGCCCTGTTTGGTGGCCCAGTTGCGCGCAGCGGTAATCGCCTTGAATTGGTCGTCGAGTTTTTGGGCTCGGCGCTCGGCCGGGATCCACGCTGCCACTTTTTCGGCCAGCGGAGCCCAGGCATCCTCGCGGTCGGCCAGTGCACTGGCCGACTCACCCCGCAGAGCCTCGGCCGCGCCGACGGCGTCGAGCAGCACCGTTTCGAGATGGGTGGCGCATGCCTGGTGATCGGCGGGTAATGTTCGCGCGCGCTCGGCGGCGGTGATATACGGGTCGAGCGCCGCGAGCTCCACACCGGGGACCGCCGGCGCGGGCGGCAATTGTGCGGCAAGGGTATCGGCGTCGGTACGGGCAGCCTTCACTTCGGCTAGTGCGGCACGATACTCGCCGACCGATCGCTCACCCTCGGTGACCGACGTCCTCGCACGGTCAGCCCAGTCCGCATCAAGGCGGCCCTCCCCGCATACCGGACATTCGGTATCCCCCGCGCGGGAGTGATAGTCCAACGCACTGTGCAGCAGGTCCACGCGTTCGGCGGTCAGCGCGGCCAGGTCCTGCTCGGTGCGCCGCAATGCCTCGGCGGCGGTGCGCAACCGGGTGGCGCAGCGTTCGATGTCCGCGATTTGGGGTCCAGCGATCTGGCTGAGTGTTTCGAGTGGTCGAATCACCTCGCGATCGATGTGGCCCGACCCAGTCACCGCGGCCACGATCTCGTCAAGCGGACGGATGTGCTTCTTGAGCAGCTTCACCAGCGGAGCCGCGCGTTCATCGTCGGATTCCGATAGCGCGGCGATGGCCTGTTTGCGCACGGAGTCAGCCGTATCGCGCACTGCCTTGGCATCTTTCAGGTCGGCGGCCAGCTTCTTCTCCACGGCGGCAAGGACTTCGAGACCGAGAAGCTGAGCCAGTGCGTCGTATAGCGCGGACGGTCCCCCATCGAACAGCCGGCCGAGCTCCTCATAGGTCAACACCGGACGGTAGAGCTCCAGTGCCTCCACCCACCCGAGACTGTCGATGCCGTCGGTTGCCTGCTCACCGTCGCGCTGGGTCCACAGGGTGCGATCGGCCAGCTCAGCCTCGGGTTCCCAGTCGACTCCGACTTTGACCGGCCCGCTGCCCTCGCGGGTGAATCCGACCCGCAGCGCGCACGGGTTCGGCTTGTGTAGGTTGCGCCAGGATTCGGACCAGAGCGCCTGTTTACCGCGCCATCGGTAGCTGCTGCCGGTCAGAGCGAGCTCGACGGCTTCAGCGAAGCTGGACTTGCCGGAGCCGTTGCGACCGCTGATCACCGTCAGCCCCGGCGCCGGGTGGAGGTCGAGTTTGGCGGTGGAGCCGATCCCGCGGAACCCGGACACCGTGATGTTGGTCAGGTACGTGGGCGACACGTCGGCTGTTATCCCGCCGTTCTCATCCACCACCTCGGCAAGGGCGCCGACGACGAGGTCGCGGGCAACGTCGTCAAGGGCGGTATCGGCGTCGAGCAGATGCAGGATGGCGTCCTGGACGGACTGCTCGGCATGACTTGACCCCCCGGGCTCAATTTCCTCCACGAGACGATTGAACTACGCACGTCTGACATTCCCGACGTGAATCGCCGGATCAACGGCCACAACCACATTGGCGATCACTTTGTACCGTCTTGTGAGCACGGAACGTCCAGATCAATGATCGTCGGGCTGTGGTCGCTGTACGCAATCCAATCGCTGAATGAGCCTGTTACGACATTCTTGATGGCGTCGGGACGGGATACGAAGGTGTAATCAATGTGGTAGGTGGCGTCTTCTTTACGACGCCACCAAAGAGTGGGATCGGGTTCTGCTCCCAAATTCCATCCGTGATGATGGTGGTACACGCTGACAAAGCCACGGTACTGTAGCTCGCGGTTCAGATCGCCAAAGTTTCGGAGTTTCCCCGGCTTATCCCAGATGACCGACGCATTGAAATCTCCACTGATTAGGCTGAGGTCGGCGTCCCCAGCTAAGAAATCTGCGTAATGCGGCAGTGCGGCCCGCACCGAGCCACGTTGTCGCGCCTCCGGATACCCGGTGCCACGCCTGTCCATCTCCCACACGGCAAGCACCCGCAGATCCCTCGGCCCACTGAGGTGAAGCGGCAGCACCCATTGGTATCCCGGGTCGTAGCTGGCGTCGACATCCAGCTGCCACTCGCCGAAGCTGGCCGCAAGCAACCCCTTGTTTGGGTTGGTACCGATCCACCTGATAGAAGTGGCGCCTATATCCCGCAGGGCGTTTCGGGTGCGCTCGGTGTTGGCAGACTCCGGAAGGATCGCAATGGTGGGTTCTAAGTCGGAGAGAAGATGAGCTTTCTTGTGGAGTGACATCGCGACGTTCCACTCGACCACCCGGACCGGCAGCGTGGCGTCCGGTATCAAAGCCCCTACCTGACTTTCGGTGCCACGTGCTCGGTCCAGCGCAGCCCGTCCCAATAGCGAAACATCCGATGATTCTGCGGATCGTCGTACCACGCTGCGGGTGGCAGAGGAGGCGCCGCCGGCGTGGAGGACGTGGTCGATTCGGGCTGAGATTCATAGGAGTGCCGCGCGCCGGTTTGAACCGCCATATCGATCCATCCGGGAAGTGCATACGTCTCCGGGTCGTCCTGCTTATCTATCAGCGCCGGCAGCGTCACCGGTTCACCGTCAAGGACGACTTCATCTGCCTCGTTGGCCTTGATGCCGTCGATCCGCACCTCTGCAGCTACCGCCGATCCCTTGATGTCACCCCAGCATGCAGTGACCAGTCCACGCGACGCAAGGTGTCGGATCATTGGCAAGAACCGCTGGCTCATCTGCGGTGTCAACTGACCGATTCGCTCGTCATTAATACGCACTTCGACGACCGGCTTCGCGGATGCCGCCCGGCCCGAGACACTTTCGTGCAAGGTCACAAACAAGGTGCCATACCCTGACCCGGGGACGAACTTCAGCAATGCGTCGGTGTGCTCGTCTTCCTTGGTGACCTGCACGATCGCCGACCGCGGGATCATGGTGTAGGGAACCGTCGGCGGATTGTTGATCGGCAACGCGCCGTCGGGATCGCCGAGCTTAATTTGCACGGTCGAAGCAAACTCCCGGGGCGGGTCGTTCTCGCCGTCCCATTCATCCCAGTTCTTGGCATCACGAGCGTAGATGCGGCCCGGAACCATCGCGATCAGGCCGGAGGCGGCAACCCGTCGGACGACGTTGGCCCATGACTGGCAGTCCTGACGTGGGATGTAGCCAACCGTCTTGCCGTCGGCGCGCACAGAGATCGCCCACCGGTCGTGCGGATTCGCTGGTTCTGGGACCAGTTCGAACATCCGCTGCGTTTCGAAGCCTTCCCTTGACCAATCGTCAGGCAGCAGACCGTAAATGGCCACGCCGTGGTATTGCTCGCCGACAATGTCGTAGTTGCACCAGTCGCCGCGTAGCTCGTTCCATAGCAGATACTGTCCGGGCTTCTCCCCCATCTATCCCCCTAGATTTCCGAGCACCGTCGGCCGAGTCTGTCGAATTCTCACGTGCGGAAACCTGGCCACAAACGCACACGCGAACGCCGACAGCTCGACGTGCAGACCGTCGAGTAGCCTCTACCGGAGGTCGCTTCTCATAAATATCATCGCGAACGTTAATTTGCCAGGTATCGTCGTAGCGAAGGTTAGCGCAGCTAGCACAGGGGTGGTGACAATGACTGGAAATCGATCATTCTTGCGTTCCATCCGTTGGCTTCAGACGACCGCGAGATGCGCGCGAGCCAGAGTTGTAGCGGGTGCCCCTGAGCAATCAGTTCAGTTCCACCGACGCTGTCAGACTACGCAGCTATGGTTTGCGAGATTTGATGATCCGTTGATCTTGGGGAGGACGTGCGGGTGATCGCACACAGTGAGGACGAGTGCATCGCATCGTTTTCGGTACATGAGGCGGTGGCCAAAATTGGCCTGCCCTGACCGAATTGGGTCCCGCTTAGTGACTATCGTCGGTAATTCGAACGTTACAACGGCATACGAATCACTGACCTGCGCGCGTTGTCACCACGTTATCTGCGGCGAGCGCAGAGGGGGCCGACCGTCGTGACTAGCGACCCACCCAACGCACACGTGGATAACGCCGGCGCCGTCGGGCAGGTAGTGGGGACCGAAGACGCCACGCCCCTGGTGTTCCACGTCGCCCTGTACCCAGACGCCTACCTGCAACTCGACGATGTGGTGGCGACCTCGCGCGAAGTGCCCGGCAGGGGCACGGTAATGACGTCGGGCATCGTCACGGATGTCCGGTCCCGGCACGAAGGGGCCACCTTCGGCAGCGACGTGTTCCTCGTTTCCGAAGGTGTCCTGCCGGCGCGGGTGCAGGAGATCGCCGAGGTCACCACTACGCGGGTCGAGCCCGAACTGTATGTGCCGCCGCGGCCCGGCGCGGTGGCTCGGCGCGCCACCGGCACCGAACGATCCGAGGCGCTGTACTTCGATCAGATGCGACGCAGGCTGCCGGTCGGGGCGGGACGCGACGGCGAGACTGTCTTCGTCGACCTGGATTTCATCGACGGCAACCGGGGCGCACACATCTCCATCAGCGGCATCTCCGGTGTTGCGACCAAGACCTCGTTCGCGCTGTTCCTGCTGCACGCGCTGTTCAACGGCGGGGTGCTGGCGCACGCCCACAACGCCAAGGCGCTCGTGTTCTCGGTGAAGGGTGAGGATCTACTGTTCCTCGACAAACCCAACACCAGGCTCAGCGGCGACGACGGTGACGGCCTCCGGGACAGCTACGCCCGACTCGGCCTGCCCGCGGCACCGTTCAAGTCGGTCGGATTCTTCGCGCCCCCAACGCCGGGCGACAACAACGCGCGCCCCAACGTCACCGGGCGCACTGATGGTGTGCACGCCTTCTGGTGGACGATCGATGAGTTCTGCACCGACGGGCTGCTGCCCTACGTATTCGCCGACGCCGAGGACGAACGCAACCAGTACACCCTGGTGGTGCATCAGGTCACAGCGAAGCTGCGGCGTGAGGCGGCGCCGGTGGGCAGCGACGGCGCCGTGACGGTTGACGGTGTGCACTGCCGCACCTACGCCGAACTTGTGGAGTTCATCGTCGACCGGGTCACCGACCCAGCCACCATGGCGGATTGGGCCGGGCCGGCCATCGGTGCTGGCACCGCGAACGCCTTTGTGCGCCGGTTGCGTTCCAGCCAGCGGGCGCTGGCCGAACTGATCCGTGGCGACATCCCGGACCGGGCCACCCGGCAGATCACTACGGCCAACCAGCAGGTGACGGTCGTCGATCTGCACAACCTGATGGAACGGGCCCAGCGTTTCGTCACCGGTGTCGTGCTCGCCGCCGAGACGGCCCGCAAGGAGGCGGCCGGCCCCGGCAGCCTGCTGTTCACCATGCTCGACGAACTGAACAAGTACGCCCCGCGCGAGGGGTCAAGCCCGATCAAGGAAGTGCTACTCGACATCGCCGAGCGTGGCCGGTCGCTGGGCATCATCCTGATCGGAGCCCAGCAGACCGCCAGTGAGGTCGAGCGCCGCATCATCAGCAACAGCGCCATCAAGGTGGTCGGTCGGCTCGACTCCGCCGAGGCGTCCCGCCCCGAGTACGGATTTCTGCCCTCAGGTCAGCGAATGCGCGCTACCATCGCCAAACCCGGGACGATGTTCGTCAGCCAGCCCGCAATCCCGGTGCCGCTAGCGGTGGAGTTCCCGTTTCCTGCCTGGGCGACAAGACTTTCCGAGGTCGGTGCTGGTCCCGGGCCATCGGCGGCTTCATCCGGGGGCACTGCGTTCCCGAGTCGACTTCCACAACCCGACGACGATCCCCCATTCTGACGGAGCGCACCGTGAAGTTCCTCCACACCTCCGATTGGCATATCGGAAAGACACTAAAGGGGCGCAGCCGGCTCGCCGAGCAGGCCAATGTGCTCAAGGAGATCGTAGGTATCGCGCACGACGAGGCCGTCGATGCGGTGCTCGTTGCCGGTGACCTCTACGAGACGTCGGTACCGTCGGCGGAGGCTCAGCGACTTGTAGTCCACGCGCTCATCGAGCTCCGCAAGGGTGGTACTGAAGTCATTACGATGGCCGGGAACCACGATCACGCAGGGACTTTCGATGCGTATCGGCCGTTGATGGCCGCCGCCGGCATCCACTTGCTCGGCCAGGCCCGGCAGGCCACCGCCGGCGGCGTGGTGTCATTTCACGCCAGGTCCACCGGCGAACCGGTGAACGTTGCGGTGCTTCCGTTCCTCACCACCCGCTATGCGGTTCGCGCAACCGAACTATTGACACAGACACCGGCCGAGCACGCCGGTGTGTACGACCAGCAGGTGCGGGAGTTGATCGACCATCTGAAAACCGGATTCACCCCGGACGCGGTGAACATCCTGATGGCCCACCTCACCGTCACAGGCGGCCTGCTCGGCGGCGGCGAGCGCACCGCACAAACCATTTTCGACTACTACGTGCCCGCAACGGCGTTCGGTTCGGACCCGCACTATGTCGCGCTGGGACACCTACATCGCCGTCAGTCGATGCCCGCTGCCTGCCCGGTGCACTACAGCGGATCACCGGTCGCCGTCGACTTCGGGGAGGAGGAGAACGTCAATGTTGTTCTCCTCGTCGAGGCTTCACCCACCAGCCCGGCGAGCGTGGAAGACTGTCCGATCACCGCAGGTCGGCGGCTACGGACGGTCCGGGGCACTGTTGCCGAGCTTGCCACAGCTGCAGCTGATTTCGGTGACGACTATCTGAGGGTCTACGTTCAGGAACCCACCCGGGCCGGACTGCGCGACCAGGTGATCGAGCTTCTTCCCAATGCGATCGAAGTGCGCATCGATCCGAAGTTCGCCGCCCCCAGCGACAGGCCCGCACCCCAGGATCGTTCGGACAAGTCTCCTGTCGAGCTGTTCGACGAGTTCTGCGCCGAACAGCAGATTGCCGATCACCGGCTCGACACATTGTTTCGTCAATTGCTCGATGAGGTCACGTCGGCGGACTCGGAGGGTTCCTGAGATGCGACCAATCCAGCTCGATCTCGAAGGATTCGCGTCCTACCGCTCAAGAACCATCATCGATTTCCGGGACGCCGACTTTTTCGTCCTCGTCGGCCCGACCGGGTCAGGGAAGAGCACCGTCATCGACGCGATGGTGTTCTCGCTATACGGGACGGTGCCGCGTTGGGATGACCGCAACGCGGTGGCTCCCACACTGGCTCCCACGGTGAATCGCGGGGTGGTGCGCCTTATTTTCGATGTCGGCGGGGAGCGTTATGCGGCACTACGCGATGTTCGCCGCAGCGGTGGCAAGAACCCGACCGTCAGCGTCAAGGAGGCACGCCTGGAGCAGTTTCAGTCCCCGGATGCGACCGGTGATCCCGACGATGAGGTGATCACCTTGGCGACCGGACGTGGGGTCAACGCGGCGGTCGAGCGACTGCTCGGCCTGAGTTTCGCGCAGTTCACCCAGTCGGTCGCTCTACCCCAAGGCGAGTTCGCCCAGTTCTTGCACGCCACCGACGCCGAGCGCCAAGCGATTCTAAAGAACCTGTTGGGCTACCACGTCTACGACCGCATCCAGAGGGCGGCGTACAGCCGCGAGTCCGACGCACGGTCCCGGTCCGACGTAATGACCGAGCAACTCGCCCACTTTGCAGACGCCACGCCGGAGCACATCGACTCCCAGCGGCGCATCGTCGAGGGCCTGCACGAGCTAAGCGATCACGTCAGCTCGGTCGCGCTACCCAATTTGAAGGCAGCATTCGCCGCCGCCGATGCTGCCCAGTCCGCATTGCAGAAACTCACCACCGAACGCGAAGGGCTACGGACTATCGAAAAACCGGCGGGTGTCGAATCACTGGATGCCCAGAAGAGTGCGGCCGACAGCCGGCTTCAGTCGGCCGAATCAGATCAACGCGCGATCGAACAGCGGGACAATGATATTCGAGTTGCGGTGCAGGCGTCGCGTCCGCGGCACGAACTGGAGCAGCTGCTGTCACACTGGCACGAACTGAATGAGCTGGATGTGCAGCTACCCACTCTCACGGAGACCGACGAGGCGGCGCGCGCAGCCCTCATCGACGCCAAAGCCGCGTGCGAATCTGCCGCCGAGACAGCGCGACTGGCCCGTGCCGCCAGCGACACCGCGGCGCAGTACGCGGCTGAGCAGGAACGCGACTGTGACACCGCACGCACTCATCTCGGGTTAGTCGAGGTCCTACACACCCCCGATGACATCACTGAGATCGCGGCAGCACTCGCGTCCGCGAATGAGTCGCTATCGGAGGCCCGGCGGCGCGTGACCGACTGTGAGGCAGCCCAGCAGGTGTTCGTCGAGCAGTTGGCCGGTCTGCCCGATGCGACAGCAGTATCAGCGGCCGATAGCGCCGCCGAGCAAATCGTCACCATCGTCACACAGGACAATGACGAAGCCGAACAACGCACCGCGGCGTACACCGCCGCCGACACCGCACATGCGGTGAGCGTGACTGCGGCAGATGGACTCGCAGCTGCCGAACGTGCACTGCGGGAGGCCGAACAGTCCGACCAGGCGGCCGCGCTGCGCTCCGACCTACATCCAGGCGACGACTGCCCGGTGTGTGGACAACAGATCACCGACCTTCCCCATGCCGGCGATGTCGACCTCGCGGCGGCGCGAACGTCGCTGGATCAGGCCAAAGATGAGGATGCCCGGGCCCGCGCGGCGGCAACCAAGCTGGACCGCGAACACCAGAACGCCCTCGCGGTGCGCACCGAGCGGCTGAATCAGTGCCATTCGGCCCGAACATCGTTGATCACTCACTTGACCAGCCTCGGAGCTGATCTCGGTGCGCTCAGCGAGCCGATGGACAGCGATTGTCTGGGCGCGGTGCTGGCCGCCGCGCAGATGGCGCGACAACACCTCTCCGAGTTGACTCGACAGCGCACCGCGTTGGACGCTCACCGCCGCGACGCAGACACCGCAGCGACGGCTGCCCGCGCGGCTGTGCGTGACGCCGAGGGGGCCGTGGAGTCCGCACAGCAGCGGGCCCGACAGGCGCAGACTGCGCTGCACACCGCTCGAGATACGGTGGGCGCGCTGAACCCTCCTCCGATCGACGATGGCGACGTCGGCGCCGCGTGGAGTCAGCTCACCACCTGGGCTGAAGCACGACGTGATTCACTCATCGGTCACATCGAGCTGCTGGCTCCGCAGGCGGCGCGGGCACGCTCGGACGCCGAGGCTGGCGCTGCAGAGGCTGCTGCTGCGGAGGGCCGGGCGCAGTCCGCCCAGACCGCGCTGACCGCGGCGAGCGTAGCCGCATCGCAAGCCGGAACGGAGCTGCAGACAGCTTGGGTGCGGAAGACAGGACTGGCCGGCCTCCTCGCGGATGAGGCATCAGCCGACGCCGCACGGGCCGAGCTGGATCAGGTAAAGGCCCTCGAACAGCAGGGCGCCGAGGTGAATACACAGCTGCTGCAGGCCAGGTCGGCGACCGGGGTTGCCCGCGCAGCCGTCGCCACCGCGGCATCAGCCATCGCCGACAGCTGGGAGCGGTTGAGGCGACTGCGTGATCCTCTGACGGCGTTGGGCGCCCCGGAGGTGGCGGGGGTGAGCCTGCTCGCCGATTGGGATCTGCTGACGGCCTGGTCCGCCGAGCAGGCGCAGGCCAGAACGAGGGCCATCAACGACGCTCAGGACGCACTGGGCAACGCCGATCGGGATGCCGTCGCCGCGGCGGACTCCCTGATCAGCGCGATGACCGGGCACGGTATCGAGGTTGCTCCCGCCACCGGTCCCGCCGAGCTGGTGACCGCGGCACCAACCGCGGTCGCCGCCGCCGTCGCCACCGCCGAGGGATCGCTGCGACACATCGAGGATCGGCACCGGCAGTCCGAGCAGATGCGGGCCGAGACCAAGACGCTCACCGAGTCCGCCGACGTAGCGCACCTGCTGTCGAACTTGATGCGCGCCAATCAGTTTCCTCGTTGGTTGATCGCCAGTGCGTTGGACGCGCTGCTGCTGGACGCTTCCCGAATCCTGCTGGAACTGTCGGGAGGGCAGTTCGAACTGACCCGCAGCACTCAAGATCTCCTCGTCATTGACCACAACGACGCCGATATGTCGCGTCCGGTCAAGACCCTCTCCGGTGGCGAAACCTTCCAAGCGTCGCTGGCACTGGCGTTGGCGCTGTCGGAGCAGGTGACCGCGCTGGCCGCGGAAGGGGCAAGCAAGCTGGAGTCCATCTTCCTCGACGAAGGTTTCGGCACCCTGGACGAGGCCACCTTGGACATCGTCGCCGGCACGTTGGAGAACCTGGCCTCCTCCGGTTCGCGGATGGTCGGCGTCATCACCCATGTCGGGGCGCTCGCGGAGCGTATTCCGGTGCGTTTCGAGGTGGTCCGTGACAGCGCGGGGTCGCATATTGAGCGGGTGTCGGTCTAATGATGCGATTCAGTGTCGACGGCTGGGATCCAGGCTACGGTTCGGCATTGGAGACGCTGGATCTTTCCGAAACCTCAGCGAAAGTCGACACCACACTGGAGGTTTCGAGTTCCTCGTGGGAACCCGTCCCGCCGGTTTCCGGGGCTAGCGTGCCGGCAGCGGTGCTGTTCGTCGACGGTGTGCGGCGCATCGACGCCCGGGCCTGGATCGATGATGCGCAGGGCGCCGACGGTGACGGCGCGCGTGCGGTGCCCGGCCTGTGCGCGAGTTACGCCGCGGGGGTGGTGTGCTCCTGTGCCGCGGGCGCGCATATGGTGACCTCGGAAGTGCGGCGTGGGTTGTTCACCGACGCGCACACCGGCGCGCACATCAACACGGGCTCCGGCCGCTACGCCTTCCATCGCACCGTCTCGTCCCCGGATCAGCCGCCCACTGCGACGCTGACCAACGCGTTACAGCGCGCGCTGACCGATCTGGAGGTCAACGTGGCCGTCGACGCCCGCACGGCCGGTCACACAGGTGACGATGATCTGTTGGTCGTCGACGGGCCACTGCGCGGGCGGGCACATCTGCCGCGTGCGCTCGGCTATGTGAAGTCACACAACGCGCAGTACCTGCCAAACGATCTGAACAACGTGGTGGCCGAACTCGGGAGAAACGAACGCACACCAGTGTTCGCTATCGGGGGAAGCTGGGACCGCTACTCATGGTATCTGCGGTTGCCATGCCTGCCGGCGGGTCCGTGGGCGGGGATCGTCCGTCTGGAGGCCGCGATCGAACTGCCACTGGCGGATGTGGTTGAGCTGGCGAATGTTACGCAGTCGTTGCTGGGCCGGTTCGCCTCGGTGGAATACAAGGACGGGCGGGCACCGCAAAACCTGGTGCCGATTGCCGGGTTGGAGCGGGAGCTGAAGCACCGGTTGGGTTTGGCGCCGATGTTGTACCGGGAGTTGAGGGCGGTGGCGGTCCGTGTCGGCTAGAAAAATCTGGATGTCGCCCCCATAGCCGCTGGCGCCTTCGTCCTGTTTCACGCCCCAAGTGGTTCGAGGCATTCTTATCAGGCACTCGGACGCCACAGATCGCGCTGGACGTACTTTCATCCATAGTCGCCTGGTGGCCCACGCTCGGGCCGAGAACACGAAGCCTAAATAGGGTGAGATGAGCGAGAACGACGAAGAGTTGACAATCCATCGCTTCGTGGTGCTTCCCGCAGGGTCGGCATCTTCCGTCGACGAGTCGACCCGCCTGCTCTGTGCGATGGGTGCCGGTCAGCTAGAAAGCATCGAACGATGCTTCATGAAACATCTGTGCACGCGGGTGTTTACTCTAATTCCACAGATTCCCAGGACAAAGCCGACTCCCAGTCGGTGCTGGCAGTTGCCCATCCCCACAGCACTCGTTGCGCCAGCTGACGATCCGGTGTGACTGCCTCATAGTGCTGATCGGTCTCGAATCTGTGATGCTCGACCACCACCGGCTCTCCACAAGGAAAATAGGACTGGATGTAGTCGTCAGAGCCAGCGCGTACGACTATCGCAGTAGGCGCGTCACTCGGGTAGTCGAATATTTCGGCCAGTAGCCCAGGACTGAGATAAGGCACTTTCGATCCCTCCCCGAGCTCTACCTCCACACTGGCGATACTGCCGCGCGGATCGTAGAGCCGGTCGTATCTGGGATCGTAGAGCGCAAGTCCGTGGTCGCGCGTCAACTCCAGGAGCGCCGCGAAGTACGCTCTCTCCCGAAGCATGTCCTCGCGGGGCCGATCTTCGATCTCGCTCAGTGCCACTCTCATCGACAATCTCCTCGCGGTGAAGAGCGTTGATTCCCTCGCCAGGACTGGTAAATCCACCGCCGCCCGGAAACAGCGAGTAGAACAGCATCTGAGCCAACCGCTGTTCAGCCACGGAGCCGCCCGGGCCAGTCCCCGCGAGCATCGCCCGGTAGGCATCGGCGCGGCGGCGGTCATCGACATGAGCGATCGCCTTAAGTCGCTTGACCAGTTCAGTTTCCCGCGGGCCGGCGTCGGCTGACAGTTTGCCGGCCGCCCGACACAGCGTCGTCCACGAACGATCCGCACGTAGGACATCGTCCAAGCCACGCTGGTACTCGTCGAGATAGCCCGCAAGATCTTTGCCCGCATACCCACGGATCTCCGTAATCAGCGCAGCCTTCTTTGGAGCGACCTGCTGCTTGATGTTCGCGAGCACCAGCTCCTTGGCCACCGTGTCGAGAATGATCTGGCTGCCCGAGGGCAGAAAGGGAAAGCCCTCCTGCACTTGGCGTTCCAACTGCTTGCGGGTCAGTCCAGTCAGCGCTTGAAAGCGTTGGTCGAAGCGAAACTCGCGGTGCTGGTGACCGACGAAATCAAGGGCGGTCAAGACCGACTTGCCAGGAGCGAGCCGAAGCCCACGGCCGAGCTGCTGCAGGAACACCGTGGCGCTCTCGGTGGGCCGCAGGAATAGCACCGTGTCGACCACAGGAATGTCGAGGCCCTCGTTGAAGAGATCGACGGTGAAGAGCACGTTGATGTCTCGATCACGAAGCGCAGTAAGGGCGCCACGGCGTTCGGTTGTGTCATCGAGGCCCACGATGGCACGCGCCGGGATACCCGCCTGCATGAACTTCCCGGCCATGTACCGCGCGTGTTCCACGCTGACGCAGAATCCCAGGGCACGCATGTCACCGACATCGGTGATCTTGTCGCGCAGTTGGTCAAGCACGATGCGGGTACGAGCGTCGTTTCCGGTGTAGAGGCTGTTCAATTGAGCGAGGTCATAGCCGCCCCGCTTCCATTGCAACGCTTCGAGATCGGTGTTGTCGTGGATACCGAAGTAGTGGAACGGACACAGCAGATTCTGCTCAAGCGCGTCCCACAAGCGCAGCTCCGCGGCGGTACGCCCACCGAAGAACGCACGCACATCGATGCCGTCGCTACGTTCCGGGGTTGCCGTCAGACCGAGCAGTTCGACCGGCTCGATATGGTCCAGCAGCCTCCGGTAGGACGCCGCTTGGGCATGGTGGAACTCGTCGATGACCACCACATCGAAGTGGTCAGGCTTGATGCCGGTGAGGCGGTCAACCGAGAGCGATTGGATACTGGCGAACACATGCTGCCACCTCTGCGGCTGCTGACCGTCGACGAGCATCTCGCCGAAGGTCGCGTCGGTGAGGACCTCCCGGTACATGCGGCGGGCCTGTTCGAGGATCTCCTTGCGGTGCGCGACGAACAGCAGCTTCAGGTTTGAGTTGTGCGCCTCGCGGAGTCGTCGGTAGTCGAGCGCAGCGATGACGGTCTTACCTGTACCGGTGGCGGCGACGATCAGGTTGCGATGCCGGTCGTGCAGGACGCGCTCGGCATCGAGTTGCTCAAGCAGTTCGGCCTGATACGGCTTGGCGGTCACCTCCAATCCGGACAGGGTGATGGCGAGCGGATCGCGCTCCCTCTTGCCGGATGCGACTTCCAGGGCCCGCCGAAGCCGGTCACCGTCTTGCGACGGCGAGTACGGTTCGAATTCGCGGTTCTCCCAGTAGGAGTCGAACGTCGCGCTGAACTTCTCCAGCAGGTGCGGGGTGGCGATTGCAGACAGCCGCACGTTCCATTCAAGCCCGTCGACCAGCGCACAATGAGACAGATTGGACGAGCCCACGTATGCGGTGTGGAAACCAGTGTTCCGCCGAAGCAGCCACGCCTTCGCGTGCAGCCTGGTCATGTTGGTGTCGTAGTTGATCCGGACCTCGGCACCGAACTCGTCAACAAGCCGGTCAAGCGCCTTTGCGTCGGTGGCGCCGATGTAGGTGGTCGTGATGACACGCAATGGGACGCCGCGGTCGCGTAGCTCGGCGAGTTGGCTTTCCAGCAGGCGAAGCCCGTGCCACTTGACGAACGCGCACAACAGGTCGACACGGTCAGCGCTGGAGAGTTCTGCCCTTAGCTCGGCGGCCAGCGTTGGTTCGTTGCGTGCGTTTGTCATCAGCGCTGCGTCCGATAGTGGAGTGGCCGGCCGCGGTGGCCGCTCGGCGCCAAGCACATCGGCAGTGACCGCATCGAGTCGACGAATCTTGCTCGGGTCGTCCTGATAAATGCCCTCAGTCAGGACGTCCTCTGTCCCCAGAGCGTCGAGGATCTTCGCCGTCAGTTGGGCCCGCTCCTCGGCGCCGCGCGCCGACCGCAGCTGCCGCTCAATAAGCGGACTGAGGTGTCGCGCGAGAACCAGTGCCTGCTCGGCGTCGTCGACGGTGCTCAAATCGGCGACGAGGCCAGGAGCGTCCTCCAGTTCAGCCCTGAGTCGCGCAGTCAGAAGCGATTCATACAGTCCGGCGTCCACGTGCGGAGGTTATCCCGACGGGACGACAAACCGGGCGCACCCAACTTAATCGGACCGCCCCCTCGATGACGCTCTTGCATCTCCGCCCTGCGCAAGGTTCGGGAAATGTCCCACCGGCAGATGATTTTGTCGCTAGAACTAAGTATGGTTTGCCCAAACGTTCGCCGTTGACGCGAACGTCAGTATGGGTGTTTGCCGCTTGGTGGGGGTTTTGAGGGTGCTGGCATTCTGCCGAAAAGTGCGATCTGCGTCGTTGCTGCACGTCAGTCGGCTGCGCGACCGATGACCACCTCGACTCGACCGATGCCTCCGGCAGCCGAGGCTGCCCATCAGGCGCTTTCTGAGTTCGGGCCACTGGCTGCGTCCGAGCTTCGCGAGAAACTTCGGCCGCGCGGCTTTGTCCAGCCGATCGAGCGCCTGCAGCAACTCGCCGACAGGTTTCCTCATCGCTTTCAAGTGAACCCCGACGGGCTTCTCGCCGTCGCGACCACGTCTGCCACCTCCAGAGACGACGATCCCGACCGTGCCCCAGGAGACGACGTCGACTGGTACCGCCCGCACCCTGATCGCATCCCGCTCGACCGGGTCGCCGTGCTCGACCTGGAGACCACCGGACTCAACCGAGCCACCGATTTCATCACGGAGATCGCAGTCGTCCGACTCGACGGCACACCCCTGCTGGACGTAGCAATCGAACTTCCACCGGGAATCGATCGTCCCGCTCCAGCGCGATCAGAACCAGTACCCCTTGGCGAGGCGCTTCGCCGGTTCGAGACTGACATTGCGGACATCGGCCTCCTCATCGGCCACAACATCGTGAACTTTGATCAGAAGTTCCTCATCGCTGCGGCCAACCGCGCAGGCCTGCACCCTCCACGGCTGCCACCGATCATCGACACCCTGCACTTGTCCCTCCTTGTCGACGTCGCCCTGCCTAACCGGGGCCTTGCCGATCTGACTCAGATGCTGAATGTCGACCACTCCGCACGCCATCAGGCTCTTTCCGACGCGACTGCGACCGCCGCCGTATCCAGAAAACTGATCGCTTCGGTCGACGCGACAGAACCCAGTTGGGCACTCGCCATTGCCGCGCTCGAGACACACTCGCACCCGCTGGCTTTGATCATGCCGCCGCTGAGCTCCGTCCCCGAGCTCACAACATTGACTCGAGATGCCGACGCGCTGCTGACGCCAACAGGGTCGGCGTCCCCCGATGCGTGGTCCGCCACCCGGAACGCATTTCCCGTACTGCACCGGCAGCGGGGCCTTCGATCGCGTCCCGCACAGCAAGAAATGGCACATGCCGTCGCGCAGGTCTTCGACAACGGCGGCCGGGTTGCCGTCGAGGCCCCGACCGGAACTGGAAAGTCGCTGGCCTACCTGCTCCCGGCGATCGGTCGCGCGTCGCGCCCCCGACAACCCGTGTTGTTGGCAACCGCCACGAAGGCTCTGCAAAGCCAGCTACGTGACGAAGCTGCGCGACTGCAACAAGAGAATCTGCTCGCCGCACCGTTCCGCCAGATTCAGGGCGTCGGCAACTACGTCTGCGCGCGCGAGCTCGAAGATGCCCTGCCAGATGTCGACGCCTCCGGTCTCGCGCTGGCAGTCGCTGTCCGTGCACTCGCCACATCTCCCACCGGCACGTGGGACGACGTGACCGACGACGTGGTTCGGCGCGCCGACACCCGATACGCACGCACCCGCGCACGTATCAAGACAAGTTCAGGCGGGTGTGATCGCACGTCGTGCAAGTGGGCCTCGTTGTGCCCTCTGATGCGTCAAATTCAGGGGCTCGATAGCTCCCCCGGCATCGTGTCCGTCAATCACGCGCTTATCGCCAGTTGGATAAAGCTTGCGCAAAGCGGCATCCCCGCACCCGGAGACGTGCTGGGCGAAGGCCGCGCCGACCTCGTTCTCGACGAAGCCCATGCGCTTGAAGACTCACTTACTGCTGCATGGACCGAAGGGATCGACGCGCTCGAACTTGAGATCCTCGTCAACAGTCTGTCGCGGCGATCGCGGTTGGTCCGCGAGATTCAAAAGCGCGCACCTGGGCGCACCGACGTAGTGGACGCCTTGCAAGCAATCGCTGCCACGCTGCCGCAGATTCGCCCAGCCGGCACCGAACTCTCCGAAGCCATCGCGACGTATCTGCATGAGTATGCCGGCCGGGCGGACGCTGTCGTCCTGCGTTCTGGCGTAGTCGACGGTCGCCCGGAGTTCAGGATCCTCCGCCAAGCGGCCCGCCAAGTCCGATACCAGCTGATCCAATTGGCGAAAGCCGTTTCGTCGCTGCGCAGCTCACTGAGTGACGTCGCGGGAACTGGATCCGCCCGACAACGTCTCCGCGGGTATGCCGAACGTCTCGACAATGCCATCAATCTCCTCGAGACACTCGGACCGCTACCAGACAGCCACCTGTGGGTGTACCGACTGGCCGCCGAGGAGGACGATCCCGCCGCGTGGACTTATGAGCGGCTCCCGATCCATATTTTCCCGGAGTTCAAGCAGTGGGTTGTCGATCGAACACATTCGACGGTGCTCTGCTCGGCAACGTTGACGGTTGAGCACCGCTTCGACTACACCGCCTCCCGACTTGGCGTCCGTATTGATCCCGAACCAGGCGACGACGATTTCCGAGCCCTTCGCTTGGCATCGCCGTTCGATTACCAGAACCAATCGGTGGTAGTGCTCACCAACCACCTTCCGGTGCCGATCCCGGTCAACGAGCGGGAGTTCTGTGAAGAGATGGCGGCAGACCAGGCCGGATTTCTGTCACTGGCCGGGGGTCGGACGCTCACCCTCTTCGCTGCCCGAAAGCGCATGGATGCAGTGGCAGACGGAGTCCGCACAAAAACCGCGGAACTTGCGCAGCGCGGCGTTGAGCTGCTCGTCCAAGGCGAGCTCGGCCGATCACAGATCGCACACCGATTTCGGAACGAACAGGGAACCGTTCTGTACGGACTCAAGTCGTACTGGGAAGGGTTCGACGCACCCGGAGAGACCCTGTCCTACCTATTCATCGAGAAGCCACCCTACCCGCATCCCGACGATCCACTCGTGTCCGCACGGCAACGAGCGATCGCTGAACGCGGCGGAGATCCGTTCCTCGACTACGTACTCCCCATGACTGCCATGCAGTTCACCCAGGGCTTCGGGCGCCTCATTCGGTCCGAGACGGACAAGGGCGCGGCACTGATTTGTGATCGCCGACTGCACGCGCCGACTCAAGCACAACGGGTCATGCTGGGCTCGCTTCCGGGGCCAGCGATACACGAATCCCAGGACCGTGACGACGCGTGGACTCGCGCTATCGAATTCGTCACTGGAGAAGCTCCCGATCTGTCGACCGCGATCTCATTCGGGCGCGACGACGTCACACAACTGCTCGAGTCGCTTCGCCTCATCGAGGGGGAGGATCCGACCGCCAAACTCATCGAAGCAGCCGAGAAGCTGTTCGGCATTGCCGAACTGCATCCAAAGCAACTCGAAGTGATGCAAGCGATCATCGACGGCAGAGATGTTGTCGCCATTCTTCCGACAGGATTCGGAAAGTCGGTGTGCTTCCAGCTGCCGGCGCTCCTCGCGCCTCAGGCCCGCGCGACGGTGGTGGTGTCTCCGCTGGTGGCACTCATCAAAGATCAGGTCAACGATCTTCGCGGCCGCCGAGGCATCCGTCCGGTTCAAGGAATCACCGGTACGACCTCTCGGGTTGTGCAAACTGAGATCCTGCGCGACACCGCCAAAGGTGACGTGCGCTTGCTCTACGTCTCTCCCGAGCGTCTAGCGCGCGACCCAGTGCTACGCGGGGCGCTCGGACGCCAACAGCTGAACCGTGTCATTGTTGATGAAGCGCACTGCATTTCAGTATGGGGCCACGATTTCCGTCCGGAGTTTCGGCAGGTCCCGGCATCGGTCGCCTCGTTCGACACGCGACCGCCCCGCGCCGGCCTAACCGCGACAGCAACACCTGACGTCGAGGTTGATATTACCGGCGCGTTGGACATGGTCGAACCCGTGAGTGTTCGCGAGCCCAGCGACCGCCAGAATCTCAGATTTCGCGTCGTGCATTGCGCCGATGAACGTGACCGCGCGCGGGAGTTGCTCCGGTTCGTCACGTGGTGCGCCGGCGTTCCCGGCATCGTCTACGTCTCCAAACGCGCTCTTGCAGAGGAAATTGCGGCGTTGCTCCGACGAGCCGGATACTCCGCCCGGCCGTATCACGCCGGTATGGTGCCCGAACAGCGGGATGCTGTGCAAGAGGACTTCGATTCCGACACCACGCAAATCATCGTGGCGACTAAGGCTTTCGGCATGGGCATCAACAAGCCGAACATCGGCTGGGTGCTGCATTACGACCTCACAGATTCACTGGACGGCTACGCACAGGAAGCCGGCCGCGCAGCACGATCCCGCGACCTCACAGGCAATTGTGTTCTCCTTTACACTAACTCGGATCTTGCCCGGCGCCGCCGGCTCATCGAAGCGAACAGCACGAAGGCGGATGCAGCGATCACTCAACGGCTGCTGGCTCTTCTGTGGACATGTACCGAGCGACGCGACAGCCGTGTGTTCGACATCGATGAGGTCGCCGACCAGCTTGGCATCGATGATGACGAAGTCAATGTGCACTTGGCCCAGCTTGAACGTGTCGGAGCGCTAGAGCAAGAACTGGATTGCTCAGCGCGCGGCACCGTTGATGTCGGTTTTCGCGAACCCGAAGATGAGCGTGAGCGCACGCTGTTCCGAGAGCTCTTCTACCGGGCCCATCGGGCGCGGCCGAATGTCCGGATTCAGATCGACTTCCAACAGCTAAAGGACGCGCACGGCTACGACCCCGACGACCTTGAACGACAACTCATCGATTGGTCCCTCGACCGCTTGGTGACCTTTTCGAGTTCACGCCGACTTCGCCGCGTGCGTCTGCTCAAGCGCGTCGCCCCGGAAGATGTGCTGGCGCGTGAGTCTGCCCGCTGGAAGTGGTGGCAGAAGCGTCGCCTTCAGGCGATGATCGACTACGCCACAAATGAATCGGACTGCCGTCGGATCATCGTTGGCCGACACTTCGGTGACGAGATCGCCGACTGTGGAAGCCGCGATATCGTCACATGCGACATCTGCGAAGGCACGCCGGCGCCGTGGGCATCGACTCCAGATCACCTGGTTCCCGATCCTGAACTCCTCGTCAACGCCGAACTCACTGCCCTACAGGCGATCGCGTGGTCGTCGTCGTACCGCCGCGGCGCCTACGGCGAGGCCAGTTTGAAAGCGGCCGTGCTGGGCCGAGAATCCCTCGGTGAGGGCCGGCCACTGGGCGCCGGCGTTCTCAGTTGCCCGCAGTTCGGCGCGCTGCGGCACGTCCGCAATGGCGAACGCCGTTGGGACGAAACCGTGCACAACCTGCTTGACAAGGGCCTGATCGAGCGACGTGCCGTCGAACGAGAAGCGACACGCACGGCGTACCAGAGTTTGGCACTCACCGCCCTTGGGGCACAAACACTCGGCGTACCGGGAGCACAATGATCGAGAAGCGCATCACCCAGCCGCTACTGGAGTCAGGCCAGCTGACTCTCACCGAACGAGAGTGCAGTGCGCTCACCCTGCCGGAACACAGCAGCAGCATCGATCTCGAACTCGAGGGCGAGCCGTTCCACGCCCAGTGGAGTGGCCGCAGCCGTCAACTGACCGGCGACGTCCTCACCGAGCGACTGCAGGACTACGGCCAGGACGGAGGGCTGCTTCGGCTGCGGCTGGTCGACCAGGTGTACCGACTTCAGTTGCTGCCCCCTGGGACGGCCAGCCAATTGACCGTTGCTCCACCACCCGCGCCGATCACCACCCGCGCGAAAGCAACCAAGACCAAGCGTCGCGCAACGGTCGACCGACAGTTTCATGCCGACACCGAGTACGACTGGGGCACCGGCGGTACAAAGACCATCGGGTTCCTTGCGGCAGCCAAAGAACTTCTAGGCGATCAGCTCAAGGCCGCTGGGTTTGATCCATTGGAACTCGTTGAACTTCGTCTTCAAGGCGAAGAACTAGCGACTTTGGATGATTTCGAAGAGCTCCTCGCTGTCGACGTCGCCAACGTGGACCGGATGCCACATCAGGAATCGGTTGCGCGTCATGCGCTATCCCGTCTGCGAGGACGAGCGGTGCTGGCCGACGAGGTCGGCCTCGGCAAGACCATTGAGGCAGGTCTGGCCGTCAAGGAGCTGGCGTTGCGTGGCCTAGCGAAACGTGTCCTCATTCTGTGCCCGGCTCCGCTGCGCGAACAGTGGCGTGACGAAATGAACCAGAAGTTCGATCTTGCCTTCGACATCGCTTACCGAGGGCCTGAGATCAAACAACAAGACAAACTGATTCTTAGCCTGACCCTCGGTAGATCGAACGCCGACCAACTGACCAAAAAGCCCTGGGATGTCGTGATTATCGACGAGGCTCATCGGGCGGCCGGTCAAGGTGCCAGAAAAACACGGGACCTCATCACTTCGCTGACCACCGCCTGCCGCTATGCATTCTTTCTTACTGCTACACCAGTGCAGAACGACCTGCTCGAGCTGTACCGGCTGGTCGAACTTCTGCGCCCGGGAACATTCGAATCGGTCAATGCTTTCAAACGTCAGTTCATGCAGTCATACGATCCACGGACGCCGAACGACCCTGCCGCTCTACGCAGGCTGATCAGTAGCGTGATGGTTCGAACCACACGGGCCCAGGCTGGTGTCGACCGCGTTACCCGCCGCGCGGTAGATGTGCCGGTCGACCTCGGGCCGCGCGAGCGCGAACTGTATGCCCTCAGCACGGACTTGCTTCGAAATGTTATGCGCGACTCCGGGGACACGATGCGCCGCAGGAGCCTCGCGCTTCGACTGACGGCGAGCCCCTTCTCGATGGGGACCACTGCGCTGCGGATGGCTGATCGACACCCAGACCATCGGGTCCGCGAAGTTCTTGGTCGCGTCGGCCATTTGGCGATGGACATCCAGGGCTCAGCCCGCGAGAACAAAGCCATCGAGATCACCCGCAAATGGCTTCGCGACCACGGCCGGGTCCTGATCTTCACCCAACACACGGACACCGTCACCGGACTACTGCGGCGGATGGCAACCGAAGGCATAGTCGCGCGAAGCTTTCACGGCTCAATGTCCGCGAGCGAACGCGCTGCCACTATTGCAGCATTCAGATCAGGCGACGCGCCCGTGATGATCTCAACCGACGCAGGAGCCGAAGGCCAGAACCTCCAGTTCTGCAACTGCGTATTGAACTACGACTTACCGTGGAATCCGATGCGGATCGAGCAACGGATCGGTCGCGTCGATCGATTGACCCAGCCAAAAGACGAAGTTCACATCGCAAATCTCTACGCACGCGGCACGATCGACGAAAGCGTCTACAAACTGCTGGCGGAAAAGCTTCGCATGTTCGAGCTGCTCTTTGGCCAGGTGACAACGATCCTCGGTGAACTTGACGAAGCTAAGTCCGCGACCTTCGAGACCCGCGTCCTTGAGGCACTTTTCGCAGACAACGACAAGAAGATGGAGGGGCTGCTCGGCAAGCTTGGCACCGAACTTGTACACGCCCGGGAGAAGGCGTCTGAGCTCATCGCCGCCGACAGCGGCCTCAGTAACTGGATGGCAGAGGCCTTCGAGCACCGCAAGGGTCTGACAAAAGCCGGCAGTAATGAACTCGCACCAGAGGCGATCGAGCGCGCCCGGATGCGACAGCGCCGTGTTCAGAGCTGGGTTCGCAGTGTGCTTAAAGCGCTTGATGTGCAACTGCTTCACGACACAGGCGAGGGCGATGGCGCATTCCTCACAGCGCATTTCGACGAGGAGTTTGACGCAGAGCTTGGCGGTCGCACGCTGATGCACCTCGCCTTCGACCGACTGGGCTTGGAACACCACCCCGATGCCGAACTATGCGCCGTTGGGTCGCCGGTTTTCGACGAGCTGCTCGGACTACTTCGGGTGCGCGGAGACATGCACGCTACTGTGCCGATCATCCCCGACGATATTGGCGGTAGCCCACTCAAGCACGCACCCAACGTGACGCTGACGCGACGTCGCCTGGTCCCGTCTGGCTCATGGAGCGGACAGGCAACATATCGCGCCACGATCGGTGAAGCCGAGACCACGGAGCACCTCATTACCGCGGACATCAACGGTCACAGCCAACAGCGGCTCGACCGACGTCCGTTGCAGGACGGCGAAACCCTCCCCTCTGCCTTCGACACCCCGTCAAAAGTCATCGCTGCATTCGAAAAGGCTGCGACGAGTCAACTCGAACGGCTCCGCCGCGACCGGTCGAAGAAGGTTGAGTCGGACCAGGCGATCGAGCTCGATCGCATCACTAACGGTTACAGGGCTCAAATTGCCGAGGCCACGGGTGAGGACCGAGCGCGTCTCCAGCGCGCCCTGCGGTCCGAGGAACGCCGATTGAACCGTCAACCCGATGTACGTGCTCGCGCCAAGGTACTGGCTTTGACACTCGACGAAGACGATTGGCTTGCCGAAGAAACGTGGGCGGGGCCGAATGGTTCCGAGACCACACTCACGTATGCCTGGGAGGATCCCGAGCCGCCGCTCGTCGAGAGCGATGCGTCGGGCAACCCGATCGACGTTCTAGCGCTCTGCTCCGACTCCCATACCGTCGACGAGTCTGAAGCGCTGCATTGTGGTTCGTGTGACCATGTGCGGTGCAAGGCTTGTGGCGTCGATGCTGAGTTCGCCGATTGTCCGTTGTGCGGTACCGACTCATGTGGCGTGTGCCGCACGGCCACCGGCGGGCTCTGCCGGCCGTGTGCATCGCCAACCCGCGCCCCAGACCTCGACGAGGAGTTTGCGATCGGCTGGCGCCTGAACGGCGGCGCCACGCTCCTTGTTGGACCTCGTGTCGCTGAGTTGGTCCGACCAAGCGGTTGGAGTCACGTGCTGGTGCCCGACGGGGATGTTGAAGACCGCAATCGCCAACGCATGCGGTCCTACGCGAAGCAACACGGCCTACCGCTGGACTCCGGCGTGGCGTTTCGCAATCTGACAGACCGCGCGGACTCCGACAACGTGAATCGTGTGCGACTCAAGACGTCAAGCGCTGTCGCGGTCGAGCATTCTATCTCTGCCGGGGGCGGCACAGGCATCAACGCCTCCGCGATCGATGACATTGCCGACGGACCTGCAGTAGAAGCATTGTCGGAACGCACATTCCACGTTGAGTCGCTCTTGCAGAGTTTGCGCTCTCAGGTGCCGCCTCCGCTGCCGCCAGCTGTCGTAGTGACTTATCGATCGACGTTTGACGATATGTATCTTGATTCCGATGGCCTAGCCAGAGAACACTCGGTCACCGACGATGACGGTTCGCTCAAGGTTGTCCAAACTGAGTCAGTACCGTTCTCCTGGTATCAACCGCTGACACATAGCTCCGACCTGGCGGCCGCGGATCTTGGGGGCCTTCGCGTCTCGCTGCAGCGGCGCAACGAATGCGTCCTCGTCCAGTGCCGAGATGCCATCGATGCATCTGTTCAACAGTGGGCAGCTCTCCCTCACGGGCACAACCTGAATGCAGAGCTCGGTTGGTTCCGCTACCTCGAATCACTTGGAATGCCGGGAGGACGGCTGGGGAAGTTTACTGAGGAAGTTCTCACCCTGGTGACACCGTTCCCGGTGCCCTCTGAGTGCGAACTCATCGACCGGACAATCAAGCCCGTGACCGTACTTGCGGAATCCGCGCCTGGCGACGAGCTGGTCTCCGCCAATGACTCGATGCTGGAGTTGGTAGGCCATACGCCCGACGCTACAGCGGGCCGGAGCATTGCAGCTCTGCCCGCTGCGATGAACCATGATCTGCTACAACGAGTTGCCCGTTCTTACACCGCTGCACTCCGCAACGGACTCGAAATCACCGAGGTATGGCAAGGCCACGGCCGGGCTACGCACCGGTATTCCGTCTTCAATGGTCACGCACTAGCGCCGGTTCTTAACGATGGCCAAGACCGCGAGTCAAACTTTGGCGTCTGCCGTGACGGCCACTTCTACGCGGCAGGGACAGCCGCTCTGTGCGGCTCATGTGACTCCTGGGCCTGCCGGGCGTGCGACGAGATTACAGGGCTGGCGTCATTGACCTGCTCGGGCTGCTCCGTGTCAGTGTGCCAGCGTTGTGCAGCTACAGAGCACGCAGTCCCGATAGCATCGTGCGTTGTTTGCCGGGATCACGCTTGCTCTGACTGCGGCCGTGATCCGTCCGTCATCGGTTGCGAGATGTGCGGGCGCGATGTCTGTCGCTCATGTCGGTCCGACAAGACCTGCAAGGCCTGTGCACATCTCGCTCCCGCGGCGGAGGAACAACTTGCTGAACTTCCTGTTGAGCTCATCGCGGCGGGAGCGACAGTGCTCATAGGCTCAGACCCCGACGCCACCGTCGTGGTGCTCAATCGGGGCGGTGCATACGAGCAGGCGATCATCCGGAATGGTTTAGTCACCCGCTGGACCGCTTTCGGCCGATCAACGATCAACCACGAGTACGAATTGCGGTTGGCAGCCAGCCGACAGGCCGGTACCCAGGTCGTTCCCGTACGAGCTGCGAAGACCCTTGCTGCGACGCTGTCCGATCCGCACATCGTCGTCGCCGCGGATTCTTCGTACTTTCCTGCATGGTCAATGCCAGAAAAGGCGCTTCACGGCAGATCGACGACTTCGTTCGGTCGGCCGGAGTCTGACCTGATGCAGTCCGTTGTGAAAGAGTTTCCGACGCCAGCAGTGCTACCGCATCCAGACTTCACCACGCCGCCCGCAATGAAGTCCGTCTTCAGTGCAATGGATCGACCCTCGCCCATTCACCTCGAAGTGGGTTGGGAGAGATCTGGTTTCGAGTTTGCAGTAACGTCGAAAGGCATCTTGTGCCGGCACTTTGACGGAACCGAGGAACAGAGCGCATTCACAGCTTGGACCTGGGCAGACGCGCCCACGATGCGCTGGGTTTCGGAGGCCTGGGAACCGGCACCCTCCATCCGCGCGCATGCACTGTCATCGGAAGTCGAAGCTGCGCTTGTGAGCATTGCGTCGCTGTGGGCACTGGGCGTACGCACACCTCAAGGAACACGTTGGTACAGAGTGCGGGCTTCCGATTCTGCCGTGGCCGCAACCGCTCTTTCGCGGTGGATGGGGCTCGACGACGCAGACGAGGTCGGTGTCTTCACCGATCCGAAGGCCGTCAGACTCTCCCAAGCGAGAAATGCTGCTCGGGTAGACGTTACGACCCGTCCGGCAGGATCCCTGAAAGCTGGAGTGAAAACCGCTTCAAGTAATGCGGCGAAGGCGCTGTCCGCGTGGGCGCCGCCGGCGGGAACGAAACAGCCGGAACTTCAACAATTGCCGCAGCCATTGAAGCTGGGGTTGGAGCAGTTAATCGGCCCTGTCCTCAACTGGATGCAACTCGACGTCGGCGCACACGTTGAGCAGTTGACAACAATGCCCAACGGGCATGACTGGTTGTACCAACGCACCCTTCCGGCGGGACAGATTGACGCGCGTCGAACCAACGCAACGTCGGGCCACGTGCTCGACGAAGGCGTAATCGACCGCGAAGGACATTTCGGCGTCGCGTCGACGCAATGCCAGTACTGCGGCGGAATGACCTGCGCCGTCTGCACGTCCAAAACCGTGGCCTGCGACTGCTGCGCAATCGACATCTGCAAGCTTTGCATCAGAGAGCCCCACGACAATCTGTGGCTATGCCCGGCGTGCATTGGGACGCGACGGCCCAATCGGAGCGAGGCCAGGGAGCATGGACGATTACTGTCCACACGCCGAATGCTCATCGGTAACGATCCGCGACACGCGGTCGTATTCGAACGTTCGAAACAACATTGGACACGTCGTGATGCTGCCGGAGGAGCAAAGCAACTGATCGCTAATCCATCAGTCACCGAGTACCTGGACGGACGGTTGGCGCAGGCCGAGTAGCAATCGTTGGCGGGGCGCACCTTTTCCACGAGGCATCTCGCCGTAAACAAATTTTTCGCAAGGCAGTGACCACATCTACCGAACAACAAGATTCAGGGGCGAATGCAGTGCGATTCCTGACATGGAACATTCAAAGCGGTGGCGGCAACCGCATCGAGATGATCGTCGACGAAATTGCTAAACTTGAGCCAGACGTAGTTGGGCTTACCGAAGTGAGGCACGGCAACCTAGGCTCGCTGCGTGGCGCACTACACCAGCGCGGCTACGAGTTCATCGAAACAACGTGCTCCACCGGCAGCACCAACAGTGTCCTCATCGCGTCAAAGCTTCCCCTCAAGTCTATTGACGAACCAGTCGCCCATGACCCCGAGCGCTGGCTACCTCTGCAAGTCGCCGAGAGCGATCTTCACATCCTGTGTGTTCACATTCCTGGCGGCACCGACAACAAGTTCGGTGCCGACGGCTTGGGTATGTCGGGAAAGAAGCGGAAAGAACTCCTGTGGGACGAGGTCATTGCATATGCTCGACGGCACCGTGATCAGCGCGTCGTCTTGCTAGGCGACTTCAACACCGGTCTGCCGGAAGATGCGCAAGGAACGCCCTTCGTCCTGTCTGACTACATTCGTGTGTTGCGTCTTGAAAAGTACGTTGACACTTGGCGGAACCGCAATCCGAAAGCGCGCGAATACACGTGGTACACGAAGCGGAAGAACAAAGAGACACAGACCTCGGACGACTACAACGGTTTCCGGCTCGACTACATCTTCGTTTCACCGACCCTTCGTGACCGAGTTGTCGACGCCAGACATGTTCACGATGTGCGGATCAACAAGGTATCGGACCACGCGATTGTCCTGGTGACGAGTCCCCGTTACTGAGTCCACCCGGTTTTGGAGTCGGGTTGGTGTAATCCGTTCTCAGTTGATGCTGCAGGCCACCGGGGTATGGGTGCACCTGCACGCCGCAGCGTACTCGGCCGGTGTGCGGTAGCCCAGGGCCGAGTGGCGGTGTCGATGGTTGTGTTCGTGCTTGAAGTCGCCGATGACCACGCGGGCCTCGAACAGCGTGTTCCAGTAGTTGCGGTTGAGGCATTCCTTCCGGAGTCGGTTGTTGAACGATTCGATGTAGCCGTTGTCCCACGGGCAACCCGGCGGGATGTACACCATTCCGGTCTTGTTTTCGCAGAACCGTTGCAGCGCTTGAGAAACCATCTCCGGTCCATTGTCCATCCGAAGCACCTTCGGTGGGCCGCCACGAGCGGCGAACACCTTCGTGAGTTCCTCGACCAGCCGCTCGCCAGTGATCGAGCGCTCCACCACATTCAGTAGCGATTCGCGGGTGTGCTCGTCGATCATCGACGCGATCTTGATGGCCTTACCGTCGATGGTGGAGTCGAACTGGAAGTCGATCGCCCACACCACCTTCGGCGCATCGGCGAGGATCGGCGGCACTGAGGACACCCCGGCCCGCTTGCGGGGCGAGACGACCTTGACCTGTAGGCCTTCTTCGCGCCAGAGCCGGTGGATCTTCTTCTTATTGACCTCACGGCGCTCGTCGTAGCGCAACGCCGCCCAAGCACGCCGAAACCCGTGGCACGGGTGTTTGGTGGCGTAGCCGCGCAGCCAAGCCCTCATGTCGGCATCCGGATCGGTCGGAGTCTGCGCCAACGGCAGGCGACGGTAGGTAGAGCGGGCCAGCCCAACAGCTTTGCACGCCAACCGTTCCGACATGCCCAAGGTCTCCTTGAGCATGTCCACGGCGCGGCGCTTGGCAGCTGGGCTCAGAATTTTCCCTTAGCGACCTCCCGCAGGGCGTCCTTCTCAAGTTCGGCGTCGGCCAGCAGCCGCTTGAGGCGGGCGTTCTGATCGCGCAGCTCCTTGAGTTCCTTGGCGGCGTCGGTGTCCATGCCGCCGTACGTGCGCCGCCAGTTGTACAGCGTCGCCGGCGAGACCTGCAGCTCGGCGGCGATCTCCTCACCGGTCTTACCTTCGGCAGCCAACTCATCTGCCCGGCGCAGCTTGCGCACGATGTCCTCCGCGGAATTCCGCTTCCGACCAGCCATGTGTTCATCGTCCCTTCTGGCCCGACATCGGGCCACAGGACTCTAAAACTGGTCGGACTCATTCAGCGGGAACACGCCACTTGCAGACGTGGATGTGACGACGTGACTCAGACGTCCCCCGGCGATTTGCCACGGAAGAGAATCCCTGTCCTTCGCGTTCGCGACACTCCCCAGCGACGGGCCGTCATAGCTCGCTATGACGAGTTCGAGAGGCGTACCAGTCCTTCTGTCCCACGCTTCTTGAGCATCACTGAGTTCGCGCATTATTTCGGACTCCCGGGGTCGACCTCGTTGAAGGCACAAGTGCTGCCCGAACCAGACGCGATAATCGGAAGCATCAAGGGCTGGTCACGGTCAACGGTCGATACGTGGGCCGCCAAGCCGCGAAGCGCTCCAAACGAATGTACCGCCGTCGGAGCCCGGTACCTAAGTCGGACGGAGGTCGCGAAAGTCCTCGGATTCGTGTCTGTCGATTCGATGTCGAAGTTCCCGCTTCCGGAGCCCGACGCCATCATCGGAGAAATCAAGGGCTGGAGACTGTCTAAGATCGAAGAGTTGAGTGCCGCAAGACGGCCCGGTCGCGGTCGCCCCGCAATTCAGCGCGTCGCGACGAGACGAGCTCCTGAGCGCCAGCGCGCCCTAGCTAACGGCAATCCCCACGAAAGCCCCGATTCGGTGTCGGATCGACCGGCTTGGACTTACTTGGAGTAGCAGCAGAGGCCATCGGGCAGCGGCTCGAAGCGCACTAGTCGACAATTCCCAACCGCCGCGCCAAATCCGCCCCACCCACCGCCGCGATGAACTCCGGGTCCCCACAAACCACCAACTGATCCCGCGCCCGTGACAACCCGACGTACAGCCGCTCCCGGGACCGCTCGAACGCGGACTGCTCATTGACCACCAACACCACCGCACGTCGCTCGAGACCCTTGAATCCGAGCACATGGCCGTAGAACACCTGCTCGGCGTCCCAGAAGCTGTCCCAGTATGCGGCGCTGCCTGCGGCCTGGCGCTCACGCTGCTCCGGATGCCTTGTCCCGGTCGTCAACAGCGCCACATCCTCGGGCCGCCAGCCCTCCTCCAGCAAGATCTCCACTTCGTCGTCACCGACATTCATCGCGTCTTCGGCCGAGCAGGCGACGAGCTTCACCGCGGGACCGTCCCCACCGAGGAACCGCATCGGGTGATCGACCAATGGTTGAAACGCCGTCGCGATCTGCCGGGTGTTGCGCAGGTTGTGGTCGAGTACCAACGGGACCAGCGGCACCGGCGGTGAGCCGTGCCGGTTGAACACCCGCTGCCCCTCGTCGGTGAACAGGTACAGCCCACCGCTCTCGTCGTCCTTCAACGCCCCGAGCAGCGGATCCCACCACGCGTCGGCGAAGTCCTGCGCCTCGTCGACCACGATCGCGTCGAACCGTTGACCGGGCTCCAAACCTGCTGCCAGCTCGGCCATCTGGGCGGGCAGATCGTGCTCCCAGAACTGCACGGTGTCCTCGGTGCGCAGCGATTCGTCCGGGCCCTCGGGCGCACCCCACATCTTCCCGAGATCGTGGAACTCCCCGACATAGGCGGGCTGCTGGCGCCGCGGCCACCCACCGGTGATGCGCTCCAGGTACGAGGCCAGGCCATGCGAGTAGCAGACCAGCGCCACCCGCTGCCCGGCCCGCGCCAACCGGCGAGCCTGCTCCATCGCCAAGAAGGTCTTGCCGCTGCCGGCGCCGCCGCGGATCTCTACCCGATTCAGCAGCCGGATGGCATCGAGGATCACCGATTGGTGCTCGGTGAGCACGTCGGCGGCGTCCTCGTTCTCCAACGCACGGGCCACCACATCGCGCTGCGGCAGACCGCGTCCGCTCAGCGACACCATCAGCTGATCGACCCCATCGGCACTCAGCACCGGACGGTCAAGCTCCTGGCTGTGCAGGTTATTACGCATCCGCCCCACGAGATCACCAAGATCATTGCGGTCGAATGCTTTCCAGCGCGGACAGTCGGCCAGGCCGAAGTCCTCGGGCAGCTCGGTGTTGGGCAGCACGATGACGTGGTCCCAGCGCAACCGCCCCTGCGTCCACCGGGGGTCGTGCTCAACGAAGCTGCGCAGCGCATAGCAGGCCTCGCGGGCCTGCCGGACCGGTTCGATCTCGCATTCCCGTCCCCGCCGGATCTGGCGCCAGCTCTGACCGTCGTGCCAGACGTCCCCGCCTTTGACCTCGACGCAGACGATGCCCGCACCCTCGATCGCGACCAGGAAATCCACCTCGTGGTCCTTGAGGTGGTCAGTGACCCGCTTACCGGCGATCACGACACCGTCATCACCGAGCTGCTCGACGAGCAGATGGTGAACCCGGCGTTCGGCGGCGTTGGCCAGCCGCGGTCCTGCCACATCGGTGCTCATGCCGCCTCCCCCGCTTCTGTTCGGATGGTAACGAGCAGTGCAGACAAGTCACGAGTCCTCGAAGTCCGTGTCGCGCGCCGTGTTGAATAGCGCCATGGCGGGACATTTGTTTGTACTTCGCGGGGACCTCGTGCGGCTCAAGTGCAGCGCAATCCTCATCCCCTGCGATACCAATTGGGAATTGACGAACCATTGGAAGGCTCTGCTCCAGATCGACAAGTTCGACGAGTCGCCCTGGGGCCTTCGGCTTCGTGCTCGCCCGGCAGACGCACGGTTCGTCGACCTGGCAGATCATGCCGGGCGACGAATCCGCATGGTCCCGACCGCCAACGACGCGGTTCTCGATCCGCATTGGGTGGCAGAGGGAGTCGCCGCGGCGATCAGAGACTTCGCGATCGGGCTTGAGACCGTGTCGGGCAGGATCAAGCCTCTGGTGGCGCTACCGTTGGTGGGCACCGGCGCGGGTGGATTCGAGCACCGGCGCGGCGCGCTGATCGCAGCACTGCTACCCGCACTGCAGCGTGTGGCTCGCGACACCGACATCGACGTGGCACTGGTGCTCTACCACGAACGCGACCACACCGCCGTCCAAGCTCTCCGGTCAGAGAACGACTGGAGCGAGTTCGCGAAAGAGCAGCTGAACGTCGCGGACACACTCGGCCGGCGGGCGGCGAAACAAGAGCTCGCGCTGTTCCTCGGTTCCGGCATCAGCGTCCCGCTCGGACTTCCCGACTGGAAAGGACTGCTGACCGAACTGAACGGCGCCGAACTGGAGAATTACTCGGCTGCCGACGCACCGAAGATCGCACAACAACTCGCCGACAAACTCGGGGCCGCCCATCTGCACCGCGTCGTCGCCGACCGCACAGCGATCTCCGACGTATCCCCCGCCCACCTCCTCCTCGCCGGCCTCGGTGTCCGCCAGAACGTCACCACCAACTACGACCTGGCCTACGAATCGGCCCTGTCCGGCACGCTGGGCACCGACGGATTTCAGACTCTGGCCCGCCAACTCGCTGACCAGTCCAAAACATGGCTGTTGAAGATGCACGGCGATGCCCGTCGGCCCGACAGCATCGTCCTGACCACCGACGACTACACACACCTCGAGTCCGAGCTGCGGGCGGTGCTCGCCGTGGTCGAAACCTTACTTCTGACAAGCCATCTGCTGTTTGTCGGCTACAGCATGGAGGACGACGACTTCAGCGCGGCCGCCGACCGCGTGCGCAGGATCCGCGCACTTGCCGAGGCACCGTCCGGCGACGACTTCGCGACCGTGCTGGCGTTGCACCCGGGGTCGGTGAAACCCCAGCCGGGCCTGAAGACGATTTCGATGTTGGACTCAGCCGACACCCTGGCTGCGGCACGCAAACTGGAGATCTTCCTGGATCGCATTTCGTGGGCCGCCGCGCGCGCAGACCAACGCTCTCACGCACACCTGCTCGATCCGCACTACGACGACCTCTTCGCCGACGACCCAGCAGACACCCGACTGCGCGAACTACTGGCCACCCTCGTCAGCCTCGGCCCCGACGATCCCGCACGCAACAGCAGCGCATGGGAACGGGTGGAGTCGTTACTGAAGGATCTCGGCGCCGACCCGCGCCCCTGATGCGCTACCCCACGGCATCCCAATACTGCTGCAACCCACTGCGAACCCGGTCCTTGAAACCCTTCTGCACCTCGTCGATCATCGCGAGCGTCTGGGCCGTCAGCTCCGCACCAATGCCGCTGCGTCCGTGGGCAAACGGGACAAAGGCACGCAGCAGCGCAGGCAGGCGAAGCACCGTCTCCACTGGTTCGTTCCTGCCGTCCGGCAAGTCCCCTACTGCATAGATGACCCGGAATGCGCTCCAGCGCTGCGGGTCCCCGCTACGCATGCCGATCAGTTGCTCCAGCACCTCACCGAACTCGGCAAAGCCGAAGCGCCGTCCCTCCGGAGAAGCAAAGAACGCCTCGACCACGTCCGCCACGCTCTGATCGGCGCCATCGCCCTGGTATTGCCGCCCGCCTTCGGGCAGCCGAGCAGCCAGCCACTTGATCACGGCCGAGAACCCCGGACGCCTTTCCCTGACCGGGCGGGCAATGCCCCAGCCGAACGCCTGCTCGATCCATGCCCGCGCGTCGGCCGTCGTCATCTGCATCGGGTGGCCCACCCATTCCCAGGACTCCAAGAGGACGAGCACGGCATTCAGCGGCTTGTCCCAGATCCCGACATCCTTGACCGTCGAGTACTCCAGATGATCGATCAGCACCCCGCAGGTGATCGCACGACCGTCGGCCAACCGCACCTCGAACAGGACTTCATCCAGATCACCGAACGCATCGGTCAACCGGATCGCTCGGCCGACCGTCAGCTCCGGCAGATCGGTGATCCAGCGCGGCACCGCATCGGCACACGCCGCGACCTCCTCGCGGCACCACTGCTGGAAGTGCTCGTCGCCGACCGCCATCTCACCGAGCAATGTGACCACCGCGGTGTAGTCCGGTGGCCGCGCCGCGGCGGCCTCGTCGATCAGTTGCGTCGGATCGAACCGCTCCTTGCTGAGGCTCGCGAGGTACGAAAACTCATGCGGTAGCAGCACTTCGATCATCCGCCCCACGAAGAGCAGCATGTCCAGCGGATGCTCCGCAGTCGATGCGCTCCGCACGGGGTCGATCCTGCTCGGTTCCGGGCGCACAGCCCGCCGTCGCGCGTCTCGGCGGGCCCGCTTGGCCTGTCGCCGCTTCCGTCCGTCGTTCATGAGCCGGAAGCTACGCCCGCTCCCCGACAGACCGGCGCCAACAGAGCCCGGCCGTCTGCCAGGGTTGTGGATAAACCCACAGCCGACTGTGGCTGTCACCGCAACCGCCGCAGCACCCAACCCCAATCGATGCGTTCCTGTTCCAGCCGCACCCGCGTCCCCAGGCTCGATTCCACCAACTCGGTGTACAGGCTGAACTCCGGCGGCGTCAGCCGGGTCAGGATCGAGGACGCCGGACGATCTTCGGTGCCCCAGCGGTCACGGTGGGCCAGCAGCGTCTCCCGATCCATCAGCACCGAGCGTGCCGCCGGCAGCCAGGCCCGCAGCCGATCCAGGATCGCAAACCCATGCGTGTCGATATCGCCCCAGTACACGACGTCGGCGCCCACCAGCCAGGGCAGCCGACCGGCGTTGTCGACCTCGAATCCCTTGCCCCAGATCACCACACCGTCCTCGGGGACCGGGACGCTGAGGTAGCTGATCTCGTTCTCGACGATGATCGCGACGCGGGGCGCCACGTCGAGGTCGACCAGTTCCGAGGCGCGTACCGCCAATTCGGTCAGCGGGCCCGGCAGCCCCAGCGACGCGGCCGGGCGCAACCGCACCAGCGTCGGCTTGGCTCGCAATCCGAGGTCTGCCAGAAACCCCGACGCCGATGAGGACACCCCCAACATACCCGCCACATCGGCGCGATACCGCTCGGCGAACTTGGTGTCCACCCCCGGCGCGCTGATCTCCCGCAGGTACCGCCCCGAATCCCGGTGACCGTCGAGCCATTCGTAAGCCGCGACCAACCCCGGCAGCTGCGGCGCGAGGGTCAGCGCGCGATGCGGGTGCGCGATGATCCAGTCCCGGATCCCGGGGTGGGGCGCGGCGAGCATCTCGTCGAAACACCGGACCTCGGCCGCCACACCGAGCAATGCCCAGGCCTGCTCACGGGTCGTGATCACGGCACGGACTGGCAGCTGATTGCGGCCGATCTGCCGGCCGCCCACGGTCTTCCATTCCAGCGCATACCGGGTGTCCTGACGTCGGCCGCGGTCCAGGTCGGCGACCCACTCCCGGGCGGCGCCCACATCGTCGCCGATCTGCGCCGGGGTGGGACCGCGTAGGGACACCGCGATGGGCTCGAACGGTTCACCACGGGCGTGACCACGCAACAGCGATCCGTCGTCCCAGCGGCGTCGGATCTTCGCGGTGATGTCGGCGACCGTGGTCCACGCTGCACTCACGTGCGGTCCCGCCGATCACGGAACTCCTCGATCGTCATGGTCTGCAGCCGAGAATAGGTGCCGGTCGGATTGTCGACGATGCCAATGGCTTTCACGTACGGCTCGATGACGTGCACCTTCTGCAACGGTGTGACAATCAGCAGCTGCAGCCCCAGTGTCGCGAACAGATCCAGTGCGTAACGCGTAGAGACATCCGAACCCCGACCGAAGGCCTCGTCGATCACGGCGAACCGGAAGTCACGGGACTGCGCGGCACCCCATTCCAGCCCGAACTGATACGCCAGCGACGCCGCCAGGATCGTGTAGGCCAGCTTCTCCTTCTGCCCACCGGATTTGCCGTCGGAGTCGCTGTAGTGCTCCCATTCGACGTCGGTGTCGCGGTCCCGCTCGGAGGCCGAGAACACGAACCAGTTGCGCACATCGGTGACCCGCCGCGTCCAGTTCTTGTCCGATTCGGCGTAGCCGTCGCGGCCGCGGAACCGTTCGATGATCCGCTTGACATCCAGGAACCGCTGCTCGGAGTACTGTTCCCCGTCGACAGCCAGGGTGTCGTTGGTGAGGTTGCGCAGATCTGAACGGAACTGTGCGACATCCTGATTGGTGGTCGGTTCCTTCTCCAACCGGATGAACCGGCCCGGGTTGTAGGGCACCGCACCGAGTGCCTCGTTGATGCGGTCGACGCGCTCGTCGATGGCCGCGGCCTGCCTGCCGAGCCAGTTGTTGAACCCGGCCAGCTCCTGGATGGCGTTCTTGTTGAGTTGCTCCTTGAACTCGGTTTCGAACCGTGGCAGGTCGTCGGTGGCCACCCGTTCCCGGAACGCCAGGAAGTCCCCGCGGGCTTCCACGGTGGCATCCATATCCGCGCGCAGCTCGGGCCATCGGCCGAGGACCACGGCCATGGACTGGCCCAGGTTCAGGCCGTGCCCGTTGAGTTCGCGGGTGAGTCGCTCGATGCGCCGATGCAGCTCATCGGTCAGTGCCGACTCGACTGCGGCGCAGTCCGCGGCCCGCTGGGGTTGCTGCTTGCCGAGGCGCTGCTGCAGCGCCGGATACGCCGCGCGGGCCTCCTGCAGCCGTTCGGCCGGCTGCGCGGCGACCAGCTCATCATCGCGGATGCGATCGGACTGCGCGCGCTGCACGGCCGCCTGGGTCGTGGCCAGCTCGCCGGTGAGCTTCTTGATCAGTTCCTTTGCGGCCGCTTCGTCCTCGGCGTTGCGGTCCAGCGCCCGGGTGATCTCCTCCAGCCGCGATGAGCCGGCCTGCAGTCGGATCCGTTCGGCATCATGGTCTTTGGCCCGGGACTCGGCCTCCTCGACATCCAGATCAGCCCAGGACCGGAAACCCTCGACACGCAGGAACGCATCCAGTCGGCGCTGCAATGCGTCGCGCTGCTCACCGAGTCGCGCCGCCTCGGCGGCGGCGAGGTCGCGGTCGTGTTCCAGTTCGGTCAGCTCGTTGCGCAGCGCGGCGATCTTGCGCTCGTTTACCCACCCCAGCACCCACCGCCGCGGATCGTCGACGCGGTGCCGGTCATCCTTCTCGTGCCGGTCACCGGAGCGCACCTGCCCCTGCCGGGTGACCGCCCGGCGCTGGGCACGGAACTCGTCCAGGGTTGCCGCACAACGGAAGTCCGCCCGCTTGGTCAGCTCGTTACGCAGATACTCGGCGAACGGTCCCTCCCGCACATCGAGGCAGTCGGCCAGCAGCAGCCCGTCGACGGCGGCCGGCTGCAACCGGACCCGATGCTCGGGCACCCGTTCGTAGACCAACTTGGCGCCGCGGCCCGCGACGCTGAGCCGGCGGCCGTCGACCCAGCCGGTGACGGCGTCGTAGTGCCGCTGCGGAACCAGCAGCGACAACGCAAATCCGCGCAGCACCCGCTCGGCGGCGCCGCGCCAGTCGGCGTGCTCGTCGGACACGTCGAGCAGCTCGCCGGCATACGGCAGGTCCTCGTGCGTCAGCCCCAGCGCCGCACACAATTCGGCGCGGATCGCGACCTGCTCGTGCGGCAGATTGTTGGTCCGTTGCTCCAGGCTGGTGATCTCTTCGGTGAGGGCGCCGCACCGGCGTTGGGCTTCCTTTTCCCGGCCGATCGCCTCGACGGTCGCGGTGTCCAGATCACGTTTCTCGTCGGCGAGCCGCGGACGCTCGGCGGCAACCAGGGCAGCCAGCGCGGTAAATGCCGCATTGTCGACGGCCGCCGGCAGCCCCGCATCACTGACCGCACCATCGAACAGCGTCCTCGCCTGCCTGCGTGTGCCGGCTTGAACGCGGGCCTCCTCGGCGAGGCGTTCCAGTTCACCGATCCGGTCCCCGCCGGCCTTGGCACGCTCCTCGATGAGGGCCTCGCGGTCCTGAGTGAGCTTGCGCTGCTGGGCTTCCGCGGCATCCTGCCGCTGCCACAGCGCCCCACCGTCGACCTCCAGTCGGTTGATCTCCGCAGTGAGCAACCCGGAGCGCAGTTCGGCGATGAACAGTCGGACCGCCGAGCGCTCCGACTCCAACCCGTCACGTTCGGAGTGGGCGGCATCGTACTTGGCGGCGGTGTCCACGATCGGCTGCAGCGCCTCCAACTGCTCGCGGGCACGTTTGACGGCGTCGTGCGCCTTGGTCAGATCGTCAAAATGGCCGATGATGTCGGCGACCCGGGCACTCGAGTCGCTCGGTTCGAGCATGTGGTCGCGCACAAAATCGTTGAGGTTTCCCACCGATTTCATCGATACCGTCTGGTGGAACAGTTCCAGCGCCTGCTCGGAGCGGATACCCAGCAGTCGTCGCAGTGAGGTGGCGTACTTGGGGAAATCGTCGAACACATCGGCACCGGCGGAGCGCAACCGCTTACGCAGGTCGCGCAGATCGGTGCCGAAATCGGCGAAGTCCGTCGCGATGGACAGTTCCTTGGCGCCGGTGACGAAGAACCGGTAGGGCTGACCGGTGCTCTCACGCTGCTGAAATACCTGCGCCAAGGTGACTGTCTCGTCGTGGCCGTGGTTGTGGAACACTCCGAGGATCACCGAGTACGTACGCTTGTTCTCCCGCAAGCCTTTTGGCCGTGACTTGCCGGTCGCCTCGTTGCGTTCGGACTTGTAGTGCCCCTCGACATAGGAGCGCAGGGTGCGTTCCTTGGCGTCGGCGCCGGCGGCCTTGTTGTAGGCAGCCTTGTGCGAGGGCACCAACAGCGTGGTGAGCGCATCGACGATCGTCGACTTCCCGGAACCGATGTCCCCGGTGAGCAGTGCGGTATCAGTGCCGGCGGTGAAGCGCCAGACGCGGTCGTCGAACGTGCCCCAGTTATATACCTCGGCGTACCGCAGCCGATACCCCGCTCCGGGTTCGGTTGTGCTGAAAAATGTTTCACTCATCGTCGGCCGTCGCTCCGGCATACTCACGCAGCTTGGCCGCGAAATCGTTCAAGGTCTGGGCGTCCACATAGGCCTTCAGGATGCGACGCACCTCCCAGTGGTCGCGCTGCCCGCGCAGGGGCCGCAGGAAACCGAGTTCGGCGGCCTTCTTGATGGTCGTCTCGACCTGGTCGACGACGCGGGCGTCGTTGGTGGATTCGGCCTGGAACAGCCGCAGCATCTCCACGATCTGCTCGGCACTGAGCACCAGGCGTCCCTCACCCCCGTTGGTTTCGAACTCGACGAGCCGTTTGCGCAGCAGGACCAGCAGCAGACTCACGTTGTAGGTCAGGGCGCGTCGGCGCACCAGCCGCGGCAACGCCTCCTCGCCCTGTTCCTCGGGTCGTGACCGCAGGTAGGCGTAACCCTCGGTGTCGTCGATCACCACGTCGACGCCGATGGTGGCGAAATGGTCCTTCACGCCGGCGCCCAGCCGCTCCAACGTCCCCCAGGTGTCCTCATCTGCGGTGCGATAGACGACACCCTGCATCAGCCGGATGATGGCGGCGGCGACCCCGCGGTCGTTACTCATGACCGCCGTACCGTCACCTTCGGTAGCCGTGCCCGTTTGGTGACCTCGGGGTCGCTCGGGTCGGGGTAGTCGAGCACCGTCTCCTCGGTGTCGTCCAGGTCGATGCTGACATCCTCGTCGTTGAGGGCGAGGTAGCCCACGATCTCGGCGGCCCCCTGCTCGATCGGGTGGACCGCAATGACATCGGACAACAGTGCCGAGGAGTTCTGCGGCAGCACCGCACGGATGGTCTCGGCCAGCCGAGCCTGATCGATATACGTCTGCGCGAACAGCAGATCGGCGTCGACAGCCTCGTCGGCCTGGGCGACGTGGCTCTCGACGGCAGCCGCCACCGGCGGCTGATACAGCGGCCGCTCGAACGGCAGCGCGATCTCGATGCCCGCTTCGTCGACGTCCAGGCCGAAGGCCGGTGGATGGTCACGAACCGCGAGCGCCGCGGCCTCCACCGCCCGAACCAGATCCAGCACTCGTCGGTTCTCCAGCCACACTTGGTCATCGAGGAAACGGCGCAGTTGCTCGGAGATCTGCCGGACGGTGCGCTGGGCCCGGTCTGCGGCCTCCGACCAGTCGTGATGGATGCCGCGCATGCGTGGATCGGCATCGACGGTGTCGAGAGCGGACACCCTGGCCAGCAGCTCGGCTAGTTCGGTCTGGCGTTGCTCGGAGAGTAGGAAATCGTAGAAGGACTGAAAGCTGCGGCCCTGATCCGACCCGGCGATCTCGGAACGGCTGCCCACCAGATCGGCGAGCAGGTCACCCTTGGAACCCTCCCAGGCCGCGATCTTCTCCCTGGCCGCCCGATCCAGCAGCCGGAAGTTCTCCTCGACCTCCCGGAAGTCCGAGAGCAGTTCCCGCGCGGTCGACGACAGCTGCTGGTAGCGGTCCCGCACTCCAGTCGCATCGAGCATCGGCACATCGCCGGATTCCACGGCTGCGATCTCGGCGTCGAGTTCGGCCCGGCGCCGGTGCAATTCGGCCAACCGGGCCTCGGGTTTCACCTCCGTGCCGTGCACAATCTGGCGCAGCAATTCGATCACGGTGTGCAGCCGGGATTCGGTGCCGACGAAGGACCGGCCCTGCAGGCCCAGCACCCAGGCGTAGGCCTTTTCGAAGGCCGGCGTCACCTCGTAGTGCACCTCGTCGTCGCCGGGCGGGTAGAACCGCCGTAGGTATCCGGCGTCGGTCGCGGCCCAGTCCTCCAGGTAGGCGCGCGGCGCCTTCGGGTAGCGGGTCTCGTCGGCGTTGAGCGCATAGAGGTGGTCGTCGAGGGCGTCGGCGACCGCACTGGCCGAGCAGGCACCGCGGTTGCCCTCGACGAAGAAGTGGCCGAGGAAGGACAGGACCAAGGCTGCGTTCCCGGCGCGCAACAGCCGCCAGGCCGGGTGTCGGTCCCGGACCGCGGCGATCGCGTCGTAGTCCACAGCCATGAGCGTAAAGAGTCCGGCCGACAACGCCGTGTTGCGCATCGCCAGATAGGCCGTCTTCACGGACGACCTTGCAGCCCGAGAATCGATCGTTTAGTGACATGACCGAGCCAACAATGTCACTGAAGTGCCTATAGAGTGACATTGTGGACCTGTCCATGTTCGTAAATGACCACACGGGATCTCTGGTGCAGATCTCCGGGACCGACCCACGGACCGGCGACTGGCACCACCGCGCATTCGTCCCCGCACCGCTACCCACGACGATGCCCGCATTTTCGAACAACACATTCCTCGTCGTGGCGGCCGCGCGCGCCGCGCTGGCGGCATTGGACAGCACTGCCCGACAGTTGCCGAATCCGACCATGCTGAGAACGCCGGCGCTGCGCAGGGAGGCGCAGAGCACCTCAGCCCTGGAAGGGACGTACGCGCCACTGGCCTCGGTATTCACCGCCGACGAGGACGAACCCGCGTCCACCGAACTGGTCGAGATCCTCAATTACGTACGCATGGCAGATCATGGGTTCAGCTGGGTCGCCGACGGACGACCCGTCACCGTGGCGATGCTCGAACACCTACAGGGCGAGTTGATGCGCGGCACACCGCTGGCACATCACTCGGGGACCATCCGAGCCACCCAAGTTGTCATCGGGCGACGCGCCGACGCCGGCGAGCAGATACCGTCCGTGCATGCGGCGCGGTTCATCCCACCGCCACCGGGCGACCACCTGATGTCCGGGCTGCGCGATCTCATCAGCTGGCTGCAAGATGATCACTCCGACACCATCGACCCTGTCGTCGCCGCAGCGATGTCGCACTACCAGTTCGAAACACTGCATCCATTCCACGACGGCAACGGCCGGCTCGGTCGACTGCTGATCGTGCTGCACCTTCTGCAGATGAAAGTCCTCAGTGAGCCGACACTGACCGTCTCGCCATGGTTCGAGGCCAGACGCACCGAGTACTACGCACATTTGCTTGCGGTCAGCACGGACGGCGATTGGGATCGGTTCGTGAGCTTTTTCGCCGCGGGATTACGCGAAGCGGCCGACAGTACCCGCGAACAAATGCTCAAACTCGTTGCCGTCCAAGCCGATCTCAAGGAGACCGTTCGGGCATCACGGCTTCGCGCTGACAGCGCGCACGCGTTGGTCGACTTTGCCATTGCCAATCCGTCCTTTTCCGTGCGCAAAGTCGAAGCCGATCTCGGAATTTCCTATGGGCGGGCCAACAAGCTGGTGGGCCAGCTGGTCGAGTTGGGGATTCTCGACGTCCTCGATCCGGATGCGTACAAACGCCGGTTCTATGCGCCCCGGGTGCTCGACGTTCTGACCGCAGGAACCTGATGCCGCTCTGCGCCGAGGCTTCTGGGCGCACTGCTGTCGGCAATGGGATGGAACATCGCCAGGCTGGTGCAGAGGTCGACATCACTCGTCGGCGCTGGTCAGCCGCGGTAAATCTGGGCCCTCCGTATAGATCCGTATACTTCCGGGTCATCTATACCAACCTATACGCGGGGTAAACCACTTTACCTATGGACGGGCCCTACTCCTGCCGCAACCGGTCCCGGGCGGCAATCAGCGACTCCCGCTGGCTCGACACCAGGTACTCCGGTGAGCCGTACTGCACGTGGTACCCGTTTCCGGGGAATCCCGCGGCTCGCAGGAACGTGCCACCACGCTGCGATGGGGAGGACTTGATGCCGAAGTGCTCGACAATGTGGCTGGACCTCACCGGAGATCCGAAGTCGAATAACCCGTTGCCCTTACCCGCAATCCACACCACCGCCGCAGCCGCGGTCACCGTGCTGGCCCGCCGACGAAACGCCTCCGGAGCGCGGCGCGCCACCCGAGCCAACACCCGCCGGCAAACCGTGCGGTACTCGACGTTTAGCAGCTCAGCGCAACAGCGGTCGGCGGCATCGAGCACCGCGCTCACCGTTGCGGCGATGTCCTCGGGGATGTCCGACCAGTCGAACTCTTCGTCCGGCAGCGGCTGGGTATCGAGCCGATCCAGTTCCTCCTTACCTCCGACCGCATCCGCCACGCTCTGCAATTCCCAATCATGCCAATCGGAATCGGAGAAGCCGGCAGAACTACTGTCGATTGCCCGCAGATACCCGGGAACCTGCGCGATGACCGCGTCGAGTGTTTCGGCGGTCAGCTCCGGTGAGATCCCGACCTCATCGTGGGCGAACCTGATGAACGCCCGGGCCAACTCCGGAGCCAGCGCAAGATACCCGAAGGGCGCCATCACCTTTCGCGGAAGCCAGTCGGCGAACAGGATCTCCACCCGCTGCGCACTCCACCGCATCGGGTCGCCGGACCCGTAGTCGATGGCGTACCACAGCAGCGACTCCAGCAGACCTCGGTGGTCGTCGTTGTACAATCTCACCCCGTGCGGCGACGCAAAGAACCGCTGCGCCAGATGGTTCCGATCCTGCGGCGGCCATTCGGGCCGGACATACCCGGTGCCGCCCTCGGGCAGCCCGGCGGTCAGCCACTGGACAAGAAGCCGACTGGCCGGCCATGTCTCGGATTCCAGCGGCGGATAGAACATCGACCCCAGCGTGATACCACCGTCGATCCAGGCACGGGCATCGGCCAGGTCGATATCGTCGAAGCTGAACCCCTGGCCGTCGGTCTCCCGGACGAAGTCACCCACCACCTTCCCGATCGGCACCGGCACGATGAACGCGTCCTTGACCGCGCCGCCCATGTGCTGGTCGATGAACACCACCGCGGTGAGCTCGTGGCCGCCGGGAAGCCGCACCCCGAGGATGATGTCATCGCCGTCGCCGAGGACATGGCTCATCCTGACCGCGCGGTAGGTTACCGTGTCGGAAAGCTCTGTCAGATAACGCGGTTCGACCGGCTGCCGATCGGCCAGCGCACGCCGGATCCGGGCTCGCAGCAGATCGTTGTCGCCCAGCAGCACGGCCAGGACCGACAACAGTACCGTCGTCTCGGGTTCGTCGACGTCGATGAAGCTGCCGATGATCTCATCGCGCTGCGGGCCCGGCCCCTCGTCGAGCGGGTGGCGCTGCGGGTCGATGACGCACATCAAGGTGCTGACCAAGGACAGCAGGGCCACCGGACTCGGGCCAGCGACAGCCTCCCGGATTCCGGCCAACAGATCGGGTTCCTCGCGTCTGCTGCGGGTACGTCGGGCCATATCCGTCACCCTAATGCGCGGACCGAGCGCCCACCTGCACGTAATTCTCCACTGCGATCCGCTGCTCCCCCGACCACCGGTATGCCGTCAATGACCCGCCCTTGACCGCGCTGAAGTCCACACACGCGGAGTACTCGGTCCAGTCGTGCAGGTGTCGCGGCGAACCCTGTCGCCAGTAGTGCCCGTAGAACACCGGCACCGGATCGCCGTACACGTGCGACCGCTCCACCTCGACAGCCGGCAGCGCCGGGTACGGCTTCTTGTCTTCGGTGGTGAAGGTGCTGCTGATCTCGGCGAGGTCGGCCAGCGTCGTCGCCGCCCCGTTCCACCACCGCAGCCGGGCCTGCTCACGCGAATGCCCGTCCTTGTCCAGATACGGTGGCTGGCCGTGGTCGACCAGGCTGATCTCCGGGCCTTTGAGCAGCGTCTCCACCGCCACATACATTGGGTCACCCTTCGTCGACATCCTGACCAATTGCTCGTCTGTGCCGATCCGGTCATCCCCCAATACCGCCATCGACTCGGCATGCCAGCAGGCGTGCACCACCCGGATACCGCCGAGGTCCAGCCACAGCGGCTGGGTCCGGAACCAGGCCAGGTACTCGGCCCGCGCTTCCCCGGTCACCTGGCGCAGGAACTCGGCGTGCTGTTTCTCGTTCTTCGCCGACCACGGATGGTCGGGATCGTCGTGCGGGCGCAGATACTTCCCCGACCCGGCCGGCCACTCGGTGGCGTACGCCAGCGCGTTGAATTCGTGGTTGCCCAACACCATTCGCGCGCTGCCGGCGTCGGCCATCGCCTTGACGATCTGCAGCACCCGCAGCTGATCGGGCCCGCGGTCGATCAGGTCGCCGACGAACACCGCCGTCCGTTCCGGGTGCCGGTAGACCCCGTCATCCACCGTGTAGCCCATCTGCGCCAGCAGCGCCTCGAGATCGTCGGCGCAGCCGTGGATATCGCCGATCACGTCATAACCGGACATGGTTACCTCCTCTATAGGGACGGCATGCCGACCGCCGCGCACCGGAGAAGCCGGCGGGCAGGTCTGGAATCTGATCTCAGGATATCGCGGGCTTCCGACATGTCCGACGATCCTCCCGGCACACTGAGCAGATGTCCGAGTTGCTGATCGCGCGGAATCCGGTCGAGGACTCCCGGCTGCGTTATCTGCTGCGCATCCCTCACGCGGGGGGCGACCTGGTGTTCCGGACGTCTGACACCTGGCCGCGAGTCAAGGCGCTGTATTGCCATCCGGTCAGCCTCGCCGAGTGGCCGGACGACGCGGAGATCGTCGAGCGGCATCCGCTGCGGTCCTGCGAGCGTCGCGGTGCGTCGATCGATGTGATTCTGCAGCGCGCCCGCGAGAACCGCTCCCAACTGGTGTTCACCTCGGCCCGTGGCCGCGACGTCGTGTTCTGGCAGTCGCCCCGTACCCGCAAGCAGGCCCGTCCCAACGTGCGCACGCCGACCGCCCGCGCCCAGGGCATCGAGCAGTTGGCGATCCTCGTCGACAGCCACGAGCGCTATGCCTACCGGTTCGCGGGCCAGCAGGTGTCCACCGAGACCTGTGCGTTGCCGTGCGGCGACTACGGATTGAACGTCGACGGGCAGCTGGTGGCCAGTGTCGAGCGCAAATCGCTGGCCGATCTGGTGAGCAGCCTGATCAACGGTCGGCTGCGCTTTCAGGTCGCCGATCTGGCCGCGTTGCCGCGGGCGGCGGTCGTCGTCGAGGACCGCTATTCGCAGGTGTTCAAACTGGATTGGATTCGACCGGCAGTGGTGGCCGACGGGCTGGCCGAACTTCAGGTCCGCTGGCCGAGTGTGCCGATCGTGTTCTGCGAGACCCGCCCGCTGGCCGAAGAGTGGACCTACCGGTTCCTGGCCGCCGCGCACACCTGGGCGGTCACGGAAAGCGCTGCACTAGAGCGCATCTCGGCGGCGCGGGTCGACATCGCCACTCCGGCTGCAGCAACCGACGGTCCGACGACCGCCGACGTGCGCGCCTGGGCGCGGTCGGCGGGGCTGCCGGTGCCCGACCGCGGGAAATTGCGGCCCGAGGTGTGGCAGGCATGGCGTGATGCGCATCCGGACGCGGGGCCGGACGACGGTCGCTGATCTGCTGCGCCGGTTGGTCACGGCAGTTGGATGGCTGACGTGACGTCGGTGAAACCGAAGTCATCGCCGACGTACAGCACCGACTCGCCGGTCACGTCTGCCAATCCGTAGGTGTAACAGTCGCCGAGATTGAGCCCGGCACGATGACCGCTACCTCGCCCGAAATCTCGATAGGCGCGTGCGGCACTGGTGGCCTGCTTCCCGTCGAAGGGAACCGTTCTGATCCCCAGTCGCTCGATCAGGCGCTCGACCCTCCGGTAGTCCTCGGGAGTCAGTCGTCGTACCAACACCGCGGCGATCTCGACTCGCGAGGCCGCAGACACTTGTGGGTCGGTCGCATCCAATATTGCCTCGACGAGCCTGTCACGCTCAGGCTCGTTGAGCACGATCGCGACGATTGCACTGGTATCGACGATCACAATGGCAGCCCGTGGTCGTCGTACAGCCGATCCTGGGCGCCGCGGATCTCCTGCTTCTGAGCGTCGGTCAACGATTGGTCCAGCTCTGCCAGAAGACTGTCGATTCGCGCCCGGCGCGCCGGGCCGCCTTGGCCGACCTCGAATTCGGCCAGCTTTGCGCGAACAGCCTCTTCGACGGCGCTCGTCTGACTGAGCCCCGTACGCCGCGCGAGTTCCCGCACCAGCTCCACCGTCCGCTCGTTCTTGATATTCAGACCCATGGTAGAAGTCTAGCCCGATACGGTAGAAAGGGTCGATATTGTATTCCATCGTCACCGCGGCTGGCGCCTCGCCTACATGTCGGACCGGATCCGTACCCTGAACTCAGCTCACGAGCGGACGACTGTTCGGGTACCTGGCCCGTCGTCCCGGCAACCGCGCCCCACCGCACGGTGCCCCAGGGGAAGAGCCGGCACGACAGTGCAAGCGGTGGACGTCCGGACGTGGCGCCGCCAGAACGGCGAGACGATGACCGACTACCCCACCCAACCTGACCACGCGCTGCGCGAACGCATCACTGAACTCTCGGTGCACATCCCGTGCAGCACCCTGCGCGGGCCGATCAACCAGCGGCTGTGGCAGTCCTGCCGGCATGAGGACACACCGGCGCGCTGGGGTGTGGACGTGTCGCGGCTGCACGACCTGTGCATCGTCTGCTTCCGCGGCACCGCCGGCGGCACCTCGCGGTGGTCGTGGCTGGCCTGCGAGCACTGCCGGGCGGTCAACGATCAGCACGGTCGGCCGCTGCCGCTGGGCCGGCACACCCTGATGAACCGGCAGTCCGTCGAAGACGCCATCGGCGGGGACTGGCGCCTCAACGCCTGGAAGGAGCACGAATACCGGCTACTGGCACTGCGATTCGCCCCCGACGCCGACGTGCCGCTACGGGAGTGGCAGCAAGCCTGGCCGCCGAGTGTGATGGCCTCGCGGGAAGCGTTCGCGCGACTGACCGGCCTTTAACCGCGGAAGCGGTCCGGCACCGCCAGTTCGTGCACGATGCGCTGCGTCCGGAACAACTGCAGCGCAAGCGGTCCGGTGTTGTAGGGCAGATCGTACTTCTCGCACAGTTGCCGCACCCGGACGCTGACCTCGGGCAGTCGGTTGCTCGGCAGGTCCGGGAACAGGTGGTGCTCGATCTGGTAGCACAGGTGCCCACCGGAGATCTCGCCGAGCCGGTTCACCTCGAAGTTGGCGGTGCCGAGCATCTGACGCAGGTACCACTCGCCGCGGGTCTCGTCCTCGACCACGGCGGGGTCGAAAGTCTCGGCGCCGCCGGGGATGTGCCCGCAGATGATGTTCACGTACACCCACAGGTTGCGGACGATGTTGGCGGTGAAGTTGGCCGCCAGGGTGCGCCGCCACCGACGCAGGCTCAGGGCCGGGAAGAACAGGTAGTCCTTGCCCATCTGACGGGCGATCTTGTTGCGCAGCTTGCGCTTCTGCTCGGCGACCGCCCCGGGAGTGGCGTCGTTGTTCTGCTCGGCGCGGATGCCGTGCACGGCGATACCCCACTCGAAGGTGGCGGCCAGCACCAGGTTTCGCAGCGGGGTGAGCAGGTGGGCGCGGCGCCACGGCTGATCGGTGGTGACCCGCAGCCACCGGTAGCCGATATCGTCGTCCATGCCGAGCACGTTGTTGTAGACGTGATGCCGATAGTTGTGCGAGTGGCGCCACTGCGCGGAGTATCCGACCATGTCCCACTCCCAGGTGTTGGAGTGGATCTCCGGGTCGTTCATCCAGTCCCATTGGCCGTGGGAGATGTTGTGGCCGAGTTCCATGTTCTCGAGCGACTTCGCATAGGCCAGCGCCGCGGTGCCCAGCAGCCAGCCCTTCTTGGACCGGGTGCCGGCGATCACCAGCCGGGCCGCGACGTCGAGGGCGCGCTGGACGTGGATCACCCGCCGGATGTAGGCGGCGTCCTTGGCTCCGAGCGAGTCCTCGATGTCCTGGCGGATGACGTCGAGTTCGTAGGCGATCTCTTCGACGTCCGCGCTACTGAGATGCAGGTAGCTGGGAACATCGGCGATCGCCATCAAGGTGTCCTCGGGTGGGTGCGGGATGAAGAGCGGCGCAATCCACCGCGAGCGTCAGACCGCAGCTTAGAGGCTGCGGCTGAACGGCGAGTAATCGAGGTTCGCCGTCCAGGCGAAATGCCGGTGCGGACGTGCTGTGCGGCCACCCCGTGACTGCGCTCGGACTCAGCATCAACGTGCAGGAACGCTGGTCGACGACTCGGCGATGCACCCCGCGGACTTGCTGAGAGCGTGTTCAGGATCCCGCCGGGTGCCCACCATGATCGGGCGCCGCATCCACCAGGTCGTGCGCCATGCCGTAGCGCTTGCGCTGCTGCGCCATCACCTGCGGAATGCCGGCCTGCGCCCGCCAGGTGCGCCAATCGTTGACGCCGGGCACCGCGCCGAGCACCCGGTTCACTCCCCCGATCACCGGGCTGACCACGGCGGGCAGATGCTTCAACACCGTGTCCGGCACCCCCAGCTTCGCCGCGGCCTCATCACCGAGGAATGCGCGCGTCAGCCCGTTGACCACCGCCACACCCAACCCGTGCCCACCCACCGGCAGCAGGTCGGCGATCTCGACCGCCAGGTAGTCGTGAGTCAGCGCACGCACGAAGTCCCGATCGCCGTCATCCGGGTTGCTCCCGGTCAGTGCGTACAACTCCTCAATGCGCACATGGTCGGCCTCGCACGTCGGATTGAGCCCAGGGCCAACACCATTGAGAAATCCTACGTAGCGCCAGAAGTGGAAGATGTCGTCCAGCTCGGCAGCGGTGTACCGCACGCCGAGCTGACGCATCGCCGTCAACGCAATGTTCCCGAACTCGACGATGGTGAACGCCATGAAGCTCTGCGCGATCGGCGCACCCCAGGCTTCCGAGTCCCACGAACCACTGTCCCACAGCGATTTCCGCACAAACGCATGGATCAACCGCACCCGCAACGTCGTCGCGAAGCCAGCACCCTGACGTCGCAACCCACCGGGCGTCAGGATCGTCTCCATCCATGACCCGACCTCCAGTGAACGCACCGCGGCTTGGCTGGTGTAGCGGTTGGTGACCACCAGCGGCATGCCGGCGACCTGGTTCATCGCACCCTTGGCCAACGACGCTGCGCCGAGCACGATCCCGTAGGACGCCATGTGCCGCACCAGGTGTCCGGCAGCCCTGTCCAACGCCGCACGGTCCAGCCACGCGGGCTCGGTATCGACCTCGGCGAAGAGGTCCCGCAACGCCGCCGGCGCGTCGGGTACCGCGTCGATCCCCTCGGCCAGCGCCGTCCGGAACATCGCCATGCCCGTACCCCTGGGCAGCTCAGCGAACGCCGCCACCGCCGCATCGGCCAGCGGGTCGGCGGCATACACGCCGTCCACCCAGTCCTGGCCGGCCGGCCTGTACCGCTGCACGGCAATATCGGCCTTCGGAACAGCGGTTTCACTGGCAATACTCATGCCTCCATGCAAACATGAGAATTCCTCACTTACTACTCACCTTTAGACGAGACGAGAATGGCCACCAAAGCTCGATCCCGGCCCCAGCAGCAAAGGGCCCGCGAGATGCGCCGCCGACTGCTCGACGCCGCCCTGCAGTTGATCACCAAACGCGGCATCCAGGCGCTCACGACCCAGGCCATCGCGGACACCGCGCACGTCAGCATCGGCACTGTGTACCGGTATTTTCCGGACCGCGCCGGCATCCTCGCCGAGCTCGTCGACGAGGCCACCCGCGACATCTCCTTCGAACTCGTGCGCGGGGTCAGCGCCGCCATGGACCGCGACGTCCCCGATGCCGCCCACATCGTGGTCGACACCCTCACCACCGCCTACGAGAAGCACGCACCGATCCTGCACGCGGCGCTGAACTCCTCATCTTTCGACATCCCCGCCTACCTCAATCACACCGCGATGGACGAGATCGAACGCAGCCTGCTGCCACTCGGAAATGCCATCCCGAGCCGTTCCCGACCTGACCTCGACGCCAAGCAGCTGCAGGATCTGGTGTTCGTCACGATGGGCGTGACCTCGAGTGCCTGCCTCCGCATCGCGCTGCAACGCCCACCCGGCTCGGACCGCGACGCCATGGTCGCGCTGACCGCCAGGATGCTCGCGGCTGCGCTCACGCCGCCCCCCTGAATCGGCAACCAATCGTCGAATACCACCCGGCACTCGGTCACGTTGTTGGCGTGGCGCGGTCTCGCGGAGTAGCGAAAAGCGCCAATCAAACCGCACGAAAGTCATTCCGCGTCAATAACTTCCGGTCGGCTCACCTCGATCACCTCACCTTTGATGGCCCAGTTTCGGCCAACTGGCGCCGCAGCGAGCAACTCGCCCGCCACACACCAATGATCTGAGGGGTCCCACTTGACACCGTCACGGTAGGCGGCTGCGAGCTTCGGCACGCTGCCGAGAACCCCACGGCGCTGATCCAACAAGTACTGCTCGATCGATGTTGTATCGACCGAAACGGTTGTGGAGATCCGCTTGGCAACTTCACCCAAGTTCGTTGTGTCGGAATGAGACTGAAACGCAGTGATCACCCCGTCGAAGATCCCTTTCACCAATCCACCCCACACGGGCTGTGTTCCCTGCGGCGGGCGGACGTGGACTCTGACCGCGAACGTCGTATCCGGCAGGCGCCGCACCGTCGCAACCTCTGCCTCTGCGCTTGAGAGCGCGAGCCAAACTTGGGCCGGTTTCTTCTCGCCACTAAAAGCACCCAAGTCGGTCCAATCGAACGACGCGAGCGTCCGGCCGCCCCGCCAGTGAGCAAACGAGCTCGACCGGGAAACCAGCGAATACCGATAACAGAACGGATAGGCGGTCCCATCCGGGGCCGGAGGCACCGCGGAGCCGTGCTCGAAGCGGATTCCATTGCGTCCCGCAGTTCGAAACGAGCCAATGTTGTAGAGCACGATGTTCTCGATGTCTGCGTTCGGCAGCTTCGAGCCGAAAAAGCTGGCCTCCAGTACCTGGTCACCCGACGGCACCAACAGGTCGCACCGACTCCGAATCTCGTCTCGAAGACGAGCTTGCCATTCGGGCAGCCCACCAAAGCGGATGTAGTCATCAGCCCAAACCTCAACGACCGAGCGGCCACTCGATGGACCGTTGACAACGGAACGCCGCTCGGGCGCCGACGCTGTCACAGCTCCGGCCTGGTATCGAAACCGGATTTGACCGTGCCGCTCCTGTCCGAACCGAATCCGGCGAAGTTCTGTCCGGGGTCGCCCTGTGAGATGCCGCCAGCCGGGCCACAGATCCCGCACGCCGCGACTGATTGCCCTACCTCGCCGATTGCCCATTGCTGTAGTTCGGCGACACGTTCAGAGCACACCTTCACGTACGGTCCGGTCCATGTTCCGCCACGCGCTGGCCGACCGGAAATCGTTCGGCAGCCCGCATGATGCACGCGCGCGTAGGGCGCGGTGTATTTGCGCGGAATGTTGATAACAAACCCATCCGGATGCTCGGCGATCCACGCCAGGTAGCCACCATCGTCGTTACGAAATTCAACAATCCCCGCCATAGGCGCACATTCTGCCGCCCGGCACCGACAGCGACATTGTGTTCGGGCGGCGGATGACCTGTGCGTTGTCGATCCCGCGCTCCGGAATTAGTGCATTTGGGTGATCACGCGCGGCGGTAATCTGACAAGGCAGACGTATAACGGGGAGGACGTGGGGTGCCCGAGCAAGCCGAGCCGCTGAAGGTTGATCCGACTGAGTTGGTGCTCGCCGCCGGTCAGCTCGACGGCCAGGCCGGCGGCTTCAGGACGGCACATCAGTCCGCACATGCACGGGCGAGCCACGCGGCACTGGGCGCCGGCTCGTCCGCTGCCGCTCTGCCTGGAATGCTGGCTTCCTGGGAAAGCGACGGCATCCGCTACGACCGACAATTCACCTCACTCTCCGAAAAGCATCGTGCCGCTGCCGCGAAGTACGCGGCGACGGACGACCGGGAGTCTGAAGACATCGACAACGCAGGCTCCGCGCTCTGAGGTGACTGCGTGTCGATGACACTCAGGGAGCTCAGAGAATGGGTTCCCGAAATAGCCGACCTGGCGGGATCTACGCGCGACGCGGCGGCCAACCACACCTCCTCAGCGGACTTCTACCGGTCATTGGCCAGCGCGTCTACCTGGGAAGGTGACGGCGGCAGCGCGGCCCGAGCAGCCATGGTGGCCAGCGCAACCGACCACAGCGACACAGTTGACAATCTCACCACCGCCGCAACGGGCATGGACATCGCACACCAGCAAGCTGAGGCAATCGCCACAACGATCACCGGCATCTTGAACGACGCGGCGGCATCACCTGCCGTGCTTGTCGACGAGACCACCAACCAGGTGATCCCGCCCGACGTCTCCTACCTCGACGACGAGACCGCTGCCCAGGTCGCCGCAAAGGTTGCGGACCTACAGGCTCGTATCGCCGACGTACTCGCCGACGGCGAACAGGTCGACGCTGACCTTGCAAGCGCTATCGGCACAGCCACCGGCGTCCCGGCGCCAGCACAGCCTGCCACGTCGCTACAGGACTTACTACTCCCGAAGGCCGGAAGTCCCGCGCAACCATCTGCGCGCAGCCAATCAGACTCTGCACCAAATGATCTTGGCGAAGCGCTCGCCCAAGTAGCCGGACAACCCAGCGACCAACCCATCACGCCTCCCGCGCCGCCTCCGTTGGATCCCGTGAAAGTGGAGCAGTTCAAGGCGCTCGCGAGGCAGGAAATGCAACGTGCTGGAGTGCCGGCCGATCAGATCGAGGCACGACTCGATGCGATGGTTGCAGCAGCACAGCGACCGCTTCCGCGCTACGTCCCGCCCAAGCCTGAAGCGATGCCACCTCCGGGGTTCGGTGAGGGCTTCGCCGACCGGTGGTTTGAGACCGAGCAGGGAATCAAGGAACTCATGGGGCAAGGCGGCCCCGGTGCTCCCGGAGTGCTGGAGTCATGGCGCGAGCTCGCCGTAAGTACGCACGACCAACTCACCAACCCGTTCGGCGCGGCCGTGGACGAGATCCAACATGCACTGAACTCTCCCAGTGCTGCCTACTATCTGGGCGAGAAGGCGGCCGACGGCGCCGTCGCCACGCCAGGTTTGATCTTCGGCGGTGAAGGCGCTCTTATCGCACGGGCGGGAGCGCTTGACGGACCAGGGATCCCCGACGATCTGATCGACGGGCCGGCTCCGACAAGTTCATTCGATACCCCGACTCCCCTTCATGGCGACTCTTCGCCGTTCATCGGTGATAGTCACAGCCCCGACGCGCCAACGCCGAGCCCGTCGGTACCGCATCCATTACCCGCGGATTCGCCGATATTCGACGGCTATGAGCCGACGCCACCCGGTCCGCAGTTCACGAATCCCGACGGCGGGCTTTTCTACCCCGATGACTCCCTGCCCGACAAGCCCTATGCGATACAAGGCACTGTCATCGACAACGCCCAGTTACCTGCGGGCACCGCAATCGATCGCTTTGGCTATCCGGGCGGGGCGTATCTGTCACCGGATGGCGTGCCCTTTGCGGAGCGCGCTCTACCGCCTGACAGCGCCACCAAACCATACTTCCAGTACGTCGTCGCGGACCCATCTAAGCTCCCACCGGGATGGCGTATCGAGGAATCTCAGGTAGCGCCCTGGTTCCATCAGCCCGGAGGCGGCACGCAGTACCGCATCATCGCGCCAGGCAGCGAGAGGCCATCGACGCAAGCGTTGGTCGACTCGGGCTTCTTGAGAGAGGTCGGATAACAAATGTCGAACTTCACACGGCTAACGGAGCAGTGGATCAAATGGACACGGCTGTCAGGTATGACCGACGTATCTGTATCCGAGGCCGACGAAGATTGCCTCATCCGATTCAAGTCCGCGGATGAATCATTCTTCCTTAGGCGAGAAGGCACCTGGTGGGTAATCGACGAGGTTGACGATCGCGGCAAACGCTACGACGATACGGCGAGATTCTCTACCTTTGAACTGGCGGAAAAGTACTTGATTTGGACGTGGGGTTCGGTGGCGCGCAGTGTCCTCCGCGCTGAGCAGCTCGGCGTGCGCCTCAACTCACTTGGAATGGCGCCCGGCGTAAGAGTCGAGCCCACCGATCGGGAGTATGTGGTGGAACTGCATGCCGCTACCGGAGTCGCAATCCTGCCATTATCGAGGGCGACGATCGCGAGCCACTGGATGACCTTGTCCATCGAAGAGGTCGAGCAGATGCTTGAAGCAGGTCTTGGCTGACACAGCGCGCACCGCAGGGCCCGCGCGTCAAGGTACGACTGCGGGCTACGGGCACTCCTCGGAATCGATCCGCACCACACCGAAGTCGATCTTGGTGCTCACGGTGAACGTGCCACCCGGCGCCGGCGTCGAGCTGCATACCTGCCAGTTGCGGTCGCTCATCTGCGCACGATCCTGACCGGTGAGGTCGGTCGAACTGCTGAACCAAACCTGCCCGCCGCTCACCGACTGGATCGCGTCCTGCGCACCCTGCAGGTCCATGCCAATCAGGTTCGGCATAGTCCAGGACGGCTCCGCCGACGCAGGCGGGGCTCATCGCGATCGCAACACCGACCAATGCCGCCACCACAACAAGATTTCTCATCGATTTCTCCTTGGCTCTGAACTTCTCATCTTTCGACATCCCCGCCTACCTCAATCACACCGCGATGGACGAGATCGAACGCAGCCTGCTGCCACTGGGCAGCGCCATCCCCGGTCGCGCCCGACCGGACCTCGACGCCGATCAACTGCAGGATCTGGTGTTCGTCACGATGGGTGTCACCTCGAGCGCCTGCCTGCGCATCGCGCTGCAGCGACCAACCGGCTCGGACCGCGACGCCATGGTCGCGCTGACCGCCAGGATGTTGGCGGCCGCGCTGACGCCGGATCCGAGTTGACCCTGATCTGTTTCGCCACAGACGTGTCGCCACCTGGCCACCGGAACCGCGACTGAAATCCTGATACATAAACCCTTGCGCAGGTTGCATTTCCGGCATATACTCGAACACAAGTTCGAATGCGACGGGGCTCCCATCTTCACCCGGTGAGCTTCAGACCGCGACTACGGTCGCCGCCAGGTTCGACTGCCCCTTCGGGGTCCAGTCGGGCTGTATTGACTGATCGTGCGCTGTGCGTGCCTTCTGTGAAAGTCGGTATCCCCATGGACGCCACCTATCTCAATAACGTCATCGATGGGCTCATCGACGACCTCACCCCGGCAGCCGTCCCGGAGGACGGTGCCGATCGGCTGTTATGTCATCTTCTGGAATCTCCGCGCCGGATCGTGGATGAACCGGCGTTGCTCGCGGTATTGAGTGCCGCGGTCACGTTGCGCAACCTGGTCGATCATGTGATCGCCCAGGCCGTCGCAGCCGCAGAACGGGCCGGCATCCCGGCCCGCAAGCACCTGAGCACCGGCGCGGACCTACTCGCCCAACTGGGGATGTCGCCGGGTGCGACGTGGCGGGCGGTGCGGGTCGGACGCGCAGCACACTCCCTGCCGGCGCTGACTCAGCAGCAGCGCCTCGGTGCGGTCGGGATCGAATTCGCCGACGCCGTAGGCAAGGGAGTCACTCACATCACCGAACGGGTCCCCTTGTCCGACAACGACCGCACGAACATCGTGACGAAGTTGATGATCGAGACCACCCCGTCGGATGTGGCCAGGAAGGCTCGCACGATCGCCATCGACAAGGCCGCCGCGGCACCCTCGTCCGAGGATGTCGTACCGGTCGCGGAGAACACCGACCTCAACGACATGACACTGGCCGTAAACGGCGAAGGACGTATCACCGGCACCCTGGACCTCGATGCGCTCACCGGCGAAGAACTTATCGCAGCGCTCGATCCGTTGTGCCGGCCCGTACCGCTACCCGACGGATCAGCGGACCCCCGCCCGGTCGGGCGGCGTCGCGCGGAGGCGTTCGGGCAGATCATGCGGACCTACCTGTCGAATTCGCAGCGCCCAATGTCGGGAGGTGTGCTCCCGCACGTCACTGTGATCCGGCCCGCCGAACACGGCGTGGACACACTGGGATTCGGCGGGCCCGTCAGTGCCGCCACCGCCGAACTCATCGCCTGTGACAGCACTCTGACTTCGGTGATCGTCGACCACTCGGGCGTACCCCTGGATGTGGGGCGCAGCGAACGGCTCTTCCCGCCCCATATCCGTAAAGGGTTGGCGGTCCGTGATGGTGGTTGCGCGCACCCCGGCTGCGGGCGACCGGTGTCCTGGTGCGATGCCCACCACATCCGACCGTGGGAACACGGCGGAACCACCTGCCTCGACAACGGAGTACTCCTCTGCCGGCTCCACCACACCGCCATCCACCACGGCGGCTGGCAGGTCTACCTCGGCGCAGACCGGCATCCCTGGTTTATCCCGCCCCACCAGCCCGGTGAAGCAGAACCTGCGCACCTGCGATCCCACGCACGGCGCACCATGACCGATCTGCCCGCCGCCGCATAGCTTCAGCATCAGCTTCACGGAACCTTGAAAACTACACAGAGAACGCACACGCGGCGGGAACCGGCGAAGATCACGGCGCCGGACCCGCCACGATGAATCCTGCCGTGACCCACGGGCCTGCCAACTAGCCTCCGCCGAGCACCAACGACACACCGTTGGATTTCAGTTCGGCGAACGAGAAGCTGAGTTCACCGCGTCGCCCTACATTCACGACGTAGCGATCCTGCCCTTCCGTGATCTCAAAGGTGATCCCGAAAGTGCACATGTACCGACCGCCTCGCCCCTGCTCCAGGTAAGTCGTCGTCAGGATCTCGCCCTTGCCGTTCTTGACGGTGACGGGCGTGCCGGCGTTGACGTCGCTGTAACCGCCCGTTCCTTCGCAATCAGACCCGTCGACATCGATCGACGGCGAGTAGGTGCTCGGCGAGTCGTCGTTGAGGGTGAAACTACCGGTGATCGTCGCGGTCTCGAGGACGTGAAACCCTTCACTGAACTCCGGGCAGAAGTGCTGCACCGCAATCTCATCGGCGGGCATTCCTTGCTGCGCAGCACCCGCGCTCAGTTGGCGGCAGACCTGCTTGCCGTGGGCCACCGCGTTGGCATCCGAATTGAATTCGCCCGAGTAGTCGGACTGCTTCAGGGCTTTGAGATACTCCTCATCAGGGTTGACCTGCTCGTGGTTCAGATACAGGTACGCACCGACACCTGCAGCAGCGAGCACCACCATCGCCATCACCGACGACGCCACCAGCCACATTCGGCGTCGACTGCTGGTTTCCTTCTGCACCGGACGTGAATCAGACTCGGCAACAGCGCCTTCCAGCTGTTGCTTTCCGATCGGGTCGAGCGTCTCGCCACCGCCGTCGCGAGTCAGGTCTGTCGGCTGCCCACCGACGAAATAGCGGCCTTCGTGCCGTCCGGTCGGGTCAGGCCGCCACCCGGTGTCACTGGCCTCGCTGACGACGGGGACCGCCGCCTCATGCCAGGTGTCGCCCACCTTGACGGCGCCGCACGATCCGCACCGCGAGTAGTCGCTGAGCGCGGCCCCGCAGAACACACAGAATCCCATGGTCGCGTCACTCACTTTCGGTACACCGTGGTGCGCTCCGGGCCGAACATGGAGCTGATGAACTTGGCGAAGCAGTCGTCGACCCCGAAGTCCTGTTCGTCGCACCACTGGTTGGCGTTCTCGGGGAAGGTCCACGAAGGCCCGACCACGGTCACCCACCAATCGGTGTCGCTGAAGGTCGACCACTGACCCGAGTACACGAGGCGAGCCTGGCCGAATCGCTGCCGAAAGTTGAGATGATCGCGCAGCACGTCGGCGTCGGTCAGCGCCCGGCCGTCGACCACCAGACCGGCCCGCTTCGAACTGACCTGCGGTACCCATCGGTTGAACGCATTGCTTCGCAGATCGGCAAAGTCGGCGTCCCGCAACTCCCCGAGAACCGCCTTGGCCACACCGTCCACGCTCCCGTGTTCTGGATCCGCGGGTCCGACAGCGACCAGCTCCTCGGCGCCCGACTTCGAAGCAACCGGCGTCGCTGTGCGGTCTTCTGACCGATGCGCAGTGAGCGTCGGTTTGCCACCCACCATGTCGGGAGTCCTCCAGTACATCCCGTGCGGAAACACCAGCGTGCGGTGGTCCGGCACGCCGGCCTTCATCTCGACCGGCGATGCCGAGAAATCGAACTCGCCTGCCGCGATATCTCGTTGGCCGTCTGCCACCGTCACCCGGACCGCCTTGCCCGCTTCGACGTCACCGCCGGCGCATCCCGAGAAGAAGGCTGCACCGATCTTGATCCCCTCGGCCGTCATATCGAACGACTCAGTCTCCAGAATGGGTGGCTCCGTACACACAGCCTGCGTGGGTGCGGCGGGCGGCGTGCCGGCACCGAATCCCCCAGAATCCGGACTGGCTTCATCCCCCGGCGACCTGGTGAACAGCACCGCTGCGGTCACACCGGCGACCGTCGCCACCACCGCGGCAATGACTCCGACGATCAACCCGAGCCGCCGTGTGGATTGGGCCGTGCCGTCCTCGCGCGAGTCCTCATCGGCCGGAAACGGCACCACACCGATCGGTGACCCGCACAGACTGCAGAACCTGTACGCCGGTGAGTTCACGTGCCCCTGCGGACAGAGCACCGTCCCCGACGAGTCACCCGCCCGACTCCACGCGTCTGTCATTGCCTTATCCCCCTACAACAACCTGGGGACAAACTACGCTGACCTCGGAGTACGTGCACGGGATTGCATTCACCCGTTCGTTTGCCAGACCGCCCTACGGACACTCCTCGGAGTCGATCCGCACCACACCGAAGTCGATGTTGGTGCTCACCGTGAACGTGGCACCCGGCGCCGGGGTCGAGCTGCATACCTGCCAGTTGCGGTCGCTCATCTGCGCACGATCCTGACCGGTGAGGTCGGTCGAACTGCTGAACCACATCTGCCCGCCGCTGACCGACTGGATCGCGTCCTGCGCACCCTGCAGGTCCATTCCGATCAGATTCGGCATGGTCCACGACGGTTCCGCCGTCGCAGCCGGGCTCATCGAGATCGCCACACCAACCATCGCCGCGGCCATCGCAACACTTTTCATCTCAATCTCCTTGGCTTGAAGTAGCCGGACATCGTCGCATCCGGTACCGACAAGACCATGGCAGAGCCCTAGGAGAGCTCGAAGCCGAACCGCTCTAGAGACGCGAGCGGCGCAGATTCGCGGCTTTCAACGGCGACGAACACCCACGTTCTTCCTCGGTCGTCGGTGCGGGTGGCATAGCCATGCTCGACGCCGATGGTGCCCACGTCACTGGTTGCCGCCGCGGGATCTTCGTACACACCGACCAGAACGCCATCTCGCCCTGGCAGAGTGATGCACAGCGCCACCGGGTCTGCCCCAGGAAGCCAAGAGTTCGGCGACGCATCCCCGACAGACGGGCTGCCGCAGGCCGCGGTCAACCACGCGACGCCGTCGCGTGTCTCAAAGGGCGACTCCGGCTCGGTCGGTTCGGCGACTCCCGAAGACGTCGACGGTGGGGCAACCGGGTCGTCGGTTGCACAACCCGCGAGCACCGAAACAACACCAAGAAGCCCTACGCCCCGCCAAGTGACTGCCATGCCATACATCCTGCACTCAGGGCGCGACTCACTCGCACTTCTGCGCCATCACCGCAGAGCCAAGCGGAAATAGTCAATGTCGCTCAGAGGCGGGCAACTAGATACCCAAAAATTTTCCGCGCGCGGCGGGGGCGACCGGAATCAGCGCCGGCCCGAAGGGATCGCATCGCTGTACGGCGCGGTACTCCGACCAGCCACCGGGTGAACCACCATGTACACCAACCCGATTCCGATCACCACGACCGCCGAGAGCGCGACGATCCAGTTGTCGTACCACGCCGCATCCGGGGTCCGCGGCCACGCCATGTTCACCATCGCGATCACGCCGTACGCCAGTGCCGCGACGTTCACCGGCAACCCCCAGCGCCCCAACGAGTATTTCCCGGACGGCACCCAGCCCTTCAGCCGGGCCCGCAACGCCGCCAGCACCACCATCTGGAACGCGATGTAGATGCCCAGCGCGGCGAAGCTGATGATCTTGGTGATGGCATCGGTGGAGAACCGCGACCCGATCACGATGACCGCCGGCACCACCGCCGCGATCACCAGCGCGTAGGGCGGCACATGCCGGGTCGCCGAGAACTTCGAAAGCAGAGACGATCCCATGATCATTCCGTCGCGCCCGTACGAGTAGGCCAGCCGGCTCGCCGCGGCCTGCAGGCTCATCGCGCACGACAGGAACGAGATCAGCACGACCACCAGAATGACCTTGGATCCGACCGGGCCGAACGCCTCGCCCAGCACCGTGCTCACCGGGTCGGTGTCCTCACCGGCGATCACCGCCGGAATATCGGCCACCGCGAGGATCAGCGCCAAGCAGACGAAAGTGGCTGCGGCGCCACCGATGTAAATGGTGCGGCGCATCGCCTTGGGGATCAGCCGCCCCGGGTCGGGCACCTCCTCGGCGACATCGCCGCACGCCTCGAAGCCGTAGTACTGGTAGATGCCGATCAGTGCCGCCGCCGCGAACGCGAAGAGGTAGTTGCCGTCACCACCGGTGCCGAAGCTGTCGAACAGCACCCCGAGGTTGTGCTCGCGGTGCGCGATCAGCAGCCAGCCGCCGACCACCAGCGCGCCGATGATCTCGGCGACGAAGCCGATGATCGCCGCCTTGGCAAGGACTTTCGTGCCCAGGAAGTTGATCACCGTCGCCACCGCGATCAACAACAACGCGAACAGGATGATGTTGTCGGTGGTGGCTTCGATACCGAAGACGGCGGCGACGAACGGCCCGCCGCCGTAGGTGACCGAGGCGATGGTGACCAGCAGCGCCACCAGGTACACCCACCCGGTCATCCACGCATACCGTCTCCCCCACAGTCGGCGCGCCCACGGGTACACCCCGCCGGCCACCGGGAACTGCGCGACGATCTCGCTGAACACCAGCGCAACCAGCAGCTGGCCCACACCGACGATCAGAAAGCTCCAGATCATCGGCGGCCCACCGGTGGCCAACGCGAACGCGAACAGCGTGTACACGCCGACGACCGGCGACAGATAGGTGAACCCGAGGCTGAAGTTCGCCCACGGGCTCATATCGCGCTTGAACTCCGACTTGTATCCCAGCGAGTCGAGGTGTGCGGCGTCGTCGTCGGGGCGAGAAGTCGGTGGCGTGGCAGTGGTCATGAGCCTGCTCTCCTTCGGGCAAGAACCGAGTGAGCGAAAAACTACAGTCCTATTGTTTAACTCGCTACCGGAACGGCAGAATTCGTTCTCGATCCGGTACATTTCGACGTCAGGCCAACGGGGAGGGAGGCAGCAGTGGTGTCCTCGCTGTCCCCCCTGGTCGCCCCCGACGCGCCGGTCGGCCGCGCCGACGAGATCGTGCAGCGCATCACCGAGGCCATCCACCTCGGCCTGCTCGACGACGGTGAACGCCTCCCCGTCGAAGTCGACCTCGCCGCCCAGTTCGGCGTCGCCCCCATGACCGTCCGCGAGGCCCTGGCCACGCTGCGCGAACAGCATCTCGTCGAGACCCGGCGCGGCCGCAGCGGTGGCTCCTTCGTCCGGCGTCCCGAGGGCCCGCCGGTCGACCAGCTGACCGAACGCCTGGCCGCGATGAGCGCCTCGGACCTGCGTGACCTGTTCGACGAGCACACGGCCATCGCCGGCCAGGCCGCGAAACTCGCCGCCGAACGCGCCGCCCCCTACGCGGTCCGCCGACTGTTCGCGCTCACCGATCAGCTCGGCGCGGCCGCCACCCTGGGCGACCGGATCCGCGCCGACAGCCGCTTCCAGATCCAGGTGGCCGTCGCCTCCCAGTCCGCGCGACTGGCCCGGCGCGCAGCCAACCTGCAGGCCGAACTCGCCGGACTCATCTGGCTGCCCATCGGTCCCGACATCGACGTCGCCGCCTACGTCGACACCCAGCACGCCATCGCCGCGGCGGTCGCCGCCGAGAACGCCGCCGAAGCGCGCCGACTCGCCGAAGACCACGCGATGAGTCAGCTCCCCCGATTGACCACCGTGAACATGGATCTGGCCGGGCAATCATGACCGCACAGCAGTTGGCCGCCGAAGCCTCGCGGGCCGTCGAGCCGTTCTATCGGCTACTCGACGCCGTCGCCGAGGAAGTGCTGCGCAGCCGCCCGCCGCGCGCGGCCCTCACCGAGACCCACTTCTCCGGGTTACAACGCCTGCTCGCCGGACTGCTCGCCGAAGAACACGGCATCTGGGGCATGGGCTTCGTCGCCGCACCGTCAGTCGTCGAGGGCCGCGAACGCTATATGGCGTGGTGGCAGCGGCACAACGAACGGGTCGCCCGGCTGCGGTTGAACTTCGACCCGACCAGCATCGACGTCTACGACTACCTGCAGATGGACTGGTACCAGCTCGCCCAGCGCGGCCAGCAGCGCGTCGCCTATGGCCCGTATGTCGACTACAGCGGCTCGGACATGTACACCATCACCGCGACCATCCCTGTGATCGCCGACGGCATCTTCCTCGGCGTGGCCGGCGCCGATCTGGTGGTCGGCGATGTCGAACGCCGGCTCATCGAGGTGCTGCGCCACACCGACGAGGACGCCGTCGTGGTCAACACCGAGCGCCGCGTGATCGCCGCGAACACCCCGCGCTGGCTGGTCGGCTCCCGGCTCGACACCGTCCCGACCGTCGGCGAAACATTCGCCGACGTCGCGGAATTGCCGCTCGGCACCGGCTGGTGCCTGGCTATAGCTCGGCGCTGAACAAGCGGTTACCCAGACGTAACTCCCAGCCCTTGACATTAACCCTCTACTTCTAGAGTCTTTAAGGGCATCCGGTCACGCACCCTGGAGGTTGTCCCGATGTCGCCCCTCGACCTCGTTCCCCACTTCGATGTCGCCGATCCGGAATTCTCGCTGACCTCGGCCGAAGTCCACGAGGCCCGCGAGCGCAGCTGGTACGCCACCACCCCCTACGGCATCGCCGTGCTGCGCTACGCCGAGATGAACAAGCTGCTCAAGAGCCGCCAACTCCGCCAGGGCAGCATCGCCTGGCCCGCGCACAACGGTGTCACCGAGGGCCCCTTCGCCCGATGGTGGGCCAGCTGGCTGCTCAACAAGGAGGGCGAAGAACACCGCCGGCTGCGCCGCCTCATGACACCGGCCTTCACCCAGCAGCTCATCGCCGGGCAGGTGCCCCGATTCCAGGCGCTGGCAGGCGAACTCGTCGACGCCTTCGCCGCACCCGACCGCTGTGAGTTCATGGCCGAGTTCGCCGAGCCCTATTCCGCGCGGGTCACCGCCATCATGCTCGGCACCCCCGAGCAGGACTGGCGCCTCCTCGCCAGGGAGTCCACCACCCTCGGGCTGGCCATGGCGGTCACGCTCAAAGACGACCTACCCCGCATCGAGGCCGCCCTGGCCCGCCTCTATGACTACTGCGACGCCCAGATCGCCGACCGTCGCGCACACCCACGCGAGGATTTCGTCACCGCGTTCGTCAACGCCGCCGACCCCGAGGACGGCCGACTCTCCGACGACGAGTTGCGCGACGGCCTGACGATGCTGATCTTCGCCGCCTTCGACACCACCCGCAACCAGCTCGGCCTGGCCATGCAGACCTTCCTGGCGCACCCCGACCAGTGGCGCCTGCTCGGCGAGCGGCCCGACCTGGGCGGCAAGGCCGTCGAGGAGGTGATGCGCCTGAACCCCACCACCCGCTGGGTGACCCGCGAGGTCATCGAGGACTTCGAGTACGAGGGCGTGGCACTCAAGGCCGGCACCACCGTGCACCTCTACACCGAAGCCGCCGGCACCGACCCACGCGTCTACACCCCCGGCCTGGACATCACCGCGGAACGCAAGCCGCACTTCGGGTTCGGCGGCGGCCTGCACTACTGCCTGGGCCACTTCGTGGCCCGCGCCGATATGAGCGAGGCGCTGCCGCTGCTGGCCCGGCGGATGATCGACCCTCACGAACTGCCCGGCGCCACCTGGCTTCCCGACTCCGGCAACACCGGGCCCGTCACCCTGCCCATCGGCTTCACCCCAGCCCCCTGAGATCAGGAGATCCGATGACCACCACCCCGCTCGACGCGCACCGGCAGGCCAACGCCACCAGCGCACACCTGGCTCACGCGTGCGAGACCATCGCCGAGCGCGGCGTGGAGTTCGTCTACTTCCAGGCCATCACAATCACCGGCCGCGTGGTCGGAAAGGTGGCCCCCGCACGGCATTTCGAGCGCCTGGCCGTCAAGGGCGTGCAGCAGCACCAGACCGCGATCGCCAACCTGCAGGGCACCCGCGAAGGTGTGCTGCTGGCCGGCGGGGTCAACGCCCCCGAGTACACCGCGATCCCCGATCTTGACACCTTCGCCGTGCTGCCCTGGGACACCAGTTTTGCCCGGGTGTTCTGCCGGCTGTATGAACCCGACCACCTGGCCGTCGACGCCGGCATCGAGCTGGCCTGCGACTCCCGAGGGCTACTTCGAAAGGCGCACGCCGGGTTCACCGATCGCACCGGCCTGGAGCTGCGCACCGGATGCGAACCCGAAATGACCTGGCAGGGTGAAGGGCTGGAGGCGCAGTTCCGGCCCGGATCCAGCCCGGCCTATCACATCGAGCACCTGGAGCGGAACCGCCCGATCGTCAAGAAGGTCGTCGAATACGCCCAGGCGCTGGGCCTGGACATGATCGAGGGTGACTACGAGGACGAGTTCCAGGTCGAGCTGAACTTCATGTATGACCACGCCAACCTGACCGCCGACCGGCTGACCACCTACCGGCAGATCTGCAAGCAGGTGGCCCGCGAACTCGGTATCCAAGCCAGCTTTATGCCCAAACCCGCCACCGGCATGATGGGCAACGGCTGCCACCACAACTTCAGCCTGTGGCGCGACGACGTCAACGTGCTGGTCGACCCGGGCGTCACCGAACTACACCTCTCCGAGATCGGCCGCCACGCCCTGGGCGGGCTGCTATCGCATTCCGCCGGCGCCATGCTGGTCAACGGATCCACGGTGAACTCCTACAAACGCTATTGGGACGCCGGACAATTCGCGCCATCGAAGATCAACTGGGGCCTGGACAACAAGACCTGCACGGTGCGTCTGTCGGCCAACGGGCGCCTGGAGTACAAACTGCCCGATGCCGCGGTCAATCCCTATCTGTCCCATACCATCCTGCTCGCCGCCTGCGAGGACGGCATGAAAAACGCCACCGACCCGGGCGTGCCGTGCCAGGGGTCGTCCTATGACGCCCCGGCCGACGACCGCTTCCCGGCGCTGCCGCTCACCCTGGGCGACGCCATCACGGCCTTCGGCAAGGACACCGTGATCACCGAGGCGTTCGGCCCGAAACTCTCCACACTGCTCATCGATTTCCACACCGATGAGTGGGCCCGATTCTGTGGATACGTCACCGACTGGGAGCGTGAAATGTACTGGAACGATGCGCCGTGACCGACACGCTGAGACTGGCCTGCCTGGACGCCGAAGCCCCGCCGCTGTTCACGCTGTGGACCCCGGAGCACGGCCGCGACGGCTATGAGCCGGGTGTCGCGGCGGCACTCGGCGCCGAACTCGGCCGTGAGATCGAATGGGTGCGGGTGCCGTGGGTGGACATGATCCCCGCGGTACAGCGCGGGGACGCCGACGCGGTGCTGTGCGGGCAGGGCATCACGGCCGAGCGGCTGGCCCAGGTCGACTTCACCCGCCCGTACGCGATCTTCCACGAGGGCGTGCTGATCCGGCGTGGTGACGACATCCACTGCGCGGCCGATCTGGTGGGCCGCAAGGTCGCGGCCATCGAGAACAGCACCAATATGACGCTGGCCCAGACCTTCACCGGTGCCGAGCCGGTCGCGTTCGGAGCGGGCAGCGACGACGTGTACGCCGATATGCTGGCCGCCCTGCTGGCCAAGGATGTCGACGCCGTGGTCGACGACGACGTGGTGTTCGTGCCGCTCGGGGCGACGCACCCCGACTACGAACTGGCCTTCACCGTGCAGACCGCCAATCGTTGGGGTATCGCGGTGTCCAAGGACCGGCCCGACACGCTGGCCGAGATCGACGGCGCGCTGGGCCGGCTCATCGACTCGGGGCGGCTGCAGCAGGTGTGGACCCAGCACCTGCCGACCCTGCACTACCCGTTCTGAGATGACCCGTCCGCTGATCGCGGTCACCGGCCGCCGGGCCGCGCAGGTGCCGATCCTGCGATTCTCGGCGACCGTGGCCGCCGAGGCGATCTGCGAAGCCGTGTGGGCGGTCGGCGGCGAGCCGGTGATCCTGCATCCCCCGGCTGCGGACCCGATCGCCGAACTACCCGCCAGACTGGAGGGTTTCGACGGGGTGCTGCTGCCCGGCGGCGCCGACCTGGATCCGTGTCGCTACGGTGCCCAGCCCGCCGCGGAGACCACCGGCACCGTGGCCTTCCAGGACGACTTCGACATCGGCATCACGAAAGCGCTCCTGGATTCGGGCATCCCGGTGCTGGCCATCTGTCGCGGCATGCAGGTGCTCAACGTCGCGCTCGGCGGCACCTTACACCAGCATCTACCGGAGGTCATGCACCACAACAGCATTCACCCGGTCGACGTGCAGGACAGCTCCCGGCTGCACGGCATCCTCGGCGCGGACCGCATCGAGGTGTCGTCCTACCACCACCAGGGGATCGACCGGCTGGGACGCGATCTCACCGTCACCGCCACCTCCGCCGACGGTGTCATCGAGGCCGTCGAGCACCGCTGCGCCGACATCGTCGCGGTGCAGTGGCACCCGGAGGACCGGCACGCCGAATCCCACACCGACGCCGCACTGTTCGCCGATCTGGTGGACCGCGCCCGCAAACGAAAGGCCAATCGATGACCACCCTGGTTCGCCTGCAGGACGTCGTGCCGGACCTGCCGGCTCCGGACTGCCCGCGCGCCCATATCTACGTGCTGGCATCGTTGAACTACCCGGACATCAGCGCCGCCGACGTCGCACTGGTCAAGCGGTTCACCAAGACGGCACTGACCACGTTGATCGAACTGGGCGCGGACTACGAGTTCTTCGACACCACCGTGCCGCTCGATAATCCCTCCGCGGCAGCGCACTTCGACGGCCTGCTGCTACTCGGCGGCGGTGACGTCGACAACTCCTGCTACGGGATGAGCACCCCGCACCCCACGACCTACGGGGTGGATGGCCGCGCCGACCGCGACGCGTTCGCCGCCATCGCCGCGGCCGGGGCCGCCGACCGCCCGATCTTCGGGATCTGCCGAGGATCGCAGCTGCTCAACGTGTTCCGCGGCGGCACGCTGATCGGTGATATCGAGGATTACCGCCTGCACCACGGGGCGCCCGGTGAACCGGAGTTCGTCGACGAGCCCGTCGACATCATCCCCGGTACCCGGCTGGCGGCCATCCTGGGAACCGACCGGATCATGGCCCGCAACGGGCATCACCAGGCCGTGGACAAACTCGGCGGCGGACTGGTGGTCGCGGCCCGCGCGCTGGACGGCATCACCGAGGGCATCGAGGACCCCAAGCGGTTCTTCCTGGGTGTGCAGTGGCATCCCGAGGACGACGCCGGGCCCGCCGCCGATCGGTTGGCCCTGTTCGGCGCCTTCGTCGACGCCGCCGAGCAGTCGCGTCACCGCAGCGCGGCGGCGGCACAGCCGATCCGGGAACGGCGATCCGCGAAGCTCACCCCTCCGAGCTTCGCGGATCGCACCTAGATATCGGCGGCCTCCGGGGTGAACTGCCCCTTGCGGATGAGGGCCGTCACGGCGGCATCCCACCGGTTCAACTGGCTGACGGAGTAGAACGGCTCGGGGATGTGCCGTTCGATGTGGTGGCGCAGCATGGTCGCGCCGACGCGTAGGATCAGCGGGTTGATGGTCCCCCAGAGCAGATCCAGGTCGGCCCGCACGAGTCCGTGCTCGGCGTACTTCTCGCCCTGTTCGGTGCTGATGCGCAGCAGCCCGTCGAAGATGACGTTGCCGATTTCGTCACCCTGGCACAGGGCATGCGCGACGTAGTCGGTGACCTCGGGGTACTTGTGGAAGAGCTTGGCGAACCGACCGCGGAGCTCGACGGAGTGATCGCCCGGCGGTTCCGGGAGCGGCTCTGACTCCAGGACTTCACCGAACACCCTCAGCACGTATTCGTCGACCGCGGCGGTCAGACCGGCCTTGTTACCGAAGTAGTGCTGCACGAGTCCGACGCTCACCCCGGCGGCATCGGCGACAGCGCGCAAAGGCGTATTCGAAACACCCTGCTGCGAAAAAGATTTGATGGCGGCATCGACTATCCGCTCCCGGGTGGACGGCACGGCAGGCGTCGACTCCCGGAGAAACACCGTGCCTGTCACCACGGCGACAATACAGCAGGGCCGGTTCGGCATACAAGTGTCCGGTATTGCCATATGACCGTGGGGTGATGCAATATGCACATACCGGTTGCCTGTGAGCAACCTGCGAGTCGGGGGCTTTGAACGTGAATTCTGTACTGCGGCAGCAGATCCAATCGGCGTGCGATGATGTGCACCGCGATCCGGAGGACAACGCCGCCATCGACCGCCTGCGGCGGCTGCTCGGCGCGCACCAAGGGGTGTCGCACGCGACCTGGCGCCGGCTGGTGGAACTGGCGTGCGACCAATTGTTCGACGATCCCGAGGACCACGACACCCGGGACCGGCTGTTGCTCCTGCTGGCCGCCCGTGGATCGGTCACACTGTAGCGGTGACGGCGAAGAAGCGGGGACATCCACCCACCGGGGGTGGCTGTCCCCGCAACAGCAGCGCGCGTGGGTGGCCTACATGCGGGTGCAGCTGCGGATGAACTACGAGATGAATCGGCAGTTGCAGGCGGATTCGCAGCTGTCGCTGGCTGACTACGACGTGCTCGTGGCACTCAGCGGCAATCGGGATCGGGCGATGCGGGTCAGCGACCTGGCCGCCCAGATCGGCTGGGAGCGCAACAGGTTGTCACATCAGTTGCGCCGCATGGAAGAACGTGGTCTCACCGAGCGCAGGCCGAACGCCGAGGATGGCCGCACCAGCATGTCGTCCTCACCGAGCGGGGACACGCCGCCATCATCGAGGCAGCCCCGGCACATGTCGACCTGGTGCACCGGCTGTTCTTCAACCCGCTTCCGGACAACCTGCTGGCGCCGTTCACCGCGGCGCTGGAACATATCCACGTCAACCTCAATCTCAACAGCTCGCTGCCGCCCGCACCGAGCTGAAGTTAAGTGAACCGTCACCTAATTGGAGAGCCGACGATGACCGATGGGGACTGCCCCCAGTTTGGTTGACTCCTGACCTGTGAGGATTCGTCCTTGCTGGAAGGATCAACCTCGTGCCGACACCGTTTCCTGCCGAGTTCCGTGCCGACGTCATCGCGGTGGCCCGCAAGGGCGAGGCGCCGCTGCGCCAGATCGCGAAGGACTTCGGCATATCGGAGGCTTGCCTGCACCGCTGGCTCAAGATCGCTGATCGTGAGGATGGCCGCGGTAAGCCCGCCTCAGCGGCCGATGCTGAGGACATGGCCGCGCAGCTGCGCGAAGCACACAAGCGGATCAAACTCCTCGAGCAAGAGGCCGAGGTGATGCGCCGCGCGGTCGGCTATCTGTCCCGGGACGCCAACCCAAAATGATGTACCCGCTGGTCCTTGACCTTGCCGCTGACGGCGTGCCCGTCACGGTGACCTGCCGGGTCCTGGGATTCTCCACCCAGGCGTTCTACAAGTGGCGCAAAGCACCGCTGTCACAGCGGGATTGGGACGACGCGCACCTGATCAACGCGGCTCGCGAGATCCACGCTGATGATCCCGCTTTCGGGTACCGGTTCATCGCTGATGAGTTGCCTGGGCGCGGGATCACCACCAGCGAGAACCGTGTCGCACGGCTGTGTTCCCAGGAACGGATCTGGTCGATCTTCGCCAAGAAGCGAGGGCTGAACCGCCGATCCGGGCCGCCCGTGCATGACGACCTCGTGCAACGTCAGTTCAGCGCCCACGCTCCCAACCAGGTCTGGCTGGCCGACATCACCGAGCACCGCACCGATGAAGGCAAGCTCTACCTCTGCGCCATCAAAGACGTCTACTCCAACCGGATTGTCGGCTACTCGATCGACTCCCGAATGAAGTCGTCGTTGGCCGTGGCGGCGCTGGACCACGCTGTGGCGCTGCGCTCACCGGTTGCGGCGATTGTCCACTCCGACAGGGGTAGCCAGTTTCGATCGCGAAAGTTCGTCCACGCGCTGTCACACAACGGATTACACGGATCGATGGGCCGTGTCGGTGCCTGCGGAGACAACGCAGCCATGGAGTCGTTCTTCGCCCTGTTGCAACGCAACGTCCTGGACCGACGACGCTGGACAACCCGCGCCGAACTCCGGATGGCGATCGTCATCTGGATCGAGCGGACCTACCACCGCCGCCGGCGCCAACGCGCCCTCGGCAGGCTCACCCCGATAGAGTTCGAACTGCTCCACACACCAGTCGCAACCGCGGCCTGAAATTCACACCCCGCGAGTCAACTGAACTCGGGGCAGTCCCATGTGACCACCCGCCTGATGGAAGCCAACCTGATGGACGTCTTCAATGAGCGCGACGCGGATCGACGTGCCGCGGCGATCGCCGCCACCTACTCCCCCGACGTGCAGTGGTTCGACGACGAAGGCGTCGCCACCGGCCTCGACGAACTGAACACCAAGGCCGCTGCCTTGCAGGAGAAACTCAGCGGTCTGCATTTCGCGGCGGCGGGCCCCGTCCGACAGACCCGTGGACTGGGGGTTCTCGCATGGGAACTGCGAGCCCCGGATGACAGCGTGGTGGCCACCGGCTTCGACGTCGCCGAGATCGCCGACGACCGCATCGTCAAACTGTGGACCATCCTCACTGGGAATAGGTGATTAATCACCTAGGTTGCGCCGGGTGAGTCAACACCATCATCGAGACACCGGGCTGGCCGGGCTGGCTCCCGCCGAGGAACAACAGGCGGCGCTGGACGGCATGGCCGCCGTGGTGCCGATGAAGCGGCTCGGGCATGTCGACGAGATCGCCTCGGCGGTACTGTTTCTCGCCTCGGACCAGAGCAGCTATATGACCGGGGCCGAGCTGGCCGCCGACGACGGTCAGCTCCAGCTCTGGCCGCTCACAGATCGAGCACCAGACGATCACCGGCAGACCGCGACACACACAGCAGCATCTGCCCGAGCCGGCGCTGCTCATCGGTCAGCAATTGGTCACGGTGCTCGACCTCACCGGCCACCACCTGCTGCGCGCAGCTCCCGCAGAATCCCTGCCGGCAGGAGTAGCTGACATCCGACTCGACGGCCAGCAACGCCGCCAGCGCACTCTGATCCGCGCGGACCGGGACAATGACCGCACTGCGCCGCAGCTCGAGTTCGAAGGGCTGCCCGTTGACCACTGGCACCGGGGAGAACCGCTCGATGTGCAGTTCGGTGCGCTCCGGGACCGCGCCGTGCACCAGATCCATCATCGGCGGCGGGCCGCACGCGTACACCGCGGTCCACGGGTCCACGTCATCGAGAAGATGTGCCGGCGTGGGCAGTCCGGACACGTCATCGGTCAGCACCCGGACCCGGTCGCCGAACGCCTCGAGCTGGTCCAGGAACGGCAGGCTTTCGCGGTGGCGGCCGGTGTAGCGCAGCGACCAGTCGAGCTGCAGTCGGTCGGCCAGCCGCACCATCGGCAGGATGGGCGTGATCCCGATGCCGCCGGCGATGAAACGTAGCCTCTCCGCCCGCGATCCGGAACCCGGCAGCGGCATCATGAACGCGTTGCGCGGCTCGCTCACCTCGATGAGCTGCCCGACGGTCAGGGCGTGCACCTCGTGGGAGGCGCCCTGCTCGCCAGGGATCAGGCGTACGGCGACGCGGTAGTGATCGGCGCGGTCCGGGTCCCCGCACAGCGAATACTGCCGGGTCCGGCCGGAGGGCAGATGCACATCGATATGTGCGCCGGCGTGCCACCGGGGCAGGTCCTCGCCGTCGGCGGCGACCAACGTCAGCGCCACGACATCGGGATCTCCGGCCACCAAACTACGTTCCTCGACAACCATCGCCCGGCGGTTGGTCCGGCGCGGCAGCGCGGGCAGTGCCGCGTCGCCGCCCAACCGGGTCACCACCGACAGAAAGTGCGGGACCGCGATTCCGGCAATCCGGATCAGCAGGTCCGAGGACTTGCCGTAGAGGCCCGGCGGCGGCTCCCCGGTGTAGGGCTTGAGCAGGCGCGCCAGCCGATCACCCATGCGCGGCACGGGCCGCCGGCGAACTGGCGAGGTAGGCGACGGCCTGGGCGGTGCTGCCCTCGTCGACGGGGCTGTAGTCGCGACGGAGCAGGGTCAGCCCGGAGCGCACGTAGAACCCCATCGACGGCAGGGCCCCGGACTTGCCGGAGTTGCGCAGCCGCCACAACAGCCTCAGGTACCCCAGCTTGGGCAGGGCCGGATCCTGGTGCACCAGGTACTTGGTGCCGCGCAGCATCATCGCGAAGAAGACGACCGTGACCATCACGCCGGCCGCGGCCTGCGCGAAGTAGTCCATGCCGAAGTACTTGGCGACGTTGAACGAGACATGCCGGTGCTCCACCTCCTCCGCGCCGTGCCAGCGGTACAGGTCGGTCAACGTCGGGTCGGCCCCGAGCTCGTCCCACCGATTGTTCAGCGCCCAGTTGCCCAGCACGCCGGTGTAGTGCTCGGCGGCACTGAGCGCATGGGTCCCCGAGGCGAGCGCCTTGCGCTTCTTGTCCGGCGGCGCCTGGTCGATACGCAGGTCGTACTGACCGGCCACCCACTCGAGCTGCTTGGTGAAGGGCTCCGGGTCGATGCCGTGGCCGCGCAGGTACTCGGCCAGCACAATGTCGTGGGTACGGGCGTGCACGGCCTCCTGCCCGACGAAGCCGACGATCTCCTCCCGCAGGTGTTCGTCCCGCACGTAGACCAGCGAGTCGGAGAGCAATTTGCTGAACCACCGCTCGGCGACGGGCAGAAACAGGTTCAACGCGGTCACCCCGTGCGACGCGTACGGATCCGAGGGGATCCAGTGCAACGGGGCCTGTGACCAGTCGAACTGCACATTGCGCGGGCGAAGAGCCACCTCTTCGGGCGCGAACGTGTCCGCGGCACCATCGACAGCCCGGTCTTCGATCATCAGCCCAACATTCCCGGCCATGTCGTTGCTCAAACACCCGGCAGCGAATGACCGTAGCGGGGCAGGTAACGCGCCTGCCCGGCCTACGCGGGCACGTCGATGCCGCGCGCCGCCAGCCTACGCCGAGACGCCTCGGTGCGGATGGCCTGCGGCCACCAGAACCATTTGCCCAGCAGGGCGGCGATCGCCGGGGTCATGAACGAGCGCACCACCAGCGTGTCGAAGAGCAGGCCGAGCGCAATCGTGGTGCCGACCTGGGCCATCACCGTCAGGTCGCTGAACGCGAACGAGGCCATCGTGAACGCGAACACCAGACCCGCCGAGGTGACCACCGACCCGGTGCCGGCCATGGCTCGGATGATGCCGGTCTTCAGCCCGCCGGGCAGCTCCTCCTTGAACCGGCTCACCAACAGCAGGTTGTAGTCCGAGCCCACCGCCAGCAGCAGGATCACCGACATGGGCAGCACCATCCAGTGCAGCTCCAGACCGAGGATGTGCTGCCACAGCAACACCGACATGCCGAATGACGCGCCCAACGACAACAGCACCGTGCCGACGATCACCGCGGCCGCCACCAGTGCCCGGGTGATGAGCAGCATGATCACGAAAATCAATGAGGCGGCGGCGATCCCGGCGATCACCAGATCCCACTGCGCACCGTCGTGCATGTCCTTGTAGGTGGCCGCGGTGCCGGCGAGAAAGATCTTCGAACCTTCCAGCGGGGTGCCCTTGATAGCCTCCTTGGCGGCCTGCTTGATCGGGTCGACGTGCGCGATGCCCTCGGGGGTAGCGGGGTCCCCGTCGTGACTGATGATGAACCGCACCGACTTTCCGTCCGGTGAGATGAAGTTCTCCATGCCGCGCTTGAAGTCTTCGTTCTCGAAGGCCTCCGGTGGCAGGTAGAAGGAGTCGTCGTTGCGCGCGGCGTCGAAGGCCTCCCCCATCGCCGTCGAGTTGTCCTGCATCGCCGACCCCTGGTCCTGCATGCCCTTCTGGGTCTGATACATCGTGAGCATCGAGTTCCGCATGTTCTCCATGACGCGGATGTTCTCCGGCATCAGCGCGACCATCTGCGGCAGCAGGGTGTCCAGGCGCTGCAGGTCCGGGACCAGCTGTTCGACATCGGTTGTCAGCAGGTCGATTCCGTCGAGGGTGTCGAACACCGACCGCATGGTCGCACACACCGGGATGTCGTAGCAGTGCGGTTCCCAGTAGAAGTAATTCCGGATGGGCCGCAGAAAATCATCGAAATCGGCAATATGGTCCCGCATTTCGGCGACGTCGAGCGTCATGTCGGTGGTCTTGAGCACCATCGAGTGGGTGGTGGCCGCCATCTGCTCGGTGACCGACGACAACTGCTGCATCGTCTCGATATTGGTCTGCATATCGTCGGCCTGTTTGAGCATGTCGGCGAACTGGTCCTGGCGGTACTTCTCGTTCATCGTCTGGGTGGCGCCCTGTTGGCTGAGCATGAACGGAATCGTGGTGTGCTCGATGGGTTTTCCGTTGGGGCGGGTGATGGTCTGAACCCGCGCGACACCGGGCACAGCCAGGATCCCCTTGGCGATCTTGTTGATCACCAGGAAGTCGGCGGGGTTGCGCAGATCCCGGTCGCTTTCCACCATCAGCAGTTCGGGGTTCATCCGCGCCGCACCGAAATGCCGTTCGGCAGCTTCGTATCCGACGTTCGCCGACAGGTCGGCGGGCAGATAGCGACGCGCGTCGTAGTTCGTCCTGTAGCCGGGCAGGGTGATCAGACCGATGATCGCCAGCGCCAGGCTGGCGACCAGGATCGGGCCGGGCCAGCGCACCACGGTGACCCCGATGCGGCGCCACCCCCGGGAGCGGATGGCCCGCTTGGGTTCGAACCGGCCGAACCGGCTCCCGATCGTGATGACCGCCGGCCCCAGTGTCAGCGCCGCGAGCACCGCGACCAGGGTGCCGATCGCGCACGGTACGCCCATGGTCTGGAAGTAGGGCAGCCGGGTGAACGACAGGCACAGCATGGCGCCGGCAATGGTGAGGCCCGAGCCCAGCACGACATGCGCGGTGCCACCGAACATGCTGTAGTAGGCCCGCTCCCGGTCCTCACCGGCCCCGCGCGCCTCCTGATAGCGGCCGACGGCGAAGATCGCGTAGTCGGTGCCCGCCGCGATGATCATCAGCGTCAACAGGTTCACCGCGAACGTCGAGAGCCCGATGACGCCGACATTGGCCAGGAATGCCACCACACCCCGGGCGGCGCCGAGTTCGACGAACACCATCAGCAGGATCAGGATGGTGGTGCCGATGGAGCGGTACACGATGAGCAGCATCAGCAGGATGACACCGAGGGTGATCATGGTGACCTTGGCGATGCTCTTGTCGCCGGCATGGTGCTGATCGGAGATCAGGGGCGCACCGCCGGTGACGAACACCTGCAGTCCGGGTGGCGGCGGAGTTGCGGCCACGATATCGCGGACCGCCTGCACCGACTCGTTGGCCAGCGTCTCGCCCTGGTTGCCGTGCAGGTAGAGCTGGACGTACGCGGATTTGCCGTCAGCGCTCTGGGCGCCCGCGGCGGTCAGGGTGTCCCCCCAGAAGTCGGCCACGTGCTGGATGTGGGCGGGGTCGGCCTCGAACTTGTCGATCAGACCGTCGTAGTAGTGGTGGGCCTCGGCGCCGAGGGGTTGGTCGCCCTCGAGCACCACCATGGCATTGCTGTCGGAGTCGAACTCGTCGAAATTGGCGCCGATGCGCTTCATCGAGATCATCGCCGGCGCGTCCTTGGCGCTCAGCCCGACGGTGTTGGCCTCGCCGACCTCTTCCAGCGAAGGCACCAGAACGTTCGAGGCGACGGTCAGCACCAACCAGCCGACCAGGATGGGCACCGCGAGGGCGCGGACGAGGTGCGCGATCCTGGATCGCTGGGCGTTCGTGGCATTCATGAAGTGGGGCCCGTCGTTCTACAGAATCGCTATCGCGCGTAATTTACGTAGCCCGTTTAATCATTAGCAAGCCATACGGACAATTGACAGCAATCTCACAGACTCGGGCCACAGGTCGCCGGGCGACCATCCCGGCCATGCACAAGGGCAAGCGACGGGCGAAGCCGGGGCGCGCGAACTGAGCCGTTTCCCGAACGCCCGGCGAGTTACCCCACTTCGTCATCCGGACGTCGTAGGTTCGAAGCACTATGGCGAACAACGGTCCCCCCGAGAACCCGGGCTACTACTCCGATGACGAACCGACGCAGTACGCCGCGAACTACAGCGACTACACCCAGCCGTATCCCGCGGGCGACCCGTACACCGGCGGCGAACCCCCCGAGCCGCCGCTGCCCTGGTACCGCAAGCCCGCCGCGCTGGTCGTGATCGGCGCGGTGGCGGCGCTGGTGCTCGCCGGCGCCATCTGGGGCATCATCACCGCCCTGGGCGACGACTCGTCGCCGTCGACCATCACGACGACCACCACCACATCGGAAGCAGCCACCACGACCGCGGTGGCGCCGGTGCCGACCGAGACGGTCACGGCCACCCCGGAAACCACCACCACGACCGCGCCGACCACCACCACAACCACGACCACCACGCCGCCGACCACCACGACGACCACGACCACCACCACGACGACCACGCCGAGCACATCGGTGAGCACGAGTATCAGCACCGTCACCGAAACGCAGACCGAGACCCAGACCGTGACACCCGAGCCGCCGGCCGAGGACAACGGCTGACACCCTCGCCCAGCGTTGGCCGGTGTGCGAGTTCGCGCGAAGATCTCGGGCATAAGCCAACGTTGGGCGCACAGTAGGGCCACAGTTGCGTCACGGCCGGTTCCGAACCGCCCGCACCGCTGGTTGTATCGACCCGATGGGGACCCTCGCGCTCGTCATCGGGGTCGCCGTGATTGCCGCGCTGGGCGGCTACCTGGTCGGTCGCCGTCCGCGCCGGGCCCGCCGAGTGTTCATCGCCGGCTTCGTCTGCGGGTCGGCGGCCGGATCAATCCTGCAGGGTCGACGTCGCCGGCTGGCGAATCACGCGTTGCGCCGGGTCGTCGGCGGCGGGGTCGCCGTGGGCCCCAGAAGGTCGGTGCCGCTGTTCGATGAGGTGCGCCGCCACCGCCCGTACAGCGGCAACTCCCGCAAGGACTCCCATGACCATCGCCGGGCAAGGAACCGGACGACCGTCCGGACATAGCGACTGGTCTCGGAGTACCACCGCCATTCGTAGAGCCGCCCACCCGCCAATCGCTGCGCAAGCGCTTCGGATTCGACGCCCTGCAAATACGGCCGGACCCACGTCACCATCACCCAGGCCTGCCCGGCGTCGGGAAGCCGGAACGTCCACTCGATCGGCGCGTCACCGGCGGCCATGGTGTGCCGCACCGCCGGTGACTCGACGCCCTGTGCGCCGAAGAGTGCGACCGTGACGTTGTGGAAGACGCCGGGCCCACCGACCTCGAAACGCACCCGGTGCTCGTCGCCGTCACGTGTGACCGAGAACGCCACCAACCCGCCCACCGCGACGTAGCGGGAAAAGACCAGCGCGCCGCCGACCATGAGGATCCGGCGTGCGGCGAGCAGCATCGTGAAGGTCGCAACGGTCAGCGCGACGACGCTCCACATGAGATCCACGCGCACAGCGTGTCAGACGATCCCCGCGGTTACCGCGCCGCACCGATGAATTCGACGCCGGCGTTGATCGCGGCCCGGTGCCGCAGGATCCGGTAGTGCGCCAATCGGCCCAGCCCGCGGGTGGTCACCAGCTCCATACCCGGCCAGACACCGAGGAGTTCCTGGCTGTAGCGATAGGGCGCGTCCGGGTCGTCGGGGTCGTGGATCACCAGCAGCGGGGTCGCGGCGGCAAGGGTGGACCCGATGACACCGAGGTCGGTCTCGTGCAGTGGCATCTCGATGCGCTTGGCGAGCCGGCGATGCAGCCCGTCGCGGATGCGCGGGCCGAACCCGTGCCGTTCGGCGAACAAGTCCAGGTAGTAGTCGAAGTCGCCCATCGGCGCCAGGAACACCAGGCGTTCGATATCGGCGCCGCGGGTCAGCGCCAGCGCGGCGGCCTTGGCGCCCAGCGAGTGCGCGACGACCGCCCGCGCCGGGCCGTGCGTGCGCACGAACGCGGTGACGGCCTCGGTGCACTCGACGAGGTGGGTGCGGCCCGGGGCCAGCGCGCCGGTGTCGGAATCGTTGTGCGCCGGGAGGTCGAACGCGATGACACGGTGTCCGGCCTGCACGAGGGGTTTGACGAAGACGCCGAGGTGCGCGCGGCAACCGCCCCAGCCGTGCACCAGATACACCGTGGGTCCCTGCCCCCAGGCCTCCCCTGCCACCCGGTGCCCCGACCAGTACGCCTCGACGGGTTCACTCGGGGGAACCCCGGGTGGCATGCGCAGGCTGGCGTCGACATCCGGCGGCGTGCACCACAACTCGGTGGCCCACCGGGCCCCGATCGCCGGGGCGAACCGCTCCAGCAGGCCCAGCGCCCGGCGGATGCGGGGCTCGACCGGCGGCTCGATCCCCGACCCGGCCTGGGTGGCCGGCTGCGTGCTGTCACCGACCATCAAACGTTCCCTCTCCCCATGGCGCCGATCCTAAATGCGGGTGTCCGCCGTGCTCATACCCGCCCGACGTCGGTTATTCACCGCCGCCATGACGAAAACCGCAGCCACAACGAAGAACAGGCCAGGGCGGGTGGCCCTGGCCTGTTCTCTGTGGTGGAGCTGCCGGGAATTGAACCCGGGTCCTACGGCATTCCCTCAAGGCTTCTCCGTGCGCAGTCCGCTATGCCTCTACTCGGATCTCCTGATCACGCCGACAAGTCAGGATGACGATCCCAGTCGCTGTTTGATGTCCCCACGGTTCCCGCGACCGAACCCGTGGGTGGGTCCCTCTAGCTGATGCCAGGATCCGGGCCGAGGGCGCTCCCGGTCTGACAGACACGCAGTCGCTACTTAGGCAGCGAGGGCGTAGTCGCGCTGATTGGAATCGGCGCTTAATTGGTTGCAACGACGCTTACGGTGGTCTCTTGCCTGCACCGGCACGCTTCCCTTGATTCGATGCGCGAAGTCGAAACCGTTCAGCCCCTCGCACCCCCGCCGACGTTCGGCAGGACACTCCATCATAGCGCTCCCGCCGACAACCGCCAGTGATTAAGCCTGGCCCTGCACCATGGCCAGCGATTCGACGAGTTCGGACACCGGCACCGGGCGTCCGTACAGGTGCCCCTGCGCCAGCCGGCCGCCGGCCCGGGACACCATATCGGCCTGCTCGACGGTCTCCACGCCCTCGGCGATGACGTCCAGCCCCAGGTCGTCGCACAACTTGATCACCGACCGGTACAGCGTCTGATCCCGCGCCGGGTTGCTGCCGGAGGCCAGGCTGCGGTCCAGTTTCACGATGTCCACGGGCAGCGCGTGCAAATAGGTCAGCGAGCTGAACCCCGACCCGAAATCGTCGAGTGCCACCTTGACGCCCAGTTCACCGAACCGGCGGATCTGCCGGGCGGCCCGTTCGAGGTCCACGATGGGCATCGTCTCGGTGATCTCCAGCACCAGCCGGTCGCGCGGGATCTGGTAGCGCTCCAGCACCTCGCGCACCTGCACCTCGAACGCCGGGTTGCCCAACCGTGCCCCGCCGATGTTGACGTGGATGTCCAGTTCCAGGCCACGCCCACGCACCTCCCGGCACGCCTGGTCGAGGACCAAGGCGTCGAAGTCGGCGCCCAACCCGGCCGCCTCGGTGTCCGCGACGAAGGTCTCCGCGGAGATGTCGATCCCGTTGGCCGCCGTCCACCGGGCCAGTGCCTCCACCGCCACCGGCGTCCCACCGGCGAGCTGCACGACGGGCTGATAGACGAGCCGGAAGCCCGGTGGCGGTTCCCCTCTCGCGATGCGCAACAGTGTCGGGAAGTCGACCACCGCACCCGAGGACGGTGCATAGACGACGGCGGTGTCCTTGCCCATCCGCTTACCCGCATACATCGAGATGTCGGCCTGGCGCAGCAGATCGTCAGACGTCTGCGGCAACCCGTGCAGATCGGGCCGCACCAGCCCCATGCTGGCCTTAACCCGGAGCGACGAACCGTGCACCGGGAACGGCTCACGCAATGCGCTCCGTAGTCGCTCGGCGGCCGCCTCGAGCTGCCCGCCGCGGTCGTCGGCATCCTCGATCAAGATCGCGAACTCGTCACCGCCGATCCTCGCCAGAGTGTCACCCTCGGCCACGAAGCGCGCCAGCCGCTGCCCGACCGCGCACAGCAATTCGTCCCCCGCGGCGTGGCCGTACCGGTCGTTGACTTCCTTGAAATCGTCCAGGTCGATGAAGATCAGCACGAACTGCCCGTGCCGCATGGCCGCGTCGAGCCGCAGCGCGAACAGGGTCCGGTTCGGCAGCCCGGTCAACGCGTCATGGTGCACTTGATGGGCCAGGCCACGCTGGGCCCAGTACAGCCATTGCGTCAGTGACCGCTGCGCCCGCGTCGCAAGTACCTGCCGGGTGGCCACCAGCGCCACCATCGCCACCGTCAGGCAGGCCGCGGCAATGGACAGCTCACGGTCGATGTAGAGGTGGAAGGTGAACAGCACTGCGACGCCGAGGAACCCCACATAGGGCAGCAGCAACTGCGGCCAGTCCTGGCGGCGCAGCGCCACATCCTCCGGCAGCGGCGAGGTCGGCAGGAAGGCGAAACCGGTGAGCGCCGGGCCGACGATCAGACCGATTCCGACCCACAACTGCGCGTCGGTCATGTCCACCGATCGCAGATACGCGAGCAGCCTGTTGGACACCCCCATCAGCAGCAGGCCCCCGGCGAGCAGCAGGTAGTTCGTCCGATTCGGGCGGGCCGGGTCATAGATGGTGGCGATCAGCATCACGGTGCCAATCACGAAGATCTCGGCACCGATGAACGTGACGTCGAGCAGGCGCGTCACGGGCCCGGACGCCGCGAACCTGGTACCGAGATCGCTCATCACCGCAAGGATCAAGAAGGCCAGGCCGGCGATGACACCGTCGAGCACGTTGGTCACGAACGGTTGCCGCCGCGGACTGCCGGGCGGGGCCGTCACGCCGCCGCTGGATCGCACCAGCAGGGCCACCGCCGTGAACACCAGCACCGGTAGCGACATGTAGATGACCCTCGCCAGCACCGGCGCCCAGTCGGCCACGTGCAGCCGCCACAGTGTCTGGCCGAGCACCCAGTTCACCAATGCGGCGACGAACACCAGCCGCCACCAGCGTTCGGTACCGCGCTGGCGGCGTGCGACGGTCAGCCCGCACACGATGGCGGCCACCCCGACGCCGACCTGCAACACGTGCTCGACGACGCCCGCCACCGACTTGCCCCACAGCGCCATCGCGTTGACCGCTGCCAGGGTGAAGACCCCGGCGAGCACGAGTAAACGGAGACGCGAGTGTCCTAGTGTCACCCATCCTCCCCGTACGTGGTGGGGCGCACTATATCGCTGTCACCGTTGAGACCCACGCGAATACGACCATGCTGGACCCATGACGGCGTCGGGATCGGCTCCGCACCGGAGAGCCTGACGGAGTGCGTCGAGCGGCGCGGTCAGACCATGCCCTTGTTGCGCCGGCCCAGCTCGCGGATGATCTCCCGGTCGGCGTCGCGCTTGGCCAGATCCTGACGCTTGTCGCGGGCCTCTTTACCGCGGGCCAGCGCGAGTTCGACCTTGACCTTGCCGTCGGAGAAATACAACGACAGCGGCACCAGGGTCAGGTTGCCGTCGCGGATCTTGCCGACCAGATTGTCGATCTGGCTGCGGTGCATCAGCAGCTTGCGGTTGCGCCGCGGCGCGTGGTTGGTCCAGGTGCCGTGGTGATACTCGGCGATGTGCAGGTTGCGCAGCCAGATCTCACCGTCGTCGACGGTGGCGAACGCATCCGCCAGCGACGCCTGCCCCTCCCGCAGGCTCTTCACCTCGGTGCCGACCAGCATGATGCCGGCCTCGTACACATCCAGGATCGAATAGTTGTGGCGCGCCTTGCGATTGGTCGCCACCACGTGGTTGTTGGCCTTTTCGGCGGCTTTGTCGGGTTTTTTCGCCATCTTCTATCTTCGAACGTAGAGGCGCAGCGTCACATAGGCGGTGACACCGGCCATCGCCACACCCACGAACAGCAGGATCGGCGCGATGTAAAGGATATCGGCGAAGTCCAGCGGCGCAATCAAATTAGCTTGGGTGAACTGGGACAGCGCCTTCTCCAGGAACAGCGTGCGCACCGTGAGCAGACCGATGAGCGCCAACACCACACCGATGAACGCGGCCAACATCGCCTCCACGAGGAACGGCAACTGGGTATACCAGCGGGTCGCGCCGACCAGACGCATGATGCCGATCTCGGTGCGCCGCGTGTAGGCCGCCACCTGAACCATGTTGGCGATCAACAACACCGCACCGATCGCCTGCACCAGCGCCACCGCGAACGCCGCGTTCGACATCCCGTCGAGTAGCGCGAACAACCGGTCGATCAGATCCTTCTGGTTCAGCACGTTCAGTACGCCGGGCTGACCCTGCATGGCGCTGTCGAAGTCGAGGTGCTGCTCCGGGTTCTCCAGCTTGACGATGAACGACGCCGGGAACGCGTCCTTACTCGCGACGTCCTTGAAGGCCGGGATCTTCTTGATCGCGTCGGCGTAGGCCTCCTCCTGGTTGAGGTAGCGCACCGATTTCACGTCATCACGCGAATCGATCAGTGCCCGCAGCGCCTTGCACGGATCGGCATCGCAGTTCGGGTCGTTGACCGACACGTCGTTGGTCAGGAAGACCTGGCTTTCCACCCGGTCGAGGTAGATATCGCGGGACTGATCCGCCACCCGCATCACCAGCAGACCACCGCCGAACAGACCGATGGAGATGGCGGTCGTCAGGATCATCGCCACCGTCATCGTGACATTGCGACGAAGCCCGGTCAGAACCTCATTGACAAGGAACCCAAAACGCACTAGCGATCCATTCCGTAGACGCCGCGCTGCTCGTCGCGGATGAGCCGGCCCAATTCGAGTTCGATGACACGCTGACGCATGGAGTCCACGATGTGGTGATCGTGCGTCGCCATCAGGACCGTGGTTCCGGTGCGGTTGATCCGCTCGAGCAGATCCATGATGTCCTTACTGGTCTCCGGGTCCAGGTTGCCGGTCGGTTCGTCGGCCAGCAGCACCAGCGGCCGGTTCACGAACGCCCGCGCGATCGCGACGCGCTGCTGCTCACCGCCGGAGAGCTCGTGCGGCAGCCGGCTGGCCTTACCGGACAGTCCGACCATCTCCAGCACATCGGGCACCACCCGGTTGATCACGTCGCCCCGCTTGCCGATCACCTCCAGCGCGAAGGCCACGTTCTCGAACACCGTCTTCTGCTGCAGCAGGCGGAAGTCCTGGAACACGCAGCCGATCACCTGCCGCAGTTGCGGGATGTGTCGGCCGGAGAGCTTGTTGACGTGGAACTTCGACACGCGGACATCGCCCTTGGAGGGATGCTCGGCGCCCAGCAGCAGACGCATGAACGTCGACTTGCCCGAGCCCGACGGTCCGATGAGGAAGACGAACTCACCCTTGTCGATCTTGAGAGAGACGTCATCCAGTGCCGGACGAGCAGAGGATTTGTACTGCTTGCTCACTTTGTCGAGGGTGATCATCACGGCACGCCAGTGTAGACGCGTGTCAGTTCGCGGTGCGGGCAGGCGGCGGAGGTGTGGCGGTCGTCTGCGGCGCCGGAGCCGGCGCGGCGGGGGGCACCACCGGCAGCGTGATCGGCGGGATCAACCCGTTCGGTCCGTCCGGGTCGATGACCGTCGTGGTCGGCGGCGCCTCCGTGGTCGACGTCGGCGTGTCGCCCGGCGACGTCGTGTCGGTCGGGTCGGTCGGCGACGTCGTCGTGGTGGTCGGCGGCTCGGTCGTCGTGGTGGTGGTGGTCGTGGTGGTCGTGGTCGGGTACGTGGTGCGCGGTACCTCCACATTGGTGCGCGGCACCCAGGTGTACTCCGGGTCGGGCACGAAACCCGGCGGGACGACCTGGGTGACCGGCGCGGGTTCCGGCGGTGGGCTGTAGGTCTCGTAGAGCCACGAGGTGAACAGGAGCGCGACGATCAGGCCGATGGTCGACGTGCGCATCCGGCCGCCGAGGACGTAGGCCGGCCACTGCTTGTTGTCGTCGGTGGAACGCGAGATCAGCTTCATTGGCCACGCACCTCCGAGTTCGCGGCCAGCGAGGTGGACTCCGGCTTGGCGACGATGCCGGCCCGCGCCAGCGCCGCGATGACCAGCAGCCGCAGCTGCCTGCCCACCTCGAACTGCTTGCCGGGCAGGGTGCGGGCGACCATCCGCAGGTTCACGGTGTCCAGTTCGAGGCTCTCCACACCCATCAGCTGCGGCTGGTCCAGCAGCAGCTCGCTCATCGCCGGGTTCTTCATCGCGTTCTCGCACACCGCGTGCAGCAGCTCGTTAACGGCGTTGAGGTCCGCCGAGGTCGGCACCGGGATATCGACCACGGCACGCGCCCAGTCCTTGGACAGGTTGAGCGATTTCATGATCTGGCCGTTGGGGACGGTGAAGACCTCACCGTCACTGGTGCGCAGCTTGGTCACCCGCAGCGTGACGTCCTCGACGGTTCCGGTGGCGTCGTTGGACGCACCGAGCGTCAGCGTGACCAGGTCACCGAAGCCGTACTGCTTCTCGGTGATGATGAAGAACCCGGACAACAGATCCTGCACGATGCGCTGCGCGCCGAAGCCGAGCGCGGCACCCAGCACGGCGGCCGGCGCCACCAGCGAGCTCAGCGGGATCGCCAGGATGTCGGTGATCTGCAGCAGCACCACCACGCAGATCAGCGCGATGGTCACCCAGGAGATCACCGACGCGACGGCCTGACGATGCTTGGCGGTCTCAGTCCGCACCAGGGCATCGCTCTCCCGGAAGTCGGCGTCGATCCGCCTGCTGATGCGTTGGGCGGCCCAGTTCACGAACCGGGCCAGCAGGACCGCCAGGATCAGCAGCATGACGATGCGCAGGCCCTTGGTGATGATCCACTCACCGATGTCCCCGCGCCAGAAGTCGTGCCAGCGATCGGCCATGGACAGTGCGTTAGTCGTCGTCATCTTTCCTATTGCGCCAACGGATTCCCGCCTCCAGGAAGCCGTCGATGTCTCCGTCGAGAACCGCGGCCGGGCTACCGACCTCGAATTCGGTGCGTAGGTCTTTGACCATTTGGTAGGGGTGCAGCACATAGGACCGCATCTGATTGCCCCACGAGCTGCCGGCGTCGCTCTTGAGCGCATCCATCTCGGCGCGCTCCTCCTGCCGCTTGCGCTCCATCAGCTTGGCCTGCAGCACGCGCATCGCCGACACCTTGTTCTGCAGCTGGGACTTCTCGTTCTGGCAGGTGACCACGATGCCGGTCGGGATGTGGGTGAGGCGCACCGCCGAGTCGGTGGTGTTCACCGACTGACCGCCCGGCCCGCTGGAGCGGTACACGTCGACCCGAATGTCGCCTTCGGGGATCTCGATGTGGTCCGTGGTTTCCACGACCGGCAGCACCTCGACCTCGGCGAACGAGGTCTGCCGGCGGCCCTGGTTGTCGAACGGGCTGATGCGCACCAGCCGATGGGTGCCCTGCTCCACCGAGAGGGTGCCGTAGGCGTAGGGCGCGTGCACGGCGAAGGTGGCGCTCTTGATGCCGGCCTCTTCGGCGTAGGACGTGTCGAACACCTCGACGGGGTATTTGTGCGCCTCGGCCCACCGGATGTACATCCGCATCAGCATCTCGGCCCAGTCCGCGGCGTCGACACCACCGGCGCCCGAGCGGATGTTGACCAGCGCCTCGCGCTCGTCGTACTCGCCGGACAGCAGGGTCCGGACCTCCATGGCCTCGATGTCCTCGCGCAGCTTGGCCAGTTCGGCGTCCGCTTCGGCACGCGCCTCAGAGCCGGCGTCGCCCTCTTCCTCGGCGGCCATCTCGTAGAGCACCGGCAGGTCCTCGACGCGCTGGCGTAATTCCTCGACGCGGCGCAACTCGTTCTGGGCGTGCGACAACTCGCTGGTGACCTTCTGCGCGTGCGTTTGGTCGTTCCACAGGTTGGGGTCGGCGGCCTCGGCCTCGAGAGTCTCGATGCGGCCGCGCAGACCGTCGACATCGAGCACCCGCTCCACGGTCGTCAACGTGGTGTCGAGGGCAGCGATATCGGCAAGACGGTCAGGATCCACGACTGTTGAGGTTACCGGCCGCTTCCGGCGACTCCGCCCCCGATCGCCGCGGCGCCGCTAGCATCGGGTGCGGTAACAACCTCCGGTGGCGTCGCGACAGCCCCTTGCGCACCGCCGGTCAGCCCCATGAAAAGGCTTTCCATGCGCCCGTACCACGTGGCGATTGTCGGCTCAGGCCCGTCCGGGTTCTTTGCCGCCGCGTCGCTGTTGAAAGTTGGACACGAAGACCGCGATTTTCGGGTCGACATGCTGGAGATGTTGCCCACACCGTGGGGACTGGTCCGCTCCGGCGTCGCACCGGATCACCCGAAGATCAAGTCGATCAGCGCGCAGTTCGAGAAGATCTCCGCGGACCCGCGGTTTCGGTTCTTCGGCAACATCGCCGTGGGCGAGCATGTGCACGCCGCCGAGCTGGCCGAGCGGTACGACGCGGTGATCTACGCGATCGGCGCCCAGGCCGACCGTGAGCTCGGCATCCCCGGCGAAGATCTGCCCGGCAGCATCGCCGCCGTCGACTTCGTCGGCTGGTACAACGCCCACCCGCATTTCGGCGAGATGGCGCCCGATCTGTCCGCCGACCGCGCCGTGGTGATCGGCAACGGCAATGTCGCGCTCGACGTGGCGCGGATCCTGATCAGCGACCCGGAAATCCTCGCGCAGACCGATATCGCCGACCATGCGCTCGACCGGCTCGGGCCGCGCGGCCTGCGCGAGGTCGTCGTGGTGGGACGCCGCGGACCGCTGCAGGCACCGTTCACGACGATGGAACTCCGCGAGCTCGGGCACATGGAGCAGATGGCAGAGGTCGACGTCGTCGTCGAGAGCGCCGACCTCGACCGCATCACCGACGAGGAACTCGAAGCCGCCGACAAGAGCGTGCGGCAGAACATCAAGGTGCTGCGCGAGTATGCCGCGCTGGAGCCCCCGGGTGCGCAGCGCCGGGTGGTCTTTCGCTTCGCCACCTCCCCGATCGAGATCCGCGGGGACGGTCGGGTCGAGTCGATCGTGTTGGGTCGCAACGAACTCGTCGACGAGGGCGGCCGGGTCGTGGCGAAAGACACCGGTGAGCGCGAAGAGCTCCCCGTGCAGTTGGTGGTGCGCGCCGTCGGCTACCGCGGCGTGCCCGTCGACGGTCTGCCGTTCGACGAGCGCTCCGGCACCATCCCGCACGCGGACGGACGCATCGAGGGCCACGAGCACGAATACGTCGTGGGTTGGATCAAGCGCGGCCCGTCGGGCGTCATCGGCAGCAACAAGAAGGACTCCGCCGACACCGTCGAGACGCTGCTACGCGATTTGGGCGAGCCCGGCTTCGACGAGACACACGCCGCGCAGTTGCACGAGTGGCTGCTGTCGCGCCAACCCAAGCTGGTCACCGACGATCACTGGCAGCGCATCGACTCCCACGAGCGTGCGGCGGGCGATGCCCAGCACCGGCCGCGGGTGAAGTTGTCCAGCGTCGAGGAGATGCTGGGGATCGCGCACGGCTGACGCTCTGCAGGCCTCGCCGCGCCACCGCGAGATTGCCGTTATCGAGGCGGCTACTCGCACTTTGTCTCGACAGGTGCAATCTCGCGGGGCTTGTCGGTGCGGTTGGGCAGCATCACCGCATGGGGGAGCTGATCGTGGGTAGCCACGCACGTGCCGCGGGAACCGTAACCGACCATGAACTGCGGCGCTGGTATGACCGCGTCCACCGCGACATCTACACCTCACGCGGCCACCAGCTCACGTTGGACGAACGCATCGCCGCCGCGCACCTGCGTACGGGAGGTACAGGTGTGATCGCGGGTGTCGCCGCATCGGCACTGCTCGGCGCGGAGTGGGTGGACGGCGACATACCCATAGAAATGATCTGGAACATCAGCCGCGCCCCGGCCCGGATCATCGTGCGACGGGAGCGCATCGGCGCCGACGAGATCACCGCGCACAGGGGCGTTCCCGTGACGACGCCGACGCGGACTGCCCTCGACATCGGTCGCCACCTCGGACGCGGCGAGGCCATCGCCCGTCTGGACGCGCTGCAGCGCGCGACGCCGTTCCAACAGGACGACGTTGTCGCGCTGGTGGAGCGGTATCGAGGTGCGCGCGGCCTCAAACAGTTGCGGTCGTTACTGCCACTCGTCGACGGCGGTGCCGAGTCACCCCGGGAATCCCGGCTGCGGTTGCTCTACCTCGACGCCGGATTCCCGGACCTCACCACCCAGATCCAGGTGTACGACGGTCGTCGTCCACTGCGCAGGCTCGACATGGGTTGGGAGCAGTTCATGGTCGCCGTGGAGTACGACGGCGGGCAGCACCAGACCGACCGCTATCAGTACTTGAAGGATCTGCGCGTGATCCCGCAGCTGGAGCGGATGGGGTGGACGGTGCTGCGGGTGGTGAGGGAACAGAGCGACAGAGAAACCCTGGTGCAGGCGTATCGCGCGCTGATCGCCCGCGGCTGGGACGGAATACTCGGCACACCGCACCCGTCCGTCGCCCGGCTCGTCGCGAGTTTGCCGTTGTCGAGGACGTCACTCGCACTTCCACTCGACAACCGCAAACTCGCGGGCTGATCACTCCCCGGGCGGCAGACCAGCCGGAAGTCGAAGTGGCATCGACGCGCTCTCAGTTGGCGGGCGGGTAGTTGGGAGGCGGCGGCGGGTAGTTGGGAGGCGGCGGCGGGTAGTCGGGCGGCGGGGCGTCCAGCGGCGCGAAACCCCACTTGTCGGGATTCTTCGGCGAGTAGACGACGTCGATCAGCTGGCCGATGGTGGGCCACTGGGTGACGTCGACGACCATCCGTTGGTACACCACGTGTTCGTTGACCGTCGGGCCGTTGATCACACCGCTGATGGTGACGAACTGCTCGCCGACCTCGTCGGGGCGCGGGCTCACACCGGTCACCAGCAGAGTCCCGGGGGCCATGTTCGCCCCTACCGCTCCGCCACCGTTGCGGCGGCGGATCCACGGCATCGCTATCAGGACCAAGGCACCCACCAGGAGCAGGATCATCGCGAATTCGATCACGCCCCCATGGTAGGACTGCGGTCATGAGCGAAGCGTGCGAGCGAATCATCGGACCCCAATGCGGCAGCCGAGCCTGCGAGGCGACCGCATGAGCGACGTGTCCGACGATCTCGACCTTGCCCTGCGACTGGCCGACCAGGCCGACGAGCTGACGATGGCCCGGTTCGGCGCGCTGGACCTGCGCATCGAGACCAAGCCCGATCTCACCCCGGTCACCGACGCCGACAAGGGGGCCGAGGAGGCGCTGCGCGCCGCGCTGTCCGCCGCCCGCCCCGATGACAGCATCTTCGGCGAGGAGTTCGGCGGCGCCGCACCGTTGACAGGGGCCGACACCGGCCGCGTCTGGGTGCTCGACCCGATCGACGGCACCAAGAACTTCGTCCGCGGCGTCCCGGTGTGGTGCACGCTGATCGCCCTGATCTCCGACGGCGTCCCCGTCGTGGGGGTGATCAGCGCTCCCGCGCTGGGGCGGCGCTGGTGGGCGGGTGCGGGCCTGGGTGCCCACACCTCGTTCGGCGGCAACACCCGGCGCATCCAGGTGTCCGGGGTCGGTGAACTGTCCGCGGCGAGCTTGTCCTATTCGGATCTGACGACGGGTTGGGACGACCGCCGCGAGGGTTTCCTGGCGTTGACGGACGCGGTGTGGCGGGTGCGCGCCTACGGGGACTTCTGGTCGTACTGCCTGGTGGCCGAGGGGGCTGTCGACATCGCCTGCGAGCCCGAGGTGAAGGTCTGGGACATCGCCCCGCTGGACATCCTGATCAGGGAGGCCGGCGGCCGGTTCACCAGCATCGACGGCGCCGCCGGCCCCCACGGCGGGAGCGCGCTGGCCACCAACGGCCGGCTGCACGAGGCGGTGCTCGCCGCGTTGTGAGGTTCGTTACAGCCCTCGTCTATCTTACTCTGGAGTAAGATACGGTCATCACGCATTGCCCATCCCACCAGAGGCTGCCGAAATGACTCAGATCGAATCCCGCCCGAAGCGCAAAGGCCCGGAGAGCGCCGTCGGGCTCCAGAAGCACAAGCGGACCGCCACCGATATCGGCATCGCGCTGCTCACCCCGCTGGTCGGCCAGGAGTTCCTGGACCGTTACGGCCTGCGCGACCCGCTGAACAAGGGCATCCGCTACGGCGTCAAGACGGCGTTCTCCGCCGCCGGCGCATCCACCCGTCAGTTCAAGAAGATCCAGAACCTGGGCGGCTCCCCCACCCGACTGGCGGCAAAACCGTCGGACTACTTCGACCTGACCCCCGACGACGACCAGAAGATGATCGTCGAGACCGTCAGCGAGTTCGCCGAGGAGATCCTCCGCCCGGCCGCGCATGACGCCGACGCGGCGGTCAGCTATCCGGCCGATCTCATCGCCAAGGCCGCCGAGCTGGGGATCACCGCGCTGAACATCCCGGAGAACTTCGACGGCATCGCCGAACACCGCAGCACGGTCACCGGCGCGCTCGTCGCCGAAGCGCTCGCCTACGGGGACATGGGCTTGGCGCTGCCGATCCTGGCCCCCTCGGGCGTGGCCTCCGCGCTCACCCACTGGGGCAGCGCGGACCAGCAGGCGACCTACCTGCCCGAGTTCGCCGGCGAGAACGTGCCGCAGGCAAGCGTCGTCATCGCCGAACCGCACGCGCTGTTCGACCCGACCGCGTTGAAGACCACGGCCGTGCGCACCCCGGGTGGCTACCGGCTTTCCGGCGTGAAATCACTTGTCCCGGCGGCTGGTTCGGCCGAGCTGTTCATCGTCGCCGCACAGCTCAACGGCAAGCCGGCCCTGTTCATCGTGGAGGCCTCGGCCGATGGGGTGACCGTCGAGGCCGATCCGTCGATGGGTGTGCGGGCCGCCGCACTGGGCCGGGTCGCACTCGACAACGTCGCGGTGCCGCTGCACAACCGCCTCGGGGAACCGGACCGATCCGACCAGGACTATGCTCAAGATTTCTCCGAAGCGATCGCCTACTCCCGATTGGGTTGGGCCGCACTGGCAGTCGGCACCTCGCACGCCGTGCTCGACTATGTCATCCCGTACATCAAGGAGCGCGAGGCGTTCGGTGAGCCCATCGCCCACCGGCAGGCTGTGGCCTTCATGACGGCCAATATCGCCATCGAACTCGACGGGCTGCGATTGATCGCGCTGCGCGGTGCCGCACGTGCCGAGCAGGGCCTGACCTTCGCGCGGGAAGCCGCGCTGGCCAAGCGGATCGCCACCGACAAAGGCATGCAGATCGGACTGGACGGCGTCCAGCTGCTCGGCGGCCACGGCTTCACCAAGGAGCACCCGGTCGAACGCTGGTACCGCGATCTGCGGGTACTCGGCGTCGCCGAGGGTGTCGTCGTCCTCTAAAGACTTCTAGGAACGGAAAACCCAGTCATGGCAATCAATCTGGAACTACCCAAGAAACTGCAGGCGGTCGTCGAGAAGGGTCACCAGGGAGCGGCGGAGATGCTGCGCCCGATCTCGCGCAAGTACGACCTCGCCGAGCACGCCTACCCCGTTGAGCTCGACACCCTGGCCAACCTCTTCGAGGGGTTGCAGGAGGCCAAGACCATCTCCTTCGCCGGAGCGGACGCCTTCGGTGGCCGCAACGACGAGGGCAAGAAGACCAACGTCAACGGCGCCAACATGTCTGCGCTGCTGAACGCCCTGGAGGTCAGCTGGGGCGATGTCGCACTGCTGTTGTCGATCCCCTTCCAGGGGCTCGGCAACGCCGCGATCTCCAGCGTCGCCAACAAGGAGCAACTGGAACGTTTCGGCAAGGTGTGGGCCTCGATGGCCATCACCGAGCCGAGCTTTGGCTCCGACTCGGCCGCGGTGTCCACCACCGCGACGCTCGACGGTGACGAGTACGTCATCAACGGCGAGAAGATCTTTGTCACCGCGGGATCCCGCGCCACCCACATCGTGGTGTGGGCGACGGTCGACAAGTCACTGGGTCGTGCGGCCATCAAGTCGTTCGTGGTGCCGCGTGAGCACCCCGGTGTCACCGTCGAACGCCTCGAGCACAAGTTGGGCATCAAGGCCTCCGACACCGCGGTGATCCGTTTCGAGAACGCGCGGATCCCGAAGGAGAACCTGCTCGGCGACCCGGAAGTCAAGGTCGACAAGGGTTTTGCCGGGGCCATGGAGACCTTCGACAACACCCGGCCCATCGTGGCCGCCATGGCGGTCGGCGTCGCCCGCGCCGCCCTGGAGGAGCTTCGGGTCATCCTCACCGAGGCCGGCATCGAGATCTCCTATGACAAGCCCGCCCACGCGCAGAGCGCGCCGGCGGCGGAGTTCCTGCGCATGGAGGCCGACTGGGAGTCCGGTTATCTGCTGACCGTCCGCTCGGCGTGGCAGGCGGACAACAAGATCCCGAACTCCAAAGAGGCCTCGATGGGTAAGGCGAAGGCCGCCCGGGTGGCCAGCGATATCACCCTCAAGGCGGTCGAGATGGCCGGCACCGCAGGGTACTCGGAGCAGACGCTGCTGGAGAAGTGGGCCCGCGACTCGAAGATCCTCGACATCTTCGAGGGCACTCAGCAGATCCAGCAGCTGGTGGTCGCCCGCCGCCTGCTGGGTCTGTCCTCGGCCCAGCTGAAGTGATGCTCGGTGGCGCCGATCGGGGGGTCGGCGCCACCTCCCACTTCTGCTCGCCGAGAGTGCGGTTTCATTCGCAACACACCGCGGCCCCCGTATCCCGACGCACACTCGGGTGAGTCAGCCTGTGGATAACATGCGCGAATCGGGTGTCGACGGCTGATTCGTGTCGGCGCTCGTCGTCACCGTCGGTGGCATGAACCCCGTCGATTGGCCATTCCGCGGCCCGGAGGCCGTGTCCGACGGCACCCTGACGTTCCGTGAACTTCGCCGCTTCAACAGGGCCATCTACCCGGCGGTGTGGATACCTCGCGACACCGCGCTGTCCCCGCAGGAGCTGGCCCGCGCGGCGTGGTTGTGGTCAGACCGCCGCGGCGTGGTGAGCGGCCTGTCCGCCTCGGCACTGTTGGGCGCCAAATGGATCGACGCCGGTGAGCGCGCCGAGATCATCCACAGCAACCGCAGGCCGCCGGCCGGGCTGATCGTGCGTAGCGACACCCTGGCGCCCGGTGAGACAACCGAGGTCTCCGGCATGCAGGTCACCAACCCGGCCCGCACTGCATTCGATCTCGGGCGTCGACTCAAGCTACGCGCGGGCGTGCAACGCGTCGATGCCCTGATAAGCGCCACCCGGGTGCAGGTTGCCGACGTCCACGCCGTCGCGCGTCAACATCCGGGCGCCCGCGGGCTACGCCAGTTGCGAGAGACTCTGGATATCGTCGACGGAGGCTCGGAATCCCCGTACGAGTCGTTGACGCGACTCGTACTGGTGCGCGCCGGGTTTCCGCGGCCGGTGACTCAGATCAGGGTCTACGACAGGTACGGCATCGCGCTGGCCCGGCTCGACATGGGCTGGCCCGAGTATCGCATCGCGGTCGAGTTCGACGGCGCTCAGCACTGGACGGACCCAGAGCAGCGGGACCGCGACATCGAACGCCACGCCGCCCTGGAAGCGCAGCGATGGATAGTCATCCGGATCAGTGCCGGCCTGCTGCACACCCATCGAGGGGCGTTCTTGGACCGCGTCCATGCGGCATTGCTGTCGCGGGGCTGCCCGCCGTTCGAGTATTCGGGTGACGACTGCCGCTATTGAGCAGGCGAGCTCCCCGAAAGTGCATCCGCATACGCCCGATGTCGGCGAGCCGCGGACGAAACCGCACGCTCGCCGAGAAGCAATAGAAAAATCCCCCGAGGCGCAGTGCCCCGGGGGATTCTCTACGGCTTACTTATGCGCCGAGAACACGCTGCAGGTCGGGCAGCATGGCCTGGAGCTCGCGGCCCCAGTACGCCCAGTTGTGCGTGCCGTTGTTGGGGAAGTTGAACACACCGTTGCTACCGCCCGCGGCCAGGTAGTTGTCGCGGAAGGTGATGTTGGTACGGATGGTCAGATCCTCGAGGAAGGTGGCGGGCAGGTCGCCGCCGCCGAGCTCGTTGGGCTGGCCGTTACCGCAGTAGACCCAGAGACGGGTGTTGTTGGCCACCAGCGTCGGGATGTTGACCATCGGGTCATTGCGCTTCCAGCCGCTGTTCGGATCCTGGGTCTTACCCCACATGTCGTCGGCCTTGAAGCCGCCGGCGTCACCCATGGAGATGTTGATCAGGAACGGCCACCAGCCCTCGGAGGGGTTCAGGAAGCCCGACATGGAGCCGGCATAGATGAATTGCGCGGGGTGCCAGGTCGCCAGGTTCAGCGCGGACGAACCGGCCATCGACAGACCGACCGCGGCGCTGCCGGTGGGCTTGACGGCCTTGTTGGCCTGCAGGTACGCGGGCAGTTCCTGGGTCAGGAAGGTCTCCCACTTGTAGGTGACGGTCGGGCCCTTGTTGCGGGCCGGTGCGTACCAGTCGGCGTAGAAGCTCGACTGACCACCGACGGGCATGACGACCGACAGACCACTGTCGAGGAACCACTCGAAGGCCTGGGTGTTGATATCCCAGCCGTTGAAGTCATCCTGCGCACGCAGGCCGTCCAGCAGGTACACGGCCGGCGAGTTCTCGCCACCGCTCTGGAACTGGATCTTGATATCGCGGCCCATCCCGGCGGACGGCACCATCAGGTACTCGACCGGAAGTCCTGGGCGCGAGAAGGCGCCGGCGTTTGCCGTCTGCCCAGCAATGGCGATGGCACCGGGTACGACCAGCGCGGCCGCGGCGGCGGCCCCGATCCGGCGCATCCACCGGCCTACAAAGTTCTGCATCAGATTCTTCCCAACTCTAATTGTCACGGTCCCGCCCGACCCTCGGTGCTGTTGGCCCAACACCCAGAGATACCGCAGTGCCTCTTTGCACTGCGGTATCCGCGTCCGCTCATACGATTCGGATCGTGGAGCGGACCGAGAATTCAGTTGTCGCGACTTGCAGTAAAACATGCAGCGAGCGGCAACAGAAAGTCAGGGGTGTGCGCGAGTCGCCGTAGGCTGCCCGTCATGACGCCCGCCCAGAACCCGTCCGGCAACCGTCTGACCATTGACGATTGGCTTCAGGCCGGATACGCGATCCTGGCCGAGGACGGCATAAAAACGCTGAAAATCGAACGTTTGTGTGCACGCCTGAAGGTGACCAAGGGCAGCTTCTACTGGCACTTCGACGGCATGCCCAGCTACCGGGCGGCCCTGGTCGAGGGCTGGCGCAACCTGCGCGACGAGGATCGCAGCCAGATCGAGGCCATCGGGGAGTTGCCGCCCCGCGAGCGGCTCGCCCAGATGATGACCTCCCTGGTGAGCCCGCGGCATTGGACGCTGGAACGCGCCATGCGCGAGTGGGCACGCTCCGATGACACCGTCGCCGACAGTGTGCGGGCCGCCGATCGGCGGGTCCTGGCCGCCGTGCGCACCGCGTTCGAGGACGCCGGGTTCGATCCCGACGAGGCCGACCTCCGTGCGAACGCCACATTTGCCGTCGGCATCGGATTCCTGCACCTGTCCGGCCGGGTGCCCGACCCCGGGCAGGCCGCACAGAGCGAGCGCTTCCTGGACCTGATGCTGGCGCGCTGACCGCTTTCCATACTAAAAAGTATGGAACGGTCTGGCCATGACGACGATCGAGGCCCGCGGCCTTATCACCGATGAGTTCGTGAGCGCACTGGCCCAGCGCGCCGCCGAGGCCGAGAAGCTGCGCCGGCTGCCCGAGGCGACCATGGCGGACCTGACCGCAAGCGGGTTCACCGACCTGCTGGTGCCGACACGCTACGGAGGGCAGCAGGCCCCCTTCCCGGCCCTGCTGGACCCGGTGCGGCGGATGGCACACGGCTGCACCTCCAGCGCCTGGACGATCGGCTTCTACGCGCTGCACAACTGGATGCTGGCGCTGTTCGGGGAGCAGGCCCAGCAGGAGGCCTTCGGCACCCGGCCCTTCCTGGCGCCGGCACCACTGGCCCCGACGGGCAGAGGGCTGCCGGTCGACGGCGGCATCCGGCTGTCGGGGCGCTGGTCCTGGGCCACCGGGGTGAACCACGGCAACTGGATCATCGTCGCCGCACTCTGTGGACCGGACGAGGACATCTACCCCGCTCTTGCGCTGCTGCCCGCCGGCGAGGTCACCGTCGATGACGTCTGGCACACCGATGGCATGCGCGCGACCGGCTCCAACGATGCCATCGCCATCGATGTCTTCGTCCCCGAACACCGACTGGTGAAGGTCGCCGACATCTACGCCGGCACCGCCCCCGGCGCGGGACTGCACGACTCCGCCACCTACCGCTGGCCGATGGTGCCCGCGCTGGCGCTGCTGGCGTCGATGCCCGCGCTGGGCAGCGCCGAACGGGTCACCGAGATGTACGCCCAGCGCCTTGCCGAGCGTGTACTGGCCTACGAGGGCGTCATGCAGAAGGACAAGCCGATCGCCCAGGCGCACCTGGCCGGCGCGCAGGTGCGCCTGCGTGCCTTGCGCGGCCTGCTGGCCGACACCGTCGGTGAGATCGAGACGATCGTTGCGCGCGGCGATTCGGTGGACAAGCCGGTGCGGTCGCAGGCGCGGCTGGCCGCGGCGCACATCGTCGCCGAATCCAAGGCGGTGATCGGCGACCTGATGGGTGCCGGCGGAGCCAGCATCCACTTCCTGACCAGCCCGCTGCAGCGCTACAAGCGCGACGTGGATGTGCTGTCCGGGCACGTGGTGTTCGACTACGACACCAGCCGGGAGCTGGCCGGTGCGCTGTCACTGGGTATGCACATCCCGCGCACGTCGATGATCTGACGAGGTACACCGATGACGACGACACTGTGGGTCGAGGCAAGCCCCAAGGGGGACGCGGCGCTTTCCTCCCAACTGGCGCAGGCCTATCTGGAAGGCCAGGACTACGAGCGGTTCTCGGTATGGGGTGAGGATGTGTTGCGCTTCGGACGGGACGCCGCGATCGCCAAGTTCGCCCCGCTGTTCGGCGAGAGCGTCACCGACGAGCAGCAGGCGATCTGGCAGCAGGTGCTCGACGAGATCGAGCGCGTCCGCCGTTTCGATCGGTTGGTGGTGTCGGCGCCCATGTGGAATTGGCATGTCCCCCATGCCCTCAAGGCGTGGATCGACGTCATCGTGCAACCCATTGCCAGCTTCACCCTGAACGACAAGGGCGAGCACGTCGGCACGCTCGGCGAGGGCAAGCCGCTGCAGCTCATCCTGACCCGCAGCAGCGCCTACGACGGTCGGCACGCAGAACTGCAGGATTTCCAGCGCCCGTATCTGGAGTACGTCTTCGGCATGCTGGGCTATCAGGTCGAGACGCTGGTGATCGAACCCACCACCCGCTGGACACCGGCGGAACGTGAGCAAATGCGCACCGAGGCAATGGCATCGGTACGCGCGCTGGCCGAGTAACCCGTCGGGTCATCGCGGGAGGGCACCGCCGCCGGGGGCCACCCCTTGCGCCCCCACCAAACAAAAAGTAAAGTCACTTTCAGTTTTTTCACCGAGATCTCCGAGGAGCGTCATGGAATCCTTCGTCCATCTGCGAAAAGGCAAGACGCCCAAACGGGTGCACGCCGATCTCGACGGACTCAAGGACGACGAGCTCGGCCGTGGAGGTTTCGTCGGGCGGACCGCCAATATGTACCGGCGCAACGACCCCACCGCGTACCGCACCGTCGGCCCGCTGCGCCCCACCGACGTGCTGTCCTCGGAACTGAAGCCCGGCGACGCCACCGACGCCCAGGGCGGACCACTGCTCATGTTCTCCAACGACGACTGCCTGGTACTGCTGAGCCGACGCACCGAGCCGATGCCGTTCTTCGTCCGCTATGTCGACGGAGACCTGCTCATCTTCGTGCACAAGGGTGCCGGACTGCTGGAAACCGAGTTCGGTCCGTTGCACTACCGCGAGGGCGACTGGGTCTACATTCCCAAGGCCTGCACGTTCCGTCAGATACCCGATTCCGAGAGCACCTGGCTGATGATCCAGGCGACCGACGATTTCCGGGTCCCACCGGCGGGCATCCTGGGCAGGCATTTCCCGTTTGACCCGGCGCAGGTGACCATCCCCGAACCGGCACCCTGCGATGACGACGGCAGGGATGAATACGAGGTACGCCTGATCCACGACGGCGGGCCGACGAGCCTTTTCTACCAACACAATCCACTCGATGTGGAAGGCTGGCGCGGGGACAACTTCCCGTTCACCTTCAATATCGAGGACTACACCGTCATCACCTCCGAGAGCGTGCACCTGCCCCCGACGGTGCACCTGTTCATGCAGGCGACCGGCGTGTACGTGATGAACTTCCTGCCCAAGCCCGCCGAAAGCGTGCCCGGCACCGAGCGCACCCCGTGGTATCACCGCAACGTCGACTACGACGAGATCGCGTTCTTCCATTCCGGCTCCCTGTACGGCATACCGATGCCGCCCGGACTGGTTTCCCATGCGCCGCAAGGAGTTCATCACGGCGCGCCGGAGAAGGCGCGGGAACGCGCGCGCCGCAAGTTCGACGATTACGACCGGGTCGACTGGTCGGTCATCGCCATCGACACCCGCCGCCGACTCATCCCGTCCGCCGAAATCCTCGCCAACGATCTGGGGCAGCACTAGTGACCACCACCGAGACTCCCGTGAAATTCGAGTACGAGCGCATCCCTTATCTGGTCGCCTACCAGAACACCTCCAGCGTCCGCGATGTATACGGCGGCGTCGCCGAGCTCGTCGTACTGGAGAGCTATCTGCTCAAACCGAAGGACAAGCCGTCTGACACCGTGCTGGTGTTCATGCACCCGATCGGTGGCGGCGCGTATCTGCCGATGATCAACGCGCTGGCCCGCGCCGGGCACCATGTCATCTACTGCAACAGCCGGTTCCGCGGCACCGACTCCGCGCTGCTGATGGAAAAAGTCGTCGAGGATCTCGGCGAGTGCATAAAGGACGCCAAGAACCGGTTGGGGTACGACAAGGTGGTGCTGGCCGGCTGGAGCGGCGGCGGATCGCTGTCGGTGTTCTACCAGCAGCAGGCACAGCATCCGACGGTGACCGCCAGCCCCTCTGGTGACGGCCCGGACCTCACTCAACTCGGACTCATCCCAGCCGACGGCATCATGTTGCTGGCCGCCCACATCAGCCGGCACGGCACCATGACCGAATGGATGGACGCGTCCATCCTCGACGAGAACGACCCGTCCAAGCGGGACCCCGAACTCGACCTGTACAACCCCGACAACCCGAACCAGCCGCCGTACACACAAGAGTTCCTGGCCCGTTACCACGAGGCGCAGATCGCCCGCAACCGGCGGATCACCAAGTGGGTCAAAGAAAAACTGGCCGAGCTGAAGGCGGCCGGCCGCCCCGATGACGAGTATGCATTCGTCGTGCACGGCACCATGGCCGACCCGCGTTGGCTCGATCCCACCGTCGATCCCAACGAACGCACCCCGGGGATCTGCTATCTGGGCGATCCTCAGGTGGTGAACAACTCCCCCGTCGGGCTGGCCCGGTTCTGCACGCTGCGCAGCTGGCTGTCGCAGTGGAGCTATGACGACGCCCACGGCGACGCCGTCAAGGCCGGCCCCGATATCGCGGTCCCCGCCCTGGTGATCGGCAACCTCGCCGACGACGCCTGCACCCCCAGTCACACCCGGCGGCTGTTCGAGGCGATCGGGCATCCGGACAAGGAGATGCACGAGATCAGCGGCGCCAACCACTACTACTCCGGACCCGACCAGCGCGGCACCCTGCGTCAGGCCGTCGCGGTGTGCACGGATTGGCTGCATCGGCACGGATTCTCACTGTGACGGCAATCGGGGCCCTCGACGGCATCCGGGTCCTGGAGCTCGGCACGCTGATCTCCGGGCCGTTCGCGGGCCGGCTGCTCGGTGACATGGGCGCCGAGGTCATCAAGATCGAACTGCCCGGCGCACCGGACCCGCTGCGCACCTGGGGTCAGGCCGAACTCGATGGGCACCACTTCTTCTGGACGGTGCACGCCCGCAACAAGAAGGCCGCCACCCTGGATCTGCGCACCGCGCGGGGCCGCGAGCTGTTCCTGGAGCTGGTGGACCGCTCCGACATCATCGTGGAGAACTTCCGACCCGGCACCCTGGAGAAGTGGGACCTGGGCTACGAGGTCCTGCGTGCACGCAACAAGGGCATCATCCTGGTGCGGGTGTCCGGGTACGGCCAGACCGGTCCGGACGCCGGTAAGGCCGGCTACGCCTCGGTCGCCGAGGCGGCCAGCGGGTTGCGCCACATGAACGGATTCCCGGGCGGTCCGCCGCCGCGGCTGGCGCTGTCGCTGGGCGACAGCCTGGCCGGCATGTTCGCCGCGCAGGGCGCGCTGGCCGCGCTCTACCGGCGCAGTGTCACCGGCGAAGGCCAGATCGTCGACACCGCGTTGACCGAAAGCTGCTTGGCCATCCAGGAATCCACCATTCCCGACTACGATGTCGGCGGCGTGGTGCGGGGACCATCGGGGACCCGACTGGAGGGCATCGCGCCATCGAACATCTACCAGAGCGCCAACGGCAGCTGGGTGGTGATCGCGGCCAACCAGGACACGGTGTTCCGCCGGCTGTGCGCGGCGATGGGCAAGCCCGAACTGGCCACCGACGACCGCTTCGTCAATCACGTGGCGCGCGGACGCAACCAAGACGAGCTCGACACGATCATCGGCGCCTGGGCGGCCGACCGGGAACCGGGCGAGATCATCGCCACGCTGTCCGACGCCGGAGTGATCAGCGGTCCGATCAACACCGTGGCCGAGGTGGTCGAGGACCCACAGCTGCGGGCCCGCGGAATGATCGCCGACCACTGGGACGATCGGGTGCAGCGCAATGTCAAGGGCCCGGGTGTCATCCCGGTGCTCTCGGAGACACCGGGCGGCATCCGCAACGGTGGATCGGCCCGTCCGGGCCAGCACAATGACGAGGTGTACTCGGGACTGCTGGGTCTGAGCGCCGAGGAACTGACGACGCTGCAAGAGCAAGGGGTGCTGTGACGTGACGAAAGTCGATATCCGCGAGGTCTGCCTGCGTGACGGCCTACAGATCGAGAAGCCGATCCCGTTGTCCGCCAAGATCGCACTACTGGAAGCCATTGTCGCCACCGGTGTCCGGGAGGTCGAGGCCACCGCCTTCGTCTCGCCGTCGAAGGTGCCCGCCCTGGCCGACGCGGCCGAGCTCGCCGCCGAGCTGTACCGCTTTCCCGACGTCGAGTTCTCGGCGCTGGTGGCCAGCCCGGGCGGCGCCAAACGCGCCGTCGCGGCCGGTTTGAGTTCGATCGAGTACGTGGTGTCGGCATCGGATGCGCACAGCCGGGCCAACGTCGGACGTGACACCGCGGAAGCCACTGCGGCGATCGCCGACGTCACCCGCATCGCCCACGATCACGGCGCCGGAGTCGAGGTCATCATCGCCACCGCCTGGGACTGCCCGTTCGACGGTCCGACGCCAGCTCGCCGGGTGATCGATATCGCTTCGGCGGCGGCCGAACTCGGTGTCGACCGGATCGCCGTCGCCGACACCATCGGAACCACCACCCCGCGCCGGGTCACCACCTTGATCGAGCAGGTCCGCCCGGTGATCGCCGACCTGCCGCTGGGCGCGCACTTCCACAACACCCGCGGCGCCGGACTGGCCAGCGCATACGCCGCCGTGCAATCCGGGGTCACCCGGCTGGATGCCTCCGTCGGCGGCCTGGGTGGCTGCCCGTTCGCTCCGGGCGCCAGCGGCAATATCGCCACCGAGGATCTCGTCTACCTGTTGCGGGACAGCGGTATCGAGGTCGACGTCGACCTCGACGCCGCGATCGCGGCGGCCCGGGTGGCCCAGGACGCCGTCGGGCACGAACTGCCCAGTGCGCTGCTGCGCGCCGGTGATCGCATCCTGGCCTGATATGACGCCCCCGGAGACGCTCACCGCCAAGGGCCGTCAGACCCGTGACGCCATCGAACTGGCCGCCCGGAAGTTGTTCGCCGAGCGTGGTTTTCACGGCACCACGCTGGCCGATATCACCTCCGCGGCCGGGAAGTCCTCGGCGGTGTTCTACCGATACTTCGATGACAAGGAAGACCTGCTGGCCTCGCTGGCCGAGTCCTTCCTGCACGATATCGTCGAGCCGTCCGGCACCCGGGTGCCGCTACCGGAGTCGCCGCAGGACAGCGACTATTTCACCACGGTGGTGACCGGGTACTGGAATCTGTTCCGGCAGAACATCGGCATCATGATCGCCGTTGCACAGCTCGGTGCCACCCAGCCGCGTTTTGCGCAGGTGCAGCACGAGTTCCGGCGGTTCGGCATGGACATGGTCGCCGAATCCGTGCGCCGCGCCCGCGAACAGGGCTACGCGCAGGACCTGGAACCCGAACACATCGCGGCCGCGATCGCATTGCTGTTCGAAAACTTCACCGTCGTCGTGGTGGGCAAACCGGACACCGAGCTGCAGATCAGCGATGCCGACGCCATCAGGACCCTATCGACGATCTGGAAGAAAACCCTGTACGGCTTCTAAAGGACGAAAGAGAGATCACTGTGGATTTCGCTTTACCCGAACACCTTCCGGGTTTGCTGGCCGAGATGGACGCGTTCATCGAGACCGAGATCAAACCGCTGGAACGCGAGAACATGCAGTACTTCGACCGGCGCCGTGAGTTCGCCCGCACCGACCTGGACAACGGCGGCGTCCCGGCCCGCGAATGGGAGGATCTGCTCGACGAGATGCGCCGCCGGGCCGATGCCGCCGGCTGGTTGCGCTACGGGTTGCCCGAGGAATTCGGCGGCCGCGGCGGCAGCAACCTGGATATGGCGGTGATCCGGGAACATCTGGCGCACAAGGGCCTCGGACTGCACAACGACCTGCAGGACGAGTCCTCGATCGTCGGCAACTTCCCTCAGGTCATCATGATGAGCCGGTTCGGCACCGACGCCCAGAAGCGGGAGTGGGTGGAGGCGATGCTCACCGGTGAGCGCTCGATGGCGTTCGGGCTCACCGAACCCAACCACGGCAGCGATGCCACCTGGATGGAGACGACCGCGGTCCGCGACGGCGACGACTGGGTGATCAACGGCGCCAAGCGGTGGAACACCGGTGTGCACCGGGCCACCCATGACCTGGTCTTCGCGCGGACATCCGGCCAAGACGGTTCCGCGGTGGGGATCACCGCCTTTCTGGTGCCCACCGACACCCCGGGTTTCACCGTCCCCTACTACTGGTGGACCTTCAACATGCCCAGCGATCATGGCGAGGTGGAACTCAAGGACGTCCGGGTGCCTGCCGACGCGGTGCTCGGCGAGGTCGACCACGGGCTCGAGGTCGGCCAGACCTTCCTGCACGAGAACAGGATCCGGCAGGCCGCCAGCAGCCTGGGGGCGGCGCAGTACTGCATCGACCGGGCCGCGCAGTATGCCGGAGACCGGATTGTGTTCGGCAAACCGCTGTCGGTGAATCAGGCCGTGCAGTGGCCGCTGGCCGAGCTGCAGACCGAGGCCCAGATGGTGCGACTGCTGGTGTATTACGCGGCCTGGCATCTGGATCGCGACCACCACATGGAGGTGTCGGACAAGGTCTCGATGGCCAACTACCGGGCCAACCGGCTGGTGTGTGAGGCCGCCGACCGGGCGATGCAGATCCACGGCGGTGTGGGCTACAGCCGCCACGAACCGTTCGAGCACATCTACCGGCACCACCGCCGGTACCGGATCACCGAGGGTGCCGAGGAGATCCAGATCCGTCGGGTCGCCCAGCGCATGCTGAAGTTCGGCCGCAAGTGACCGATCCCGCGGCGCTCGCCGGGGTGTTGGCACCCGCGCTCGGCGATGTCACGGTGACCGACCTGCGGGTGCTCACCGGCGGGGCCAGCCGCGCCACTTGGGCCTTCGACGCGCACACGGCATCGGGAGTGCGCGCGCTGATCCTGCGCACCGGGCCACCCGATGACGTGCACGCCGGCATGGAGTTGGAGGCCGCGGCGCTGCGCCGGGCCGCGGCCACCGGGGCGCCGGTGCCGGAGATCATTGCGGCCGACAACTCCCCTGCCGCCCTGGGCAATCCGTTCCTGATCTGCGAGTTCATCGGCGGGGAGACCATCGTGCCCAAGATCGCGCGCACGCTGGATGACACCTCGCGGGCACGGTTGCTGCGGCAGTGTGCGCAGGCGCTGGCCGCGATCCACCGGGCCGACCCGGCGGGCATCGGGCTGGTGGCCTCGGACCCGCTGCACGAGTGGCGTCATCGCCTCGACGAGATGGGTGACACCACAGCGACGTTCGAGTGGGCCTTCCGGTGGCTGGAACTGCATCGGCCACCGGCGACACCGCCGGTGTTGGTCCACGGCGACTTCCGGATGGGAAACCTGATCGTCGACGACACCGGCCTGGCGGCGGTGCTCGACTGGGAGCTGACCCATATCGGCGAGGCCCTCGATGATCTCGCCTGGTTCTGCATCCGGGCCTGGCGCTTCGGCGCGCCCGCGTCGCGGGGTGCGGGCGGACTGGGCAGCATCGAGGATTTCGTCACCGCGTACGAAGAGGCCGGCGGGACACCGGTGGACCGCGTCGCGCTGCGCTGGTGGTTGGTCGCGGCCACGCTGCGCTGGGGGGTCATCTGCCGCTACCAGTACGAACGGCACCGCAGCGGGCTGACCCGCTCGGTGGAGCTGGCCGCCATCGGGCGGCGGGTGTGCGAGACCGAGTACGACCTGCTCAATCTCTTGGAGGCATCGTGACGGATCTGCACTACAAGCCGACCGCCGCGGAACTGGTCGCCGCCGTCGCGGAGTTCCTGGAGGGCGAGGTCCGCGCCGAGACGTCGGGGGCGGTCAACTTCCACGCCCGGGTCGCCGCCAACGTGCTGCGCACCGTGCAACGGGAGCTGCTCGACGACACCGCCGACGAGCCCCGGGCCGCGCTGTTCGAGCTGGGGTTCGGCGACGAGCCCGCGCTGGCGGCCGCGATCCGGGCCGGGGCCTTCGACGGCCGCGATGCGCAGGTGATCCCCGCGCTGCGCGCGCTGGTGTCGCACCGGCTGAAAGTCGCACACCCCGGCTATGAGGAGTAACGCCTCACACCCGGCGCACCCGGGCCAGCCAGGCCGGCTCGTCGACAACCGTGCCGGCCGGCAGCCCCAGCGACCCGGCGTGGGCCTGCCCCACCACGCCGCGGTAGGTCGTCGTCCGCAGCTCCTGGACGTCCCAGCCGTCGGTGAACGCCGAGCGGATCACCTGCTCGCTGACCTGTGGACCGAAGCCACGGCCGGCATCGGAGAGCGCCAGCAGGTGCAGGTGGCCCCCGGGCCGGACCGCGCGGTGCAGACTCCGGACGTAGCGCGCCCGGTCGACATCGTCGAAGATGTGAAACAACGCGCTGTCCAGGATGGTGTCATACCGGGTCCCAGGATCGAGAGCGAAAGCATCGCCGATCTCGAAACGCGCATCCACCCCGCGGGCGGCCGCATTCTCCCGGGCCTGGGCCACCGCGTGCGGCGCCAAGTCGATGCCCAGCACGTCATACCCCAGCCGGGTCAGCAGGATCGTGTGCTCCCCCAGGCCGCATCCGATGTCCAAAATCGGACTGCGCAACAGCCCTGTTTGTTCCAGAGCGACCACCGCGGGTTGTGCTTCACCGATGACCCAAGGCGCAGTGTGTGATTCGTATGCAGTATCGAACCGTTCCTTCATATCAACAGTGTTCAACCTGAACGGGAGTTGAGGTCAATGGAGATGACAGCAGAGGTGGCCGACCGCCTGTTCGACGCCATCGAACGCGGCGACTACACCGACATCGAGGCGCTGTGGGCCGACGATGTCGCGGTGTGGCACAGCGGTGACCAGGCCGACAACGACCGGGCTCTGGCGCTACGGGTCATCCGCTGGTTCCTCCGGACCACCGCGACACGCCGGTACGAGATCCTCGATCGACAGTTCTTCGACGGCGGGTTCGTCCAGCAGCATGTCCTGCACGCCGACGCCACCCATGGCGCTTCGATCGAATTGCGGGTATGCATCGTGATCAAGGTGGGAGCCGACGGCCGCATCACCCGGATCGACGAGTATTTCGACCCGGCCGACATGGCTCCCCTGCTGACGAGCTGAGGAGACGCCATGGACCCGCAGGACTGGATCGGCAACTGGCGGCTGGACACCACCCGCACCGAGCTGGCCTTCCACAGCCCGACGTTCTGGGGGTTTGCGCATGTCAAAGGAATTTTCACCGATGTCGAGGGCTCGGCGGAGGCGGTCGCCGACGGTAACGTCACGGGCCGGCTCAGCATCAGCGCTGCATCGGTGAACACCGGCATCGGCCGCCGCGACAAACACCTTCGCTCTGCCGACTTCTTCGACGTCGAGCGCTTCCCGCTCATCGAGGTGAGTGTGGAATCGGCGGAGGTCACCGGGACCTCCTGGGTCACCCTGAGCATCCTGGTGACGGTCAAGGGCCAGGAACAGGAGTACGACCTCCCGGTCCATGTCCGGGATGCGGCCGGCGGCGAGGTCCAATTGCAGACCACCACGACGCTCAATCGCCAGGCCTTCGGAGTGGACGGCAACCTTCTCGGGATGATGGGTGATGCGGTCACCATCGAAGCCGCCGCGGTTTTCGTCAAGCAGTCGTAGCATCGGCCATGTGGCCGACACCGACGCCCAGCTCCGGATCCTGGTCTACAGCTCCAACCACCGCACCCGCGATCAGGTGCGCTCGGCGCTCGGCCGGCGCATCCACCCCGATCTGCCCGAACTGAGTTACCTCGACGTGGCAACCGCTGCGGTCGTCGTCGAACAGGTCGCCGCGGGCGGGTTCGATCTGCTCATCCTGGACGGTGAAGCGGCCCCCGCGGGCGGGATGGGACTGGCCAAACAGCTCAAGGACGAGGTCGCGGAGTGCCCGCCGATCCTGGTGCTCACCGGGCGACCGGATGATGCGTGGCTGGCCTCCTGGTCGCGGGCGGAAGCGGCCGTGCCGCATCCGATCGACCCGATCCGCCTGGGCGAGGCGGTCGCGCACCTGCTGCGCAACACTGTTTGATTTCCAGCACGAAATACGCTGCGGCCGTAGGTTGTTCGACGCCCTCTTCGAGGAGAGCGGGCGGCTCAGCTATCGGACTCGATACTAACGAAAATGCGCCGCCTCAACCGTTAACGCGACTAAGCTGTGTCCTAGCTCACATCGATCGTCCAACGAGAGAGCGGCACAAAGGTTGACACAGGCATGAACGTCTATACACCCATCCTGGTGCTCGGGGCGATCGCTGCCGTCTTCGCGATCGGCTCGGTGGGCATTGCCACCTTCGTCGGGCCGCGCCGCTACAACCGGGCGAAACTGGAAGCCTACGAATGCGGGATCGAACCGCTGCTGCCCGCCGAGGACGCCAAGCTCGCCACCGGCCAGCGATTCCCGGTGAAGTACTACCTGACCGCAATGTTGTTCATCATCTTCGACATCGAGATCGTGTTCCTCTACCCGTGGGCGGTGTCGTTCGACTCACTGGGGCTCTTCGCCGTGGTCGAGATGCTGCTGTTCATGCTGACCGTCTTTGTGGCCTACACCTACGTCTGGCGCCGGGGAGGGCTGTCATGGGACTAGAGGAACAACTGCCCGGCGGGATCCTGCTCTCCACCGTCGAGAAGGTTGCCGGCTACGTCCGGAAAGGCTCGTTGTGGCCGGCCACGTTCGGGTTGGCATGCTGCGCCATCGAGATGATGGCGACCGCCGGCCCACGGTTCGACATCTCCCGCTTCGGCATGGAACGGTTCTCCGCGACACCGCGGCAGGCCGACCTGATGATCGTTGCAGGGCGGGTCAGCCAGAAGATGGCACCGGTGCTACGCCAAGTCTACGACCAGATGGCAGAACCGAAATGGGTACTGGCCATGGGTGTCTGCGCATCGTCGGGCGGCATGTTCAACAACTACGCGGTGGTTCAGGGGGTCGACCACGTGGTCCCGGTGGACATCTATCTGCCCGGCTGCCCACCGCGACCGGAGATGCTGCTGAACGCGATACTCAAACTGCACGCCAAGATCGCCGAGATGCCGCTCGGGGTGAACCGCGCCGAGGCCGTCGCCGCCGCCGAGCAGGCCGCGTTGGCCTCCCCGACGACGATAGAGCTGACCGGGTTGCTGCGCTCATGACCGACGATTCCGATGTGGAAGTCATCGGTACCCGCCGCGGCATGTTCGGGGTCACCGGCACCGGCGACACCTCGGGTTACGGACGGCTGGTTCGCGAGGTCACCCTCCCGGGGAGCTCCCCGCGGCCCTACGGCGGCTACTTCGACGCCATCGTCGACGCCTTGATCGCCGCCCTCGGTCCCGACAGCTTCACCGCCGCCGTCGAACGTGTGGTGGTGTTCCGCGACGAGCTGACACTGGAGGTGCGGCGCGAGCACCTGCCGACGGTGGCCCAGGCCTTGCGGGACGACCCCGCACTGAGATTCGAACTCTGTCTGGGTGTTTCGGGGGTGCACTACCCCCACGAACTCGACCGCGAGTTGCACGCGGTGTATCCGCTGATGTCCATCACCCACAATCGGCGGTTGCGGGTCGAAGTCGCCGCACCGGACACCGATCCGCACATCCCTTCTCTGTTCCCGATCTATCCGACCACCGACTGGCACGAACGGGAAACCTACGACTTCTTCGGGATCATCTTCGACGGGCACCCGTCGCTGACCCGTATCGAGATGCCCGATGACTGGGTGGGACATCCGCAACGCAAGGACTACCCGCTGGGCGGCATACCCGTCGAGTACCACGGTGCGCAGATACCGCCGCCGGATGAGCGGAGGTCCTACAACTGATGTCGGCGCACAACTCCCCGCCCGTGGTCATGGTCGGCGGTCAGGACTGGGATGCGGTGGTGGCGGCTGCTCGCGAGCACGCCGGCGAGCGCATCGTGGTCAACATGGGGCCGCAGCACCCGTCCACCCACGGCGTACTGCGTCTCATCCTGGAGATCGAAGGCGAGACCATCACCGAGGCCCGCTGCGGAATCGGCTACCTGCACACCGGAATCGAGAAGAACCTCGAGTACCGGAACTGGACTCAGGGTGTCACCTTCGTGACCCGGATGGACTACCTGTCCCCGTTCTTCAACGAGACCGCCTACTGCCTGGGCGTGGAGAAGCTGCTCGGCGTCACCGATGACATCCCCGAACGAGCCAGCGTCATCCGTGTCATGCTGATGGAACTCAACCGGATCTCCAGCCACCTGGTCGCACTGGCCACCGGAGGTATGGAGCTGGGCGCCATGTCGGCCATGTTCTTCGGCTTCCGCGAACGCGAGCTGGTGCTGAGCATGTTCGAGACCATCACCGGGTTGCGGATGAACCACGCCTACATCCGGCCGGGCGGATTGGCCGCCGATCTGCCCGACGAGGCGATGGCCCAGCTGCGCGAACTGCTCGACGCGCTGCCCCAGGGACTGCGGGATCTGGAGAAACTGCTGCGGGAGAACTACATCTGGAAGGCCCGCACCCAGGGCATCGGGTACCTGGACCTGACCGGATGCATGGCGCTGGGTATCACCGGGCCGGTGCTGCGGTCCACCGGTCTGCCCCATGACCTGCGCCGGGCGCAGCCCTACTGCGGGTATGAGACCTACGACTTCGAGGTCTGCACCGACGACGGCTGTGATGCCTACGGTCGCTATCTGATTCGCGTCGACGAGATGAAAGAGTCGCTGAAGATCGTCGAGCAGTGCGTCGCCCGGTTGAAGCCGGGGCCGGTGATGTTGACCGACAAGAAGCTCGCCTGGCCCGCGGATCTCAAGGTCGGCCCGGACGGGCTGGGCAACTCCAAGGAGCACATCGCGAAGATCATGGGCTCCTCCATGGAGGCCCTGATCCATCACTTCAAGCTGGTCACCGAGGGCATCCGGGTGCCCGCCGGCCAGGTGTACGTCGCCGTCGAGTCCCCCCGGGGCGAGCTCGGCGTGCACATGGTCAGCGACGGCGGCACTCGACCGTACCGCGTGCACTACCGCGACCCCTCGTTCACCAATCTGCAGGCGGTGGCCGCGATGTGTGAGGGCGGCATGGTCGCCGACGCCATTTCCGCGGTGGCCTCGATCGACCCGGTCATGGGAGGTGTGGACAGGTGACACTCATCGAACTCCAACTCGGGCAGCGGCCCGACGAATCCGGTCCCCCGATCAGCGCTGGGCCCCAGGCCTATTCGGACGACGTGACCGAGCGGCTGTCCGCCGACGCCGAGCAGATCATCGCCCGCTACCCGGTGGCGCGGTCAGCGCTGCTGCCGCTGCTGCACCTGGTGCAGGCTCAGGACGGCTATCTCACCCCGGCGGGCGTCGGGTTCTGCGCCGCACAGCTGGGCCTCACCCCTGCCGAGGTCACCGCCGTCGCCACGTTCTACTCGATGTACCGGCGCACCCCCACCGGCGACTACCTGGTCGGGGTGTGCACCAATACGCTGTGCGCGGTCATGGGGGGCGACGCCATTCTTGAGGTGCTGCAGGACCATCTCGGGGTGCATGCCGGTGAGACCACCGCCGACGGCAAGGTCACCCTCGAGCACATCGAGTGCAACGCCGCCTGCGATTACGCGCCGGTGGTGATGGTCAACTGGGAGTTCTTCGACAACCAAACCCCTTCGTCGGCACGGCAACTCGTCGACGAGTTGCGTGCGGGCCGCACCGTCAACCCGTCGCGCGGCGCACCGCTGTGCACATTCACCCAGACCGCACGCATCCTCGCCGGATTCCCCGATCAGCGGCCCGGCGCAAATGACGGTGCACCCGGTGAGGCGAGCCTGGCCGGTCTGCGCATCGCCCACGAACGCGGTATGACCGCACCCGCGGTCGGCGAGCCCGCGCAGGCACCGCCGGCTGTGCCTGCGCCGAAGGACGGGGACCACCCGTGACGCTCACCCCGGTTCTCAGCGCGCACTGGGACGACGCCGACTCCTGGACCCTGGACGGCTACCGGCGCCACGGTGGATACCAGGCCTTGCAGATCGCGCTGGCCATGAACCCCGATGACCTCATCGCCCTCGTCAAGGATGCCGGTCTGCGTGGACGTGGTGGTGCGGGCTTCCCCACCGGCCAGAAGTGGTCGTTCATCAACCAGAACGATCCCAAACCCAAGTATCTCGTGATCAACGCCGACGAGTCGGAACCCGGTACCTGCAAAGACATTCCGCTGATGATGGCCAACCCGCACGTGCTGGTCGAGGGTGCGATCATCGCCGCGCACGCCATCCGCGCCGAGCACGCCTTCATCTACCTGCGCGGCGAGGTGGTGCCGGTGCTGCGCAGACTTCAGGGAGCCGTTGCCGAAGCCTACGCGGCGGGCTACCTGGGAGCGGGCGTCGACCTTGTCGTACACGCCGGCGCGGGTGCCTATATCTGCGGTGAGGAGACCGCGCTGCTGGACTCCCTGGAGGGGCGTCGCGGCCAACCCCGCCTGCGCCCACCGTTCCCCGCGGTGGCCGGGCTGTACGCCTGCCCGACGGTGGTGAACAACGTCGAGTCCATCGCCAGCGTGCCCGCCATCGTGCGCGGCGGGATCGACTGGTTCACATCGATGGGTTCGGACAAGTCACCCGGATTCACGCTGTACTCGCTGTCGGGTCACGTCACCCGACCCGGGCAGTACGAAGCACCGCTCGGCGTCACGCTGCGCGAACTCCTCGAGCTGGCCGGCGGGGTGCGGGCCGGGCACCAGCTGAAGTTCTGGACCCCCGGCGGATCGTCGACCCCGCTGCTGACCCCGGAACACCTCGACGTGCCACTGGATTACGAGGGGGTGGCCGGGGCGGGCTCGATGTTGGGCACCAAGGCGCTGCAGATCTTCGACGAGACCACCTGCGTGGTGCGCGCGGTCCGGCGGTGGACACAGTTCTACGCCCACGAGTCGTGCGGGAAGTGCACCCCGTGCCGTGAGGGCACGTACTGGCTGGCGCAGATCTACGAACGACTCGAAGACGGCACCGGCCGCCGCGACGATATCGACAAGCTGCTCGATATCTCCGACGCCATCCTCGGCAAGTCGTTCTGCGCCCTCGGTGACGGCGCCGCCAGCCCGATCATCTCGTCGGTCAAGTACTTCCGCGATGAGTACCTGGCGCACCTGGGTGCCGGGTGCCCGTTCGACCCGCACGCGTCGACCCTGTTCGCCGTGGAAGGAGCGGGCGCATGACGATCGCCGAACCGGCCAGGGAGACCGCCGGAGTCGAGATGGTGTCGTTGAGCATCGACGGCCACCAGATCAGTGTGCCGAAGGGCACCCTGTTGATCCGGGCCGCCGAGCTGATGGGGATCCAGATCCCTCGGTTCTGCGACCACCCGCTGCTGGACCCGGTCGGCGCCTGCCGGCAGTGCCTGGTCGAAGTGGAAGGTCAGCGCAAGCCGCTGGCGTCGTGCACCGCGACGGTCACCCCCGACATGGTGGTGCGCACCCAACTGACCTCCGAGATCGCCGACAAGGCGCAACACGGCGTGATGGAACTGCTGTTGATCAACCATCCGTTGGACTGCCCGGTGTGCGACAAGGGCGGTGAATGCCCGCTGCAGAACCAGGCAATGTCCAACGGGCGCACAGACTCCCGATTCGACGACGTCAAGCGCACCTTCCCCAAGCCCATCAACCTGTCCACCCAGGTGCTACTGGACCGGGAGCGTTGTGTGCTGTGCGCCCGATGCACCCGGTTCGCCAATCAGATCGCCGGCGACCCGTTCATCGAGCTGCTGGAACGCGGTGCGCTGCAACAGGTCGGCATCGCCGACGGCGAGGCGTTCGACTCCTACTACTCCGGTAACACCGTGCAGATCTGTCCGGTCGGCGCCCTCACCGGGGCGGCCTACCGGTTCCGGGCCCGGCCCTTCGACCTGGTGTCCGCGCCGAGTGTCTGCGAACACTGCGCCTCCGGATGCGCCCAACGCACCGATCATCGCCGCGGAAAGGTGCTGCGGCGCTTGGCCGGCGACGACCCGGAGGTCAACGAGGAATGGAACTGCGACAAGGGCCGCTGGGCGTTCACCTACGCCCGTCAGGCGGATCGCATCACCACACCCCTGGTCCGCGATCCCGACGGCAGCCAGCGTCCGGCGTCGTGGTCGGAGGCGGTCGCGATCGCGGTGCGCGGCCTGACCGCCGCCGCCGGGCGGGCCGGCGTCCTGGTCGGGGGACGGGCCACCGTGGAGGACGCCTACGGCTACGCCAAGTTCGCCCGGATCATGTTGAACACCAACGATATCGACTTCCGCAGTAGAGTGCACTCGGCCGAAGAGGCCGAATTCCTGGCCCACGCGATCGCCGGGCTGTCCCAGTCGGTGAGCTACGCCGATATCGAAGCCGCGCCCGCGGTACTGCTGGCAGGTTTCGAGCCCGAAGAGGAATCCCCGATCGTCTTCCTGCGGCTGCGCAAGGCCTTCCGCAAGCGCGGCCTATCGGTGCTGTCGGTCGCCCCGTTCGCGACCCGCGGGCTGCACAAGTTGGGTGGCCGCCTCATCCCGGCCGTACCGGGCGGGGAGGCCGCGGCGCTGGACGGTCTGCACGGCGATCTCCCGCCCGATGCGCTCATCCTGGTCGGCGAACGCCTCGCCGGCTCCCCCGGCGCCTACTCCGCGGCCGTGCGGCTGGCCGCCGCCACGGGCGCCCGGCTGGGGTGGGTGCCGCGCCGCGCCGGAGATCGCGGCGCGCTGGAAGCCGGTGCCACGCCGAATCTGCTGCCCGGCGGCCGCCCGATCGGGGACGCCGCCGCCCGCGCCGAGGTGGCGGCGGCCTGGAACGTGCAAGACCTGCCGGCCCGGCCCGGCCGCGACACCGGCGGAATTCTCGCCGCCGCCGCCTCCGGCGATATCCAGGCACTTCTGGTCGGCGGCGTCGACGTCTACGACCTTCCCGATCCGGAGGCGGCGATGGCCGCCCTGGACGCCACACCGTTTCTGGTCAGCCTGGAGTTACGACGCAGCGCCGTCACCGATCGTGCCGATGTGGTGTTCCCAGTGGCCCCGGTGGCCGAGAAGTCGGGCACCTACGTGAACTGGGAAGGTCGGCACCGTCCGTTCCCGGCGGCATTGCCGCCGGCCGCCACCGCCGATATGCGCGTGCTGGCCGCCCTGGCCGACGAGGTCGGCGTCGACCTGCGGTTGACCGACGCCGCCACGGTGCGCGCCGATATCGGCGCGCTGGGCAGCTGGCAGGGCCCACGTGCCTCCGCCCCCACCGTCGCGGCGGCGGAGGCTGCCCGACCCGGACCCGGCGAAGCCGTGTTGGCCGGCTGGCGGATGCTGCTCGACGAGGGACGGTTGCAGGACGGGGAACCGCATCTGGCGGGCACCGCCCGGCCCGTCGTGGCCCGGCTGTCCGCGACCACAGCCGCCGAGATCGGTTGCCTCGACGGTGATCCGGTGCGTGTCAGCACGGACCGTGGTGAGCTGACGGCGCCGGTGTCGGTGACCGAGATGCCCGACCGGGTGCTCTGGCTGCCGCTGAACTCCGCCGGCTGCCGGGTGCACCGCACGCTGGGCGTCACGCTGGGCGCCACCGTCCGGATCGAGCCGGCATGAACCGGCGAGACGCGAGGCGGGATCACCGATGACCATGCCCGATCTGAGCTCGTTCGGCCACGACCCGTGGTGGTTGATGCTGGCCAAGTGCCTGGCGATTTTCGTGTTCCTGGTGCTCACCGTGCTGGTGGCGATCCTCGCCGAACGGAAGATCCTGGGCCGCATGCAGATGCGATTCGGCCCCAACCGGGTCGGGCCGTTCGGCCTGCTGCAAAGCCTCGCCGACGGCGTCAAGCTCGCCCTCAAGGAGGGGCTCATCCCGGCCGGTGTCGACAAGCCGATCTACCTGATGGCTCCGGTGATCGCCGTCATCCCGGCCATCATGGCATTCGCGGTCATCCCGATGGGTGGGCTGGTATCGGTCTTCGGGCACACCACCGCGCTGCAACTGACGGACCTTCCGGTGGCGGTGCTCTACGTGCTGGCGGTCACCTCGGTCGGGGTCTACGGGATCGTCCTGGCCGGCTGGGCATCCGGATCGACCTATCCCCTGCTGGGCGGGCTGCGCTCCAGCGCGCAGGTGGTCTCCTACGAGATCGCGATGGCGCTGTCCTTCGTCGCGGTGTTCCTCTACGCCGGCACCATGTCCACCTCCGGCATCGTCGCGGCCCAGCACGGCACCTGGTTCGTGTTCCTGCTGCTGCCGTCGTTCCTGGTCTACGTGACCTCCATGGTCGGCGAGACCAACCGCGCACCGTTCGACCTCCCGGAAGCCGAGGGCGAACTGGTCGGTGGATTCCACACCGAATACTCCTCACTGAAGTTCGCGATGTTCATGCTCGCCGAATACATCAACATGACGACGGTCTCGGCGCTGGCGACCACGATGTTCTTCGGCGGGTGGCAGGCGCCGTTCCCGTTCAGCATGATCGAGGGAGCCAACTCGGGCTGGTGGCCGTTGCTGTGGTTCGTGGCGAAGGTGTGGGCCTTCCTGTTCCTGTTCATGTGGTTGCGAGCCACCCTGCCCCGGCTGCGCTACGACCAGTTCATGGCGCTGGGCTGGAAGCTGCTCATCCCGGCCTCGCTGGCCTGGATCGTCATCGTCGCGATCACCCGGACGCTGCGCGGGCCGGACGCTCCGGTGTGGGTGGCCGTGGTGGTCAGTGTGGGCGCCGCGGCGGCGGGGGCGCTGGTGCTGATGACTCGCCGTTCGTTGCGGCGCCACGCCATCCCCACGTTCACCCTGCCCGCGGATCCGGGCGCGGTCAGCGTCTACCCGATCCCCCCGATACCCGGTACTACGCGACGCAACGAACCAAGGGAGCACTCAGATGTCTAAGGTCGGGGATGCGTTGGCCGGGTTCGGCGTCACGTTCAAGGCGATGTTCAAGAAGCCGATCACCGAGCAGTATCCCGAGCAGCCCGGCCCCGTCGCGGCGCGCTATCACGGCAGGCACCAACTCAACCGGTACCCCGACGGGCTGGAGAAGTGCATCGGTTGTGAGCTGTGTGCCTGGGCCTGCCCAGCGGACGCCATCTACGTCGAAGGGGCGGATAACACCGAGCTGCAACGGTTCTCACCGGGCGAGCGGTACGGGCAGGTGTATCAGATCAACTACCTCCGGTGCATCGGATGCGGATTGTGCATCGAGGCCTGCCCGACCAGGGCGCTCACCATGACGAACGACTACGAGATGGCCGATGACAACCGCGCGGATCTGATCTACGGCAAGGACAAGTTGCTCGCCCCGCTGGCCGCGGACATGACCGCGCCCCCGCATGCGATGGCGGCGGGTAGCACCGACGAGGACTACTACCGCGGCAACATCAACGCCCTCGGGCTGATTCAGCAGCCGGAGACGGCCTGATGACCCCGGACATCGTGGCGGCCGCGATCGACGGTGCGACGCTGGCCCGCACCTCGACCACCGAGGCGGTGCTGTTCTGGATCCTGGGCGCGGTGATCGTGGGCAGCGCGCTCGGGGTGGTCACCGCGACCAAGGCGGTGTACTCGGCGATCTTTCTGGCCATCACCATGATCAACCTGGCGGTGCTCTACATCGCGCAGGACGCGGTGTTCCTCGGGGTGGTGCAGATCGTCGTCTACACCGGCGCGGTGATGATGCTGTTCCTGTTCGTGCTGATGCTCATCGGCGTCGACTCCTCGGAGTCATTGGTGGAAACGATCCGCGGGCAACGCATCTCGGCGATCGTCGTCGGTGTCGGGTTCGGCATCTTGCTGATCGGGGCGATCGGCAACGCGGTCGTCAGTAGGTCGGCGGACGGATTCGCCGGGCTCGAGCAGGCCAACGCGGCCGGCAACGTCGAGGGCCTGGCAGTGCTGATCTTCACCCGCTACGTGTGGGCCTTCGAGTTGACCAGCGCGTTGCTGATCACCGCGACGCTGGGCGCGATGGTGCTGGCCCACCGGGAGCGGTTCGACCGCCGCAAGACCCAGCGAGAGCTGGCCGCCGAACGCTTCGCACCGGGCGGGCACCCCACGCCGATGCCCAATCCCGGTGTCTACGCCCGGCACAACGCCGTCGACGTGCCGGCGCGACTTCCCGACGGGACCGGCGCGCGCACGTCGGTCAGCTCGGTACTGGTGCCACGTGGTCACCTCAGAACCGGGGATGACCGATGAACCCGGCGAACTACCTGTTCCTGTCGGCGCTGCTGTTCACCATCGGTGCTGCCGGAGTGCTGCTGCGCCGCAACGCCATCGTCATGTTCATGTGCGTCGAGCTCATGCTCAACGCCGCCAACCTGGCGTTCGTGACGTTCTCCCGGATGCACGGGCAGCTGGACGGTCAGGTGGTCGCCTTCTTCACCATGGTGGTCGCGGCCTGTGAGGTGGTGGTCGGGCTGGCCATCATCATGGCCATCTTCCGGGCGCGACGCTCGGCGTCGGTCGACGGCGCCAGTCTGCTGAGGCACTAGTGGACAATCTCACCTGGCTGCTGATAGCCCTGCCACTGGCCGGGGCGGCATTGCTGCTGCTCGGTGGCCGGGCCACCGATGCCTGGGGGCACCTGCTCGGGCTGGCCGCCGCCGTCGCGTCATTCGTGGTTGCGGTCGTGCTGTTCGGCCGGCTGCTCGGGCGCCCCGCGGATGACCGGACGCTGCACCAGACGGTGTTCTCCTGGGTGCCGGCCGGCGATTTGCGCGTCGACTTCGGGCTACAGGTCGACCAGTTGTCCATCTGCTTCGTGCTGCTGATCACCGGCGTCGGGTCGCTGATCCACCTGTACTCGGTCGGGTACATGTCCCACGACCCCGGCCGTCGCCGGTTTTTCGGCTACCTGAACCTGTTCGTGGCGGCGATGCTGCTCCTCGTGCTGGCCGACAACTATCTGGGCCTGTACATGGGGTGGGAAGGTGTCGGCCTGGCCTCCTACCTGCTGATCGGGTTCTGGTCGCACAAGCCGAGCGCTGCCACCGCGGCCAAGAAGGCGTTCGTGGTCAACCGGGTCGGCGATATCGGGCTGGCGGTCGCGCTGATGGTGATGTTCGCCGCCACCGGAACCGTCTCGTACTCCGGTGTTTTCGCCGCCGCGCCGCAACTGTCCGGCGGCACGCTGAACGCCATCGGGTTGTTGCTGCTGCTGGCCGCGTGCGGCAAATCCGCCCAGGTGCCGCTGCAGTCCTGGCTGGGCGACGCGATGGAGGGCCCGACCCCGGTCTCCGCGCTGATCCACGCCGCCACCATGGTGACCGCCGGTGTGTACCTCATCGTGCGCTCCGGCCCGGTGTTCAACCTGGCCCCCGAAGCCCAGACCGCGGTCGCCGTCGTCGGCGCCGTCACCCTGCTGTTCGGGGCGATCATCGGCTGCGCGAAGGACGACATCAAGAAGGCCCTCGCGGCGTCGACGATGAGCCAGATCGGGTACATGGTGCTCGCCGCCGGACTGGGGCCGGCCGGGTACGCCATCGCCATCATGCATCTGCTCACCCACGGGTTCTTCAAGGCCGGGTTGTTCCTGGGCGCCGGCTCGGTCATGCACGCGATGGACGACGAGACCGATATGCGCCGGTACGGCGGGTTGCGTGCCGTCATGCCGATCACCTTTGTCACGTTCGGGCTGGGCTACCTCGCGATCATCGGGGTACCGCCGTTCTCCGGTTTCTTCTCCAAGGACGCGATCATCGAAACCGCCTTCGCCGCGGGCGGAGCCAAGGGCCTACTGTTGGGCGGCGCGACGCTGCTCGGCGCGGGTATCACCGCGTTCTACATGACGCGGGTGATGCTGATGACGTTCTTCGGCGAACGGCGTTGGAAGCCCGACCAGCATCCGCACGAGTCCCCAGGGATCATGACCGCGCCGATGGTCATCCTGGCCCTCGGATCCGTCGGCGCCGGTGCGCTGCTGGCCCTCGGCGGCACGCTGGTGCACTGGCTGGACCCCGTGGTGAACCCGGCCGGCGCGGAGCTTCACCACGTCGTCCCGGTCTGGGTGATGACCACCATCACGCTGTCGGTGGTCGCGATCGGTGTCGGTATCGCCTATCGCATGTACGCCACCCGGGCGATTCCCGAGATCGCGCCCGCGGGGTCCGCGCTGACCGTGGCCGCCCGTCACGACCTGTACGGCGACGCGTTCAACGAACGGGTACTGATGCGTCCGGGTGCGCAGTTCACCGCGGGGCTGGTGGAACTCGACGATGACGTGGTGGAGGGGGTGACCCGGGGCCTGGCCGCGGGTGTGGCGGACGCATCGCAGCGGATGCGGCAGTGGCAGAACGGGTTCGCCCGGTCCTACGCGTTGTCCATGCTGGCCGGCACGGTCCTGGTGATCGGCGCGATTCTGGTGGTGAGGGTCTGGTGAACGGGATCGGCTTGCTGACCGCGCTGTGGGTGGTGCCGATGGTCGGCGCGGTGGTGGTGATCCTGCTGCCGTCCAAGGCATCCGCGCGGTATACCGCGCTGGCGATCTCGCTGCTGGTCCTGGTGCTGACCGTGGTGCTGGCGCTGCGCTTCGATCCGGCCGGGCCACAGTTCCAGTTCGTCGAGGACTATCCGTGGATCCCGACGTTCGGCACCGGCTACATCCTGGGCCTGGACGGGATCGCGCTGGCCCTGGTGGTGCTGACGGCGGTGCTGGTGCCGCTGCTGATCGTGGCCGGCTGGAACGACGGGGGTGACCGGAGCTTCGGAAAGCGGTCCACGCAGAGCTACCTTGCGCTGACGCTGGCCGTCGAAGCCATGGTGCTGATCTCACTGATGGCGCTGGACGTGCTGCTGTTCTACGTGTTCTTCGAGGCGATGCTGATCCCGATGTACTTCCTCATCGGCGGGTTCGGCGGCGCCGGACGGTCCAAGGCGGCGGTGAAGTTCCTGCTGTACAACCTGTTCGGCGGGCTGGTCATGCTGGCCGCCGTCATCGGCCTCTACGTGGTGACGGCGAGCAGCGGGGTATTCGCGTCCGGCACCTTCGACTTCCGGGCCATCGTGGCGGCGGTCGCCGACGGCGACCTGGCCATCGACCCGGCGCTGCTGAACGCGTTGTTCCTCGGTTTCATGTTCGCGTTCGCGGTGAAGGCACCGCTGTGGCCGTTCCACCGCTGGCTGCCCGACGCCGCCGTCGAATCCACCCCGGCGACCGCGGTGCTGATGATGGCCGTCGTCGACAAGGTCGGGACGTTCGGCATGCTGCGCTACTGCCTGCAGCTGTTCCCCGACGCGGCGAAGTACTTCCAGCCGCTGATCATCACGCTGGCCGTCATCGGGATCGTCTACGGCGCTGTCGTCGCGATCGGCCAGACCGATGTGATGCGGCTGATCGCCTACACCTCGATATCGCATTTCGGTTTCATCATCCTGGGCATCTTCGCGATGACCAGCCAGGGCCAGGCGGGCTCGACGCTGTACATGGTCAATCACGGCATCTCCACCGCGGCGCTGTTCCTGATCGCCGGATTCCTGGTGTCGCGCAGAGGGACCCGGCTCATCGCGGACTTCGGTGGCGTGCAGCGGGTCGCGCCGGTGCTGGCGGGCACCTTCCTGGTCGCCGGCCTGGCCACCCTGTCGTTGCCCGGGCTGGCACCGTTCATCAGCGAGTTCCTGGTCCTGATCGGCACGTTCACCCGGTTCCCGGTGCTCGCGGTCGTCGCGGCCAGCGCACTGGTGCTGTCGGCGATCTACATCCTGTGGGCCTATCAGCGGATGATGACCGGGCCGGTCACCGCGGGCAACGAATCGGTGCGTGACCTGATACCGCGGGAGCTGATCGTGGTGGCCCCGCTGATCGCCCTGCTGGTGGTGCTCGGGGTGTATCCGAAACCGGCACTCGATGTCATCAACCCGGCGGTCACGCACACGCTGACCACCATCGACGTCCAAGACCCGGCACCCGCCACGGCGGAAGGGCCCGCGCGATGACCATCGAGGCACCGTCCGTCGAATACGGCCAGCTCGCACCGGTTCTCATCGTGCTGGGCGTCGCGGTGCTCGGTGTGCTGGTCGAGGCGTTCCTGCCGCGGCACGCCCGCTACGGTACCCAGCTGCTGCTGGCCCTCGGCGGCCAGCTGGCCGCAATGGGGGCGGTGATCTGGGTGCACATCGATCTGGGTGGCTCGCCGGGCGATATCGCCGCGGAGGGTTCGCTCGTCGTGGACCGCCCCGCGTTGTTCCTGCAGGGTCTGCTGTTGTTGATCGGCATCCTCGGGGTGCTGCTGATCGCCGAGCGTCGGATCGGCGCCGGGAGTGCGCAGGGCCTGGACGCGTTCACCCCGCAGGCTGCCGCGGTGCCGGGCAGCCTCGCCGAGAAGGTGGCCGTCAAAGCCGTTGTCGCGCAAACGGAGATCTTCCCGCTGACGATGTTCGCGCTCGGGGGCATGATGCTGTTCCCGGCTTCCAATGACCTGCTGACCATGTTCGTCGCCCTGGAGGTGCTGTCGCTGCCGCTGTACCTGATGTGTGGTCTGGCCCGGCGCCGCCGCCTGGTGTCCCAGGAAGCCGCGCTGAAGTACTTCCTGCTGGGTGCGTTCTCCTCGGCCTTCTTCCTGTATGGAGTCGCGCTGCTGTACGGGTATTCCGGTGGGTTCGGGCTCGACGATATCGCCACCGCCGTGGCGGCCGATCGCGACGGAGCCGCGCTGGCGTTGACCGGAGCCGGGTTGGTGGCCGTCGGGATCCTGTTCAAAGTCGGTGCGGTGCCGTTCCATTCCTGGATTCCCGACGTCTATCAGGGTGCCCCCACCCCGGTCACCGCATTCATGGCGGCCGCCACCAAGATCGCCGCGTTCGGCGCCATGCTGCGCATCTTCTATGTCGCGCTGCCCGGACTGGCCGACGACTGGCGGCCGATGCTGTGGGTGATCGCGATCGTCACGATGGTGGTCGGCACCATCACCGCCGTATCCCAGAACGATGTCAAACGGATGCTGGCGTACTCCTCGATCGCGCACACCGGGTTCATCCTCACCGGCGTCATCGCGCTGAACGGAGCCGGGGTCGCGGCGACGTTGTTCTATCTGTTCGCCTACGGCTTCAGCACGCTGGGTGCCTTCGCGCTGGCCGGGTTGGTGCGCGGCGCCGACGGCGAGGAGGCGAGCGCGTTGACTCGGTGGGCCGGTCTGGGCCGGCGTTATCCGGTGGTGGGCGTGGTGTTTTCGCTGTATCTGCTTGCCTTCGCCGGTATCCCCCTGACCAGCGGATTCGTCAGCAAGTTCGCGGTGTTCAAGGCGGCCGCCGAGGGTGGGGCCGGGCCCCTGGTGATCGTCGGTGTCATCGCCAGCGCGGTGGCCGCCTACTTCTACGTGCGGGTGATCGTGCTGATGTTCTTCACCGAGCCACCCGAGGACGGTCCGGTCGTCGTGGTGCCGAGTGTGCTGACCACGGGTGTCATCACCGTGACGGCCGCCGTCACCTTCGCCCTCGGCGCGCTCCCCCAGCCGCTGCTGGATCTGGTGAACCAGGCACAGCAGTTCGTCGGTTGAGACTAGCTTCGCAAGGATGAGTGTCGTTCTCTGCACCAACCATGGTGCCGTGCGGATGTTGACCCTGAACCGTCCGCAGGCCCGCAACGCCCTGAGTCACGAGGTGATCCGCGCGCTCTATGCGGCGCTGAAGGCTGCCGATGCCGACGAGCAGGTCCGCGCGGTGGTGCTCACCGGCACCGATCCGGCGTTCTGCGCCGGCGTCGACCTCAAGGAAGCGGCCCGCGACGGGTTGACGTACTTCGAAGAGTTCCGCTCCCAGAGTTGCATTACCGCCGTCCGCGAGATGCGCACCCCGATCATCGGCGCCATCAATGGCGCCACCTTCACCGGCGGGTTGGAGATCGCGCTGGGCTGCGATTTTCTGATCGCCTCCGAGCGCGCGGTGTTCGCCGATACCCACGCCCGGGTGGGCATCCTGCCCGGCGGCGGGATGACCGCGCGACTGCCTCAGGTGGTCGGCCTGGCGATGGCCCGGCGGATGTCGATGACCGGCGAGGTGATCGACGCGGCCCGCGCCGAACGGATCGGGCTGGTCACCGAGGTCGTCGCGCATGAGCGGCTGCTGGAGCGCGCGCTGGAACTGGCCGAGTCGGTCGCCGAGGTGCCGGGCCCGACCATGCTCGGGCTCAAACAGATCTACACCGAGGGTGCCGCGGCGGTGATCGATCCGGCGCTGGCCGCCGAGGCGCGCATCGCGTACGCCCAGCACCGGGACTTCGAGGGGCTCGGAGACCGGTTCCGCACGGTATCGCAGCGCAACAAGAGCCAGATCACCTAGCCGCCGAAACAGCATTCCGGCGGGCCGTCACTCGCACTTTCCCGTCCGGAATGCTGTTTCGGCGGAAATGGCTCAGCGGATGACGCCGTGCACCACGATCGCGGTGGTTTGGTCGACCCACTGGTCGTCGAGGTCCTGGCCGGGGGTGAGCAGCATGCGCAGCAGGGTGGCGCCGCCGATCAGTTCGATGAGCCGATCCGGGTCGACCTCGGGGTGTACCTCGCCGCGCTCCACGGCCCGCTGCAGCCGGAGCCGCACCACCTCGAACAACCCGGTGAACCGGCCCATCACCCGGTCGTTGAGGTCCGGGTCGGCGGCCATATCGGCGATCACCCCGGGCAGCGCCGCGCGCACCACCGGACTGGTGAACACGGCGCCGGCGGCCGCGATCATCTCGCGGACATCGCCGGCAATATCGCCCTCGGGCGTGCCCAGTGCGGTCGGCGCGGTGGGAAACGCCGCCTCGTGCACCAGTTCGGCCTTGCTGGACCAGCGCCGGTACAGGGCGGTCTTGGTGGTGCCCGCCCGTTCGGCGACGGCGGCCATGGTCAGGTTCGAATAGCCGATCTGCACAAGAAGATCCGATGTCGCCGTGAGGATGGCAGCATCGATGCGAGGGTCACGGGGCCGGCCGGCACCCTTGTCAACCTGTGGTATCTCTGCTTTCATAACGCTACCCACCGTATCGTAATTCGGGCCGGAAGGAACAACCGTGTCGAACGAACCGGCTGTCGAAGACGTCAGCCGCCTCCAGCATTCCAGTCGCGACACCGAAACCCTGCCCGCGCAATTGTCGCAGTGGCTGGCCACGGTGCTGCCCGAACGCGGCGCACCGCAGGTCAGCATCGAGAACGGCGTCGACGCCAACGGTATGTCCTCGGAGACCATCCTGCTCACCGCGCGCTGGGGTGACGACGAGCAGCGCCTGGTCGCCCGGGTGGCCCCCACCTCCGGCGACGTGCCCGTGTTCTCCTCCTACCGGCTGGACCATCAGTTCGAGCTGATGCGCCTGATCGAGGAGCTCACCGACGTCCCGGTCCCCCGGGTGCGCTGGATCGACGACGGCGGCGAGGTTCTCGGCACGCCGTTCTTCCTGATGGACCGCGTCGACGGGGACGTGCCACCCGATGTGATGCCCTACACCTTCGGCGGCAACTGGTTCGCCGACGCCGCACCGGAACGCCAGCGCGAGCTGCAGGACGCCACGGTGGAGGTGCTGGCGAAGCTGCACGCCATTCCCGATGCGGCACAGCGGTTCTCGTTCCTCACCGAGGTCGACCCGCCCGGCGACACCCCGTTGCACCGGCATTTCGGCTGGCTCAAGCAGTGGTACGAGTTCGCGGTTCCCGACATCGGCCGGTCGCCACTGGTCGAGCGGGCACTGGCGTGGCTGGAGGAGCACTTCCCCACCGATGTCGCGGCCTCGGCACCGGTACTGACCTGGGGCGACTCCCGTGTCGGCAACGTGCTGTACAGAGACTTCCGGCCGGTCGCGGTGCTCGATTGGGAGATGGCCACCGTTGGGCCGCGTGAGCTGGACGTATCGTGGATCATCTTCGCCCACATGGTGTTCCAGGAGCTTGCCGGCCTGGCCGGGCTGCCCGGACTCCCGGAGGTGTTGCGTGAGGACGATGTGCGCGCCACCTACGAACGGCTCACCGGCGCCACACTGGGCGACCTGCACTGGTTCTACATCTACTCGGCGGTGATCTGGTGCTGCGTGTTCATGCGCACCACCGCCCGCCGCGTGCACTTCGGGGAGATGGACCAACCCGAGGATGTCGAGTCCACCTTCTACCACGCATCACTGTTACAGCGGTTGCTGCAAGATGAGGAGTCCTAGTGCTCGGACCGATGGATGAGTTTCCGGTACACCAAGTTCCGCAGCCCATCGCGTGGCCGGGATCCTCGGACCGGAACTTCTACGACCGTTCGTATTTCAACGCCCACGACCGCACCGGCGACATCTTCGTCATCACCGGCATCGGCTACTACCCGAATCTCGGTGTCAAAGACGCCTTCCTCTTGGTACGCCGCGGGGATGTCCAGACGGCGGTGCACCTGTCCGACGCGCTCGATCAGGACCGGCTCAACCAGCACGTCGACGGCTACCGGGTCGAGGTCACCGACCCGCTGCACAGTCTGCGGATCACCATGGCCGAGACCGAGGGTATCGCCGCCGATCTCACCTGGACCGGGCTGTTCGACGTCGTACAGGAGCAACGCCACCTGATGCGCCAAGGCAACCGGGTGACCCTGGATGCCCAGCGTTTCGCCCAGTTGGGCTCCTGGAGTGGGCATCTGGAGATCGACGGGGAACGCATCGCGGTGAACCCGGACACCTGGATCGGGTCCCGCGACCGGTCCTGGGGGATCCGCCCGATCGGTGAGGCCGAGCCCGCCGGACGTCCCGCCGATCCCCCGTTCGAGGGCATGTGGTGGTTGTACGTGCCGATCGCCTTCGACGACTACTCGATCGTGATCATCATCCAGGAGGCCCCGGACGGGTTCCGCTCACTCAACGACTGCACCCGGATCTTCAAGGACGGCCGCGTCGAACAACTCGGCTGGCCGCGGGTGAAGATCCACTACCGTTCGGGGACCCGCATCCCGACTGGCGCCACCATCGTGACCAACACGGCCACCGGGTCCGAATTGCGCTTTGAGGTGGAATCCAAACTGCCGGTGCCCATCCACGTCGGCGGCGGGTATGGCGGCGACGCGGACTGGATCCATGGCGTGTGGAAAGGCGAGAAGTTCACCGAGCGGCTCACCTACGACATGACCGACCCGGCGATCATCGGGCGGGCCGGGTTCGGCGTCATCGACCATGTGGGACGGGCGGTCTGCACCGAGGGCGACAAGGACCCGGTGCAGGGCTGGGGCTTGTTCGAGCACGGCGCGCTGGGCAGGCATGACCCCTCCGGGTTCGCCGACTGGCTCACCGTCGCCCCTTGATTCACTGCCGCGAGCTCCCGTGAGCTCCCGTGAGCAGACACAAATGGCCGCTTTTATGGCCACTTTTGCGGCCATTTGCGTCTGTTCGCGGAGGAACTAGGCCACCCAGAACAGCGCGGCGGCGGCCACCGCCTCCACCAGGCAGTAGAACCAGTTGGGGTAGAAGGACGTCCGGTCACCCAGCACCGCCGACGCGACCCGGCCCACAGCCATGCCGGCCAGCGCCGCAGCGACGGTGATCAGGACCCCGGTGCGCACCGACGCCGGCGCGGTCATCGCCCAGCCGAGTACACCGGCGATGGCCAGACCGAAACCGCCATACACGGCCCGCACCTCGGCACGCTGCACATCCGTGCCCAGGGTGAACCCGAACGGGCGCAACATCATCGCCGGCGCCGCCAGCGCGTACACACCCATGCCGAGGAAGAACATCCCGACGATGGCGATCACGGTGGGGACCACGGTAGCCTCCTGCTCAGTTGACGAGGAGACCAGCATGCCGCCGCGAGCACCCGCTCCGCTTCCACAAACCTGCTATCCGGCGGTGTGGTTGTGGCCGGGTCAGGCGTTGTACTCCGGCCCCGCGCTCGGCTTGCAGCCGCACTCCGGGTCGGTGTGGTGTCTGGCCGTCGGCGTGGACGGCCCGCTGACGGTACGGGTCGGCGCGCAACGCATCCAGGCCCGTACCGCGCTGATCCCGCCCCGGCTCACCCACCACCTGAGCATGACCGGGCCCCTGGTGTCGTGTTACCTGGACCCGGCCTCGGCGCGCGCCGCCGCGTGCCGCGCACAGTTCGACGAGTTCTGCGGGGACATCGGGGTGCAGCACACCGCAGAGGTCGAGCTGTTCACCCCGCCCACCGACGATGTCGGGGCGCTGCGCTGGTTGGAGCGGGCCGCACCGTCGGATGTCCAGCAGCTCGACTCGCGAATCGCGCGGGCCGCCAAGCAGGTTCGCGATGACACGGCGGCCGCCGTGTCGGCCGCCGAGCTCGCCGCGTCGGTGGGGCTGTCCGAATCCCGGTTCCTGCATCTGTTCCGCCAGGAGATCGGGTGCAGCCTGCGCCGCTACCGACTGTGGAGCCGACTGATGTGCGCCGGGGCCGAGATCGCCGCCGGGCACAACCTCACGACCGCCGCGGCGCAGGCCGGGTTCGCCAGCCCGTCACATCTGGCCGACCGGTTCAAGACGACGTTCGGACTGTCGGCCACGCAACTCCTCGCGACGGGCCTGACGATCCGGACGCCCTGAGCATCAGCCCGCGACGGTGCGCAAACTCTGGTCAGCGGGCGGCGTGTCCGCCTCCGACACGCACGCTCGCGGGGAAGTTGCGGCGGCCTGGACCCGGCCGAACACCATCGACTCCTCGATCCGGTCGAAGCGGTGCTCGACGATATCCAGCGCATAGTTGTGCCGCACGTTCCACGGCCGGCGGGTACCCGATCTGGGCAATGCGTGCGGGGACCGTTTGACATACCCGGCGTCGAGATCGAACGTCGGCTTCTCCGGCATCGACTCCGAGCCGAGATGCGGGTAGGCATGCGTGTATCCGTGGGAATCCATGTACGCCAACAGTTTCGCCACCGCACGGGCGGTCATGTCGGCACGCAACGTCCAGGACGCGTTGGTGTAGCCGATGCACCACGCCATATTCGGCACGTCCTCGAGCAGGTACTCCTTGTAGACGAAGCGGTCCGCGGGATCGATCCGTTTGCCGTCCACCTTGATCTCGATACCGCCGAGGGACTGCAGTTGCAACCCGGTGGCGGTGACGATGATGTCGGCGTCGATCCGCCCGCCCGAGGCCAGCACGATGCCTTTCTCGTCGATGCGCTCGATATGGTCGGTCACCACGTCGGCGCGTCCGGCGCTGATGTCTTCGAACAGATCTCCGTCGAGCACCAGACACATCCGCTGGTCCCAGGGGTTGTAGCGCGGTTTGAAGTGGACGTCGACGGGATAGCCGGGGGGCAGTTCGGCGGTGTTTGCCCGGCGGATCAGCCCGCGTCCCACCTTGGGTGCCTTGCGGAAGAACATGTACAGCAGGAAGTGATACCAGGCGTTGCGGAACCGGACGACCTGGTGAGCAATCCTGCGTGGCAACATCTTCCGGACAGCCTGCATCGGCTTCGGCACCGCGGGCATGGACATCATGTACGTCGGTGAACGCTGCAGCATGGTGACGTGCCCGGCCGTGTCGGCCAGTGCGGGCACCAGGCTGACGGCGGTGGCGCCGCTGCCGATCACGACGACCCGCTTACCGGCGTAATCGAGGTCCTCTGGCCAGAACTGCGGATGGACGACGGTCCCGGAGAACGTCTCGATACCGGGAAAGTCCGGGGTGTACGCCTGGTCGTAGTTGTAGTAGCCGGTGCCGAAGAACAGGAACCGGCACCGGTAGGTGACCTCGGCACCATGGGTTTCCGCGTGCACGGTCCAGGTATCGGTCGTGGAATCCCAGTCCGCCGCCGATACCCGGGTGTCGAACCGGATATGCCGGTCGATGCCGTATTTGTGCGCCGCCGTGGTGAGGTACTCGCGGATATCGGCGCCGTCGGCGACATGCTCGCGACGGGTCCACGGTTCGTAGGGATAGCTGAGGGTGAAGATATCGCTGTCGGAACGGATGCCCGGATACCGGAACAGATCCCAGGTCCCACCGATGCGCTGCCTGCGCTCCAGGATGGTGTAACTCGACCCGGGGTTGCGCTGCTGGATGCGGTAGGCGGCGTTGATGCCCGAGATGCCCGCTCCGATGATCAGAACATCGCTGAACTGCGGCTCCGCGGCGTCCTGTGGTGCGCCCTGCTCATCGGCCATCGGACAACCTCCTCGTGGTCCTGCCCCGTACCACCCACCATAGGCGTTCAGGTGCGCAGCTCGTCAACGATCTGGGCCAGCAATTGCACCTCGATCGGGCCGGGCTGGTAGATGCAGATCCGGTCCGAGATGCCCTCCACGCGATCCCGGATATGGGCGGCCACCTGGGCGGGGGTGCCGCACGCGGCAATGGTGTGCAGCACGTCGTCGTCGATGAGCGCGCCCATCTCCGCCCAGCGGCCCTGCTTGGACAGCGCGTTGAGCTCGGGTTGCAGGTCGCCCCAGCCGTGGATGTCGAGCACCGGCTTGTAGGCCGGCGTCGACCCGTAGAAGGCCAGCAGCTTGCGGGTTGCGTCGTGGTCCTCACCGACCGACACGATGATCTCAGGCACGATCGCGAGGTCGGCGCGGGTGCGTCCGCCCGCGGCGAGCCCCTCGTCGACGGCGGCCATGGTGACCTCGTGCAGGAACTTCTTGTTCCCGAACGGCATCACCAGCAGACCGTCGGCGTGCTGCGCGGTGGCCTTGGTCAACCGCGGCCCCAGTGCGCCGACGTAGATGGGCGGCGGCCCGTACGGGTTGTCACGTGGCGTGAACGTCGGGGTCATCAGGGTGTGCCGGTAGAACTCGCCTTTGAAGTCCAGCCGCGCGCCGTCAGACCAGGTGTCGAAGATGGCGCGCAACGCCGCGACCAGCTCGGTCATCCGCGCGACCGGGCGGTCGAAGTCGGCGCCGAACCGCTTCTCGATCTGGGTGCGGATCTGGGTACCCAACCCGAGGGTGAACCGGCCCTTCGTCAGGATCTGGTGATCGATGGCCTGATGCGCGAGGTGGATCGGGTTGCGCGGGAAGGCGATCGCCACGTTGGTCATCAGGTCCAGACCGCCGACGGTCGAGGCCAGCGTCAACGGCGTGAACACGTCGTGGGGCCCCTCGAAGGTGAACACCCCGCTGGCGCCGGCATCGCGCAGCGCCTGCGCACGCTCGATGGCTCCCACCGGACCGAACAGTGCCGTCATCACCTTCACAGCGGGCACCCTACTGGGATTCCGGCGTGAAAACGTGCGCATACCGTACGTTTTCGCGCCGAAATCGCGTAGGAAGGGGGGCGTGACCGATGTGATCGTGGTGGGGGCCGGATTCGCAGGACTGTCAGCGGCGCGGGAGCTGACCAAACGCGGACACGAGGTGCTGGTGCTCGAAGGCCGTGACCGGGTGGGCGGCCGTTCCCTCACCGCGACGCTGGCGGGAGTGCCGGTCGACCTGGGCGCGACGTTCGTCGGCCCCACCCAGGACGCGGTGATCGCATTGGCCGCCGAACTGGGCTGTGCCACCGTGCCGACCCACAGTCGGGGCAAGAACCTGATCCGCTGGCACGGCAAGGTGCGCTCCTACCGCAGCACCATTCCGAAACTGTCGCTGATCGAGCTGCTCGACGTGTCCCGCATCCAGTGGCGTTTCGACCGGCTGAGCCGACTGATCCCGGTCACCGACACCTGGGACGCCCCGGCGGCGCAACGACTGGACCAGAAGAGCCTGGAGGGGTGGCTGCGCGCGGTGCACGCCGGCGCGTCGACCCGCAACCTGATGGCCATCATGGCGCGGGTCACCTGGGGCTGCGAACCCGACGACGTGTCGATGCTGCATGCGGTGCGCTACGTCAAGGCTGCCGGCGGGCTGGGCCGGATGCTCGACGTCAAGGGCGGCGCCCAGCAGGACCGCTTCCCCGACGGCACCCAGCAGATCGCGCAGCGCATCGCCGCCGAACTCGGCGAGCGGGTGCGCACCGAGGCCGCGGTGCGGCGCATCGCGCGCACCGGGGCGGGGTTCACCGTCGAGTCGGCTCGGGGCGAGCACACCGCGGCCGCGGTGGTGCTGGCGATCGCCCCCGCGCACCGCGGTGCGATCACCTTCGACCCGCCCCTGCCCGAGGGCTATCAGGCGTTGCCGGCGCACTGGCCGCAGGGCAACCTCAGCAAGGCCTACGCCGCCTACGAGAAACCGTTCTGGCGGGCGGGTGGATGTTCGGGCGAGGCACTCTCCGACGAGGGCCCCATCTTCATCACCTTCGATGTCAGCCCGAGCGATGACGGTCCCGGAATCCTGCTGGGCTTCGCCGACGCGCGCACGTTCGACGACTTGGCACCCGAGGCACGCCGGGAACGTGCACTGGCCTGCTTCACCACCTTGTTCGGCGACGCCGCCGCCGAACCCGTCGACTACCTGGATCACTGCTGGAGCGCCGAACCGTTCGCGCCCGGCGGGCCGACCGCCGCGGTGCCGCCGGGCGCCTGGGTCGCCCACGGCAGGCAGCTGCGCGCACCGGTGGACGGGATCTTCTGGGCGGGAACCGAAACCGCCGACCAGTGGACCGGATTCCTGGACGGGGCGGTGCGGTCCGGGCAGCGCGCGGCCGCCGAGGTGGCCGCCTACCTCAGGAGCTGAGCCGTTGGCGCGCCGCCGTTTCGGCGAGTGTGCGCAACTTGCGGTTCACCTCGTCGGGGTACTCCAGGATGGCGCAGTGCCCCCCGGGGAGCTCGACGAATTCGGCCAGATTGGGGGCATGTTCGGCGATGTGCCGAGACGCGTTGATCGGCAGCAGCCGATCCTTGGTGCTGCCGATCACCATCGTCGGCACTGTCAGATTTCGCAACGAAATATGCTGTGCACCAACGCCGTCCACCAGCACCCTGGCCCACCCGCCGCGACCGGCGGGCGGGGTGGACGCGAACAGCCGGTAGACGAACTCGGCGACCGAGGGATCGGCATCGTGGCCGACCGCCAGATACGCGACGAAGCGTTTGTTGGCACGGTCGGCCAGCTTGGGCACGGGGGTGGCGCCGAAGGTCTTCAACAGCGTTCCCGCGCCGCGGATGCGGGTGGCGGCCAGCGCCGGAGGCACCTGGGCCAGTTGCACATCACGCAACAGGTCCCCGGTGGTGGTGTTGATCAACGCGACGGCATCGGCGCACCGCCCGACGCGATGCGGGTAGCGCTGCGACCAGGAGCTGATGGCGATGCCGCCCATCGAATGTCCGGCGATCACCGCGCGTTGGCCCGGCGCCAGGGTGGCGTCGAGCACCGCGTCCAGATCGGCGGCCAGATGGTTGAGGCTGTATCCGGTACGCCCGCGCGGCGCCTCACTGAGGCCGTGCCCGCGGTGGTCGTAGGCGATCACCTTGTAGTCGCGCGCCAGATCGGCGATCTGGTGGGCCCACACCTCGATGGCGCAGGTGATGCCGTGCGCCAGCACGATCGGATAACCGTTCTCGGGGCCGAACACCCGCGCGTGCAGCCGGGTTCCGTCGAAGGAACGTACGTGCACCGTGTTCCCCGGGGGTAGCACTGGCAGCGTCATCATTGCTCCAATCAGTCGGCGCCTTTGCCGATAAACAGGCGGTGCCTGGGCTGCGATCCTAACGCCCGGTGAGCAGCACCGGTTTGATCGCCGTGCCGGCCTTTGCGGCGGCCCACGCGGCGCCGAAGTCGTCGAACGCGTAGCTGCTGACCAGTTTCTCCAGCGGGAGCTCACCGGCCGCATGCAGACGGGCGAGCTGCGGGATGAAGACCTGCGGGTCGCTGTCGCCCTCGACCACTCCCCGCACCGTCAGCCCCTTGGCCATGATCAACGTCACCGGGAGCTCGGCCGTCGGGGCACCGAGACCGAGGACGGCCAGCGTGCCGCGTGAGGCGAGCACCCCGACCGCGGAGGCGATCACGTCGGGACGCGCGGTGGTGTCCACCGCGCCGGCGACGCCCCCGGTCAGGCTCATGATCTCGGCGGCCGCGTCGCCGGCGGTCGGGTCGAGGGTGATGGTGGCGCCCAGTTCGGCGGCCAGCGCGCGCCGCTCGGCGACCGGGTCGACCGCGATGACGGTCTTCGCCCCGGCGATCCGGGCACCCATGACCGCCGACAGCCCGACGGCCCCGGCGCCGAACACCGCGATGCTGGGGACCGGGCCGATCACGTTGAGCACCGCCCCGACGCCGGTCTGCACACTGCAGCCCAGCGGCGCGGCCAGCACCGGGTCGAATCCGTCCGGCAGCGGCACCGCGTTGCGGCTGCCGGCGACGGCGTGGGTGGCGAAGCTGGACTGCCCGAAGAAGCCGCCGGTGATGGGCGCGCCGTCCAGGCGCAGTGCGCTCGTCTCGTCACGCCGGCTGCCGCGCATGTTGAGGTTCGTGGATTGATCGCAGTAGGCGGGCCGCTCGTGCGTGCAGTTGTCACAGGCACCGCAACTGGCGAAGGTCAGCACGACCTGCTCGCCGACCCCGCGGCGGGCCTGCGGGCCGACCGCGACGACGGTGCCCGCGCCCTCATGCCCGAACACCATGGGTGTCCTGCCGGCCAGGGACGCCATCGTGATGTCGGTGTGGCAGATGCCGACGGCCTCGATACGCACCAGGACCTCGTCACCGACCGGGCCGCGCAGTTCGACGTCGGTGAGCTGCGGGTCCTGTCCGGGTTCGAGGAGCACCGCGGCACGTGCCTTGATCACTTGACGCATGTTAAATGGTCAGTCATGCGCGCCATTCAGATACCCCGGTTGGACGGTCCCGACGTTGCGGAGCTGGTGGACATCGATGAACCCGCCGCCGATGGAGTGGTCATCGATGTGCACGCGGCCGGGGTGGCGTTCCCGGATGCGCTGCAGACCCGCGGCCTCTACCAGTACAAGGCACCGCTGCCCTACGTGCCCGGTGCCGAGATCGCCGGGGTGGTGCGCAGCGCACCGGCGGGCTCCGCGCTGTCCGCCGGGGACCGGGTCGCCGGGTTGACCATGCTGACCGGCGGGATGGCCGAGGTGGTGGCCCTGCCCGAGGACCGGGTGTTCGCGTTGCCCGACAACGTGTCCTTCGAGGCCGGCGCGGGGGTGTTGTTCAACGATCTGACGGTGCACTGCGCGCTGCGCACCCGCGGCCGGCTTGCCGGCGGGGAGACGGTGCTGGTGCACGGCGCGGCCGGCGGTATCGGCACCTCCACGCTGCGGCTGGCCCCGGCGTTCGGCGCCGCGCGCACCATCGCGGTGGTGAGCAGCGCGGACAAGGGTGACATCGCGCGGGCTGCCGGGGCATCCGATGTGGTGCTCGCCGACGGCTTCAAGGACGCGGTCAAAGACCTCACCGGCGGGCGCGGCGTGGACATCGTGCTGGACCCGGTCGGCGGTGACCGCTTCACCGATTCGCTGCGCTCGCTGGCCCCGGGCGGGCGGCTGCTGGTGGTCGGGTTCACCGGCGGCGAGATCCCGACGGTCAAGGTGAACCGGTTGCTGCTCAACAATGTCGACGTCGTCGGCGTCGGGTGGGGTGCCTGGTCCGGGACCCATCCCGGTTACCTGGCGCAGCAGTGGGCCGAACTCGCTCCGCTGCTGGCGTCCGGTGCGGTCGCCGCGCCCGAACCCATCGTGTATCCGCTGGAGCGCGCCGGCGAGGCGATCGCATCGCTGGAGAACCGGACCGCGACGGGCAAGGTCGTCCTCAAGGTCCGCTGATATAGATCGAGTTAGTCCTTCTCAAATGCCTCCGGAGGTGTCAGGAAGGGATCTGTAACTGATTCCTTTTCGGGGTCCGTGTGTTGACGCACGCGGACCTCCTGACACACCCCGGAGGTGTTGTTGTGTCTGTGCATGTAGCGCCAGTCACGTCGTCCACGATCGTCGTTGCCGTCGATGTCGGCAAGACCTCAGCTGTGCTTTCGGTGACCGACGCGGCTCGCCATCGGCTGCTCGCGCCGTCGGAATTCGCGATGACCGGATCGGGCCTGACCGCCGCGGCGGCTCGCGCGATGGCTGTCGCACCTGCCGCGGTGCAGGTCAAGGTGGGCGTGGAGGCGGCCGGCCACTATCACCGACCGGTGCTCGACCATCAATGGCCCGATGGGTGGGAAGTGTTGGAACTCAACCCCGCTCAGGTCGCTGAGCAGCGCCGCGTGCAGGGACGGCGCCGGATCAAGACCGATGTCATCGACCTGGAAGCGATCACCGAGCTGGTGCTGGCCGGCTACGGGCGTCCGGTCACCGATCGCGATGTCGTGATCGGTGAGATCAGCGCCTGGGCAGTGCATCGGAGCCGGCGGGTCGCCACGCGTACCGCGACGAAGAATCAGCTGCTCGGCCAGCTCGACCGGGCCTTTCCCGGGCTGACCCTGGCTCTGCCCGACGTGCTGGCCACCAAGATCGGCCGGCTGGTGGCCGCCGAGTTCACCGACCCGGCACGCCTGGCCGGGCTCGGGGTCAACCGGTTGATCCGCTTCGCCGCGACCCGCGACCTGCAACTGCGCCGCCCCGTCGCCGAGCGCTTGGTCGCTGCGGCCCATGACGCCTTGCCGACCCGCGACGCCGTGATCGCGCGTCGGATACTGGCCGCCGATCTGGTGTTGCTGGGCGATCTTGACGACCAGATTCAGTCCGCGGAGACCGCGCTGGGATCACTGTTACCGCGCAGCCCATATGCAACGTTGACCTCGGTGCCAGGCTGGGCAGTGGTGCGGGCATCCAATTACGCTGCCGCTCTGGGTGATCCGAAACGCTGGCCGGGACCCCAGCAGATCTACCGTGCGTCGGGGTTGTCCCCCATGCAATACGAATCCGCCCACAAGCGCCGCGACGGCGGTATCAGCCGCGAAGGCAGCGTCGCACTGCGCCGCGCCCTGATCGACCTAGGCATCGGCCTGTGGCTCAACGAGCCGGCCGCCAAGAACTACGCCCAGGGGCTCAAAGATCGCGGCAAGCCCGGCGGCATCGTCGCCTGCGCGTTGGCCCATCGCGCCAACCGCATCGCCCATGCACTCGTCCGCGACCACGCCACCTACGAGGCAGCCCGCTGGGCCTAGACCCCGCACACTCAACGCGAAAGGACCGACCAGACCCTTCCACAACCCCGTCAGTAGTGCCACGCTAGAAGGACGGGACGAAGGGCCGGATCAGATGCCGTATCCGCTATGGCGGGCCCCCACCGGTCACGCCGACGCTAGCTTGGCACCCGGCCCTTCGCCTCCACGGCAGCCCGAACGACGCCAGATAACCCACACCGAGGTTGCATAAGTCAGCGTGGGCGCCAGGCACCCGCCCTCAACTCGGCAGCACCACCGACCACAGACATCACGCCCCCGCCCCGGGGCGTCGGCCCACTACGGCCTCCACACCCCTTGACTCGACCTACAGTCCGCTAGTACCGGCGCTCTGTGCGAGATTGCCTCACGCCGCGCGTTACGCATCTCGCACGAATCACTGGGGCAGGATCAGCCGCGAGCCCGGCCCGATCTCGTGGGTGGCGCGCAGCAGCCGCGACGCTGACCACACCGGTTCCCCGGTGCCCGGGTTGCGGGCGAAGCGGGGATGCGAACCGCCGGCGATCGAGATCCGGATGCGGGCACCGGCGCGGAAGCGGTGCGCGATCGGGTCCAGGTCCAGAGCCAACGGGTCCTCGCCCCCGGGTGCCCGGCTGATGTAGCCGTCGCTGACATTGCGGGAGCGGCCGTCGGCGCCCACCTCGCTGATCCGCACCCACACATCGGCCCAGCCGGTGTCGGTGCGGTGCGCCAACTCGATGCGGGGTACTCCGATCACCTCCAGGGGTTCATCCAGGGGTGTGCCGGTGAAGGTGACGACATCGGCTCGGCCGGCCAGTGCGGTGTCGTCCCGGTAGCCGCGTGGGGTGAACAACAACCGCCCGCCGATGGTCGGCGTCGGGTCCTCGGGGTCGTAGACGAACCGGGCCACCGCGGCGCCGCCCGGCGCGGGATCCGCACCGAGGCGCGCCCGCGGCCGCAGGTACAGCACCCGCGGCGACGCCGGCGGCGGCCAGGACGGCAGCTGCCGCCATCCCCCGCCACCGGTGACGTACACCCGCACCCCGCCGGGACGCTCCCCGTCCAGCCAGCGCAACGAATCACGCAGCACGTCACCGCCGCCGTCACCGTGGCTCCACGGACCGATCACGAGCGCCGGTTCCACGCCACGGTCTGCCAGTTGCCGGTATTGATCCAGCGTCTGGGTCAAGAAAACGTCCTGCCAACCGGTGACGAGCAGCACCGGTGTGGTGACCCGCTGCAGTGCATGGCCGAGCCGGCTGGGCCGCCAGTACGGATCCGACCGGTCGGGGGTGCGCAGCCAGGACTCGTGCCAGGGCGCCCGGCCCTTCAGGATCTTCGCGCCGGCGTCACGCAGCGGCACCGCGCGGAGGGGGCGTTTGAGCCGCCACGGGACGGTGATCATCCGCAGCACGGTGCGCAGCGTCCCACCGTCTTCCTGCCGGGCCACCTGATAGCTCCAGGTCAGGAAGTCCGCCAGGGCGAATGCCCCGGTGCTCCAACCGGATTCGGCGAAATCGTGTGGAGCCATGCCGATCACCGAGGTGCTCAACTCCGGGGGCGGGTCGACCAGCAGTGCCCACTGGGTGAAGCCCAGATAGGACGATCCGACGGTCGCGAACTGGCCGTCGAACCAGGGTTGGCTGCGCATCCAGGCCACCGTGTCGGCGGCATCCTCGGCTTCGGCGGCTCCTGGTTCGAAGCGCCCGTCTGACCCGAAAGTCCCTCGCACGCTCTGCATCACGACTCGATAGCCGTGCCCGGCGTAGATCCCGGCGGTCACCGTGGCCGGTAAGTTGGCGCGCCCATACGGTGTGCGGATCAACACCGTGCCTTCCGGTTCGGCCACCGGCGTGTACAGATCGGTGAGCAGCCGGGCGCCGTCGCGCATGGGTACCGCGAGATCGCGGCTCACCCGGTAGTCGGTGCGGGGCCGGGACAGCCCCAACCGGCCGCGGGCCACCCGGGTGGCGAACTGGACGATCCGGCCGGGCCGAGTCCCATGCGTGGTGGCCATCGCCGTCCATTGTTGCGGATGGGCCACGAAAGCCCGAACAAACGGCGCGCGGCGGCGCCGATGACCTACCTTCGTGTCATGCACAGAAGTCTGTTCAGCGGCCTGACCGCCCTCACCGTGGCGTCGGCTGCGCTACTCGGTGCGGCGCCGGTGGGGGCCGACCCCAAGACCGAAGGTGCCTATCTGAATGCGCTGACCAACGCCGGCATCATTCCGCAGTTCTATACCAATGCCGCGGCGCTGGCGAGTGCCCAGAGGCTGTGCCACACCATGGACACCGGCGTCAGCCAACTGTCGGTGGTCGACAACGTGATGGCATCGGACTCGGTGCCCGAGGACGTCGCGTCGTTCGTGGTGGGCACCGCCACGGTGGCATTCTGCCCGTGGAACTCGATGAGCCGCTAGGCGCCGACCTCAAGACCGCGCTTGACGTCGAGTCGGCGCAGCTTGCCCGATGACGTCCTGGGCAGCGTGCCGGGTTTGACGAAGACCACGTCGGCGGGCACCACACCGCATCCCGAGGCGACCTGCTGTATCAGGGCGGCGCGCGCGCCGGGTTCGTCGGGTCCGCGGAACTCAGCGGTGACGACCAGTCCGGGCCGGATGGAACCCTCGCCGACGCCGACGGCCACCACCGCACCTTCACGAACCCCGGGCACGAGGGCGGCGATCCGCTCGACCTCGGCCGGGAAGATGTTGCGACCGCCCACCGTGATGATCTCCTTGGCGCGTCCGCACACCACCAGGCCGCCGTCGACGAAGTAGCCCAGATCTCCTGTGCGGAACCAGTCTTCGGCACTGCGAGATGGCTCGCCGTGATAGCCGGAGAACATGGACGTGCCGCGGATCGCGATCTCTCCGAGCTCACGGTCGGCGACATCGGTGGCGGCGTTCTCGTGGGGTTCGATACGGATCTCCATCCCCGCGATGGGCTCCCCCAGCACGGCGTGCCGACGTACCGCGGTCCCCCCCTCGGTGGTAAACAGCGTCTCATCGACACGCAACCCGGCTCCGGGCACCGGAACCGTTACCGCGCAAGTTGATTCGGCCAGACCGTAGGACGGCGAGAGCGCTCCCGCAGAAAAACCGAAGCGGGCCATCTCGGTCGCAAAACGCTCGGTGAGTTCACAATCCACCGGCTCACCGCCATTGAGGGCGAACCGCAGTGGGGATAGATCGACACCGCTGACGCGGCGGGAGTACTTACCGATCATGCCGTAGGCCATGTTCGGCGCCGCGGTGATCGTGGCACCACTCTCGGACAGCCAGTTCAGCCAACGGAACGGGGAGGCCTGGAACGCCGAGGTGGGAGCCTGCCAGACGGTGGTGCCGCCCAGCGCCCCGGAGAGCAGAAAGCTCAGGCCCATATCGTGATACAGCGGCAGCCAGGAGCACCCGACGTCGCCGGTGTGCACCCCGATCCGGTCGTTGAGGCCGCGCAGGTTGGCCAGCACCGATGCCGGCGGCAGGTGCACGGTCTTGGGTGTTCCGGTCGAACCGGCGGTGCCTTGCATGATCGCCACCGGGGCGGGCGATGACGGTAGCCTCAGACCGCTGGAGCGACGCGGATGGGCCACCGCCGCGAGGTCGAAGAGTTCCGACGATTCGCCTGCTGCGGACAGCTTTTCGAGATAGGCGCCCTGACTGCCGACGCGCATGGCCGCGATACCCCGGAAACGAACCCGGGTGGCGTGCGCCCACTGTGCGGTATCGGCCCCGCGGATGGGTCCGGGCAGGATCGACACCGCGGCACCGGCCAGGAACGCGCCGAGGACCGCGGAGATCAACTCGGCGGTCGGTTCGCCCACCAGACCGAGGCGCGCGATATCCGCATCGAGCAGGTACTCGGCGACATTCTCAGCGCGCGCGTAGATCTCCGGCCACGGATGGCGGGTCCACTGGCCATCGGTGAGCAGCACCAGATCGTTGGCACTGGCGGTCAGCGACTCAGCCAGCGCGCACGCCAGAGGATTCACCATGGTTGGAAACTATATGACGTTTGCTCAAAATGGTTCCCCACGTTGACGTGAGCGACAATTTGACTTCATCCGGTGGTTGTGCCCACCTCGCCGACAGGGCATTCCCGACGATCGGCTGTTCATCGGTCGCTGTGCAGTCCCACAGCTATCGGTCCGCGCCCTCGCCCCGGCGCGGACCGCGCACCGCGGCGCGTACGGCAAGCTGGAGGTGTGGGTTCCGATACCGAGCGCGACCGCGATGAGACCGGGCGCCCCCGCAATACCCGGCCCCGCGATGCGCTGGGTCGCCCACTGCCCTATGGCAGTGTCGGCGTCCCGCGCATCCCCGATGACCTCCGGCTGTCGCCGGCACAGACCGTGCGCTACGCCCAGGACCTCCTCGACCGCGGGCAGGCCTTCGGCGCGCACGAGGTGCTGGAGTCGGCATGGAAAGACGGTCCCGCCGCCGAACGCGCGCTGTGGCAGGGATTGGCGCAGCTGGCGGTCGGCATCACCCATGTCCAGCGCGGCAATCGCCGCGGCGCGGCCGCCCTGCTGCGCAGGGCCGTCCAACGTCTCGGGCTGATCGGCATCCCGGCCCCTTACGGAATCGACACAACCGGGTTGATCGGCCAGGCCGGTGCACTCGCCGACGATCTGGAGGCCGGACGCGATATCGCCGAAGCCCGGTTGCGGATCCGGTTGGCGGGCACTGACTAGTCTGGATGTTCGGCACGACATAGGAGCGGCTCGTGGTCACCCTGGACCGCCTGGTCAATGTGTTGGGCAGTTACGGCGTGCGGTTGTCCGGGTCGGCGGTGCCCCGCGCCACGGTGCTGCGCAGTGTGGTGCTGCATGAGGCGACCGAGCGCTCCGGGACGGCGATCGGCGATGTGCTGCTCGCCGTGGGCGCGCGGTCGGTACCCGAAGCGTTGCAGTGGGCACGCGCGAGCCAGTCGGTCGCGGTGCTGTGCCGTGGCGATGCGGCGGCCGCCGGCGACGAGTCCGATATCGCGGTGCTCACGGTGGACCCCACCGTGCCATGGAGCGAGCTGGCCGCCATCGTCTACGGCCTCGTACTGGAGGGCCGCGAGACCGCGGCCGGGCGAGGTCCCACCGACCTGTTCGCGCTGGCCGACAGTGTGGCCGACTCGATCGGATGCGCGGTGACGATCGAGGACGCCGGTTCGCGGCTGCTGGCCCATTCGCGACTGCAAGCGCACGCGGACGCGGCCAGGGCCGAGACCATACTGAACCGCCAGGTACCCGCCGCCCTGCACGACTTCCTCAGCGAGCATGGCGTTTTCGCGCACCTGTCACATTCCGACGAGCCGCTCTTCGTCGCGGCCGAGCCCGCCCACGGACTGACCGGCCGGACGGTGGTGGCGGTGCGGGCCGGCCGGGAACTGCTCGGTTCGGTATGGGCGACCAGCCGCGAACCGTTGGACGGCACCCGGCGCCGAGCATTGTCCGACGCCGCCCGCACCGTGGCGATGCATGTGCTGCGCTCGCGCGCCAGCGCCGACCTGGAGCGTCAGGTCGAGTCCGATCTGGTGACACGACTACTGGAAGGTTCCGCCGATTCCGCGACCGCCGCGAGCCGGCTCGGTCTGCGACAGACGGCGCTGCGGGTGATCGCGGTGCACGCCGATATCCCCGGTGAACCGCATGCCGCGTTGCTGCTGGCGTTCGAACACGCCACCTCGGGATTCGGCTGGTCCCGACCGGGGCGCAGCAGCCTGGGCCGCAACACGCTGTACACCGTGCTCCCGAGTGAGGATGTGGCCGCGGCCCGGCAGTGGGTGGACGGGATGCGGGCCGCGCTACCCACCCACGCCGCGATCCGGGCCGGTATCAGCGCACCTGCCGAGGTCATCGAGTTGGCGGCCGCCCGCCAGGAGGCCGACGAGTGCCTGGCCCTGCACGAAGACCCGTCGACCCCCGATGCCGTCCCCGCCTATGACGAATCCTGGCACGACATCCTGCTGCAGCGTCTGCGCACCGCAGCCAGGTCCACCCGGGCGCCGGCGCGCGGGCCGGTGGCCGAACTGCGGCGCCACGACGCCGCCCACTCCACCCAGTACGTGGCGACGCTACGGGCCTGGCTGACCGCACAAGGTGACCTCGCCCAGGCGGGCGAGGTGCTCGGCGTTCACGAGAACACCGTGCGTTACCGGCTCCGCAAGATGGTCCAGGTCACCACGCTCGATCTCGACGATCCGCACCAGCGGCTCGCCATGACGATCGAGCTCGCGGCGCACCCGACGCCGTAGGACATGTCGGGAGCCGACAAAAGCCGCGTATCCAGTTGTCCGGTCCGGGCAACCCTCTGCCGGCGTCGCCGGGCCACCATCGGGGGAACGGACCGATCGACGGTGGACGAGGTGAAAGGTAAGGAACTCATGCGCGCGAATCACCAGGTGTGGATCAGCAGGCAGGCCCGGGAACGGATGGAGGCCGAACTGGTGGACCTGTTGGCGGTGCGCGCCGATGACGACGCCACCGACTGGGATCTGCATCAGGCCCGCAAAACGCGGATCTGGCAGATCCAGGATCTGCTGATGAACGCCGCCGTCGACGAGGTCCCGGCCGACGACGGGATCGCCGAGCCCGGGATGATCCTCACCGTGCGCTTCGACGGCACCGGGGAGACCGAGACGTTCCTGCTCGGCACCCCGATCGCCGAGCTCGGCGACCTGGAGGTGTGTTCCGCGCTGTCCCCGTTGGGCGGTGCGATCTCCGGCGCCCGCCCCGGGGAACAGCGCAGCTACCGGGTGCCCAGCGGCGCGCTGGTGTCGGTGACGCTGCTCGACGCCGCCCCGTACGGGGTGCGCACACCGGATCCGGCCGCCGGCTGAATCTACTGCGGGTTGCAGATGCCTTGCAGCTTGGCGTTTTCGTCGTCGGCGTCCTTGACGCGTTCCTGGTGTGCCGGGTCATCGCTGGGAATGTTGGCGACCGCGGCGGCCCCGACGTCCATCAACGCGTTGCCGAAGGCCCGCGCCGCCTCGGCGAGTTGAGGCTCGGTGGCCGGGTCGACCCGGTTCAGCATGTACACACCCCCGCCGTAGAGCGCCAGGCGGGCGTTGGTGGCGATGGCGATGGCGCCGACGGCGTCCCCGTCGGCGGCCTGCAGCGCGCTGCTGTTGGCCACCCCGGTGCTGACCACCAGGAACGCATCGCACACCTTGGCCTTCGCCTCGTCGCGTTGGGCATCGGTGAAGGTCGGCTCCGGCGCCTCGGTCGGCGCCGCGGTGGGGGCATCGATCGGGGTGAGCGGATTGCGCCACATATAGGCCGACGCACCCAGCGTGGCGATCGCCACCAGCATCGCGATGACGGCGATGACCACCGGGCTGCGCCCGGAACCCTCCGGCTGCTCGGCGTCACCCCCGGTCGTGCCTTCGGGTGCGGCGTGCTTGCTGCCGGTCACCTCGTTGGCTTCGTCTGCCGAAGCGGGGTCCTCGCGGAGGGCCCCTTCGTCGACGGGGTCCTCGGGCGTGGTTTCGTCAGGCACGCCGGCAATCGTAGCAACGGGGTATCGGCGGGCGGGTCGTCTGTATCCGGCGTTTGCCCAGTTCTACGGGGTCGTCCGCAGCACGCCGTCCAGCGTTGCCAGCAGCGCAGCAGTGCGGGTACGCCCGGGCGGAGCGGGCGGATAGCGCCGCAGGATCTGCCGCAACTCCGGCGTGGCGCGCTGCGCCGCCCGCCCGATCGTGGCATCTGCGGCGGCGGGATCGCCCGCGGCGGTGATCTCGGCGATGCGGGCGGCGTTGGCATCGGCCCGCAGGATGTGGCCCACCTGGTGTGCCTTAGCGATCGGATGCAGATAGGCGGCGGACGCCGCGTCACCGGCGGCCTGGGCGGCCAGCCGCGCGACCTCATCGGAGGCGCCGGCGGCCGCGCGGTGCGCCTCCATGGATGCGGTCCGCTGCAGCGCGGTCCGCGGCGCACCGCCGACGAAGAGCCACGCCGCCGCGACGGCGTCGTGCGGCCGGGTGTCACCGGGATGGACGCCGGCGTAGAACGGGAGCAGCGCTTCGGCCGCGGTGGCCACGTACCCGGCGACGACGCGCAGCTCGTCGGGCGACAGGTCGAAGTCCGCCGGTGTCACGGGTGCTCGGGGTGTAAGCCGTAGGTGCCGGGAACCAGCGTCGCCTGTTCGAGGAACACCTGCATGGTCCCCAGCATCTGCCAATGCAGACGCTGCAGGCGCAGGGCGAGTTCGCAGCTGGGCTCGAAGATGGCCGGGCCGCCTTCCGGCGGTTGCGCGGGAGGCGGGAGCACGCCGAGGATGCGTGCCATGTCGACCTCGATGAAGGTGAAGTCGCCGTAGGGCCGCTTCGGGTCGGCGGTGGCCGCCGGGTAGCGGCCGGCGTCCAGACGGTCACCGCACTCATGTTCGGAGGGCCAGCGAATCTCGATGCCACGCAGCAATTGCAGATGGTCCTCGGTGACGGGCACCTGCCCGTCGCGATCGAGCCCCAGATCCTCATCGGAGCGCTCGCCGTAGCCACGCAGCGCGGCGCGCACGTCGGCGGCTCGCAGATTCGTCAGCGGGTAGCGGCCCGGCGCCAGGCTGCCGTGCCGCAACGCACGGGCCACCACGCAGAACATCTCGACATGGTGGCGGCCGAGGGCTTCGGCATCGTCGGTCCCGAAGACCTCGGCGAGCTGGGTGAGCAGATCGGTGCGCCCGTAGGGCCGGTCCGGATCCAGCATCGGCGCACCCCGTTCGGCGCCGTCCCAGGCCAGTCGCGCACTGCGCAGCAGCCCGAGGTGAGCTTCGGTGATCGCCAGGGTTCCGTCGCCGAACCAGCGGCCGCCTTCCAGCGCGAGCTCAGCGGCCGGGTCACGCCACATCTGGGACACCGCGTCGGGCATATGCACGCGGTCCGGCCGGAACATGTCATGGGCCGCGGCCTGCAGGGCCGCCCCGTGCTCGTCACCGTTGCGGCGGGAGCGCCGGTACGCGCCGGCGAACTTCACCATGAACGTGGCGCGCTCGAACACCGCTCGTCCTCCCCCCAGTTCGGTTGCGCCTCGAGCATAGGGAGCGCAGCGGGCTCCAATACCTGTCACTTGACAGAAACATTCGCCGCACGCTGTTAACAGCATCCGAATCATCGGTTACATCGCCGCAACCACCATCGCCCGCCCGGCGCGAAAACTGTCATCCGACAGAAAGCCCGCCACGCGGCGGGCTCCCGACTTCTCGAGGGTGGTCAGTGAGCAGCACCGACACGGCGTCCGAAACCGCCACCACGGCAGGGGCTCGGGCGCATGCCCGCGCCCAGCACGGGCGCACCGCGGAATTCATGCGCCACATCCCGGCATCGACGTCCCCGACCGCACCTGCGGGGGTGTCCCCCGATTCGCTGGTGTGGTCCGAAACCGTGGCACCGGGCGGATACTCGAGCGCGGTGTTGGCACGGGGCACCCGGATTCGGTTCACCGATCCCGACGGTGCGGCATGCGCGCATCTGCTGTTGCACCGCGCCGACGCACCCCATGAGCGGCTCAACGTCGCCGACACCGTGAAGGTGCCGTGGCAGGCCTACCTCGGCAACGGGCATCCGCTGCTCAGCGGTTTCGGCCGGGCACTGGCGACCATCGTCGCCGACACCTCGGGCGCCCACGATGCGCTGACCGGAACCTCTACCCGGGCAGGAAATCTGGAACGCTACGGCGCCGCGGCACCGGAGTCGGCCTCACCGGCGGGCCGGGAACTGTTCACCCTTGCCGCCCTGAAACACGGGCTGGACCGCCGCGATCTGCCACCGTCGGTGTCGTTCTTCCAGGGTGTGCGCGTGCGGTCCGACGGCAGCTTCGACTGGATCGGCTCTGCGGGGGCGGGCACCTCGGTGGACCTGCTGTTGCACGTGGATGCCATTGTGCTGGTGGCCAATACGGCTCACCCGCTGGACCCGCGACCGGCATTCACCTGCTCTGCACTGTTGATCCACGCCTGGCCGGCACCGACCGATCTGGATCGGCTGTCCGAGGGAAATCTGTTGGGGCCGTTGGGGCCCGAGCACCGCCAGGCCATCGCCAACACCGACGCCGATCTCATCGCAAGGGGACAGTTGTGACCGCCACTGCCATGGTGCCCGCTCTGGTCGACGGGGCCGTCGTGCTCGACGAACACGTTGCGGCGCGCGCCGCCTGGTCGGCGGTCGTGGCCGCCGGCGACGTGCTGACCATCGTCGATCTTGCCGGCAACCAGGCCGTCGACTGCCTACTCTACGCCGCCGCGGACACCGGCGTGCGGTACTCGGCGCAGGAGACGATCCGCCGTCAGGGCCGCATCACGCTGACCACCGGGTCGGTCCTGCGCGCGGACACCGGGGACGCGCTGATGACCGTCGTCGCCGACGAAGTGGGCGTGCACGACACCCTCGGCGGCGCCTGCTCGAAGGAATCCAATACCCTGCGCTACGGGCAGCACACCCGGGCCCAGCACGGCTGCCTGGAGAACTTTCTGCTCGAAGGTTCCCGGCACGGCCTCGGTGCGCGGGACCTGGCGAGCAATATCAACTGGTTCATGAATGTGCCGGTGGACCCCGACGGAGCGCTCGGCATCGTCGACGGCCTGTCCGGCCCCGGTAAGCGGGTCGCGCTGCGTGCCGATGTCGACACCCTGGTACTGGTGTCGAACTGCCCGCAGATCAACAACCCGTGCAACGCATTCGACCCGACCCCGGTCCGGATGATCGTCACCACCCCCGACCGGGCGAGCGCAGCGACGGGCGATGGCGAGGTTTCGGTATGAACAACCACACCGTCCTGGTCGCCAACCGCGGTGAGATCGCGGTCCGCCTCATCCGTGCCGCGCATGGACTCGGGATGCGCGCTGTCGCGGTGTTCTCCGACGCCGACCGGGGTGCGCCGCACGTCGCGCTGGCCGACGAGGCGGTGCGCCTCGGTCCCGCGGCGCCCCGGGACAGTTACCTGCGCGCCGAGGCCGTCCTCGCCGCCGCCGCCGCGAGCAACGCCACCATCGTGCACCCCGGCTACGGATTCCTTTCCGAGGACGCCGATTTCGCCGCGGCGGTGGAAGCCGCCGGCCTCGCGTTCGCCGGCCCCACCCCGGCGCAGCTGCGCGAGTTCGGCACCAAGCACACCGCTCGCGCTGCGGCCCGCGCGGCCGGGGTGCCGATCTTCGCCGGCTCCGACCTGCTCGACGATCCGGATGCCGCGGTGGCCGCCGCCGATGCGATCGGCTATCCGGTGATGCTCAAGGCCACCGGCGGTGGCGGCGGCATCGGCATGCAGGTGTGCCGCAACGCCGACGACCTGCGCACGGCGTACCGACGGGTGGTGTCCCAGGCCGAACGCAGCTTCGGCTCGGCCGGCGTCTTCGTCGAGCGGTATGTCGCGAACGCCCGCCATGTCGAGGTGCAGATCTTCGGCGACGGCACCGGACGTGTGCTGTCCCTGGGGGATCGGGACTGCTCACTACAGCGCCGGCACCAGAAGGTGATCGAGGAAGCTCCCGCGCCGGCCCTTCCCGACCTCATCCGGCAACGGTTGCACGCCACCTCGCGGGCATTGGCCGCATCCGTGCACTACCGCTCCGCGGGCACCGTCGAGTTCGTCTACGACGCCGAACGCCAGGAGGCATCCTTCCTGGAGGTCAACGCACGCCTGCAAGTCGAGCATCCTGTCACCGAGGCCGTCACCGGAGTAGATCTCGCAGCCTGGATGATGCGACTGGCCACCGGCGATGCGCGCATGATCGACGAATATCCCAGCGGCACAGTACCGGTGAACGGGCACTCGGTGGAGGCACGCGTCTACGCCGAGGACCCTACCCGGGACTACCGGCCCAGCGTCGGCACCATCACCTCCGTCCGCTTCCCCGACGCCGAGGATTTTCCCCATCTCCGGGTCGATACCTGGGTGCAGGACGGCACCGAGGTCACCGCGTCCTACGATCCGCTGCTGGCCAAAGTCATCACGCACGCCGATGACCGCGACACCGCGCTGACCCGGCTGGGCAACGCTTTGGCCGGCACCACACTGCACGGCATCGAGGCCAATATCGGAATGCTTTGTGCTGCACTTGATCACGATGGCATGCGCACGGCGAAGCACAGCACCGCAACCTTGGCCGAGGTCACCGATCCCCGGCCCCGGATCACCGTGGACCGGCCCGGCCTGCTCACCACCGTCCAGGATGTGCCCGGCCGGGTCGGGCTGTGGCAGGTCGGCGTGCCGCCCAGCGGCCCGATGGATGACCTGTCGTTCCGGCTCGGCAACCGCGCCCTGGGCAACCCCGAGGACGCCCCGGGACTGGAGTGCACGGCATCGGGTCCCGCGCTGCGGTTCACCCATCCGACGACGGTGTGTGTCACCGGCGCCGAATGCCTGGTGACCGTCGACGGGGTTCCCGTCCCGATGTGGGAACCGGTGACCATTGCGGCCGGCGGCGTCCTCGACATCGGCGCAGCCGACACCATGGGCCTGCGCACCTACGTGCTGCTGGCCGGTGGCCTGGACGTGCCCGCCTACCTGGGCAGCGCGTCCACGTTCACCCTCGGCCGGTTCGGCGGGCACGGGGGCCGCGAGCTGCACGCTGGTGATGTCTTGCGCACCAAAGACATCAGGGTCACATCCGGTGGCCCGGTGCCACCGCACGAACGCCCCGTGTTCGGCACCGAATGGGAGCTCGCGGTCACCGAGGGGCCGCACGGGGCGCCGGAGTTCTTCACTCGCGGCGATATCGACACCCTGTTCCAGGCCGCATACCGGGTGCATTTCAATTCCGCCCGTACCGGTGTGCGACTGGAAGGTCCGAAACCGCAGTGGGCTCGTCCCGACGGCGGCGAGGCCGGCCTGCACCCGTCGAACATCCACGACAACGCCTACTCGGTCGGCGCGCTCGATTTCACCGGGGACACCCCCATTCTGCTCGGTCCCGACGGCCCGAGCCTGGGCGGGTTCGTCTGCCCCGTCACCGTGGTGTCGGGGCAGCGGTGGAAACTGGGCCAACTGCGCCCCGGTGACAGCGTCCGGTTCGTCCCGGTCCGCGCGGCCGAAGCACCCTCGCGCAACGAGCTCGGTCGTCGCCGGGTGGACCGACTTCCGCGCAGCGGGGACGGTGATGACGGGGTGCTGGCCCGGCGGGCCGGTGTCGACGGCGCACCGGCGGTCACCTACCGCCGCAGCGGCGATGACAATGTGCTCGTCGAATACGGGGACATCGTCCTGGATCTGGCGTTGCGGGCCCGGGTGCACGCCTTGCATCAGAAGCTGGCAGGCAGCCATGCGGGTATTCACGACCTCACCCCCGGGATCCGCTCGCTGCAGGTTCACGTCGACCCCGATGTGCTGCCGGTGCCCCGCCTGCTCGGCTTGCTCGCCGAGATCGAGGACGAGCTGCCGGCCTCCTCCGAACTGGTGGTGCCGAGCCGCCGGGTGCGGCTTCCGTTGAGCTGGGACGACCCGGCCACTCGGGAGGCGATCGCCCGGTATACCTCCGGGGTCCGCGACGACGCCCCGTGGTGCCCGTCGAATATCGAGTTCATCCGGCGGATCAATGGTTTGGCCGAACAGGCCGATGTGTATGACACCGTCTTCGCCGCGGAGTACCTGACGCTGGGCCTCGGTGACGTCTACCTGGGCGCGCCGGTGGCCACCCCGCTGGATCCCCGCCACCGGCTGGTGACCACGAAGTACAACCCGGCCCGCACCTGGACCGCGGAGAACTCCGTCGGCATCGGCGGTGCGTACCTGTGCATCTACGGCATGGAGGGCCCCGGCGGCTACCAGTTCGTCGGCCGCACCACCCAGGTCTGGAGCCGGTACCGGCACACCGCGCCCTTCGAGCCCGGAAGCCCCTGGCTGCTCAGGTTTTTCGATCGGATCTCGTGGTATCCGGTATCGGCCGAGGAGCTGCTGGAACTGCGCGCCGACATGGCGGCCGGGCGGGGCTCGGTGGACATCACCGACGGGACCTTCTCGCTGGCCGAGCACGACCGCTTCCTGGCCGAGCACGCCGAGGACATCGCCGCGTTCCGAGCGCAGCAGGCGACCGCGTTCTCCGCCGAGCGGGCCGCCTGGGAACGCGCCGGTGAGTTCGACCGCGCTGAACGGGCGGCTGCCAACACCCCGGTCGGTACCGAGGATCTGGTGCTCGGCGACGGGGATCACCGCGTCGACGCGCCGTTCTCGTCGAGCGTCTGGAAGGTCGACGTGGCCATCGGCGAACAGGTCGTGACCGGCCAGCCGCTGCTGGCCCTGGAGGCGATGAAAATGGAGACCGTCCTGCGCGCACCGTCCGACGGGGTCATCACCCAGATTCTGGTCTCGGCCGGGCATCAGGTCGATCCCGGCACACCGCTGGTCGTCGTGGGCCCGGGTGGGCGACCATGAGCGCCACCGCACGGGTCCGCGCCGCCTACGCAGCCATCGCGGAGGCCGCACGCCCGGAGATCTGGATCACGCTGCGGCCGTTGGCCGATGCGCTGGCCGAGGCCGAAGCCGTCGACGCGTCGGAGCGGCCGTTGCCGCTGGCCGGGCTGGTCGCCGCGGTGAAGAACAACATCGACGTGGCCGGCATCGCGACGACCGCGGCCTGCCCCGGGTACGCCGACGGTCCCGCGGCCGACGACGCCACGGTGGTGGCCCGGCTGCGCGAGGCCGGCGCGGTCATCATCGGTGCCACCAATCTCGACCAGTTCGCCACCGGGCTGGTCGGCACCCGCAGCCCGCACGGTGCGGTGCGCGACGCCCGTCGCCCCGACCACATCTCGGGTGGGTCCAGCTCAGGCTCGGCCGTCGCGGTCGCCCTAGGACTCGTCGACATCGCGCTGGGCACCGACACCGCGGGGTCGGGTCGGGTTCCGGCGGCGCTGCAGGGCATCGTGGGCATCAAACCCACCGTCGGCGTGGTGCCGACCGACGGGGTGGTCCCGGCCTGCCGGTCCTATGACTGTGTCACCGTCTTCGCGCGCGATCTCGGTACCGCCGAGACCGCCATGGGTGTGATCGCCGGGGGTGCACGGCGTTTCCCGGCCGATGCCCCGCTGGCCGCACCGCCGGGACTCCGCGTCGCGGTCCCCCGCGCGCTACCCGGGCTGTGTCCGGAATGGGCGTCGGCATTCCGGGCAGCGGCCGACCGGCTCACCGCGCAGGAGGTCGAGATGGTCGAGATCGACCTCGATCCGTTCCTGGCGGCCGCCCGGCTGCTGTACGACGGCGGGCTGGTCGCCGAACGCCACGAGGCGGTCGGGACGTTCGTCGACGCGCATATCGGGGCGCCGGAACTGGATCCGACAGTCGCGGGCATCATCGCCGCGGCCGGTGCGGTACCGGCCACCCGGCTGCTGGCCGACCGGACGCGGCTGGCCGAGCTGACGGCGGCAGCGATGGCCGAGCTCGCGGACTGCCAGGCCCTGCTCATTCCCACCACCACCGGACACCCCACCATCGCGGAGGTCGACGCCGACCCGGTCGGGGTCAACTCCCGAATGGGTACCTACACCAACTTCTGCAACCTGATGGACCTGTGCGCGGTGGCCGTGCCGTCCGGAACCGATTCGCAGGGAACACCCTTCGGGGTCAGCGTGATCGCACGGGCGGGTGCCGATGCGCTGGCCCTCGACGTGGCCCGGATGGTGCTGCTAAGCGCCGGCAGTGTCGCGCTACCGGGTGCCACATCGGTGCCCGCACCCGAGACGCCCTGGCCCGCGCAGGCCGGCCTGGACACCACCGCCCTGCTGGTGGTGGGCGCGCACCTGCGCGGGCAACCGCTGGCCTGGCAGCTCGATGACCGCGGCGCCCGCTGGTGCGGGCCGGTGCGCACAGCTGAGCAGTATCGGCTGGCCCGCCTGGACACCGACCCGCCGAAACCCGGTCTCGCGCGTGTCGCCCCCGGGCACGGCACCGCGATCTACGGTGAGCTCTGGCTGATCGGGACCTGGATGCTCGGCGACTTCCTGGCGGCGCTGCCCGCGCCGATGTCGCTGGGCCGGGCCACGCTCGCCGACGGCACCGAAGTGGTCGGGTTCGGCTGTACCGCCGAAGCGTGGGATGCCGGGCAGGACATCACCCACCACGGCGACTGGCGGGCATATCTGCGGCGCACCAGCCCGGGCACCGGGGTCACCCGCGGCGATATCGTCCACCGTGCCTGGCGGCGACTGGCGCTGGCGGTCCCCGGAACCACCGTGGACACCACCACCGAGGTGCAGTGGTTGCAGGCCGGCGCGTGCTACATCGATCTGCGGACCCCGGCGGACACGCCGGGGATCACCGGCCGCGCCCTGGACCAACTGACCCGTGCCGATCTGATCGCACTGTGCGGGCAGCAGGCCTTCGCCGGACACCTGCAGGACGACGACGGGCAGTGGACGTGGTCGCGGGAGGTCGATCTGCACCCCGCCGAACCCCTTCCCGATCGGGGTCGGCTTCATCTGGCCGGCGACGTCCTCGTCGAAACCGGCATCGGGCGTGATTATTTCGAGGACTGGGCGGCCGGACCGCCCGCCCCGAACGGGCTGGAGATGTCGCTCCGCGACGAGTCCGGCCGGACCGGGATGTTGCTGCGCGTCGGTGAACACTTCGGCTACGTCCGCGGGCGCGCCGAGGGACGGACACCGGCACCGGGTGTGGCCCTGCGCGACGTCGTTGCCCGCGCCGATCTGGATACCGCGCGCGCCGTGATGGACCTGGAGATTTCACTGGGCACCGTCGAGGACGATCGCTGGGTCATCAGCCGATCGACGCTGCCGTTCCGCGTCGGCGACGACCTGGCGCCCGATCTCGCGGCCGGCGAGGTCACCGTCGCAGAACGTGACACCGCAGGCAGACCCGTGCGGCGGCGGTGGGCGGTGGCCCTGGACCGTTCCGAACCCCTACTGGCTCGCTAGGACTGATGATGACCACCACTTTCACCGATATCCCTGTACTGGACGTGTCGAGTCTGCTCGACGAGTCCGATCCGGGCTACCGCAGCGCGGTCGAGGCACTCGGCGACGCCGCCCGCCGTGTCGGTTTCGCCCAGATCGTCGGCCACGGTATCGATCCCGCGCTTTTCGATGACCTGCTGGCCGCCACCACGGCGTTCTTCGCACTTCCCGATGCGGAGAAGCACCGCGTGCACATCGCCAACTCCACCAACCATCGCGGCTATGTGCCACCGGGCGAGGAGGTGTTCTCGGCGGGCACGGTGGACGCCAAGGAGGCCTTCGACCTGTCCGTCGAGCTACCCGCCGACGACCCCCGCTATGTGGCCGGCCACCCGCTGCTGGGCCCCAATCAGTGGCCCGACCTCGACGGCTTCCGGGAAGCGGTGACCGCCTGGTACGACGCGGTATTCGCGCTGTCCCGGGTACTGCTGCGGGCGTTCGCGGTGGCACTCGGCGAACCTGCCGACCGCTTCGATCGCCATGTCAGCGCCCCTCCCTCACAGTTACGCCTCATCCACTACCCGTTCGATCCGACGGCAGCCGACCGCCCCGGAATCGGTGCGCACACCGATTACGAGTGCTTCACCCTGCTGCGACCCACCGCACCCGGGCTTGAGGTACTCAACGCGGCCGGGTCATGGATCGACGTCCCCCTCATCGAGGGTGCGTTCGTGCTCAACATCGGTGATCTCCTGGAGATCTGGACCAACGGCGAGTTCATCGCCACCACCCACCGGGTACGCAAGATCGCCGAGGAGCGGTACTCGTTCCCGCTGTTCGTCAACGTCGACGACGACACCGAGGTGGCACCGTTGCCGGCCTTCGTCCGCGACGGTGCCCCCACTCGGGCTCCGGTCATCGCCGGCGAGCACCTGTTCGCCCAGACCGCGCAGAGCTTCCGTTACCTGCAGCAGCGCCTCGCCCGAGGGGAGGTGACATTGCCCGAGGGCGCCCACCCGCTCGCGACATTCGGCCGGAAGGCCCTGGCCGCCAACTGAAGCCCCCGCAATGGCGCGGTATCCGAAATCTCCTCCCCGGCAGCGTCGCCGAACTTCCATACCCCACCTCCCCGATGGAGTCCGCCATGATCATCACCGGCGTTGCCATATTCCTGCTCATCCTCACCGTCAGCGGTGTGGTCTCCGCGCGCCGGGTGCGCGGAGACTGTTCGAACTACCTGGTGGCCGGGCGTGCACTGCCCGCCGTGCTGGTCACCGCCGTCCTGATCGCCCAACCGGTGGACTCCAACGCCACCATCGGCAATGCCGACCTGTCAGCGGCTTTCGGCTTCTGGGCCGGCGCTGCACTGCCGATCGGTCTGGCCCTGTGCCTGCTGCTGATGGGGTTGTTCTTCGCCAAGCGGATGCGTGCCGCCGACGTGGTGACCCTTCCCGAGTACTTTCGCAACCGTTTCGGCCGCAGCACCGAGGCGGCGTCGTCGTTTCTGACCATCGCCAGCTTCATCATCCTGTTGGCCGGAAACCTGGTCGCCGTCGGCTTCCTGCTCGAGCGCTTCCTCGGTGTCTCCTACGCCTTCGGCATTCTGCTGACGGTTCCGTTGGCGCTGCTCTACACCATCAGCGGCGGCATGTTCGCCTCGGTCTACACCGGTGTCGCGTGCGTGGTGGTCAATATCGTCGGGGTGATCTCGCTGGTGATCTGGGTTGCCTCCACGCACGGTTTCAGCGCGCCCGAGGGCATGGGCGCCGGTGATCTGGCGCAGCTGACCTCCAGCGAGTCCGGTGCGGTCATCAACTGGGCCACCATCATCGCGCTCGGTCTGGGCAACCTGGTGGCCATCGACCTCATGCAGCGGGTGTTCTCCGCGCGCACCCCGGGCGGTGCGCAGAAGGCCTGCTTCGCCGCCGCGGCCGGTCTGCTGATGCTGTGTATCCCGTTGTCCTTCGTGGCACTGGCCGCGGTGAGCATCGTCGGCGACGCGGCCGCCGACGGGCCGATCCTCTACACGCTGCTGGGCCAGTACGCCCCGGCATGGCTGGCCATCGTCGTCATCTCCGGGCTGCTGGCCGCCACCCTGACCACCATCAGCGGCATTCTGCTCTCGACCGCTGCGGTGTTGATACGCAACATTTTGCGGATCGACGCCGACGCGGTGATCATGACGCCGCGGGTGCTGACCGCGACCCGGTGGGCGACGCTGCCGATGGCGGTACTGGCGGCGGTCGTGGCGCTGCGGGTGCCCCAGACCGGCATCCTGCTCACCCTGGCGTTCGATCTGCTGCTGGCCAGCCTGGTGGTGCCGTTCATCCTGGGCCTCTACTGGTCGCGCGGCGGGGCCGCGGCGGCATGGGCGGCGATCGTGGTCGGGATCGGGGTGCGGTTGACGTTCTTCGTGCTCACCCCGACCATCTACGGCGTCGACAACACCCTGTTCTACCTGCCGAATGAGTGGGTGAGCACCTCGGCCGACGGCTGGAGCACGCTGCTGGCCGGCGCCGCCTCGCTGGTCGCCTACCTGGTGGTGGCCGCCGTCACGCCGGGCCGGGCCGGGCAGCCTGCCGAGGAATCCGTGCAGGATGCCTCGCCCGCGCCGGCTGTGCTCACATCGGCACCGTCCTGAGTCGGTCGGTCGCACACGTGTCGAGCCTGCCTTCCTGGCAGGATCGACACGTGCGCACCACCGCGACCGGCCGCCCCCGGCTGGAGGAACGCAAACGTCCGGGCAATACCGCCCGCGACGAGGTGCTCGACGCCGCCGCCGAACTGTTCACCACGATGGGGGTGGCCGCGACGTCGACGCGGCAGATCGCCGAGGCCGTCGGCATCCGGCAGGCGTCGCTCTATCACCACTTCCGCACCAAGAACGACATACTGGCCGCGCTGCTGAGCGGCACCGTGGTGTCCTCGCTGAGCGCCGCACACCAGTTGCGCGACAGACCGGAGCCGGCCGTGGTGTTGCTGCACGCACTGTGCTACCTGGACTGCCGCCTGCTCTGGGACAGCCCATGGAACCTGGGCATCCTGTACCTGCTGCCCGAGGTCCGCGATCCTCAGTTCGACGAATTCCACCGGCAGCGAACCGAATTGCGTGCCGCCTACCGTGAGCTGGCCGAGCGAGTGGTCGCCGATCTGAGCCCGCCGGCACCCGGCTGCCTCGACGTCACGCCCGATGATGACGCCGTGTTCCGGATGGTCGAGACGCTCCCCAACCTGCGTGCGGACGGGTTGGGTGCACCCGATCAACCGGCGCGCACCGCCGATCTCGCGGTGCACCTGCTCGGATGGCGGGGCGACTGGGCGGCGCTGCGCGCAGCCTCGCGCGCGGTCGCTGCGGAGCTAGCACAGCGACCAGTCGACGAGGTGACCTCCTCGACCGTGGCACCTTAAATTGCGTTGAAACCCGTCGAGGCCGGAGCGTCTAATCGTGCCGATGGACGATCCCTGGCCCTCGCTGTCCGCCCAGCGGGCCGTGGCCGAGGCGATGTTCGGTGCGCACGGCCCTGCCATGGTGGCCGAGTGGTTCGCCGGTGAACTGTCCCGGACCGGCGACGCTGCCTTCGCCCGGTCCTTCTCCGATCACATCCATCTGCCGGGCATCGGGTCCGATGACTACCTGCATCGCCTGATCAGCACCCGGTGGGGACGACTGCTGGGCGGCATCCGCTTCTATGGCCGTGACGTTTCGCGTCCATTCGTCGAGATCGTCGCGCATAGCTTCGATGATCTGGATCGGCTGTGCGACTGCGTCGCCGAGGAATGGACAATGTTCGCGCCCCGCGCGATGCGCCTGCACGCCGCACCTGCGGGCCTGCGGCACCCGCGGGTCGTGCTGGACAAGACCATCCACGCCGCGCGTTGTCGCGAGATTCGCATATCCGCACCGCAGGTCACGCTCGAGCCGTTCACCCGTATCGAGGAGGCGCTGTCCCTGGTTGCCGCCCGATATCGGGAACTGACGCCAGACCTGGCGCGCAATGTCGCCCCTGCCGGAGCCGATGATCTTCGCCGGTGGCACGCGACCGGACAGCTGCACGCGGTGTGTGCCCGCGCGTCGGTGGTGGGTGTGCTGGCGGTGGCGTCGGGATACATCGGCTGGATCGACGGAGAGGAGATTATGGAGGAGGTGGTGGACGCAGCACATGCTGGGCACGGCTACGCCGCACACGCACAAGCTTTCTGGGCCGCGCACCTCTCACCCGATCGGGATCGGTATCTGATCGGTACCATCGACCGACTCAACACCGCGTCGCGCAAGACCGCCGAGGCCGCCGGTCGGCGCAGGGTGCTCGACATGGTGTTCATCCCCCTCGGCGCAGACTCGGCATTGCAACCGCAAACCTCGACGGTATAGCGTCACTTTGTCCGCAACCGCGGTTGATCTAGCCGACTGGAGGTGCAAATGCCGATTATCCGAGTGAAGGATGCGGCAGTGCTGCTCGGCGTCAGCGACGACACCGTGCGCCGCTGGATCGACAGCGGCACGCTCGCATCGACCAAGGACGAGACGGGCCGCAAGGTCATCGCCGGCGAGGTGCTGGCCGCGTTCGTGCGCGATCAGGCCGACCCGCCTGCCGACCCCACGGGCGCCAGCAGCTCGGCGCGTAACCGGCTGGTCGGCCTGGTCACCAAGGTGACCGCCGACCGCGTGATGGCCGAGGTCGAGATGCAGTGCGGGCCGTTCACCGTCGTCTCCCTCATGAGCAGCGCCTCGGCCACGCAACTGGGTCTGGAGCCCGGCGCCGTCGCGGTCGCCGTCGTCAAGGCCACCAACGTCATCATCGAAACTCCCGGCGGCACATCGTGAAGGCCTGGCTCGGAGTCGTCACCGCAGTGAGCGCCTCCGCGCTGCTGGCCGGCTGTTCCTCCGCGGATACCGACGCGACGCGCCCCGGAGACACCGCCACCACGGTGACCGTATTTGCCGCGGCCTCGTTGAAAGCAACATTCACCGAGCTGGCCGGCCGATTCGAATCCGACCATCCCGGAACCAAAGTCGCCCTCAACTTCGCCGGTTCTTCGGACCTCGTCGCTCAGCTCACCCAGGGCGCGCGGGCCGATGTGTTCGCCTCGGCCGACACCACCAACATGACCAAGGCGGTGGACGCGGGCGTGATCGCCGGTGACCCCGTCGCGTTCGCCACCAATATCCTGACCATCGTCACCCCGCCGGGAAACTTGAAGGGGATAACCCGATTCGCGGATCTCGCCGCACCCGGCACCCAGGTGGTGGTGTGCGCGGCACAGGTGCCGTGCGGGGCGGCAACCGAAAAACTGGAAAGGGCAACCGGTGTCACCCTCACACCGGTGAGCGAAGAGTCCTCGGTCACCGATGTGCTCGGCAAGGTGACCTCCGGACAGGCCGACGCCGGCCTGGTGTACGTGACCGATGCGGCCGGTGCGGGTGACAAGGTGGCGACCGTGCCGTTTCCCGACTCCGCCGCAGCGGTGAACACCTACCCGATAGCGGCGCTGGCCGACTCCACCAATCCCACCGCAGCACAACAGTTCATCGGACTCGTGACCGGACCGACCGGCAAGGATGTGCTTTCGGCGGCGGGCTTCGGCACCTCGTGAGATCGCAGCGGCGCGGGCAGTCGGTGGTCCAGGTCGGGCTGCCCGGCTGGATCTACCTTCCCGCGACACTCGGCGCGCTGTTCGTGATCGTGCCGCTGATCGCGATTCTGCTCAAGATCGACTGGCCGAATTTTCTCCCCCTCGTCAGCTCCGAATCGTCGCGGGCGGCCCTGGTGTTGAGCCTCAAGACCGCAGCCGCCAGCACGCTGGTTTGCATCCTGCTCGGGGTGCCGATGGCGATGGTGCTGGCGCGCAGCCAATTTCACGGCCTGTCGGTGCTGCGGGCGCTGGTCCTGCTGCCGCTGGTGCTACCCCCCGTCGTGGGCGGCATCGCGTTGCTCTACACCTTCGGCCGGCAGGGCCTGCTCGGTGCCCACTTCGACCTCTGGGGCATCCGGATCGCCTTCTCGACCACCGCCGTGGTGCTCGCTCAGTCCTTTGTCTCGTTGCCGTTCCTGGTCGTCAGCCTCGAAGGTGCGCTCCGGTCGGCGGGCACCGGCTACGAGAACATCGCCGCCACCCTCGGGGCCCGTCCCACCACCGTGCTGCGCACCGTGACCGTGCCGTTGGTGCTTCCCGGGCTCGTGTCCGGTGCGGTGCTGGCATTCGCCCGCTCGCTCGGCGAGTTCGGGGCGACCCTGACGTTCGCCGGATCCCTGCAAGGAGTGACGCGCACGTTGCCGCTGGAGATCTACCTGCAGCGCGAGACCGACGCCGACGCCGCCGTCGCGCTGTCACTGCTGCTGATCACCGTCGCGGCGGTCATCGTGATCGTGTCGGGCACCCGACGGCTGGCGAGCCCGCTGTGAGCGGCCTACGGGTGTCGGCCCACCTGCGGCAGCGCGACGTCGCCTTCGATATCTCCCTGGCCGACGGCGAGGTGCTGGCCGTGCTGGGCCCCAACGGGGCAGGCAAGTCGACATTACTGGCGCTGATCGCCGGGCTGCTCAAACCCGATACCGGACGGATCGCCGTGGGTGAGACCGTCCTCACCGACACAGCCGCCGGAACGTTCGTACCCCCGCACGCCCGCGGGGTGGCCATGCTGTCCCAACAGGCAATGCTGTTTCCGCACATGAGCGTGCTGGCCAACGTCGGCTATGCACCGCGCTGCCGGGGCGTGGCGCGCGGCACCACCCGGGAGATCGCGCGGCGGTGGCTGGACACCGTCGGCGCCGGCGACCTGGCCACCCGCAAACCCGGCCAACTGTCCGGCGGACAAGCACAACGGGTCGCCCTGGCCAGGGCGCTGGCCGCCGAACCGCGGGTGCTGTTGCTCGACGAACCGATGGCCGCGCTGGACGTCACCGCGACCCCGGCGATGCGACGACTGCTGCGGGAGGTGCTCACCGGTACCGGCCGCACCGCCCTCATCGTCACCCATGATCTTCTCGACGCGCTGGCGATCGCCGACACGGTCATCGTGGTGGAACGGGGCCGCATCGTGGAAGGCGGGCCGGTCCGCGAGGTGCTCACCACGCCGCGCAGTGAGTTCGCGGCCACCCTCGCCGGGGTCAACCTCGTGCCCGGGTCGATCACCGCACCGGGCGTCCTCCGGACAGCCTGGGGTGTGGACGTATGCGGGATCTCCGAGGTGCCGGTCGGTGCCGCCGCGATCGCGCTGTTCCGTCCCGCGGCGGTGGCGGTGCATCTGAGCGCGCCACACGCCAGTCCGCGCAACGTTGTCGAGGTGACGATCACCGAGATCGACATCCAGGGCGCCGCGGTGCGCGTGCGCGGCGTCGACCCGCGCGATGACACCACCGTGCTGGCCGCCGACATCACCGCGGCGGCGGCCGCCGATCTGGACCTGGTGCCCGGCAGACGCGCGTATTTCGTGGTGAAAACGCAGGAAGTGCAGCTTCATCCGGCGCTGGCACCAATGATGTAGGGCATGCTCGAAGACCGCCCCGTGCAGAGCCCGGCCGTCCAAGGGGTCCGCCCACTGCGCGTGGCGGTGATCGTCGGCGCGCTCGGTGTGGTGTTCGGCGATATCGGCACCAGCCCCATCTACACGCTGCAGACGGTGTTCAATCCGGCAGATCCGCACCCGGTGCCCCTCGATGAAGCGAATGTGTACGGGGTTGTCTCGCTGATCTTCTGGTCGGTGATGCTGATCGTCACCTTCACCTACGTCACCTTGGTGATGCGCGCCGACAACCACGGCGAGGGCGGCATCATGGCACTGATCACGCTGCTGCGGCGTGGTGCCGGTACTCGGGGGCATCGGACCGCGATCGCGCTCGGCTTTCTGGGACTGTTCGGGGCGGCCCTGTTCTTCGGCGACTCCATGATCACGCCGGCCATCTCGATGCTCTCGGCGGTCGAGGGGCTCAAGACCATCGAGCCCGACCTCAAGGACTGGGTGGTGCCGATCACCGCGGTGATCACCGTGGCATTGTTCAGCGTGCAGCGCCAGGGCACCGCGGTGGTCGGCCGGTTCTTCGGGCCCGTGATGATCGCGTGGTTCGTCGCCATCGGCGCGTGCGGGATCGGCGGTATCGCCGCCGATCCCGGCATCCTGGCGGCACTGTCACCGACGTATGCGCTCGGCTTCATCAGCGGTCACTTCCACATCGCCTTCTTCGCGCTGGCGGCGATCGTGCTCGCGGTCACCGGGGCCGAGGCGCTGTACGCCGATATGGGCCATTTCGGGCGCCGTGCGATCGTGGTCGGTTGGCTGGGGCTGGTCCTGCCGGCCTGCACGCTCAACTATTTCGGCCAGGGCGCACTGCTGCTGCGCGACGACAATGTGCACAGCGCGCCGTTCTTCCTACTCGCGCCGGAATGGGCGCGGCTGCCGATGGTTCTGCTCGCCACCGCCGCGACGGTGATCGCCTCCCAAGCGGTGATCACGGGTGCCTTCTCGGTGGTGTCCCAGGCCGTTCAACTCGGGTATCTTCCGCGACTGCGGATCACGCACACCTCGGCGAAGGCCATCGGGCAGATCTACGTGCCGTGGATCAACTGGGCCCTGATGGTCTCGGTGCTCACCTTGGTCTTCGCGTTCGAGACATCGGCGGCGTTGGCCTACGCGTTCGGCATGGCGGTGAGCGGGACCATCACCATCACCACCCTGCTCTTTCTCTATTACGCGCGGCAGCAATGGAAGTGGCCACTGGGCCTGCTCGTGGTCGGCGGGGGCGCACTGCTCGTGGTGGATGTGATGTTCTTCGCCGCGAACCTCACGAAGTTGGTGCATGGCGCATGGGTGCCGCTGGTGATCGCCGTGTTCGCGTTCACCGTGATGACAACCTGGCAGCGCGGCAAGCACCTGGTGACCGCGTCGCGGCGCGAGATCGAAGGACCCCTTCGTCCGTTCATCGACGAACTGGCCGACCGCAAGCCCCCGTTGACGCGGGTGCCCGGCACGTCAGTCTTTCTCAACCGCAGCGATGACACCACCCCGTTGGCACTGCGCGCCAATGTCGAACACAATCACGTGCTGCACGAGCACGTGATCATCGTGTCCGTCGAGACGCTGCCGGTGCCCCGCCTCACCCCGGATCAGCGCATCACCGTGGATGCGCTGGGCTACCGCAACGACGGCATCGTGCACGTCACGGTGAACGCCGGCTATATGGAGCGACCCGATGTCCCGGCGGCGCTTCGCATGCTGCCCACCGAGATCACCGCGGGCGGTGTCGATCTGGACCGGGCGTCCTACTTTCTCTCCCATCTGGAGCTGATCCCCGGCGACAGCACCGACATGATGGGCTGGCGCAAGCGGCTGTTCGTGGCGACGGCGTTGCTCACCGCCGATGCCGCCGGCTACTTCAACCTGCCCCAGGACCGCACGATCCTGATCGGGTCGCGCATGCAGGTGTGATCCAGCGCAGTCGATGATTGAACCGCCCGGTCGATGGGTAATAACGGCGGCAGCGTTGAACATCGACCGGGAGGAACCCCATGGCTGACAGCGGACCAGAGAATGCAGTGAGCGGCATTGTCGAAGACCTCAAGGGCAAGGCCAAGGAGGTCGCCGGCACGGTGACCGACAACGACAGCCTGCGCGAAGAGGGCAAAGCCCAGCAGGACAAGGCCGACGCTCAGCGCGATGTCGCGAAGAAGGAAGCCGAAGCGGAGGCCGCCCGCGGTGCCGCCGGGGCTGCCGAGGCACGCCAGGAAGCGGCGGAAAACACCAAGTAAGCCCGCACCGCGCACGATGGGTCCCGCGGCCTGCGGGGCCCATCGTCGCGCGGCAGGCTCGGCGCGCGCGATCATCCGCGGCACGCCACCCACAAACTTTGCGGAGCGGGTAGCTCCAGGCGCACGGAACGGCCCCGGTGTGTTTCCCGGGGGCGTTCCGAATATTCGATCGGCACGCTGCCGCCGTGGTGGCTCCGGTCACATCGATGTTGATATCTCGACCATCCGGGTATCCCCCCAACAGCGGTAATCCCCTCTTCTGAAAGGAATCAACATGGCTGACAGCGGTCCTGAGAACGCAGTGAGTGGTGTCGTCGAAGACGTCAAAGGCAAAGCCAAGGAAGTCATCGGCATCGTGACCGACAACGACTCCCTACGTGAAGAGGGCAGGGCCCAGCAGGACAAGGCCGAGGCCCAGCGCGATGTCGCCAAGAAGGAAGCCCAGGCCGACGCCGCCCGGGCGGCCGCGAGCGCCGCCGAGGCCCGGCAGGCCAGCGCCGAGGCGGCCGACTAGCCGACGCGCTGAGTCCGGTGCGTCCCGTCCAGCGTCGGACGGGGCGCACCCTTTTGTCGTCCACTTTTGTCGCCGGAGGGCGGAAAACGGGTTCGGCTATCCCACCTGCCGGGGCGCACCGCCCAGCCGCTGATGCGCCGTCATCAACAGGGTGTCGAACGTCGTTCGGGGGGGCAAGGATTCACCGCCACCCAACGCGGTGAAGTCGCTCATCAGTTGCTCGGCCAGCGCCCGGAGTTTGACGTTGGTCTCCTGAGAACGCCATTTGAGCAGTCCGAAAGCGGCCTCGGAATCGATGCGGTAGACCATCCGCAGGATGCCCTTGACCTGCTCGATGGCGGCCCGATGATTGGCGATCTCGGAGACCGCCTCGGTGATGGCGGCGTCGCGGACCTGCGCGTCGGGGGTGACGTCGATGTAGAAACCCTGCGCGCCGATCACCTGTCCGGCATCGTCTCGCATCTGCTCACCGATGACCACGACTTCACGAATATCGTTGGCCACGGTGATGATTCGGTGCCGCGTACTGAATGGGGCACGACTGTGCCGAATCCCCGACAACGACGCCGTGACCAACTCCAGGTCGTCGGGGTGCTTGTGCTTCAGCACAAGTTCGGTCGTGGGTCGCGAGGTTCCGGGCTCGTACCCGTGCAGCATCTCGACCTCGGGCGACCAGTCCCAGCGCTCGTCGGCGAAGTAGTACCGATACCAGCCCACCTGCTGGGGCTGGCAACCGGCAATCGCCAGTTCCCCTGCTGAACAATCGGATTCATCGCATGTCGCCATTCCCGCATCCCGTCTCACGTGCCACCGGCGAGGCCGCTGTGCGCGGCCACCGCCACGGGCGGCAGCCGCGCACCGTCGGCCCGGCTAGCCCGGATCGACCGTGGTCGAATCGATGGTGGTGGCGGTTCCGGCATGCGCCACATTGACGCGGCGCGGCTTGGCCCGCTCGGCGAGCGGGATGCTCACGGTCAGGACACCGTTCTCGTAGGTGGCCGAGATGCGCGAGCAGTCCACGCCTTCGCCCAGAGACAACTGCCGGCGGTAGGTACCGGAGAATCGCTCATTGGACAGCCACTGGACCGCCTCGTCGGAGCGCGCGCTGCGATGCGCGGTCAGGGTCATGGTCCCGTTGTCGACGGTGACGTCCACCGAACCGGGGTCCACGCCGGGCAAATCAGCAGTGAGCACATAGTGGTCATCGACCTTGTACAGGTCCATGGGCATGAAACGGGGCACGCGGCCGGAGCCCATCTGGCTCGTGGGCGCCTGGCGGCCGGCAACATCACCGAACGGATCGAAACGGAGCACAGCAATCCACCTCCTCGCTTTCCGGAGCCCGCCGGTCGGCGAGCGATCCCGCACTGTGCACATCCGAATTTAGCACTCGAAACCCGCGAGTGCCAGAAATTTTCTCGTCGGCCGAGCCTCGCCGGACCCGCCAACTCACGCGTTTCACGTGCCGCCGACCGCGGGTAGTCCCACTGTTCCCGAGCGTGAGCCCACCGCACACCGTCAGGAGCCACCATGTCGATGCCCGCCGATCCAGCACCGCACGGCACGATCCCGTATCCGGGACATACCGATCAGATGGAGCGTCGTCCGCGTGACGAGATGGCCGACTACCTCGGCCGGGATCTGCTCGCCGGCAAACGCGCACTGATCACCGGCGGCGATTCCGGGATCGGGCGGGCGGTCGCCGTGGCCTTCGCCAAGGAAGGCGCCGACGTTTCGATCGCCTACCTCGATGAGACCGATGACGCCGACCACACGGTGAGCCTGGTGGAAGCGCAGGGCCGGCGGGGGGTCGCACTACCCGGTGACCTGGCCGACGCGGCGCACTGCCGCGCGGTCGTCGCCGATACCGTCACCGCACTCGGGGGAATCGAGATCCTGGTCAACAATGTGGCCTACCAATCCCCGGTGGACGATTTCGCCGAATTGACCGATGAGCAGTGGCGCCGCACGTTCGCGGTGAACATCGACAGCTTCTTCCACGTGACGAAGGCGGCGCTACCTCTTCTGACGCCTAGCGGTGCGATCATCAACACCGCGTCCATCAACGGGCTGCGGGGCAACAAGTCGCTCATCGACTACTCGGCGACCAAGGGGGCGGTCATCGCCCTGACGTACTCCCTGTCTCAGGCCCTCAGCGATCGCGGCATCCGCGTCAATTGTGTTGCGCCCGGGCCGGTGTGGACACCCTTGATCCCGGCCACCATGGACGCCGAGAAGACCGCGAGCTTCGGCGAACAAGCGCCCATGGGCCGCGCCGCCGAGCCCGACGAGATCGCACCGTCCTACGTGTTCTTCGCCGCGGGACGGCTGTCGTCGTATTACAGCGGTGAAGTGCTCGCGCCGATCGGTGGCGAGACACTGCCGGGGTGAGTCCCCGCCGTCGGTACCGTCGTTGACAGTGACCCTGTACGCGATCGAGGTGTGATGACCGACAATCCTGCCGACGTAGTCGAAGAAGCCGCACACCCACCGCGCCGGACCGGCGCACCCTGGCGCCGCACCGCGGTAGTGACGGTTGTCCTGGTCCTGCTGTTCGGCATCCCGTGGTGGACCCTGGTGGCCGGCCCGGCGTGGCCGCGGCCGGTGCTGATCGCCGGATCCCTGCTGTTCGCCGCCGCGTTGGTGGCGCTGCCGGCGCTGATGTTCACCGGCCACGGGAAACACCGCGATCTGCCGTCGGCGGTCGGTGACGCGCTGCTGGGCACGGTGTGGGTGCTGTTCGTGTGGTCGGTGCTCGGCAACGTGACGGGCCTGTTCCTGCTGGCCGCCGGGATCGAGGATCCGTTGCGGTCCCGGCTGGTCGCGGTGACGGTGCTCGTGGTCTCGGCGGTCCTGCTGGGCTGGGGCCACGTCGAGGCGATGCGGGTGCCGCGGATCCGGCCGGTGCAGGTGCACGTCCCCCGATTGGGCTCCGCCCTGGACGGCCTGCGCGTGGCGATGATCACCGACACCCACTACGGCCCACTGGACCGGGCGCGGTGGTCGGCCGCGGTCGTCGAGCGGGTCAACGATCTCGACGCCGATATCGTCTGCCACGTCGGCGATATCGCGGACGGCACCGTGGCAATGCGCCGCAACCAGGCCAGTCCGTTGGCGTCGGTGCGAGCCGCATCGGCGCGGGTGTACGTCACCGGCAACCACGAGTACTTCAGCGAGGCTCAGGGCTGGCTGGATTACATGGAGAGCATCGGTTGGTCGGCACTGCACAATCGGCACATCGTCGTCGAGCGCGGCGGTGACCGACTGGTGGTCGCCGGGGTGGACGACGCCACCGCCGAGGGTTCCGGGGTGCACGGGCACGGTGAGGATCTCGCGACGGCGCTCTCGGGCGCCGACCCCGCGCTGCCGGTACTGCTGCTCGCCCATCAGCCCAAGCAGGTGGCGCAGGCGGTGGCCGCCGGGGTGGATCTGCAGATCTCCGGGCACACCCACGGCGGGCAGATCTGGCCCTTCAATTTCCTGGTGCGACTCGACCAGCCGGTGGTGCAGGGGCTGAGTGCGCACGGGCAGCGCACCCAGCTCTACACCAGTCGTGGCACCGGCTTCTGGGGTCCGCCGTTCCGGGTGTTCGCGCCCAGCGAGATCACCCTGCTGACGCTGCGGACCGGGCAGCCGCTCACGTCGTGAGCAGCAGCCGCTTCAGCTCGTCCCGCCCGCTCTCGTCGAGCGGCAGCAGCGGCGGCCGCGGTACACCGGCACCTCGACCGAGGACGTCCAGACCACCCTTGACCGTCGTCGGGAGTCCCCCGGCGACGATGAACTCCAGCAGCGGACGCAGGTCCTGGTAGATCGCTTCGGCCCGGGATTGATTCCCGGCGCGCAGGGCGGCATAGAGGTCGAGACACGGCTGCGGACGTAGGTTCGGGGCCGCGGTGCACCACCCCTTGGCGCCGGCGTTGAATGCATCGAGCACCATCGGGTTGCTGCCGTTGTAGCACGGCAACCGACCACCGCTGAGTTCGCCGATGCGCTGCATACGGGCCAGGTCGCCGGTGGATTCCTTGACCATCGTGACATTGTCGATATCGGTGAACATCTGCACCAGCAGTTCAGGACGCATGTCGATGCCGCTGGTGGCGGGGTTGTTGTACACCATGATCGGGATGCCGATTCCGGCGCCGATCGTCGCATAGTGCTGGGCGATCTCGCGCTCGGAGAGTTTCCAGTAGGAGATCGGCAGCACCATGACCGCGTCGGCTCCGGCCCGTTCGGCATAGCGAGCCCGGCGGATGGTGTTGGCGGTGGTGAGATCCGAGGCGCCGATGACCACGGGCACCCGGTCGGCCACCACCCCGATGGTGGTGTCGACGACGGCATCGAACTCAGCTTCGGTGAGGTACGCGGACTCCCCCGTGCTGCCCAGCGGGACGATCCCGTGGGCGCCGTCGGCCACCAGCTGCTCGACGAGCGAGGCGAGCCTGCCGGTGTCCACGTCGCCCTCGGCGGTGAACGGCGTGACGGGGTAGGCCAGGATGCCGTGAATCTCTTTGCTGTTCATATCTCGTTCCTCCGGGTTCAGTTGGACAGCGCATCGGGGTGGTTATGGAACGCGCGGCGCGCGTAGTAGGCGAAGTTGGCCTCGCTGCGCTTGGGGCGCAGGGTCCAGTCGTGGGCTTCGCGGGCCAGCCGCGGAGGCAGCTCGGCGATGTCACCGGCCGCCATGGCCGCCAGCTGCAGTTCGGCGCCACGCTCGATGAGCATGGCCAGCGAGCACGCTTCCTCCACGCTGGCGCCGGCGACGACATGGCCGTGGTGGGCGAGCAGAATGGCCTTCTTGTCCCCCAGTGCCGCGCTGATGATCTCGCCCTCCTCGTTGCCCACCGGCACACCGGGCCACTCTGCGAGAAATGCGCAGTCGTCGTACAGCGGAGCGATATCCATCTGCGAGACCATCAGCGGCACCTCCAGCATGGACAGTGCCGCGACGTGAAATGGATGCGTGTGCACGATGCACTGCACATCAGGCCGTGCGCGGTAGATCCAGGAGTGGAACCTGTTGGCCGGGTTGGCCATTCCTGTGCCGTCCAGCACCGTGAGGTCTTCGTCGACCAGCAACAGGTTGGCGTCGGTGATCTCGTCGAATCCCAAACCCAGACGCTGCGTGTAATAGGTGCCCGGCCGCTCGGCGCGGGCGGTGATCTGGCCGGCAAGACCCGAATCGTGCCCGGCATCGAACAGCGCCCGACAGGTCAGAGCCACCTTCTGCCGAGTCGTCAACGTGGACTCTGCGATATGGGTGGCCAGATCCTCGAGGGCGCGCTGCATCAGGACCTCTTTGGAGTCACCGAGGGTCGTTGTCATCTGGTCAACCTTTCGCCGCAGTAGGACACTGAGGCGACTTTAGGACACTTTGTGTCCTATCGTCAATGCCCGGCAGGAGCCGACGCAACGCGCAGTCAGCCATGCCTGCGACAGGGCGCGAAAAGGGACATCGCCGACGATGCGGGAGGCCTCAGCGGTTGCGGGCGTACCCGGCGTGCACGACCACCAGCACTTCACTACGCGCACTACCCCGCTGGCGAAGCTGATGCGGGATCGACGAATCGAAGTACACGCAATCGCCGGATTCGAGGGGCACCAACTGGTCACCGAGCCGAAGTTCGACCACGCCGGCGTGCACGAATACCAACTCTTGGCCGGCATGCGCCGGGTGCGGGTGCTCGGCGAACTTCTGTGTGGGACGGACGATGAACGGAGACATCGCCTTCCCGAGCATGGACGCTGCGACGGCGTGATAACGACTGTCGTCGCGCCCCTCGACGCGGTCCACCACCAGAGCCCCCGCGGACTGGTCGTCGGCGAACAGTTGCGCCACGTCGACGTCCAGCGCACGCGCCAGCCGCATGGCGACCGCAATCGACGGTGTCGACCGCTGACGCTCGATCTTCGACAGATAGCTCTTGGTCAGCTCGGTCTTGGCGGCGAGCTCTTCCAACGTCATGCCGCGCTGTTGACGCACGGCGCGTAGCAGCGCACTCATCGACCCCTCCGTCCGGCCCGGCCGCCGACAGTGTCACACATGTGCCGATAGGACACGCCGTGTCCGACATACGACACGCAACTGGCGCACAATCGGGTCTCGATGTGACGCCGAGCACTTCGGCCGAGCCAATGCGGCTGAGCTGTCGCCGATCTCACACAAAATAGATTGCTTTACACAGAATTAACACCGACGATGGAGGCGTTGCACAGATCGGGTGATCCCCGACTGGCACACCAGATAGCAACCCAAGTCCCTGTGACCCAGGGCACTCAAGGAGTGAGAAGAATGTCCCTTGCGCAGTTTCGCGACAACATCAAGCGCGCCAACAATCGGCGTCGCCTGTACGCGCGGATCAACGCAATGCCCGACTCGACGGTTCGTGAAGAACTGATCGCGGTGGCGCAGCGTTACGAGTTCGAAGACTCGGTTCGCTGACCTGATCCCGAATACCGATGACCAGAGCCGGTGCCCGCAGGGTGCCGGCTCTGAGCTATGTCAGCGGCTGCCACGCACCGCCGCGGCGGGACGGTGGAAGCCATCCGAACGGGTCCGGGCCGTCGGCGCGGTACTCCAGGCTGACGTTTCCCCGGTAGCCGCGTTCCCCCAGCCGGCGTAGGTGCCGGCCGATATCCAGAGTGCCGGTGCCCGGGGCGCCGCGGCCCGGGGCATCCGCGATCTGCACGTGCCCGATGCGATCGATGTGGGAATCGATCACGGCGTCGATATCGTCGCCGTTGACGCCGAGGTGATACAGGTCGGCCAGCAGCCGTATCGAGCCGGCGCCGACGCGGTCGATGACCGCGAGCGCATCGGTGGCCGTGCGCAGCGGATAGTCGGGAACGCCGCTGAGCGGCTCCAGGAGAATGACCGCGGCGAGGCGTTCGGCCAGCCGGCCGACGTGTTCGAGGTTGGCGATGGCCGTCTCGTCGTGCGCCTGCGCGGTCACGCCGTCGAGTCGATTGCCGTAGAGCGCGTTGAACGCCTTGGTGCCCAGGCGTTCGGCGATGCCGAAGGCGATGTCGGCGTTGTCGCGGAACAGCTGTCGACGCGCGGGATCGGAGAGCAGTCCGCGCTCCCCCGCGGCCATATCGCCGCCCGCGAAGTTCAGCGCCGTCAGCCGCACCCCCGCGTCGGCGATCGACCGGATGAAGACATCGACCTCGGCGTCACCGGGTACCGGCTGCTCGAACGGCCACCAGAACTCGACCGCCCCGAATCCGGCATCGCGGGCCGCCTGCGGGCGGTGCAGCAGCGGCACGTCGGTCAGCAGTATCGAGCAGTTCACCACCCAGCACGGCTCGGCCATCAGCCGCGTCCGACGTAGCGCATACCGCGCGCCATCACCGTGACGGTGGGCACCGAGACGTCCACCGGGAGACCCACGATATGGGCGATCGTGTCGGCCACATGCCGCACATCGATCGTCGGTTCGGCGGTGAAACCACTGGTCATTTCGGTCGCGGCGTTGCCGATGTCAATCTGGGTCACGTCGATGTCCAGGTCGCGCAGGTCGAGCAGCATCGACGCCGTCAGACCGCTGACGGCGTGCTTGGTCACCACATAGGCCAGCGTGTTCGGGCGAGGCCGGTGCGCGGCCAGCGACCCGTTGTTGATGATCCGGCCGCCGCGCGGCAGCTGGTCGGACATGACGCGCGTGGCTTCCCGCGCGCAGAACAGCGCCCCGTCGACATTGGTGCGCCACACGGCATGCCATTGCTCGTCGTCGATACCGGCGATCGACGCGGCCGGGCCGAACACCCCGGCGTTGTTGAACAACACGTCGACGGCCGAAGGCCGACACCGCCCGCTCGAACAGGGCCCGCACCGACGCCGAGTCACCGACATCGGTGGGCACGACCAGAGCGTTCGGATGCCCGTGGGCCGTCTCGGCGAGTTGGTCGGGGCGCCGGCCCGCGAGCACGACCCGATGCCCGGCACCGAGCAGGGTGGCGGCGGTGGCCCGTCCGATACCGCTGCCGGCTCCGGTGATCACGACGACCTTGTTCATGCCACCGATGTCCATGACGCGATTCTTCACCGTCTACCGTCCGCGCGGCCACGGCGCACTCCTAGAAGGTGCGGCGCAATCTCAGCACATCCCGTTTCGCACAGCCCACCCGTTCTGCCGCTTCGGCCGCCGTCAACAGCGGATCCAACACGATGCTCAACTCGCCGGGCGAGAAGTGCGGCTCCTCATCCCAGGGCGCGAAATCCCACCCCGCGTCCTCGAAGCCGGTCGACAGCCGCTCCCCCATGGTCATTCCTCACGTCGATGCCGATACCCGCGGCCGTTCCCGGAACAGACCGGAGACGGCGGCGCCACACGCGTCGGCACTGACACGATCTCAGCCTAAAGATGTGGGCGGTCGCGCGCCGGGTGAACGCCCGGCGCCGCTGCGGTGACCGATTCCGGGGCGGCGCCGGCGCTGCCGCGACGTTTGACCGCGACCACTGTGGCGGTGCCGATCGCGAGGCCGGCCACCAGCAGCGTGGGCCACCACAGCAGTTGGACGATCACGACCCTGCGCTGCACCTTCACGCCGAAACGCGCCGCAGATCGTGCCCGTGCCGTGACGCTCACAAGCGCCCTCCCCTCTCCTGATTCGTCCCGGCAATACCCCCGTCACCGACTCGGGAAACGTCGTCAGCGACATCGGTAGCGTGGAAACTGACGTCCACCCGCTGAAATCCCTTGGCCTGCTGCGCTTCTGCCTGACCGGCATAGACCCGCCGGTCCGCTGGAGTCAGGTCGACGTTGTCGGTGAACGGGGTGAGCAGCGCGCGTGGGTGCAGCCGGTCCACCCGCACCGCGTTGATCTGGGCGCACACCAACAGTGAGGTGCCGACCAGATAAAGGAAGGCCAGCAGCCCCAGCACGATTGCGAACACGCTGTTGGTCACGCTGGCCGACGCGACGACCGAGGACACGTAGCCGGCGCCGAACCACTGCAGCATCTGCCACAGCACCGCCGCGACGACCGCTCCCGGCAGGACCTGCAGGACCGTCAACGGCCGGACGGTGGTGACCCGGAACGCGGCGACGCATACCCCGGTGTTCAGCAGCAACGACGCGACCACGATCGCGACGGTGCCGATGAACCCGAGATCGGACCAGTTCTTGCCGACCGCGGTGAGCAGCGTGGTGGCGATGAGCGCCGATCCCAGCACGATCAGCAGCATGAGGCTGCGCACCCGTGCCTTGATCGGATCGGGCCGCACGTATCGGGGTACCGCCCACACGGTGTCCATCGCGTTCTGCAATGCAGTACCGACGCCGAGGCCGCCGTAGAGTGCGCCGACAATGCCGACCACCACGGCGGTGGTGCCACCGCTGAGTGCGCTGGGCTCGCTCATCTGGTTGCCCAGCAGCGGCAGCTGGCTGAGCGCGGAATCGACGATCTGCTCGCGCCATTCCGGCCGGTCGCGCAGCACCACCCCGAGCGCGGTGGTGAGCAGGAGCAACAGCGGGAACAGCGAGACGAAGGCGTAGTAGGTGATCAATGCGGCGAGGTAATTGGCCTGGTCGTCGATGTACTTGTAGACGACGGCGATGGCGAATCCGGCCGCGCGGCTGCGCTGCTGAACGCGATCGAGCCAACCCAGCATCGTGACCTCCCGTTTCCGCGCGGCCCTGTGCCGACGAGCTGGGGTACCCACTCTGGACATGTTTCGCACCGGATGCGAGCAGACAACAATGCGGGACGGAAGCCGCCCGAATCCACACCATGTCAGACAACTAACCGTCTGCACTGACCGCAAATGCGAGGTACACCGGCTACGATGCGTAAATGAAAGCCGCCGCTGCACCGGCCCGAAGATCCCAAGCGAGCCGTCGCGCCGACAGTCGGACACTGATTCTCGATGCGGCCGTCGACATTCTCGTCGAACGCGGCTACAACGGCACCACCACGGTGGCCATCCAGGAACGCGCGGGTGTCACCCGCGGACGACTGCTGCACCACTTTCCCTCAAGGGACGCGGTGCTGGTTGCCGCCGCACATCATCTCGCCAGCGAACGTATCGCCGAGATGGAGCATTGGTTTGAGCGCGCAGATGATCCCGACCCTGGCGGCCCGGCACGGATCGATCATGCAATTGCCCAGCTGTGGAGCACTTTTCGACAACCGTACTTCTGGGCCGCAATGGAGCTGTGGTCGGCCGCACGTACCGACGCGGCGCTGCGCGACGAAGTGGCCGCAGCCGAGCGCCGCCTCGGCCGTGCGATCCAGAACGTGATTGCCACCATGTTCGGGCCGGTGCACAGCAGCCACCCGCGCTTCGACCTGATGCGCGATGTGGTGTTCGCCAGCATGCGCGGCATCGCGCTGACCTACACCTTTGTCGACCGCGATCCGGCGACCGATCCCCACGTCGCGCTGTGGCGCAGCACCGCCCGGACATTTCTGCTGGGCGAACCGCTCCGCCAATAAACAGTCAACATTGACTGCTATGATGGGCCCAACCCACGAAGGAGTCCCCATGTCGACCCCGGACGCCCCGCCCATCGGTCCCGCGGTACCGCGGACCCAGGACCGCATGACCCACGATGTCTGGCTACCCGACGAGATCATCGGCCTGCGCACCCAGGCGCGCGCCGCCGTCGAACGGCGATTGGCCCCGTATGCACGCGAGATCGGCCAGCGCGAAGAGTCCTCCGACAGCTTTCCGTGGACCGCCTTCCGTGGGCTTGCCGACGAGGGCCTGTTCGCCGTGCCGTTCGGACCCGAGTTCGGTCGAGGACTGCGCCACCCGATGCTCGGCACCTGCACCGTCACCGAGGAGATCGCGTATCACTCCTCCTCGATGGCCGGCGTCTACGACGGGCAGTGCATCCTGGTGCCGCAGACCCTCACCTTCGCCACCGACGATCTGCGCCGCCGCCTGATCCCCGAGTTGGTCAGCGGGCAGACCGCGTTCTCCTTCGCCACCACCGAGCCCGACACCAGCTCCGATCTCACCGCGCAGCGCATGCAGACCGTGGCCGAGGAAACCCCGGCGGGATTCGTCGTCAACGGGCGCAAGCGGTGGATCACGAACAGTGTTGTCGCGGGCTGGGTCTCGGTTCTGGTGCGCGCCGGAGCCGGCAGTGATCGCGCGACCATGCTGCTGATCGACCTCTCGTCACCGGGGGTGCGGATCGGCTCCCCCGACCTGAAAATGGGTCATCGCGGTCAGATCACCGCCGACATTGTCTTCACCGATGTCCTGGTCCCGCACGCGAATCTGCTCGGCCACGCGGGCAACGGGCTTTCGGTCGCGCTGTCCGCCCTCGTCCGTGGCCGGGTCGGCATCGGCGCCGCGGGTGTCGGCGTCGCGCAGGCCGCACTGGACCTCGCCGTGCATCGACTGCGCACCCGCCACGTGTTCGGCGGACCACTGGGCGCGATGCAGCACTGGCAGTTCACCATGGCACAACGAGCCACCGAAATCGAATGCGCACGCGGCCTCTATCAAAAGGCCGCCACACTGCTCGATCGGGGCGAACGAAACGCCGAACCCGAAGCCGCGATGGCCAAGGCCTACGGCACCCGGTTGGCCAACGATCTTGTCCGCGAAGCGATCCAGATTCACGGCGCACTCGGATTTGCCCGCCAGGTGAGCGAAAGCGGCGAGTCCGTGCGACTCGAGGAGATGTATCGCGACGGGCCGTCGAACGGGGCGTCGCGGCGGTCCGCACCGAGGACATCGCCGCAGAAGCCGGCGTCTCACCCAGAACGTTCAACAACTATTTTCCGAGCAAGGAGGCGGCCATCGTCGGCGTCGCGGGGATCCGGACCGAAGTCTTGTGCGCAGCACTTCGCGCCCGGCCCGCCGAGGAGCCGCTGCACGAGGCTCTCCGCGCGGCCGCCCTCGCCCTGTTCGCCGACGAGCCGGATCGCGACTGGCTAGCCCGCAGTCGGCTGATCCGCAATGAACCTTCGCTGTACGCGGAGGAACGAAGGTCCGATATCACGATCGAACGAGTCATCGCCGCCGAGATCGGCATTCGCAGTGGCACCGACCCGACTGTCGACCTCGCGCCACGCCTGGCCGCGGCGACCGTCGTGGCCGCCATCCACACCGCTGTCCAGTTCTGGCTGGACGTTCCCGCCGCCGGGACTTTGCGCGACGTCCTCGAACGAGCCATCACGCAGTTCCCGCTGGGTGCTCCGCAGGCGTAGGGCACGCGAACGGGTGCCTGCGCGGCAACGCTTCTCGCCGGCCCGCTAGATCAGCGGCGCGAATGTCACCCGCTGCTGGGCGAAGCGGGCCAGCACGGCGTCCGGGATCGGGATGCTGCCGTTGGCCATCTCGACCGGCACGGGCGGCAGCGCACCGTGCACATCATGGTGCAGACTCTCCATCTCGTCATCGAGTCGCGCCGCGGTCGTGGCGGCCTCCTGCAGGCTGCGCGCGATGTGGGGCGGCACATCCCCGGAGTACTTGTAGAAGATCTTGTGTTCGAGACTGGCCCAGAAGTCCATCGCCACGGTGCGTATCTGTATCTCGACCGGAACGTCCACCACACCACTGGACAGGAAGACCGGCACCTCGACGATCAGGTGCAGGCTGCGATACCCATTCGGCTTGGGCTCGGCCACATAATCTTTGCGCTGCAGCACGGTGAGATCGTCCTGCCGCGTGAGGGCATCGGAGATCAAGTAGACGTCGGAGGTGAACGAGCAGGTGACCCGGACACCGGCGATGTCGGTGATCTTGGCGCGAATCTCCTCGAAACGCGGCTCACACTGTTTGCGGGCAATCTTGTCCAGCACACTTTCGGCCGTCTTGAGCCGACTCGCCACATGCTCGATCGGGTTGTACTTCTGCAGGTGTTTGAACTCCTGCTGCAGGATGGAGACCTTGGTGGTCACCTCGTCCATGCCGAACTTGTACGCGAACATGAATCGCGAGAACTCCTCGCGCAACACGTGAAACTCTGCGAGCAGAGCGTCAGGCATGGCCTCCAGAGACGAGTTCATACCTCCAGGATGCCTGAACGGGAAAACTCTGCGGAAAGCGTGCGTTCGAGCGGGTAGAAGGGCAGCCCGCACCTTCGTCGACACAAGGATCAGGAGAACAGCATGAGCGTGGACAGCGTTGCAGATCTGGGTAGGACGGGGCTCGACGAGCTGGTGCCGTCACGCTACGCATTGAAAGTGGGCGATATCGATGTGCTGGTGATCAGCGACGGGGTGCTGCCGATCACCGCGTCGACGATGGCCACCAACGTCGAGCCCGCCGAGTACTCGGCCTGGCTCAAGGACATGTTCCTGCCGCCGGAGATCCTGGACTGGCCGCTGAACGTGGCCGTGGTGCGCAGCGGCGGCAAGACGATCCTGATCGACTCGGGCCTGGGCACCGAGTTCCCGGACTTCCCACGGGCCGGTCAGCTGAGCACGCGTCTGGTGGCCGCCGGTATCGAACCGTCCTCGGTGACCGACGTGGTGCTCACCCACCTGCACATGGACCATATCGGCGGGCTGCTCGTGGACGGGCTGCGCAACAAACTGCGGCCGGACCTGCGCGTGCATGTCGCCACTGCCGAAGCGGAGTTCTGGGCGGCACCCGACTTCACCCGCACCGTCATGCCGGCCGCCATCCCGCCGGTGCTGCGTCAGACCGCCGCGCAATTCCTGGAGCTCTACCGCGGCCAGCTGCGGACCTTCGAAGACGAGTACGAGGTGGCGCCCGGCGTGCTGCTGCGCCGCACCGGTGGCCACACACCCGGGCACAGCATCGTGCGCATCGAGTCCCGCGGCGGGGCGTTGACGTTCGCCGGTGACGCGGTGTTTCAGCCCGGGTTCGACAACCCCGAATGGCAGAACGGATTCGAACACGACCCCGAGGAGTCGGCGCGGGTCCGGATCCAGCTGTTGACCGAACTGGCGGCCACTCGCGAGCAGCTGGTCGCCACCCACCTGCCGTTCCCGTCGGTCTGCCATGTTGCGGCCACAGGCAGTGGGTTCCGGTTCATCCCGGCGGTCTGGGACTACTGATCGACCCGGTGGCACCGGACCCCCGGATCGGTCCGGGCTCCGGCGCCACCCGTGTTCATCTCACGTTTACCCGGTGCCGGTTTGGACTCGCAGGTGCGCGGGGTACATGCGTGCCAATGGCGCGATTCGGCGCCGTACCACTGACCCGAAGGCCGCCCATGATTCCTTTCATCTGCACCAGCTGTGGACACATCGACATCGATTCGGCCGAGTGCTCGTCATGCGCGCAGGCGCCGGGCGAGCGCAACGTGGCGGGCGCAGACCTCGCCTGATCGGCGCGCCAACCAACCGCCGCGGAATCCCGGCAAGAAAAGCGGTACGCACTCGACTCAACTTGTCGGACCACCTCTTTAAAATCGTGGTATGCCGCCTCCGACAGCGCCTTTGGATCGGGATCGGTTCGCGCCCAAGCGTATCGAGGTGTTGTTCGAGGAGATGGCGGAGTTGACCGGGCAGCGCAATGCGATCGATGGCCGGTTGGTGGAGATCATCGCCGAGATCGACGGCGCGGGCTCCGAGGATGGCAACGCGTTGTGGGGCGCGACCGGGTGCCGGTCGATCGAGGCTTTGGTGGCGTGGAAGGCCGGGGTGAGCCCGCGGCGGGCCGAGACCATGGTCACCGTCGCGCACCGCATCGACGAACTTCCCCGCTGCACCCAAGGCTTACGGGACGGGCGGGTGTCCTTGGATCAGATCGGGGTGATCGCTGAACCGTCCTGGTCTGGGTGGAGACCTTCGGTTATGCCACCTCTGCTGTGGAGGCGACGGTGTGACGGTACCGGTCCTCGTGCTGGCAGGGCGAGAGATAGTCCAGAGCCGAGTGCAGGCGGGTGGTGTTGTACCAATGCACCCAGGCGGCGGTTTCTCGTTCCACCTCGGCCCGCCCTGTCCAGGACTGGGTGCGATTGATCAGCTCGGTCTTGTAGAGACCGATCGCGGATTCCATCAATGCGTTGTCCAAGGCGTCACCGACCGAACCAATCGATCCCGCGATACCGGAGTCGTGCAATGCATCGGTGAAGGCCAGCGATGTGTACTGACTTCCGGCATCGGAATGGTGCACCAAACCTGTTGTCGTGAAATGGAAATCAGTTCTGCGCCGAGTGAACACAGCCTGCTCGAGGACACTGTGCACCAGCGGTGTCGCCTTGGTCGACATCACCCGCCAGCCCAGTATCCGCCGTGAATACACATCGACGCAGAACGCCGTGTAGACAAACCCTGCCAGCGTCCAGGTGTAGGTGAAATCAGCGACCCACCACTGATCGGGACGCGTGGGCGCACCCCATTGCCGGGCGATCAGATCGGGATGGCGCGCCGCCCCCGGATCAGCGGTAGTGGTGACCGTGGTGCGTCGTCTGCCACGCACCGCACCGCTGATCCCGCAGATGCTCATCAGCCGGCCCACCTGATCACGCCCGATGTCGTGGCCTGCATGTTTCATGGCGTGCCACATCTTGCGGACCCCGTAGAGCCGCCGGTTGTCGACGAACAGCTGGTGCACGGTGTTGGCGGCGTGCGCTTGGTTCCAGGCAGTGTCGCTGACTGGGCCGCGGGCTTTGGCCGCGTAGTAGGTGGACGGGGCGATCTTGACGCCGTAGCTCGAAAGCACGGTGCAGATCGGGTCGACCCCGAACCGGTGACGATGAGCGTCGATGTACTCGACGATCACCGAAGTCGGCGGTCGACCTCCGCCGCCGCGAAAAACGCTGTCGCTGTCTTGAGAATCTCATTAGCCCTGCGCAACTCGGCATTCTCCCGACGCAACGCCGTCAACTCCGCAACCGGGTCACCAGACCCCTGCCCAGCCCCGGGGTCAGTCGAGCCGTAACGGCCCTCCACCCAGTTGCGCAACGTGGCCTCATTGATCCCAAGGATCTCGCCGACATAGCGACGAGCCCCTCGCTTGGAATCCCCGGCCTGACTAATCCGGTCCTGATACATCCGTACCGCCCGCTCACGGGTCTCCGGGTCGAACTTCCTCGGCGCAGCCACAACAACATCCTCCTGGTGCGATCACGATCTCCACCAGACCCAGGACGGTTCAACCACCGCCGCCCACATCGCTCGCTGCCCCACCACGCAACCCCCACCACGATCTACACCAGCCGCCCCAAAGCCGACCCAGCAACCCGACTCGACACCCACAACCGCGTACGCACCGACCGCGTCGACCAAGCCGGAGCCGTCACCCTACGAGTCAACGGACGACTGCACCACATCGGCATCGGCCGACACCACTACCGAACCCGCGTCTTGATCCTGGCCCAGGACCACCACATCACCGTCATCAACGCCGCCACCGGAGAAACACTCCGCGACTTCACCCTCGACCCCACCAGGGACTACCAACCCACCGGCGCACCCAAAGGCCCCAAACGGAAAAAACCGCGGACCTAAAGTAGGTCCGCGGCTATTCCGATGTCTTGCGACATCACAATAGTAGCGGGGACAGGATTCGAACCTGCGACCTCTGGGTTATGAGCCCAGCGAGCTACCGAGCTGCTCCACCCCGCGTCGGTGAACACAACATTACCCAAGGGAGTGCAGCGCACCAAATCGGGTGCTCAGCGCCGGTTTCTACGCCGAAAAGCGCACCACCAGACCGGTCTTGAAGACCCCCGCCGGGTCGTACCGGTCGGCCAACACCGCCAGCCAGTGCCGGGTGTCTTCGTCATAGACCCGCGCCATCCGCTCCGCGTTCGCTGCGGGCGCAAAATTGGGCAGCAGTCCGCCGGTCGACCACGGTTGCAGCGCGCGCGCCAGCGCGCCAGCCTGGGCCGGCACCAGCTCCGCGGCCGGCCCCACCGGCACCCCGATGATGGTGACCGCGTACGCCGCCTGGCGATGGCAGAACGCGCTGGGGTGCGGGGCCTGGCGGGCCATCGCCCCGCCGAGCAGCCGCACCTCCACGATGGTCTGCACCGACGCCGAACCCGGGCCCGCAGCCGTCAGCAGGATATCGACTGCCGCCGAACCCAACTCGCGCAGCAATACCTGCTCCTCGTACGTCGGCATCGGATCCACCGGGTCGGCGTGCACCGCGCCGATCGCCGCATACGGCAGCACCCCGACGGTGTCGAGCACCGGCGTGGCCGCCTCCCGCATCGGCGCCAACATCGCTGCCGCTTCGGCGAAGTCATCCAGCGCGGTGTAGCGCACCGCGACGGTCAGTCGGCCCGCCAGCTCCTCGGGCACCCCGGGCAACGGCGGCAACTGCTGAAAGGCGATGGACGTGTTGATGTTCTCCGGCAGCCCGGCACTCCACTGCTGCCAGCCACCCAGCACCGCCGCGGCATCGGCACCGTCGAAATAGAGTGCGCCACCATAGAACTCGGAGATCGGCAGCAGATCGATCTCGACGCCGGTGACGATGCCGAGGGTGGCCTTGCCGCCGCGCAGCCCCCAGAACAATTCGGCATGGTCCTCGGGGGTCACATGCAGCAACTCACCGGCCCCGGTCACCACGTCAAAGGCGCGCACGTAGTCCGAGGACACGCCGACGCTGCGCACCAGCGGACCGACACCGGCGCCGGTGAGGAACCCCACCACGCCCACACTCGGAGAGGATCCGCACAGCGGAGCCAGCCCGTGCGGTGCGGCGGCGTCCAGCACGTGCTGCCACCGCGCGCCGGCTCCCACCCGGGCGGTCCGCGTCGGCAGGTCCACCACGCAGTCGGTCATTGCGCTGGTCTGCACCAGAATGGTGTCCGCGGCCACCGGGATGGCGCCGTGCCCGGTCGCCTGCACCGTCACCCGCAGACCGTGGGCGGCGGCGAAGCGCACAGCTTCGGCGACGTGATGCGGCGACGTGGCGAACACCACGGCCGCGGGCTGCACCGGCACGGCGACGTTCCACGGGGTGCAGCGCTCGTAGCCGGGCTCGCCGCGCAGCGCGACCAGGGCGCTGACGTGGTCGGGCAGTGCCGACACCACGCTCCTGTCGACAGATTCGGCCAGGGTCATTCGAGGGTCCTTTCGGGCAGGGCTGTTCATCGGTCCCCACCTTCGCCCGGCCCACTTGGCATCTTCTTGGAGCCGCCCGCAAGTCAGCCCGCGCACGCGAAAGTGCGGTCCCATCCGCACCCTCTCGGGGTGTTGCGGATGGGACCGCACTGTCGGCGGGTGGAGCTACCGGGCCTCGCGGTACTTGTTCATCGCGTCGTCGAGGCGCTGCAGCGCCTCGCCGAACTCGGCGAAATCACCGCTGGTCTGGGCGGTCTGCATATTGTCCAGCGCCGCATTGACCTCCTGCAGGGCGGCGGCCTTGGCCCCCGACAACTGCACCGGTCCGCCCGGAACCGCGGCGGCGGGCGGTGGCGCGCTGGGCGCACTCCCCTGCTGCGGCGGAGTGGCCTGCGGGTTGGCCGCGGGCTGCGCCGGCGGCCGCGCCGCCGGCTGTCCCTCGGCCGGCGCCGGACCTGTCGCGGTCGCGCCCGCACCGGCACCGAAGATCTCATCGAGGGCATCGCGGACCGTCGGACCGTAGCCGACCTTGTCGTTGTACATCATCGCGACACGAATCAGCCGTGGGTATGTCGACGCGGCATCGCTGGCCCCCGGCGAGGCGTAGATCGGCGCCACATAGAGCAGGCCACCGTTGCCGATCGGCAGGGTCAGCAGGTTGCCCCAGCGAATCCGGTTCTGGCCGTCACGCCCGATCTGGCCCAGCTCCGTGGACACCGCGGTATCGGTGCTGATGGCGTTGAACGCCAACTTCGGCCCGTTGACCTGGCCCGGGATCGTGAGCACCGTGAGCTTGCCGTAGGTGTCGGGATCCGAGCTCGCGCTGATATAGGCGGCCAGGAAGTCACGCCTGATCCAGTTCATCGCACTGGTCAACTGGAACGACGCCGAGTCGCTCTCCTGCTGGGCCAGATCCTTGGCCACGATGTAGTACGGCGGCTGGAAGCTACTGGCCGTCGGGTTCGGATCCAGTGGGACATCCCAGAAGTCGGCGTTGGTGAAGAACTTCACCGGATCATCCACGTGATACTTGGCCAGCAGCGCACGCTGCACCTTGAACAGGTCCTCGGGATAGCGCAGATGGGCCTGCAGGTCCGCGGAGATCTCCGACTTGGGCTTCACCGTGTCCGGGAAAACCGACATCCACGCCTTGAGCACCGGATCGGTCTCGTCCTGCGCGTACAGCGTCACCGTGCCGTCATAGGCATCCACGGTGGCCTTCACCGAGTTCCGGATGTAGGACACCTGCTTATCCGGCAGCAGCCGGTTGACGGCCACCTCGTTGGAGTCGATGGTGGCGTTCGACAGCGTGGTCAACTCCGAGTACGGGTAGTTGTCCAGGGTGGTGTACCCGTCGACGATCCAGACCATCCGCTTGTTGACGATCGCCGGGTAGACCCCGTTGTCGGTGGTCAACCACGGCGCGACGGCCTCGACCCGCTGCGCGGGGTCACGGTTGAACAGGATGCGGCTGTTCTCGCCGATCACGTTGGACAACAGGAAGTTCCGCTCGGCGAACTTGGCCGCGAACACACCGCGGTTGATCCAGTTGCCGATCCCCACACCGCCGGTGCCACCGTAGGTGTAGTTCTTGGTCTCCATGTTGGTCTCGTAGTCGTATTCACGGTCGACGTCACCGCTCTTGCCGACGATCGCGTAATCGTCGGGGGCACTGGCGATCACCGGGCCGAAGTAGATCCGCGGCTGATCCAGCGGTGCCGGGCCCGGGGACACCACGCCGCCGTTGGCCCCGACCACGCTGGCCAGGAACTCCGGGTATCCGCCGTTCTGGTTGGGGTCGTTGGCGACACCACGCACCGTGTTGGCCGGCGAGGCGACAAAGCCGTTGCCGTGGGTGTAGACGGTGTGCCTGTTGATCCAGTCCCGCTGGTTGTCGATGAGGCGGTCCGGGTTGAGCTCACGCGCGGCCACCACGTAGTCGCGGATCTGGCCGTCGGGGCCGGTGTAGCGGTCCATCGAAAGCTGGTCGGGGAAGTTGTAGAAGTTCTTGCCCTGCTGGAACTGGGTGAAGGCCGGGCTGACGATGGTCGGGTCGAGCAGCCGGATGTTCGAGGTGGTGGCCCGGTCGGCCGCCACTTGCTGGGCCGTCGCGTTGGCGTCACCGCTGTAGTCGCGGTAGGTCACCACGTCGTCGGTCAGCCCGTAGGCGTGCCGGGTCGCGTCGATACTTCGACTGATGTACTCGCTTTCCTTCTGCGCCGCATTGGGCTTGACGCTGAACTGCTCGACGACCAGCGGCCAGCCCGCGCCCACCACCAGAGAGGACAGCAGCAGCAGCACCAGACCGATGGCCGGGATACGCAGATCACGCAGGACCAGCGCGGAGAACACCGCGACCGCGCAGATGACGGCGATGGCCAGCAGGATCAGCTTGGCCGGCAGCACCGCGTTGATATCGGTGTAGCCAGCACCGGTGAAGGGCTTACCGGCGCGGGTGTTGCTCAGCAGTTCGTACCGGTCCAGCCAGTACGCGGCGGCCTTGAGCAGCACCAGGGTGCCGGCCAGCGCGATCAGCTGGATACGGGCCGCGCGGCTGAGCGCGCCGGAGCGCCCGGCCAGCCGGATCCCGCCGAACAGGTAGTGGCCCAACAGGTTGGCCACGAACGCCAGGAACACCGCGACGAACAGGTAGGTCAGCACCAGCCGATAGAACGGCAGGTCGAAGGCGTAGAAGCCGAGATCGATGCCGAACTGCGGGTCGGTGATCCCGAACTCGCCGCCGTGCAGGAACAGCTGCACCTGCGGCCAGTAGCTCTGCGCGACGATGCCGGCCAGCAGACCGATGAACACCGGGATGCCGATACCGAACAGCCGCAGCCGGCTCATCACGGTGGTGCGGTAGCGGGCCACCGGGTCGTTGGGGCCCACGGTCGGCACGAACACCGGGCGGGTGCGATAGGCCAGCGTCATGGCCGCGAAGACCACCGCTCCGATCAGCAACGCCACCACCAGGAACAGCACGATGCGGGTGAACAGCACCGTGGTGAACACCGAGCGGTAGCCGAGCTCGCCGAAGAACAGCCAGTCGACATATCCGTCGATGAACCGGGGGCCCACCAACAACAACAGGACTACAGCTACCGCGACGCCGATGAGAACCCGGCTCCGTCGTGTCAGCTGCGGCATTCGTGCCGCGGGCCGCATACCCAACTCTTCAACTCCAGTCCATGATCGGTGGCCTCAGCATGTCTGAATCCCGGTCGAGGGGCCACGTCTTGTCCCAACTCTACGCAGTGCCTGCCAAGGAACTTCTCAGCATGTGGGGGGTTCGCCACCGGCAGAAATCGTGTTCAACGCGTCCACTGCCGTGGTGAGCGTCTCCACCTTGACCAGTTGCAGACCGTCTTCGTGGGCGGTGCGCGCCTCGGCGCAGTTCTCGGCGGGGACCAGGAACACCGTCGCACCCGCTTCGCGCGCGGCCACCATCTTGTGCGTGATGCCGCCGATGGAACCGACCTTGCCGTCGGCGTCGATGGTGCCGGTGCCGGCGACGAACTTGCCGTCGTTGAGTTCACCGGTGGTCAGCTTGTCCACCACGGCCAGGCTGAACATCAGGCCCGCCGACGGCCCGCCGATATTGGCCAGGTTGAACTCGATGTCGAACGGCGCCCACGGCGCGTCCAACACCCCGACACCGAGGTAGCCCTGCTCCTTGTCGGGGTGCTTGCCCAACGTGATGGTGGCGGTGCCGACGCCGCCGTTCTTGCGCCGGTAGTCGATCACGATCTGATCGCCGGGCTTGGTGTTCTTCACGACATCCTGGAAGGCCTTGAGGTCGGGCACCTCGATGTTGTTCACCATGTCGATGGCATCGCCGCGTTCCAGCTTCCCGGCCGAGGGCCCCTTCTCTTCGACGGACTCCACCGTCACGGCCTTCGGGTACTTCAGGTAGGACAGTGCGGCGTATTCGGCGTCGTCCTCGGAACGTTTGAAGTCCTCGGTGTTGCCCTTGTCGATGTCGTCCTTCGACTTGTCCGGCGGGTAGACCAGCTCGCGCGGGATCAGCTGATCGCGGCCCGACATCCACAACACCAGCGCCTGGCCCAGGCTCAGGCCGTCCCGCTGGGACACCGTCGTCATGTTCAGGTGCCCGGAGGTCGGATGGGTAACCTGACCGGCGACCCCGTCGGTGGCTTTGATGTCCACGACCTGCTTGCCGTCGATCTCACCGAGGGTGTCGAATGTCGGCCCCGGACCCAACGCGACGAAGGGCACCGTCACCACCGACAGCAGCAACCCGAACGCCACGATCGGCACGAGCGCGACCACCAGCGTCAAAATCCGCCTGTTCACGCCGCCCACAGTAGAGCGCGTTCACCCACAGCGTGACCCACGGGCCCACCCGCGACACCGCCGGTGGGTACCGTTGACGGTATGGCTGACCTGCCCTTCGGCTTCTCTCACGGAGATGACCCGGATCCTGACAAGCGCAAGAAAGATCCCTCCGGGGATCCGTTCGGGCTGGGCGGTGAAGGTTTCGACATGTCCGATCTCGGCCAGATCTTCACCCGCCTCGGCGAGATGTTCAGCGGTGCAGGCACTATGGCCGGCGCCGGGCAGCAGGCCGGACCGGTGAACTACGACCTGGCCCGCCAGCTGGCGTCGAGTTCCATCGGTTTCGTCGCACCGGTGCCCGAGTCCACCGCCACCGCGATCGCCGATGCGGTGCGCCTCGCCGAGACATGGCTCGACGGGGCCACCGCCCTGCCGGCGGGCACCACCCGCACGGTGGCGTGGACGCCGACCGAGTGGCTGGACAACACCCTGGACACCTGGAAGCGGTTGTGCGACCCGGTGGCCGAGCAGATCTCCACCGTGTGGGCCTCCGCGCTGCCGCAAGAGGCCCAGGCGATGGCCGGCCCGTTGCTGGCCATGATGTCCCAGATGGGCGGGATGGCTTTCGGCAGCCAATTGGGGCAAGCCCTCGGCAAACTGTCCAAGGAGGTGCTGACCTCCACCGATATCGGATTGCCGCTGGGCCCCAAGGGTGTCGCCGCCCTGATGCCGCAGGCCGTGGACGCACTCACCGAGGGTCTAGAGCAGCCCCGCAGCGAAGTACTGACCTTCCTGGCCGCCCGCGAGGCGGCCCATCACCGGCTGTTCAGTCATGTGCCGTGGCTGTCCAGCCAGCTGCTCAGCGCCGTCGAGGCGTTCGCCAAGGGCATGAAGATCGACATGTCCGGTATCGAGGACATGGCCCAAGGCTTCAACCCGGCGTCGCTGGCCGACCCGGCGGCCATGGAGCAGCTGCTCAGCCAGGGCATGTTCGAACCCAAGTCCACCCCGGAGCAGACCGCGGCGCTGGAGCGGCTGGAGACCCTGCTGGCGCTCATCGAGGGCTGGGTGCAGACCGTCGTGATCGCCGCGCTCGGGGACCGGCTGCCGGGCACCGAGGCGCTCAGCGAGACGATGCGCCGTCGCCGCGCCACCGGTGGTCCCGCGGAGCAGACCTTCGCAACCCTGGTCGGGCTGGAACTGCGGCCCCGCAAGATGCGCGAGGCCGCCGCCCTGTGGGAGAAGCTGACCGAGGCCGTCGGCGCCGATGCCCGCGACGCGGTGTGGCAGCACCCCGACCTGCTGCCCGGTGCCGCCGATCTGGACGAACCGGCCGCCTTCATCGACCGGGCCATCGGCGGTGATACCAGCGGCATCGACCAGCTGCTGGAAGACCTGGAACGCAACGAGGGCCCCGAAGGCCCTGTGGATAACTGACGCGGCGGGTGCGCCCGTCGTGACACAGTCATGACATGCGGCGCTACGCACTGAACCCGGCGATGCCGGTCCTGCTGCGTCCCGACGCCACCGTGCAGGTGGGCTGGGATCCGCGTCGCGCCGTCCTGGTGCACCCCCCGGCCGGACTGACCGGCCCGGCGCTGGCCCGGCTGTTGCGTTCCATGCAGGACCCGGTCACCGTCGGTGACCTGGTCGCCCGCGCGGGCCACCCCGAGCCGTCCCGGGAGGCCGTCACGGAACTGCTGGACGGCCTCGTCGCCGCGGGCGTGGTGACCCCGAGCCGGCCGCCGCTGCGGTCCGTGTCGGTCCGGGTGCACGGCCGCGGACCGCTGTCGGATCTGCTGTCCGGGTCGCTGCGCTCCTCGGGGACCCGGGTGACCCGCAGCAGCCGGCGCCACGCGGTGGTGACCACCGACCACACCGACCTGGTGGTGCTGGCCGATGCACTGATCACCGACCCGCGGGTGCTGCGCGATCTGCACACCGCCCGGGTGCCGCACCTGCCGGTCCGGGTGCGTGACGGCACCGGACTGGTCGGGCCGTTGGTGATTCCCGGGCTGACATCGTGCCTGGCGTGCGCCGATCTGCACCGCAGCGAGCGGGATGCGGCGTGGCCGGTGCTGGCCGCACAGCTGCGGCACGCCGTGACCACCGCCGACCGGGCCACCGTGCTCGGCACCGCCGCACTGGCCCTCACCCAGGTGGAGCAGGTCCTGCGGGCGCTGCGGGAAGGGGCGGGTACCGAGGGTCCGCCGCCGGAGCCGATGACACTGGACACCACCGTCGAATTCGATGTCGGCAGCGGCTCGGTGGTGACCAGGCGCTGGTCACGCCACCCGGCCTGCGGCTGCTGACACCACATGTTGCCCGTTCGTTGCGGCACATTCAGCCTCGTCATGGATGATGGTTAGGTGTCTGAAATTAAACGAGGCAGCGTCGCGCGCAATGCGAAGCTGGCCTCACTGCCCGTCGGCATCGCCGGACGGGCCGCGCTCGGGATCGGCAAGCGGCTGGCCGGTAAATCGAAGGACGAAGTCACCGCGGAGCTGATGGACAAGGCTGCCCAGCAGCTGTTCACCGTGCTCGGTGAACTCAAGGGCGGCGCCATGAAGGTCGGGCAGGCCCTGTCGGTGATGGAAGCCGCGATACCCGAGCAGTACGGCAAGCCCTACCGCGAGGCGCTGACCAAGCTGCAGCGCGAGGCTCCGCCGCTGCCCGCGGCCAAGGTGCACCGTGTCCTGGACGGGCAGCTGGGTACCAAATGGCGCGAACGGTTCCAGTCCTTCGACGACAAGCCGGTCGCCTCGGCCAGCATCGGGCAGGTGCACAAGGCGGTGTGGTCGGACGGCCGCGAGGTGGCGGTCAAGATCCAGTACCCGGGTGCCGATGAGGCGTTGCGCGCCGACCTGAAGACCATCCAGCGGTTGACCGGGGTGTTCAAACAGCTCGCGCCGGGCGCCGATATCGAGAGTGTGGTCGCCGAACTGATCGAGCGCACCGAGATGGAACTGGACTATCGGCTCGAAGCCGACAACCAGCGGGCCTTCGCCAAGGCGTACGCCGACGACCCGCATTTCGTGGTGCCCGCAGTGATCGCGAGTGCGCCCAAGGTCGTCATCGCCGAGTGGATCGAAGGCGTGCCGATGTCGGTCATCATCCGCGAGGGCACCCCCGAACAGCGCGACACGATGGGCACTCGCCTCACCGAGCTGACCTTCGGGGCGCCCAAGCGTCTGGAGATGATGCACGGCGACGCGCACCCCGGCAACTTCATGCTGATGCCCGACGGCCGGATGGGTGTCATCGATTTCGGTGCTGTCGCACCGCTTCCCGGCGGATTCCCGCCCTCGCTGGGCACCTGTATCCGGTTGGCCAGGGACAAGAACTACGTCGACCTGCTGCCCGCGATGGAAGCCGCCGGGTTCATCCAGAAGGGTGAGCAGGTCTCGGCGCAGGAGATCGACGACATGCTGCGCCAGTACGTCGAACCGGTGCAGACCGAGGTCTTCCACTACACCCGGCGCTGGATCCAGCGGATGGCCGCCGGACAGATGGACAACTCGGTGGCGCAGCTGAAGATGGCGCGCCAACTCGACCTGCCGGCCAACCTGGCCATCCCGCTGCGGGTAATCGCGTCGACCATCGCGATCTGCTGCCAGCTGGACGCCCACGTTCCGGTGAAAGCCATTGCCACCGAGTTCGTTCCGGGTTTCACCGACGTCGCATAGTGCGCCGGCAAGCGGCCTGACCTGTTTGGTCAGGCCGCTTGCGCGTCCTTACGCGGACGGCCACGTGGCCGCTTGCGGGCCACGATCGCGCCGCGCTCGATGATCTCGCCACCCCACACTCCCCATGGTTCCTGGCGCTCCAGCGCCTCGTTCAGGCACAGGCTGCGGATCGGGCAGTCCGCGCACAGCGCCTTGGCCCGCTCCAATTCCGACGGGCTCTCGGCGAACCACAGGTCGGGATCTGCCTCGTGGCACGGCACCGTGAGTATTCGTTCAGGGCATGCCTGGACGGACATGTCGTTCCCTACTTCCTGGTCGTTGTTTCGGTGTCGGTGTTGAGACCGGACCGGGTGACCAGAGTGTTCGGGTGTTCCGAAAACAATGGCCACGGATCCGGTTGACGCGGGTCCGTGGCCTTTTCGGCGGTGCTGGGGCTACCTAGATGGGGCCCACTTCACGGACTCGGCGGTCGTCGGCGGCGCGGCGCTTGTGCTGCGGCGCGGCGGCAGCGGGCGCCCAACCAGCTCGATGCGCGGCGGGAATGCCGACGACGGCGTGGACGGACAGCGGCATACCGCTGACATTTACGCCCTGCTGCATGGTGAAAATCGTCATGATGCCGTATCCCTCCTCTCGCCCAGACAAAAAAGTAGCCCCGAAGAACTTGTGATCTTGAGGCTAGAGCCTAACAGCCCGAACGCACAAGCGATTTTCTGACCAGCGCATTTGGCGGAATATGCACCACAGTTGGCCGAAGTCCGGTCGGTGTCAGGACCGAGCCTTCACCAGGGCCAGCACATCGGAGCCGTACTGCTCCAGCTTGCGGGCACCGATCCCGGGAATCGCCACCAGCGCGGCCGCATCGGCCGGCAGCGTCTCGGCGATGGCGATCAGCGTGTTGTCGGTGAACACCACAAATGCCGGCACCTTCATCTCCTGGGAGATCCGCAGCCGCCAATCCTTCAGTTCGGCCAGCAGCTCGGTGTCGATATCGGACGGGCAGCTCTCGCAGCGGCGCAGCATGATCGCCGTCGGGGAATTCAGCGCCCCGTTGCACACCCGGCAGCGCGGCGCCGCACCCTTGGCACGTCGCGGACGCGACGGCGCGGCGTCCGACGGTGATTGCGGGGCCACCCCGTTGAGGAAGCGCGAGGGCCGCCGGCCCTGCCGCCCACCGGGCGTGCGGGCCAGCGCCCAGCTGAGCGCCAGATGTACCCGCGCCCGGGTGACGCCGACGTAGAGCAGCCGGCGCTCCTCCTCGACCGCCTCGCTGTCGGGTCCGTGGGCCAGCGCGTGCGAGATCGGCATGGTGCCGTCGGCCAGCCCGACCAGGAACACCGCATCCCATTCCAGGCCCTTGGCCGCGTGCAGCGAGGCCAGCGTGACACCCTGGACAACCGGCGGGTGCCGGGAGTCGGCGCGCTGCCGGAGCTCGGCGAGCAGCGTCGGCAGATCCAGCGAAGGACGTTGCGCCACTTCGTCATCGACCAGATCGGTGAGCGCCGTCAGGGCCTCCCAGCGCTCCCGGGCCTGGGTGCCGGCGGGCGGTTCGTCGGTCAACCCCAACGGTTCCAGCAGTGCCCGGACCAGATCGGGCAGCGAATCGTGTGGGTGATCGACATTGCGTTGCAGCGCCATCAGCGCCTGCCGGATCTCCTGCCTGCTGAAGAAACCCTCGCCGCCGCGCACCTGGAAGGCGATACCGGCCTCGGTGAGCGCCTCCTCATACACCTCGGACTGCGCATTGATCCGGTACAAGACCGCGATTTCGGCTGCGGGCGTGCCGGATTCGATGAGCTTCTTGATCTTCTTCGCGACGCCGGTGGCCTCGGCCACTTCATCGGGGTGCTCGGCGAAGGACGGTTTGGGGCCCGGGTCGCGCTGCCCGATCAGGTGCAGCTTGCTGCCGGCCATCCGGCCGCGCGCGGCCGCGATCACCCGGTTGGCCAGCGACACCACCTCCGGGGTGGATCGGTAGTCGCGTTCCAGCCGCACCACGGTGGCCTCGGGGAAGCGCCGGGAGAAGTCGAGCAAGAACTTCGGGGTGGCGCCGGTGAACGAGTAGATCGTCTGGTTGGCATCACCGACGACCGTCAGGTCGTCCCGGTCGCCGAGCCATGCGTTGAGCACCCGCTGCTGCAGTGGCGTGACGTCCTGGTACTCGTCGACGACGAAGCAGCGGTAGCGGTCCCGGAATTCCTGGGCCACCGCCGCGTCGTTCTCGATCGCCGCCGCGGTGTGCAGCAGCAGGTCGTCGAAGTCGAGCAGTGCGGTGCCGTCCCGGTGCGTTTTGAGCCGCTCGTAGTTGTTGTAGACCTTGGCGACGGTGCCCGCGTCCATCGGGACGTCGCGACGGGTCTTGGCGACCGCGGCCGCGTACTGCTCGGGGGTGATCAACGAGGCCTTGGCCCATTCGATCTCACCGGCGAGATCGCGCACGTCATCGGTGCTCGCCTTCACCGCCGCCTTGTTCGCGGCCTGCGCCACCACCGAGAACTTGCTGTCCAGCAGTTGCCACCCGGTGTCACCGACCACCCGCGGCCAGAAGTACTGCAGCTGGCGCCGCGCCGCCGCGTGGAAGGTGACGGCCTGGACCGCGGCGGTCGGCACCCCGGACTGATCACCGAGGGCGCGCAACCGGCTGCGCATCTCACCGGCTGCGCGCGCGGTGAACGTCACCGCCAGCACCTGGCCGGGCGCGACATGCCCGCCCACCACCAGGTGGGCGATGCGGCGGGTGATGGTGCGGGTCTTCCCGGTGCCCGCGCCCGCCAGCACGCAGACCGGTCCGCGTGGTGCCAACACGGCCTCGCGCTGTTCGTCGTCGAGGTCGCCGAGGAGACTGTCGACGGACGGCATGGGCTCCATCATGGCAGGGGGCACCGACATGGGCAGCGCCCGTCCCGTTACATAGGGTGGGCGGGAAATACGCATCGACGTCGATAGGTTGGTTACTCCATGGCCCCAACTTCTGCAGCCCAGCTGACCATGTACACCACCTCATGGTGCGGTTTCTGCAATCGGCTCAAGACCGCCCTGAAGGCCGAGGGCATCGCCTGGGACGAGATCGACATCGAGGCCGACCCGTCGGCCGCCGAATTCGTCGGCTCGGTGAACAACGGCAACCACGTGGTACCGACGGTGAAGTTCGCCGACGGGTCCACCCTGACCAACCCGAACATCAAGCAGGTCAAGGCCAAGCTGGGTTAATCCAGCGCCGCCCAGGACGGCGCTGGTCGTGGGCGTGCCAGGGCTATGCCGTGATGCCGTAGGCCTTGACCTTGCGGTACAGACTCGACCGCGACATCCCCAGATGCGCGGCCGCCGCAACCCGGTTGCCGCCGGCATCACGCAGCGCCGTCACGATGGCATCGCGTTCCGCGGATTCCAGCGGGGTCAACGCGTGGCGGGACGCGGTCTGGCAATAGCCGGGTAGATCGGACTCCTGGATCTCACCCACCGGCCTGCGCCGCACCGCATGCACCAGCGCCTCGCGCAGCTGAGTGATGTTGCGCGGCCACGAATATCGTGCGATCAGTCGCTGCGCCTCTGGACTGAGGCGCACCTTGCGGGCAGGTGCGATCCCGCGCAGCAATGCCGCAGTGAGCGCCGTCAAATCATCGGTGCGGCACCGCAGCGGTGGAATCGCTATCGACAACTCGAAATGATGCAGCAGCTGACGAAACGGCAGATCGGCAGAAGACGCCGAATCGGAACCGGTGGCAACCACCCAGGCCGGGCCCTCCATCGCCGCCACCGCCGAGAAATACGACTCAAGCCGCTCGACGCCGTCGGTACTGCCCTGGTCGATGTCACGGATGATGTGCAGTGTCGGATCGGCGGGATCACCGAGCAGTGAGCCGAGGTCGGTGGCCGGGCCCTCGACTCCGAGCTGGGTGGCGTCCACCGAGATGGCCCGTCCACCCGGATACACCGCATGGAACAACTCGGCCACCAACGTGAACTTTCCCGAACCCGGTTCCCCGACGACCAACGCCGGCAGACCCTGTTCGAGAGCCTGACACAAATCCGTGCACGCACGGACCCACGCCGGCGAGGTGCCGCCGGCCATGGAGTCCCGCGAGCGCGACAAACCGCTGACGATCTGTGATGTCTGCGGCGTTGCGACGGCGACCTGAGGCAACTTCTGCTCGCTGAAATCACCGGGCGACCCCGGCTGACGCACGGTCACGACATCGGCGATCACCACCATGCCCGCCACCTCCGCCCCCGCCAGGATCCGAGTTCCCCGGATACGGACCAGGCGCTGTCCGGGCAAGGTGATGGTGTCGCTGACTCGGTCCTTGCCCGCCATCAGGAACATCGCGTGCTCACGGACGACGCGTTGCTCGTCAGCGTCGAACATCTGCTGAGCGGCCGAATTGGCGACGAAGACCGAATCTCCGAAGGCGAACACCGCCTGTCGCGCGGCCCGCGCGGTGACCTTCAGATAGGTGTCGAAGATGGCCCGCTGCGCCTGCCCGCGATCCAGCAGCAGATTGCGTGCGATGTCCTTGGCCGCACTCTTGACCAGGGTGTGCATCAGCGGGCTCCAGGTCGACGAGAGCGTCGAGATGTCGAGTACTCCCTCCAGCCGGCCCGTCACCGGGTCGATCACCGGAGCGCCGGTACAGGCGAAAAGGTGCAGATTCTCGCTAAAATGCTCGGGGCCCACCACGCTGACCGGCTGTCCCGCTTCGAATACCGTGCCGATGCCGTTGGTGCCCATCGTCGACTCGGCATAACTGAATCCCGGGGCCAGATGCACCCGATCCAACAGCCTGGCCACCGCGTTCGAACTGTCGATGCGCTCCACCACCCGAGCGTTCTTATCGGTCAACGCAATGACCAACGGCATATCCGCAGTATCGATTTCCAACTGTTGTAGCACCGGTCGCGCGCAGCGGACCAACAGCGAGGCGGTGTCGATCTCATCGGTGAACTGCACGTCCGGGTGCGAAACGTCCACCCCGGCGGCCTGGCTGCGCTCCCACGATGCGGCGAGCACGTCGGAGACGCCGGCGGCGCCGCGGCCGCCGTACTCCAGGAAATCCGCCCGTGCGGCAGCAACCCGCAGTAACCGCATATCGCTGTTGGGCATGGCCACCTCCTGACTCGGTTGTCACCAAGTGTGAACGAGACACACATCACAACCAAGTCTTCCGATGTCCGATATTGGGACACCTTGCCGCCTGAGACACAGTTCACGCTTGGTCAAGCGATGTGGTGCACAGCACAGATGCCGCACGCATAACGCATTCACACATGCGAGTCCCACGAACGGAGCGCCATGGGAACCCTCATCAACATCGACAACGGCGGAACGCTGACCGACATCTGTGTCTGGGACGGCGGTGCGTTCACCTTCACCAAGACCCTGACAACCCCCCACGATCTGTCGGAATGCCTGTTCAGCGGTATCGAGAAGGCGTCGACCGCCCTCTACGGCGCGGCAGACACCACCCGGCTGCTACACGCCACCGAACACATCCGCTACTCCACCACGCAGGGCACCAACGCCCTGGTGCAGCGCCGCGGACCGATGATCGGCATCCTCACCACGCTGGACACCCTCGACACCCGGATGCAGAACACCGCCGCAGAGGAGAAGCTGTTCACCGGGTTGGTGGCCGATCGATTCCTGACGATCGACCCCGAGGCCGAGGACTTCGACTTCGATGCCGTCCAGAGGGTGAACCGGCTCACCACCCTTGGGGCGGCCCGCGTCGTCATCGCTGCGGGCAGTGCCGACGAGGAACGACGACTGCGGCACATACTGCTGCGCAAGTTCCCCCGCCACCTGCTGGGCTCGGTGCCGCTGCTGTACAGCTGGGAACTGGCCGGCGACCGCGACGACGCACGACGAGTGTGGTCGTGCGTGGTCAACGCGTTCTTACATCCGACGATGGAGCGGTTCCTCTACGGGGCCGAACGTCGCCTGCAGGACTACAAGGTGGTCAACCCGCTGCTGGTCTACCGTAACGACGGCGCCTCCTCCCGGGTGGCGAAATCAGTTGCCCTCAAGACATATTCGTCCGGACCTCGCGGAGGTCTGGAGGGCACCGCGGCAATGGCGAAGGTATACGGGCTGTCGCACGCACTGATGATGGACATCGGGGGCACGACAACCGACGTCGGCGTCGTGGAGGACGGATCCGTGGCGGTGTCGGACCGGGGCGCGATCGAAGGCGTGCAGATCTCCTATCCGATGAGCGACGTATCCTCGGCGGGCGTCGGGGGTTCCTCGGTCATCCAGGTCATCGACGGCAACATCACCGTTGGCCCGCAGTCCGTCGGTGCCGCACCCGGGCCGGCCTGCTTCGGATTCGGCGGCAAGCAAGCCACGATCACCGACGTCAACCTGCTGCTGGGGGTCCTCGACGCCGACACCTACCTCGACGGCACCTTCACCCTCGACGCATCCAGATCCCGCGCGGTGATCACCGAAACGATCGCGGCCCCGCTCGGAATCTCGCTGGAGGAAGCCCTGATCCGGATGGAGCATGCCTACTTCCAGGCGTTGTCGGCGTCGTTCGCGCACCTCGTCGGTGACGGCACCACGCTGCTGGCATTCGGCGGGGCCGGACCGATGAGCGCCACCGGCGCGGCCCGCCTCGCCGGTGTCAAGAAGGTGCTCGTCCCTCGCACCGCGGCAGTGTTCTCCGCCTTCGGGATCTCGTTCTCCGATATCGGCAAGACCTACGAGGTGCTGATCGACGAGCCCAGCGCCGCCGCCGCCCGCGCGACGCACGGCGCACTGCTGGCCCGCGCCGAGCGAGACATGTTCCAGGAAGGGTATGCGCTGGCCGACTGCCAGACGACCTGGCAGCTGCTGGTCGAAAACCCCGACGACGCAACGGTGTCGCAGCTGCCGTATGAGCCCGGTGACGAGGTCGACTATCCCGGCGCCGTGGTGTCGCTGCGGTTGAATGCCGCTGCGCCCCTGCCTCACCCGAACCTCGAGGCCGATGTCCCGATGTCGCCGCTCGCAGCCCCGGCACAGGGAACGCGCGCGGTTCGTTCGACCGCCGACCGGATCGACGACGTCACCGTGCATGTCCTCGATGAGCTCTCACCCGGACATACCGGTGCGGGGCCGGCCATCATCGAGGGCCCGTTCTTCACCGCTCGGGTCCTGCCGGACTGGTCATTCCGGGTCACGGCGGCCGGCGACCTGATGCTCACCGACAACCACTGATCCAAACCCGCACTCAGAAAGGAGGACTCCCATGCGAGTCCCCATGACCGAATACCTCGTGATCGACCTCGACTCCGAACGCTGGGTGTGCCGGGTGTGCGCCCACGACATGGGCTCGGCACACGAGAACTACAAGCCGGGAACGCTGGTGTACGACCGTGATCCCCGCGAGATCCACCAACCCATCATCGACCCCGACCGCTACGAGTACACCTTCAGCCCCGACCCCACGTACTGCCGGATCCTGGAGTACTACTGCCCCGGCTGCGCGACCCAGATCGAATGCGAGTACCTCCCCCCGGGGCACCCGCCGGCCGTCGACATCCTCGTCGACATACCGGCCCTGCGAAAGCAATGGGAACAACGCGGCATCGATGCCGAAGCGGCGCACAACTACGGCCCCGGCGAGGACGCCCAGAAGTACACCGCAGCACTCAAGGCCGCCGGCCACACCCACTGACCCGAGAATCAGGAGATCCACTGGCATGAAACGAATTTCGGTCGACATCGGTGGCACGTTCACCGACTGCTTCTTCGTCTGGGACGACATCTACGTCGACGCCAAGGCGCTCACCACCCATCACAACCTCGCCATCGGGTTCAACGAGGCCCTGGACCTGGCGTGCAAACGCGCCGGGTTGGACCGCTCGACCGTGCTCTCCGAGGTCGATTCGGTGCGATACGCAACCACGCTCGGCACCAACGCACTCATCGAGCGCAACGGTCCGAAGGTGGCCGCGATCGTCACCCACGGCTTCGAGGACACCATCCCGCTGTCGCGCGGCCGAGGCTACGGCGAGGGCTTGGACTACGCCATGCAGCAGAATCTGCCCGCTGCGGAACGACCAGAACCCCTGGTGCCGCGGCAGCTAATCCGATCAGTCAAGGAGCGGATCAACTCTGCCGGCAAGGTGGTCGCACGGCTGGACCCCGAGGATGTCCGCACCGTGGTCCGTGAACTTGTCGATGCCGGCGCCGAAGCCATCGTGGTGTCGTTGGTCAACGCCACCGAGAATCCCGAGCACGAACTGGCGATCCAAGAGATCATTCTCGACGAGTTCCCGCCGCACGAACTCGGTGCCATCCCGATGCTGCTCGGCCACCAGGTGTCGGGACGCAAGGGCGAATACGTCCGTGCCACGTCGACGATCATCGACGGCTATCTGCACGAGATCATGTTCCACGCGCTGGCCCAGCTGTCGGCCAACCTGCGCGACTTCGGTTACGACAAGCCGATGTTGGTGATTCACAACTCCGGTGGCATGGCGCAGATGAACTCCACCGATGCTCTGCAGACCATCCACTCCGGCCCCATCGCCGGGGTGGGAGCCGCCGAGCATCTCTCGAACGAGACCGGGCTCGGCCATGTCATCGCCACCGATATGGGGGGCACATCCTTCGATATCGGGCTGGTGCCCGAGGGCGGGGTCAAACACTACGACTTCCTGCCCACCATCGACCGCTGGCTGGTGTCGGTGCCGATGGTGCATCTGGACACCCTGGGTGCCGGCGGCGGATCGATCGCGAGCTACGACCGTATCCACAACTCCGTCAAGATCGGCCCGAAGTCGGCCGGCTCCAACCCGGGCCCGGCATGTTACGACCGAGGCGGATTGAAGCCGACCGTGACCGACGCCGACCTGGTGCTGGGCTACCTCGACCCGGACAACTACGCCAACGGCTATATCAAGCTCAACCGCAAGCGGTCGATGTTCGCCATCGAGGAGGAGCTCAGCGACCCGCTCGATATGGACCCGATCGAGGTCGCACGCGTGATCAAGGACGGTGTCGACGAGCAGATGGCCATCGGCATCGGCAAGGAGCTGCGGGTGCGCGGCTACCTGCCGGAGGACTTCACCATGCTGGCCTACGGCGGCAACGGGCCGCTGCACGCCTGTGGTGTTGCCCGGCACGCCGGTATCAAACGTGTACTGGCACCACCCTTCTCATCGGTGTTCTCGGCATGCGGCGCGGGCAACATGAAGCAGTTGCACTTCCACGAGCGAGGCGTGCACGTCACCATGTACAACGCCACCACTCGGGCGCTGTACGACAACTACGACGAGTTCAATGCCGTCGTCGCGGAACTCGAGGCGCGCGGCCGCGAGGACCTGGTGCGGCAGGGATTCTCCGAGCTGGACGTCCAGTACCGCCTCGAGCTGGACATGCGCTACGGCAACCAGCTGCTGACTCAGGCGGTGGCACTGTCGGATATCCACCGGATCTCCGGCGTCGGCGATGTGCTGGACATCATCAAGACGTTCGGCGATGTCTACAGTCACCGTTTCGGAGCGTCATCGGCGGCACCGGAAGCCGGAATCCGTTGCAGCACCATTCGAGTGGCTTCCTACGTGGACGGCGACGTGGTGAACTTCGAACCGCTCGAAGCCGGTGGGCAACGTAGCGCCCCGGAGCCGGTCGGACATCGCAGCGCCCACTTCATCGGCATTGATGAGCCGATCGACACCCCGGTGTTCGACGACAGCGCCCTGGCCCCCGACCGGGTCATTGCCGGCCCGGCGATCGTGACCACCGAGAACACCACCTTCCTGGTCGAACCCGGTTGGCGACTGGAGCCCACGGCCCAGGGCGCTGTCTGGTTCCTGCAGGACTGACCACAAACGTAAGGACTAGAAGATGACAACAGTCAACGAAAGCCCGGCCGGCACGCTCACCGACGAAGAACAGCAGTGGGTGGACCGCTTCATGGACGAGACCACCCTGTTTCTCGGCCCAGACCGCGAAATCATGCGCAGTCACAGCATTTCCGACCGATCGGATCATGAAGAGCTGGCCATCGCCGCAGGCGTGGACCGGCTACAGGTCGAACGCATCCGCAAGCGCATCGCGGGCGCCCTCGACGAGGGTTATGAGATGTGCGAGGCCCAAGGTGCCGCCCCCGGCGCCAAATGGGGCGACCTCACCACCGCCATCTACACCGCCTCCGGCGATGTCTCGTACCTGTCCTGCCACGGGGTGATCGCATTCAGTGCGATCCTGCACCACCCAATCCGGTACATCATGAAGTACTGGAAGGACGAACCCACCGTCGGCGTCAACCCGGGTGACGGATTCATCCACAACGATGCCCGGTACGGCAACGTGCACAACACCGACCAGTCGATGATCATGCCGATCATGCGCGACGGCGAGATCATCGCCTGGGTGGCCGCCACCATCCACGAAGGCGAGAACGGGGCGTGCGAACCCGGTGGCATGCCCTCGGGTTCGGAGACGGCGTTCGACGACGGGCTGAGGATGAGCCCGTTCAAGATCGTCGAGCGCGGCGAGTTGCGCCGAGATCTGCTGACCTTCCTGCAGCATTCGGTGCGCGACCCCAAACTGCAGCTCGCAGACCTCAAGGTGAAGATCACCGCGGTTCGCAAGATCATGGAGCGCATCGACGCCGTGATCGACGAGGTCGGTGTCGACACCTTCGTGGGCGCGCTGCGCACCACGGTCGAGGATGTCGACGTCGAAGTCCGCCGCAGGATCGCCGAACTCCCCGACGGCACGTACCGCTTCGACCAGTTCATGGACAGCACCCTCAAGGAGAACATTCTCATCAAGTTCGCCTGCACGATCACGGTCAATGGTGACCACATGACCGTGGACCTGCGCGGCACCGGTCCCGAGATCCTCAATCGGGCCATCAATTCGCCGCTGTGCTCGGTGAAATCGATGATGATGCAGGCCATTCTGGCGTTCTGGTGGCCCGACCTGCCCCGCTGCACCGCCGCGATGAGCTGCATCGACATCATCTCCGACGAAGGTACGTGGGCCGACGCATCCTACGATGCCCCGATGGGCCAGTCGCTGCAGGCCTCATTCCGCGGATTCTCCTGCATGCAGGCGCTCTACAGCAGAATGTCCTTCTCCACCCCGCACAAGTACAGCAACGTGGTGTCCAACTGGTTCAACCAGATCAACACCTTCCTGTGGGGCGGCATCACCCAGCACGGGGACATGGTCGGCAACCTGTGCGCCGATCTCAACGGGATGCCCGGCGGCGCAAAACCGTTCCGTGACGGCGAAGATGCGATCTCCCCGCTGTTCTGCGCCATGGCCGATACCGCCGAGCAGGAGGTGATGGAGGAAGAGGTGCCCTTCATGCAACTCGTCGCCAAGCGTCTGATCCGCGACAACATGGGATTCGGGAAGTTCACCGGCGGAATGGGTTACGAGATGATCGTCGCCGCCGAAGGTACACCCCAGTGGGGCTTCATGACGGTGACGTCGGGGGCCAAGTTTTCTTCGATCTACGGCATGTACGGCGGCTACGGTTGCGGAACCTATCCGCTGGCGATGGTCAAGGGCACCAACGTCTACGAGCACTTCCGGACGGACAACAAGAAGTTCGACCTGTCGATCGAGAAGGTCATGAACGAGCGTCCCTTCCCGGACGGTCGATACTCCACCTCGCACATGGGCCTGCAGTTCGACCTGGCCAAGGACGGCGAGCTGTACATGATCAGTCAGGGTGCCGGCGGTGGATACGGCGACCCACTGGAGCGAGCACCGGAATCGGTGATCCACGATGCCGAACTGGGCCGAATCAGCCAGCAGGTGGCCGAGGATATCTTCGGCGTTCGCTACGATCCCGCGACGTTCCGCATCGACGCGGCCGGCACCGAGGCCGCTCGGGCCGCCGCACGCAAGCAACGCCTGCAGCGGGGTAAGCCGTTCGCGGAGTTCTGCGCGGAGTTCGTCACACCGGAGCCTCCGAAGGATCTGCCGTACTACGGATCCTGGGGAACGTGGACGCCAGAAAGACAGGACATCACCGCCACGGTGTACTCCATCGACGGTCCCGAGCGGGTATGTGCGCCTCTGGCGGAACTTCCGATCGTGATGGTCCCGGATCGTCGCGAGGTCAAGATCGGCAAGCTCGAGGCCCGCATCGCCGAACTGGAATCCAAGTACGGCGAGCACGTCGCCCGACTCACCTGAACCTGGTGGCGGTCCCGGATGTCCCCCGGGGCCGCCACCAACCCGGAAAGGCAGTTCCATGAGCGCGAAATCGCTGGCAGTCGCCACCCCGAGTGGCCGCAGCCGTGCGCTGTTGATCGACGATGCCGAATACTCCACCACGGTGATCCGTCAGGGATCGCCGATTCCGTGGACCGACACCACTATGGCGACAACACATTTCGACCAAGTCAGGGCGCTATTGAATCCCGATGCGCTGTGGGTCGACATGGGGCGTTTGTTCCTCGCGCATACCGATTCCCGCCCGGACCTTGTCACGGCGATGGGAGCGCGCACCCGCGTCGGCTATCCGCTGCGCACCCTGTTGACCGACTCCGACGTGCTCGCCGCCAGTCGCGAGATGATGGAAACGGTGGCGAAAACCGCACGGCGTCAACTGCTCCTGCATGTACCGTCGCCCGCGTCATGGCTGGCGACCGCCCACGAGATCGCGGGCAATCCCCTCTCCGAGGTGGATGCCGACCGCGCCGACAGCGCATCGATGTACATTGCCGAGTGGCTGGGACAGCTCGGCTCGCTGCCGGTCGCGCTGGTCCTCCTGGACGCTCGAAATGCGTCGCTGGCAGAAACCCTGGCGGACTATACGGCCGTGACCAATGTGTCATCGCACTTCGGTTGGACACCGGCGATGTGGCAGGACGAGCGAATCGACACGGCCCAAGACCACGCCAGTATCGGCCTGATCGGCGCAGGGTTCTGGACGGGAGATACCGACGCCCCCGTGCCCGACGCCGATGTGCTCGTTACAACGATCCCGGCATCGGCGTCACCGGAACGTGTTCTCGATCAACTCGCAAAACTCAGCTGATACCGAGTGCATCGCCGAACTGTAATCAGGAAGGGAAAGTTCGAGTAGCCGCCGTCTGGAACGCGATTTCGGCGGTGGGCAGGCCGAGGTACTAGCGGCGCAGGCGTAGCGACAGTCGGTGCGCCTGCGCCAGTAGCATTTCGCCCAGCACCGGGCGTCGATCGGGACGAAACCTGGTCTCCACTCCGGTCAGACTCAACGCCCACGCGGGCTGACCATATCGGTCGAAGACAGCGGCGCCGATTCCCCAACTGCCCTCGACCAACAGGGCAGGGTTGACCGCATAACCGGTGGCCCGGGTCGAGATCATCCGCTCACGAATCATGGATTCGGAATGCGCAGAGCCCCAATTTATTTCAGGCGAGACACGGGAAAAGAAGTCGTCCGCCTCCCGTTCGGGGAGGTGACTGAGAATGGCCAGGCCGGCCGATGCGACACCCAGCGGGAAACGGATGCCGACGTGCAGGACGTGCGACCGCAGCGGAAAACTGCCTTCCTGGGCATACACGCAGACCGTCTCGTCGCCTCGCCGAGCCGACAGGAACGCACTCTCCCCTGATTCCCGCGCCAGCTCAGCCACGATGTCACGCCCCTGCGGGACGATGTCGTACCGGTTGGCCGCGCTCGTTCCCAGTAGGTACAGTTCCGGCCCCAAGGTCCACCGTCCCGTCTTGCGGTCACGGTCGACAAGGCCCTCCTCACCGAGGGCCGCCAGCAGTCGATGGACCGTCGGCCGTGCCAGCCCGGCGACTCGGGCCACCTCGGTGGTGGAGGCACCATCCGGTTCGTTCGCCGCCACCGCGCGCAACAGCGCGCCGGTGCGTGCAATCACGCCGAGGACGTTCGTGGTCTCACTCACAGCCTCATGATATGCGTTCACTGAATGGACGCATCGATCGATCACGACCATTGCGCGAACAGCTTCGACCTAATCGATGCTGATTTGTTCTCGTCTGCCACATGGCAATAGAGAATCTATGACCGAGACAGCAGCAGTTTGATCAATGGACGAAGATGGTGATCACATGGCCTCGAAGGTGTACTCCAGCGCCGCAGAAGCCGTCGCCGATATCGGCGACGGCGCCCGAATCGCGGTCGGCGGATTCGGCCTGTGCGGCATCCCGGACGCACTCATCCAAGCTGTCGCCGATACGACGGCGACCGGTCTGGAGGTGTTCTCCAACAACTGCGGCGTTGATGACCACGGCCTCGGCATACTGTTGTCGCTGGGCCGTATCCGGCGCGTCACCGCCTCCTACGTCGGGGAGAACAAGGAGTTCGCGCGCCAGTATCTGTCCGGCGAGCTGGAGGTCGAGTTGACGCCGCAGGGAACCCTCGCCGAGCGACTGCGAGCGGGCGGGGCGGGCATTCCGGCGTTCTACACCCCCGCCGGTGTGTCGACACCGGTCGCGGACGGGGGCATTCCGTGGCGATATGACTCCGACGGATCGGTGCTGATCGCCTCGCCTCCGAAGGAGACCAGGGTCTTCGGTGACCGTCGCTATGTGTTGGAAGAGTCCATCCGCGCCGACTTCGCACTGGTCCACGCTCGTCTCGGCGACACCGCAGGCAACCTCGTGTTCGAGAAGACGGCGATGAACTTCAACCCGCTGGCCGCAATGGCGGGCAAGGTCACCATCGCGCAGGTGGAGACCCTCGTCCAGCCCGGAGAGATCGACCCCGGCTCGGTGCACCTCCCCGGTGTGTTCGTCCAGCGCGTGGTGCACACCGGGCCCCAGGACAAACGCATCGAGAAGCGCACAATGCGCACCGATGAGGAAGCGAAGCGATGACCACACCCCTGCTCGGCTGGTCCCGCAATCAGATGGCCGCCCGGGCGGCCGCCGAAATGGTCGACGGCGAGTACGTCAACCTCGGCATCGGCCTGCCGACCCTGATTCCCGACCACCTCGACCCCAGCGTCCGAGTCACCCTGCATTCCGAGAACGGGATCCTGGGCACCGGTCCATACCCGGTCGAGGACGCCGTCGACGCCGATCTGATCAACGCGGGCAAGGAGACGGTCACCGTGAATCCCGGTGCGGCGTACTTCGACTCGGCAACCTCGTTCGGCATGATCCGCGGCGGCCACATCGATACCGCCGTGCTCGGCGCCATGCAGGTCTCCCGGTGGGGCGATCTCGCGAACTGGATGATCCCAGGCAAGATGGTCAAGGGCATGGGCGGCGCCATGGATCTCGTGCACGGTGCCGACCGGGTCATCGTGCTGATGGAACACACCGATAGGTCCGGGCAATCCAAGATTGTCCATTCCTGCACGCTGCCACTGACCGGGTCCCGTGTCGTCGACCGCATCATCACCAACCTCGCCGTCCTGGATGTCAGTGAGCGCGGAACGCTGGTGCTGCGCGAGCTGGCACCCGGGGTGGGCCTCGCGGACCTGGCCGAGGCGACCGATGCCCCGCTGGACCTGTCATGACGGCGACAACGTCGGTCCTGGTGGCGGGCGCCCGCACCCCGGTCGGCCGGCTGATGGGCTCGCTTGCGGCCGTCAGCGCCGCCGAACTCGGCGGGATCGCCATCGCGGCCGCACTCGCCAAAGCGGGTATCGAGGCCGACCGGGTCCAGTACGTGATCATGGGTCAGGTGCTCACCGCCGGCGCGGGACAGCTCCCGGCGCGCCAGGCCGCCGTCGCCGGTGGCATCCCGATGACGGTGCCCGCCCTCACCGTGAACAAGGTCTGCTTGTCCGGAATCGACTCGATCATCCTGGCCGACCAGATGATTCGTTCAGGTGCCGTTGATGTGGTGGTCGCCGGTGGGCAGGAGTCCATGACGCAGACGCCCCATCTGCTGCCGAAATCGCGCGCGGGCTACAAGTACGGCGACGTCGCGATCATCGATCACCTCTCCTACGACGGACTGCGGGACGTCTTCACCGACGAGGCGATGGGCGCATTGACCGAAGATGCCAACGATGTCGCCCGCGTCCACCAGGACGAGTTCGCTGCGCGCTCCCACCAGCGCGCCGCCGCAGCATGGCGGGACGGGATCTTCGACGACGAAGTCGTGCCGGTCACGCTCCGGCCACGACGTGGCGAACCGGCGTCGTTCAGGCGCGACGAGAGCGTCCGGGCGGAAACGACCAGCGAATCGCTGGCCGCACTGCGTCCGGCATTCCGGCCCAACGGCACCATCACGGCCGGCAACGCCTCCCCGATCAACGACGGCGCGGCCGCCGTGGTGGTGATGAGCCGACGCAAAGCCGAGAATCTCGGTCTGCCCTGGATCGCCGAGATCGGTGCCCACGGCATGGTCGCGGGACCCGATTCCACCCTGCAACTGCAACCGGCGAACGCCATCGCGGCGGCCTGTACGCGGGACGGCCTGGACCCCGGCTCACTGGACCTTGTCGAGATCAACGAAGCATTTGCGGCCGTCGGCATCGCCTCGACGGCAGCGCTCGGAATCGACCCCGCCAAGGTGAATGTCAACGGTGGAGCAATCGCCATCGGACATCCCCTCGGCATGTCCGGGACCCGTATCACCCTGCACCTGGCCCTCGAGCTGGCCCGCCGCGGAGGTGGGACCGGCGCCGCCGCACTGTGTGGCGGGGGTGGGCAGGGCACTGCTCTGGTGTTGCGCGCCAACCCGTAGTCGCCGCGGGCCGCGCCGTTCTTAGTCCAGCGCCGCCCAGGATTCGATGATCTCCCGGGCGATCGAGATGGATCCCGGCAGCAGCAGACGCGACGGGGAATCGCTGCTCCAGTCCCCGTTCTCGAGCGCGTCGCGGATTTCGGCGCGGGTGAACCAGTGCGCCTCGGCGATCTCGCCGTCGTTGAACGCGAACGGTTGTTCGGGGTCCCCGAGCGCGTGGAAGCCCACCATCAACGAGCGCGGGAACGGCCAGGGCTGACTGCCCAGGTACTGCACATCGGTCACGTCCAGGCCGACCTCTTCGGCGATCTCGCGGACCACGCAGGACTCGAACGACTCCCCCGCCTCCACGAAACCGGCCAGGATCGAGAACATCCGCTCCGGCCAGACACCCTGACGGGCCAGCACCGCGCGGTCATGACCGTCGTGCACCAGACAGATCACCGCGGGGTCGATGCGCGGGAATTCCTCGTGCCCGTTGTCGGGGTTGAGCCGCGACCAGCCGGCCTTGATCGACTTGGTGGGTGACCCGTCGACCGGGCTGTAGCGGGCGCTGTCATGCCAGTTCAGCAATGCCGTCGCGGTGGACACCAGCTGCGCGCTGGCATCGTCGAAGATCGCGCCGGCACGGCGCAGGTCGAGCACCTCGGATTCGACGGTCGGGTCCTCGGGTGCCTCCAGGCCCGCGCGGATCGCCCAGACGTGCCTGCCGTCGGCGAGGCGGCCCAGGAACACCGCCTGCTCGGGCGGGGCGTCACCGAGGCCGGTGGCCTTGCCGAGCACGACGCTGCCACCGGCGATCAGCACCTGGTTGCGCCGGTCCACCCGCAGCACCAGCGCGTCGGCCCAGCCGGCGATGGCGGCGTCGATATCGGTGCGCAGGGTGTCTGCGCGGTCCGCGCCGACCCGGGACAGCAGGGGCACATTGCGCAGCGTGAAACTCAAGGTCGGTTACCGGTCTTCCTTGGAGCGGATGTAGAGCAGCCGGTCGGACAGCTCGAGTGCGTCTACCCGTTCGTCGTCCACGCGAAGCAGTTCGCCGTTGCGGACGACACCGAGCACGATGTCGGTGAGATGGCGCGGCGAGCCGCCCACCTCCTTGGGTTCCACCTGCCGCTCGGCGATCGCGAAGCCCGCGTCGGGGGTCAGCAGGTCCTCCATCATCTCGACGACGCTCGGGGTCTGGGTGGCGATACCCAGCAGCCGTCCCGCGGTCTCCGACGTCACGACGGTGGTGTTGGCCCCGGACTGTTTGAGCAGATGCTGATTCTCGGCCTCCCGGACGGCGGCGATGATGTTGGCGCGCGGGTTCAGCTCCCGCGCGGTCAGCGTCACCAGCACGGCGGTGTCATCGCTGTTGGCGGCCACGATGATCGACTTGGCGTGCTGAGCCGAGGCCAGCCGCAGGATCTCCGAGTCGGTCGCGCTGCCCCGCACGGTGACCAGACCGGCGTTCTTTGCGCGTTCCAGGGCGGTGGGGTTGTTCTCGACGACGACGATATCGGCGGGTGCGACATCGTCACCGATCATCGCGGCCACCGCGGTGCGGCCCTTGGTTCCGTAGCCGACGACGACGGTGTGGTTGCGCACGCTTTTCCTCCATCGCTGAATCTTCAGCGCCTGACGCGACTGGGTGGTGAGGGTCTCGACGGTGGTGCCGATCAGCACGATCAGGAACGCCACCCGCAGCGGCGTGATGACCAGCACGTTGATCAGGCGAGCCGATGGCGACACCGGGGTGATATCGCCGTAACCGGTGGTCGAGAGCGAGACCGTGGCGTAGTACAGGCAGTCCAGGAACGACAGCGGGTCGTCCGGGTTGGGAGCGGAGTCGATATCGCGGTACCCGTGCCGGTCGATGTAGACGATCAGCACCGCGGCGAACAGCGCGCCGAGCGCCAACAGCACGCGGGTGAAGATCCGTCGCCACGGGCTGACGAACTTCTCCGGGATGTTGAGGACATCGACGAGGTCGGCGTCATGACGCGACGTCAGGTTCTCGTTCACCGCCGCCAGCCGCCGGCGCAATCTACCTTTGGCCACGTTTCACCGTTCGGCGCGGGTTGGGCACGCCACAATGAAACCATGACACCCCCCACATCCGGAGATCAGCAGCAAGCAAGTGCCACCCGCGCCGTCCGGATGGGCGGATGGCTCGTCGGCATGGGCGTCCTGCACTTCGTGGCGCCCAAGCCGTTCGACACCATCGTGCCTGCCGAGCTGCCCGGCAGCGCCCGCCTGTACACGCACGCCTCCGGGGTCGCCGAGGTCGCCGCCGGCGCCCTGCTGATCGCACCGAAAACCCGCAAGGTCGGGGCGCTGGCGTCGATCGTGCTGTTCCTCGGGGTGTTTCCCGCCAACGTCAACATGGTGCGGTTGTGGTCCCAGGAGCCGGCCAAGCCGGTCTGGATGCGCATCGGCGCGTGGGCCCGGCTGCCGTTGCAGATCCCGATGATCGCCCAGGCCTACAAGATCTACCGCAGCGCCTGAGCGTCCTCCAGCAACTCGGCCAGCTGCTCGGCGCCGGGCAGCGTGTCCGGCATGACGGTCACCCCGCTGCGCACGTAGTGGAAGGCCGCCCGCACCGATTCGACCGGGCACCCGTGCAGGCCGGCCCACGCCAACCGGTAGACGGCCAGCTGCACCGCCGCGTGCCGCTGGGCCTCCGGGGTCGACGGCGGCTCACCGGTTTTCCAATCGACCACCACCGAGCCGCCGTCGGGTTCGGCGAAGACGGCGTCGATGCGTCCGCGCACCACGGTGGCGCGCGGCCCGTCGAGAATCATGTCGAAGGGCACCTCGACGTCGACCGGGGTGCGCGAGGCCCAGACCGACGAGGCGAAAGCGGCCTGCAGGTCGGCCAGCTCCTCGGCGTGCACCCGCCCGGCCTCGCCGTCGACCGCACCGGGCAGATCGTCCAGATCGAACAACCGCTCGGCGTGGAAGTAACGCTGCACCCATTCATGGAATGCGGTGCCCAGCAACGCGTGTGGATCCGGCCGGGTGGGCAGCCGCCGACGCAACCGCTGTCGCGCCGTGGCGGGATCCTTGCTCAGCTCGACCAGGGTGCTCACCGAGAGTTGCCCGGGCAGTGCGACCGGCGGCTGCTCGGTGGCGCGGGCCCGCTCCGCGAGCAGCGCGTCCACGTCGGCGGCCCAGTTCTCCATGTCGACGGCGGCACCGATCGGCCCCTGGGCGGCCTCGGCCACCAACGCGGCGCCGCGCTCGATATGGGTGCGCCGGTCACCGGCCGCCTCGACCGGCCACACGGCCTCGGCTACGCTGCCGCGCAACGGGTTCGGATCTCCGTCGGCCGGTTCGGGCGCCCAGTGGTCGATGACGCCGCAGGGCTGCCCGGCCGCCACCGACGCGTCGATGATGGCCTTGAGTTCCAGCAGGAACTCCGAGGGCCCGCGGGGTTTGGCCTCGGTGGGTCCCCAGTGGTGACCCGAGAGCAGCAGGGTGTGCTCCGATCGGGTCAGCGCGACATAGAGCAGCCGTCGTTCCTCGTCACCGCGCCGCTGGGCGAGCATGTCCTTGTGATCGGCGATCTTGTCCGACAATGTCTTCCGGTCGTTGACATCGGAGGTGTCCAACACCGGGACGCCGTGTTCGTTCACGGGGGCATCCGGGCGAGCGGAGCGCGCGGATACGGCTCTGTCGCCGCGCAGCAGCGGCGGCAGGTCCCCGGCATCGCTGAGCCAGGTGCGGGCCATCGCGGTGGACGGGAACACCCGTCCGCTCAGGTGCGGAACCGCCACCACCTCCCATTCCAGGCCCTTGGCGGCGTGCACGGTGAGGATCTGTACCCGGTCGGTCGACACCGTCACCTCCGCGGGGGCCAGGCCGTTCTCGACGACCGCGGCGGCGTCCAGGTAGGCCAGCAATCCGGCCGGAGCACCGTCGGAGCGGGCGGCGAAGTCGGCGACCACGTCACCGAAGGCGTCCAGATGTTCGGTGCCACCCCAGCCGGCGGGCACCGGGCGGGCCGACCGCGCTTCGACGTCGACGCCGAGCACCCGTCGCACCTCGGCGATCAGATCGGGTAGCGGATGGCTCAGATGCGCACGCAGACCGCTGAGTTCACGGCCGAGCGCCGCGATACGGGCGTAACCCGCCGGCGAGTACAGCTCGGCCGGGCCGGGGTCACTGATGGCATCGGCGAGGCAGGCGGTGTCCGCGTCGGGCGCGGCGCGGGCAACGATGCGCTCCAGGGTGCCCAGTTGTCCGGGGGCAGGCACATCCAGCTCGACGGCGCGCTGCCACAGCGCCGCGATATCGCGGGCGCCCAGACGCCAGCGCGGCCCGGTGAGCACCCGCATGGCGGCCGCACCGCCGGTCGGATCGACCGCCAGGCGCAGCATGGCCACCACATCGGCCACCTCGGGGATCGCCAGCAACCCGGCCAGGCCGACGACCTCGACGGGGATCCCGCGCGCCGTCAGCGCCTCGGCCATCGGTGCGGCGTCGGCGTTGCGCCGCACCAGCACCGCCGCTGTCGGTGGCGTCGGGGTACCCCGGTAGCGGGCGGCGACCTGATCGGCCACCCAATCACGCTCTTCGACAACGTCATTCAGTAGGGCGGCGCGCACGATACCCGGCTCGGCGTCCGGGCGGGGCAACAGTTCGCGCACGCTCACCGACCGCTTGCGGGCCTGCGCGGACACCGCGTTGGCCAGGTGCAGCGCCTCCGGCGGGTTGCGCCAGCTGGTGCGCAATTCCAGGGTGGGCGCCGGGCGGCCGTCGGCGTGCGGGAAGTCGGTGGCGAAGCGCGGCAGATTGGTCGCCGAGGCGCCACGCCAGCCGTAGATCGACTGAATGGGGTCACCGACCGCCGTCAGGGCGAGGTCATCGTCGACACCGCCGCCGAACAGCGAGGACAACGCGATCCGTTGGGCGTGTCCGGTGTCCTGGTACTCGTCGAGCAGCACCACCCGGTAGCGCTGCCGCAGCTGGGCACCGACCTGCGGCGCGGCCACCGCCAGCCGGGCGGCCGCCGACATCTGGGCCCCGAAGTCCATCACCTTGCCCGCCCGCATCCGGCGGTGCAATTCGTCGATGAGCGGTACCAGCTCGGTGCGTTCGTGCTGGGTGGCCAACAACTTCAGCAGCCATTGCGCCGGGCCGCGGTCCCGTTGGCTGCCGCCGGCCGGCAGATGGTGGATCAGACGTTCCAGCTCGGTATGGGTGTCCAGCAGGGCCGCGGTGTCCACCAGATGCTCGGACAAGGCGCCGGCAAGCCGCAACACCAGTGCCGTCACCGCGGCCGGCGTCTTCTCAGTGTCCAGGACTTGGGGATGCTCGCAGACCACCCGGAAGGCCAACTGCCACAATTCGGTTTCGCCGATCAGCCGGGTATCCGGCTCGACCGGCAACAGCAGACCGTGCTCACGCAACAGCGCCCCGGCGAAGGCGTGGTAGGTGCTGATGGTCGGCGGTTCGCCGGTACCGAGGTGCGAGCCGCGGATATCGCGGCCGATACCGGTTCCGGCCAGTCGGGCCAGTCGGGTGCGGACCCGGCGCAGTAACTGGCCGGCGGCCTTGCGGGTGAAGGTGAGGCCGAGCACCTCATCGGGGCGGGCATACCCGTTGGCCACCAGCCAGACCACGCGGGCGGCCATCGTCTCGGTCTTGCCGGCACCGGCGCCGGCGATGACGACGAGCGGGCCCGGCGGCGCCGCGATCACCGCGGCCTGCTCCGCCGTGGGGGCGAACAGTCCCAGCGCGTCGGACAACTCGGCGGGACTGTACTGCTGCACGGCGGTCACGACCGGCCTTCCGGGTTCTGGGCGGGGCAGATGGGGCGCACCGGGCAGTGCCCGCAGCCCGCGTTGGCACGCGCGACGAAGTGCGGTCCCCGGGTGGCCGCGGCCGCCTCGGTAACGGTATCGCGCCACTGCTGGGCGGTGTCCTCGGTGAGCGCGTCCTGGGTCCGTTCGGTGACGCCCCCGGCCGTCGTCTTGCCCGGATAGACCAGCAACCCGCCCCCGGGCTCGTCGCCCTCGGGCAACACGCCCTCGGCGACGGCGAGCTGGTACATGGCCAGCTGGGCGTGGCGCTGCGCGTCGTCCTTGGTGGCCGGACTCTTGCCGGTCTTGATGTCGACGATCACCAAACGGTCGGCGTTGTCCCGCTCGAGACGGTCGATGCGCCCGCGCACCCGCACGCCGGGGGCGACCATACCGTCGACGGCCACCTCGGTGCCCACCTCGGTGAGCTGATCGCGGGTGGACTGTCGCCACTGCGCAAACGCCGAGAGCATCGCGCCGTGCCGGGCCAGCTCGTTGTCTGCGTACCACTGGGATTCGAATGGCATTGCGGCCCAGACGCTCTCCAGCTCGGCGAGCAGCTGGCTCTCGGACTTGGCGGAGTCCGACACCAACGCGTGCACCAGGGTGCCGACGGCCGATCGCACGTCGCGGCTGTCGGACCCGCCGTGGCGTTCCAGCAGCCACCGCAGGGGGCAGTCCGCAAGCGTCTGCAGAGTGGACGGTGACAGCGTGCTCACGTGGTCGTCGCCGGACCACAGCGGCTCCACCGTCGAGGGCTCGGTGCGATCCTGCCACTGCGCGGGGTCCGCGCCCGGCACCCCCGCCGCGGCGAGCCTGGCCAATTGCATTGCCGCACCGGACTTTGCCGATTCGTCCACCTCACCGTCGGGGGCGCACACCACGGCCCGCAGCCGGCCCACCAGTGCTGCCGGTGTCAACACCCTTGGCGCCGGGATGATCTCACGCTCTGCGCCGGTCTCGGAGCTCTCCGAGGTCAGCTCGGCAAGCTCGGCGCAGAACGGCGACGGCAACATCGCGGTGTCGCCGGTGTCGCTGTCGACGGCGGTCACCAGCAGGCGGTCGCGGACGCGTCCCATCGCCGCGATCAGCAATCGGCGTTCCTCGGCCAGCAGCGGCGCCCTGGTGGACAGTCGGGCCGTCGGGCCGTCGTCCGGCCCGGTCACACCGTCGAGCACGTCCACCAGATGCTGGGTGCCGAGCACCCCGCCGCGGGGAACGGTGTTGGGCCACAGACCTTCCTGCAGCCCGGCCAGCACCACGACATCCCAGTCGCGTTCCAGCGCCGCGTGCGGGCTGCAGATCGCCACCGCGTCCTCGCGGCCGGGGCACATGCCGGTGGCCGGTAGCTCCAACGCGTCGACGTGGGCGACCAAACCGCTCAACGTCGCCCCCGTGGTGTTGGTGACGTACTGGTCGGCAATGTCGAACAGTTCCGTGACCGACGCCAGATCGCGCTCTGCGGCGGCGCTTCCGGACCCGCCACGATCGGCCAGTGTCACCCACCGCCGCTGCAGCCCGCTGCGATTCCATGCCTGCCACAGCGTGCTTCGCGGATCTTCGCCGACACGGTGACTGTGCGCGGCGGCCCGCAGCACCGCCCGAACCCGCTGCAGGTTACGGTCCAGATCCTCGGGCAGACCTTCGGGTACGCGCCGCACGGAGCGGGCGAGCAACTCGGAGAATTCCTGCTGATGGCCGAACGTGCGACGCAGCGCGCGACGCAACTGCCGTAGCGACACCGGGTCGACCCGGCCGATGGGTCCGGTCACCAGATCCATCGCGGCGGCTCCGGTCAGACCGTTGGCGGTCACCTCGGCCACGGTGAGCAACGCACGAACCGCGGGCTGCTGGGCCAGCGCGGCCTCGGCGACGGGCAGCTCGACGGGGACACCGGCGGCGGTCAGGGTGCGGCCCAGTGCGGCACCGACGCGGGACACCGACCGGACGATGACCGCCATCTGCGACCACGGCACCCCGTCGATCAGGTGGGCCCGGCGCAGCGCGTCGGCGATCAGGGTGGCCTCGGCGTGCGTCGACCCGGCGATCCGAACGGCGACCGAACCGGACCGGCCGGGTACCCCGGTGAACTCACGGCGCCCGTCCGCCCCGGGCAGGCGCCGCGCGATCCCGCAGACCGCGGCGGCCACCGCCGTCGAGCAGCGGTGCGATCCGGTGAGCACGACGGCCGGCGTCTCGGTGCGCAGCAGCGCAGGATCACCACCGCGGTAACCGAACACGGCCTGATCAGGGTCGCCGGCGAACACCGCGAGATCGGCACCGGCGGCCAGCACCCGCACCAGCAGCGCCGCCTGCGGATCGAGCTGCTGTGCATCATCGACCAACAGCAGGCGGACCCGGGCACGTTCGGCGGCGAGCAGCCCCGGATCCAGTGCCAGCGCGTCCAGCGCGGCGCCGACCAGTTCGGCCGCGCCCAATGCCGGCACGGTGGCCTGCGGTGCGGCCATTCCCACCGAGGAGCGCAGCAACATCACCTGCTCATAGGTCGCAGCGAACCGGCCGGCCGCCACCCATTCGGGGCGTCCGGACAGCCTGCCGAGACGCTGCAGGGCGACCGGGTCCACGCCGCGTTCAGCGCAGCGCGCCAACAGGTCCCGCAACTCGGTGGCAAAGCCTGCCGTCCCGAGCGCCGGATGCAGCGGCAACGGCCAGCGCTGTGCGCCGTCCTCCAGATCCCCGGCGAGCAGTTCCCGGATGATGCCGTGCTGTTCGGCGCTGGTGATCAGCCGCGGCGGCGGATCACCGTTGCGCTGCGCGGCGAGGCGCAGCACCGCGAAGGCATAGGAGTGCACGGTGCGCACCAGCGGTTCACGCACCACGGCGCGCGCCCCCGCCGACAGCAGTGCCGCGGTGATCGCCCCGCGGGCACGGGCACCGAGCCGGGACGAACCCGTCAGGAGCAGAACGCTTTCCGGGTCCGCTCCGGCGGCGATATGGGCCGCCGCGGTGTCCACGAGCAGGGTGCTCTTGCCCGTCCCGGCGCCACCGAGCACCCGAACCGTGCCGCGCACACCGGTGGCGGTGAGCGCGTCGGGAGTCAGATCGGTGTGCGGCGCGGACATGTGGGCATCACACCAGGAAGGTCTGACAAGTCGCGCTGACCAGCGCGGACGGCGGCGTCTACGATCGAGCCGTGACCAACGGCCTCCACACCTACCGTTATGGCCCCTCCCGGCCGGCTCAGATCCTGGGCGTGCACGGACTCACCGGGCATGGGCGGCGCTGGGAAACCCTGTCCGAGGGGTACCTGCCCGAGTTCTCGGTACTGGCACCGGATCTGATCGGACACGGCCGGTCCACCTGGTCGGCGCCGTGGACGGTGGAGGCCAACGTGGCGGCGCTGGCGGCGCTGCTGGACGCCGAGGGAGGCGCGCCGGTACTGGTGGTCGGGCACTCGTTCGGCGGCGCGGTGGCGCTCGCCCTGGCCACGGCTCGGCCCGATCTGGTCTCCGGGCTGGTGTTGCTGGATCCGGCGGTGGCGCTGGACGGCGCCTGGATGGCCGAGATCGCCGACGCGATGCTGGCCTCCCCCGACTACCCCGACCGCGAGGAGGCCACCGCCGACAAGCTGTCCGGGTCGTGGGGCGAGGTCGCCGCCCGCTATCCCGACGAGTTGACCCGCGAACTCGACGAGCACCTGATCGCACTCCCCAACGGTCGCCTGGGCTGGCGCATCAGCATCCCGGCCGCGATGTCGTACTGGAGCGAGCTGACCCGGCCGATCCCGTTGCCGCCCAGCACGACACCCACGACACTGATCCGCGCCACCCGCACCACGCCGCCGTACGCGACCGATGAGCTCATCGGTGCGCTGCGCGGGGCGCTGGGTGAGCGTTTCACACTGGTCGAGCTGGACTGCGACCACATGGTCGCCCAGGCGCTGCCCGCAGAGACCGCGGCCGTCATCCGCGGGCATCTGGCCTGAGTGATGGCGCCCGTCACCGAGGACCAGGTCGAGACGGTGCGGGCGTTGGTCGCAGGTATCCCGGCCGGTCGGGTGAGCACCTACGGCGATATCGCCGAGGCGGCCGGGCTGTCCAGCCCGCGGATCGTCGGCTGGGTCATGCGCACCGACTCCTCGGATCTGCCGTGGCATCGGGTGGTTCCGGCGTCCGGACGGCCGGCGCCACACCTGGCGGCCGAGCAGTTGGCGCGGCTGCGCGCCGAGGGGGTGCTGGCCGCCGACGGCCGGGTCCCGCTGCGCACCTACCGTCACGAGTTCTAGCGATTTGTGGAGCGAAAGCCGTAACCATTACGGGTAAAACTCCACAAATCGCGGGGGAATCAGAGGGCGAGCCGGACCAATGCTGCCGTCCGTGCCAGACCGGGGAAGGCCGCCGCGGTGGACCGCGGGTGCAGCGCGTGCACCGCGAGCCGGAACATCAACGCGCGTAACAGCATCTGCGGCCATTCCGGCAGCGGCGCCCACCGCTCGACCAACCCGTCGTCGGCCTCGCCCCAGGCCAGCGCATCGACGACCACCACACCGGCGGCCCACGATGCCGGCCGCCAGTACGGGGTGATATCGGTGATGCCGGGTGCCGCGGTGCCGGCGAAAAGCACTGTGCCGTAGAGATCTCCGTGCACCAACTGGCTCGGGCTGCGCGTCGGCTTGCGCAGCGCGGCGAGCTGGTTGATCAGCTCCACGGACTTCTGGCCGTCCGCCGAGCCGGGCGCCACCCGCGCACCCTGCGGCAGTCCGTGCAGCGGGCGGTCCTCCCAGGCCGCGCGGTCGGCGGCGATGAACACATCGACGTCCGACCACGGCGCCACCGGCGGTTGGGTCAGAAAGCGTGGGCGCTCCAGTTTCGCGGTGGCCTCGTGCAACCGGACCGCGGCGGAGACGACCTCGTCGTGCCGAGGTTCGGGGGTACCAGCGACGAAGGTGTCGGCCCGCCAGCCGGCCACCACATAACGACCGTCGGTGGAACGCACCGGGCGGGCCAGCCGGATCCCGTCGGCGAACAACGTCTCACGGACCTTGGCCGACCAGGCGGCGCGAGCGTGGTCGGCCACCATCGACAGCACGACCTCTCCGCACCGCCAGCCGCCCTCCCAGCTGGGACCGAGCGGAACCGGCGACAGGCCGGCCAAACCGAACGCCGCCATCACATGGTCGGGTGGCAGATCGTCAGACACGCACGTCAGCCTAAGCGGTGAGCCCCTCGAGACGGGCTCAGTACATGACCATGTCGGGCTCGAGTTGCTTTGCCCACGCCACGATGCCGCCCTGTAGGTGCATCGCGTCGGCGAACCCGGCCTTCTTCAGCACCGCCAGCATCTCCGCGGAACGGATCCCGGTCTTGCAGTAGAGCACCGCGGTCTTGTCCTGCGGGACGGTCGCCAGCCCCTCGCCCAGCTCGATCACCGACTTGGGGATCAACGTCGCGCCCTCGATGTGGTTGATCTCCCACTCGACGGGTTCACGGACGTCGATCAAGGCCACCGGTTTCCCGGAATCGAGCAGCTCACGCAGCTCGCGCGGGGTGACCGTGGAGTCGACCGCCGCCTCGGCCGCGGCATCGGAGACCACACCGCAGAAGGCCTCGTAGTCGATCAGCTCGGTGATCTTCGGGGTGGCCGGATCCTTGCGGATCTTGATGGTCCGGTACGTCATGTCCAGCGCGTCGTACACCATCAGCCGGCCCAACAGCGGGTCGCCGATACCGGTGAGCAGCTTGATGGCCTCGGTGCCCATTACCGACGCGATCGAGGCGCACAGGATGCCGAGCACCCCGCCCTCGGCACACGAGGGCACCATTCCCGGCGGCGGCGGCTCCGGGTACAGGTCGCGGTAGTTCAGGCCCAGCCCGTCGGGGGCGTCCTCCCAGAACACCGACACCTGGCCCTCGAAGCGGTAGATGGAACCCCACACGTAGGGCTTACCGGCGAGCACGGCGGCGTCGTTGACCAGATAGCGGGTGGCGAAGTTGTCGGTGCCGTCGAGGATCAGGTCGTACTGGGAGAACAGTTCCACCGCGTTGTCGGGCTCCAGGCGCACCTCGTGCAACACCACGTTCACCAGCGGGTTGACCTCGAGCACGGAATCGCGGGCGCTCTGGGCCTTGGACCGGCCGATATCGGACTGCCCGTGGATGATCTGGCGCTGCAGATTGGACTCGTCGACGACGTCGAACTCGACGATGCCGATCGTCCCGACCCCGGCGGCGGCCAGGTACAGCAGGGTCGGCGAGCCCAGCCCGCCGGCCCCGATGACGAGCACGCGGGCGTTCTTCAACCGCTTCTGACCGTCCACGCCCATATCCGGAATGATCAGGTGCCGGCTGTAGCGGGCGACCTCTTCGCGGGTCAGTTCAGCGGCTGGCTCCACCAGCGGTGGCAACGACGTCACCGTGCACTCCTCGAATCGACGACGAATTCCTGGGCCAATCAGACCAGGCACAGGTACTCAACAGCAATTCACCGCAATACGTTCCCGGCGTGCGCGTCAGGCGATCGGATACGGCCACGGGTTGAAGCGGCACGTCAGATTGTCGGCCTTCACCGACTCCGGGTCGAACCGGGCGCCGTCGTTGTTACTGGTCGAGAAGGTCTGCTGCATCATGATCGGCGCCAATGCACCGTTCTCGGGGCACGGCTCGTGCTGGCGGTAGCCGATCGCGTGGCCGACCTCGTGGTTGACCACATACTGGCGGTAAGACCCGATGTCGCCCTGGAACGAGGTGGCGCCGCGCACCCACCGGGCCTCGTTGATGAACACCCGCGCCTGATCCCCCAGATAGGCCGGGTTGTAGCAGGACGCCTCCAGCGGGATGTCGTAGCCGCAGCCCTCACGGATGGTCAACGGTGAGGTCAGCGACACCCGGAAGTCCGGCGGGCCTTCACTGTCGTTGTCGACGCGCAGGAACGCGAACTGCGCGTTGTGGGTCCAACTCTTCGGGTTGGCCAGGGTCTCGCTGACCATCCGGGCGAACCCCTCGTCACCGCCGAAGGACGCGGTGTCCAAACCGTCCTCGACCTCGACGGTGTAGGTGAACGTCTTCTCGGTGCCCTGCCCCACCTTGGGCGAGGTGCCCGGCACGATGTGCCAGGTCTTCGCACCGGCCTGCGTGAACGGGCCGCCGCCGGGAAGGATGCCGGTGGGCAGGTTGGCGTCGAACTCGGTCAGCCCCTTGGGCGGCGCGCCGATGATCGCGGTGCTCGGGGCGTCGATGGTGGGCGGACCCTGCACCGGCCCCTCGGCATTGACCGGGACGGCAGACGTGCCGGTGCCGGCCACCGTCTGATACAGCACGACGCAGGTGACCACCGCGAGGATCGGCAATGCGTAGGCCCGCCAGCCATAGGTCGAGACGAAACGCCCCAGCCAGGTCTGCTTACGCCACTGCTGGTGTTCGTCGCGGTTCGCCCGCGGCCGGCCCAGGCCCTCGGCCAGCGGATCGCGCTGCGCACGCAGCGGTTCACGCTGGTCATCGCGCCGGACCGGCATGCGGTCCGGGTCCGTACGCCCGGTGCCGCGCTGGCCGCGATAGCGCACCCCGTGCCCGCCGTATCGATCTCCCGGGTCGCTGCGCTCTCCCCCGCCGTATCGATTCCCCGGGTCGCTGCGCTCCTGCCCGCCGAATCGATCTCCCGGGTCGCTGCGCTCCTGCCCGCCGAACCGGGCACGGTCGCCGACGCGACGCCCCGGGTCGTAGGTCACCGCACCAGGATGGCACAGCCGCGCCGCCGACACAGGTACCGACACCGGGCGCTCCCCAGCGTGCGGTTGCCGTGCGGTAGTAATGTCGTGGCGATCGGCAGGTTCGCCCGCCGGCGAGGCGCCAACCGCGCCTGAGCGTATGCAGCACACTTTGAGATTGAGGACGTGATGAGCGATCTCGCCAACGCCGCGGGAGCGCGGGGCGCCAAGACGGCCGCCGGCGGTAACCGGCGCGGTAACCGGCTGCCCCGCGACGAACGTCGCGGCCAGCTGCTCATTGCGGCCAGCGAAGTCTTTGTGGACCGCGGGTACCACGCCGCCGGTATGGACGAGATCGCCGACCGGGCCGGCGTCAGCAAACCGGTTCTCTACCAACACTTCTCGTCGAAACTGGAGTTGTATCTGGCGGTTCTGCAACGCCATGTCGACAACCTGGTCTCCGGGGTGCGCCAAGCGCTGCGCACCACCACCGACAACCGGCAGCGACTGCGCGCGGCGGTGCAGGCCTTCTTCGAATTCGTCGAACATGACAGCCAGGGCTACCGGCTGATCTTCGAGAACGACTACGTCACCGAACCCCAGGTCGCCGCTCAGGTGAAGGTGGCCACCGAATCCTGCACCGACGCGGTGTTCGATCTGATCAGCCGGGATTCCGGCCTGGAGGCGCACCGCGCCCGGATGATCGCGGTCGGACTGGTCTCCACCAGCGTCGACTGCGCGCGCTACTGGCTGGACAACGACCGCCCGATCTCCAAGGACGCGGCGGTCGAGGGCACCGTGCAGTTCGCCTGGGGCGGTCTGTCACATGTGCCGCTGACCCGGTCCTGAGGGACCGGGCCAGCGGAGCACTAGCTGGTCTTGATGGCCTCCGCGCCGACCCCGAAGCCGACCTTGCGGATATCGGCGGCACCGATCTCGACGTAGGCGATCTTCGCCGACGGCACCAGGTAACGGCGCCCCTTCTCATCGCTCAATGCGAGCACGGCCGAACTGTCACCCAGTGAGTTGACGATCGCCTTTTCCACCTCGTCGGGTGTCTGCGCGCTGCTGATGATCAGCTCTCGCGGGCTGTCGGTGACCCCGATCTTGATGTCCACTCTGCGGGCCTTTCGGTTGGTTGGCGATGCGTCCAACAAAGGCTAGTGGACGCATCGAAGATCGCGTCGCCGTGGTCGTTGCGCCGTAAGCGAAGTGCACTGATCAGACCGAGTCCGGACCGTGACCGGACCGCGACCGCGCCAACATCATCTGTCACATTCGCCCCATTAACATCGGTTGAGTACGTGCTGGAACTATCTGGGAAATGGGTTATGAGCAGGCAATATGCGCCCTACGCGAGCACCCGCGACAGCTACCCGGGCAGCGGCTACCAGTCGGCCGCCCCGGCCGATCCCGCGGTCGATCAGCAGACCGCGTACCGCAGCGACCGCGAGCGCCGACGCGCCGCGAGGCGGGGCGCCGGCTATGGGCGGGTCCCCCGCACGACGTACGCCGACTACGACACCTACGACCCGGCTCATGACGATCTCGCCTACGACGAGGCCGACACCGACTACACCGACTACGAGTTCCCGGCCGACTACCACGAGCCGCTGGATCGTCGCTGGATCTGGGTGGCCGGCGTCGCCGGTGTCATCCTGATGGTCGCGGTCATCTGCACCGGCATCATCCTCGGCGGCGGGGACAGCGGCACCGTCTCCGCCGGCGCCACCACCACATCGGCCGACGCCGAACCCACTGCTGCACCCTCAGCCAGTGCCACTCCCAGCGCTGCGGCGCCGGCCCCCGTCTTCCCGTCACTGCCGCCCGAGACGGTGACCACGGTGACCCCGAGCGCCACCGCGACACCCGCCCCCGCGCCGGCCCCCACCGCACCGGCTCCGGTGGTCGTCCCGGAGGCGCCGGTCGCCGACCCCGCGCTGGCCGCGCGCACCGTCACCTATCACGTGACCGGCAACCGGCAGCTGATCGATCTGATCACCGTCATCTACACCGACCAGCAGGGCGCGTTGCAGACCGATGTCAACGTCGCACTGCCGTGGGTCAAGACCGTGGTCCTCGACCCCGGGGTATCGCTGTCATCGGTGACGGCGACCAGCGTCGGCGGTCAGCTCAACTGCTCGATCGTGGACGGCAGCGGCGCCGCCGTGGCAGTGCAGGCCAACAACTCGATGATCGCGACCTGCACCCGGTAGCCGGTCAGCCCAGACCGAGTTCCTGCATCCGGCTGGCGTGGGTGCGCTGCAACCGATCGAAGAACTCCGAGAGCTGTGCGAGCCCGTCACTGCTGCTGATCACCAGATCGACCAGTTCGTCATGGTCGGCGAGCACGAACTGGGCTTGGGTGATGGCCTCGCCGAGCAGCCGGCGCGACCACAGCGCCAACCGGTGGCGCTGGCGGTCGCTGGCGGTGACGGCGGCACGCACCTCGCCCACCACGAACTGCGAATGTCCGGTCTCGGCCAGCACCGAGCGCACCACGCCGGAGGCCTCGGCGGGCAGCGCATCGGCGATCTGCAGGTAGAAGTCGGCGGCAAGGGCATCGCCGATATAGGTCTTGACCAGCGCCTCCAACCAGGTGCTCGGGGTGGTCAGGCGGTGGTAGTTCTCCAGCGCGGGTGCGTACCGCGTCATCGCCGGCACGGTGTCCACGCCGCGGGCGGTCAGCGCCTCGTGCAGCACCTCGTAATGCCGCATCTCCGCGGCCGCCATGCTGGCCATGTTGATCCGGCCGGCCAGGTTCGGCGCCATCTTGGCCTCTTCGGTCAACCGGTAGAACGCGGCCACCTCCCCGTAGGCGAGCAGCGCGAACAGCTCGGTGACACCCGGATGATCGACCGACACACCCGGCGCCTGAGGCTCGTCAGCGGGGGTGACAGGCTGCGTTGGCGACGTCTGCGGCGTCGGTGAAATCATGGCCCAACTCTAGTCCGGCGGCGATGCGACGACCCAGTAGCGGGTTGAGCAGCTATCATGGACCACAGGTAGCGATCTTTTGGGCATGGCGAACGGCTTTTTCCACCGGTCGATACCGAAGAAATGTGCGTGCACGTGGTTTGGCCCGCCCTCGATCGGCAGGGCCCGACGGAGCGGTATCCCCCGTCTAGCTGGGAATACCCGCCTTTTACTCGTCATCGTCGTGCGCGCGTGGACGCGACGAGGATTAGACAAGCGAAAGGCTGACGGCAGCGAAAGCTACGCCGACCACACTATGACTGCACTTGACAGCAAACCGAACATTTCCTTCGCCGAGCTGGGTGTCCGGGACGAGATCGTCCGGGCCCTCGCCGAGACCGGCAAGGAACACGCCTTCGCCATCCAGGAACTGACCCTGCCGCTCGCGCTGGCCGGCGACGACCTGATCGGCCAGGCCCGCACCGGCATGGGCAAGACACTGGCCTTCGGCGTGCCGCTGCTGCACCGGATCAGCAGCGACGGTGGCCGCCCGCTCAACGGCACCCCCCGCGCGCTCATCGTGGTGCCCACCCGCGAACTCTGCCTGCAGGTCTACAACGACCTGGAGATCGCCTCGAAGTACCTGCGCGCGGTCTCCGAGGACTCCGACCGGAAATTCGTGGTGACCTCCATCTACGGCGGGCGCCCCTACGAGCCGCAGATCGAGGCGCTGCGCAAGGGCGTCGACGTCGTCGTCGGTACCCCGGGACGGCTGCTCGACCTCGCCCAGCAGGGACACCTGCAGCTGGGCAGCCTGTCGGTGCTGGTACTCGACGAGGCCGACGAGATGCTCGACCTGGGCTTCCTGCCCGATATCGAGCGGATTCTGCGGCTCACCCCCGACGACCGGCAGTCGATGCTGTTCTCGGCCACCATGCCGGGTCCGATCATCACGCTGGCGCGCACCTTCATGAACCAGCCCACCCATATCCGGGCCGAGGCTCCGCAGTCCTCGCAGACCCACGACACCACCGAACAGTTCGCCTACCGCGCGCACGCGCTGGACAAGGTGGAGATGGTCGGGCGCATCCTGCAGGCCGAGGGCCGCGGCGCCACCATGATCTTCACCCGGACCAAGCGCACCGCGCAGAAGGTCGCCGACGAGCTCGCCGAGCGCGGCTTCAAGGTCGGCGCCGTGCACGGTGACCTGGGCCAGGTCGCACGCGAGAAGGCGCTCAAGGCGTTCCGCACCGGCGAGGTCGACGTGCTGGTGGCCACCGATGTCGCCGCCCGCGGTATCGACATCGACGACATCACCCACGTCATCAACTACCAGATCCCCGAGGACGAGCAGGCCTACGTGCATCGCATCGGCCGGACCGGGCGCGCGGGCAAGACCGGCATCGCGGTCACCCTGGTGGACTGGGATGAGCTGCCGCGCTGGACGATGATCGACAAGGCGCTGGGGCTCAACAACCCCGATCCCGTCGAAACCTATTCCAGCTCACCGCATCTGTTCGAAGAGCTGAAGATCCCCGCCGACGCCACCGGGTCGATCGCCGCGCCACGCAAGACCACGACCCGCACCGAGGGTGAACGCACCGAACGCCCGGCCCGCAGCCGCAACCGCACCCGGCAGCGCACCCGCGCCGGCCAGCCCGCGACCGGTCACCCGGAGGGCGATACGGCCCCGGCCGCGCCGGCGGGCACCGAAAGCCCCGCCGCCGCCGAGGGATCCTCGGACTCCGACGGTGCCGACGCACCGGCCAAGCGCCGCCGCCGGCGCCGTCCGCGCAAGTCCAGCACCCCTGCCGCCGGCTAAGTGGGTGCTGACCGACCTGCCCGGTCGCTTCGTCGCTTTCCGCCGCCGGAACGGCGCACGCGCGGTGATCTGATCGCGGCCGCGGCGATTGCCCTGGTGGTGGCCGTGGTCGCGGCGCTGGTCTGGTGGACCAGCGACGCACGGGCCACCATCAGCAGGCCCGCCGCGCAACCGGTACCGAGCCTGACACCGGCGACCCGGGTGCCGGCCGCCCTCACGCCACTGTGGTCGGCGCCGAGCGCAAAGACCACGATGCCGCTGGTGGTCGCCGGTGCACTGGTGACCGCCGACGGCAACGGCGTGACCGGCCGGGACCCGGCGACGGGAACCGAATTGTGGAGCTATACCCGCGATCTCGAACTGTGCGGCGCCACCTCCGTGTACCAGTACGCGGTGGCGGTGTACCCGGACTCGCGGGGCTGCGGTCAGGTGAGCACCATCGACGCCTCCACCGGAAAGCGCGGCCCGGCGCGCACCGGCTACGCCGATCGGGAGGTGCGACTGTCCTCGGACGGCAGCACGGTGCTCGCGGCCGGCGACAGTCGCCTTGAGCTGTGGCGCTCGGACATCGTCCGGATGCTCGGATGGGGAACGGTCGACGCCCGCGTGAAACCCGATGTGCCGCAGTCTCCGTTGTGCCGGCTGGTGTCGGCGGCGGCCAGTTCGGCCGCGGTGTCGGTGCTGGAGTCCTGCCCGGAACAGACCGAGATGCGCCTGACCCTGCTCCGGGTGTCCGACGAAGAGGACGTTCCCGAGGTCAAGTATGAGCAACAGCCCGGTGTGTCCGCCGATGCCGATGCCCGGGTGATCGCGGTCTCCGACACCACCACCGCGGTCTACCTGCCGACACCCAAGCCGGTGGTCAACGTCGTCGACGACACCGGCACGGTCACCGCCAGCACATTGCTGGACCGAGCGCCCGCCGAGGCGGCGACCATGTCCCGCGCGGGTGACCTGATCACCTGGTGGACCGGCGATTCGGTGTTGGTCTTCGAGGCCGCCGGTCTGCGCTACAAGTACACCGTGGCGCCCGCGCCCGGCGGCGCGCCGATCGGCCCGGGCACCATGATGGCCGGCGACCTGCTGATCCCGGTCACCGACGGCTACGACGTGTTCAATGCCGAAACCGGCACCGGGATACGACATATCGATCTGGACCGCGAACCGGTACCGACGGCGGTCGTGCCGGCCGCGGCCGGTTCCACCCTGATCGAACAGCGTGGCGACACCGTCGTGGCGCTGGGATCGCCGTAGCCGCTAAACCTCCGGGGCGAAGGTGCCCAGCGCTTTGCCGGACTTCCAGTGTTTCAGCAACGAGTCGGCGAGTTCGCGATAGGCGTTGGCGCCCTTGTTCTTCCGCCCCGCCAGCACCGACGATCCCGATGCGCTGGCCTCGGCGAACCGCACCGTGCGCGGGATCGGCGGCGCCAGCACCGGCAGGTCGTAGCGGTCGGCGACGTCGAGTAGCACGTCGCGGCTGTGCGTGGTGCGCGCGTCGTAGAGCGTCGGCAGCGCGCCGAGCAGCTTCAGGTCCGGGTTGGTGATCTGCTGGACGTCGTTGACGGTCCGCAGGAACTGCCCGACCCCGCGGTGCGCCAGCGTCTCGCACTGCAGCGGGACGATCACCTCATCGGCGGCCGTCAGCCCGTTGAGCGTCAGCACCCCCAGCGACGGCGGGCAGTCGATGACCACCACGTCGAAATCCTCTGCGATCTTGGCCAGGGCCCGCTTCAGCGCGTACTCGCGCCCGGCCCGCATCAACAGCATGGCCTCGGCGCCGGCCAGATCGATATTGGCCGGCAGCAGGGTCATACCCTCGACGGTCGGGATCAGGGCGGCACCCGGCTCCACGTCGCCGAGCAGCACCTCATGGACCGATACCGCCAACTTGTCCGGGTCCTGCCCCAGCGAGAAGGTCAGACAGCCCTGTGGGTCGAGGTCGACGAGCAGCACCCGTTGACCTTTCTCCGCCATCGCCGCACCGATCGACGCCACCGTCGTCGTCTTGGCGACCCCACCCTTTTGATTGGCGACCGCTAATACTCGCGTCACCCGTTCATCCTGGCACGCGGATGCGGCGACGGATGCCCCGTGCGGCAGAATCGCCGGTGTGAGCGTCCACCAGCACCGGTTGATCTTGCTGCGCCACGGCGAAACCGAGTGGTCACGCAGCGGCAGGCACACCGGACGCACCGATATCGAACTTCTCGAAGTCGGGCGCGAGCAGGCCACGTTGGCCGCCGACGCCCTCGGCGATCTCGCGTTGCGCGACCCGCTGGTCGTCAGCAGCCCCCGCACACGCGCACTGGTCACCGCCGAACTGGCGGGGTTGTCCGTCGACGAGGTATCGCCACTGCTCGCGGAATGGGACTACGGCGCCTACGAGGGCCTGACCACCCCGCAGATCCGCGAGACGGTTCCGGGCTGGACGGTGTGGACGCACGAGAGCCCCGGCGGTGAGTCCGCCGCACAGGTGTCCGCCCGCGCCGACGCCGCCATTGCGCTGGCCCTCGAACACATGCAATCCCGGGACGTGGTGTTCGTCGGCCACGGGCATTTCTCCCGCTCGATCCTGAGCCGGTGGGTTGAACTGCCCGTCTCCGAGGGCGTGCGGTTCTCGATGGCGGCCGCCTCGATCGCGGTCTGCGGCTACGAGAAGGGCATCCGTCAGATCAGCGCGCTCGGACTGACCGGGCACACCAATCCATGCCTGCCACCGGCGTGACACCGTCCTTCGTCCTGTCCGGGCCGTCGGGCACCCTGCTCGCCGACCACATCGACACCGGGTTCTCCGAGATCGCCGCGGCCCAGCGTGCGCTGCGCACCGGATCGGCACCGATGGTGTTGGGCGCGTTGCCTTTCGACCTTACCGGCCCGGCGGCCCTGCAGGTTCCGGGCGGCGTGCGCAGAGTCGACGCGTTGCCGGACTGGCCCGAGATCGCCGCGCCGGTGGTACACACCCGCGACACCCTGCCGGCCGGACCGGTGCACCGCGAACGGGTGGCCGAGGCGGTGCGCCGGCTGCGCGCACCGGAGTCGGCGCTGCAGAAGGTGGTGCTGGCGCGCGCGTTGCGGCTGACGGCCGACGCGCCGTGGGATGCCCGCTCGGTGCTGCGCCGGCTGGCCCGCGCCGACCCCGCGGCGACGGTTTACCTTGCCGACCTCTCACCGGCCGGGTCGCGGTACCGGGGCAGCCTGCTGGTGGGTGCCAGCCCCGAACTGCTCGTCGCGCGCCACGGTGCGGAGGTGGTCTGCCAGCCGTTCGCCGGTTCGGCACCACGCTCGACCGATCCGCGCGTCGATGCCGACAACGCGGCGGCGCTGGCGCGATCCGGCAAGAACCGCCACGAGCACGCACTCGTCGTCGAGATGATGCGCAGCGCCCTGGACCCGCTGTGCACCGACCTGCAGATCGCGGCGGAGCCCGAACTGCACGGCACCGACGCGCTGTGGCATCTGAGCACCCCGATCCGCGGTCGGTTGCGCTCGCCGGACACCACGGCGCTGGACCTAGCGCTCGCCCTGCACCCGACCCCGGCGGTGGGCGGGGTGCCCACCGATCTGGCCGCCGAGCTGATCACCGAGTTGGAAGGCGACCGCGGCTTCTATGCCGGTGCCGTCGGCTGGTGCGATGCGCGCGGCGACGGCCGCTGGGTGGTCTCCATCCGGTGCGCGGTGCTCTCCGCGGACCGGCTCGGCGCGCTTGCGCACGCCGGCGGTGGGATCGTGGCCGAATCCGATCCCGATGACGAGGTCGACGAGACCACCACCAAATTCCGGACGATCCTGACAGGGCTGGGGGCAGCATGAGCGAATTGATCCGGCGCGCACAACCCGGCGACGAGGCCGAGATCGTCGCGATGATTCGCGAGCTCGCCGAGTTCGAACACGCCGCCCAGGAGTGCGTGGTCACCGAAACCGCGCTGCGCACAGCGCTGTTCGGTGATCAGCCGACCGCGCACGCCCACATCGTCGAGATCGACGGCCGCGCCGCGGCGACCGCGGTATGGTTCCTGAACTTCTCCACCTGGGACGGGGTCTGCGGGATCTACCTGGAGGACCTCTATGTCCGGCCCGACTTCCGCCGGCGCGGGCTGGCTCGGAAGTTGTTGTCCACCTTGGCCGCCGAGTGCGAAACCAACGGCTACACCCGGCTGAGCTGGGCGGTGCTCAACTGGAACGTCAACGCCATCGCGCTCTATGACGCCGTCGGCGGCAAGCCACAGTCCGAGTGGACCACCTACCGGGTGTCCGGGCCCGAACTCGCGGCGCTGGCGGCGCGGCGTTCCTAGTCCCGGCTCGCCATCCACTGCACCGCCGACGGGCTGAACAACATGCCCAGCGCGGTCAGCGCCAGCAGACCGACCAGGATGCCGTAGACCGCGTGGTGGCTGGTGATGACGTACCAGGCGATCGGCAGCAGCAACAGGTTGGTGGGCACGGCGATCCCACGGCCCCAGCGCCGGCCGGTGATCAGCGCCCAGCCCCCGGCCAGCACACCTCCGCCGATCAGGATGAACCACACCGCGGTGCCGTAGCCGTTGACGATGTGCTGATCGGCCCCGGCGAACGCGCGCACCAGCAGCACCACGGCCATGATCAGCGCCGCCGCCCCCTCGGCCGCGACCAGGAATCCGACATAGCGGACGATCGGCGGCTGGATCACGACGACAGCCGGCCGGCCAGGTGGCGCACCGCGAACTGGTACCCCGACGGACCCGCACCGGCGATCACCACGTCGGCGACCGCGGAGACATAGGAGTGATGCCGGAACGTCTCGCGCCGGTGGATGTTGCTCAGGTGCACCTCCACGACCGGCAGCTCGACACCGGTGAGGGCATCGGCGATGGCCACCGAGGTGTGGCTGTAGGCGCCGGGATTGATGATGATGCCCGCACAGTCCGCGCGGGCGGCGTGGATGGCGTCGATGAGGACACCCTCGTGGTTGCTCTGCACGGCCCGCACGTCGAAGCCCTGTTCAGCGGCCGACTCGGCCACCTGCTGTTCGATCTCGGCGAGCGTGGTGGAGCCGTAGATCTCCGGCTCCCGGGTCCCGAGCAGGTTGAGGTTCGGGCCGTTCACGAGCAGCAGTCGGCGTTCGGTCACGTCCGTACGGTACCGATGCACCCGGTCCGAGCGCCAAGACCGCCATGGCGCGGCGTTTCCCAATCGGAAACGTGCCGGTGTCGGGATCCGTGCTGTACAGCCGGCCGGTGAGCACGTTGCATGAACGGGTGACCATCGACACGGCCGAGCGGGCCGAATTCAGATCCGCCGTGCGCGACCTGCTGCACGAGGCGTGCACCGAGGCCGACGTCCGGCGGGTGATGAGTTCCGCGGACGGGTTCGATCGCGCGCTGTGGGCCAAGCTGGCTGCCCAGGGCGTCGTCGGCCTGCTGGTGGAGCCCGAATACGGCGGTGTCGGACTGGGCGCAGCCGAACTCGAGGCCGTCGCCGAGGAGACCGGCGCCGCCCTGCTGCCCGCGCCGTTCCTGTCCAGCGCGGTGCTCACCGTGGCCCTCATCCAGGCCGCCGGCACCGAGTCCGACAAGGCGCGGCTGCTGCCCGCGCTGGCCGACGGCAGCGCAATCGGCGCGGTCGCACTCACCGGCGCGCGCGGAACCTGGACCGCCGACGGTGTCGAGGTCCGGGCCGGCGCCGACGGAACCCTCACCGGGACAGCCCAATACGTGCCTCACGGTCAGGTGGCCGATGTCATCCTCGTCGTCGCCCGGACCGATGACGGGCTCGGCGTCTTCGAGGTGGCACCCGATGCCGCGGGTTTCCAACGCACCACTGCCACGGTCTTCGACCCGACCACCCCGTTGTCGCGCTACACATTCGAGGCCACCCCGGGCCGGCGCATCGGGACCGCCGGCTGGGACGCGGTCCAGCAGGCACTCGATCTCGCGGTGATCGGCCTGGCCGGCGAGCAGGCCGGCGGCGCACGGCGGATCTTCGACATCACCGTCGAGTACCTCAAGACCCGCATCCAGTTCGGCCGCCCGATCGGCAGCTTCCAGGCGCTCAAACACATGGCGGCCGACCTGCTGCTGCGGGTGGAGTCGGCCACCTCCGCGGCCCAGCACGCCGCGGCGCAGTTCGGCGACGCCGAGAACCGCGGCGGGGCGGTGGCACTGGCGGGGTTCGCCTGTGCCGAGGCGTATGTCGACACCGCCATGCAGGCCATCCAGATGCACGGCGGTATCGGATTCACCTGGGAACATCCCGCGCACCTGTTCGTGCGCCGGGCCCGCACCGGTCTACAACTGTTCGGCGACTCCGCGGCCCACCGCGAGCGCTACCTGCTGTCGAAGGGCGCCTGAGATGACCGAGAACACCCTGCCCTCGGCAGACGAACTGCGCGCGGAGGTCCGCGAATGGCTGGCCGCGCACTGGCACGGACTGCCGAAATCCGATGACCCGTGGGCGAGTTCCCCCGAACGCATCGCCTGGCTGGAGCAGGTGCTCGACGCCGGATACGCGACACCGACCTACCCGACCGAATGGTACGGCCGGGCATACCCCAACCACCTCGCCAACGTGATCGACCAGGAGTTCCGCGCCGTGCGCGCGCCCGGCGCCCGCCAGGACAAATACAGCATCCCGGCCAACACCGTGCTGACCTTCGGCACCGAGCACCTCAAGACGGCGCTCCTGCGCGATTTCCTGACCGAGCGCGCCCGGACCTGCCTGCTCTACAGCGAACCGGGCGCCGGGTCGGATCTGGCCGGTATCCGCACCACGGCGGTTCGGGAGGCGGGAGCTCAGGGCGGCGGCGATGACCGATGGATCGTCAACGGCCAGAAGGTCTGGACCTCGGGGGCGCAGACCTCCGACTACGCGCTGCTGATCGCCCGCACCGACTGGGATGTCCCCAAGCACCAGGGCATCACCTTCTTCATCATCGACATGAACCAACCCGGTATCGAGGTGCGACCGCTGGTCCAGATCACCGGGGAGTCGCACTTCAACGAGGTGTTCATCACCGATGCGACGGTGCCCGACGCATACGTCGTCGGCGGGACCGGCAACGGGTGGCGGGTGTTGCAGACCGCGCTGGCCTACGAGCGGTCCCTGATGGGAGCGGCCGGCCGCTCCGGGCGCAACCGGTCGGCCGCCAACAGCCTTGTCGAACTCGCACGCGAGCACGGGCGACTCGACGACGCCGCGGTCCGCGCCTCGCTGGCCGAGGTGCTGGCGCTGCGAGAACTCAACAGCCTGAACAACGCTCGGACGAAGGCCGAGGCCAAGCAGGGCTCCTCCAGCCCCGTCATGTCGCTGGGCAAGCTGGCGATGTCGGGCATCCTGCACGCCGAGGCTCGGCTGAAAACCGACATCATCGGCGCGCAGGCGCTATTGGCCGGCGCCGACAATCCCGAAGCCGATGACGTCAACTTCCTGACCCTCAACGCGTTTTTCACCTCGATCGGCGGCGGCACCGACCAGATCCAGCGCAACATCATCGGGGAACGCGTCCTGGGGCTACCCAAGGAACCCGAGGTCGACCGCGATATCCCGTTCCGCCAAGCCCGGAGGAACTGAGCCCGATGCAGCACCAGAACGACTACGACCCGCCCCTGTCGGGCGTCCGGGTCCTCGACCTGACCACCGGCCCGATGACGGCCGTCGGGCGGCTGCTGGCCGATCTCGGTGCCCACATCAGCCCCGTTGCGCTGCAGGGTGTCAACGCCTCCGATGATCCCGTCCCGCTCGACACCGCCATCAACCGGCACGGTATGTCCACGGTGACGGCGCACGATCCCGGACACTGGGCGGGCATGCTGGCGGGTGCGGACATCCTCATCGAGGAGACCGCGCCCGACTCCGCGGCCGAAGCCGCACTCGACGTCCGCGGTATCCGGACGGCCAACCCGGCACTGGTGATCCTGTCCGTCAGCGATTTCGGCCGCGACACCCGATTCCGGAACTGGCAGGCCACCACACCGGTGCTGCACGCCCTGACCAGTCAACTGTCCCGGTCCGGCATCCCCGGTCGCGAACCTCTGGTGCCACCCGGGCGAAACCTGCCCTACCAGGTCGCCGCCGCGCAGGCCGCGGTGTTCGCTGTCAGTGTGCTGCTGGACCGATTGCGTACCGGCGAAGGCGATCTCATCGACTTCTCGGTGCTCGAGGGCGCCATGCAGACTCTCGATCCGCCGTACGGCACGGCCGGCACCGCCTCGGCGGGCGTGGCGCTCAGCGCGCAGAAACGCAACTGGGCTGCCGAGCAGTTGCGGTACCCGATCATCGCCTGCCGAGACGGCCACGTGCGGATCTGCCTGCTGTCCAAACGACAGTGGCAGGGCATGTTCGAATGGCTGGGCCGCCCAGCCGAATTCGCCGACCCGAAATACGACAGTCTCCGTGAGCGGCTCACCTCCGTCGAGTTGCTCGGCGCGATAGGGCGATTCTGCGCCGACAAGACCCGCGCCGAACTTGAGGAGCAGGGGCAACGCCACCGGGTACCGACCGCGGCGGTGCTGTCGCTCGCCGAAGCGCTGCGCAGCGAACACGTCACCGAACGCGGGCTGTTCCGCAATGTCGAACTCCGAGATGTCGAACTCCGAGATGTCGAACTTCGAGATGCCGAACTCGGCACCGGGGCGACGGTCCCGGTCCCGGTCGGCGTCGTGGAGATCGACGGCCACCGCGCCAGCACACTCACCTGCCCCGCCACTCCGGCCGCACGCCCGGTACGCGCCAGCATTCTCGGCGCGCGCACGCGCCGCGACGAAGGGCTCCCGCTGGAGGGCCTGCGCGTGCTCGACCTCGGGGTCATCGTGGTGGGCAGCGACACCGGCCGGCTGTTCGGTGACCTCGGCGCCGATGTCGTCAAGATCGAGAACTCGGCGTTCCCGGACGGCTTGCGCGGCAACCTGGCGTCGATATCGCACACCTACGCCGCCGGCCACCGCAACAAACGATCCATCGGCATCGACCTGCGGATCGCCGAGGGCCAGGCGCTGGCGCACCGCCTCGTCGAATCCGCCGATGTGGTCCTCACCAACTTCAAACCCGGTGTCGCCGCCGCCCTCGGCATGGACCACGCCACCCTTCGCCGCATCAACCCCGGCATCGTCGTCGTCGACAGTTCGGCCTTCGGCCCGACCGGGCCGTGGGCGGACCGGCTCGGCTACGGACCCTTGGTGCGGGCCGCCGCAGGGTTCACCGACCGGTGGGCCTACCCGGTCAGCCGTGATGCCTTCTGCGACGCCGTGACCGTCTACCCCGATCACGTCGCCGCCCGGATCGGGGCGCTCGCCGCCCTGGCCCTGCTGCTGCGCCGGGAGCGCACCGGCACCGGCGGCGCGGCCAGCGTCGCCCAGTCCGAGGTGATGATCAGCCACCTGGCCGCCGAGATCGCCGCCGATGTGCTCGACCTGCCCGAGCACCGCCACGAACACCCCTGGGGCCTGTTCCCGGCCAAGGGCGACGACGCGTGGGTCGCGGTGACCGTCCGCGACGACGCCGACGACCGCGCGCTGCGCACCGTCATCGGGGACCGGCCGCTGGCACAGTGGACCGCCGATCACAGCGCAGGTGGGGCCATGGACCTGCTGCAGTCGGCGGGGGTCCCCGCGGGTGCGGTACTGCACGCCGCCGACGTCCCGCACTGGGCCTACTACATCGAACGCCGCGCCTTCCGGGAAGAACTGCACCCGCACGGCCGGGAGCCCTACATCTTGGAGAACGTCCAGATCCGCTCCGAGCGCATCGCCGATCCCCCACTCGGGCAGGCGCCGCTGCTCGGGGAGCAGACCCGCGAGCTGGCCGCCGAGCTGCTGGGATTGGGCGCGGCCGAGATCGACGAGCTGGTCGCCGCCGGGGTGCTGGAGACCGTGGCGCAGGTGGCCGCGCAACCACGCTGACCTGGCCGCCGGGCCACCGGCCTAAGATCCGGGAACCAGCATCGTCCCTCTACCCGGTTCGGATATACCCGCATGCACGTGGACTTCACCAGGCTCCGTTACTTCGTGGCGGTCGCCGAAGAGCTGCACTTCAAACGGGCCGCCGACCGGCTGATGATCACCCCGCCGCCGCTGAGCAAGCAGATCAAACTGTTGGAGAACGAGCTCGGCGGCCGACTGTTCGACCGCGACTACCACAACGTCGGACTCACCCCGCTCGGCGAAACATTGTTGGGCCCGGCCCGCGACATCCTCGACCGGGTCGATGACCTCAAGGCGATGGCAGCACGGATGACCCACGGCGCCACAGTCATCCGCATCGGCGCCACCGCCTATGCGCCGTCGGACTTTCTGGCACAACTGGAGACGACGGTGGCGGCACTGACGGTGCCCACCGCATTCAGTGTTCCCGGCTCGGCGGCCGAGGTCACCGCCAAACTGGTGTCCGGTCACCTCGATCTCGGCCTGATCCATCTGCCGTCCTCGGACCGGCGGTTACGCCACCGGGTGGTGGCCAGTTATCCCGGCGCGATCGCCGTCCGCTTCGACGATCCGCTGGCCGCCAGCGACAGCGTGTCCATCGAGGCGCTGCGCGAGCGCGACGTGGTGATCGATTTCGCACGGCCCAACCCGGTGGTGCTCGCCGGGCTGACCCGTGGGCTGCAGGCCCGCGGGGTGCAGCGGATCGTGCGAACCACCAACCAACTCGGCGGTGAACTGGAGATGGCAACCCAGGTCTTCAACCGCCACCTGGTGGCTCTGGTGACCTACGCGCCGGCGTCGGCGATCGGCAGGATCTTCTCGCCGCCGGAATTCAAACTGATACCGATCGACGAAAGCACCTGGCCTCCAGTGAAAATCGCGCTTTCCTGGGCACCGGACCGGCTGGGCGATCCGGCACACCTCGAGGCCCTGGTGGACGAAATCGCCGCTGCGATAGGGAAATCCGATGCCCGACGCTGACTCGGAGAACTGCCCGTGCGGATCCGGACGAACCTACCGCGAGTGCTGCCGAACATTGCACGACGGGACGCTCGCGGTGACCGCCGAAGCTCTGATGCGGTCGCGGTTCAGCGCCTTCGCGCGCGGCCGCGCCGACTACCTGCTGCGCAGCTGGCATCCCGACACCGCGCCCGCACGGCTGGATCTCGACGACGAGATCATCTGGCGGCGCCTACAGATCGTGGACACCGAGGCCGGCGGCGTCGCCGACGACACCGGCATCGTGGAATTCCGCGCCCAGTACCAGCACCACGGGAAGCGCCACATCCTGCACGAACGCAGCCGTTTCTGCCGCATCCAGGACGGCTCCTGGCGATATGTGGACGGGGATTTCATCGACGGTCCGTAGACTGGCCCGATGCGTGTCCAGCTGATCGTGGCGACAGCGGCCTGCGCGGCCGCCGCCGTGCTGATGGCACCGGTGTCCCAGGCCGACCCGGCCGGTGAGACCACGCCGGGCAGCGCACCGTTGACCGCGTTCGACGTGGCCGATCCGGCCATCGGCGGGCTGGACCCCACCCTGCTGGCCGCGGTGCAGAACGCCACCTCGGCGGCCGCCGCCGACGGGGTCACCGTCACCGTGACCTCGGGGTGGCGTTCACCGGAGTTCCAGCAACAGTTGCTCGACGAGGCCATCGTGACCTACGGCAGCTACCAAGCGGCCCGCCGCTACGTGCAGACCCCCGAACAATCCCGCCATGTGGTGGGCGCGGCCGTCGACATCGGCGGTCCCGGCGCGGACCAGTGGATGATCGCCAACGGACCCCGGTTCGGGCTGTGCCAGATCTACGCCAACGAGACATGGCATTTCGAGTTGAGTACCGATCTGTTCGGGGCCTGCCCGGCGCTGCTTCCCGACGCCGCCGGCGCCCACTGACCCCGCGGACCCAACGGGCTTCCGCGCCAACGCTATCGACGGACGCGTTGTTCACCCGATGATCATCGGGTGTGCGCCACCCGCTCACCCGGCGTTGCGTCCGTGGATTCATCGTCGGCGGATTCACGGTTAGGGTGGTACCTCGTGCGCGCCGTGCTGATCGTCAACCCCAACGCCACCTCGACGACCCCGGCCGGGCGTGATCTGTTGGCCCATGCGCTGGAGAGCCGCGTCGAGCTGAGCGTGATCCACACCGACCACCGGGGCCATGCCATCGAGATCGGCCATCAGGCCACCCGCGACGGGATCGACGTGCTGATCGTGCACGGCGGTGACGGCACGGTCAACGAGGTGGTCAACGGCGTGCTGCAGGAGCCCTGCGAACATGCCCCCGCCGTCGGCGTGGTGCCGGGCGGCTCGGCCAACGTCTTCGCCCGGTCCCTGGGGATCAGCCCGGACCCCATCGAGGCGACCAATCAGCTCGTCGACCTGCTCGGCGATCACCGCCGCGGTGTGCCGTGGCGGCGCATCGGCCTGATGAACTGCGGCGAGCGCTGGGGCGTTTTCACCGCGGGCATGGGCGTCGACGGTGACGTGGTGGCCGCCGTGGAGGCTCAGCGCGCCAAGGGCCGCACCGTGACCGCGTCCCGCTATATCCGGGTGGCGATCCGCGAAATGCTGGCCAGCGCGCGCAGAGAGCCCCTGCTGACCGTCGAGTTGCCGGGCCGCGAGCCGGTCTCCGGTGTGCATTTCGCGTTCGTGTCGAACTCCAGCCCGTGGACGTACGCGAATGCCCGGCCGGTCTGGACGAACCCGACCACGACATTCGAAACCGGGCTCGGGGTGTTCGCCATCACGAACATGAACGTGTGGCGCAATCTCGGCCTGGTACGCCGAATGCTGTCGTCCAAACCGGATATCAAGGCGCCGCATTTGATCCGCGAAGACGACCTGGCGTGGCTGCGGGTGACCAGTGACACACCGGTGGCGTGCCAGATCGACGGGGATTACATCGGATTGCGTGACGCGATGACTTTCACGTCGGTCCCCGACGCGCTGTGCGTGGTTGCGCCGACCGTTGAATCGTCCTGACCTGCGAATTTGCTGTGAGCGGCATAAATTTAGAGCGCAAGTGAGTTGAGTGTAGTACAAACGAGTGAGCGGACCGGTAACCCGGTACCGCAGTGACATTGCCCACGTGTTAACGCACTTCTATTGACATCTGTTCAGCCTGTGAAAGCATCAGATGCAACAGTGCAGAAACATTTCATGTGCACGCGTTAACAGCCGAAAACAAGCTAGTGCGTCTTTGTGGCGCAACTGCAATGACCTGACTAGGAGATGGAAGCATGGATTGGCGTCATAAGGCGGTCTGTCGCGACGAGGATCCGGAACTGTTCTTCCCGGTGGGAAACAGCGGCCCGGCGCTCGCCCAGATCGCTGACGCGAAGCTCGTCTGCAACCGTTGCCCGGTAACCACCGAGTGCCTGAGCTGGGCACTCGAGTCCGGCCAGGACGCCGGGGTGTGGGGCGGCATGAGCGAAGACGAGCGTCGCGCACTCAAGCGTCGCAACGCACGGACCAAGGCGCGCACCAGCGTCTAGGCCCACCCGCAAGATTTCGACTGCGGCCCCGACATTCACTGTCGGGGCCGCAGTCTTTTTCGTACGGGGTCGACTGAGCCACCAGTCACTGTGCGCTGCATCACATTTGACGCCCGGTCGGGCTAGATCGCGGCCCGGCGGTGGCGCCCGATCGGCACCCGCAGCACCACGTCGGTGCCACCGGAATCCACATCGTGCATGCCAAGGGAGCCGTCGAGTTCCGCGGAGACCAGCGTGCGCACGATCTGCAGTCCCAGCCGGTCGGACTTCTCCAGGCTGAAACCCTCCGGCAGTCCGCGGCCGTCGTCGTGCACGACGACGTCGAGCCAGCGCGCCGAACGCTCGGCCCGGATGGTCACCGAACCCTTCACCACATCGCCGTCGAACGCATGCTCGAGTGCGTTCTGCACCAGTTCGGTGATCACCATGATCAGCGCGGTGGCCCGGTCGGCGTCGAGCACGCCCAGATCGCCCTCGCGGGTGATCCGGATGGGGGTGTCCACCGAGGCGACGTCGTTCATGATCGGCAGGATGCGGTCCACCACCTGGTCGAGATTGACCTCCTCATCCACCGACATCGACAGCGCGTCGTGCACCAGGGCGATGGAGGACACCCGGCGCACCGACTCGATGAGCGCCTCCCGGCCCTCGGCGTTGTTGGTCCGCCGGGCCTGCAACCGCAGCAGCGCGGCAACCGTCTGCAGGTTGTTCTTCACCCGATGATGAATCTCTCGGATCGTCGCATCCTTGGACAACAGCGCGCGGTCGCGCCGTTTGACCTCGGTGACATCGCGAATCAGCACCGCCGCCCCGGCGGCCGCACCGCCCACCTGCAGCGGGATGGTGCGCATCAGCACCGCAGCGCCGCCGGCGTCGACCTCCATCCGCATGCTGGACCCGCCGGCCAGCGAGTCACGCACATGCTCGGCCAACTCCTGGGCCTCGAACGGATCCGAGATCAGCGGCCTGGTCACCGCGACCAGGTTGTGCCCCTCGAGTTCGGCGGCGAAACCCATCCGGTGGTACGCCGAGATCGCGTTGGGGCTGGCGAAGGCGACCTCACCGGCCACTCCCAGCCGGATGAAACCGTCGCCGACCCGGGGGCTGGACCGTGACATCGGCAGGTCACCCACATTGGGGAAGGTGCCGTCGCTGAGCATGTGCAACAGGTCGGCGGCGCAATCGAGGTAGGCGCGTTCCAACGGGCTGGACGTGCGGCCCTCGGCCAGCGCCGTCTGGTGGGTGATGACGGCGACCACCCGGTCACCATGTCGCACCGGGACGGCCTCGACGTTCAACCATTGGCCATCCCCGGTGGGCGGCGGGCGGACATCGCTCTCCCGGCCGATCGCGCCGGAGTCGAACGCCGCGCGGACCACCGGCATCTCCGCGGCGGCCGTCGTGGTACCCACCGCATCGGCCAGCAGCATGGTGGAGGCGGTGTTCGGACGCACCTGCGCCACACAGACCAGGTACTCGTCATCGCGGCGGACCCACATCAGGTAGTCGGCGAAGGACAGATCGGCCAGCATCTGCCACTCACCGACCACGGCGTGCAGATGGTCGACGGCGGTACCGGGAAGGACGGTGTGCTCGGCGAGCAGGTCACCGAGAGTCGACATGGCGCGCTACCGCGGACGGGCTAGCTGATCACCGCGATGAGATCGCCGGCCTGGATGACGTCACCCACCGTGACGCTCACCTCGCTGATCGTGCCCGCGACCTCTGCCAGCACCGGGATCTCCATCTTCATGGACTCCAGCAGCACCAGGGTGTCGCCCGCATCGATCTGGTCGCCCTTTTGCACCACGACCTCCAGCACGCTGGCCACGATCTCCGCGCGAACATCCTCGGCCATCTTCACCCCACTCACTTCGCCTTGGCTGGCTGCTGTTCCGCCTACCTGCCTATATCGAACCACAAGACCGAAAGCGGCATCGACCACCATGCGGGAAAAAGCAGTCCTCGCGGCATGAGATACTGGACCCCAAGCATTCATTTGATCTGGAGGTTCACCATGGCCAAGCGAGGCCGCAAGAAGCGCGACCGCAAGCACTCGAAGGCCAACCACGGCCGTCGCCCCAACGCCTGACGCGGCACGCCGTCTCGGCGAAGACGGCGTACGCAACAAACCGCCCGGTCTCCCAAGGGGAAGCCGGGCGGTTGTCTTTTGTGCGGGTAGGGGCCCTCAGCCCCGGATGATGGTGGTTCGGCTGATCTCGATCTGCAGCCGTGCCCGTAGCCCTTCGGGTGCCTTCTCGCCACTGCACTTGTTGGCGATCAGGTTCTTCACCCGCTCCTCCACACCGTAGTGGCGCAGGCAGGTCGGGCACTCCTCGAGATGCTGCTTGAGCTTGTCGCGACTCTCGGCGGTGCATTCACCGTCCAGCAGCGTCCATACCTCGGCGATCACCGCCGCGCATTCGGGGTGGTCAGGGTCGACCGGGCCGATCGGCGGTGTCCAGCGTTCATCTTCAGGTGACTGGGTCACGACGACACCTCCTCGGGCGCACCGAACTGCGGATTTCGGATGAATCCCCGGTCCCTGGCCACGTCGGCCAGCAGCTCACGTAGTTGTTTACGGCCGCGGTGCAGCCGCGACATCACCGTCCCGATCGGCGTGTCCATGATCTCGGCGATCTCCTTGTACGGGAATCCCTCGACATCGGCGTAGTAGACCGCCATCCGGAATTCTTCGGGCAGGGCCTGCAGCGCCGCCTTGATCTCGGTATCCGGCAACGCCTCCAGGGCCTCCACCTCCGCCGAGCGCAGACCGGTCGACGAGTGCTCGGCGTTGGCCGCCAGCTGCCAGTCGGTGATCTCCTCGGTCGGGTACTCGGCCGGCTGGCGCTGCTTCTTGCGGTAGCTGTTGATGTAGGTGTTGGTCAGGATGCGGTACAGCCAGGCCTTCAGGTTGGTCCCGGCCCGGAACGACCGGAACCCGGCATAGGCCTTCACCATCGTCTCCTGCAGCAGGTCCTCGGCGTCGGCGGGATTGCGCGTCATCCGCAGTGCACCACCGTAGAGCTGGTCGAGCAGTGGAATGGCATCGCGTTCGAACCGAGCGGTCAGCTCGGCGTCGGTCTCTGCGGCGGGGGCCGCCTCATCGATATCGGTCATTGCGGGAGACACCGTCCCTTCTGTCGCGGCATCACCGAACAGCGCCGGCATGAATACCGGACGATCCAGGCAGGCCGTTGGCACCAAAATCTCCTATCTGACGATCCTAAGGGCAATGACCGACATCATCGGGGCCGAGGCGCCCGCAGCTGTCGATATCTGCAACAACGGTGGCCGCGTCCGTCCGCATTCCCCGCAACTAGTCTGACCGGGTGGCACGAGCAGCAACCCCGGCGATCGCCGCCCTGCTCGCCGACGGCACCGAGCACCAGATCCTGCGCTACCAGCACGACCCGCGTGCCGCGTCGTTCGGCGACGAGGCCGTCACCGAACTCGCCGCCGCGCACGGCCTGGATCCCGCACAGATCTTCAAGACGCTGATCCTTGCCGTGCCGGGCGGGCTGGCGGTGGCCGTCCTGCCGGTGCCCTCGAAGCTCTCGCTGAAGGCCGCGGCCGCCGCGTTGAATGTGCCCAAGGCGGCGATGGCCGACCGCGCCGCGGCCGAACGCTCCACCGGCTACGTGCTCGGCGGCATCTCCCCGCTGGGTCAGCGCCGGGCGTTGCCCACCGTGATCGACTCCTCGGCGCTGCGGTGGGACCGGGTGCTCTGCAGCGCGGGCAAACGCGGCTGGGACGTCGCGCTGGCACCCGCGGACCTGGTACGGCTTACCGTTGGCATTACCGGGGATATTCGCGCCACGTAGGCTGTCGACCATGTCGCTTCAGGGAAAGACCATGTTCATCTCCGGCGCCAGCCGGGGCATCGGCCTGGCCATCGCCAAGCGGGCCGCCGCCGACGGCGCCAACATCGCACTACTTGCCAAGACCGCCGAACCGCACCCCAAACTGTCCGGCACGGTCTACACCGCGGCCCGCGAGATCGAGGAGGTCGGCGGTCAGGCGCTGCCCATCGTCGGCGATGTGCGCGACGGCGACTCGGTGGCCGCCGCCGTGGCCCAGGCGGTCGAGCAGTTCGGCGGGATCGACCTCTGCGTGAACAATGCCTCGGCCATCAACCTGGGCTCCATCGAGGAGGTACCGCTCAAGCGCTTCGACCTGATGAACGGTATCCAGGTGCGCGGCACGTACAGCGTCTCGCAGGCCTGCATCCCGCACATGAAGGGGCGCGCAAACCCCCACATCCTCACGCTGTCCCCGCCCATCCGGCTGGAGTCCGAGTGGCTCAAACCGACCCCCTACATGATGGCCAAGTTCGGGATGACGTTGTGCGCGTTGGGTATCGCCGAAGAGATGCGCCAGCACGGCATCGCCTCCAACACGTTGTGGCCACGCACGATGGTGGCCACCGCGGCGGTGCAGAACCTCCTCGGCGGCGACGAGGCGATGGGCCGCGCCCGCAAACCCGCGGTATACGCCGACGCCGCCTACGCGGTCTTCACCCGCGCGGCCCGCGAGTACACCGGCCACAGCCTGCTGTGCGAGGACGTGCTGCTGGAATCCGGGGTCACCGACCTGTCGGCCTATGACTGCGTGCCCGGATCCGATCTCGGCGTCGACCTGTGGGTGGACACCCCCAACCCGCCCGGCTACACCGGGCCTTGAGGGCATCGCGAGCGCTACCGACGCACCCGCACGGGCCTGCCGAACCGGGCCGCCACCCCGGGTGAGTACATGGCGGGCAACCGGGCACCGGCCACCGGCACACCGCTCGCAACGACCAGATCGTCACGCAGGTGGTCGATCTCGGCTGCGTGCAGCGGCCATGGCGGGTGGTCGTTGGGTACCCACCAGGTGTGTCCCGCCGTGCGCGTGTGCGCACCCCAGCGAGCGGTGAGCCACACCTGCAGCGGTGTCGGCTGCAGCGGCGCACCGACGGTCACGCTCAGCGTGCTGCGCAAACCCCTTCGCGGCCAACGCCGCACGCTCTGATAGCTGATCCGGTCGCCGGATCGGGTCACCCGCATCCTCGCCCAGGTGTAGGGCACGCCCAACCCGATGCGGGTCAGCGGCACCACGGCCAGCCGCTCGGTCTCCAGGGACCGGAACAGCACGCCCTGGCGTCCCGCGGTGTCCACCGAGTACAGCCGCACGTTGGTCTCGGCGAAGGCACCGAGGTAGGGCACCGGCACCCGGTTCGCCAACGCGGTGTGGCGCATCACGAACGGGATCAACCCGACGTAGGTGAGCCCGTCGCCGAAGACATCCGGGCGGGTGCCGTCCGGGAACAGGTGCGCGACCGCCGCCGGGCGCACCGGCCAGTGCACGAAGGTCAGATCACTCCAGAATTGGCCGACCAGCACCGGGCGCCGTAACGGCGGGGCGATGACGGACGGACCGGTCACCACGTCATCGTGGCATAGGCTGGCCGGGTGTCAATCTGGTCTGCGGGACGGTATGAGGCCGTCGCCCACCGCATCGCGCCCATCTCCGCCCAGCTGGTCGCCACGGTGGACCGGTTACGCCCGCTCGATGGCGCCCTCGTCGTCGATCTCGCTTGCGGCACCGGTAACGCCGCGCTGGCGGCCGCCGCGGCCGGCGCGCAGGTGACCGGCGTCGACCTCACCCCCGAACTGCTGGCCATCGCCGCCGACAAGCCCGGCGGCGACGCGGTGCACTGGGTCGCCGCCGATGCCTCGACCACCGGACTGCCCGACGCGGGTTTCGACGCGGCGCTGTCCAATATGGGCATCATCTTCGTCGAGCCGGTCAGTCAGGTCGCCGAGATCGCCCGGCTGCTGCGCCCCGGCGGCTTCCTGGGGTTCTCCACCTGGGTACGCGACACCCACAATCCGTTCTACAACCCGATCATCGACGTGCTCGGCACACCCCCGGCCATGCCGTACAGCCCCGATCAATGGGGCGAGCCCGATATCGTCACCACCCGGCTCGCCGATGATTTCGACGAAATCTTCATCGAGAATGGCCGGCATGCTTGGGAATTCGGGTCGGTGGCGGATGCCGTGGTATTCGTCACCGACGAATCCCCGATGCACGTGGACCTGTTCACCCGTTCCGATGAGGACACCTGCGTGCGCCTGACCGAGGCGTTCACCGCGGCCTTCGAGCGCTACGCGACCGCCGACGGGATCAGCTTCGAAGCGTCCTACGCGGTGGTCGCGGCCCGGCGGCGCTAGTCACTGCGCCTGATACAGGATCCCGCGGCCGATTGCCTCGCGAACCTCCGGCAGCGCCACCTCGGCCAGTGCATCGGCGTCCACCCCGTGGTGCGCCGCGAGCAGGGCGATCAGCGTGCCCAGCGGCACCTCCCCGCGGCAACCCGCCAGCAACGCGGTGAGAACCTCGTCGACACCGATCACCGCGCCCGGACCACCCGGGCGCCGGACCGCGGCACCGACCTGCTGCCAGCCGTCGGGCCCCGGCAGCGACTGCTGCTCCAGGAACACCGGTGCGGTGGACAACCGCGCCGCCAGTAGGGTGGAGTCGCTGGTGGCGCGCAGATATCCGCGCCGGGCGAAGAACGCCTCCACTTCGGCGCCGGTGACGAGTTCATCCGCGGCGGTGATCTCTTCGAGGATCTGCTCGGGCGCCTCACCCTCCACCGGGCGCCGCAGCGAGATCAATCCCATGCCGATCCCGGTGATGCCCTGTTCGGCGAACCAGTCCAGCCAGGCGCCGCCGCGGCGCGCCGTCTGGTCCTGACTCTCGCCGGCGTCGGCCAGCCACAGCGACACGTAGCTCACCGGGTCGGCAAGTTCACGCTGCACCACCCAGGCGTGCAGGCCGGCGCCGGCCAACCACTCGCGCACACGATCGCGCCAATCACCTTCGCGGACAATCCAGTTCGCCATGATCTGAGCGGTCCCGCCGGGGTTCAGGTGATCCCCGACCTGTTGCACGAGGGTGCGGCACACACCGTCCCCGGCCACCCCGGAATCGCGGTATTCGTAGTCGCTGGCACCGGAACCGATGACGAACGGCGGGTTGGACACGATCAGGTCGAAGCGCTCCCCCGCCACCGGCTCGAACAGGCTGCCCGAGCGCAGATCCCAGGACATCCCGTTCAGACGTGCGGTGGCCGCCGCCAGCATCAGCGCCCGCTCGTTGGTGTCGGTGCCGACGATCTGTTCGCAGTGCCCGTCCAGATGCAGGGCCTGGATCCCGCACCCGGTACCCAGATCCAGCGCGCGGCGCACCGGGGTGCGGACGACGGCACGCGCCAGCGACATCGACGCGCCACCGATACCGAGCACATGGTCACGGCGCAGCGGGCCGCCGCGCAGCGCGGCGTCCTGGTCGGAGACGACCAGAAAGTCACGGGCGCCGTCGGAATGCGGGCGGATGTCCAGTGCCGCCCGCACGGACCCGTCGACCGTCTCCAGCACCCCACCGGCCAGCAGCGCGGCCGGCGAGGCCGTCGGGAATGTCCCCTCGAGCTGGGCGCGCGGCACCTGGGCGCCGAGCAGGAACAGCCGCACCAGCGTGGACAGCGGATCCGCGCCGTCGGCCACCCGCGCGGCCGGCCACCACACACCGCGGCCCAGGGCGGCATGTGCCTGGTCGCCGAGCAGTTCGGCAACCCCGTCCACGGTGAAGCCGGCCGCCCGCAGATCGGCGCCGAGGGCGTCCAGCGTGTCCGGCCCGAGGGTCAAAACAGGCCCGCCTCGGGGTGCACGGGCGCGATGAGTTCCGGGCCGTTGTTGCGCACGCTGTTCACCAGCCGCGACACCTCCCGGATCTCGATGCGGTCCAGGTCGCCGTGCCCGCGCAGCAGGCCCTCGTCGATGGGGGCGTCGGGATCCAGCCAGCGGTCCCAGTCCGGTGCGCTGATGGACAGCGGCATGCGGTCATGGATGTCGGCGAGTTGCGCCGCGGAATCGGTGGTGATGATGGTGCAACTGATCAGCGGTGGCGCATCGGACGGATTTTCTCGGGGCCGCCACACCGACCACAGGCCGGCCATGAACAACGGCTCGCCGTCGGCGGCGTACATGTAGAAGGGCGTCTTGGCGGGCTTCTTGCCGTCCGCGGAGGCGGTCGGTTTCCACTCGTACCAACCGTCCATCGGGATCAGGCAGCGCTTGCTCTTGGCCGAGCCGCGGAACGCCGGCGACGTGGTCAACGTCTCGGAACGCGCATTGATCAGCAGGGGGCCCTTCTTGGTGTCCGGGGAGCCGTCCGCGCCGGCCTTCGCCCAGGGCGGGATCAGACCCCAGCGCATGGAACGGATCCGCCGGGTGGACTCGTCATCGGGCTCGTCATGGCGTTTGACCACGGTGCTGATGGTGGTGGTCGGCGCCACGTTGTAGTTCGCGCCGGAACCCGGCGCCTCGGCTGCCGCGGCGCCCACCGTCTCGTCGAGGGCCTTGATTTTCTCCGCCAACAGCGCCGGGTCGGTGGTCACCGCAAATCGCCCACACATACCAGGCAGGATAGAGGCCGTGAAGAACTGGCCGGCACCGACGACCACCACACCCGTGCACGCCACGGTGGCGGTACCCGGATCGAAATCACTGACCAATCGGGCGCTGGTGCTGGCCGCGCTGGCCACCCCCCAGGGGGCGACCACCATCAGCGGCGCGTTGCGCAGCCGCGACACCGATCTGATGATCGACGCCATCCGGGCGCTGGGCGTGACCGTCACCGGCGACGGCACCGAACTGACCGCCGCCGGCGCCATCGCCCCCGCCCCGGCCACCCGCATCGATTGTGGGCTGGCGGGCACCGTGCTGCGGTTCCTGCCCGCGGTGGCCGCCATCGGCACCGCAACGGTGCTCTTCGACGGCGACGAGCAGGCCCGGGCCCGCCCCATCGCGCCGCTGCTGGACGCGCTGCGCGGCCTCGGTGTCCGGATCGAGGGCAGCGGACTGCCCTTCGAGGTCCGCGGGGAGGGCTCGGTGGCCGGCGGGCAGGTACGCATCGACGCATCGGCATCCTCGCAGTTCGTCTCCGGGCTGCTGTTGGCCGGCGCCACCTTCCGCGACGGCCTGATCGTCGTGCACACCGGCGACTCGGTGCCGTCCGCCCCGCACATCGCGATGACGGTGTCGATGCTGCGCAGCGCGGGCGTCACCGTCGAGGACGACGTGCCCAACCGCTGGCGGGTGGCCCCCGGCGCGGTCGCCGCCCGGCACTGGGACATCGAGCCCGACCTGTCCAATGCGGTGCCGTTTCTGGCCGCCGCCGCCGTCACCGCCGGGACGGTACGGATCAGCCGGTGGCCGGCCGAGAGCATCCAGCCGTCGGGGGCGATCCTTGATCTGCTCTCCCGGGTGAATATCGTTGCCGAACAGACCGATTCGTATCTGCAGGCGCGGGGCGCGGCGGGCTACGGAGGTATCGACGTCGACCTGCACGATATCGGCGAGCTGGCTCCGGCGGTCGCGGCGCTGGCCGCCCTGGCCACACCGGGGTCGGTGTCCACACTGCGCGGGATCGCCCATCTGCGCGGACACGAGACGGACCGCCTGGCGGCGCTGAGCACCGAGATCAACGGCCTCGGTGGGCAATGCGCCCAGACCCCGGACGGCCTGCGGATCACCGCGGCCCCGCTGCACGGCGGGGTGTGGCGGTCCTACGCCGACCACCGGATGGCCACCGCCGGTGCGATCATCGGGCTGCGGGTGCCCGGCGTACAGGTCGAGGACATCGCCACCACATCCAAGACACTGCCCGACTTCCCCGGGATGTGGGCCGACATGCTGGGCGCGATGTGAGATCTCGCGAGTACGACGAGTCCGATGTCCGGGTACGCCCGGGCAAGGGTTCGCGTCCGCGGACCAAGACCCGGCCCGACCATGCCGACGCCGCCGAGGCGATGGTGGTCACCGTCGACCGTGGTCGGTGGGGCTGCGCGTTGGGTGGCGACCCGGATCGCAACGTCACCGCGATGCGGGCCCGCGAGCTGGGCCGCACGCCCATCGTCGTCGGCGACGAGGTGAGCATCGTCGGTGACCTGTCCGGCCGACCGGACACTCTGGCCCGCATCGTGCGTCGCGGCGATCGACGGACGGTGTTGCGCCGCACCGCCGATGACACCGACCCGGCCGAGCGGGTGGTGGTGGCCAATGCCGATCAGCTGCTGATCGTGGTGGCTTTGGCCGATCCGCCGCCGCGCACCGGGTTCGTCGAGCGCGCGCTGATCGCCGCGTATACCGGCGGGCTGACCCCGATCCTGTGCCTGACGAAATCCGATCTGGCCGCGCCGGAGCCGTTCGCGGCGCAGTTCAGCGATCTGGATCTGCAGGTGGTCACGGCGGGGCGCGACGACCCGCTCGACGTGGTGGCGCCGCTGCTCACCGGGAAGGTGACGGTTCTGCTGGGGCATTCCGGGGTGGGGAAATCCACCCTGGTCAATCGTCTTGTGCCGGAAGCGGATCGCGCCACCGGCGGGGTGTCCGGAGTCGGCAAGGGCAGGCACACCTCGACCCAATCGGTGGCGTTGCCGCTGCGCGGATCCGGCTGGGTGATCGACACCCCGGGCATCCGGTCATTCGGGCTGGCCCACGTGCAGCCCGATGACGTGGTTCAGGCTTTCTCCGACCTCGCCGAGGCGGTCGACGAATGTCCGCGCGGCTGCGGACATCTGGGGCCGCCCGCCGATCCGGAATGCGCGCTGGACACGCTGACCGGGCCCGCGGCCGGCCGAGTCGCGGCCGCCCGGCTGTTGCTGGCCACCCTCAACGAGGCGGGTTACTGACCCGCGAAGGTGCACAAACGCCGAACCGCGAGCGGCGTGTCTGGGACAGACACGCACGCTCGCGGTAGGGGTGGATGGTTATGCGGCGATCTTGCCCTGCCGCCAGCCGCGCACCGTGGCGATCGCGGTCTTCAGGCCGCGGCGTTTCCCGGTGGCGGGATCGGTGACTCCGAAGCCCTCCAACTCGTCGAACATCCGCTCGCTGCGGGTCTCCGGCGCGTTGTCCCTGGTGTCCTTGAGGAACTTGTCCGGCACGGACAGCTTGGCGATGGTGCGCCACGTCTTGCCGTACTGCACCAGGAAGTTCCCGGTGGTGTAGGGCAGATCGTATTTGTCACACAGTGCGCGCACCCGGATGGAGATCTCGTAGAGCCGGTTGCTCGGCAGGTCCGGGTACAGGTGATGCTCGATCTGGTGGCACAGGTTGCCGCTCATGAAACGCAGCACCGGGCCGTTCTCGAAGTTGGCGCTGCCCAGCATCTGACGCAGGTACCACTCACCGCGGCTCTCACCGGCCATATCGGTCTTGGTGAATTTCTCCGCGCCATCGGGGAAATGGCCGCAGAAGATCACGGCGTTGGCCCACACGTTGCGGATGATGTTGGCGACCGCGTTGGCCTTGGCGGTGGACTTGAACGTCGCACCCGGCGACAGGGAGGTCAATGCGGGCCAGAGCACATAGTCTTTGGCCACCTGATGACCGGCCTTCACGCCGAACTCCCTGACCCGGACCATTGTCGCCTTGCGGTCGTCGCGGCCCTTGAAGATCTTGCCGAGTTCCAGGTGCTGCAGGCCCACACCCCATTCGAACAGGGCGGCCAACAGCGTGTTGAACACCAGGTTCGAGAGGTTGAACGGCTTCCACTTCGCATCGCGGGTGACGCGGATGACGCCGTAGCCCACATCGTCGTCCATGCCGAGGATATTGGTGTACTTGTGGTGCATGAAGTTGTGGGTGAACCGCCAGTGCTTGGAGGCGCCACTCATGTCCCACTCCCACGTGGAGGAGTGGATCTCGGGATCGTTCATCCAATCCCACTGGCCGTGCATGACGTTGTGGCCGATCTCCATGTTCTCGATGATCTTGGCCACGCCCAGGGTCGAGGCGCCCGCCCACCAGAAGCTGCGCTTGGAACTGCCGGCCAGCAGCAGGCGGCCGACGATCTCCAGCCCACGCTGTCCGGCGATGGCCCGACGGATGTAACGCGCGTCGGCGGCGCCTCGCGAATCCTCGATGTCCTGGCGGATTGCGTCCAGTTCCGCGCCCAGCGTCTCGATATCCGCCTCGGTGAGATGCGCAAACGACGGTACGTCGGTAATAGCCATTTTTCGGCCCTCCTTCCAATCCCTACGATAACGTAACCTACGGAACCGTAGGTTACTTGTCGGTAAAAGCTATGCGTCCAGCACGCAGTCGCCGGAGGCGGCCGAAACGCAGGTCTGCACCCGGGTCCCCGGCTCGTGCTCCACGCCCGTGCGCAGATCGCGCACATGGCCCTCGACCAGGCCCACCACACACGACTGGCAGATGCCCATCCGGCAGCCGAACGGCATCTGGATCCCGGCACTCTCCCCGGCTTCCATCAGCGAAGTCGCGGCATCGGCCGGCACACTCTTACCGCTGCGCTCGAACGTCACGGTGCCGCCGGTGCCGTGCGGCGCGGCGCGGCTGACGGCGAACCGCTCCAGATGCAGATTCGCGGGGATACCCGCCTCGGCCCAGACCCGCTCGGCGTCGTTGAGCATCGCTTCCGGACCGCACGCCCACGCCTGACGTTCGCGCCAGTCCGGCACCACCTCGCCCAGGCGGGTCAGATCCAGCCGGCCCTGGGTGCGGGTGGTACGCAGTTCCATCCGGTACCCCGGATGGACATCGTGCAGTTGCTTCAACTCGGCGGCGAACATGACATCGGCCTCGGTCGGTGCGGAGTGCACGTGCACGATGTCGGTGATCTGTTCGTGGCGCTGCAGGGTGCGCAGCATCGACATGACCGGGGTGATCCCCGATCCGGCGGTCAGGAACAGCACCGATGCCGGCGCGGGATCGGGCATCACGAAGTTGCCCTGGGGCTCGGCCAGCCGCACGATCGTGCCCGGTTCCACGCCGCCGACCAGGTGCGTCGACAGGAAGCCCTCCGGCATGGCCTTCACGGTGATGGTGATGGTGCGTGCACCACGCTTGTTCTCGCCGCTGCGCAGCGGGGGCGAGGTCAGCGAATAGGAGCGCCAGCGCCAGCGGCCGTCGACCAGCAGGCCGATCCCCACGTACTGGCCGGGCTCGTAGTCCAGCGAGAAGCCCCAGCCCGGTTTGATGACCAGCGTGGCGGAATCCTCGGTCTCGCGGCGCACCTCGACCACCCGGCCGCGCAGTTCGCGTGCCGACCACAGCGGGTTGGCAAGTTTGAGGTAATCGTCGGGCAGCAACGGGGTGGTGATCCGGCCGGCGATGGTGCGCAGTGCGTGCCAGCCGCGGTGACGGTCTGCGCCCGCGATCGTGGGACGCACTGTGTCGGCTACTTTTGCCGCGACCTTGATCTCACTCTTCGCCACGCAACCTACGGTACCGTAACTTACGCACGCGTAGTGACTTTCCGCGCACGTGAGGTGCGACGTGCATCACAACAGCTCGAGCAGGAACGGCAACTCCTGCGGCGCGTACCAGGCCAGGTCGTGGTCCTGGGCGTCACCCACAGCAAGCTCGGCGTCCTCGTCGCCGAGATCCGCCTCGTCGACCCGCTCGACGGCGGCCAGGACATCGGCCTCGGCGGCGGCGTTGTCCACGTAGACGGCGACGACGTCGGCCAGCGGGACCGGACCCGCCAGCCGCACCACCGCATCGTCGAGATCGGGCCGCGGCGTCGCCTCGGCGACATCGACCACCAGCGCGGCCCGCCGGGGCGGCAGTGCCTCACCGTCCGAGGGAGCCTCCGCGCCGATCGCCAGCAGACGCAGCGACGCCAGCGCGGCCTCCCGCAATGCCACCTCGGCCAGCTCGTCGTCATCGCCCTCGGCATAGGACTCGCGCAACGCCGGCGTGACCGCAAAAGCGGTGCCGCTGCGGGCATGGATCAACCCGTCGGCCACCAGCTGCTGCAACATCGTCAGGGTCGCCGGTATGTAGACACGCACCACGCGAGATTAACCCCCGGTGCGCCCGCCGGAGCTCGCGGTCGCGTCGGGGTCGGCGTCGGGGTCCTTTTCCACCGCGATGACGAAATCGTCGCCGTGCGCGGTGACGCCGGCGATCACCGCCGAGTTCACCGCGTCGACGGCGTACTGCCGGCGCACCATCATCGGGTCCTGGCGCAGGTCTTTCACCAGCGCCACCGCCAGCCCGATCATCACCAGCACGAAGGGCAGCGCCGCCACGATGGTGATGGTCTGCAAACCGGTCAGCGCATCGGAACCGCCCGCCAGCAACATCACCGCCGACACGGCGCCGGTGGCGACGCCCCAGAAGATGACGGTCTTGCGGTGCGGCTCGATGGTGCCGCGTTCGGACAGCGAGCCCATCACGATGGACGCCGCATCGGCGCCGGAGACGAAGAACACCGCCACCAGCACCATCACCACCACGGTCGACACGGTCGCCAGCGGATACTCGCCGAGCAGACCGAACAGCTGCCCCTCCACGGTGCCCTCGCCGGCCGGATCGGCGCCCTCCTGCTGGGCCTTGATCGCCGCACCGCCGAACACACAGAACCAGACCAACGAGACCAGGCTGGGCACCATCAGGACGCCGGTGACGAACTGCCGGATGGTCCGCCCCCGCGAGATCCGCGCGATGAACATGCCGACGAACGGTGTCCAGGAAATCCACCACGCCCAGTAGAAGACGGTCCACGATCCCAGCCAGGCCTCGGTCTCGGCCCCCTCGGCACCGGTCCGCGCCGACATCATTGCCAGGTCCTGGAAGTAACTGCCGATCGACGTCGGTATCAGGTTCAGGATGAAAACCGTTGGGCCGACGATGAATACGAAGGCCGCCAACAGCAGGGCCAGCACCATGTTGAAGTTGGACAGCCACTGGATACCGCGCGCAACACCGGACACCGCGGAGAGCACGAACGCGCAGGTGAGCACGGCGATGATGCCGATCAGGACCGCGTTTCCGGTCTCCCCGATACCGCCGACGATCTGTAGGCCGCTGCGAATCTGCAACGCGCCCAGGCCCAGTGAGGCCGCCGACCCGAACAGCGTGGCGAAGATCGCCAGCATGTCGATGACCTTGCCCCAACCACCGTGGGCGCGGTCGCCGAGCAGCGGCTCGAACGCCGCACTGATCAGCTGGAAGCGCCCCTTGCGGTACACGCCGTAGGCGATGGCCAGGCCCACCACCGCATAGATCGCCCACGGATGCAGAGTCCAGTGATACAGCGTGGTGGCCATCGCGTTCTGCACCGCTTCGGGGTTGCCCTGCGCACCGGTGCCCGGCGGCGGGGAGACCAGATGCGAAAGCGGTTCGGAGACACCGAAGAACATCAGCCCGATGCCCATACCGGCGCTGAACATCATCGCGATCCAAGAGACCGTGCGGAATTCGGGTTCCTCGTCGTCGCGGCCGAGCGGGATGTTGCCGAACCGGCCGAGGGCAATCCACAGCACGAAAAGCACGAATGCCGAGGCCATCAGCGTGAACAGCCAGCCGGTGTTCGACATCACCCAGCCCAGCGCGTCACCGGATGCGGCCGCCAGCGATGCGGTGTCCAAGAACCCCCAGACCAAGAATCCGACCGCGATGACGGCGGTGACACCGAATACGACAAGGTCCAGCCGACCCTCCTTGACCAGTGCTTGTTCGTCGATCGGAACGTCGAGGACGGGATGCGGGATCACGTCCAGTTCGGGTTTGCGGCCTGTTTGTTCGCGAGGCGAATTAATAGACATGGTCGATCCATCACAACGCGATCGGCCGACCGAAGTCAACTTCGTTCCCGAATCAGCGCGTTACGTCCAGCAATTCGTCCAGCGACTCGCGCAGCAATCCCGGCAGAACATCCACATCGCTCATGGCATCCCGGTCGGCGTTGATTCCGAAGTACAACATGCCGTTATAGGAGGTCACCGCGATCGCCAGCACCTGATTGGCCAAAAGTGGCGGCACCGCGTAAAACTCCAGCAGCTTGGCACCGGCGATGTAGATCTGCTTCTGCGCACCGGGCACATTGGTGATGAGCACATTGAACTGCCGGGCCGAGAAACTCGTCGCTACCCGGATGCCCATGGCGTGCAGCGTCGGGGGCGCGAACCCCGACAGCGTGACGATGGTGCGGGCGTCGACCAAACTGGCTGCGGTGGAATGGGATTCGGTGGCGTGTGCGATCTGGGACAACCGCACCACGGCATTACCCTCGCCGATCGGTAGATCCACCAGGAACGGCGACACCTCACTGATGGCCTGACCCGGTCCCGCCGAATCGATCTCGGCGTCGGGATACACCGAGTTCGGCGCCATCGCGCGCACGGTCGATGTCGCGGTCACCGGCTCGCCGCGGGACAGCAACCAGTTACGCAGCGCCCCGGCCACCACCGCGAGCACCACATCGTTGACATCACATTCGTAGCGCGCCCGCAGCGCGCGGTACTCCTCGAGCGGGTGCGCGGCCACCGTGAACCGCCGGTTGCGCGAGACGGTGGTGTTCAGCGGGCTGCTCGGCGCGGTGCCGCGGGCCACTGTGCGTGCGACGTCGGCGATGCGACGGCCGGCGTCCACCAGCGCACCGGCAGTGGTGGCCAGGTCTCCCACCGCCGAGCGGACCGCGGCGGCCTGCGCAGTGGGCCGGGTGACCCACTCCCCCAGCGCGGCGACGAACAGCTGGGAATCGCTGGGTTCGCGGGCCGGGATCCAGATGTCCTCGCCGAACTCCGGTGGCTTCTGGGTCCGGTCGGCGATGACGTGCCCGATCTCCAGCGCCGACATGCCGTTGACGAGCGCCTGATGCGATTTCGTGTAGATGGCGATGCGGTTGCGGGCCAGGCCTTCGACGATGTACATCTCCCACAACGGCCGGGACTTGTCCATCGGCCGGGAGCCGATCCGGGCGATCAGGTCGTGCAGCTGGGCATCGCTGCCCGGTGAGGGCAGCGCCGAGCGCCGGACGTGATAGGTGATGTCGAACTCGGTGTCGTCGATCCACACCGGCCGCGCCAACCCCAGGCTCACCTCGCGAACCTTCTGCCGGTACCGCGGGATCTGCGGCAGCCGCTGCTCGACGGTGGCCAGTACCGCCTCGTAGCTCAACCCGCCGCGCGGCTTACGCACGATCGACAGCGACCCCACGTACATGGGGGTCGAACTGTTCTCCAGGCGGTAGAACGCAGAGTCGGATGCCGACAGTCTCGTCACCATCGCGACAGCGTCCTCCCCTCACCCGGTGCTGTTTCCCCGCCACCGTATCCGCCGACGTCCACTGCGCGCATCACGGGTGCACTGCAGCACCGCCGACCCGTGCGATCATCAATATGGCTGTGCCTCTCCAGCAGCGTCCCGTCCGTTTCCGTGCCCGCTGGAGAGCCCGTGACCCATGTCAGACCGCACCCCGTCCACCACGTCGAAGTGCACGCCGAACCGGGTCACCCCGCGGTGACGTCACCGATCATCGACTGCGAACCACCGGTCTGCGGGGCGGGGCGCCAGGCGCCCCATCCGCCCACCCTGCGTCCGCGGCCGGCGCGGCCGGCGCGCCCGCCCGCCGTCGCCGGTGAGCTCCCGGTGCCGGCGGCGGCGGTGACGTTCACCGACGCCACCTTGCGCCGGGTCCTGGAGGTGGTGGACCGCCGACGACCGGTCAGCCAGTTGCGCGGCTTGCTGGCACCCCCGTTGATCGACATCGCGCAGACGTTGGCACGGGTGCCGCCGGCCGGCGGCACCGCGGTGCTGCGCCGGATCCGGCTGCGCCGCGTCGGGACCGCGACCGACGACGCCGCCGAGGTGTTCGCCACCTACACGCGCGGATCCCGGGTGCGCGCCATCGCCGCCCGCGTCGAATTAGTGGCCGGACGCTGGCAGCTGGTGGCGCTACAGATCGGCTGACCCGGTCAGCGCTTGCGGCCCTTGCGCGCCGCCTCGCGGCGCTCCTTACGTGTCCCGCCGGAGGTGGCGGGGCCGGCCGAACCGGCGCGCTTCACCTCGGCCGAGCCGTCCTCGGCCGGGCCGGAGTAGGTGAGCGCGGGTGTCCCGTCGCCGCCGATGCCTTTCGCCTGAACACCGGCCGGGCGTTCCTTGGTGGCCACCTGGCCCTGTGCGTGATCCGCGGCTGCCGCGGAGGCCTGCTCGGCCGCCGCGGCGGCGAAGTCGGCCAGTCCCTGCGGCATCGGGGCAACCGTCGGGGCCGTGCGCGGCGCGGCCTCGACCGCGACGTTGAACAGGAAGCCGACCGACTCCTCCTTGAGGCCGTCGAGCATGGCCACGAACATGTCGTAACCCTCGCGCTGGTACTCGACCAGCGGGTCGCGCTGAGCCATCGCGCGCAGCCCGATGCCCTCCTTGAGGTAGTCCATCTCATAGAGGTGTTCACGCCACTTGCGGTCGATCACATTGAGCAGCACGTTGCGTTCCAGCTGGCGCATGGCGCCCTCGCCACCGATGGCGTCGATCTGCTTCTCCCGCTCGGCGTAGGCGCGCTCGGCATCCTTGACCAGGGCGTCGAGCAGTTCGTCGCGGGTCAGCTCACCGGGCTCTCCGACCGCGTCGGAGTCGATCAGGTCGTGGTGGTCGATACCGACCGGGTACAGCGTCTTGAGCGCCTCCCACAGTTTCTCCAGGTCCCAGTCCTCGGAGTAGCCCTCGGCCGTCGCCCCGTTCACGTAGGCGGTGATGACGTCGACCATCATGTCGTGCGCCTGTTGCGCCAGGTTCTCGCCCTCGAGGATCATCCTGCGCTCCTTGTAGATGACGGTCCGTTGCCGGTTCATCACCTCGTCGTACTTGAGCACGTTCTTGCGGACCTCGAAGTTCTGCTGCTCCACCTGGGTCTGCGCGCTCTTGATGGCGCGGGTGACCATCTTGGCCTCGATCGGCACATCCTCGGGCAGGTTCAGCCGGGTCAGCAGGGTCTCCAGCGTCGCGCCGTTGAAGCGCCGCATCAACTCGTCGCCCAGCGACAGGTAGAACCGGGATTCGCCGGGATCGCCCTGCCGGCCCGAGCGACCACGCAGCTGGTTGTCGATGCGGCGGGACTCGTGGCGCTCGGTGCCCAGCACGTAGAGCCCACCGGCAGCGATGACCTCTTCGGCCTCGGCCTTCGCCTCGGCCTTGATCTTGCTGACCGTCGGCTCCCAGGCGGCCTCGTACTCCTCCGGGGTGGTGACCGGGTCCAGGCCCTGATCCCGCAGCCGCTTGTCGGCCAGGAACTCGACGTTGCCGCCGAGCACGATGTCGGTACCGCGGCCGGCCATGTTGGTCGCCACGGTGATGGCGCCGCGGCGGCCGGCCTCGGCGATGATGTTCGCCTCGGATTCGTGGTACTTCGCGTTCAGCACGTTGTGCGGCACCCGGCGCTTGGTGAACTGGCGCGACAGGTACTCCGAACGCTCGACCGAGGTGGTGCCGATCAGGACCGGCTGGCCCTTCTCGTAGCGCTCCACCACATCGTCGACAACGGCGATGTACTTGGCTTCCTCGGTCTTGTAGATCAGGTCGGACTGGTCGACGCGGATCATCGGCCGGTTGGTCGGGATGCTGACCACACCGAGCTTGTAGATCTCGTGCAGCTCGGACGCCTCGGTCTGGGCGGTACCGGTCATGCCGGCGAGCTTGTCGTAGAGCCGGAAGTAGTTCTGCAGCGTGATGGTCGCCAGCGTCTGGTTCTCGGCCTTGATCTCGACGTGCTCCTTGGCCTCGATGGCCTGGTGCATGCCCTCGTTGTAGCGCCGGCCCACCAGCACGCGGCCGGTGAACTCGTCGACGATGACGACCTCACCGTTACGCACGATGTAGTCCTTGTCGCGCAGGAACAGTTCCTTGGCCTTCAGGCAGTTGTTCAGGTAGCTGACCAGCGGCGAATTCGCGGCCTCGTAGAGGTTCTCGATGCCCAGCTGGTCCTCGACGAACTCGACGCCGAGCTCATGCACACCGATGGTGCGCTTGCGCAGGTCGACTTCGTAGTGGACGTCCTTCTCCATCAGCGGGGCCAGCCGGGCGAACTCGCTGTACCAGTGCGAAGCGCCGTCGGCGGGGCCGGAGATGATCAGCGGTGTGCGGGCCTCGTCGATGAGGATCGAGTCGACCTCGTCGACGATGCCGTAGTTGTGTCCGCGCTGCACCATCTCCTGTACGGAGTGGGCCATGTTGTCGCGCAGATAGTCGAAGCCGAACTCGTTGTTCGTTCCGTAGGTGATGTCGGCGGCGTAGGCCGCGCGGCGCTCGTCGGGGGTCAGCCCGGACAGGATGACGCCGACCTCCAGCCCGAGGAAGCGGTGGATGCGGCCCATCTGCTCGCTGTCGCGTTTGGCCAGATAGTCGTTGACGGTGACCAGGTGCACACCCTTGCCCGACAGCGCGTTCAGGTAGGCGGGCAGCACGCCGGTCAGGGTCTTACCCTCACCGGTCTTCATCTCGGCCACATTGCCGAAGTGCAGCGCCGCGCCACCCATCAACTGGACGGGGAACGGCTTCTGCCCCAGCACCCGCCAGGCGGCCTCACGGGCCACCGCGAACGCCTCGGGCAGCAGGTCGTCGAGGTCTTCACCGCCGGCAACCCGTTTGCGGAATTCGTCGGTCTTGGCGCGTAGCTCCGCGTCTGACAGCTTCTCGACGTCGTCGGACAAGGTCTCCACATAGTCGGCGACCTTCTTGAGGCGCTTGACCATGCGGCCTTCACCGAGACGGAGCAACTTATCGAGCACGCTAATTCCCCTGTGGGTTGATGAACAGTGTCGGCCGACGTGTGCGACGGGGGTGCCGCGCGCCGGCCTGCCAACACTCCATCGTAGGCGACTCGCCGAAACGGCCGGCTGAAAGTCTGCTGCGGGCGCGCCCGGACATGCGACGAGCCCCCGGCGTCGCAGCCGGGGGCTCGCGCGTGGGCGGCCGGCTCAGGCCAGCCGGATGAGTCCGTAGTCGTAGGCGTGCCGGCGGTACACCACCGACGGCCGATCGGATTCCTTGTCGTGGAAGAGGAAGAAGTCGTGCCCGACGAGTTCCATCTCGTAGAGAGCATCGTCGATGCTCATGGGGGTGGCCGCGTGCTCCTTGGTGCGCACGATGCGACCGGGTTCGTGGTTGGGCTCCACGGCGAACGGGTCGTGCGGCGTGGGTTCCTCGACTGCTGCCAGCTCCGCGGTGGCCTCGTGCACCGAGACGGGCGTCTTGTCGCCGTAATGGATCTTGCGACGATCCTTGCTGCGGCGCAGTCGTGCTTCGAGTTTGCTCGCCGCCGACTCCAGTGCCGCGTAGAAGCTGTCCGCGCACGCCTCGCCGCGCACCACCGGGCCGCGCCCGCGGGCGGTGATCTCGACGTGCTGACAGTTCTTGCGCTGGCGCCGGTTCTTCTCGTGATCGAGTTCGACGTCGAACAGGTAGATGGTTCTGTCGAAACGCTCCAACCGGGCCAGCTTCTCGGCGACATAGATGCGGAAGTGGTCGGGAACCTCGACGTTGCGGCCCTTGACGACGACGTCGGCGTTGAGCGCCGGCGCCTCGGTCGAACGGTCGTGATCCTCGAGGACCATGGTGGAGCTATTGGTTTCCACGGAATTGGTTGACATGCTTGACAACTCGTTTCTGTCGGAAGGCGCACGTGCGTCACGTGCTGCGGATCATCACAGTCACGTCGACGGACGTTGCATGTCGCTGCGCCCGCCGGCGTCAGGTGTCGAGTAATCACCTCCTACCGCACTCGGGCAGTCCCGGTGGCCCACGGGCGCCCTTACCGGGTGCCGCCGTGTGCAACACGGGGTTGTTGGACCCGACGGTAGTCGTTGTTCACCTGACTGTGCCACCAATTTCGCAGACCTGTTTTGAGTTCTTCATCTGGCAGCAATAGACACCCCTGCCGTCGGCGTCGCGTTTCATGCATCGGCCAGGGCCAACACCGCGTGCACCTCGGCGCCAGCGGTTTGCAGGGCGCGCACCGATTCGCAGGCGGTGGCACCGGTGGTGACGACATCGTCGACCAGCACCACCGGACCGCGGACCGGTGTGCTCAGCCGCACCCGCCCGGCCAGATTGCGCTGCCGGTCCGCGCTGGAGAGACCGACGGAGTCCCGGGTGAAGCCGGACAGCCGCAGCGCCGCCACCACGGTGACCGCGGGCAGCTGCGCGGTCGCCGCGAGTGCCAACCGGGTCACCGGGTCACCACCGCGCCTGCGTGCGGCCATCCGTCGGGTCGGGGCGGGCACCAGGGTCAGCGGCGCATCGAGCAGTCCCCAGCCGAGCAGCCGGGCCAGGCCGGTGTACAGGGCACCGGCCAGCGGCCCGACCAGATCGGCGCGGCCGTGTTCCTTGACCGCGACGATCGCCTGGCGCCGGGCGGCGGCGTAGCGGCCCAGCGAGAACACCGGCACCCCGGGGTTCACCCGCGGGGTGACCAGTCGCGGTTCAGCGGCACGGGCCACCAACTCCGCCGCACAGGTGGGACACCAGCGCGTCGACGGTGCGCCGCAGCCGCCGCACTCCAGCGGCAGGATGAGGTCGAGCAGCATGTCTGCAGTGTGGCGCCGGGCACCGACAGCTCCGGCTCCGACCCGCATGTGAAGGTCACCGTTGCCATTACCGTTAGCATTTCGGCATGTTCGCGGGAAAACAGGCCATCGTCACCGGAGCCGGGTCCGGGATAGGGGCGGCCCTGTGCCGCGCACTGGCCGGAGCCGGCGCGCAGGTGCTGTGCACCGACGTCGACGAAGCCGCGGCGCGCGCCACCGCCGAACCGCTCGGCGCCCGGTGGCTCCGGCTCGACGTCACCGACGCGACCGCCGTCGCCGACTGTGTCACCGAGGTGGTGGACCGGACCGGCCGACTCGACCTGATGTTCAACAACGCCGGCATCACCTGGGGCGGGGACACCGAACTGCTGACCCTGGATCAGTGGAACGCGATCATCGACGTCAACATCCGCGGCGTGGTGCACGGGGTGGCCGCCGCCTACCCGGTGCTGGTCACGCAGGGCCACGGGCACATCGTGAACACCGCGTCGATGGCCGGGCTGGCCGCGGCCGGCCAGATCACCAGCTATGTGATGACCAAACACGCCGTCGTCGGGCTGTCGTTGGCGCTGCGCAGCGAGGCCGCCGGCCACGGGGTCGGGGTGCTGGCGATCTGTCCGACCGCGGTCGAGACGCCCATCCTGGACAAGGGTGCGGTCGGCGGGTTCGTCGGCCGCGACTTCTACCGGATGGGCCGGCGCAGTACGCGATTCGCCTCCGCCGACGAACTGGCCGCCGACACGCTGCGGGCCATCGAGCGCAACAAGGCGCTACTGGTCTGGCCGCGCCGAGCCCGCATGGCCTGGCGGTTGGCCCGATACGCGCCGGGACTGCTGCAACGCATGTCGATTCGGTTCGTCGCGCAGCAGCGCGCGGCGCAGCGCCCGCGCTGACTCAGCCCGGCAGCACCGGCAGCGCGCCGGCGATCATCAACGGCCGCACCTCCGACCAGGCCAGGTCGTCGTCGGCCGCCGAACCGGACAGCTGCAACACCCCGCGCCGGTCGGCGACGTAGACCGTCGACGGATTCGCGGCCACCACCGTGACCGGGCCGGCCAGGTTGCCGCTGGGCCCGTCGGAGTTCACGCCGTCGAGGTTGACGTAGGACACCGGATGGGCGCCGTCGGTGCGGGTGACGACGATATCGTCGCCGGTGCGCCAGGACAGCGAGACCGCGGTCTCCCCCAGCCCGAAGCCGAGCCGGCGCGGGTAGGTCAGGGCGTACCCACCGCCGGGGGTCTGCTCCACCCCGGCCAGGATCACCCGACCGTCGATCACCATCGCCGCCCGGGTGCCGTCGCGGGAGAGCTGCAATTCGGTGATGGCGCCCGGGAACTTGGCCGCCAGCGCGGTCGAGTCCACCGGGATCCGGGCGGGTTGCCCCAAGGCGTCCTGCAGCACCCGCACCACGTTGACACCGTCGACGACGATCCAGATGGCATCGTCGAGCGCCCAGCTGGGCCGGGTCAGGGTACGGCCGTCCAGGGCCTGGCCGGCCGCGCCCCCGATCGGCCCGATCCACAGCGAGGAGGCCATATCCGGGGCACCCGGGCGCAGCACCATCACCGAGGCCACTTCCTGCCCGGAACGCGACAGCGCCGCGGACACCTGGTCCGGCATCTGACCGAACGGGCCGGGTACCCGGGGCGCGCGCTGACCGTCCAGCGAGACCAGGGATCCTCCCACCAGTGCGTGCAGGCCCGCCCCGGCGCCGTCGGCGGCACCCGGGTCGGTGGCGGCCACATCGGCGGTGTTCCACCCCTCGGCGAAGCGGTCGTCCAGTGCCGCACCATCCACGTTGATCACGTAGGGGCCGTTGATACCAGCCCGCGACAACGTCCAGATGATCTGCGCGGCAAGCAATTGCCGGGTATGCGGGTCGGTGGTGGACAGATTCTCCAGCTCGATGCGCGCCCCGCCGTAGCCGCGGCCCACCCCGGTCTTGCCGCCGTCGGCGCGGGTGACCGGGCCGCGCAGGCGCAGCGGCGCGGCCAGCAGATTGCGTACGGTGCGCGCCATCTCCGGCCGCGGTCCGGTGATCAGTTTGCTCAGCAGTTCGGTGGCCAGCTGGTCGGAATCGGCGACCGCGACGTAACGCGGATCCGGCACCACGGTGTTACCGGTGGGGTCGGTGAAGTACAGGGTGTTGCGCTTGTAGGTCTGTTGAAACTGCTGCCAATCCAGGAAGACTCCGTTCGGCAGGCGGTCGATGCGCCAGCCGCCCGGGGTCTTCACCAGCTCGATCGGGCCCGGGTCCGGCAGCGCCCCCTCGGCGGTCTCGAACACCCCGAGCTCGGAGAGCGACCCGAGGATATCGGCCTGCATGCTCACCGTGACGAGCTCGGGCCGGCGGGTCTCGGTGAACACGACGCGGTCGATGAGCAGCGCGCTGCCGGCGTCATCCCATCCGCGCGAGGCGGACTCGGTGAGGAACTGCCGGGCGGCGAGATGCCGATTGGCGGGATCGGCAGTGGCCTTGAGGAATTCCCGCAACAGCACATCGGGTTCCATGCCCGGTGTCGGGGTGGGCAGGCTCGGCGGTGGCGGTAGGTCGACGGTCCCGATGGCCTGTGGCGCAGAGGAACTGGGCACCCCGGCACAGCCGGCCGTGGCAACGGCGAGCACGGTGGCCACGGCCAGGCAGAAGGCCTTCACGGCGGGTGTCATACGCCCTCCGACTCACGGTCACGCCGCATGCCCGCGGGGTCCTTGACGCGCGCCTGCGGTCCGGTGGACCCGCCGGAGAGCCCGGATGGTTTGAGCGGCAACGGACTTGTGGTGACCTTGTGGCCGCGTACCAGCGGCAGGGTCAGCCGGAAGCAGGCGCCGTTGCCGGGCTCGCCCCATGCCTCCAGGCGGCCCTGGTGCAGCCGGGCGTCCTCGATGCTGATGGCCAACCCGAGTCCGGTGCCGCCCGAACGGCGCACCCGCGACGGGTCGGACCGCCAGAACCGGCTGAACACCAGCTTTTCCTCGCCGGGGCGCAGGCCGACACCGTGATCGCGGACCGTCACCGCGACGGTGTCCTCGTCGGCGGCCATCCGGATCTCGACCGGCTTACGCTCGGCGTGGTCGATGGCGTTGGCGATGAGGTTGCGCAGGATGCGTTCCACCCGGCGCGGATCGACCTCGGCGATCACCCCGTCACCGGGCATGTCGACGTCGAGTTGCACGCCGGCGTCGGCCGCCAGGTGACCCACGTTGTCCAGCGCGCTCTGCACGGTGGAGCGCAGATCGACGGCTTCCACCGCGAGCTCGGCGACACCGGCGTCGTGCCGCGAGATCTCCAACAGATCGGCCAGCAGCGTCTCGAACCGGTCGAGTTCGTTGACCATCAGTTCGGTGGACCGGCGCAGCGCGGGATCCAGATCATCGCTGTGGTCGTGGATCAGGTCGGCCGCCATCCGCACCGTGGTCAGCGGAGTGCGCAGCTCGTGGCTGACATCGGAGGTGAAGCGGCGCTGCAGGTTTCCGAACTCTTCGAGCTGAGTGATCTGGCGGGACAGGCTCTCGGCCATATCGTTGAACGACACCGCCAGCCGCGCCATATCGTCCTCGCCGCGCACCGGCATGCGTTCGGTGAGATGTCCCTCGGCGAAGCGTTCGGCGATCCGGGACGCCGACCGCACGGGCAGCACGATCTGCCGGGCGACCAGCAACGCGATGGCCGCGAGCAGTCCGAGCAGCACGACGCCGCCGGTGGCCATGGTGCCGCGCACCAGCGCGATGGTGGATTCCTCGTTGTTCAGCGGGAAGATCAGGTAGAGCTCAAGATTGCTCACCGACGATGCGCTGGGGCTCCCGACGATCAGCGCCGGCCCGGAGAACCCGTCGGTGTGCACGCCCGCGTACTGGTAGCTGACCTGCCCGGCCTGCACGAAATCGCGCAGCGCCTCGGGCACCTGCTGCACCGGACCCGCGGCGGTGGCGGCGCGGGGACCGTCACCGGGCACCACGAGGACCGCGTCGTAGGCCCCGGCCAGGCCGGGTCCGGCATCGGCCTTGCGGTCGATGAGGGTGTTGCGGGCCAGTTGCAGGCTGCTGTCCAGCGAACGGGTCTCCTCGCCGCCGACGATGCCGCCGACGGTGTCGCGGGCGCGTTCGATCTCCTCGGTGGCTGCCCGCACCTTGACTTCCAGGATGCGGTCGGTGATCTGGCTGGTCAGCACGAAGCCGAGCACCATGATGACCGCGAGCGAGAGCCCCAGGGTCAGCGAGACCACCCGCAGCTGTAGCGACCGGCGCCAGGCATAGCTGACGGCACGGCCCACCGCACTGAGCCCGCGCAGCATCGGCGACGAGCCTCGGAAACGGCTGCGTACCCGGCGTCGTGTCCCCCAGATCACGAACGCCACCCCGCCGCGGGCCCACCGATCACGGAGGTCCGGCCTTGTATCCCACTCCTCGAACGGTCAACACCACCTGCGGATTCTCCGGGTCGGTCTCGACCTTGGCCCGGAGCCGCTGGACGTGCACGTTCACCAGACGGGTGTCCGCGGGATGTCGGTAACCCCACACCTGCTCGAGCAGCACATCACGAGTGAACACCTGGCGGGGTTTACGCGCCAGGGCCACCAGCAGGTCGAACTCCAGCGGTGTCAGCGAGATCTGCTCACCGGCGCGGGTGACCTTGTGCGCGGGCACGTCGATCTCGATGTCGTGGATGGACAGCAGCTCGGCCGGCTCGTCGTCGTTGCGCCGCAACCGGGCCCGCACCCGGGCCACCAGTTCCTTGGGCTTGAACGGCTTCATCACGTAGTCGTCGGCGCCGGACTCCAGTCCGAGCACCACGTCCACGGTGTCGGTCTTGGCGGTGAGCATCACGATCGGCACGCCGGAATCGGCGCGCAACACCCGGCACACGTCGATACCGTTCATGCCCGGCAGCATCAGGTCGAGCAGCACCAGGTCGGGGCGCAACTCCCGGACGGCGGTCAGCGCCTGGCTGCCGTCTCCGATGACAGCGGTGTCGAAACCCTCCCCACGCAGCACGATGGTGAGCATCTCAGCCAGCGAGGGATCGTCATCGACGACCAGGATCCGTTGCCTCATGGTGACCATGGTGTCACCACAAGGCGACAAAACCCGGGTGCCACACGCGGGTTTCTCACGGTTATCCGATGATGCCGGGCGATCCGGGGCGCTGCGCTCGCAGATCCCGGCCCGGGCTCGTCACGGCTACAGCTGCGCGGCGAGCCGGCCCGGGTCGCAATCCGGTGCCACCACCCGCCAGGGGCCGGCCCAGTTCGCGGCGGCCAGTGCGCCGTAGGCCGCGGCGGTGCGCTGCTGCAGGCCGCGATCGCGTTCGTAGGCATCGCGGGCCCGGTCGGTCTCCTGCTGCGCCCGGCTGCGCGCGCGCCGGTCGGCAAGCTCAGGCGAAACATCGAGCAGCAGTTGGCAATCCGGCTTGGGAAGTCCGAACCGTTCGAACTCCAGCCGGTACACCCAGTCGACGACCCCGCCGTCGGTGCCCTGGTGCAGACGCGCCGCGCTGTAGGCGGCATTGGAGGCGACGTAGCGGTCCAGGATGACGACGTCGTGGCTGGCCGTCAGTTCCGCGATCTCGTCCTTGGCGCCGCGGCGGTCCAGTGCGAACAGCGTCGCCATCGCGTACACCGAGTCGGTGAGATCGCCGTGTTGGCCGTGCAGCGCCTCGGCGGCCAGGTCGGCGTGCACCGATGCGCCGTAGCGCGGGAAGGCCAGCGTGGTGACCGACTTTCCGTCCGCCTGCAGCGCCGCGCGCAGCCCCTCGGTCAGGGTGCGCTTGCCGGCACCGTCGAGGCCTTCGATCACGATGAGCACGCTGCGAGCCTAGCGAGGCGCCCGTCTCAGGCCCCGGCCATCCAGCCCAAGAGCGTCAGCACGATGACACCGAGCACGAGCAGCGGGCCGGTGACCCCCGCGCCGGCCGTCGCGCCGGCCACCGCGGCCAGACCCGCGAAGACCGCCAGCACGAGGAACAACAGGCGCACGCCCAGCACCGGATGGCGGCGCAGCACGACCCGCAGGGTCGGGCCGGGCACGGTGCGCAGCGTCCACCCGATCGCGACGATCGGCACCCCGGTGAACACCGCGGCGGCGATGCGCGGCAGTACGGTCGGGGCCGCGTCGGCGTGCATCGCTCCGACCACGATGAGCGCGGTCGCCAGCAAGACCACCGCAGCGGTCGCCCAACGCAGCACCCGGGTGACCGCGAGCGCAATGTTGCCCTCCGCGAGTGCACGCAACCCGGGATCCAGCCGGGCGGCTTCCAGTAACCCGCGCACCGCCGCGGTCACCGTGCCCATGCGCATCCTGCTGACGGCCAGATTGTGGACCGCCATGGCGTGCCCGGGGTGCAGTCGCAATGCCTGCCGGTAGTCGGCTTCGGCCGCGTGCGCCCCCGTCAGCGTCCGCTGCAGATCGCCGCGCAGCACCAGCGCGTCGGCCGACGGGCCGGCCGCCACCGTCTGGTCGATGACGGCCAGCGCTTCCCGAAACCGGCCGGCGTCCCGCAGCAGACTGGCGTAGGTGTATTGCGCACGAGCAGAATTGGGGTATGCGGTGACGGTGTGCCACGCGGCCGGCAGCGCCTCCGCGAGTCGGCCCTGCCCGTAGAGCGCCAATACCTGCGAGTGCATGGCGTTTTCGTCACCCGGCGCTGGGCCAAGCGGTGGCCTGGTCACGTTTCTGATCCCCCTCCCGGCAAGGGGTATGCAGCCGGATAGACCCCCGCCCCCGAATTTCCAGCCTAAGTCACCCGCACCGGTGGCAGGACACCAAAGTGTCGGGGTTCAGTAGGTCCCGCAGTTCGGCGCCGTCGGCACCCCGTTGACCCGGTCGGCAACCCACTGCAACGCCGGTTCACCGTCGACCGCCATCGGCAGCGCGTGGTTGATCACCAGCTTGTTGAAGATCGGCGGAGCCTCGTTGGTGCGGAATTCCACATCGCCGCCCTTGGCGCACCAGTCCTTGCCCAGTTGCACCACCGGCGCGTACGGCACCAACGGGTCGTAGCGGTTGCTGTTGAGCAGCACGGGCGCATTGGGTTTCAGCGTGCCGAGCTTCTGCAGGTCGAAGATGCCGCGGAACTGCGGATCCTGCAACAGCTCTGAGATCGGATGGTTGAAGTAAGGCTGCAGGTGCCGGAACATGAACTTGGTCAGCGACTCGGCGACACACTGGTCGCGGGTCTTGTCGACGAAGTCCATGCCGCGCGGGGTGAGCAGCGCCCGGATCTTGGGTGCGGCCTCCGGGTAGGACTGCATGACGCTGTTGAGCGCGTAGCCGATCACGCCGACCAGCGCGCTGCCGTCGGCGTACGGGATCAGATCGACCAGATCGGCCGGCGGCGCACCCGCATAGGTGCCGACGATCTTGAGTTCCGGCGCATAGGCGTCGGCCAGTTCGGCCGCCGAGGCGGCCGCCCCGCCGCCCTGTGAATAGCCCCAGAACACCACCGGCCCATCGGGTGTCAGCGAGGTGCCCGGCAGCTTGCGGGCCACCCGGGCCGCGTCGAGCATGGCGTGCCCTTGCGAGAGCCGGTTGACGTAGGTGTGGGTGACGCCGATGGTGCCCAGACCTTCGTAGTCGGTCATCAGGACCGCGAACCCGCGGTTCACCATGGTGTTCACGAATCCGGACTCGTAGTTGACCATGATGTCCAGGTACGGCGACCAGTGGACGCCCTGGTTGAACTGTCGTGACGGTGCGCACTGGTCACCTTGGCCCTGGGTGCCGGGACCGAACACGATCAGCGGGCGCGGGCCCTGTCCCGGCCAGGCGTTGAACGGCTCGAAGTAGGTGCCGGTGACCACATTCGCATTGCCGCGGCCATCGGTGCTGCGGTACATGACGCGGGTGCCGGTCGCGTTGATCCGACCGACCTGACCCGACGGCTCGATCACCAATCGGGACGGTTCGGAGCGCACCAGCTCCCCCGGCGGAACGTCCGGCAACGGATTCGGTGGGGTGTAGAACGCGGTGTACTCGTCCTCGTTGTAGTACGGATACCAGTCGTCGGCATGCGCCAAACCGGTTGCGAGACAACCGATGACGAACCCCATACATGCGACGACGATGAACGCCCCGGCCCGAATCACTACCGGACAGTAACAAACAGGTAGCCGAATGGCTACGAATTCCTCACGTTCCGTTTTGCCACCGAGATGTAATGCCTGTCATCGAAATTTGCCGGGGGTTCGGATCCACCGGCAAGCAGACCATACACCAGCTACCGAGGTGTCGAACCGAACTGCTCAATCCAGGCTGGTCGCCTGCAGCACCAGCGTGGCTACGTCGCGATCCAGGAATGCATAGGTTGCGGTGGACGCGGAGGAAAAACCCGCGTCGAGAAGTTCGCCGGTCAGGAACGGGCCGGGCGGCACCTCGGCGGAAAGTGCATCGGCCACCCTGGGCGCCCGCCCGGTGTCGGTGGGCGCGAACTGGTCGACCATGGCGCCCGCGACGGCCGGTGAGAGCTTGACGACGGCATCCGTCCAGCGCACCGCGTCCTCGGCCGGGTCGCCCCACTGCAGCCAGGCCACCGCGTCGGGTGCGCCGACGGCGGGGAACACGGCGACCAGACCGGGAATGTCGCGACGGATGTCGGTGGGCGGGGGCGACGCCTCCGGCGCGGCCTGCTCGGACGTGTCAGAACAGCCGGTCGCCACGGCGGCACACAGGGCCGCCGTGGCGATGGCATTGCGAACATGCACGCTGGGTCAGTAGCGGTAGTGCTCCGGCTTGTACGGGCCGTCGACGTCGACGCCGATGTACTCGGCCTGTTCCTTGGTGAGCTTGGTCAGCGAGCCACCGAGCGCCTCGACGTGGATCTTGGCGACCTTCTCGTCGAGGTGCTTGGCGAGGCGGTAGACCTCGTTGTCGTACTCGTCGTTCTTGGTCCACAGCTCGATCTGCGCGATGACCTGATTGGAGAAGCTGTTGCTCATCACGAACGACGGGTGCCCGGTCGCGTTGCCCAGGTTCAGCAGACGCCCCTCGCTCAGCACGATGATGGAGTGACCGTCGGGGAAGATGAACTCGTCGACCTGCGGCTTGATGTTGATCCGGCGGATGTCCTTGTCGCGCTCCAGGCGGGCCATCTCGATCTCGTCGTCGAAGTGCCCGATGTTGCCCAGGATCGCCTGGTGCTTCATCGACCGCATGTGCTCGAGGGTGATGATGCCCTGGTTGCCGGTCGCGGTGATGACGATGTCGGCCCAGCCGATGGCCTCTTCGACGGTCTTGACCTCGAAGCCGTCCATCAGCGCCTGCAGGGCGTTGATCGGGTCGATCTCGGTGACCGCGACGCGGGCGCCCTGGGCCTTGAGGGCCTCGGCGCAGCCCTTGCCGACGTCACCGTAGCCACACACCAGCGCGGCCTTGCCGCCGATCAACACGTCGGTGCCGCGGTTGATGCCGTCGATCAGCGAGTGCCGGGTGCCGTACTTGTTGTCGAACTTGCTCTTGGTGACCGAGTCGTTGACGTTGATGGCCGGGAACGCGAGCTCACCGGCGGCGGCGAACTGGTACAGGCGCAGCACACCGGTGGTGGTCTCCTCGGTAACGCCCTGCACCGACTCGGCGATCTTGGTCCACTTGTCCTTCTCGGTCTCGTAGCGCTTGCGCACCAGCGCCAGGAAGACCTTCCACTCGTCGGAGTCGTCGTCCTCGCCGGGGGGCACCACGCCGGCCTTCTCGTACTGCGCACCGCGCAGCACCAGCATGGTGGCGTCACCACCGTCGTCGAGGATCATGTTCGCCGGCTCGCCGGGCCAGGTCAGCATCTGCTCGGCGGCCCACCAGTACTCCTCCAGGGTCTCGCCCTTCCAGGCAAAGACCGGGGTGCCCTTGGGCTCCTCGACGGTGCCGTGCGGCCCGACGACGACCGCCGCGGCCGCGTGGTCCTGGGTGGAGAAGATGTTGCACGACGCCCAGCGCACCTCGGCACCGAGCGAGACCAGGGTCTCGATCAGCACGGCGGTCTGGATGGTCATGTGCAGTGAGCCCGAGATGCGCGCGCCCTTGAGCGGTGCGACATCGGCGTACTCGCGGCGCAGCGCCATCAAACCGGGCATCTCGTGCTCGGCGAGGCGGATCTCCTTGCGGCCGAATTCGGCAAGCGAAAGGTCAGCGACCTTGTAGTCGATGCCGTTGCGTACGTCGGCGGTCAACTCAGTCATGTGGATAGAGCCCCTTATTCATCGTCGTTCTCGATCGGTTGCCCGGCGCGCACAGCTGTGCGGGGGCGACACCGGTGGCCTGCGGGCTCGCGGGACAGGCACTTCTGCAGCGCTCTGCCAGCTACCGGGTGTCTATGACACCGTACCGCTCGGCGAACGGCGTCATGAGCCTAGCCAGATCCATGGCCACATCGTGGTCGGCTTCCGGGGGCATGGAGACATAGCTCATGGCCAGCCGGACGATGGCCCTGGCCAGCACTCCGGAGTCTTCGTCGGTGGCCTTGATCCAGCTGTGCTGGAACGTCTCGGTCAGCCGCTGCGAACACCGGGTGATGATCGGTCCGCTGTCGGTGGTGATGATCTGCAGGAGATCCGGCTTGGCTTCCCCGTTGAGCAACGAGATCACCAGCGGATCCGAGGCCGAGTCGATGAAGAACGCGCGGAAACCCTCCAGGAACGCGTCGTAGACGCGGCCGACGTTGTGGTTGATCGCCGCGTCGACGGCGTTGACGAGGCGATCGGCCAGCCGCAGCGCATAACCCTCGGCCAGGCCCTGACGCGATCCGAATTCGTTGTAGATGGTCTGGCGGCTGATGCCGGCCGCCCGCGCGACGTCGGTGAGGGTGATCGACGACCAATCCCGGGTCAGCAGCATGTCGCGCATGCCGTCGAGGATCGAGTCCCGCAACAGCACCCGGGACGCCTCGGCGTACGGCACGCGCGGTGCCGTACGCCGGGTGTCGGGTGCGTTCATAGTCGCGACCCTATAACTTCGCGCCGCCGGGAGGCGCTGTTGACGCCCCGGCGCCCGAACGGTCACGGCCGGGCGATCTCGACCATGTCGAAATCGGATTTCGCCGCGCCGCAGTCCGGGCAACTCCAGTCCTCGGGGATGTCATCCCAGCGGGTACCGGGGGCGATACCGTCCTCGGGCCAGCCCTTGGCTTCGTCGTATTCGAAGCCGCATTGCACGCAGACGAACAGTTTGTAGTCCATGGGTGTTCCTCTCGGGTCCGGCCGGTTCTATGTCCCGGCGCTTGCCTCGTCGTGCACTTCGAAGTCGACCTTCTCCCGTACCGCGCAGTCCGGGCAGCACCAGTCGTCAGGTATGCGATCCCAGCTCGTTCCGGCCGGAAAGCCTTCGCGGGGAGCACCTTTGGCCTCGTCGTACACGTAGCCACACGCCGGGCAACGGTAGGCGCTCACTGGGGTGCCGCCGCGTGACCGTACTTCGCCAGCACCTTGTCACGCATCCGGGGATGGATGTTCACCTTGGTGAGGTCGCCGCCGTAGTGCGCCAGCACCCGGTGATCCATCACCTTGCGCCACAGCGGCGGAAAGTAGGTCAGCCCCACCATCGACGCGTAGCCGCTGGGCAGGTTCGGTGCGCCCTCCATGCTGCGCAACGTCTGGTAGCGCCGGGTCGGGTTGGCGTGGTGATCGCTGTGGCGCTGCAGGTGATAGAGGAACAGGTTGGTGACGATGTGGTCGGAGTTCCAGCTGTGCTCGGGTGCGCAGCGTTCGTAGCGCCCGTTGGCGGTCTTCTGCCGCAGCAGGCCGTAATGCTCGAGGTAGTTCACCGTCTCCAGCAGCGAGAAGCCGAACACCACGGAGATCAGCACATACGGGATGACCGCGACGCCGAAGACCGCCAGGATCGCCCCGTAGAGCACCACCGACATCGCCCAGGCATTCAGCACATCGTTGGACCAGTGCCACTTGCTCTTGCCGACTCGCTCGAGCCGCTTGGCCTCCAGCTCCCACGAGGATTTCAGGCTGCCCCACACGCTGCGCGGGAGGAACTCCCAGAACGTCTCGCCGAACCGCGCGGACGCCGGATCCTCCGGGGTGGCCACGCGCACGTGGTGACCGCGGTTGTGCTCGATGAAGAAATGGCCGTAGCAGGTCTGCGCGAGGGTGACCTTGCTGAGCCAGCGCTCCAAAGTCTCCTTCTTGTGCCCCATTTCGTGGGCGGTGTTGATCCCGACGCCACCCATCATGCCCACCGACAGGGCAAGACCGATCTTGGCCGGCCAGCCCAGCGATCCGTCGAAGCCGAGCCAGCTCAGGTCCGCCGCGGTGAACAGGTAGGCGCCCAGCACCAGCGTCAGGTACTGGAACGGGATGAAGCTGTAGGTGCAGTAGCGGTAGTAGCGGTCGTTCTCCAGCCGCTCCATCAGCTCGTCGGGCGGGTTCTCCCCGTCGGGCCCGAACCGCCGATCCAGCAACGGCAGCACGATGTACACCAGGATCGGACCGATCCAGAACGGCACCTGCGCCGCGGCGTGCCAACCGAACTGGTTGAGCGCCCAGACGATCGGGAGCATCACCAGCACCGCGGTGGGCACGATCAGCCCCATCAGCCACAAGTGCCGCTTGCGGTCGCGCCACTGCCCGACCGGGGTCGTCGCTTCGGATTGCGTCGTCACAGCCCATTCACCTCCATGTGAGTGCCATCACTAATGGATTTGACTATAGAGCCCACTTTGTCCGATGTCTAGACAAAACATAACTATTTGTAAAAGTGATCGGCCGATGCGGACCGACACCTCGACGAGGACGGGCGTGCCGACACCATCGGCCACGGCGGCGGCAATAGCCGAGGAGGAGACGGTCGGTGGCCTTGGGTTCGGTGCAGGGGCGCCGCCGGTGCGGCGCAGCGGGGTCAGAACCCGACGGTCACCCGGAACAACCGCGCGGGCTCGGCGGTGTACAGCCGGATCTGCCCGTCATCGGCGGACACCCATGCGGCGCCGCCACGCTCCAGGGTCACCGACCCGGACTTGGCGCGCACCTCGACGGTGCCCTCGATGCACAACAGCACCTGCGGGCCGTCGTGTTCGGCCGGCGCGTCGATAACGTGTCCCACCTGTTCGCCGCTCACCTGCAGCACCGACACCGCGAACTCCGGGGCCGGGGTGTCATAGACCAGTTCGGCCCCACCGCGGGTCGATCGGGGCAGGATCACCGAGTCGTCGGCCGGCGTGAAGTCCAGCACGCGCAGCAGTTCCGGCACGTCGACGTGCTTGGGCGTCAACCCGCCCCGCAGCACATTGTCGGAGTTCGCCATCACCTCGAAGCCCACGCCGTGCAGATAGGCGTGCAGGTTGCCGGCCGGCAGGTAGATCCCCTCGCCGGGCGCCAGCGTGATGCGGTTCAGCAGCATCGCGGCCAGCACCCCCGCGTCACCGGGATAGCGTTCACCGAGTTCGAGGATCGTCTTGGCCTCGGCCTGGAAGGTCGTCTCACCCGAACGGATGTAGTTGATCGCGCCGTCGAGCACGGCGGGCACCAGCAGATCGAGTGCGGGCTGGGGCGCGGTGATCCAGGTGGTGAACAACGCGCGCAGCCCGTCGGCGTCGGATTGGCCCTCGAGCAGGGCGATGTAGGGATCCAGGTCGGCGACGGCCAGCGCACGCATGAATTCCACGCTGGCCGCGGCCGGGCGGAACCCTGCCAGCGCCTCGAACTGGCCCAGCGCCACGATCAGTTCCGGCTTGTGGCTGGCGTCCCGGTAATTGCGGGTCGGCGCCGACACCGGAATGCCGAGCCGCTCCTCGCGTTCGAAGCCGTGCACGGCCTGCTGACTGCTGGGGTGCGCCTGCAGCGACAACGGCTCGTCCGCGGCGAGTACCTTGGCCAGAAACGGCAACCCGTCACCGAATCGGGCCCGCGCGCCCTCGCCGAGTTGCCCCGCCGGGTCGGCGCCGATCACGTCCAGCAGCGAGCGCTCACCCTCATCGGTCACGCAGTGCGCCGAGTCACCCGGGTGCGCGCCGAACCACAGCTCCGCCTCGGGATGTTGTGTGGGGCTTTGCCTTCCGGTGAACTCAGCTATCGCGGTACGCGACCCCCACGCGTATTTCCGGACAGCGCCACGGAGCAGATTCACACCCTCAACCTCGCACCAGTCGTAGGTACACGGCGGTCATCTCCAGACGCACCGCCAGCGTCGCCAACTGCTGTTCCAGGCGCACGCCCCCGATCACGGTCCCGGCGTCGGGCACATCGTCGGCGCTGACCACATCCAGGTCGGCAAAGCCCTCGGTCCGCGTCACCACCGCGGGTCGGCGCTCATCGGAGGTCAGCACCACGGTGCGCACCCGCGACGGCAGCGGACCGTCGAATTCCTCGTCGTGGAACAGCGCGGTCTCGTAGTCCACCGGCGCGATGTTCAGCGGGCTCACCGCCGCCAGCGCGTCGGCGAGCCCGACCGCCGCCACCACCTGACGCGCCACCCGCAGCAGCACCGCAGCGCCGTGCTGCGCCAGCGCCAGCATCGCCGCGCTGTCCGCGGCCAGCACGACGTCGCGGCCGGTCAAGCGCTCGGCCAGCGTCTTGGCCGGATTGGTGAACAGCTCGCGGGCCGCGCTGTTGCGCAGGGCCTCGGCATCGAGGGCATCGGCCAGCGCACCGATATCGACGCGCGCCGCGTCGTCGACGACGGACAGCACCGCCACCCCGGCCGCCAGATAACGGGTCAACCCGAACTCGTCGGGGACCGGCAGCCGCGGCGCCAGCACGGCCGCGCGACCGGCCGTCGCGTCGCGCAGCGGTCCCTCGTGCGGCGCGACCACGGCGACCCGTGCACCGCGGCGCACACCGGTCGCGGCGGCGGTCACCAGCACCGGATCACCGGCATCGGCGCCGGCCACCACCACGACATCCAGCGCACCGGTCCACGGCGGAACCTCGGGCGCCACCACGATGGGGACACCGCTGGCCGCCCCGAGCGCCGCCGCCAGCACGGCGCCGGCGGCCCGGGCCGCGCCGGCCTCGGCAATCCAGATGAGCGTGCGCGGCGGGATCTCGGACCGCAGCAGATCCAAGGCACCCTCGTCGACCGCGGCCGCGGTGGCGCGCACCTGCGCGCCGGCCATGGCGGCCGCCCGCAGCAGCCCCTCGCGGTCGGCAGCCAGCAACCCCTCGACATCGTCGAGGTCGATGGTGGCCGCCCGAGAGGTCACGGCGCCGGCTCGCTGCGCGCGGCAATGAGACTGGCCACCTGCTGCACCACCTCGTCGACTTCCTCGGTGGTGCGGGCCTCGACATTGAGCCGCAGCAGCGGCTCGGTGTTGGAGGTGCGCAAGTTGAACCAGCGGCCATCACCGAGATCCACCGTCACACCGTCGAGATGATCCAACGACTGGATACGGCTGCCGAATGCGGTGAGCACGGCATCCACACACCCCGGGGCGTCGGCGACGGTGAAGTTGATCTCGCCGGAGGATTCGTAGCGCTGGTAGTCGGCCATCAGCTCCGAGAGCGGACGCTGTTGTTCGCCGAGGGCGGCCAGCACGTGCAGCGCGGCCAGCATTCCCGAGTCGGCACCCCAGAAGTCACGGAAGTAGTAGTGCGCCGAGTGCTCACCGCCGAAGATGGCGCCGGTCTCGGCCATCAGCCCCTTGATGTAGGAGTGGCCCACCCGCGAGCGCACCGCGGTGCCACCTCGTTCGGTGATTAACTCCGGCACCGCACGTGAGGTGATCAGGTTGTGGATCACCGTGGCACCGATCTCGCGGCCCAGCTCGCGGGCCGCGACCAGGGCGGTCACCGCGGACGGCGACACGGGCCGCCCCCGCTCGTCGACGACGAAACACCGGTCGGCGTCCCCGTCGAAGGCCAGCCCGATATCGGCACCCGATGCCAGCACGTGCGCCTGCAGATCGACCAGATTGGCCGGATCCAGCGGGTTGGCCTCATGGTTGGGGAAGGTGCCGTCGAGTTCGAAATACAACGGCAGCACCGTGATACCGGGAATCGCCCCGAGCACTGCAGGGGTGGTGTGCCCACCCATGCCGTTTCCGGCGTCGACGGCGACCCGCAACGAACGCATCGCGGACAGATCGACCAGTGAACGCAGGAATTCGCCGTACTCGGCGAGCAGATCGCGATCGGTGATCGTGCCGGCGGCACCGTCGTACGCGGGTACGCCGTCGATGACCTCTTGAGCGATGGTGGCAAGACCTGTTTCCCGCCCGACCGGCAAGGCGGCGGCGCGGCACAGCTTGATGCCGTTGTAAGCGGCCGGGTTGTGGCTGGCGGTGAACATCGCGCCAGGGCAGTTCAGCAGGCCCGAAGCAAAGTACAGCTGATCGGTGGAGGCGAGCCCGATGCGGACCACGTCGAGGCCCTGGGCGATGACGCCCTCTGCGAACGCGTCGGACAGCGACGGCGAGCTCGCGCGCATGTCATGCCCGATGACGACGGTGTCGACCGTTGCGGCACTGTCCTCGTCGCGCACCAGCCGGGCGAAGGCACCGCCGACGTCACGGACGAACGCGTCGTCGATCTGTTCTCCGACCAGCCCCCGCACGTCATAGGCCTTGATGACAGCGTGGACAGCCTCAGCGGGCCGAGACATGGCTCTCCTCGCTCTCTGTGTACAGGGGAATCAAAGAACTGCTTGGCACACTCAGCCTAGTGTCTCGCCACGGCGGCCGCCGCAGGTCCCGTGAGCGGGCACGACGCAATCCGCCGCCCGCCGGGATCCGAGCCGGGCCGGATTACTCCGAGTTCGGCTCGGGGTCCGGAAGCACCCGCAGATGACCGCGCCGGCGGCCGTTGGGCTCCGGGCGACGCACCGGAGGGGCCATCAGGGCACCGCCGGGCAAGCCGGTGCCGGGATCGGAGAATCCGGCGGGCACGCCGTTCACCAGCGATTGCACGCCGTCACGGCCTTCCCGGACGGCATCGGCGAGGGCCGACAGATCGTCCTCGTCGGGATGGGTCGGCAACGGACCGGCATGGCGCACCAATTCCCATCCGCGGGGAGCGGTGATCCGGCCGGCATGCACGACACACAAATCCCAGGAGTGCGGCTCGGACACGGTCGCCAGGGGTCCGACGACGGCTGTCGAGTCCGAATAGACAAAGGTCAGCGTCGCCACGGCGTAGTGCGGGCACCCGGGCCTGCAGCAGCGACGGGGAACGTTCACGCAGGGAAGATTATCGTGCGGCGACGCGTCGGGCCTCCGGACACGCGCGCGCCGGGGTCGCCGATCTCCAACCGTTACCATCTCTGGCGTGGCGCAGCGTATCCATCGGGGTTCCCGGCGCGGCCGTGGAATGCGCGGGTCGCTGCTGCCGCCGACCGTGCCGGGGTGGCGCAGCCGCGCCGAGCGATTCGACATGGCGGTACTGGAGGCCTACGAGCCGATCGAGCGCCGGTGGCATCAGCGGGTGTCCGGATTGGACGTCGCGGTCGACGAGATCCCGCGCATCGCGCCCAAGGATCCCGATAGCGTGCAATGGCCGGCCGAGGTGGTGGCCGACGGCCCGATCGCGTTGGCACGCCTGATCCCGGCCGGAGTGGATGTCCGCGGTAACGCCACGCGGGCGCGAATTGTCTTGTTCCGCAAGCCGATCGAGCGACGCGCCAAAGACACCGACGAACTCGCCGACTTGCTACATGAGGTGTTGGTGGCGCAGGTGGCCACCTATCTGGGCGTCGAGCCCTCCGTCATCGACCCTTCGGCCGAGGACGAATAGCGCGTTGCGACCGGTGCGGCCGCAACGCGCCTGCGTCAGATGATGCCGCGCTTGAGGCGGCGACGCTCCCGCTCGGAGAGGCCACCCCAGATACCGAAGCGCTCATCGTTGGCCAGTGCGTACTCCAGGCACCGGTCACGTACCTCACAACCCTGGCAGATCCGCTTGGCCTCGCGGGTCGAGCCGCCCTTCTCCGGGAAGAACGCCTCGGGGTCGGTCTGCGCACACAGACCGCGCTCCTGCCACTGGTCGTCGTCCTCGATCGTGTCGGGCGCCAACTCGATACGGTCGGGCACCAGACTCAGATTCGGGCGCCCGACGACGTCGCTCGCCGCTGGATCGGTAGTGGTGTGCGGTGCACTGTCCACTGAACCGAGCATCCGGTCTTCGAACCGGAGCGCGCGGTCGAAATCGACCTGCTCAAAAGACATGTTCCGCCTCCTCACCTGATAATTTTCCCCGTTGTTGCCGATCGGAGCCCATACTGAATCGCGGATCGGCAAACCCTCCAGCACTGCCCCAGCTATCACTATTGTGATGTCAGGCCATCTACGATTCGAACATACGATCGAATCCCGGTCTGCGGCACCGAAACCGGCGGGCGAACCACGAATGACACTGATGTGATTAGACACGCGTTAGCTGTCAGGGTCAAGCGGAATGGCTGGTTTTCATACCATCTCGTGACATAGATCCGGCGTGTCCACGCTCCGGCGTGTTCGCCACACCCGGGTGGCCACACCGACAAATGCTGGCTGGCCTAGGGTCTGAGGGCGTGAAGGTCACAGTTCTGGTCGGCGGCGTGGGTGGCGCCCGCTTCCTGCTCGGCGTCCAGCATCTGCTGCGACTGGGGCAGTTTGCCGATGCCGGCGCCGAATCCGAGCACGAGTTGACCGCCGTGGTCAATGTGGGAGACGACGCGTGGATGTTCGGGGTGCGCATCTGCCCCGACCTCGACACCTGCATGTACACCCTCGGCGGCGGTATCGATCCCGAACGCGGCTGGGGTCACCGTGACGAAACGTGGCATGCCAAGGAGGAACTGGCCGCCTACGGCGTCGCGCCGGATTGGTTCGGACTCGGCGACCGGGACCTGGCCACCCATCTGGTGCGCAGCCAGATGCTGCGCGCCGGCTATCCGCTCTCGCAGGTCACCGAGGCACTGTGCACACGATGGGCGCCCGGTGCCCGGCTGCTGCCGGCCAGCGATGACCGCAGCGAAACCCACGTCGTCATCACCGATCCCGAGGGTGAACGCAAGGCGATCCATTTCCAGGAGTGGTGGGTGCGTTACCGCGCCAAGGTCCAGACCCACAGCTTCGCCCACATCGGCTCGGACAAGGCGACCGCCGCCCCCGGTGTCACCGAAGCGATCTCCGACGCCGATGTCGTGCTGATCGCGCCGTCCAATCCGGTCGTCAGCATCGGCTCCATCCTGACGATCGGGGGGATCCGCGGCGCCCTGCGATCCACCCCGGCTCCCGTCATCGGTTACTCCCCCATCATCGCCGGAAAGCCGTTGCGCGGTATGGCCGACGAGTGCCTCTCGGTGATCGGTGTCGAATCATCCTCGGAGGCCGTCGGAAAACACTTCGGCGCCCGCAGCGGAGTCGGCATCCTGGACGGCTGGTTGATCGATCAGGGCGACTCCGCCACCATCGACGGCGTGCAGGTGCGCCAGGCGCCATTGCTGATGAGCGACCCGGCGGTCACCGCCGACATGGTGCGGGCCGGCCTGCAATTGGCGGGCGTCGCGCTATGAGCGCCGAGCACGGAACCGCCGGGCCCATCGAGATCATCCCGGTGACCGGGCTGGGCGAGTTCCGGCCCGGCGATGATCTGGCCGCCGCGATCGCCGATGCCGCCGCCTGGCTGCGCGATGACGACGTGGTGGTCATCACCAGCAAGGTGCTCTCCAAGACCGAGGGCCGTATCGTCAGCGCACCCACCGACCCCGAGCAGCGGGACACCCTGCGCCGCAAGCTCATCGACGACGAGGCCGTGCGGGTACTGGCCCGCAAGGGCAAAACCCTGATCACCGAGAACGCCATCGGGTTGATCCAGGCCGCCGCCGGCGTGGACGGCTCCAATATCGACACCGCCGAACTCGCCCTGCTGCCGGTGGACCCGGACGGCAGCGCCGCGGCGATCCGCGCCGGCCTTGCCACCCTTCTCGAGGTCCGGGTCGGCATCGTCATCACTGACACCATGGGGCGCGCCTGGCGCAACGGACAGACCGATGTCGCCATCGGCGCCGCCGGGCTCACGGTCCTGCACGGCTACGCCGGAGCCACCGACCCGCACGGCAACGAACTCGTGGTCACCGAGATCGCCGTCGCGGACGAACTGGCGGCCGCGGCAGATCTGGTGAAGGGCAAGCTGACCGGCATCCCGGTGGCGGTGGTGCGTGGCCTGCGGTTGCACGATGACGGCTCCAACGGGCGCACCTTGGTCCGCAGCGGCGAGGATGACCTGTTCTGGCTCGGCACCGCCGAGGCGATCGAGCTGGGCCGCAGACAAGCACAGCTGCTGCGGCGTTCGGTACGGCAGTTCGGTACCGAACCGGTGCCCGCGGAACTCATCGAGGAGTCGGTCGCCGAGGCGCTGACCGCGCCGGCCCCGCACCACACCCGCCCGGTGCGATTCGTATGGGTGCGCGACCCGCAGACCCGGCTGCGATTGCTCGATGCGATGAAGCGGCAGTGGCAGGCCGACCTGACCGGGGACGGCCGCTCCGAAGACGACGCTCGGCGACGCACCGATCGCGGCCAAATCCTCTACGACGCACCTGAACTCGTCATCCCGTTCATGGTGGGCGATGGTGCGCACAGCTACCCGGACCCACAGCGCACCGCCGCCGAACACACCATGTTCACCGTCGCCGCGGGTGCGGCGGTACAGGGACTGCTGGTGGCGCTGGCCGCCCGCGGGATCGGCAGCTGCTGGATCGGTTCGACCATCTTCGCCGCCGAGATCACCCGCCGCGAGCTCGCCGTCGAAGACGAGTGGGAACCGTTGGGGGCCATCGCAATCGGCTACCCCACCACGGCGGCCGGGCCCCGCGACCCGGCGTCGACCGATGGGTTGCTGATCGAGCGATGAGCCTGCACGCGTCCGTCGTCGACACGTTGTCGCGTTGGCATGCACCCGATCCCGAGCAGGACGCTCTGCGCCATGCGGTCCTGGCATTCGTGTTGGCCCGGCCCGACGCCTGCGCCCGGGCCTGCGCGCCCGGGCACATCACCGCCTCGGCGCTGGTCGTCGACCACAGTGGCGGGCACGCGCTGCTGACGCTGCATCCGCGCGTCGGGAAGTGGCTGCAATTGGGTGGGCACTGTGAGGACTCCGACTCCGATATCAGCGCCGCGGCGCTACGCGAGGCCACCGAGGAGTCGGGCATCGAGGGACTGCGTATCGAGCCGGACCTGGCGGCCCTGCATGTCCATCCGTTGACCTGCTCGTTGGGCTCGCCCACCAGACATCTGGATCTGCAGTTCATCGTGCGCGCCCCGACCGGGGCCGAATTCATACGCAGTGCGGAATCGCTGGACCTGCGGTGGTGGCCGCTGGATGCGATGCCCCAGGATGATCCGGCACTGTTGACCCTGGCCCGGGCGGCCCGCACGGCGTAGCGGCGCGATCACCAATTAGCTTCGTGCGCAGCGTATTCCGAAGCGCCGCCGCTAGACGTCGGTGGAGTAGCGGATGCCGCCGTCGGGGATGGTGACCCCCGGCCACACCCGGGCACCACGCAGCAGCTCGCAGCGGGCCCCGATATCGGCTCCGTCGCCGATGACACCGTCGCGGATGAGCGCCCGCGGCCCGATGCGCGCACCGAACCCGATGATCGAGCGTTCGATGACCGCGCCGGCCTCCACCCGGACACCGTCGAAGATGACCGCGCCGTCCAGGCGCGCGCCGGCACCGATCTCCGCGCCGCGCCCGACCACGGTGCCGCCCAGCAGCAGCGCACCCGGGGCGACGGCCGCTCCGTCGTGGACGAGGAACTCCCCGCGTTGATGCTGCAAGGCCGGCGACGGCGCGATGCCGCGCACCAGATCCGCCGAACCCCGCACGAAATCGTCGGGGGTGCCCATATCGCGCCAGTAACTGGCGTCGACGTAACCGCACACCAACTTTCCGTCGCTGAGCAGCTTCGGGAACACCTCGCGTTCCACCGAAAGGGCCCGGTCCTTCGGGATCTGCTCGATGATCTCGCGGCGGAACACATAACAGCCGGCATTGATCTGGTCGGTCGGCGGGTCCTGCGTCTTTTCCAGGAATGCGGTGACCCGGCCGTCGGCGTCGGTGGGCACACACCCGAACGCGCGCGGATCTCCCACCCGCACCAGGTGCAGCGTCACATCGGCCCGGTGGCCGGCGTGGTAGTCCAGCAGCGCACCGAGATCGGCGCCGGAGAGCACGTCCCCGTTGAACACCAGCACGGTGTCGTTGCGCAGCTTGTCGGCCACGTTGGCGATACCACCACCGGTGCCCAGTGCCTCCTTCTCGACCACATACTCGATCTCCAGCCCGAGTTTGGAGCCGTCACCGAAGGCAGCTTCGAACACCTCGGCCTTGTACGAGGTACCCAGCACCACGTGGTGGATCCCCGCCGCGGCGATCCTGGAGAGCAGGTGGGTCAAAAACGGCAGGCCGGCCGTCGGCAGCATCGGCTTGGGCGCCGACAAGGTCAGCGGACGCAAGCGGGTGCCCTGCCCACCGACCAGGATTACCGCGTCCACCTTCGACGGATCGAGTGTGCCGGCCATGTCAGAGCCGTCCTTTCGTCTGCTTACGTCGAGAGTTCCGGACCACGAGACCGGCGCGGGCGGCCAGCGCACCCCTGATCGTCCACCTCAGCGGGGCCTGCCACCAGCGCGAATGGCGGTCAGCCAGGAAAGTGTAGGTGCTGCGGTGGTGGGCCGCCAGGTTCCGGGCGGGATCCCGTCCGGTCGAATGTCCCTTGTCATGCAGGATCTCGGCGGACGGCACGTAGATGTTCTGCCGGCCCGAGCGCTCCAGGCGATCACCGAGGTCGACATCCTCCATGTACATGAAATAGCGCTCGTCGAAACCGCCGACGTCGACGAAAGCGTCCCGGCGTAACAGCAGGCAGGCACCGGACAGCCAGCCGACCGGACGTTCGCTGGGGGTCAGTCGCTCCTGCCGGTAGGCCGCCGTCCACGGATTCGATTTCCACACCGGGCCGACGACAGCGTGCATGCCGCCGCGGATCAGGCTGGGCTGATGCCGGGCGGACGGATACACCGAACCGTCCGGATCGCGGATCAGCGGACCGAACGCGCCGGCGGCCGGCCAGCGCTGCGCGGCCGCCAGCAGTTCGTCGATACTGCCCGGACCCCATTGCACGTCCGGGTTGGCCACGATGAACAGCTCGCCGTCGGTGACGTGGGCGTCGACGGCCCGGTTGACGGCGGTGCCGTAGCCGAGGTTGCCGCCGGTGTGCAGCAATGTCACGTTCGGGTAGCGCGCGACCGCGTCCTCGGGGGCACCGTCGGTGGAGCCGTTGTCGGCCATGATCACCGTCACCGGCAGCTCGGTGGCGTGCGCCAGTGAGGCCAGGAAGCGATCCAGATGCGGGCCCGGCGAGTAGGTCACCGTCACGACCTTGAGTTCGTCAGTCACCGCGGGAAGCCAGTTCGTCGCTCACGCTGCTAGAGGTTAACCGGACCGCCGAACGGGACGTCAATTCAGCTCCGCCAACGCCGCACCCAGCCCGTCCCGCCACGACCGCAGCGGGCGGTAGCGGGCGTCGAAACGCGCGGTCGACAGCGCCGAGTAGACCGGACGCGGAGCCGGTCGCGGGTGTTTGTCGGTGCTCACCGGGCGCACCCGTTCCGGGTCGGCACCGCTGCCGGCGAAGACCGCGCGGGCCAGCTCGTAGCGGCTGGCCGGGCCGGTGTTCACCACGTGCAGCAGCGGCGGGGCCCCGGGGTCGTCGGCGATCTGCAGCAGCGCCCCGACCAGGTCGGCGACATAGGTGGGTGAGCCGGTCTGGTCGGCCACCACCTCTATCTCGTCACGTTCGGACTCCAGCCGGCGCATGGTGGCCACGAAATCGCTGCCCACCCCGGTGTACACCCAGGCGGTGCGCACCACGGTCGCGTCCGGCAGCGCGTCGTGCACGGCGCGTTCCCCGGCGAGCTTGCTCTGGCCGTAGACGCTGCGCGGGCCGACCGGATCATCCACGTCGTAGGGCCTCGGCGCCCCGTCGAAGTCGCCGCCGAACACATAGTCGGTGGAGATGTGCACCAGCCGGGCGCCCCTGGCCGCGCACGCGCGCGCGACGTTGCCCGCCCCGGTCGCGTTGACCGCGTATGCGCGGGCCGGTTCGGCCTCGGCGACGTCGACCGCGGTCAGGGCGGCACAGTTGATGACGACGTCGCCGGGCGCCACGATGTCGTCGCCGGCCGCCGGATCGGTGATGTCCCATTGCACCGACGTGCACGCAAGCAGATCACGGCCCCGGGCGGTGAGTTCAGCGCCCAGGAAGCGTCCAACCTGCCCGCCCGCGCCGGTGATGACGATTCGGGCAGGCACGACCGCTATCCGGCGAGCACCCCGGCGGCAACCTTGGGCTGCCAGTCCGTGGTGAGCAGCGCGCCGTAGTTGGCCTCGCGGTCGTTGCGGTTGGCGGTGTCCAGATCGCGCACGGCGTGGATGAAGGCCGGGCCGGCCCAACCCACCGCCGCCGCGGCGCCCAGCACGTCGACGATCTGCTTGGCCTGCTCCTGCTGGCTCACGCCGTCACCGGGAATATCGCTGGTGGACGCGCCCATCTCGGTCAGCCAGATCTTCTTGCCGCCGTCACCGTTGGCCACCATGACATCGTGCATGCGCAGAACATCGGACCAGCCGTTGTTGCTGTCGGCGGCCAGGCCACCCGGGAAGACGTAGGGGTGGGCCGCGGCGGCGTCGAAGGAGCCCTTGGCGCCCGCGTCATACATCTGCTGCAGGAACCCGGGCGGTGAGTCCGGTCCGGCCAGCGGGCTGAGCCCGGCGGCGACCACGGTGGCGCCCGGGTTGGCGCCCTTGATGGCGGGGTAGGCGGCCTTGAGCATGCCGGTGTAGCGAACCGCCTTGTTGTCGGCGAAGCCCATGAACAACGGCAGGTTCGGCTCGTTCCAGATCTCCCAGGCGTTGACCCGGCCGGCGTAGCGGCTGGCCGCGGCCGCGGCGAAGGCACCGAACTCACCGTTGTCCTTGGGCGGTGAGGACGGGAACAGCAGCTGCGCCCCCTGGGTACGCGCCCAGAACGGCGTGTTGGAGATCAGCCCGAGGACGCGCAGGCCATTCGCGCTCGCGGCGTTGACCAGGCTGTCGAAGTAGCCCCAGTTGTATTCACCCGGACCGATCCCGACGATCCCCCAGTCCAGCGGAAGACGCACCCAACTCGCACTGGTCTTGCCCACCGCGGCGATCTCGCGGGCGGAATCGGCCGGGTTCCCGGTGGCCCAGGTGTATCCCTGGGCGAATCCGTAACCGTCGGCCGGGGCCACCACGGCGTTCGCGGTGGCCGGGCTGACCGTGACCATCGACACCACCAAGGCGATCATGACCACCGCACGGCTGCAGGCCCTGCCCCACGTTTTTCGCATACCGCTCAAGTTACCGGACCTCCCATGTACTCATCGATCGAACGCCCAGCACAGACGGGGGAATGCCACGGTCTGCCGATAACGATCGGTACGCCATGTGTCGTTCACCGACCCGCCATCGTTACCGCGACCGCCACCGCGGATCCGGCACCGACGTGGTTGGCACGCCGACGCGCTTGGGCGGACATCCCGGTTGCGGCCAGTAGCCTGGGCTGATGCAAAATCGGCTGACCAGGACGGTCGGCGTCATTGCCGCGGTGGCGGTCGTGGTGTCCACCGGTGTGGCCTGGAGCACGGTGCGTTCCTTCGAGGACGGCATCAACCACGTCAATTCCGCCGCGCTCGGCGGGGGCGGCGAGGACGGCGCGATCGACATCCTGCTGGTCGGCGTCGACAGCCGCACCGATGCGCACGGGAACCCGTTGTCGGCCGAGGAGTTGGCCACCCTGCGGGTCGGCGACGACGTGGCCACCAACACCGACACCATCATCCTGGTCCGCATCCCGAACAACGGGAAGTCCGCGACGGCGATCTCCATCCCCCGTGACACCTATGTCGACCTGCCGGACGACCAGGGAAAGATGAAGATCAACGGGGTGTACGGCGACGCCAAGCTGGCCACCATGAAACAGCTCATCGAGGTCGAGGGCATGGACCCCGCCGAGGGTGAGAAGCAGGGCATCGAAGCCGGCCGCGAAGCGCTCATCGAAACGGTGGCGCACCTGACCGGTGTCACCGTCGACCACTACGCCGAGATCGGGCTGCTGGGCTTCAGCCTCATCACCGATGCGCTCGGCGGGGTCGATGTGTGCCTCAAAGAGCCGGTGTACGAACCGATGTCCGGGGCGGATTTCCCGGCAGGCTGGCAGAAGCTGGACGGTCCGCGGGCACTGAGCTTCGTGCGCCAGCGCCACGACCTGCCGCGCGGCGACCTGGACCGGGTGACCCGCCAGCAGGCGGTCATGGCATCGCTGGCGCATCAGGTGATCTCCGGTAAGACGCTGTCCAGCCCGGCCACTCTGGGCCGGCTGCAGACCGCGGTGCAGCGTTCGGTGGTGCTCTCGGAGGGCTGGGACATCATGGACTTCATCAAGCAGCTCCAGGAGATCGCGGCGGGTTCGGTGGCATTTGCCACCATCCCGATCCTGCGCGAAGACGGCTGGAGCGATGACGGTATGCAGTCCGTCGTGCGCATCGACCCCGAACAGGTGAAGGAATGGGTGGACAGCCTGCTCACCGAGCAGGCCGAGGGCAACACCGAGAAGGTGGCCTACTCCCCCGACAAGACCACCGTCGACGTGATCAACGACACCGACATCAACGGCCTGGCCGCTGCGGTGTCGGAGGTGCTGACCGGCGGCGGATTCACGGCGGGCTCCGTCGGTAACCACGAGGGCCCCGGCGTGGCCAACAGCCAGGTGCGCGCGCACAGCACCGATGACCTTGGCGCTCAAGCAGTTTCAAAGAGCCTGGGCAATCTGCCCGTCGTCGAGGACCCCTCGATGACGGACGGCACCGTGCAGGTCGTGCTGTCCGACGACTACTCGGGACCGGGTTCGGGCCTGGAGGGCAGCACGCCGGCGGCCGATCCCGCGTCCACCGAGTGGTATCAGGGGTATGAGGGTGGCGATCTGGTGTCCTCCCCGGAATCCGCCGCGCCACCACCGTCGCCGATCATCACCGCCGGTTCCGACGACCCGCAGTGCGTGAACTGACGTGTCGACCCTCAGCGCGGCACTGCTCGACCCGTTGATGAAACGCGATCCGATGGGCCCGCGGATCACCTACTACGACGACGCCACCGGTGAGCGCATCGAGGTGTCCACCGTGACGCTGGCCAACTGGGCCGCCAAGACCGCCAACCTGCTGCGCGATGAGCTGGGGGCCGGGCCGGGCAGCAGGATCGCGGTACTGCTGCCCGCGCACTGGCAGACGGCCGCCGTGCTGCTGGGTGCCTGGTGGATCGGGTCGGAGGTGATCTTCGGGGACCCCGACGGCGCCGATACCGTGGCCGATATCGCGTTGTGCACCGCCGAGCGCCTGGACGAGGCCGACGCCGCGGTGGGCACGGACTCCGGGCTCGGGGAGGTGGTGGCACTCTCCCTCGATGCGTTCGGCAAGCCGGTACCCGATCTGCCGATCGGGGTCACCGACTACGCGACCTCGGTGCGCGTGCACGGTGACCAGATCGTGCCCGAGCGCACACCCGGCGCCGCGCTGAACGGCCGGACCGCCGCCGAGGTCTTGGCGCTGGCCACCGATGCGGCCCACGAGCAGGGATTCACCCCGGTCGACCGCATGCTCTCGACCGCCCCGTGGCGCACCGCCGACGATATGATCGGGCACTTTCTGGCCGTGCTGGCCGCGGGTGCGTCACTGGTGCTGGTCGCCAATGCCGATCCAGACGTACTGGACCGGCGGCGTGTGACGGAGAAGGTGAGCCGGGGGTAATTCCTCCGGTCCACGGCAATATCAAATACCCTGAGCGTCAATATCGTCCTCGCATAGGCCGACCGGCCTCGGGTGAGTACCCTGTGACAGGTGGGAAGCATCGCCATGAAATTCGCTGCGTATCGGCATCTTGGCCATCGACGTGTGCAGGGCTATACGGAGTCGTCGGCCATAGGGTTGCTGCACGCCGTCGATCGGTATCAGCGCGAGGCCGGGATCAGCGGTCCGATCGCGGAGATCGGCGTCCATCACGGGCAACTGTTCATCGCGATGAAGCTGCTGCAGCAACCGGGCGAAGCCGCCATTGCCATCGACCTGTTCGAAGACCAGGAAGCCAATATCGACAAGTCCGGCCAGGGTGACCGGGACCGCTTCCTGCGCCACCTCGATCGCTGGACCGACCGCACCGGCCTGGTCATCCACCAGGGCGACTCCACCGCGATCGTGCCCGGTGACATCCCGGCGATGTCGAACGTGCGGATCTTCTCCGTCGACGGCGGACACACCCAGGAAATCGTGCTCTCCGATATGCGGCTGGCCGAGAAGAGCCTGGCCGACGGCGGCGTGGTGATCGCCGACGATGTGTTCAACCAGCAGTGGCCCGGGGTGTGCGTCGGTACCGTGCACTATCTGGAGCAGGGCGGCGCGCTGGTGCCGTTCTACATCGGCCACAACAAGGTGCTGTTCACCCAGCCTGAGCATGCCGAACGCTACCGCCGCACCCTCGATGCCGCCTACGCGGACAAGACCATGACCGCGGTGTTCGAATCGACCTTCGTGGGCCATCCGGTCAGCATCCTGGTGCCGGTGCCCAAGCACCCGGTGCACATCGCGCGGCGCAGCGAGACCGTGCGCACCACCTACCAGAAGGTCACCAAACTGCTCCGGTAGCCCACCGCACCCCGCGAGCAGACACATATGGCCGCAATTCCGTGAAGAATTGCGGCCATATGTGTCTGCTCGCGCAGAAAAGAGGGAAGGCTACTTGAGCAGCTGGCGGCTCATCACGACGCGCTGGATCTGGTTGGTGCCCTCGTAGATCTGGGTGATCTTGGCATCGCGCATGTAGCGCTCCACCGGGAAGTCCACGGTGTAGCCGTAACCGCCGAACAGCTGCACCGCGTTGGTGGTCACCTCCATCGCCACGTCGGAGGCGAAGCACTTCGATGCCGAGGCCAGGAACTGCAGGTTGGGTTCCATCCGCTCGGCCCGGGCAGCGGCGGTGTAGACCATCAGCCGGGCCGCCTCGATCTTCATGGCCATATCGGCGAGCATGAACTGGGTGTTCTGGAAATCGGCGATCGACTTCCCGAACTGCTTGCGCTCCTTGGTGTACGCGATCGACGCGTCCAGGGCACCCTGGGCGATGCCGACGGCCTGGGCGCCGATGGTGGGCCGGGTGTGGTCCAGGGTGGCCAGCGCGGTCTTGAAGCCGGTGCCGGGCTCGCCGATGATGCGGTCGCCGGGGATCCGGCAGTTCTCGAAGTACAGCTCCGTGGTGGGCGACCCCTTGATGCCCATCTTGTGTTCCTTGGGCCCGGCGGAAAAACCCTCGTCGTCTTTGTGCACGATGAACGCCGAGATGCCGTTGGCGCCCTTGTCGGGGTCGGTCACCGCCATGACGGTGTACCAGGTGGACTTGCCGCCGTTGGAGATCCAGCACTTGGTGCCGTTGAGGATCCAGTCGTCCCCGTCGGCGACGGCCCTGGTGCGCATCGCGCCGGCGTCGCTGCCGGCCTCGCGCTCACTGAGCGCGTAGGAGGCGGTGGCCTCGCCGGCCGCGATGGACGGCAGCACCTTGGCCTTGAGTTCCTCGGAGCCGCGCATCAGCAGTCCGGTGGTCCCCAGCTTGTTGCAGATCGGGATGAGCGAGGACGACGCACACACCCGCGCGACCTCCTCGATCACGATGCACGCCGCGACCGCGTCGGCGCCCTGACCGCCGTACTCCTCGGGGATGAAGACCGCCGAGAAGCCCGAGCCGTCCAGGGCGGCCAGCGCCTCGTCGGTGTAGCGGGCCTGCGCGTCCACCTCGGCGGCGTACGGTGCGATCTCCTTCTCACACAACGCGCGCAGCACTGTGCGCAGCTCGTTGTGCTCGTCGGACAGCTGGAACAGGTCAAATGACGGATTGGCAACCATTTGGGATCTCCTCGCTACTCGTCGATAACTTTAGCGCTCAGTCTCCGCCACCCAGCAGCCGGTTCCGCAGCGCGGCGTCTTTCTCCAGCACCATCGCCTCCAGACCGGCCTGGAACGCCTCGATCCGCGCGCGCAGCGCGGGGTCGAACGCGCCGATGATGCGCACCGCCAGCAGGCCGGCGTTGCGGGCCCCACCGATGGACACCGTCGCCACCGGAACCCCGGCCGGCATCTGCACGATCGACAGCAACGAGTCCAGACCGTCCAGGCGGGCCAGCGGCACCGGCACCCCGATCACCGGCAACGGGGTGGCGGCGGCGACCATGCCGGGCAGATGCGCGGCCCCGCCGGCACCGGCGATGATGACCTCGATACCGCGCCCCGCCGCGTTCTGGGCGTAGTCGAGCATCCGGCCCGGCGTGCGGTGCGCCGAGACGACGCCGATCTCGAAGGGGATGTCGAACTCCGCGAGCGCCTCGACCGCGGCCTCCATCACCGACCAGTCGCTGTCGCTGCCCATGATGACCCCGACGCGGGGGCTCAATTTCTCACTCACCTCAGTGCCCATCCCATCCGTCGGTCCACTCTGCATGCGACAGCCAGTGCGCCGCGCGTTGCGCCCGTTCCCGCAGTGCGCCAACATATTCCGGGTCATCCGGTGAACCGTCGGCGGACCCCACCAGGTTGACGTGACCGATCTTGCGGCCCGGGCGCTCCCCCTTGCCGTACAGGTGGATCTTGGAATCGGGCATCCGGGCGCACAGGTGGTGCACCCGCTCGTCCATCGACATGGCCGGGGTCTGCGCGGCACCCAGGACGTTGCCCATCACCGTCACCGGGGCCAGTGCCGCGGTGTCGCCGAGCGGGTAGTCCAGCACCGCGCGCAGGTGCTGTTCGAACTGGCCGGTGCGGGCCCCGTCCATGCTCCAGTGCCCGGAGTTGTGCGGGCGCATCGCGAGCTCGTTCACCAGGATCTCGCCGGTCTCGGTCTCGAACAACTCGACCGCCAGCACGCCGACCACGCCCAGTTCGGCGGCCAGCCGCAGGCCCAGCGCCTCCGCACCGGCCGCGACCTCTGCGGGCAGGCCCGGTGCCGGTGCGATGACCTCCACACAGATCCCGTCGCGCTGCACGGTCTGCACCACCGGCCACGCCGCACCCTGGCCGAACGGGGAGCGCGCCACCAGCGCCGAGAGCTCGCGGCGCATCGCCACCCGCTCCTCCAGCATGACCTCGACACCGTCGGCCAGATACCCGGCGACCGCCTCCCTGGCGTGCGCGAGGTCCCGGGTGAGCACCACGCCGCGGCCGTCGTAACCGCCGCGGACGGTCTTGATGACAACCGGGGCGCCGGTCCGCTCGGCGAACGCGTCGACATCGTCGACGGTGCGGACCGCCGAGAACGCCGGAATGGGTGCGCCGAGGACCTCCAGGCGTCGGCGCATGACCAGCTTGTCCTGGGCATGAATGAGCGCCTGCGGCGGCGGAGCCACCGTCACCCCCTCGGCGACCAGCCGTTCCAGGTGTTCGGTCGGCACGTGTTCGTGGTCGAAGGTCAGCACCGTCGCCCCCTGCGCGGCACGGCGCAGGGCGTCCAGGTCGGTGTGGCCCCCGATGACCACGTCCGGTGTGACCTGCGCCGCAGGGTCCTCGGGTGCGGCGGCCAGCACCCGCAGCGTCTGCCCGAGCGCGATGGCGGCCTGGTGGGTCATTCTGGCGAGCTGGCCCCCGCCGATCATCGCGACGACGGGCGCTCGGGAGTCAGTGGGCGTTCGGGGCACGGCACATATGGTGTCATGCCCCACGCGACCGGGATGCGGGCCGACCGGCACGGGCGGTGACCTGCACAGGTTCACCTTCGGCAGGGTGGTTACGTAGACTCGTCCCTCGTGTCCTTCGCTGATGCCACGATTGCGCGGCTACCCCGCCCGATCCGGCCCTTCGCCGAGCGGCACCATGAGCTCATCAAGTTCGCCCTCGTGGGAGCGACGACGTTCGTCATCGACTCGGCGATCTTCTACACGCTCAAGCTGACCATTCTCGAGCCCAAGCCGGTGACGGCCAAGATCATCGCCGGCATCGTGGCGGTCATCGCGTCCTACATCCTGAACCGGGAATGGAGCTTCAAGGACCGTGGCGGCCGCGAACGCCACCACGAGGCGCTGCTGTTCTTCGGGGTCAGCGGCGTCGGCGTGGTGCTGGCCATGGCCCCGCTGTACTTCTCCAGCTACGTGCTGGGCCTGCGCGTCCCCGAGGTGTCGCTGACGGTGGAGAACATCGCCGACTTCATCGCCGCCTACATCATCGGCAACCTGCTCCAGATGGCGTTCCGGTTCTGGGCGTTCCGTCGCTGGGTGTTCCCCGACGAGCACGCCCGCAACCCGGAGAAGGCCCTGGAGTCCACCCTCACCGCCGGCGGTATCGCCGAAGCCTTCGAGGACCACGCCGAGCAGCACCACCTCGGTCAGCGCGCCGGTCACGGCGTCGACGACAACACCGTGACCCCGCTACGCCGGCGGGTCCGCGACGCCGATCAGCTCGGTGACTCCTCGGAATCGAGGGTGTCGAAGACTTCGTGATAGAGCAGCGAATGCACCTGCTCGACGCGCGGAATGTCGTAGAACTCCAGTGGGTCCTGTGACGCGGACTCGATGATCAGCGTTCCGGTGCGCAGCATCCGGTCCAGCACACCGTGCTTGAATTCGACGCTGTTGATCCGGGCCAGCGGGATGTCGATACCGCTGCGGGTCAACAGGCCGTGGCGGAACATCACCCGGCGGTCGGTGATCACGAAATGCGTTGTCCACCACGTCAGGAATGGCCAGATGCTCAGCCAGCCGACGAGCACCAGCCAGAGCGCGGCGATCACGCCGAAGATGATCCGCTTGGCGTTGACGTCCCAGTCGGTCTGATTGACCCAGCCGGCACCGAACGCGGCCAGCGCGGTGGCCACCAGCAGCACCAGCGCCGGCCCGAGCAGCCGCTTCCAGTGCGGATGCCGGTGCAGCACCACATGCTCGTCTCTGGCCAGCACGTTCTCCGGATAGCCCACGAGGTGGACTCTACTCAAACACCTCGCCGGATAGCGGGCGCAAATGCACAATATCGGCGGCGGCGACGACCTCGGTGGCCTCATCGGTGGCGATGCACAGCCGGCCCTGGGCATCGACCGCCGTGGCGGTCCCCACGATCTCCCGGCCGCCGGGCAGCAGCGCGCGCACCGGTCTGCCCACGGTGGCACTGCGCTCCCGGTAGTCCGACAGCAGCGCCGCGGCCGCACCGGACTGCCAGTCCCGGACGCGGGTGCCCAGCTCACGCAGCAGTATCCGCGCGATCTCGGTGCGCTCGGCGCCCACCCCGAGCGCGCGTACGGAGGTGGCCTGGGGCTGCCCGATCTCCTCGGGCAGCACCTCCACGTTGAGGCCGATGCCCAGCACCACGACCGGCTTGGGCGATGCCACCTCGGCGAGGATGCCGGCGATCTTCGCCCCGCCGACCAGGACGTCGTTGGGCCACTTCACGCCGGCCCGGATACCGATCGCGGCCAGGGTGTCCGCGACGGCGACACCGGCCAGCAGCGGCAGCAGCCCCCACTGCTGTTCGTCGACGCCGTGCGCCGAGATCCCGACCGACACGATGACCAGTCCGCGCGGCACCGCGGTCCAGGCCCGCCCGCCGCGCCCGCGTCCGGCACTCTGATGCTCGGCCAGCAGCACCGCCCCGGCGATGTCCTCGCCGGCGGCGGCCCGCGCGATCAGATCGGCGTTGGTCGATCCCGTCTCGGCGACGATGGCGAGCCGATCCCACGGTGCGCACAGGTCGGCGCGCAGGGCGTCGCGGTCCAACGGCAGCCGTTCAGCAGTCATTCGGCACCGGCTGATCGGCGAATCTCTTTGCCATCCAATCCAATTGGCTCGCGAGATCGACACCCGCGTGGCCCTTGTCCGGTTCGAACTGCACCGTCACCGTTCCTCCCATGGCACATGCGCGCGCGATGGCCGCTGCTGTCCACTCCGCGTCGACCAGGGTATCGGCCCCGCCGTACCAGACCGACAGTGGTGCCGACAGCGGCCGCTGCGGCAGTGCCCAGGCGCGGAGCAGCTCGCGCAACTGGTCGGCCGCCGCGGCCGACTGCGGTGCCACATCCTGCTGGCGCAGATGCTCGGCGGCGGCCTGGCGCTGGTAGATCTGCGGGGCCTGGCATGCGGTGAGCACCGACCAGTACTGCTCGGCTGCCCCCGCCCGGAAGTCGTCGCGCTGCAGCTCCGGGTGGATCCGGGCCAACGATTCGACGATGACCGGCATGGCCAGCAGTTGGTCGGAGGTGAGCCCGCCGCGCATCGACTTGTCCGCGAAACCGCTGACATCGGCGGCCGGCGCCGCCGCCACCGTACCGAGCAACCGCAGTTCGGGCGCGTACACCGCGGCCTGCTCATTGGCCGCCCAGGTGGCCGCCCCGCCCTGGGAATGACCGAAGCCCAGCCATTTCGTGGACACCTCCCCGAAGGTATGACGCAGCGCACGCACGCTGTCGATCATGTTCAGACCTGCGGTCCTGGCATCGAGATACGGATGGATTCCCTTGGCGCCCAAGCCCTGATAGTCGGGCACCGCCACCGCGAACCCGCGATCGATGAACGGCGTCACGAACGCCAGCGCACCGAGCATGGTGTCCGACAGCGACGGTGCGCACGGGTTGTCGATGCCGACGGTGCCGTGGCCGATGGCGACCACCGGCCAGCCACCCGGCGGCGCCGGCCCTTTGGGCGTGAACACCGAACCCGAGACCACCGTGGGCTCGCCGGTGTCACCGAATGTGGACCGGTACAGCACCCGCGCGGCGCGGAGGTTGCGCGCTTCCACCCGGCGGGTGACCCCCGGCATGGTGGTCGCCGTGACCAGTGAGCCGGGGCCGGCGTCGGTGATATCGGCGGTGTCGATGGCCACCGGCGCCCCGCCGGCGGACGGGAAGCTGTTCACGAACTCCAGACCCAGTGGCACCGCGAACGGCAGCAGTGCCCGGCCGAGCAGAAGCTGGGCGAGGACGACGACGATGACCGTGACGGCGACCGCTGTCCGTGCGAGCCAACGCGGCCGGTCGTTGCCTCGGGAAAGCCGCACGGACCTACGCTACCGGACCGTCGTTGCAGGCAGGGTTGGGCGGAAGGGGCGTCAGTAGGCGCCGGTGCCACCCAGCACGGTACGCACGGTCTTGATAGCGATCAGCAGGTCACCGCTGATGGACCAGTTCTCGACGTAGGACAGGTCGAGGCGCACCGAATCGTCCCAGGACAGATCGGCGCGGCCACTGACCTGCCAGAGGCCGGTGATGCCCGGCAGCACCAGCAGCCGCCGCCGAACCTGATCGGTGTAGGCATCGGCTTCACACGGCAGCGGCGGCCGCGGTCCGACCACGCTCATATCCTTGCGCAGCACGTTGATGAACTGCGGCAGCTCGTCGATGCTGTAGCGGCGCAGGATGCGGCCCACCGCGGTGACCCGGGGGTCACGGCGGATCTTGAACAGCACGCCGCCGTCCATCTCGTTCATATCGGCGAGACCGGCAACCATCTTGTCGGCGTTCTCGACCATCGTGCGCAGCTTGATCATCTGGAACGGCTTACCGTCCAGGCCGATGCGCTCGGACAGGTAGAACACCGGCCCACGGCTGGTGAGCTTGATGGCGATGGCGCTGACCAGCAGCAGCGGGAACGCGGCAGTCAACACAGCCAGCGACACGAAGATGTCGAAGGCGCGCTTCTGCACCTTGGTGGTGCCGCTGTACTGCGGCTTCTCGACGTGGATCAGGTTCAGCCCGGCCACCGGGCGCATGGTCAGCCGCGGGCCCGCGACATCGACCATGCCGGGCGAGACCACCAGGTCTACGCCGAGCCGGTCGAGATCCCAGGACAATTCGCGGACTCCCTCCGGGCCGAGGTGCTCGGTGGTGGTCAGCGCCACGGTGTCCGCATTGGCCTTGACGATCGCCTCTTCCACCTGGTGCTCGTCGCCCAGGATCGGGAGCGGGCCGACGCCCGGCACGTCGAGGGTGCCGCCGCCGACGCGGCCGGTCAGGCAGACCCCGACCACCGAGTATCCGTAACCCCACGCGCGGTCCAGGGACTGCACCAGGCTGCGCACCGCGGCCGCGTTACCGACCGCGACCACGGAGTTGACGCACTGACCACGCTTGCGGTACCAGCCGAGGACCCGTCGGCACGCGGCGCGGCCGAGGACCAGGAACACCAGGCCCAACGGGAAAGCCAGCGCCAGATAGCCGCGGGCGTACTCGGGCCGGAAGATCATGAGGGTGACGGCGACGACACCGATCGTCGCCAGCGTCGCCGAGAGCACCCGGCGGTATTCCTCGATGCCGGCTCCGACGATCCGCGGCGACCGGCTGCGGTAGGCCGTCAGCAAACCCAGCCAGATCAAGCCGAAGATCACCGACAAGAGGCCGAAGTACTTGGTGAGTGGATCGAAATCGGTAACTGGGCGCCCCAGGCGCACCATTTGAGCACAGGCCATTGCGGCACCGACCACGACGACATCGGTGATCAGCAGGGCCAACCCGTAGCGGCGCTGCCACTGCAGCCCGTCGCCGTCGCGGGCGGGCGCCGGGCTCACCAGAGCGATCGGCGGTTCCGTCTCTCTCACCAGCGTCACGTGCGCTTCCACCTTCGTTTGCTGCACCGGTCCATGCGTGCTGCCTAAGACTATCGCTTTGTTTCCTGCTTCTTGCAACATTTCCCCCCAAAAATCCACCCTTCGGCTGACGCGCACGCAAATTCGCCGGCAAATATGATCTCGGTTCGGGCGGCGCGGCCGAGTGGGCGATGCGGTGAAAACTGACGCCCGCGACGATTTGACCAGGTGATTCGCGCTGGGACGAGTCTGTCAATGGGATGTACCCAAGGGTTATCGCCGGGGTTGCCGATGCGTTACACGACGACCAAGATCTCCCCGCCCCCGGCGGGTCACCCCTGGGGTCATTGCTGAAACTGCGCGCCCGTGCGAGGTTCGGCTGTTTAACGGCTTAGCCGCGACACCCGCCACCGGCAACCTGCCCAGACCTCCCGGCGAGCCCCGACCGGCCGGCCGCCGCCGCGGTGCGGCGTTGCGAGAAGTCACCGGCGGCCGGCCTGCGACTGCTTGCGAACGCGAATATTCCCTATCGCTGATATACCCCCAACGGACCGCCGACCAGCCCCGCAGATCGGCCGACGGGGCCGATACCAGCACCGCGCCGATGGATCGGCATGGGCCGGCCGTTTCACTTCCACACCAGCGGCACCAACGCGTCTGGCACACTCGTGCCGTTCGCCGGCCGCCGCGGCGCGGCCAGCGAATCGCCTGGCGTTCGGGCCGGACCGGACGCCGCCGCGCATCGAGCCTGCCCGCACATCACCGGAACTTCGCTGCCGACGAGCGAGGCAACACCGTCGTCCGCCGTTCCGCGAGGCGGAAGACGGCCCTACCCGCACGCGTTGGCCGCGGCATCCCCCGTCGCAGGCGCCACCGGCAGGCCCTGCAGCCGCTCGGCCAGCCAGCCGAGTTGATTCGCCACCTCAAGGTCGCCGTGCCCCTTGTCCGGCTGGAAATCCCACACCACGGTGCCGCCCAGCGCGCAGGCGCGCGCCAACGCGTCCGTCGTCCAGCGCGGGTCGATGTACTCGTCCTCGCCGCCGTACACCACCGACATCGGGGCGGCCGGCCGCTGCTGGGGCAACGCCCACCGGCTCAGATAGCCCCGCAACCGATCGGCGGCCTCCGGAGTGACCGGTGACAGGTCACCGGATACGAGGCGGTCGATCACACCCTCGCGGGTGTGCACCGCATCCCCGGAACAGGCGATCAGGACGTCCCAGTTCTCGGCGGCCGTGCCATGCCGGTAGTCGTCCCGGTTGATCTCGGGATGCAGCCGGGCCAGCGATTCCACGACGAGCACCAGTGCGGCGACCTGTTCCTTGGTCAATGTGCCCTCGACGGACTTGTCCACCAGACCGGCGACATCGGCGACCGGCGCCAGCGCCAACACCCCGCGCGGCAGCAGTTCCGGGGAGTACGTCCCGGCCTGCTCCCCCGCCGCCCAAACCGCGCCACCGCCCTGCGAGCCGCCGAGGGCCGCCCAGCTGTCCGAGATGCCGGGAAAGGTATGCCGAAGTGCCCGTACCGAGTCGATCATGTTGAGCCCGGCCGTCTTCGAATCCAGATAGGGGTGGATACCCGGGGATCCGAGCCCCTGGAAGTCGGCCATCGCCACCGCGAAACCCAGTTCGGTGAGCTTGACCACCCAATCGGTCAGACCGAGCAGCGTCGCCGACAACGACGGCCCGCACGGTTCGTCGATGCCAAGGGTGCCGTGCCCGAAGGCGACCACCGGCCAGCCGCCCGCGGGTGCGGCACCGCCGGGGGTGAACACCGCCCCGGACACCACCGTCGGCTCGCCGCTGTCGCCATTGGTCGAGCGGTACACGACCCGGGCGGAATTCAGCCCCGACCCCTGCGGGCTGCGACTGAACTCCGGCATCGTCATGGCACTGACCAGCGATCCGGGACCGCTGCCCGACAGGTCGGCACCCTCGATCGGCTGGGGGGAGACCGCGGCCGGCGGCTCACCGGAGAGCCCGACCGTCTGGCGCGCCGACGGGGACACCACCAGCACCACCGCCGCAATGAGGATCAGGACGGACAGCACGATGCCGGCCGGCAGCAGGTAACGGCGCATCAACTCTTCCGGAACCGCTTGACCAGGCCCAGACCCGGACGCTCCACGGCGTAGTAGGTGATGGTGGACAGCAGGATCGTCACGACGGCCACCACCGCAACATTACGGAACATCCCGCTCCACGAGTCGCCGGCGGCCAGGTCGTAGCGGCCGAGCAGCAACAGCACCGGGTAGTGCCACAGGTACACCGACAGTGAGATCACGCCGACGAAATGGAAGGGTTTGAGGTCGAGGAACCGCGCGATCGGGGAGTCCTTGCCGCGGGCCAGCGGCAGGACGACGATGGCGATGAACACGGCGGAGACGAAACCGATTCCGGCGGTGGCGAATACGGTGCCCTTCACCGCGAGCACCAGCGCGGCGACGAAGGATACCGCCAGCAGCGGGAAACACAGCAGATGGATGCGCCGGGCCGCCGGGGCGGAGATGACGCCCTGTTCGATCGCGACGAACAGGATCGCGGCGAACATCCCGTAGGCGAACAGGTCGGCGTTGGTGATGAAGCTGCGCATGAACACCGCCGCCCAGGTGGGACCCCAGTTCTGCATCAGCACCGTGTCCGCGCCGGATGCCGAGAACACCAGCGGCGCGAACAGCCGGCCGATGACCCCGACCGCCAGCAGAATCGCCGGAGCGAGGCAGGCCAGCACCAACGGCTTGACGTCGGTGCGCTTACGCAACGCGAACAGCAGCAGGCCCAGCAGCGGCAACATCGCGTAGAACGCGATCTCCAGCGTCAGCGACCAGGACGGGCTGATACCGGTCTGCACGTACTCGGGAATGTAGGTCTGGGTGAGCGTGAGGTTGGCCAGCAGTTCCCAGGGGTCGGTGATCATCCCGGTGCCGGCGTCGGTGCCGTGCGGCTGGATCGCCGAGTTCTGCACATAGGCCACCTGCAGCACGAAATTGCAGATCAAGAAGATGGTCAGGTAGCCGGGGAACACCCGGAAGAACCGGTGCAGGGCGTACTGCTTGGTGTCCGGCATGACGGCTTTGGCGCGGTCCTTGGTCAGTCGCCGGATATAGGGCAGGAACAACAGGAAGCCGCTGAGCACGAAGAACAGGATCAGCGCCAGGCCCAGCACACCGAGGAATGCCTTGTCGTGGGTGACCGGCGAATAACTCAGCGCGACGTGACCCATCACCACGGCCAGGCAGCCCAGCCCGCGGATGCCGTCGAGACCGATGATCCTGGTGTGCGTCGGCGAACTGGCCAGCACCTGGGATTCGATGACCGGCTCCGGTTGCGCCTCGGACTGCGCTTCGGCGGGGGCCCCCGCGTTTCCGCGCGCCGCGTTCGTGTCTGTCATGGGCGTTCTCCCGGTCGCGGTAGTTGGGGACCAAGGCCTCGTTCTGGCGGGGTGAGCGGCGGCTGCCGGTCGGTGTCGAATTATCGGCGATCAGGTGGTCTTCAGGATCGACGGCCCGCCTTCGACCCCACAGGTGCTGTCGGCCGGCGCGTCGTCGAACCGTTTCATGATCCAGTCCAGCGACACGATGGGGTCGAAATCACCGTGTCCCCGGCCGCCAGCGATGAACGATGCCACGGTGTCGCCCATATCGCAGGCTCTTCGCACCGCTTCGGTCGTCCAGACCACCGGCACCACGTCGTCGGCGTCGCCGTGCACCACGAACATCGGCGCGCTGGCCGGGGCCCGGGGCAGACCGCTCATCTGGTTGAGGTAGCCGCGCAGGACGTCGAGTGCTTCCGGGGTCGACGGGCGCAGGTCCTCCGGCGGCACCTGCTCGGCCACCGACAGCCGGTCCTCGGTGGCGTCGGTCGAGCAGCCCGCCAGCAGGTCCCACTTCTCCTGGACCAGGCCGCGGCGGTAATCGTCGAGGTCGAGGTCGGGATGCGCGTTCTTCAGCGACGACAGGATGAGCACCATGGCGATCCGCTGCTGCGGGGACAGCGTCCCCTCCGCGGCCATATCGGCCAGGCCGGTGATATCGGCGGCCGGCGACACGCTCACCGAGCCGATCAGCCGGGTGTCCTGCGCGCCGTATCCGGCGATCAGTTCGTTCGCCGCCCATGACGCCTGGCCGCCCTGGGACACCCCGAACGCGACCCAGCGCTCCGAGGACTCCGGCACCAGCTTGCGGGCCGCACTGGCCGCGTCGATCATGTTGTAACCGGCGGTGGTGGCGTCCAGATACGGGTGGTAGCTGTCGATGGTTCCCAGCCCCTGGTAGTCGGGCACCACCATGACGTAGCCGAGGGTCACCAGCGCGCGCACCGCGTCCGCGGCGCCCAGCAGGTTCGGCGACAGTGACGGCGCGCAATCCGACAAGACGCCGGTGGTGCCGTGCCCGAACACGATGACGGGCCAGCCGCCCTCCGGCGGTGTCCCGGACGGAGCGAACACGCTGCCGGACACCACCTGCGCGCTCCCGTCGACCCCGGAGGTCGAGTTGTAGGTGATGTGGGCGGCGACGGAGGTGACCCGCAGTAGCCGGCGGTCGATGGTCGGCAACCGGGTGGCGCTGACGAGCGCCCCGGGACCGGTCGCCGAATAGTCGGCGGGCAACTGGAGTTCGGAGTTCACCGCCGCCGTCGGACCGGGATCGGGCTGCGCGCAGCCGGCGAGCACCAACGCCGATGCCAGCACCGCACCCGCCAGCGCCTTGCGTGTCGTCGTCGCCCGGACTCCCTGTGCCATCGAACTCCTAAGACCTGGCGTCACCGCTGGGCGACGTGAACGAGTTGGCGACCTGGCGGAGCTGGCCGGGAGTCAGCACCTCGTCGCGGGCGAGTCCGAACGCCAGCACCAGCACCACGCTCAGCGCGAACCCGACACCGGCGGCCACCAGCAGGATATTGGTGATATCGGGCTGGACCTCGTGGACGACGGTCGCCGGGTCCACGGCCACCAGCTCGGCCACCGGTCCGGTGTACTGGATGGGGTCGGTGGGCTTGGCCTCGATCCATTCGAGCTCACCGGACATCTTCATCAGCACCGAGGCCAGAGTGTTGACGGTGTCGATGGTGGTTTGCGGGTCGGTGCCCGTCACCTTCACCCGCAACAGCGCCGAGGACGGCCTGCCGAACCGCGACACACCGTAGGGCTCCCACGCCGCGGTGACGTTCGCCGCGAGTTCACTTGGCGTGAGCGGCAATCCGAGGGTTTCGATGGTGCGCTCACTGATGACCGTGGACTGGGCCAACGACACGTAGGTGGACATCCGGCTGTTGGCCCCGATGCCGCCGGCGTAGGCAGAGTAAGTACCCGGATCGCCGGCGACCTGGGCGAACAACAGTACCGAGGCGGTGTAGCTGCGCTCGGCGGTGAGCTTGTGCAGGCCGAACGCCGCGGCCGGCGCCAGCAGCGTCGCCACCAGGATGACGATCCAGCCCTTGGCGAGGATCGTCAGGTAATCCCGTGCCCGTGGCACGTCGACCGGCGCCCTCAATTTCTGCTCAGGCAGTCGTTGGGCGGCGGCTGTGCCCCGTCGAGGCGATCCATCAGCCAGGGCAACGTGAAACCACTGTCCAGGTCGGCGTGGCCCTTTCCGGGCCCCTTGCGGATCTCGATGTAGCTGCCCATCGCGCAGGCCCGGTCCAGGGCCCGCTCGAACCAGGACTCGTCGACCAGCATGTCCTGGGTGCCGTACCCGACCACCATGGGCGTGGTGTTCGGCGCTTGCGGCACAGCGATTTCGGCGAGCCGGTCACGCAACCACACAACATCCTCGTAGGTGGCCGGCCGGAGGTCCTCGTTGGTCATCAGCGCCCGCACCCTGGCGATATCGTCGAAGTTGGGCGGGATGCAGTCCAGCAACTCGTCCCAGTGCTCGGCGGTGGCCCCGCGCCGGTAGTTGTCCAGGTTCATCTCCGGGTTGAACCACTTGAGCGACTGCAGCGCGAAGACCAGGGTCACCCGCTGATCGGGAGTCAGTGTGCCGTTCCACGCGGCGTCGGCGAGGCCGGACATGTCGGCGGCCGGGGCCATCGAGACCGTGCCCAGCAGGTTGAGTCCTTGACCGTAGGTGGGGGCCTGCTCGGCGGCCGCCCACACCGCCAGCCCGCCGGCCGAGTGCCCGTAGGCCAGCCACGTCCCGGTGGTCTCCGCACCGACCCGCTGCGCGGCGCGCACCGAGTCGATGACGTTGTAGCCGTAGGTCTTGGCATTGAGGAACGGATGCTGGTAGCCCTCGACACCGGCGCCCTGGAAATCGGACACGGTCACCAGAAACCCGGACCGCACGAAGACCGACATGGTCCACGCGTTCAGCGGCAGGCTGCCGTAGAGGCTGCTCGCGCACTTGTTGAGGACACCCTTGGTGCCTTGGCCGAAAGCCAGGATCGGCCAGCCGCCCTTGGGCGGATCGCCCGGGGGTATCGCGATGGCACCGGACACCTCGGTCGGCGAGCCGTCCACCCCGGAGGTCGACCGGTAGACCACCCGCATGTAGGTGGCGTCGTCCTGGTTGAGCAGTTCGCTGCCGCTCATCGGCTCCACGGACACCAGCGAACCCGGTCCGTCGTCGGTCATATCGGGCGGCGGCAGATGCGGCTTGCCGTCGAACGGCGGCGCGAAGGTCTTGATCGCGACGGTCTCCGAGCCCGCCGGTGGTGCCGGTGCGTCCGCCGGTGCGCAGGAGGTCACCAGGACGACTGCGACGAACAGCACCGCCGCACCACGAATCAGACTCGGCACGCCGTTATCCCGAGCTGTGCGATGAGGTCTGCGACCTCGCGGTGCGGCTGTCGGCGTCGTCCTCGGCGGCGGCCGAGGGCGCGGCGGCCGCGTGCGCGCCACCGTGGTGCTTGCGATCGGCGGACAACTCGCGCCGATGCCCGGGTTCGCAGGTCGCCACCACGCCGAGCACCGGGGCATGCGCGGTCTGCAGCACCTTGAGCGCCTTGCGCAGCGCCGAGGTCTTGGTGTGCCCCAGTCGGCCGAGCACCAGTGCACCGTCGCCGAGCGCGGCGGGCACCGCACCGTCGGCGTACTTGGTCAGCGGCGGGGTGTCGATGATGACGTAGTCGAAGTGGCCGCGCAGCAGCTCGAGCACCCGCTGCACCCGCTGGTCGCCCCACAGCTCACGACGCACCGACGGCACGGGGCCGGACGGCAGCAGCGCGAACCCGGACTGCGGGACCTCGATCAGCGACTCGGACAGATCATGCTGGCCGGCCAGCAGCGTGGTGAACCCCTTGGTGCCGGCCTGCGACAGGGCGGCGCCCTCGAGCGCGAGCAGCTGCGGCAGTTCCGGATTCACCAGGTCGCCGTCCACCAGTACCACCGAGTGGCCCGATTCGGCGAAGGCGACGGCCAGGTCGATGGCGGTCGAGGACCGGCCGTCCTGGGCCGACGGGCTGGTCACCGCGATCACCCGGGGGTGCTGTCCGGTGGCGTTGCGGGCGAACTGCACGTTGGTGCGCAGCTCACGCAGGCGCTCCACGGCCAGGCCGCCGGCGTCGATGTCGATGATGCCGTCGCGGCTCTGCTTGTCGTCGACCAGCGTGCCCAGCAGCGGGATCCCGGTGACATCTTCGATGCGCTCGCTGCGGCGCAGCTTGGTGTCCGAAAGACCCAGCGCGATCGCCAGCAACACACCGAGCACCAAACCACCCACCGCGCCGGCGGCCAGCCGGGTGGTCAGTCCCATCGCGGGCACCTTGGTGCCGTAGCTGGCGTCGTCGACGAGCACGGCGGCCGCCGCGGCCTCACCACCGCGGCGCGAGGTCTCCAGCTCGGCCGTCACGTTGACCAGTTGGTCGGCGACGGCATTGGCGTAGCGCTGGGCGGCCGCGGGATCCGGATCGGTGGCGGTGACGTCGAGCAGCACGGTCTGAGGCAACGGGACGGCCGTGATCTTGGCGCGCAGCTCGTCGACGGTCAGCGGCGCCTTGAGCTGGTCGATGGCCCGCGCGGCCACCTGATCGCTGGTGGCCAGACCGGCGTAGGAGAAGACGCGCTCCTGGGAGAACAGGTTGTTCTGGTAGGCATCGCCCACCGAGGATCCGCTCTGCGTGGTGACGAACAACCGCGTCGTCGATGAGTACTGCGTCGTCGAGAAGAAGGTGGTTGCGTAACCCACGGCGACACCGATCAGCGTCGCCAAGAGCACCACCCACCACAACCGGCGAAAAATTCGCAGGTAATCACCGATGGCCAAGGGAGCACTCCATTCGCTCTTGGGTCGCCACAACAATGCAACGATAGCGTCAACAACAGTAGCTGCACACTTTGCCGAGCGCCCCTGTAGCGCGGCCAGCTGAGTCGATGCAAGGATAGTTAAATGCAACGACGGTGCGGTAAAGCCGTGAGGATCATGACGCAATGAGGACGAGTCCGCAATGAAACTCGGCACGTCGGGGCGCCCCAACCTGCTGGTCGCAGCCGCGATCATCGTCGTGGTCCCGTTGATCGCCGCCGCGGTGGCACAGGGCGGCAAGCTCGGGGTCATGGCCGTCGGCGGGTTGATTGCTCTGGCGGTCGGCGTCTACATCGGTCTTCGCCATCCGCTGTGGCTGTACTGGGGTATGGCGATCGCCGTCGGCGCGCTGCCGTTCGGCTACTTCCCGGGTGTGCACCTGCCGCTGTATCTGCCGTTCGCCGGCGGGGCGCTGGTGGCCGCGCTGGTGCATCCCAACGCCGCCAAGCGCTTCCCGGTGTTGGGCAGCACGCTGGCCAAGGCCGTGCTGGTGCTGGTGGTCATCTCCGCGGTGTCGATGGTGATCACCTTCTCCTCGATCGTGAACATCCTCGACTACACCAAATGGGCGATCGCGACGGGCGCCTTCTTCGCACTACTGGCGCTACCGCGCCAGCATCTGGTCAAGTTCGGCCGGATCTTCGTCTACGCGGCCAGTTTCAATGCGTTGATCGGTATCGGGTCCATTGTGCTGGGGTCGAATCGGCTACTGCTGCAGCCATTCCGGATCTTCGGTTATGCGGTGGCCGATACCGAACGCTTCTTCTTCACCGGTGGCACGGCCGACCTGCGCGGTGACGGCCGGTTCGCGGTGGCCGCCGACAGTCAGGCCTTCAGCCGGCTCGGCGGGCTGTGGCTGGACCCCAACGCCGCCGGTATCGGTCTGGTCATCTCGTTCGTGATCGCCATGGTGGTGTTCACCGGCTGGCGCCGGGTGGTGCTCGCCGCGATCCTCGGTTCGGCCATCGCGCTGACCCTGAGCCGCTCGGCCATCGTCAGCGTATTGGTCGGTGTGGTACTGGTTTTCGTGTTCCACCCGATGCGCTCGCGCGATCGCCAGATTCTGATCGGCACGTTGACGCTGGCCTTCATCGGCGCCTTCATGGTGCCCTCGGTGCGGACCCGGCTGATGGGCACGCTCAGCTCGAATGACGCCGGTGCCAGCGACCGGGTGGACTCGATCCGGGAGTTTCCCGGCCGCATGGACGGGCACTGGCTGTTCGGTTGGGGGTGGTCGCAGCGCGAGTTCAAGGACGGCGCATACGCCTTCATCGAGAACTTCGTCTCCAACGCCCCGTTGATCGCGATCCACCGCGGCGGGATCTTCGTCGGCGCGGCGTTCCTGGCCGTCGTCGTCACCGGGTGTGTAATTGGTTACCGGTTGTTGCGTTCGAATTCGCTACCCGCCGCACTTTATGGCGGTGTATTCATCGGATTCTCGATTGTGGCATTGAATCTCGACCACCCCGTGGTGGTGATCCCACAGATCGTGTTTCTGTACACCATTTTCCTGACATTCCTGGCCTACGCCGATCAACTCCGGCGCGAGGACAACGAGCGCTCGGCGCTGGAGTCGCGCATCGCCGAGGCCACCCGACCGGCACCGCCGGCCCCGGCGCGCGCCGGCGCCGGCTAGCGCGGCGGGGTTGCCGCCAGCAGCGCCTCGACCGCGCGGTGGGGTCGCCGCTGCTGCCAGTACTGACGGTTGAGCGCGTACAGCCGGTCCCCCGCCGCGACGGCGGCCGGCACATCCAGCAGCAGCCGCCGGCATTGCCCGACGAAATCGGCATCGTCATCGTGGACGCCCAGCTCCAGCAGGTCACCGAGCGATCCGACCGCCGCCGTGGTGCCCACCACCGGCAAACCCATTCTGGCCGCATCGAGGATCTTCACCCGGACGCCGCCGCCGGTGCTGATCGGCGCGATCATGGCCCGGCAGGTGCCGAGGAATCCGGCCAGGTCGTCGACGAAGCCCAGGTCACGCACACCGTCGGGATAGTGCGGCGCCTTGGCCTTGGCGTGTTTGGCGCCGATCACGCACAGTTCGGCACCGGGGATACCCGCCGCGATCTGCGGCCACAGCCGCAGCGCGGTCAGGAAGGCTTCCTGGTTCGGGGGCCAGTCCCTGGTGCCCATCAGGACCAACCGGCGCCCGGTGCCCGCCACATCGACCTGCGCCGCCGGGGGCAGCGTGATGTCGAGCCATCGTGCGGACGCAATCCCGTTGGCGCGGTAGAACTCCGCCTCCTGGGCGTCGTAGGTGCCGACCGCGTCGGCGGCCCGGGCGACCCGCAATTCGTCGCGCACCAACCGACCGGCCTGCAACCGCCCCAGCAGACCCCGGCTGGCCCGCCAGACCAGCGATTCGCTGACGTGGGTGTTGACGACGAAGCGCGCCCCCCCGAATTGCGTGCTGCGCAGGAACGATTCGGCCATGTAGCTGTGCTCGGCGACGAACACATCGGCCGGGGAGGCGGAGATCGCGGCCACCAGATCGTCGTTGTCGAACCGCGCGTGCGCCAGGCTGCGCCCGGTACGCACGGTATCGGTGAGCAACGCCAGCGGCCGCACCCCCGACTTGGCCACCCGCTGCAGTTCGGCGCCACCCTCGACCAGGTCGGTGCTCACGCGCCCCGGTCGCTGGTGCGACAGGCAGATGACCGATACCGCATGGGAATCCGCGGCCAGCCGCATCACCAACCGGGAGAGTTCCACATCCCCGCCGTGTTCGGCGACCGGATCTTTGGACAGCAGGAACGTCGCTGTGGTCATTCGCGGACCTTCTCGGCGGGGGTCGTCGTGGGCTTGCGGTACAGCACGTAGGCATAGATGGCCAGCAGCAGAGCGTCGGCGATCACCGTGGCGATCGCGGCCCCGACCGCACCCGCCACCGCCAGCAGCGCGACCAGCCCGAGCTTGACCGGGAGCAGGCTGATATTGGCCACCAACCGGGTGGTGTCACGCCGCTGTAGGTAGAGCACCGCCTGGAACACCGAGGTGATGGTGCGCATCCCGCAGAACACGCTCATGATGATCATCGCCACGGCGAGCTGCTGGGGTGCGGGGGTGAACAACATCACCACGCCGACGATGAGGACCAGCGACCCGGCGACCCCACCGAGGATCAGCGTGCTCTTCAGCGGCGGGCCGGCCGAGAGCTGCCCGCCTCCTTCGCGCAGCGAGCGGTTGTAGGACATGCCGAAGGACTGCCCGACCGCGACGATCGCGATGGTGACGGTGACGGTCAGCGCGTAGTACCCGACGATGGTGTCATCGGTCAGCCACCCCAGCAGCAGCACGTCGCCCTGCAGATAGGCGGCCAACCCGAGCATCTCGCCGATCAGGATCGCGATCAGCTTCGGCGGGCCCGGCATGCCGGGGCGGTGCCGCAGCACCACGAAGCCGACCACCACGGCGATCACCGCATACGGCGCCACCAGGAACAGGCTGGCGACCTGCAGGGTGGGATCGTCGACCGCGAAGACGTACCCGGCGGCGCACGCCACGCTGGCAACCTGGCGGATGGTGTCCAGCTGCGCGACCCGCTGCGGCTGACCGTCGCGCGCCCAGTGACTCTGGTAGGCCTTCAAGATGATCTCGCCGCCGGCCACGAACAGCCCGAACCAGGCGATGTAGCTGACCTCGACCAGGGCCGCCCCGGCCGCCATCAACGTCAGGCCGAGCAGGTACCGGGTCACCCGTTCGCGCAGGAACCGTTCCTGCGACTCGCGCACCGCGCGTACCGCGAACGGATTGTCCAGCGGCGGCCCGATCAGCGAGAACGCGGCGTAGGCCATGCCGTACTGGCCGTAATCGGCAATACCGAGCTGAGCGATGATGATCACCGTCCAGAGCAGACCGACCCCACGTCCGCCGTAGAGCCAGAACACCGCCCACAGGGTGCGCATCAGGTGATGCGAGGTGGGGGCGGGCGCCACCGGCTCGGTCGGTTCGCTCACCCGCTCAGGCGCTCTCGGTCTGTCCGGCCAGTACCCGCGCCCAGATCTCGACCAGCGCCGCGGCGGTGCGCTCGGCCGAACGCTCCTGGCGGGTCCGCTCGGCATTGCGACCCAACTCGGCGAGCCGGGCAGGATCGTTGAGCAGCGCCTCGATGCCCGCGGCCAGCCCGGTGGCGACGGCGTCCTCACCGGCGCCGCGCGGGCTCACGTTGAGAACACCGTGCGCACTGTCCAATTCGGCCAGCGAACCGTACCCGGTGCACACCACCGGGGTGCTGTAGGCCATCGCGTGGGCCACCACGCCGGAGGCCGGGTAGGTCTCGGCGTAGAAATGCCGCTTGCCGTAGGGAACGACGATGGCGCGCACCGAATCGAAGAAGGCGTCTTCCGCCGGACCGTCCACGCCGCCGAGGATCTCGATGCCCTCGGCCGGCGGCAGCGCTTCGGTGCCGCGGCCGGCGACCCGGATGGCGATATCGGCGGGCAGCAGCTCGCGGATCCGGGCGATCTGCTCGAAACCCTTGCCCCGGTAGACGAACCCGAAGAAGCCGACCGCCTTGGGGCGTTCTTCGGCGGGCCGGATCGCGGGCCGGTCCCGCACCAGATGCGGCACGTAGTAGGTGGTGGTGCGCGGATACGTGCGTTCGATCGACTGCCTGCCCGTCTCGGTGAGCGCGATCAGCGTCCGGTCCCCGTGCACCCGGCCCTCGATCGCCCGGGACAGCGGTCGCAGCGGGTAGTGAATACCGTGGGTGAGCAGCCGGGACTTCGCGATGGTGCGGGTGCGGGCCAGAAACCACAGACCCTGCGGCGGGTCGTGGATGGTGGCGGTGACCGGGACGCCCTTCAGCCCGGCGACCGCCCAGAAGGTGGGCAGCACGCCGGTGGACAGTTCGGCGTGCACCAGGGTCCGCCCGGGCGGGCCCTCGGCGACCAGCCGACGCACCTGCGCGCGGTGCCGGCGCAGATCGGCGATGCCGTCCTGACCCGGGCCGGCGGTCCGGTGTTCGACGATCTCACCGAAATGCGGGCGCAGCGCGGTGAGGAGATCCTGCGCGTAGTCACCGACCGCGGTCTGGCCGACATCGGGCGCGACGAAAACGAGCCGGTGCTCACCGAACGGGGTGGACGCAGCGCCCATCAGTAGAACAGCGGGCGGTGATTGTTGGTGTAACCCAGCGAATCGGCCGGGCGCTTACCGATCACCTTGGCCGGCACCCCACCGACGATCGCCAGTTCGTCGACGTCCTTGTTGACCACGGCATGCGCGGCCACCACGGCACCGCGGCCGATCAGCGACGGCAGCACCATCGCGCGGCTGGCGATCCAGACGTAGTCCTGCACCACCGTCGGGATCGGGACGGGCAGGAAGTCGGGGTGGTTGATGTCGTGACCGCCGCCGATGAAGTGCACGTCGCTGGCGATCGTGACGTTGTTGCCGATATAGAGCCCGGCGCGGGAGTCGAGCAGGCAGCGGAACCCGATCGCGACGCCGTCCCCGATGGTGAGGAACTCGATATCGAGCACGGTGGTGCCGCGCAGGATGGAGCTGCGCTTGCCGATCCGGGCGCCCATCAGCCGCAGGTATCCCTGGCGGATGGTGTGCGACGGGATGTAGGTGATGAAACTGTTGAAGAACAGCTCACCGAGCCGGTTGCGGATCTTGCGACCGCGGGTCATGCCCTGCATCTTGTAGTCGATGACCCGGTTGTTCTCGTCGAGGATCCACTCGGGCGGCGGAGGCATTCGCAGATCGGGAGCGGCGGCCTGTTTGCGGGCGACGTCTGCCGGGTCTGCCGACGCGGGTACTCCGGTCATAGGTGTTGTGCTCCTTTGAGAAATTCGCGTCAACCATAACTATCCGAGCAACGTCGCGCCGCTCGGTTGGCCGTTACCCGGCCCGATCGGGATTCTGCTGTGCGGTCAATGCGTCGACGGCCGCGTACAACGATTCCGCGTACCGCTGCTCGGTGAACCGTTGGGCGTGTGATCGCAGCTTGTCCGGATCGAACTCGCAGGCCTCGAACCGGTCCAGCGCCTCGGCGATGGAATCGGCGGCGGGCCGGTCGAAGAACATCCCGGTGGTGCCCTCGATGACGGTGTCCAGGAACCCGCCCCAGCGCAGCACCACCGCCGGTCGCCCGGACACCGCGGCTTCGATGGGGGTCAGCCCGAAGTCCTCGTAGCTGGCCGCGATCAGCGCCCGGCACGACTGGTACAGCCAGGCCATCTGCCCGTCGGTGAGCGCCGAGAGCATCCTCACGTTGGGCGTCTTCATCCGCTCGATCCGGGTGGCCTCCGGGCCGTGACCGACCACCACCAGGCGGCGGTCGGTGTCGGCGAAGGCGCCGACCACCGCGTCGACGTTCTTGTAGGCCATCAGCCGGGACACACACAGGTAGAACGGGGCACCCCCGTCGGTGGCCCAGTCCTGCAGTTCGGGTACCGGTTCGGAGGCGGTGTGCGGCTTCATCGCGATCGGGGACGGCAACACATCGGCGTCGATCCCGTAGGCATCACGGATTCGGTGCTTGATGGCCGTGGACACGGCCAGGTAGCGGTCGACCGAGGAGGCCGCGCGCCGGTCCCACGACTTCAGCAGCGGCGAGCCGACTTTCAGCGCGGCCCGCTTGAGCAGGTCCCCGTCGGGTTTGAGGTAGTGCTCGCGGGCGTAGAGCCAGTGCGCCGGGGTGTGGCAGTGCACGAGTTTGACGCCGTTGGTCCGGAAACCGTGGGCCCAGCCGCTGCTGCTGGTCACCACCACATCGGCATCGACGAACATCGCGCTCGCCGTGAACGGCAGCACCGGCAACGCCGCTCGATGGTGTTTGCGGAACGCCGACACCCGATTCAGTGGCGACACCCGGATATCGCGATCGGCGAACTCCGGGTAGGTGCCCTCCGGGTCATAGAGCAGGGTGTAGATCGGGGCGTCCGGGAACGCCTTGCTCATGGAGAGCACCACCTTCTCGGCGCCACCGCGCTGGGTCAGGTAGTCGTGGGCAATCGCCACCCGCGGGCCGTCGGAACCGTCGTACCGGTGCGGCGGCGCGCTGCGGTCCTCGGGCACGGCCCTCTCCTCTTCGCTGAAACGTCATGTGCGCGTCGGTTCGGCCGACGGCGGGTTGCTCACGTGACGTTAGCCGACCCAGTTGACCATGCCTGCCCGCCGCCCGCCAGTCGCTGCCCGCACGCCCCGGCCCCCTCAGCGGGCCGTCAGCTTCTCCAGGTTCGCGTTGACCTCCTGCTCCCAGATGCCGAACGCGTGCGTGGTGTCCACCTCCAACTCGAAGCGAGCGGTCATCTCGGGGGTGACCTCGTCCAGGTCCACGTAGAACTGTTCGTACCAGCGGCGGTGCTGATAGACCGCGCCGTCCTCCTCGGTGAGCAGCGGGTTGTCGATGCGGGTCTTGTGCTTCCAGATCTCGACGTCCTCCAAGAAGCCCTCACCGAAGGACCGGCTCATCGCCGAGGCGAGCTTGGCGGCCTTGTCGGCGGGCAGGCCCGGCATCTGCTGCACCGCCACGCCGTACTGCAGCACGAACGAGTTGTGCGTCACCGGGTAGTGGCAGTTGATCAGCGCCACCTCCACGGTGAATCCCGGGGCCAGGTCGTTGTGCAACCAGTTGATCATGTACGCCGGCCCGAAGTAGGTGGCCTCCGACCGCAGATAGGTTCCGTCCCAGAGCTTGTCGGGGTCGGCGATGTAGTCCGGCCGGGGTTTGGACTCCATGAACTGGCTGGCGGTGTGCCCTTCGATGACGTTCGTGAAGAACGTCGGGTAGGCGTGATGGATGTAGAAGAAATGCGCCATGTCGACGTTGTTGTCCACGATCTCGCGGCAGTGCGAGCCCTCGATGAGCATCGAATTCCACTGCCACGGCGACCACCGGCCTTCGGGGTAGCCCTCGATGGACGGCGGCGCCAATTCCGGCGGCGGGTCCGAACGTTGCGGATCGTGCCAGACCAGCAGCTGACCGTTCACCTCGTGGGTGGGCCAGGTGCGGGTGCGCGCCAACCGCGGGGTGCGCTTGGCGTAGGGCACCAACGCGCATTTGCCGTCGCTGCCCCACCGCCAGTCGTGGAACGGGCAGGCCAGGTTGTCGTCCTTGACGGTGCCCCGGGACAGATCACCGCCCATGTGGCGGCAGTAGCCGTCGAGCACGTGTACCGCCCCGGCGGAGTCGCTGTAGACCACCAGCCGGGTACCGAACGCGTCGACACCGTGCGGCTGCCCGTCGCGGAACTCCTCGGCCAGGCCCAGGCAGTGCCAGCCGCGGGCGAACCTGGTCATGGATGTGCCGGCGTCGATCTCCCGGATCTCAGTCATGCTCAGCCCCCCTGCTCTTCGCGCAAGCGCTCATCACTTCTGATCTGCTCTTCGCGCAAGCGCTCATCACTTCTGCCTAGCATGTCTTTCACGGCGAGGTGGCTGAACAGCATGCTCGTCCCGATCGGATTGCCGCCGCCGGGATAGCTGGTCCCGCTGGGCGCGGCCATGGTGTTGCCCGCCGCGTACAGCCCGGCGATCACCCGGCCCTCGGTGTCGAGCACCCGGGCGGCGGTATCGGTGCGCAATCCGCCCTTGGTCCCGAGGTCGGACACCCCGAACGCCGCAGCATGAAACGGTCCCCGCTCGATCGGCACCAGCGGCGAGGCGCCCCCACTGAACGCGCGGTCATACGGTTCCTCGCCACGGCCGAAATCCTCGTCGGTACCGCGGCGGACGAAGTCGTTGTACCGGGCCACCGTCGCGACCAGACCGTCCGGCGGCACCCCGATCGCGGCGGCGAGATCGGCCAGCGTGTCGGCGCTGCGCCACAGTCCGGCCTCGATATAGCGCTCGGTGTCGACCATCGAGACGTTGGTGGCCTTCACCGGCGGGACGACACCCTCGCGATCGTCGTAGACCATCCAGTACGGCAGGGTCACCGTCCCGGCCGACATCGCGTCCAACACCGCCCGGCCCAGCCGGTCGTAGGCGGCCGATTCGTTGACGAACCGCCGGCCGCGGTCGTCGACGAAGATGCCACCGGTGAACCACAGCGCGAAGGCCGAGCTGCCGTCGGGGTGGGTGAGACCCGGTGACCACCAGGCCTGCTCCATCAGATCGGTGTCGGCGCCGGCAGCGATGCCGGCCAGGTGGGCCAAACCGCGATTGCCCCACGGCCCCATGGTGTCCCGCGAATTCCCTGGCACCCCGTAACGGGCCCGCATCTCGTCGTTGCGCTCGAAGCCGCCGGCCGCCAGCAGTACCCCGCGGCGGGCCCGGATCGCCCGGCGCCGCCCGCCGGTCTCGACGATGGCGCCGGTCACCGCCCCGCCGGAGCGCACCAACTCGACCACCGCGGTGTTCAGTCGTGCGGAGGTGTTCGGGTACCGGCCGGTGGCGGTGAGCAGCCGGGCGATCAGCGCCCGGCCGCCGACGAAGTAGTCCTGCGGCTGCGGGTGGCCCAGGCGGTCGGCGTCCAGCGGGCCCCGCACCGCTTCCCGCAGTTCGGGTGCGGCGGCGATCTTCCACGGTTTGGCCGCGATGTGGCGCATGCCGTCGGCGCGGGCCTTGGGCGCCTTGCCGAAGTAGTCCGGCCACGGCAGCAGCGAAAACTTCAGCAGCTCATCGGCTTCCAGATATTCGATCAGCGGCGCTCCGCCGCGCACGTACGTTTCCTGCAGGTCCGCAGGCGTGCGGTCCCCGACTACGGCGTGGTAGTACTCCCAGGCATCGTCGAGGGTGTCATCGACCCCGGCGCGGGCCAGAACGGGGTTGCACGGGAACCACATCCCGCCGCCGCCGGAGTAGGCGGTGGTGCCCCCGAACTTGTCGGACGCCTCGACGAGAATCACCTCCAGACCTTCCCGGGCGGCGGTGTAGGCGCCGGTCACCCCGCCCGCCCCCGACCCGGCGACCAACACGTCGGTGGTCTCATCCCAGTGCGGGTCAGACATGGCGCTCCCTTCCGTACACGGCGAACTCGCGATCCAGCGCGGTTCGGTCGGCGCGCGACAGCAGCCGGTATTCGGGGGTGCCGCGGCCGGCCCACCGGTACACCGATTCCGTTGTATGCCAGCGTTGTTGCTGCAGTTCCCGTTTGAGGACCTTGTTCGACCCGGTGACGGGAAGGTCGGCCGATACGCGCAGCAGCCGTGGAGCTCCCTTGGTGCCCAGGTCATGCTGCGCCGCCAGGAAGGCCGCGAACTCCGCAGCGTCGAATTGGTCGGGCCGGGCGACCTCGAGCGCCGCCATCACTTGGTCCCCGGAACGCGGGTCGGGTACGCCGAACGCGGCGGCGGCGATCACCAGCGGGTGCCGGCGCAGCACGTGTTCGATGGTCAACGCCGAGATGTTCTCGCCGTCCACCCTGATCCAATCGCCGCGGCGTCCGGCGAAGTAGATGAAGCCCGCCTCGTCGAGGTAGCCGAGGTCGCCGGTCCAGTACCAGCCGTGGCGAATCCGCTCCGCGTTCGCCTCGTCGTTGTTGTAGTAGCCCTCGAAGGTGCGGGTGCCGAACTTGTCGACGATCTCCCCGACGGCGGCGTCGGGGTTGAGCACTCGTCCACCGGCATCCAGAACCGCTGCGGGACAGTCCTTCAACGTCATCGGGTCGACGATGGCGACACCGTCGTGGGCGGGTCTGCCCAGCGCGCCCGGCGGCGCGTCGGGCGCCAGTGTCACCGCGCCACCGCCCTCGCTGGAGCCGTAGCCCTCGAACAGCTCGGCGCCGAACCGGCGACGGAACTCGGCCTGGTCGTCCGGGGAGGCCTCGGTGCCGAATCCGCGCTGCAGCGGGTTGTCCGCATCGTCGGGCAGCTCCGGGGTGGTCATCAGATAGCCCAACGCCTTGCCGACGTAGGTGAAGAAGGTGGCCCCGAAGTACCGGACATCCGGCAGGAACTGCGAGGCGGAGAAGGTGGGCGCCAGGCAGACGGTGGCACCGACGGCCAGCGCGGGGGCCCACAACGCCATGATCGCGTTGCCGTGGAACAGCGGCATGCTGCAGTACTCGACATCGTCGCGCCGGTGGCCGTACTTGTCCACCGCGGCATAGGCGATCCGGGCCAGCCTGCCCTGGCTGCACCGGACCGCCTTGGCGGCCCCGGTGGTGCCGGAGGTGAACAGCAACAGCAGCAGGGTGTCGGGACCCGCCTCGGCGTGCAGCGGCGTGCCGCGGTGGCGGTCGACGGCCGCGGCGTAGGCCGGGCTGTCGATCACCAGCAGCTCGGTGTCGATATCCAGCGCGTGCAGGCGCTCGGCCCCAGCGGTGTCGGTGACGATGAGTTGGCAGTCGGCGAGCCGGATCTCGGCCGCCAGATCGGCCGGCCCGCGAGTCGGGTTGAGGCCGACCACGGTGACCCCGGCCAGTGCCGCGCCACCGAGCCAGAACACGAACTCGGCGACGTTGGGCAGCAGCACGCCGATATGGGGCGGCGCGCCCGGCCGGTCGGCCAGCAGCGCGGTGCCCAGCGCGCCGCGGGCGGCGGATTCGGCGACCACCTGATCCCAGCTCCAGCTGCGTTCCCTGGACCGCAGTCCGGGGCGGGTGTCCCCGCGTCGATCGAGCAGCAGTGCCGCGATGCAGTCGCGGGTGGGGTGGGCGATCGGCACCGACCCAGCTTGGCCGTCAATCGGCACGCAGTGACTTAACTCGCACCTCTCTTATGCAGTTCTTAGAAGTACAGCTAGCATCGACTCCCATGACGAGCACTATCGAGCCGGCGGCAGAGCACGTACCCGATATCCACACCACGGCCGGCAAGCTGGCCGACCTGCGTAAGCGCGCCGAAGAGGCGCTGCACCCGGTCGGCGAGGACGCGGTCGAGCGGGTGCACGCCAAGGGCAAGCTGACCGCCCGTGAGCGCATCTACGCCCTGCTCGACGAGGGGTCGTTCGTCGAACTCGACGCGCTGGCCCGGCACCGCTCGACCAACTTCGGTCTGGAAAAGAACCGCCCCACCGGTGACGGCGTGGTGACCGGCTACGGCACCATCGACGGCCGCGAAGTCTGCATCTTCAGCCAGGACGCCACCGTGTTCGGCGGCAGCCTCGGCGAGGTCTACGGCGAGAAGATCGTCAAGGTGCAGGAGCTGGCGATCAAGACCGGTCGCCCGCTGATCGGCATCAACGACGGCGCCGGCGCCCGCATCCAGGAGGGTGTGGTCTCGCTCGGCCTGTACAGCAAGATCTTCCACAACAACATCAAGGCCTCCGGGGTCATCCCGCAGATCTCGCTGATCATGGGCGCCGCGGCCGGTGGGCACGTCTACTCCCCCGCGCTGACCGACTTCGTCATCATGGTCGATCAGACCAGCCAGATGTTCATCACCGGTCCGGACGTCATCAAGACCGTCACCGGCGAGAACGTCACGATGGAGGAGCTGGGCGGTGCACACACCCATATGGCCAAGTCCGGCACAGTGCACTACGTCGCCTCCGGTGAGCAGGACGCGCTGGACTACGTCCGCGACCTGTTGAGCTACCTGCCGCCCAACAACTACGCCGATCCGCCGCGCTTCCCGGTGCCCGCGCCGGTCGGTGCCATCGAGGACAACCTCAACGACGAGGACCACGAACTCGACACCCTGATCCCGGATTCGCCGAACCAGCCCTACGACATGCACGAGGTCATCTCGCGCATCCTCGACGATGACGAGTTCCTCGAGGTGCAGGCCGGCTACGCCACCAACATCCTGATCGGCTTCGGCCGGGTCGACGGCCGCCCGGTCGGCATCGTGGCCAACCAGCCCACCCAGTTCGCCGGCTGCCTGGACATCAACGCCTCCGAGAAGGCGGCGCGCTTCATCCGCACCTGCGACGCCTTCAACGTCCCGATCGTGCTGCTGGTCGACGTGCCGGGCTTCCTGCCCGGTACCGACCAGGAGTACAACGGCATCATCCGGCGCGGCGCCAAGCTGCTGTACGCCTACGGCGAGGCCACCGTCCCGAAGATCACCGTCATCACCCGCAAGTCCTACGGCGGCGCCTACTGCGTGATGGGTTCCAAGGACATGGGCGCCGATGTGGTGGTCGCCTGGCCGACCGCGCAGATCGCCGTCATGGGCGCCTCGGGCGCGGTGGGCTTCGTGTACCGCCAGGAGCTGAAGAAGGCGGCGCAGGACGGCGAGGACGTCGACGCGCTGCGCCTGGAGCTGCAGCAGACCTACGAGGACACCCTGGTGAACCCGTACATCGCGGCCGAGCGCGGTTATGTCGACGCGGTCATCCCGCCGTCGCACACCCGCGGATATGTCGGCACCGCGCTGCGGCTGCTGGAGCGCAAGATCAGCCAGGTTCCGCCCAAGAAGCACGGGAACATCCCACTGTGAGCGAAGCGAACGATTCAGCGACTGTGAGCGAAGCGAACGATTCAGCGACTGTGAGCGAAGCGAGCGAGGCCCCCGTGGAAGAAGGCACCGCACCGGGCACCCATGAGCCGCATATCAAGGTGCTCAAGGGTTCCCCCACCGATGCCGAACTGGCCGCCCTGATCGGGGTGTTGTCGGCCGCCGGCGGCGGTCCGACCGAGCCGGTGGTCACCGAGAAGAACCTGTGGGGACATCCGGTGGATCGGCTGCGCTACCAGAGCCACAGCTGGCAGCGGGTGACGCTGCTGGAGCGGACGCACCTGCGCAAGTGACCCGCCTGGTCCTGGGCTCGGCGTCAGCGGGTCGCCTCGGCGTGCTGCGCCACGCCGGCATCGAGCCGGTGGTCGTGGTGTCCGATGTCGACGAGGACGCGATCATCGCGCGGATGGCCGACGCCGCCCCGGTCACGGTGGTGGCGGCGCTGGCTACCGCCAAGGCCCACCGCGTCGTCGAACTTCTCGACGCCGATATCGCCGCCGATTGCGTGGTCATCGGGTGCGATTCGATGCTGGAAGTCGACGGCGTGCTGCGGGGCAAGCCGGGCAGCGTCGAGGCCGCCCGCCGCCAGTGGCAGTCCGCGGCGGGGCGGGCCGGACTGCTGCACACCGGGCACAGCGTGGTGCGGGTCCGGGCCGGTGCCGTCACCGGCGAGACCGCCCGAACGGGTACCACCACAGTGCGTTTCGGGGTTCCCGGCGATGACGATCTGGACGCCTATCTGGCCGGCGGCGAGCCGCTCTGGGTGGCCGGCGCATTCACCTTGGACGGCCTGGGCGGCTGGTTCATCGACGGTATCGACGGGGACCCGTCCAACGTCATCGGTGTGAGCCTGCCCCTGCTGCGCCAGCTGCTGGCACAGCTGGGGGTATCGGTCGCCGCGCTGTGGGCGGCCAACCGGGTCGCCGGCTGACCGCTGACCTGGCGGCCCACGCGTCGAATCGGCCGGCGACGGGTAATCCACCCGGCATGGCCGATACCGCCGTGCTCGTCATCGACATGCTGAACGCCTACCGGCATCCGGACGCCGACCGGTTGACCGGCAGTGTCGCCGAGATCATCGACCCGCTGTCCAACCTCATCGAGGATTCGCGGCAGCGCGACGGCGTGGACGTCGTCTACGTCAACGACAATCACGGTGACTTCACCGGCGACTGGGATGACGTCGTGCGCGGCGCCCTCGACGGCGCACGCCCGGACCTCGTCGAACCCATCCTGCCGAGCCCCGGCTGCCTGCGGCTCACCAAGGTTCGGCACAGCGCCTTCTACTCGACCCAGCTGCACTACCTGTTGACCCAGCTCGGCACGCGCCGGGTGGTGCTCACCGGTCAGGTCACCGAGCAGTGCGTGCTCTACACCGCGCTCGATGCCTAAGTCCGCCACTACGACGTGGTGGTGCCGCGCGACGCGGTGGCGCATATCGATGCAGGTCTGGGTGAAGCCGCCTGCCAGATGATGCAGCGCAACATGAAGGCCGACATCGTGGCGGCCGCGGACTGCCTGCCCTAGCCGTTTGCACCGACGGGCGCACGCGCAGCCGAACTACCCATGGGTAGGCTCATGGGGTGTCGCTTCCTGCCGATCCAGATCCCGCCCTCGCCGCTTATGCGCATCCCGAACGCCTGGTCACCGCGGATTGGTTGTCGGCCAATCTCGGCCGCCCCGGGTTGGCCATCGTGGAGTCCGACGAGGACGTCCTGCTCTACGACACCGGCCACATCCCCGGCGCGGTGAAGATCGACTGGCACACCGACCTCAACGACCCGAACGTCCGCGACTACATCGACGGCGCGCAGTTCGCCGACCTGATGAACCGCAAGGGCATCTCCCGCGATGACACCGTGGTGATCTACGGCGACAAGAGCAACTGGTGGGCCGCCTACGCGCTGTGGGTATTCACCCTGTTCGGTCACCCCGACGTGCGCCTGCTCGACGGTGGTCGTGACCTGTGGGTGAGCAACGGGCGCGACACCACGCTGGACGTGCCGAGCAAGCCGAGCACCGGCTACCCGGTCGTCGAGCGCGCCGACGCCGCGATCCGCGCGTTCCGCGAGGACGTGCTGGATGCGCTGGGCCAGGAACCGCTGATCGATGTCCGCTCGCCCCAGGAGTACACCGGCGAGCGCACTCACATGCCCGACTACCCCGAGGAGGGCGCGCTGCGGGGCGGGCACATCCCGACCGCGGTGTCGATCCCGTGGGCCAAGGCAGCCGAGGACAGCGGGCGGTTCCGCAGCCGGGCCGACCTCGACGCGCTGTACGGCCACCTCACCGCCGACGACAAGACCATCGTCTACTGCCGCATCGGCGAACGGTCCAGCCACACCTGGTTCGTGCTGACCCACCTGCTGGGCCTGCCCAACGTCCGTAACTACGACGGGTCCTGGACCGAGTGGGGCAACGCGGTCCGGGTGCCGGTGGCCGTCGGCAGCGAACCGGGCGCGGCACCCGGCACACGATGACCCTGCCCGCGGCGCTCGCCGAGGTCGTCGGGGAGTTCGGCGCGGTCACCGGCCAGGACAAGCTGCAGCTTCTGCTGGAGTTCGCCAATGAGCTTCCGGCGTTACCGTCGCACCTGGAGGAGGCCGCGATGGAGCCCGTCCCCGAGTGTCAGTCCCCGCTGTTCCTCGATGTCGACGCGACCGATCCCGAGCATGTGCGGCTGTATTTCAGCGCACCCGCCGAAGCGCCCACCACCCGGGGGTTCGCCTCGATCCTCGCGGCCGGCCTGGACGGGCAGTCCGCTGCCGACATCCTGGCCGTGCCCGACGATTTCTATGCCGACCTGGGCCTGGCCGCCTTGATCAGCCCGCTGCGACTGCGCGGGATGTCGGCGATGCTGGCCCGGATCAAGCGGCGGTTACGCGCGAGCTGAGCAGCGACGAGCCGCTGTGAGGGACATCACCGTTGTCGCTGGTGTCAATATTGCCGACCACGGCAATTCCCGCCGATCCGTGCCAGAATGGCCGGTAGCCAGCTAACTGGCCAGCGCCGTCCGCAGCGCCTGCCCCGGCCATCCACCCGGCGCGGGCGGGGCCAGTAGCAAAGGACGATCAGGAAAGGGGCCCAGCTCGATGAATCGGCAGGCCAGAGACGTCATTCTGTATGAACTCAACGAAGTGCCGTGGGATGTCGTCGACATCTACGTCAAGCACCGTCCCGACTCGCACATCGCCGCGCTGCTGGCCGAGGGTCAGTCGCTGACCACCGTGCACGAGGACCGCGAAGAGTTGCAGGGCCTGCAGCCGTGGCGCACCTGGCCCACCCTGCACACCTCCTCCTACGAGCACAACTCCTTCGACCTGGGGCAGGACCCCTCGACATTCCGCGGCGACCCGATCTGGGATGTGGCCGAGCGGGCCGGCCTGTCCGTCGGATTGTTCGGCCCGATGCAGAGCTGGCCGGCACGGCAGTTCACGCACGGCGGTTTCTACGTGCCGGATACCTTTGCCTCCGACGCCAAGACCTATCCGCCCGCGCTGGAACGGTTTCAGGCGTTCAACCTGGCGATGACAGGAGAGAACGGCTTCTCCCCCGATTCGGCGTTGAGCCCCAAGGCATTGGCCGGCACGGCCGTGGACCTGGTGCGGCTCGGACTGACCCCGCGGGCCACCGCCACGCTGGCCACCCATCTGGTCAAGGAGCGAATCGACCCGCGCTACAAGGCTTTCCGGTCGGCAATGCAGGCGCCGCTGAGCTTCGACCTGTACTGGCGCCAGCACCGCAAGACCAAGCCGCGTCTCAGCGTCTTCTTCACCAACCACGTCGCCGGCATGATGCACCGGTTCTGGGGCGACGGGATGCCCGGGTACACCGAGAAGTACGAGTACGACGCCGACGAGGTGTACGGCAGTTTCATCATCGCCGCCATGGACATCACCGACCGCCAGATGGGGCGCATCCGTAAGTACCTGGCCAAGCATCCGCAGTCGATGCTGGTGCTGTCGGCCAGCATGGGCCAGGGTCCGGTGGCGGTGCCCAAGCTCGACGGCGGCCGGTTCGTCCTCGACGATCACACCAAGCTGGTGGCCACGCTCGGCCTCAAGCCCGCCGAGGTGGCCCTGGCGATGTACCCGATGCTCTCTCTGGTGTTCGAATCCGAGGCCGACGCCGCCGAAGCGGTGGCACCGCTGGAGTCGGTTCTGGTCAACGGCACCGACCGACTGTTCGCCCGGTTGCGGGTGGAGGGCAAGACCGTCACCTTCGGCATCGACTACACCGTCCCCGGCGAGGACACCACGACGGTGACCGTGCGCCCCTCCGGCGCCGCCACCGCCGTGAACGTGCCGGCCACCGACCTCGGGCTGAGCGTGCATGCGCGGATCGGCGGGGTGAACACCGGTTACCACATCCCGGAGGGCATTTTGCTGGCCGCGGGCGCCGGCGTCACCGCGGACCCATCCCGCAAGGAGGTCGACATCCTCGACGTGGCGCCGTCACTGTTGGCCAACGCGCTCGGTGTGGAGCCGGCACCGTCGATGAAGGGCATCCCCACCCTCTTCGGCTGAACCCGCTTCTCGACTGCTGTCAAACAACGGCGGCGCCCCGTTCCGGGGCGCCGCCGTTGCGGTCAGACGGTGCATTCGCGGGCATTCCCGCAGCACAGCTACCGAGCACGTCAAACGTACCGACGAGTAACAAGCGTGGCTTACCGAAAGGGTAACGGTAACTTGCCGGAAAATCGGGGGTCCGACTCGCCACCCCGGAATTGGACACATAAACTTCGCCCGATACATTCTTAAAGACGTTTCTTAGAGAACATGCCATCAGGAGGCCCAGTGCCCAGTCACGCCAGCTCGAAGATCTCAAAGGTGCTCGTCGCCAACCGCGGGGAGATCGCTGTCCGTGTGATCCGAGCCGCGAAAGACGCCGGGCTGGCCAGCGTGGCCGTCTACGCCGAACCCGACGCCGACGCGCCGCACGTGCGGCTCGCCGACGAGGCGTTCGCGCTCGGCGGCCAGACCTCGGCCGAGTCCTACCTCGTCTTCGAGAAGCTGCTCGAGGCCGCCGAGAAGTCCGGCGCCAACGCCATCCACCCCGGCTACGGCTTCCTCTCGGAGAACGCCGACTTCGCCCAGGCCGTGCTGGACGCCGGGCTGATCTGGATCGGGCCCAGCCCGCAGTCCATCCGCGACCTCGGTGACAAGGTCACCGCCCGCCACATCGCCGCGCGCGCCCAGGCGCCGCTGGTGCCGGGCACCCCCGACCCGGTCAAGGACGCCGACGAGATCCTGGCGTTCGCCAAGGAGCACGGACTGCCCATCGCCATCAAGGCCGCCTTCGGCGGTGGCGGGCGCGGCATGAAGGTCGCCCGCACCCTCGAAGAGATCCCCGAGTTGTTCGACTCGGCCACCCGCGAGGCCGTCGCCGCCTTCGGTCGCGGCGAGTGCTTCGTGGAGCGCTACCTGGACAAGCCGCGCCACGTCGAGGCCCAGGTCATCGCCGACACCCACGGCAACGTCGTCGTCGCGGGCACCCGCGACTGCTCGCTGCAGCGCCGCTTCCAGAAGCTGGTCGAAGAAGCCCCGGCGCCCTTCCTGACCGACGCGCAGCGCAAGGAGATCCACGAGTCCGCCAAGCGCATCTGCAAGGAGGCCGGCTACTACGGCGCGGGCACCGTCGAGTACCTGGTCGGCCAGGACGGCCTGATCAGCTTCCTGGAGGTCAACACCCGCCTGCAGGTCGAACACCCGGTCACCGAGGAGACCTCGGGCATCGACCTGGTGCTGCAGCAGTTCAAGATCGCCAACGGCGAGGCCCTGGACATCACCGAGGACCCGACCCCGCGCGGGCACTCGTTCGAGTTCCGGATCAACGGTGAGGATGCCGGTCGCGGCTTCCTGCCCGCCCCCGGCCCGGTCACCAAATTCGAGCCCCCGACCGGCCCCGGCGTGCGGATGGACTCCGGCGTCGAGAGCGGATCGGTCATCGGCGGACAGTTCGACTCGATGCTGGCCAAGCTGATCGTCAGCGGCGCCACCCGCGAGGAGGCCCTGGCCAGAAGTCGCCGTGCGCTGGCCGAGTTCAACGTGGAGGGGCTGGCGACCGTCATCCCGTTCCACCGTGCGGTGGTTTCCGACCCCGCGTTCATCGGTGACCAGGACGGCTTCGCCGTGCACACCCGCTGGATCGAGACCGAGTGGGACAACACCGTCGAGCCGTTCACCGGTGGCGAGCCCCTCGACGAAGAGGACAACCTGCCCCGGCAGAAGGTCGTCGTCGAGGTCGGCGGCCGCCGCCTGGAGGTCTCGCTGCCCGGCGACCTGGCCATCGGTGGTGGCGGTGGCGCGGCGGCCGGTGTCGTCCGCAAGAAGCCCAAGCCGCGCAAGCGCGGCGGCGGGGGCGGCGCGGCCGCGTCCGGCGACTCGGTGACCGCACCCATGCAGGGCACCGTGGTGAAAGTCGCCGTCGAAGAGGGCCAGCAGGTCTCCGCCGGTGATCTGGTCGTGGTCCTGGAGGCCATGAAGATGGAGAACCCGGTCACCGCCCACAAGGACGGCACCATCACCGGGTTGTCCGTGGAGGCCGGCGCCGCCATCACCCAGGGCACCGTGATCGCCGAGATCAAGGACTAACACTCGTCCACTGGCCACTTATGGCACGGATTCTCGGGAATCCGATGCCATAAGTGGCCATTCGGCATTCTGGAGGCGCGATGGAACCCGTCGAGATCAACAACGGCCAGTGGTACCTGCGTGGGCTGCGCTGCGATGACCGTGTCGACGATCGCCCAGCCCTGACCGACATGGGCGAGGACGATCTGGACTACGTCCATGACGCGGCCGACGGCTGGGTCGACGACACCCGCTACACCTGGGCGGTCTGCGAACCGACCACCGGCGAGATGCTGGCCGAGGTGGCCCTGGACCCCGTCTCGGGCCACATGTCGAGCCGGGCCCGGCCGGGCTTCGAGGACGTCGCCGCGATATCCGAGGACACCGTGCGCCGCTACGCCTCGGCCGCGCTGGGCCTGCAGGTGCACACTTAACCGGGTTCGTCGATATCGGCGCCGGTGGCCAGGTCAGCGCATTCCACCGCGATGACATCGGCGCGGGTCCGCAGGAACGGACCGGCGCCCACGTCACCGTTCAGCCCCGCCAGCAGCTCCGGGAAATGCCGGTGTGCGATGACGACGGGATGGCCCGGGCGACCCTCATACACCGCCCTGGCCAGCCCGGACGACCCCGTCCGGGCCGCGTCGAGCACCCTGCGCACCACGTCGGCGCCGATATCCGGGGTGTCCACCAGGTGCACGACGGCCCACGCCGCATCCGCCGCGGCGTTCAGCCCGGCCCGCAGGGAGGCCGAGAGCCCGTCGGACCAGTCGGGGGCGTGTACCGCACGGCCCGGGACGGGTATCTCCACGGCGTCCGCGCCCGCCGCGCCAAGCACCACGATCACCTCATCGCAGCCGCCGCGATCCAGGGCCGCAACCGCCCGCTCTAGCCAATACCCTTCTGCGGCGAGAACTTTCGGCTGGCCATACCGACTACCGGCGCCGGCGGCGAGAACCACGCCGACAGCGCGGGCGTCACTGGACATGACACCAGTGTGCCGGTGACGACGTCCGGGCCGAAAGCGGCCGGGCCGTCCGCGTGTTCCTGAGAGTCCGGTAAGGCAATTGTTCGCCATGATCATGTGGCGTAGGGTCGGTACCAGGTTGAGTTCACAGCCGGCATCACGCGTCATCGCACTCACGGGGCCCACGAGAGTCCCCGCAGACATTCCTCAAGCCCATGGGGTCGATTCTTTTCGAACTTCGCACACGCGGACGCGTGCCCGCACGATCAGGTTCATCCAGGTGCATCCGACTGATGGAGTCCGCAAATGTCCCACCTCAGCGCCACCGCGCGAATGGCCGCCCCGCAACACCTCACCCGCGACCGGGCGACCTACACGAGCCAGTCCCTACCCCCTTCGACCGTGGTGATCACCGTCGAGGGCGAACTCGACGCCGCCAACACCGCGCACTTCGGCTCTTATGTCGAACTGCGACTGGGCACCGCCGACAAGCTGGTGCTCGATCTCAGCGGAGTGACATTCTTTGCCGCAGAGGCATTTTCAGCTGTACACAAGGTCAGCGTGCAAGCCGCCGGCCAGAATGTCCAGTGGAACCTGCTGACCAGCGACCCGGTCGAGCGGATGCTGCGGATCTGCGATCCCGATCACGCGCTCACCGATCTGCGCCGCGCGGGCTGAACTACTGCAACTCGTCGCGCAAGCGGGCCAGGGATTTCGCCAGCAAGCGCGAGACATGCATCTGGGAGATGCCCACCCGCTCGGCGATCTGCGACTGCGTCATCGACTCGAAGAACCTCAGGATCAGCACCGTGCGTTCACGCTCGGGCAGGGTGGCCAACAGCGGCCGCAGCGCCTCTCGGTTCTCGATCTGATCCAGCGCATCGTCGGATGAACCCAGCGTGTCGGCGATCGCCGGGGCCTCGTCATCACCGGAACCACCACTGTCGATGGACAGCGTGTTGTACGAGCTGCCGGCGATCAGGCCCTCGACCACCTCTTCGCGATCCATCCCGAGTTCGGCGGCGAGTTCGCTGGGGGTCGGCGCATGGCCCAGCCGCTGTGACAGCTCGGCGGTCGCCGCACCCAAACGCAGGTGCAGTTCCTTGAGCCGGCGCGGCACCTTCACCGACCAGCCGTTGTCCCGGAAGTGCCTGCGCACCTCCCCCATGATGGTGGGGACGGCATAGGACGCGAAGTCCGAGCCGGCATCGACGTCAAAGCGGTTGACCGCGTTGACCAAACCGACGCGCGCTACCTGCACCAGGTCGTCGCGCGCTTCACCGCGCCCCTCGAACCGGCGCGCGATGTGATCGGCCAGCGGCAGGCAGCGTTGCACAATCCGCTCGCGTTGACGTGCGAATTGTGCTGAGCCATCGGGGAGTTCGCGGAGCTCGCGGAACATCTCGATGACGTCGGCGTATTCCGAGCTCACTGCAGCAGGCTCGCTCGTCTCGCAGTGAGCGCGATCCCGAATACGCCGTCGCCGTCGTTGAAGGTGCTGACCTCATCGGTCAGTGAGTTGAGCACATGCCAGCTGAAGCTGCCGGGAGACACGATCGCCTCCTCGTCGCCGTCGCAGGTCGCCGATGCGCGCACCACCAGCGCATCCGCGCGCGGTTCGACGCGCACCACCAGGGCCGAACCGGCCACCGCGGACCGGATCAACCTGGTGGCGGCCTCGTCGACCGCCAGCCGCAAATCCGAGACCGCGTCGAAATCCAGATCCTCGAACGTAGCGACAGCGGACACCAGAGCCCGCAGCACGGCCAGGTTCTCCACGGTGGCCGCCACCCGAAGTTCGACCGATCTGTCCGCGACGGCCGCACCATCGTGCGTGCCCGTACTCTGCACCATCTGACCTCCTGCTGAATCCGCTCGGAGGTTACCCCACATCGGCGGGTCGCTAACCAACGGTGTTGACCGACACAGCGGTGCGTCCTCGAACAGAGTGCGGGCCACCCCAGGCGAGCGCCGGACGCCCCGCGCGCGGGCGATCGTGTCGACCCGCCCGGCGAGTACCCTCGAGTCATGACCAGACCAGTTCCCGACGAGGTGCCCGAGGCCGACGCCATCGAGCAGTCCCGCGACGACTCGGAGCCGGTATCTGACCCCGAGGCCCCCGACCTTGCCGGCGACGCGCCACCGTTGGAGGTCGGCACCGCCGATTGGCAGGAACAGGCCACCGCTGTCGAAGCGGATGCCGATGAGTTCGATCGGCGCGACTGACTGACCGGGCATTCCCGACGGCATCGCGAGATCCGTGGGTTTGCACCCGACACACAGTGGGCACTCTCGCGCCATGTTGGTTCGTCGAATCGCCCGCCCACTGTTGTCAGCCGCATTCATCGGACAGGGCATCGAAGCCCTCCGCGATGTGAAGCCCGCCGCCGAGACCGTTCAACCGGCGCTCGACGCCGCTCAAGCGCTCCCGAGTTCGGTGGCCGACCAGATCCCCGATAACGCCGTCACCGTGGCGCGCATCAATGCCGCGGTGCAGATCGGGGGCGGACTGCTATTGGCCACCGGACGCATCCCGCGGGTCGCGTCGGCACTGCTGGCGGCCACCGTGGTGCCCGGCAACCTCGGTAGGCACATGTTCTGGGAGGAAAGCGATCCCGCACTCAAGGCCGAGAAGCGCCGCGGCTTCCTGACCGACCTGAGCCTGATCGGGGGCTTGGTGCTCGCCTCCGCCGACACGGCGGGCAAGCCGTCCCTGGGTTGGCGTGGACGGCGCGCCGGACGCCGTGTCGCCGAGCGGGTTTCGGCCGTGCTGCCGTCCTCCTCGCACGATGCCCTGATCGACGCCGAACTGGCCGAGAAGCTCAGCCACGGTGTGCAGACCGGCGTCGACCGCGGCCGCGAATTCGCCGAGACGGCCTACGAACGGGCCGTCCCGCTGGCGGCCACCGCCTACGAGCGCAGCGCCAAAGCACTGCGCAAGGCCGAGGACCGGGCGGCCCCGTTGGCCGCCGAAGCCTACGAACGCGGCGCGCACGTTTTGCAGAAGGGCGCCGACCGGGCCGCGCCGTTGGCCGCCGAAGCTCGCCGCCGAGGCGCGGAGCTAGCCGAGACCGCCCTCGAGCAGGGCGGCGATCAGCTGTCTTCGGGCTGGCGCCGGGTGCGCAAGCAGATCTGACGCGACTCCACGAACTGTCCACCGCGGTGGTTCAGGCCGGCTTGTCGGCCTGGATCACCGCGATCGTCTGCTGCCGGCGCCCGACGGCCAGCCGCCCGGTCCGCTCCAACCAGCGGGCCTGTTCGGCGAGCGCCGTCCCGAATCGGACCTGGTCGCTCAGCACGACGCGCGCATCCAGCCCGCTGTCCGACAATTGCCGCAGTGAGCGCTCGATATCGGCAAACTCGGACTGGACCAACAGCAACGTGCCGCCGGCGGTGAGCATGTCGGCGGCCACCCGACACAGCGGATCCAAGATCACCCGCCCGTCCGGCCCGCCGTTCCACGGCGTGCTGGGTGCACCCCACGCGCCGGGGGGCGCACCGTCGCCATGACCGGGTTCGGTCGGCAGGCTCGGGGGGTTGCACGCCACCACGTCGAACGGCGCGCACTCCAGCGCCTGCGTCCAGGAGCCGAGCCTCACGTCCACCCGGGCCCCGGCCACCGATGCGCGGGTGCGCGCATAGCGAACCGCGTGCGCACAGATGTCGAACCCAGTCACGCTCGCGGCGCCCAGACCGGCCACGGCCATGGCGACCACACCGCTGCCCGAGCACAGATCGAGCGCCCGCCGCCCGACCACCGGAACCGATTCCCGCACCGCCCGTATGAGCAGGTGCGAATCCTGTTGCGGCCGATACACAGCGGTGGCGTCCAGGGCCACCCCGGTCAGCGTCGGTCTCACCCCAGCTCCGCGCGCAGCGCGCTCAGCAGCGGCGTGGCCGCCTCGGCAAGGAACTGGTCCTGGGTGTCCCCGCCGATCTGGATCAATGCGATATCGGTAAAGCCGGCGTCCCGGTAGGGTCGCACGGCCTCGACGATGGCGTCGAGATCGGGCCCGCACGGTATGGCCGACGCCACGTCGTCGGGTCGGACGAACTTGGTTGCCGCAGCGAACCCCGCGGGGGTCGGCAGGTCGGCGTTGACCGGCCAACCGCCGGCGAACCACCGGAATTGATCGTGGGCCCGCGCCACGGCGGTGTCGCGGTCGGGATCCCAGCAGACCGGTAGCTGACCGACGACGCGGCCCTCGGTCAGGCCCATGCCTTGGCGCTGATGGTGCCACCCCTGCACGACGTCGCCGTCGGGAGCGGTGTTGATCAGATGATCGGACAGCACGGCCAGTTGCTCGACCGCCCGCTGCCCACCCATCGCGACCGCCAGCCCGACCGGTTCGGCCGGCAGGTCCCACAACCGGGCGGAGTCCACGGTGAAATAGTCGCCGGTGAAGTCCACCAGCTCGCCGCCGAACAGCTCCCGGATCACCCTGATGGCCTCGGCCAGCATGTCGAGTCTGCGGCCCGCGGTCGGCCACCCCTGGCCGACCACGTGTTCGTTCAGGTTCTCGCCGCTTCCCAGCCCGAGGGTGAATCTGCCCTCGGCCAGGATCTGCACCGTCGCGGCCTGCTGCGCGACCACCGCAGGGTGGTACCGCATCGTCGGGCACGTCACGTACGAGTACAGGCCGACCTCGCTGGTGGCGTGGGCCACCGCACCCAGCACCGGCCACGCGTTGGGTGCGTGCCCCTGCGCCGCCAGCCACGGCGAGTAGTGATCACTGCAGACCTCGAAGTCGAACCCGACCTGTTCGGCGGAAACCGCATGGCGAACAAGATCTTTGGGACCAGCCTGCTCGGTCATCAAGGTGTATCCGAATCTGGTCATTGCCCCGGCATACCCACCCACCGACGGGGCAAACGCTCTGATCAGTCCCCGGGTCCGTACCGGTTGTCATCGCACTCCGGCGACCCGGCACGGATCCGCAGTGAGAGCGGGAACACCAGCCAGCAGGCCGCAATGCCGACCGCGGTGACCGTGCCCGCCACGACACCGGCCCAGAGTTCGAGCACCGCGCCGAAGATCAACACCATCACCCCGGCCAGCGTGAGCGCCAGCAGCACGATGCCGGCGTAGGCGAGTCGATGCGCCTGCCCCACGACGACGTCGAGCCGGTGCCGCCGGAACAACACCCGATGGATCCCGATCGGCGCGATCAGCAATACCGTCGCCCCGATCGAGCAGGACACCGTGCACAGGTAGACGATCCGCAGCGGGGACCGCAGGTCCTCGAAGCCATCATGGAAGGGCAGGGTCAGCAGCAGACCCGTCAGCAGTTGAACCCCGGTCTGCACCACCCGTAGTTCCTGCAGCAGGCTGGACCAATTGCGGTCCAGCCGTTGCGCGCTCGTCTCGTGACGGGCGGCTTCGTTCCAGCGCCGATCGCGCTGCACGCGATCCACCGTGCCCTCGGATCTTCGACCTCAAGGTCGCTAGAACCAGGCGCGCCTGCCGGCAACCGGCCGTCCGATCGCGCCGAGGGCCCAGAAGACCGCACCCACGACGAGTAGGACGACGCCCACCACCCAGAGCAGGTAGACATCGAGCACGAGGCCGAGAATCAGCAGTATTGCTCCGAGAACGATCACGACACCCTCATTTCCATCGATCCCATCGAACTGGGTTCCGGCAGTTTGCAATCGGTCACCTTGGGGTTGACGCCCCCGTAGTTCAGCGGTCCGGCGACCACGGTCAACGCGATGGTTCCGGCGGTCGCGCAGTTGGCCGATCCGCTGTCGAAGTAATCGCGCTGCCACGCCGCGAACACGCCTATCAACAACCAGATCAACACGAGCGTGCCGATGAGTCCGCGTCCCATGGAAGCCTCCAAGATTGCCGTGGATGAATGCAGCCCGCGGGTACCCGTTTGACGGCTGCGTCAAACATCCCGACCCCGGATCCATGGGCGATCATCGGGTCATGTTTGGCCCACCGAGACACCGGGAAGACCTGTGGGGTGCGGGACTACTCCAATCCACTCCCGTAGCGGAAAGGTTGAACATGACTGACAAGAAGACCGGTCCCGAATCTGGCGTCAGCGGCATCGTCGAGGACGTCAAGGGCAAGGCAAAGGAAGCCGTCGGCACCGTCACCGGCCGCGACGACTTGGTCCGCGAGGGCGAGGCCCAGCAGGACAAGGCAGACGCCGAGCGCGACGTGGCCAAGAAGGAGGCCGAGGCCGAGAGCGCACGCGCCGGGGCCCAGGCCGCCGAGGAGCGCCAGAAGGCCGAGCAGTAACGAGCCTGGCGCGCAACGGAACCGGCCCAGCCCAGCACCCCGCGGGGCTGGGCCTTTCCGTGTGCGCTAGCTGGCCGGCCGCTGCCTGATGGCCTCGGGGTGTTCTGCGTACCAACGGTCTTCGATGCGGCGTACCCGAATGTGCTCCACCGCCATCCAGAGCGCCCCGATGAGGAAGCCCGCGACCGACAGCGAGCCCAGCATCAGGCCGACATCGTGATGCCGGGTGGCGAACGCGGCCAGGCACCCGACGAACAGCACAAGGGCAAGGCCGATGACGATGAGCGCGGGCATGATGACGTTGTCTTTCATGGACTCGCCGGCGTGCGTGCGCGTCGTGCGGGTGTGATCGACAGGATCTTTGGGGCCTTTCATGGCTGACTTCCTTTTCCCCGACCGACTTCTCCTGCTCCGCCCGTGACCGGGCTACCTCCAGGGTAGGACCGTGGGTGCACCCGTGCGGGAGAACGACGTCATCCGCCGAACCCGGCCAGCGCGGGCAGACTCATGGTCAGCACCGTCATCATCAGCAGCATCAGAAACCAGCCGGCGCCCTGCCACGCCCACCATGTCTGCCGGTTCCTCCACGTCTGATAGGTGCGCACGAACGCGCGGACCCCACCGCCGAACAGGATCACCGGCGCACCGAGCGCCAACACCAGCCGCTGCGGACTCCCGCACGACACCGAGTCGACGAGGGCGCCGGCGCAGCTTCGGGTCAGCACGGCCGCGACGATGAGGAACAGGACGCCCAGCACGGCGGTCACGAGTCCGAACCGGATCGCCGAGGCGACCTCTGGGTCGTCGCGCCGCAGCGGTGCGCCGGTACCCATGTCAGCGCGCCGCCGAGCGCATCTCGCGACGGGGCTCACCGGTGGAGCCGTACCTCATGGACGGTGGATGCCCGGCACGGCCGGGGCGCAAACGTCAGGACTCCACGCGCAGATGCGCGGTCAACAGCAGTCGGTCGTACACGCTGCGGTGCGGCAGAAGCTCCTGGTAGTCGAGTTCGAGGAAATCTCTGGCGATCCGCTCGGCGAGCGCCCGCAGCTTGGTGTTGGTCTCCTGCGAACGCCAGCGCAACAGCTCGAACGCGGCGTCCGCGTTGATGCGGTATATCAACATCAGCATGCCCTTGGCCTGCTCGATCCCGCTGCGGGCCTCGGCGATCTCGGCGACCGCCTCGCTGACCCGTTCTTGCTGGTCACGCGCGCCGCTCTGAGCCGAAGGTGTCACGTCGATGTAGAAGCCGTGGCTTCCCACCACCGTCACACCGTCGTCGCCGAACAGCCGATCGGCGACGACCACCACGTGATGGGTGTCGCCGTGGGTGTCCACGATCCGGTGCCGGGTGCTGAACGCCGCGCCAGTGCGCCGGATCTCTGCCAGAGTGGCCGACACGTGACCGAAGTCGTCCGGATGCTTATGGGCGAGAACCAGTTCCGTCGTCGGATGCACCGTGCCCGGCTGGTAGCCATGCATGCGCTCGACCTGCTCCGACCATTCCCACCGCTCGTCGGCGAGGTAGAAGCGGAACCAGCCCACATGCTGATGTTCGCCGCCGGCGAGTGCGCCGTCGTCCGGTGGCTGTTCGCCGTCGTGTCCATCGCTCATATCGAGATGGATTATGCCGAATCGTCGGCCCCTTCAGCGATTCGCTTGATAGCCAAAAGGCGACGATCCCATTGCTGCCCGATCACTGCCAATTGGGTCCCCAGCGCACTCAGCCTGGCACCCAGCGCGCGGTAGCGGATCTCGCGGCCGGCCCGTACAGACTCGACGAGGCCGGCGTCGGCGAGCACCGACAGGTGTTTGGCGATCGCCTGCCGGCTCACCGGCAGGCGGGAAGCCAACCCGCTGGCCGACATCTCGGCAGCGCCGAGTTCGGTGAGGATGCGCCAACGAGTTTCGTCGGCCAGCACGGCCAGCACACCGGGCAGCGCCGCCGGTTCGGTGTCCACAGCGTTCGCCGTCACGACCCCGCCGTCAGGAATTCGACCAGTTCGCCGAGTTCGGCGGTCCAGCCACCCTGATTCTCGGCGTGTGCGGCTTCCGGGTTCGCCAGCTCCTCGAAACCGCTCTCCACCAGCGCGAGTCGGGTTCCGCCGTCGATCTCGCAGAGTTCGATGCGCACCGTCGTCGAGTTCCCGGGGACCGGGTCGGTGTCTTCCTCCCTGGCCCATCGGTAGACCAGCAGGCGGGGCTTGTCGGCCTGTTCGACGCGCACCCGGAACTTGCCGTGTTCGGACCAGCCGAAGAAACCGGTGCCGCCGGCCACGGGGTCCAACTCGGCGCTGTCACCGAGCCACTGCGCAATCAGATCCGCTTCGGTGAGGGCCGACCACACCTTCGTGATGGGTGCCGCGATATCGATGCTGCGGGTGATGTCGAGCGTGTCCATGATCTCTCCCTCGGTTGCCGTATCTGCAACCACAGGATTGCACATCAGCGGGCAATGGCGCAACCCTCGGGTTGCAGTTGCGCGGTCGTGTCGGAGCCTGCGCCTACCATGCGAACCGTGCGGATCAAAATCGTTCTCGCGGTCGGCATCACCGCCGGCGCCCTCACCCTTGCCGCCGGCGCCGGCTGGCCACTGGCGTTGGCCGCCGCGGGGCTCGCACCTCTCGCGCTGGCCGCCGTGCCGCATTTCCTGACCGGGTTGCGCACGCCGGCCCCTGCCGAGAATCCGATCGACGCCATGTCGGGCACCGAGTTCGAGGACTACATCGCGCGCATCGCCCGCTCGTGCGGCGCGCCGGTGATCATGACATCCGTCACCGGGGACTGGGGCGTCGATCTCGTCGTCGGCCGCCGGCCGGATCGGCTTGCCGTGCAATGCAAGCGGTTGAATCGACCGGTCGGTACCAGCGCCGTCCAGGAGGTGGTGGCCGGCGCCGCGATGCAGGACTGCACCCACACGATGGTCGTCACCAACAACGAGTTCACGCCGGCTGCGCGCAAGCTTGCCGAACGCCACGCCTGCGTCCTGGTCAGCGGCACGGATATCCCCCGGCTCAAGGGATTGATCCGCGGACTGACTACATCGCGGTGAGCACCTCGCGCACCGCGTCGACGGCGGCATCGATCTCGCCGGCCGTCACCGTCAACGCCGGCCGGAACCGTACCGAGTCCGCGCCGCTGGCCAGCATGATGACCTGCCGCTCCCACAATCGCTGGATCAGTTCGTCGCGCGCGGCGGCGGTCGGCATGCTGAATGCGCACATCAGCCCGCGGCCCCGCGGGTCGAGCACCCGGCCCGGGAACTCGTCGGCCAGCTCACACAGCCGATCCAGCAGGCGGCGTCCCGCGGCGGCGGCATTGGCGATCAGCTCATCGGCCTCGATGACCTCCAGGATGCGCCGCGCGCGGACCATGTCGGTGAGGTTCCCGCCCCAGGTGGAGTTGATCCGCGAGCTCACGTGGAACACGTTGTCGGCCACTTCATCGACGCGTCCCCCGGCCATCACGCCGCATACCTGAGTCTTCTTGCCGAAGGCCACCACATCCGGAGTGACACCCAATTGCTGGTAGGCCCAAGCGGTTCCGGTGATACCACAGCCGGTCTGCACCTCGTCGAAGATGAGCAGCGCGTCGAACTCATCACACAACGCACGCATGGCCGCGAAGAACTGCGGGCGGATATGCCGGTCGCCCCCCTCCCCCTGGATCGGTTCGGCGATGAAGCAGGCGATGTCATGCGGATGCCGCTCGAATGCGGCACGCGCCTGGCGAAGTGACTCGGCCTCCAACGCGGCCATATCGGCGCCGGGCCGCAGATAGGGGGCGTCGATACGCGGCCAGTCGAACTTCGGAAAACGGGCGACCTTGTTGGGATCGGTGTTGGTCAGCGACATCGTGTAGCCACTGCGGCCATGAAACGCGCCGCGCAGGTGCAGAACCCGCGTGCCCAGTGCCGGATCGATACCGCGGGCCTCATTGCGCCGACTCTTCCAGTCAAAGGCCACCTTCAGTGCGTTCTCGACGGCCAGCGCGCCGCCGTCGACGAAGAACAGATGCGGCAGAGCCGGGTCGCCCAGCACCCGGGCGAACGCGTCCACGAAGCGCGCCATCGGGACCGTGTAGATATCGGAGTTGCTGGGCTTGTTGACCGCCGCCTGGGCCAGTTCGGCGCGGAAGGTCTCGTCGTCGGCCAGCGCCGGATGGTTCATCCCGAGTGCCGACGAGGCGAAGAACGTGAACATGTCCAGGTAACGGCGGCCGTCGCGGGCGTCGACCAGAACCGAGCCGCGGGATCGGTCGAGATCGAGCACCAGGTCCATGCCGTCGGCCAGCATGTTGCGACTCAGCACATCGTGCACCTGGCGGGCGGGGATCTGAGCGGGGCGCTGATGGCGCGCGGAAGGCAGGACAGCGGTCATGCCGCCACTCTAACGCAATATTTACACTCGATGCACGTTGAAACAGTAACTATTCCGGCAGATATGTTCTTCCATCGTAAAAAGTCTGTAAGATGATGGTGCTTCGCGTGCGGACATTGGCCGCCGTGCGGATCCGCTGCAGCAGGTCTTCCAGCGTCCGCGCCGAGGCGACCCGCACCAACAGCACATAACTCTCATCGCCGGCCACCGAGTAGCACGACTCGATCTCGTCGATGTGGCGCAGCCGGGCCGGGGCGTCATCGGGTTGAGAGGGATCAAGAGGAGTGATGGCCACGAACGCCGACAGCATGTGCCCGACCGTCTCGGGGTTGACCCGGGCGGTGTACCCGGTCACCACGCCGCGGGATTCCAGCCGCCGCACCCGCGACTGGACCGCCGAGACCGAGAGTCCGGTGGTGGTCGCGAGATGCGCCAGCGTCGCGCGACCGTCCGCGATGAGTTCCCGCACCAGGATCCGATCGATCTCGTCGAGGTGCTCGGTGTCGACCATGGCCGGAGACTATCGCAGATGACCGTGCCCACTTCACAGTTGCGCGCATCGTTCGCCGCGACACTGTCGCAGATGTACGGCGCCGAGGTTCCCGCGTACACCACGCTGGTGGAGGTCACCTCCGAGGTGAACCGCGAGTGTGCGGGCTCGGATCGACTCGGCTCGCTCGCGCGGGTCACCGCCGAACGCCACGGGGCGATCCGGGTGGGCAGCGCCGCCGAACTCGCCGACACGGCCGACCTTTTCGCGGCGTTCGGCATGTTCCCGGTGGGGTTCTACGATCTGCGCGCGGCGAAGTCACCGGTGCCGGTGGTATCGACCGCGTTCCGCCCCATCGACCCGGACGAATTGGACGCCAATCCTTTTCGGGTGTTCACCTCCATGCTTGCCACCGCCGACACGAGGTTCTTCTCCGCCGAGCTGAGGGCCAGGGTGGACCACTTCGTCGCCCGGCGTCAGCTCTTCGACCCGGCCCTGATCGCCCAGGCCCGCCGCATCGCCGCCGATGGATGCCCGCGGGCCGAGGCCGGCGACTTCGTCCGGCGTGCCGCCGCCGCATTCGCGCTGTCCCGCGATCCGATCGACAAGGCCTGGTACGACGAATTGTCGGCGGTGTCGGCGGTCGCCGCCGATATCGCCGGCGTGCGCACCACCCACATCAACCACCTCACCCCGCGGGTGCTGGACATCGACGAGCTGTATGCCCGGATGACCGCACGGGGTGTCACCATGATCGAGGCGATCCAGGGACCACCACGCACCACCGGGCCGGCGGTACTGCTGCGCCAGACCTCGTTTCGGGCGCTGGCCGAACCGCGCCGCTTCCGCGCCCCGGACGGCACGGTGTTCGACGGCACGTTGCGGGTGCGCTTCGGCGAGGTCGAGGCGCGCGGCGTGGCGCTCACGCCGGCCGGGCGGGCGCGCTACGACGCCGCCATGACCGATCCCGAACACTGGGACCGGTACTTCCCGGACGACGACACCGCGATGGCGGCCCAAGGCCTCGCCTACTATCGCGGCGGGGACCCGACCAAACCCGTTGTCTACGAGGATTTCCTGCCCGCTTCGGCAGCGGGGATCTTCCGCTCCAACCTGGACTCCGACGCCGCGCCGGTGCAGATATCCGACGAGTCGGGCTACAGCCCGGACTGGATGTCGGGCGCCATCGACCACCACATCCACGACCCTTACGCCCTCTACGAGAAAGCGGCATCATGACCGTCATGCACACGAACACGCTCCCCACCGCAACCGACCTCCGCGACCGGGTACGTGTCGCGCTGCAGGCGATCGGCGCCGACGCCCGGCTCGAGGCACCGAACCAGCCGGGACTGCCCGCCGGCAGCCCGATCAGCGGCAACGTGCTCTTCACGGTGCCCGAGCACACTGCGGCCGACACCGAGGAGGCCATCGCCGCCGCAGCCGCGGCCTTCCTGGACTGGCGGACCACTCCCGCACCGGTGCGCGGCGCCCTGGTGGCACGGCTCGGTGAACTGCTCACCGAGCACAAGTCCGATCTCGCGACCCTGGTGACCGTGGAGGCCGGCAAGATCACCTCCGAGGCGCTCGGCGAGGTACAGGAGATGATCGACATCTGCCAATTCGCCGTCGGCCTGTCCCGCCAGCTCTACGGCAAGACGATCGCCTCCGAGCGGCCCGGCCACCGGCTCATGGAGACCTGGCATCCGGTGGGCGTGGTCGGTGTCATCACCGCGTTCAACTTCCCGGTCGCGGTGTGGGCGTGGAACACCGCGATCGCGCTGGTGTGCGGGGACACCGTGGTCTGGAAGCCCTCGGAGTTGACTCCGCTGACCGCCATCGCGTGCCAGGCCCTGATCGAACGCGCCTGCGCCGACGTCGGTGCCCCGCCGGAGGTGTCCCGCCTCGTCCAGGGTGGTCGCGAGATCGGCGAGAAGCTCGTCGACGATCCGCGGGTCGCCCTGGTCAGCGCGACCGGATCGGTGCGGATGGGACGCGAGGTCGGACCCCGGGTCGCCGCGCGGTTCGGCAAGGCACTGCTCGAACTCGGTGGCAACAACGCCGCCATCGTCACCCCGTCGGCGGATCTCGACCTCGCGGTGCGCGCCATCGTGTTCTCGGCGGCCGGGACGGCGGGCCAACGGTGCACCACCTTGCGCCGGGTCATCGCGCACACCTCGATCGCCGAGGAACTGTGTCGTCGGGTGGCCGCGGCCTACGCCTCGCTGCCGATCGGCGACCCCTCCACCGAGGGAAACCTCGTCGGTCCGTTGATCCATGCCCGCGCATACCGCGATATGGTCGGCGCACTCGAGGCGGCCCGCGCCGACGGCGGTGAGGTGATCGGTGGGCACCGCCACGATGTCGGGGACGAGGGCGCCTACTACGTGTCCCCGGCGCTGGTGCGCATGCCCGCACAGACCGAGGTGGTGCACCACGAGACGTTCGCCCCGATCCTCTACGTGCTGACCTACGAGGATCTGGACTCCGCGATCGAGCTGAACAACGCGGTACCGCAGGGACTTTCCTCGGCGATCTTCACCACCGACATCCGCGAGGCCGAGCGGTTCATGGCCGCCGACGGATCGGACTGCGGTATCGCCAACGTGAACATCGGCACCTCGGGTGCGGAGATCGGCGGCGCGTTCGGCGGTGAGAAGCAGACCGGCGGCGGCCGGGAATCGGGATCGGACTCCTGGAAGGCCTATATGCGCCGGGCGACCAACACCGTCAACTACTCCGGCGAGCTGCCGCTTGCTCAGGGCGTGCGATTCGGGTGAGCGGGGCCGGGTCCAACCCGGGTTGCTGTGCTCCTGCCCGCCGCACGTAATATCGAGGGCTGTGAGCGAGCAGGTCGAACAGCGGGAATTCCAGGCAGAGGCCCGTCAACTGTTGCAGCTGATGGTGCACTCCATCTACTCCAACAAGGACTCGTTCCTGCGGGAACTGGTCTCGAATGCCTCCGACGCCCTGGACAAGTTACGACTCGCGGCGTACCAGGACAAGGACCTGGACGTCGATACCTCCGACCTGCACATCGACATCGACCCCGATGGCGCTGCGCGCACGCTGACGATCCGCGACAACGGCATCGGCATGTCCCGCGACGAGGTCGTGGAGCTGATCGGCACGCTCGCCAAGTCCGGCACCGGCGAGCTGCGCCGCAAGCTCAGCGAGGCGCAGCAGCAGGGTGAGGTCAGCGACCTCATCGGCCAGTTCGGCATCGGGTTCTATTCGACGTTCATGGTGGCCGACAGGGTCGTGCTACTGACCCGCAAGGCGGGCGAGAGTACCGCCACCCGTTGGGAATCCAGCGGTGACGGCACCTATACGATCGCCACGGTCGACGACGCCCCACAGGGCACGTCGGTGACGTTGCACCTCAAGCCCGAAGACGCCGACGACGAGCTGCACGACTACACCGCACCGTGGAAGATCCGGCAGCTGGTCAAGAAGTATTCCGACTTCATCTCCTGGCCCATCCGGATGGAGGTCGAGAAGACCGTCCCGGCTCCGGAAGGCGCCGAGGAGGGCACCGAGCCGACCGTCACCACCGAGATCGAGACCGTCAACTCGCGCACCGCACTGTGGGCGAAGCCCAAGAGCGAGGTCTCCGACGAGGAGTACCAGGAGTTCTACCGCCACATTGCGCATGCGTGGGACGAGCCGCTCGACGTCATCGCGATGAAGGCCGAAGGCACCTTCGAGTACCAGGCGCTGTTGTTCATCCCCTCGCAGGCGCCGTTCGACCTGTTCAACCGCGACGGGCGCACCGGTGTGCAACTGTACGTCAAGCGCGTGTTCATCATGGGTGACTGCGACGAGCTGCTTCCTGAGTACCTGCGGTTCGTCAAGGGTGTCGTCGACGCACAGGACATGTCGCTCAACGTGTCTCGTGAGATTCTTCAGCAGGACCGCCAGATCAAGGTGATCCGGCGCAGCCTCACCAAGAAGGTGCTCTCGGCGATCAAAGACCTGCAGGCCAACCGCCCGGACGACTACGCGACCTTCTGGTCGCAGTTCGGCCGCGCATTCAAGGAGGGTCTGCTCTCGGATCCCGACAATCGCGACACCGTGCTCGGCCTGTCGGCGTTCGCATCGACCTTCAGCCCGGACAACCCGACGACGCTGACCGACTACGTGGGGCGGATGCGGGAGGGCCAGGAACAGATCTTCTACGCCACGGGTGAATCACGCCAGGTGCTGGAGCGCTCACCGCACCTGGAGGCGTTCAAGGCCAAGGGCTTCGAAGTGCTGCTGCTCACCGATCCCGTCGACGAGGTGTGGGTCGACGCGGTACCGGAGTTTCAGGGCAAGGCGCTGCAGTCGGTGGCCAAGGGCGAGGTCGACCTCGGCGACACGGATACCGACAAGCCGGATCACGGTGAGTTCGCCGAGTTGCTCACCTGGTTGCAGGAGACCCTCGACGAACACGTCAAGGAAGTGCGGCTCTCGACCCGACTGACCTCGTCGCCTGCCTGTCTGATCACCGACACCTTCGGCATCACTCCACAATTGGCGCGCATGTACCGCGCCTCGGGCCAGGACGTACCCGTCGGCAAGCGGATCCTGGAGCTCAATCCCGATCACGCCCTCGTCACGGCGTTGCGGGACGGCTTGGCATCGGGGGCCGAAGGTCTCCGCGATGCAGCCGAGTTGCTCTACGGCACAGCGCTTCTCGCCGAGGGTGGCTCGCTCGACGATCCGGCACACTTCGCCGCCATCCTGGCTGACCGGTTGGCCAAGACCTTCTAGCAGGTCGGTCGTGGTGCGTCGCGCAGGCAACCTCAGCGCCGAACGTCGGCCTCCAACTCCGCCAGCACCGCCTCGGTATCGGCGCCCAACGCCGGTGCCGGTCCGCGGACATGGCCCGGGGTACGGGAGAACCAGGTCGGCACACCGGGAAACCGGACCGGGCCGTCCGGGGTCTGGACCGTCTCGAACAGCCCGGCGGCGTTGAGCTGCGGCGAATCGAACAGCGCGTCGAGGGTGTTGATCGGTGTTGCCGGTATCTCCAACTCCGCGAACAGATCCAGCCACTGCGCGGTGGTGCGCTCCCGCATGGTCTGCGCGACCAGCCCGTACACCGTGTCGATCTGCTTGGCGCGCAGTTCCAGCGTGGCGTAGGCGTCGGAATTCCAGGCCGGCCGCACCGCATCGATGAAGGCGCGCCAGTGCTTGTCGTTGTAGATCAGCGCGGCGACGAACCCGTCCTTGGTCTCGTACGGGCGCCGGTTCGGTGCCACGGTGCGCGGGTAGATCGCCGGCCCGACGGGCGGGTCGAAGATGGCGCCGTTGGCGTGCTCGACGAGCATGAAGGAAGCCATCGTCTCGAACATGCTGACCTCCACCTCCTGACCCTCACCGGTGCGCTCGCGGTGGAACAGCGCCATCATGGTGGCGTACAACGCGGTCAGGCCGGTGACCTTGTCGGCCATGATGGTCGCGACGTAGGTGGCATCGCCGGTCAGCTGCTTCTGCACCGCGGGCAGCCCGCACTCCGCCTGGATGGTGTCGTCGTATGCGGGCCGGTCGGCATCCGGGCCACGCCTGCTGTACCCATAGCAGTTGGTGTAGACGATCTTGGGGTTGATCGCGGCGACCGATTCGTAGTCGAACCCGAGTCTCGCTATCGCCTTGGCCCGCATGGAGTGGATGAACACGTCTGCCGTCGCGACCAGTGCGCGCAGCGCCGCCGCACCCTGTTCGGAGCGCAGATCCAGTACGACACTGCGCTTCCCGCGGTTCACATTCACGAACACGCCGTTCATACCCGGCGACGGACCCACCGCCACGTTGCGGGTGATGTCCCCTTCGGGTGGCTCGATCTTGATGACGTCGGCACCCATGTCGGCCATGATCTGGGTGCAGTACGGGCCCATCACCACCGAGGTGACGTCGATGACGCGCACCCCGTGCAGCGGCCCCCGATGGTCACTCATGCTGGGCCCCTTGGGATGCCATGGCGAACGAGTACCTGATGTGGTCGGTGTGGCCGTCGGGCACCGGCGGGAACACCAGCGGCGCCGTGTCGTCGCGAATCTGCTCGATATCGGCCGCGACGTCCTCGACCGACCACGACGGCCGGTAGACGCCGGCCGTCTCGGCGACGAAGGCACGGGCCACCCTGCCGCCTATCGCTATCAGCATCTCGCCGGTCACCGAGCAGCTCTCGTGCGACAGCCAGGCCACCATCGGCGCCACCAATTCCGGCCCCATCGGCGGGTAGGACGAGGTGTCGATACCCTCCGCCATCCGGGTGACCGCGCTGGGTACGACGACGTTGCAGGTGACGTTGTGTGCGGCACCCTCCAGCGCGGCCACATTGGACAGCCCGACCAGACCCGCCTTCGCGACGGCGTAGTTGGCCACGCCGTGGTTTCCGTAGAGTCCTCCAATGGAGGAGGTCAGCACGATGCGGCCGAAGCCGTTGTCGCACATGATCGGAAAGGCCGGGCGCAGCACATGGAACCCACCGCGCAGGTGCACATCGAGGACGGCGTCGAAGTCCTGGTAGCTCAGCTCCCGCAGCGGCGCGCGGCGCACCGTGCCGGCGTTGTGGATCAGGATGTCGACGCGACCGTAGTTCCGCACGGCCGCGTCGATGATGGCCCGGCCCCCGTCGGCGGTGGCCACCGAGTCCGTGCTCGCGATGGCATGCCCACCGGCAGCGACGATCTCACGAACCACGTCGTCGGCGGGCCCCCCGTCTGCTCCCTCACCGGTCAGAGTGCCACCGACGTCGTTCACGACGACCTTCGCACCGCGCGAGGCCAGCAGGAGTGCGTACTCGCGGCCCAGCCCACGGCCGCCGCCGGTGATGACGGCGACGCGGTCGTCGAAGCGCAGGGTCACCTGATCTCCAGCCCCGCCAGATCGCCCGCGGCACGCCAGTCGGCGATCAGGTCATCGAAGGCGTAGAAACCGGGCGCATAGAAGTCGCCGAGGAAGCCCCCGTTGCGTACCGCGCTACCGCGCCCCTCGTTGTTGTAATAGCCGGGCGTGCAGGATAGTTCGAAGGCCGAGTTGTCGATCGAGAGTTCCCGCACGGTCGCCACCCAGCTCTCCTGGCCCTGCTGGCTCGGTTCCACCGTGGTGGCACCGCGGCGCTGGGCCTCGGAGATGATGTAGGCGATGTGGCGGGCCTGCTGCTCGAACATCGCGGTGGTGTTGGCCGACACCCCGCCCTGGATGAAGCCCATGAAGAACTGGTTGGGGAATCCGCGGCTGGTCATCCCGTGCAGCGTCTTGTAGTCGTCGCGCCAGTGGTCGAACAGCGAGAGTCCGTCGCGGCCGGTGATCCGCTCGATCGCGAACCGCCGGTGGATCTCGGTGGAGATCTCGAAGCCGCTGGCGAAGATCACGCAATCGACCTCGTATTCCACGCCGTCAGCGACGATGCCCTTCTCGGTCAGCCGCTGCACACCCTTGGAAGCCGAGACGTCCACCAAGGTGACGTTGGGCCGGTTGAAGGTGTCCAGATAGTGTTCACTGGAGGTCGGCCGCTTACACATGAAACGGTAGTACGGCTTGAGCGCCTCGGCGGTGCCCGGGTCGGTGACGATCTCGGCGACGCGGCGACGCAGCCGCTCCATGATCTTGTAGTCCTCTTCCTCCCGGAACGCCATGATCTGCTCGATACTCACCGAGGCGGGATCGTCGCTGGCCGCGATCCGGGCCGTCAGGTTCCGCCCGAGCTCAGTCCAGAAGTCACACACCAGATCCGGTTCGCCGAACACCACTCCGACGAACGGTGACCAGTTGTGGAAGTTGCGCTTGCGTTCCTCCTGCCAGCCCGGCTGCAGCGCTGCAGCCCACTCCGCGTCGGTGGGCGGGTTGGACCGCTCGTCGACCGAGGAGGGGGTCCGCTGGAACACGAAGAGTTCTTTGGCGTCGCGGCCGAGGTGCGGCACCAGCTGGATGCCGGTCGCACCGGTGCCGACCAGCGCCACCCGCTTGTCGGCGAGCTTGTGCAGCCCGCCGTCGGCGTCACCTCCGGTGTAGTCGTAATCCCAACGTGCCGAATGAAAGACGTGTCCGGAGAAGTCCTTGATACCGGGGATCCCCGGCAGCTTCGGCCGGTTATAGGAGCCCTGCGCCATCACCACGAACCGGGCCCGGATCTCGTCGCCGCGGTCGGTGCTGATCTGCCACCGCTGCGTGGCATCCTCCCAGCACAGTTCCCGCACCTGGGTGGAGAACAGCGCACCGTCGTACAGTCCGAAGTGCTTCCCGATATTGCGGCAGTGCTGCAGGATCTCGGCGCCGTCGGCGAACTTCTTGCTCGGCATGAAGTCGAGCTCTTCGAGCAGCGGGATGTAACAGTACGCGTCGTTGTCGCATTGGATTCCGGGGAACCGGTTCCAGTACCACACCCCGCCGAAGTCACCGGCCATCTCGATGACCCGGATCCCCTCGACCCCGGCCTTCTTCAGGTAGGCCCCGGCCAGCAGACCCGCGAAACCGCCACCGAGGATGACGACGTCGACGTCCTCGACGACCGGGTCCCGTTCGACGACCGTCGTGTACGGGTCCACCTCGTAGAATTCGGCGAGATCGTCCTCGAGCTCCAGGTATTGGTCGGCGCCGTCGGGTCGCAGCCGTTTCGCCCGTTCGGCGGCGTACTTCTCGCGCAGCGCCGGAATGTCGATATCGGCCGGGGGGTCCGTCGGTCCGCACGGGGTCGTCATGCGAGAGCGTTCTCCGGCAGCGCGGCGGGATGCAACGGGGCGGCCATCTCGTGCACCGCGGGCAGTACCTCCTGGGCGAACAGTCGGGTGCTTTCCATGGCGTCCTCATACGGCATGGTGCCGAACTGCGGGACGATCGTCACCTCGGAGAACGAGCACGCCTGTTGTGCGGCCTTCAGCTTCTCGAACACCACTTCCGGGGTCCCGATCAGCAGATTGGAGGCGTGGTATCCGGGCGGGCCGCCCTTCTTCTGGTCGCCCACCTGCGAGGCCAGCACCGCGGTCGCGGTGGCTTCGCGCGCGGCGTAGGCCTCATACCCCTTGACGCCGTTGAAGTTGGACGCGTCGGCAAATCCGTAGTGGACGTTGACATCCCGGTTCGCCGTCCAGATCCACTCCTCGGTCAGCGCGGCCAGCTTGTCGTCATCCTTGGCCGTGCAGTACATGAACATCACGTTCTTGGGCTGACACGGCTCGAAGCCCTCCTCGGCGCGGAAGGTGTTGACCTTGCGGACCTCCTCGCCGGCATCCCAGATCGGCTTGTTGCCGACGAACAGCGGCACCATGCCGCGCCGCGACAGGATCTCCAGCGATTCCGCGGTCGAGGACGAACTGTAGATCCGCGAGAACAGGTCCTTGCTGATCGGTTCGGGTCGCAACGACATCTCCGGGAAGCTGAAGATCTCTCCGTCATAGGAGAACCGCTCCCCACCGAACGCCAACTCCAGGATGTCGAGGGTTTCGTTGAAGCGCTGCCTGCTCTGCTCGCGTGGCACGCCGACGGCGTCGAACTCGCTCTTGGACACTCCCCGCCCGATGCCGATGGTGTCGTACCGGCCATTGGAGACGATGTCCAGATAGGCGATCTGGTGCGCCAGGCGCACCGGGTTCCACCACGGCGCGACCGCCACGAAGGTGCCCAGACTGACTCGCTCGGTCCGCCCGGCGAAATACGTCAGGGCCTGGATCGGGTTGGGCGTCATACCATATGGGGTGCCCTGGTGCTCGGGGAACCAGATCCCGTCGTAGCCCAGCGGCTCGGCCAGGTCGCCGAGCGCCAACGCGGCCTGCACGCACACGTGGTCCGGTGTGGTGGGCGCGGCGCGGAAATCACCCGCCATCACCCGTTCCCAGTCGCGCGAGTTCTGCGCACCCGTACCCAGATTGACCTTCATCATCGTCTCCTTTGCCTGTGATTTGTGGAGTCTTAGCCGGACTCATTACGGCTAAGACTCCACAAATCGCTAGATGTCGTGGGGTTCTCCGCTGCCCATGTACTTGGACAGCTGGTAATGCAGGTTCACGGTGCTGCGTTCCCGATACGGATTGGGCAGCGTGCCGGGGAAGCCGGCCGACTTCATGCCCTGCTGCACGGCGGCCATATTGGAAAAGTCCTGTGGCAGAACCGAAAGCCAGTTCGGTGAATCCTTCGGCGTATAGACCCACTCCGTCTGGGGTTCACCCCCTTCGGGGTACAGCTCGAAGACGGCGACCTCGAAGATGCACTTGTTGGGGTCATAGCTCGGATCGGGACGCGCGGCATAACACAGCGCACTGGTCAGCCCCTGTCCCACTTGGAAGTTCGGGAAGATCTGCCAGGCCGTTCCGCTCTGGCCCAGGATATCGGGCGGGATGGTCGGCCATATCACGCCGCGGGCCTCGTCATCGCGGCGCGCCGAGGCCAGCCAGTGCGCCAGCACCTGATCGGCCGGAGTGCCCTCGGGCAACTCATCGACCAGCCGCTTGGCGGCCTCCACCAGCGTCCTCGTCGTCGTCGCGTTGGTCTCTTCCATGGTGTAGACCTGCATCTCGGCGGTGGAGATGCGCGGGTCACCGGTACCGAGCCGGATCTTGGACTTGGTCTCGTCCATGCCCTTGGGGGCGTCATAACCGATATTGCTGTGCTTGCCCTGGGCCTTGGCCCAACCCTTGAACTCGCCGAACTTGTTGAACTCCGGGTGGGTGGTGAACACGTGGTAGGTCTCGTTGAAGGCCTCCATCGCGACTTTCCAGTTGCAGTCGAAGTACAGCCATTTGCGCCACTTGTAGCGCATGTTCTCCAGGCCGAACGGATCCAGGATCTTCGCGGCCGGCATCAGGTAGTCGGCCAGCGACTCGGCCTCGGGGTCCATGTTGATGAACAACCAGCCACCCCAGGTGTCCACCTGCACCGGCGCCAGGTGCGTGTTCGCCGGGGTGAGCTTGCCCTGCCAGTCGTCCTGCTCGCGGATGTGCGTACAGGTGCCGTCCAGACCATAGGTCCAGCCGTGGAACCCGCAGACGAAGGACTTGCGCGCCCGGCCCACGGCGTTCTTGGCGCCCTCCGGGTTGTCGATCAGCTTGCGCCCGCGGTGCATGCACACGTTGTGGTGGGCCGTGAACGAATCGGCCGAGTTCCCTGTGCCGGTGCGCACCACGATGATCGAGTCGTCGAGGATGTCGTAGGTCAGATAGCCGCCCACCTCGGGGATCTCATCGACCCGGCCCACCTGCTGCCACACCTTGCGCCACAGTCTGTCTCGTTCATTGCGCGCGTACTCCGGACAGATGTACGCATCGACAGGGATGGTCATCGCCGACGACAGATCCTCGGCGACCCGCCCCGTGGCGTCGTCGGGTTCGGCATCCACCTCGATGGTGGCGTCGAGATCGGATTCGGTGTGCGTCACCTGTTTGTCCTTTCAGATCCGACGGATCGCGCTGCGGAAGTTGTCGTCCTTGAGGAACAGCGAGGTGTTGTCCGCCCCGAGGTGCGTCCAGCGCAGGTTGAGCCCGCCGTCGACGAGCAGCGTCTGCCCGGTGACATAGCCTGCGAGATCGGACAGCAGAAACATGATCGCGCCGGCCTGCTCGAGCGGGGTTCCCCGGCGCCCCATGGCGATTGCGGCGCGGTCCCGTTCGGGGTCCTCCTCGACGTAGGTGGCCGACGCCGCGGTCTCGGTGACCCCGGGTGCGACGGCATTGACGCGGATACCGTACGGGGCCAGTTCGACGCCCAGGGTCCTGGTCGCGGCGACGACAGCGGCCTTGGCCGTGCCGTAGGCGATGTGGAACGGTGCGCTGTTCATCCCGCTGATCGAGGACACCGACACGATCGAGCCGGGGCCACCGGCGGCACGGATCTCGGCAGCGACCGCCTGGCTCATGAAGAACATCGTCTCCAGGTTTGCGGTGAACAGGTCCCGCCAGTCCGATCGTGTGACACGGGTGGCCGGCATCCAGGTCTCCGGCGCGGCGCCGCCCGCGATGTTCACCAGACCGTAGAGCGACCCGTCCGCGGAGCGGGCGGCCTCCAGCACCGTCGCGATGCCCTCGTCGGTCGCGGCGTCGGCGGTCACCGGTATCACCGGCAGCCCACTGTCGGCCAGTGGCGCGACATGGGTGTCCAGGTTGGCCCGCGAGCGGCTCACCGCGATGACCGTGGCGCCGGCCTCGGCCGCCAGCCGCGTGACCGTGGTCCCGATTCCGCCTCCGCCGGCACCGGAGACGACGACGATTCGCCCGTCGAGCCTCAGGTGGTCAGCCATGTCCCGCTGCTCTCGACCCGCCGAAGTCGGCGATCATTTGTCCGTACAACATATGCCGCTCTACTCATTGGAGAACACTATTCCGCAGCGGTTATGTGGCCGTCAAGAGCGATCCGCGACCGTGTTCGGACTATTGTCTGGACTAGGTGTGAGTTGATAGCGTCCAGCACATGAGCATCGCGCAGACCGGGCGGTATCCAGTCGGGTCGCCACCGGACACCGCCGCCGGCTGGTTGCTGACCCGTCTCACGGCGCCCAGCAGGCTGTTCGGCGCCAACGGTCTGCGCACCGGTCCCGACGGACGCCTGTACATCGCGCAGGTGACCGGGAGTCAGGTCAGCGCACTGGATGTGGGCACCGGCGAGATCGAGACCATCTGCGCCAAGGGCGGCGACATCGTCGCCCCCGATGATCTGGCCTTCGGCGCCGACGGTGGCCTGTACGCGACCGAGGTGATGGACGGCCGGGTCAGTGCACGCGACGCGTCCGGGACCGCCCGCGTGCTACGCGACGATCTGCCGTCGGCCAACGGCATCACCTTCCATCAGGGCCGATTGTTCGTCAACGAGTGCCGCGATGGCGGCCGATTGCTGGAGATGGACCTCACCGGCGGCGAACCACGGCTCATCCTGGCCGACCTGCCCTCCCCCAACGCCATGGAGGTCGGGCCCGACGGGCTGCTGTACTTCCCGGTGATGACCGCCAATCAGATCTGGCGGGTACATCCCGACGGTGGCGAGACCGAGGTCGTGGCCGGTGATCTCGGGGTACCGGACTCGGTCAAATTCGATGCCGACGGCACCATCGTGTCCACCCAGGTCGCCAGCGGTCAGGTGTTGCGCATCGATCCGCGCACCGGAGCCAAGACCGTGCTGTGCACCTTGACCCCCGGGTTGGACAACTGCGCGTTCGTCGACGGTCGGCTGTTCGTCTCCCACTTCACCGGCGCCATCACCGAGATCCTCGGGAACGGCGATACGCGCGCACTGCTGCCCGGCGGACTGAACTGGCCGCTCGACATCGTCGTCGGCGCAGACGGCCTGCTGTATGTCGCCGACGGAACCTATCTCTACCGCGTGCGTGCCGGTGGCGCACCGCAGACCGTCGGCATGCTGTTCAGCCCCGGTTACCCGGGGTTCGTGCGCGGGCTGACCGTGGCCGGGCCCGGCGAGTTCGTGGTCACCACGTCGGGCGGGCAGGTCGCCCGCTACCGCCCCGCCGACAACGAAACCACCTATCTGGCAGACGGTCTGGACCAGCTCTACGGAGTCACCCTGTTGCCCGACGGCACCCCGGTCGTCGTCGAACAGGGCACCGGACGGGTACTTGCCGTCAGTGGCTCCGGCACGCAGGTACTGGCCGCGGATCTGGATACCCCGGTCGGGGTGACCACCGATGCCGACGGGACCGTCCTGGTGTCGGTGGCCGGGGCGGTGCTGCGCGTGACGGCGTCGGGAACCGAGACCGTCGTCGACGGTCTCGTCACTCCGCACGGCATCCTGGTGGGCGCCGGCACGCTGTACATCCTCGACGCCGGCACCAAGTCCGTCATCGCCGTCGACCTCACCACCGGAGCACGCCGCACCCTGGCCGCCGGACTACCGGTCGGGGCACCACCGGGCGTCACGCCGAAACCGCTACGCGGGATGCCTCCGTTCTCCGGCCCGCAGGGCCCATTCGCCGGCCTCACGGCGGGACCCGATGGCACACTTTACTTTTCGGCCGACGGCGAGGGCAGCGTGTTCGCGCTGCGACCGGCGTGACACCGCGCACGGCCGAAGCGGCCGAGCACCGCTACCTGCAGGTGGCCCGGACACTGCGCAAGGAGATCGTGGACGGGGTCTACCCCGTCGGATCGCAACTGCCCACCGAGCACGAACTGTGCGACCGCTTCGCGGTCAGCCGGTACACCGTGCGCGAAGCGCTACGCCGGCTCCGTGACGACAACCTGGTGTCCTCGCGGCCGCGGACCGGCACCCTGGTGGTACCGCGCCCGTCGACGAGTTCCTATGCCCAGGACGTGATGTCGATCGACGACCTGTTGGCGTTCGCGGCGGGGACGCACTTCGAGATCGAGTCCAATGCGATGGTGACCATCGACACCGAACTGGCCGGGCGCACGGGACTGCGGCCGGGCGAGCAGTGGCTTGCGGTGCGCGGCTACCGTCGGGACGCCGTGGCGAACACCCCGATCTGTCGCACCGAGTACTACGTGAACCGGGCCTTCGCGGCGGTCGGCCGGATGCTGCAGCGCAATTCGGGTCCGATCTTCCCGCTCATCGAGGATCTCTATGGAGTCAGCATCACCGAGGTGCATCAGGAGATCACCGCGGTCGCGCTGCCTGCCGATCTCGCCGTGCTGCTCGACGCGGACGCCGGGGCCCCCGCACTGCAGATGCAGCGCAGCTACCGGACCTCCGACGGAGAGGTTGCCCAGGTCACCGTCAACACCCACCCGGCGTCCCGGTATCGGCATTCGATGACCATGCGCCGCGTCAAGGACCAACCGTGAGCACACTCGCCGCCGCGCTTGGCACTGCGGCACAAGAGCGTCCGGACCGGGTGCTCATCGTCGACGGAGACGTCGAACTGAGCACCGCCACGTTGTACCGGCAGGCGGGGGCCCTGGCCACCTCGATGTCACGGCGGATGCGCGTGGGCAGCGTGGTGTCCTTCATGTTGCCCAACTGGCACGAGGCCGCCATCGTCTATCTGGCCGCGGCGATCTCCGGCATGGTGGTCAATCCGATCCTGCCGTCGCTGCGCGACAGCGAACTGCGGTTCATCCTGTCCGACGCGGACGTGCGGATGATCGTCATCCCCGGGCAGTTTCGCGGATTCGACTACGCCGCGATGCTGTCGCGGGTGACCGCCGAGATGCCCGCGCCGCCCGAGGTCGTCGTGGTACGCGGGGAACATCCGGGGCAGACACCGCTGCCCGAACTGCTCGAAGCGCCGGCCGCCGCCGCGTCGGAGTCGGACCCCGCCGCGGCGCGCATGATCATGTACACCTCGGGTACCACCGGCCGGCCCAAGGGGGTTCTGCACAGCGATGAGTCGATCGAAGGCCTGATCCGCCAGATCGGTCGATACTGGCGCATCGATGCGGGTGACACGTTCCTGGTGCCTTCACCGATCGCTCATGTCGGCGGGTCCATCTACGCCTTCGAATGCCCCTTGCTGCTCGGCTCGAGCGCCGTGCTGATGGACACGTGGGACCCTGATGCCGCGGTCGCACTCATGCAGCAGCATCGGGTCACCCACATGGCCGGTGCCACACCGTTTCTGGACGGTTTGCTCGGCGCCGCCGAACGCGCCGGCAGCCGGTTGCCGGATCTGAAGGTGTTCATCTGCGGTGGCGCGTCGGTGCCTCCGGCGCTGATCCGCAGGGCAGCAGACTATTTCGACAACGCGGTCGTGACCCGTGTGTACGGGTCCACCGAGGTTCCGGTAACCACCGTGGGTTCCCTGGAATGCGCGGATCGTGCGGCCGACACCGACGGACACGCAGGCATCGCCGAGATCACGATCGTCGACGGCGAGATCCGGGTGCGGGGCCCGCAGATGTGCAAGGGGTACCTACACCGGGAGGATGGCGCGTCGGCGCTCGACGAGAACGGGTACTTCCGTACCGGAGATCTCGGCCATCTCACCGCCGACGGTCACCTGGTGGTGACCGGGCGCGCGAAGGACATCATCATCCGCAACGGCGAGAACATCTCCCCCAAGGAAGTCGAGGACATCCTGATCGGCCATCCGGAGATCGCCGAGATCGCCGTCGTGGGGATCCCCGATGCGCGCACCGGCGAGCGGGCGTGCGCGGTGATCGTTCCGCACGCCCGCAGCATCCCCGGGCTCGCCGATCTGCGCGATCTGCTGACCGCGCACGGCGTCGCCAGGTTCAAGACCCCCGAGCAGGTGGTCGTCTGGGATGCGTTGCCCAAGAACGATGCCGGAAAGGTGCTCAAGCACCAGATCCGGGCCACGCTGAGCAAGGGGGGCAACTGACATGCAGGTGGCGATCGTGACCGGCGCGAGCAGCGGCATCGGTTTCGGCTGTGCCGTCAAACTCGCCGAGGCCGGCATGGCGGTGCTCGGCGCCGGCCGCGATACCGACCGACTGACCGACCTGGCGCAGGCCATCGGTGACCCGGATCGGGTGGCGACGCTGGCCGTCGACCTGACCGCCGACGACGCCCCGGCCCGGATCGTCGACGCGGCGGTATCCCGTTGGGGCCATGTCGATTTCCTGGTCAACAATGCCGGTGTGGGCAGTCCCAAGCCGTTGCACGAGACCGATGACGAGTCGCTGGACTATTTCCTGGGGCTGATGCTGCGCGCACCGTTCCGGCTGGCCCGCGATGTGCTGCCGCATATGGGTCCCGGCTCGGCCATCATCAACGTCACCTCGACGTTCGCGGTGGTGGGTGGGATGCGGGGCGGCGCCTATTCGGCGGCCAAGGGCGGCCTCACCGCATTGACGGGCCACATCGCCTGTCAGTATGGCGCCGAGGGTATCCGCTGCAATGCGGTGGCCCCCGGGGTGACGCTGACCCCGATGGTCGCCACCCGGCTCGAAGACGAACGTTTCCGCAAGATCAACACCGAGATGACCCCGCACACCCGCCTCGGCACCGTCGACGATATCGCCAGCACGGTGGCGTTCCTGTGCTCTCCCGGAGGTGCTTTCATCAACGGGCAGACCATCGTCGTCGACGGCGGCTGGAGTTCGACGAAATATCTGTCGGATTTCGCACTGACCTCGCAGTGGGTCGCCAGGTGAATCTGTTCGCGGTACTCGACCAGGCCGCAACGCGTTTCGGCGATCGCGGCGCGGTGTACCTCGGCAACGAGCAATGCCACACGTTCGCCGGGCTCCGCGATCGGGCGTTGCGGCTGGCGTCATCCATATCGGCGAACAGGGATACCGGGGCACGGATCGCGATCGCCAGCGAAAACCGCCCCGAGATCATCGAGTTGATGTTCGCGGTCTGGGCCGCCGGCTGCGCGGTCGTCCCGATCAACTTCAAGCTGCATCCCCTGGAGATGGCGCAGATCCTCGAGGATTGCCGCGCCGCCGTCGTCTTCGCATCCCCGAAGATCGCCGGCGGTCTCGCCGCGGTCACCGATGTGGCGGTCGAAAACATCGAATCCCCCGCGTATGCCGCTCGCCTGCACACGCAGCCGGCCGTGCCGGCCATCGTGGACCCCGGCGCGCTGGCCTGGCTGTTCTACACCAGCGGCACCACCGGTAAGTCCAAGGGCGCGATGCTCTCGCACCGCAACCTGATGGCGATGACGGTGGCGCACCTGGCGGACTTCGACTCTCCGGACGAAAATTCCAGTCTCGTGCACGGGGCTCCGATGTCGCACGGCTCGGGTCTCTACATCGCGCCCTACATCCTGCGGGGCGCGCGGCAGGTCATCCCCGCTTCGTCGGGTTTCGACCCCGAGGAGTTTCTCGACCTGTGCGGCCACCACCCCCGCACCAGCTGCTTCCTCGCGCCGACCATGGTGGCGCGGCTGCTCGCCACGGGCCGGCCGCGCCCGCAGAACCTCACGACCATCGTCTACGGCGGTGGCCCGATGTACCTGGACACGCTCAAGAAGGCGATGGCCACGTTCGGGCCGACCCTGGTCCAGCTCTACGGGCAGGGTGAGGCACCGATGACCATCACCGGGTTGCGCAAGTGCGACCACCTCTCCGGCGATGGGCTGGCCGACGATGCGATCCTCGGCTCAGTGGGTTATCCGCGCAGCGGCGTCGAGGTCGCGGTGCTCGACGCCGACGGGAATCCCGCAGCGGTCGGTGAGATCGGTGAGATCGCCTGCCGCGGTGACGTCGTCATGTCGGGCTACTGGAACAACGCGGCAGCGACGTCGAGCACCCTGGTCGGCGGATGGTTGCACACCGGGGACATGGGATCCTTCGATGCACGCGGATACCTGACCCTGCGCGACCGCTCCAAGGACGTGGTGATCAGCGGCGGCAGCAACATCTACCCGCGCGAGGTCGAGGAGGTGCTCCTGGAACACGCCGGCGTCGAAGAGGCGTGTGTCGTCGGCGCACCGGACGAGGACTGGGGCGAGATGGTGGTGGCGTTCATCGTCGGGACGGCCGCCGAGGCGGACCTCGACGCTCACCTGCTGGAGCGGATCGCCCGGTTCAAGCGGCCCAAACGCTACATCTACGTCGACGAACTGCCCAAAAATAGCTACGGCAAGGTCCTCAAACGGGAGTTGCGCGAGTCGGTCCGCTGAGCCCTGGTAGACACGACCCATGCAGATCGAAGGCAAGGTTGCCGTCATCACCGGGGCGGGATCGGGTATCGGCCGGGCACTGGCGCTGGCGTTGGCCGCCGCCGGGGCGTCGGTGGTCGCCGGGGACATCGATGCCGCCGCCGCCGCGCAGACCGCTGCGACCATCGGTGAACGCGCGCTCGGGGTGGGTGCCGATGCCGCGTCGGCCGCCGGTATCGCCGCCCTGCTCGACGCCGCACGGGAGGCGTTCGGCCGCGTCGACATCTATGTCGCCAACGCCGGCATCATCGGCGTGCCGGGTCTGGGCGGTGACAGCGACTGGGATCGTGTGCTGGAGGTGAATCTGCGCGCGCACATCCGGGCCGCCGACGCACTGCTGCCGGACTGGATCGACCGCGGCAGTGGCTATTTCGTCAGCGTCGCCTCGGCAGCCGGGCTGCTCACCCAGGTGGGCGCCGCCGGGTACGCGGTCAGCAAGCACGCCGCCGTGGGCTTTGCCGAGTGGTTGTCGATCACCTACGGGGACAAGGGGATCGGCGTGACATGCGTATGCCCGATGGGGGTTGCCACACCGCTACTGGAGGCGATCACCGGCGCCGAGGACGCCACCGCCCGGGTCGCGGCCGCGTCCATCACCACCGCCGGTGAGGTACTGAGCGCCGAGGATGTGGCGGCGGCGACGCTGGCCGGGGTTCGCGAGGACCGCTTCCTGGTGCTGCCGCACGCATCGGTTCTCGACATGTACCGGGGCAAGGGCACCGATTACGACCGCTGGATCTCCGGGATGCGGCGATACCAGCGCGCGTTGAACGGCTGAGAACGCTCGGGGCGGGGCGGACGCCGCTAGCCGACGGCGATATCGGCGGCGCTGATGCCGGACAGGTCGGGCACGTTCTGCATGAGCTCGATGCGGGTGCCGTCGGGGTCGGTCAGGTAGATGAACCGGCCGGCCGCCGGGTCGGCGGTATCGCCCAGCACGGTGCGCGTCGACTCCACGAGGGTTCCGCCCGCGGCGAGGATCGCGGCGGTCAAGCCGTCGACGTCCTCGACCCGGAAGGACAGGTGCGTGAAGCCCAGTTCGGTCATCGGTTTGCGCTGTCCCGACCCGGTGATCGGCACGTCGACCCACTGCAACAATTCGATGCGGATGTCATCGCGGATGAGCATCGCCGAGCGGAATCGGCCTTCCTGCTCCATGGTCGCGGCGACTTCGTTGTTGTCGAAGTCGAGCCGATAGAGCACTACGAACCCGAACACATCGGTGTAGAAGCGGATCGAGCGGTCGAGGTCGGTGACGCAGATACCGATATGCGAGAAACCCTGGATCATCAGTGGAGTGTGCCAGAGCCCGGCGCCGCCCAGGCGTGTTTGCTGTCAGACGCACCCGATGTCGCATTCGCCTGACGCGATCGACGCAGCGGGCTGCCGATCCCGGGCGCTAGTTGTCGCAGCGGGCCCGGAAATCCGTGCTGGGCTGCCGGATGCCCCGGAGCTCGTCGCGCACTTGCGGATTGACGTCCATGTACGCGCTCAGCTCGGCCCGGCGCTCCTCCTGCGTCTTGTCTTGCAGGCCGGTGAAGAAGTCGTTCACCGGCGGGTGGGTGAACAGGTAGGCCGATGTCGCGGCGGTGACGCCGGCGATCACACCGGCCAGGTCGGCGGCGGTGCAGTTGGGCGGTGGCGGCGGAGGGAGCGGCTCCGCCGACGCCGTTGCGACGGAACCGAACACGGCCAGCGCACCGAAGGCCGCAGCGAGTATGCGCCGCGCCGGGATGGGATTGATCAGCATGCCGCTCTCCTCGATCGATTGGTGGGTACTCATCGCCCGCGACCGCCCCGGCCGCCGCCACCGCCGGCGTTGGGCCGGCCGCCGCCGGGCAGTCCGATATCGGGGCCGCCGGGACCACCCGGCCGTCCCAGGTCCGGGTCGAGATTGACGTCGATCTCCCAACCCCAGGCGTCGTCACAGGCATACCAGTCGTAGTCGCACGGGTACGGGACGTACGGACCGGAGGAACCGCTCGGCCCGTCACCGGTGTTCGAGCCGCGGACTTCTCCTTGCGAACAGATCGTCGTTCCCCCCGCGCTCGTGCAGTCCGCGGTCGCGGCGGGGGTGGGAGCGGCACCGAGACCTGCACCGATGAGCACCGGCACGGCGAGAACCTGGAACAGTCGCATCACTGACTCCTTCAACCGTCGTGAACCAGCGCCGGAGGTGGCTGCCCCGATCATAGGCCCGTATGCGCCCACCCGGACCGGGATTGCCGCAGGTCATCGTGACTTGTCGGTGGGTAGGGGCACCATGGAGAACGTGCCCGCCGCCGAGGATCCCCTGGCCCGGTTCAGTCCGCTGACCCGGGAGTGGTTCCACGGCACCTTCCCGGCCCCCACCGCGGCCCAGCAGCAGGCGTGGTCGGCGATCGCCGACGGGCACAACACGCTGGTCGTGGCCCCGACCGGGTCGGGCAAGACGCTGGCGGCATTCCTGTGGGCCATCGATGACCTGGCCCAGCATCCGTCCACGACATCGGGGCGGAGCAGGCCGGGCACCCGGGTCCTCTACGTGTCTCCGCTCAAGGCGCTGGCCGTCGATGTCGAGCGCAACCTGCGCACCCCGTTGACCGGTCTCGCGCGGGTGGCCGAGCGCGCGGAGATGCCCGCGCCGAGCATCACGGTCGGTGTCCGCTCCGGGGACACCACCGCCAAAGATCGCCGCGATCTGATCTCCAGACCGCCGGACATCCTGATCACCACGCCCGAGTCGCTGTTCTTGATGCTCACCTCCGCGGCCCGCGACACGCTGGCCGATGTGCGCACCGTCATCATCGACGAGGTGCATGCCGTCGCCGCCACCAAACGCGGTGCACACCTGGCCGTTTCGCTGGAGCGCTTGGACGCGCTGCTCCCCCGTCCCGCCCAGCGGATCGGTTTGTCGGCCACCGTGCGCCCCGCCGAGGAGGTGGCCCGGTTCCTGGCCGGGTCGGCGCCGACCACGATCGTCGCGCCGCCCGCGGACAAGACCTTCGAATTGCAGGTCCAGGTTCCGGTGCCGGATATGACGAACCTGACCGAAGGTTCCATCTGGCCCGATGTCGAGGAGCGCATCGTCGATCTGGTCGAAGCGCATCGGTCCTGCATCGTGTTCGCCAATTCGCGGCGGCTCGCGGAGCGGCTCACCTCACGGCTCAACGAGATCCACGCGCAGCGCTGCGGTGTCGAACTTCCCACCGGCCCCAACCCGAAGGTCCCCGCCGGTGCGCCGGCCCACGTGATGGCCAGTGGGCAGAGCTTCGGCGCCCCGACGGTGCTGGCCAAGGCCCATCACGGCTCGGTCAGCAAGGAGCAGCGGGCGCTGGTCGAGGACGATCTCAAGAGCGGGCGGCTCAAGGCCGTGGTCGCCACCTCCAGCCTGGAACTCGGTATCGACATGGGCGCGGTGGACCTGGTGATCCAGGTGTCCGCGCCGCCCTCGGTGGCCAGCGGTCTGCAGCGGGTCGGCCGGGCCGGACACCAGGTCGGCGAGATATCGCAGGGCGTGCTCTTCCCGAAGCACCGCACCGACCTGATCGACTGTGCGGTCACGGTGCAGCGGATGCGCGCCGGCCAGATCGAGACCATGCGGGTACCCGCGAACCCGCTCGACGTGCTCGCCCAACACACGGTGGCCGCTGCCGCTCTCGAACCGTTGGACGCCGACGCCTGGTTCGACACCGTGCGGCGCAGCGCCCCCTTCGCGACACTGCCGCGCAGCGCCTTCGAGGCCACCCTGGACCTGCTGTCCGGGAAATATCCGTCGACCGAGTTCGCCGAGCTGCGCCCCAGACTGGTCTACGACCGCGACGCTCGCTCGCTCACGGCACGCCCCGGCGCGCAGCGGCTGGCCGTCACCTCCGGTGGCGCCATCCCCGACCGCGGCATGTTCACCGTCTACCTGGCGTCCGAGTCCGAGAAGCCCTCCAGAGTCGGCGAACTCGACGAGGAGATGGTTTACGAGTCGCGGCCCGGGGACGTCATCTCCCTCGGTGCCACCAGCTGGCGCATCACCGAGATCACCCACGACCGGGTACTGGTGGTGCCCGCGCCCGGCCTGCCGGCCCGGTTGCCGTTCTGGCGCGGTGACAGCGTGGGACGTCCCGCCGAGCTCGGCGCCGCGGTCGGCGCGTTCACCGGCGAGCTCGCCCAGCTGGGATCCGACGACTTCCGGAAGCGTTGCCGGGAGACCGGATTCGACGAGTTCGCCACCGACAACCTGTGGCAGCTGCTCGACGAGCAACGGCAATCCACCGGTGCGGTCCCCAGTGACACCACGCTGATCGTGGAGCGCTTCCACGACGAGCTGGGTGACTGGCGGGTGATCCTGCACTCCCCGTACGGACTGCGCGTGCACGGTCCGCTGGCGCTGGCCGTCGCGCGACGGTTGCGCGAGCGTTACGGCATCGACGAGAAACCCACCGCCTCCGATGACGGCATCATCGTGCGGCTGCCCGACGGTGGCGATGATCCACCCGGGGCGGACCTTTTCGTGTTCGACGCCGACGAGCTGGAGCCCATCGTGACCGACGAGGTCGGCGGCTCCGCACTGTTCGCCTCCCGGTTCCGCGAGTGCGCCGCGCGGGCGCTGCTGCTGCCGCGCCGGCATCCGGGCAAGCGTTCGCCGCTGTGGCATCAGCGTCAGCGGGCGGCCCAACTGCTCGACGTGGCGCGCAAATACCCCGACTTCCCCATCGTGCTGGAGACCGTGCGGGAGTGCCTGCAGGACGTCTACGACGTGCCCGCCCTGACCGATGTGATGAACGGGATCGCCCAGCGCAGAATCCGGCTGCTCGAGGTCGAAACCGCCACACCGTCACCGTTCGCCGCGGCGGCGCTGTTCGGATACGTGGGCGCGTTCATGTACGAGGGTGACAGCCCGTTGGCCGAACGACGGGCCGCGGCACTGTCGCTGGACACCGTGCTGCTCGCCGAACTGCTGGGCCGGGTGGAGCTGCGTGACCTGCTCGACCCCGATGTCGTCACCGCGACGACCAGGGCGCTGCAGCATCTGGACGCCGACCGGTCCGCCCGTGACGCGGAAGGTGTCGCCGATCTGCTGCGGCTGCTCGGCCCGCTCACCGAGGCCGAGATCGCCGAGCGGTGCGCGCAGGACGATATCGGCGGCTGGCTGGAGGGGTTGCGCGCAGCCCGGCGGGCGCTGACCGTGTCGTACGCGGGCTCGACATGGTGGGTGACGGTCGAAGATGTCGCGTTGTTGCGCGACGGTGTCGGTGTGGCGGTGCCGGTCTGGGTGCCGGCCGGACTCACCGAATCGGTCTCCGACCCACTCGGCGAGCTGCTGGGCCGCTACGCGCGCACCCGCGGGCCTTTCGGCACCGAGCAGGCGGCCGCCCGCTTCGGCCTGGGCATCCGCGTCGCCGCCGACGTGTTGGGCCGGCTGGCCGGCGATGGCCGGTTGATCCGCGGCGAGTTCACCGAGGCGATCGCGGGCTCATCCGAGCAGTGGTGTGACACAACTGTTCTCAAGATTCTTCGGCGACGCTCATTGGCCGCGTTGCGGGCGGCGGTCGAGCCGGTCAGCACGGCGGCCTACGGCAGGTTCCTGCCCGCCTGGCAACACGTCGGATCCGCGCACAATCGTGGGGTGGACGGCCTGGCCGTGGTGATCGAGCAGCTGGCGGGTCAGCCACTGCCGGCATCGGCCATCGAAACCCTGGTGCTACCCCAGCGGGTCGCCGACTATCAGCCCGCCATGCTGGACGAACTGTTGGCCTCGGGCGAGGTGAGCTGGTCCGGGATGGGGCAGATCGGGGCATCCGACGGCTGGATCGCCTTCCATCTCGGTGACTCCGCGCCGCTGACACTGGCCACCCCCGTCGAGATCGAGTTCACCGATCACCATCGCGCCATCATGGGGTCGCTGGGCTCGTCCGGTCAGGCCGGCGGGGCCTACTTCTTCCGCCAACTGGCCGACGGCGGATCCGAGGGCGATCTCAAAACGGCGCTGTGGGAACTCATCTGGGCCGGCTGGGTCACCGGCGACACCTTCGCGCCGGTGCGCGCCCTCCTGTCCGGTCCGCGCCGCGCCGGCACTCCCTCGCATCGTCAGCGCCAACGGCCCCCGCGGCTGAGCCGCTACAGCCTGGCCCAGGGTCAGCAGCGGGCCGATCCGACGGTGGCCGGTCGCTGGTCGGCATTGCCGGCCGCCGCACCGGATTCCACGGTGCGCGCCCACTTTCAGGCCGAACTGCTGCTGAACCGCTTCGGGGTGCTCACCCGGGGCGCGGCCGACGGCGTGCCCGGCGGATTCGCGATGTTGTACAAGGTGCTCACCGCGTTCGAGGATGCCGGCCGCTGTCAGCGCGGCTACTTCGTGGAATCTCTGGGCGGCGCGCAGTTCGCCACGGCGCCGACGGTCGACAGGCTGCGGTCGTATCTCGACGGTATCGATCCGCAGCGCCCGGCGCTGCACGCCGTCGTGCTGGCCGCCACCGACCCGGCCAATCCCTACGGCATGGCGTTGCCGTGGCCCGATGTCACCGATGTCGGTCACCGCCCGGGACGCAAGGCCGGCGCGTTGGTGGCACTGGTCGATGGACGGCTCGTCTGGTTCCTGGAGCGGGGAGGCAAATCGCTGCTGAGCTTCGGCGCCGATCCCGACGCCCAGGGCGCCGCGGCCGCCGCGCTGGCCGACCTGGTGGGCGCCGGCCGGATCCCGTCGCTGTTGGTCGAGCGTGTCAACGGCGTCGGCGTGCTCGATCCCGGGGCGGGCGAGGACCACGCGGGGGTGCTGGAGGCGCTGGTGGGCGCCGGGTTCGCCCGCACACCACGGGGGCTACGCCTGCGCTGAATCTGTCAAAAGTGACAAAACTCGACGCGGCTGTCCGATACTTCGATGATGGTCTCGCTCATCGTTCATCTCGTCCTGGGCATCGGCGTCGTCACCTGGATCGTGCGCGCGAATCGACAGATCTTCACCCGCCCCGCCGACGGCAGTCCGATGTTCTCGCCGCTGGAGATTCTGTTCTACGTCATCGGCGCGGTGTCGATCGTGCTCGGTTACTACTTCAACCATCAGTTCGTCGCCACCTACGCGGTCGCGGGCGGGAACCCGATCTGGGGTCCCGGCAGTTGGCAGCAGTTCATCATGCTCGGCTATGCGAATCCGGCGGCGGCGTCGGCCAGCCAGGATTACACCATCATCAACGTGATCCTGCTCCCGCTGTTCACCATCGTCGATGGCTACCGGCGGGGGATCAGACGCCCGTGGCTGTTTTTCGTGTCCAGCCTGTTCACCAGTTGCGCGTTTGCCTACGCGTTCTACTTCGCCACCGTGGACCGCGTGCACCGGCAACAGCGGGCCCTGACCACCGTCTGACGCCGTCGCGGCGAGAGCGGACATGTTCAATGGGGTATGCCCGAAGGTGACACCGTCTTCCGCACCGCCGCCAAGCTGCGCGAGGCGCTGGTCGGCAAGACGCTGACCCGCTGCGATATCCGGGTGCCCCGCCACGCGACGGTGAATCTCACCGGACAGGTCGTCGACGAGGTACTCAGCCGCGGTAAGCACCTGTTCATCCGGGTGGGTGAGTCCAGCATCCATTCCCACCTCAAAATGGACGGCAGTTGGCGGATCGGGACGGCGAAGGTGCCCGCACACAAGGTCCGCATCGTGCTGGGCACCGCTGACGCCACGGCCACCGGTATCGACCTGGGCATCCTCGATGTGCTGGAACGCCGCCATGACCAGGATGTGGTGGCCCATCTCGGACCGGACCTACTGGGCCCCGATTGGGACGCACACCTGGCCGCGGCGAATCTGATTGCCCAGCCGGACCGCGAACTCGCCGAAGCACTGCTGGATCAGCGGGTGATGGCCGGCGTCGGAAATGTCTTCGCCAACGAGCTGTGCTTCGTCTTCGGCCGAGCCCCGAACGCCGCGGCGGGCACCCTGTCGGATCCGCTTCGGGTGGCCCGGCGCGCGCGTGACATGCTGTGGCTCAACCGACTCCAGGTGAATCGCACCACCACCGGTAACACCCGGCGTGGCGAACAGGTCTGGGTGTACGGCCGGGCCGGAGAGCCGTGTCGCCGCTGTCGCACCACCATCAAGATGGACAACAGCGGCGACCGGATCAGGTATTGGTGCCCGAATTGTCAGGCAGCGTGAGGCATTTCGTCGTTCCGGGAGGTCGGCTTGCGGTCGGGCAGGGCCAGCCGCAGAATCTTGCGGACCACGGTGGCGAACTGCTTCGGCAGCGGGCCGGTGTTGTAGGGCAGGCCGTAGCGCTCGCAGATCTCACGGACCTCGACCGAGATCTCGGCGTGCCGGTGCGCCGGGATGTCCGGGAACAGGTGGTGTTCGATTTGGAAGGACAGGTTGCCGCTGAGGATGTGGAACCACTTCCCGCCGGTCAGGTTGGCCGAGCCGAGCAGCTGGCGGAAGTACCACTGGCCGCGTGATTCACTCTTGGTCTCTTCGATGGAAAATTCCTGGGTGCCCTCCGGGAAGTGCCCGCAGAAGATGATCATGTAGGACCACACGTTGCGCATCAGGTTGGCGGTCATGTTGCCGGCGAACACCCACGGTGCGAACGGGCCGGCCAGCAGCGGGAACGCCACGTAATCCTTCAACGTCTGCTTCTTGGTCTTCTGCCAGATGCCGCGCAGGATGTCACGCTTGTCGGCGACGCTGATCTCGCCGGCCCGGATGCGTTCGGTCTCCACTTCGTGCAGGGCGACGCCGTACTGGAACAGCACCATCAGCAGGAACGCGTACACCGGGTTACCCAGGTAGTACGGAGACCATCTCTGATCCTCGCTCATCCGCAGGACGCCGTAGCCGATATCGCGGTCCATGTCGACGATGTTGGTGTAGGTGTGGTGCATGTAGTTGTGCGAATGCCGCCACTGGTCGGACGGGCAGGCGTTGTCCCATTCGAACGTCTTGCTGGACAAGGCCGGATCGCCGGTCCAGTCGTACTGGCCGTGCATGATGTTGTGGCCGATCTCCATGTTGTCGAGGATCTTGGCGATCCCGAGCATGGCGGTGCCCGCCAGCCAGAAGGGCGGGAAGATGCCGCCGAACAGCAGGGCCCGGCCACCGACCTCGAGGGTGCGTTGGGCCTTGATGACCTTGCGGATATAGGTGGTGTCCCGCTCACCGAGGTCGGCGATCACGCGTTCGCGGATCGCGTCGAGTTCGGCGCCGAACGCATCGGCCTGCTCGGGGGTCAGGGAGTACTTGTCGGAGCGCACCGCGCGGTTACGGATGTCCTGGGGGCGAGCGGAGCGACGGGAAATGTCCTGGGGGCGAGCGGAAATCGTGTCAGTCATTGCTGTTCCTTCCGTTCTCAGAGTTCGATGGCGACGTCACCGACGGGGGCGGTGACGCAGATCTGGATGTCTTCACCGTCGGCGGTGGACACCGCTCCGGTGATGAGGTTTCGGACCGCACCGCTCTTCTTGAAGCGGGTGCAGCTGTGGCAGATGCCCATCCGGCAGCCGCTCTCCGGGTTGAGTCCGGCGGCTTCGGCCTGGGCCAGCAGCGGCTGCCCGTCGTCGACGACGTCGACACCGCTGTCGGTGAAGGTGATGGTGCCGCCGCTGGTTTCGGTGGGCAGCGCGAACTCGGGGGGCACGAAGCTCTCCGAGTACGCCTGCGGGAAGATCTCACGGACAGCCTCGATGAGCACCGCGGGACCGCACACGAACACGGCATCCGGGTCGGGCATCGCGGCCGCCAGGTGCTCGGGGCCGAACCGGCCGTCGAGATCGGAGCCGGTGGTGTCGCGGGTGTAGCCGTGCAGCACCCGCACACCCGGCAGCGCGTCGAGTTCCTGCCGATAGCAGGCCTCGGCCGCGGTGCGCGCGTAGTGGATGAACGCGATCTCGCCGGAGAATCCCTCGGCGCGCAGCGTGCGCACCATGGACAGCACCGGGGTGATGCCGCTGCCGCCGGAGACGAACAGGAGGCGTCGCGGGCGCACGGGCGGCATCACGAAGTCGCCGCCGACGGAGTCCAGGCCGACCACCATGCCCGGCCGGGCGTGATCGCACAGGTAGGTGGAGACCAGGCCGTCGTCGTGCCGCCCGATCGTCAGTTCGATCAGCGGGCTGCCCTCGGCGCTGGCCGGTGAGTAACAGCGGGTACGGCGCCGCCCGTCGATCTCGACGGACAGGTTGATGTGCTGGCCGGCACGGAAGCCGGCGAAGGCCCCGTTGGGCTGCAGCGTCAAGGTGACGCTGCGTGAAGTTTGGCGGCGGACGGCCACGACGCGTGCGCGGGCCTGGTCCTGCGTCCAGGTCGGGTCGACGATCTCGGTGTAGCGGTCGACACCGTGGGGTCCGGTGAGCAGATTCAGCAGCGGAGACCGGGACATCCGCCGCGTCAATGTTTCGGTGAACATATGTACACTCTGATCCTGTCGGAAGCGCATGGTCAAGGAAATGCTGCAGGTTGTGATGGGCGTAACACAGTGAACAGTCGTACTCTCGAATCACAAACACCCGATAATGGCATCGTCGGAGCTCAGAGCGGGTATACGCCGGTAGGCTCTATGGTTGTGGCAAGTGACCTTTCCAAGTCTCGAACGGGTCGTTCCGACCGCTCGAGCAAGTCACGCTCGCGCGACACCTTGTCGCGCGACGAACGCAAAGAGGTCACCCGCCGCGCCATCGTCGCGGCCGCCCTGCATCTTCTGGAGGAGGGCAGCTTCACCGGCCTGAGCCTGCGCGAGGTCACCCGCGAGGCCGGCATCGTGCCCGCGGCGTTCTACCGGCACTTCGATTCCATGGAGTCACTCGGCCTGGTTCTCATCGACGAGTCGTTCCGGTCGCTGCGGGATATGCTCCGCGGCGCCCGGGCCGGAAAGCTCGACCCCAACCACGTCATCGACTCATCCGCCGAGATCCTGATCACCGGGATCAGCGAGCGCCGCGAGCACTGGCGCTTCATCACTCGCGAACGCGCCAGCGGCGTCGCGTCGCTGCGGTATGCCATTCGCACCGAAATACGGCTGCTCACTTCGGAACTGGCGATCGACCTGGCCCGCTTCCCGGGGCTGAAGAACTGGAGCAGCGAGGACCTCAACATCCTGGCGAACCTGTTCGTCAACGCGATGATCTCCATCGCCGAACTGGTCGAAGATGTCACCGACCCGGCCGCCCTGGAGGCCATCAAGCAGACCGCGATCAAGCAATTGTCGATGATCACGATCGGCGTGCGGGGATGGCGCAGCGAGGACACCTAGTGTGTGGGCCATGGCACACCTGGAGCTGACCCACCCGCGCCCCGAGATCGCCGTCATCACGCTCAACCGCCCGGAGAAACTCAACGCGCTGTCCTCGACACTGGTGGAGGAGCTGCACAGCACCCTCGACACCATCAAGAACGACAACGACTGCCGGGTGGTGGTGCTGACCGGAGCGGGGCGCGGATTCTGCGCCGGCCTGGACCTCACCGATACCGATTCCCCGGCGGCCTCGGCCGGACTGGAGGCGCCGCGCGCGGGGATGCGCTGGCAGGAACGCATCGCCGAGCTGACCGTGAAGCTGCACCGGCTGCGCCAGCCGGTGCTCGCCGCGGTGAACGGCCCCGCCTATGGCGGGGGCTTCGCGCTGGCGATGGCCAGCGACATCCGCATCGCGGCTTCCTCCGCACTGTTCTGTACCCAGTTCATCAAGCTGGGCCTCGGGGGCTGCGATATCGGCGTCAGCTACACCCTGCCGCGCATCATCGGGGCCGGGCCGGCGTTCGATCTGATCCTCACCGCCCGCACCGTCGAGGCCGACGAGGCCCTGCGGTTGGGCATGGTGTCGCGGGTCTGCGCCGATGGCGCGGTCCTGCAGGACGCGCTGCAGATCGCCGAGACACTCTGCGGCTACGGGAAATTCGGGCTCGAATCGACCAAACAGGTGCTGTGGGCCAATCTGGAGGCCGGCAGCCTGGAGAGCGCCCTGCATGTCGAGAACCGTAGTCAGATCCTGTCCTCGTCCAGCGGGGAGATGCGGGCGTTCGTCCAGGCGTTCGCCCGCCGCAAGACCGACTAGCGGGGCGTCCCGCCCCCATCGACGATGACCACCTGGCCGGTCATGTAGCTGCCCGCCCGCGAGCACAGCAACAGCGCCGCACCGACCATCTCGTCGGGTTCGGCCAACCGCTTCATCAGGGTGCCCGCGGCCATCGCGTCGATGACCTGCTGCGGGTTGTTGCGCATCATGTCGGTGTCGACCGGCCCGGGCGCAATCGCGTTGACGCGAATGCCCGACGAGGCCAGTTCGGCCGCCATCGACCGGGTCACCGACATCAAGGCCGCCTTGGCGGAGGCGTAGATGGACAATGCGGGCGCGAAATTGAACGCACCCACCGACACCATGTTGAGCACCGCCGCCGACGGGCTCTGCACCAGGTGCGGCAACGCGTGCTGCACCAGGAACACCGGGCCCTGCAGATTGACCGAGTAGGACTTCGTCCAGGCATCCGGAGTCATCTGGCCCAGCGGTTGGGCCAGAGCATTGGCCGCATTGTTGACCACCACGTCGATACCGCCGAACTCCGCCACGGTGGCCGATACCAGCGCGGCGAGCGAGTCGGGATCACCCACATGGGTCGGGACCCCGAGCGCCTCGCCACCCAGCCCGCGCAGGTGCGCGGCGGCCGCCTCGCAGGCGTCGGCCTTGCGACTGGCCACCGCCACCCGCGCACCCGCCAGGACGAAGCCCTCGGCCAGCGCCAGACCGATTCCGCGGGTGCCGCCGGTGACGATCACCGTGCGATCCGACATGTCGAACAGTTGGTCAAAACCGGTGCGATCCACGCGGGTCAGTAGATCAGATCGGCGCTGTCCGGTCGTGGAGAACGCGGTGCCACGCGACCAGTGGCGCGCGGTGAGCGAAAACCGCTCCGTCATACATTGGCGGGCCTCCGCTGTCAGAATCCGGGCTTGCGACTAATCTCAATCGGAACCGGGCATACCTACCGCAAAGGTTGAACCCGTCACTCTGGAGGTGGAATGCAGATCGCTGGGCGCGGGTTCGGCAAAATTGCCGGTTCGGTTCTGCACCGCCGGAACTACACCGCAGCACGCAACATGCTGCGGGTATACGAGCATCCGGCGCAGGTCTTCCGGCGCTACCTCACCGGCTCCGGCAGCTATCCCACCAGCCTGCGGGTACGCACCCCGTTGGGTTGGGTGACCCTGCGGCTCTACACGGCACACGACCTGTTGACGGTGAACGAGATCTTCTGCCGGTCCGACTACTACGCCGGCGTCGACGACCGCGTCATCGTCGACTTCGGCTCGAACATCGGCATCTCCGCGGCCTACTTCCTGTCCCGGAACCCGGACGCCTTCACCTATCTGTTCGAGCCGTTGCCCCGTAACGTCGGCCGCCTGCAGGAAAACCTGCGACCGTTCGAGGACCGCTACGCCCTGCGGGAAGTTGCGGTCGGCGTGGTCGACGGTGAGGTCGAGTTCGGCTGGGAGGAAACCGGCCGCTACGGCGGGGTGAATGCCGAACTCGGCAATTCACTGACGGTGACATGTGTCAATTCCCAGCAGATTCTGCGCGACGTCGTAGCAAAGCACGGCCACATCGACATCCTGAAGATCGATATCGAGGGATTGGAAGCGGCCGTCATCGGGAACATCCCGGTGGATTTGGCCCGCAACATCAAGAAGCTCTACGTCGAATGGCTGTTCGCCGAGAATCCCTTGGCGCAGACGCACACACTGCAGCATTGGGGCGGTATCGCGCAGTTCACGCTCAAGTCGCACTGAGCAGCGTCCTGGCGCTGGTGAACCGGCGTGGTTGGCCGCTGAGCGGATCGTCGAATTCCAGCCGCTGCGCCAGCAGCTGCAGCGGGCGGCTGAAATCGTCGGCGGCCACCTCTCGGATATCCGGATACAACGAGTCGTTGATGATCGGCACGCCGAGCGAGGCCATCTGCACGCGCAGTTGGTGGGTGCGCCCGGTGCGTGGCGTCAGCCGGTACACCCCGTCGCAGAGGAGTTCGACGTGGGTTTCGGCGTTCGGCTCGCCCGGCTCCTCATAGGCCTGTAATCGGCCGCGCACCTTGACGATCCGGCTTCTGCACACCGTCGGCAGGTCGACCGCCGGTGTGCCGGCCGCGCGCGCCAGATAGGTCTTCCGGGTGCGCTGCTCGGCGAACAGCCGCTGGTAGGCGCCCCGCACCTCACGCCGCGCGGTGAACAGCAGCACCCCGGCCGTCAGCCGGTCCAACCGGTGCGCGGGGCTCAGTTCCGGGAGGTCGAGTTCGCGCCGCAGGCGCACCAACGCGGTCTGCACGACGTGCCCGCCACGGGGCATGGTGGCCAGGAAGTGTGGCTTGTCGACCACCACAATGTCCTTGTCGCGGTGCAGGATCGGCATCTCGAACGGAACCGGCACCTCGTCGGGCAGGTCGCGATAGAGATAGACGACGGCACCGGGCGGCAATACCGTCGACGCGCCGACCACCGTGCCATCGGCGCACACCACCTCCCCGGCCAGAACCTTGGTGGCCGCCTTCTCGCCGAACCGGTCAGCCAGTTCGACGAGCACCGCCCCGCCGCGCAGGCGTATCCGCGTCGGCCCCAGCCCATCACGGTCGGGCAGCGGAGCACTCAATTCAGCGGAACCGGTTCCAGGATCTCCGCGCGCGCCTCCGGTGCGGCCGCCCGCAGCGCGTCCGCCGACTCGTCATCGGGCTGGGTCTGCGAGCGCACCTCGGCCTCGACGCGCGCCAGATATGTTTCGACCTCGCGGTCGACGTCCGCGGCGCTCCACCCCAGCGCGGGTGCCACCACTTCGGCGACCTCGCGGGCACAGTCCACACCACGGTGCGGGTACTCGATGGAGATCCGCATGCGCCGGGCGAGGATGTCCTCCAGGTGCAGAGCGCCCTCGGCGACCACCGCGTACACCGCCTCCACCTTCAGATACACCGGAGCATCGGTGATCGGTTCCAGCAGTTCGGGTTTGACCACCCCATTCTCGGAGGCCATGGCCAGCACCTCACCGATCAGCGATCCGTAGCGATCCAGCAGATGGCGCACCCGGTAGGGGTGCAGGCCGTAATGCGAACCGACATGCGCGGTCTGGTTGACCAACGCGAAGTAGCCGTCCGCGCCCACCAGCGGCACCTTCTCGGTGATGGACGGCGCGACGCGGGTCGGCACGAACTCGGCCGCCGCGTCGATCGCGTCCTGCCCCATCACCCGGTAGGTGGTGTACTTTCCGCCCGCGATCGCCACCAGTCCGGGTGAGGGCACCGCGACCGCATGCTCGCGGGAGAGCTTCGAGGTCGACTCACTCTCCCCGGCCAGCAGCGGCCGCAGGCCCGCGTACACGCCGTCGATGTCGTCGTGGGTCAACGGGGTGGCCAGCACCTTGTTGACGTGTCCGAGGATGTAGTCGATATCGGCTTTGGTCGCGGCCGGATGCGCGAGGTCCAGATTCCAGTCGGTGTCGGTGGTGCCGATGATCCAGTGCGTGCCCCACGGAATGACGAACAGCACCGACTTCTCGGTGCGCAGGATGATCGCCACCTCGCTGACGACGCGGTCGCGCGGCACCACGATGTGCACCCCCTTGGAGGCACGCACCCGGAATCGGCCGCGTTCCTTGGACAATGCCTGGATCTCGTCGGTCCACACCCCGGTGGCGTTCACCACGACGTGCCCGTGCACCTCGGTCACCGCTCCGTTCTCGGAGTCGCGCACCTTGACCCCGGTCACCCGGTCGCCCTCGCGCAGCAGCGCCACCACCTGAGTGGATGTGCGCACCACCGCCCCGTAGTGCGCCGCGGTGCGGGCCACCGTCATGGTGTGCCGGGCATCGTCGACCACGGTGTCGTAGTAGCGGATGCCGCCGATCAGTGAGCTTCGCTTGAGTCCGGGCGCCAGCCGCAGCGCGCCCGCCCGGAGCAGATGTTTCTGCGCCGGAACCGATTTCGCGCCACCCAGCTGGTCGTAGAGGAAGATGCCTGCGGCGACGTACGGGCGCTCCCAGAGCCGCTTGGTCAGCGGGAACAGGAACGGCAGCGGCTTGACCAGATGCGGCGCCAGCGTCGTGAGCGACAGTTCGCGTTCGTGCAACGCCTCGCGCACCAGACCGAATTCCAGCTGTTCCAGATAGCGAAGTCCGCCGTGGAACATCTTGGAGCTCCGGCTGGAGGTGCCCGACGCGAAATCGCGGGCCTCCACCAACGCCACCCGCAGCCCGCGGGTCGCCGCGTCCAGCGCCGCGCCGGCACCGACCACCCCGCCGCCGATGACCACGACGTCGAACTGTTCGCTACCGAGCCGTTCCCAGGCGATCGCGCGCTGGGTAGGCCCGAGTTGAGCTTGACCATTGCCTGAAATCGGGTCAGTCACGGCTACGAGCCTACGTTGCGCGACCCGCCGGTGTGGCCCACCAGGGCGCAGACCTCGCCTTTGGTCGAGGTCGGCTAGTCCAGATCGTCGTGGGCCATCAGTCGGCGCGCGGCCTCCACGATGGACCCGGACAGCGACGGGTACACCGACAGCGTCTGGGCCAGATCGGTCACCGTCAGGTTGTTCTGCACCGCCAGCGCGATCGGCAGGATCAGCTCCGAGGCGATCGGTGCGACCACCACACCGCCGATCACCACGCCGGTGGCGGGCCGGCAGAAAATCTTGACGAAGCCGCGCCGGAGCAACGACATCTTCGCCCGGGCATTGGTGGTCAGCGGCAGCATCAGCGTCCGGGCGGGCACCGCACCGCTGTCGATCGCGGTCTGCGGGACGCCGACGGCGGCGATCTCCGGCCGGGTGAACACCGCCGCGGCCACCGTCCGCAGCCGGATCGGCGAGACCCCCTCGCCGAGGGCGTGGTACATCGCGATGCGGCCCTGCATGGCGGCCACCGAGGCCAGCGGAAGCAGACCGGTGCAGTCACCGGCGGCATAGATGCCCGGCGCCGAGGTGCGCGACACCCGGTCCACGCCGAGGTAATTGCCCGGCCCGAGTTCGATACCCACCCGCTCCAGGCCCAGTCCCCCGGTGTTGGGCACCGAACCCACCGTCATCAGGGCGTGGCTGCCCTCGACGACGCGACCGTCGGCCAACGCGACCTTGATGCCGCGCTCGGTGCGGGTCACCGCATCGGCGCGGGCGTTCTTGACCAGCTGCACGCCGCGCTCGGCGAACGCCTCCTCCAGCACCGCGGCGGCATCGGAATCCTCGTGCGGAAGGATCTGGTCACGGCTGGCCACCACCGTCACCTTGACCCCCAGCTCGGTGTAGGCGCTGCAGAACTCGGCGCCGGTGACACCCGAACCCACGATGACCAGATGCTCGGGGAGTTCGGTCAGGTCATAGAGCTGGCGCCAATTCAGGATGCGTTCACCGTCGGGGCGCGCGTTGGGCAGCACCCGCGGGGTGGCGCCCGTGGCGATCAGCACGACGTCGGCCTTGAGCACCCCCGTCTTGCCGTCGCGGGTGACCACCTTGACCCGATGCGTCGCCATGCCCGGCACGTCATCGACGAGTTCGCCGCGGCCCTGCACCACGGAGACGCCCTGGCTGAGCAGCTGCGCGCCGATATCCGCGGACTGCGATCTGGCCAGCGTCTTGACCCTGTTGTGGATCTGACCCAACGAGATCTTGGCGTCGTCGATGGCGATGTCGAAGCCCAGGCCATTGGCCCGGCGCAGCTCGGTGCGCACGCCGGTGGAGGCGATGAACGTCTTGGACGGGACGCAGTCGAACAGCACACAGGCACCGCCGATGCCGTCGGAGTCCACGACGGTCACCTGAGCAGCCTCGGGTCCGCGGGCCGCGGCGACGAGAGCTGCCTCATAGCCGGCGGGGCCGCCGCCGATGATCACGATGCGGGTTGCCACGTGACAAACCTAGTGGGTCGGTGCGCTCGAGCCCACACGACCGATCTCCCGGGTCGCTGCGCTCTCCCCCGCCGGACCCCTTAAAGTTGGGCCCGTGCCGCTCTACGCCGCTTACGGATCGAACATGCATCCGGAACAGATGCTGCAGCGAGCTCCGCATTCACCGATGGCGGGAACCGGCTGGCTGTACGGCTGGCGACTGACCTTCGGCGGTGAGGATCTCAGCTGGGAAGGCGCGTTGGCGACCCTGGTCGAGGATCCACTGTCCCGGGTGTTCGTGGTGCTCTATGACGTCACCCCCGAGGACGAAGAGAACCTGGACCGCTGGGAGGGTTCCGAGCTGGGCTTCCACAAGAAGATCCGCTGCCGGGTCGACCGGCTCACCTCCGACACCACCACCGACCCGGTGCTGGCCTGGCTCTACGTGGTCGATGCTTGGGAGGGCGGGGTGCCTTCGGCCCGCTATCTCGGCGTGATGGCCGACGCCGCGGAGATCGCCGGCGCGCCCGCGGAGTACGTGCACGACCTGCGCATCCGCCCCGCCGGCAACGTCGGGCCCGGCACCTAGCTCGCGCTTGGCGCGAGCGGCCATGTCTGTACACGGACACGCCGCCGCAGGTGGCATTGTGTGGTCACTCAGGCGACCGCGCGGCACAGATGCCGTTGCAGGCGGCCGCAAGACAAGTCGAGACCTCTCAGCAGCATTCCCCGGTCCGGTTCCGCGCGGGGTGCAGATGCCGTGCCAAAGCCTCGTCAGTGATCCGCAGGCGAGCGCGTGCTCGAATCCGCGTCGGGTGACGTGCTGCAGGATCTGTCCACTGGCGGCAACGCCACCCTGCCGGTCGAAGAGTTCGGCGAGCGCATCGGGCACGCCCACGATCGTCGGCGACGGAGCGCCCTCAGCGACAGGGCCGCGAACGGATCTGTGGACGGCGCCACGATTGTGCACAACCGGCGTTGACGAGCGACCCCAAACTGTCCCGGATCACGGCGTGCCGGCGTACCGACACGGTCGCTCGCAATGTCAGAATCCGGCGGACTGCTCGACCAGGTTCACCATCGTGCGCACCCCCACCGCGAGCGCGCGCTCGTCCAGATCGAAGGTCGGCTGGTGCAGGTCCAGCTGTGGACCGCGCCCGGACCACACGCCCAGGCGTGCCATCGCCCCGGGCACCTCCTCCAGGTACCAGGAGAAGTCCTCGCCACCCCCGGACTGGTGGGTGTCGGCCAGCGCGGTCGGCCCGAGCGCCTCGATCGCGTGAGTGAGGATCCGGGTGGACACCTCCTCGTTGACCACCGGCGGTACACCACGGCGGTAGTTCACGCTGTACTCCACGGCCAGCGGCGCCAGCAGCGACGAAACAATCTCGCCGACAAGCGATTCCAGGGTCAGCCAGGTTTCCCTGCTGGCGGTCCGGATGGTTCCCGCCAGGGTGCCGGTTTGCGGAATCGCGTTGGCCGCAACACCGGCGTTGACCGCACCCCACACCATCACGGTGCTCTTGCGGGGATCGATGCGTCGTGACAGCACCCCGGGGACCCCGGTAATCAGGGTGCCCAGCGCGTAGACCAGATCACCGGTCAGATGCGGCCGCGACGTGTGACCGCCCGGGGAGTGCAGGGTGATCTCGATCGAATCGGCGGCCGAGGTGATCGGGCCCAGCCGCACCGCGACCTTGCCCACCTCCAGCCGGGGGTCGCAGTGCAGGGCGAAGATCCGCGCGACCCCGGCGACCGCACCGGCGGCGACCGCGTCGATCGCGCCACCGGGCATCAGTTCCTCGGCCGGCTGGAAGATCAGCCGCACGCCCGCCGGCAGTTCCGGGGCCGACGCCATGGCCAGCCCGGCACCGAGCAGCACGCTGGTGTGCGCGTCGTGCCCGCACGCGTGTGCGACGCCGGGCACCGTGGAGCCGAACGGCAGTCCGGTGCGTTCGGCCATCGGAAGCGCATCCATATCGGCGCGCAACGCGATCCGCGGGCGATCCTCCGGCCCGAAGTCACAGGTCAGGCCGGTGCCTCCGGGCAGCACCTTCGGGTTCAGGCCGGCGTCGGCCAGTCGGTTCGCCACGAACTCGGTGGTCGCGAACTCCTGGCGGCCGAGTTCTGGGTGGGCGTGGATGTGCCGGCGCCAGGCCACCAGATCATCGTGGTGGGCGGCCAACCATGCCTCGGTATGGGCGCGCAGCGTCATGACGCCCTCCGCCGGGCGTGCGCTTCCATCACCCGTCCACGTTCGGCCGCGTTCTCGGCCAACGCGACAACGGTGCGCGCCAGCATGATCGAACCGTCGATGACCGCCTTGTCCGCGCTGGCCCCGGCGGCGGCGGCGGCGAACTGCGGCTGGTGCAGCGAGGCGCCACCGGCGTCGATGCCCACCACCGGGTGGATCCCCGGCAGCACCTGGGTGACATTGCCCATATCGGTACTGCCCAACGGCAAGGCTGCCTCCAATTCCACCGGCAGCGGGTGCCGGCCGTTGCGAATCATCTCCGCGCGGAACACCGCGGCCAGGAACGGATCCGGGGCCAGTGCGTCATAGGGCGGCGCGGTCTCGACGACGGTGTGCTCGCACCCGGTGGCCAATGCGCCGGAGGCGAAACAACCGGCCATCCTGGCCTCCAGGGCGCGCAACGATTCCATGTCGTTGGCGCGCATCGTGTAGCGCAATTCGGCATGTGCGGGAATCACATTGGTGGCCTGCCCGCCGTCGGTGACGATGCCGTGCATCATCTGGCCCGGGGCGAGCTGCTGGCGCAGCAGCCCGACGGCCACTTGCGCGACGGTGACGGCGTCGGCGGCGTTGATACCCAGATACGGCGCCACCGCCGCGTGGGATTCGCGTCCGGTGTAGCTGACGGCGACCTCGGAGAGCGCCAGCGAGCGAGCCGCCGCGATATCGGCGGGACCGGGGTGCAGCATCACCGACGCGGCAATATCGTCGAACGCTCCGGCGTTGAGCAACAACACCTTTCCGCCACCGGCCTCCTCGGCGGGCGTGCCGATGAGCACGACCGTCAGATCCAGTGCGTCGGCCACCTCGGCGAGCGCCAGCGCGGTGCCCACCGCCGACGCCGCGATGATGTTGTGCCCGCAGGCATGCCCGATCCCGGGCAACGCGTCGTATTCCGCGCAGATACCGACCACCAACGACCCGCTGCCGTACACGGCCCGGAAAGCGGTGTCGAGGCCGCCGGGGGCGGCCTCGATGAGGAAACCGCGTTCGGCGGCCAGCGCCTGGGTTTTGGCGCAGCTGCGGTGCTCGGCGAACGCCAGTTCGGGCTCGGCGTGGATATCGTGCGACAGCGCGACAAGGTCACCGCTGCGGCGGTGGACGGCGTCCTCGACGCTCGCGGACGCGGTGACCGTGGACATCCTGGCAGTATCTCACTCGTGTCAGATCCACAGTCGGCCGCCAACGACGCCGCCACCGCGATCAGCGAACGCACCGGGGTGCCGGTGCACGACGTGGCCGTGGTGCTCGGCTCGGGGTGGGCTCCCGCGCTGGCCGCACTGGGCGAGCCGACGGCCTCCGTTCCGATGGCCGACCTGCCGGGTTTCACCCCGCCCACCGCGGCCGGGCACGGCGGCCAGGTGTTTTCGGTGCCGATCGGCGCGCGCCGGGCGCTGGTGCTCGTCGGGCGCATTCACGCCTATGAGGGTCATGATCTTGCCCACGTGGTGCATCCGGTGCGGACGGCGTGCGCCGCGGGTGCCGGGACCGTGATCCTGACCAACGCGGCGGGCGGGCTGCGGGCCGACATGGCGGTCGGGCAGCCGGTGCTGATCAGCGACCATCTGAACCTCACCGCACGGTCGCCACTGGTGGGAGCGCAGTTCGTCGACCTGGTGGACGCCTACGCCCCACGCCTGCGCGCCGTCGCCCGCGGCATCGACCCCACGCTGGCCGAGGGGGTGTACGCCGGTCTGCCCGGGCCGCACTACGAGACGCCCGCCGAGATCCGGATGCTGCGCACCCTGGGTGCCGATCTGGTCGGGATGTCCACGGTGCACGAGACGATCGCCGCCCGGGCCGCCGGCGCCGAGGTCCTCGGCGTCTCGCTGGTGACGAACCTGGCCGCCGGCATGACAGGTCAGCCGCTCAGTCACGACGAGGTGCTGGAGGCGGGCCGGCAGTCCGCGGCGCGGATGGGCGCCCTGCTGGCCGCGGTGATCGCGGCGCTGTGAGCTATTCGGTCAGATAGCGCTGCAGGGTCGGCCCGATCCATTCGACCACCTCACTGCGGGTCATCTCCGCCAACGGACCGAACGCCAGCACGTAGCGGCACAGGGCCATTCCGAGCACCTGCGAGGCGGCCAGACTTGCCCGCAGCGGGGCTTGCCGTGAATCGCCGAGCGCCTTGCCGATGACCGGCGCGAGTTGGGCGGCGAAGATGGTTCGCATCCGTTCGGCCACGGCGTCGTTGGTCACACCGGCGCGGAGCAGGATGAGCAGCGCCTCGTCGCGTTCCCACCGTTGTACGAAATGTTCGGCCAGCGCGGCGCCGAGTTGCTCGACGGGGACTACCGACAGGTCGGGCAGTTCGAGATCGAATTCGGCGGCGGCGGCGAACAGGCCCTCTTTGTTGCCGAAGTAGCGCATCACCATGGCCGGATCGATGCCGGCGTCGGCCGCGATGGCGCGGATGGTCCCGCGCTCATAACCCTCCGCCGCGAAGCGCTCCCGCGCCGCGGCCAGGATCGCGGCCTTGGTCTCGGTGCCGGGACGACGCATATCAACGATCGTAGGCCAACACTCGTTGACTTACCGCATCCGCGCCCCTAACGTAGTCAACACACGTTGACCAACGTTTGTTGACTTAGGAGGAGAGATGACCACCGAACAGACGGACGTCCTGGTGGTGGGCGCCGGACCGGTCGGCCTGACCGCCGCGATCGTGCTCACCCAGCGCGGACACGCGGTGACGGTGCTCGACAGCCAGACCGAAGGCGCCAACACCTCACGCGCGGCGGTGGTGCACTCGCGCACGCTGGAACTGCTCGAGCCCTACGGCGTGACACCCGAGCTGGTCGCCCGGGGCGTCCACATCCCGACCTTCACCGTCCGCGACCGCGACGACCTGCTGATGTCCATCCCGTTCGACACACTGCCGACGCCCTACCCGTACACCCTGATGATCTCGCAGGCCGAAACCGAGACCCTTCTCCTGAAACGCCTGCACGACCTCGGCGGACGGGTGACCCGTCCGGCCTCGGTGAGCGCCGTCGACCAGGGACCCGACGGTGTTACCGCAACGCTGCGCGACGGTCAGCGCATACCTGCCCGCTACCTGATCGGCGCGGACGGCGTGCGCAGCACGATCCGCGAACAGATCGGAAGCGCGTTCAGCGGCAGCACCTACGCCGAGTCCTTCGTACTGGCCGACGTGCGGCTGTCCGGCGGCGTCCCGGTCGATGAGGTGATCCTCTATTTCGCCCCGGCCGGCCTCATGGTGCTCGCTCCGTTGCCGGATGACCGGTACCGCATCGTGGCCACCGTCGACGACGCCCCGGAGGTGCCCGATGCCGCCTTCGTGCAGCGGTTGCTCGATGAGCGCGGACCGCGATCCCGCTCGGCCGTGGTGCACGACGTGCAGTGGGGCTCTCGGTTCCGGGTGCATCACCGCGTCGCCGAAAGCTTTCGCGCCGGGCGGGTCTTGCTCGCCGGCGACGCCGCGCATGTCCATTCTCCGGCCGGCGGACAAGGCATGAATCTCGGCATCGAGGACGCCGTGACGGCCGCCGAGTGCTTGTCCGGTGCGCTACTCGGTCACGGGCGCACAGCGCTGGCGGGCTACGACACCCAGCGCCGTCAGGCCGCCGAGCGCGTGGTGCGGCTGGCCGATCGGCTCACCGGGCTGGCCACGCTGTCCGCCCGCGGACGCCCGCTGCGCAACGCGGCGCTGCGGGTGGTCGGCGCGGTGCCGGCACCGCGCCGCCGCCTCGCGCTGCAGCTGTCCGGACTGGACCGGCGATGAAGATCGTCGATGAGGAGCACGCGGTGCCGGTCACGCTCACCGCGCCCAACGACTTCGGGTACCTGCTGATCGCTGCGGAGATCGGCCGGTGGGCAGGGCCTTTCCCCTGGCCCAGTCGATCGCGCCGGCAGGCGCTCGCACGCGCCGCCGAGTGGTGCGCAGAACTCACGCACCGCGACGACGTGCTGGAGGCGGTCGTGTTCGGCGGTGCACTCCGACCACCCGGGGCGGGCGCCGCGCTGCTGGCCCGCGCCGGTGCCCGCCCGGCCCGGCACGACCTCGTGGTCCTGATCCGGACCGCCGATATCGACGCCGTCGGCGCGGTACGCGCCGATGCCACCTTCCGCGCACTGGGCGCCGACATCGAACGCATCGCCCGGTACGGCTACCGCGTCGGCGCCGGTAACGCGGCCCGTATCGCCGACGTCGACCACGGCAGCAATCACTGGTTCTTGTTCAACTACTTTCACTGCGAGGACGCCAGGACCGTCTTCGAGGTGTGGAGGTACACGGCCGGGTGGTTCCAGCGGCGTACCGCTCTGCCGAACTCGACCCTGCTGCGGCCGCTGCCCGGCGAACCCGACGACTACCGCGTGATCAACCATGCCAGCTGGCCGCGGCTGCGCGACTTTCTGCCGGTGCTGCTGTTCCACCCGGAGTTCCGGTCGTTCGTGCTCGCCAACTTCGCGGCCAACGGCGTGGCCGCGCAGCCGATCATCTACCGGCGCCGGGGCTCGCGAGATCGACTCACACGCCGAGGGCGGCGCGGGGGCGGACCCGCTCGCTGAGCCGCGCGATCGCCCTGGCCATCAACGGCGCGGCGAACAACATCATCAGGATGCGCACCACCTGCGCGGCGATGATGAACGTCACGTTGGAGCCGGTCTCGACGGCGGTGGCCAGGACTGCGTAGACCCCGCCCGGGCTGGTCGCCAGATACCCCTCCAGCGGGGTCAGGCCGGCGAGGTGCGCCAACAGCGCTCCGAGTCCGGCGGTGGCCACGGTCAGCACCACGATCAGCGCCAGCGCCGCGGGAAGCGTGCGGCCGACCGCGCGCAGGGATTGGCGGGTGAACGCCACCCCGGCCTGCCATCCGATCACCAGGTAGCCGATCTGGACCAGCGCGGCGGGCACGTTCAGGTCGAACGGCACCGCGCTCAGTTGCAGCGCGACGGTCAGCGCCAGCGGCCCGAGCAGGCCGGCACCGGGCAGCCGGATCAACTTCCCGGCGGTGTCCCCCACCAGCGCCAGGCCCGCGATCACCAGAACGCTGAGATACCAAGGTGTCACCGATGTCTGGTCGATGATCACGGTGTGGTCGGTGCGCTCGGCGCGGTAGATCAGGGTCACCGCGATCGGCATGGACGCCGTCACCAGCGCCACCCGCAGGTACTGCACGACGGCCACCACGCGGTCGTCGGCGCCGAGTTCGCGGGCGATGGCCACCAGCCCGGAGGCGCCGCCGGCAACCATGGCCAACGAACCGGTCAGCGGACTCACCTCGCGACGCAGGCCCAGCAATGTCCCGAACAGCACGCTGATGAGCAGGGTCGCCACCGCGACGCCGAGCACGAGCAGCCAGTGCGGGCCGAGCGCGCCGACGGCGTCCCGGGAGACCATGGTGCCGATGTAGACGCCCAGCACCCCTTGCGCGGCGATGCCCACCGTGCGCGGCACCCGCGCGGGGGCCAGATTCATCAGCGCCAGCGCGATGCCCACCACCAGGGCGGCGAACAGGCCCGCCGACGGCACCCCGAGTGCGGTCAGCGCCCCAGTGGCCGCCACGCTGAGGGCCGCCAGCAGGACCCACTTCGCCAATCCGAGCCACTTTCCCGCCACCGAGCGCCCCCTTCGATAACAAGTATGCCCTTGTCTTTAATTGGCTGCAAACTGCACTATCACGCCAAATTATTAAGGTATAACTTGGTATATGGCGCAGCCTGACACGTCGACAGCGACCGAACTGCGGGAATCGGTGATGGCGGTCGCCCGCCAGCTCCGACGACACCGCCCCGACCACGGCCTCACCCTGAGCCAGATGCAGGTGCTGGCCGAGGTGACCCGTACCGGCGCCGCCACCCCCGCCGAACTCGCCGGCCGGATGCACGTGCGCGTGCAGTCGCTCACCGACAGCATCAACGGGCTGGCCGCCGCCGGGCTGGTGTGCCGCCGCACCGATGACGTCGACCGGCGCCGCCAACTCGTCGAGCTCACCGAGGCGGGCGGCGCGCTGCTGGCTGCCGACCGGGCCGAACGGGACGCCTGGCTGCACACCGCGATGCGCGAGAACCTCACCGAGCTGGAATTCGGGCTGCTGCTGTTGGTGGCCCCCGTGCTGCGCAAGCTGGCCGATGCCGAAGCGGGCACAATCGGGACATGACCTCGGCACAGGACTGGATCGCTCACGACCCCGACCCGGTCACCGCCGCCGAGCTGGCATCCTGCGACCCCGACGAGATCGCCCACAGGTTCGCCCATCCGCTGACCTTCGGCACCGCCGGATTGCGGGGCCCCCTGCGCGGTGGGCCCGACGGCATGAACATCGCGGTCGTGGTGCGCACCACCTGGGCGCTGGCCCAGGTTCTCAAAGATCGTTGCCTGGGCGGTTCGCTGGTGGTCGTGGGCCGTGACGCCCGGCACGGCTCCGAAGCCTTCGCTCATGCTGCAGCGGAAGTGCTTGCCGCCGAAGGCTTTTCGGTCATTTATCTGTACACGCCGGCGCCCACACCGGTGGTGGCGTTCGCCGTGCGGCGCCTCGGCGCCGGGGCGGGCGTGCAGATCACCGCCTCGCACAATCCGCCCAACGACAACGGCTACAAGGTCTTCGTCGACGGTGGGCTGCAGATCATCTCCCCCACCGACCGCGAGATCGAGACGGCGATCACCCGGGCCCCGCATGCCGACACGATCGGCCGCACCCCGGTGGCATCGAGCGGTACCGATATCGTCGCGGCCTACCTGGAGCGGGCCGCCTCCGTGCGCCGCGCGGCCGGACCGGCCCGGGTGGCCCTGACCCCCATGCATGGAGTGGGCGGCGAATTCGCCTTGGATGCGCTGGCATTGGCCGGTATCGACGACGTGCACGTCGTCGAGGCCCAGTTCGCCCCCGATCCGGACTTTCCCACCGTCGCGTTCCCCAACCCCGAGGAGCCCGGCGCGACCGATCTGCTGCTGGCACTGGCGGCCGAGGTCGGCGCCGAGGTGGCCATCGCGTTGGATCCCGATGCAGACCGATGCGCGGTGGGCGTGCCGGACGGGGGGCCCCGGGGCTGGCGCATGCTCACCGGTGACGAAACCGGCTGGCTACTCGGCGATTACCTGCTCTCCCAGCTGACCGATCCGTCGTCGGCGTTGGTGGCCAGCACGGTGGTGTCCTCGCGCATGCTGTCGGCCATCGCCGCGAGTTACGGTGCGCACCACGCCGAGACGCTCACCGGTTTCAAATGGCTCGCCCGCGCCACCGCGCCGGGCACGGCCCTGGTCTATGCCTACGAAGAGGCCATCGGGCACTGCGTCGACCCGGATGCCGTGCGCGACAAGGACGGTATCAGCGCAGCGGTGCTGATCTGCGATCTGGTGGCGGCGCTGCGCGCACAGGGCCGGACGATCACCGACGCCCTGGATGACCTGGCCCGCCGGCACGGCGTACACCTCACCGGGGCGGTCTCGCGCCGGGTGCCCGACGCCGGTCAGGCGATGGCGGCGCTGCGCGCCGACCCGCCGGCCGCCCTTGCCGGTATCGCGGTGGACCTGGACGACCTGAGTCGGCGACGCGGTCAACAGCGCACCGACGCACTGGTGTTCACCGGTGCGGGGATCCGCGTCGTCGTGCGGCCCTCGGGCACCGAGCCGAAGCTGAAGTCCTATATCGAGGTGCGCTGCGAACCCACAGCGGACCTGGTCACCGCACGGGCACACGCCGCACGGCTGCGCACCGAGCTGGAGGCGGCCGCCGCCCGCTGGTAACGGTCAGCGCGGGCCGAACTGGCGATCCCCGGCGTCGCCCAGCCCCGGGACGATATAGGCGATCTCGTTGAGCCCGTCATCGACGGTCGCGGTCACCAACCTCATTGCGGGCGCCGCCTTCTCCAGCGCCGCAATGCCTTCCGGTGCGCACACCACACATACCGCGGTGATGTCGACAGCTCCACGGGCACGCAGCAGGTCGACGGTGTGCACCATCGAACCACCCGTTGCCAACATCGGGTCCAGCACGAAAACCGAGCGAGCACTGAGATCTTCGGGCAGCGACGCCAGATAGGGCATGGGTTGATGGGTGTCCTCGTCGCGCGCCATCCCCACGAAACCGACCTGCGCCTCGGGGATCAGCGCGTGCGCCTGGTCCACCATCCCGAGGCCGGCCCGCAGTACCGGCACCAGCAGCGGCGGGTTGGCCAGTCGGGTGCCCGTGGTGTCCGTGAGCGGGGTGCGGACGGGCACCGGCTCGGTCGCCGCACCGCGGGTCGCCTCGTAGATCAGCATCAGGGTCAAGTCCCGCAACGCCGCCCGGAAGCCGGCGTTGTCGGTGCGCTCGTCACGCAGCGTGGTGAGCCGGGCAGCAGCCAGCGGGTGATCGACGATGCGCACATCCATGGGCCAGAAGATTAGTGGAACCGAACGGCCGCGGCGCGCGTCATATCCACATGATCGCTGATACCGCGGCCATCGGTGCCGCCCGCGCCGGCCTCGCCCGCCGCGCGGCCGAGTTCGATGCCATCGCCGCCGGCCTGCCCGGGGCCGCCGAACCGTGCGTGGCCGCCCTCGGCCCCGTCGGCGCCGACTTTCTGACCGCGCTGGCGGCGGCACTCGCCGATGCCGCCCGCGCGGCGAGCGGGCTGGGCGCCGATCTCACCGGGGCCGCCCACACCGCCGCGGCGACGGCCGCCGGCTATGCCGACGCCGAGCGCCGGGCCGACCATTCCCTCGGCACGCTCGGGGGCTGACATGCCTGGCGCCCTCACCGCCACCCTCAGCGCGCCGCTGCACCAGCTGCTCGCCCTCGTCGGGTCCGGGCCGCCGGGGCCGCCGGCGGCCGCGTTGGCCGGGTGGGCGCAGCAGCTGGATGCCGCCGCCGCGGCGATCGCCGGGACCGGTGAGCAGATGCTGACGTCCTGGAACGGCAGCGCAGCCGCCTCGGCCGCCGACCGTCTGGGACGCGCGGTCGCCACGGCCCGTCTGCTGGGCGACCGGGTCGCGGCGCTGGGTGCCGAGGTCGCGGCGGCCACCGAGGCCGTCGCACGGGTGCGGGCCGCACTGCAGCGTCTCATCGCCGATTTCGAGGCCCGTGCCGCGGCACTGGAGACCGCGCTGGAGCGCCCGGGGGCCGCCGAACAACTCGTCGACGAGGCGCGCGAGGCGTTGGCCCGGGCGTTGCGGATGCTCGAGGAGCTGCGCTCCGAACTCGACGCCGGCGCGCACAACCTCACGGGCGCCGCGCCCGCCGGTGTGGCCCCGGCCGGCAGCGGCGGATCGGTGCCGGGCTCGGCACCGGGTTTCGGGACGGGATCCGGGCCGGTGGGCGGGACGGGGTCCGGGCCGGTGGGCGGGACGGGCTCCGGGCCGGCTCCGGCGCCGGTGACCGAGGCCGCCTTCACCGCGCTGCGTGACGACGTGCCGGATGCCGCGCAGTTCGGTGCGGGTGTCGCGGTCACCCTGCCCGACGGCAGCACCGTCACGGCCCCCAACGCCGTCGCCGCCGGCGCCGTGCGGCACGCGCTCACCCAACTCGGGGTGCCCTATCAGTGGGGCGGAACGACGGCCGGGGTCGGGCTGGACTGCAGCGGGCTCACCCAGTGGGCCTATCACCAGGCCGGGCTGGACATCCCGCGGCTGGCCCAGGAGCAGGATATCGGCGCGGCCGTCGACTCCGACTCGCTGCGCCCCGGTGACCTGGCCGTATGGGACGGTCACGTGGCCATGGTGGTCGGCAACGGCGTCATGGTGGAGGCCGGTGACCCGGTCCAGTTGTCGGCGATCAGAACCACCAACGCCGGGCAGGGTTTCCAGGGATTCTGGCGGCCCACCGCATGAGGATCGACGCGCTGCGTCGCACCCTTGAGGACACCGTGGCCGCGGTGCGCGCCCACGCCGAGGCCCTCGACCGGATCGCCGCCGAGCGCACGGAGGAACCGGGAAAAGTCCGTCTGCTCGAGCGTTTGGGTGGACGACCCTCCGAAGACCCCAGCTGACATCGTTACGCTGTGCGCCATGGCGGCTGACATCGTGCCGGTCCGGATCGGACTGACCAATGGCGACCTGTACACCCTGTGGGCTCCGCGCTGGCGCGATGCCGGCGACGAATGGGAGGCGTTCCTCGGCAAGGACGAAGACATCTTCGCCTTCGAGTCGGTTGCCGACCTGGCGGCGTTCGTGCGCACCGACAGCGACAACGACCTCACCGATCACCCCGCATGGGAGAAGCTGACCCAGGCCAACGCGCACCGGTTCGCCCCCGCCGAGGACCAGCAGCATGACCTGATCGGTGTCCCCGAGCTGGTCGCCGAGAAGCCCACCGAGGATTCCGTCAGGACGCTGCGCGGCGCCCTGGGGTTCGTGTCGTCCATCGGGTCGGTGTGCGATCTGCCCACCGTGACCAAGATGTTCAACGGCAACCCGGTGCTCGGCACCATCGGCGGTGGCGTCGAGGCGTTCAATGGCCGCGCCGGACGTAAGCGGTGGGCCGAGATCGAAGCGGTGATCGGCCGGGCCTGGGACGGTGTCATCGACGCCATCGACGCCCTGGTGAAGACGCCCGATGTTCCCGAGGCGGCATCGGCAAAGGCCGAAGCCGAACTCGCCGAACCCGCTCCCGAAATCGACGACCTCGTCATCGACGATGACGACGAGGTGATCATCGAGGGCGAGGTGGACACCGAGGAGGAGAGCGAGGCGCTGGAGGCCGAGGCCGAGCGCCAGGTCCTGGGCAGCGACAAGGATTTCTGGACCCAGGTCGGTATCGACCCCATCCGCGTCATGACCAGCGGTGGCACGCTGTACACGTTGCGCTGCTACGTCGGCGACGACCCCCGCTTCCTGGGCCGCAACGGTCGCATCAGTGTCTTCAACTCCGAGCGGGCACTGGCCCGCTACCTGGCCGACGAGCATGAGAGCGACCTCTCCGGCTTCAGTTCCTACGAGATCATCCGCACCGCCGCCACCGACGGTTCACTGCGCGTCGAGGTGACCGACGAGAACATCTACGTGCTGTCCGGGCTGGCCGACGATATCGCCGACGGCCCCGAGGCGGTCGACCGCGACCAGCTCGACCTGGCGCTGGAATTCCTCAGGGACGTCGGCGATTACGCCCAGGACCCCAGCGTGTCGAAGGCATTGCAGAGCGATCAGCCGTTGGGCGCGTTCGTCGAGCACGTGCTGGACCCCGCCCAGCCCAAGCCCAAGGGTTCCCCGGCAGCAGCCGTGGACCAGTGGGAAGAGCTGGAGCGTTTCGTCGAATCCCGGCTCCGCCCCGAGTGATTTGTGGAGTTTTAGCCGGAATGGTTACGGTGTGCTGTTCGGAGACATCGCTGACACTGATATGTCTCGGGACATCGCTGACACCTGAGTAGGGCGTGGACCAGCATGGTTCATGGCCCAGAAGGTGACGGCGATGGACATTCGTATGGCTGCGGCGCTGGCCGGGCAGATAGAAAACGTGGCGCAGTTCTGCCGCCAGGAGCAGATCAGTCGACAGACGTTCTACAAGTATCGTCAGCGCTTCCAGGACGAAGGGGTTGACGGGCTACGCGATCGTTCGCGTCGCCCGTTGACCTCACCGGGTCAGACTTCTCCCGAGATCGAAGATCTTGTGCTGCGGCGGCGCAAACAATTGCTCGAAGCGGGCAAAGATCATGGTGCCCAGTCGATTGTGTGGGCGCTGCAACGCGACGGAATACACTCAGTGCCCTCGCCATCGACGGTCTGGCAGATCTTGACCCGCCGTGGAGCGATCACCCCGCAGCCCCAGAAGCGTCCCAAGTCGGCGACCAAACGGTTCACCTTCGCCCGGCCCAACGAATGTTGGCAGTCCGATTGGACCCAATGGTCACTGGCGGATGGCAGCGCGGTGGCCATCGCGGGCACCCTCGATGATCACTCCCGCTACCTGGTGGGATTGCGCGCAGCTCGCGGTGACGCCGACGGTGACCTCGTCTGGTCGGTCATCATCGCTGGCATAGCCGAGTGTGGTGTGCCGTCGATGTCATTGTCGGACAACGGAATCGTCTACACCGGAAGATTCCACGCGCATGAATCCGCGTTCGAGCGCAACCTACGAGCCCTTGGTGTGCGCACCATCAACTCCGCGCCCTTTCATCCGCAGACCTGCGGCAAGATCGAACGGTTCTGGCAGACACTGAAAAAGTGGCTCAACGCGCGCGACCCAGCAGCCACCATCGATGACCTCAACGATCTACTCGAGCAGTTCCGCGGCTTCTACAACCACCACCGGCCCCACCGCGCGCTCAAAGGAGCGACCCCGGCTGAGGCCTTTCACGCCACAGCCGCAGCCCGTCCCATCGACCGACCACTGCCTGCACCGGTATTCGTGTCCCGACACACCGTCGACCGTAAAACCGGACGGCTCTTCGTGGCGCCCTACGACGTCAACGTCGGCTTACGGTGGGCCGGCCACACGTGCGACAGCATCCGCGACGGCGAGCACATCATCATCTTCAGCGGCAACCGCCTGGTCCGGACACTCACTGTCGACCCCACCCGCAAGTACCAACCTGGCGACAAGAACACCAGAAGCTATCGCACCCGAGAACCCCAACCGGCACCATAGGTGTCAGCGATGTCCCGAGACATAAGTGTCAACGATGTCCCGAGACACCACACCGGAATGGTTACGGCTAAAACTCCACAAATCGTCAGCCGATGAGCACCGCGTAGCGGGGCTTGATCACCCCGTCGATGAGCGCGAGGCGCTCGTCGAAATGCAGGAACGACGATTTCATCGCGTTGATGGTGAATCGTTCCAGGTCGCTCCAGCCGTAGCCGAACGCTTCGACCAGGCGCATCATCTCCTGGCTCATGGTGGTGTCGCTCATCAACCGGTTGTCGGTGTTCACCGTGACCCGGAATCTGGCGCGCGCCAGCAGGTCGAACGGGTGCTCGGCGATGCTGTCGACGGCACCGGTCTGCACATTCGAACTCGGACACAATTCCAGCGGAATTCGCTTGTCCCGCAGCAGTGCCGCCAGCCGGCCCAGCTCGAAGGTGCCGTCCTCGGTGACCGTGATGTCGTCGACGATACGCACACCGTGGCCCAACCGGTCCGCCCCGCAGAACGCGATGGCCTCGTGGATGGACGGCAGCCCGAACGCCTCGCCCGCGTGAATAGTGAAGCGCGCGTTGTTACTTCGCATGTATTCGAAGGCGTCCAGGTGTCGGCTCGGCGGATAGCCGGCCTCCGCGCCGGCGATGTCGAATCCGACCACCCCGCGGTCGCGGAACCGCACCGCCAGCTCGGCGATCTCGCGGGACCGCGCGGCGTGGCGCATCGCGGTGACCAGGCAGCGGACCACGATCGCGCGGCCCGCAGCGGCGGCCGCCTTCTCTCCCGCCGCGAAACCGTCGAGCACGGCGTCGACCACCGCATCCAGCGAGAGCCCGCCGTCGATGTGCAGTTCGGGGGCGAATCGGATCTCGGCGTAGACGACGTTGTCCTCGGCGAGGTCCTCCACGCATTCGTAAGCCACCCGGTACAGCGCGTCCGGCGTCTGCATCACCCCGACGGTGTGCGCGAAGGGTTCCAGATAGCGGACCAGGGAACCGCTGTGCGCGGCGGTCCGGAAGAAGGTCGCCAACTCGTCGGCGTCATCGGCCGGCAACTCGTCGTAGCCGACCTCGCGCGCCAGCTCCAGCACGGTGGCCGGCCGCAGGCCGCCGTCGAGGTGATCGTGCAACAGGGCCTTGGGCGCCTGGCGGATGAGGTCCAGCGTCAGTGGCGTACTCATCTACCCATCTTGCCCGCGCCGGCGCCGTTCGGCAGCCCAGTTCACCCAAGTGTCGCCGACCCGACCGCTAACCGATGCGGTCGATGATCAGCGGACCGAGCGTCGGCGCCCGCAATCCGATGATCCACCCACCGTCGAGCTCGGCCAGCGCCGGCGCCAGTCGCTCGGGGGTGTCGGTGTACAGCGTGAACAGCGTGTCCCCGGCGGCGACGGGTTCACCGGGGCGACGGTGGATCTGCACCCCGGCACCGGGCTGCACGGGATCGCCCGGCCCGGCCCGGCCGGCCCCGAGGCGCCAGGCCGCCATGGCGACGGCCATCGCATCGATATCGCCCATCACACCCCCGGTGGGCGCCAGCACCCTCTCCGAATGCGCCCCGATCGGCAGCGGCGCGGACAGATCACCGCCCTGCGCGGCGACCAGCGCCCGGAACCGGTCCATGGCGGTGCCGTCGGTCAGCGTCTGGGCCGGATCCACCCCGTCGATGCCCGCGGCAGCGAGCATCTCGCCGGCCAGTGCCAGCGTCAGTTCGACCACATCGGCCGGGCCGCCGCCGGCGAGCACCTCCAGTGACTCCGCGACCTCGACGGCGTTGCCGACCGCGCGTCCCAGCGGCCGGTTCATGTCGGTCAGCAGCGCCCTGGTCGGGACCCCGGAGTCGTTGCCGAGCGCGACCATGGTCGCGGCCAGCTCGCGCGACTCGGCCTCGGTCTTCAGGAACGCCCCGCGGCCCACCTTGACGTCGAGCACCAGAGTCTGCGCACCCTCGGCGAGCTTCTTGCTCATCACCGAGCTCGCGATCAGCGGCAGCGATTCGGTGGTCGCGGTGACATCGCGCAGCGCATAGATCTTGCGGTCGGCGGGCGCCAGCGCGCCGGCGGCGAAGATCGCGGCACCGACCTCGCAGAGTTGTTGGCGGATGCGGGCTTTGGACAGTTCTGCGGTGAAACCCGGGATCGCTTCCAACTTGTCGAGCGTGCCACCGGTGTGGCCGAGCCCGCGCCCGGCGGCCTGCGGGACCGCGGCGCCACAAGCCAGTACCACCGGTACCAGTGGGATGGTGATCTTGTCGCCGACCCCACCGGTGGAGTGCTTGTCCACCAACGGACGTCCCAGATCACCGAAGTCGAACCGTTCGCCCGACGCGATCATGGCCGTCGTCCACCGGGTGATCTCCGCACCGGTCATGCCGCGCAGGAAGATCGCCATCAACAGGGCCGACATCTGCTCGTCGGCGACCCGACCGTCGGTGTAGGCGGCGATCACCCAGTCGATCGCGGCATCGGAGAGCACACCACCATCGCGTTTGGTCCTGATCACCGTCGGCGCATCGAATGTCATGCTCGCCTCCCACTCGCTCCGGTCCTCGCTCGTACCTCGCTGCGATCCTCACTCCCGCTCGGCTTCGGGGTCATGCTCGCTCCAGATCGGACGGCCCGAAGGCGTCGGGCAGCAGTTCGGCGAGCCGTTTCGGGCCGCCGGGATGGTCGATCAACAATTCCGGCCCGCCGTGCTCGTAGAGCACCTGCCGACACCGACCGCACGGCATCAGCGGGGCCCCGTCGGCGGCCACACAACTGAGCGCCACCAGCCGTCCGCCACCGCCGGAATGCAGGGCGCAGACCACAGCGCACTCCGCACAGAGACCTAGGCCATATGAGACATTCTCCACATTGCATCCGAGGATGATCCGGTCATCGTCGACGATTGCCGCCGCCCCGACCGGGAAACTGGAGTATGGTGCATAGGCCCGCCGGGAGGCATCAATCGCCTTGTCGCGCAGTGCAATCCAATCGATTTCAGCAGTCATTCGATGTCCGTTCATCTTCATCTGAATGCATTCCGAACACAGCCCCCACCGAACGGTGGACCAAGGTAGGTAACCCTAACTTTGTGGTAAGAGGGGTGCCTGGACACCCAGGCTAGTTCTTCAGCGGCCCCAAATGGGATTAGAGTCGCCCCGAGGTTTGGGGACGGAATCAGCCTTCTCCCCAACCGTCCACCGAAGGCGTTGGAGGACTCAATGAGCACAGCCACGGCCGCGGAATCCGATATCCCGGCACCGCGAGCGAAACCGGCGCGCCGCCGCAGTCTGTACCGCGGCGACCCAGGCATGTGGAGCTGGGTGTTGCACCGCATCACCGGTGCCACGATCTTCTTCTTCCTGCTGGTGCACGTGCTCGACACCGCACTGGTCCGGGTCAGCCCCGAGGCGTACAACTCGATCATCGAGACCTACAAGACGCCGATCATCGGGCTCATGGAGATCGGCCTGGTGGCCGCGGTGCTGTATCACGCACTCAACGGCATCCGGGTCATCCTGATCGACTTCTGGGCCAAGGGGCCCAAGTATCAGCGCAAGATGTTGTGGGTCATCGCCGGCGTGTGGCTGGCCGTGATGATCCCGTCCCTGGGAGTGATCGGTATGCACATGGCGGAGCGGTTCCTGTGAGCGAGGCAGCGGGCGCCTGGACCCCGCACCACAAGGAGGGGCGCATCGCCCCGGTGCAGGAGAAAGAGCACGACCGGCCGGCGAGCCTCGATCACCCGCGCGCACCGCGCAGGCCGCGCGGCATCCCGTACTTCGAGAAGTACGCCTGGCTGTTCATGCGGTTCTCCGGCGTCGCCCTGGTGTTCCTGGCGCTGGGCCATCTGTTCATCATGCTGCTCTGGGAAGACGGCGTGTACCGCATCGACTTCAACTATGTCGCCGAGCGCTGGGCCTCGCCGTTCTGGCAGATCTGGGACATGGCGCTGCTGTGGCTGGCGATGATCCACGGCGCCAACGGGATGCGCACCATCATCGGCGACTACGCCCGCAAGAACACCACCAAGTTCTGGCTGAACTCACTGCTGCTGTTGGCCACCGGCTTCACACTGGTGCTGGGCAGCTACGTGCTCGTCACGTTCGACGCCAATATCTAGCTAGGGACGCAGGATGATTCAAGAACATCGTTACGACGTCGTCATCGTCGGCGCGGGCGGCGCCGGCATGCGCGCGGCCGTCGAGGCCGGACCGCGCGCCCGCACCGCGGTGCTGACCAAGCTCTACCCGACCCGCAGTCACACCGGCGCCGCCCAGGGCGGCATGTGCGCCGCGCTGGCCAACGTCGAGGACGACAACTGGGAATGGCACACCTTCGACACCGTCAAGGGCGGGGACTACCTCGCCGACCAGGACGCCGTCGAGATCATGTGCAAGGAAGCCATCGACGCGGTCTATGACCTGGAAAAGATGGGGATGCCGTTCAACCGCACCCCCGAGGGCCGAATCGACCAGCGCCGCTTCGGCGGTCACACGCGCGACCACGGCAAGGCCCCGGTCCGCCGGGCCTGTTACGCCGCCGACCGCACCGGCCACATGATCCTGCAGACCCTGTACCAAAACTGCGTCAAGCACGACGTCGAGTTCTTCAACGAGTTCTACGCCCTCGACGTCGTCCTGACCGACACCCCCGGCGGCCCGGTGGCCACCGGCGTGGTCGCCTACGAGCTGGCCACCGGTGACATCCACGTCTTCCACGCCAAGGCGATCGTCTTCGCCACCGGCGGATCGGGGCGGATGTACAAGACCACCTCCAACGCGCACACCCTCACCGGTGATGGCCTGGGCATCATCTTCCGCAAGGGACTGCCCCTGGAAGACATGGAGTTCCACCAGTTCCACCCGACAGGTCTTGCCGGGCTGGGCATCCTGATCTCCGAGGCCGTGCGCGGCGAGGGCGGCCGTCTGCTCAACGCCGACGGTGAGCGCTTCATGGAGCGCTACGCACCGACCATCGTCGACCTGGCCCCGCGTGACATCGTCGCCCGCTCGATGGTGCTCGAGGTACTCGAAGGCCGCGGCGCCGGACCGAACAAGGACTACGTCTACATCGACGTGCGCCACCTCGGTGAGGACGTGCTGGAGGCGAAGCTGCCCGATATCACCGAGTTCGCCCGCACCTACCTCGGCGTGGACCCCGTCACCGAACTGGTGCCGGTGTACCCCACCTGCCACTACGTGATGGGCGGCATCCCGACCAACGTCAACGGCCAGGTGCTGCGCGACAACACCAACATCATCCCCGGTTTGTACGCCGCCGGTGAATGCGCGTGTGTGTCGGTGCACGGCTCCAACCGGCTGGGCACCAACTCGCTGCTCGACATCAACGTGTTCGGCCGCCGCGCCGGCATCGCGGCCGCCGAGTACGCGCTCAACCACAACCACGTCGACATGCCGGAGAACCCGGCGAGCATGGTCGTCGACTGGGTCGGCGACATCCTCTCCGAGCACGGCAACGAGCGTGTCGCCGATATCCGCACCGCGCTACAGCAGTCGATGGACAACAACGCCGCGGTGTTCCGCACCGAAGAGACGCTCAAGCAGGCACTGACCGACATCCATGCGCTCAAGGAGCGCTACTCGCGGATCACGGTGCAGGACAAGGGCAGGCGCTACAACAGCGATCTGCTGGAAGCCATCGAGCTGGGCTTCCTGCTGGAGCTGGCCGAGGTCACCGTCGTCGGTGCGCTCAACCGCAAGGAATCCCGTGGCGGCCATGCGCGCGAGGACTACCCGAACCGGGACGACACCAACTACATGCGTCACACGATGGCCTACAAAGAGGGCACCGATCTGCTGAGCGATATCCGGCTGGACTATAAGCCCGTGGTCCAGACCCGCTACGAGCCGATGGAACGGAAGTACTGATGACTGCTGTCATTGAACCCGACACCAAGAGCCCCGAGCTGCCGCCCGTCCCCGACGGTGCGGTGATGGTCACGCTGAAGATCGCCCGGTTCAACCCGGATGCCCCCGACGAGGCCGGCTACCAGAGCTTCCGTGTCCCGTGCCTGCCGAGCGACCGGCTGCTCAACCTGCTGCACTACGTGAAGTGGTACCTCGACGGCACCCTGACGTTCCGCCGGTCCTGCGCGCACGGCGTGTGCGGGTCGGACGCCATGCGCATCAACGGGGTGAACCGGTTGGCGTGCAAGGTGCTGATGCGGGATCTGCTGCCCAAGAAGGCTTCCAAGGCGCTGACCATCACGATCGAACCGATCCGCGGGCTGCCCGTGGAAAAGGATCTGATCGTGAACATGGAGCCCTTCTTCGACGCCTACCGCGCGGTGAAGCCGTTCCTGATCACCAGCGGCAACGCGCCGACCAAGGAGCGCGTCCAGAGCGCGACCGATCGGGCCCGCTTCGATGACACCACCAAGTGCATCCTGTGCGCGTGCTGCACCACCTCGTGCCCGGTGTACTGGAGCGAGGGCTCCTACTTCGGGCCGGCCGCGATCGTCAACGCACACCGGTTCATCTTCGATTCGCGGGACGAGGGCGCCGCCGAGCGCCTGGACATCCTCAACGAGGTCGACGGGGTGTGGCGCTGCCGCACCACGTTCAACTGCACCGAGGCCTGCCCGCGTGGCATCCAGGTCACCCAGGCGATCCAAGAGGTCAAGCGCGCGCTGATGTTCGCGCGCTAGGTTCGGTCCGCCCGAGTCTGAACTAGATGGCGAGATTTCCCAGAAATCTCGCCATCTTCTTCATATTGGGCAACGGATGGGGTGCCCCGGCGGCGTCCAGATCGCCTCGCACGCGGCGGATTATCGTCAGCTGACGGCGCCGCAGCAGATCGGCATCCACCCGGATGATCCGCCACCCCAGTTCCCGGTACCGCGCATCCTGTTCGATGTCCCGTGCGCGCTGGCGGGGGTCGGTCCAGTGCTGCGCACCGTCGTACTGCACACCGACCTTCCACTCGGGCCAACCCATGTCGAGCCGGCCGATGAAGCGGTACTCGTCGTACACCTCGATCTGGGTTCGCGACGGGCGCATCCCGGCCTTGGTCAGAACCAACCGCAGACGGGTCTCCTGGGGCGACTCGGCTCCGTCATCGGCGAGCGCGAGCACGTGGCGCAGTTGGACGACTCCGCGGGCGCCCCCGTGCGAACCGATGAGCGCACGCACGTCGGTGACCGTGAGCGTGGTCGCCTGCAGTAATGCGTCGAGGCGCAGCACAGCACTCACCGGGCCCCGCCGTCGCCCGAGGTCGAAGGCCGTCCGGGCCGGCGTCGTCGCGGGTATGCCGTGGACGACGCTGATCTCGGCGGAATCCAATCGCTCGCAGTGCAGCATGATGCCGGCCACCTTGTGCTGGCTGCGCTGATTCAGTTCGGCCGGCTCGGCGGCGTCGATCCACTTGCAGCCGTGCAGCGCCGCGGCGGAGAGTCCGGCCACGACGGCTCGCCGCCGGGACCACAACCACGCCGCACGCGCTTTGTCGCTGGGAGTCAGTTCGGCCCCGCGGGCGATGTACACGTCACGATGCAACATCTCATGGTGATGAGTCAGCTGATGCCGGGTGACCGCGCCGGCCGCCAGCGCCTCCGATCCCAGAAACACCATGTGGATTCAGACGCAGCGCAACGCCAGCAGGTTCCCCCTCCGCCGAATCTGAACTAGTTCGCGGAAACTCCCGCCACTCTCGCCATCTACTTCAGATTGGCCGGTGCTACTCGGGCGGAAGCTCCGGCCCGATGTTCTCCCCCGCCCGTTCGGCCACCTGCTCGTCGTAGTAGCGGATGATGACGGCCAGCGCCGCGGCCACCGGGACCGCCAGGAACGCCCCGACGACACCGAAGGTCGACGCCCCCAGCGTGACCGCCAGCAGCACGATCACGGCGTGCAGTTTCATCGACTTGGACTGCAGCCACGGCTGCAGCACGTTGCCCTCCAACTGCTGCACCGCGACGATGATGCCCAGCACGATCAGGGCGACGACGGGGCCGTTGGCCACCAGGGCGATCAGCACGGCGAGACCGCCGGCGACGAACGCGCCGACGATCGGCACGAAGCCACCGATGAACGTGACGATGGCCAGGGCGTAGGCCAGGGGTACACCCAGGATCACCAGCCCGATCCCGATGAGCGCGGCGTCGACGAAGCTGACCAACGCCTGGGTGCGGATGAATCCGCCCAGACTCGACCAGATGCGTTGCAGCAGCTCGGCCAGGTGGGGGGCCGCGGGATGCCCGACGGACCGCCGTAGCCACGGGATGAACTGCGGCCCGTCCTTGAGGAGGAAGAACGTCACCACGACGGTGGTGAAGACGGTCACCAGTGCCGATGTCGCCGCGCCCACGCCGGTGAACACTCCCGCTGCGATCTGGGAGCTGCTGGAGTTCAGCTGGTCGTTGATAGCGGTGACGGCCGAATCAAGTTGCGCCTGGCTGATGTTCAGCGGGGGGCCGCCCAGCCAGTCACGCACCTGCACCACCCCGGCGCTCGCCTGCTCGGCGAGTTCGGTGGACTGCTCCACGATGGCGGGGGCCACCGCGGCGATCAGGCCGCCGATCACGGCCAGGGCGACCAGCAACATGCTCAGCGCGGCTGCGGCCGGCGGCAGACCCTTGGCCCGCATCCACCGCACCGGCGGCCAGAGCACGGTGCAGATCACCACCGCCAGGGCGACGGGCAGAATGATCACCCACCCCTCGCCGAGTAGCCAGGCGAAGATCCACAGCGCGGCGGACACCGCCACGATCTGCACGGATACCACGGCAGCCGATCGAAGGTGGGCCCCGAATACCGAGCCTCGGCTCGGCGGCATGTCAGTCACGGTTCCTCTCTACCCGCCCGCGCCCGGTTCGAACGGCTTATGCCCGTCACAATCTGGCTCGCTGTTTCGTCTACCCGTTATGACCACGAGAATTCCTGCACTGACCCCCGCCCACGCCGGACCGCTCACCCGGATGATGTACCGCTATGCCAAGCGGCGGTTCGGCGAGGTGCCCGAACCCTTCACCGTCGCCGCCCACCATCCCCGGCTGCTGATCGCCAACGGCGTGCACGAGGCGATGCTGCAGGCCGGATCGACGAGGCTTCCCACCAGCGTGCGCGAACTTGCGGTGTTCTGGACCGCCCGCACCATCGGCTGCTCCTGGTGCGTGGACTTCGGTGCGATGCTGCAGCGTCTCGATGGCCTGGACGTCGATCGGCTCAAGCACATCGACGACTACGCGACATCGCCGTCGTTCAGCGATGACGAGCGCGCCGCGATCGGCTATGCCGACGCGATCACCACCGATCCGCACACCGTGACCGACGAGCAGGTGGCCGACCTACGGCAGCGGATCGGCGACGACGGTGTGATCGAGCTGACATATCAGATCGGCGTGGAGAACATGCGGGCCCGGATGTACTCGGCGCTGGGTATCACCGAGCAGGGTTTCAGCTCGGGCGACGCGTGCCGTATCCCGTGGGCCGATCAGAGCTGACCGCGCAGCGGAGAGGCGGTGAACTTGTCCGGGTTCGCGATATCCCAGAGCGCACAGACCTTTCCGTCCCGGATCGTCATCGCGGTGATGCGCGGCATCAGCTCCGGGTAGCCGTCGAGCGCGGCGGCACCCGGGGTGTAGGCGCCGAGCTCGCCGTTGATCAGCGCAAGCTGATTGCCCGCGAGCCAGTTCGGCCCGTACCGCTGCGCCAGCCCGAACAGGAAGCGCGCCACCTTGTCGGGTCCGTGGATGACCCGTGCGGCCGTGGGAGCCCGCCGGTTCGAATCCCCGGTGAAGGTGACGTCGGGGTGCAGCAGCCGGACCGCGGCGTCGAGATCGCCATCGGCCAGCGCGGCCATCAGCGACCCGACCACCTCGTCGTGGGTGCCGTCGGATACCGGAGGCGGTGCCTGCTGAACGGCACGGCGTGCCCGTGAGGCCAACTGACGCGCGGCCGCGGCATTGACGTCGAGCACGTCGGCGATATCGCCGAACGGGACACCGAAACCATCGTGCAGGACGAAGGCCACCCGCTGGTCCGGGGTCAGGCGCTCCAGCACCACCATGGCCGCGAACCGGGCGTCCTCGCCGGCCACCACGGCGGCCAGCGGGTCGTCGCGGCCGAATCCGGTGACCACCGGCTCGGGCAGCCACTGCCCGACATAGGCCTCGCGGCGGTGGGCGGCCGAACGTAGCCGGTCCAACCCCAACCGGCTGACCACCGTGGTCAGCCAGGCCCGCAGATCGGCGATGTCCTCGGCGCAACCGTGCCAGCGCAGCCAGGCGTCTTGCACAATGTCCTCGGCGTCGGCGTATGTCCCGGTCAGGCGATATCCGACGGCGAGCAGATGCGGACGCAGGGCCTCGAATTCGTCGGCCCATGCGTGCGCGGTCACACGCTGAGTCTAGGACTGTTGAAAAGTCACCTAAAGAAGCGAATCCGTCGTCGTGTTACCTCAAAGAAAACCTTTTCGTCGTATCTACCCATGCAGACAACTGAAACCGTATATTCCTGCAAATGGCAATCGCGGAACAACCGGCACCGATGACCACAGACAAGGGTCTGCAAGCCGGGGCGCTGGGTCTGGTCGGCAATGTGGTGATCGGGCTGGCTGCGGTGGCACCCGCGTACAGCCTGGCCGCCACGCTGGGGTATGTGGTGCTCAACGTCGGCGACAAGGCACCGGCGATGTTCGTGCTGGCCTTCATCCCGATGCTGCTGGTGGCCTTCGCCTACAAGGAGCTCTCGCAGGACACCCCCGACTGCGGGACGACCTTCACCTGGGGCACCAAGGCCTTCGGCCCGTGGATCGGCTGGATCGGCGGGTGGGGCCTGGCCGTCTCGGCGATCATCGTGCTGGCCAACGTCGCCGAGGTGGCGGCCATCTACCTGTTCAAGTTCCTCGGCCAGGACGCGCTCGCCGAGAATCTGTTCGCCAAGGTGGCACTCGGGTCGTTCTTCATCATCTCGATGACCCTGGTCAGCGCCCGCGGCGTGGTGGTGTCCGAGCGGATGCAGAACGTGCTCATCGTCATCCAGTTCGGCGTGTTGATCATCGCCAGCATCTGGGCTCTGGCCCGGGTGTTCACCGGCACCGCGGGGGCTCAGGCCGTCTCCCCGCAACTGTCGTGGCTGTGGCCGTCGGGCCTCGACGTGTCCTCCATCGCGGCGGCGATCATCCTGTGCATCTTCATCTACTGGGGCTGGGACGCCTGCCTGGCCGTCGGTGAGGAGACCAAGAATCCCGGCAAGACGCCCGGGATCGCCGCGGTCATCACCACCCTGATTCTGGTCTGCACCTACGTGTTGGTGGCCTACGCCGTGCAATCGTTCTCGGGGTTCAGCGTCGTGGGAATCGGCCTGAACAACCCCAACAACACCGACGATGTGCTGACCGTGCTCGGCGGGCCGGTGGGCGGTTCGATTCTGGCGTCGCTGCTGCTGCTCACCGTGTCGGTGTCGGCGCTGTCGTCCACCCAGACCACCATCCTGCCGACCGCCCGCGGCACCCTGTCGATGGCGGTCTACGAGGCACTGCCGAAACGATTCGCCAATGTCCACCCCAAGTACATGACCCCCGCCTTCGGCACCATCGTGATGGGCGCGATGGCGCTGTTCTTCTACCTGGTCCTGACGTTCCTCTCCGAGAACGCGCTGGCCGATTCGGTGGCTTCGCTGGGCCTGGCGGTGGCGTTCTACTACGGCATCACCGCGTTCGCCTGCGTCTGGTACTTCCGCGCGACGCTGTTCTCCTCGGTCCGAAACCTGTTCTTCCGCGGCATCTTCCCGCTGCTGGGCGGGCTGGCGATGGCCGTCGCGTTCGGCATCAGCGCCAAGGACATGATCGCCCCCGACTACGGCTACACCGCGTTCGGTCCGATCGGCGGCGTGTTCGTGCTCGGCGTCGGCATGCTGGTGCTCGGCGTGCCGCTCATGCTGGCCTGCTTCGCCTTCGGCACCAAACGTTTCTTCCGCGGCGAAACACTCAACGCCCGCACCGAAGTCAAAGTCCCCGATGTGTACTGATACGAAAGAACAGGCAGCACCATGCATCTGACAGTGGGATACCTGGCGACCCCGACCGGCGACGACGGCGTCGCACTGGCGGCGGCGTTGGCGCGCACGTTCCGCGCCGACGTCGATGTCGTGCTGGTGGTGCGCGAGGAACTTCCGGATGGCCATCCGGGGCGCGCCCAATACCAAAAGCTGCTCATCACACGGGGCCAGGAGTGGATCGCCAAGGCGGTGTCCGCCCTCACCGGCGTCGCCGACTCGGTCAATGCCCATGTCCTGGTGGGCGAATCGTTCGCCGAAACACTGCTGCAGTTCGCCGAGGAACACCAATCGGACCTCATCGTGGTCGGCGGCGCCCGCGACGGCTTCTTCGGCGGGCATGTCATCGGTCCGGTGTCCAGTGCGCTGCTGCACAGTTCGACCATCCCCATCGCTCTGGCGCCGCGCGGCTATGCCGACGATGCACCCGAACGCATCGAGGCCATCACCGCCGCGGTGCCCAGCAAGGCCGGTGACGACAATCCGTTGCCGTTCGCCATCACGCTGGCCAGCGCGGCGAACCTCCCGATCCGGATGGTCTCGCTGGTATCCGCCGAGAACCTGGCCGAGGCCGAAGACCTCAAGGAACTGCGGCAGATGCAGATCGACGCCGCGCAAGAGAACATGGCGGTGGCCGCCCGGGCGCTGCCGGAGTCACCGGATATCGAATCGCTGGTGGCCGAGGGCATGACGCTGGAGTCCGCGCTCAAGAAGCTCAATTGGGGCGATACCGACGTGCTGGTTGTCGGCTCCAGCAGATTCGCCGCACCGAAGCGAATCTTCCTGGGGTCCACGGCATCGCGCATCCTGGCGGGTACCGATGCGCCGGTGATCGTCATCCCGCGCGACGAATAGCGATTTGTGGAGTTTTACCCGTAACCATTACGGCTAAGACTCCACGAATCGCTACAGGGTGATGACTTCGTAGGCGCCGTCGGCGTATCGGGACCGGATGGTCTTCTTGTCGTACTTGCCGACGCTGGTGCGGGGCACCTGGTCCACGAAGGCCCACCGCTCCGGCAACCACCAGCGAACCACCTTGTCGGCCAGGAAGTCCCGCAGCTCCTCGGCGGTGTGCACGACGCCCTCCTGCAGGACCACCAGGGCCAGCGGACGTTCCTGCCACCGCTCGTCGGGCACGCCGACGACGGCGGCCTCCAGCACGCCCGGGTGCCCGATGAGGTGATTCTCCAGCTCCACCGAGGAGATCCACTCACCGCCGGACTTGATGACGTCCTTGGCCCGGTCGGTCAGCGTCACGAAGCCGTCGGCATCGATACGCCCGACGTCACCGGTGCGCAGCCACCCGCTGTCGAACTTCTCGGCGTCCCGGCCGAGGTAATAACCCCCGGTGATCCACGGCCCGCGAACCTCCAATTCGCCCACCGATTCCCCGTCGGCGGGCAGCGGGTCTCCGGCGTCATCGACAACCCGGATCTCGACCCCGCACATCGGCCGCCCCTGGGTGCTGCGCATCTCCCAGTGCCGGTCCTCCGCAACACCGGGCAGCGGCCTGGCGACGGTGGCCACCGGCGAGGTCTCGGTCATTCCCCAGGCCTGCTGGATGTACACCCCGTGCTGGCGCTCGAATGTCTGCATCAGCGACAGCGGCACCGCAGACCCACCGCAGGCCACCAACCGCAGTGACGAAACGTCATGTCCCGGGCTCTTTTCCAGGCAGTGCATGACGTCGTTCCAGATCGTCGGCACCGCGCCGGCCAGCGTGGGCCGGCGCGATTCGATGAGCTCGATCAGCGAGGCACCGTCCAGGAAGCGGTCCGGCATGACCAGGTCGGCGCCGGCCATCAGCGCCGCGTAGGCCAGCCCCCAGGCGTTCGCGTGGAACATCGGGACGATGGGCAACACAATATCGTCGCTGCCGACGTCGAGCGCGTTGGCGGTGCAGGTGGACAGCGAATGCAAGTATGTCGAACGGTGGCTGTAGACAACACCTTTGGGGTTTCCGGTGGTGCCACTGGTGTAGCACATCGCGGCGGCGGAGTTCTCGTCCACCTCGGGCCAGTCGAATTCGGTCGGGTGGCCCGCCAGTAGGTCCTCGTAGCGCAGCACGGTGACGCCGTGCCCGCTCAGCGCGCCGGCATCCGCGTCCCCGGCCACGATCACGGTGTGCACCGTGTCCAGTAGCGGCAGCACCGGCGCCAGCACCCCCACCAGCGATGCATCGGCGACGATGACCTGATCCTCGGCCTCGTTGGCGATGAAGGCGATCTGTTCGGCGGACAACCGGATGTTCAGCGTGTGCAGCACCGCACCCATCGCCGGGGCGGCCAGGTAGACGGCCAGATGCTCGGCGTTGTTCCACATGAACGTGGCGACCCGCTGATCCCCGGTGATACCGAGCCCACGCAGTCCGTGCGCCAGCTGGGCGACCTGTTCCCCGAGCTCGCGGTAACTGAGGCTGCGGTATCCGCCGTGGCCGGTGGCGGTGGTGACCACCCGGTCACCGTTCACCCGGCAGGCGTGCCGCAGGATCGCGGCGATGGTCAACGGCCAATTCTGCATGGTGGACAGCACGCCGGCGATGTTAGCGCCTTCGACCAGCCGGTCTGCAACGAATCGACATCTGCCGGCGATGTATCAGGCAGAACCCTTTGAGCACGTCAGACAGGGGGCGCACGATGCGTCCGATTGCACTCACCGCCGGATTGATCGCCGCCGCGGCGCTCGCGGCGCCACCGCAGGCCTCAGCAGAACAGACCGCTCTGGAGACGATCGGCATGCTCGAGGCGCAGGGCTACACCGTCAACGTCGACCGGATCGGCAGCGCACCGCTGGAACAGTGCACCGTCACCGGTATCCGCAACCCGCAGCAGATCACCCAGTGGGTGAGCGTCGAGGACGGCGATCATCACGGCGGGGACCATCACCGCGGCACCGACCTGGTGGAAATAGTGGTCAGTCAGTCGATTTCGGTATCGCTGGACTGCAACCGCGCAACCGGCTGAGTTCAGACGCCGACCGGCGCCAGCTCGCGCACCGCATCGAATGCCACGGCGTCGAACGGCGAATACAGCGGAGCCGGGGCGGCCACCCGGAACGCGGTGACACAGCCGTCGACATCGGCCACGTAGAGCCGGTCGCCCGCGGTGTTCAGCGCGGCCGCAACCGGGCGGGCACCGACGGTGATGGTCTCGATGACCTCGTGGGTGACGGTGCACAGCACCGCGATCTGGTCGTAGTCGACGACGTAGGCGCGCGCACCGTCGGCCGACAGCGCCATCTGGATCGGCAGGGTGCCGGCGTTGATGCTGGCGGTGATGCCGAAGGTCTTCGGGTCGATGACCTCGACGACACCGCGGGCCTGCAGATCCGAGGTCAGCACGTAGACGCTTCCGTCGGCCGCGACGGCCAGGTCACGGATGGGTGCGCCGAAAGCGATCGACTTGCGCGCCTTGGCGGTTTCGATGTCGACGACCACCACGCGGCTGCCGCGGCTGGTGGTCACGCCCACGTAGAGCCGCCGGCCGGCGGCGTCGACCGCGAGTGCGTCGATGGTCGAGCCGGCGCCCGCCCCGATGTCGATGGTGCCGACGCGATCGGCGGTGATGTCGATGACGGCCACATCCACGTGGTCATGCCCGGCGCGCGCGGCGTAGGCACGCTTGCCGTCCGGCCCGGCCAGCACCGCGGTGACCGCAAAGGCCAGCGGATAGCTGCCCACGACCGCGTGGGTGCGGGTGTCGATGACCGCAACGGTGTCGGCCTCGGCGGCGCTGGTCACGACGAACGCCAGGTCATCGGTCAGGGCCACCGCGAGCGGTTCACCCTCCACCGACACCAGGGCGGGGGCCCCGGCATTGTCGGGGCGCACCACGGCAACGCTGTCATCGCCGTAGTTGGCCACCACGATGGCATCGGCGTTGGCGGTGAGGTCGGCGATCGGACCGCGGTTGATCGCGACCGAACCCGCGAACGCGCTCTGGGAATCGTTCAGCGCTGCCGCATTGGCGCGCACAACAACACTTGCCATCTCTTCGACACCTCCGCCGGATGACTATCCCGGCACTTGATTCAGTCGCCAGCGTCCGAGTTGAACGCGTTTGAACCGAGTCTAGCGACGGAACAAGGTACCCAATCCGGCCTTCGGTCGCTCGCCGAGTTCACTGCCGGTCCACCTCTCAGCCATCCCTCAGAAAAATATCGTTATACAGTTGTGACCTTGTCGTAGCAATGTCGTTCAGCGTTCTCAACTGCAACTTCGACACCACCAGCTAACTGCCCCGCGGGGCGCAACCACACCCGTCCCACACACATCTCTCAGACCTGGTGGCGAAAATGAAAGGCAGATCACAGCCGACACGTCAGCAAACTTTCGACGGGTCGCGCAGTGGCGCAAGTTCGCTATTGACGTAGCTGGCAAATTAGCGGTGCGTCAGGGCAACAGGATGTAGGACAACTCCGGAAGGGCCCGCACCGTGCGCCCCGACCAGATGTGTGGCGCCGTGTCGGGCGCCGCCATCTCGGTGATCCGCAGGTACGTCCCGTCCGGGCGGCTGGAGGTGGCATCGACCCACGCGACATGGCCCGTGCCGGGCGCGTCCAGCACGCCGGGGGGAATCACCACCACGGCGCGGTCGCGGGGCTCCCGGACGACCGTCCAGCCGGCCGCCCGGGCCGAGGACGCCAGGTCGCGCGGCGCACCGTCGACCGCCGGGTAGGACCGCTTGCCGGAGGCGAAATACCACTTCTCCAAGGCGCCCCACAGCGCGGATCCCTCTTCCCCGGGATTGCTGCCGACGGTTCTGCCGGCGGCCCTGGGCTGGGCCGGCCGCATCGATTCGGTGGCGCACGGTGGCACAACAGGGTCATCGGACCCGGTGTCGAGCATCGCGTCGGTGACGTAGCCACCGTCGGCCAACCGGTTCCACAGATCGGTGGACATGTCGTAGGGGCCGCCGTCGAACACGGTTCCGCGGGCGTAGCAGGTGATGGTGATCCGGGCGCCGTTGCGCACGGTGGCGACCCGCTGGCTCGTCGTCGACGGCGCCGAGCGCACATTGAGATCACCGCTGCCGGTGTTCACCGTAACGGTGACCGAATTCTCCGCCGATTCCGGCGCGGCGAAGGCCGGCGCCGCGGGCAGCAGCAGGGCCGAGGCAGCCAGCAGAGACACCCGTCGATGAATCCCAGTCCTGTGCACAGCGAGCCTTTCGGAAACCGGTCGAAAAAAATCATAGAACCGGCCCGATCAATTTGCTGTCAGCACACGAAGTATTTGCCCGGTTGATATCTGGCGGGTCCGGCCGCCGGACGCGTCATCCGGGAGGTCGTCAGCGCCACTGATAGCGCGTCTTGGGCCGGCCGGCCTTGCCGTAGTCGGTGTTGCGGGTGACGGTGCCCTCGTCGGCCAGGCGTTCCAGGTACCGCCACGCCGTCACTCGCGACACCCCGACCTGGGCGGCGACCTCGTCGGCGGTCAGCCCGCCGGGCCGGTCGCGAACGGCCCGGGCGATCTCGTCGGTGGTCTGCGGGGCCGCACCCTTGGGCGAGGCGGCCCGGTCGGCGCCGATCCGCAACTCCGCCATGGCCCGGTCCACCTCGGCCTGGCTGGCGGCCTCGGTACCGGCGGGTAGAGCGGTCCGGTATCGCCGGTAGCGCTCCAGCCGATCCCGGAACGCGGCGAAGGTGAACGGCTTGAGCAGATAGGCCAGCGCCCCGTGCGAGACCGCGGCGCGCACCATCTCCAGGTCACGCTCAGAGGTGATGGCGATGATGTCCGGGGCGGGGACCAGACCGGACAGCCCGGAGGCCAGCGAGATGCCACTCGCGTCGGGTAGGCCGAGGTCGAGCAGCACCAGGTCGATCGGCTCCCCCGCCGCCGCCGCGCCGGCTGCGGTGCGCATCGCGTCACGCGCGGTGTGCACCACGGCTGCCGGCGAAAAACCCTGCAGCCGACCGAGATACGTGCGATGCGCCTCGGCGATCAGCACATCGTCCTCGACGATCAGCACCCTGATCACCGGCCGATCACCACCGAGACCACCGATCCGTAGCCGGCATCGGTGCTCAGCGTGCCCCCGTGGCGGTGCACCACCTGTGCGACCAACGCCAGGCCCAGACCGTGCCCGTCGCCGGTTTTCGTCGAGTACCCCCGCCGTTGCGCTCGGGTGAACTCGTCGGCATCCATCCCGGTACCGCTGTCGGCCACGATGATTCGCAGCGCGTCAGCGTCCTGGGTCACCGTCACCTCGACCCACGGGTCGTCCCGATCACAGGCATCCATCGCATTGTCGATGAGATTACCCAGCACGGTCACCAATTCCTGACCGGTCAGTGCGACGTCGGCGGGCAGTTGGGTGTCCTCGGTGACCGACAGCGCGATACCGCGTTCGTCGGCCTGGGCGGTCTTGCCCAGCAGCAACGCGACGAGGGCCGGCTCGCTGACGGCCTCCGACAGCCGATCCACCAGCCGTTGGGAGAGTTCCAGTTCCCTGGTCGCCACCGCGACGGCCTCGGCCGGGCGGCCCATCTCGACCATCGTGATCACGGTGTGCAGCTTGTTGGCCGACTCGTGGGCCTGGGCGCGCAACGAATCGGCCAGCACCTGCAGGGAGCTCAGTTCGCCGAGGGCGCCCTGCAATTCGGTGCGGTCCCGCACGGTCACCACCTCGCTGCCCGAGTCGGGCACCCTCGCCCGGTTGACCACCAACACGCGCTCGTCGGTGACGTGCAGCTCGTCGCGCACCCCCGGATCGGCGGCCTGCAGGAACTCCGGGAGGTCGGCGACCGAGACCGGGCCGGGCCCCAGCGCCAGCAATCGGCGAGCCTCGTCGTTGACCAGCACCACGCCGTTGCGGTCCAACACGATCAAGCCCTCCGACACCGCGTGCAGGATCGCGTCGTGATGGTCGTACATCACCCGCAGCTCGTCGGGACGCAGCCCGCGGGTCTGCCGCAACAACCTGCGCCGGATTCCCCACACCCCGACCAGCGACACGGCGAGTGCGCCGGCGCCCACCGCGGCGATGACCGACCACTGCTGGCGCCACCGCTCGGCCAGGCTCTGCTGCAGGATGCCGGCGGCGACGAGCCCGATCACCCGGCCGTCGGCGTCGTGGACCGGTACCACCGCGCGGATCGACGGGCCCAGGGTTCCGGTGTAGACCTCGGTGAACGATTCACCGTGCAGGGCCGGTTCGATGTTGCCGAGGTAGCGCCCACCGATCTGGCTCGGGTCGGTGTGGGTGTAGCGGGTCCGGTCGGGGGCCATGATGGTGATGAACGCGATGTCGGTGTGTCGGCGCACCAGCTCGGTGACCGGTTGCAGCGTCGCCGTCGCGTCGCCGTCGATGATCGCCTGTGCCGTGGACGGGGAGTCCGCCAGCGAGGTGGCGATTCCCAGCACCTGGGCCTCGGCGGCGGCGTCGCCGTCCTGGCGGGCGTCCAGCAGGGCCAGCCCGCTGCCCGCCACCACGATCAGCGTGATGACCAGGATCTGCAGGGCGATGGCCTGACCCGCCAGCGACCACCGCCACAGTCGGTCGGCCACCATGCGGCGCACCTCCCGTGAACGAAATGAACTAAAACGTGACCTGGCTCACGCCGTGTCCGACCATCCTTACATGACTACTTCCCAGCATCCGTCTCCGGCGACGTCGCCGCTGGACGCGCCCAAAACCAAGCGGGACCGCACCCATTGGCTCTACATCGCCGTGATCATCGCGGTTGTCGCCGGTGTCGCCGTCGGCATCCTGTCCCCCGACGTGGGCAAGAGCGTCGGCGTGCTCGGCACCATGTTCGTCGCGCTGATCAAGATGATGATCGCACCGGTGATCTTCTGCACCATCGTGCTCGGCATCGGATCGGTGCGTAAGGCTGCGACCGTCGGCAAGGTGGGCGGGCTGGCCTTCGTCTACTTCCTGGCGATGTCGACCTTCGCGTTGGGCATCGGTCTGGTCGTCGGCAACCTGCTGCACCCGGGCGAAGGGCTCAACGTCACCGACACTGCGGGTAAGGGCGCCGAACTCGCCGACAAGGCCCATGAGGCCGGCGGTCTGCTGGACTTCGTCCAGGGCATCATCCCGACATCGCTGTTCTCGGCTCTGACCGAGGGCAGCGTGCTGCAAGCGCTGTTCGTCGCGCTGCTGGTGGGTTTCGCGATCCAGGGTCTCGGTGCGGCGGGCGACCCGATCCTGCGCGGTGTCGAGCACCTGCAGAAGCTGGTCTTCAAGGTGCTGGTGATGATCCTGTGGCTGGCCCCGATCGGTGCGTTCGGTGCCATCGCCAATGTCGTCGGGCAGACCGGCTGGGCGGCGGTCGGGCAGCTGATGACGCTGATGGTCGGCTTCTACCTGACCTGCGCGATCTTCGTGTTCGGTGTGCTCGGCGCGCTGCTGCGTGCGGTGGCCGGCGTGTCGATCTTCAAGCTGGTGCGCTACCTGGCCCGCGAGTACCTGCTGATCGTGTCGACGTCCTCGTCGGAGTCGGCGCTGCCGCGCCTGATCGCCAAGATGGAGCACCTGGGCGTCGACCGCTCGACCGTCGGCGTAGTGGTTCCCACCGGCTACTCGTTCAATCTGGACGGGACCGCAATCTACCTGACGATGGCCTCGCTGTTCATCGCCGGGGCCCTGGGTGATCCTCTGAGTGTGTCCGAGCAGATCGGCCTGCTGGTGTTCATGATCGTCGCCTCCAAGGGTGCCGCCGGTGTCACCGGCGCGGGGCTGGCCACGCTGGCCGGCGGTCTGCAGGCACACCGCCCCGACCTGCTCGACGGTGTCGGCCTGATCGTCGGCATCGACCGGTTCATGTCCGAGGCCCGGGCGTTGACCAACTTCTCCGGCAACGCGGTGGCGACCCTGCTGGTCGGGTCGTGGACGAAGACGATCGACCGCGACAAGGTGGACGCCGTGCTGGCCGGGTCCGACCCGTTCGACGAACTCACCATGCTCGACGATCATCGCCGGCCAGAAACCGAGCCAGCTTCGGCTTCGGCTTCGGCTTCGGAGCGAGTCCCGGTAACGGCATAAGGTCCGCGCGAACCCCTGCGGCGTCGCAACCACCCCCCTCGGTGGTTGCGGCGCCGCAGCCGTGTGCACGCCTTGTCCGAGTGACCCGCCGGAGGTCCTGCGGATATGCGACCATCGGCCCATGAATCCGCAGGACGACCCGGAAGCCCGGATCCGTGCGCTGGAACCCACCGAACTCGGCACCGAGCACGCCAGTTCCGCCGGGCAGGGCCACCTCGCCCCGCCACCACCGCCGACCCAGCCGTGGTCCGCCCAGCAACCCTATGCTCCACCGCAGTATGGCCAAAGCCCTTATGGCGCCGATCCTTACGCCACCGGATACGCGGCGCCCTATCCCTCGGGCCCGTCCGGTTCCGGGTTCCGGCCGTGGATGGCGATCGCGCCGATCGCGGTCGTGCTGTTCCTGTTCGCCGGTGGCGCGGCGGCGTTCTTCGTGTTCTCCAACACCTCGGTGCCCGAACTCCCCGGTATCTCCGGCGGCGGCGATGTGCTGACCGACGCTCCGGTGGCTCCGGTGCCGCCCTCGTTGCCGACGATCATCACGATCCCCACCGACATCGCGGCTCCCCCGTCAGACTCCGTACCGGAACCCGGGTCCACCCTGACGATCAGCGGCATCGGCGTCAACCGATCCGTGGTCTGCAACGACAACATCGTGATCATCAGCGGCGCGAACAACACCGTCGACATCACCGGGCATTGCACAGCCCTGACGGTGTCCGGTTTCGAGAACGTCATCACCGCCGAATCCGCCCAGCAGATCGCCGTGTCCGGGTTCGACAACTCGGTCACCTACCGCACCGGCGAACCCGGGGTGAGCCAGTCCGGCAACGGTAACTCCGTGACCCGCGGTTGAGTCACCCGTTCGCACCGGCGTGCGCGATTCGAGCAAAACATCCGGCGCCCGGGTGGGAGGTTCGCGCTGCGTCACAGCGTCGGCACAGGTTCGATTTAGCTAAGCCTTAGTTAATCTGTTACCTTCGTCGAGGACATCGACGTGGGACAGCAGTCCCGCCGACGACACAGTGGTTACATTCAGCGAGGTCAGTGGGCTATGCGCATCGTTTCGTTCGGCTTTCAAACCTGGGGCGTCAAGACGCTGCAGGCGCTCATCGACCTCGATCACGATGTCGCACTCGCCGTCACGCACCCGGCCAGCGAGGATTCCTACAAAGGCATCTTCTCGGATTCGGTCGAAGAGCTCGCCCACAGCTACGACATCCCGGTCCATCTCACCGAGCGCGTCGACAACGACACCATCGACCTGGTCAAGCGCTCCGAACCCGACGTCATCGTAGTCAACAGCTGGTACACCTGGATGCCGCCCGAGCTCTACACCCTGCCACCCCACGGAACGCTGAACCTGCACGACTCGCTGCTCCCGAAGGGCACCGGCTTCTCCCCCGTCATCTGGTCGCTGATCAGCGGTGAATCCCAGATCGGCCTCACGGTGCACCGGATGGACGAAACCCTGGACACCGGTGACGTTCTGGTGCAGCACTCCCTGCCGATCGGCCCGAACGACACCGGCACAGAACTGGTCGAGCGCGGTATCGAGCTGATCCCGGGCGCGCTGAAGGAAGCCCTGGCCGCCCTGGAGTCCGGCAACCCGCAGTGGCGGGCACAGGACCGGGCGTCGCGCACCTACTTCCACAAACGCTCCGAACGCGACAGCCTGATCGACTGGACCTGGCCAGCCGAGGATCTGGAGCGGCTGGTGCGGGCGCTGTCGGATCCCTACCCGGCGGCATTCACCTTCTACCGCGGCGAACGGATCGAGATTCTGGCGGCGAAGGTCTCCGAAATCCGTTACGGCGGAACGCCGGGACGCGTCATCGTGCAGGAGGGCGGCGGCGCGGTGGTGTCCGGGCCGCTGGCCCACCGCGGCAACAACCTGGGCCTGGTGATCACCCGGGTCCGGTCGGCCGACGGCGTCGAACACCGCGGCGACACGTTCTTCCGGCGCGGCGGCTACCTCACCGGCCAGCCGTGATCACACGAGCTTGAGCCGCATCGCCGCGGCGGTCGCCGGCCCCACGATCCCGTCGACCTTGAGGCCGCCGAACCGGCGCTGGAATTCCCTTACCGCTCTTTCGGTTTCGACGCCGAACACGCCGTCCACCACCAGGTCCCCGGCGTAGGCCGCGTAGGCCGCCTTGAGCCGGCGCTGCAGTTCGGCCACCTGGGTACCCCGGCTGCCGCGATACAGCAGGATATCGGCGTACTCGCCGACCGGCACCGGAGGCCGCGGGGTGGGCACCGCGCCGATGTCGGCGCTGCGCTGTTCGGCGATATCTCGGCGCAGCAGATCCATATCGATCCCGCCGGGATCCCATTTGCCTTGCGCCCGGCCCGCGTACTCCTTGTGACCGATGGTGCGCGCCGCGTTGTGCCCGAGTCTGCGGTTGATCGCCGCGCAGCACCGCACCAGCGCGAAGTACTGTGCATCCGGCCAGTTCCGGCGATGCGGGGCCGAGGGGCTGGTGCCGCTGTTCGCGCATTCGATGCCGATCAGGTGCCAGTTGCCCATGTTGGCGGGCACCCAGGGGTACATGCCGACGCCGGCATGCCAGGCCACTCCCGCGGCCACCACGGTGACCGTCCCGTCCCGGGCAATGTGCACCTGGGACAGCGGCCCAGCCAGATCGGGCCGCCCCTCGGCGATGGACGCCGCGCTGGCCCGGTCCGAGCCGGTGTGGTGCACCATCACCCCGCGGATGTCCTTGAACGTGCCGTGCCCACGCTGACGCCAGCCCGGGAACTCTGTGACGTCCAGCCCTTCGGCACGCAGCGCCTCGGGCAGCCACGTCGGATTCCCGGTCTGCGGTCGGACCTGTGGCAACGTGCCCCTCAGAGCACCTTGGACAGGAATTCCTGCAGCCGAGGGTGTTTGGGATTTCCGAAGACCGCGTCGGGACTGTCGTCCTCGACGATGTTGCCGTCGGCCATGAAGATCACCCGCGAGGCGACTTCCCGCGCGAAGCCCATCTCGTGAGTGACCACGACCATGGTCATACCGCCGGCGGCCAACTGCCGCAGCACCTCCAGGACGTCGCCGACCATCTCCGGATCCAATGCGCTGGTGGCCTCGTCGAACAGCATGATCGACGGGTTCATCGCCAGTGCCCGCGCGATCGCGACACGCTGCTTCTGCCCCCCGGACAAGGTGGCGGGCTTCACGTCGGCCTTCTCCGCCAGGCCGACCTGAGCGAGCAACTCCCGGGCCTTCTTCTCCGCGGCTGCCTTGTCCATCTTCTTGGTCAGCAGCGGTGCCAGCGTGACGTTCTCCAGCACCGTCATGTGTGGGAAGAGGTTGAAGTGCTGGAACACCATGCCGATGTGCTGACGGACCTTGTCCAGGTCGACCTTCGGGTCGGTCAGGTCATAGTCGTCGACGGTCACCTTGCCGCCGGTGATGTCCTCCAGCTTGTTGAGGCACCGCAGGAAGGTGGATTTACCCGAGCCGGACGGCCCGATGACACAGACCACCTCGCCCTCGCTGATGGTCGTGTTGATGCCGTTCAGCACGACGAGGTCACCGAAGGACTTCTTGAGTCCTTCGATGCGGATCTTGACCGTTCCTTCGGGCTGGGCGGACGCCTCTTCGGTTACCAGCTCACTCATTTCACGAGCCGCCTTTCCAGTCGGTCCGAGAGTTTGGTCAGCGCCATGATGACGATGAAGTAGATGATGCCGACGATCAACCACATCTCGAAGGCCTTGTAGTTGCCTGCGATGATGATCCGGCCGCTCTGCGTGAGTTCGGCGATGCCGAGCACCGACAGGATCGAGGTGTCTTTCAAGGTGATCACGAACTGGTTGATGTAGGACGGGATCATGGTGCGGATCGCCTGCGGGAGGATCACCTTGCGCATCGTCGGCAGGTATCCGATGCCGAGACTGCGCGCGGCCTCCATCTGACCCTTGTCCACCGACAGGATGCCACCCCGCACGATCTCGGTCATATAGGCGCCGGCATTGAGCGAGAGGGTGATGATGCCGGCGGTGACCGCCGACATCTGAAAGCCCAATGCCGTGGGTATACCGAAATAGATGAAGAACGCCTGCACGATCAGCGGTGTGCCGCGGAAGATGTCGACGAACGTGGTGCCGATGGCGCGCAGCCAAATCGACCGCGACACCCGGGCCAGGCCGAAGATCACGCCGAGGATCAGTGCGAAGAAGATCGACGATACGGTCAGGATGATCGTCATCTTGAGGCCCGCCAGCAGCATCGGCGCCGTGCTCTTGATCAGCCCGAAGAACGAGCTGTCGCTGGTGGCCGCGCCCTCACCGAGGTAGGTCGCCAGGATCTCGTCGTAGCGACCCGACGCCTTGAGGTTCTCCAGCCCGGCATTGAACTTCTGCAACAGCTCGGCGTTCTGCCCCTTGTTCACGGCGAAGCCGTAGCCGGTCGGATCTTCCTTCGGCGTCACGGTTTTGAATCCGTTGCCCTGCGCGATGGCGTAGAGCAGCACGGGGTAGTCCTCGAAGGCCGCCACCGAGTTGCCGGTTCGCACCTCGTCGAACATCGTCGACGAGTCGGCGAACGAGACCACCTCGAAGCCGTACTGGTCTTTGATCGAATTCGCGAAATCGGCGCCCTGGGTGCCGTTCTTGACCGAGACCCGCTTGCCGCGCAGGTCCTCGTAGGACTTGATGTCCTCGTTGTCCTCGAGCACCGCCATCTGGATACCGGACTCGAAGTAGGGTTCGGAGAAGTCGAAGACTTTCCGCCGTTCATCGGTGATGGACATGCCGGCGATGACACCGTCGACCTGGTTGGCCTGAACGGCCTGCAGTGCCGCGTCGAAGCCGAGCGGCTTGATGTCGACGTTGAAGCCTTGATCCTCGCCGATCGCCCGGATCAGATCCATATCGATGCCCACGAAATTGCCGCTGGCATCCTGGAATTCGAACGGTGCGAAGGTCGTGTCGGTGGCGATGGTGTAGGTCTCGCCGTCGGCGGAGGCGGTGGCCGGTGCGAGCAAGGCGCTGCCGAACAGCCCGATCAACAGACCTGTCAGCAACACTGCGAGCCGCCGCCCGGGCCTGGTGGGTGGTTCGGGCCGACAGCCCGACGACGTTTCGGCTCGCATGTTGATCTCCCGTCCGCAGTGCCGTGACCGAATCACGCTATCGCTGCGGTGCGTCATGCGGGGGATCTCCAGCCAATCTCCACGTCCGCTCCAAGCGCTGCCACCGCCACCCCGAGCAGGATCGACGCATGAAAACCCATCCCCACCAGGAAGGAACGCTCATGCGTACCGCATTGCCCGTCGTCATCGCCACCGCCGCCCTCGGCGTGTTGGCCGCCACCGCGGCCCCGGCACACGCCGAGGGCGCGAACGTCACCATCGATCAACTGCGGGCGCAGGGATTCGATGTCCGCGTCACCCGCGTGGGCAGTGCCCCCCTCGACGAATGCACGGTCACCGACATCGGCAACGTGCAGGAACGCAAGCGACTGGTCAACGTGGAAGGTTTCGATGACCGCAACGCGATTGTGCCCGTCGTCGTCGCCCGCACCGTCACGGTGTCCCTGAACTGCGCCCGCTGACGCTCGTCGGGCCGGGCCACAGCGGCACGCAGGTGACCACACTCGACCTCTGTGCATAGGTTAGGCTAACCTGCCCAACCATTCACCGCCCGGTCAAGTGCGGGGTCACTCGTCGGAGGTCCAATTGCTCGGCAGCGTTTTCCGGTTCCGGCGCCATGATATCGGCGAGCACCACGCCGCCAAGCGGCGTGCGCGCAGGCAGGTGGCGATGACCACGACGCTCGCGGCAGTGACCACGATCGCGCTCGCGCTCATTACCGCCGCGCGGTCCCGCCGTGACCACCCGATGGACCACGCCGACGAGGACGTCGCGAGCGCACCGCTGCAGCCGATCCCACAGCCACCCGCGCAGGATGACCGACCGCTTGAATATCGCTCGATAGCAGCACATTTCGCGGCAACCGCCCACAGCGTTCCGGACCGGGTTGCCCTGCGCACCGCGACCGACACGGTAACCTACCGGGAACTGCTGCACGCAGCGCAGGCGTCGCGACCACGTTCTGGCGACGCTCGCAGGGCAGCGGTATTGCCCGCCCCGCTGACACCCACGACCGTCGCGACCGCGCTGGGCCTGTTCGCATCCGGGACACCGGTGGTCGCGCTGGATCCGGCGACACCTCAGAACCGGGCACAGAAGATCACCGCAATCCTCAACGAGCACGGATACCGCCCCTGGCACGTCGAGGTCCCCGTCGACCTGCCCCGGGAGCCCGATGCCGAGGCACAGTGGGGCGCCGGGCCCGACACCGACGATATCGCGACCATCCAGTTCACTTCCGGATCCACCGGCACGCCCAAGGCGGTGCTGCATCCGAATGGGTTGTGGCTCGCGGATGCCCAACTGCTCAACGACCGGTTCGGCCTCGGCGACGGTCGACGGGTCGCGCTCTGCCTGCCGATCAGCTTCGCCGCCGGTCTCAATGTGCTGATCGCCGCCCTGCTGGGCGGAGCCGAGATCGTGACGGTCGATCCGCAGCAGCATTCCGCGCGTGCGGCATTCGACCGAATCGCCGATAACGCCGCGGAGGCGATCACCTGCACACCGGCGTTCGTCGATGCCCTGCACACCGCCGCGCGTGGAGCCACCCTTCCCGCGGTGCGACGGATCGTATGCACCGGCGAGGCCGCGCATGCGCGCCACGTGCGATTGGCCCGTGAACTCGCCCCGCACGCGGTGTTCACCAACTGGGCCGGTTCCACCGAGACGCTGGCCATCGCGAGCTATGACATTCCGCCGGGCGCTCTGTTGCCGCACGGGGTGATACCCGTGGGAGTTCGGGCCCCGCACAAACAGATCGACATCGACGAGCACGGTGCGGTGTCCATCACGTCACGCCATCTCGCATTGGGCTACCTGGATCCGACGGCTTCGGCTGCCGTGTTCACCTCCCACCGCGACGGTGGCCGAACCTACACCGGCGGTGACACCGGCCGCTGGGACGAGCAGGGCAATCTGGTGTTGTCCGGCCGGGCCGACGCCACCGTCAAGGTCAGGGGTTACCTCGTGGAACCCGCCGAGATCGAATCCGCGCTGTTGAGTTACGACGATATCCGCGAAGCCGTCGTGGTGGCCGATACCAGCGCCGCCACGTCCCTGGCCGCCTACGTCGCCGCGGATCCCGACGCCCGCACGCCCGCAGTGGCCGAGTTGCGCACCCGCCTACACCGGGACCTGCCCGCCTATATGGTGCCCAGCCATATCGTGGTGCTCGGTGCCCTGCCGCGCGGCGACCGAGGCAAGATCGACCGGGCGGCGCTGCCGCCGGTGAGTCGGCCGGAATTCGAACCTCCTCGCGGAGAACAGGAATCGTCCATCGCGCGGCTGTGGTCAGAGGTGCTGCACATCGAGAAGGTCGGACGCACCGATGGCTTCTATGCGCTGGGCGGGGACTCCCTGAGCGTGACCCAGATGCTGGCCCGGGTCACCGAGGTGCACGGTGTCTCGTTGAATCCGTCGGATCTGGCAGGTGCACCGACCGTGGCCGAGTTCGCGCAGAAGCTGACGACCTCCGGTACCGGTGTCCTGCCCGCCACCACGGTCGCCCTTCGGCCGCGGTCGCCGAATACCGTTGGCGAGCCCATCTTTTGCTTCTCCGGTGCCGGCGCGTCGTCACTGTGTTTCGTACCCTTCACCGAGCGAGTCGGGGCGAAGACCGCGGTGTACGCCTTGGAGCCCAAGGGCCTGGAAAGGCGGGCGATCCCCGATCTGTCGGTGCAAGCTGCGGCCCGGCGCCACGTCGGGAACCTCCGACGGATCCAGCCACGCGGCCCCTATATTTTGGTCGGCCATTCACTGGGCTCCCATATCGCGCTGGAAGCCGCTCGTCTGCTGGAGAGCTCCGGCGAGACGGTCGAACTGCTCGTGATGCTGGACCCGTGGCTGTCACCGCAGGCGGCCAAGCAGGCGGGCGCCGGCCTGCCCGATGTGCGGGTGACGATCCAGGAGACGATGCCAACGGATATCAAATCCTGGTGGGAACACCAGAAAACGGTGCCGTTGGCGGGCTTGATCCTCGGGGACCATCAGCGCAAGACCGCGGCGATCGAAGAGGTCGGCATCATGACCGGCTTGCGCTACGTCCCGCGCCCGTGGTCCGGACGCGCGCTGGTGGTGTTGAGCCACCTCAACAAGGACGATCCCCGACTGTGGCCTCGTATCATCACCGGTGACCTGACCATCCGGCATCTGGAATGCACCCACATGTCGATCGTGCGCGAACCGCATATCGGTGCCGTGGTGACCATGATCGAGGAGTTGCTGAGCACCTGACACGCACGCATCGGGAGGGCGGCACCGCCGCCCTCCCGATGTCCACTAGCTGGCTGTAGGTCGAGTCAAGGGGTGTGGAGGCCGTAGTGGGCCGACGCCCCGGGGCGGGGCGTGATGTCTGTGGTCGGTGGTGCTGCCGAGTTGAGGGCGGGTGCCTGGCGCCCACGCTGACTTATGCAACCTCGGTGTGGGTTATCTGGCGTCGTTCGGGCTGCCGTGGAGGCGAAGGGCCGGGTGCCAAGCTAGCGTCGGCGTGACCGGTGGGGGCCCGCCATAGCGGATACGGCATCTGATCCGGCCCTTCGTCCCGTCCTTCTAGCGTGGCACTACTGACGGGGTTGTGGAAGGGTCTGGTCGGTCCTTTCGCGTTGAGTGTGCGGGGTCTAGGCCCAGCGGGCTGCCTCGTAGGTGGCGTGGTCGCGGACGAGTGCATGGGCGATGCGGTTGGCGCGATGGGCCAACGCGCAGGCGACGATGCCGCCGGGCTTGCCGCGATCTTTGAGCCCCTGGGCGTAGTTCTTGGCGGCCGGCTCGTTGAGCCACAGGCCGATGCCTAGGTCGATCAGGGCGCGGCGCAGTGCGACGCTGCCTTCGCGGCTGATACCGCCGTCGCGGCGCTTGTGGGCGGATTCGTATTGCATGGGGGACAACCCCGACGCACGGTAGATCTGCTGGGGTCCCGGCCAGCGTTTCGGATCACCCAGAGCGGCAGCGTAATTGGATGCCCGCACCACTGCCCAGCCTGGCACCGAGGTCAACGTTGCATATGGGCTGCGCGGTAACAGTGATCCCAGCGCGGTCTCCGCGGACTGAATCTGGTCGTCAAGATCGCCCAGCAACACCAGATCGGCGGCCAGTATCCGACGCGCGATCACGGCGTCGCGGGTCGGCAAGGCGTCATGGGCCGCAGCGACCAAGCGCTCGACGACGGGGCGGCGCAGTTGCAGGTCGCGGGTCGCGGCGAAGCGGATCAACCGGTTGACCCCGAGCCCGGCCAGGCGTGCCGGGTCGGTGAACTCGGCGGCCACCAGCCGGCCGATCTTGGTGGCCAGCACGTCGGGCAGAGCCAGGGTCAGCCCGGGAAAGGCCCGGTCGAGCTGGCCGAGCAGCTGATTCTTCGTCGCGGTACGCGTGGCGACCCGCCGGCTCCGATGCACTGCCCAGGCGCTGATCTCACCGATCACGACATCGCGATCGGTGACCGGACGCCCGTAGCCGGCCAGCACCAGCTCGGTGATCGCTTCCAGGTCGATGACATCGGTCTTGATCCGGCGCCGTCCCTGCACGCGGCGCTGCTCAGCGACCTGAGCGGGGTTGAGTTCCAACACTTCCCACCCATCGGGCCATTGATGGTCGAGCACCGGTCGGTGATAGTGGCCGGCCGCCTCCACGCCCACCTTGACCTGCACCGCGGCAGGTGCGACAGCCATCGCGCGAGCCGCCGCGGCGGTCAGGCCCGATCCGGTCATCGCGAATTCCGACGGCGCGAGCAGCCGATGGCGAGCCGCGTCGGTCACCGAAAGCACAGCTGAGGTCTTGCCGACATCGACGGCAACGACGATCGTGGACGACGTGACTGGCGCTACATGCACAGACACAACAACACCTCCGGGGTGTGTCAGGAGGTCCGCGTGCGTCAACACACGGACCCCGAAAAGGAATCAGTTACAGATCCCTTCCTGACACCTCCGGAGGCATTTGAGAAGGACTAACTCGATCTATATCAGCGGAACAGGTTGCCGATATTGCGTGCGAGATTGCGGCCCGCGGTTCCGGCGTTGCGCGCCAGGTTGTTACCCGTCCGGTTGGCGTTCTGCACGACGTTGTCGGTGAAGGTGCCGCCGTTGATCAACAGGTTCGTCCCGACACGGCCGAGATTCTGCTGCACATCGCTGCCCACCTGTCCGGCGTTGCGCTGCAGATTGCTGCCGAAGCGGCCGATGTTGCGCACCAGGTTGTCGCCGAACTCCCCGATGTCCTCGGGGGTGACGGCGGTGGCGCTCACCCCGGCGCTGCGCTGCTGTGCGGCGACGTGCGCATCGGCGGCACTCGTGTCGGCCGATGCCGTCCCGGCGCCCGCGAGCGCAACCCCGAGACACATCGTCGCGGTGGCGCCGGCCATCACCATTGACTTGATCATTGCGGGTTTCCCTGACCCTGTGCGATCCATGATTCGTCTCCCCTCCAGCAAATTCGACACGAACAGGCTGAAGTTAACACAAAAAGTATCGCGCGCGTCATATCGCACCGGGACAATCCGCGCACGAAATGTCACGTTTTCAGCAGCATTCCGCTTTGCTGCCCGCGCCGTCAACGGCTAGCTACCCGCGGCGGCGGGCCGCCGAAACATCGCATCTGAACTGGAACAACAACGATCATGAAACACAGCAAGTATTTACCAAAGCGACAATTGAAGCTTCACCAGGAAATAGGGTGGCGGCGGCCACGACTGGCGCTATCGCCACCCCAGTGAAGGCGCCGGCCGCCCGCGGCGCGCACGACCCGATATCGGCTCGACAGCAAACCAATCGAGGGAAAAGGCAAAACGGGCAGCACCCCAAGCCACTGCCCGAACGCCGACGACGGGCAGGGGAACGTCACCACTGCCCGTCGTCGACCGAATTCTGGCTAGTCGCCCAGGATGTTGCCGACGAACTCGCCGAGGTTCTGCTGTGCGTTACTGGCCGCGGTGCCCCCGTTGACCAGAACGTCCGTACCGACCTGTCCGAGGCCCTGCTGCGCATCACTGCCCACGGTGCCACCGTTGATGAGCAGGTTGGTGCCGACAGTGCCCAGGCCCTGCTGCGCATCGCTGCCCACCTGCCCGAGGTTGCGCTGCAGATTGCTGCCGACGGTCCCGATATTGCGCTGCAGATTGCTGCCGAACCTGCCGATCCGCTGCAGCGGCGACTTGCTGGTGCTCGAGCTCGAGCTGGATGCGGTCTGCCCCGTCTCCGCATACGCGGCGCCCGCACCCGCGGTGGCCACACCCATGGCCAACGCGATTCCGCCCCCGGCCACGGCTGTCGCGGCGATCATCCTGACGGAGGTTCCCTGACGTCCCAACATGTTGATCTCCCTTTCAGCAAATTCCCCAACCAACATCGAGAAGCTACCACGGCAGTTGCTTAGCAAACTAGTACCCTCGGCAAATTTTCTGAAATTCCGATTGACGTTGGCGAAAATTTGTTTGCCCCGTCATTACCCGTAGCGCGGCGGCGAAACCTCGGCGGCGATGCGGCAGCGGTCCGCACGGTCGCCTAAAATAGGCACGTCAACGGTATTTTTGGGGCTGTACAGCTGGCGCGCGGACGGCGCTGGGCACGCGCATCGGACCCGAGCGTGGCATTAGCCTCCGCCAAGGCCAGGCAGAATCCGCCAGCATCTATCCAGCATTTGCCCACTGACCGTCAAGATCAGTGATTCTCGGCGTGCAGCAAACTAAACATCACATTCGCGCATCTTTTGTCCCAATGCCGAAGTACGTGCCGCAGGTCCGGGTGCGAGCGGGCATCGGACGCGAAGAAGCCGCCCGGACACCAAAGGTCGCCGGGCGGCACTGCTGGTCGTCTACTGGGTGCGATACACCTTCACGCCCACGAACGGCCGCCACGTCATGACGCCCCGTTGGAACGTCACCCTGGTCGCGCCGTTCACCCACTTCTCCGAGGACGTCGCCAATCCCAGATCCGGGGTCCACTTCTTGGCGAACTCCACGCTGGCCGTCTGCACGCCGGTCTCCGGCGAATACCAGACCCGGAACGGCTGCCACCCGCCGAAATCCTGGAAGCCGTCCTTGAAGGACGTCTTGGGCAGGATGTTCTTCCTGCGTACCAGGTCCGCAACGGGAGTGGGCGACGCCACGAACGTGCCCGGCGATACCTCCCAGACCGTGCCGAGGGCGCGCAACTGCGTCGGGATCTTGAAGGGTCCGGTGAACACCGGGCTGAGTACCTCGCCGAAGCTGGGGTCGGTGAACGCCGCGAACCGCTGGTAGACCGCGCCGGGGCCCGGTGGCGACGCGACCACCTGCTGCGCGGTCTTGGGAACCCAGTCGGACCGGTAGAGGCCGAACCGGTCGTCATCGGAACTGCTCGAGCTGTTGAGATCTCTTGTGGTGTAGAGCATCAGCGGGCCGGCATACGGGAGCTCGCGCCAGGTGCTGATCATGTCCGAGATGAAGGCCGCCTGCGTCGCCTCGTTCACCCGATTGGTGGGGGCGCCGTACTCCGAGACCCAGATCTTCTTCGCGGCGTCGCCCTGTTCCAGCATCACCCTGCGCATCCGGACCAGTTGGTCCACCGGGGAGTCCGCCTGCAGCATGCCCTGCGAGAACTTCATGGTGTAGCTGTAGGGGTGATAGGACAGCGCGTCGAAGAACGGTTTGGCACCCGCGGCGTACATGCGGGTCAGAAACGTGACCGGATCGATCGTCCATGAGCCCCAACTCTTTCCGGAGCCCAGGACGCCGCCCACCACAATCGCGGCCGGGTCGGCGGCTTTGATCCGCGGATAGGCGGCCTTCAGCAGATCGGTATATCCGGCCGGATCCGGTTTCGGGTGATAACCGAATACGCCATTGGGTTCGTTCCATATCTCGTACGCCGCAATTTTGCCTTTGTACCGTTGCGCGACTTTCGCCGTGAATTTCCCGTACTGCTCGGGTGAGGCCGGACGTCCGTGCGGGGGCAGCGCGTTCCACGCCTTGGCCCACCACGGGCTCGAGGTGATGGCGCAGATGATCGAGATGTTTGCCGCTGCTGCCGCAGCGACGACCCTGTCGGATCGCGACCAGTCGTAGCGGTTCTGCAGCGCCTCGACGCCTGCCCATGGGATTCCGATGCGCACCGTGCGGATATTGTTCTGGACCCAGCGCTGCACCGTGGCCGCGACATCGGCGTCGTTGTAAAAGTAGACCTGGGAGTCAGCGAAGCCCAACGTGGTGGCTGAATTACTCAACGGCGCCACGTCGTCGGTGATGACTTGGCGGTGCCGCTGCGACGTGGGAGTCGCCACCAGGGCGACAACGCAAAGCCCAGACACAATGGCGCCCAACGCTGCGCGCATTAATTTGCGGCGCCGGAATAATCTTCCGCCGCGCACTGTGCTCTTAAACATCGCCGACCCTTCTCAATATCAGGTTATTTGTAACGGAAGGGCCATCAGAACCACCGCACCCAATTCGGCGTGTCGAAAACCCCCGGTCACGGTCCGGATACGGTGTGGATATGCGGATCGGTGTGGTGTTTCCCCAAACGGAACTGGGCGGCGATGCCGGCGCGGTGCGCGCTTACGGCCAACGGGTCGAAGAACTGGGTTTCACCCACGTCCTCGCCTACGACCACGTCGTGGGGGCTGACCCGGACGTACACGCCGGATGGTCGGGGCCCTACGACGTGCACACCACCTTCCACGAGCCCCTGGTGATGTTCGGCTATCTGGCTGCCATCACCACGACCGTCGAACTGGTCACCGGAGTGGTCATCCTGCCCCAGCGCCAGACCGCCCTGGCTGCCAAGCAGGCGGCGGAGGTCGATCTGCTGAGCGGCGGGCGACTCCGCTTCGGCATCGGGATCGGCTGGAACGCGGTGGAGTACGAAGCGCTCGGCGAGGATTTCGGCAACCGCGGCAAGCGGTCCGAGGAACAGATCGCCCTGATGCGCCGGCTGTGGACCGAGCAGTCGGTGACCTTCACGGGCCGCTATCACCGCGTCACCGGCGCCGGCCTGGCACCGTTGCCGGCGCAGCGGCCGATCCCGGTGTGGATCGGCTCGGCGTCGGACGCCGGCTATCGGCGCGCCGGCCGGATCGCCGATGGCTGGTTTCCGATGATGGCGCCCGGCCCCGGTCTCGACCGTGCCCAGGCCGTCCTCTCCGAGGCGGCCGAGGCCGCGGGCCGGGATCCGTCCGCCATCGGTATGGAAGGGCGGGCCGGCTGGCGAGGTGACGATGACGCGACGTTGCGCGAGGTCGGTGCCTGGGCGCAGGCCGGTGCGTCACACCTGTCGATCAACACGATGGGCGCGGGACTGCGCACCGTGGACCAACATCTCGATGTGCTGGCCCGGTTGTCCGCGGCGCTGCCCGAATCATGACCCCCGCGGGCGAATCCGCGGCCGGCGGTTCGCCGGCGACCGATCGCCCCGCGACGGATCGGGTGGCATCGCTGACCGGGTTGCGCGCGGTGGCGGCGCTGCTCATCGTCGCCACCCATGCGGCCTTCGGAACCGGCCATCTCGATGACGGCTATCTCGGTCAGCTCTACGCGCGGCTGGAAGTCGGCGTCCCGGTGTTCTTCGTTCTGTCGGGTTACCTGTTGTTCGGGCCCTGGGTCGTGGCCGCGGCCCAGGGATCCCCGCCTCCCTCGGTGCACCGCTACGCCCGTCGCCGGGTGCGCCGCATCGCGCCGGCCTACATCATCACGGTGCTGGCCGCCTTCGCGATCTACGAGTTCCGCTACGCCGGACCGAATCCCGGCCACAGCTGGCTGGGACTGCTGAAGCATCTCACCCTGACCCAGATCTATCCGCCGCTGTACTACGCCGAGATGCATCAGGGGCTGACCCAGATGTGGAGTCTGGCAGTCGAAGTCGCCTTCTATGCGGTGCTGCCGTTGCTGGCCGGGTTGCTGCTGTCGGTGCTGTGCGGCGGGGTGTGGCGACCGGGTCGGCTGTTGGCGGCGCTGGCCGCGCTCGGCGCAGTGACACCGTTGTGGCTGCTGCTGCCGCAGGTCACCGACGTGCTGCCGCCGTCGGCAACCATCTGGTTGCCTGCGCATCTCATCTACTTCATCGGCGGGATGTGCCTGGTCGTGTTGCGGGAACTCGGCATCGGATGCCGCGCCGCCATCGCGCTGCCGATCGCGGTGGCCGCGCTGTTGGTGGTGGCGCTGCCGATCGCCGGTGATGTCACCGCCCCGGATGTCGAACCATGGCAGCGGATGCTCAAGACGATCCTCTACGCGGTGGTGGCCGTGGGCCTGCTGGCGCCGCTGGTGCGCGACACCGGCAGCGGGTACGCACGCCTGCTGAGCGCCCGGCCGGTGGTGTGGCTCGGCGAGATCTCCTACGAGATCTTCCTCTTGCACGTGATCGCGATGGAGTTCGCGATGGCCGAGGTATTGCGCTGGCCGATGTTCACCGGCTCGATGCCGGGACTGTTCCTCGTCACGACGGCGATGACGGTGCCGCCGGCGTGGCTGTTGCACCGCGCTACGCGGGTGCCGACGACGTTGAACTAACGACGTCGAACTAACGACGTTCAACTAATCACGCTGCGTGACAACATCATCGGACGGCTTGGAGCGCTGCTGCCACGGCCACCGCCCGCTGATCTCCACTTCGAGGGAGAAGCTGAGGAAGGTCCGGATCAACACGATTCCGGCCAGCACCACCACGCTCTGCCAGGTCGGTGTCAGAGCTACCGTGCGGATGATGTCGGCGGCCACCAGGAACTCCAGGCCCAGCAGGATCGAACGGCCCAGCTGTTCCCGGAAGTAGCGGTAGGCGTCACCGGACCGCCCCGCCATCTTGCGGATGGTCACGACACCGGCGAGTATCGCGCCCACGGCGATCACCGCCACGCCGATCCCGTCGATCACCTTGCCGACCGTCTCGATGACCTCGTAGAAGCTCATGGCGCAACGTTAGGGGCAGGGCATCAACCGCCGCACCGTGTCCCGGGAATCGGTGCGCAACAGGTATCGCCACGCCACGCGTCACGCCCCTCCTTGACGGCGACGGCGGCGATCACCAACGCCGCGAGCGGGTCGGCCCACGACCAACCGAAGGCACGTTTGAGCACCAGACCGGCCAGCAGTACGCCCGACAGGTAGGTGCACAACAACGTCTGCTTCGAATCGGCGACCGCCGACGCCGAACCCAGTTCGCGGCCGGCCCGACGTTGCGCCCATGACAGCACCGGCATGATGACCAGGCTCAGCGCTGCCAGCGCGATCCCGACGACGGAATGCCGGGCCTCCTGCGCACCGAGCAGCGAACGCACCGCGTCGACCGTGACGAAGACCGCCAAACCGAAGAACGCGAAAGCGATGATCCGCAGGGCTGTCTTCTCGCGGGCTTCGGGATCTGGACCGGCGAACTGCCATGCCACGGCTACCGCCGACGATACTTCGATCACCGAGTCCAGCCCGAAACCGACCAACGCGCTGGAGGACACCCGTGTGCCCTCGGTCAGGGCCACGACCGCTTCGATGACGTTGTAGGAGATGGTTCCCGCCACGAGCCAGCGGATCCGTCTCGACAGCAGCGCCCGGCGCTCGGTCCCGAGAACGCGCCCACCGGCCATCAGCGGCACCCGCATCCCGCGCCGTCGACACCCGCGCAGCCACACCTCGGGTCGACGGCCAGCACCAGGCCCATCAGATCGGTGAGTGCATCACCGATGCGGCTGTCCGCCAGCTCATACCGGGTGCGGCGCCCCTCGGGAACGGCAACCACCAGCCCGCACCCCCGCAGGCACGCGAGGTGGTTGGACAGGATCTGGCGGGAGACCCCCAGTTCCTCGGCGAGCTCGGACGGATAGCCGGCGGCCCCGTTGAGGCTGAGCAGTATCCGGGTGCGCGTGGCATCCGAGAGCGCATGCCCGAAGCGGGCCAGCGCGTCGGTGTGCGCCAATGTTCGCATGGCCGAGATAGTACATCGAATTCTGTACTAAGTCTTCACCGCCAGTCGCGAAAGGCCGCCAAGAGCCGCTCCCGGAACGCCGGGTCCAGCTGCCCGCTGTCCACCTTGCCGAGGACACCCACGGTGCTGCGCAGCTGTTGCAGATAGTTGTGGCAGCCTTCGCACTCGCCCAGATGGCGGTCGAAACGCGCCCGCGTATCCAGATCCAGCACACCGTCGAGGTAATCGGTCACCAGTTCCACCAGTCGGATGCAATCCAGCGATTCGGCATCGCTCATCGCGACTCCTTCAGATAGTCCTCAAGCGTCTGCCGCAGCGCGGCGCGGCCCCGGTGCAACAGCACGCGTTGATTGACCGCACTGATCTCCAACAGCGCGCTCACCTCCGCGGCCGTCATGCCCAGCACATCGCGCATGGTGAGCACGTCACGCTGCCGCGCCGGAAGTTTGTCGAGTTCGCGTCGGGTCACGGCCAACAGTTCGTCACCGAGCACCGACCCCTCGGGAGTGTCCGGAAACGGTGCCGGCGCTTCGTGTTCCTTCCAGTGACCGTCCCACTGCCGACCGTCCGCACGGAACCGGGCCGGGTCGACCGTGCCGCCGGTGAACGCCGTGATCTGGACCTCGATTTCCCTGCGCTCACGCTTACCACGCGTCTTGGCGATGTTCACCAACACCGTGAAAAGCCATGTGCGCAAGGAGGATCGGCACTCGAAGGTGTCGATACCCTTGAGCAGCGCGATCCAGGTCTCCTGCACCACCTCTTCGGCGATCTCGCGGCTGGCCACGTAGCCGCCGGCCACCCGCAGCATCGACGGAGTGTGCCGCTCGACCAAGGCCGCGAAGGCGGCCTCGTCGCCGAGCCGCAGCGCGGCGACGAGGCTGTCCTCATCAGCTGTCGATACCGTCATGGCGGTGTCAGCGTAGGACTGGAAGCTTGTCCGCGCGCTCGGTTTGCCGGCGTGCGGCGGCCAGCGAATCGGCGAGGGTCCACAGCGATATTCCGAGCAGGGCCGCGTCTTTGATGAGGAACTGCCCTGTCGAGGACAGCACCGGGAAGCCCCCGGCCGAGGCCTCACCGACTCCCGGGGTCGTGAACAGGAAGCTCAGCGTCGCCGTGAACAAGCCCACGGCCACCACGCTGCCCACCGCCGAGATCCGCGGCAGCCACGGCTTCACCGCCAGCAGGGCGGCCGTTGCGAGTTCCAGCAGACCGAGCAGTGCGGAGAAGGCCGTCACCGGGAGGATGTCGTACACCCAACTCATGAGCGGACTGTTTTCGACCAGCGGCTGGATGCCGTGCGCCTCGTAGGAGGTGAATTTCAGTGCACCGATCCAGGCCAGCACCAGCACCAGGCCGTATCGTGCGGCGTTGCCGCCGATATCGGCCAGCGCCGACTCGGCACGGATGAATCGCGCTTCGCGCGTGATGGTCATGGGTCACTCCTTTGCGTTCCGGTCATCGGTTACGCAAAGGGAGTGTGGCCTCGACGGCCAAGCGTTACAGACCGCCGGGTGCTACTGGGTAGCGGCGCTACGGCGTACCCGACTGCGGCAGCGGCGCCACGTCCGCACGCTGGGCACTGATGAGTTCGACGCCGTCACCCACATCGACGGTGACGACCTCTTCATGTTCATGCGGTTGATCGAAGAACGGGAGCCCGAGCAGTCCGCGGAAGTCGCCGGTATCGACGAAGGTGTGCGCCCGGGCGAACAGCGGTTGCACGTCGAACACCCGCACCCGGAGTTTCTCGCGGCTGAGCCTGCCGAGTTCCCGGCCGGATTCGGGATCGGTGATCACCTGACCGGTGCCGGAATGCACCCCGAAGATCATCCCGGTGACCACCCCGGACTGCGCGCCCCGATTGATGACCAGGGTGTAGTCGTCCTCGATCAGCGCGACTTGTCCGCAGATCGGTTGCGCGCTCACGAAGCCGCCGCGGAACCGGCCTGGATCCGGGGCCGCAACCGGTAGGCGTCGACGTGGACGGGTTCGGCATCGCGCTCGCTGTCGTCCTGTTCGGTGCCCAGGGCGAGTTCGACGGCCGTTTTCGCCTGGAAGAGCGCGATGACCGCCTGCTGGTGCCGTTCGGACCCGAGGGAGTTGAGCGCGAGCGTCAGCTTCCTGTCCACATAGCCCACCGAACGGGACAGCTCCGATTCGGCGGCGGCCGGTGCGGCAGCGTTCCTGGTGAACCAGCGGTGCCCGAGCGCGCCGAGAGCGATCGCGCTGACCGGCACGACCACCACACTGCAGATCAGCCCGAGCGTGCCCGTCGCGGCGATGGCACCGACGACCCCGACCAACATGGTCAGGGCCAGGACGGCGAGCAGTTGCAGGGCAGCCGGCACCGCCTCGATCGCACGCCCGATCTGCGCGAGCGCGCGGGCGATGAATCGCGCGCCGCCCGCGATCGCCCTCGTCGCGGCGGTCGCGGCGGTCCGGGAGGTCTTGGCGGCGGTGCGGCCGAACTCGTCGACCTGCGTGCGACCGATCGGAGACTTCGGCATCGACCACGACCGCTGCCGGCCCGCGGGACGCGCGGGAGCAGGCGGCGCAGTATCGGCAGCGGTCGCGGCCTCTGCGCCTGTCTCCTGCTCCACCGAGGGGTTCACATTGATCACATTTGTCTCAGCAACCACACCCGTATCATCCCCCGGACCGGCCGCGATCGGCTCGTGGCGCGCCGCGTCAGAGCCGAATCCACTGGCCGAGGAACCAGAATCCCCAGCCGTCGCCGTTACCCGCGCGCATCGGTTCGACACGCTGCCCGTTGTGCATGAACGGCTGGTGGTCATTGCGGGCCTGGTCGATCCCCCGCCGCTGCCAGTCGTTGTTCTGCGGCGCCGGGGCGCAGGCCTGGGCGTTGGGTTGCCCGCAGGGACGCCCGGGGTCGGCGCCGGCCGTACCCGAACCGACGCCCAGCAGACCGGCCAGGGCGATGCCACCGGCGAGGATCGGGGCGGCGGTCCGACACGAAAGCAACATGTGCGACTCCATTCGATCGTGTGTGTTCACGCGGCACCTCACCGCCACACGAGAAGGACGCTATGGCCGCCGATTGGGTGACCACTGTGCTGAGGTTAGGCGCCCGCTGTGCATCCCATAACGGAATGAAATGCGCTCGGTAACAGACTTGTTGAGCGCTAGCTGGCTGTAGGTCGAGTCAAGGGGTGTGGAGGCCGTAGTGGGCCGACGCCCCGGGGCGGGGCGTGATGTCTGTGGTCGGTGGTGCTGCCGAGTTGAGGGCGGGTGCCTGGCGCCCACGCTGACTTATGCAACCTCGGTGTGGGTTATCTGGCGTCGTTCGGGCTGCCGTGGAGGCGAAGGGCCGGGTGCCAAGCTAGCGTCGGCGTGACCGGTGGGGGCCCGCCATAGCGGATACGGCATCTGATCCGGCCCTTCGTCCCGTCCTTCTAGCGTGGCACTACTGACGGGGTTGTGGAAGGGTCTGGTCGGTCCTTTCGCGTTGAGTGTGCGGGGTCTAGGCCCAGCGGGCTGCCTCGTAGGTGGCGTGGTCGCGGACGAGTGCATGGGCGATGCGGTTGGCGCGATGGGCCAACGCGCAGGCGACGATGCCGCCGGGCTTGCCGCGATCTTTGAGCCCCTGGGCGTAGTTCTTGGCGGCCGGCTCGTTGAGCCACAGGCCGATGCCTAGGTCGATCAGGGCGCGGCGCAGTGCGACGCTGCCTTCGCGGCTGATACCGCCGTCGCGGCGCTTGTGGGCGGATTCGTATTGCATGGGGGACAACCCCGACGCACGGTAGATCTGCTGGGGTCCCGGCCAGCGTTTCGGATCACCCAGAGCGGCAGCGTAATTGGATGCCCGCACCACTGCCCAGCCTGGCACCGAGGTCAACGTTGCATATGGGCTGCGCGGTAACAGTGATCCCAGCGCGGTCTCCGCGGACTGAATCTGGTCGTCAAGATCGCCCAGCAACACCAGATCGGCGGCCAGTATCCGACGCGCGATCACGGCGTCGCGGGTCGGCAAGGCGTCATGGGCCGCAGCGACCAAGCGCTCGACGACGGGGCGGCGCAGTTGCAGGTCGCGGGTCGCGGCGAAGCGGATCAACCGGTTGACCCCGAGCCCGGCCAGGCGTGCCGGGTCGGTGAACTCGGCGGCCACCAGCCGGCCGATCTTGGTGGCCAGCACGTCGGGCAGAGCCAGGGTCAGCCCGGGAAAGGCCCGGTCGAGCTGGCCGAGCAGCTGATTCTTCGTCGCGGTACGCGTGGCGACCCGCCGGCTCCGATGCACTGCCCAGGCGCTGATCTCACCGATCACGACATCGCGATCGGTGACCGGACGCCCGTAGCCGGCCAGCACCAGCTCGGTGATCGCTTCCAGGTCGATGACATCGGTCTTGATCCGGCGCCGTCCCTGCACGCGGCGCTGCTCAGCGACCTGAGCGGGGTTGAGTTCCAACACTTCCCACCCATCGGGCCATTGATGGTCGAGCACCGGTCGGTGATAGTGGCCGGCCGCCTCCACGCCCACCTTGACCTGCACCGCGGCAGGTGCGACAGCCATCGCGCGAGCCGCCGCGGCGGTCAGGCCCGATCCGGTCATCGCGAATTCCGACGGCGCGAGCAGCCGATGGCGAGCCGCGTCGGTCACCGAAAGCACAGCTGAGGTCTTGCCGACATCGACGGCAACGACGATCGTGGACGACGTGACTGGCGCTACATGCACAGACACAACAACACCTCCGGGGTGTGTCAGGAGGTCCGCGTGCGTCAACACACGGACCCCGAAAAGGAATCAGTTACAGATCCCTTCCTGACACCTCCGGAGGCATTTGAGAAGGACTAACTCGATCTATATCAGCGGGGCGCGGCGGGGGGTACCGGTGGCGGCGAGTAGATGGGCGGGATCACATACACCGGGCCCGACGCGGGCTGACCGCCGTCGGGTTGATTCAACGCGGGCGGCTGCAGCGGCGGTGGCGGCGCGCAGTTGGCGCCCACCAGTTCACACCATCGGGCTTCCACGTCCTGGGTGAAGCCCTCATCGGCGCAACCGGCCGCCGACCACACCATCAGCACACCCAGCAGAACTACCGGAATCGTCCGCACCGCTGCCCCCCTCGCATGCCCAGGCCTGCCGAACGCTATGGTCACACACCCGCGGCGATCTGCGGGAATCTGCGATTGATCCCGTCGATCATGCCGTGCAATTGGTAGAGCTCCTTGCGCAACTGGGCGGTGTTGACCCGGTGGGCACGGGGGGTCGAACCGGCGGGCCGGCGCGCCACCCGCGCCTCCTCGTCCTCGATCTTGCGGGAGATGTCCTCCACCTGTTCCCACAACGCCCGAAGCAGCAGCCGCGCCTGCGCAATGTTCGCGGTTTCCTCGCTGTCGTTCTCGGCCATCGTCGTTATCGTCGCACCTGCGTGGGGCGCGGCGCCAACGAACGCTGAGCGCCCTTCTCAGCGTCCACGGCCCAACCTGGTGCCGCGCGACGCGGCCGCCTGCTGGCCGCGAAACCGCGGAACGGCGGCCAGGGAGAGGCTAAAGTTTGCTCAATTGACGAGGGAGGCAATTGTGGCGGGCAAGCACCAGGTTCGGCGCGAGGCTCGGCACCGGCGCCGCCGGCGGGCCGAGGACCTCCCGGTGCGGCACTGGCTCGCCGCGGGTGCCGCGTCGGCCGGGATGGCCGCCTCGCTGTGGGGGCTCTCACTGGCGGTCCCCGAGCTCGCGGTGGCCGCCGCCGACGATGGTGTCTCCGCGAGCTCGGACAGTTCCGGGAGCGCGGGTGAGTCTCGGAGCGGCGACACCGCCACCACGAATCCGACCGGCAGCGCCGGGTCCGCCGGCACCGCGCAACGCACCGATGATGCCGACGACACCGACCCGTCCGACGAGGCCGACGAGCCGCTAGCGACACCGAAAGATCGCGATTCCGCCGCCGATCTCGGCGGCGACACCGACGAGCCTGAAGAGGCTGAAGAATCTGAAGAGCCGAGCGTCTTCACCGATGCGGCCGAGCGCAGAACACAACAGGTTTCGGCCGCCACCGGCGATCGGTCCGAGGGGGCCGACACCGAGACGAGCGAGGCCACCGTGGCCGACGTCGCCGACGTCCAGCCGCCGTCGGTCACCCCGGTCGGCGCGGCGGCCCTGCCCGACCCGGAGCCGCCCTCCAGCGATGTCGAGGTACTGACTCCCGCCCAGTCCGCGGTCGTCTCACTCGACGGTCCCAGCTTCGGTCGGCAGTTGGTCGCCAGCCAGATCGCGGCCCTGATGGGCACCGGTAAAACCCTCATCTCGATACTGCCGGTCGCCGCCCCGGTCAAAGGCTGGCTGTATGACTCGCTGGCCGGCACGCGCCGAACACTGTTCAACCAGGCTCCGTGGTTCAGCCCCACCCAGATCACGGCGGACGGTGATCTTCCGATCGTCGGAACGCTCGGCGCGGTCGACCTGGAGGGTGACCGGATCCGGTACAGCATCGTCACCGCGCCGCTGTCGGGCACCATCGTCATCGCCGACGACGGGACATTCACCTACACGCCCAATAGCGGGTTCACCGGAGTCGACAACTTTGTGGTCGCCGCGACCGACCTCGGCACGCACATCAACCTGCTCGACCCGTTCCGCAGCGCCAGCACCCGCGCATCGCTGTTGGTGAATCAACGAGCGGTCACCTTCATCTTCAACTACACCAGCGGCTCGCAGTACTGGACTGCCGACGCGCGCAGCGCCCTGCAGCGGGCCGCCACCAATCTGATGAGCCAGTTCGTCGTGACCACCCCGGTGGTCGTGACCTACGACATCATCGGTGAGAACGACTTCAGCTCGGGCAATCTGGCGTCGGCACACAGTCCGCTCATCGGGTCCGGTGCCGGCTTCTTCCCCACCGTCGTGCAGCACAAACTGCTCACCGGGGTCGACGCGAACGGCGCCGCGGCCGACGGTCAGATCAACTGGAACTTCGCCTACCCCTGGGCCTTTGGCGATTTCGTGTCCGGCCTGCAATACGATTTCACCACCGTCGCGATGCACGAGTTCGTGCATTCGCTCGGCTTCATGTCCTATGCGCAGCCGTCCACCACCGGCACCCAACGATCATGGACGCTCTACGACAGCTTCCTGCGCACCGCGAGCGGCGCGGCCCTGATCGGCAATGATTTCCGGGTGGTTTCGGGCCTGGCCGGCAGCCTCACCGGCGCCGGCGGCGGGGTGTACTTCGGCGGCGCCGGCGCGGTGTCCGCCTACGGCACGCTCGTCCCGCTGTATGCACCGACGACGTGGGCCGAGGGCAGTTCCATCTCGCACCTGGACGGCACGGTGTTCACCGGGCCGGACCGACAGATGATGAACCCACAGGTGCCGTCAGGTCCCGGGGAACGCACATTGAGCGCCGTGGAACGCGCCATCATGGCGGACTTGGGTTACACCCTCGCACCGATCGATGTCACCTCGGCCTTCACCCTCGTGGGGTTCGTCTTGCTGCGGCGCCGGCGCGCGCTGAACTGAGTCCCGACGGCGTTCACTGTCGCGGGGTCAGGCGAAGCGACGGTTTGGGTTTGGGTACGGTTCCGGCGCTGGAGGGGTGCCGCAGCTCCTGTGCGACATCCGCGACCGCGATCAACCCGGCGGTCGCGGCGCGGTCATCGGTCACCGCCTGGTCCGGTTTGATCGGGTAGCGGCCGGCGGTGGGTCCATAGGCCTCGATGAACTCCTTGGTGCCGCGGCGGTAGCTGTGCCGCAGCGCGGCGAGCGTGTCATCCAACTCCGAGCCGGCCACGCGGTAGCGGATCCAGCGGTGCAGGTCGAAGTCGAAATCGTCGAACAGCGCGGCGGCCTGCGCACCACGGTTGGCCAGATCCTCGATGGTGCCGGGTTCCATCTTGAGATTCATGCCGCCTTCGCCGGGGCGCTGGAGCACCGCCGCGACCCGATCGCGGTAGCCGGGCATCGTGATCTGCGTCGTGTCCACCCAGTTCTGCATGGTGTCGAAGATCGCCTTGTACATTCCCACCACCGATTTCATCTCATAGCTGCGCGGCAGCCGTCCGCCTCTGCCCTGCGGACGTGGTGTCCACACCACGTTGTCGTAGTCGGGGTGTTGCGGCGAGAGGTTGATACCGAAGGTCGGGCGGGTCGGCCACAGCGAGTCGAACAGGTGCATGGGGAAGTTGCTCGAAATGCCGCCGTCGGAGAACCAGGCCTCGATGAGCGTGCGACGCCCCGGACCGCGCGCCCAGTCCACGCAGAACAGCGGGACGGCGCTGATCAGGGTCGGGAAGCTCAGGCTCATGCGGGCCGCCATCACCACCGGGATGTCCCACGGGTCTGGCAGTGATCGCACCTGTTCCCCGTGGCACGGGCACCGCATCGCGACGATGTGGTCGCCATCCTTGCCGTCGGGCGCCGGTGCTGACGCGCCGACCAGATGATCGACGACGTAGCCCGGGAAGTAGACCCGCAGACGCTTCTCACAGAAATAGAAGATGCGGCTGGTGAACGGGAATCGATACGGTCGCCGGAAGGTCAGGTTGGTGGTCATGACCTCCAGATCGATCCTGCGGGCCTCAAGGGCCGCGATGCGGTCCTCGACGGGCGCGGTGCCCTTCTTCTCTTTGAGGTCGAGGGCTTTGGCCAGCTCGACCGCCGCATCTCCCCACAGATCGCCGAATGTCAGCGGCTTCACCTGCTTCGGCAGCCCGGCCAGGTCATCGAGGACATCGGCGAGCCAATCCGTCAGCGGTGGGTAGTCGACACTCGCGTCGCGGGTGTGCCCGTCACACAACCCGAAACCGTTGCCCGGCAGTGCCTTCAACGTGCGGACCACAAAGAACACCAGCGCCACGACAAGCGCGATGGCGACGGCCACGGGCGCCCACACCAGTAGTGCGACGCTGCCGCCGAGCCACTGGGCCAGCGTCGCCGGGAGGCCGAAACCCGACCCGATCGCGAGCGCCGGGATCAGCATCAGGACCGCGGCGCACAGGAACGCCACGGGCGCGCCGCGGATGATCGCGATGAGCGTCTGCCAGATCTTGCCGGCCATGCTGCGCTTGGGTTCGAGCCAGTTGCTCAGCACCGCAAAGGCGGGCTTGGTCGTCGGGGCAGGCTGGAAGAGATCGGCCAGATGCGTGCCGAGATCGGTCGGCACGGTCTTCAACTTGTCGAATCCGCCGCTGCGGCGGCCGTGTTCGGCCGCGGCCGCGGCGGCCGCGGAGATGGCGCCCGCGGACGCGCCACCCAGTCGGCGGAACGTGTACCTCTCGGCGAGGTGGCAGACCGCTCGCGGGTAGACGATCCCGCTGCTGATGCCACCCTTCATGATCAGGTCGCATTCCGCCTGCGGTGCAACACTTCTTGCTTGCGCAACCTCTGCACTCACGACCGGCCCCCTCCCGTGAACGTGTCCCTTGCCGTTGTACATCGCCGCCTGCTGCTGCGAGGGTGAGTTGGTGAATCGGATCGAGGACTGGCGTCGCGCGCGCAATATGGTGGCGATCGGAAATCTCGGCGAACAGGTCGCGATCCGGGTGCTCAGCCGCTGGGGCTATCACGTGTTGGCCACCCAGGAAGATCTGCGCGGTGGGGTCGAGAACATCCTCGAGATGCCCACCCGGATGAACCCCGAGGATTTCGTGTGCGTCAGCCCCGACGGGCAATTGGTGACCGTGAACAGCAAGGCGACAGTCTCACCGCGGGCGTCGGGATCTGATCGCGACGGCAACCTGCTGCGGCCGAGAATTGCCAAGGGGCAGAACACCGTTGAGTACACGACGGTGCGCGGCGGGCTGCCGTCCCCGGTCGACGGCGAGGTGGACGGCCAGGTGCTCAAGGTTGACCTGGTGCTGATGCGGGCTCAGCTGTTCGCGTTCGACGACGCCGGGCGACTATATGCCGGCGGGCCGGTCGAGAACATCGCCGGCGATGTGCAGACCGTTCTGCGCCGGTATCCCGACTGTCCTCCGCCCGGGCCGTCGGCGTACGACGATCTGTAGCGACGATCCAGATGGCGAACAGTTCCCGCAATCAGCAAACCGATAAGCCGCACTGCCCTAGGGTTCGCAACCGTGGGCAAACTGACGTTAGTCATTCTATTTTTCGGTGCTGGGCTTGCGATGGCACCGCTGTCCCAGGCCGAACCGTGTGACTCCAACTATTCGGGGGCGTGCGTTCCCATCGCCAGCGATGTCGACTGTGCGGGCGGCAGCGGTAATGGCCCGGCCTACGTCGACGGTCCGGTGACCGTGGTCGGAAACGACATCTACAAACTGGACAACGACGGTGACGGCACCGGCTGCGAGTCGTAGTACCCGCGCCCGCCGACCTCCGCCGGCGCCCAGTCCGGTGTCCGGAGGTCAGTCGGTAGAGCCGCGATTGGTCAGCAGAAGGGCCGCCTCGTTGTAGGGAAACGCTCGGTAGAGCAGCCGGGAACGCGGCACGACGAGGGCCTCGGCCTCGGCCTTGCTCACCACCCGTGGGTTGACGAGCGCGATATCCCGTCCGCGCTTGCGCAGCACCGTCGGTCCGCCGGCCAGCACATTCTTCACCCAGTCCGTTTGTGGGCCGTAGCCGATGAGGATGGCGTAACCATCACGGGTCCTGAATACCAGCAGGGGCGTTCGATATCGCTTACCCGACTTCCGCCCGACGTGTTCCAGCGTCCCGAGGTTCGGAAGCCACGGTGTGATCGTGCGGGCCGCCGGATTGGTGACTCGCTTGTTGAACTCTGCGATTCGGCGAGGGACGCGCATTCTCGGAGTCTATGTACCGGTCGCCGTTCGTCGCCGACACGGTGCTGACATGAACCGTTAAAGGCCCGACCGCGGGTTGGGTGTACAGCGCAAAACTGCTTCTACTTGCATGTTCGTAGTGCCCCCAGCGAGACTCGAACTCACACTTGGCGGATTTCAAGTCGGACTTCCCTGCTTGATTGCGGTTGCTGCAACGCCGCGCAGCGATCCAGCAGGTCCGTAAAACCCCAGTCAGCGCTACTCTCCGACGCCAAAACGAGGTTTTGCAGCCGCTGCTGAATCGTTGCCGCAGGCAGCCGCATTGCTACCGCGCTGCTGTCACGACGCGGCAGCGTTGCCAGCATCACAGTCCTCATGACCGCCTTCTTCGTCATCGGCCTGGTAGGTATCGGCGAAGCCGAGCACGCGCGGTTCAAGCGGCATCTGCGGCGGTGCCAGACGTCGCCGGGTGAAGCCAGGGCCGGTCTGCAGGTAGTACGCCCCTTGCCGTCCCTCGAACCGTCCGATCAGTTCCCGTACTGTCGCCGCGTCCTGTGCCGTATTCGGATACAGCACCTTGTCCAACCTTTCCTGCAGCGGTCCCATGAGCGGCTGAACGGCCTTGATCATGTCCAGCACGTTGGGGTCAGAGTCCAACTCTTCCAATTCCCGACGCTTCAGCCAGGGTTTGGTCCGGTTGTCCGTCAGGAAGTCATCGAGCATGTAAGCGCGGTCCATCGTGATGATCACCTCTGGATCAGAGCGCATGCTGACGTTGAAGCTCCACCTGAACGCGTTAATATCGCCGTGCTGCAGCGCATCTCGCAATGCTTCCAGCCAACGGTAATCGAACGACTCTCGTTTCAGGTCGGCGAACAGCTGCTTGATCGCGTCCACCTGCTCACGGCCAAGACCGAGGGTTCGCCGGGCACTGCGGATCGTCTGGTACTCATGAATTTGCAGTGCGGCGGTGAAGGAGATCAGCGCCGATCGCAGTTTGCGCTTCCACTCGTCCATGGCCGCGTAGTTCGTCAGTGACAGTTGCTGGCTACCAAGTTCACGGAGGACGCCGATTAGCACGGCCATCAGGCGATCACTTTCGTACTGAATGTGCTGCAACAGTTCACTGTCCAGCATCCGCCGAAGCCGATCGTAAGCCTTGACGTACCTAGTGTTTTCCTCTTCGGTGAATGAACACACCTTCGTGAAGATGGGCGCATCCGAGACCCTGTGATCGCGGTACAGCAGGATCGCGCCGTACTGGTCGGCTTCGGCTTCGGCGTCCTGCGTGTCCAACTCGGCGTTCTTGCTCTCGATGGTGTCTTTGGCCTCAGCCACTGCGGCTACTACTGCCGAGATTCGTTGCTTTACATCATCTGAAGGCGGAAGTCCTTCATCCAGCCAGCGATGGCCCTCTGCTACAACTCTGTCCAGCGCATCTTTAGAGCGATCCTGGGCAGAATCGCGCGTGAAGCGATCACGCACGTCGGGTGTGTCGGCCCAGTCCATCGCGACGGCAACCATCACCTGTAGTAGCGCGTTCAGACCCTCCAGGGCGATTGCCATAGCCGGGCTGGTCCTCGGCGGCGGGTCGATCATCACTGCGCTCTGCCACGCGTAACATGCGTTCTCGCAGAATTCCGACGGCGTCTCCCCGTCGATGTCGTCCAGCGCAGAGGCGAAGCCTTCCAACCGGCCGACCCAGTCTCGTACTCGCTCTACTTCTTCCTGCTCGTCTTCCACGCTTCTTGCCTTTCCTCGCACTGTCACATCGCGTGTGGCTCCCTCCTTATGGGTAGCTCAACAGAATCGCACACCGACCCGACAAACGCACGCACATTCTCCCGGCGAGTCGCGGTCATGGCCCGCGCGAACACACAGTGACAGGGAGCGCTACACGCAGATGTCCAAGCGGGTCGGCCACTTCACGTTCGTGCTGACACTGACCACTTACGCGGACTACATCAATGAGGATGAGATGGTCGCCGAAGGTTGGACGAGGTGTCGTTACTGCAGATAACGTGGTGCCGTTAGGCCGAAAGGCCAACTAACCCTCGCGGGGATTATCCGGGCGTGTGTCGTCGCCGTCGGTGTGGTCTCGGATAACGCGGATGTCCCTCAGGAATTCCTCGCGCTCGCGTTCGTCTTCGATGAACTCCGCTTCGCGACGACGACGCTCCTCGTCACCAGGGACCGTGTACACCCATACTCCGTGATGTTCACGTTGGTAGCTCCGAAGCGTGTCTGCAATAGCGTAAAGCGCGTCTTTGGCTGTCTTGCTTTCGTTCCGGCGGATCCAAGTAGTGTTGTAGAACATGTTGGCGTCCAGCGAAATTGGATTCGAGTAGGACGGCTTGTCCGCGATCATCTTGTCGTCGAATTCGACGCTCCCCACGAAGCTGCTAGCCAGGCTTTCCTTGTGTTTCTTGCGATAGTCCTCGCGCCGAACGGCGGAATCCCACACGGTACGCCACTCTTGGTTAGGCGCCAGCACCGCTATGGTTTTCGGCAACCACAAGTGAGTCACTTCTTCGCCAGTGATCTGGTTAGTAAATGGTGCCACCCGCAAGGGAGGCAACTTCAACCGAATGTTGTATGCCGTGGTCTGTCCAAAGTTCTTGATCACCAGATCCAAGTAATGCCGAACCTCGTTGTGATCGATGTACACCACAACGTCGGGTTGCGCTACCCGTTCGCGGGTCTCACGGGCCAACTTGACCTGCTGATAGGCAAAGACTGCTGCGCCGATAGCGATGATGGCGGTAGCCCACTGCGCCCAAGCAGCCCACGTGTCCGCAGTTGGAAACCAGTCCGGAGTCACGACGTCACACTGTCGAGGCGCTCAGGCTGGCCGCTGTCCGTCCGCCGCCACTGGTAGCCGGCCTCGTCCTCATAGTCAATCGTGATGCGCAGCTTGAATCTCGGATCACTGGTGACATACGCCATCAACGCGCTTTGGTTAGGACCCAGTGTGGTTTGCCATTCCGCGGCGAAGTGACCAATCATTGCCTCCTGCATAGCTTGCTTGACCGTCGGTGTCATCTGGCCCGCCAGCTGACCAGCCGTTCCAGGCGGGATCATTGCGCCATAGCCCGAACGTTGAAGGCCACTTTCCAGTGACCCCGACAAAGCCGCCTGAATTGACCGCCCAAACGCTTCGTCAATCGGCATCGTGTTGTTGGCCCGCTGGCATCCGTCGGACACCACAGCGCCGCTGGCGTCTATAGCCGCCACGTCCACGTTGAGGATCGTCGCCACTGCGTTGCTAACGTTCTCGATCTTGACCGTCCACCACTTATTGCCGAACATCGGTGTTCGCACGCAGCTGGGCACAATTTTGCGGGCCTGCGCCGCTACGCGATCCATCTCAGCGCGATTAAGTGCGGTCATCTCAGCTTGGTGCCGTTCGCGTTCTTCAGCGGCCTTGCGCGGTTCCCGTACCACCGCTACGTAGAGCGCGATGAGCACGCCGACCGTGGTTGCAACGGCGGCAGCCGCCTGGACGGCCAAGTACCAGGTCGGATCGTTCACCCGTCTGCCTCCCTTTGAACTGTCACTCCCTCCCAGCACCGGCCAAGGTAATCGACAGGTCCGACAGGCTCGTTGCGCCGCGCCGCTGTCACGGTGTCTATTCGGGTGCCGCGGCAGCAACGTACGAACCGCCAAAGGGGCCTTTGAGCTCGGCGAACACCGGTGCCCCCAGTCGGACTCGAACCGACACTTGGCGGATTTTAAGTCCGCTGCCTCTGCCAATTGGGCTATGGGGGCGTTGCCAGCTCAGAGAGTACTTCAGGTCGAATTTGTGAGGTCCGACCGCTCCGCGTGCCGCAGTGCTCTCGGCCTCGCTGCTCAAAAGTTGGCCTGCAGCTGACCACTAGTGGCGCTGACAGCTGGCACTGCCGAGCCGGCAAGCTAGCCCCAAATCCCGCTTCTGCGCACCCGTAGAAACTGCGACGGCCACGGGTGCTGGCACGATCTACGCGCCAAACGGGGAATAGCATCAACCGCCCGTTTCCGGCAGCCGTGACAGCACCTAATTGGTCGAGGCTGGTGGTGGTTCGAATGGTGTGTACCACCACCATTGGGCGCGTTCACCCTTCGGTCCGGGGCACGGTGGCACCTCGGGTGCCGCCGTGGTGGGTGGGCGGGCCAGCGCGGTGTTGGTCAGCTCCTCTCCGTGCTGGTCGGTGACTTTCAGGGTGTCGGCGGGCCCGGTGAGGGTGATGCCACCGCGGTGATGCAGGCGGTGATGAAACGGGCACAGCAACACCAGATTCCACAATTCGGTGGGCCCGCCGTTCTCCCAGTGCACCAGATGATGGGCATGCAACCCGCGGGTCGACCCACACCCGGGCACCACACACGTGCGGTCACGGTGCTCCAACGCCCGGCGCAGCCGCCGCCCCACCGTCCGGGTCGCCCGCCCCGCCCCGATAGGGCGCCCGGCGCGTTCGAACCACACCTCGCAGGTGGCATCACAGAGCAGGTACCGGCGATCGGCCTCCGAGAGCGCCGGACCCAGGTGCAGCGCTGCGATTGGGGTGTCCACATCGGCGTGAATCACCACGGTGGTGTGCTGCCCGTGCGGGCGCGCCGCCACATCGGTGTCCCAGCCGGCCTCGATCAGGCTCATGAACGCATCCACGAGATTCGGCAACGGCGGCGCCTGCACCGAAATCGTGTCGGATCTGTCGACGTCGTACTGATCCCCCCTCGCGCGGATCAATCACGTCTTTGGGGTCGTGGTCGCGTTTCCACCCCGCGATCAGCCTGTCGCGGTGCGACTGCAGGCCGGCCTCGAAGATCGCGGCCTCCACCTTCGGCAGGGTGATCCGCCACGTCGTGGACTCATCACCCTCGACGCTCGTGATCGTGCGCTGAGGCTCCGGCTTGGGGTCGGGTTCGGGGCGCGGCTCCTGCTTGACCGCGGTGCGCAACTGGCTCACCGTGGCGACCGCCACCAACTCCGCATAATGCTCATCGCAGCCCGGCCCGCCACGCTCGGCGATCACCCCGATCTGATCCAACGACACCCGGCCCTCCCGCAGGCCCGCCACGCAGCGTCCAAGCTCCGACAACCGGTGCGCCACCGCGACCATGGTCTCGGCCCGGCTCGGGCTCACCCCGGTCTTCCACGCCACCAACCCCGGCAACGACCGACACCCCGTCGCACCCCACAACGCGTTCCCATCCTCGGAGCCCGCGCCGTCGATCTCGGCGATGATCTCCACCAACCGGCCATCGATCGCATTGCGCTGCCCCGTCAACTCCGCCATCTCATCGAACAACACCTCGATACGCTTGGGCGCAAACCGATCCCGATCCAAAGGCGCTGTCGGAGGCGGCATACCACGATTCTAGAAGCCGGGTACGACAAGTTCCGCGACGATCATGTGAACCCGCAATCCCCGTCGAGGCCGCCCTCACATGACCGATGTTGCGTCGGTGCTCGCGGGTGACTGTGCGCTGTCGGGCAACAGCTCGGCGACGATCTCCACGCCGAGGGCGTAGGCGGGGGCGCCGCAGGTGATCAGGGCGGTCTCTGCGACACCGGCAAGGTCGGTCAGGCTGGCACCCGCGTGCAGGGCGCCGCGGGCGTGCAGCCGCGCCGCGTCGGCGCGGCCGAGGACCAGCAGCTGGCCGAAGTGGACAAGCTGCTGAACCCTTTTGCCCAAAGGGTTTTCGTCGAGCACGACCTGGCGAAGGTTCGCAAACGTGTCCTCGGTGGTAACCCGGCCCAGGGCCCCGGCAACCCGCAAGCGCTCCTCGACGCCCGCCGGCACCGATCCGTACGTGCTGCGGTAGCGGTCGCGGATCGGCTCCAGATTGTGCGGGCTGGTCACGACGCCGCCCGCGCCATCGATGCCCGCACGGCTTCCAGCGCACCGGCGGGGAAATCCACCGCGCCGCCGAGTACGCGCGCCGCGAGCTCGGCCTCCGCACTTTCCTCGATGGCGATCAACAGGTCGGCCGCCTGCCGCGGGTCGGCTCCGAACACCAGCAGGCCGTGATTGGCCAGTAGCGCCGCCGAGGTGGTCGGGCACGCGTCGAGCAGTTCGGCGATGCCGCGGACCGACACCTCCGAGCCGCGCGGCCCCCAGGGCACCACCGGCACCTCCTCGGCCTGCCCGAACCGCAGCATGGTCTCGGTGCGGCACGGCAGCGGCCGATGCGCGACCGCAAACGCGGTCGCCGCGGGCGAATGGGTGTGCAGGACAGCGCCGACGTCGGGACGTGCGCGATACACGACGCCGTGCATGTTCACGATCTCGGTACTCGCCGACACCATCGGTCCACCGACCGCTCGCCCATCCATGCCGACCACCGCGACCTGGTCAGCGCGCAGGCCCGTCACGAACCCCGGGGTCAGCAGGAACCGATCGCCGCTGAGGCGGGCGCTGAGGTTCGCATGCCCCGAATGCGACATCACGCCCGCGGCGAAGAGTCGCTCCGCGACGGCCACCAGCTCTTCCGCGGACTCCCGCTGGCTCGATTCGTCGTCCTTCTCGATGTCCATCTCGATCCTCCAATCGTGTTGGTTGCTCGCCTCCCACCGTCCACCTTGAACTAAGGTTTAAGTCAAGTGCGAGGTTCGCCCCGCACCCCCTCGACGGGAGGATGCCCATGCTCATGACGATCGGCACCCTGGCCGAACGCACCGGGGTCCCCGCCTCTGCCATCCGGTATTGGGAACGCCACGGCCTGCTCCCCGCCCCCGAACGCCGCAGCGGCCAACGCCGCTACCCACCCGAAGCGGTGGAACGGATCACCCTGCTTCGAAAATGCCAGCACGCCGGCCTGACGCTTGCCGACCTCGCCGAACTACAACAGGACCGATCCCGCCGCACCGCGATGATCACCGCCAAACTCGCTGAGACACAGCAGCGTTCGCTCGATCTGGAGTACGCCAGGAAATTCCTGGAGCACGCGGTCCAATGCAGCCACGCCGACATCCTCGCCTGCCCGAAATTCCGGGCACAGATGGCCGCAGCCAGTGCCGCGCAGTCGAGCGGCGACTGAGCCCGTCAGGAATGAACGGAATCCCGTCAAGATTCCGTACGGAATGGCCCAACCCGCGCAATTGCCGCGCATCGTGGATTGGTGACCTACACCATCAAACGTCTGTGGCAGCTGCTACTCGATGGCGACACCGAGTGGGGCACGCTGGCCATCCGACCGCAACGCTGGGGCGCGACGTCCTACCGCATCGTGATGTATCCGCCCGGCATCACCGCCGAGCAGCGCCGCCGGGTACGGCTCTGGCGGGGCTGCTACGCCTGGGGCGCTGCTCTGTGGCTGTGCGCCACGGCGGTGCTGTCCGGCTTCACAACCCCCTGGACGGCCGTCGTCATCGCCAGCGCCATCACCGCGGCCGCCGGTGCGGTCGCCGGTGCCAGGGCGAAGGACACCCGGAAGCTGGTCCGATCCGCGGAAGTGACTGTGCTTTCCCCTGATACCGATCGCGCGGCACTCGCCCGCGCGCGGCTGATCGTCACCATCGGCGCCGCCATGACCAAAGTGGACGCGATGCGCAACGACGGGACGCTCGGGCTCACCCAGCACGAACTCATGTGGTGGCATGCCTACGAGCAGCTGGACCGCAACACCGCAATCCCATCCTTCGGCCGTTACGGAGTAGTTCGATGACCGACCTGATCGCCGCCCTCACCCTGCTCGGAGCGCCGGCGGCCGCATTGTTCGCGCTGCGCTGCACGGTCCAGCATCAGTTCCGCCGGGAACGCGGGGACGACCCGCGTCCCTGGACGGCCGCGCCGCAGCATGCGCGCGCCACCAAATCTCCGCGCGCTCTGTGACATTACGAGGTGCAATAACCCCACGGCCCGCCGATGCGACGTCACGGCCAATCATGGCCGGGACGGCCCGAGCGTCAGCCCCGGGCGCGGCAGCCGCCACCGCGCGCACCCGTCGTCGATAGCGTCATCGACGGCCGAGGCCAACGCCGTCAGCTCATGTTTGTCCGCCCGCAGCCAGGCATCGGCCGGGCCACCGACCAAGCTAATCCTGGTCACGTCGACACCCAGCCGGCGCAGGGCGGCGATCCGGCCGAGCAGTAGCTCGGCGGCACCGCCCCACCGCATCGGCGCCGACGTGTCGACGCAGCAGTGCATTCCGATCACACCGATCGCTTCCGAAGGTTGCCCGGCCACCACACAGCCGTGGTCCAGATGCACCGAGGCCACACCGGGAGCCAGGTCGGCGAGCGTGTTCAGCTGCCCGGGCGCGGAGGCCACGAAACGTGTCACACCGCAGGACAGCGCACCGGAGATCCCGATCGCCGATGGCCCGCACTGCCAGACCACCTGCTCCGGTGCCACCCCGGCCGCGCGCACCAATCCCAGTCCATGGGCATCACCGGCATAGACGGTGACACCATGCCCCCGAACCCAGGCCGCCACCATCGGATCGACCAGCAGCACCGCGGGCAACCCGCAGGCCGCCCGCGGCAGCACTCGACGCACGGTACGTATCGAGGCACGCAGCCGGTGCGGGCTGCACGCGTGCGTATCAAGATCTGTCATCACTCCGGTGTACGCGGGGCAGCTGACCGCCGGCTGTGCAGTAGCGCAGAACACCTTCAGAAATCCGCGTCGCATGGACTCCGTAAAGATGGCGGCCGCAGGTGTCAAGGAACCGTCAATGCCCAGTTCACCGCCCAAAACCGGCGGTAGTTTCACCTTGGCCACCGACCCGGAATCGGGCGGGGCGTCAACGATTCAGGAGAGCTGATTCCGCCGTGTTATCCACCTTCATATTCCTCGCGCTGACGGTGGCGGTCTTCGCCCTGCTCGGCCTGGTGCAGCGTCTGGTCGAGCGGCTGTGAACCTCGCCAATGGTGTCGGCCTCGTCTTGGCCGTCCTCATCGCACTGTTTCTGTTCGCCGCACTGCTCTTCCCCGAGAGGTTTTAGTGAGTACGACCACCGCGGGGATCGTGTTCCTCGCCGCACTGGTGCTCGCGCTGGCGGTCACCCATGTGCCGCTGGGCGACTACATGTATCGGGTCTACACCGGCACCAAAGACTCTCGCCTCGAACGCGGGATCTACAAACTCATCGGCGCCGACCCGAAGGCCGAGCAGACCTGGGGTGCCTACGCACGCAGCGTGCTCGCCTTCTCAGCAGTCGGCATCCTGTTCCTGTTCATCTTCCAGCTGGTGCAGGGCAAGCTGCCACTGAGCCTCACCGACCCGGGCACCGAGATGACCCCGGCGCTCGCGTGGAACACCGCGGTCAGCTTCGTGACCAACACCAACTGGCAGGCCTACTCGGGTGAATCCACCCAGGGGCACCTGCTGCAGATGGCCGGTCTTGCCGTGCAGAACTTCGTCTCGGCGGGCGTCGGCATGGCGGTGGCCGTGGCCTTTATCCGCGGGCTGGTCCGGCGCAGCACCGGCGACCTGGGCAACTTCTGGGTCGACCTGACCCGCGGCACCATCCGCATCCTGCTGCCGATCTCGGTCATCGGCGCCATCATCCTGGTCGCCGGCGGCGCCGTGCAGAACTTCGTGGTCAACGACATGGTGATCACCACGATCACCGGCGCCCAGCAGACCCTGCCCGGTGGCATGGTCGCCAGCCAGGAGGTCATCAAGGAACTCGGCACCAACGGCGGTGGGTTCTACAACGTCAACTCCGCGCATCCGTTCGAGAACCCCACGACATGGACGAACTGGCTGGAGATCCTTCTGCTGCTTCTCATTCCGTTCGCACTACCGCGCACGTTCGGCCGCATGGTGGACAGCAAGAAGCAGGGTTATGCAATTGCCTCGGTAATGGGCATCATCGCGGTGATCAGCGTCGGTATCACCATGTTCTTCCAGCTGCAGGCCCACGGCACCGTCCCGAGCGCCGTGGGGGCGGCCACCGAGGGCGTGGAACAACGCTTCGGCGTGGCCAACTCGGCGGTGTTCGCGGCCTCGACCACGCTCACATCGACCGGCGCGGTCGATTCGTTCCACGACTCCTACACCAGCCTCGGCGGCATGATCCTGATGTTCAACATGCAACTCGGCGAGGTCGCCCCCGGCGGTGTCGGGTCCGGTCTGTACGGCATGCTGATCCTGGCGATCATCACCGTGTTCGTCGCCGGCCTGATGGTGGGCCGTACCCCGGAATACCTTGGCAAGAAGATCACCCCGCGTGAAATCAAGCTCGCGGCAACGTACTTCCTGATCACCCCGCTGCTGGTGCTCACCGGCACCGGCATCGCCATGGCCATGCCGGGCCAGCGTGACGGCATGCTCAACTCCGGTCCCCACGGCCTGTCCGAGGTCCTCTACGCGTTCACCTCGGCATCCAACAACAACGGTTCGGCGTTCGCCGGCATCTCGGTCAACACCGAGTGGTACAACACCGCATTGGGCCTGGCCATGGCGTTCGGTCGCTTCCTGCCGATCATCATGGTGCTGGCATTGGCAGGGTCGTTTGCCGCACAGGGTAAGACACCCGAATCTGTCGGCACGCTGCCCACCCACCGACCGCAGTTCGTCGGAATGGTCGTCGGTGTCACCTTGATCCTGGTCGCCCTGACCTTCCTGCCCATGCTTGCGCTCGGGCCTCTTGCTGAAGGAATTCACTGATGTCCCCTTCCACCCAAATGCCGTCAGCCACCGATGATTCGGCCGCACCCGCGCAACCGAAGGCAACCAAGAAGGCCGTCAGCGGCGGCCTGCTCGACCCCAAGATGTTGTGGAAGTCGTTGCCGGATGCGCTGCGAAAGCTCGATCCCCGCACGATGTGGCGCAACCCGGTCATGTTCATCGTCGAGATCGGTGCGGTATGGAGCACTGTCCTGGCAGTCACCGAACCATCATGGTTCGCCTGGTTGATCGTGGCCTGGTTGTGGCTGACGGTCATTTTCGCCAATCTCGCCGAGGCCGTTGCCGAAGGCCGCGGGAAGTCGCAGGCAGACAGCCTGCGCAAGGCTAAGACCGACACCATGGCGCGTCGCGTCACCGCTTCCGGCGGCGAGGAAGCCGTCGCGGCACCCCTACTGCAACAGGGCGATGTCGTCGTGGTCGAGGCCGGACAGGTCATCCCCGGCGACGGCGATGTCATCGAAGGTATTGCCTCAGTGGATGAATCGGCCATCACCGGCGAATCCGCCCCGGTTGTCCGGGAGTCCGGTGGCGACCGATCGGCAGTCACCGGCGGCACCACGGTACTGAGTGACCGCATCGTCGTGAAGATCACCCAGAAGCCGGGCGAGAGCTTCATCGACCGGATGATCGGGCTGGTCGAGGGTGCGGACAGGCAGAAGACGCCCAACGAGATCGCGCTCAACATCCTGTTGGCATCCCTGAGCATCATCTTCGTGTTCGCGGTAGCGACCCTGCAGCCGGTGGCCATCTTCTCCAAGGCCAACAACCCCGGCGTACCGGATTCTTTGTCGCTGAACAGCTTCGGCGTCACCGGTATCGTCATGGTGGCCCTGCTGGTCTGCCTCATCCCCACCACGATCGGCGCCCTGCTGAGCGCCATCGGCATCGCCGGTATGGACCGCTTGGTGCAACGCAACGTGCTGGCCATGAGTGGCCGCGCGGTCGAGGCCGCCGGCGACGTGAACACTCTGCTGCTCGACAAGACCGGCACCATCACCCTCGGCAACCGGCAGGCCGGCGATTTCGTCCCGCTGACCGGTGTCACCGTCGAGGAGCTCGCCGACGCCGCGCAGTTGTCCAGCCTGGCCGACGAAACACCCGAGGGTCGTTCGATCGTGGTGTACGCCAAGCAGGCGTACGGTCTGCGGGCCCGCACCCCCGGCGAACTCAGCCACGCCCACTGGGTCGAGTTCACCGCACAAACCCGGATGTCGGGTGTGGATGTCGACGATCACAAGCTACGCAAGGGTGCCACGCAATCGGTCGCGGAGTGGATCCGTTCCGAGGGTGGCACCGTGCCCAACGAGCTCGGCGATATCGTCACCGGCATCTCACAAGCCGGCGGCACCCCGCTGGCGGTCGGCGAGGTACGCGACGGCACCGCCCGCGTGCTCGGTGTCATCCATCTCAAGGACGTCGTCAAGGACGGCATGCGGGAGCGCTTCGACGAGATGCGCCGCATGGGCATCAAGACGATCATGATCACCGGCGATAACCCGATGACCGCCAAAGCGATTGCCGAAGAGGCCGGTGTCGACGACTTCCTGGCAGAGGCCACGCCCGAGGACAAGATGGCCTTGATCAAGAAGGAGCAGGCCGGGGGCAAGCTGGTCGCCATGACCGGTGACGGCACCAACGACGCACCGGCGCTGGCACAGGCGGACGTCGGCGTGGCCATGAACACCGGCACCTCGGCGGCCAAAGAGGCCGGCAACATGGTCGACCTCGATTCGGATCCGACCAAGCTCATCGAGATCGTCGAGATCGGCAAGCAGCTTCTGATCACCCGAGGAGCACTCACCACGTTCAGTATCGCCAACGATATCGCCAAGTACTTCGCCATCATCCCGGCGCTGTTCGTCGCGATCTTCCCCGGCTTGGATGTGCTCAACATCATGCGGTTGCACAGTCCGCAGTCGGCGATCCTGTCCGCGGTGATCTTCAACGCGCTGGTCATCATCGCACTGATCCCGCTGTCACTGAAGGGTGTGCAGTACACACCCAGCAGTGCGTCGAAGTTGTTGAGCCGCAACCTCTACATCTACGGCCTCGGCGGCATCATCGCGCCCTTCATCGGCATCAAACTGATCGACCTGATCATCCAACTCTTCCCGGGAATGTGACATGTACTTCACCAATCTCGTTCGCCAACACGTCGCGGCACTGCGCGCGCTGCTGGTGTTCACCGTGATCTTCGGGTTCGCCTACCCGATCGGCATCTGGCTGGTCGCACAGCTTCCCGGCCTGCAGGACAAGGCCGACGGCTCGCTGATCGAGGTAAACGGACAGGTGGTGGGCAGCAGCCTCATCGGCCAGTTGTTCACCGACTCCGACGGCAACGCACTGCCGCAGTACTTCCAGTCCCGGCCATCCGCGGCCGGCGACGGGTATGACCCGTTGTCCACCAGCGCGTCCAACCTCGGCCCGGAGGACATCGTGGACACCGCCGATCGCACCAGCCTGCTGTCCACAGTGTGTGGACGCAGTGTCGCCGTGGGCGACCTCGAGGGTGTGTCCGGAGACCGGCCGTTCTGCACCGAAGATGGCGTGGGCGCTGTTCTCTCGGTTATCGGCCCGCGTGAGGCGACCGGCAATGTCACCGCGCCGACCCGGGTCGTCAGCGTCAATCAGATGTGCCCGGCCACCCCGTTCATGGCGACCTACCGCGGTGTACGGGTGGAATGCGCCGAACCCGGCGCCGACTACACGGCGGGCCAACTGGTCCCCGTGCACGGCCCGGTGACCGACCCGCAGGTGCCGGCCGACGCCGTCACCGCCAGCGGCAGTGGGCTGGACCCGCACATCTCCCCCGCCTACGCCGACCTGCAGGTCGACCGGGTCGCCACGGCCCGCGGCATCGCGCCCGAGACGGTTCGCGCACTCGTGGCCGAGCACACCGACGGCCGCACGCTGGGCTTCATGGGTGAGCCACGGGTCAATGTGCTGCAGCTCAACCTCGCCCTCGACGGCCTAGGTGGATGATGGGAACGTGACCGACCGAGCGAAACGCGGGGAGCTGCGCATCTATCTGGGCGCGGCTCCCGGCGTCGGCAAGACCTACGCCATGCTCGGCGAGGCGCACCGCCGGCTGGAGCGCGGCACCGACCTGGTGGCCGCCGTCGTCGAAACGCATGGCCGCGCGAAGACCGCCGAACTGCTCGATGGTATCGAGATCATCCCACCGCGCTACATCGAGTACCGCGGCAGCCGGTTCCCCGAACTCGATGTCGACGCGGTACTGGCCCGGCACCCGCAGGTGGTCCTGGTCGACGAACTGGCGCACACCAACACCCCGGGCAGCGCGAACGCCAAGCGCTGGCAGGACATCGAACAGTTGCTGGCCGCGGGCATCACGGTCATCACCACCGTGAACGTCCAGCACCTGGAAAGCCTCAACGACGTGGTAACCCAGATCACCGGGATCGAGCAGCAGGAGAAGGTGCCCGACGAGGTGGTGCGCGCCGCCGATCAGGTCGAGCTGGTGGATATCACCCCGGAAGCGCTACGGCGCAGACTCTCCCACGGCAATGTGTACTCCCCCGAACGCATCGACGCCGCCCTGTCAAACTACTTCCGGCGCGGCAACCTGACCGCACTGCGCGAGCTGGCCTTGCTGTGGCTGGCCGATCAGGTCGACGCCGCGCTGGCGAAGTACCGCTCCGACAACAAGATCACCGCCACCTGGGAGGCCCGCGAACGCGTCGTCGTCGCGGTCACCGGGGGCAAGGAATCCGAGACGCTGGTGCGCCGCGCCTCCCGGATCGCGTCCAAGTCCAGCGCGGAGCTGATGATCGTGCACGTGGTGCGCGGTGACGGTCTGGCCGGGGTGTCGGCGCCCATGATGGGCGCCGTCCGCGATCTCGCCGCCAGTCTCGGCGCCACCCTGCACACCGTCGTCGGCGATGACGTGCCGGCCGCGCTGCTGGAATTCGCCCGCGATATGAACGCCACCCAACTCGTGCTCGGCACCTCGCGCCGGTCGCGGTGGGCCCGCATCTTCGACGAGGGCATCGGCGCCACGGTGGTGCAGAACTCCGAGGGCATCGATGTGCACATGGTGACCCACGACGAGGCGGGGCGCGGATCGGCGCGGCAGACCCCCAAACCGTGGCAGCGCCATGCCCTTTCGTGGTTGGCGGCGGTGCTGGTGCCGACCGTGCTGTGCGCGCTGACGGTGCTGCTGTTGGACCCGTTCCTCGGGCTCAGCGGTGAGAGCGCGCTGTTCTTCATCGGCGTCCTGGCCGTGGCGCTGCTCGGTGGGATGGCGCCCGCCGCGCTCTCGGCGGTGCTCTCGGGTCTGCTGCTCAACTATTTCCTGGCCGAACCGCGGCACACCTTCACCATCGCCGAACCGGACAGCGCCATCACGATCGCCGTCCTCGGCATGGTCGCCGTGGCGGTCGCCGCACTGGTGGACGGGGCGGCCAAACGGGCGCGCGAGGCGCGGCGCGCCTCCCAGGAGGCCGAGCTGCTGGCGCATTTCGCCGGTTCGGTGCTGCGTGGCGCCGACCCCGCCGCACTGCTGGAGCGGGTCCGCGAGGTGTACTCGCAGGGCTCGGTCAGCCTGCTGCGCGAGCACGACGGGGACACCGAGGTGGTCGCGTGCGCCGGCGACGACCCATGCGTGACGGTCGAGCGCGCCGACACCGCCATCGAGGCCGGCGATGACGAGTTCTGGCTGCTGCTGGCCGGGCGCAAGCTGGGCGCCCGGGACCGCCGGGTGCTCGGCGCCGTCGCCAAGCAGGCCGCCGGCCTGGTTCGGCAACGCGAGCTGATCTCTGAGGCCGGCCGGGCCGAGGCCATCGCACGCGCCGACGAACTGCGCCGCTCGCTGCTGTCGGCGGTCAGCCATGATCTGCGCACCCCGCTGGCGGCGGCCAAGGCCGCGGTGTCCAGCCTGCGCAGCCAGGATGTCGACTTTTCCGCCGAGGACACCGCCGAACTGCTGGCCACCGTGGAGGAGTCCATCGACCAGTTGACCGCGCTGGTGGGTAATCTGCTGGACTCGTCGCGGCTGGCCGCCGGGGTGGTCCGCCCGGAGCTGCGCCGGGTGTATATGGAGGAGGCGGTCCAGCGTGCGCTGTTGGGAATCAGCAGGCGGACAACCGAGTTGGTGGACCGGGTGAAGGTCGATGTGGGCGACGCCGTGGCGCTGGCCGACCCCGGTCTGCTGGAGCGGGTGCTGGTCAACGTCATCGACAATGCGCTGCGCTACGCGCCGGACGGGCCCGTGCGGGTCAACGCCGGCCGGGTGGGCGAGCGGGTGCTGATCACCATCGCCGACGAGGGGCCGGGCATCCCGCGTGATGCGGAGGAACAGTTGTTCGCCCCGTTTCAGCGCCTGGGCGATCAGGACAACACCACCGGCGTGGGGCTGGGGCTTTCGGTGGCGAACGGATTCGTCGCCGCCATGGGCGGTTACATCGCGGCCAACGACACCCCCGGCGGCGGGCTCACCGTGGTGATCGACCTGGCCGCGCCCTCACAGAGCGACGGGGACGTGCTGGGGAGTGGCTCATGACCCGCGTCCTGGTGATCGATGACGAACCGCAGATCCTGCGCGCCCTGCGGATCAACCTGTCGGTGCGCGGATACGAGGTCACCACAGCGGCCACCGGCGCCGAGGCGCTGCGGGCGGCCGCCGACCACCGCCCCGACGTGGTGATCCTGGACCTCGGCCTGCCCGATATCTCCGGTATCGAGGTACTGGCCGGGCTGCGCGGCTGGCTCACCGTCCCGGTGATCGTGCTCTCGGCACGCACCGATTCCTCGGACAAGGTGGAGGCGCTGGACGCCGGCGCCGACGACTACGTCACCAAGCCGTTCGGGATGGACGAGTTCCTGGCCCGGCTGCGCGCGGCCGTGCGGCGTGCCAGCAGTACCACCGAAGAGGATCAGCCCGTCATCGAAACCTCCTCGTTCACGGTGGATCTGGCCGCCAAGAAGGTCACCCGCAGCGGCGTCGAGGTGCACCTGACCCCGACCGAGTGGGGCATGTTGGAGATGCTGGTGCGCCACCGCGGCAAGCTGGTGGGCCGCGAGGAACTGCTCAAGGAGGTGTGGGGACCCTCCTACGCCAAGGAGACCCACTATCTGCGGGTCTACCTGGCGCAGCTGCGCCGCAAGCTGGAGGTCGACCCGTCCCATCCCAAGCATCTGATCACCGAGGCCGGAATGGGATACCGCTTCCAGGAGTAGCGCTGCGAGGGATGATGGTCAGGTGAGCATCCTCGGCCGTCGACGCGCAGACCTGCGCATCTACCTGGGCGCGGCCCCCGGCGTGGGGAAGACCTATGCGATGCTCGGCGAGGCACACCGCAGGATGGAGCGCGGCACCGATGTGGTCGCCGCGGTGATCGAGACGCACGGTCGGCGCAGGACCGCCCAGCAGCTCGCCGGTATCGAGGTGATCCCCCCGATCTACATCGAGCATGAGGGCACCCGCCGTCCCGAACTCGACGTCGACGCGGTGCTGGCCCGGCGACCCCAGGTCGTCCTCGTCGACGAGTTGGCCCACGCCAACACCCCGGGCAGCCGCAATGCCCATCGGTGGCAGGACGTGGAGGTCTTCCTCGACGCCGGGATCACGGTGATCACCACCGTCAACGTGCAGCACCTGGAGAGCCTCAACGACGTCGTCAGTCACATCACCGGCACGGCCCAGTCCGAACGTGTGCCCGACGGATTCGTCCGCGCCGCCGATCAGATCGAGCTCGTCGACATCACCCCGGAAGCGTTGCGGCGCAGGTTGGTCCACGGCAATGTGTATCCACCCGAGCAGGCCGCCGCCGCGATGGAGGACTACTTCCGGCCCGGCAACCTCACCGCGCTGCGGCAGCTGGCGCTGCTGTGGCTGGCCAACCAGGTCGACGCCGCGCTGGAAAAGTACCGCAGCGACAAGAAGATCACCGACACCTGGGAAACGCGCGAACGCGTGGTGGTCGCGGTGTCCGGTGGCCCCGAGTCCGAGACCCTGGTGCGGCGCGCGTCGCGGATCGCGTCCCGGTCCGGCGCCGACGTGAAGGTGGTGCACGTCATCCAGGGCGACGGGTTGATCGCCATCTCGCCTCAGCAGAGGAAGGTCATCCGCGAGCTGGCCGCCAGTCTCGGCGCGACGATGCACACCGTCGTCGGCGACGACGTCGCCGCCACCCTGCTCGATTTCGCGCGCGGCAACAACGCGACCCAGGTGGTGATCGGCACGTCCCGACGGTCGCGGTGGGCCCGGATGTTCGACGAAGGTATCGGCGCACAGGTGATCCAGCAGTCCGGCAACATCGACGTGCACATGGTCACCCACCCCGAGGCTCACACCGGGAGCTCCTGGTCCCGGCAGTCGACGGTACGGCGCTCCGTCCTGTCATGGCTTGTCGCACTGGTCATTCCGGCGGCCATCTGCGCCGTGGTGACATGGTTGCCCGCCGGCATGCTGGGCATCGGCAGCCAGAGCGCGCTGTTCTTCACCGGCGTGCTGCTGGTGGCGCTGCTGGGCGGCCTCGGTCCGGCCGGCGTATGTGCGCTGCTGTCAGGACTGTTGCTCACCTATTTCCTGGTGAGTCCGGTGCACAGCTTCACCGTGTATGACTCCGACAGCGTCGTCACCGTTTTGGTGCTGCTACTGGTCGCGCTGGCGGTTGCGGCTCTGGTGGACTGGACCGCTCGCCGCGCCGGCGAGGTGCGCCGCGCCGCGCAGGAGGCCGAACTGCTGGCGTCCTTCGCCGACTCCGCGTTGCGTGACGCCGATCCGACACTGCTGCTCGAACGGCTCCGCGAAACGTATACCCAACGCGCGGTCAGCATCCTGACCGCCGAGGGCTCCCTGCTCGCCGCGGCGGGACCAGATCCGTGCGCCGACGTGGACGCCGCGGACACCGCCATCGAGGTGGGCGATCACGAGTTCTGGATGTTGATGACGGGGCGGACGCTGACGGCCCGAGACCGGCGCGTGCTCAGCGCGGTCGCCGAACAGGCCGTGGCCATGCTCACGCAGCGGCACTGAGCTCACAGCGCGTAGCGGGCGGCGAACGCGCCCGGTGTCGCACCGGTGACGCGGCGGAAGTCCCGGCTGAGGTGGGCCTCGTCGGCGTAGCCGAGATCTGCGGCGACCGCGGCCATCGTGGTCGCCCCGGTGCGCAACCGCCACGTCGCGTCCTGGATGCGGCGGCGGCGCACCAGCCACTTGGGGGTCAGCCCCACCCGGTGGCGGAGCAGCCGCTGCAGAGTGCGCTCGCCGATCGCGAATCGCATGCAGATATCGGCAACGCGGGTCACCTCCGGGGTGTCCTCCACATAGGCGACCACCTCATTGACCATCAGGCCCTGTTCGTCGACGGGTAGGTAGTCGCATAGGAATTGCCGGTAGCACTCGACGGCGGCCGACTGTGCGGCCGGCGCGACCGGATCGGGTGCCCTCGTCGCGCGGACCCGGTCGGCCAGCGCGGCCCCGCGGGCGCCGAACAGTGCGGCCAGTTCGCCGTGGGCATCGGTCCACCGCGACACCGGGCCGCCGGTGAGCAGCGCCCCGGCGGCCGGTTCGAACATCACCCCGGCCGCCCATCCGTCCCCGGTCAACGGGGTACTGGCGACACCCGACGAGGGCCCGTAAAACCGGGCGTACTCCGCGGTGACGACCATCAGACAGACCGGGTACTGCAACACCCGCTGGGTGTAGACCTCACCGGCCGGTACCCGCCACACCGGCATCCAGAACCGTCGGACCAGACCCGCGAGGTCGGCCGGCGCGGCGGGCCGGGTCATCGCGATCGCGGCCCGGTGCGCCGGATCGAGCAGGTGCGCCGGCTCCGCGGCGACGGAGTTGTCGGGTTTGTCCAATTCGCCCACCGTCTCGCTGCCTATCGTCGGCTCATGACCGTTTCGAGTGTCGCAGAGACCTATGACGAACTGGCCGAGGGCATGGCGGCGGTGATCGCGAGCCTGCGCGCCGAACACTGGGACCGGCCCAGCCCGTGCGAGGGGTGGACCGCACGCGATGTGCTGGCCCACCTGATCGACTCCGAGCGCGACTATCTGACCGGCCACGGCCTGCCGCTGCCGGCGCGGCCCGATCTCGACGACCCGGCGGCGGCGTGGTCCGCCCACCGGGCCGCCGTCGCCGAACTGCTCGCCGACGGTTCGGTCGCCGCGCGTGGCTTCGACGGGCACTTCGGACCCACCACCGTCGGCGATGCGCTGCTGCAGTTCTACGGATTCGACCTGATCGCGCACCGCTGGGATCTGGCCGCCGTCACCGAGACGCCGTACCGCTTCACCGACCGGGAACTCGACACGCTCGAGCGGTCCATCGCCGGCTGGGGTGAGGCGCTCTACCTGGACGGGGTGTGCAAACGGGCCGAGATTCCCGACCGGGCCGACCGCCAGGCCCGGGTGCTGGCCGCCCTGGGCCGCATCGGCTGATTGTTCTCGCCGGATTGCAACCGCATTGCAACGTGACGCGCATTACGGTTTGGCTTATGTCCGGCTATCGCGCACTCTTCGACGCCAGTATCACCGACCCGTCGACCTTCTGGGCCGACGCCGCCAAGGGCGTCACCTGGACCAGGGAACCGCAGCGGGTGCTCGATGACAGCAACCCGCCGTTCTACCGCTGGTTCCCCGACGGGGAGCTCAACACCTGCGCCAACGCGCTGGACCGGCATATCGCCGAGCGCGGCGATCAGGCCGCGCTCATCTACGACTCCCCCGTCACCGGCACCAAGCGCGTGTACACCTACCGCGAGCTGCTGGACCAGACGGCCCGGTTCGCCGGCGTGCTGCAGGGGCTGGGGGTGGCCAAGGGGGACCGTGTCGTCATCTACATGCCGATGGTGCCCGAGGCCGTCATCGCCATGCTCGCCTGCGCGCGGCTCGGCGCGGTGCATTCGGTGGTCTTCGGCGGGTTCGCCGGGCACGAACTGGCCACCCGCATCGACGACGCCCGCCCGACGGTGGTGGTCTCGGCGTCTTGCGGTATCGAGCCGACCCGCACCGTCGAATACAAGCCGATGCTCGACGCGGCGCTGCGCCTCGCCGAGCACACCACCCCGAAATGCGTGATCCTGCAGCGCGAACAGCATCCGTGCGAGCTGGTCGAGGGCCGCGACGTGGACTGGGCGCAGGCGATGGCCGCCGTGCAACCGGTCGACCCGGTCCCGGTGGCCGCCACCGACCCGCTCTATGTGCTCTACACCTCGGGGACCACCGGGAAACCCAAGGGCATCGTCCGCGACAACGGCGGGCATGCGGTGGCCCTGCTGTGGACCATGCGCCACCTCTACGATATCGAGCCCGGCGACGTGTTCTGGGCCGCCTCCGATGTCGGCTGGGTGGTCGGGCACTCCTACATCGTGTACGCGCCGCTGCTGCTGGGCGCGACCACCGTTCTCTACGAGGGTAAGCCGGTGGGCACCCCCGACGCCGGCGCGTTCTGGCGGGTCGCCGCCGAGCACAAGGTGAAGGCGTTGTTCACCGCGCCGACCGCGATCCGGGCCATCAAGAAGGAGGATCCCGACGCGAAACTGCTTGCCGACTATGACCTTTCGGGGCTGAAGTACCTGTTCCAGGCCGGCGAGCGGCTGGACCCCGGCACCTACGAGTGGGCCTCGGAGAAGCTCGGCATCCCGGTCATCGACCACTGGTGGCAGACCGAGACCGGCTGGGCGATCGCCGCGGACCCGATGGGGGTGGAAGCGCTCCCCGTCAAACCCGGCTCGGCGACGGTTCCGATGCCCGGCTACGACGTGCGGGTGCTGCGCCTGGACGGCTCGGAATGCGAACCCGGCGAAGAGGGTTCGATCTGCATCAAGCTGCCGCTGCCACCCGGAACGCTGCCCACGCTGTGGGGAGATGGCGCTCGTTACGTGTCCTCGTATCTGTCGGCGTTCGACGGCTACTACCTCACCGGCGACGGCGGGCACATCGACGCCGACGGTTACCTTTTCGTGGTCGGGCGCACCGACGATGTGATCAACGTGGCCGGGCACCGGATGTCCACCGGATCGATCGAGGCGGTACTGGCCGGCCATCCCGCGGTGGCCGAATGCGCCGTGATCGGGGTGGCCGACGAGCTGAAGGGACAGGTGCCGCGCGGGTTGGTGGTGCTCAAGTCCGGCGCCTCGGCCGACGGCGTGGCCGACGAACTGATCGACGCGGTGCGCAACGACATCGGTGCGGTGGCGAGCTTCAAGCTGGTGGATGTGGTTGCCGCCCTTCCGAAGACCCGGTCGGGCAAGATCCTGCGCAAGACCATGCGTGGCATCGCCGACGGCCGCGACGAGCCGGTGCCGTCCACGATCGAGGACCCGTCGGTGCTGGAGGCTCTCAAGGAGACGCTGCAGCGCTGACCCTCACCGATTCCGCCGAAACAGCATTCCAGACGGCAAAGTTCGAGGCAGATTCATACGGTCACTGCAACATCCGGTGGTGTGAGGAGTTGCTGAATGACCAGTGGTCGACGGTTCGGGTCTGAGGTTCGGCGTGAGTTCTATGACCGGGTCTGTGCCGGTGCGCCGGTCAAGCACGCCGCGGTGGAATTGGGCGTGTCGTTTCAGGCCGGCTATCAATGGTGGCGCAAAGCTGGCGCGATGCGACTGCTCAACGGCAAGGGCAAGTTAGGGCTGGCCGAACCAGGTGATCTGACCCGAGCCGGCGGGCCGGGCCGGCGACTCAGTTTCACCGAACGCGTGGCGATCATGCGGGGCCTCGACGCGGGATTGAGCTATGCCGCGATCGGGGCGCAGCTAGGCCGGGACCGCTCGGTCATCTGGCGCGAGGTCACCCGCCACCGCACCGCCGACGGGGACTACCACGCCCAACTGGCCCATGCCCGGGCTGCTCGGGCGGCGCGGCGGCCCAAAGCGTTCAAACTCGCCAATCCTCACCTGTGCGCGGCGGTGGAGGCCTGGATGGACGACGGGTGGAGTCCCAAGCTGATCGCCGAGGTGTTGGCCCGCGATCACCCCGGTGACAAGCTGGCACGAGTGAGCCATGAGACCATCTACCGCAGCCTGTATGTGCAGACTCGTGGCCAACTCCGCGCTGATCTGCACAAATGCTTGTCCACCCGACGCGCGGCGCGCAAACCGCGCGGGCAGGCCGAACGGCGCAGCCGCTTCGACGACGTGCTGCGCATCAGTCAGCGGCCCGCCGAAGCCGCCGACCGGGCCGTGCCCGGGCATTGGGAGGGTGATCTGATCGTCGGCGCCCGGGGAACCAGCGCGATCGGCACCCTGGTCGAACGCAGCACCCGGTTCACCATCTTGTTGCACCTGCCCGTCGACCACAGCGCCGCTGCCGTCGCCGCAGCGATGCTCGCCGCGATGGGCGAGTTGCCCGATCATCTGCGCCGCTCGATCGCCTGGGATCGGGGCAGCGAGATGGCCCACTGGCAAGACATCTCACTGCAGCTGCAAGCCCCGGTGTATTTCTGCGACCCACACTCCCCGTGGCAGCGCGGCAGCAACGAGAACACCAATCGGCTGCTGCGCCACTGGTTCGAAAAGGGCACCGATCTGAGCGGCTACACCAAAGCCGACCTGCAAGCCATCGCCGACAAACTCAACACCCGACCACGCCCCACCCTCGACCTCGACACCCCAGCACAACGCATGGCCGCCCTCATTAGCCAAGCGGCCTAACCGTTGTCATGACCACTTGACTTTGCCCGAGTGCACGCCTTCTGGAATGCTGTTTCGGCGCCCGGTGCCGGCCTGGTTACCGGACCGGCCAGGCGCGACGGCGCAGCAGCCGCAACCCGTTGAGGGCCACGATGATCGTGGAGCCCTCGTGACCGGCGACACCCAGCGGCAATGGTAGGTACCAGAACAGGTCCCACGCCACCAACACCACGATGAACGTGGCGGCGACAGCCAGGTTGGCGATCACCATCCGCCGTGCCCGCCGCGCCAGGGCCACCACCGCGGCCACCGCCGCCAGGTCGTCGCGCACGGTCACCGCGTCCGCGGTCTGCAGGGTCAGGTCGGCGCCGCTGCGGCCCATCGCCATCGACGCGTGTGCCGCGGCCATCGCCGGGGCGTCGTTCACACCGTCCCCGATCACCAGCACCCGGCCCGGCAGGCCCCGCACCGCGTCGACCTTCTGGTCCGGGAGCAGATCCGCGCGCACATCGTCGATGCCGATCTCGCTCGCCAGATGCGCTGCAGCCCCTGCGTTGTCACCGGTCAACAGCACCGGCCGGTGGACGGTGAGCCCCGACAGCGCCCGCACCGCGTCCCGCGCGGCGGGTCGTGCGGTGTCCCGCAGCCCGATGACCCCGGCGGGCACCCCGTCGATGACCACCACCACCGCGGTGGCGCCGCTGCGCTGCAAGGCGGCCACCTCGGGCGTCACCGGTCCCGGTGCCGCACCCGGATTGACCACCTCGACGAGGCGGGACCGGACGGTGGCTCGCACCCCGCATCCGGGTACCGCGTGAAAGCCCACGGCCCCCGGGATGTCGATGCCGCCGGCACGAGCGTGGGCCACGATCGCGCGCCCGAGGGGATGCTCGCTGTACTGTTCGGCCGCTGCGGCCATCGCCAGCACCTCCGGCGACGGCGCGCTCACCACCCGCGGCCTGCCCGTGGTCAGCGTGCCGGTCTTGTCGAAGGCGACGGTGTCCACCGTCGCCAGTTGTTCCATCGCGACGGCCGATTTGACCAGCACGCCGTGCCGTCCGGCGGTGGCGATGGCCGACAGCAACGGTGGCATGGTGGCCAGCACGAGCGCACACGGTGACGCGACGATCATGAAGGTCATCGCGCGCAGCAATGCCGAGCGCATGTCCTCACCGAACAGTTGCGGCACGATGAACAGGGCCAGCGTCGCGGCCACCATCACCACCGAGTAGCGCTGTTCCACCTTTTCGATGAACAGCTGGGTGCGGGCCTTGGTGGCGGACGCCGCCGTCACCAACGTTACGATGCGCGCCACCACGCTGTCGGAGGGGTCGCGAATCACGCTGGCCTGCAACACCCCGCCCCCGTTCACGGTGCCCGCGAATATCTCGTCACCGACACCGACCCCGACCGGCAACGGCTCCCCGGTGATGGAGGACTGGTCGACGTCCGATGCCCCGGTGCGTACCGCGGCATCGGCCGGGATCCGCTCGCCGGGCCGGACCAGGATGCGGTCCCCCACCTGCAGTTCGGCCGCCGCGATGACGCGCTCGATGCCGCCGTCGAGCACGGTGGCGGTTTGGGGCGCGAGGTCCAGCAGGGCCCGCACGGAATCCGCGGTTCGGCCGGTGGCAACGTCCTCCAGCGCACCCGAGGTGGCGAAGATGACGATCAGCAGCGCGCCGTCGAAGACCTGCCCGATCGAGGCCGCACCGACGGCGGCCAGCACCATCAACAGGTCGACATCGAGTCGCCGGGCGGCCAGCTCCCGGAGTCCGTCCAGCCCGGGTTGCCAGCCTCCCGCCGCGTAACACGCGAGATACATTGTCCACCAGATGATTTCCGGCGCGCCGAGCAACTGGGCGAGCAGCCCGAGAACGAAGAGGAACAGTGCCGCCGCGGCCCAGCGCACCGAGGGCAGCGACCACGGCGACCTCCGCGTCGACCGGGCTGTGCGCGCATCTGGTGCTCGAAGGTCCGTCATCACGTACACATCAAAACATGTAGAGTTCTACATGTCTAAACCTTATTGCGTCGTCGTGGTTCAATTGTCGAATGGGACATGGCGTGGAAGGACGCACCCCCGCGGTAACGTCACTGGATTCGGCGTCCGCGGTCAAGGTGGCCGAAACCCTACAGGCTCTCGCGTCGCCGAATCGGCTGCTGATCCTCACCCGGTTGCGCCAGTCCCCCTGCACGGTGACCGAGCTGTCCGCTGCGGTCGGGATGGAGCAATCGGCGGTATCCAACCAGTTGCGCCTGCTGCGCGCCCTGGGGCTGGTGGCCGGCGACCGTGCCGGCCGCAACATCGTCTACCGACTCTTCGACAACCACGTCGCGGCGCTCCTCGACGAGGCCGTCTACCACATCGAGCATTTGCGCCTCGGCGCCCGCGACAACACCGCCTGAGACCGGCACGGGCCACCCGGCTTTCACCGGCGGCATTGCGTGCCATACAGCCGTATGGAGCAAATGCTGCCGAGTTAGCACCGCGGCCCGGCGGAGCCCGCTGACCGGCGCAGCAAAGAAGTCAACGCCACTTGAGATATTTGCTGTATGGCACCGCCGCGATCCTCGCCCGGCCAGCCGCCGCGGCTGCCGGTACCGTGGCCGGGCAATACGGCGGTACCGTACACCCCGGCCACCTGCTAACTTCGCTGAGTGTGTGCACCCCACCGGGGGGAACGCCGTTATTCGGACGACTCAGGAGTGAAACACCGTGAAGACCACGAGCATCGCGGCCGCGTTTGCGGCCGCGGCCATCGCCGCCGCAGGGGCGATCACCGCGTACAGCGCGCCGAGCGCGATCGCCGAGGAGCAGAACGCCGTCAACACCACCCATCTGGGTAGCCAGGCCCAGCTGGTCGACGGCAATGTCGTGCAGGGCTGGACGGTCACCGGGCTGAAGGTCAGCACCGACACCATTCCCTATCAGCCGCAGGGCACCCTGTGGGAGGCCACCGCCACCGACCAGGCGATCCAGGGCAGCGCGATCCCCATCGTGTCCAACTTCAACGCCCGCGCCCGCGACGGCCAGACCTACCGGGCACTGTTCGGTGTCGCGACGGCGCAGGGTGTCAACCCCGCGACGCTGGCGCCGGGACAGCAGACCTCCGGAAAGATCTACTTCGACGTCACCGGCTCCGCGCCCGACAGCGTCGTCTACGCCACCAACGCCTCCGACCTGATCGTCTGGGTCACCCCGCCACCCGCACCGAGCACCGGCGGCAGCGCGGCGGCCAGCGGTACCCGCACCTATCGGGCTCCCGCCGCGACGTCGCCGTCCACCTCGAGCACCGAGACCTCGACCACCGAAACCCCGACCACCGAAACCCCGGCCGCTCCGGCGAGTGCCGAGGCCACCACCCCGGTGCCGACCTCGGTGCCGGCGGGTAGCCAGGGCACCCCGCTGCCCGAGGGCACCGCCGAGAGCGCCCCGGTCCCGGCCGGTAGCCAGGGCACCCCGCTTCCCCCGGGCGAGCCGGGCCTCACCCCCGCCGGTGTGCAGGAAGCTCCCGCGGCCGTCGCACCCGCGCCCGAGGGCGCAGTGCCGGCCGCAGACGGCGTCGCGCCGGCTCCCGTCGAGGGCACGCTGCCCGGTGACGAGGCCCGGATCGAAGGTGGCAGCCAGGGCACCCCGCTGCCCGACGGCGCGGCACCGGTCACCACCCCGGTGCTCGCACCGCCCGCCTGATCAACACACGACAAAGTCCGGCGCCCTGGCCAGAAGCCAAGGCGCCGGGCTTTTCTCGTCAGCGGGTCAGGAGTGGGTGGTCCACCAGGTGTACAGGTGATCCAGCGTCGGCCCGGCCGGACGGCCCTGGGTCACCGCGATCATCTGCCGGTCGATATCGGTCCACGCCAGCATCGGATTGTCGTTCTGGATGCCGCACACCAGGGTGCCGCTGACCTCGTGCAGCGAGGCGTTGTGCCGCCACGGCCCCGGGGACTGGATGCGGCCGGGACAATCGACCACGGTCGAGGTCGCCGCCAGATCCTCGATGGCGGTGTTGAGCGCAGCGGTGTCCACCAGCAGTGAATAGGTGGCCGACATCGGTCCGCCCGGATCCTTGTTCACCGTGCAGGCGATGGTGGCCAGGGCGCCCTGCAGCCGCGCCACCGGCTTGCACGCACCGGCCGGGTATCCCCGCGGCAACGCCCTCATCAAGCGGTCGTTAGGGTCGTCGGCTACCTCCGAAGTCGCTTGCGCCGCTGACGTTTCCGGCGCCGCGGCCGGAGCCCCGGAATCATCGGAGGCCGACGGCCCCAACAGCAGGTACGCCGCTGCGGCACCGACGGCCAACACGGCGGCCGTCACCCCGGCGATCACGCCGATACTCGGTCCGCGCCGCGTCGGCGGGCGGGGCACGACGGGTGGCGGGGTGCCACCCGAATTCCAGGTACTCACGCCGCTACCTCCTCAGGTCTCACCGCTACCACGCTAGGCGATGGATAGCGCTATGCCGTCCAGGATGTCGTGCTCGCTGACCACGAGTTCACCCAACCCGGCCCGCTCGGCCAGCACGCGGGTCAGTTCCTGCACGATGATCGCCCCACCCGGGATCACATCGGCGCGGCCCTCGTGCATCGGCCCCAGCGCCAGGCGTTGCTCGGCGGTCATCTCCAACAGATCCGCGCAGACCGCCAGCAGATCGCTGAAACCCGTCCGGGACAGATGAATCGCCGCCGGATCGTAGACCGGCAGCCGGTGCGCCAGCGCGGCCAGCGTGGTGAAGGTGCCCGCCACGCCCACCCAAGTGTGGGCGGCACCGACCTCGACCACCGACAGCGCCTCGGCGAGGCGTTCGCGCACCACCGCCCGTGCGGCGTCGATCTCGGCGGCCGTCGGTGGATCCGAATGCAGGCAGCGCTCCTTGATCCGCACGCAACCGATATCCGCGGAGAAGGCGGCGGTGACGCCCGCGTCCGTGCCGAGCACCAGTTCGGTGGATCCACCACCGAGGTCGACCACGACGAAAGGTGCAGCGCCGGCGTCGAGTTCGCCGACCGCCCCGCGGAAGGACAACTGTGCCTCTTCGGTACCGGTGATCACCTCGGCGACCGCGCCGGGCGCCACCGAACCCAGCAGCCGCGCGGTCATCGCGAAGAACTCGTCGCGGTTGCCGGCATCGCGGGCAGCCGAGGTCGCCACCATGCGGACCCCGCCCACCCCGTGCTCGCGCATCAGGTCAACGTAATCAGAGAGCGCGGACTCGGTGCGCGCCAAGGCTTCCGGTGCGAACTCACCGGTGGCGTCCACACCTTGGCCCAGCCGCACGATGCGCATCTCGCGATGCACATCCCGTAGCCGTCCGTCCGCACTTGGTTCGGCGATCAGCAGACGAATCGAATTGGTACCGCAGTCGACCGCGCCGACCCTCATCGCCACACCGCGCTGTCCAGAATTCCCGCCATCGCGGGTTCGGCGGCCAGCAGCGCGAGCGCCTCGTCGCCGAACGGGTTCACCCCGGGCCCCTTGGCCAGCGAGTGCGCCATCACCACGTGCAGGCACTTGACCCGGTCGGGCATACCACCGCCGGTGAACGTCGTGCCCAGTGGCTCGATGGCATCGCGTTCGGCGAGGAAGGACTCGTGGGCGCGCAGGTAGGCCGCGGCCAGATCGGGGTCCTGGGCCAGCCGATCGGTCATCTCCCGCATCAGCCCGGAGGACTCCAGCCGGCTCGCCGCGGCCGTGAGCACCGGGTGGGTCAGGTAGTACAGCGTCGGGAAGGGAGTGCCGTCGGGCAATCTCGGCGACGTCTTCACCACGGCCGGTTCGCCGTTGGGGCAGCGGTATGCGATCTCCAGGACGCCGCGCGGCTCACGGCCGAGTTGCTGCGCGACGGCGTCCAGATCGGCCTGGTCAACCACCGGCGGGTGCGGGGCTCGGCGGGGCCTCGCCCGGTGCGGGCGCCGGCGTGATCACCGGCGAAACCCCATGCGGGGCATCGGCAATCGTGTGCCACAGCGACGTGTACCACGGGTCACTGGATACCACCTCCGGGGCATCGGGTCCTGTCACCGGCGGGGCGGCCGCACCCGGAGGCAGCTGCACCTGGTACGGAATATCGCCCGGCATCACGAAGCCCAGCCGTTCCCGGGCCTGGGCCGCGATGAAGACCGGATCGGCCAGCTTGATCTTCTGCTGTTCCAGATCCGCGATCTGCGAACGCAACTGTGCTTCCACGGTTTTCAACTGATTCATCTCGGTTCGCTGGGCAAAATAGGTGCGCACCGGGCCGGCGATGGTCAGCGTGAGCACGCACACCACGGCGGCGAGGATCGCCGCTCGCCGCGCCGCCGAGCCGAAACGCTGATCGGACTGCTGCTCGGAGGATTCGGCAACCGACCTGCGGATCGCCTCGGCGACGGTGTCCGGTCCCGAATCCGGTGCGGCGGCACCGGTTTCCAGCTCATCCGCCTCCCGAGCCTGACGGCCCTCCCGGCTCTCGATGGCGCGCGGCTCCCGCCGCGACGCCGCGCGCGGACGGCCCGCTCCGCCCGCCTTGCCCGGCCTGGGGGCAGGGCCGCGGCGGCGCGGATCGGGCCGTTTCGCGTCGGGCATGCAGCGTCTTACTTACTCTCCACCGCGAAGCGCGGGAAGGCGAGGTCACCGGCGTAACGGGCGGCGTCGCCGAGGGCTTCCTCGATACGCAGCAGCTGGTTGTACTTGGCCACCCGCTCACTGCGGGCCGGCGCACCGGTCTTGATCTGACCGCTGCCCACCGCGACCGCAAGATCGGCGATGGTGGTGTCTTCGGTCTCACCGGAGCGGTGGCTCATCATGGTGCGGTAGCCGCTGTTGTGGGCCAGCGCAACGGCATCCAGCGTCTCGGTCAACGTGCCGATCTGGTTGACCTTCACCAGCAGCGCGTTGGCGGCGCCCTTGTCGATGCCCTCCTCCAGGCGCTCGGGGTTGGTGACGAACAGATCGTCACCGACCAGCTGCACCCGATCGCCGATGGCGGCGGTCAGCGCCACCCAACCCTCCCAGTCGTCCTCGGACAACGGGTCCTCGATGGAGACCAGCGGGTACGCGTCGAGCAGGCCGGCGTAGAACTCGGCCATCTGCTCGGCGGTGCGGGTCTCCTTCTCGAAGGCGTACCCGGTGCCCTCGGTGTGGAACTCGGTGGCGGCCACATCCAGGGCCAGTGCGATCTCGGTGCCGACCTTGAAGCCCGCTGCCTCGATGGCGCTGCCGATCAGGTCCAGCGCGGCCTTGGTGCCCGGCAGATCCGGGGCGAAACCACCCTCGTCACCGAGACCGGTGGACAGGCCCTGCTTCTTGAGCACCGACTTCAGCGAGTGATACACCTCCGCACCCCAGCGCAGCGACTCCTTGAAGGTGGCCGCACCGATGGGCGCGATCATGAACTCCTGGACGTCGACCCCGGTGTCGGCGTGCGCGCCGCCGTTGATGATGTTCATCATCGGCACCGGGAGGATGTGGGCGTTGGGGCCGCCGACGTAGCGGAACAGCGGCAGACCGGCCGACTCGGCGGCGCCGCGCGCCACCGCCAGCGAAACACCAAGGATGGCGTTGGCGCCGAGGCGCGACTTGTCCGGCGTGCCGTCCAGGTCCAGCAGCGCCTGGTCGACGAGGCGCTGGTCGTCGGCGGAGAGCCCGATGACCGCCGGGGCGATCTCGTCGAGCACGGCCTCCACGGCCTTCTCGACGCCCTTGCCGCCGTAGCGGCTGCCGCCGTCGCGCAGTTCCACAGCCTCGTGCTCGCCGGTCGAGGCGCCCGAGGGCACCGCGGCCCGGGCGATCGTTCCGTCGATCAGGGCCACCTCGACCTCGACGGTCGGGTTACCACGCGAATCGAGGATCTCGCGGGCTCCGACCTGTTCGATGATGGGCACGGGCTCCTCCTTGTGAAGACAGAATCTCTCTTGGGTGTGATCTTGTGCTCATAAGAGCCTAGAGGTTGCGCCGCGGCGCGGCGTGCTCAGCGTGGGTGACGCTCGGCGTAGGCGGTGGCCCAGTCCCGCACGCTGCGCGCGTACTGGTTGGACAGGTTGTAGGCGCGCAACGCCTCCATCCAGCCCCGCGGGGTGGACAGGTCCTTGCCCCGCCAGCACAGATAGCCCGCCGCCGACAGCGCGGCATCGTCGAAGTTGTCCGGGCTGATGACGCCGTCGTTGTTGGCGTCCACCCCGTACAACCGCCAGGTTTCCGGGATGAACTGCATGGGGCCCATCGCCCGGTCCAGGTTCGGGTCCCCGTCCAGCACGCCGTTGTCGGTGTCCAGGATCTGCATGTTGCCCAGGGTGCCGTCCAGCTGGACGCCGCGGATCGGTGGGCGCACGTCGCCCTTGGGCGCGATGGCCGCGCCCTGATAGGTGCCGTGATGGCTCTCCACCATCCCGATGCCGGCCAGCGTCGTCCAGGCCAGGTTGCACTTGGGATTGACCACCTGGGCGACCCGCGCCGCATAGGCGTAGGCCTCCAGCGCCTTGGCCGGGATACCGATGGCGGGCGCCAGCTCGGCGGCCCAGTCGCTGAGCTGGTCGGCGGGCCGCCCGGGCGCGTTGGTGTCGATCTCGGGGACCGGCGCACCACGCGGCGGCGGCACCCCGTCCGGGATCGGACTACCGGTCTGGAAAGAGCAGCTGGAGGCCAGCAGCAGCAGTGTCGCGGTCAGCACCGCGGCCACCCGCCACCAACGAACCCGTCGGGTCTGCACGTCGGGTGCCGGCGGGGGATCCTCGACGGTGGCGGGGACGGTCGGCGCCGGGCGCGACACACTCCCTACGTCGGACAAGGCTCTCCCTCAAACCACCGGTGACTGGGGCCGATATCCCCCGATCAAGAGTAACGGTGGCGCCGACCGACAACCCTGAACACGCGATTCGCGTCCGATAACCGAGGTATGCCTATCCAATCCTTGTCGAACGGGTACTGTGCTGGCATTCACTAGAGGAGGATCGATGGGACGGCATTTCGCCTGGCAGATACCGGTTGTCGCGACAGCACTCATTCTCAGCGGGTGTTCGAGCAATGGCGCGGACAGCGGCACGGAGGCTTCGACCTCGAGTGCCGCGTCGGGCGCGTCGGCAACCAGCTCGGCCGCTGCCGCACCCAATCCGCTGACCGAGAAGGCCGCCGCCGAGTACAAGGCGTACGCCATCGCCCAGATCGACGAGCTGGTCACCGCCGTCAAGGTGTTCACCGATGCCGTGCGGGCCGGTGACCTCAAGGCCGCCCAGGACGCCTACGCCCCGTCGCGCATGCCGTGGGAGCGCATCGAGCCGCTGGCCGGGCTGGTCGAGGAGATCGACGGCAAGATCGACGCCCGCGTCGATGACTTCGCCGGTGTCGACGACCCCGGGTTCACCGGCTGGCACCGTCTGGAGTACCTGCTGTTCGAGAAGAACACCACCGAGGGCGGCGCCCCGTTCGCCGACCAGCTCGACGCCGACGTCGCCGCGCTCAAGGAGCAGTTCCCCGCGGTCGACGTGAAGCCGGTCGACGTGTCCACCGGTGCCGCCGAACTGATCGAAGAGGTCTCCGAGGGCAAGATCACCGGCGAAGAGGACCGCTACGCCAAGACCGACCTGTGGGATTTCGACGCCAACCTGCAGGGTGCCCGCGACGCCGTCGGCAAGCTGAACCCGGCCCTGGTCGAAGCCGACCCGGCACTGCTCGGCAAGATCGAGGCGGGGCTGAACTCGGTGTTCGAGACGCTGCGCCCGCTGCGCCGCGGTGACGGCTGGGTGCTGTTCTGCACCGAGAACGACCCCTACCCGTCCGCGCGCTGCCCCGAGGTCACCGTGACCCCGGATGTGATCGACACCCTCAAATCCGAACTGGCCGGTCTGTCGGAGAACCTCTCGCAGGTCTCGGGAGTACTGAAGCTGCAGTGACGCAACGCTCACCACGCCGTGGGATCTCCCGCCGCGGATTCGTCGCGGGCGCGTTGGGCACCGGTGCCGCGGTGGGAGCGGGGGCACTGGCGGGTTGTTCGTCCGACGCGCCCGCCCCCGGGAGTTCCCGCACGCAACGGTTCATCGATTTCGAGGGCCCACACCAGGCCGGGATCACCGCGTTACCCATTCCCGAGCAGGGACTCATCGCGTCGTTCAACGTGCACGCCCGCGACCGTGCCGAGCTGGCGTCCACGCTGCGGGAGCTGACCGACGAGATCCGCGGGCTGATGGCCGGAAAGCCACCGGAGACAAGGGATCCCGCCTATCCCCCGGTCGACTCCGGAATCCTCGGCGAGAAGCCGCCGGCGGACAACCTGTCGATCGTCGTCGGTGTCGGAGCCTCGTTGTTCGACGATCGCTTCGGGCTGGCCGACCGCAAACCCCGCGAGCTGGTCACCATGCCGTTTTTGGCCAATGACCGGCTCGATCCCAAGCTCTCGCACGGCGACATCTCGGTGATCTTCGAGTCCGGCCACAACGACACCATGCAGTTCGCGTTGCGGCAGTTGATGCGGCGCACCCGCAGCGATCTGGTGTTGCGTTGGATGGTCGACGGCTACGCCCGCGGTATCGGCGCGGGGCGCGCCGCCGTCGCCTCCGACAAGGACGCCGCCACCCCGCGAAACCTGCTGGGGTTCAAGGACGGCACGTCCAACCTGGACGTGGCCGATCCCGCGGTGATGGACCGCCACGTGTGGGTGGGCGCCGACGACGACGAACCCGAGTGGGCCACCGGCGGGACCTACCAGGCCGTGCGCATCATCCGGAACTTCGTCGAGTTCTGGGACCGCACCCAGCTCGTCGAGCAGGAGGCTCTGATCGGGCGGGCGAAGGTCAGCGGCGCGCCGCTCGGCATGTCCGGGGAGTTCGACGACCCGGATTTCGCCGCCGACCCCGACGGACTCCGGATCAAGCTCAACGCCCACATCCGGCTGGCCAACCCGCGCACCCCGGAGACCGAAAAGAACCTCATCCTGCGGCGCGGCTTCAACTATTCGCGCGGATTCGACGCAGCCGGCCGCCTCGACCAGGGACTGGCGTTCGTCGCCTACCAGCGCAGCCTGCGCGACGGCTTCCTCGCGGTGCAGGAGCGGCTCAACGGCGAACCACTGGAGGAGTACATCCTGCCGGTGGGCGGCGGGTTCTTCTTCGTGCTGCCGGGCGTGACCGGGCACGACCGGTTCCTCGGCGACGCGCTCGTCGGCTGACGTCTTGGCTCGCCGAAACAGCATTCCAGACGGCAAAGTTCGAGGCAGATTCATACGGTCACTGCAACATCCGGTGGTGTGAGGAGTTGCTGAATGACCAGTGGTCGGCGGTTCGGGTCTGAGGTTCGGCGTGAGTTCTATGACCGGGTCTGTGCCGGTGCGCCGGTCAAGCACGCCGCGGTGGAATTGGGCGTGTCGTTTCAGGCCGGCTATCAATGGTGGCGCAAAGCTGGCGCGATGCGACTCTCAACGGCAAGGGCAAGTTAGGGCTGGCCGAACCAGGTGATCTGACCCGAGCCGGCGGGCCGGGCCGGCGACTCAGTTTCACCGAACGCGTGGCGATCATGCGGGGCCTCGACGCGGGATTGAGCTATGCCGCGATCGGGGCGCAGCTAGGCCGGGACCGCTCGGTCATCTGGCGCGAGGTCACCCGCCACCGCACCGCCGACGGGGACTACCACGCCCAACTGGCCCATGCCCGGGCTGCTCGGGCGGCGCGGCGGCCCAAAGCGTTCAAACTCGCCAATCCTCACCTGTGCGCGGCGGTGGAGGCCTGGATGGACGACGGGTGGAGTCCCAAGCTGATCGCCGAGGTGTTGGCCCGCGATCACCCCGGTGACAAGCTGGCACGAGTGAGCCATGAGACCATCTACCGCAGCCTGTATGTGCAGACTCGTGGCCAACTCCGCGCTGATCTGCACAAATGCTTGTCCACCCGACGCGCGGCGCGCAAACCGCGCGGGCAGGCCGAACGGCGCAGCCGCTTCGACGACGTGCTGCGCATCAGTCAGCGGCCCGCCGAAGCCGCCGACCGGGCCGTGCCCGGGCATTGGGAGGGTGATCTGATCGTCGGCGCCCGGGGAACCAGCGCGATCGGCACCCTGGTCGAACGCAGCACCCGGTTCACCATCTTGTTGCACCTGCCCGTCGACCACAGCGCCGCTGCCGTCGCCGCAGCGATGCTCGCCGCGATGGGCGAGTTGCCCGATCATCTGCGCCGCTCGATCGCCTGGGATCGGGGCAGCGAGATGGCCCACTGGCAAGACATCTCACTGCAGCTGCAAGCCCCGGTGTATTTCTGCGACCCACACTCCCCGTGGCAGCGCGGCAGCAACGAGAACACCAATCGGCTGCTGCGCCACTGGTTCGAAAAGGGCACCGATCTGAGCGGCTACACCAAAGCCGACCTGCAAGCCATCGCCGACAAACTCAACACCCGACCACGCCCCACCCTCGACCTCGACACCCCAGCACAACGCATGGCCGCCCTCATTAGCCAAGCGGCCTAACCGTTGTCATGACCACTTGACTTTGCCCGAGTGCACGCCGTCTGGAATGCTGTTTCGGCGGGGTGTGGTCAGGCGGGCCAGTGGCTGCGCCACTCGGCGGGGCTTATCGGCTCCGAAGGGGTCTCCCCGATGGGGTCGCCGCCCCGGGCGGTCTTGACGGCTCGCTCGGCCCGGCGGACGGCGTCGATGAACTCCAGGGTGGCTGTGCGCAGGGTGTTCTCGGCGTCGGACTCCACGCCGATCCGCACCTCCCGCAAAGAGTCCGGGATCAGCTCCTCGGGGATGCCGGCCCCGGCGCAGCGTTCGAGCACCTTCTGCGTCAGCGCCAGCGCGGGCTGACCGGTCGGCACGTCGTCCATGCAGGAATCGCGCACCTTCTCGCTGCGTTTGCGCTCCTCCCACTGGGCGAGCTGTTCCTCCAGGGACACCGACTGTCCGGCGAGCACTCCGGCGGCGCGATTGCCCAGTTTGCGTACCAGCGCATCGGCGACATCGTCGATACCGAACGGGTGCGCCGGCGCGTCCTCGGCGATGCGGGCATGAAAAAGCACCTGCAACAACACATCTCCGAGTTCCTCGCGCAGTTCCTCGGCGTCCCCGCCACGCACCGCGTCGAACAGCTCGTAGGTCTCCTCCAGCAGGTAGCGGCGCAGCGAATCGTGCGTCTGCTCGCTCTCCCACGGGCCGTCGGTACGCAGCTTGTCCATCACCGCGACGGCATCGACCAACCGCTCACCGGCCTGCGGCGCGGGCGCGGCGATCAGCTGCTCACCGGCGGCCAGCCGGGATGCCACGGCGGGATGTTCGGGATCCGAGGACAACAGCACCGGGGCGGGATCACCGTCGTATTCCGGGCGCGCCGAGGGCAACGACCACGGCACCTTGATCGGCATCTCCTCGGTGTACTGCACGTCGCCGACGAGCAGGGCGACGGCCTCCACCGGAACCAGCGAGGGCCGGCGCGGGTCGACCAGAACGACCGTCATTGCGCGCCGCCCATCGCGGTGATGTCCACATCGCCCGCCGGCCGGCCGTCCAGCGCCAGCAGCAGACCCGCAACCGCCTGCAGCAGTTCCAGATCGCGGATGCGCGGCGCGCCCACCCCGGAACCGGCCCGCGGGATCGGGACCTGCACCGTGGACGTCGTGGCCCGGTACGCCGAACCGGGATAGACCCGCTTGAGCCGCATCTGCCCGGAATCCAGCAGAGTCAGCGGGGCGACCTTCAGGGTGGCGTCGGACACGGTGGCCACCTCGGTCACCCCGTACTCGCGGCACAGCAGCCGCAGCCGGGCCACCGCGATCAGCCGTTGCGCCGGCTCGGGCAGCGGGCCGTACCGGTCGTTGAGCTCCTCGATGACCCGGTCCACCGCGGCACCGTCGGCGGCCGCGGCCAGCCTGCGGTAGGCCTCCAGCCGCAGCCGGTCGCTACCGATGTACTCGGGCGGGAAGTGCGCGTCCACCGGTAGATCGATGCGCACATCCTTGGGTTCCTCGACGGCGCTGACGGTCTTCCCGTCGACGGCGGCCCGGTACGCCTCGACGGCCTCACCCACCAGCCGCACGTAGAGATCGAACCCGACACCGGCGACGTGACCGGACTGTTCGGCACCCAGCACGTTGCCGGCACCGCGAATCTCCAAGTCCTTCATGGCAACCGCCATGCCGGCGCCGAGCTCATTGTTCTGCGCGATGGTGGCCAGCCGGTCGTGCGCGGTCTCGGTCAGCGGCACCTCCGGCGGATACAGGAAGTACGCGTACCCGCGCTCGCGACTGCGCCCGACCCGGCCCCGCAACTGGTGCAGCTGGGACAGGCCGAAGGTGTCGGCGCGTTCCACGATCAGCGTGTTGGCGTTCGAGATGTCCAGGCCGGTCTCGACGATGGTGGTGCAGACCAGGATGTCGTAGTCGCGGTTCCAGAAGCCCTCGACGGTCTTCTCCAGGGTCTCCTCGTTCATCTGACCGTGCGCCACCACCACGCGCGCCTCGGGCACCATCGCCTGCACCCGCGCCGCGGCCTGATCGATCGAGCGGACCCGGTTGTGGATGTAGAACGCCTGCCCGTCGCGCAGCAGTTCACGGCGCAGCGCCGCGGCCACCTGCTTGTCATCGTGCGGGCCGACGTAGGTGAGCACCGGGAAGCGTTCCTCGGGCGGGGTGAGAATGGTGGACATCTCGCGGATGCCGGCCAGGCTCATCTCCAGGGTGCGCGGGATCGGGGTGGCGCTCATGGTCAGCACGTCGACATGGGTGCGCAGGCTCTTGATGTGTTCCTTGTGCTCGACACCGAAGCGCTGTTCCTCGTCGACGATCACCAGGCCGAGGTCCTTCCAGCGCACCGCGGTCTGCAGCAGCCGGTGGGTGCCGATCACGATATCGACGGACCCGTCGGCCATTCCGTCGAGGGTCGCCTTCGAATCGGCCGGATCGGTGAACCGGGACAGGCCCTTCACGGTGACCGGGAAACCCGCCGTGCGGGCGGTGAACGTCTGCAGATGCTGATCGGCCAGCAGCGTCGTCGGCACCAGCACCGCCACCTGTTTACCGTCCTGCACCGCCTTGAACGCCGCCCGCACCGCGATCTCGGTCTTGCCGTAGCCGACGTCACCGCAGATCACCCGGTCCATCGGGACCGGCTTTTCCATATCGGCCTTGACCTCGGTGATCGCGGTCAACTGATCCATGGTCTCGGTGAAGCCGAAGGCGTCCTCCATCTCGGCCTGCCACGGGGTGTCCGGGCCGAACGCATGACCGGGGGCCGCCTGACGTTTGGCGTACAGCGCGACCAATTCACCGGCGATCTCCCGGACCGCCTTGCGCGCCTTGGTTTTCGTGTTGGTCCAGTCACTGCCGCCGAGACGGCTCAGGGTGGGCGCCTGGCCCCCGACATAGCGGGACAGCTGGTCAAGGGAGTCCATCGGGACGTAGAGCTTGTCGGTGCCACCACCGCGTTTGGCCGATGCGTATTCCAGTACCAGGTATTCGCGGCGTGCGCCGCCGATCACCCGTTCGGTCATCTCGACGAATTTGCCGATGCCGTGCTGATCGTGCACCACCAGGTCACCCGCGGTCAGCGCCAGCGGATCGACGACGTTACGGCGTTTGGCGGCAAGGCGTTTGCCGTCGGTGGCGGCCACTCGGTTACCGGTGAGATCGGTCTCGGTGATGATCACCAGATTGGCGCCGGGGATGACGACACCGTCGTGCAGCGGGCCCTTCAGCACGCCCACCGACCCCGCTGCGGGCGCGGCGCCCGGGTCCAGAAGTGTTGCGGGAGTGTCGGCCTCGGTCAGCTGCTCGACGACGCGCAGCGCGGTGCCGGTGCCCGGGGTGACCACGACGGCGAACCCGCCGGTCGCGACGTGGGCCCGCAGCATCGCGAAGATCTCCTCGAGCCCATTCTGGCTGCGCGCCGACGGCGCCGGGCGCACATCGAGCTCGATCGCCGACTCGTCGTTGAGCTGGCTGAGCGTCCACCAGTGCCCGGCCGCCGCCCGCACCTCGTCGAGCTCCCGGAAGCCGGACCCACCCAGGGATTCGATGTCGACCGGGGCCGCCCCGCCGATGGCGGCCACCGACCAGGACGCCTCCAGGAATTCCCGGCCGGTGCGAATCAGGTCGGCCGCGCGCGACCGCACCTTCTCCGGATCGCAGACCAGCACCGGGGTGCCCTCGGGCAGGTGAGTGGTGAGCAGGGTCAGCGCATCGGGTTGTAGCACCGGTAGCAACGCCTCCATCCCGTCGACCGGGATGCCCTCGGCGAGCTTGGCCAGCATGTCGCCGACCCCGCCGGCCACGGTGTTGTCGGTCTGCGGGCCGGCATCGACGAGTTGCCCGGCGCGTTCCCTGACGGCGTCGCTGAGCAGGATCTCCCGGCACGGGACGGCCACCAGATGGTCGATCTCGATCTCGGTGATGGACCGCTGATCGGCGACGGAGAACATCCGCATCTCGGAGACCTCGTCCCCCCAGAACTCCACCCGCACCGGATGTTCGGCGGTCGGCGGGAAGATGTCGAGGATGCCGCCGCGCACCGCGAACTCGCCGCGCTTGGCCACCATGTCCACCCGGGTGTAGGCCAGCTCGACCAGCCGGGCGATGGTGACGTCGAAATCGGAGTCGGCGCCGACCGTGAGCGTCACCGGCTCGATCTCACCGAGGTCGACCACCATCGGCTGCAGCAGCGACCGGGTGGTGGTGACCACGACGCGCAACGGCGGGCCCAGATGCTCGTCCTCGGGATGCGCGAGCCGGCGCAGCAGCATCATCCGGGCGCCGACGGTCTCCACGCCGGGCGAGAGCCGCTCATGGGGCAGCGTCTCCCAGGACGGGAACAGCGCGACGGCCTCGCCGAAGACGGCCTGCAGTTCGGCGGTCAGGTCGTCGGCCTCGCGGCCGGTGGCGGTCACCACGAGCAGCGGCCCGGTGCGGGCCAGCGCGGCGGCGGCGAACAGTCGGGCACTGGCCGGGCCCACCATCGCCAACGTGTCGGGACGGCCCTGCGCGCGGTCGACCAGATCGGTGAAGGTGGGCGAGCTCAGTGCCAGGTCGACGAGGCCCGCGATCGAATTCTGGACATGAGTGTGCCCCGGTGCGGTCATGATGGGGTCCATCCTAGGCGGCGCCCGACAGTGACGGAGCTCGCGCCGGGGTGCGGTCAGTCCTCCAGCTTCGGATCGGACTCCAGGTGTGTGAGCCCGTTCCAGCACAGGTTGACCACGTGCGCGGCCACCACTTCCTTCGGCGGCTCACGCACGTCGAGCCACCACTGGGCCGTCATCGACACCGATCCGACCAGCGCCTGGGCGTAGAGCGGCGCGAGTTCCGGATCCAGGCCACGCCGGGAGAAGTCCCCGGCCAGGATCGAGGCCACCTGGTTGACGGCATCGTTGAGCAGCGAGGCATAGGTGCCCGAGGTGATGGCCGCCGGCGAATCACGGATGAGGATGCGGAAGCCGTCGGTGTGTTCCTCGACATAAGTCAGCAGGGCCAGGGCCACCCGCTCCACCCGCACCCGGGACCGGTTGTTGGTCAGCGATGCGGTGATCCCGTCGAGCAACGCCGACATCTCGCGGTCCACGACGACCGCGTACAGCCCCTCCTTGCCGCCGAAATGCTCGTAGACCACCGGTTTGGAGACATTCGCGCGTTGGGCGATCTCCTCGATGGAGGTGCCGTCGAAACCGCGCTCGGCGAACAACGACTTGGCGATCTCGATGAGCTGTTGGCGTCGTTCACTGCCGGTCATCCGGGCGCGGGGCGCACGAGTCTCTTTGTCGGGTGCTGCCACGCTTGGAACCCTAGCGGGTTCGACTAGAGTCACGGGTTGATCAGTCCGTCGTGGTGTAATCGGCAGCACCTCTGATTTTGGTTCAGATAGTTCAGGTTCGAGTCCTGGCGACGGAGCGAGGCTTGCCGAGCGACCCTCGGGACGGAGCATCGAGCGAGGCTTGCCGCGCGAGCAGGCAGCACAGATTGCCGAGCGATATCGGAGGAATCCTTGTCAGCCACCGAAACCGCCGTGATCGTGCTGGCCGCCGGGGCCGGCACCCGGATGCGTTCGGCCACCCCCAAGGTGCTGCACCCCCTCGGCGGGCGCAGCATGCTGGCCCACGTCCTGCACGCGCTGACCGCGCTGGCCCCCAGCCACGCGGTGGTCGTCGTCGGGCACGGCCGCGATCGGGTGAACGCCGAGGTCAGCCGGGTCGCCGAGCGCACCAACACCACGATCGGCACCGTGGTCCAGGAGGAGCAACTCGGTACCGGACACGCCGTCGGCGTCGGACTCACCGCGCTGCCCGACGACTTCGCCGGCACCGTGGTCATCACCACCGCCGATGTGCCGTTGCTGGGCGCGGACACCTTGGCGGCGCTCACCGCCGCGCACGAGGGCGCCCAGGCGACCATCCTGACCACCACGTTGGCCGACCCGACCGGCTACGGCCGCATCGTGCGCGACGCCGACGGCGCGGTGGCCGCGATCGTGGAGCAGGCCGACGCCGACGAGACCCAGCGCGCGATCGGGGAGATCAACTCCGGTGTGTACGCCTTCGACGCCGCCGCGTTGCGCTCGGCGCTGACCCGGCTGAGCACCGACAACGCCCAGGGCGAGCTGTACATCACCGATGCGGTGGCCATCCTGCGCGCCGATGGGCACACCGTGCGCGCCCAGCACGTGGCCGACGCCACCCAGGTCTCCGGCGTCAACGACCGCGTCCAGCTCGCCGCCTTGGGCGCCGAGCTGAACCGCCGGATCGTCGAACGCCACCAGCGCGCCGGGGTGACCGTCATCGACCCGGCCACCAGCTGGATCGACGTCGATGTGGAGATCGGGCCCGACACCGTGGTGCATCCGGGCACCCAGCTGCTCGGGACCACCGCGATCGGCTCCGACTGCATCATCGGGCCGCACAGCACGCTGGCCGATGTCGAGGTGGGCGACGGCGCGTCGGTCGTGCGCACCCACGCTCAGCTGGCCGTCATCGGCGCCGGGGCCAGCGTCGGCCCGTTCAGCTATCTGCGCCCCGGCACCCAACTGGGTGCCGACGGCAAGCTCGGCGCCTTCGTCGAGACCAAGAACTCCACCATCGGCGCGGGGACCAAGGTGCCGCACCTGACCTATGTCGGGGACGCCGACATCGGTGAGCACAGCAATATCGGCGCCTCCAGCGTATTCGTCAACTACGACGGAGAATCGAAGCGCCGCACCACAATCGGTTCTCATGTCAGGACCGGTTCGGACACCATGTTCGTGGCCCCGGTGAACGTCGGCGACGGCGCCTACACCGGCGCGGGCACGGTGCTGCGCGACGACGTGCCCCCGGGTGCGCTGGCGGTCTCGGAGAACACCCAACACACCATCGAGGGCTGGGTGCTGCGCAAGCGCCCAGCCAGCGCGTCCGCCGACGCCGCGCGCCGGGCCGGGGCATCCGAACCCGACGCCTGATGTTCGCAATCTGGTAACCCGGGGACGCGGGACGGTTACTGGCCCGTACGATTGGCGCGTAATCGACCCGACTGGCGAAGGCGACAGATGAGCCACGACTGGACCGACAACCGCAAGAACCTGATGCTCTTCTCGGGTCGGGCCCATCCCGAGCTGGCCGAGCAGGTGGCCAAGGAACTCGATGTCCCGGTGACCGCGCAGACCGCGCGGGACTTCGCCAACGGCGAGATCTTCGTCCGTTTCGACGAGTCGGTACGCGGCTGCGACGCGTTCGTGCTGCAGAGCACGCCCGCCCCGTTGAACCAGTGGCTGATGGAACAGCTGCTGATGATCGACGCGCTCAAACGCGGCAGTGCGAAGCGGATCACCGCGATCCTGCCGTTCTACCCGTACGCCCGCCAGGACAAGAAGCACCGCGGACGCGAGCCGATCTCGGCCCGCCTGGTCGCCGATCTGTACAAGACCGCGGGTGCGGACCGCATCGTCACCGTCGATCTGCACACCGACCAGATTCAGGGCTTCTTCGACGGGCCCGTGGACCACATGCGCGCCCAGAAGCTGCTCACCGGCTACATCGCCGAGAACTACGCCGATGACGACAAGGTGGTCGTCTCCCCCGACTCGGGACGCGTCCGGGTGGCCGAGAAATGGGCCGACGCCCTCGGCGGCGTCCCGCTGGCCTTCATTCACAAGACCCGCGACCCGCTGGTGCCCAACCAGGTCAAGTCCAACCGGGTCGTCGGTGAGGTCAAGGGCAAGACCTGCATCCTGACCGACGACATGATCGACACCGGCGGCACCATCGCCGGAGCGGTCAACCTGCTGCGCCAGGACGGCGCCAAGGACGTCATCATCGCCGCCACTCACGGCGTGCTCTCCGACCCGGCCGCGCAGCGTCTGGCCGACTGCGGTGCCCGCGAGGTGATCGTCACCAACACCCTGCCCATCGGCGAGGAGAAGCGGTTCCCGGCGCTCACGGTGCTGTCGATCGCGCCGCTGCTGGCCAACACCATCCGGGCGGTGTTCGACAACGGCTCGGTCACCGGGCTGTTCGACGGATCCGCCTAGGAGCCCGGACATGGCGGCCCGCATCTTGCACAACCCGAAATGCTCGACCTCGCGCAAGACCTTGGAACTGTTGCGCGACAACGGTATCGAGCCGGAGATCGTGCTGTATCTGAAGACGCCGCCGACGCGTGCCGAGCTGCAGACCCTGATCGCCGACGCCGGCATCGAGGTGCGCGGCGCGGTCCGCAAACGCGAATCCTTGTACGGCGAACTGGGTTTGGCCGACGCCTCCGATGACGAGCTGCTCGACGCGATGGCAGCGCATCCGATCCTGATCGAGCGACCGTTCGTGGTCACCGACAAGGGCACCCGGCTGGCGCGCCCGATCGATTCGGTCCACGAGATCTTGTGAGGGCGGCACTTGCGGTGCTGGCGGCCGCGGTGTCGCTGCTGGCCGGCTGCGGCGACGCCACGCCGGACTACCAGTCGCTGCTGTCGACCGCCCCGTCGACGTCGCCTCCCGCCACCTCCGAGGAATCCGTCCCGCTCTCGGCGTATCTGGAGGGCGTCGGGGTGAAGGGTCAACCGGTCGCCCCGGAGAAGCTCACCGATCTGACCGTCACGGTCCCGCGGCCCAAGGGCTGGCAGGACTACACCAACACCAACCTGGCACCGGGCACCCGGGTGATCGCCGATGGCGAGACCTACCCGACGGCGATGCTGATGGTGTTCACCCTGGACGGGGATTTCGACACCGCCGAGGCCCTCAAGCACGCCGACGTCGACGCCGAAGTGTCGGAGAACTTCAAGAAGCTCAACGGTTCTCGCGAGGACTTCAAGGGATTCCCTTCGTCGATGATCGAGGGCACCTATGACCTCAACGGGCAGCGCATGCAGGCCTACAACCGCATCGTGTTCGCCACCGGGAAGATGCCCGACAAGCCGGCGCCCGGGCAGCTCGAACCGAAGGCACAGAAGTACCTGGTGCAGCTGACCATCACCAGCTTCGCCGATGACGCGGAAGCCAAGGGCGCGGCGATCGAGCAGATCATCTCCGGGTTCAACGTCGCGGCCAAGTAGATACCCTGGCCACCATGAGTTCATGGACCGCCGCAGATCTGCCCTCGTTCGCCGGCCGTCGCGTCATCGTCACCGGGGCCAACAGCGGGCTGGGACTGATCACCGCCCGCGAACTGGCCCGGGCCGGCGCCTCGGTGGTGCTCGCCGTCCGCAACACCGACAAGGGCCATGACGCCGCCGCCACCATGACCGGCGATGTCGAGGTCCGTCGGCTCGACTTGGCGGACCTGGCCTCGGTGCGTACCTTCGCCGGGCAGACCGACACGGTGGATGTCCTGGTCAACAACGCCGGCATCATGGCCGTGCCGTACGCCCAGACCGCCGACGGATTCGAGAGCCAGATCGGCACCAATCACCTCGGGCATTTCGCGCTGACCAACCTGCTGCTGCCCAAGATCACCGACCGGGTGGTGACGGTGTCCTCGGTGATGCACCTGCTCGGCGTCATCAGCCTCAAGGACCTGAACTGGCGTTCGCGGCCGTACTCGGCATGGCTGGCCTACGGGCAGTCCAAGCTGGCCAACCTGCTGTTCACCAGCGAGTTGCAGCGCAAACTGGCCGCCGCCGGTTCACCGGTACGCGCCGTGGCCGCCCATCCCGGCTACTCGGCGACCAACCTGCAGGGCCAGACCGGCAACCCCACCGGGGATCGGTTTTGGAAGGCCGCCAACAGGGTCGCCACCGATGCCGATTTCGGGGCCCGCCAGACGCTGTACGCGGTGGCCGCGGACGTCCCCGGGGACAGTTTCATCGGCCCGCGGTTCGGCATGCGCGGACCGACCGGCCTCAGCCCGCGCAGCCCGCTGGCTCGCAACACCCGGACCGCGGCCGCCCTGTGGGCGCTGTCCGCCCAGCTCACCGGTACCGAATTTCAGATCTGAGGCGACGGTGGGCTACCCTGATGCCGATCACGGCGAGGGTGGCCCGGCCACCGTTATCGACGGGAACTTGTCTGTTCTTCCCTGGCCGTGCGATTTCCCTCACCGGCACAGGAGTAAGAACACATGGCCAAGAACTCGGCCCCCAACAAGCTGACCGCGACCGTGCGCACCCGCACCGGTAAGGGCGCCTCGCGCCAGGCCCGCCGCGACGGCAACATCCCCACCGTGCTCTACGGCCACGGCACCGATCCGCAGCACCTGGAGCTCAACGCCCGCGACTTCGCGGCCGTAATGCGCCACTCCGGCACCAACGCCATCCTCACCCTGGACATCGAGGGCACCGAGCAGCTGGCCCTGACCAAGGCGCTGGACATCCACCCGGTGCGCCGCAACATCCAGCATGTGGACCTGCTCGTGGTGAAGCGTGGCGAAAAGGTGCACGTCGACGTCAACGTGCTCGTCGAGGGCGAGGCCGCCCCGGGCACCCTGGTCACCCAGGACGCGAACACGATCGCCATCGAGGCCGAGGCGATGTCCATCCCCGAGCAGGTCACGGTGTCGGTCGAGGGCGCCACGGCGGGCACCCAGATCACCGCGGGTCAGCTGGAGCTGCCCAAGGGTGTCAGCCTGACCGTCGATCCCGAGACCCTGGTGGTCAACGTCGTCGCGGCGCCGACCGCCGAGGACCTGGAGAGCGAGGGCGCCGGCGAGGCCGACGCCGCCGCGGCACCGGCCGAGGAAGCCGCCGACGGCGATGCCTCCGAGGGCGAAGCCGCCGAGTAACGGCGTGCTTCTTCCGAACTGATGGCCGAACCGTTGTTGGTGGTCGGCCTGGGCAATCCCGGGCCGAACTACGCCAAAACCAGGCACAACCTTGGTTTCATGGTCGCCGACATCCTGGCCGCGCGCATCGGTTCGGGGTTCAAGGTGCACAAGAAGTCCGGTGCCGAGGTGACCACAGGTCGCCTCGGCAACCGGGCCGTCGTGCTCGCCAAGCCGCGGGTCTACATGAACGAGTCGGGCCGCCAGGTCGGCCCGCTGGCGAAGTTCTATTCGGTGGCGCCCGCCGATGTCGTGGTGTTGCACGACGAACTCGATATCGACTTCGGGCGGATCCGGCTCAAGCTCGGCGGCGGCGAGGGCGGTCACAACGGCCTGCGCTCGGTGGCCGCGGCACTGGGCACCAAGGAGTTCCAGCGGGTCCGCGTCGGGGTGGGCCGCCCGCCCGGGCGCAAGGACCCGGCGGCCTACGTGCTGGAGAATTTCTCGGCCGCCGAACGCCCGGAGGTCCCCACCATCTGCGAGCAGGCCGCCGACGCCACCGAACTGCTTCTTGAGCAGGGCCTGGAGGCCGCGCAGAACACCGTCCACGCCTGGTAGCCGGACCCGCTCAGGCCGGTTCGACGCGCTTGGCGGCTGCGAATTCCCCACGGATGAGCCAGATTCCGAGCGCGAGCACCGCACCCACCTCGAACGCGACAATCCCGCGTTCGACGATTCCGAGCGGGATGATGCGATACCAGCGCAGGTCGGTGAGCATGCCGATGACGATGGCGCCGAACAGCACCGACAGCCAGGCCAGCGAACCGTAGGCCAGCCAGACCGCGGGCCGGGCCTGCCGGTGCCGGCGGGCGATGACCAGCACCGCGGCCGGCAGCGACACGAAGGCCAGCAGGGTGGCCAGCCGGTGGATCGACCCGCTGGTGCTCGGTCCGATCTCCCAGTTGTGTTTCGGGAACGCGGCCACCCCGACCAGGCCGATCACCCACAGCGACAACAGGATCGACCCGACCGACAGCGGAGCCAGCACGCCCGCGCGGATCAACCCGACCAGCAACAGCATCGAGCCGACGGCCAGCGCCAGCACGCCGGTGAGGAAGGCCCAGCCACCCGCGGTGTAGACGTACTCGGAGATGGTCGCCATCCGCAGTGTGCGACCGGGCCGGTGCGATTCGCCGCCGAGGACGGCGTCCAAGGCCAAGATGGCGACCACCGAGGTGGCCGCCCCCAGCACCGCGATCCAGCCGCACAACGCGTGAGAAGCACGGTCCATCACACCAGGGTAGGGACGCCCCCGATGTCGGCCTACCAGGACAGGATGATGCCCGACCTGTTGTTGCCGCGCGGGATGGACTCGGCCACGTTGGGCGCCCGGGTTCCCGGCACCGCCTTGATGGACACGCTGCCGTTGGTCTGGCATCGGGTGACACTGCCCGCGTCCTGACAGGTCGGCACGGCGTTGGCCGCCGGCGCCGAGATGAGGGCCGCCGCGACGGCACTGCCGACGAACAACACCGCCGGATACTTCGCGTAATGGGTCACGACACCTTCTCCCGCCGAGAATCGGCTGCTGGCAAGGACACTCACGGGCAGGACGACGCCAGCACTCGGGCGGCGGGGTCGAGTGCCACACCCGCCCGGGTGGCGTTGGCGAAGGCATCCTCACGTGCGGCCGCGATGGTCCCGCCGGCACCGCCGGCGACCAGGCCGCTGCCGTCATCGGCCCCCACCGTCACGACACAGAAGACGTCGTTGGTGACCTCGTCGCTGCTGCACTGGTCGGCCCCGGCACCCTGACAGAGCGACACCACGTTGGCCGCGGCCACCTCGTTGGTGGGCCCGGTTGCCGTATAGCCGACCAGCAGGCCGTCCACCAGACCGGAACCGACGGCCCTGGACAGGTCGGTGTCCTCGACGACCCCGCCCGGACCTCCGGCCCAGGCCGCCGCCGCGCAGAGCATCGCCGCGGCAACACCGACGGCAGAGAGCGCGCTCACCGTGACCGTAGAACGTCCGCGCAGCACAAAGCCTCCTCTATTGACGACCGCGTCAGCGCGGATCACCAGGAGGAATGTACCCCGTCGCGGGAGAAGGTGCCGGGCGTCGGAAGGATTGGCGAGAAAGAGGGTCAGCCGGTGACCAGTGCCACCGAGTTGGCTCGGCGCAGCTTGCCCGACGGCGTCTTCGGGATGGTGCCCGGGCCGAGCACGACGACGTTGCGGGGGCGCACGTCCACCTCGGTCACCACTTCGTGGGCGACCTGGTGCTCGATGCGGCGCACCGCGGCCGGATCCTGGTAGGCGTTGGATTCGACTGCCACGGCGAACGTTTCGCGAGAATGGCCGGCGTCCAGGCGCACCGCGACGGCGCAGCCGGGGCGCACCCCTTCGACGCGGCCGGCGGCCCGCTCGATATCGGTCGGGTAGATGTTGCGTCCGGCCATGATGATGACGTCCTTGACCCGGCCGCACACGACGATGTTGCCCTCGTCGGTGATGTAGCCGAGGTCGCCGGTGTCATACCAGCCGTTCTCGTCCTGGGTCGGCAGGAAACCCGCCATCGTGATGTAGCCCGGGGTGACGGATTCGCCACGCAGCTGGATGACACCGACACCGCGGGCCGGCAGCACGGCGCCGTCCTCGTCGACGATGCGGGCTTCCAGATCGTTGAGCAGTGGGCCCAGCGACGCCAGCCGGCGGGTGTTGCCCTTACTGGACGGCACCGCGCGGCGCAGCGCGGCCAGCAGGTCGGCGTCGACCTCGTCGACCACCAGGCCGGCGTTGCACGGTGAGAAGGACACCGCGAGACAGGTCTCGGCCATGCCGTAGGCGGGCAGGATCGCCGACGCCGGCAGACCGAACGGCTTACCCGCGTCGATCAGGTCCTCGACATCGGCGGGCTCCACCGGCTCGGCGCCCGAGAGCGCGAACCGCAGGGTGGACAGATCGAACTCGCCCGGCTTGGCTTGGCGGCGCAGCCGCTTGGCGAACAGCGCGTAGGCGAAGTTCGGGGCCGCCGTCATGGTGCCCTTGTACTTGTCGATGAGCTTGGCCCACAGCAGGGTGTCGCGCAGGAAGTCCATCGGGGTGACCTTCACCAGCTCGGCACCGAAGTACATCGGGATGGTGAGGAAGCCGACCATGCCCATGTCGTGGAAGCAGGGCAGCCAGCTGACCATGACGTCGGTGTTGACGTCGTACTGGGCGCCGATGAACATGGCCTCGGCGTTGGAGTAGATGTTGCGGTGCGTGATCTGCACGGCCTTCGGGGAACCCGTCGAGCCGCTCGTCAGCTGCATCAGCGCCAGATCGTCCTCGCCGGTCTCGACCGGGTCGATCGGGTCGGCGGCCAGCAGGTCGGCCACCTTGAGGACCTTGATGCCCTTTTCCTCGAGCACCGGGATGGCGACGATGAAAGGCTCGGAGACGATCACGGCCTTGAGTTCGATCATGCCGATGACGGTCATGGTGTCCTCGGCCCACACGACAAGGTCGGTGCGCGGGGTCGGCTGGTGCAGCATGGTGAGGCTGCCGCCGCGCATCCACACGCCCTGGGCGGTCGGTGCGATCTCGACCGGGAAACCGGCCAGCACGCCGACGGCATCGCCGGGGCCGATACCGGCCGCTGCCAATCCACCGGCCACCCGGCGGGCCCGCTCGTGCACCTCGGCCCAGGTGTGGCGGACCGGCTCGTACGGCTCGCCGGTGACCATGCCCCGGGTGCTCTCTTGGGCGCTGCGGTACATCTTGTCGGTGAATCGGCTCACGACGACCTCCTCGGTGTCTGGGCCGGGTCACGTGCGACGTCGGCGCCAGTTTCCTTGCGCGTTTCCCTATGTTCCGCCTGCTAGTGCACTCTTCGAGAGAGGCGCGCACACACAATTGGGAAGCAGTTGTGTCTCAAATCGGTGATGGCCTGCCGCTAACTCACGAGATCGGGCTGCGGTTTTCCACCGGAGCCCATCTTAAAGAACCCTTAAGTAACTGCCAAACGCTCGGGCCGATCGAGACATGTGTCACAACCCGGGAAGGTTTGGTTCAGCGCGCCGGGTCCGGCACCACACGGGCCCCGTGCACCGGCCCGCCGGCCACCCGCACGGTGCGGCACACGCCGGCTCCCGACAGCGCGGTGCCCACGTCGACGGCGTCGGACTCCGAAGCGCACAGGAAGGCGCAGGTGGGCCCGGACCCGGACACGATGCCGGCCAGCGCCCCGGCGTCGCGGCCGGCCCGCAGCGTGCGGCGCAGGTCCGACCGCAGGCTCAGCGCGGCGGGCTGCAGGTCATTGCCCAGCAGTGCGGCCAGCTCGTGCGGGTCACCGGACGCCAACGCGGCCAGCACCGGCTCGGCATCCTCCAGCCGGGGCGGCCCACCCCGGTCGGGGGTCTCGCGCAACCGGTCGATCTCGGCGAACACGGCGGGTGTGGACAGTCCCTCGTGGGCGAAGGCCAGCACCCAGTGGAAGGTGCTGCGGGCCAGTACGGTCGCGAGTTCCTCCCCGCGGCCGGTACCCAACGCCGTACCGCCGTGCAGGGCGAAGGGCACATCGCTGCCGAGTTCGGCCGCCAGCGCATGCAGATCGCGCCGGGGCACCCCCAGCTCCCACAGCTGGTTCATGGCCACCAGCACCGCCGCGGCATCTCCGCTGCCGCCGGCCATACCCCCGGCCACCGGGATCGACTTGACGATGGAGATCGCCACATCCGGTGCGCGGCCGACGTGAGCGGCCAGCAGCTCGGCGGCCCGCCACGCCAGGTTGCGCTCGTCGGTCGGTAGCGCCTCGGACCCCTCGCCGGACATCCGCAGCGTGAGCCGCTCGGCGTCGCGCACGGTGACGTCGTCGAACAACGAAACGGCATGGAACACCGTGGTGAGTTCGTGATAGCCGTCGGCACGGCGATCCCCGACCGCCAGGTACAGATTGACCTTGCCGGGGACGCGCACCGTGACCGAACCGGTGGGCACCCACTCGGTTGCGATATCGCCGTCTGATGCAGACACCGCACGACACTACCGCCACGCGCAGAACCGAGCGTTCAGGCGCTGAGATACCCCTCGTCAGATCCCGCCGCCGATGGCCAGACTAATGTTTGCCGGCGCAGTGTGTCAAGGATCACAATGAGATGGCCGGGAATGCCATTTTGCGCGATAACGGTCGTCATTGCTGATCGGCCGCGAAGCGGACCGGGGACCGACAGACTTTGCCAGCGGTCAGCTGCGAGCCGGGTCGACCGCACGCTCGGATTCACGCACGGCGGGCTCCGGCGCGGGGGCCGGCGGCGGCGCCAATTCGCCCGACCGCTGCAACAACCGGACGAAGTCCTTGATGGCCAACGTCTCGCCGCGGCGCGCCGGATCGATGCTCGCCGCCAGCAGGCGCTCGGCCGATTCGTTGCCGGACCCGGCCCACTCGGCGAACGCATTGCGTGACGTCTTGCGGCGCTGCGCGAAACCGATGTCGATCAGCTCGAAGACCTGCTCGCGGAACGCCGCGTCGGTCGGCCACTCGGACTTCTCGTACCGGTCGATGCGGACCAGACCGGAGTAGACCCGCGGGATCGGCCAGAACACCGTCGGCGAGACCATGCCGTAGCGGCGCACCTCGCCGTAGAAACGCACCTTGGCGCTCGGCACCCCGTAATCCTTGCCACCGGGCTCGGCGGCGAGTCGTTCGGCGACCTCGGCCTGCACCATGACCATCACCGTCTTGATGGACGGGAACTCGGCCAGCAGATGCAACAGCGCCGGGACCGCGATGTTGTAGGGCAGGTTGGCGACCAGCGCGGTGGGCAGCTCGTCGATATCGTCGGCCTTGAGCGTCAGGATGTCCTGGTTGAGCACCGTCAACCGGCCGATCTCGCTGTGCGAGTGGTTCGCGATGGTCTTGGGCAGCTGCCGGGCCAGCACCGGGTCGATCTCCACCGCGGTCACCCGGGCGCCACGGTCGAGCAGACCCAGCGTCAGGGAGCCGAGGCCGGGGCCGACCTCGATCACCGAGTCCTGCCGATGGACACCGGATGCGGACACGATGCGCCGCACGGTGTTGGCGTCGTGGACGAAGTTCTGTCCAAACGCCTTCCTCGGCCGGAAGTCGATCTCCCGGGCCAGATGCCGTATCTCGGTTCGCCCGAGCAGTCGGATCGTCATGATGACCCCAATCTGGCGCTACATGTCGGCCAGGCACCCCAACCCTGACGTGCCCTCGTCACTTCAGCAATCGCGATCTGTTCTTCGCGAGTCGCCAAATCTGCCCGCTGAGCATAGCGCAAACCGCCTTGCCGCTCCCAGGTGTTTTGGTCAAATTGGACGCCACCGAAATATCCGTTGCCGGTGTTGATAGCCCAGTTACCACCCGATTCACACCCGGCGAGGGCGTCCCAGGTGTGCCCGTTGGTCACCGGCGGAACCTCGGTACCGGGTTTGGTGCCGACCCTCAGCACAGCTTGACGCGCCGGCTGCACGACGACATTGGCTACCGGCAGTCGACCCGTTTCGACCCCGTTGACCTCTGCGATGGCAAACGTCACGTCCTGCAGGCCGGGGGTGCCCGGATCCTCGACGATCTGGCGGCTCTGATTGAGCGTCGGGTCCTCGATGCGGTTGCTGGGCGGGGGCAGCGGAACCTGAGCGGTGACCTTCTCGATCCGGATGCGCGTCACGTCGATGCGCATACCGTCGACCACCGGTGCCGACGGGGCCGGGACCACGGTGTCGCGCTGCTGCAGCGGCGCACCCGCAGCCTCGAGCAGGGCCCCGACGGTGGGGGCGGCCAGCCGGACGGTGCGCAGGGTGCCGCCGTCGTTGAGCTGTACGGTTTTGGCGCTCACCACGGGCAATGACATTCCGGCCAGGGGCAAACGGCTGCCGCGGGAGGCCGCCGCGGGAGCGGTGTCGGTCATCGACAGCTGCGCGAGCGCCTCCTGCACCGTCGACGCGGTGGTCCACACCTCCGTAGTGCCTCGGCCGTCCAGGGAGATTTGCAGGGGGCGGCTGCGACGCAGCACGATCGCATCGGTATCGGCCACGGCGGCGTCGGCGGCCGGGTAGAGATCGTCGCGCTCGCCGACGGTGTAGCCGTTCTCCTCGACGACGTCGATGACCCGCGACTTCATCGTTGCCACGGTGAGCTCGGTGCCGTCGACGGTCAGTGTGACCGTCTTGTGCGAGGTGACCGCGACCGCACCGGCAAACACCAAGGTGAGCAGCAGTGCGCCGACCAACAACCGCAGCGCAGATGACTGCGACTCATGGAGCTTGTTCAAGACATTCACTGATTTGGATCCCTGACTCGAGAGCGCGGCACACGAGCAGTCAGGACGACCGGCCGCATTCGATAACAGGACGGTAACGAAGTTCGGTGGACCGCGCCAACTCGGCACGACGGCGAATGCCTCACCCGATGCCGTAGGTGCGGAGCGCGTTCGTCGTGGTGATCTCAGCCAGTTCGGCCGCCGGCCGGTCCAGCAGGTCGGCCAGCGCCCGCACGGTGTAGGGCAGGCAGTACGACTCGTTGGGCGCACCGCGGAACGGGTGCGGGGTCAGAAACGGTGCGTCGGTCTCCACCAGCAGCAGCTCGGCGGGGACGACGGCAGCGGCCTCGCGCAGCGCGTGGGCGTTCCGGAAGCTGACCGTCCCCGACAGGCTGACCATCCATCCGTTGGCCGCGCAGGTGCGGGCCATCGCGGCGTCGGAGGAGAAGCAGTGAAAGATGACCGACTCGGGTGCTCCCTCGGCGGCCAGCACGTCGAGCACCTCGTCGTCGGCGTCCCGGTTGTGGATCATCAGCGGCTTTCCCACCCGTTTGGCCAGGTCGATGTGCCAGGCGAAGGCCTCACGCTGCACCGCGGGGTCGGCGCAGTCCGCCAGCTTGCCCGGCCAATACATGTCCATACCGGTCTCCCCCACCGCCACCACCCGCGGCCGGGCGGCCAGCACCTCCAGCTCCGCCTTCGCCGCGTCATCGAGCGCGTCGGCGCGGGTGGGATGCAGCGCCACCGCGGCGTACACGCGTGGATCCCAGTCCGCGGCCCGCGCGGCCCAGCGCGCGGCGTCCAGGTCGTCGGCGATGGTGACCACGGCCTGCACCCCGACCGCCGCGGCCCGGTCCACGATCGCGGTGACATCGGCGGCGGTCTCGGCGCCGCAGGCGTCGAGGTGGGTGTGCGCGTCGATCAGTGGCGCGAGGGGCTCCGGCACCGGCGGCGACTCGCGCTTTGCACTCACGGCCCACACTCTAGGGTGAACCTGAAATGAGTACGCCTTACTACATCACCACAGCCATCGACTACCCCAACGGTGCGCCGCATATCGGTCACGCCTACGAAAAGACGGCCACCGACGCGATCGCCCGCTTCAAGCGCCTCGATGGTTTCGATGTCCGCTTCCTCACCGGAACCGACGTGCACGGCCTCAAGATGGCCGAGACCGCCGCCGCCGAGGGCATCCCGACCGCCGACCTCGCGCGCCGCAACTCCGATGTGTTCCAGAGCATGCAGGAGAAGCTGAACATCTCCTTCGACAGGTTCATCCGCACCTCCGACGCCGACCATTACGAGGCGTCCAAGGCGATCTGGCGGGCGATGAACGAATCCGGCGACATCTATCTGGGCACCTACGCCGGCTGGTACTCGATCCGCGACGAGCGGTTCTTCGCCGAGGACGAGACCGAGCTGCTGCCCGACGGTTCGCGCATCGCCGCCGAGACCGGCACACCGGTCACCTGGACCGAGGAGCAGACCTACTTCTTCAAGCTGTCCGCGTACGCCGACCGGCTGCTCGCCCTCTACGCCGAACACCCGGAGTTCATCGGGCCCGATGTCCGACGCAACGAGGTGGTCAGCTTCGTCTCCGGCGGTCTGCGCGATCTGTCCATCTCACGCACCACGTTCGACTGGGGCGTGCCGGTCCCCGATCATCCCGATCACGTCATGTACGTGTGGGTCGACGCGCTGACCAACTATCTGACCGGCGTGGGTTTCCCCGACACCGCCGCCGAGTCGTTCCAGCGGTACTGGCCCGCCGATCTGCACGTGATCGGCAAGGACATCATCCGGTTCCACACCGTTTACTGGCCGGCGTTCCTGCTGTCTGCGGGTATCGCGCTGCCGCGCAGGGTGTTCGCGCACGGCTTCATCAACGTCAAGGGCGAGAAGATGAGCAAGTCGGTGGGCAATGTCATCGACCCGATCGCCCTGGTGGATGCCTTCGGTGTGGACCAGGTGCGGTACTTCCTGCTGCGGGAGGTGCCGTTCGGCCAGGACGGCAGTTACAGCGAGGAAGCGATCATCGGCCGGATCAACGCCGACCTGGCCAACGAGCTGGGAAACCTGGCCCAACGTTCGCTGTCGATGGTCGCCAAGAACCTCGACGGTGTCGTGCCGACGCCGGGTGAGTTCAGCGCCGAGGACGCGGCGCTGATCGCCCTCGCCGACGCGCTGCTGCCGCGGGTGCGTGGCCATTTCGACGAGCCCGCCATGCACCTGGGGCTGGAGGCGATCTGGTCGGTGCTCGGGGCCGCCAACCGGTACTTCTCCGCGCAGGAGCCCTGGGTGCTGCGCAAGACCGACGAGCAGCGCTTCGCCACCGTGCTCTACACGACGCTGGAGACCGTGCGGATCGCCGCGCTGTTGATCCAGCCGGTGATGCCGGCCTCGGCCGGCAAGCTGCTCGATCTGCTCGGCCAGCCCGCCGACCAGCGCGACTTCACCGCCATCGCGACCCGGTTGGTCCCCGGCACGGCGCTGCCGACACCCGAAGGAGTGTTCCCGCGATACCAGGAACAGTGATCTGAGCCACACTTGCACGCAAGGTGTCACACTCGGAGCGGCACCGGTGTCTTGAGGGCATGACCCCTCATAGACAGGAGAGCACCATGACTCAGAAGACCCGCGTCGTCGTCCTCGGTGGTGGATACGCCGGCGTGCTGGCCGCCAACCACCTGCAGCAGCAGGCGGTGGACGTCACCCTGGTGAACGCGCGCCCGGCGTTCGTCGAACGCATCCGGCTGCACCAGCTCGCCGTCGGCAACGACGACGCCGTGGCCGGCTACGACGACCTCCTGCACGCCGACGTGCGCCTGCTGGTCGACCACGCGCAGCGCATCGATACCGCGACGCGACGCGTGGAAGTGGCCTCCGGAACCGCACTGGACTACGACTACCTGATCTACGCGGTGGGCAGCACCAGCGGCGCCGCACCCGAATTCGCCTACCGGATCGCCGAATTGGAGGATTCGCAGGCCCTGGCCGCCCGGCTGCAGGACGTCCCGGCAGCGGCCCCGATCGTGGTGGTCGGCGGGGGCCTGACCGGTATCGAAGCGGCATCGGAATTCGCCGAGGCCGGCCGGTCGGTCACCCTGGTGACCGGTCCGGTGCTGGGGCCGTCGCTGAGCGTCCCGGGCCGCCGGTCGGTGGCCAGGCAACTCGCCAAGCTGGGTGTCAGTGTGATCGAGGGCCCCACCGTGACCGCGGTGACCGCCCACGACGTGACGCTGTCGGACGGGCGCGTTCTGGAGAGCGCCGCGACCGTGTGGACCGCCGGGTTCGGGGTACCCGCGCTGGCGGCCGACAGCGGCCTGCGCACCGACGCGTTGGGCCGGTTGCTCACCGACGAGACGTTGACCAGTGTCGACGACGACCGGGTCATCGCCGCCGGTGATGCCGCCGCGCCCTCGGGTGTGCCGCTGCGGATGAGCTGCCAGGCCGCCCTGCCGCTGGGCGCCCAGGCCGCCAACACGGTGCTGGCACGCATCGCGGGATCCGCACCGGCGCCCATCAATCAGGCCTTCACCGGGCAGTGCATCAGCATCGGCCGCGACGGCGGCACCATCCAGCTCGCCCGCACCGACGACACACCGATCCGGGTGTATCTCGGCGGGCGCACCGCGGCCCTGGTCAAGGAACAGGTGTGCAAGGGCACGCTGTCGTTCCTGCGCAAGGAGGCCGCCAAACCGGGTGCCTACTTCTGGCTCAAGGGCGGCAAACGCGCCCGCCGGATCGAACTCGCCCGAGCATGAGCGAGCACGCCGACCGGTTCACCGCCCTGCGGCCGCTGCTGTTCACCATCGCCTACGAAATTCTGGGTTCGGCAACGGAATCCGACGATGTGCTGCAGGAGAGCTACCTGCGCTGGGCCGAGGTGGACCTGGATACGGTGCGCGATACCAAGTCCTACCTGGCTCAGCTGGTCACCCGGCAGTCCCTCAACGCCCTGCGCGCGCAGGCCCGGCGCCGCGAGGAGTACGTGGGCCCCTGGCTGCCGGAACCACTGCTAGTGGACGCCGATGACGCCGGCACGGATCTGGTGCTGGCCGAGTCGGTGTCCATGGCGATGATGGTGGTGCTGGAGTCGCTGAGCCCCGATGAGCGCGCGGTGTTCGTGCTGCGCGAGGTGTTCGGCTTCGGGCACGACGAAATCGCCTCGGCCGTCGGCAAAACCGCGGCCGCGGTACGCCAGATGGCGCACCGCGCCCGCGAACACGTCCAGGCCCGACGGAAACGGTTCGAGCCCGTCGACCCGGCCACCAGCGAGCAGATCACGCTGCAGTTCTTCGCCACCGCCGCCACGGGTGACGTCAGCAAACTGATCGAACTGCTCGCGCCGGACGTGGTCTGGACGGCCGACAGCGCGGGCAAGGTCAGCGCCGCCCGCCGCCCGGTGCACGGCGCCGACCGGGTGGCCCGGCTCATCATCGGGCTGTTGCGGACGGCCGGCACCGCGGGCCGTGTCGAAATGGCCACCTTCAACAACGCGCCGGCCCTCAAGCTCTACCTCGGCGAGCGGTTCGAAGGCATCATCACCGTGGAGATCACCGAGGGCCGGATCTCGCACTTCTATGCGATGCGCAACCCGGAGAAGTTGACCACCGCCACCATCCCGCGCGCCATCAGCCGCTAGCTTCTGACAGGCTGGGCCGGTGCGCATCGACCCACTCGGCCCGCTGGGCAGTGCCCCCGGGGTGCTGCGCTGGATCGCCGACGCCGGGGCGCGGATCGGCCTGGCACCGCCGGCCGCGTTGATCGGCGACTGGTTCGGATCCCGGGCCGTCATCGCCCCGTCGCTGCACGCGACACCGGCCACCGAGGTGCCCGATGTGCCGCCCGGGGAATCGGCGGCCGTCGGCGGTGGCTGGTTCGGCTACCTGTCCTACCCGGACGGGCCCGGCACGCACCGCATCCCGGACACCGCGGGCGGCTGGTCGGATTCGGTGCTGCGCCAGGACGCCGACGGGCTCTGGTGGCATGAAAGCCTTTCCGGTGCAGCACTTCCCGAATGGCTGTCCGGGGTCACCGAAACGCCGCCGCGGCCGTACGCCATGACGTGGACCGCACCCGAGCGCGATCGACACCGGGCCGCAGTGGCGGCGTGCCTGGCCGCCATCGCCGCCGGGGAGATCTACCAGGCCTGCGTCTGCACCCAGTTCCATGGCCACATCACCGGTGACCCATTGGATTTCTTCGTCGATGCCGTCAGTCGAACCGCCCCGGCACGGGCCGCCTACGTCGCCGGCGACTGGGGCGCGGTGGCCTCGCTGTCCCCCGAGCTGTTCCTGCGGCGGCGCGGCGAGTCGGTCATCTCCAGCCCCATCAAAGGCACGCTGCCGCTGCGCATGTCACCCCACACGCTGCGCGAGTCGGTCAAGGATGTGGCCGAGAACATCATGATCGTGGACCTGGTGCGCAACGATCTGAGCCGCGTCGCGGTCACCGGGTCGGTGACGGTGCCCGAGTTGCTGCGGGTGCGTGCGGCTCCGGGCGTGTGGCACCTGGTGTCCACCGTCGCGGCCCGGGTCCCGACCCATGTGCGGTTGTCCGAGGTGCTGGCGGCGACCTTCCCGCCGGCGTCGGTGACCGGCACCCCGAAGGGCCGGGCCCGCGAACTACTGCTGCAGTGGGAGTGGGAACGCCGCGGAATTTATTGTGGCACCGTCGGTTTGGCATCACCGAGCGCCGGGACCGAATTGAACGTGGCGATCCGGACGGTGGAGTTCGACGCCCACGGCACCGCGGTGCTCGGCGTCGGGGGCGGGATCACCGCGGACTCCGACCCGGCCGCCGAATGGGAGGAATGCCTACACAAGGCGGCCGCCATCGTGGGACTCGGTCAGCCCGCCACCAGCGATTCGAGGGTGGCCACCCATTCGCCGATGCCGGAGAACACGTAGAAGCCGATCTCACCGGCGGCGGTCACCACGATCAGGTGGGTCTGCCCGCCGACCAGCGAGCCCTTGAAGACCGTTGCCTCCCGCACCCCGGTGATGGCCTCCAGGGGCACCTCGATCGTCTTTCCCGTCAGCGTCCGGAAGACCAGCCGCCGGCGCGTCAACGCGATCACCCCGGCGTTCTTCACCGTCGGGTAGCCGTCGGCCGTGGCGCCACGGTAGGAACCCTGCTCGGGCCCGCGCAGCACCGTCTCACCGGCGAGTTCGGCACCGAGTTCGTCGACGACCGCGGCACCGCGCCTGCGCAGCCAGCGGACCAAGGGCACGGCGATCAGGGCCAGCACGAGCAGGATGGCGAACACCAGCACCACCACGAACACCGTCGTATTCACGATGACCCCCGTCAGCTCATTCGCGCGCCTTCAAGATCGCATCGTAGAGTTCGCGCCGCGATGGCGCGCCCGGATTCGCGGCGACGACCTGCGCGCACGCGTCCTTCACCCGCATGCCGTCCTCCACCAACTCGGCCACCTCGGCGAGGAGGGTCTGCAGGTCGGTCTGCGGGAGCGCACCGGCCAGGACCACGGTGATCTCGCCGAGCACGCCGTCGGCGGCCCAGTCCGCAAGCTCGCCGAGCGTGCCGCGTCTGATCTCCTCGTGGGTCTTGGTCAGTTCCCGGCACACCACGGCCCGGCGGCCCGGACCGAGCGTATCGACGGCGTCGCGCAGGGTCTCGGCCAGCCGGCGCGGCGACTCGAAGAACACACAGGTGCGCCGTTCGCCGGCGAGCTCACCCAGCCAGGTGCGCCGGGCCGCCTGTTTGCGCGGGGCGAACCCCTCGAAGCAGAACCGGTCGGCGGCCAGACCCGATACCGCGAGCGCGGTGGTCACCGCCGACGGGCCCGGCAGGCAGCTCACCGGCAGGCCGGCTTCGATACACGCGGTCACCAACCGGTAGCCGGGATCGTTGATCAGCGGCATCCCGGCATCGCTGATCAGCAGCACCGTGGCGCCCGCGGCGATCTCCTCGAGCAGCATCGGCACCCGGCTCGCCTCGTTCTGGTCGAAAACGCTCAGCACCCGCCCGGCCGGGGTCACCCCCAGCGCCGCGGCCAGCGCACGGGCCCGCCGGGTGTCCTCGGCGGCGATCACGTCGGCCGACGCCAGCGCGTCGACAAGGCGCGCCGACGCGTCCCCGGGCTGGCCCAACGGGGTGGCAGCCAGCAGCAGTCGGCCCGTCAGCACCAGCACAGCCTACGATCGTCGGTGATGACCGCTCCCGACACCGTGCTTCCGGAGCGCGCCGCACCCGTGATCAGCCCGGGACCGCTCGTGCCGGTACCGGACTTCGGGCCCGTCGACCGGCTGCAGGGCTGGGTGATGACGGCCATCATCGGGGCGCTGGCCGCGCTGACCCGGTTCCTGAACCTCGGGTCCCCGACCGACGCGGGTACCCCGATCTTCGACGAGAAGCACTACGCCCCGCAGGCCTGGCAGATGCTGGGCAACGGCGGCCTCGAGGACAACCCCGGCTACGGGCTGGTGGTGCACCCGCCGCTGTCCAAGATGCTGATGGCCGTCGGCGAATGGCTCTTCGGCTACACCGGGCTGGGCTGGCGGTTCTCCGGCGCGGTGTGCGGCGTCATCATCGTGATCCTGGTGGCCCGCATCATCCGGCGGATCAGCCGCTCGACACTCGTCGGGGCGATCGCCGGGCTACTCGTCATCGCCGACGGGGTCAGCTTCGTCTCGGCGCGCACCGCGCTGCTGGACGTGTACCTGGTGGTCTTCGTGGTGGCGGCCTTCGGGGCGCTGATCGTCGACCGCGACCAGGTGCGGATGCGGATGCACACCGCGCTGCTGGAGGGTCGGATCGGCGAGACGCCGTGGGGCCCCCGGCTCGGGGTGCGCTGGTGGCGGTTCGGCGCCGGTGTGCTGATGGGGCTGGCATGTGCCACCAAATGGTCCGGGCTGTACTTCATCGCGTTCTTCGGCGTGATGACGCTGGCCTTCGATATCGCCGCCCGGCGCCAGTACCGGGCCCCGCGACCGTGGCTGGGCACACTGCGGCGCGACACCCTCCCGGCGGTGTACGCGCTGGGCGTGATCCCGTTCTGCGTCTACCTGGCCTCCTATGCGCGCTGGTTCGCCTCCGAGACCGGGGTGTACCGGCACGAGGTGGGCCGCACCATCGGTGAGGGCGGGCTGCTGCCGGACGCGATCCGCTCGCTCTGGTACTACACATCCTCGGTCTACAAGTTCCATTCCGGGCTGACCAATGCCGCCGGCAATCACCATCCGTGGGAATCCAAGCCGTGGACGTGGCCGATGTCGCTGCGGCCGGTGCTCTATGCCATCGATCAGCAGAACGTGTCCGGCTGCGGCGCACAGTCCTGCGTCAAGGCGGTGATGCTGGTCGGCACCCCGACCATGTGGTTCATCGCCGTGCCGGTGCTGTTGTTCGCGCTGTGGCGGATGTTCGTGCGCCGGGACTGGCGTTATGCCGCCGTGCTGGTGGGCTATTGCGCCGGGTTCCTGCCGTGGTTCCTCGATATCGACCGGCAGATGTACTTCTTCTACGCCACGACGATGGCGCCGTTCCTGGTGATGTTGATAGCCCTGATACTCGGCGACATCCTGTACCAGCCGCGGCAGAACGCCGAGCGCCGCACGCTGGGCTTGATCGCGGTGAGTTGCTATGTGGCGCTGGTGATCACCAACTTCGCCTGGCTCTACCCGGTGCTCACCGGGCTGCCGATATCGCAGAGCACCTGGCATATGCAGATCTGGTTGCCGTCCTGGCGGTAGCGCCACATCTGTCCTGCGCCGTTTTCCACACCAGGGCTGCACATCCGGACGGTTGACGACCCTGTTGTGGAAAACGGCGCAGGACCGCAGGAGGTTATCCACAACCGGGCGCGGAACCGGTCCAGAATTGGTGCGTTTCTGTCGGACCGGCGCGTGAGTCTTCGGCCATGAGCACCCCCTTCCTCGGCCCCGAAGCGCTGCGGGCCGGACTGCTGACCCGCGGTCAACTGCGCTCGCGCTATGTCGCAGCGCATCCGCGCGTCTACGTCCGCAAGGACGTTCCGCAGCGGTTGTCGTCCAGGATCGTCGCCGCGTGGTTGTGGTCCGACCGCCAGGCTGTCATCGCCGGGCGCGCGGCCGCGTTCCTGCACGGCGCACGGTGGGTGGACGACCACGTGCCGATCGAGTTGATCACCCGGCACGGACGCAGGCGTCCCGGCGTCGTCGTGCGGGAGGAAAAGCTGGCCGACGACGAGATCTGCCGTATCGGCGACCTCGCCGTCACCTCACCCGCTCGCACCGCGCTCGATCTGGCCCGCTTCCTTTCGCCGGCCGAGGCCGTCGCACATCTCGACGGTTTGGCTGCTGTCACGGGTATCAGCGCCGCCGAAGTACTGACATCGGCCGCGCGATACCCAGGGCTGCGCGGAATCCGGCAGGCGCGGATCGCCCTGGATCTGATGGACCCTGGCTCACAGTCGCCGAAGGAGTCGTGGCTGCGCCTGATACTCGTCCATGGCGGCTTTCCTCGGCCGCGCACCCAGATACCCGTCACCGACGGCGTCAACACCGCATATCTGGATATGGGCTACGACGGCCCGAAGGTCGGGTTCGACTACGACGGCGCACTTCACCAGACCGACAGACGCCGATTCGTGCACGACATCGGCCGTGCGGAGATGATCGACCGGCAGGGCTGGATCGACATCCACGTGGTGGCCGAGCATTCGAAGGCCTTCATCCTGCACCGAGCACGGGAGGCGTTCGCCCGGCGCGGCCATCCGGTGCCGCCGATTTCTCCATGAGGGCGGTGAACTGTGCCGCGCGGCGACCCTCGTGCAGAAAACGACGCCACCCGACCACCTCAACTATGGTTGAGGTCGTGGAGATCCACGAACTGACTCCCGGCGAGCTGGCACACCGCAGCGGGGTGGCGGTGTCCGCGCTGCACTTCTACGAGCGCGAAGGGCTGATCACCTCCCGGCGCACCTCGGGCAACCAGCGCCGCTACCCCCGCGAGACCCTGCGCCGGGTGGCGTTCATCCGGATGTCGCAGCGCCTGGGCATCCCGCTGGCCCGCATCCGGGAGGCGCTGGCCACCCTGCCCGACGACCGGGTTCCCACCAGCAAGGACTGGGCCCGGCTCTCGGCAGGCTGGCGCCAGGACCTCGAGGACCGGATCGTGCACCTGCAACGCCTGCGCGACAACCTGACCGGCTGCATCGGCTGCGGCTGCATGAGCCTGAAGGCCTGCCAGCTGGTCAACCCCGAGGACATGCTGGCCGATCACGGTCCCGGCGCGGCCAACCTCTGATATCGAACGCATGTGCGATACCCTGGAGTCGTGTCTCTGGCCGTTCAAGGGTCGCTCTTCGACCACGACGAACGTCGCAACCTGGGCGCGGGCGCCTGGATCGACGTGCGGGCCGGCTGGCTGAACGGCTGGTTGGACGAGGGCGGAACCCTGTTCGACGAACTGCTCGAGGCCATTCCGTGGCGGGCCGAGCGCAGGCAGATGTACGACCGGGTGCTCGCCGTACCCCGGCTGGTCAGCTTCCACGACCTCACCGCCGGGCCCGCCCCGCACCCGGCGATCGCGCGACTGCGCCGGCGCCTCAACGACATCTACGCCGGCGAACTCGGCGAACCGTTCACCAGCGCCGGGCTGTGCCTCTACCGCGACGGGACCGACAGCGTGGCATGGCACGGTGACACCGTGGGGCGCAGCAGCACCGAGGACACCATGGTGGCGATCGTGAGCCTGGGCGCCCGGCGGACCTTCGCCATGCGGCCACGCACCGGGGAACGCTCGCCGGGGTCGCCCGGCCGGCACCATCGGTCCCTGCGGCTGCCCCAGGGGCACGGGGATCTGCTGGTGATGGGCGGATCGTGTCAGCGGACCTGGGAGCACGCGGTCCCCAAGACCGCACGACCGACGGGCCCGCGGATCAGCATCCAGTTCCGCCCGCGCGACGTGCGCTAACCGCGTACCGCGGCCACCGCCGCGGTCAACACATCCCTGGCCTTCTGGGTGTCCACCGGCGCCACCGGGGTGTTCGGTATCACCAGCGGGTTGGCGGTGACGATCACCAGATAGTTGTCGAATGTCGCGACGTAGTTGAACAACTCACCGCTGTGGGGCTTGCCGTCCACCACGGTCTGCACGACGCGATGGGTGCCCAGGACCCGGACGCCGTCCATCTTCGGGGACTCCACCACCTCCACCAGGCCGCGGACGCCCGGACCCCCGTAGGCCACCTTCTGGCAATCCGGACCGGGCTCGTTGAACGGGACCGCCTCGCTGGTCTCGACGGCGATCGCGATGAAGCGGTTACCCTTGCCCTCCGCCGTGGTGGCCGCCATGTTGCCCTGCGCTCCCGGCGGAATGGCAAGGCCCGCGGCGAATTTCGCGCAGGCCTGCGGCTCCACTTTCACCCCTGCGGGTATCGCGGCGGGCGCGAGCAGCTTGGGGTCGATACCGGTGGGGCCGGTGGTGGTCACCTGGAAACCCGAGTCGAATGCCGACTTGACGTCGAATACGCCGGTGATACCCGCACCCTGTTCGGGTTCGCCTGCGGTGCACGATGTGAGCGCGGCTGCGCAGGCGGCGAGGACGAGCACCCGTGACGAGAACATCGCCGCCAATCTACCGGCCTCCCCCACCGACGGCGGTCACCGTCTGCGCCAGCAACCGCGCGGCGATATCGGGTCCGAGCACCGGCAGCGCCGAACCGGGGTCGGTCACCACGGTCACGGATGCGACGTAACCCGAGCCCAGATAGGCGCTGACGGTGTCGGCGTGCGAACGCGTCTCGGTACCGCCTTCGACAACCGTGGTGGCCACCGTGCTCATGGCGACGGTCGGCGTGTCGGCGATCGCGGGCGGTGGCACCGCGCGCACGGCAGCCGTGGTGCGTCCGCCGCTCAGCGACCAGACCGCACACCCCTCGGGCACCGACGAGGTGACCCCCGGTCCCGCGACAAGGGCGTACACGATGCCCCCCGGACCGGACGCCGACCAGCCCCGGACCGGCGCGCCGGCACCAGGATCGGCCAGCACACCGCACTGCACCGGCTCTGCCGTCCAGTTCGGGGTGAGCCCCCAGAACGCCGCCGGCGCAGCGTGATCGGCGAGCGCACCCACCTCGTAGCCGGGCGGCAGGTCGGTCCGCACCCGCGCGACCGCGGCGGGATTGATGTCCTCGATCGCGCCGGTGGCCGGCGGCGGGGTCGGTGTGGTGGGCCGGGGCGCACCACACCCGGCGACGACGAGCGCAGCGCCCAGACAGATCGCGTAGCCACGCATGAAGCTGTGGTATCACATCGACACCCGCGTACGGCCGTTCTCCGATATTGACGCGCTCGCCCGCGTGGCCTGACCGCGCCAGGTAACGTCCCGCACAAGATCGCCCTCGGGTGCCCACGACAGGAGACGCAATGAAGAAACAGACGACCGTCCGCGGTATGGCAGCGGCGGCCGCAGTTCTCAGCTTGGCCCTGGCCGGCTGCGGATCGGACGGCAAGAGCGAGTCCACCAGCAGCGCCGAGGAGAGCACCAGCACCACCTCCGCGGAGGCCACCGAGACCAGTGCCGCGACGTCCAGCGCGGCGGCCGCACCCGCCGGCGAGAACTACACCATTGCCGAGTACATCAAGGACAACGGCATCACCGAGGCCCAGATCAGGCGCGGCGCGGACGGGGCGCCCACCGTGAATCTGCCGACGCCGCCGGGATGGATCGATGCCGGGCCGGGCACCCCGGACTGGGCCTACAGCCAGATCGTGTACACCGATCCGTCGATGCCGCCGCCGCCGCCCACCATCACCGCGATCATGTCGAAGCTGACCGGCGATGTCGACGGGGCGAAGGTCCTGGAGTTCGCCGCGGGCGAGCTCAAGAACCTGCCCGAGTTCGACGGGCCCGCCGAGGGCCAACCCGGCAAGCTCGGAGGGTTCGACGCCGTCCAGGTCGGTGGCACCTACGTCAAGGACGGCAAGAATCTGCTCGTGGCGCAGAAGACGACGGTCATCCCCGCCGATGACGGCGTGTTCGTCCTGCAGATCAACGCCGAGGGCACCGAAGAGCAGATGGGCCCGCTGATGGACGCCACGTCGGCCATCGACGAGGAAACGACCATCACCCCCTGAGCGCGGCTGCCGGGCGACCGGCCGGTGGACAGTTCACAGGCTGGGTACCGCGTGAATGGGCAGATCGCTGAAAACCAATGTGAGTCGCAGAGGTCCGATCCGATCGCGGAGCTCGGCGTAGGTATGCGCGCGTAGGTTGTCCTGCTCCGCGACGGACATCACGCCGCCGTAGGAGACCCGCAGATCGATCTCGGCGGTCTTGCCTCGGCTGATCGCCAGTGCGTCGACAAGGACGAGGTGGTGGTCGAGTTCGTCGGCGTGCTCGGCATTCACGGCGGCGATGGCGTTCTCGACGGCGGCGTCGAGAGCCGGGTCGGCACGCTGCCCGGACAGCCGTGCGAACTCGCGGCGGATCTGGCGGATGGGCTCACCGACGAGTAGCAGACAGAGGACGATCACGATGATGCTGTCAGCGATGTCCTTGATATCGAAGTCCGGCGAGGTGATGACGGTGCCGTCCGGGATCACAATCACCAGAACCAGCGACGCGCAGATCCCGCCACTGATGATGGCTTCCATTTTTGCCGCGGTGGCTTCGACCCGCAGGAGAGCTGACGCCCCACCGACCGAACGATTGTTGCGTTCGTGATTCCACTTGAGGGCCAGGCAGACCAGCACACATACCGCGGTGTACACGGCAGCCAAGCCGAACTCCGGTTCGGTGCCCACTCCGGTGAGGAGGTAGTCCACCACCTTGATCCCGTTGATCACCAGACCGACGAGCACCACTCCGAGGATCATCAGCGAACGAAACAGGGCGTACAGGTTCTCCAAAGCCAGGCGGCCGTACGGGTTGTCGGCGTCGGCGGGCTGCGACGCAGTCACCGCCAGGCGTGCCGCAATGAAGGCTGCTGCCGCATTGATCAGCGAGATCACGCCATCGAGCTGAGTAGCCGACACCCGCGTTATCGCGTAGATGGCGAACCCGAGTACTGCCAGGCCGAGCATGGTGAACATGTAGGCCCGTAGGCTGCGACGCTCGGCTACCAGCACCATCGACTCCGTCGGCACCGCCATGGGTCCTCCTGTTGACGAGCATTTCCGGAAGTCAGGCGCAGGGGATAATTGCCGTGACCGTTAATTTAACCGGCCGGGACGGCAATCGCGGCTCGGACCCGGCCGTGTCGGTGACGTGCCCGCGCCGTATCACCCCCTAGGCGCGCGATATCGCCGACGCGGCGGCGATCTGCTCGGCGGTCGGCCGCACCCCGGTGTAGCGCTCGAACTGTTCGGCCGCCTGCCGGGCGATGACCTCCGCGCCGGTAATCACCGTCGTGCCCGCGGCGCGCGCGGCGGTGATCAGTGGCGTCTCCGACGGCAGCGCCACCACATCGAAAACCGTTGCGGCCGCAGCGATCACGTCGTCGTCGAAGGCCTGCTGGTTTTCCCCGGCGGCGCCGGCCATCCCGATCGGTGTGACGTTGACGACGATCGGGGCGCGCAGCGACCCGACCTCCGGCGCGTACCGGTAGCCCACCCGCTGCGCCAGCGCACGCCCGGCATCGCCGTTGCGCGCCACGATGACGCCGCTGCCGAAGCCGGCGCCGGTGAAGGCCGCCGCCACGGCGTTGGCCATGCCGCCGCTGCCCCGGATGATGACGGCATCGTCGGTGTTGAGCCCGTGCTCGGCGATCAGGCTTTGCACCGCAAGGTAATCGGTGTTGCAGGCCCGCAGATACCCGTCGTCGTTGACGATGGTGTTGACCGATTCGATGACCTGCGCCGAGGGTTCGATCTCGTCGACCAGCGCCATGACCGCGGATTTGAACGGCATGGACACCGAGCAGCCGCGGATGCCCAGCGCCCGGACCCCGCCGATGGCGGCGGCGATATCGGTGGTGGTGAAGGCCTTGTAGAGGAAATCGAGGCCGAGTTCGTCATACAAATAGTTGTGAAACCGGGTGCCGATATTGCTGGGCCGCGAGGCCAGCGAGATGCACAGCGTGGTGTCCTTGGACAGCGGCGGTCTCACCAGCTCACCGATCGCATGGTGCGGCGCGCCATCTCGGCGATCTCCTGGTAGATCTCCGGACGCAGCGACAGCGACTCGGCCGCGGGCACGTCCACCTCGGTGATGACCACATTGAGATCATCGCGCACCCAGTGCGCGCCGGCACGGTCCATGATGGCCCGCATGGCGTAGTTGTCCGAGAGCACCCGTGCGGTGAACCGGGTGACGCCGCCCACGTGGGCGGCGACCGCCAACGCATCCATCAGAAAGGTGCCGATGCCGTGGCCCTGGTAGATGTCGGCCACGATGAACGCCACCTCGGCGGTGCCGGCCCCGTGGCCCTCCCGCACGAATCGGGCGTCGGCCACCACGGGCCCGTCCGCGCCGGCGGTCATCACCCAGACGAAGTGGTCGACGTAGTCGACCTCGAACAGGTAGGCCATCAGCGCCGGGGTGGGCACGCGGGTGCTCTGGAACCGCCGGTAGAGCGTCTCCGAGGAGAACTCGATGGGCCCGCTCACGGTGCGCACGTTGTCACCGGGCAGCACCGGGCGCAGGTGCAGCACCAGATGATCGCGCAACGCGATCTCGATCGGGGTGATGTAGGCGGCCAGCCGCTGCCGGGCGGTGCGCACCATACGGTTCATCGCCTCGGGGAGTTCCAGCAGCGCAGCGAAGGCCTCCCGGTTGCCGGCCCAGCCCTTCAGTTCGGTGGTCGCCACCACGGTGGCGTTGCGCGGCTTGTCACGCAGCAGGGCGATCTCGCCGACGACGACACCGGGCCCGAGGTCCGAGACGGTCACCGAGCCGTCGTCGCCGACGTGCGTCACCTGGGCCTGCCCGGAGCCGATGAGCAGGAAGGTCAGCGCCGTTTCCCCCTGCCGCATCAGCACCTGCCCGGGCTCGGCGACCAGCGGTTGCAGCTGGGCGGCCAACGGCCGCAGGGTCTGCGCGGGACAACCGCCGAAAAACTCCAGCGCGGCCAGTTCGTCGGCACGGACAGCGGTCACTCCGGACACCTCACGAGGCTACGGCGGCACCGACGGGGTCGGCAACAACAGCCGTCAACTCATTTGCTATGAGCGCGCACAAACCAGCAGTTCGGGACGGTTTCTACGCATGAGTCAGATAACTGTGGCAAACTCCGCGTATGACACAAGCGCTGCGCCGTACTCGCGGCCGTCCCCGAGCAGCTAATGGTGCCGAAACCCGTGAGCGGATCATCCATGCGGCCCGGCAGGTTTTCAGCGAACTTGGCTATGACGCGTCCACCTTCCAGGCGATCGCCGAGCGCGCCAATCTGACCCGCCCGGCGATCAACCACTACTTCGCCAACAAGAAGGATCTGTACGGACAGGTACTGGCGAGCACCAACTCCGCGCTGTTCGACGCCGGCGTGCAGGCCGCGGACGGCGAGTCGACGCTGGCCGGCAAGTTGTCGGCATTCATGACCGGGATGATGGCCGCGCACCGCGAGTTCGACTCGGCGGCGGCCTTCCTGGTCACCTCGATGCTGGAGGCCTACCGGCACCCCGAGCTCAAGAATGACGATTACGCGCCGCGCGATGATGTCCGCGCGTTCTTGAGCAGTGCCGTCAGCGACGCCGCCGAGAGCGGCCAGCTGGCCGAGGACGCCGACGCCGCCGCCCTGGTGGAAATGTTGCTGGTGTTGATGTTCGGGATGGGCTTCTACGCCGGGTTCGTGGGGACCGACACCGAGGTGGCCGCGGTCATGGACAAGTTGCAGAAGTTGTTGTCCAACCACCTGTGGACGTTGCGGGAGCCCGCCGCGAGCTGACGGCTTGCCGGCTTCCCGTTCGGATGCGACGCTTCCCCGAAGCGTCGCATTCGGCATTTTTGGGATCGTCGTGCAATCTTTGGAGAACGCCATTACCGGTCGTGGACGCGACCGGCAGCGACGAGAGGATCCGCCGACGATGACCCGCGTTGACCCGCTGCACCCCAAACAGTGGCCGCCACAGATGCGCGACGCCTTGACGGCCATGAATCCCCCGGTCCGCCGGCACCCCCCGTTGCCGACCGAGGGGCGACCGAAGGGGATCAACGTGTTGGGGGCGCTGGCCTACCACCCGGAGCTGGCCAAGGCGTTCTTCACGTTCAACGGCCACCTGCTCTCGGCGACGTCGCTGACGCCACGGCAGCGCGAGCTGCTCATCCTGCGCACCGCGGTGCTGCGCCAGTCCGAGTACGAATGGGCTCAGCACGTGGTGATCGCCGGCGACGTCGGCATCTCCCGCGCCGAGGTGGCCCAGATCGCCTGGGGGCCGGATTCCACGCTGTGGTCCGACGCCGATGCCGCGCTGCTGCGCACCGCCGACGAACTGGTCACCCAGGGGGTCATCGGTGACGCCACCTGGGCCACCCTGAATGCACACCTGAGCACACCACAGATCCTGGACGCCATCTTCACCGTCGGTGCCTACGAGACGCTGGGCTGGATGTTGCGTTCCTTCGGTGTCGCACTCGACGACGATGTGCGGGCACACCTGAGCGGCAGTTGAGGACCGCGGCCGCACGGGTGTGACCCGGCTCTCATGCCGCGGGCGGGTTCGCCTCCTACCACGGTCGCACATCAAGATCGACCCCGGGCACGATGCCGGGTGGGCGCCGTATTCGTAGCGTCGAATCATGACACAAGCCCATCCCCTGACGGGGTCGCCGGCGGCGGCGATACCTCTGCCGCACATCAGTTTTCGACAGTGGGGAGACCGAGTCGCAGCTTTCCTTGCTGCGGCGCGGCCGACCCGCAAGAAGCCGCGCCACCGGGCGGTCCAGCGGGAGGCATTCATCGAAGACGCCGCGATGGCCCGCGAGATGTTCCGGCTCTAGCCGCCGGGCCGCGCCAGTACCGCCACGAATTCCCGCAGCGGGTCGGCGGAGGTGGCCACGTCACCGACGAAGGGGTGCGCCAGCTGCAACACCAGGAAGAGGTTGGTGGCCACCAGCACGCCGACGATCGCCACCATCGGGTAGTGCATCGACGGTTTCTCGACGCCGTAGATGATGGCGGTACCCAGCACCATGGCGCTGGTCAGGAAGATGACCGCCCACAGCGGCCACGGGATCCCGTCATCACCGCGGGCCTGCAGCACCCGGACGGTGCGCGCCTGGCTCACCTTGTCGAGATTTCCGAAAGACGTTGCCAGGAAGGTCTTCTGAGTGTCATTGACCGGCCGGATCTGCTCGTAGGCCCGGTACACGTCGGCCAGCGCCGCATCGGCATCCGCCGTCGAGTGACCGCCCACGATCGGCCACTCCGCCAGCGACGCCTGCCCATAGGCCAGCAGCCGGTCGCGCACACGTTGGCCGTCGGCCTCGTCGAAGACCACCGAATCCCTGGCCAACTGCACCGCCGCGGCACCTTCGGCCCGGATGTTGCCGTCCGCGGTGTTGATGTGGCCCCACATCGCCGAGACGACGAACCCGATGAAGAAGGCATACACGAAGCCGATCACGCCGTAGGTGAATCGGGTGACGTCGTTGTGGTCCTCCCCCGCCAGGTGCGGGTATCTGCGGCGCACCACACGTTGCAGCAGCACCGCGCCGCCGGCAATCAGGACGATCAGCGCAACGAGCAGCACCCCCGCCGGGATGTGGCCGACCAGCCAAGCACTCATCGCCTGACTGTAGAGCGCAGCGGGGACACCACCGCGCACGCCGCGGCGCGAGGCTGATCCAATTTCACTGACGGTCGTCATTGACGATCGTCAGTCATCCCTCTACGGTGAGTGCCATGGCAGCCAATGCCCTCTCCGACGCCCCGCCGACAGCGCGAGAAATCCGTCGGCGCGAAACGCGGGCCCGACTGTTCGAGGCGGCCGTGGCCGAGATCGGGCGATCCGGATTGAACGGTGCCGACGTCAGCGCCATCGCCAGCGCCGCCGGCGTCGTACGCGGGACGTTCTACTTCCACTTTCCGACCAAAGAGCATGTCCTGGTCGAACTCGAACGCAACGAAGAGGTCCGCATCGTCGCCGCACTCGGCGACCCCGCCACCACGTCGCTGGAGTCGATGCTGGCCGATCTGGTGCGCGAGACGCTCACCTCCGAACGCCGCCTGGGACCCGTCGTGTTCCGGGACATGCTCGGCCTGCACTTTTCGTCGACCCGCCCCGCCGAGGACGAACTGGCCGAACACCCGCTGGCCGAGTTCGTGGTCACCGCAGTCTCCGCCGCCCAGGCATCCGGTCAGGTCGCACCCGATGTCGACCCGGCGGAGATCGCGCTGTTCTTCTTGACCGGGCTCTTCGCGCTGCTGGCCACCGGCGCCCACGACTCACACCACGCCGACGCGCTGTTGCGCCGGTACGCCACGACCATCGTCAAAGGAGTGCAAACACGATGAACGACAACGGAATCGAAGGCTACCGCGAGTTCCTGCTGCGACGCGACGGCGAGGCCGACCTGCTCAACCGCAGGCTGGCCAATCGCGAGGACTTCTTCGCCGAGCTGCAAGCCAACCCGGTGCGGTCCGCTCGTCCTGCCGATCGGGATCAGTTCCTGCGCAATCTGCGTCACCGACGCCCCGAACCCGGGCTGGATCCCAAGATGCTGTTCCTGTTGGCGACCGCAAAGCTCAACCAGGCCGAGCGGTTCGGGGTCGGACTCGGGGAAACCTACGGCCGCAACAGCGCTGCCGACCTCCCGCCGGAGCGGGTCTATCTGGAGCTGGAGGAGCACTACCACACGCGGCTGCTGGCCTACGTGCTCGACATCTTCGACCTGACCTTCGAAGTGGTGCCGCCGCCAGTTGTGCTGCGGCAGTTCGTCAAGGCCGGAGTGTTCATGCCCGAGCGACTCGGATTCCTGTTCGTCGGTGCGGCGGAGATGGCCGGCTGCGTGATGTTCGACGAACTGCGGCGCACGGGCATCGAACTGTTCGCCGACGAGCCCGACGTCAGCGAGCGCATCGAGCGGCTCTACGCCGAGATCCTGATCGATGAGATCGGCCACGTCGGTTACTGCGCGTCGCGCTGCACGCGGGCCGAGCGGGCCGTGATGCGCCGCCTCTACCCTCTGATCGTCCGGTTCTTTGCCTACCAGACCGCCGAGATCGGTCTGCTGGTCGATCCGGCGCGGCTGCGTGCCCGGTTGGCTCGCCCGTTCGATGTCGCGGAGCTCACCGCCGGACTGCGCAACGAGACCTACCTCGTCGCGCACCCCTGATCACATCCGCAGCGTGATGGCCAGCAGGGCCAGCACACCCAGTCCGGCGATCAGCGCCGCGACAACCGAGGCGATGGAGTAGCGCATCGGCCCGAACTCCGCACGCAGCGCCGCCAGCTCCTGGCGATGCTGCACCCAGGCCAGCGCCAGCGCGCAGATGCCGATGACGACCATGACGGCGCCGACCAGCTGCGGGCTGACGTAGGGTTCGCGCAGGCGTTCACTCTCGGAGAGCACCCGGAAAATCTGGTAGATGGTGAACCCGAAGGCGATCAGCGAGGTCGCCGTCCTCGTCCAGGCCATCAGGGTGCGTTCCAGCGCCAAGCGGTTGCGTTCGGCAGCCAGACGGGTGTTCGCATCGACCGGCGGATCGCTCATCGGCACAGCTGCAGCATGACACAGGGCGTCAACCCGGTGCGCCGACCACCGACAGCAGCTGCACTTTGTCGTAACTCTCACTGCCGGGTGCCGCCGTATAAACCAGCAGCGTGTGTGATTCGTCGGGGTCCAGCAGGATCTGGCAGTGCAGTTCGAGGTCGCCGACCTCGGGGTGGATGTAGCGCTTGGTCTCACGCGGCCGGACGCCGATCTCGTGCTCGTCCCAGAGCGCGCGGAACTCGGCGCTGCCGGCGACGAGCAGCTCGGCGAACCGCGCCGCCTTCGATTCCGGGCCGCGCAGTGCCGCCACCCCGCGCAGCCCGGAAACATACATCCGCGAATAGAACTCGTGGTCCTCGGGCGGATGAAGCGCGCGGGCCGCCGGGTCGGTGAACCACCGGTAGCCGATACTGCGCGACGGACCGGTGAACCGGCAGAGGTCACCGAAAAGTGCGACACCCAGGGGTGTCTGGCGCAGCGTCTCGCCGAGCTCGGTGACGATCTCGGCCGGGGTGTCGGTGAGCCGGTCGAGGATCCGGAGCATCCCGGGGCCGATGTGATCGGTGCCCGCCCCCCGCACCGGCGGACGGTGCCCGGCCAGGGTGAACAGATGGTCGCGCTCAGCGCGGGACAGGTGCAGGCCCTGAGCGATCGAGGCGATCATCTGTTCGGAGGGGTGCGGGCCGCGTTCGCGCTCCAGCCGGGCGTAATAGTCCGTCGACATGTGGCACAGCGCGGCGACCTCCTCGCGGCGCAGCCCGCTGGTCCGGCGTCGCCGCCCCCGGGGCAGGCCGACATCCTCGGGCTGCAGCGCGCTGCGCCGGCGGACCAGGAACTCCGCCAACCCCGCTCGATCGATCATGGCTGCCATTGTCCCCCGGGGCCGGCGCCGTAACCACGGATCGTCAGACCGTGGTTACGGCGCCGCCCGCCCGGCAGTCTCGCAGTCATGCCACCCAGAACGTATGACCTTGCCCTTCCCGATCTCACCGGCCGACGCGCGGTGGTGACCGGCGCCAGCGACGGGATCGGGCTCGGCATCGCCGCCGGCTTGGCCGGCGCGGGCGCCGAGGTGATCATGCCGGTGCGCAACACCGCGAAGGGGGACGCCGCCGTCGACGCCATCCGGGCCCGGCACCCGCAGGCGAAGCTGTCGCTGGAGGCACTGGATCTGTCCTCGCTGGCGTCGGTCGGCGCGCTCGGCGCGAAGCTACGCGCCGAGGGCTCCCCGATCCACCTGCTGGTCAACAACGCCGGGGTGATGACACCGCCGGACCTGCAGCGCACCATCGACGGGTTCGAGCTCCAGTTCGGCACAAACCATCTCGGCCATTTCGCGCTCACCGGGCACCTGCTGCCACTGCTACGGGCGGGTCGGGCACGAGTGACCTCGCAGACCAGCGTGGCCGCCCGCAGCGGGTCGATCAACTGGGCTGACCTGAACTGGGAGCGCAGCTACGACGGGATGGCTGCCTACCGGCAATCCAAGATCGCGGTCGGGCTGTTCGGCCTGGAACTGGTGCGACGCAGCGCCGCAGGCAGCTGGGGTATCACCAGCACTATCGCGCACCCCGGTGTGGCGCCGACGAGTCTGCTCGCCGCGCGCCCGGAGGTCGGCCGGGACACCGACACCACCGAGGTCCGGATGATCCGGTGGCTGTCGGCGCGCGGCCTGCTCGTCGGGACTCCCGAGACCGCCAGGCTACCGGCGTTGCAGGCGGCGACAGCCACCGAACCCTCGGTGTTCTACGGACCGCAGTGGCCGGGTGGCGCCGGCGGCCCGCCCGGGCCACAGAAGCTCTGGAAACCGTTGCGTGACAGCGCAAATGCACGTCAGATGTGGGACATGTCGGAGCAACTCACCGGCGTCGCATTCGGCTGACGCAGCCGGCCGCGACGTCCTAGACCTCTACATCAGGCACCAGCGATGTCCATCGCGTGCTTCAGGCCGCGACCAGCCGGATGGGTAGCCGGTCGTGGCGGTGGATGATGTTGTTGATCCCCCACGTCGGCTCGGCGGCCACCTCGATGCGGTCGACGCGCTCGATCAACGCCTTGAGCATCGCCGTGGTCTCCAGCCGGGCCAGACCTTGACCGGCACAGGCGTGTGCGCCGCTACCGAACCCGACCTGGCGGCCGGCGTCGTTGCGGATATCGAAGACGTCGGGAGCGTCCCATTCGCGTTCGTCACGGTTGGCCGAGGCGTAGAGCACCAACACCCGGGCACCGGCCGGCAAGCCCACGTCGGCGATGACGCTTGCGCGCGCAGTCTTGCGGGTGAACGCCCGCAGCGGTGATTCGTAGCGAACCACTTCGTTGATGGCGTTCGGAATGAGCGATGGGTCGCCCTTGAGCAACTCCCATTGCTCGGGGTGGGTGGCGAACAGATACACCGCACTGGAGATCGCACTGATCGTGGTGTCCAGCGACGGGGCGATGTAATCGATGAGCAGCGGCGGCACTTCCTCGACGGCGAGGCTGCCCTCGTCGACGGCGGTCAATAGTTCGTGGGCCATGCTGCCGGGCAGCACGTTGCGTTCACGCACCACGCGGCGCGCGAAGCGCAGCATGTGCAGGCTGCGTGGTAGAGCCTTGATCGACTGCAGGTTCGCGGGTCCGAGGATGTCGAATGTGGCTGCAGCCCAGTCGAGCAAGTGGGCGCGTTGATCGCTGGGCCACCCCACCAGATCGGGCACGATGGCCAACGGTAGCGACGTGGCGAGGTCGGCGACCGCATCCACCGTCTTGCGCGACACGGCCTGCTCGACGATGGAACGCGCTTGGTCATCGACGGCATCGCCGAGGGTGCGCAGAGCGCGCGGCATCATCCGGTGAGCGACGAGCTTGCGGCGTCGGTCGTGGTCGGCGCCGTCGCTGTTCAGCGTGGTGCCGCGGGAGAGTCGATTGATCAGTGGGTTGGCCGCGACCCCATGACCGGAGAGGAACAGGTCATCATCGCGCAGCGTGGCCTTGCATTCGCTGTACCGCGGCAGGGCGTAGAGGCGATGGTGGGTCAGCCACACGACGGGCCCCAGCTCGCGCATCGCACGGTAATGCGGGTAGGGGTCGAGAATGGCTGAACGACTGTAGATGTCGGGCCGGTAGGCCGGCACAGACGAGGGGTGACGAAGCACGCGGATCATTCCTAATCGTGGTGAACGACACCGGTGGACGGCGACGTTGGCGGGCTGAGCGGTCGGGTGTGACGCTCGGGCAAGTCCGGTGGACGGCGCCCGAGTAGGAAGCGCGGGACGCCGTGGCACACTGCGGTGAGGTCACGGCCGGCGGTCATCACGGTGCCGTCCGGCCTGACCACCACGGCCTTGACGTAGTGGCGGCGCAGCCATCGATCCAGCTCCGATCCTGCGGCAGCGTGGACGATGCGAGCGCCGCGCGCGGTGACGATCTGCTGCTGCCCAGCGGTCAGGGCAGCCCGAGTGATCACACCGAACCCGACGCCGACTTGATCGTCGAGACGAATACCACTGTCCAGAAGCGCATTCGGGCACATATGGCCGGCGATACCACGTGTGGTCGCGGAACGTCGGAGCACGGTCGACGATCGAAGCGGCGGGGTTCGTGAGTCGGTGACCTTCGCGCGCAGTCCCGGCACCGCATGCAGGTGCGGCAACACCAGGGAGCGCGCGACTGCGCCGAGCCGTCCCCCAGCGGTCATCGCACGCCCCACGTTCAGCGCCAGCGAAATCATGTGCCGTGTGTGCGGGCGCCGCTCGGCCTGGTAACTATCGAGCACGCTGGATAGAAGATCTTTGTGGTGCACGCCGGCAACCTTCCATGCCAGGTTCATCGCATCGCGCAACCCGGCGCCCAAGCCCTGCCCGACGAACGGCGGGGTGAGGTGGGCGGCATCGCCGAGCAGGAAGACATTGCCATCCCGCCAGCGGTCGGCAAGCTGGGCGCGAAAGGTGTACTCGGCCACCCGGATCACCCGAAGATCGGACTCGTCAACATCCCGCGTCCACGGTGCGATCAACGGGCGCAGGTCGGCCAGGGTGGCATAGTCGTCGACCGTTTCGCTGTCCAGCAGCCGGAATTCCCAGCGGTAGCGGGTGGACCCGATGCGCATATAGGTGCCCGCGCGGTGGGAGTCGCAGAGCTGGTGCACACCCTCCCACTGCCGCAGATCGGCGTCGGTCGCGATGTCGACCACCAGCCAACGCTGGTCGAACCTCAGATTGCGCATCGAGGCACCGATTGCGCTGCGTACCATGCTGTTCGCACCGTCGCAGCCCAACACGAAGTCGGCGGTGACGTTTGAGTGCGCCCCGGTCGAGCGATCCCGCACAGTAAGGCGCAGTGGCTGGGCACCCGAGCCCACCGCGAGGTCGAGCACCTCGATGTCACCGCGTAGGCGGGCACGCGGGTGCCGAGTCAGATTGGCGCGCAGCAGCTCTTCGAGTTGGGGTTGATCGAACATGCTGGCCGCCGGAAAACCATGGCGAGTCACCCCGGTGTCGCGGTCGAACTGGGCCAGTACCGCCATGTGGCGATCGATGAGCCGCAGGCCGTGGGCGGGACGGGAAATCTCGGCGAACTCGCCGGCGATGCCGAGCCGGGCCAGGATCCGGTAGACCTCGTCGTCGAGGTGAACCGCACGCGGCTGCGGATACACCTGCGGCCAGCGATCCAACACAAGGCAGTCCACCCCATACTGGGCCAGCAGCGTGGCGGCGGTGATCCCGGTGGGCCCGCCACCGACGATCGCGACCGGAACATGTTCGTTATGAGAGGTATTCGCCTCGGTCATGACTGTCGAATCTCATGGTTCACCGAGAACGACTTCACCAACCGTTCCACGGCGGCGCGATCGGCGCCCGGCCCGAGGGTGAGCACGACGGTGGGCAGCCCGGCACTGACCTGGCCCACGATCTGTACCACCCCAGGCTCGTCGGCAAGGGCTTCGGTCAGCGCATGCTCGGCGGCGGTGGCGCGCAGCGCAACCTTGTAGGGCTTGCCCACATCGGTGACCGGGATCGCGTCGATGATGGTGACTGTTTTGGGGGTCGCGGCGCGTTCGCTGATCCGCTCGCCGGCGAACGCGGTCAATTCGTCACCGCGCACGGTCGCGCCCGGTCGCAGCGTGACGAATCCGACCGGGACTTCGCCGGAATGGGCGTCGGGCCGCGCCACTGCCGCGGCCGCGGTGACGTCGGGATGAGCGAGCAACGCGTCCTCGATCACCGCGGGGTCGATGTTGTGCCCGCCACGGATGATGAGGTCTTTGGAGCGTCCCGCCAGATAGACGAAGCCGTCGTCATCGACGCGGGCCAAGTCGCCGGTGTCGAGCCACCCGTCGCGCAAGGCACCACGACCGTCGAGCACGTAGCCGTCATCGTCGCGCCGGGTGACGTACCCCGGGAAGACGGTCGGTCCGTTGATGACCAGCCTGCCGACCCGACTGGTCGAAACCTCCTGCCAGGAACCGTCGTCGCCGACCTCGACGACCTTGAGCCGCTGATAGGGCATGCGCTGGCCGACCGAACCGGGCCGAGGGTGATCGGGGAAACTGCGCGCGCTGGCACAGGTCGCCTCGGTGAGCCCGTACCCTTCGACCAGGTTCACCCCGGTGGCATTGCGGAAGTCCTCGCGCACGGTGTCGGGCAAGGCCGAGGCGCCCGACACCGCGGACGTGAGGGTGGAGATGTCGGCGTTGACGGGGATGTGGGCCAACACCGCGTACACCGTCGGGACGGCGCTCATCGCCGCCAGTCGGTAGTGCGCCACGATGCGCCAGAAGTTCTGGTAGAGGCCCATGTCGCGGTATCCCAGCGGCCCCGCCCACACGACGGGCTGACCGCGCAACAGGGGGGCCAGCAGGGTGACGATCAGGGCGTTGACGTGAAACAGCGGCAGCGCGGCGAAGACCACGGCGTCCTCGTCGAGGTCGGCGCTGAGCGCGACCATCCAGGCGTCGGCGACCTCGTTGCCGTGGGTGTGTGCGGCCAGCTTCGGCGTGCCGGTGGTGCCGCCGGTGTGAAACAAGGCGGCCAACTGTGCCGAATCCGCCTGCCCACCAACGAGTGGTCGCGGGTCCTGTTCGGCGGCCAGGGCCGACAGATAGGCCACCGTGACGCCCGGCAGGGCCGGAAGCGGTTGTGGCGCATCGCCCGCAAGCGTCGGGCGGAGCAGCAGCACGGTGTCTATCAGGCCCGCGGCGGCCAGGTCCGCGGCGTGTTGCACGCCGGCGGGGTCGAGTTCGGGTGCCGCGGTGATCAATACCCGGGCACCTGAGAGCCGGGCCAATTCGGTGACGTGCTCGCCGGACAAGGATCCGTTGATCGGCACCGCGATACCGGCGGCCTGCGCCGCCAGCGTGGCGGTGATCAACTCGTCGCAATTGGGACTGATGAGCAGGACCGCATCGCGCCGCTCGATACCGCACTGCCGTAACGCCTTTGCCGTCCGTGTCACGTCGGCGGCGAGTTCACCGAACGTCCTCCGCGCATGTCTCTCGTAGTCGGTTCCGTCCGGCAGGACGGTGATCGCGGTGCGATCCGGCCACAGTCGCGCGGCGCGCAGGACGACGCCGTAGGTGGACTCTGGAAGTCCGCGACGTTCCAGCGGAACCTGTTCGATCGCAGCGAGGTCCTGCGGCGACTGGGCGGCGGGCCACAGCGCGTCGACGCTCACGCGTGCCGCACCGTCAGCCGCTGGGTGCCCAGGTCGAGGACACCGTCGTCGGTGGCGATCGAGGCCTCGACGACGTCGCCGTGCCCCAGGTACTTCGGATTCTTGGCCTGCCGGGAGAAGAACGCCTTCCACTTGACCGCGGGTGGCAGCAGGTTGCCGATCATCTCGATCGGCTTGGGCGGGGCGGTCAATGCGGTTCCCGCCGGGGTTCCGGTGAGGATGAGATCGCCGGCCGACAGGTCCTGGAACCGGGTCAACGACTGCAGGGCCTGCAGCGGGCGGTACAGCATGTCACCCTCGACAACCGCGTTCTGGCGTTCGTCGCCGCTGACGCTCAGCCGTAGCCGCAGGTCGCCGAACCGGGCAAGTTCGGCGGCGTCCAGGAGCACCAGCGCGGGCCCCACCGGGGTGAAGGTGGGGTACGACTTGGCCTCGTAGAACTGGGTCTGCGGCAACTGGATGTCGCGGGCCGAGACGTCGTTGGTGACCGTCAGTCCGGCGATGACATCAGCGAGGTTCGCGTCGGTGATCGCGGTACCCACCGGAACATCTCGCCCGATGATCAGGCCGATCTCGATCTCGTAGTCCAGCAGGCCCACGTGTGCGGGTCGCACGATGTCATCGAACGGGCCGCTGATCGAGGCCGATGACTTTCGGAAGAAGGTCAGCGGAACGGTTTTCGGATTCATTCCGGAATCGCGGACGTGGGATTCGAAGTTGGTCATCTGTGCGATCACCCGGCACGGTGCCGTGACGGGCGAGCACAGCGCCAACTCGTCGACGGCGACCGAACCCTCAGCGGCCGCGGCGTCCTCGATCGCTGCACGGTCAGCGAGCAGCTCGCTGGTGCTGGTGGCGGCTGTGGAGATTCTGGCAGCGCCGGTGGGCGTCTGGACCCACCAGGCGTCTTTGGTGCGCAGGACGGAAATGGTCACGAGGCAGCAACTTTCAGTAGGCCGACGAGGCGGTTGAGGTCGAATTCGTTGTCGCCACGCAGGGCGGCGAGCATCGAGGTCACTTGATGTCGTGCGGCGCGCGGGCTGGCGTCGAGGAAATCCTTCGTGGCCGGCGGCCCCCACTGCGCCAGTCCCGACGCGGTGAACGGGGCCCAGCCCGGCTCGAGGGTGTTGTCGAACACGTCACCGTCGGCGAAATGCTCGACCAGAAACCCGTCGGGGTCGCGCCAGTAGTCGAACAACTGGCTGCCCTGGATGTGCCGACCGATTCCCCAGGATCGTTGGTATCCGCGTTCTTTCAGATATTCTCCGCCTGCCGCCAGTGCGTCGAGGTCGCTGACCTCGTAGGCAGAGTGGATGTAGCGGTCGGCAGGGCCGAGCGCCAGCGCAAGGGTGTGGTGGTCGGTCGGCGTGCTCCCCCGGTCACACCGGATGAAGCTCATGGCCGGTCCGCGCTCACGCTGACCGGGAAAGAACAGAAAGTCGCTGACGATCATTCCGAAGGTGTCCAGATACCAGTTCAGCGTCTGGACGTAGATGGTGGACTGCAGCACCACGTGGCCGAGTCGTTGGACACGCGCCGGTACCCGCGGCGGCCGCACCGTGGCATTGACCCGGGCCACACCGGAGCCTGCGTTGATCACCTGCGGTTGCTGTTCTGGTTGCGCGGGAAGTTCATGCTGGCCGGCAACGACTTTGACCGGCGTACCGCTGGGGTCGGTCAGCTGAACACCGATGCCTCCGATCACTTCAGGAAGCCGGAGCACCGGAGCACCCGTCTTGTCGGCAAGGCGCAGCACGTCGACCTCGTCGGCGGCCCGCAAGGCCAGTCCGGCGAAACGCGTGCGGGGGCCGCGCCGCAGGATCACACACGGCGGACCCGCCGTTGTCCCGCGTAGGTGCAATTCCTGCGGATCCCGGAGCGCAATCCCGAATCCGAACGCGCGGGCAAACGCCTCGGCCCGCATCAGGTCGGGTTTGGTGAACTCCAGCCACGCAATATCCGCCACGCGAATCGTCGGGTTCTGCGAGCGGCCGGAATGCTCGCCGCGCTCGGCACCCCGTTCACTGTGCAGATCCTTGTGACCGTCCTGCCTCGGTGTCACTACTCGGGCCATGTTCCACCCCCTTTCTCGTATCTGAGGAAATCGTCACATACGCTCAAAAGATCAGTCAAGAGTATCTGACGAAATCCTCAGAATTGATGCGCGCTGGTATCCTCCCGCCATGGATCAGCCTGAACACAGCGGCGCCGCGTCGCCGGACATGCCGATCAGCCGACTTGAGCGGCGCAAGTTGCGCACCCGTCGCGCCCTGGTGCACGCGGCCCAGGGCTTCATCGCCCAGGGCAAGCTGGGCGTGCCGATCTTGGAGATCACCCAAGCCGCCGATGTGGGCATGGGGTCCTTCTACAACCATTTCTCGACCAAGGACGAGTTGTTCGAGGCCGCCCTGACCGACGCACTCGACGATCTCGGGGCCGTCCTCGACAGTTTCACCGGCTCCATCTCCGACCCGGCCGAGGCCTTTGCCGCCAACTATCGCCTGAGCGGGCGACTGTTCCGCCTGCGCCCGCAAGAGGCGGCATTACTGCTCGCGCATGGCGATTCACTGATCCTGTCGAATCGCGGGTTGTCACCGCGAGCGCTGCGGGACATCACCGCGGCCGTCGACCAGGGACGGTTCAAGATCACCGACCCCGAGCTGGGACTGGCCATCGCCGGGGGCATGTTCGTCGGCCTGGCCACGCTACTGCGGGAGCGACCGGAACGTGACACCGAAGCCACGGTGGACTCGGTGACCGAACGTCTACTCACCACACTCGGCATGACACCCAAGCAGGCCAAGACACTGTGCCACAAGCCATTACCCGATATTTCGGCGCTGCGCGACTGGCCCAACGAGTGGCCGGCCCCGTTGGCACACGGCGCACCCGCCGCGCACTCCGAGTAACACACCGCGGCCATCAGCCACCCACGGCCCGCGAGGTGGCTGAATGGTCACTACGTCGGAAATTGTCGGCCCGCGGTGCCGAGCGTAGCTAGCACGCGGCCGATGGCCCGGGCGGCGCAACAATCGAGGCAGATTCGACGCTGAGGACATCAGGTGCGCCAAGAACGGCGCGTAGAACGCGGAGTGGAGCTAAGGGGAATCGAACCCCTGACCTTCTCGATGCGAACGAGACGCGCTACCAACTGCGCTATAGCCCCTTGAACGATATGCAGGCTACCAGTAACCCTGGCGGCAGCCGAAACCGGTGGCTACTGCCCCGCCGCCCGCGGCAGGTCGTAGCCCCGGGCGAACCGGGCGTACTCCAGATGCTCGAACACCGGGTCCTCATCGTCGATGTCCAGCACGGCCGCACCCGGGCGGCGCAACCGCGACGGCACGACGTCGAACTCTCCATCCTCGGTGTTCTCCACCCCCAGCCGGGACCGCATCATCCGCTGCGCGCGCCGGCGCCGCACCTGCTCCTCGATGCGGGTCTGGCGCCGCAGGTAGCCCAGGTAGAGCACGGTCACCGTGGTGACCGTGCCGACCGCCCACCACAGCGTCGGCGACAACACGGCGGCGAGCACCGCGGAGAGCACCAGCGTCACCGCCATCGACATCAACACGCGCTTGCGGAAGGTGTACTTGCGTGCGCTCACCGCCTGCGCGGTCTTGGACTCGTAGCGGTTGCGCCGCGCCGAGGCCATCGACGCGGCCAACTCGGGCTCAGTGTCGGCCTCGGCTTCCAGACCCGATGAGTCCTCGACGTATTCGTAATCGTCGTCGGTGAGGTCGTCCTCGGTGAGATCTGCTTCGGCGGCCGGCTCCTCGGCGGCGATGTCCTCTGCGGCTACGTCCTCGGCGTCCTCTTCGGCCGCCGCCGCTTCGGCCGCGCCGAAGTCCAGCGTCAGCTCCTCGGTCTGCGGGTCGGCCTGCCGCTGGAACGACTCGCCGATGGGCAGCGCGCCGGAGTCCTCGTCGACGACGTCGACATCGAGGTAGGGAGACTCCGCCGACTCCTCGACGGCGGCGGCCAGCACCACCGCACGGCGGCGCGCGGGTTCTTCGCCGCGTTCGTCGTCGAGATCGTCGGCGAACTCGCCTTCGTATTCGGCGGACGGCTGCCAGTGCGGGTCACTGTTGTGCCCGGCAGCCGCGCGCGGACGCCGCAACCGAGCATTGCGCCCCGAGTTGAGCACGCGGGTCGCCAACGCGATATCGCTGGTGCGCCGGACATTGTCCCGTTTGCTCACCAACATCGGCACCAGCACAAAGAGCCAGAGCACGACGAGGGAGATCCACAACAGAGATTGGGGGATGCTTGGCATGACGCCTTTCCTTTCCCCTTCAGGCTAGGTCCGTGACCAGCGCATCCATGGGCGGCGCGCCGATGTCAATTACACACCTGTAATTCACCGGATACAAGCACCATGAGTCACATAAGTCACACGAGTAACAATTGCCGACGCCGATTCGCGCGTTTCCGGCGTATTCGCGGCTACGCGAGGCGCGGGTACGCGAGTTTCGCCGCAGAACTCAGGTCCAGCTGGCCCGCCCCGACCGCACCAACTTCGCGGCCACCGAACCGTCCGTCTCCTCGACGGTCATCGCGACCAACAGGTGGTCGCGCCACCCGCCGTCGACGTCCAGGTACCGCTTGAGCAGGCCTTCCTCGCGCAGACCCGCTCTGGCCAGCACCGCCCGGCTGGCCAGGTTCTCGGGCCGCACCGTGGCCTCAACCCGATGCAGCATCACCGGCCCGAACGCGTGGTCGAGGCCCAGTGCCAGCGCCCCGGTCGCCACCCCGCCGCCGGTGTACTGCCGGGCCACCCAGTAGCCGATCCAGGCCGAACGCAACGCGCCGTGGGTGACATTGCCGATGGTGATCTGGCCGGCGAACTGCCCGTCCAGTTCGATGACGAAGGGCAGCATCCGGCCCCGGCGCGCCTCCCCCCGCAGACCCGAACACACCGCGGGCCATGACGAAAGCGCATGGCGCATTTCCCAACTCACCTCCGAGCTGGGCTCCCACGGCTCCAGATGTTCGCGGTCGGCCAGCCGCAATCTGCTCCACTGCGCGCCGTCGCGCAGCCGCACCGGTCGTAGCCCGACGACGCCCGCAGGCACCCGGATCGGCCCGACCGGCACCGGCCACCCCGGATGCGCGGGGTTGGTACGCCAGCGGTTCACGTCTCAGCCGCGTTGCGCGAGGAAGGCGACGTCCACGACCTCGCCGGTACGGATCTGCTCGGCCTCGCTGGGCACGATGACGAGGCAGTTCGCCTCGGCCAGGGTGGCCAACAAATGCGAGGACGCCCCGGGCGCGCCGCCGAGCGCCTGCACCAGATACTCCCCGGTGTCCTGGTCGCGCATGAGCTGCCCGCGCAGATAACCCTTGCGGCCCGCCACCGAGGTGATCGGGGCCAGCGTGCGCGCCTGGATCACCCGCCGCATCGGCTGACGCTTCCCCAGCGACATCCGGATGAGCGGACGAACCATCACCTCGAACACCACCAGCGCGCTGACCGGGTTGGCCGGCAGCAGAAACACCGGGACACCGTCGCGACCGAGTTGCCCGAAACCCTGCACCGATCCGGGGTGCATGGCGATCCGCACCACTTCCATCTCACCGAGTTCGGAAAGCACCGCGCGCACGGCTTCGGCCGCCGCACCCCCGACCGCACCGGCGATCACCACCACTTCCGAGCGGCTGATCTGCCCCTCGACGACTTCGCGGAGTTTCGCGGGATCGGTATCGACGATGCCGACGCGGTTCACCTCGGCACCCGCATCGCGTCCGGCCGCGGCCAGCGCGTAGGAGTTCACGTCATAGACCTGGCCGTTGCCCGGGGTGCGCGACACGTCGACGAGTTCGCCGCCCACCGAGAGCACCGTCATCCGCGGCCGCGGGTGCACCATCACCTTGTCGCGGCCCACCGCCGCGAGCAGACCCACCTGCGCGGCGCCGATGATCGTGCCGGCCCGCACGGCCACGTCGCCGGGCTGCACATCGTCGCCGGTGCGCCGCACATAGGCACCGGAGCGCACACCGCGCAGCACCCGGACACGGGACTGACCGCCGTCGGTCCAGCGCAGCGGCAGGACGGCATCGGCGAGGGTCGGCATCGGCGCACCGGTCTGCACCCGGGCCGCCTGGCGCGGCTGCAAGCGGCTGGGTGTCCGCGCGCCCGCCTCGATCTCGCCGACAACCGGCAGGCTCACCTCACGGTTGAGACCATCGTCATCGGTGCCGCCCACCGAGAGCACGTCCACGCTGCGCACCGCGTAGCCGTCGATCGCCGCCTGGTCGAACCCGGGCAGCGGCCGTTCGGTCACCACCTCTTCGGCGCACATCAGACCCTGGGATTCGGCGATCGCCACCCGCACCGGCCGGGGAGCCACCGCGGCGGCCGCTACTCGAGCCTGCTGCTCCTCAACCGACCGCACCGCACGCCTTTCTCCTGTCCGAGACCCGCCGTGCTGTCGTCAACCTTCGGCAAGGCCCAATCGCTCGACCAACCAGCGCCGTAGTTCCGGTCCGTAGTCGTCGCGTTCTAGCGCAAAGTCAACCGCAGCCTTGAGGTAGCCGCCGGGATTTCCCAAGTCGTGTCGGGAGCCGCGGTGCACCACCACGTGCACGGGATGGCCCTCGTCGATCAGCAGAGCAATGGCATCGGTGAGCTGGATCTCGCCACCGACGCCCTTGTCGACCCGGCGCAGGGCATCGAAGATGGCCCGGTCGAGCACATAGCGCCCGGCCGCGGCGAAGTGCGACGGCGCATCCTCGGCCTTGGGCTTTTCCACCATGCCCTTGACCTTGAGCACGTTCGGGTTCGCCGCATCCGGCACGACTTCGACATCGAAGACGCCGTAGGCGCTGATCTCGTCGCCGGGAACCTCGATGGCGCACAGCACCGAGCCACCGCGCTTGGCACGCACCTTGGACATGGTCTCCAGCACGCCGGTCGGCAGCACCAGATCGTCGGGCAGCAGCACCGCGATGGCATCTTCGTCGGGCAGCAGCCTGGACTCCACGCACCCCACCGCATGCCCGAGCCCGAGCGGCTCGGCCTGCACCACCGATTCGACCTTGATCAGGGCGGGCGCACGGCGCACCTTCTCCAACATGACGTGCTTGCCGCGAGCTTCCAGGGTGCCTTCGAGCAGCAGATCCTCGACGAAGTGGGCGACGACGCCGTCCTTGCCCTCCGAGGTCACGATGATCAGCCGCTCGCCGCCGGCCTCCGCCGCCTCGGCGGCCACCAACTCGATTCCCGGCGTATCCACCACGGGCAGCAGTTCCTTCGGGACCGTCTTGGTCGCCGGGAGAAAACGCGTTCCCAGACCCGCCGCGGGAACCACCGCGGTCCGCGGGATGGGTACCTGTGCCTGTGCCATCGTTGACACACTAATGCCCGTTGATGGTTCAGGCGAAGGGTGTCGGCGCAAACGTGGCAATCATGACGAAACCCGCGCTCAGAACGCGAATTCTCGCGGCTCGGCGCGCACTCACCGAGCCCCGCCGAGCTGCCGAAACACGGTCCCTGCAAACGCAAGTAACCGCGCTCGCCGCCGGCGTGGGCACCCTGGGCGCCTACATTCCGGCAGGCTCGGAACCCGGGGCGGCGCCGGACGCGGTACCGCTGCTCGACGGCCTGCTCGGAGTACGGATTCTGGTGCCGATCGCCCGGACCGGGCAGCCGATGCAGTGGGCCGAGTATCGGCCCGGCGAGCTGATCGCGGCACCGTTCGGGCTGCGCGAACCACCGCCGCCCTGGCTGGCCCCGGAATCCATCGCCGAGGCCACGGTGCTGCTGGTGCCCGCGCTGGCCGTCGACCGCAGTGGCAACCGACTCGGCCGCGGCGCCGGCTTCTACGACCGGGCGCTGCCCCTGGCCGCCGCCGGTGCACTGTTGGTGGCCGTCATCCGCGACGACGAACTGCTCGACGAGATTCCCGCCGAACCGCACGATGTGCCGATGACCCACGCGCTCACCCCCGGGCGGGGCCTGGTCGTGCTGGGAATGACCCAACCCACATAGCGGTTCTAGCACTTGAGCAGCTAGAGTGCTAGAAGGTTTGACTGTCTCGGAGGATTTCGTGCCTACCTATTCCTACGCGTGTACCGAGTGTGACAATCGGTTCGATCAGGTCCAGGCGTTCAGCGACGATGCGCTGACCGTCTGCCCGCAGTGCAACGGACGGCTGCGCAAGTTGTTCGGCAAGGTCGGCGTGGTGTTCAAGGGCAGCGGTTTCTACCGCAATGACAGCCGCGACTCGTCGAAGTCGAGCAGCACCGCGAGCTCGTCCAAGAGCAGTGAGAGTTCGACGTCGACGGCGAGCAGCTCCTCGGACTCCACGAGCAGCGCATCAGCCGCGTCGAGCTCGTCATCGACATCGTCGAGTTCGACCAGCGCGACGCCGGCCGCCGCCTCCAGCTAGCACGTTATCCACAGGCAGCCCGCTGGTCGGCTGCCGTCTTCGGCCGCACCGGCCTAGCGTTGCCCCGGTGGGGGAATCACTGGATCCATCGGCGCTGACCCGGCTGCGCCGAGCGCTGCGCCCGGACTGGACGCGCACCGTGGCGGCCCGCCGGATCGCCGCCGGGCTGCTGGTGACGCTGGCCGCCGTCGCCGCGTTCCGACCGGACCCGGCCGGGGTGCGCACCGATGTCGTCATCGCCCTGCGCGACCTCCCGCCGGGGACCGCACTGACGGCCGGCGATGTCGGCGTCGAAACACGCTTGGCGACAACCGTCCCCGACGGTGCGACTGGCGATATCGCCATCGTGCTCGGCGCCACCCTCTCCGGACCGGCCCGGCGCGGTGAAGTGCTGACCGATGTCCGGCTGCTCGGTTCGCGGCTGACCGAGGCCAGCGTCGGGCCCGACGCCCGCATCGTGCCGCTGCACCTCGCCGACGAGGCACTGGTCGCGCTGATCCGGCCCGGCGACATCGTCGATGTGCTGGCGGCAGGGAGCACCGACGCCGGGCCGGACACCGCGCCGGAAGTGGTCGCGACCGAAGCCGTCGTGACCCTGGTCTCCGCCGAACCCACGGGCCCAGCAGGTTCCCCCGGCCGGGTGGTGCTGGTGGCGTTGCCCCGTCATGCCGCCAACGCGGTGGCCGGCGCCGCGCTGACCCGGCAGATCACCGTCACCTTTCACTGACATCGGCCGGCACCTGCTCGGTTAGTGTTTGCGTGTCGCCTGTACACCATCATCTGCTGGAAGGGTCCCCGCATGATCAAGGGTTTCAAGGAATTCCTCTTGCGCGGCAACATCGTCGATCTCTCGATCGCCGTGGTCATCGGCACCGCGTTCACCGCGCTCGTCACCAAGTTCACCGAGAGCATCATCCAGCCGCTGATCGACCGGATCGGCGCCGGCGGCGAGTCCGACTACGGCATCCTGCGCATCCCGATCGGCGGCGATCAGACCATCGACCTGAACGTGTTGCTGTCGGCAACGATCAATTTCGTTCTCGTGGCGGCCGTCGTGTACTTCCTGGTCGTGTTGCCGTACAGCAAGTTCCGCAAGAAGGAAGAGGAGACCGTCGAGGCCGAGGTGGTGCTGCTCACCGAGATTCGCGACCTGCTCGCCAACAGCCCGGGCCGCTCGGCGACCGAACGGGTCGATCCCGACGCCTGAACCGTGACACACGAACGCCCGGCTGAGCTCAGCCGGGCGTTCGTGTGGGTGATGTCTGGTGAACGACGGTCACCAGTCCCCGATGGGCGGGCTGAAGATGAACGCGCCGTTGGCGGCCAGGTTGAACGGTGCCGCCTTGGTGCCCGGCACCGCCTTGACGGTGTCCTTGTTGCCCGCGCCCTGGGCGTGCACGATGCCGGACTCGGCGTTGCGGGTGTCCAGGAACCCGCGGGCCTCGCCGTAATCGGCCACCCGCAGCGCATTGTCGTCGATCAGGATCGCCTGCCGACTGGTGACGAACGGGGCGGGCGCCGATTCCTCGACCTCCGCCGCAGCGGTGCCAGCACCCAGACCGGCCAACACCGTCGCTCCCGCGAACGAACCGAACCCCAGCACAGCCAGCTTCATCGATAGCGCCATGACCACCACTTCCCACATAAGTTGACCAGCGTTAACCTCTGGTTTCCCAATAGTAGCCTGGGCAACACCTGTGAGTTGCGGGTTCGGGGCCGAGCAGGCAAAACGCCCGGCCGGGGAAGCCCCGGCCGGGCGTCTGCGTCGAGCTCACGAAACGTCGGTCACCAGTCGCCGATCGGCGGGCTGAAGACGAACGCGCCGTTGGACTCCAGGTTGAACGGGGCCGCCGTGGTGCCCGGCACCGCCTTGATGGTGTCCACGTGCACACCCTCACCCTGCGCGTGCACGATGCCGGCATCCGCCGACCGGGTGTCCAGGAACCCACGCGCCTGGCCGTAATCGGCCACCCGCAGCGCGTTGTCGTCGACCAGCAGAGCCTGCCGGCTGGTCACATAGGGTGCCGGTGCCGATTCCTCGACCTCGGCACTCGCGGTCGCACTACCCAGACCGGCCAACACCGTCGCACCCGCGAACGTACCGAACCCGAGAACGGCCAACTTCTTCGAATGGGCCATGAGATTCGCCTTCCTCACCCCGTCGTCAGTTCATGTTCCAGGGCTCGCCGTAGGTGGTGACACTGTCACCCTCCGAGGCGATGAGGCGGGCGTAGGGGCGCAGCAGCACGCCACCGGCAGCACCGGTCACGGTGCCGTGCGCGTTGGAGACCGCAACCGCACCACTGGCGCCGGCGACGTCAGCGGAGAAGGTCGCAACTTCCTGGATGCCCGGGCCGTTGCCGAGGTCAGCGCTGATCGAGGCGCCGGGGAACAGCGGCGGGGTCACGATGGCGGGGATCAGGTCGAAGTCGATCCCGGCCGGCCCCAGAGTTCCGTAGTCCTGGCCGTCGAACGCGATGTTCGGGGTGGTGTAGCTGAAGTTGATACCCACACCCAGCGACCACGGGAAGCCGACCTGGTAACCCAGCTCCAGCACACCCTCGAAGTCCTCAGCGCCCGGACCCGACACGATGTACTTCGCCTTGCCCGAGTGGAACCACTCACGCGTCAGGCGGTTGCGATCCAGCGGAAACACACCATTGAGGAAGGTGTCCCACTGCTGAATGGTCAGGGTCCGGTCCTTGCCATCCACGAGGCTCAGCTCGTTGTCCAGACCCGCGTTGGAGGTGCCCGTGCTCACGAACAGCGACGCAATGGCCGCGATCATCGCGATCAGCACCCGACTGAATACCTTCATCTTCTCCCTTAGTGGTCCTGCACTCGATGGACTGGTCGATGCGCATTCCGCTCACCGTTGACACGAGGAAATTAGCGGCGATCCGCCGTTTCAGCAACGCGAGCGGATCCGAATTCGACACCTAGGTGAGGGCCGGGATGAAGTTAGCTGGATACGTTGCGTGCACAGTCCCGGCCGAACCCGGTCGCCGGCATCGCAGCACGTCATCAGGGATCTACCGGCACGGTGCGCCGCACCACCCGCCCACACGGATCACGGACCGGCCGCAAGCTGGAGAACAGGTCGGTTAACCATGCGGTTGCGGCGAGGCCCCTCAAACGCCGATTCGGCGCGTCACCGATGGCGCAGATCACACTCGAAAACCCGAGAATTTACCGGCCGTTCACGCTATGTGCCCAGCGTGCCCTGCGCCGCGATCGGCGTTTGCCGTCGGCGCGTCCGCAGCGCGCTCGTCGACCACCGGACGACCGGAGACAGCAAAACACCCGGCCGAGAGGAACCCCGGGCCGGGTGTTTGCGTCGAACTCACGAAATGTCGGTCACCAGTCGCCGATGGGCGGGCTGAAGACGAACGCGCCGTTGGCTTCCAGGTTGAACGGTGCCGCCTTGGTGCCCGGCACCGCCTTGACGGTGTCCACGTGCACACCCTCGCCCTGGGCGTGCACGATGCCGGCCTCGGCATTGCGCGTGTCCAGGAACCCGCGGGCCTCGCCGTAATCGGCCACCCGCAGCGCGTTGTCGTCGATCAGCAGAGCCTGCCGACTGGTCACGTACGGGGCTGGCGCCGATTCCTCGACCTCGGCACCTGCGGTCGCACTACCCAGACCGGCCAGCAGCGTCGCACCGGCGAACGAACCGAACCCGAGAACCACAAACTTTTTCGATAGGGCCATGAACCCTTTCCTTCCCTGCTTTTTAGGGCCCTGTCGCCGCCATGCGGCCCGCCTGTCGGAGCACGGACCACACGGCGACGTCGGGGTCAGGAGTGAACCGTCAGTTCATGTTCCAGGGCTCGCCGTAGGTGGTGACGCTGTCACCCTCTGCGGCGATGAGGCGGGCGTAGGGGCGCAGCAGCACGCCACCGGCAGCACCGGTCACGGTGCCGTGCGCGTTGGAGACCGCAACCGCGCCGCTCTCGCCGGCGACGTCAGCGGAGAAGGTCGCAACTTCCTGGATGCCCGGGCCGTTGCCGAGGTCAGCGCTGATCGAGGCGCCGGGGAACAGCGGCGGGGTCACGATGGCGGGGATCAGGTCGAAGTCAACGCCGCCGGGGCCCACGTAGCCGTAGTCCTGGCCGTCGAACGCGATGTTCGGGGTGGTGTAGCTGAAGTTGATACCCACACCCAGCGACCACGGGAAGCCGACCTGGTAACCCAGCTCCAGCACACCCTCGAAGTCCTCAGCGCCCGGACCCGACACGATGTACTTCGCCTTGCCCGAGTGGAACCACTCACGCGTCAGGCGGTTGCGATCCAGCGGAAACACACCATTGAGGAAAGTGTCCCACTGCTGAATGGTCAGGGTCCGGTCCTTGCCATCCACGAGGCTCAGCTCGTTGTCCAGACCCGCGTTGGAGGTGCCCGTGCTCACGAACAGCGACGCAATGGCCGCGATCATCGCGATCAGCACCCGACTGATTGTCTTCATGTTCTCCCTAAGCTGCCGACGGTTGGTGTGCTGTCAACCGTGTTTGTCGATGCGGATCCCGGCCCTAACCGAGACTTCACACCTTGCAAGACCTCCATGTGATGCGAATTAGAAACTCCACATGTTGCTCTTACGATTTGCTCATCGTTGACACGAGGAACATAACGGTGCTCCATCAACCCGGCAACGCGTAGGTCCCATCGCCAGAACCCGCCCATCACGGGCCCCCAGGTTTGCTGGGATGGCCATACAGCAGTATTCGCGGTGTCGTGACCAGCGCACCGACGGGGCACGCCGCGGTTTGCCTCACAGGTCGGACAAAAAGCAGTGATCGGCTGGAATCGGGACGATTCCAGCCGATCAGGGGGAAATTACTGGTCAGCCGTGGTGCGGCGGGACGTTGTCCCGGAGCCACCTTTCCCGGTCGTAACCCTCATCCGGGGCGTTGCCCTCGCGCTCGTCCTTGGTGGTACGCGGCATTTCCTCGCCGAAGATCGCGTTAACTGCATCCTTCGACGGCCGTGTCGCCCCGGTCACGAGGCGGTACCTCTTGTGACCAACGTCACATTCAGGGTGGGATGACCGTTCATCTGCTTGTAACCTGTCGCGCTTGAAAAGGGTGCGTGGACCTGCATGATTGCCGCCTGCATACCCATTCTCGGCAGCCTCAGATGTCGAGGCTCGACAGCTGCCCGATGACCTGAACGGCCAATGGGTTCAATGTGGCCATGCCGTCGCGGACCGCGGCGCGTGACCCGGCGATGTTCACCACCAGGGTGCTGCCGGAGATGCCGGCCAGCCCGCGCGATACGCCCGCATCCACGATGCCCGCGGACAGCCCGGAGGCGCGCAGCGCCTCGGAGATGCCCAGCAGCTCGCGGTCGAGCAGGTCGACGGTCGCTTCCGGGGTCACATCGCGAGGGCTCACGCCGGTGCCGCCGACCGAGATCACCAGATCGACACCACCGATGACCGCGGTGTTGAGTGCATTACGGATCTCCACCTCGTCGGCGGACACCACCACCACCCCGTCCACCAGGAAACCGCTCTCACCGAGCAACTCGGTGACCAACGGTCCGCTGTGATCCTCTTCGCCGTGTGCCGTCCGGTCGTCGACGACGACGACGAGCGCCCGCCCGACCAATTCCCCAGGTTGTTCCATGCCTGTCACCGTATATCCGGCCGACGACAGTGACCCAGGCAAGGTCGCCTCCACTCCCCGGGTCACTGCTGCGCCTTTCCGAGCGTCACGTCCAGGGTCTCGGGTCCGCCGGACCCTTGGTAGGTCAAGGTCACCTTGGTGCCCGGCGCCTTCGAGCGCACCGCCGCCACGAGAGCGTCGGCGCTGTTGATTACGCGTCCGTCCACCTTGGTCACCACCACACCGCTGGGCAGTCCGGCCGCCGCCGCCGCGCCACCCTCGGTGACCTCGACGATCTTCGCGCCGTCCACCGATGCGTCGTTGCCCACCTGCACCCCGAGCGAGGCGTGCGATGCGGTGCCGTTCTGCACCAGTTCGTCGGCGATCCGTTTGGCCTGGTCCACCGGGATGGCGAACCCGAGGCCGATCGAACCGCTCTGGGATTCCGCGGAAGCACCGCCCAGGGTGGCGATCGCGGAGTTCACGCCGACCAACTCACCGTTCATATTGACCAGCGCGCCACCGGAGTTGCCTGGGTTGATCGCGGCGTCGGTCTGGATGGCATCCAGCACGGTGTTCTGGTCGCGGCTGTTCCCGCCGGCGGCCACCGGACGGTTCAGTGCACTGACGATGCCGACGGTCACGGTGCCCTCCAGGCCCAGCGGGGAGCCGATCGCGACGACGTCCTGGCCGACCCGCAAGTCCCCGGAAGATCCGAGGGCGATCGGTGTCAGACCCGACACCCCCTCGGCACGGACCACCGCGATATCGCTGCTGGGATCGGTTCCGACCACCGTGAACGGCGCGGTCCGGCCGTCGGCGAAGGTGACCTTGGTCTGCGGACGCCCGCCGGGCGCACCCTCGGTGGCGACGACGTGGTTGTTGGTGAGGATCAGACCGTCGGTGGACAGGATGATGCCCGATCCCTCTTCGGAGGCCCGGCCGAGATTCGTCTCGAGCTTGACGACGCTGGGCACAACCTTGGCCGCGACCTGTTCCACGGAACCCACCGGCAGGCTGGCCGCCGGAACACCGGGTGTGGCGCCGCCGGCGCTGGAGAAGCTGGTGGACGGCCGGTCGGGCTGAGCCAGCACAGCCACCCCGCCACCGATACCCGCGGAGACGACTGCGATCGCGGCGGCACCGGCCACCAAAGCGCCTGCGCGCGAACGTTTCTGGGGCCGAACCTGAGTGGCTCCGGTGGGGCGGTACGGATCGTACTGCGGCCGCGGCTGCTGGCCCTGCTGGGCGTAGCGCCAGTCATAGGGTTGCTGGTAGCCCTGTTGATACGTGCTGCGCTGGGTGGAATAGCTGGTGGGATTGCTCTCATAGCCGGGCTGGGCCGGAGGCGGCGTGTACCTCGGGTCGTTCGTCATATCGCTCGGCGCTCTTTCTTTTCAGCGGTTCAGTTATCTGTTCAACGCATCGGACAGCCATACAGTGCCGCGTCGGGCTGAGAATCCACTTAGAGAATGGCGCACAGGGGCCCAATCAGTTTCTGAAGATTCCCCACATCACCCCCCCGGGCGAACCTTATCTATTGTCGGCGCCCGAGGACGTCGCGTCCATCGATGTGTCCCCGCGTGTCGGCAGCGTGCCGGTGGCCACCTGGAACGGAGCGGTCGCGGTGGCGCTCTCCGCCAGCACCCGCCGGCCCGGCAGCACGATGCGCACCGAGGTGCCCGACGGCTCCCCTCCGGGCACGGTGTCCTCAACGTGAAGCGTGCCACCGTGTTTGAGCACCACCTGCTTGACGATCGCCAGCCCGAGACCGGAACCGGGCATCGCGCGCGCCGATGTCGAGCGGTAGAACCGTTCGAACACGAGCTCGCGTTCCTGCGGCGGGATACCCGGACCCATATCGGCGATCATGAGCTCCGCATGCAGCGCATCCCGTTGCCACAACCGCACCAGCACCGTGGCATCGGGCGGGCTCCACTTCGCGGCGTTGTCGAGCACGTTGAGCACCGCTCGGGACAGCCCCGCGAGATCACCGTCGACCTGCCAGTCGATCATGTCCACGTCGAACTCGATATCGTTGCGGCGGCGGCGAACTCGCTCCAGGGCGCGATCCACGACATCGGACAGGTCGACCTTCTCCCGGATCACCACCCCGGCTTCATCTCGGGTGAGATCCACCAGATCGCCCACCAGGGTGGACAATTCCTCGATCTGGGCGATCACGTCGGCCTGCAATTCGGCCATCTCCCCCTCCGGCAACGGCGGGGCCCCCGGGGCCTGGGCGGCCATCAGCAGCTCGACATTGGTGCGCAGGGAGGTCAGCGGGGTACGCAGTTCGTGCCCGGCGTCGGTCACCAGCCGGGACTGACGCTCGCGGGATTCGGCCAGCGCCCGCAACATCATGTTGAAGGCATCGGTGAGGCGGGCCAACTCGTCGGTGCCGACGACCGGGATGGGCCGCAGATCGTCGGTGCGGGCGACCCGCTCGGCGGCCTGGGTCAGTCGCGCCACCGGGCGCAGACCGGCGCGGGCGACCATGCCGCCGGATATCGCGGCCACCGCCATGCCGGAGGCGCCGACGATCGCCAGCACCGTGCCCAGCCGGTTCAGCAGCGCCAGGGTGGGCGCCAGACTCTTGGAGATCAGCAGGGAATTGCCGTCGGCCAGGTGCACCGCCAGTACCCGCTGGTTGTTCACGGTGCGCAGCGACATCAGCAGCTCACCCTGCACGACGGCCTTTTCCGGCGCACCGAGCGGCAGCGTCTGGCCCTGCTGATTCGCGGTGTAGATATAGCGTCCCGGGCTGACCAGCATGGCGTTGACGTCGGAGTAGGCGGTGCCCTCGATGGCCTTGCCGGGGTCCGCGGCCAGCGACCCGCTCTCGATGAGCAGTTGTGCGCGGCTGTGCAGCTGGGTGTCGATGTCGTCGTAGACGGAACGGGACACGACGGCATACACGGCGACGGCCATCAGCACCACGACCATCGCGACCATCGACATCGCCAGCAACATCACCCGCCAGCGCAGCGAGACCGCGCTGACGTTTCTGGTGTACCGGCGCTGGCTGTCGGATCGGAACACCGGCTTCTTGAACAGCCGCATCAGGGCGGGGTTTCCCGCAGCACATAACCCACCCCGCGCACGGTGTGGATGAGCCGCGGTTCACCCTCGGCCTCCGTCTTACGACGCAGGTAACCGACGTACACCTCCAGCGCATTTCCCGAGGTCGGGAAGTCGAATCCCCAGACTTCCTCCAGGATGCGGCTGCGGGTCAGGACCCGCCGGGGGTTGGCGATCAGCATTTCCAGCAGCGAGAACTCGGTGCGGGTCAGGCTGATCTGCCGTTCGCCGCGGGACACCTCACGGGTCACCGGGTCCAGGCTCAGATCGGAGAAGGTCAGCGCCCGGGAATCGGCGTTCTCCTCCGGCAGGGCGCGGCGGCGCAGCAGGGCGCGCATCCGGGCCAGCAGTTCCTCCAAGGCGAAGGGTTTGGGCAGGTAGTCATCGGCTCCCGCATCCAGCCCGGCCACCCGCTCGGAGACCGAATCCCGCGCGGTGAGCACCAGGATCGGCAGATCATCACCGGTACTGCGGAGATGCCGACACACTTCGAGGCCGTCCAGCCTCGGCATCATCACGTCCAGGACAAGGGCGTCCGGTCGATCACTGGAGATCGCCTCGAGGGCCTCGACACCATCTTGGGCGAGCTCGACGGAGTATCCATTGAACGAAAGCGACCGGCGCAGAGATTCGCGCACCGCGCGATCGTCATCAACGACAAGAATGCGCACAGCCACAGTGTCATCCCTCTGTCTGAGAGCGACCTGAGAGGCGCGCCGCTGGAGCGGTTACTTGCGGTCGAGGTCGACCAGGCCGAGGCGAGCGGCCTTGAGCAGGCGACGCGGCACCTTGCGCTGCTGGCCGCCCACGGCGACGTTGACCAGGCCGACGGCCTCGGTCTTCCACTGCGACCGGCGGCTACGGGTGTTCGAGCGCGACATCCGGCGCTTGGGCACAGCCATGTTGGAGATCTCCTCTTGCGGGGTTTCCGCCGCGCAGCGAACAGCGACGGCACTTTGCACCACAGGATAGCCCGCACCGACGGATGCCTCCAAACCGCGAAGGAACGTGCGCGGTTTCCCTCTGCCGACGTTGCCGCTGCGCGAGACTGGTGACGGCGAACGGATCGGGGCCTACCCCTTGACGCGGTACCGTCGGTACCGACTAACCTACCTACCGGTTGGTGGAAACGCGATGGGAGTTCGGGTGCAGTCTGCGGCGGTGCGAATCGGCAACTGCTCGGGGTTCTACGGTGACCGCATCGCCGCCATGCGCGAGATGCTCGAAGGTGGCGAGCTCGACTACCTCACCGGCGACTACCTGGCCGAACTCACGATGCTGATCCTCGCCCGGGACCGGGCCAGGGATCCCGGGCTCGGCTACGCCAAGACCTTCCTGCGCCAACTGGAGGACACCCTCGGGCTCGCCGTCGACAAAGGCGTCAAGATCGTGGCGAACGCCGGCGGCCTCAACCCGGGTGCACTGGCCACCGCGGTGCGCGATCTCGCCGACCGCCTCGGAGTCAGTGTCGACGTCGCCCATGTCGAGGGCGACGACCTCGTCGCGCGGGCTGCCGAGCTGGGCTTGGGCGCGGCACCCCTGGCCGCCAACGCCTACCTGGGCGCCTGGGGCATCGCCGAGTGCCTGGACTCCGGCGCCGACATCGTCGTCACCGGCCGCGTCACCGACGCCTCGGTGATCGTCGGCCCGGCCGCCGCCCACTTCGGCTGGGCACGCACCGACTACGACGCGCTCGCCGGCGCTGTCGCGGCCGGCCACATCATCGAGTGCGGCACGCAGGCCACCGGCGGCAACTTCTCCTTCTTCACCGAGATAGCCGACCTGCGACACCCCGGCTTCCCGATCGCCGAGATCGCCTCCGACGGCTCCTCGGTCATCACCAAGCAACCCGGCACCGGCGGACTTGTCAGCGTCGACACCGTCACCGCCCAACTGCTCTATGAGATCGCCGGCGCCCGCTACCCCAATCCGGACGTCACCCTGCGACTGGACTCCGTCGCGCTCTCCGCCGCCGGTCCCGACCGGGTCCGGGTCAGCGGCGTGCGCGGCGAGCCGCCTCCCCAGACCCTGAAGGTCTCCCTGAACAGCATCGGCGGTTTCCGCAACGCCACGTCCTTCGTGCTGACCGGCCTGGACATCGACGCCAAGGCCGAGCTGATCAGATCCCAGTTGGAAAGCCACCTCACGGTCCGGCCCGCCGAGCTGCAGTGGACGCTGGCCCGCACCGACCATCCCGATGCCGATACCGAGGAGACCGCCAGCGCGCTGCTGCACTGCGTGGTCCGCGACCCCGACCCGAAGATCGTGGGGCGCCAGTTCTCCTCGGCCGCAGTGGAACTGGCGCTGGCCAGCTATCCCGGATTCACCTCCACCGCCCCGCCCGGGGACGGCCAGGTCTACGGGGTGTTCACCCCGGGGTACGTGGACGCCACCGAGGTGCCCCATATCGCGGTGCACGCCGACGGCACCCGCGTCGATATCGCGCCCGCCACCGAAACCCGGGTACTGGCACCCCTCGACGATCCCGCGCCACCGGAACCCCTGGACCCCGGCCGCACCGTGCGGGCTCCGCTGGGCCGCATCGCCGGTGCCCGCAGCGGCGACAAGGGCGGCTCGGCCAACGTCGGGGTGTGGGTGCGTACTCAGTCCGAATGGCACTGGCTGGCACACACTCTCACCGTGCAGAAGTTGCGCGAACTGCTCCCCGAAACCGCCGATCTGCCGGTCACCCGGCATCTGCTGCCCAACCTGCGGGCGGTGAACTTCGTCATCGAGGACATCCTCGGCCGCGGCGTCGCCTACCAGGCACGGTTCGACCCGCAGGCCAAGGGGCTCGGCGAATGGCTGCGATCCCGATACGTCGACATCCCGGAAAGGCTGTTGTGATGCGAAGGCGAACCCGCGTGAGGATCGCAGCGAGGCACGAGCGAGGACCGGAGCAAGGGAGAGCCGAGCGATGAGGACAAGCTTGTGACCGATATCTGGCATTCCCCCGAACGCGACGATCTACGAAAGACGGTGCGGGCGTTCGCCGAACGCGAGATCCTGCCCCACGCACAGGACTGGGAACGCAGCGGTGAAATCCCCCGCGAACTGCATCTGTTGGCGGGTGCGGCCGGGCTACTCGGTGCGCCCTACCCCGAATCCGTCGGCGGGGGTGGCGGTGACAGTGCCGACGCGGTGATCATCTGCGAGGAACTGCACCAGGCCGGGGTCCCCGGCGGAACGTTCGCTTCCCTGTTCACCTGCGGTATCGCGGTGCCACACATGATCGCCTCCGGCGACCGGCGACTGATCGACACCTACGTGCGCCCCACCCTGCGCGGCGAGCTGATCGGATCGCTGGCGATCACCGAACCCGGCGGCGGCTCGGACGTCGGGCACCTGACCACGAAAGCGGTCCGCGAGGGTGACGAGTTCGTCGTCAACGGCGCCAAGACCTACATCACCTCCGGGGTGCGCGCCGACTACGTGGTGACCGCGGTGCGCACCGGCGGCCCGGGGGCGGCCGGCGTCTCCCTGCTCGTGGTCGACAAGAACACCCCCGGCTTCGCGGTGAGCCGCAAGCTCGACAAGATGGGCTGGCGCTCCAGCGATACCGCCGAGCTGTCCTACACCGACGTCCGGGTGCCGGCCGCGAACCTGGTCGGCGCCGAGAACACCGGCTTCCTGCAGATCGCCGGCGCGTTCGTCAGCGAGCGGGTGGGCCTGGCCGCTCAGGCCTACGCCGGCGCGCAACGGTGCCTGGACCTGACCGTGCAGTGGTGCCGCGACCGGGAGACCTTCGGCCGGCCGCTGATCACCCGGCAGGCCGTGCAGAACACGTTGGCCGACATGGCGCGGCGGATCGATGTGGCCCGGGTGTACACCCACCGCCTGGTGGAGCGCGAGATGGCCGGCGAGACGAACCTGATCACCGAGGTCTGCTTCGCCAAGAACACCGCCGTGGAGGCCGGTGAGTGGGTGGCCAACCAAGCCGTCCAATTGTTCGGCGGGATGGGCTACATGGCCGAATCCGAAGTGGAGCGCCAGTACCGCGATATGCGCATCCTCGGCATCGGCGGCGGCACCACCGAGATCCTCACCTCGCTGGCGGCCAAGACGATGGGCTTGCAATGACCCGACTGAGATCCACCCTGGACCCGCGTTCGTCGGCCTACGCCGAAGCCGCCGACGCGATGGCGGTCAAGCTCACCGAGCTGGCCGCCGAACACGACCGCAGCCTCGCCGGCGGCGGCGCGAAATACGTCGACCGCCACCACGCCCGGGGCAAGCTGACCGCGCGTGAACGCGTCGAACTGCTGCTGGATCCGGACTCCCCGTTCCTGGAGCTCAGCCCGCTGGCCGCCTGGGGCACCGACTTCAGCGTCGGCGCCAGCGTGGTCACCGGGATCGGCGCGGTCGAAGGCGTCGAGTGTCTGATCGTCGCGAACGACCCCACCGTCAAGGGCGGCACCAGCAACCCGTGGACGTTGAAGAAAATCCTGCGCGCCAACCAGATCGCACGGGAGAACCGGCTCCCGGTGGTCTCCCTGGTGGAATCCGGCGGCGCGGACCTGCCCACTCAGAAGGAGATCTTCATCCCAGGCGGGCAGATGTTCCGCGACCTGACCAGATTGTCCGCCGCCGGGATCCCCACCATCGCACTGGTCTTCGGTAACTCCACCGCCGGCGGCGCCTACGTGCCCGGCATGTCGGACCACGTGGTGATGATCCGGGAACGCTCGAAGGTGTTCCTCGCCGGACCGCCGCTGGTGAAGATGGCCACCGGCGAGGAATCCGACGACGAATCCCTGGGCGGCGCCGAGATGCACGCCCGCACATCCGGACTGGGCGACTGCCTGGCCAACGACGAGCTCGACGCCATCCGGATCGGACGGCGCATCGTGGCGCGGCTGAACTGGCACAAACAGGGTCCGGCGCCGGTGCCGGTCGTCGAACCCGAGTACGACGCCGAGGAACTGCTCGGCATCGTCGGCGCCGATCTGCGCATCCCGTTCGACCCGCGCGACGTGATCGCCCGCATCGTCGACGGATCGGACTTCGACGAGTTCAAACCGCTCTACGGGTCGTCGTTGGTCACCGGCTGGGCCACCCTCTACGGCTATCCGATCGGCATCCTGGCCAATGCCCGCGGCGTGCTGTTCTCCGAGGAGTCACAGAAGGCCACCCAGTTCATCCAGCTGGCCAACCGGGCGAACACACCATTGCTGTTCCTGCACAACACCACCGGCTACATGGTCGGCAAGGCGTATGAGGAGGGCGGGATGATCAAACACGGATCGATGATGATCAACGCCGTCTCCAACTCGACGGTGCCGCACATCTCGCTGCTGATCGGCGCCTCCTACGGCGCCGGGCACTACGGGATGTGCGGGCGCGCCTATGACCCACGCTTCCTGTTCGCCTGGCCGAGTGCGAAATCCGCGGTGATGGGCGGCACCCAGTTGGCCGGTGTGCTCTCGATTGTCAGCCGCGCCGCCGCGCAGGCCCGCGGCCAGCAGGTCGACGAGGCCGCCGACGCCGCGCTGCGCGCCGCCGTGGAGGCCCAGATCGAGGCCGAGTCGCTGCCGATGTTCCTGTCCGGCCGGCTCTACGACGACGGTGTGATCGATCCACGGGACACCCGCACCGTGCTCGGAATGTGCCTGTCCGCCATCGCGAGTGGACCTGTCGAGGGGACGTCGAACTTCGGCGTCTTCCGGATGTAGGGGTTGCCGACGATGATCACCAGAGTCCTGGTCGCCAACCGAGGCGAGATCGCCCGCCGGGTGTTCACCACCTGCCGACGCCTGGGCATCGGCACCGTGGCGGTGTACACCGACCCCGATGCCGCGTCGCCGCATGTCGCCGAGGCCGATGCCCGGGTGCGGCTGCAGGGCCGCAACGGCTATCTGGATGCCGACCAGTTGATCGCCGCGGCGGCCACGGCCGGCGCGGACGCCATCCATCCCGGCTACGGATTCCTCTCCGAGAACGCGGCTTTCGCCGACGCCGTGCAGCGGGCCGGGCTGGTCTGGATCGGCCCGCCGGTGGCCGCGGTGCAGTCCATGGGCTCCAAGATCGAGGCCAAGAAGTTGATGGCCGCCGCCGGCGTCCCGGTACTGGCCGAACTCGACCCCGACACGGTGACCGCCGCCGATCTCCCGGTGCTGATCAAGGCGTCCGCCGGTGGCGGCGGCCGGGGGATGCGCGTGGTGCGCGACCTGGCCGCGCTGCCCGCCGAGGTCGAGGCCGCGCAACGGGAAAGCCAGTCCGCGTTCGGTGATCCGACGGTGTTCTGCGAACGCTACCTGGCCGCCGGCCACCACATCGAGGTGCAGGTGATGGCCGACCGGCACGGCACCGTGTGGGCGATCGGCGAGCGCGAATGCTCCATTCAGCGCCGGCATCAGAAGGTCATCGAGGAGGCGCCGTCGCCCCTGGTGGAGCGCACACCGGGGATGCGCGACCGGCTTATGGAGGCCGCGCGGCTGGCCGCCGGCGCCATCGGCTACACCGGTGCGGGCACCGTCGAGTTCATGGCCGATTCGGCCGGCGAGTTCTTCTTCCTGGAGATGAACACCCGGCTGCAGGTCGAACACCCGGTCACCGAGGAGACCACCGGCCTGGACCTCGTCGAATTGCAGATCGAGGTGGCCGACGGGATGGCGTTGCCCGCGCAACCACCTGCCGCGCAGGGGTATTCGATCGAGGCGCGGCTCTACGCCGAGGACCCGGCGAAGGACTGGCAGCCGCAGGCCGGTACCGTGCACCACTTCGAGATTCCCGGCGCACGCACCGAGTTCGGCACGCTCGGGCAGACCGGGGTCCGCCTCGACTCCGGCATCGTGGACGGTTCCGCAGTGTCGGTCTTCTACGACCCGATGCTGGCCAAGGTGATCTCGTTCGCGCCGACCCGGCGGCGGGCCGCGGCGATCCTGGCGGACGCACTGGCCCGCGCCCGCATCCACGGGGTCGGCACCAACCGTCATCTGCTGGTCAACGTGTTGCGGCACCAGGCCTTCCTGGCCGGTGACACCGACACCGCCTTCTTCGACACCCACGGGCTGGCCGACCTGGCCGCCGCACCTGCGGGCACCGCAGCCCTGTCGGCGTTGGCCGCCGCCCTGGCCGACGCCGCGCACAACCGCAGCACGGCAAGGGCTTTCGGCCCGGCACCGAGCGGATGGCGCAACCTCGCCTCCGGGTACCAGACTCGGGTGTTCGCCGACGCCGCCGGCGACGAGCAGCTCATCCGGTACCGCGTCGGCCGGGGCGGGATCGAATTGCCCGACTTCGAGGGTGTCGCCGTGCTGGCCAGCAGCCCCACCCGGGTGATGCTGTCGGTCGACGGTGCCGAGCTGGCATTCGCGGTGGCCCGCTACGGAACCGACGTCTTCGTGGACTCGCCGATCGGGCCGGCCCGGCTGAGCAGTCTGCCGCGTTTCCCGGACCCGGACTCCGCGGTGGCGCACGGATCACTGCTGGCACCCATGCCGGGCTCGGTGGTCCGGGTGGGCGCTGCCGAGGGTGACGCCGTCACCGCGGGCCAGCCGCTGATCTGGCTGGAAGCGATGAAGATGGAGCATACGATCGCCGCCCCCGGCGACGGTGTGCTCGCCGAACTCAATGTGCAGGCCGGCCAACAGGTCGAGGTCGGCACCGTCCTGGCCCGAATAGAAGGAGATCAACAATGACCGGCTTCATCGAAACCGAAGAGCAGCAGGCGCTGCGCAAGGCCGTCGCCGCGATGGCCGCCAACTACGGCCAGGACTACTACCTGGAGAAGGCACGCGCCGGCGCACACACCGACGAACTGTGGTCGGAGGCGGGAAAGCTCGGCTTCATCGGGGTCAACCTTCCCGAGCAGTACGGCGGCGGTGGTGCCGGCATGTACGAGCTGTCCATGGTGATGGAGGAGATGTCGGCGGGCGGGTGCCCGTTGCTGATGATGGTGGTCTCCCCCGCCATCAACGGCACCATCATCTCCAAGTTCGGCACCGACGAGCAGAAGAAGCGCTGGATCCCGGGGATCGCCGACGGCTCGATCACGATGGCCTTCGCGATCACCGAGCCCGATGCCGGCTCCAACTCGCACCGCATCACCACCACCGCGCGCCGGGACGGCAGCGACTGGATCCTGTCGGGCCAGAAGGTGTACATCTCCGGCGTCGACCAGGCCCAGGCGATCTTGGTCGTCGGGCGCACCGAGGACCACAAGACCGGCAACCTCAAGCCGGCGCTGTTCGTGGTGCCGACCGACACCCCGGGTCTGAGCTGGACCAAGATCGAGATGGAGATCCTGAGCCCGGAGTACCAGTTCCAGGTCTTCCTCGACGACGTGCGCCTGCCCGCCGACGCGTTGGTCGGGTCGGAGGACGCGGCGATCGCGCAGCTGTTCGCCGGGCTGAACCCCGAACGCATCATGGGGGCGGCCAGTGCGGTGGGCATGGGCCGGTTCGCGATCGGCAAGGCCACCGATTACGTCAAGACCCGCCAGGTGTGGAAGACGCCTATCGGGGCGCACCAAGGCATCGCACACCCCTTGGCGCAGAACCACATCGAGATCGAACTCGCGAAGCTGATGATGCAGAAGGCGGCGGCGCTCTATGACAGCGGCGACGACTTCGGCGCTGCCGAGTCGGCGAACATGGCCAAGTATGCCGCCGGTGAGGCCTCGGTGCGGGCGGTGGACCAGGCCGTGCAGTCCCTCGGCGGCAACGGGCTCACCAAGGAGTACGGCATCGCCTCGGTGCTGACGGCGTCGCGGTTGGCGCGCATCGCACCGGTGAGCCGGGAGATGATCCTGAACTTCGTCGCGCAGACCTCGCTGGGCCTGCCCCGGTCCTACTGATGCTCGTCGGATACGACCTGCAGGGTCGGGTGGCGCGGCTCACGCTGGACTCCCCGCACAACCACAACGCGCTGTCCACCGCGCTGGTGGAGCAGCTGCACCGCGGTGTCGAGGACGCGGTCGCGGCCGGGGCACGGGTGGTGGTGCTCGGCCATACCGGCCGGACGTTCTGTGCGGGGGCCGACCTGAGCGAGGCGGCCGGGGGCACACCCGGGGACATCGCTCTGGACCGTGCCCGCGAGATGACCCGGCTGCTGCGCGCCATCCTGGAGGCGCCGGTGCCGGTGATCGCCGCCGTCGACGGTCACGTGCGGGCGGGCGGTATGGGGCTGGTCGGCGCCTGCGATATCGCGGTGGCCGGGCCGCAGAGCACGTTCGCGCTCACCGAGGCACGCATCGGTGTCGCCCCGTCGATCATCTCGCTGACACTGCTGCCGAAGCTGACCGCGCGCGCGGCCGGACGCTACTTCCTCACCGGGGAGAAGTTCGGCCCGCAGGAGGCGGCCGCCATCGGGCTGGTCACCATCGCCGCCGACGACGTCGGCGTGACGGTCGCCGGGCTGACCGCCGATATCGCCAAGGCCTCCCCGCAGGGGCTGGCGGTGTCCAAGGCGCTGACGACGGCCGGCATCCTGGCCGGGTTCGATGACCGCGCCGAGGCGCTGACCGCACAGTCCGCCGATCTGTTCGCCTCCGAGCAGGCCCGCGAGGGCATGCTGGCCTTCCTGCAGAAACGCAGTCCCGACTGGGCGTGAGCGAACGCTCTGGGTTTGCCGGTTTCGTCGACGAGCTTGCGTTTACCGGCATGAGTCGTAGGCTCAGTAACGATGAGCACTTCGTCCAGGCAGAACGGCTCGACCCGCGCCGGCGACGCCGAGCGCATACAGGTAGCCCAGTTGCTGACCGATGCCGCGTCGCAGGGCAGGTTGTCGATGGACGAATACGAGCAGCGGTTGGCCAAGGCCTACGCCGCCACCACCCAAGGTGAGCTGTCCCGGCTGTCGGCCGACCTGCCGGACTTCGCCACCACGGCCAACTGCGGTGGCATCCGCAAACCCGCTCCCTCGACGTTGCTGCTGGCCATCCTGAGCGGATTCGAGCGGCGCGGCCGCTGGAACGTCCCGAAACGGCTCACGTCGTTCGCGCTGTTCGGCGGTGGCGTGATCGATCTGCGGTACGCCGATTTCACCTCCCCCGAGGTGGACATCCACTCGATCTCGATCTTCGGTGGGCAGACCATCCTGCTGCCACCGGAGGTGAACGTCGCCATCCGCGGGCACGGCGTGATGGGCTCGTTCGACCATGTCGGCGAGCAGGGCACGCCCGGCGCACCATGCATCACCATCCGCGGTTTCTCGCTGTGGGGCAGCGTCGGGATCAAGCGCAAGAAGCGCAAGAACAGCTGACCGCGGCCTTTGCTGGATCTGCTCAGCGGGTCGCGGCGAACCCGGTCAGCGGCGGCGGGCCCGCAGGTAGTCTCCGACCACCGCGGCGCCCAGCCCGTCCAGATCCGGCACCACCACCCGCCCCCCGACCCGGCGCGCCACCTGGTCGATGAACCGGGCCAGTCCGGGGTCGCTGCCCAAGCGGAAGATGGTCAGCTGCGCACCGATCGCGGCCAGCTCGTCGAACCCCTTCACCGTCAGCGCGATGGTGCGCGGATGCGGCGGGTAGTAGAAGAACGGCTCGGCGCCGTCGCCGAAGTCCTCCAGGTGCGCGGTCGGCTCACCGTCGGTCACGATCATCACCACCGGCTGCGCATTGGGATGCCTGCGCAGATGCCTGGCCGCCAGCGCCAGCGCGTGGTGCAGGTTGGTGCCCTGGTCCCGGACGCCCTCCATGGCGGTCAGCTCGGCGGCGCTGACGGTCCGCGCGTGCCGCCCGAACGCGATGATCTCCAGGTCGTCGGAGCGGAACCGGGTGCTCACCAGATGGTTGAGCGCCAGCGCGGTCCGCTTCATCGGCAGCCACCGGTTCTCCATCACCATGGAGAAGCTGGTGTCGACCAGCAGCGCGACCGCCGACTGGGTGCGGGTCTCGGTCTCGGAGATCTCGACGTCCTCGACGCCGAACCGCACCGGGCCGTCGACGGTGCCGGTTCCGGCTTGGCGCAGCACCGCATTGGTAGCCGCCGTGCGGAGCACGGCATTGGTGATCGTGCGGGTGACGTTCCACGGTTCGGTGTCCCCGAACGCCCACGGCCGGGTCGCCCCGGTCAGCTCGCCCGCCGCACCGGCCCGGCGGGTCTCCCGCTCACCGTGCCGCCCGGAAAGTTGTTGGGCCACATCCCGTAACGCGGTCTGGCCGAGCTGGCGCATCGCCTTGGGGGAGAGTCGGAACTGGCCGTCGGACCCGCGGTCCAGGAATCCCTGTTCGGTCAGTGCGCGCTCCAGATCGGCAAGGGTGCGCGCGTTGATCGCGGCCTCGTCGCCGAGCTGACGGGCCAGCATGTCCAGGTCGACGTCCTCCATGGTGGCGCCGGCGTAGCTCTGCGACAACTGTTCGGCCAGCTGCTCCAGTTCGCTGATATCGGCCAGCGCCTGGGTGCCCTGGCCCATCCCCATCGGGTCGTCGCCGCTGAACTCCTCCGAGCCGCCCCAGTCCTCGCCCGGCCGGGCGGCCTCCAGGTTGGCATCGAGCCGATTCAGCGCGTTCATCAGCGACGGCGACCCGAAGGCCTGCTGCGCCAACGCATCCAGTTCGGCCCGTTGGGATTCCGACAGGCTGTTGCGGAACCGCTGAGCGGCCGCGGCCCGCTTGGCCAGCGAGTCCATCAACTCGTCGACATTGCGCGGGTTCTCCGGGAAGTGCTGACCGTGCTCGGCCATGAACTTCTCGAAATCCTCGTCGGTGTCCGTACCGGCGGCGTGCTTCTCCAGCAGATCGTTGAGGTCATCGAGCATCTTGTTGATGGCTTGACGGTCCTCGTCGGTGGCGTTCTGCAGCGCTTCCTTCATCCCGGCGAAGCGTTGGTCGAGCATCTCCCGGCCCAGCAGATCCTTGATCTGTTCGTACTTCTGGCGGGCTTCCGTTGAGCGCCAGTCATATTCGGCGAGTTCCTGCACAGCCTTGGCCGGGGACGGGGACAGTGCGTCGATCTGCATCTCACCGAAGCGCGCGTCGTCGTCCAGTGCCCGTGCGAGTTCCTTGCGCTCGGCCAGCACGGCCTCGTCGAGCAACTTCTTGACCTCGGCAAGGGTGCCGTCGAGATTGTTGCGCTGCAACAGTTCCCGGCGCCGACGGTTCACCTCGGCGGCCAGCCGGTCGGCCCCCGGCATGTTCTCGGTGCCGCGGCGCATCAGCTCCTGCAGGGCGCGGCGCGGCGAGGCCCCGGACATGACGTCCTCACCGATCGCGTCGAGCGCCTCGCGCAGATCGACGGGGGGCGCCAACGGGTCCGGCCCGCCGGTGTATCGCGAGTACCGCGAGAGATGTTTAGCCATAGACGGTTTCACCCTCATCGGATTGCTTGTCGATGCGCTTGGCCAGGTACAGGCCCTCCAGCGCCAGCTCGATCGCTCCCGCCCGCTGTCCCTCGGTGTGCGCATCGAGGCGCTCGGCGATCTCGTCGAGCACCGGCAGTTCCGGAAGGGCGGCCAGGACGTCCTTGGCCGATACCCGCTCCCCCGTGGTGACCGGCGAGCCGGCCTCCACGGCGGCCACCAACGGGCCGACGTCGATACCGCCGAGCGCGCGGGAGGCGGTCTCGGCGGTGGCGCGGCGCAGCAGGTGCTCCATGACGGCCTGCTCGCGGCCCTCCTCGCCGGACTCGAACTCCAGCTTGCCGCGCAGCACGTCGATCACCGTGCCGAGGTCCACCACCCGGGCCACCGGATCCTGCTCGCCGAGGATGGCCCCGCGGTGCCGGGCCGAGGCGGCGACGGTCTCCGCCGCGGCGATGGCGAACCGCGCCGACACCCCTGAGCGCTGGTCGACGGCCGTGGACTCCCTCAGGGCGCGGGCAAACCGCGCGATGACGGCCAGCAGGTACTCGGGCACCTCGGCGCTCAGATGGGCTTCCTGGGCGATGACACCGACTTCGGCGTCGAGTTCCAGCGGATAGTGCGTGCGGATCTCGGCGCCGAAGCGGTCCTTGAGCGGGGTGATGATGCGGCCGCGGTTGGTGTAGTCCTCGGGGTTGGCGCTGGCCACCACGAGCACGTCGAGCGGTAGCCGCAGCGTGTACCCGCGCACCTGGATGTCACGCTCCTCCATCACGTTGAGCATGGCCACCTGGATGCGCTCGGCGAGGTCCGGCAACTCGTTGACGGCCACGATGCCGCGGTGCGAACGCGGGATCAGGCCGTAGGCGATGGTCTCCGGGTCTCCGAGGCTGCGGCCCTCGGCGACCTTGATGGGGTCGATGTCGCCGACCAGGTCGGCGACGCTGGTGTCCGGGGTGGCCAGCTTCTCGGTGTAGCGCTCGCTGCGGTGGATCCAGCTGATCGGCAGGTCCTCGCCCGAGGTGGCCACCCGGCGGATCGACTCGGGAGTGATCGGGGAGTACGGGTGCTCGCGCAGTTCGGAGCCTTCGATCGCCGGTGTCCACTCGTCGAGCAGCCCGATCAGCGAGCGCAACAACCGCGTCTTGCCCTGGCCGCGCTCGCCGAGCAGCACGAAGTCGTGGCCGGCGATCAACGCCCGCTCCACCTGGGGCAGCACGGTGTCCTCGAAGCCGAACAGGCCGGTCCAGATCGCGGTCTCGTCCTCGCCGTTCGACAGCCGGGCCAGCAGGTTCTCCCGGATCTCGGCCTTGATGCCGCGCTCCTGGTGGCCGGCGGCGCGCAGCTCGCCGAGGGTGCGGGGCAGATCATTGGGTGACGTCACGATGTCCACGCTACGACTGCTTGCGAGTGTGGGCTTGCCCACCTGACCGATCGGGGGCTTCGCGGCGCGAAAACTAACCAGTACCATCGGTACCGTGAACTTGCATGAGTGGCGTGATCGGCCCAGCACGGTGAGCTTCGGACCCGCGTCGTGGCAGTCCCGCGCGCTGGGTGTGCTGACCGCGCTCACCCTGCGTCCGGTGCTCGGCCTGCTGACCGTACTGGGGTTGCTCATCAACCGGATCTGGCCGGCCGGACTGCAGCGCGCGCACCTCGACCTGATCGACCGCCCGCTGCGCCTCATCCGGCCGTTGCCCGGCACCGTCGTCACCGAGCAGCGGCTACCGCACTGCCCGGCCGAGTGGGTGGTGGCGCCCGCCGCGCAGGGTTCGGATCGCGTCATCATCTATTTCCACGGATCGGCGTTGGTGACGCTCGGACTGAACTCGCATCGGCGGTTCGTCTCCAAACTGTCCGAGGCCACCGCCGCGCAGGTGCTCAATGTCGGCTATCGGCTGGCACCGCAGGCCAGCATCGACGAGGCCGTCGAGGACGGACTGGATGCCTACCGGCACGCGCTGGCGCTCGGCTTCGAGCCCGGTCGCATCGTGCTGGCCGGCGACTCGGCGGGCGGACTCATCGCCGCCGACACCGCGCTGGCGGTACGCGACGCCGGCCTGACGGTGCCGGCCGGGCAGGTGTTGTTGTCGGCGCTGACATCTGCCGACATGGACCTGAAGTATCGGGCCTTGAGGGATCACAAGGATGTGCTCTTCCCCTTCATGACGGTGAAGTTCATCTACGACGTGTTCGCCACCGTCAACGGCACGCGTGAAGTGCCGACCATGCCCGCCGAGTCCAACTCGGCCGGACTCGGCCCGTTCCTGTTGCAGGTCGGCACGAACGAAATGCTGCGCAACGACACCTTCGTGCTGGCCGACCAGCTCGCCGCCGCCGGCGTCCCGGTGTGGGTTCAGGTGTGGGACAAGGCGATGCACATGTTCCAGCTGAGCTTCGACGTCAACCCCGATGCCCGGCGTGCGGTAGCCGAGATCGCCTCGTTCGTCGAGCACGTGACGTCGGCGGCACACGACGAGGCCGCCTGACCCGGTCCGCCGAGTGGCCACTTATCACACGCTTTTCGCCGATCCGCGTGTGATAACTGGCCACTGAGCCAGGTGGGGTTGTCCACAATGGCCGATCCGTCCCCAGGATGAAGGCCGTGCCGCCGTGCTGGCGCTGACCCGTCGTACATCTGCGCGACCCTCCACGCATGACCATCCCGTTCGTGGGCACCGAGGCCCTGTGCGCCGGCACCGTCAGCCGCCGATCCCTGGAAAGACATCGGCGTCTGCACCGCAACGTCTATCTCCGCCCCGACGTCGAGCTGACGCCGGTGGTCCGGGCCCAGGCGGCCTGGCTCTGGTCGGACCGCATGGCAGTTGCAGGAGGCCTGTCCGCTTCGGCATTGTTCGGCACCCGTTGGATCGACACCGACGCTCCGGCCGAGTTGTTCCTGGTCAACGGCAAACACGCACCCGGTATCTTGATTCACCGGGACACACTTTGTACCGACGAGATCTGCGACATCGCCGGCATCGCCTCGACGACACCCGCACGCACGGCCTTCGATCTGGGCCGTCGCAAGGGGCTCCCGCGCGCCGTCATCCGGGTTGACGCGCTGGCGCACCAGACAGGGGTGACGGCCCGCGACATCGACCCGTTGATCGCCCGTCATCGCGGCGTCCGCGGGCTCGTCCAGCTTCGCACGGTACTCGAGCTGATGGACTGCGGCGCCGAATCCCCACAGGAAACCAGGACTCGACTGGTGCTCATCAAGGCCGGTTTACCGAAGCCACGCACTCAGATCCGGGTGCATCCCTACCGCCTCGATATGGGTTACGACGAATTCAAGGTCGGCGTGGAGTATGACGGCGAACAGCATTGGACCGATCCCGTGCAACGGGCGAAAGACATCGACCGGTTGGCGGATCTGGCCGCGCTGGGGTGGCGGATCATTCGCGTGAGCGCCGAGATCTTGCGCAATCGCCCGCAGGTGATGGTCTCCCGAACATGCCAAGCTCTACGCGCCGCGGGCGCCGAGTGGCCAGTTGTGACACGGATTTTGGGAGATCTCGTGCAATAACTGGCCACTCGGGTCAAGTACTAGTGCGCGAAGTGCCGTGCGCCGGTGAGGTAGAGCGTGATACCGGCGGCGGCCGCGGCGGCGGTCACCTCGTCGTCGCGCACCGATCCGCCCGGGTGCACGATCGCCTTCACCCCGGCCGCGGTCAACGTCTGCAGGCCGTCGGGGAACGGGAAGAACGCGTCGGAGGACGCCACCGCGCCCTGCGTACGCTCACCGGCGCGCTCCACCGCCAGCCGCGCGGCGTCGACCCGGTTGACCTGTCCCATACCGACGCCGACGGTGGCGCCGTCCTTGGCGATCACGATGGCGTTGGATTTCACCGCGCGGCCGGCCCGCCAGGCGAACACCAGGTCGGCCAGCGTCGCCGGGTCGGCGGCCTCGCCGGTGGCCAGCGTCCAGTTGTTCGGATCATCGCCATCGGCGTCGAGAGCGTCGCGCTGCTGCACCAGCAGGCCGCCGCTGATCGGGCGGAACTCCGCGCCGGCCTCCTGCGGCTGGGCGGCGACCAGGATCCGGATGTTCTTCTTCTTGCTCAACGCCTCCACCGCGCCCGGCTCGTACGCCGGCGCGATGATCACCTCGGTGAAGATATCGGCGACCGTCTCGGCCATGTCGACGCTGACGGTGGAGTTGGTGGCGATCACACCGCCGAAGGCCGACAACGGATCACAGGCGTGCGCCTTGGCATGCGCATCGGCCACCGAGACCGAGGACACTGCGATACCGCACGGGTTGGCGTGCTTGATGATCGCCACGCAGGTCTGCTCGTGGTCGAATGCTGCCCGCCACGCCGCATCGGCGTCGGTGTAGTTGTTGTAGGACATCTCCTTGCCGTGCAACTGCTCGGCCTGCGCCAGGCCCGGCCAGCCGGAGTCATCGCGGTACAGCGCGGCCGACTGGTGCGGGTTCTCGCCGTAGCGCAGCACGGCGGTGCGCCGCGATGTCGAGCCGACCCACCGCGGCAGCACGGCATCCTGCTCCGGGGCCAGTACCGAGACCATCCAGCCGGCCACCGCGACGTCATATTCGGCGGTGTGTTGGAAGGCCAACGCCGCCAGCTTCTTCCGCTCGGCAAGGGAGAACCCGCCGTTGCGCACCGCGGCCAGCACGCCGTCATAGCCGAGCGGGTCGACCACCACGGCAACGCTGGGATGGTTCTTGGCGGCAGCGCGCACCATCGACGGTCCGCCGATGTCGATCTGCTCGACGCACTCGTCGGGGCCCGCGCCGGAGGCCACCGTCTCGCTGAACGGGTACAGGTTGACCACGACGAGTTCGAAAGGCGCGATCCCCAATTCGGTCAGCGCCGCCTCGTGTTCGGGCTTGCGCAGGTCCGCCAGCACCCCGGCGTGCACCTTCGGGTGCAGGGTTTTCACCCGCCCGTCGAGCACCTCCGGGAAGCCGGTGACATCTTCCACCGGGGTCACCGGGACACCGGCGCCGGCAATGGTTTTCGCGGTGGATCCGGTCGAGACGATGCTCACGCCCGCCTCATGCAGCCCGCGAGCCAGATCCACCAGCCCGGTCTTGTCGTACACGCTGATCAACGCACGCCGGATCGGCCGCTTGTCGCTCATCCCAGAATCGCCTTTCGTCCGGTCCAGGTCACACCGCGCGTCGCCAGCGCGGCCAGCACGTCCACCAGCAGACGTCGTTCGACGCCCTTGATGCGTTCGTGCAAAGTCTCTGCCGTGTCATCCTCGTGCACCGCCACGGCCTGTTGCGCCAGAATCGGCCCGGTGTCCACCCCGCTGTCGACCAGATGCACGGTGCACCCGGTGATCCGCACGCCGTAATCGATGGCATCGGATACCGCGTGCGCTCCAGGGAAGGCCGGCAACAGTGCCGGATGGGTGTTCACGACCCGGCCCTCGAAGCGCGAAAGAAACTCGTTGCCAAGTATTTTCATGAAACCCGCGCTGACCACCAGGTCCGGCTCGTGCTGGGCGACCGCCTCGGTGAGCGCAGCATCCCAGGCGGCGCGGTCTCGATGGTCGCGCAGGCACACCTGGAAGGTCGGGATGGCGGCCCGGGCGGCCACGTCCAGCGCGGGGCAGACCCGGTCGGCGCCGACGGCCACCACCCGGGCCGGATAGTCCCCGGTGGCGGCTTCCACCATCGATGCCAGCAGCGAACCGGTGCCGGACGCCAAGACCACCAGCCGGGCCGGCGCGGTCGCCGGGATGCGGAGTGGTCGCTGCTGCACCCGCAGCAGCCTAGTCGCCCTGTTCGGGTGGCTTCTCAGCGGTCACGTCCGGATGATCGCCGTCGGCGATGAAGTGCTCTTCGGGATCCAGCAGCGGATCGTCGGGATGCTCGATCGGCGGCGCGCCGAGTTCGAAGGACTCGGCATGCTCCGGCAATTCGGGTTGCGCGTCCAGCAGGACGACATCGGTGATCGCGTCCTCATCGTCGACCACGGCGGCATCCTCGAACACGGCGGCGGGTTCCGGCGCGGGCGCCGCGACTGGTTTCACCTTCTTGGGCCGACGCACCACGCCGCCGGCCATCGCGACGGTCAGCCCACCGATGGACAGGAACCACAGGAACACCGCGGGCCCGAAGGTCACCTGGTCGACGCCGACATCACCGAAGTTGCCGAGCCGCCCTCCCCCGGCGTAGCCGAGCAGCGCCATGGTCAGCGCGGCCACCAGGGCGGCCACCGCGACCTTCGCGGCGGCGATCGGCCAGGGCGCGGCCCGGCGCGCGCACTGCTGGCCAAGAGCCACCGCCGAGACAGCGGCCACGATCAGCAGCGCCACCCAGATCGGTCCCAGCGGTGGCGTCGGGACGGCGGCGAGCACCGGCACGGCCGGGATGTCGCCGCCCAGCACGGTGAACGAACTGAAGTTGGCCAGCCCGATATGGGCGCTGGAGCCGACGGCGACCGCCGCGGTGCCGACGAGCACGTTGGGGATGTAGAGAATCGACAGCAGGGTCAGGCTGAACTGACCGAACACCGAATCGGTGATGCCGAACAGGTCGTGCATGGTGCCCCAGTGCACGATGATCGAACCGGCGGCCACCACACCGGAGAGACCGAGCAGCGCGAGCACTCCGGCCGCGGCGCCGCGCACCGCCTCGGGCAGCCAGCGCGGCACCCGCGGCAGGGTCAGCAGGCGGCCCGTCATGGCCACGCCGATCAGCGCACCGATCGCGTGCACCGCCAGCACACCCGCGAAGGCCCGCGAGGCGTCCGGTGTTTGCAGCTCGGTGATCACCGAGGCCGCGTCGTGAATGACGGCCAGCGAGAAGGCCGCGATCAACAGCGGCCCGCCGAGTGCCGAGGCCACCACCCAGCGGACGACGAACCAGGACGACCGGCCGGCGGCCGCGGCGGTGGTGCGTGCGGTGCCCCACACCATCAGCAACACCGGCAGCAACGGCATCACACCGAGCTCGCGGCCGCCGATCGACACCGGCACCTGGTGCACGCCGAGCCACATGCTGGCGATGGCGCCGAACGCGCCGGTCATATCGCTGTTGGCGATGAGCAGCTGGATCAGCGTCACCGCAGCGATCACACCGAGCGCGACGACCGATGGCCCGAACGCGACCCTGAGCAGGTCGCGAGCCTGTCGGGTGCCGACTGACCGGTTATCCACCACTGGCTGGGTCGCTCCTCGCGCGGGTCTGCGCAACCGAGGTCCGGGTGCGCGACGCCCAGACTACGACGAGGGGGTGCCGGACTGCGGTGAGGACTCCGGGTGTCCTTGCGGTGTCGCGGACGGCTGGGACGGCACCGCGGCGGTCGGCGCCGAGGAGCCCTGTTGCTCGTAGCCCGTCGTGTCGCCCGCCCTGGACGGCTGACCGAAGGCGGGGAACCCGGTGGGCGGCGTCGGCGGCCCGTTGTGGGCGCCGGACTGGAAACCACCGGTGTTCGGGGCGCCCTCGTAGCCGTACTGCGACGGATAACCCGGCCGCTGCTGCTGCGGTTGCTGGGCCGGTGCGCCGTACTGCTGGCCCGGCTGACCCGGCTGACCGTAGTACGGCGCGCCGTACTGGCCGTAGGGCTGCTGCTCGTAGCGCGGCTTGGGCACCGGCGGTGTGAGCACGCCCGCGTCGAACAGCAGGGCGGCGATGGCGGCGCCGGTCTGCAACAACGTCGCCGCGATGACCAGGTAGAGCCCCCAGCCGATGGACAACCCGGCCGGGGCGTTGATGACCTCGGCCAGCACCAGCAGGAACGACAGCGTGGCCGCCACGGCCACCAGCCCGGTGCGGGCCTTTTGCTTGGGCAGCAGCCCCACACCGGCGAGCAGCGCGGCGAGCACCGAGGCCGCGACGGCCAGGCCGAGACCGGGCGTGCTGCCGCTGGCGCTGCCGAACTGGGGGAAATCCGAGTTGCTGATGGTCAGCAACGGGCCGAAATTGAACGCGTAGGTCGCCAGGCCGAACACGGCGACGGCAGCGCTCAGGTAGCCAGGCAGCTTGCTGGGTCCCACCTCTGCGGGCTCGCCGTACTGCTGGGTGGGCGCGTACTGGTTGCCCTGCTGGACAGGCGGATATCCGGGGTTACCGGGCGGGTAAGTCATGACTCTCCTGTGTGAGCGATTTCGAACCCACGCTAGCGCACCCCGCTGGGCGGCGGCTCAGACCGATACGAGCACCGGGGCATCCGGGGCGGTCTGATCGGCGGCCTCGATTTCACGAACCAGCGGCAACACTTTTTCGCCGAAGTACTCGATTTCCTCCTGGAAGTGGAGGAAGCCGCCCAGGATGAGGTCCACACCGCGTTTGCGGTAGGACGCGATCCGTTCGGCGATCTGCTCCGGGGTACCGATGAGTTGGGTGCGGAATCCGTCGTTGTACTGGACGAGGTCCTCGAAACTCGAATCGGCCCACATGCCCTTGTTGTCCGCAGTGGAACGACCGGCCTGCTGCACGGCCCCGCGGAAGCCCTCGACGGCGGGCTTGTTGGCCTTGGCGATGATCTCGCGCAGGACGTCCTTGGCTTCCCGTTCGGAGTCCCTGGCGATGATGAACCCGTTGAGGCCGACCTTGACCTCCCGCGCGACGGAGCGCGCATGCTCGCGCACCTCCACCACCTGTTCGGTGATGCCGGCGAAATCCTTGCCGTTGGAGAAGTACCAATCGGCATGCAGGCCCCCGTTGCGGCGCGCGGCGGTGGAGTTGCCGCCCTGGAAGAGTTCGGGGTTGGGTCGCTCGGGGGTGTTCAGCGGTTTGGGCTTCAGCGTGAAGTCGTGGATCCGGTAGAAGTCGCCGCGGAAATCCACGTCGTCCTCGGTCCAGATCTTGCGCAGCACCTGCAGGAACTCCGCGCTGCGCCGGTAGCGTTCGTCGTGTTCGAGCCACGGCTCGCCCAGATGGGTGAACTCGTCCTTGAACCAGCCGGACACCACGTTCACGGCGAACCGGCCTCCGGAGAGGTGATCGGCGGTCGCGCCCAGCTTGGCCAATACCGCGGGCTGCCACAGGCCCGGATGCACCGCGGCGATCACCTTGAGTCGCTCGGTGGCCAGCAGCAGCGCCAGGCTGAAGCTGGTGGACTCGTGCTGGTACTCCGCGCCGTAACTGGCTTCGTAGCGCACCTGGGACAGCGCGTACTCGAAGCCGTTGTTCTCCGCGGTCTGCGCCAGCTTCTTGTTGTACTCGTAGTTCCAGTCGGTGCGCTGTTCGATATCGCTGGTCACCAGGCCACCGCTGACATTGGGCACCCAGTACGCGAACTTGATCTCATCGGCGATGCGTTCGGTCGTCATGGCTGCCATGGCATCAGCCCGCACACCCGGTGTCACCGGTATTGATCGGGCTGAACCGAACGCCTCGACCACCCGGCCTTGCGCTGGTTGACTAGAACACGTTCTAATTCTGGGCATGGACTACGGGCTCGTACTTTTCACCAGTGACCGCGGCATCGCTCCGGCACCGGCGGCCAAGCTGGCCGATGACCACGGCTTCACCACCTTCTACGTGCCCGAGCACACCCACATCCCAATCAAACGGCAGGCCGCCCATCCGACCACGGGTGACGAGACCCTGCCCGACGATCGCTACATGCGCACCCTGGATCCGTGGGTGTCGCTGGGCACGGCCGCGGCGGTGACCTCCCGAGTCCGGCTGTCCACCGCGGTGGCGCTGCCCGTCGAGCACGACCCGATCACACTGGCCAAATCGATCGCGACACTGGATCACCTCTCCGGCGGCCGGGTCAGCCTGGGTGTCGGATTCGGCTGGAACACCGACGAACTGGCCGACCACAAGGTCCCGCCCGGGCGGCGGCGCACCATGCTGCGCGAGTACCTGGAGGCCATGCGCGCGCTGTGGACCGACGAAGAAGCCTCCTACGACGGCGAATTCGTGAACTTCGGGCCGTCGTGGGCCTGGCCGAAGCCGGTGCAGTCGCACATCCCGGTGCTGGTCGGGGCCGCGGGCACCGAGAAGAACTTCAAGTGGATCGCCAGATCCGCGGACGGCTGGATCACCACGCCCCGCGATTTCGACATCGACGAGCCGGTGAAGCTGCTGCAGGACACCTGGGCCGCGGCCGGCCGCGACGGCGCTCCGCAGATCGTGGCACTGGACTTCAAGCCGGATCCGGAAAAGCTGGCCCGCTGGCGCGATCTCGGCGTCACCGAGGTGCTCTTCGGCCTCCCGGACAAGCCCGAGGCCGAGGTCGGCGCGTACGTGGAGCGGCTGGCGGGCAAGCTCGCCCAGCTGGTCTGAAACTCATAGCTGGTCCTCATCCGGCGCCCACGGTGGCACGAACTTGCCGGCACACAATGGGGACATGATCGAAGAACACGACCGCGGATTCGGCTATGACATCTCGGTGATGTCGCGGCGCAGGATCCTGCTCGGACTGGGCGCGGCCGCGGGGAGCGCGGCCATCGCCGCCTGCGGCACGACCGGTACCGCACCGAGCGACACGCGTACTGACACATCGGCCGCCGCGGCGGCGCCGCAGGAAACGATGGGGCCTTACCCGGGTGACGGTTCCAACGGTCCCAACGTGCTCATCGAGTCCGGTGTGGTGCGCAGCGACATCACATCCAGCTTCGGTCCGTATACCGGTGTCGCACAGGGCGTGCCGGCGACGTTGACGATGAACCTGCGCAACCTGGCCGACAACGGTAACCCCGGCGCCGCGATGGCCGTCTACATCTGGCACTGCGACCGCGAGGGCAGGTACTCGCTCTACAGCGAGGGTGTGACCGAACAAAACTATCTCCGCGGTGTGCAGGTCGCCGACGCCGCCGGTGCGGTCACATTCCGCACCATCTTCCCGGCCACCTACCCCGGTCGCTGGCCGCATATCCACTTCGAGGTCTTCGACTCCCTGGAATCGGCGGTCGCCGGGTCGGCGGCCCGGCTGACATCCCAGATCGCCCTGCCGGAAGCGACCTCGTCGGCCGTGTACAACTTCGACGACGGTTACGCAGCGAGCATCCCAAATCTCGGCGCCCTCAGCCTGGACTCCGACATGGTCTTCGGAGACGGCTGGACCGCCCAGATGGCATCGACCGGCGGCACACCCGCGACCGGGATCGATGTGGCCATCACCATCGGAGTGGCCGAGAAGTCGAAGAACGTCGACACCAACCCGCCGCCGTCGGGCGGTCCGGGTGGTCCGCCACCGGGCCGTTAGGCCAAGCCGGCCAGGTTGATGCCGTCCTCGGTGGACTTCACCTCGATGCGCGCGCCCAGTGGATCACCCTCGGTCATCAGGGCCAGCAGCGCTTCGTCGGTGCTCAGCGCCATGAACCGGGAGTTGTCGACGTCGAGGCGCCCGATGACGACGCCGGTGGTCTCGGGCCAGTCGTAGCGCACCGAGTACGTCTCGATGGTGCCCGCGCCGTCGGCGTCGCGGGTGACCGGCACGGTGGGCAGCGCGGCGATCTCTGCCTGTAAGGCCGCGCTGTCGTCGGCTTTCCACGCGGCGGGCGTCGTCGAGTACACCCCGACCGAATACTTGCTCATCACCCCGCCGTTGGCGCCCACCAGACCGAACGATCCTGGCCGGGAACGCATTTCGTTCACCGTCTCGGCGATGCCGTGCAGGGAGTAGCTGTTGCCGGGCCCGCCGAAGTAGGGCAGCCCGCCGGTCAGCGTGAGCCCGCGCGGGTCGTCGGTCGCCAGCGCGCTCGAGTCACACACGGAGAACACCGGGAACGGGAAGCAGCTGTAGAGGTCGAAGGTGGACACCTCGGCCAGCCCGATGCCGGCCACCCGAAGCGCCTCCGCCACAGCCTTTTCCGCGGAGAGACTGGCGCTCAGGTCTTCCCGGTCGAGCAGTTGTTGCTCCACCATGTCGGCGTGGCCGTGCAGGTAGACCCACTTCTCCTCGGGCACCGACAGCCTTCGGGCCGCGGCCACCGACATGATCAGCACCGCGGCGCCCTGGTTCACCTGATCACGCGCCACCATCAGCCGCGGATAGGGATCACAGATCATCCGGTTCTCGGCGGTGACGGTGATCAGCTCCTCGACCGAGCGCGGCACCGGCGACGAGGACAGCGGGTTTCGGGCGGCGACCTCGGAGAACGGGGCGAACAACTCGGCCATGTCTCGGCGGTAGTCGGCCACCGTCGCGCCGAGACGGGCCCGCCGGGCGTTGTCCAGCAGGCCGTATTGCACCGGCGCACCGGTCAATCCGTGCTTGGCGGTGTACTCGTTCATGTACTGGTCGAAGCCGTACCCGCGGTCCTCGAGTTGCCCACCGACGTGTTCGCTGTGGTCGGGTTTGTCGTCCCGTCCGGCGAAATAGCGCAACGTCGACCCGTTCTCGGAGCCGAGCACCAGCACCACCTCGGCGTCGCCGGCCGCGATGGCGCCGGAGAACTCGGTCACCACCTTCTGCGATCCGTGCCCGCCCAGCGGTTCGAGCACCGCGCGGGCCGGGTCGGCACCGATGCGCGCGGCGACCGATCGCGGATAGTTGTCCGAGCAACCCAGGGGCGCCTCGGAGAAGGGTGTGCAGATCTCGAACTGCCGCAGCGCCACGAAGACCTCGATCGCCGCGGCGACCGAGGCCGCGTCCACGCCGGTGTCGGCCAGTGCGGCCAGTACGGCCTCGGTGGCCAGTTCCACCGAGGACATACCCCGATAGTCCGGCGCGTCGACGCGCTCGGTGAACTGTCCGACACCGACGATCACCGGCGTACGCGGATCCACCATTACAGGCCTCCTGACACGTGTTAGTTCGTCAGGCTAACGGACAGCCTGGAACAGGTTCCAATCCGGGCGCTCACCGGGTCGGTCGACCCGGTCACACTTGACGCATCTGTCACTAAGTGACACGGTGGGACTGTCACTAAGTGACAAAACGCCGAGAAAGGACCCCGTGACCGACACGACGCACACCCGGAAGCGATCCCCGACCCTCTCCGTCGAAGACTTCTTCAGCCCGCCCGAGCGGGCCGGGGCGACGATCTCCCCCGACGGCACCCGCATCGCCTACCTCGCCCCGTGGCGCAACCGCCTCAACGTCTGGGTCCAGGACGTCGAGGGCACCGGAGAGCCGCGCTGTGTCACCGCCGACGAGACCCGCAGTGTCTACATCTACAGCTGGACCCACGACTCGCGGTGGCTGCTGTACCTGCAGGACAATGGCGGTGACGAACATTGGCATGTGCACCGGGTGGACCCCGACGACCCGGCCGGCACCGCCGTGGACCTCACGCCGTTTCCCCGGGTGCGCGCCTCCTACGAACTCCTCAAGGCCCAGCCGGGCAAGGCGCTCGTCCAGCACAATGCGCGCAACGCCGAACTCATGGACGCCTTCGAACTCGACATCGCCACCGGCGAGCTCACCCTGCTCGCCGAGAATCCCGGCACGGTGGTCGGCTGGATCAGCGGGCCGGGCGGTGAGCTGTTCACCAACACACTCACCGCCGGAGGCGATGTCGAGATCTCGCAATGGGATTCGGCCACCCGGTCACTGCGGACGATCACGGTCTACGAGGGTCGCGACTATCCACTGGGCATCCACCCGATCGCGGTCTCCCCAGACGGAACCGGCATCTGGCTGGGCTCCTATCGGGGTAGCGACCGGCTCCGGCTGGCCCGGCTCGACGTGGCCACCGGCGAGGAAACCGTCATCGACAGCCATCCCCACTACGACCTCGGGGCGCAGATCATGCTGCCGTCGCCGTTCATCATCAGTGAGCGCACCGGGGAACTGATCGGTGCTCGCTACTACGGTGAACGACAGGTGATCCACGCCCTCGACGACGAATTCGCCGACGTGCTGAGCAGGCTGGCCACACTCTCCGATGGCGACCTGGCCGGCATCTCCTGTGACGACAGCGGGCAGCGCTGGGTGGTCAGCTTCACCCATGACCGCGACCCGCACGCCACCTATTTCTACGACCATGCCACCGGCGAGAGCCGACTGTTGTTCCGGCCCTACCCACACCTGGATCCCGCGGCGCTGGCCGAGATGACACCGGTCACCGTCACCGCACGCGATGGGCTGGACCTGCACGCCTATCTGACGCTGCCGGTGGGCAGGCCGCCGGAGAACCTCCCGCTGGTACTGCTGGTGCACGGCGGTCCGTGGGCACGGGACTGCTGGGGCTACCAGCCCGACGTGCAGCTGCTGGCCAACCGCGGATACGCGGTGCTGCAGGTCAACTTCCGCGGATCGACCGGATACGGCAAAGCGTTCACCCAAGCCGCCATCGGCGAGTTCGCCGGCAAGATGCACGACGATCTGATCGATGCGGTTGACTGGGCGGTCAAGCAGGGCTTCGCCGACCGGGACCGGGTGGCCATCTTCGGCGGCTCCTATGGCGGCTACGCCACGCTGGTCGGTGTCACATTCACCCCGGACGTTTTCGCCGCGGCCATCGACTACGTGGGGATCTCAAGCCTGCCCAACTTCATGCGCACGCTGCCCGATGTGGGCCGTAGATTCCTGGCCAACAACTGGAATCTCTACGTCGGGGACCCGTCGGATCCGCAGCAGGAGGCCGATATGCTGGCCCGCTCACCGATCACCCGGGTGGACCGGATCCGCACCCCACTGCTGGTGGTGCAGGGCGCCAACGATTCTCGGGTGGTGCAGGCCGAGTCCGACAACATGGTCGCGGCGCTGCGCGCCCGGGGCGTCGAGGTCGAGTACATGGTCAAACAGGACGAGGGGCACGGATTCGTCAACCCGGACAACAACATCGACCTGTACCACGCCGTGGAGAGGTTCCTGGCCGCGCACCTTTGAGCTGGCGCACGAAAAGCCCCTGGGATCGCAATGATCCCAGGGGCTTTTCGCGTGCCTCTTGTGCAGTTACAGACCTGCGAGCAGCTCACGCGCCTTGGCGGCGGTCTCCGACGGGGTCTTACCGACCTTCACGCCGGCGGCCTCCAGGGCCTCCTGCTTGCCGGCCGCGGTGCCCGCACCGTCGGACACGATGGCGCCGGCGTGGCCCATCGTCTTGCCCTCGGGAGCGGTGAAACCCGCCACGTAGCCGACGACCGGCTTGGTGACGTTGGCCTTGATGTAGGCGGCGGCCTTCTCTTCGGCGTCGCCACCGATCTCGCCGATCATCACGATGAGCTTGGTCTCCGGGTCCTTCTCGAACGCCTCGATGGCGTCGATGTGGGTGGTGCCGATGACCGGGTCGCCGCCGATACCGATGGCGGTCGAGAAGCCGAGATCGCGCAGCTCGTACATCATCTGGTAGGTCAGGGTGCCGGACTTGGAGACCAGCCCGATCGGGCCCTTGCCGGTGATGTTGTTCGGCGTGATGCCGACCAGCGACTCGCCGGGGGTGATGATGCCGGGGCAGTTGGGCCCGATGATCCGGGTCTTCTCACCCTTGTCCACGTTGTAGGCCCACGCATAGGCGCTGTCCTGCACCGGGATTCCCTCGGTGATGACGACCAGCAGCGGAATCTCGGCGTCGATGGCCTCGATGATCGCGTCCTTGGAGAACGCCGGCGGCACGAAGGCGATCGACACGTCGGCGCCGGTCTCCTTCATGGCCTCCGCGACGCTGCCGAAGACGGGCAGCTCGATGGCGTTGCCGTCCTTGTCTTCGTGCTTGACGGTCGTGCCGGCCTTGCGGGCGTTGACGCCGCCCACGATCTGGGTGCCGGCCTTGAGCATCAACTTGGTGTGCTTGGTGCCCTCGCCACCGGTGATGCCCTGGACGATGACCTTGGAATCCTTGTTGAGGAAAATAGACATTGTTCGTCGGCCCTTACTTGTTCGCCAGCTCGGCGGCCTTATCGGCGCCGGAGTCCATGGTTTCGGCCTGGATGACCAGGGGATGGTTGGCCTCGGCCAGGATACGCCGGCCCTCTTCCACGTTGTTGCCGTCCAGGCGCACCACGAGCGGCTTGTTGGCCTCGTCGCCGAGGATCTCCAGCGCCTTGACGATGCCGTTGGCCACCGCGTCACAGGCGGTGATCCCGCCGAACACGTTGACGAACACGCTCTTGACCTGGCTGTCGCCCAGGATGACGTCGAGCCCGTTGGCCATCACCTCGGCCGAGGCGCCGCCGCCGATATCGAGGAAGTTGGCCGGCTTCACACCGCCGTGCTTCTCGCCCGCGTAGGCCACCACGTCCAGGGTCGACATGACCAGACCGGCGCCGTTGCCGATGATGCCCACCTCGCCGTCGAGCTTGACGTAGTTGAGATCGTTCTCCTTGGCCTTGAGCTCGAGGGGATCGGTGGCGTCGCGGTCCTCGAACTCGGCGTGGCCGGGCTGGCGGAAGTCGGCGTTCGCGTCCAGGGTGACCTTGCCGTCCAGGGCCAGGATCTGATCGTCGGGCGTGCGCACCAGCGGGTTGACCTCCACCAGGGTGGCGTCCTCACCGACGAAGACCTCCCAGAGCTTCTGGATGGTCACCGCGGCGGCGTCGAGCACCTCGGCCGGCAGGTGGCCCTTCTCGGCGATCTCGCGCGCGAAGGCCAGATCGACACCCTTGACGGCGTCGACGGGCACCTTGGCGAGGCGCTCGGGTTTGGTCGCGGCGACCTCCTCGATCTCCATGCCGCCCTCGACCGAGCACATGGCCAGGTAGGTGCGGTTGGAGCGGTCGAGCAGGAAGGAGATGTAGTACTCCTCGGCGATGTCGCTGGCCTCGGCCACCAACAGCTTCTTGACGACGTGGCCCTTGATGTCCAGACCCAGGATGTTCTGCGCGTGGGTGAAGGCGTCCTCGGGGGTGGCCGCGTACTTCACGCCCCCCGCCTTGCCGCGGCCGCCGACCTTGACCTGAGCCTTCACCATGACCGGCTTGCCGATTTCCTCGGCGATCGCCTTGGCGTCCTCGGCCGAGTCGGTGACCCGTCCGGGCGTGGTGGGTACGTTGTGCTTGGCGAACAGCTCTTTCGCCTGGTATTCGAACAGATCCATGAGCTTCCTAAATCGCGTCGGTGCGAACTGACTTCTGAAGGTGGGCCGCCGGACCGGCCGGAAGGCCGCGACAGGCTCGCTGGCACTGTATCCATCCCGGTGTCGGGCGCCGTCATCGCCCACCGCTCATGTGGTACATCTCACCGGGTGCCGTTGGTGATACAAGTCACATTCGGTGTGGGAATGGCCGCTTAAGTTGCCACCAACATTGGGATTTCGTTAACGTGCCTCTTGGTCTTGATAACGGTCAGGTCACGGCACGAAGGATATTCCAGGTTGGCTGAGCACAGTTCGTCCCGAACCCTCCGGGGGGTAGCGACGAAAGGGCTCGCCACCCAAAGCCGCGCCGAAGTCACCGACATCATCCCGTTCAACGAGTTCGGCGACCTTCATGACCTGGACTTTCGCGATAGTTCCGCGTTCGACAAGGAACAGCGGGTGATCGCCGCGCCCGAACTCGACGACCTCCACGACACCGACGACCTGGTGCCGCTGCGGCTGGTCGTACCGAGCGAGTTCCGGTCACAGACCTCGCCGCACGGCGACGCCGGCAACGAGCCCGGCTCCTCGCACGCCTATCGCGATTCTCACACCGACCTGAGCGACGGAAACGCCCTCACCGACGTGATCGACCTGCGCGGCCCCCAGCAGCGCAGCGGCGGCGCGCATCGCAAGCAGACCGTCGGCGCGGTCAAGAGCCGGCTGATGATCGCCGCGATGGCCGCCGGCGCGACCGCGTCCGGCGCCTACTCGCTGAGCACCGCCGACGACACCACATCGACCGACACCGTGCTGGCCGCCGACAACACCCTCATCAACGGCGCCGCCATCAGCGGCTCGCCCGACGGCATGCAGATCGTCGCCGTCCAGCCGGTCGCCTCGTCGGCGATCCACGCCGAGGAGATCACCAAGGCCGCCGCGTTCGCCCAAGAGCGCGCCGAGCGCGAGGCCCGGCTGGCGCGCCCGCTGTTCGCGATGCCCACCAAGGGTGTGTGGACGTCCGGGTTCGGTTATCGCTGGGGCGTGCTGCACGGCGGCATCGATATCGCCGGCCCCATCGGCACGCCCATTCTGGCCGCCAGCGACGGCGTCGTCGTCGAGGTCGGTCCGACGGCCGGGTACGGCGCGCTGGTGAAGCTGCGGCACTCGGACGGCACCGTGACCCTGTACGGGCACATCAACACCTGGCTGGTCAGCAAGGGCCAGCGGGTGATGGCCGGCGACCAGATCGCCACCATGGGCAACCGCGGTAACTCGACCGGGCCGCACCTGCACTTCGAGGTGCTGGTGAACGGCTCCAACCGGATCGATCCGGTGCCGTGGCTGGCACAGCGGGGCCTCAGCCCCGGCAATTACGTTGGATAGGGTGACGAACCCGGATCCCCTCGCAGGGCCGCCGTCTCCCGGTCAGCCCCGCATCATCCGCCGCACCCCGACCGGCTCGTTCCCGGTTGTCGTTCCGCCGTCGACTCCCGAGGACCCGACGTCCTATGTGCGCGGACAGACCGCCTACATTCCGCGTCCGGTTCCGGTCGCGGTGCCCTCGCGTCGACCTCCGGGTCCGGGTACCGCCATCGCGGCCGCCACAGCGAGCATCCTGTCCGGCTGGGCCACCGCCGTGATCGCCACCGACCTGATCGCCGGATGGTGGAGCACCGATCTACTGTTCTGCATCGCGATCGGCTTCCTCACCGCCATCTCGGCCGCCGCAGGGATCGGCGGGTTGATCGCGCTGCTGTTACGGCGCCGGATGGGTCGGCTGTTGATCGCGGTCGGTGCCGCCATCGGGCTGCTCATCTTCGGCAGCCTGTTCCTGGCCGGCGCCAAACTGCATCCAGTGGTCTACGCCATGCCGCTGCTGCCGGTCTCGGCGATCGTGCTCGCCGCATTGCCGAGCACCCGGGACTGGGCGCGCAGCTGATCCCCGACCCTGCCGATCTAGAGCTTCTGCACCGGCGCGTGGTTGTGCATCAACTTCACCCGTCCGGCGCTGCCGAAGTCGATGAGCGACATCGCCGACTCCCCCGCCCCGGAGACCTCTTCCACGCGGCCGAGACCGTACTTGTCGTGGGTGACCCGGTCCCCCGGTTCCAGCGTGATCATCGCGCGGTTGCGCGCCTTGGCCGGCGCCGGTCGCGCGTTGTCGGCGAAGCGCCCGACGCTGCGCGGCGCGCTGAGCACCGAGGCCGGGGTCTCGACGCGGCGCCAGTCGATCAGGTCTTCCGGAATCTCACGCAGGAAACGTGACTCCGGGTTCAGCATCGGCTGCCCCCAGGACGAGCGCACCTTGGCCCGGCTCAGGTAGAGCCGCTGCCGCGCCCGGGTGATGCCGACATAGGCCAACCGGCGCTCCTCGGACAGTTCGGTCGGGTCGCCCAGCGCGCGCATGTGCGGGAACATGCCGTCCTCCCAACCGGTCACGAAGACCACCGGGAATTCCAGGCCCTTGGCGGTGTGCAGCGTCATCATGGTGACCACCCCGGATTCGTGTTCGGGGATACCGTCGGCGTCGGCGACCAGGGACACCCGCTCCAGGAACTGGGCCAGCACACCGGTATCGGGGACGTCCTCGTCCTGCGGTGTGCCCTCCTCCTCGCGCAGCGCCTGGGCATTGGCCAGGTCGATGCTGAATTCGTGTGCGACGCTGACGAGTTCGTTGAGGTTGTCCAGCCGCGCCAGATCCTGTGGGTCAGTGGAGGATTCGAGCTCGCGCCGGTACCCGGTGCGGTCCAGCACGGCCTCCACCAGATCGCCGAGTTCACCGTCCAGCCCGCCGCGCAGGCTGTCCAGCAGTTGCACGAAGGACGCGATCGCCTTCTCCGAGCGGGTGTTCAGCATCGGTACCCGGCCCTCGGCGGCGGCTTGCAGGGCGTCGTTGAAGCTCGCGCCGGTGTTCTCGGCGTACACCGCGACACAGGCTTCGGCGCGGTCCCCGATACCGCGGCGCGGGGTGTTCAGGATGCGCCGCATGCTCACCGCGTCCCCCGGGTTGTCCAGCACCCGCAGATAGGCGACGATATCGCGGATCTCCTTGCGCTCGTAAAACCGGACACCGCCGACGACCTTGTACGGGATGCCGGCGCGGATGAACACCTCTTCCAGCGCCCGCGAGTTGTTGTTGGTGCGGTAGAACACCGCGACATCGGAATAGTTGATCTCGTTGCGGTCGGCGAGGGCGTCGATCTCCTCGGCGACGAAGCGCGCCTCGTCATGCTCGTTGTCGGCGACATACCCGACGATCAGCTCGCCCTCACCGGAATCGGTCCACAGCCGCTTCTCGCGGCGTCCGGCGTTGCGGGAGATGACGGCGTTGGCGGCATTGAGGATGGTCTGGGTGGAGCGGTAGTTCTGTTCCAGCAGAATGGTTGTCGCGTCCGGGTAGTCGCGTTCGAAGTCCTCGATATTGCGAATGGTGGCGCCGCGGAATGCGTAGATCGACTGGTCGGCGTCACCCACCACGCACAGCTCGCCGGGCGGCACTCCATCCTGCGTGGTCTCGACTCCGACGAGTTCGCGCACCAGCATGTACTGGGCATGGTTGGTGTCCTGGTACTCGTCGACCAGGATATGCCGGAACCGCCGTCGGTAGTACTGCGCGATCTGCGGAAATGCTTGCAGCACAGCGACTGTCTCACCGATCAGGTCGTCGAAGTCCAGGGCGTTGGCCGCGCGCAACCGGCGCTGGTACTCGCCGTACACCGAGGCCACCGTCTTGGACATGTCATCGGCGGTCTCGGTGAGATCGGCCAGCGCCCGGTCCGGGTCGATCAGTTCGTTCTTCAGGTTGGAGATGCCGTTGGACAGCAGCCGCGAGGAATACCGCTTGGTGTCCAGGCCCATGTCCTTGGCGATCATCGTGAGCAACCGCCGCGAGTCGTCGGCGTCGTAGATGGAGAAGTTGGAGTTCAGCCCGGGCAGCAGTGAGGCCTGGTTGCGCAGGATGCGCACACAGGTGGAGTGGAAGGTGGACACCCACATGTTGCGGGCGCGCGGACCGATGAGGGCCACCACCCGCTCACGCATCTCGGCGGCCGCCTTGTTGGTGAAGGTGATGGCCAGCACCTGACCGACGCCGACCTCGCGGGCGGCGAGCAGATAGGCGATGCGCCGGGTGAGCACGGCGGTTTTGCCCGAGCCGGCGCCGGCCACGATGAGCAGCGGGGACCCCTCGTGCAGCACGGCCTGGCGCTGCTGGGGGTTCAGGCCCTCGAGCAATTGTTCGGTTTCGGTGGCCCCACCGGAAGCGTGCGTCGGTGCGTGAGAAAGCGATGTCATTTCGGTCTCGAATCTACCGCTGAACGGTGACATCCCCGTGACCCGGCTTTGCACCGAATCTGCGTCGGGTGGCACACTCGGGTCGTGCTTCCCGAGCCCGCCGCCAACATCGACGACCTCCGCCTGGAGATCGACGAGCTGGATGCCGCGATCCTGGCCGCGGTGAAGCGCCGCACCGAGGTCTCCCGCATCATCGGCAAGGCCCGGATGGCCTCCGGCGGGACCCGGCTGGTGCACAGCCGGGAGATGAAGGTCATCGAGCGTTACAGCGAGCTCGGCCCGGAGGGTAAAGACCTCGCCATGCTGCTGTTACGCCTGGGCCGCGGCCGCCTCGGCCACTAGCTCGTGAACGCGATGTACTTGGTCTCCAGGTACTCCTCGATGCCCTCGGAACCGCCCTCGCGACCGAACCCGGATTCCTTGATCCCGCCGAACGGGGCGGCGGCATCGGAGATGACGCCGCGGTTCACCCCGACCATGCCGGCCTGCACGGACTCGGCGACGCGCAGCGCGCGGTCGAGTGACTGCGTGTAGATGTAGGACGCCAACCCGTAGGCGGTGTCATTGGCCGCGGCGATGCCCTCCTGCTCGGTGTCGAACCCGGTGATCGGCGCGACGGGCCCGAACACCTCCTCCTTGAGGATGCGCGCGTCGGCGGGCACATCGGCCAGCACGGTGGCCGGGTAGAAGTGCCCGGGGCCGCCGGGGGCGACGCCGCCGACAGCGACCTCCGCGCCGCGGGACACCGCGTCGGAGACCAGGTCGGCGACGATGCCGAGCTGTTTGGCCGAGATCAGCGGGCCCAGCGTCGAGGAATCGTCGAGGCCGTTGCCCAGCGTGTACTCGCTCATCCGCTTGACCAGCTTGTCGGTGAACTCCGCGCGGACCGCGTTGGCGACATGGAAGCGGTTGGCCGCCGTGCATGCCTCGCCGCCGTTGCGCATCTTGGCCAGCAGCGCACCCTCGACCGCGGCGTCGACGTCGGCGTCGTCGAACACCACGAACGGGGCGTTGCCGCCGAGCTCCATCGAGGTGCGCAGCAACTTGTCGCTGGACTGCTTCACCAGCGCCTTGCCCACCCCGGTGGACCCGGTGAAGGTGAGTTTGCGCAGCCGGCCGTCGTCGATGAGGGCGGTGGTCAGCTCGCCCGGCTTGGTGGTCGGCAGCACCGAGAGCACGCCCTTGGGCAGGCCGGCATCGTCGATGAGCTTGGCCAGCAGCAGCATGGTCAGCGGCGTCTCCTGGGCGGGTTTGACCACCATGGTGCAGCCGGCGGCCAGCGCCGGGCCGATCTTGCGGGTGCCCATCGCCAGCGGGAAGTTCCACGGGGTGATGGCGTAGCAGGGGCCGACGGGCATCTTGGTGACCAGGATGCGTCCGGTGCCCGCCGGGGCCGCGGTGTAGCGCCCGGCGATGCGCACCGCCTCCTCGGCGAACCAGCGGAAGAACTCGGCGCCGTAGCGGACCTCGCCGCGGCTCTCGGCGATCACCTTGCCCATCTCCAGGGTCATCAGGGTGGCGAGATCTTCGCTTCGCGCGGTGAGGGTTTCGAACACCGAACGCAGGATCTCGCCGCGCTCGCGGGCCGGGGTGGCGGCCCAGTCGGCCTGCGCCGCCGCGGCGGCGTCCAGCGCGGCGATCCCGTCGGCCGCGGTGGCGTCGGCCACCGAGGTGATCACCTCGTCGGTCGCCGGATTGAGCACGTCGAAGCTGGACGAGCCCGCGCGCTCCTCACCGCCGATCCACAAGCCGGTGGGCACGGATGAAAGCAACTCGTCGATGTGCATACATCCATCATGTACACCCTTGAAACGTGCGCCGCACTAAGGTCGGAAGAATGAGTGCTGACATCACCGATACGGCCGCATGGCATTCGCTGCAACGCCACCATGAGGTGGTTGCACCGAAGAATCTTCGGGAGCTCTTCGCCGAGGATCCGGCCCGCGGCACCGACCTCACGCTGACCGTCGGCGATCTCTACATCGACTACAGCAAGCACCGGCTGACGCGCGAAACCCTGGCGCTGCTGGTCGATCTGGCCACCGCCGCCGACCTGGAGGGCCGCCGGGACGCCATGTACGCGGGTGAGCACATCAACACCTCCGAGGGCCGCGCCGTGCTGCACACCGCGCTGCGCCTGCCCAAGGGCGCCGAGCTGACCGTGGACGGCCAGGACGTCGTCGCCGATGTGCACGCCGTCCTCGATGCGATGGGTGAGTTCACCGACCGGCTGCGCTCGGGTGCCTGGACCGGGGCGACGGGTGCGCGGATCACGACCGTCGTCAACATCGGGATCGGCGGCTCGGATCTGGGTCCGGTGATGGTCTACGACGCGCTGCGCCACTACGCCGATGCCGGCATCTCGGCGCGGTTCGTCTCCAACGTCGACCCGGCCGACCTGGTCGCCAAACTCGACGGGCTCGACCCGGCCACAACGCTTTTCGTGATCGCCTCCAAGACGTTCTCCACCTTGGAGACACTGACCAACGCCACCGCGGCGCGGCGCTGGCTCATCGACGCACTCGGCGAGGACGCGGTCGCCAAGCACTTCGTGGCGGTCTCCACCAACAAGAAGCTGGTCGACGAGTTCGGGATCGACACCGCCAACATGTTCGGTTTCTGGGACTGGGTCGGCGGGCGCTATTCGGTGGACAGCGCCATCGGGCTGTCCGTGATGGCGGTGATCGGCAGGGAGCGGTTCGCGGAGTTCCTGGCCGGGTTCCATCTGCTCGACGAGCACTTCCGCACCGCGCCGCTGGCCGAGAACGCGCCGGCGCTGCTCGGCCTGATCGGCCTCTGGTACAACAATTTCTTCGGCGCGCAGTCCCGTGCGGTACTGCCCTACTCCAACGATCTGTCTCGGTTCGCGGCCTACCTGCAGCAGCTGACGATGGAGTCCAACGGCAAGTCGGTCCGCGCCGACGGCACCCCGGTCAGCACCGATACCGGCGAAATCTATTGGGGCGAACCGGGAACCAACGGCCAGCACGCGTTCTACCAGTTGCTGCACCAGGGCACCCGGCTGATCCCCGCCGATTTCATCGGGTTCTCCCAGCCCACCGATGACCTGCCGACCGCGGACGGCACCGGCAGCATGCACGACCTGTTGATGAGCAACTTCTTCGCCCAGACCCAGGTTCTGGCGTTCGGCAAGACCGCCGAGGAGATCGCGGGCGAGGGCACCGATGCCGATGTCGTCCCGCACAAGGTGATGCCGGGTAACCGGCCCACCACCTCGATCCTGGCGACCAAACTGACCCCCTCGGTGGTGGGCCAGTTGATTGCGCTCTACGAGCACCAGGTGTTCACCGAGGGTGTGATCTGGGGTATCGACTCCTTCGACCAATGGGGCGTGGAGCTGGGCAAGACCCAGGCCAACGCGCTGCTGCCGGTGCTCACCGACGACACGGCGCCGGCCACTCAGACCGACAGCTCCACCGATGCGTTGGTGCGCCGCTACCGCGCCGAGCGCGGCCGCAGCGCCTGACCACGACCCGCCGAAACACGCGTACCCGCTGCGACTGAGGTGCAGTTCGCAGCGGGTACGCGTGACTCGCGGTCAGTTAGGGAGCGGGGATGGTGGCGCACCCGATACCCGGGATGCAGCCGCTGGCGCCACCGGGGCCTGCGCTGCCCACCGGGCCGCCGGGGATCCCACCGCTGGCACCGCCGGGACCTGCGGTGCCCGCCGGACCGCCGGGGATGGATCCGGTCGCACCGTCGGGACCTGCCGCGCCACCCGGGCCGCCGGGAATCACGCCACTGGCACCGCCGGGACCGGCTTCACCGACCGGCCCGCCGGGAATGGCCACATTCGCGCCGTCCGGACCGGCGGTGCCGACGCTGGCGCACGGGGTGCCATCGGGGTTCCAGCACGGCGGCGGAGCGGGCTCCGCGCCGGCGATCGGCGAGAACGCGATGGCCGCTCCGGCGGCGCCTGCGAACAAGAGGGGCGTCATCTTCGTCAGTTTCACCATCATGGAGAAACGGTTACCACCGGCGAAGCCGGGCCAAACATCGTGCGAAACGAAAGTTCAGGCGAAGCGTTTGGTGTACTTGGGCGGCAGCAGCCGCATGATCTGGGTGATCGGCGCCCACGGCCAGGACGGCACGACGGCGCGCCCCTTTTCCTTCTCGATCGCCTCCACCATCTTGCGGACACCGGTCTCGTTGTCGACCATCAGCAGGGTGGTCGCCGATTTCGCGGTCATCTCGGATTCGATGTAGCCGGGTTCGATGACGGTGATCCGGATGGGCCCCTTGTCGTACTCGGCGCGCAGCGACTCACCCAGCGAGGTCATACCGGCCTTGCTCGCGCAGTAGGCGGCCTTGCCCCCGGGCACGCCGGTGTTGCCGAGTACCGACGAGATCAGCACCAGGTGCCCGGCGCCGGATTTCTTGAACATCTCCAGCGCGGTCTCGATCTGCACCATGCCCGAGATCAGGTTGGTGTTGATGGTGGCCTTATTGGCCCACGGCTTGCCCTCGCCGAGCGGCCAGCCCTTGCCGATGCCGGCGTTGACGATCACCCGGTCGATACCGCCGAGTTCCTCGGACAGCTCACCGAAGACCCGCGGGATGGCCTCGTGATCGTCGACGTCCAGCGCCGCGATCGCGACCTTCGCGTACGGGTGCTTGTCGAGGATCTCAGCGCGCAGCTCTTCGAGGCGTTCCACGCGGCGGGCACACAATGCCAGGTCCCGGCCTTTGGCGGCGAAGGCGCGGGCCATGCCGGCGCCCAGGCCCGAGCTGGCACCGGTGATGAGGATCTTCTGGCGGGTCATGCCAGCAGGATAACCGAGTTAAACAGCTGACCAGAAACCGTCAGAGCTCGGACGACGATTCGGGGTCCGCACCCCGGCGCGCGACGGCGTTCCAGGCCGCGTATCCGGTGGTGAACCCCAACGCGATCGACATCATCGACACCAGCATCACCGTGATCGCGCCGCTGGCCTGCCCCGATGCCAGCTGAGCGAGCCCGATCATGCCGATCGAACTGGGCACCAACAGCCAGAACCCGGGGGCCAGCATCACCTGGGCCACCGGTGTCATCGACAGCCTGCTGAGCGCCAGCGCGGACAGGATCAAGATCAGGCCGCCGCCGAAGCCGCTCATGTACCCGCCGAATACCGCGTTCGTCAGCAGCTGGGCGCCGTACGCGGTGAACAGCACCAGCGTCAGCCACGGGGCGAAACCGCGCGGCGGCCCCAGGTGCAAGGTGATCCCGACGGCGTAGACCGCCACCCCCACCCAGGGCGCCCAGCTGCCCAGCGTGTTGACCTCGACGTCGGCGAGTTCCGACCAGGTCAGCCCGAGCAACTGGACGGCCAGCAGGATGCCCAGCGCCAGTTGCGCCAGCCGCATCAGCCCGCCCATCAGGCGCGCCGACCCGCTGACCACCTCACCGGTCGACGACTCGATGACCGACAGCGTGATCGCCACCCCCGGCAGGAAGAGGGTCAGTGGCGCGATCAGTACCCGCAGACTGTCATGGCCCATGTGCAGGAGCCGCCCGAGGCTGAACGCGACATAGGTGACGACGAAGGCGCTGAGCACCGGGAGCAGCTGTCGCACCGCGGCGTTCCTGCGGGTCAGCAGCTCCAGCAGTCCCACGAACAGCCCGAAAACGGTCGCGGCGACCAGCGACACCACCGTCGGTTGCAGGATCAATCCGTATGCGGCGCTCTGCAATCCGTAGCCGATGACGCCGACCCAACCGGGAAAGCGGCGGGGCAGCGCATGCATGCGGTCCAGCTCGGCCAGTCCCTGGACCGGGTCGAGCCGACCGGCCTGGGCCTGCTCCACCAATTCGCCCAACGGAAAGGTCTGGTCATAACGCAACGTCGCACCCCGCACCACGGTGGTGTGGTGCCGGTCGCCGGCCTGGATGAAGTTCGGCAACACGAGCACCGGGCAGTCGATACCTTGGCGCGCGGCCACCCGCTCCAGGGCGTGGCGGACCATCGGCACCGGATAGTCGGCGCTGAGCATCGCCGACCCGAGCCGGGCGATGAACTCGACGGCGACGGTGTCGTCAGACACCGCGGTCACGATCCGGCCGGGGATGAGGACGGGTCACGGCTGGAAATCTACTTGAGCAACCGCGACATTCTGCGATCCGCGAGCACTTTGCCGCCGGTCTGACAGGTCGGGCAGTACTGGAACGACTTGTCGACGAAGGACACCTCGGCGACGGTGTCCCCGCACACCGGGCACGGCAGCCCGGTGCGGGCGTGCACCCGCAGCCCGGAGCGCTTCTCCCCTTTCAGGGTCGCCGCCTGCTGGCCCACCGAACGCGTCACCGCGTCGGTGAGCACCGAGGACATCGCATCGTGCAGATCGGCCAGCTGCGCATCGGAGAGCTTGTCGGCGGTCGCGAACGGCGACAGCCTCGCCACATGCAGGATCTCGTCGCTGTAGGCATTCCCGATACCGGCGATCACCTTCTGGTCGGTCAGAACGGTCTTGATGCGCCCACCGTGACCGGCCAGCGCCTGATGCAGCCCGTCGACATCCAGTTCCAGCGCATCGGGTCCGAGACCGGCGATCTGCGGCACGTCCATCGGGTTTCTCACCACCCACACCGCCAACCGCTTCTGGGTGCCGGCCTCGGTCAGATCGAAACCGTGCCCGTCACCCAGATGCACGCGCAACGCGATGGGGCCCTTACCCGGTTTGAGCGGGGTCGGGGCCAGCTTGTCCGACCAGCGCAGCCAGCCGGCCCGCGACAGGTGGGTGATCAGGTACAGCTCACCGGCCTGCAGGCCAAGGTATTTGCCCCACCGAGCGGCACCGGTCACCTCGGCACCGTGCAGGGCGGTCACCGGCGGGTCGAAGGTCTTCAGTACCGACAGGGCGGCGATGTCAACCCTGCCGATCACCGTGCCGACGGCGTGCCGGCGCAGGTGATCGGCGAGCGCCTCCACTTCGGGCAGTTCAGGCATCTCACCAGTGTGACTCGAGAGGACCCGCGGTGAGTGCCGTTATCGGCGCGCAGTGCGGTGGTTCGCCGGCGCGCCGCCGCATCGCCGGCAGCCGGCAGTCACGGTGGCCATGGCCTGCGGCAGCGGCTGAACTGTTACTGCACAGCCCTTTTCGCGTCTCCGGCAACCAGCGACAGCAACCAGCTGACGAACGACAGCACGATCGCGGCCCAGATCGCCGTCCACCAGAAGTCGTCGATGAACAGGCCCCAGTGGGTGGTGTGCTCGGTGATCCAGGAGGTGATCCACAGCATCAGCGCGTTGATGACGATGTGGATGAGGCCCAGGGTCAGAATGTAGAGCGGTATCGAAATGAACTGCACGATCGGCTTGATCACCGCGTTCACGAGTCCGAACACCACCGCGACGACGAAGATGATGCCCGCCCGCTCGATGGCGGAGTCGCCGCCGAGGATGCTGACACCGGGCACGATCAGCGTCACCACCCACAAGGCGACTCCGGTCAGTGCGGCGCGCAGCAGAAAGTTCATGCCGCTGCCTCACACGCTCGGCTGGGCCATGTCGAAAGTCGATTCGCTCCGCACGCTGCGCTCATGCGGTTCAGTCTGCCGTGCGCAGCAGGTAGATGTCCATGATCCAGCCGTGCCGTTCCCTTGCCGCGGCACGTATTTCGGCGATTCGGTCACCGACCTCACCCACCGTGCCGTGCACCAGCAACTCGTCGGGCGTGCCGAGGTAGGCGCCCCACCAGATGCGGGTGTCCGCAGGAGTGCCCAGGAATGAACATTCGCAGTCGAGCATCACCACCGCGGCGCCGCGGACCCCCTCATCACGCAGCCGCCGGCCGGTGGTGATGAGCACGGCTTCGCCGATATCGTTGAGCGGAATGCGATGTCGGGCGGTGAGCGCCTGGATGGCGGTGATGCCGGGGATGACATCGAACTCGAACTCCACATGTTCGGCGACACGGTCCAGTATGCGCAGCGTGCTGTCGTACAGCGACGGGTCACCCCAGGCGAGGAAGGATCCGCATGCGCCGTCGGGCAGCTCGGCCTCGATCGCCTGCGCCCACAGCCGGGCGCGGGCGGCGTGCCAGTCGCTGACGGCCTGCTCGTAGTGGACATCGGTGGCGCGGGTGGGATCGGGCAGTTCGACGAACCGGTAGCCGGGCTGCTCGATGAACCGTTCACAGATGTGCCTGCGCAGCGCCACCAGATCGTCCTTGGCATCGCCCTTGTCCATGGCGAAGAACACCTGCGTGTCGTTGAGCGCCGAGATGGCCTGCGCTGTCACGTAGTCCGGGTCACCCGCACCGATACCGATCACATGAATTCTGCGCACCCGCGAAGGCTAGCCGCATTGTCGACCGCGGAAATTACCCAGTACCGCAGGTATTGACTACCGCTGGTATCGGCCGTAGCTTCAAGGCTCACGCACCATGCGAGGGAGTCGACGATGACAGCTTCGGTGAAGGCACAGACGACGCGCGCGGAGTTCGCGGAGCGCCTGCTCAAGGGATCGGTGCGCAAGTCCTATGCGCCCGTCGTGGACATCGACTGGGACGCACCCCTGGATCCCGACAAGTTCTACCTGCCGCCGCGGGTGGTGTCGCTCTACGGCACCCCGCTGTGGGAGGCGATGAGCCGGGCCGAGCAGATCGAACTGTCCCGCCAGGAACTGGTGAACACCCTCTCGGCGGGCATCTGGTTCGAGAACATCCTCAACCAGGCACTGCTGCGCAAGATGATGCATCAGGATCCGACCGCACCCACCACCCATTACGAGCTGACCGAACTCGGCGACGAGACCCGGCACATGGTGATGTTCGGCAAGGCCATCGCCAAGGTGGGCGCCGACCCGGTGCGGCCCAAGCTGTATCAGCGCATCATCATCAACGCGCTGCCGTTCGCCTTCCGCGGCTCCGCGCTGTGGGTGGCCGCGCTGATCGGCGAGGAGATCTTCGACGCGCTGCAGCGCCAGATGTCCGACGATGACGAATTGCAGCCGATGGTGCAACGGCTCATGCGCATCCATGTCACCGAGGAGTCCCGGCACATTCAGTTCGCCCGCGACGGGCTGCGCAAACGCACGCCGCAGATGTCACGACTCAAGCGGGCCTGGATCGGAAACATCAACGGCGTCGGCGGTCCGTTCTTCCGTTTCCTGTTCACCAATCAGGTGCAGTACCGCCGGGTCGGCCTGGACGGCCGGGCCGCGCGGCGGATGGCACGCCGCTCCCCGCACCGCCACGAGGTGCAGATCGCCGGCTTCGCCCCGCTGGCCTCGTTCCTGGAGGAGGTCGGGCTGCTGGGCCCGATCGCGCGGCGGATGTGGCGGCGCAGCGGGTTCCTTCCCGGTGGCGCGGTGGCCCCGGCGGGCCGCACCGAGATCGTCGCTGCCGAGGACGACGATCTCTACGACGGGCCCGCCACCATCGACGGTCGGGTGGCCCGGGTTCGCCTGGCTGGGCACCTCGATCCGATCGATGGCCAGTACCACTGGCGGGGAACGGTTTTCGACACGCTGCCCGATGACGCGCGCAACCCGATGACGGTGACGATCGAGCGCCGGTCCGCGTCGGCGAGGTTCACCGAACGCAGCCAGCAGGGTGGTTACTCGATCACCGGTGTCGGCGTCCCGCCCTTTGCGCGGTAGGCCGCCACCAGCATCGCCACCGCGAACACACCGCCGAGCACAATCGGACATTGCGGGTGAGCCACGGTCGGCGGGGCCGGGAATCCGGCCGGGATCTCGGCACCCGCCCATCCTCCTCACCGGTTCCGCGCCGCAGAACTAGAACGTGTTCTAGTATCGGCGTCATGCGGTTCACCTATGCGGAAGCCATGACCGACCCCAAGTACTACATCCCGTTGGCCAAGGCCGCCGACGAGGCCGGATACCACGGGATGACCATCGCGGACAGCGTCGCCTACCCGCAGGTGTCGGACTCCAAGTATCCCTACACCGAAGACGGCAACCGCGAATTCCTGGACGGCAAGGCGTTCATCGAGACCTTCGCGCTCATCGGGGCGTTGTCCGCGGTGACGACGAAGCTCCAGTTCAACGTCTTCGTGCTCAAACTCCCGATCCGGCCGCCCGCGCTGGTCGCCAAGCAGGCAGGTTCGCTGGCGGCCATGTTCGACAACCGGCTCAACCTCGGCGTCGGCACCAGCCCATGGCCGGAGGACTACGAGATCATGGGCGTCCCGTACGCGCGACGCGGCAAGCGCATGGACGAGTGCATCGATGTCATCCGGGGGCTCACCTCCGGGGACTATTTCGAATACCACGGCGAGTTCTACGACTTCCCCGCCTTCAAGATGACTCCGGCCCCGACGAAGCCGATCCCGATCCTCATCGGTGGGCACGCCGATGCGGCGCTCAAGCGGGCCGCGCGCAACGACGGCTGGATGCACGGCGGCGGCGATCCCGCCGAACTCGACCCCTTGCTGGCCAAGCTGAAGAAGTACCGGGAGGAAGAGGAGCGCATCGGCCTGGCCGACGAGTTCCAGATCCACGTCATCTCGATCGACGGTTTCACCCTCGACGGCGTCAAGCGCCTGGAGGACAAGGGCGTCACCGATGTCATCGTCGGCTTCCGGATTCCCTACATCACCGGGCAGGACACCGAGCCACTGGATGACAAGATCCGCAACCTGGAGTGGTTCGCGGAGAACGTGATCGCCAAGGCCAACGGCTAGACGCGCTCGTCGATCGCCGCCGCGCTGAGCACCCGGTCGAGCACGATGGCCGCGGTGCCGACGGTGGCGGACCGGTCGCCATGGGTTGCCGGACGCACCCGCAACGCACTGGTGGCCTGGGCGGTCGCGTTGCGGTACAGCGTCTCTCGCAGCCCTGCCACGAAAATCTCGTGCACGCCGGCCATATCGCCGGCCACCACGATCGACGCCGGGTTGAGCAGGTTCACCGCTGGCGCGATGCCCTCCCCCACGTACCGTCCGCTGTCGCGGACCATCCGGCGCGCCTCGGGGTCGCCGTCGTGGGCGAGTTCGGCGACATCACGCAGATGCCGCACCGGGCGCCCCTGCTGCTGCAGTGCCCGCACGATCGCCCAGCCGCCGGCGATCGCCTCCAGACATCCGGTGTCACCGCACCGGCATCCAAGGCCCGCCGCGGCGGCAATCTTGTTGTGCCCGAACTCACCGGCGGCCTGATCGGCACCGCGCAACAGCACACCGCCGGCGATGATGCCCGCGCCCAGACCACTGGAGGCCTTGAGCACCAGCACATCGTCGTCGCCACCACGTTCGGCGAGTGCGATGGCGTTCGCGTCGTTGTCGAGCACCACCGGCTGGCCCGAAAGTCGGTGTAGTGCACCGAGATACGGCCGCAGGTCCACGCCGTCCCAGCCCCGCAGGATCGCCGATCCGCAACTGCAGCCACGTCCGGCGTCGACCGTCCCGGGCAGGCTCAATCCCACCCCGTAGACCGACGCGCCGGGAAACTGTTCCAACAGCACGTCGAGGCCTTTGACCACGTCGGGCATCAGATCGTCGGGCCCGAGCGCCACCTCGGAGTCGATATCGGCCAGCGCCAGCACGGCACCGGCAAGATTGCACACCGCGAGCCTGGTGCGGCTGATACCCACGGCCACCGACAGCACCACCCCGGCATCGGCGTTGAAGCTCAACTGGGTCGCCGGGCGGCCACCGGTCGAGGCGGCCGGCTGGCATTCGATGACCAACCCGGTGTCCAGCAGCGCGGTCAGCCGGGACCCGACGGCGGTGCGGGACAGGCCGGTGCGGGCGCTGATCTCGGCGCGGGTGATCTGCTGGCGCCCCCTGATCAGGGCAAATATCTCACCGACGCTGGTCACGACCTCGATTCCACCACGAAGACGTAAGTTTCGCCACTTTCGACCAAAAAATGCAAAACTAGTTTGTGGATACGACGTAAGTCGCCATAGGCTGGCCGCGTGACACCCAGCGTCGAACGCCCCACCCGCCCGCAGTCGGTCATCGCCACCGACCCCACGGTGCGCTGGCTGGCCGTGTTCGCACTGGCGCTCGGCGGCTTCGGGATCGGCACCACCGAGTTCGTCGCGATGGGTCTGCTCCCGGACATCGCGGCAAGTTTCGGGATCAGCGAGCCGACCGCGGGCCACGTCATCTCCGCCTATGCCCTGGGCGTGGTCATCGGCGCACCCACCATCGCCGCACTGACGGCCCGGCTCCCGCGCCGCGCGCTGCTGCTGGCACTGATGGCGGTGTTCACGGTCGGAAACCTGGCCAGCATGGTCGCGCCGTCCTATCTCACGCTGGTGATGGCGCGGTTCGTCGCGGGCCTACCGCACGGCGCGTTCTTCGGGATCGCCGCCCTGGCGGCCGCCCATCTGATGGGACCGCAGAACCGGGCCAAGGCCGTCGCCCATGTGCTGTCCGGGTTGACGATCGCGACGGTGCTCGGCGTGCCGATGGCCTCCTGGCTGGGCCAGTCGCTGGGCTGGCGCAGCGCGTTCGGACTCGTCGTGTTCATCGGCGTGCTCACCATGACCGCGCTCTGGTTCTGGCTGCCCGACCAGTTGCGCACCATGCACGTCAGCAGCCCGCTGACCGAGCTCGGCGCACTGCGCCGGCCGCAGGTGCTGCTGGCCGTGCTGGTCGGCATGATCGGCTTCGGCGGCATGTTCGCCGTCTACACCTACATCAGCACCACCATGACCGACGTGTCCGGGCTGTCCCGCACGCTGGTTCCGGTGGCGCTCATGGTCTTCGGTCTCGGCATGGTCGTCGGCAACCTGGCCGGCGGGCGGCTGGCCGATGTCTCGGTGATCCGCGCGCTGTACCTGTCCCTGGGCCTGCTGGGCGTGCTGCTCGCGGTGTTCGTGGCCGCAGCGCACAACCCGTGGACGGCGCTCCTGGTGCTGTTCGGCATCGGCGCGGCCGGCTCGGCGGTCGGCCCGGCACTGCAGACCCGGCTGATGGACGTCGCCCAGGACGCCCAGACACTGGCTGCCGCGCTGAACCATTCCGCGCTCAACATCGGCAACGCGACCGGCGCCTGGGTCGGCGGATTGGTGATCGCCGCGGGTTACGGCTACACCGCGCCGGCCGCGGCGGGAGCCGCGCTGGCCGTGGCCGGCTTGGGAGTTCTCACCGTGTCGGTACTGCTGGGCCGGTCCGTCAGTCCTCGATGACGTGGATGGCGGCCTCCTCGGCCGAGGCCGCACCACCATCGATGCCGACATCGCTGCCCAGCAGCTCGGACTCGACGTCCTCGCCGAAACCGGCGTCGGGTGCCACCAGACGACCCGAGCGGCGGGCACCGACCTCGTCGTCGCCGAACTGCTCATCGGGCACTGCATCGGCGTCGCCCAGCGCGGGATCGGGCTGCTCGTCGGCCAGTCGTTCGTCCAACGACTCGTGCTCGCGGGGCTCCTGCCAGCGCTCCGGCGGCGAGTATCCCTCGTCGAGCAGGTCATCGACACCGCGGTCGAGCAGGGTGTCCTCCTGGGGCAGCTGGTCTTCGTCGTCGATGCTGTAGCCCTGGGATTCTTCCGGCGTCTCTGCACTCATGCCACCACGCTACCGCCGATGCGGGTACCCGCGAGGCCGCGCGGGCGACAGATACCGTCACCCCGCAGCGCGTTTGAGCGTGTTGGCGATGGCATCGATGGGAGCCGTCGCGTCGATCGCGCGCTGCATGCGTCGCGCCGCCCTCCGATACCGGTCATCGCGGAGCACGTGATCGACGGCCGCGCGGATCGCCGCGGCCGTCGGCGTCGAGGTGCCCAGGTCCACCCCGACGCCGGTGTGGTCGACCCGGGCGGCCACCTCCGCCTTGTCGGATGTTTCGCCCGCGACCACCAGCGGCACGCCGTGGCTCAGCGCGTAGTGCACCCCGCCGTAGCCGCCGTTGGTGACCATCACATCGACATGCGGCATCAGGGCCGAGTACGGCAACCAGTCGGCGACCCGCGCATTCGCCGGTATCGCGGCGCTCAGTCGCGCGTCGGGACGCGCGGTGGTGACCACCACCAGCAGGTCGTCCCGATCGCCGAGGGCCGCCATGGTGGGCGCGATCAGCTGATCCAGATCGGTGTTGTCGAATGTCCCCTGGGTGACGTGCACCACCGCACCGGCCCGCTGCACATCGGGCCACCACGGCGGTAATGCCCTGTCGCCCTTGTACTTTGCCGCCAGTACCGGTCCCACGAAATCCACTGTGGGCGGCAGGTCCGAGCGCGGGTATTCGAACTCGCGGACCGACAACGCGACCACCGCGTCGGCCAATCGCGGCCAGTCACTGATGAACACCGGGCTGCGGCGGGACCCGGCGCGGCGCAGCGCGCGATCGAACCTGCGCTGACTGCCGCGCATGATGAGGCGGTGCGCGACGGCCGTCATCGGCCGGTAGTCGACGCCGGCTTCGGGCTGCCATGCCATACCGAAGGGCGGGACGTCGGCACTGGAGAGGGTCAGCGGGCCGACGTTGCATACCACCACCGGCGGGCGGCGGCCGTCCTGCAGCAGCAGCGGCACCGCCCCGGTGAACGTGACATCGGCCAGCACGGCGTCGAAACGGCTACTGCGCAACGCGGCACGCAGGGCACGGTCCTCGCCGCAGAGCGGTTTCGCGAAGACGCTGTCCAACTCTGCGCGGCCCAGCCAGAACCGGCGCAGCTGCACCGGAGCGCGGCGCAGCAGGGCGGGCGCCGCCGACGGCGGATCGATGTGGACATCATCGGGCAGGGTCATGGCGGGCAGCCCGGCCCGCCGCGCGGGCTCGACGAATCCCGGGCCGGTCAGCAGGGTGACATCGTGGCCGAGTGCGCGCAGACCCGCGCCGATGTCGATCATCGGCAGCACATGACCGCGGATCGGACTGACGGCAAGCAGGTATCGGGCCAATCCTCTTCCTTCGCTCGGTGGGTATCTGTGCCCCGGTCCTCAACCGCTCAAACCGCCGATGATCATAGCGGCCGCAGCCCGCGCTGCAGGGCCCCGGAGAAAGCGCAAAACTGGATGCTTAACCGCCGGAAAAAGGGGTACAAATGGGTCTGATGGCAGCACGAACCGGGGCCGCTACCCAGCCACCTGTAGCCGGCTCGACAGATTCTGCGTGGCTCACGCCGCTGCGCGCGGACGTGCTGGCCGCGGTCACCGAGTTTCTCGACACGCGGTGCCGCGACACTCTGCGCGGGGCCCACGTCGACATCGCCGAGGACGTGCTGCGCGGCCTGCTGGCCGAGGGCAAGTGTGTGCGCTCCAGTTACCTCTATCTCGGCTGGCAGTGCGGGGCGCCCGTCTCGGCCGCGACGGTCCGGGCGGCGGCCAGTCTCGAACTTCTGCACGCGTTCGCGTTGGTGCAGGACGACGTGATGGACGAGTCCGATATGCGGCGCGGCCGCCCGAGCGCCCATCGCGCGTTCCAGCGATGGCATCAGGAACGTGGGCTGCCCGGATCACCGGCCCGCTTCGGTGAGTCCGCCGCGGTGCTGCTCGGTGACCTGTGCCTGGTGTGGGCCGAGCAGATGCTGCGCGAGAGCGGGGTGGACGGTGCCGCACTGTCGCGCGCCTGGCCGCGCTATGACGCGATGCGCACGGAACTGGCGGTCGGCCAGTTCGCCGACCTGGTCAACGACAGCGCCGGGTTTCCCAGCCTGACCGATGTGCTCGACGTCGCACGCCGCAAATCGGGCAACTACACGGTCCGCCGGCCGCTGGAGATCGGTGCCGCCCTGGCCGGATGTGACGACGCCGTGCTCGATGTGCTCGGCCGCTATGGCGAAGCCATCGGCGAGGCCTTCCAACTCCGCGATGATCTGCTCGGTGTCTTCGGTGCGCCGGCGACGACCGGCAAGCCGACCGGGACCGATCTCATCGCGCGCAAGGCGACCACCGTGGTGGTCGCCGGATACGAACTTGCCTCTGGCGCCCAGCAGCGTCAGTTCAAGGAATTCATGACGGCCGACCATCTCGGCTCCGATGACGTGACTCGGTGGCAGGCCCTGATCAAAGAGGTGGGAACGGTGCAGTGGATAGAGAACATGATCGTTGACCGAGTCAACGCGGCGGTCGAGGTACTGAGCAGCCTCGGCCCCGCCGACGTCGCGCCCGACGCCCGATCGGCGCTGATCACGATGGCCTCGGCCTGCACTGAGCGGACAGCCTGATGCGCACCGTGCCCGGGCGCACCGAACATGTGGTCGTGGTGGGCGCCGGCCTGTCCGGACTGTCGGCGGCGCTGCATCTGGCCGGGCGGGGACTGCGGGTCACCGTCGTGGAGCGCGGATCCCACCCCGGTGGGCGGGTCGGCCGTGCCGACGTCTCCGGCTATCACATCGACACCGGTCCGACCGTCCTGACGATGCCCGACATCATCGACGAAACCTTTGCCGCTGTCGGAGATCTCACCGCTGAGCGCCTCGACCTGATGCCCGTCGAACCGGCCTACCGGGCGTCCTTCGCCGACGGCAGCAGCCTCGATGTGCACAGCGATGCCACCGCCATGGCCGCCGAGATCGAGCGCTTCGCCGGCCGCGCCGAGGCCGAGGGCTATCTGCGGATGCGCGACTGGCTGACCCGGCTGTACCGCCTCGAATTCGACGGATTCATCGCCGCCAACTTCGAGTCACCGCTATCGCTGCTGACCCCCCAATTGGCCAAACTTGCCGCCATCGGCGGGTTCCGGCGCTGGGAGCCGATGGTGCGCCGGTTCATCACCGACGAACGCCTGCTGCGGGTGTTCACCTTCCAGGCGCTCTACGTCGGGGTACCACCCAAGCGGGCGCTCGCCGCCTACGCCGTCATCGCGTACATGGACACCGTGTCGGGGGTGTACTTTCCGCGCGGCGGCATGCGCGCACTACCCGACGCGCTCGCGGCCGCAGCCACCGATGCCGGGGTCGAATTCCACTACAACGCACGGGTTTCCGAGTTGGAACGGTCCGGATCACGAGTGACCGCGGTACGCACCGAAGCCGGTGAGCGGTTCACCGCCGACGCGGTCATCCTGACCACCGAGCTGCCCGACACCTACCGGCTGCTCGGCCGCACACCACGGCGCGCCGTCCGGCTCCGGCCGGCACCGTCCGCCGTGGTGGCTCATATCGGCTGCCGCGCAGCATCTCCCGCAGATGCCGCCTCACATCACACGATCCTGTTCGGCGACGAGTGGGACCGGACGTTCGACGAGATCATCGATCAGGGCCGCACGATGGTGGACCCCTCGCTGCTGGTCACCCGCCCGACCGCCGGCGACCCCGCCCTCGCGCCCGACGGACGCGACCTGCTCTACGTCCTCGCCCCCGCGCCCAATACCGCGGTGGGCGGCCTGGACTGGGACGCCCGTCGCGACGACTACACCGCCGACATGCTGGACACGGTCACCAGGCGGATGCCGCACCTCGGTGCGGATCCCGAGATCCTGCACGTCGTGACGCCGCAGGACTGGGCGCGCCAGGGGATGATCGCGGGCACCCCGTTCGCGCTGTCACACACCTTCGGCCAGACCGGGCCGCTCCGGCCCGGGAACACGGTGCGCGGTATCGACAACGCGGTGCTGGCCGGGTCCTCCACGGTGCCCGGCGTGGGTATTCCGACCGCCATCGTGTCGGGTCGCCTCGCCGCCGACAGAATCACCGGGGTCGTATCACCGGCCCGCCAGCAGATTGTGACGCGATGATGGGGGCCGGCACATGATCCACTCCGAACTGGACGCGGCGGGCGTACAAGGTGCGCAGCTGCGTGCCGCCTACCAACGGTGCCGGGCGCTCAATGCCGCGCACGGCAAGACGTTCTTCCTGGCGACGCGGCTGCTCTCACCTCGCCAACGCCCGGCCGTGCATGCGCTCTACGGTTTCGCCCGGCGCGCCGACGACGTGCTGGACGGTTTCGACGACCGCACGACCGCCGCGCGCGCCGACGAGTTACAGGGCCTGGCCGATGCCCTGCACAGCCGGCTGGTGCTCGACCGGGTGGAAGGTGACGACCCGGTGCTCGATGCCGTCGTCGACACCGCGCGCAATTACGGGTTGGACTGGCAGCTATTCGACGATTTCCTGGCCTCCATGCGGATGGATCTGACCGTCACGGACTATCCCGACCGCGCCGCGCTGGACAGGTACATGTACGGCTCCGCCGAGGTGATCGGGCTGCAGCTGCTCCCTGTGCTGGGCACGGTCGTCCCCCGCGAGGAGGCGGCACCACATGCCGCCGCCCTCGGAAAGGCCTTCCAGCTCACCAATTTTCTGCGAGACATCGACGAGGACCTGACCCGTGGAAGGGTGTATCTGCCCGCCGATGAGCTCGCCGCCCACGGTGTGGACCGCGATGTGCTGAGCTGGTGCCAGCAGAACCGGCGCACCGATCCGCGGCTGCGCGCGGCGCTGGTCGAGCAGCACGCGATGACCCGGCGGATCTACGAGCACGCCGAACTGGGTATCGCGATGCTGGAGCCGCAGTCCCGGCCCTGTATCCGGGCGGCGCTGACGTTGTACTCGGAGATCCTCGACTGTATCGAGGAGATGGACTTCGAGGTCTTCAGCCGCCGGGCCACCGTGTCCAACCGCAGACGCCTGCAGGTGGCGGGTCGGGGATTGATCGACGCCTGGCGCGCCCGCGCCCGCCACGGGGAGGCCTGAGATCGCGACCTACAACGTTCCCGAGGCCTTCGATGCCGGCGCCGACGCCTATGACGGATTGGTCGGCGCCAACCCCGGATACCACAGCCATCTTCGGCTCTCCGCCCAGCGCATGCAGCTTCCCGACGCCGGAAGAGGTCTGCGACTTCTCGATATCGGTTGCGGCACCGGAGCTTCCACCGCCGCACTGCTGAAGCAGGCACCGCATGCGCAGATCATCGGGGTCGACGGCTCCGCCGGCATGCTGGCCCGCGCCCGGGCGAAGGACTGGCCCGACACGGTGTCGTTCGTGCAGAGCCGGGCCGAGGACCTGGAGCAGGCCGGGGTGAGCGGTCCGTTCGACGGGATCCTGGCCGCCTATCTGGTCCGCAACCTGCCCGACCCCGATCCGGTACTCCGCGCACTGCGAACGCTGCTGAAACCCGGGGGTGTCTTTGCCGCCCACGAGTATTCGGTGCGCGACTCGCGTCGTGCCACCGCGATGTGGAATCTGGTGTCATCGGCAGTCATCATCCCGGCCGGGAAGATCCGCACCGGGGATGCGGATCTCTACCGCTATCTGCGCCGCAGCGTCAACAGTTTCGACGGGGCGGCGCGTTTCCGGGAGCGGTTGCAAGACAACGGTTTCGTCGATGTGTCCAGCCTGACGATGCCGGGCTGGCAGAACGGCATCGTGCACACCTTCCTGGGCAGGGCGCCGGCGTGATCGACAACCGGCGGGTACGTCATCCCGCTGCGGCGGGGGTGTCGGATGCCGCGCAGCTGACCGCGCGTCCCACGGTTGTCGTGGTGGGCGGGGGCATCGCGGGCCTGAGCGCGGCGACGGCACTGGCTGAGCGTGGCGTCGCGGTGCACCTCCTGGAGCGGGAGGCCTATCTGGGTGGCCGGGTGGGCGGCTGGACCGAGACCCTCCCGGACGGCACCGCGGTGGCGATGAACCGTGGCTTCCACGCCTTTTTCCGCCAGTACTACAACCTGCGTAATCTGTTGCGCCGCGCCGATCCCGGGCTGAGCATGTTCAGTCCGCTCGATGACTACCCGTTGGTTGACGCCGACGGCCGGCGCGACACGTTTCGCGGGCTCCCCCGTACCCCGCCGTTCAATGCGATGGCGTTCGCGCTGCGCAGCCCGACGTTCCGGCTGCGTGATCTGGTGCGCCTGGACGCGAAGGCGGCCGCGCCGCTGGCCGCCGTGTCGGTGCCGGAAACCTACTGGCGACTCGATGATCTCGACGCGGAGTCCTTCCTGCGGGACATCAACTTTCCCCAGGCCGCCCGGCATCTGGCGTTCGAGGTGTTCTCGCGCAGCTTCTTCACCCGGCCGGAGGCTCTGTCGGCCGCCGAGCTGGCCACGATGTTCCACATCTATTTCCTCGGGTCCAGCGAAGGCCTGGTGTTCGATGTGGCCGCCGCGAATTTCGATGTTGCGCTGTGGCAGCCGATGCAGCGCTATCTGCAGGGTCAGGGTGCGGACATCCGGTTGGGCACCGCGGTGCACAGCGTGCGCCGCGACGATGCCGCCACGTTCACCGTGACCGACGTCGCCGGCAGCACCCTGACCGCGGACGCGGTGGTGCTGGCGACCGAAGTGCCGGCGCTGCAGCGGATCGTCGCCGAGTCACCGGGTCTGGGTGACAGTGACTGGCGTGCCCGTATCGGAGACCTCGGTTCGGCGGCACCGTTCGTCGTGCGCCGGCTGTGGTTGGACCGGCCGGTCGACGGTGACCGTCCGGCGTTCCTGGGCACCGGGGGGCTGCCGCCGCTGGACAACATCAGCGTGCTGAACCGCTATGAACGCGAGGCGACGTCCTGGGCGCAACGTACCGGTGGCTCCGTGGTGGAGTTGCACGCCTACTCCGTCACCGAAGACACCCCCGAGCTGCGCCGGCAACTCGACGCGCGGATGCACGCCTTGTTCCCGGAGACTGCGGCGGCGGGTGTGGTGCACGAAAGCACGTTGTGCCGCAACGACTGTCCGCGACTGGGTCCGGGTGATTTCGCGAACCGTCCGACCGTGTCCACCCCCGAGGAGGGCCTGGTGCTGGCCGGTGACGGGATTCGCATCGACGTGCCGGTGGCGCTGATGGAACGCGCGGCCACCACCGGCTTCGCCGCCGCGAACGCCCTGCTGGATCGTTTCGGGGTGCGCGGGCACGACCTGTACACGGTGCCGGTGCGCGGCCGTTCTGCCGTGCTGCGCCGGCTGGCCGACCGGGTGGAAGGGCGGATCCGGGCATGAAAGCGTGGCCTTTCCAACTACTCCCGCGCATCGAGTGGAGCCGGCAGCGCCCGACGGTCGGCCAGGCCGACCCGTCGCTGATCGCCGCCGCGCTGGCGAGGTCGCAGCGCAGACCGAGCGGCAATTGGTATGTGGTCGGGGCGAGCACGGATGTCGCCGAGAAGCCGTTCGGCGCGACGGTGTCCGGAGCCGAGCTGGTCTGCTGGCGGGACAGCGAAGGCACGGTGCACGCCGGTCCGGCGCGCTGCCCGCACCTGGGCGCGGACCTGTGCACTGCCGTCGTCGACGCCGGCCAGCTGATCTGCCCGTGGCACGGGTTACGGCTCACCGGGCGGGGACGGCCCGACTGGCCGGCGTTGCCGGCATTCGATGACGGTGTGCTGGTGTGGGTGCGTCTCGATCGCATCGGCGGCGAGCCACCGACGGACTTCCCGGTGCTGCCGGCGCGGCCCGGTGATCCGCGGATTTCGGCCGTCACCAGCCTCACCGGCGCGTGCGAACCCGCCGACATCATCGCCAACCGGATGGATCCCTGGCACGGCGCCTGGTTCCATCCGTACTCGTTCGCCAGGCTCGAGGTCCTCAGCGCACCACCGGAGGACCCTGGGCTGGCCGAGGACGAAGACCGGTTTTTGGTGGCGGTGACGTTCCATATCGGCCGCTTCGGCGTGCCGGTCATCGCCGAATTCACCAGCCCGGAGCCCCGCACGTTGACCATGCGCATCGTCGACGGCGAGGGCAGCGGCAGCGTGGTGGAGACCCACGCCACCCCGAACGGTGTCGGGCCCGACGGCCGGCCGCGCAGCACGGTGATCGAGGCGGTCATCGCGCATTCCGACCGTCCCGGTTTCGCGCATGCGCTGCGGGCCCAATCGGTGATCACGCCGTTCATGCGGCGGGCGGCCCACCGGCTGTGGCGTGACGATCTGGAGTACGCGGAGCGGCTGCGCGAGGTGAACCGTCAGGATGCCGACGGCACGGCGGCGTTGCTCAGGCCGCCGGACGGGCCCACCGCGGCAGGTCCGCCGCCTCCAGCAGCGGGATCTGATCCTGCGCCCAGGGGCTGATCGCCCAGTCCAGGGCGGCGGCGGTGCGCGCCTGGCTCCAATCGACCCACACCATGTCCATCACTTCGTGCGGTGCCGCGGCGATCTCGCCGTCGAGAAGCGCGCAGAACACCGGGCAGATCTCGTTCTCCACGGTGCCGTCGGCCGCGCGGGCGCGATAGCGGAATTCCGGGAGTACGCAGTGCACATCGCGGATCGATGCTCCGAGTTCCTGGTGGCCGCGCCGGTGCACGGCGTCGATGATCGCCTCGCCGGGCGCGGGGTGCCCGCAGAAGGAGTTGGTCCACACCCCCGGCCAGGTCTGTTTGGTCAGCGCGCGGCGGGTCAGTAGGACACGGCCGGCGTCGTCGAACAGGTAGCAGGAGAACGCGAGGTGCAGGGGTGTATCGCCGTGGTGCACGGCGGCCTTCGAGGCCTGCCCGATGGTGTTGCCGGCATCATCGAGCAGGACGACCTGCTCCTCGGGGACGGTTCTCACACCGGAGGTGATAGCCGCTGGGTCCGGTACCGAAACGTTTCGCATGTCAGCGCAGTTGGTCCTCGCAGTTGGAGGTGAGGCCGGAGAAGTGGACCGCGGGCGCACCGTCGACGAGGACGAAGTCGGTGCCCGTGTACCACTGGGTGGGGTGCCGAGCCGGGGCGGTTCACCCGGGGAGGTTAGCAACTGGTCGACGCGCCGGCATGTCGGCCGGCCCGCCGCTCAGAACGGTGCGACCAACTCCCGCCGGTACCGCTGCACCCAGCCGATGTTGGATTGCCGTTCGTCGTCGATGCGGCTGGCACGGTCCTCGGCCCGGGTGCGCTCACGCCGCGGCATGGTCAGTCCGGCGGTGTGCTGCGGTGGCGGGCTCCCGACGGGCGGGACGGGCGCGGTCGGCGTGCAGAGTTCGGGAAACAGCGCAAGGCTGCCCGGCCTGGTGATGTGCGTGCCGCCGTCGGGATCGGTCCATTCCAGGGTGCCGTCGGTGAATTGACGGGTGCGCCACCCCGCCCAGAACGTCTTGCACAAGTGGTGCTCGCGGCACAGCGCGACCAGGTTCGACGCGGCGGTCGGCCCGAACGGGTAGGCGATGGTGTGGTCGATATCGGTGACCGTGCGGGTGCAGCCGGGAAACCGGCAGGTGCGGTCCCGGCAGCGGATGAACCGAGCCAGCGCTGTCGACGGCCGATACCGGGGTTCCGGTGGGGACTGCCCGGGGTGGACGAGGGGGCGCAACGTGGCGTGCGATGCAATCTGCGCGATCACCGGCGCGGGGAGCACCGGCCCGCCCAGGATCACCCCGGGCGCGACGGGGCAGAGCTCACCGCGGTCCCCGCGCAGACCCGAGATCAGCTCGGGCCAGGTGTGCCGGTACCACGGCTTGGCGAACAGTGGCCTGCGCCGGGCGACAAGCGCTCGGCGCTGCGCCGTCAGGTCACCGACCGGCAGCGGGTCCGGGTCCGGGTCGGGCTTTGGGCCCGGGTGCGGCTGCGACTCCGAGTCGGGCTGGGGCGGCTGCGACTCCGGCTCCGGGTCGGGCTCTGGACCGGGATCGGGCGCGGGGCCGGGCGCAGACTCGGGAACCGCGTCGACCGCGTCTTGGCGCGCGACCACGTAGATCACCACGCCACCGGCCGGCGGCCGGGCCCCGGCGGCGCAGTCCGCACGTTCACACAGACACGGCAGCCGGTCCCAACCGAAACCCATCGCCCCGAGCGCCGCCGCGCGTCGTATGTCCAGGGAGCGCGGATCGTGCGCGCATACCGTGCGGGCCAACGCATCGGCCCGCTGATCGAGCGCCATCCCGTCGGTCACCGACAGGGACGCGTTCAGATGCGCGGTGCCCGACGCGTCATCGATGAAGACGTCGGCCCGGTGTCCGTGCGCGCTGGCCTCGCAGCGGCGTACCGCCAGCGGATCGTGGGTCAACACCACCGTGTCGACGGCTTTCTCGATCTGATCCACCGACATCGCGGCACCGGATCCGAACTGCGTGGACAGTGCCGCGTCCACGGCACGGCGGGCATCGGGGTCCTTGACCAACATCGTGCGGCCGCACACGATGTGCACCGTCCGATAGGAGAGGGCGCCCGCTGCGAACAGTTCGCGCAGCTTCGGTAACCGCTCAGCGAGCGCCACGGCGTCCATCAACAGCCCGGAAGCCATCCCGCTGGTGATGCCGTGCGCTGCGCCGATCTGCGCGCACACCGCCGACCAGTTGTCGAACCGCCACTGCTCCCGATCGGCCGAGCCCTGCGCCGCATACGCCGCTGCGAGCATGTCCGCCATGGATGCCAGTCGCGCCGCGCACGCCGCGTTCTCCAGCCGGGCGAAGGCCCGGACCCGGGTGGCCGGGGTCCGCGCCGCGGCCACCTCGGCCAGCTGCTCATCGAACATATTTTCGATTATCGTCCGGATCGAGGCCCGCGCCCAATGCCCAAAGCCCGGACTGTGGATGAATCCGCGATTGGGGATAACCCGCGCGGCGCCGATCGGAAATAAACCGCAGCCGGGCGCAGTTACACCCACCATCGCTTATAGAACATTGTTCCATAAGATCACCACACACGATAGGAATGGTCATGGCCAACGTCGTCTTCATCCATGGACTCTGGGTTGCGCACACCGCATGGCAGCCGTGGATCGAACTGTTCCACGCACACGGTCATCGAGCGGTCGCGCCGCCGTGGCCCGGTGAGCACGCCACCCCCGAGCAGACCCGCCGTCACGCCGCCGATCAAGCCGGTAACGGGATCGACGAGCTGACCGAGCACTTCGCGAAGCACCTCGAACAGTTCGACGCCCCGCCGGTGGTGATCGGACATTCGTTCGGCGGGCTCATCGCGCAAAAGCTGCTGGGCCAGAACAGGGCTGCGGCAGCCATCGCGATCGACCCCGCCCCCATCAAGGGAGTCAAGCCGCTACCGTTCACGCAACTGCGTTCGGCCTTCCCCATCCTCGGCAATCCTGGCAACAAGGGGCGCGCCAAGGGACTGACCGAGGCCCAGTGGCGGTACGGATTCGGGAATGCCTTGTCCCAGGCGGAATCCGACGCGCTCTGGCGGCAATGGGCCATCCCGTCACCGGGACGGCCGCTCTTCGAGGCCGCCGCGGCGAATTTCGCGAAGAACTCGCCGGCCAAGGTGGACACCGCCAACAGCACGCGGGGTCCACTGCTTATCACCGGGGCCACCGCCGACCACACCGTGGCGCCGGCGAGCACCAGGGCCGCCCACCGGTTGTACGAGAAGTCCTCCGCCATCACCGATTTCCATGAGTTCGACGGACGCGGCCACTCATTGACCATCGACCACGGTTGGCGCGACGTGGCCGACGTCGCGCTGGACTGGATGGCGCAACGCCAGGTCACCCGGGCGGCATGACACCGCGCCGGCGTACCGCCAGCCATCAGGTCTCGGCCGCGCTGCTCACCGCGGCCGAGACCGTGCTGGATCGTGACGGCACCGACGGCGTGACCGTGCGCGCCGTCGCGCACGAGGCTGCTGTCTCCCCGATGAGCGTTTACCACCGGTTCGTGAACAAGGAGGGACTCGTGGTCGCGCTCGCGACCCGAGCACTCGAAGAGCTGGCCACCGCCATCGGCGCGGCAGACGACGCTGATTCGGCCGAACGGTTCCGCGCCGCCTGCCGTGGCTACCGCGAGTTCGCGCTGCGCCATCCGGCCCGCTACTCGCTGATCTTCGGCGTGGGCAGCCCCCTGCGGGACCAGTCCTCGGCGGTGGCGGTGACCGGCCGAGCGGTGTTCGACACCCTGGCCACCCTGATCGATCAGATGGGATCGCTTCCTCCACAATCGGATTCAGTGGAGGCTGCACAGATCGTCTGGGGCGCGATTCACGGCGCCGTCACCATCGAGCAGGTGGGCATCGGTCAGACCCCCGACGCTGACGCCACCTTCGAGAACCTGCTGACGTTGCTGATCGGCGGACTCAGAGATAGGTGGGCAGTGCCGGATCCCCGGCAGCAAGATTGATCGGCAGCCGACCCGCCGCCGAGGCCGCCGCGGTCACGGCCCGACCGACCGGTCCCGAGACCACCCCCGACACGGTGTGCAGCACGCGGATACCCGCCCGGGTGCGCGGGTTGGCCAGCCGCAACATCCGCGGCCGCACCAGCGGTGCGGCATCGACGAAGGGCCTCATCCGCTGCTGATACCGGGGCAGGGCCGACTCGATATCGGCGCCCGTGCCGAGTTCGCCGGCCAGGATGTAGGCGCCGATGAGGGCCAGGCTGGTGCCCGCCCCACCGAAGGTGGCGTTGCAGTGCGCGGCATCGCCGAGCAGTGCGACGCGCCCCCTGCTCCACCGGGGACTGCTCATCTGCCCGACGGACGAGAAGTACATCGGGGCACCGGCTTCGAGTTCGGCCAGGATGCGCGGGGCGGCACCGCCGAGATCGTCGAACGTGCGCCGCAGGACCCTCACCAGGGCGCCACGGTCGAGTTCGTCCAAACCCCGGACGTCGGAGAGGAACGTCAGCATCGCGCGGGTGGTGCCGAGATTGTCCGGGCGCAGGTGCACCGACCGGGACTCGGTGGCGTTCTGCCAGGTCCACCAGTTGTCGTCGTCGTCGCGCCGCGGGATGGTCGCGTAGCTGAGATACATGCCGAGCTCGTGCACCTTCGTCGGGGCCACGAAACGCCGTGACCGGGAGTGCAGGCCCTCGGCGATGACGAGCAGATCGGCCTCGACGCTGCTGCCGTCGTCCAGAGCGACGCTGACGTGCCCGTCGTGATCGCTGACGTCGGCGATCTGCCTGCCGAACCGGAACTCGGTGGTCGCGGCGCGCTCGATCAGGATGCGGGACAACTCCCCGCGCAGGATCTCCAGTTCCGCGGTGGGCCCATCTGTTCCGAGCGAGACCGGGAAGGCGGCGGCCGTCGAACCGTCGGCCCGCAACAGGCGCATCCCCACCTCGGTGGTGTTGGCCGCCCGCACGTCGGCGTCGATGCCCATCCGCCGGACGACCTCGCGGGCCGCGCCGCGGATGTCGACGTTCTGCCCCTCGTCGCGGCGTTGGGGATACCGCTCGAGGACGGTGGTGCGCCAGCCGCGCGCGGCCAGTTGACCGGCCAGGGCGGGTCCGCCGATACCGGCGCCGGAGATGACAGCGTGAGGGGCCACCCTTCGAACGTAGCCGTTCGCGTCGTAGTCTCGCGGTCATGGCCATCACCGTCGACGAGCTCGTGGTCGCCGACCCGCCGCAGGCGTGGAGCACGGCCGGGTTCACCGTCACCGACGGCACCTGCCGGGTCGGCGACGTCGGCATCCGGTTGGTCGGGCGCGAGCGGGGCATCGGGATCATCGGCTGGGCCCTGCGCGGGCTCGACGCCCGGGACATCGACGGCATCCCGACCGCGGTTGCCGGCGGCGCGCCCACCGCACCCGCCGAGCATGCCAACGGCGTCACCGGGATCGACCACATCGTGGTGCTGTCCCCCGACGTCGACCGTACCGTCGCCGCGCTGGCCGCGGTCGGGATGACACCGCGCCGGGAACGGCTCGGCACCCTGGGCGGCCGGCCGATTCGGCAGGTCTTCTTCCGCTTCGGCGCGGTGATCATCGAGGTTGTCGGAGCCCCGGATCCGGCCGGCGACGGCCCGTCGACGCTGTGGGGAATCACCTACAACGTCGCCGATATCGACCGGACCGCCGCCTATTTCAGCGGTCGGACAACGCCGGTCAAGGATGCGGTTCAGCCGGGCCGACGGATCACCACGGTGGGCCACCAGCAGTTCGGTATGTCGGTACGGACGGCGATGCTCTCGGCACCTATTCTCAGTTCATGAGCGACGATCCGGTGGTCATCCACACCGACGGCGGCTGCCGGCCCAACCCTGGTCCCGGCGGGTGGGGCGCCGTACTGCGCCACCGCCACCATGTGCGCGAGATGTGTGGCGGCGAGCCCGCCGAGACGAGCAACAACCGCATGGAACTCACCGCGCCGATCATGGCGCTGGAGGCGCTGACCCGCCCGGTGCTGGTGCATCTCTACACCGACAGCACCTACGTGCGCAACGGCATCACCAAGTGGGTACTGGGCTGGGAGCGCAACGGCTGGCTGACGGCCGCCAAGCAGCCGGTGAAGAACGTCGATCTGTGGCAACGCCTGCAGGCCGCGTGCGCGCTCCATCAGGTCGAGTGGTTCTGGGTGAAGGGACATTCCGGCATCGCCGACAACGAACTTGCCGATGTGCTCGCGACCCGGGGGCTTCAGCAGGCCATCGCCGGCGCCTGATCCTCCCACCGTCGCCTGCCGTCCGGTGCGCCGGGCCGGCTGACATGTCAGGACGTGTCGGTGTCATCCCAGAACCGCACCGCCCGCGCCGCGATCCGATCGGGATACTCACCGGTCAGTGCATGCGAGGCCCCGTCCCAGACCTCGACCTGACCGTGCCGCAACAATTTTCGGGCCGTGGACGCCGCGCGGCGGGCATCGTGGATGACGCTGCGCCCGGCGATGATCGCCAGTACCGGGACCTGGAGACCGCGTAGCTGCGCCGGCGAGAACAGGGTGGGTGCCGGCTGGTGGAGCTCGAAATCGGCGGTGCCGGCATCGATCAGCACAAACACCGGTTCCGATTCCTCGACGTCGGCCCCACCGGAGATCCACCGCAGGATCCGGCGTCGCAGCGCGCCCGGAACACCCGGCAACCCCATCGGAATGAACGCCAGCATGGTGGGCAGCGGAATCGGCGCGAACGTCAGCACCGGATCCAGAAGCGCCAGCGACGCCACCCTGCCCGGGTGGCGCACGGCATGATTGACCGCGCTCCACCCTCCGAAGGAGACCCCCATCAGATGCACCGAATCCAGTCCGAGCCCGGACAGCACTTCCTCGAGCCAGCGCGACTGATCGTCCGCCCCGGAAAGCGGGGCATCCTGCACCGACATCCCCGGTTCACCCAGCAGATCAACGCAATACACGGTGCGGTGCGCCAGCAAGCCGGGCAAGTTCTCCGCCCACATCGGGGTCGACGCGTTGCGGCCCGGCAACAACATCACCGGACGCCCCGGCCCACCGTCGAATCGGTACACCCGCACCGTACCGAATGTTGTCGGCACGTCGCGGATCTCGGCGATCGGCGGCAACACCGCCAGTGCCTGGTCGTACACCCGGGCGAAGTGGGCACGCGCCGACTCGCTACGCAAGCGTCCGACGCCCACTGCCACTATTCGACGGTGACCGACTTGGCCAGGTTGCGCGGTTTGTCGACATCGTAACCACGCGCCTGCGCCACCCCGGCGGCGAACACCTGCATCGGGATCGTCGAGAGCAGCGGCTGGAAAAGCGTTGACACCGCCGGTATTTCGATCAAGTGATCGGCGTAGGGCGCCACCGTGTCGTCGCCCTCCTCGGCGATGACGACGGTGACCGCACCGCGGGCCTGAATCTCGCGGATATTGCTGAGCAGCTTGGCGTGCAGCGTGGCCGCGCTCTTGGGCGAGGGCATCACCACGATGACCGGCAGGTCGTCCTCGATCAACGCGATCGGACCGTGCTTGAGCTCGCCGGCGGCGAAGCCCTCGGCATGCATGTAGGCCAGTTCCTTCAGTTTGAGCGCGCCCTCCAGTGCCACCGGGTAGCCGACATGGCGGCCGAGAAAAAGCACAGCACTCGATTTCGCGAACCGCTGCGCCAGAGCCGTCACCGGCTCCATGCAGGTCAGCACCCGCGCGACCTGGTCGGCCATGGCTTCGAGCTCGTGGTACTCGCGGGCCACCTCGTCGGCGTACTTGGTGCCGCGGGCCTGCGCGAGCGCCAGCCCGACCAGGTAGTTCGCGGTCAGCTGCGCCAGGAAGGTCTTGGTGGACGCGACACCGATCTCCGGTCCGGCGCGGGTGTAGAGCACCGCATCCGCCTCGCGCGGAATCTGGCTGCCGTTGGTGTTGCAGATGGCCAACACCTTGGCCTTCTGCTCCTTGGCGTGCCGCACGGCCTCCAGGGTGTCGGCGGTCTCACCGGACTGCGAGATCGCGATCACCAGGGTGCTGCGGTCCAGAACCGGGTCGCGGTACCGGAATTCGCTGGCCAGCTCCACCTCGACCGGCAACCGGGTCCAGTGCTCGATGGCGTATTTGGCCAGCAGGCCGGAGTGGTAGGCGGTACCGCAGGCGACGATGAAGACCTTGTCGACCTCACGCAGTTCCTGATCGGAGAGCCGCTGCTCGTCGAGCACGATCCTGCCGTCCACGAAATGTCCGAGCAGGGTGTCGGAGACGGCGGCGGGCTGCTCGGCGATCTCCTTGAGCATGAAGTACTCGTAGCCGCCCTTTTCGGCGGCCGACAGATCCCAGTCGATATGAAAAGGACGCGCCGGTGCGTCCGCTCCGGCGAAGTCGGTCACCCGGTAGCCGTCGGCGGTGATCACCACGGCTTGGTCCTGGCCGAGTTCGACGGCCTCCCGGGTGTATTCGATGAAGGCGGCCACATCGGAGCCGACGAACATCTCGCCGTCACCGACACCGACCACCAGCGGGGTGGAACGGCGCGCGGCCACGATGGTGCCGGGCTCGTCGGCGAAGGCGAAGACCAGGGTGAAGTGACCCTCCAGGCGCTGCAGCACCTTGTGCACGGAGGCGACGAAATCTCCGGCGGTGTCCCCGTCCCGGTACGCCTGCGCGACCAGGTGCACGGCCACCTCGGAGTCGGTATCGCTGGCGAACTCGACGCCCGCGGTCTCCAGCTCGGCGCGCAGGGCCGCGAAGTTCTCGATGATGCCGTTGTGCACCACGGCGAACTTGCCGCTGGCGTCGCGATGCGGGTGCGCGTTGCGGTCGGTGGGGCGGCCGTGGGTGGCCCACCGGGTGTGCCCCATCCCGGCCTGACCGCGCAGGTCGCCGGCGTCCTTGAGAGCCGCTTCCAGATTGGCCAGCCGACCCGCCCGCCGTTGCACGGTGAGCCCACCGGCGCCGTCGAGCAGGGCGACCCCCGACGAGTCATAGCCGCGGTATTCCATTCGCCGCAGCGCATCGACGACGATCTCGCAGGCAGGGCGCTGCCCGACATAGCCGACGATTCCACACATAGCCACCCAGGGTAGTGCAGCGGGCCGGGCAGACCCGCTTCGCGCAGCGCCACGGTGCTCATCGCCACAGCCGCCGATCGCGGTGCGCGGACGTCGACTAGGGTCTATGCGTGGCCAAGACGAAGAAACTCTTCGCTGCTCTGACCCGGCGCGGACCGCACCGCGTCCTGCGCGGAGACCTCGCTTTCGCGGGCCAGCCCGGCGTCGTCTACACCCCCGAATCAGGCCTGAGCCTGCCCGGTGTGGCGTTCGGGCACGACTGGCTGGCCGCTGCCGACCGCTATGCGGGCACCCTGGAGCACCTGGCGTCCTGGGGCATCGTCGCGGCGGCGCCCGATACCGAGCGCTCGTTGGCTCCCTCGGCGCTCAAGATGGCCGTCGACCTGGGCACCACCTTGGACATCATCGCCGGGGTGCGGCTGGGACCCGGGAAGATCAGCGTGCACCCGGCCAAGCTGGCCGTCGTGGGTCACGGCTTCGGTGGATCCGCCGCGGTGTTCACCGCCGCCGGACTGGGGTCGCGGTTGCAGACCGCCGCGGCGCTGTTTCCCGCTGTCACGAGCCCACCGGCCGAACAACCGGCCGCCACCTTGCGGCTGCCCGGGCTCATCCTGCGCGCACCCGCCGATGCCACCGCCATCAAATCCAACGCCGACGCCTTGGCCCGCGCCTGGTCGGGGGCGACTCTGCGCACGGTGGCCAAAGCGGAGGCCGGTGGACTGATCGAGGGACGCCGGTTGGCCAAGGCGGTGGGGTTGCCCGGCGCCGACAAGGGCACCCAGAAGGCCACCCGAGCGCTGCTGACCGGCTATCTGTTGCACGTGCTGACCGGGGACAGGCAGTACCGCGACTTCGCCGACCCGGAGGTGGTGCTGCCCAAAACGGTCGCCGCGGACCCCGACGCCGCCGAGCCCACGCTGGAGGACAAGGTGGTCGCCCTGCTGAAGGGCTGACCCCTTGCGCTGCGGCCAACCAACCGGTCGGCCAACCAACCGGTTGGTGATATAACTCATCCATGCGCACCGGAATCTTCCTCAGCTACGCGGGCGGCTTCAAGCAGGCCGTCGAGCAGGTCGTCGAACTGGAAAAGGTCGGCGTCGACATCGCGCTGGTGGCCGAGGCCTACTCCTACGACGCGATCAGCCAGCTCGGGTACCTGGCGGCCAAGACCTCGACCATCGAGCTCGGGTCCGGCGTCGTGCCGATCTACGTGCGCACCCCGACCCTGTTGGCGATGACCGCGGCCGGCCTGGACTACGTGTCCGACGGACGGTTCCGGCTCGGCATCGGAACCTCCGGCCCCCAGGTGATGGAGGGTTTCCACGGCGTGGCCTTCGACGCCCCGCTGGGACGCACCCGCGAGGTCGTCGACATCTGCCGGCAGGTCTGGCGCCGGGAGAAGGTCACCTATGACGGCAAGTACTACCAGATCCCGCTGCCCGCAGAACGCGGCACCGGCCTGGGCAAACCGCTGCGCCTCATCAATCACCCAGTGCGGGAAGACATTCCGATCACCATCGCCGCCCTGGGCCCGAAGAACGTCGAGCTGACCGCGGAGATCGCCGAGGGCTGGCAACCGGTGTTCTTCTACCCGGAGAAGGCCGACGAGGTGTGGGGTGACGCGGTGCGGGCCGGCTACGCCAAGCGCGACCCGGCGCGCGGCCCGCTGGACATCATGGTCAGCGCCAGCCTGGCCATCGGCGATGACGTCGAGGACCGGCTGGCCTGGGCCAAACCCCAACTGGCGCTGTACATCGGCGGCATGGGGGCCAAGGGCAAGAACTTTTACCACAACCTCGCCACCCGCTATGGGTTCGGCCAGGTGGCCGACCACATCCAAGAGCTGTTCCTGTCGGGCAAGAAGGACGAGGCGATCGCCGCGGTTCCCGACGAGTTGGTGCGCAACGTGTCGCTGGTCGGTCCACGCGGTTTCGTCAAGGAACGCCTGGCCGCGTACAAGGAGGCCGGCGTGACCACCATGCTGGTGCATCCGCTGGCCACCGACGATGCCGAGGCCCTGCGGTTCACCGAGGAATTGGTGACGCTCACCTCATAGTTTCCGGCAATCGGCCTTCGTTGGGTACTCTGGTCGGCAGCGGCATCGTCTGTTCTGCCTTTTGCCGCTTCGCCAGAGCCGGATATGAGCTCTGCTGATCGTCACACCGAGCGCCGCGGACCATCCGCGCCGGGCAGGACGACCATTTCTATTTCTGGAGCCCTTCTTGTCTACGTTTGCCGACCTCGGCTTGCCTGAGGCCGTTGTCACCACACTCGCCGCCAATGGCATCGAGTCCCCCTTCCCCATTCAAACCGCGACGCTGCCCGACTCGCTGGCCGGGCGCGACGTGCTCGGCCGCGGTCGTACCGGATCCGGCAAGACCTACGCATTCCTGCTGCCCGTCGTGGCCCGACTGTCGGCATCGGCCACGCCCCGGCGATCCGGGCGACCCCGCGCGCTGATCCTGGCACCGACCCGCGAACTGGCCACCCAGATCGAGGCCTCGCTGGCACCGTTGGCCAAGGCGACCGGCCTGCGTTCGGTGACCGTGTTCGGTGGCGTCGGCGCCCAGCCGCAGATCAACAAGCTGCGCGAGGGCGTCGACATCGTCATCGCCTGCCCCGGCCGCCTGGAAGACCACGTCAAGTCCGGCCATGCCGATCTGTCGGCGGTGGAGATCACCGTGCTCGACGAGGCCGACCACATGGCCGATCTCGGCTTCCTGCCGCCGGTGAAGCGGCTGTTGGACCGCACCCCGCGGGACTGCCAGCGGCTGCTGTTCTCGGCCACCCTCGACGGTGGTGTGGACGTGCTGGTCCAGCGCTACCTGCGCGATCCGATCGTGCACAGCGTGGACTCCGAGCAGTCGCCGGTCTCCACGCTGGTCCACCATGTGTTGCACGTCGACGGCGCGGCACGTTTCGACGTGTTGGCCGACCTGGCCGCATCACCGGGGCGCACCATCGTGTTCGCCCGCACCAAGTACGGCGCCAAAGGCCTTGCCCGCAAGCTGAACTCACGCGGCGTCCCGGCAGTCGAACTGCACGGCAACCTGTCCCAGAACGCGCGCACCCGTAACCTCGGGGCATTCTCCGACGGCTCCGCCCAGGTCCTCGTCGCGACCGATATCGCCGCGCGCGGCATCCACGTCGACGATGTCAACCTGGTGGTGCACGCCGACCCGCCGGTCGAGCACAAGGCCTACCTGCATCGGTCCGGCCGCACCGCACGGGCCGGCAACGACGGCACCGTGGTCACCTTGATGGTCGACGATCAGGTCGCCGACGTGCGGGTGTTGACCCGCAAGGCCGGCGTCAAGCCCACCATCACGAAGTTCAGCGGAGCTTCGCACCCGGTGCTGCAGGAGATCGCCCCCGGCGAGCGCTCTTTCACCGGCGGCCTCGTGGTCGACACCCCGGAGCCCCCCGCGCGCACCGCGCAGCAGCCCGGGCGTCGTCGTCGGCCTCAGCGCCACAACGGTTCCGGCGCTGCCGGTTCGGGCGGCACCGGCCATAGCGGCGGCGGTCACAGTGGCGGCGGCCGCGGCCGCGGCGGACAGCGGCGCAGCGGCTCCGGAACGGCACGCACCGGCACGCGCTGAGCCTCTGGGCTCGACGTCTCTCGCTCGACATCGACGAAATGGTCACGCCAGACCCATTGGCGACGACCGTTTCGTCGATTTTGCGTTACGGCCCCGCCTGCGGCAGTGCATCGGCGGCGATCTCGCATGGGGTTTCGGCCGGGACCGGTTCGGTCGTCGCGTCGAGCGCCGGCGCGGCCATCGGCTCGGCCGGCGGCTCGGGGACCGGTGTCGGCGCCGCTGGCTCCGGTGCAGGCGGTAGCGGCGCCGGCACCGCGGGATCACCGGCCGGCACCGCTTCGTCCGCCTCCTCCGGCGACGTCTCGTCCCCGGCTGACTCCTCGTCCTCCGGATCTTCGGTAGCGTCCTCGTCGTCCTCGTCGTCCTCGTCGTCCTCGTCGTCCTCGTCGTCCTCGTCGTCCTCGTCGTGGTCGTCGATTTCGGGGTCGGCCGGGGCGTCCATCTCCGAAGCATCGAATTCGCCGTCCCCGCTGAGACTCTCGCCGAGGCCCTGCCCACCGGCACCGAACAGCCCGCCGAGGATATCGGCGAAGGACTGCCCGAGACCGGACAGGCCCGACATACTCGACATCCCCGACCCGAGCGGTGCGCCAGGTGCGCTCGCCACCGGGTCCACCGCGGCCGCCGCCGGTGCGGCGACCGGCTGAAGTTGCGCCGCTGCAGCGGGACCCGGCGCAGCGCCCCCCGGCGCGAAACCCGCCGTTCCGGAGCCGGCAGGGAGCGAATTCTGTTCGGCGCCAACCGGTGTGGGTCCAGCCAACGCAGCCCCGCCGAACCCGGCCGATGCCTCGGTCGTCATCGCCGCGATGGCGTCGCGGTAGGCCTGCCGCACCGCCGACTCGGTGTCGCACATCGTGGGCAGCCAGTCCAAGGCGATATCGTTGGCCACGAACGGCGCCACCTGCAGATCCACCGTCTCGCTGGCATCGGAGCGGTCCCCGGCGCCGGTCGTGACGGTGCGCGCGGCTCCCAACCACTGCGCCCTGCTCCCCCGCGCCTCGACGTCCCTGGTGACATTGACCTTCGCATCGATCAACTGCCACAGCCGGTCTCGCAGCTCACCGACGGCGGCCGTGGCGGCTCGCAGCCCCTCGACGCCGGCCTCCGCCGCCTGCGCGTGCCGCATCAGACGATCGGCTGCCGCCTGCGCCCCGGCGCCCCGCCAGGCCGCCGCCAGTGCGAGCCGCGCATCGTCCTGCACCAACAGCGCCTCCTCGACGGCCACCACGGCCTGCGCCAACGTCCGGTGATCGGCCTCCAGCGTGTACAGGTCCAGGCCGTCCTCCGCGGTGTACGCGGCGTGCAGACGTGCCGGGTCCGGCACGGCATGACCGAGCTGACCACTGGCACGGGCGTATTCGGTCATCGCCTCGACCGCCGGCAGACCGGCATCCAGCATGCCGGTCACCCGATCCGGCCCGCGGCGCGATCATCGATCTGCGCGTAATCGTCGGCGGAGAGCCGTAATTGAGCGGCTATGTCGCCACAGCTGCGAGACCAACCGCCCAGTGCGCTCAGGGTGTCGTCGACGGCGTTGCGCACGTGGGCGCCACAGTCGGTGTACTCGCGCCCGGCTCGTGCGGCGGTGAATCCCAGCGCCGCCTGGCAGCGCCGCAATGCCGCATCCACCCGCTCAGCGGTGTCGTCGTAGCGGCGCGCGATATCGCGTACCGCGGCGGCATCCATTCGCGCCGATTCGAGAAGTCCCATACCGAATTGGACGCAGCAGCGCCCCATCCGGTTCCCCGGATCGGGCGTCAGTTCTGTTGGCTGACCGATTCGGCGACGCGTACCGCCAGCTGGCGTGCCGTATCCGCGTCGGCCGCTTCCACCATCACCCGCACGACCTGCTCGGTTCCCGACGGGCGAAGCAGGATCCGGCCAGTATCGCCGAGCTCGGCCTCGGCCTCGGCAACCGCCGTGCGCACGGTGGCGGTTTCGGCGACGGTCGCCTTGTCGGCGACCGCGACATTGATCAGCACCTGCGGCAGGGTCTGCATCGGTTCGCACAGCTGGGCCAGCGTGGACCCGGTCTGCGCCATCCGCGACATCAACCGCAGTCCCGTGACGATCCCGTCACCGGTGGTGCCGAAGCTCGGCAGCACGATATGGCCGGACTGCTCGCCACCCAGCGAGAACTCACCGGCGCGCAGTTCTTCGAGCACGTACCGGTCACCGACCGCCGTGGTGCGCACCTCGATACCGGCCGCCCGCATCGCCAGATGCAGCCCCAGATTGCTCATCACGGTGGCGACCAACGTGTTGGAGGCCAGTTCACCGGCTTCGCGCATGGCCAGCGCCATCAGCACCATGATGGCGTCCCCGTCGACGATTGCCCCGTCGGCATCGACGGCCAGGCACCGGTCGGCGTCGCCGTCGTGGGCCAGCCCCAGGTCGGCGCCGTGCGTGAGCACGGCCTGCTGCAACTCCTCCATGTGGGTGGATCCGCAGCGGTCGTTGATGTTGAGACCATTTGGCTCGGCGTTCAGGGTGATGACCTCGGCACCGGCGGCGCGATAGGCCAGCGGCGCCGCCGCGAAGGCCGCCCCGTTGGCACAGTCCACCACCACTTTGACGCCGTCGAGCCGGGTGGTGACGGCCTTCGCGACGTGGCGCAGGTAGCGATCCAGGGCGTCCTCGGCGTCGAGGACGCGCCCGATCTCCGCGCCGACCGGTCGACTGCCCGGACCCGAGCTCACCAGCTCCTCGATGCGGTCCTCGGTGGCGTCGTCGAGCTTATGGCCGCCCGGGCCGAATATCTTGATGCCGTTATCGGGCATCGGATTGTGCGATGCGGAGATCATGATGCCGAAGTCGGCGTCATACGCGCTGGTCAGATACGCCACGGCCGGCGTGGGCAGCACCCCGACGCGCAGCGCGTCGATGCCTTCGCTGGTCAGGCCGGCGATCACCGCGGCCTCCAGCATCTCGCCGCTAGCGCGCGGATCACGGCCCACCACGGCGACCCTGCGCCTGGCGGTGCCCGCCGACGCCAGCCGCCGGGCGGCGGCCGAACCCAGCGCCAACGCCAACTCGGCGGTCAAATCGCGATTGGCGACTCCGCGCACTCCGTCGGTGCCGAACAGTCGAGCCATGCCCACAAATTTCTCACATGAGGCACCCAAAGAGCGAACTGACAACCCCCGCCATCGTGTCGACGCCGAATCGAGATCCGATCGTGCTCCGAACGGCCCACCGCCCGCTCCCAGGTGGGTGCGGGCGGTGGGGGTGCACGTCGACCGGGTCGCTTACCCGGCGCTGGGCGCGGGCACCGTGGTCGTGGTGGTGGGCGTGACCGGCTCTTCGTCACCGGTGGCCTCATCGGGTGCGGGCACCTCGGTCTCGGTCACCGGTTCCTCGGAGAACGAAGCCCCCTCGGCGGTGCCGGGCGCATCGATCACACCGGAGGACCCGTCCTCGACGGTGGCCGTGTTCTGCCGGAAATCGACGATGCCGATGGCGTTGTCGCACACACTCTGCGGTGAACCGCTGGCGTCCACGCTCGCGGCCACCGTGGCGATGGTGGCCGTATCGCTGTCACAGACGCCCGCGGCCATCTGGGTAGCCGTCTCGACCGGCACGCCCGTCAGGACGCCGGCCGTGCCGATGGCGAGGTCCACGCGTCCGTCGCCGGGCTCGGCATTGGCCGCCGCGGCCCCTCCGAACAGGAGTAGCGCGCCTCCAACAGCAGCGCCGGCGGTCACACGTGTCACGGTGAGGTTCTTCATGTTCATCCTTTCAGTCAGAGCAGCGGGTACCGGTCCCCCACGAGCTGACTGACTCGTACCGGCGGCAGATTCTCTGCCCGGGCGCATGCTGCGGCGCCCCCGCTCCACACCCACGGTGATGCCCCGCCGCGCGGGGTGTCAAACCCGTCCCGCAAACACTGCCGCGTGAGCCAACATGGGCTCAGATCGGGGCGATTAGCTGCCCGTGGCGGGCGCATCGGCCGAAACGCCGTGATGAACAGTCAGCGGTACGCCGATATGGGCGCCCACGACCCGTTTACCCACACCCTGCGACTACGGGTTCAGCAAACAAGGTCACGATAAAAAGAAACCGCCGGGTGTGGATCGGAATCCACACCCGGCGGTGCCAAGACTGAACAGATCAGCGCTTGCTGTACTGCGGAGCCTTACGGGCCTTCTTCAGGCCGTACTTCTTGCGCTCGATGGCACGCGGGTCACGCGTGAGGAAGCCGGCCTTCTTCAGGGCCGGACGGTCCTCGGGCTGCACCAGGATCAGCGCACGCGCGATGGCCAGGCGCAGCGCGCCGGCCTGCCCGGACGGGCCGCCACCATCGAGGTGGGCGTAGATGTCGAAGCTGTCCACGCGATCCACGGTGACCAGCGGGGCCTTGATCAGCTGCTGGTGCACCTTGTTCGGGAAGTAGGCCTCCAGGCTGCGCCCGTCCAGCATGAACTTGCCGGTGCCGGGCACCAGGCGGACCCGGACGACGGCTTCCTTGCGGCGGCCGACGGTCTGGATCGGGCGGTCGATGTAGACCGGCTCACGGGGAGCGGCCGCCTCGACAGCGCCCTCTTCGACGACACCCTCTTCAACGACGCCCTCTTCGGCGACGGCCGATTCCGCGGTTTCGCCCTCGGGGGTCTCCACGACGTCTTCGACAACTTCGGTCACTTCAGACTCGGTCACTGGGCCACCTGCTTGATCTCGAACGGAATCGGCTGCTGCGCGGCATGCGGATGATCCGGACCGGCGTACACCTTCAGCTTCTTCTGAACCTGGCGGCTCAGCTTGTTGTGCGGCAGCATCCCCACGATGGCGTTCTCGACGACACGGGTGGGGTGCTTCTCCAGCAGCTCGCCGATGGTGCGCTTACGCAGACCGCCGGGGTAACCCGAGTGGCTGTAAGCGAACTTGTTGGTGAGCTTGTCGCCGCTGACGGCGATCTTCTCGGCATTGATGACGATGACGAAATCGCCACCGTCGACATTGGGCGTGAATGTGGGCTTGTGCTTGCCACGGAGCAGCTTGGCTGCTTCGACGGCGAGCCGGCCCAACACCACGTCCTGGGCGTCGATGACGTACCACGAACGCGTGGTGTCACCCGCCTTGGGCGCGTATGTAGACACAGTGCTTACCTTTTTCTCGGGTTACAGTGCCGGTCAGACGGACGCGCTCGGGGTGGCCCGGCGACCGACGTTGACCCGGGACCCGTATGCCCGGATGGGCAGCACACGCCAACGCGGCAGCTTACCGGCCGCCGTCACCCCAGGTCAAAACGCCCAAACCGGCATGCAACCGCACGGTGGCGACACGTCTAGGAAATCTCGCGTTCGACGTCACGGTCGAGGGAATCCGGCGACCGTGAGGTGTCCTTGAGGTCGACACCGGAACGCCCGAGCGCGACCGCCCCACCGATCAGGCCGGCGGCCACCCGTGCGGCCTCGGCGTATCCCAGCCCGTCGGGCGGGTGGATGTTGGAGACGCAGTTGCGGTCGGCGTCGGTGCGGCCGGGGCGGGGCAGGTGGGTGAGGTAGATCCCGAGACTGTCGGCAACGCTCAGACCGGGACGTTCACCGATGATGACCACCAGCGTGCGCACCCCCTGCGCCGCGGCGATGTGATCGCCGAGCGCAACGCGGGCCTGGGTGGCGATCACCGGCGGCGCCAGGCTGTACCGGTCGCCCAACCGTTGCACCAGGGCCTTCAGCAGCGCGGCCCCGTGATGGCTCAGCGCGGTCGGGGACAGTCCGTCGGCCAGCACGAAGCCGAGATCGGCCGGGGTGTGCGGCACGTCCATGTCCTGCGATGGCAGCCGGCCCAGATCCGGGCGGCGCAGATACTCGTCGCGGGTGGTGGCGCGGCTGGTCACCAGGACCGGCTCCCCGATACCCACCTCACGGACCGCGCCGGCGAGCGCATCGGTATCCAGCGGGATGTGCACGGCGTCGCGGGCCGCGGCGTGCGCGGCGGCCAGCTCAAGCACCTCGCGGGTGGGCAGGGCGGTGCCCGCCCGGCCCAGCCCGATCCTGGCCTGGGTGGTTTTGCGCAGCTCGGCCCAGAACTCCTGGACTGCCGGATCTTGGGTGGTCACGGCGCTCCTGATGTCGCGGAGGTGAGCGCACGCAACGGTGAGTGCGTCAGATCGAACGGGGTCAGCCGGCCGGTGGCGTCGACCATCCCAACCGTGCGCAGCCACTCCTCGAACTCCGGTGCCGGCGCCAGCCCCAGGGTGCGGCGGGTGGTGAGCACATCGTGGAAGGACAGGCTCTGGTAGCCGAGCATCACGTCATCGGCGCCGGGCACGGTGATGACGAACGCCGCCCCGGCGGCCGCCAGCAGGGTCAGCAGGGTGTCCATATCGTTCTGGTCGGCCTCGGCGTGGTTGGTGTAGCAGACGTCCACTCCCATCGGCAGCCCGAGCAGCTTGCCGCAGAAATGGTCTTCCAGGCCCGCCCGGATGATCTGCTTGCCGTCATAGAGGTACTCCGGCCCGATGAATCCGACGACGGTGTTGACCAGCAGCGGGTTCAGATCGCGCGCCACCGCGTAGGCCCGCGTCTCCAGGGTCTGCTGATCGACCGGTTTGCCACCGACCCCCAGATGGGTGTGCGAGCTGAGCGCCGACCCCTGCCCGGTCTCCAGGTACATGACGTTGTCGCCGACGGTGCCCCGGCCCAGGCCGGTGGCCGCGTCGCGTCCCTCCCGCAGCAGCGAGATGTCCACGCCGAACGCAGAATTGGCGCCTTCGGTCCCGGCGATGGACTGGAACACCAGGTCCACCGGCGCCCCGCTCTCGATCAGCCCGATGGTGGTGGTGATGTGGGACAGGACGCAGGACTGCACCGGGATGTCGTAGCGGGTGCGGATGGAATCGAGCAGCACCAACAGGTCGGCGGTGGCCTGCGGGGAATCCGTCGCCGGGTTGATGCCGATCACCGCATCCCCGCAACCCAGCAGCAGCCCGTCCAGGACGGCCGCGGCGATACCGCGCGGGTCGTCGGTCGGATGGTTGGGCTGCAGCCGGGTCGCCAGCGTGCCGGGCAGCCCGATGGTGGTGCGGAAGGACGCGGTGACCGTGGTGGCCGCCGCGACGGCGATGAGATCCTGGTTGCGCATGATCTTGCTGACCGCGGCCACCATCTCCGGGGTGAGCCCGGGCGCGATGGCCGCGATCCGCACCGCGCTGTCGTCATGCGAGGCGGCCTCCAACAGCCAGTCCCGCAGGCCGCCGACCGTCAGCCCCGAGATGTGCGAAAAGGATTGCCGGTCATGGGTATCCATGATCAGGCGGGTCACCTCGTCGGTCTCGTAGGCGACGATGTCCTGGTTGAGAAAAGTGTCCAGCGGCAGGTCTGCCAGCACCCACGCGGCGGCCGCGCGTTCTGCGTCGTGCTCGGCGGCACACCCGGCGAGTTGGTCGCCCGAGCGCAGCGGGGTGGCCTTGGCCATCACCTCCACGAGTCCGTCGAAGGCGTAGTTGACGCCGGAGACCTGCTGCCGGTAGATCACTTGAGCTCGCTCTCCGCCCGTGCGAGCATGGCGAATTCCTCATCGGGCGAGTTGGCCACCAACTGGTGGCGGCTGTACACCGCGAAGTAGAGCATGAAGGCGGCGAACACGCCCAGGCACCAGCCCGCGGCGACGGGGTCGACCAGGAATGTCGCGATGACCGCGAACACCCCGATGACCAGGGCGAAACCGGTGGTGGCGACACCGCCCGGGGTGCGGTAGGGACGCGGCATCTCCGGCTCCCGGCGGCGCAGCACGATATGGCTGATCATCATCAGCACATAACTGAGTGCCGCACCGAAGACCGCCATGTTCAGCAGCATCGCCCCCTGACCGGTCAGCGACAACAGGAACCCGACCAGGCCGGGCACCAGCAGTGCCAGCGTCGGCGCCTTGCGCGAGTTGGTCACCGACAACACCTTGGGCAGGTAGCCGGCCCGCGACAAGGCGAACAGCTGCCGTGAGTAGGCGTAGATGATGGAGAAGAAGCTCGCGATCAGGCCGGCCAGGCCGATGTAGTTGACGACCTTGGCGGCGGTCCCGTCACCGAGCGCCTCCACGAGCGGGTTGCCCGATGCCGACATGGCCTCGGCCCCGCCGGCTCCGGTGGTGAGGATGAGCACCGTGACGCAGGTGACCAACAGCACGGCCATGCCGGCGATGATGCCGCGCGGCACGTTGCGCTCGGGGTTGGCGGTTTCCTCGGCGGCCAGCGGCACACCCTCGATCGCCAGGAAGAACCAGATGGCGAACGGGATGGACGCCCAGATGCCCAGGTAGCCGTTGGGCAGCCAGCTGGAGGCACCGGCGGCGGTCTCGTCGACGGCCATATCGGTGAGGTTGGCGACGTCGAAGTGCCCGATGGCGGCCACCGCGAACACCAGCAGGCCCACCAACGCGATCGCGGTGATCACGAACATCACCTTGAGCGCCTCACCCACCCCGGCGAGGTGGATACCGATGAAGATCAGGTAGGCCGCCAGGTACACCCACCAGCCGTCGGTGATGCCGAACAGCCCGAGCGACTCGACATAGGCGCCGATGAAGGTGGCGATGGCCGCCGGCGCGATGGCGTATTCGATGAGAATGGCTGTGCCCGTGGCGAAACCGCCCCAGGGGCCGAGTGCCCGGCGGGCGAAGGTGTAACCGCCGCCCGCGGCAGGCAGCGCGGAGGACAGCTCGGCCATGCCCAGCACCAGCGCCAGGTACATGCCGGCGATGATGACGGCCGCGATGGCCAGCCCACCGAATCCGCCCTCGGCGAGGCCGAAGTTCCAGCCCGAGTAATCACCGGATATGACATAGCTGACGCCGAGACCGGCCAGCAGCACCCAACCCGCGGTGCCCGATTTGAGCTGACGCTTGCGCAGATAGTCCGCGCTCTCGAGGTGTTCTTCAACACCGGCCACTTGGAACTCCTTCGTTCACAGTGCAATCACAGTCATTTTCGAAATTCACGACGCTGTCTGACTACTGCCAGCCGGCGGCTGACCGGGAAGGCGTGGCGGCGACCGGAACCTTCCGGCATCCTCGCCGCGGCGGCCACGGCCTTCCAGCGTGCGACTGCTCAACACCGGGCAGCCTAAAGGTCTGATACCCAACCTTTGATAGAGCAGTATCGTCTGTTATCGCTGTCGTGTCCAGCCCAACATGGCCTCAGGCCGGACCGAGATCATCTTCGGGCAGATCCTTCAGCGGCAGCCCCGCCACGATGCGGGCGGCGTTGTGCCCCATGGTCCGCGCCGCCGAGGGCGTCGATCCGGCGGGCAGGCCGAAGACCGGCCGCCCGAGCTTGGCATGACAGACCCGGATATCGCCCGACGCGCCGATGCCCACGCCGAGCTGTAGCGGTGACTGCATCGCCGCCCGCTGCGCCAGATCCGCCGCGCAGACGTCACGGTCGCCTGCGGCCACCGCGGATGCCGAGGACGGCACCCCTTCCTCCTCGATGCCGGCCAGCACCTCGCGCATCACCGCCTCGCCGCCGGCGGCGAGGACAACGATCACCGGCCGGGAGCGCTGCCCACCGCGTCCGGACGATCGTTCAGCCACGACCGCTGACCAACACGCCGGCGGACCGGCCCGCGTAGGCCGACACCAAACCCGAGGCCACCGCGTTGCGCGGCCCCTCGATCCCGCGGATGTTCCCGGTGCCGCACACGATCCCGTACGGCGCGAGGGCATCGGCGATGAGCTGCGGGATCTCGAAGTCCAGAGCGCAGCCACCGAGCAACACCACGAAGCCGATCTGGCGCAGGTCGGCGCCGGGCGCGACGGTGCGCAGCGAGCGCAGCGCATTGACGACGAAGATGCGTTCCTTGGCCGTCCGCCGGACGGTGGCGATCCGCTCCATCGAGTGCCGGCCCGGAATCGGGTTCATGCTGTGCCCGTCAAGGGTGACCACCCGGGCAAAAGCCGTTGCCGGCAGTGGCTTTTCGAAGAACTGGACGGTCCCGTTCTCCAGCCGGACGTGAAAGAAGCTCTCGGCCTTTCCCAGTGGGCAGCGTTTGATGTCCTCGGCAAGCTCCAGATTGTCCAGGCCCAGTTCGGCGTCGATCAGTTTGGTGACCAGATCGCCGGCACCGGCCAGATGGACCGCCGCAATCGCACCATCGGTTTCGATCAGCGCCGCATCGGTGGATCCGCCCCCGAGGTCGAGCACGACGAGCGGCTTGTCGGTACCCGGCGTGGTGAGGGCCCCGAGGACGGCCATCTCGGCCTCCACCCCACCGACGATCACCTCGACACCTTCGGCGCCATTGGCGCGCAGCCGCTCGGACACCGCGGCGGCGACGGCCTGCATCCCGCTGTCGCGGGTGCGCACCATGGCGGCCAGTGCCACCGCATTCTCCAGCGCCACCTCGCCGGCCACCCCACCGCGCACTTCCTGGGGGACAAAGGTGTCCACGGCGAGCAGATCCTTGATGTGTACATCGGCGACCGCATGATCGGACAGGTCGGCCATGCTCTGGCGTACGTTCGCGATCATGCCGCCGGTGTTGGTGCCCGCCTCGCCGGCGACGTCGACCAGCGGGCTCACCCGTTCGACGGCGGCCATGATCTCCACCGCGCCGCGCGACACATCCACTGTCGCTCGGCGCGACACACCGTTGAGCTCAAGGGATCCCGCCGGAATCGTGCGGTCGGCGACATCCCCGGCGGGCGTGCGGACGACAACCGCGGAACGGTTCCCGGTCAGCGCCCGGGCCACCGGCGAGACCACCCTGGTCGCGGTCGCGTCGAGTTCGAAGATGGTGGCCAGTCCGTAGGCGTTGGACAGGCTGCGAATCGACTGGCCCGGCCCGGCGACCTCCACGGCCGCCAGCATGCCCAATGGCACCGCGTCGATGCGTGACACCTCGTCGATCACCGGAATCGCGGTGTCCAGGCGATTGACCACCAGGACGGCATCGTCATTGCCGAGGATGGCGCCGGCCACCGCGATGCCGCGGCGGGTGGCGGCGTTGATCTGCCCCGCCGCCACCTCGAAGTCCACCCCAGCGGGCACGACCACGATGATCGGTTCCGTACCGGCCGCGTCGGCGAGCGCGTCGAAACCGACGGTCATCCCCACGCCCAGCCCACGCCCGCCCGGGGTACGCGGGTCGTGCCCGATCATCGTGGACTCGGTGATGATGGTCTCGGTGATGGTCTCCATGGCCATCCCGCTGATCACCGGGGTCGCCTCGTTGAGCAGCACGATGTCGAGATCGACGATCGCGACACCGGCCGTGCGCAGCGCGCGTTCGACCACGTCGGCCACGCCGTCGACATTGCGCGGGGTGCCCTTGACACCGGTGGTGGGAGCCAGGGCGGCCCCCAGGAACTGCACGGACCCGTCGGGTCCGATCGTCGCAGCGCTGGCCTCCGTCGTCGAGTTGCCGATGTCGACCCCGACCACGGTCACCATGGGACAGCCAGCGCCATCAGTTCGCCAAGGCTTGCGCGAACTGCGGCACCACCTCGACCGGCTTTGCCCCCTTGACGATCTGCTCGGTCTCCTTCAGGTGCAACAGCGCCGCCTTGGCCTGCCAACGCGGTCGGGCCATCTGGTCGTTGAGCGTCGGAACCGGCTCCGGCGATTCACCTTTGGCGTACTGTGCCGCATTTGATCCGACCTGACGGTAGGTCTCCAGCGTCATCAGCGGGCACTGCGGGAACAGCTCCAGGCTGGACAGCCGCGGCAGGTCCCGTTGATGGATCATCGTGGTGCCGCGCGACAGCAGGCCGATCGCGATCCCCGAACCGGACAGTTTCGCCGCGGTGTGCGCGACGACGGCGAGGTCACTGCTGTGCCGGATCCGCACCACGCGTGCCGACACTTCCTGCTCCTCGATACCGGCCAGGATCTGGCGGATCACGTCGGCATGCGACATGCCGGTGATGGTCTGGCTGAAGAAGTCGGCGAACGCCGGTGACACACCGATGAGCACCTCGTCGGTCCGGCTGCCTGGTGCGGCCGGCTTCTCATCGGCGAAAGTGAGTACTCTGTCCGCCATTTCAGTCCACCTCTACTTCCGGGTTCTCCGCGCTCGTGACGTGCCTGAGTCGTTTCATCTCTTCCCAGCGTGCCCCCGACGGTCGGTATCCGGTGCCGGGCCCGGCGTAGTCGTTGCGGTCGTTGACCGCGGACAGCGGCTGCAGCTCACGGGTCATGATGGCCGAGGTCTGCAGCAGATCGCCCGAGACACGTTGGCGCAGCACGGTCAGCAGGTTCTCGGCGATATCGCTGAAGCCGGTCGACTCCAGCGCCTTGACCAGGTCCAGGCCGGTCACGTTGCGGTCCATCACCTGCTGGGCGCCCTTGAGGTCTTCCAGCACGTCCCGCGGGATCAACTCGCGGCTGCCGTGTGCGTACACCGCCGCCTCGATCTCGGCATCGCTGATGGCCGGCAACTCCAGATAACGGAACACCGCCTGCAGCGCCTTGCCCGCCCGGTGGCGCGCGGCGAGGATGTCGGCCTCCTTCACGTGCTGCAGGCCACCGTCGATCTGCAGGTCGCGCTGGATGGTGTTGAAATCGTCGAAATCCTCGGCGTCCACGTTGGATCCGGCGAACATGTTGTCGTAGTTGGGTGTTGCCGAGTACCCCGAGGTGATGAAGTCGGTGCCGGGCATCAGCTGCGGCAGCAGGCGCGCGACACGGCGCATCGGCGAGTGCGAGAACGACTGGTCGTTTCCGGACGCGCACTCCAGGTCCACCGCCGAGGCGATCAGGTTCTCCGCCGCCACCGCGCGGATACCGGCCGGCACCGCGCCGGGCACGCCGATGCAGGAGATCGAACCGTTCTGCAGGCCCTGCACGCCGGCACCCTTGGTGACCAGGATGCACCGGATCTCCAGGTACAGCATGGAGCGGCCCTCGGCGTTGCCCATCTGCACCTCCGAGCCGGTGCCCGAGGTGAATCGCATCTTGATCCCGCGCGACGCGTAGGCCGCGGCCAGGAAGGCCTTCGAGTACGGGGTGTCATCACCGTCGACGAACACCGACTCGGTGCCGTAGACCGAGATGGTCTCGGCATAGGCGGTGATCCCGCGCATCCCCAGTTCGAGTTCGGTGGCCTCTTCCAGCGCGCACTGGGTCAGCCGCCCGCCGGTGCCCACCTGGCTGCCGATCTGCAGCGCCATGGCCACCAGCGGCGCATACCGCACCACGCCCAGGGTGGTCTCGACCTCGGAGAAGCCGCGCAGGGATGCCTCGGCGGCCTCGCAGGCCACCTGCAGTGGATTGTCCCGGGCGCTGGTGCAGTGCGCCTGGTTGGCCGGGGTGCGGCGGGCGCGCATCTTCTGCATGCCCATCATGATCTCGACGATGTTCATCGTCTTGACGACCTCGAGGAGCTTGGCCGGGGTCAGGCCCTTGGTCACGGCGATCACCTCATCGCGGGTGACCCGCGGATCCACCAGCATTGCCGCGATCTCCCCCGCGGGGATGGCCATGGACGCCTCGGTGCTCGCCACGTCGATGGCATGGTCGGCGATGAACTGGTCGAGGAAGTCGAAGTCCGCGCGCGCCCGTCCGTCCATCTCGACGATCACGCCGTCGCGCACCCGCACGCTGGGTTCGGGGTCGAAAGCACTGTCCATGGCGACCATGCCGACCTCGGGCCATTCCTGCACGAAGCCGTCGAGATTGACCGGACGCTCCTCGAGGACCCTGGTCCGCTCGGACTGCCGCTTTTCCGGGATCGAGGCCGGCTGCGGTGTTACTGCGGTCACCGAATCACTCCTATTCGTTGGTCGCGAGGATCTCGCGACGCTCGTAGACGTCAGCTGCTTCACGGACCAGGCCGGCGAGCAGGCCGGCGCCGTACTGGCCTTCCAGCTCCTCGGCGATCGCTTCGAGCTCGGCCTTCGTCGAGGCATTGGGGCGCAACGCGTTATAGATCTGCAAGACGCGCTCATCGCTGATGGCGGTCATCTCCGCCGCGCGGCGCAGGTTGCCACCGAGCTGGTTGCGGCCGACCTTCTCGGCGATCTGTGCCTGCAGCCGCAGCGTCTGCGGGGTGATCCGCAGGTCCGAGGCAGCCACCTCCCCCGCCATCACCGCCGCCATCGTGATCTCCGCGATCGGCTTGCCATTCGGGGTGAACAGCAGGTCCTGCCGATGGAGACTCAGCGGGTAGTCCACCGTTGGATCGAGGGTCGGTTCCGTCATGCACTGCTCCCGGGTGAGAGGTGGCCACACGTGCGGGCCATCCGACTTTTCGCTGGTGTGACGCGGGCGGACCGCGACCCGGCCATTGCGTCTCGCGTCACGTTGCATCAAGGTTGCAGAGGCAAACAACCTGCCCGTTCGGCGAGGATCCGCGGCATCGGCGCGTCCGCCTCGGGGCGGGCGGTTACGGTGCAACCACCATGACCGATACGCCCGCACCCGTGCACCGTGGCGAGTGCGCCCGGTATCTGGACGAGTTGAGCACGCTGGGCGGATACTTCGCGCTGCCCGCCCACCCGGACGCCCAATCACAGAGTCTTGCAGGACTTTTCGCCGACGATGTGGTCACCGACCACGTCGAGCGCACCCGCGACGCGATCGCCGCCTCGGTGGGCTGCCCTCCGGAGCGGATCTCGCTGCGGATGGCGGCATCGTCGTTGCAGCTCGGTGTGGCCGCCCGGTTGCTCTCCCCGGCCATCGGCGGGGCGCTCTGCTTGGGAGCCGTTCCGGTGCTGGACCAGCGGTCGCTGCGCTGGGTCCCCGGCGCGGGCCACGCACCGCAGTTCACCGTCCCCGCCCCGGTGTGGCAGGCCGTCGATGCGCAGACATCCGCGCAGGTCATCGCCGAGTCGGTGGTCCCGGTCCTCACCGAGTTGGGCGCCAGACTGAACGCCCTGCTGTCACTGTCGCCACGAATCACGTCGGGCAATCTGACGTCGGCCGCCAACGGCGCGGTGACGGTGCTCGCGTTGTCACGCCCGGAGCAGGAGGCTCCCGGCCGGGCGCTGGTGCGCGCCCTGGCGAGCACCGAGCCGCTGCGCGGCACGGGCGAATTCGTCGACGGGCGATTCCGCCGGCGCAGTTGCTGCCTGTACTACCAGGCCCCGCGGGCCGGGCTGTGCGGTGACTGTGTGCTGATTCCGGACGCCACACCCTGAACGTTGCAACGTCGTTGCAACGCTACGGGCGCTAACATTCGCCGCTCAGCAGCAGGACGGAGTTCGACCATGGGCTGGACACAGACCCGCGACGCACCGACCCGGCGTGAGCACGACGTTGACGGCGTCGACAATTCCCTCGAAAGCCTGGACATCACAGCATCTTTCACCGCCACCGCGCCGATGCGCACGGTGTTCGTGCTGAACGACGAGCTGCTCCGGCACGGCCTCATCCACGTCGTCACCCAAGGCGGCGGCATCAGGTTGGTGGGTGATCTTGCGCACGGGCCCGGCCTCGCCGAACGGCTGCGGGTCTGGCAACCCGAGCTGTTGTTCGTCGGCGCCGAGGCGGTGGCCCAGCTGGCGACGCTGCTGGCCGAGCTGGACCCGGCGCCGAAGATCCTGGCTGTCATAGACGGTGACGACCCGCGCGAGCGTGCCATGCCGCTGATCCGCGCCGGCGCCGACGCGGTCATCGACCGGCGGTCATCGGCGGCGGACCTGCAGGACACGGTCGCGCGGGTGATCGAGGGCCACCGGGCGCTCGACGCCCGCAGCGCCGAAACCCTGATCGCCGAACTTCGCGAGCAGGACCGGCCCGCGCAATCCGGCACGCTGACCCGGCGTGAGCGCGAGGTGCTCGGGCTGCTCATCGAGGGACTCGACAATCGCGGGATCGCCGGCGCCCTGTTCATTTCGCAGGCCACCGTGAAATTTCACGTGCACAACATCAAGAGCAAGTTCGGCGTCCACACAGTCGCGCGGCCCTGGTCGCCGCCGTGTTGGGTGGGCGCCGGAATGCCTGACGACGTGGCGGTGCGGCTGCCGGTGCGGGGCCGTGCGGTGACGGTCGTGGGCGCATCCGACCGGTCGCTGTCCATCGTGGGTGCGCTGATGACCGCCGGAGCGGCCGTCACGGTAATAGCACCCCGACCGGCCGCCTATCTGCAGGACCTCGCCGAGCGGACGCTGATAACCCTGCGGCAGCGCGAGTTTCGCACCTCCGACCTCGATGCCAGCGATCTGCTGTGGGCGTCCAGCGGCGATCCGGAGACCGACCGGGCCGTCGCCGCACAGGCGGCCGCGCGTGGCTTGTTCTGCATCGGCCCGGGCGAGGATTCCGATGTCGCGGTGTCGGACCGCTCTGCGCGGGCCGGCCGGGTCGTGCTCGTCGGGGGCGGCCCCGGTGATCCCGGCCTGCTCACCGTGGCCGGCCATGCGGCACTGCGCCGGGCCGATGTCATCGTCACCGACCGGCTCGCACCGGTCGGTGCGCTGAACGAGATCGCCCCCACCGCACAGATCGTCGACGTGTCCAAGATCCCGGGAGGACGGCGCACCGAGCAGAGTGCGATCAACGCCATGCTGATCGACTATGCCCGCGCCGGCCGCACCGTGGTGCGCCTCAAGGGCGGTGACGGTTTCGTCTTCGGCCGCGGCGGTGAGGAACTCGACGAATGCGTGCGGGCCGGTGTCGCGGTGGACGTGATCCCCGGGGTGAGTTCGGCGATCGCGGCGCCCGCCGCGGCGCGCATCCCGGTCACCCACCGTGGCCTCACCCAGGGCTTCACCGTGGTGTCGGGGCACGTCGCGCCCGAGGATCCCGAATGCACGGTGAACTACGCCGCGTTGGCCCGGGCGAACACCACCATCGTGCTCATGATGGCGGTCGCCAACCTCGATGCGATCACCCGTGCGCTGCTCGACGCGGGAATGAGCCCCGAGACGCCGGCCGCGGTCATCGCCGACGGCACCCTGCGCGGTCAACACGAGATTCGGGCGACCCTCGAGACGATCGGGGCCGCCGCCCGGGCCGCCGGGGTCAGACCGCCGGCCACCACCGTCATCGGCGCGGTGGCCGGCTTCGTCGCCGGTCTGATGTCCACACCCGTCGCAGCACAATTCGCCGGCTGATCCAGCCGGCGAATTGTGCGGCCGCGCTCAGACCGGGAGTGCCATGGCCACGCCCGCCGCGATCGCGGCACCGAGCAGCGGCGCCACCACGGGCACCCACGAGTAGCCCCAATCCGCATCGGCCTTGCCCCGAATCGGCAGCAGCGCATAGGCGATGCGCGGGCCCAGGTCGCGGGCCGGGTTGATGGCGTAGCCCGTCGGGCCGCCCAGCCCGAAGCCGATGGTGATGATGACGAAGGACACCGCCGCATAGCCGAGCGTGGTGTTGACCTCGGGATTGGTCAGGATCCAGAAGATCAGCACGAAGGTGGCGACGGTCTCGGTGACCACGTTCCACGGGAACGAACGCACAGCCGGTGAGGTGCAGAAGATTCCGCGGGTGCCGGAGTTGTCGTCATTGTTGTCGAATTGCAGCTTGAACGCCGCCCAGGCCAGCGAGGCGCCGACGAAGGCGCCCAGTATCTGGGCTGCCCAGTAGACCGGCACACTCGACCACGGCACGCCGCCCGACAGAGCGACCGCGAGGGTGACCGCCGGGTTGATATGCGCGCCGGATGGCGCGGCGATACTGGCGCCGGTGAACACCGCGAAGCCCCAGCCCAGCACGATGACGATCCAATCCCCGCCCCCGCCATGGGAGAACGAGTTCTTGAGCACCACGGCGCAGACCGAACCGCTGCCGAGCAGACACAGCACAGCAGTCCCGAGGAACTCCCATACGAAGATGTCGATGTTCGCCACGAAACCACCTATCTCATCGGCAAAAGACGTCGTGCACAATGCTTGTCGCGACGCTCAGCACAATCAGAGGTTCCGGTCGAACCTGTGCGACTTACTCGCCCAAGGCGATAGCGCCACCGATCGATAGTCGAGTCTTTGGCTAGGGTCTGCCGCGTGTCGGCGCGGGCGATCCAAACGCCCGCAGCACCGGGGTGCTTCAGATTATGATCGAGGAGCGGCGGTACGCGCCCACAAACGCCAAATTGGTTGTCAGAAATCCGATTCGAAAGGTCTCCCCATGAGTGCCATCAGCCTGAGCAGCGCCACCAAAGTGGTGGACGCCGCCATCGAGAAGGCCGGCCAGATCGGCCAGCCGATGAACATCGCGGTCGTCGACGACGGCGGCCACCTGGTGGCGTTCGCCCGAATGGACGGTGCCATCAAGGCGAGCATCGACATCTCGATTCGCAAGGCGCGCACGTCAATTCTGATGAATGCTCCTACCGCCGCGCTGATGTCACTCGCCCAACCGGGTGCCGAACTCTACGGCCTGGAGCAGACCAGCGGCGGTCTGGTCATCTTCGGCGGCGGTATCCCGTTGACCGTCGACGGGGTGGTGGTCGGTGCGATCGGTGTGAGCGCGGGCAGCGTCGACCAGGACGTCAGCGTCGCCGAAGCCGGTGTCGCGGCGCTCTGAGGTACCGCAAGCACGATTTCGGCCCCGCAGATCCCACTCTGCGGGGCCGAAATCGTCTCACCGGCAACGTGTCTGTCAGGACACGTCGACCCAGTCCAGGGTGCGCTGCACCGCTTTCTGCCAGCCCGCGTATCCGTCGCTGCGCTGCTCCGGAGACCAGTCCGGACTCCAGCGCTGCCCCTCCTGCCAGTTGGCGCGCAGGTCATCGGGGTTGGCCCAGAAGCCCACCGCCAACCCGGCCGCATACGCTGCACCCAGCGCGGTCGTCTCGGCGACAACCGGCTTGACCACGTCCACACCGAGCACATCGGCCTGGATCTGCATGCACAGACTGTTGGCGGTGATACCGCCATCGACCTTCAGAACCTCAAGGTGCACACCGGAATCGGCCTCCATCGCGTCCACCACATCACGGCTCTGGTAGCAGATCGCCTCCAGCGTCGCCCGTGCCACGTGGGCGTTGGTGTTGAACCGGCTCAGCCCGACGATCGCACCCCGGGCATCGGAACGCCAGTACGGCGCGAACAGCCCGGAGAACGCCGGCACGAAGTACACCCCGCCGTTGTCGGCAACCTGCCTGGCCAGCGACTCGCTCTGAGCCGCACCGCTGATGATGCCCAGCTGATCGCGCAGCCACTGTACGGCCGAACCGGTGACCGCGATCGAACCTTCCAGGGCGTAAACCGGTTTCGCATCCCCGAACTGGTAGCACACGGTGGTCAGCAGCCCGTTGGTCGATCGCACGATCTTCTCACCGGTGTTGAGAAGAAGGAAATTACCTGTGCCATAGGTGTTCTTGGCCTCGCCGGCCTTCAAGCACACCTGGCCCACCATCGCGGCCTGCTGATCACCGAGGATGCCCGTGACGGGCACCTCGCCGCCCATCGGACCGGTGCTCTGCGTCGTCCCATAGGGCTCGGGTGAGGACGAGGGCCGGATCTGCGGCAACATCCGGCGCGGAATCCCGAAGAACGACAACAGCTCATCGTCCCAGTCCAGGGTCTCCAGATCCATCAGCATGGTACGGCTGGCGTTGGTCACATCGGTGACGTGCACGCCGCCACGCGGGCCGCCGGTCAGATTCCAGACCACCCAGCTGTCGCTGTTGCCGAAGATCGCGTCGCCGTTCTCGGCGGCTTCGCGCACACCGTCGACGTTCTCCAGGATCCACTGGATCTTTCCACCGGAGAAGTAGGTGGCCGGCGGCAGACCGGCCTTGCGCCGGATCACATCACCGCGACCGTCACGGTCCAGCGCGGTGGCGATCCGGTCGGTGCGGGTGTCCTGCCAGACGATGGCGTTGTAGTACGGCCGGCCGGTGTGGCGGTTCCACACCAGGGTGGTCTCGCGCTGATTGGTGATCCCCAGCGCGGCAATGTCTTCGGGCTGGAGGTTGGTGTTGTTGAGCACCGAGGTCAGCACCGAGGCGGTGCGCTCCCAGATCTCCACCGGGTTGTGCTCGACCCAGCCTGGCTGCGGCATGATCTGTTCGTGCTCAAGCTGGTGGCGGCCCACCTCGGCACCGGCATGATCGAAGATCATGGCTCGGGTGCTGGTGGTGCCCTGATCGATCGCCGCGACGAAATCGGGCAACGCTGCTCCTAACGTCGAAAGGGGTAATACCGGGCCGGTCCTACGGTAGCTGGGCGGACCGCATCGATGTCGCGTGCGCCGGGACCACCCGGGCCAGCGAGATGAACCGCATACCTTCTGATTCCTCGAGGCTGAACCCGGTCCCGCGGCCGGGTTCCACGTCGATGACGAGTTGACTGTGTTCCCATGCCGGCATCTGCGGTCCCGACACCCACACCGGAACGCCGTAGCGCTGGCGCCCCGAGACGACGTCGAGCATGCCCAGCAGGACATCACTGTCCTCGATCGAGAATTCGCCGACGGGATGACACATGAGCATGGGGCTCACACCAAAGCCGCCGGACTGGCGAAACATCAACGCGCCGTTCCGGTTTTGAAGATGCACTACCAGCCCAGCGGCAGCCCGGGTGATCAACACCCGGGCTGCCGGGGAGTCCATCAGCTAGGCAATCTCTTCCTCGCCCAAGCGCTCATCAGAAGAACCCTTGTGCGTTGTTGCTGTAGCTGACCAGCAGGTTCTTGGTCTGCTGGTAGTGGTCGAGCATCATCTTGTGGTTCTCCCGGCCGATGCCGGACTGCTTGTAGCCACCGAACGCGGCGTGCGCCGGGTACTGGTGGTAGCAGTTCGTCCACACCCGGCCGGCCTTGATGTCACGGCCGGCACGGTATGCGGTGTTGCCGTTGCGCGACCACACCCCGGCGCCGAGGCCGTACAGGGTGTCGTTGGCGATCTTGATCGCGTCGTCGTAGTCGGTGAAGGAGGTCACCGCCACGACCGGGCCGAAGATCTCCTCCTGGAAGATCCGCATGGCGTTGTGCCCGGTGAAGATCGTCGGGGCCACGTAGAAGCCACCGTTCAGATCGCCGCCGAGCTGCGCACGCTCGCCGCCGGTGACCACCTGGGCGCCTTCGTTCTTGCCGATTTCGATGTAGGACAGGATCTTCTCCAGCTGATCGTTGGAGGCCTGCGCACCGATCATCGTCTCGGTGTCCAGCGGGTCACCCTGGCGCACGGCCTTGGTGCGGATCGCCGCCATCGCCAGGAACTCGTCGTAGATGTCGGCGTGGACCAGGCTGCGTGACGGGCAGGTGCACACCTCACCCTGGTTGAGGGCGAACATGGTGAACCCCTCCAATGCCTTGTCCTGGTAGGCGTCGTTGGCGGCCAACACGTCACTGAAGAAGATGTTGGGGCTCTTACCGCCGAGCTCCAGGGTCACCGGGATGAGGTTCTGTGACGCGTACTGCATGATCAACCGCCCGGTGGTGGTCTCCCCGGTGAAGGCGATCTTGGCGATCCGGTTGCTCGACGCCAGCGGCTTACCGGCCTCCACACCGAAGCCGTTGACCACGTTGAGCACACCGGCGGGCAGCAGGTCGCCGATCAGCGAGACCAGATACAGGATCGAGGCGGGTGTCTGCTCGGCGGGCTTGAGCACCACCGCGTTACCGGCCGCCAGCGCCGGTGCCAGCTTCCACACCGCCATCAGGATCGGGAAGTTCCACGGGATGATCTGTCCGACCACACCGAGCGGCTCGTGGAAGTGGTAGGCGACGGTGTCTTCGTCGACCTCCGACAGCGAGCCCTCCTGCGCACGGATGCAACCGGCGAAGTACCGGAAGTGGTCGACCGCGAGCGGGATGTCGGCGTTGAGCGTCTCGCGGATCGGTTTGCCGTTGTCCCACGATTCCGCCAGCGCGATGGATTCGAGGTTCTCCTCGATCCGGTCGGCGATCTTGTTCAGGATGACCGCGCGTTCGGCGGCCGAGGTCTTGCCCCAGGCCGGCGCGGCGGCGTGCGCGGCATCGAGTGCCTTCTCGATATCGGACTCATCGGACCGGGCGATCTCGCAGAACACCTGGCCGGTGACCGGGGTGGGGTTCTCGAAGTAGCGGCCGGCGCTCGGCGCCACCCACTGCCCGCCGATGAAGTTGTCGTAACGGGGTTGGAACGACATCAGGGCGCCTTCGGCGCCCGGACGTGCATAAACAGTCATGGCTTCTCCTGCGTTGTGACACCGTGGTGTGTCGGTCGTCACTAAATCTAGGTGCGCAGAGGTTGCATCACGGTTGCAACGCGACAATCCGATATGCCCCGCCGGCAGACCGGCTACCGCGGTCAGCCGAGTTCGGAATCGAGCCCGGCCAGGTGTCCGCGCGCGCCGGCCCGAGCCACCGGATCGGCCTCGGCGTGATCGTGCAGCAGGGTCCAACCCCGCCGGTCGTCACGGCCGTCGGGCAGTTCCAGCCAACGCCGCAGCAGACCGAGATCCGCACCGGCCAGGACCGCGCCGCGCAGGCTGGTCATCAGCTCGGTGCGCAGCCGCCCGATCGCCGGCGACACCGACTGCGGTAACAGCGCACCGGCGTACGCGGTGAGCGCCGCAGAGACATCTCCGGCCTGCAACGCGTCGAGGACATCGCCCATATCGCTGGCCACCGGGGTCAGCAGCCGGTAGGGCCGGGACGCGATGTAGCTGCCTCCGATCACCCGTCGTAGCCGGGACATCTCGGCCCGGATGGTCACCACGTCGAGATCCTTGTCATCGAGCAACATCGCCAGATGGTCGGCGCTGAGCCCCTCGGGATGACGGATCAACAGCACGAGGATGTCGGCGTGCCTGCCGGTCAGCGTGGTGGAACCGGAGTCCGTATGCCAGCGCGGGCGGTCGGCGCCCAGGACCGACAGCCGGGGGGCCGCGGCGGTCTTGGTGGCCACGGGGTCCTGCGCGGGCCCGGTCAGACGGAGCAGCGCGAGTTGGTTCTCCACGGCGACCGCGGTGGCGCGCACCAACGCCAGGGTCTCCGGCGCGGCCACTCTGGATCCGCCGGTGAGATCGATGGCCCCGAGCAGCACCCCGGTGGCGGGGTCGTGCACCGGGACCGCGGTGCAGTTCCACGGATGCACGATGCGCGAATAGTGCTCGGACCCGCGGATCTGCACCTCCCGGTCCAGGGCGAGCGCGGTCCCGGGTGCGTTGGTCCCGGCGATGTTCTCGCTCCAGTCGGTGCCCGGCACGAAGTTCATCGCCTCGGCCTTGCGGATGGCCAGCCGGTCTCCCTCGACCCAGAGCAGGGTGCCGTCGGCGGCGGTGATGGCGACGACGACGCCCGCGTCGGTGGCATCTTCGACGAGCAGACGGCGGATCAGCGGCAGCGTCGGCGCCAGCGGGTGGGACTTGCGCAGCTCGTCGAGGGCGTTGATGGCCTCCGCCGTGCGACCCATGCTGTCCGGGTCCACGCCGGTGGCCAGACTGCGCTGCCAGCTCTCGGCGACGACCCGGCGCAGCGGCACACTATCGAGATAGGACGCGTCGACCTCACCTGCGACGAAGAGGTCATGGACGGCGCGCACCTGCGCCGGCGGTACGCGGCCGCCGGTCGTCTTCGATATCGCCACCAAGTTCACACTCCCCGCGCACAGCCGACGAGCCGGCACCGGCGCATGGGACCAGGGTAGTTGACGGTGGACACTGTGAATCGAGTTCGTCCTTCTCCGATGCACGCCATGACTGTGCGGTCCCGCCGGTCTCTCCCCCGACACGGGACCGCACAGGGTCATCGGCGCCCGACCCGGGTCAGCGGCCCCAGGCGCTCGCGGCGCGCCGGTCGGTCGCCGAGACATCGTCGGCGCCGTCGCGGACGGCGTTGCCCAATCGGAACAGGATGTCGTTGAGCGCGGCCGCCGACTGGTCCCAGCGCAGCTGTTCGGCACGGTAGGCCTCGGCCGCCTCCGCCGTCCAGGTCTGGTCCAGCGGGGCGATCTGGGCCCGCAGCTCCTGGAGCGCGGCGTTGAAACGGGCCGACGTGGTGTGGATCTCCTGACGCACCGTGTATTCGATCTCGTCGAAGTTGTAGGTCAGCATCATGTCCATGGGACGGGGTCCTTATCTCTACAGTTGGTGGGTCACCGCGGCGATGCGGTGGGAGTGAGCGTCGGCGGCCTCGCGCAGCGTGTGCTCGTTGAACCGGATGGTCTCGGCGATGCGGTCCAGGGCGTTGTGCAATGCCAGCGATTCGGCGTTCCAGCGGTCGACGACCTCACGGAAACGCACCGCCGCCGCGCCGCCCCACACCGAAGCGGGCACGCTGCACATCCGCCCGATGAAGGTCCCGAGCATGGCCCGGACCTCGGCGTTGCGGGCATCGATCTGGCCGGCGACGGAGCCCATCAGCTCCAGGTCGGTGTTCAGTGCGGTCATCATCGTCCTCCCCGTGGAATGGCTGTTGTGAATAGGACGCAGCGGGCCCGGAAACGGTTCCGTTTGTGGCGGATTCGGGTCACAACGCCGCATGCGCCGACCGGATCGCCTCATCGCAGTGCGGCCGGATCACCACACCGGTGGCGGGTTGACGGCAGCCGATGGCGATGCGTACCCGCCCGTCGAGGAATACCGCCCAGACGATCTCGCGGTCCGTGCGCGTCTCGGTGTAGCCGAGCACGCTGCGTCCACCGCGGTTCTCGTCGGTGCGCAACTCGGTGAACACCCCCGGCGGCTGCACCTCCAGCGCGGCCGCCAGCATCTCGGCGGTGCGGGTCAGGTCCGGCCCGCCGACCGACTGTGTCAGCAGGATCGCGGCGGCATCCTGTCCCGGCGCGAACACCTCCACCCGTGGCGAACCCAGGCCGTCGGTGATCCGTCGCGCCACCCAGCCGGCGGGTACCCGCACCGTGACCCGGCCCTCGGTCAGCAGTGTCGTGGGGTGTGCTGCGGGCGGGGCGCCCCACGGCACCGCGACCAGCACGGCGAGCACGGCGAGGGCCAACGCGGTGCCCGCCGCCCACGCCCACATCTTCGTGCGCGGCGGTGCCGGCGGCGCTCGCCGCCTGCCGGCGAGCGCGGACGCCAGCGCGGCATCGTCGACGATCTGCACGTCCCGTCCGCGAAGCCGGCCCGCCAGGGCGGCGGCCACCTCGGCCGCCCCGGGAACCCCCGCCGGCGCGTCGATCAGCACCGGCCCGGTACCGAGGACACCGCGCGTGACGGCGCCGGCCACCTCGGCGGTGGCACCCAGCCTGGGTGTCGCCGACACCGGCGAGCCTGCCAACCGGCAGAGCACGAACTCGGGCGCGATCTCGATGATGCACCGGGCCGACGATGCCCACACCTCGTGTCGTCGCAGGATCACGAGGTGAGCGCAGTGCGGGGCCGCCGCGCGGCGCAGGCATTCCAAGCGGGCGTCGCTCCACCAGCCCGGGCACACCAGCAGCAGCCGGTGTGGCGGGTCGCCGGTGGCCGCGGCGATGATCTGTGTCCACAGTCCAGACACCGTGACCGGGCGCTCCTCGACGAGCACATGCCGGTCATCGATGGCATCGATGGCCGCACCGACCAACGCGTCGGGGACCGGGTGCGGGCCACGCACCGCACCGGGCCCGATGATCAGTACCGTCGCGTTCACGGCTCGGCGGTCCACGCGATCTGCACACGCTCGCCGCCGCGGCCCCCGGTGGTGAGGACGGCCCGCCCGGGTGGCAACCGAGTGGGCCGGGCGACGCCCAGCAGGGCACCCTCGTCCGGCGCTGCGCTCATCAGCAGCCCCGCACACCCGAGTTCGCGCATGGTGGTCGGCACCGAGTTGAACAATGCCCGCGCCGCTCCCCCGGCGCGCCGGGCGATCACCACGTGCAGACCGATATCGCGGGCGTGCGGCAGGAATTCCAGCAGCGGCGCGAGCGGGTCCGGGCCTGCTCCGCAGACCAGCTCGTAGTCGTCGACCATGACGTAGATCTCCGGTCCGGACCACCACGAACGGTCGCGCAACTGCTGCTGGGTGACGGAGGCTCCCGGCAATCTGGCGCGCAGCTGCTCGGCGACACCGGGCAGGTGTGCCTGCACCATCGCCGTCGACATCAGGTACCCGCCGAGGTGGTCGGCGTCGACCACGCCCAACAAGGTCCGCCGCAGGTCGACCAGATGGATCTGCACGCGGTCCGGTGTAGCGGCCCGGATCAGTTGGGTGCACAACGTCCGCAGCGCCGACGTCTTCCCACAACCGCTGTCCCCCAACACGATCAGATGTTGACTCTCGGTGAAATCCAGCACCGCCGGCCGCAGTTCGGACTCGCCGATACCGATGGTGACGTGCGTCGGCCCGGCGCCCGTGGCCGGCACCGTGGTGCGCTCCACCAGGGCAGGTAACAGCCGGACCGGGATCGCGCCGCGGCCCGAGTGGCGCGTGCGCAGGTCTGCGGCGATGGCATCGATGGCGTCCAGCGGTGGTGGCGCGATCGCCGAGACACGGCCGTCGCGGGTGACCCCGGCGCCGGGCGGACCGCCGATCAGATGGCGGGCCGCCTTGCGGTCCATCTCGGATTCCGCGGGTTCACCGAGCCGCAGCTCGATCCGGGTACCGAGCTGGTCCTTGACGGCGGGACGCAGTTCGGCCCAGCGCGACGCGGTGAGCACGATGTGGATTCCCAGGGCGAGGCCGTGCGCGGTCATCGCGGTGATCGCGTGTTCCACCTCGTCGTCGACCTGTCGGAGCTCACCCCACCCGTCCACCACCAGGAACACCTCGCCGTAACCGTCGGGTGCCCCGTTGCGCCCGCCGGCTTCCCGGCGGCGCGCGAGCGCTTCCAGCTGCGCCACGGTCCGCCGTATCAGCTCGATGTCCCCGCGCCCCGCGACCACCCCGGTGTGCGGGAGGTGCTGCAGCGCGGCCAGCATGCCGCCGCCGAAGTCCAGGCAGTAGAACTGGATATCGGTGGGGCTGTGCGTGGCGGCCAGCCCCAGCAGCAAGGTGCACAGTGTGCTGGACTTGCCCGACCGTGTCGCACCGACCACGGCGACGTGACCACCGGCGCCGTTCAGGTCGACGGTGAGCGGGTCACGACGCTGGGCGAAGGCGTTGTCCACCAGCCCGATCGGCGCGGTCAGTCGGGCGTCATCGTGCCGGGACAACAGGTCTGACCAGTCCGGGGCGGCCGGCAGCGGGGGTAGCCACAGCCGGTGCGCGGGTGTGCCGTGGCCGGCAATCCGGTCCAGCACGGTGTCCAGCACCGTGGCGGTGGCCTCGGCACCCGAAGGTGCTTGTGCGGCAACGCCGTCCGGTGTCGAGGTGAATCGGTGGGGGCGCAGGTCCACGCTGTTCGCGCGGACGTCCGGCCCGCAGACGTAGCTCGTGCGCAGCCGCACCAGCCGTCCATCGGCGGTCTTGAGGTACGCGGCCCCCGGCGCGGCAGGCAGTTCGTAGGCGTCCGACACTCCGAGCACGGATCGGGATTCGCTGGCCGAGAACGTCTTCAGGCATACCCGGTAGGACAGATGAGTCTCCAGACCCCGCAACCTACCCTCGTCCAGACGCTGGCTGGCCAGCAGCAGGTGCATTCCCAGCGACCTGCCGAGGCGCCCGATCGTCACGAAGAGTTCCGCGAACTCCGGACGCTGGCTGAGCAGCTCGGAGAACTCGTCGACGACGATGAACAGCACCGGCAGCGCGGCCAGATCGGCGCCCGCCGAGCGGGCCCGACGGTACTGCGCGACGCTCCCGAAATTTCCTGCCGTCCGCAGGATCTGCTGCCGGCGGTTCATTTCGCCGGAGAGCGCCTCGTGCATCCGGTTGACCAGGTAGGCCTCATCGTCGAGGTTGGTGATGACCGCCGACACGTGGGCGAGCCGCTCGAAGCCCAGAAACGTGGCGCCACCCTTGAAATCGATGAGGGCCAGATTGAGATCGTCGGGCGCATGCGTGGCCACCAGGCCGAGAATCAGCGTCCGCAGGACCTCCGATTTGCCCGATCCGGTGGCCCCGATGCACAGCCCGTGCGGACCCATACCGTGTTCGGCGGCCTCCTTGAGGTCCAGTTCCACCGGGTCGCCCCGATTGTCCGGACCGTCGCCGACGCCGATCGGAACCCGCAGCCGCTGCGAGTCCGCGCGCCGCTGCCATCCCCGCACCGGGTCCCACTCGCGGGTGTCCGCGATACCGATCAGATCCGTCCAGCTGGTACCGCCGGTGTCGGGGCCGCTACCGGCGCGCCACCGGGACAGCCGGCGTGCGCACATCCGTGCCTGCGCAGCCGACAGGCCGTCCACCCGGTCGAGGTCGGCGAGGTCGACCATGGTGTCTGCGTGACCGGTGAGGTCGAGCACGGCGATGCCGGGGCCCTTCGGCCGGGGCCCAACCCCGTCGGCGATCACCACCGTGTACGCGGACCCGCCGGCGCCGGGTCGCGGTACATGATGCGGCAGCCATTTCAGCCAGTCCCATTGCGGGCCGGCAGGACCCGTCACACACACCGCACCGGGGCCGTGCCACATCGCCAGCTGGCACACGATGGCGCGAACCAGTGCGGCCACGGCGGCCGGTTCGCCGGCGAAGCCGATATGCCCGGCGATGTCGACCGTGACGGGCAGGCCTGCCACCACCGCGCGGGACGCGACCAACCCGTCCAGCGCCGCGGTGGTCACCGGGTCGGCCTCGGGCACCGGGTCGGCGACCGCGACCACCAACTCGGCCGCCGGCGGCACCGGGCCCAGGCCCAGCCGGACATGGCAGAAGTCGGGATCCGACGGTGTGCGCTCCCACATCCGTCCGCCGCCGGCCAGAGTCCACAGCAGCACCGGATCCGGGTGCCTGCAGTGCTGCCGAACATGTTGCGTGCGTGCGGCTTCCTCGGTTTGGGCGGCGACACCGTCCAGGTAGCGCAGGTAGTCGCGGCGGCCGGCGTTCAGCTCGGCGGTCCGCCCACGGCTGGTGTGGGCGAGCGTGCCGAGCACCGACGCCGCCATCAGCACCGGGAAGACCAGGTACATCGGGTTGCGTGCCGCCGTGACCCCCGGCCCCGATGTCAGGTACAGCACCGCCATACCGCCGACCGCGACGAGCGTCAGCACCGGCAGCAGGCGCGTCAGCGGCCCGGGCGGCTCGGCCACCGGCACGGGCGGTGGCCGCCGTACATGTATCTGCGCGCCCGGCACGGCCGAGAGCCGCGGACGTCTGTCGCTCGGTGATTCCATTGTTGTTTCGACGCAGCGGGCGCCCGCCAGGTTCCCCCGAATTTTGGTGCGGGGCAGATCCCCGCCACCCGGCTACCCTGATCTCAGGACGCTGTCAGGGGGTCGGCGATGGATGATCCGTTGTGCCGTATATCGATTCAGAATGCCGTGCGACCGGAGGTGGTCGATGTCGCGCTGCCCCGGCACGCCGAAGTGGGTCTGCTGCTGCCCGATATCGTCGATCTCGTCATCGGTAACGGGGCACCGGCACCGGCACCGGCGCCGGCGCCGGCGGGCTGGCGGTTGGACCGCCTGCTCGGCGGCCCCTGCGATGAGTCGATGACGCTGCACGAGAGCGGGATATCCGACGGTGACGTCATGGTGCTGTCCCCGGTGGGCACCCCGGCACCGGGCCCGTTGCACGACGATCCGTTCCGCACCGTCCGTGACGCCGAGGGGCCCGATCCGGCCGGCGACACCTCGGCCGCGCGGTGGGCATGCACCGGCCTGATCGCGGTGGCCGCTCTCGGCTACTCGGGTGCCCACGGCGGCCTGCCATGGCTGGCGGCGGGCACCGCGGTGCTCAGTGCGGCGATCTGCATCCTGGTGGCGTGGCGCCGGCCCGAGGTAGGTGTGACAGTGGACGGGTTGTGCGTCGGATTCGTCAGCGTGGCAGGCTTTCTCGCGGTGCCCGGGGATGCTTGGGCTCCGGGGGTGGCACTCGGGGCGGCCGCGGGCTGCGCGGCCTCGGTCTGGCTGCTGCGCGCGGCGGGCGGTGATGTGTGGCTGCTCACCGCCACGGCGACCGCCGCCGCGCTGGTCACCGCGGCCACCGCGGTCGCGCTGGTGCTGCCGGTGGATCTGGCCGCGGCCGGCGCGCTCCTCGGCGTGCTGGCCCTGGCCGTGCTTGGAGCTGCCGGTCGGCTCGCCGTCGCCCTCACCGGCCTGCGGCCCCCGCTACCGGGCGAGGGGTCCGCGGAGGGTGCCGCGCCGATATCCGCGGCGGCCGCGGTCGACGGTCGGACGCTGTGCACCGGCCTGGTCACCGGGGCCGGCGCCGCCGTCACGGTGGGGGTCGCAGCGTTGGTCTTCGATGGCGCGGACGGCCCGTCCTGGCCGCGCCGACTCATGCTGGCTGCGGTACTTGCGGCACTTCTGCTGCTGCGCATCCGGTTCTACGCCGATCCTCGGTGTCGCACGGCGCTGGGCTGGTGTGGCCTCGTTGCGGCCTCGGCGGCACTCGCACTGGCGACCGTGTCGGCCCCGCGGTATGCCGGGCCGGTGGTCGTGCTGACCGTTGCCCTGGCTGCCTGGTCCGGCGCTCGCCGCGGCGAGCGGGTGCTGTGGGTTCGCGGCGCCGACACCGCGGAGTGTGTGCTGCTGGCTGCCGTGGTGCCACTGGCGGGTTGGGTGTGCGGTCTCTACGAACTGGTGCGATCGTCGAGTATCGGATGATCGCCGGCCGGGCGGTGCCGGTGCTCGCGGCCGTGGTGCTGGGCGCGGCGCCGGTGGCCGCGGCGGCACCGGCGCTGGCGATCGGCCCGCCACCGGTCGACAGCCGGATGCTGCCGCCGGCAGGGCCGGCCGCGCCTGGTCAGGCCACCGAGCAGATCGCGTCCTGTGTCGCCGCCCCGCCTGCGGACGCCGGCACCCAGGTGGCGCGGCCCGACCTGGGTGCCGCGTGGATCCGGTCGCGCGGCGCGGGTCAGACCGTGGCGGTCATCGATACCGGCGTGGCCCGGCACCGGCTGCTACCGCGCCTGGTTCCGGGTGGTGATTTTGTCGCCGACGGGGACGGCACCGCCGACTGCGACGGCCACGGCACGATCGTCGCCGGGATCATCGGTGCGGCTCCCGACCCGGGCAGCGGGTTCAGCGGTATCGCCCCCGACGCCGCCGTTCTCGCGATCCGCCAGTCCAGCATGAAGTTCCGCGTCTCCGCCGCGGCCGGCGGAGACGGCGTCGGCGATGTCGATTCGCTTGCGGCGGCGATCCGGACGGCCGCCGACCAGGGCGCCACCGTCATCAACATCTCGTCGGTGGCCTGCCTCGCGGTCACCGATCGCCTCGATGACCGGGCGCTGGGCGCCGCGGTGGCCTACGCGGTGGACGACCGCAATGTCGTGGTGGTGGCCGCGGCGGGCAACGTCGGTGGACAGGGCACCTGCCCGAAACAGAACACGTTTCCCGGCGCGGCGGCCGAACCCGACTGGGACGGGGTCGAGGTGGTGGCGAGCCCGAGTTGGTATGACGATTACGTGCTGACCGTGGGGTCGGTGGATGCCGACGGCGCACCGTCGGCGTTCAGCTTGGCGGGACCGTGGGTGGACGTCGCCGCACCCGGCGAATCGGTGGTGTCGCTGAGCACCATCGGCGAGGGCCTGGTGGATGTCATGCCGGGAGCCGCTGCAGCACAGCCGATTTCCGGGACGAGCTACGCGGCTCCGGTGGTGTCGGGTGTTGCGGCGCTGATTCGCGCCGCGGCGCCGCAGTTGACGGCTCGGCAGGTGATGCACCGTATCGAGAGCACCGCGCAGCATCCGCCGTCGGGCTGGAACCCGTCGGTGGGACACGGTGTGGTCGACGTGCTTGCCGCCATCCGCGGCATCGCCGGCCCCGCGGAGCCCTCCCCGCCGCACCCGTTGCCACCGGCCGCTGTCGCGGTGCCGGATTCCGGTGCACGGCGGTTCGCGTTGCTCGGCGTGGCGGCATGCACCGCCCTGGCGGTCGGGTCGGCGCTGGTGCCGGGCCACCGGTCACCCCGGCGCGTCGATGCTGTCCCGCACGAGGGTGGCACGGGCGGCGCTGAGTTCGGGGCCGCGCGGTAGCAGTGCGATCAGCGGCCACGGCGCGACTCCCGGTGTCTGCGGTAATCCCAGCGCGCGTGCGGCCTCCGGGCCGGCGATACCGAACGCCACCCCGGACCCGGTGATCAGGTGTCGCGGTCCGGTCGACACACCCTGGCCGGCGACGCCTGCCGCCCGGACGTAGAGACTGTGCCCGTCCGGGACCGCCACGGCATCGATCGCCGGGCCGGCGCCGTCGCCCTGGGCCAGCTCGAGCACCCGCCCCGACACCGGCGTGGCCTCCGGTGCCAGCACGGCGGTGTGGGGTGCCGCTCCGGTCCGCTGCCATTGCCAGCGCGTGCACAGCACACCGTCGAAATCCGCTCCGGCGACGGCCGCATCGGTCAGGTCGGTCACCGGCACCGTGTCCAGCACCGGCACCGAGGCGATCCGGTCCGCGGGCACCTCGGGGATCTCCCTGCCGCCGTGTGTATCGGCGAAGCGGATCAGATCCGCCGCGATCTGGCCGACCCGTTGCACGCCGTCGGCGAGCACCAGATAGTGGTCGGCCTCGCCGGCCCGCGGCACCCGCAGCACCTCCCCCACCCGCAAGTCCGTCAACCCGGGCGGCCCCGGGTCTCCGGCACCGGGCACCTGGGGTGCGACTATCGGCGTCGACTCTGGGAGCGGATCCAGCAGCGCCGCAGAGACTTTCAGTGGAACCATGCCGTCCAGGTGCAGTGCCCGGACGGCCGCGCGGTCCCGCAGATCCACTGCCGCCCGGCGCCCGGCGTGCACCAGGTAGACACCCGGTGTCCGTTCCTGCCCGGCGGTGACGAGCACCGGCGGAGCGTCGGGCAGCCGCACGGGTGGACCGATGATCATCGTCGTGGTGGCATCCCCACCCGCACCGCTGTCATCGCACACCGTCCAGGCGTGCTGGTCGGGTGCCAGCGGTGCCGCGATATCGCCCGGTGCGCCGGCAATGCCCATCAGCGGGCCGTGGTCGGCATCGGCGACCGCGTCGGCGCTGACCAACCGGGGCACCGCCGGCGTTCCGGCGATCAGCCGTGCCGACGCCAGGTTCGGCACCGGGTGCAAGGTGTCACCGACCCGCACGTACATCGCGCCGGAGTCGCGCACCATGACCACCGGGTCGGCGCCCAGGCTGCCGTGCGGTCGCAACAGCGCCAGCACCGCGCACACCGCCACCGCGATCGCGGCCAGCACCACACCGGCGGCCATGGCCGTCGTGTGGTTGCGGATCGGGTCGTCGAGCATGCGGGTGTCCCGGCACGCCAACGCGTATTCCATTCTGCGCATCAGGAAGCGGTGGCCGCTGACCTGAAGGCGTGTCACCGAACGCCGAACCATGTGTCCCCCGGTTTCGACCCTAACCGGCGCACACCGTGGGCGAGAGCACCAGTTTCGGGCGTTACCCCTCCTTGCCGCGGCGTTCCCGATAGGCCGCCACGTGTTGTCGGTTTCCACAGTTGCCGGTGTCGCAGAAGATCTTCGAGCGGTTACGCGACACATCGAAGAGCACGGCGTCACAATCCGGCGCGGCACACACCTTGAGCCGGCGCAGCTCGCCGCCGCGGATCAGATCGGCCAGCGCCATGGCCATCTCGGCGCCCATCCTGCGCGCCAGCGGGTCGTGGATCGAGGCCAGGTGCAGATGCCACTCGGGCATCTCGGCGTGCCGGGTCAACCAGGGCGAGGCCTTGGTGTCCGACAGCAGGGCGTTCACCTGGCCGACCGCGCGCTCCTCGTCGTCGGCGGCCGCCCAGAGCCGGCCGATCCGCTCCCGCAGCCGGTGCACCTCGGCGAGTTCGGCGAAGTCCCGGTCGCGGCGGCCGGTCCAGCCGAATTCGGCCAGGTAGTCGTCGAGCCCCGCGATATCGCCCAGATCGTCGCGGTCCGCGGCACGTCTGTCGCTGTTGACCAACACGCAGGCGGCCCGCAGTGTGAGCTCCGTGTCATGAGTGAAAATCATTTGACGCGTGACTCCCGTCGGCGATAGTGTCATGAGCAACATTCATTTTACTCATTACACCTTGGGGAGCGTCATGACGGTGACCGACGCGCGGTCGACGAATCGGTTCCGGCTGGGACTGGCGTTCGCGATCGCGTCCGCCCTCGCGTTCGGCCTGTCCGGCCCGCTGGCCAAATCACTCATGGAGGCGGGCTGGACTCCCACCGCAGCGGTCACCGCGCGGCTGGCCGGCGGAGCGCTCGCCATGGCGGTGTTCGCCACCCTCGCCAGACCCGGTTGGAGCGGCGAAGCGTGGGCACACCGCCGCACGATCCTCGCCTACGGCGTGATCCCGGTCGCCGGCGCACAGTTCTGCTACTACAACGCCGTCTCACACCTCTCGGTCGGCGTGGCGTTGCTGCTCGAGTACACCGCCCCCATCCTGGTGGTGGGCTGGCTGTGGGCACAGACCCGGCGCCGGCCGAGCACACTCACGCTGGTCGGCGTCGCGACCGCGATCACCGGGATCACCCTGGTGCTCGACGTGTTCGCCGGTGCGCACATCAACTCGGCCGGGGTGCTGTGGGGACTGGCCGCCGCGGTCTGCGCGGCGTGCTATTTCATGATGTCGGAGAAGGCGAGCTCCGACGGCACCGGACTGAGTCCCATCACGCTGGCCGCGGCCGGTCTGATCGTCGGCGCCGTCACCGTCGCGGCACTCGGCGCCTCCGGTCTCATGCCGATGCGGTTCGGCACCGAGAACGCCGTCCTGGCCGGACTCACGGTGCCCTGGTTCGTCCCCGTCATCGGACTCGCGCTCATCCCGACCGCCCTCGCCTACACCCTGGGCATCATGGGCGTTTCGCGGCTGCGCCCGCGGTTCGCCTCGCTGGTCGGCCTGTCCGAGGTGCTGTTCGCGGTGCTCGCCGCGTGGGCGCTGCTCGGTGAATCCATCACCGTCACCCAGACCGTCGGCGGTGCAGTGGTGCTGCTCGGTCTGGCCCTGGCGCGCCAGGGCGACCGCACCGAGCAGGTGGCCCGGGCCGAGTGGCCCGATGTCCCGCCCGTGACCGCGCAGCCCGAACAACCGATTAGCCGTAGCTAACCATCGAATGTGAAGATGGTGATCGTGAAGCTGCGCACGATGGCGGCCCGGTCGGCCGCCCTGGGATCCGCACTGGTATCCGCACTCGTCGTTCTGGCCGGCCCCGCGCCGGTCGCGAGCGCCGAACCGTGCTCGGACGTCGAACTCGTCTTCGCCCGCGGCACCAGCGAGCCGCCCGGCATCGGCCGTGTCGGCCAGGCCCTGGCCGACACGCTGCGCCCGCAGCTCGGGGGGCGCACGCTGAGCACCTACGGGGTGAACTACCCCGCCACCTACGACTTCTTCACCGCAGCGGACGGCGCGTACGACGCCGCCGGTCGCATCGCCTACCTGGCGCAGAATTGCCCGGCGACGCGGGTGGTGCTCGGCGGGTACTCCCAGGGCGCGGCGATCGTGAGCATGCTCGTCGGGCTGCCGCCGGTCGGCGAACGGATCGGCGAGTTCGGCTCGGCGCCCCCACTGCCGAGTAATCTGGCCGGGAACGTCGCGGCCATGGCGGTGTTCGGCAACCCCGGCGCCAAGTTCAGCAATCCGGTGTCGGTGGCGCCGCCGCCGTACAGCGGACGCGGTATCGATCTGTGCGCCGACGGTGATCCGATCTGTTCGCGCGGACGCAACCCGTTCGCGCACACCCGCTACGAATCGTCGGGATTCATCCCCCAGGCGGCCGGCTTCATCGCAGGGCGTGTCTGACTCGGGACTTGTTTAGCCCCGCTCCGCGTTATGCTGTGGCGTGCGCATCGATCTTGTTCGAGGTTGCTCCGTCCTTGCCGCCACCGTTGCCGCGGTCGGCGCGTCGATCCTGGCCCCGGCATCGCCCGCGCGGGCCGAAGGATGCCCCGATATCGAAGTCGTCTTCGCCCGCGGGACGAATGAGGATCCCGGCCTGGGCCGCATCGGCAACGCTTTCATCAACGCGCTGCGCGGCAAGGTGGGCGGACGTTCGGTGGGTACCTACGCGGTGAACTATCCGGCGAGCTTCGACTTCCTCGCGGCCGCCGGCGGCGCCAATGACGCGAGTGGCCACGTCCAGTGGATGATGGCCAACTGCCCGGACACCCGACTGGTGCTGGGCGGCTACTCCCAGGGCGCCGCGGTCATCGACGTCATCGCCGCGGTGCCGGTACCCGGCATCGGCTTCAACGCCCCGCTGCCGCCCAATACGCCCGAGCACGTCGCCGCGCTGGCGGTGTTCGGCAACCCCTCGGCAAAGGTCGGTCTGCCGCTGACCGTCAGCCCGGTGTGGGGTGCCCGGTCCATCGATCTGTGCAACTTCGGTGACCCGGTGTGCAGCGGTGGCGATGACGTGGCCGCCCACCGGGCCTACAACGGCGGACCTGCCGAACAAGCCGCCGGATTCGTGGCGGGTCTGCTGTAGAGCGCGTCCCGGTACACTGCATCAGGTGTCCATCCGAACGCTCCCAGCAAAGCGCCGCGCGCGTAAGTTCGTCGCCTCCGTCGCCTCGGTAGCGGCCATCGCCGCCGGGTTGCTGGCCGGCACGACGACGGGCCCGGCGGCGCAGCAACCCACCGCGTCGGCCGAGCCATGCGCACCGGTGGAGTTGATCTTCGCCCGCGGCCGCAACGAACAGCCCGGCGTCGGCCGGATCGGCAACGCGTTGGTGGGTGCCCTCAACGCGCGGCTTCCGCAGCCCGTCGGGGTGTACGCCGTGAACTACCCGGCGAACACCGAGATCGCCGCGGGCGCCAACGACATCAGCAACCGGATCCAGTACATGGCGGGCGCCTGCCCGGACACCCGCCTGATCGTCGGGGGTTATTCGCTGGGCTCGGTGGCGGCCGCGCTGGCATTGTCGGCCAACCAGACGGGCCTCGGCTTCAACCGCCCGCTACCGCCGGGCATGGACAGCCACATCGCCGCGGTCGTATTGGTCGGCAACTTCTCCAAGCAGGTGCCCGGCCACCAGATCGCCGGCCAGTACCTGGACCGCACCATCGACATCTGCAACGCCGAGGATCCGGTCTGTTCGGGCGGGCTGCCCAACGACCTCAACGATCTGCAGCGCGTCTGGGGTGACCACCTGCAGGACGGCTACATCAGCTCCGGGCTCATCGAGCAGGCCGCCGATTTCGCCGCGGCCCGGGTGCGGTAGACGGCTCACTTCGCAACGCAGACGTCAATTCCGGCCGCTACACTCGGTGCGGTGATCTTGACGTCGAGAGGTCCGGTCCGTCGCTTCACCGTTCTGGCGGCGGCACTGATCGTGGTGCTGGCCACCCTCGGTGTGCCGACGCTCAGCACGCCAGGCATGCTGCCGGTGGCCGGCGCAGTCTCGTGCCCCGACGCCGAGCTCATCTTCGCGCGTGGCCGGATGGAATCACCCGGGGCCGGCCAGATCGGGAACGCGCTCGCCAGCGCGCTGCGTTCCAAGTCGGGCAAGAACGTGGCGCTGTACGCGGTGAAATACCCCGCGGACACCCAGATCGACATCGGCGCCAACGATATGAGCGCACGCGTGCAGTACATGGCGGCCAATTGCCCGAACACCCGGTTGGTGCTGGGCGGCTACTCGCTCGGGGCGGCCGTCAGCGATGTGGTGCTGGCGGTGCCGTTCGCCGCGTTCGGCTTCAAGAACCCGCTCCCGCCCGGCGCCGACCAGAAGATCGCCGCGGTGGCGTTGTTCGGCAACGGGATTGCCTGGGTCGGCCCCATCGCGAACTTCAATCCGCTCTATCAGGAGCGCACCATCGAGCTGTGCCACGGCGATGACCCGATCTGCAACCCCACCGATCCGGAGAACTGGGAATCCTATTGGGCCGACCACCTGGCGCCGGCGTATATCAAGGCGGGCATGGTGAATCAGGCCGCCGACTTCGTCGCGCCACGGATCTGAGGCCCGCCGGCCGGTGAGTGTCAGAGGGTGCGCATGTCGCGGGTGACGGTGATGCGCGCGGCCAGCTGATCATCGGCCGGATAGTCCACCCCGACCAGCGTCAGCCCCCGCGCCGGTGCGGCCGCGAAATCGCTGGAGCGCTTCGCCGCACCGAGCAGCGACGCACACCAGGACGGATCCCGCCGTCCCTCCCCCACGGCCAGCAGTGCCCCCACCACCGAGCGCACCATCGACCAGCAGAACGCGTCGGCGCTGACGTGGGCGGTGACCAGGTCGCCGTCGCGCGTCCAGTCCAGGCGCTGCATCTCGCGGATCGTGGTGGCGCCGTCGCGGTGCTTGCAGAAGGCGGCGAAGTCGTGCAGGCCGATCAGGTGCCGCGAGGCATCGACCATGGCGTCCAGGTCGAGCGGGCGTGCCCACGGGGTGACGAATCGGGCTTGCTGCGGGGTGGCGCCGTACGGCGCTGTGGCGAGCCGGTATTCGTAATGCCTGCGCAGCGCGGAGAAACGCGCGTCGAAACCGGCCGGAGCGCGCACGATGCCGAGCACCCGGACATCTTCGGGTACGAATCGCGCGAGTCGCCTTGTCAGCGGCAGGAATTCGGGCTCTCCCGCCGGCCGCGCGCTGCGCGGGTAGGCGTGCCCGAGCGCGTCAGCGGGCACGTCGAGGTGCGCCACCTGGCCGGTGGCGTGCACACCGGCATCGGTGCGGCCGGCGGCTCGCAGGATCACCGGGGTGCGAAAGACCGTCGACAGGGCATCCTCGAGGACACCGGCGACGGTGCGCTGCCCTTCCTGGGCGGCCCAGCCCGCGAACTCGGTGCCGTCGTAGGCGATGTCGAGGCGCAGACGAACCGGGGCGAGCGGAGCGACGGGAGAACGAACAAGCCCGCCACCGGCGTCGGTGGCGGGCTCGTTCACAGCGTCACTACTTGGCGTCGTCGGCCTTGTCCTCAGCCTCGGTGGCCTCCTCGGTGACGGCCTCTTCGGCCGGAACCTCGGTGGTCTCCTCGGTCACAGCCTCGTCGGCCGTCGGGCCTGCGGCGGCCTCGGGCTCGACAGCGGCCTGCGGAGCGGCGGCAGCCGCGACCTTCTGCGAGGCGTCCGCACGACGTGCGCGGTTGGCCTCGGAGGTCACGGTCTTCTCCCGGACCAGTTCGATGACGGCCATCGGGGCGTTGTCGCCCTTACGTGCCTCCACCTTGATGATCCGGGTGTAGCCACCCTCACGATCGGCGAAGAAGGGACCGATCTCGGCGAACAGGGTGTGCACCACATCCTTGTCGCGGATCTTCTTCATCACCTCACGCCGGTTGTGCAGCGAGCCCTTCTTGGCATGGGTGATCAGCTTCTCCGCGTACGGACGCAACGCCCGTGCTTTCGGCTCGGTCGTCTTGATGCGGCCGTGCTCGAAGAGCGAGGTGGCCAGGTTGGCCAGCAGCGCGGCCTGGTGCGAGGACGACCCGCCGAGGCGAGGACCCTTGGTGGGCTTGGGCATTGCGACTATCTCCTAATGTGGCCGATCCCCGTATCAGGTAGGACCGGGACGGTTTCTGCTGGGTTTAGAGCTGTTCGGTTTCGCGCCTAGAGCTGTTCGGTTTCGCGCCTAGAGCTGTTCGGTTTCGGCGAAGTCCTGGTCGGTGTCCAGGTCATAGCCGGCGTCACCGGTCCAGGTGCCGGTGGCGACGTCGTAGCCGGCAACCTCGGACGGATCGAAGGTGGCGGGTGAGTCCTTGAGCGAGAGACCCAGCTGGTGCAGCTTGATCTTCACCTCGTCGATGGACTTCTGGCCGAAGTTACGGATGTCGAGCAGATCGGACTCGGTGCGCGACACCAGTTCGCCGACGGTGTGCACGCCCTCGCGCTTGAGGCAGTTGTACGAGCGCACCGTCAGGTCCAGGTCGTCGATCGGCAGCGCGAAGCTGGCGATGTGGTCGGCCTCGGCCGGCGACGGCCCGATCTCGATGCCCTCGGCCTCCACGTTGAGTTCCCGTGCCAGACCGAAGAGTTCGACCAGGGTCTTACCCGCCGACGCCAGGGCGTCGCGCGGGGTGATCGAGTTCTTGGTCTCGACGTCGAGGATCAGCTTGTCGAAGTCGGTGCGCTGCTCGACGCGGGTGGCCTCCACCTTGTAGGTCACCTTCAGCACGGGGCTGTAGATGGAATCGACCGGGATACGGCCGATCTCGGCACCGGAGGCCTTGTTCTGCACGGCGGGCACATAGCCGCGGCCACGCTCGACGACGAGCTCGACCTCGAGCTTGCCCTTGTCGTTCAGGGCCGCGATGTGCAGATCCGGGTTGTGCACCGTCACACCGGCCGGCGGCACGATGTCACCGGCGGTGACCGCACCCGGGCCCTGCTTACGCAGGTACATGGTGACCGGCTCGTCCTCTTCCGAGGACACGACCAGACCCTTGAGGTTCAGGATGATGTCGGTGACGTCTTCCTTCACCCCGGGGACGGTGGTGAATTCGTGCAGCACACCGTCGATGCGGATGCTGGTGACCGCCGCGCCCGGGATGGACGACAGCAGCGTGCGCCGCAGCGAGTTGCCGAGGGTGTAACCGAAGCCGGGCTCCAGCGGTTCGATGGTGAACCGGGACCGGTTCTCGGCCAACGTCTCTTCGGACAGGGTGGGGCGCTGTGAAATCAGCATGTTTTTCTATCTCCTTCTCGACACCCGCTATTTGATGCCGTCTGGGTGTCCCAGGCCGCCTGACAGTGGGCGGCCCGGGACGTCTAACCGTTTACTTCGAGTAGAACTCGACGATGAGCTGCTCGGTGAGCGGCACCTGGATCTGTGCCCGCTCGGGCAGCTGGTGAACCAGGATGCGCTGACGCTCGCCGACGACCTGCAGCCAACCCGGGATCGGGCGCTCGCCCGCGGCCTGCCGCGCGGCTTCGAACGGCAGGGTGTTGATCGACTTGTCCTTGACATCGATGATGTCGTACTGCGAGACGCGGTAGCTGGGGATGTCGACCTTCACACCGTTGACGGTGAAGTGGCCGTGGCTGACCAGCTGGCGAGCCATCCGGCGGGTACGCGCCAGGCCGGCGCGGTACACGACGTTGTCCAGGCGGCTTTCCAGGATGCGCAGCAGGTTCTCGCCGGTCTTACCCGCCTGGCGATTGGCCTCTTCGTAGTACTTGCGGAACTGCTTCTCCATGACGCCGTAGGTGAAGCGAGCCTTCTGCTTCTCCTGCAGCTGGGTGCGGTATTCGCTTTCCTTGATCCGCGCGCGACCGTGCTGGCCGGGCGGGTAGGGGCGCTTTTCGAACGACTGATCGCCGCCGACGAGGTCGACGCCGAGGCGACGCGACTTGCGGGTCGCGGGGCCGGTATAACGAGCCATTTTCTAGATCCTCCCTAGACCCGGCGCCGCTTGGGCGGACGGCAGCCGTTGTGCGGCTGCGGAGTGACATCGGAGATCGCACCGACCTCGAGGCCTGCGGCCTGAAGCGAGCGGATCGCGGTCTCGCGGCCCGAACCCGGGCCCTTCACGAAGACATCGACCTTCTTGACACCGTGCTCCTGCGCCTTGCGGGCAGCGTTCTCGGCGGCGAGCTGCGCGGCGAACGGGGTCGACTTGCGCGAACCCTTGAAGCCGACGTGACCCGACGAGGCCCAGGCGATGACGTTGCCCTGGGGATCGGTGATCGAGACGATGGTGTTGTTGAAGGTGCTCTTGATGTGAGCAGCGCCGTGCGGGACGTTCTTCTTTTCCCTGCGGCGGGTCTTCTGACCCTTCTTGGCGGCGGTGCCGCCCTTCTTTGCCTGTGCCATCCGGGGTTACCTGGCCTTCTTCTTGCCGGCGATGGTGCGCTTCGGGCCCTTGCGGGTGCGCGCGTTGGTCTTGGTGCGCTGTCCACGCACGGGCAGGCCACGACGGTGGCGCAGTCCCTGGTAGCAACCGATCTCGATCTTGCGACGGATGTCGGCCTGAACCTCGCGGCGCAGGTCGCCCTCGACCTTGAGGTTGCCTTCGATGTAGTCACGCAGCTGGCTCACCTGATCGTCGGTGAGGTCCTTGGTGCGCAGGTCCCGGCTGATGCCGGTGCCTTCCAGGATTTCCTGGGAGCGGGTACGGCCGATGCCGTAGATGTAGGTCAGCGCGATCTCCATGCGCTTGTCACGCGGGAGATCGACGCCCATGAGACGTGCCATCAGGCAGTGATTCTTTCTCTATGCGGAGGTCTGTTCCCAGTCCGTTCCCCGTCTTGGCGGGGCCCGGCCTCCGTGCCGGGCGTGTAGTGAGCAGCGAATCCGCTCACTGGTACTGGGAGGTCTGCATTCAGTTGTGGGTGGTGCTGCGTGCTTGGACGCTGCGTGCTTGGACTGGGACTAACCCTGCCGCTGCTTGTGCCGCGGATCCGAGCAGATCACCATGACCCGCCCATGCCGGCGGATCACCCTGCACTTGTCGCAGATCGGCTTGACGCTCGGGTTCACCTTCACGGCTTCGCGATCCTTCTAGGTCAGTTGCGGCGGACACATCGATGCCCGCCACAGGTAGTGGTTGTTGCAGTTGAGGGGCGTTTTACTTGTACCGGTACACGATGCGGCCCCGGGACAGGTCGTAGGGCGAAAGCTCCACCACGACGCGGTCCTCGGGCAGGATGCGGATGTAGTGCTGCCGCATCTTGCCGCTGATGTGGGCCAGAACCTTGTGTCCGTTCTCCAGCTCAATGCGGAACATCGCATTGGGCAGAGGTTCGACGACACGGCCCTCGACCTCGATGGCACCGTCTTTCTTGGCCATACTGTGTTAGCGATCCTTGCCTTCGTTTTCGTATCTTGTGCGCCCTCGGCTTGGCGCAGTCCGGGCCACCGACTGAGAACGTGGGCCGGATCACCGAAATCGTCACGATTCCAAGACAGGCACGCAAAGAGTCGGCGCGCAAGCCGCGCCGTTGGTCCATGCTACCCGCTGGAACGTCGTCCCCAAAATCAGCGAACGCCCAGCTCCACCGCTCGACGCCGGGCAGGCCGGCGAGCAAGACCGCAGGTCCCCGCCAACCAGGGACTTCCGACTCTGACGGTGGCACGCGAATGCGGCGATAGTGCAGGGATGGAGCGCCTGACCGCACTGGATGCCGGATTCCTCGACGCCGAAGACGCTGACCGTCACGTCAGTCTGGCCGTCGGCGCCGTGGCCATCATCGACGGGCCTGCCCCCGCTCACGATGAGGTGCTCGCCGTGATCGGAGAACGCATCCTGGCCACCCCGCGGCTGCGTCAGGTGGTGCGCAGGCATCCGCTGGACCTGTCCGCACCGAGGTGGGCGGATGACCCGGCACTGGATCTGGCCCATCACATCCGTCGGGCGGCGCTGCCCCACCCGGGGACCGACGCGGAGTTGTTCCGGTTCACCGCGGAGGCGATGGAATCGCGCCTGGACCGGGAACGCCCGCTGTGGCAGTGCTGGGTCATCGAGGGACTCGCCGACGACCGATGGGCGCTTCTGATGAAGATGCACCACTGCATCGCCGACGGTATCTCGACGATGCACATGCTCACCGGTCTCTGCGATGCGGGCGTGGGCGCGACCTACGTCGAAGCGATCCGCGCGACCGCGGACGAGGGCGGCGGCGCGCAGGCCGCCGCGACCCGCACGCTCAACCCCGTCGACTGGGTGCGCTCGGCGTGGAACACGGCTTCGGCGCTCACCACGGGCACGGTGAAGACGATCACCGGCGCGATCGAGATCGTGGACAGCCTGCTGCGCACCGGACCGGCATCCCCACTGAACGGACCGGTGACGACTATGCGCCGCTACAGCGCGGTGCGGGTTCCGCTGGCCGGTGCGCTCTCGGTCTGCGAGGCATTCGGGGTGACCCTCAACGACGTGGCGCTGGCGGCGATCACCGACAGTTTCCGGGCTGCCCTGCTGCGGCGCGGGGAACAGCCGCGACACGACTCGTTGAGGACGCTGGTGCCGGTCTCGGTGCGAGCGGATGACGCCGCCGATCAGACCGGCAACCGGGTCTCGGTCATGCTCCCCTACCTGCCCGTGGACGAGCCCGACCGGGTCGAGCAGCTCCGGTCGGTGCACCGACGGATGGCCCGGGTGAAATCCGGCGGCCAGTCCCAGGCGGGCAGCACCGTGGTCTCGGCACTCAAGCTGGTGCCGTTCGCGCTGGCGTCGCGGACCATTCGCGCCCTGACCGCGCTGCCGCAGCGCGGCGTCGTCACGCTCGCGACGAACATCCCCGGACCGCGGGACCGCCTGAGCATGATGGGACGAGAGGTGGTCGGGATGCTCCCGGTCCCCCCGGTGGCGCTGCGGCTTCGGGCCGGCGTGGCCATCCTGACCTATGCCGACGACCTGGTTTTCGGTGTCACCGCCGACTTCGACGCCCTGCCCGATGTCGACGAACTGGCCGCCGGCATCGGCAAGGCGATGACATGCCTGGCCGCAGCCGCGCGTCACCCGCACCCCGGCCGGCCCGGCCTGGTGTTGATCCCCCCGACCGATGACGCTGACACCCCGACGCCCCACCTCGATCGCGTGCAGGGTTGATACTGCGCTGGCAGGATCGAAGCGAACCGCCGATGCCGAAATGAGGACGACACGATGACCGATGCCCCCGCCTTCGGGAAAATTGTTGTCGGAGTGGATGATTCGACATCGTGCCAACGCGCCCTGGAGTGGGCGGCCGCCGAAGCGGTGCGACGCCACGCGCCACTGCACATCCTGTACGCCTCCACGCTGCCGGTCGCGGCCTGGCCCGTGCCGCCGATACCGGCGGGATACATGGAATATCAGGCGGAACTCGCATCGGACGTCCTCGACAAGGCCACCGCGACCGCCGAAGCGATCATCGGCAACGCCGTCGGTGTGTCAACCGACTTTCTCGTCGCGACCCCGACGGCCGCCCTCGTCGAGGCCTCCGGGTCGGCGGGCATGGTCGTCGTCGGATCGCGGGGGCGCGGAGCGCTGGCGCGCACCATCCTCGGCAGTGTGAGCACGGGTGTGGTGCACCGCGCCGAATGCCCGGTCGCGGTGATTCACGACGAGGACCCACCGCCTGACCCGGCTGCGCCGGTCCTGTTGGGGTTCGACGGATCCGCCGCCTCGGATGCGGCCGTCGCGCTGGCCTTCGAGGAAGCCTCGTCACGGAAGGTCAAACTGGTCGCCCTGCACGCGTGGTGGTCCCCCGGCGCCTTCGAGATGCCGGGATTCGACTGGGAGACCATCCGCCCCGAAGTCGACCGCGAGGTCGCCCAACAACTGTCCGGCTGGCAGCAGCGCTATCACGACGTGCCGGTCGAACGCCTGGTGGTGCCGGACAGGCCCGCGCAGCGACTGGTCGAGCAATCACGATCGGCCCAGCTCGTCGTCATGGGCCGACGCGGGTTCGGCGCGGTGGCAAGCACCTTGCTCGGGTCCGTGAGCGGTGCGGTGGTGCAGGCCGCACGGGTACCGCTGATCGTCGCCGGCCCACGTTGACGGGGTCGCGCGGCGTCCGGAAGCCGATCTGAATCACGCCATGGACCTTCACCCGTTTCCCACCATCGCCCTGATTCTCGCCCTCGCCACCGCCTCCGGCCTGGTGGCCAACAAGCTGCGACAGCCGCTGATCGTCGCGTTCATCCTGGTGGGCGTCGCGGTCGGGCCGGTCGGCGCCGGCTGGGTTTCGGCCGACACCACGATGGAACTGCTGGCCCGGCTGGGGCTCGCGATCCTGCTGTTCCTGGTCGGTTTGCGCCTCGATCTGCACATGATCCGCAGCACCGGACCGGTGGCAGTGGTGACCGGTCTGGGCCAGGTCGCCTGCACCGCCGTGCTGGGTTATCTGATCGCGCTCGCCCTGAATCTGAGCGGGATCTCCGCGCTGTATGTCGCGGCGGCGCTGACCTTCTCGTCGACGATCATCATCGTCAAGCTGCTCTCCGACAAGCGTGAACTGGACCAGCTGCACGGACGGATCACGCTCGGCATCCTCATCGTGCAGGACATCGTGGTCGTGCTGGTGATGATCGCGTTGACGGCGTACGGCCAGGGTTCCTCCGGGGGCCTGGGCGCCGGCATCGCGGTGGTGGCGCTCAAAGGCGTTGGCCTGCTGGCAGGGATCTGGGCGCTGACCCGCTGGGTGATGCCCTGGCTGATGCCGCACGTCGCCCGCTCCCAGGAATTGCTGGTCCTTTTCGGCGTCGCGTACGCGGTGTCGGTGGCCGCGTTCAGCGAATGGCTGGGGTTCAGCTCCGAAGTCGGCGCGTTCCTTGCCGGCGTATCGCTGGCCAGCACCCAGTTCCGGGACGCCCTGGGCGCACGGTTGGTCAGTCTGCGTGACTTCCTGCTGCTGTTCTTCTTCCTCAATCTGGGTGCTGGACTGGACTTCAGCGAGGCAGCGGGCCAGCTCGTCGCCGCGTTGATCCTGTCGGTATTCGTCCTGATCGCCAAGCCGATGATCGTGATCGCGATCATGACACTCATGCGGTACCCGGTCCGGGTCGGCTTTGCGGTCGGTCTACCGCTGGCGCAGATCTCGGAGTTCTCCCTGATCCTTGCGTCACTGGGGGTGACCCTGGGGCACATCAGCGGAGCGACCCTCAGCCTGATCACCGTGGTCGGCCTCGTCACCATCGCGGCGTCGACCTACCTGACCACATACTCCGATCCGATCTTCGAGCGATGCAGCCGGTGGCTGGCCGTACTGGAGCGCACGCACCCACGGGAATCGGAGGCGGCCGAGAACACCGATGACTTCGATGTGGTCCTGTTCGGTCTCGGACGGTTCGGAAGTCATCTCGCCGAACGCCTGTCCGGCGCGGGCCACCGCGTGTTGGGCGTCGACTTCGACATCCACGGGGTCCGGACGCATCGCCGTAAGGGTGTGGCGATGGCCTTCGGCAGCGCGGAGGATCTCGATCTTCTCCAGGCCCTCCCACTGGAGCGCGCCAAATACGTCGTCAGTGCCATCCCGGTACTCCAGACGAACCTCGCTCTGTTGCACGGGCTTCGACAGCACGGCTTCGACGGCATCATCGCCTTGACCGCCCACACCCGCCACGATGCCGAGCAGCTTCGTGCCGCCGGGGTCGACGTCGTCCTGGAGCCGTTCGCCTCGGCGGCGCACACGACGTCAGAGACCCTGCATGATCAGCTCGCCGCCGAGCAGCAAAAGCACCACGACGACGCCGACGGTTGAGCGGGCCCGTCCGCTCAGTGCGGACGGACCACGGTCACCGGCACGTCGACCGACTGCGCCACGGTGGAACTGACCGAACCCAGCAGCATCCCGGAGAACCCGCCCCGGCCGTGGCTACCCACGACCACGAGCTGCGCGGAGCGCGATCGCTCGACCAGCCGTCGGCTGGGCTCGTCGAACTCGATGTGACGCCGCACCGGTACATCCGGGAACTGCTCTTGCCAGCCCGCGAGACGCTCGGCGAGGATCTCCGCCGCCTGTTGTTCGATGTCCGACCAGCTTCCGCCGCGCGGCTCCCGTCCGGCGCGGTCGTGCCAGACGTGCAGTGCTTCCAGTTCCACACCCCGCCGGGACGCCTCCTCGAAGGCGAAGGCGGTGGCCGCCTCCGACGCCGGGGAGCCGTCGACTCCCACCAACACCGGCGCGGCGACATCCGGCAGGACACCCATCTGGCTGTGCACAACGGTGACGGGGCAGTGTGCGTGGCGGATCAGCCCCGCACTGACCGAACCGAGTTTCAACCGGGGAAAACCGCCCGTCCCCCGACTGCCGACCACCACCATCCGGGCGGTTTCGGACGCCTCGATCAGGGCACCGAGTGCGCTGTCTCGAATCACCTCGGTGCGCACGTCGGGGGGATTCGCCGCCCCGTCGCCCGCCAGCGCCGCCGCCCGCGCGTGATTCAGGGTGTCTTCGGCATTCTGCCGTTCGCATTCCGCGGCGAGTTCGTCGGTGGGAGCCAGCGGCCAGGTCACGATCGGCGGCCGGACGGCATAGACCAGATCGACGGGTACGCCGGACATCTGGGCCTCGGCCGCGGCCCACCGCACCGCCACGCCGGCCTGTTGGGAACCGTCGACGCCGACGACGATCGCACCGCCGGTCTGCTGATCGTTCATCAGGTTCTCCTGTCCGACAACGACTGCGACTGTGGCTGTGCGGATCAACCCAACACGGGATCTTCGACCGCCGCCGGCTGCGCCGGTGCGCCGACGAACGGGAACCGTCTGCCGGTCACGCCGCGCGGGCGGATCCGGACGAAATGCTCCTTGTCCGAACCCGTCCACGGCACCAACGCGGCACGCTCGGCCTCGGAGATCTCTTCGTCGCTGCGCAGCAGGCGCGCCACCCCCGCGACGATCACGCTCCAACCATGCTCCCGGTCGTACCCGTCGGCCTCGAAGAGCACGCTGTTGTTGATCGCCGAACTCACCAGTTTCGTCCCCGACGCGGTCCTGAACAGGATCGTGCGTTCCTGCACCGCGAAATTCACCGGGAAGATCCCCGGGTTACCGTCGACGCTGGTCACCAACCGTCCGAGCGAGGTGCCGGACAACAGATCCCAACACTGCGGGACGGACAGGATCGACATCTGGCGGGTCTCATCGGTCATGCGTCGACGGTATGCGGCCCGTACCGTCCCGGGCTGTGGCACAAAGTCCTCGAATGCAGGTACCAAGGGCACCGGAGACACTCCCGTCGGATCACCGGTGGGTCCCTAACCGGCGGGGGTGAGTACCGCAAGGTTGCCGTCATAGCGCCGGTACAACACGCTGGCACGTCCTTCGGCCGCGTCGATGTAGAACAAGAACGGCAGCCTCATCAAGCCCATGCGTTCGACAGCGGCCTCCTGCCGCAAGCAGGGCACCCGGTGCGGGCTCACCGTGACGTCCCGTTCACACGGCGCCAGCGTGTCGGCCAGCGCCGGGTCCACCAGGGCCAGCCGGAGACCGGTCGGGCCACTTCGGTATACCACTGCGGCTGCGCCCGTGGTGATTTCGTTGAAAAGATGGAAATCGTAGTCGAGCAGCTCCATCTCGCTGATCGCCTCGTCGACGGTGCACGGCGCCATCGCGAAGGTCTTGCGACGGCTGATCGACGGAGTCCCATCAGCGCCCAGCTCCCGGACCTGCCGGGCCGGCACTGTCCCGCTGCGCCAGGGCGGCGCCGCATCCGGGCCACGGTGCGGCTCCCCGAGTTCGACGGCCCGTTGGATCCCGCGGCTGAGCCGGGATTCCAGTTGGTCGATCGCTTCGTGCACGCTCTCGGCCTCGACCTGGGCCCGTACCGGGCGACCCCGGACCGTCAGATTGGCCTGCGCGATCACGCTGTCGGTGACGGCGGGATCGTGCCGGCGAGTCAGTCGCACCCGTACCTGCGACAGCGGATGCCGCGTGACACGGGTGAGCGCGCCGATCTTGGTGCGCGCGTAGTCGTCGGCGCCGTGGAACCCACCGCGCATCGTGACAGCGACATCGGCGGGAGATCCGGCCGGATCGGCGGTGCTGTTGTGGGCGTTGCGCATCTCGGCGTTGCTCATATCTCTGGGTACCCCGTCGGGGCCCCCACCGGTTAGAGCCGAAAGTCATCGGTGAACCGGGCTGTCGGGCGGATGCAATCTTGCTGTCCAACGGCCCGGGTCGACGGGACTTCGGCCACTAGGAGTGAGCCACTCACCGCTGCTGAGATTGCGCTGGGAACAGCATCGCCGTTGGGGCCGGAAGGGAAGCGATCATGCACAGCAGGGTGATCATGCACGACAGCGTGGTAGTGGATCCTCCCGGCCATCGCGGCGCGAGGTTTCGGGCCCTCGCCATGACCATCGGCAAACAACGGCCCGTCCTGGCCGACGTCCTGGCCGCGTTCGGCATCGGTGCCGTCTACCTGGCCCATGTGCGGCCGTGGATGTACACCTGGGGAGCGCGCACCGACGAGATACACGCCGCGCTGCCCGGCGACGAGATGGTCGCCGACGGAGCCGCGCGCACCACCCGGGCGGTGACGATCAACGCTGCCCCGCAGGACATCTGGCCCTGGTTGGTGCAGATCGGCGAGGACCGGGGCGGGTTCTACAGCTACTACCTGCTGGAGCGGGCGGTCGGAGCCGACGTGCACAACGCCGACGTCATCCATCCCGAGTGGCAGCAGCTGGCGGTCGGAGACACCATCTGGCTGGCCCGCAGGTACGGTCCCGCCGCCCGGCAGCTGGTTGCCGCGGTGCAGCCGTTCTCGCACCTGGTGCTGGTGTCCGCACCCGACTTCGAGCGGCTGCAGCGCGGGCAGCGGGCCGCCGGCGCCTGGTCGTTCGTCCTCCTGCGCGACGGCGCAGGGTCACGCCTGCTGGCCCGCGGCAGTGGCGGTGCGGTCGGTCATGTCTGGTTCGATCTACCGCACTTCGTGATGGAACAGAAGATGCTGCGCGGTATTGCCCGCCGGGTCCACCGGCAGCGGCGACGGCCGGTGGCGCCACCGGTGGACCAACGGAACGTGATCCCCGCGCGCGAACGTCGGCGGACCGGGCAACCAGGGCAGACCCCGGCAACCGCGGGCTGACCCTGATATCCGCTGGACCAGCGGCGCATACTTGTATGCGATGCCCGGATCCGAGAACCAACCCCGTTTACCCGCAATCCTGACGGTCGATGACGACCCGGCCGTCTCCCGTGCGGTCGCCCGCGATCTGCGCCGCCACTACGGCGAGCGCTACCGCATCATCCGCGCCGAATCCGGCGCGGATGCCATCAATGCACTCAAGGAACTGAAGCTGCGCGGCGACACCGTCGCCGTCTTCGTCGCCGACTACCGGATGCCCGGGATGAGCGGTATCGAGTTCCTCGAACGCGCGATGGACTTCTTCCCGCTGGCGCGCCGGGTGCTGTTGACGGCGTACGCCGACACCCACGCCGCCATCGACGCCATCAACGTCGTCGACCTGGACCACTACCTGCTCAAGCCCTGGGACCCCCCGCAGGAGAAGTTGTACCCGGTGATCGACGGGCTGCTGGAGGAATGGCGGGCCGTCGGTGACCGCGCCATGCCGTACACGAAGGTGATCGGGCACCGCTACAGCGACCGGTCCTGGGAGGTCCGGCAGTTTCTGGCGCGCAACGAGTACTCGTTCCGCTCGGTCAACGCCGAGGAACCCAAGGGGCAACAACTGCTGGAGGCCGCCGGCCTGGACGGCACCCGGCTGCCGGTGGTGATCACCGAAAAGGGCGAGACGCTCGTCGAGCCGACCGATGGCGAACTGGCCACCCTGCTCGGCCTGTCGACCAGTCCGTCTCTTCAGATGTATGACCTCGCCGTGATCGGCGGCGGGCCGGCCGGGCTGGCTGCCGCCGTGTACGGCGCCTCCGAGGGCCTCAAGACGGTGCTGATCGAGAAGTCCTCGACCGGCGGGCAGGCCGGGCGCAGTTCGAAGATCGAGAACTACCTCGGGTTCCCGACCGGCATCTCGGGTGCGGAGCTGACCACCTCGGCACGCCGTCAGGCCGAGAAGTTCGGCGCGGAGGTCATCACCACGCAGGAGGCGGGACGGCTCGAGGTCAACGGCATCGGGGCGGCCCACTCGCTGCGCCTCAACGAGGAGCAGACCATCGGTGCCCGCGCGGTGATCCTGGCGACCGGCGTCGAGTACCGCCAGCTGGAGATCACCGGGTGCTGGGAGAACCCCGCCGATCCGGGATGCAACTACATCGGCCGCGGCGTCTACTACGGGGCCTCGGTGTCCGACAACACCGAATGCGCCGGCGAACAGGTCTACATCGTCGGCGGCGCCAACTCGGCGGGCCAGGCCGCGATGTACATGTCGGAGACGGCCAAGACGGTGACCATGCTGATCCGCGGCCCGTCGCTGGAGGCCGGCATGTCGCAGTACCTGGTGGACCGGATCACCAAGACGGCCAACATCCACGTCCGGACCTGCACCGAGGTCGTCGACACCGTGGCGACCGACGACAGGCTGTCCGGGCTGGTGCTGCTCGACAAGCGCACCGGCGAACGGGAAACCGTCGTCAGCGACCGGATGTGTTGTTTCATCGGCGCCACCCCGCGCACGGATTGGCTGGAGGAAGCGGGAATAGCCCGCGACGATCACGGCTTCATCCTGTCGGGGCCTGATCTCCGCGACAAGGTCGGCTGGACGCTGGACCGTCCACCGCACCACCTGGAAACCAGTGTCCCCGGCGTGTTCGTCGCCGGTGACGTGCGATCGGAATCCGCCAAACGGGTGGCCGCCGCGGTCGGTGAGGGCTCGATGGCAGTGATGTTGGTGCACAGGTATCTGGCGGAAGCCTGAGAGGACGACAGCGATGGGCTCCCAGCACGGTGAAGAGTGTGTGCGCGATGAGCTGCGCACCCTGTTCCTCTTCGAGCACCTCTCCGACGAACAGCTGGACATCCTCTGCGAGGCCGGCCATATCGAGACGTTCCCGGCGGGACCGATCGTCGTCGAGGGTGAACGAGCGACCTGTTTCTACGTCTTGATCGACGGCGAGCTGGTCATGTCGAAGCGCTCCGGCGGCGTCGACATCCAGACCAACCGCACCTCCCAGCGCGGCGTGTACTTCGGTGCGTGGTCGGCCTACATCCCCGGCGAGGAGCAGCTCTACCAGGCGTCGGTGCGGCTGGTCGCCGACTCGCGGATCTTCGTGCTGCAGGCCGACACCTTCGCCGAGTTCATGCGCACACAGTTCCCGATGGCGGTGCATCTGATGGAGGGACAGCTGGTCGGCGGACGCCGGCAGAGCCAGATCATCGGTCAGCGCGAAAAGCTGCTGGCCTTGGGCACCATCACCGCCGGACTCACCCACCAACTCAACAACCCGGCCGCGGCCACCGCGCGCGCCGTCGCCGATCTGCGCGAGGGCGTCGGGCACATGCGCCACAAGCTGGCCATGGTGGCCGAGGCGAAGTTCACTCCCGAAGCGCTGCGCGTCCTGGTGAACATGCAGGATCAGGTCGCCGAGCAGGTGGCCAAGAACAAGGGCGTGGAGCTGTCCGCGCTGGAGACCTCCGACCGCGAGGACGAACTCGGTGACTGGCTGGAGGATCACAACATCATCGGGGCCTGGGATTACGCGCCGACGTTCGTGGAGGCCGGCCTGGACACCGACTGGCTGGAACGTGTCGCGGCGGTCATCGAGGATTCCGATTCCACCGCCTCGCTGCAGGGCGCGATCGGCTGGCTGAAGTACACCATCGACAACGAACTGCGGATGAACGAGATCGCCGAGGCCAGCAAGCGGATCTCCGCCCTGCTCGCGGGCGCCAAACAGTATTCGCAGATGGACCGCGGCAGCTACGGCAGTGCCGATGTGCACGAGTTGCTGCGCAGCACCATCATGATGTTCGGCGACAAGATCGGCGGGCCCGGCAAGGGTAAGCCGGTGTCGATCGTCAAGGATCTGGACAAGACGCTACCCGAATTGCAGTGCTACCCCGGTGATCTCAACCAGGTGTGGACCAATATCATCGACAATGCGATCCAGGCGATGGACGGGCACGGCACGCTGACCATCCGGACCGCTCGGGAGAACGAGCAGATGATCCGGGTGGAGATCTGTGATGACGGCCCGGGCATCCCCGAAGACGTCATCGAGCGCATCTTCACCCCGTTCTTCACCACCAAGCCGTTCGGGGAGGGCACCGGTCTGGGCCTGGACCTGGCCTGGCGCATCGTGGTCGAAAAGCACGGCGGCAACATCTCGGTGCAGAGCAGGCCCGGCGATACCCGGTTCGCCGTCTGCCTCCCCCTGGTGGCGCCGGCTCCGCTGACGCCGACACCGGGTCAACTCTCGGCGGCCGGCACCGAATGATCCGAATCGGTCTGCGCGGATCGGAATAGCCACCTTCGCCGCAGCGGTTGACCCGACCATGGGTAAACCAGACTTGGGCAGGTTCGGCGTTTTCGGTCACTACAGCCAGTGGCAGCAGCTCTCGGGTGCGCAACTGCGCGATATCGAGGGTCTCGGGTACGGCGCGATCTGGGCGGGTGGTTCGCCGCCGGCCGAGCTCGAGTGGGTCGATCCGATCCTGGCCGCCACGGATTCCTTGCAGCTCGCGACCGGCATCGTCAACATCTGGACCGCCGCCGCCGGACCGACCGCGGACTCCTTCCACCGCATCGACAAGGAGTACCCCGGCCGGTTCCTGCTCGGCATCGGCGTGGGCCACCCGGAGGCGCACACCGAGTACCGCAAGCCCTACGACGCGCTCAACGATTACCTCGACGAACTCGATCGGCACGGGGTGCCCAAGGACCGCATCGTGGTGGCCGCGCTCGGGCCGCAGGTGCTCAAGCTCTCGGCCCGCCGCAGCGCGGGAGCGCACCCGTACCTCACCACCCCCGAACACACCCGGGCCGCCCGCGAGCTCATCGGCGCCGACGCCTTCCTCGCCCCGGAACACAAGGTGGTGCCGACCACCGATGCCGCCAAGGCCCGTGAGGTCGGCCGCAAGGCCCTGGAGATCTACCTCAACCTCGCCAACTACCTCAACAACTGGCGCCGGCTGGGCTTCACCGACGCCGATCTCGTCAAGCCCGGCGGCGATGCGCTGGTCGACGCCGTGGTCGCCTACGGCAGCACCGATGCGATCGCCGCGCGACTGCAACAACATCTCACCGCAGGCGCCGACCACGTTCCGGTTCAGGTGTTGACGGGTACTGACAAGCTGGTGCCTGCGCTCGCAGAACTTGCCGGCCCGCTCGGCCTGCAGTAACGAGACTCGGAATTAAGGACGATTCATGACCGACGCTGTCACGCTCAAACCCGACCTCGGCCGCTTCGGCGTCTGGACCTTCGGCGTCCCCCAACCCGACCAAGTCGCCGAGATCGAGAAGCTCGGCTACGGCGCGGTGTGGATCGGCGGATCGCCGAAGGGCAATCTGGAATACGTCGAACCGCTGCTGGAGGCCACCGAGAACCTTCAGCTGGCCACCGGCATCGTCAACGTGTGGACCGCCGAGGCCGACGAGGTCGCGCAGGCCTACCACCGGGTGGAGAAGGCCTTTCCGGGCCGGTTCCTGCTCGGGATCGGCATCGGGCACCCTGAACACACCGAGGAGTACCGCAAGCCCTACGACGTGTTGGTCGAATACCTGGATGCGCTCGACGCGCAGAAGGTGCCGACCAGCCGCCGGGTCGTCGCCGCGCTCGGGCCCAAGGTGCTCGAGCTGGCGGCCGCCCGCAGCGCCGGCGCGCATCCGTACCTGACCACCCCCGAGCACACCGGCCAGGCGCGCAACCTCATCGGTAACACCGTCTTCCTGGCACCCGAGCACAAGGTGGTGCTCGGTACCGATGCGGAGGAGGCCCGCGAGGTCGGCCGCGGCGCCGTGGACTTCTACCTGAATCTGAGCAACTACCTGAACAACTGGCGCCGGCTCGGTTTCACCGAGGACGATATCGCCAAGCCGGGCAGCGACCGGCTGATCGATGCGGTGGTGGCGCACGGCGACGCCACCGCGATTGCGGCGCGGCTGCACCAGCATCTGGAGGCCGGCGCCGATCACGTGGCCATCCAGGTGCTCGGCGGCTGGGACAAGCTCATCCCCACCCTCGCCGAACTGGCGGGTCCGCTGGGCCTGCAGCGGTAGCCCGATAGGGTTCACCCATGCGCTTGCTGGTCACCGGTGGCGCCGGGTTCATCGGCGCGAACTTCGTGCATCTGACGCTGCGTGAATTCCCGGACACCGAGGTGACGGTGCTCGATGCGCTCACCTACGCCGGGAGCCGCGAATCGCTGTCCGAAGTGGCCGACCGGATCCGGCTCGTCGAGGGTGATATCACCGACGGCGCACTCGTCGACGAGCTGATCGCCGGCACGGACGCGGTCGTGCACTTCGCCGCCGAGACCCACGTCGACAACGGCCTCGCCGACCCGGCACCGTTCGTGCACACCAATGTGGTCGGCACCTTCACGGTGCTGGAGGCGGTGCGCCGGCACGGGGTGCGGTTGCATCACGTGTCGACCGACGAGGTGTACGGCGACCTCGAACTCGGTGACCCGGCACGGTTCACCGAGTCCACGCCGTACAACCCGTCGAGCCCGTACTCGTCGACGAAGGCATCGGCCGATCTGCTGGTGCGTGCCTGGGTGCGCTCCTACGGCGTGCGCGCCACGATCTCGAACTGCTCCAACAATTACGGGCCGTACCAACACGTGGAGAAGTTCATCCCGCGCCAGATCACCAACCTGCTGACCGGGCGACGGGCCAAGCTGTACGGCAGCGGGGCCAACGTGCGGGACTGGATCCACGTCGACGATCACAACGCGGCGGTCTGGCGGATCCTGCGCGACGGTGCGATCGGAGCCACCTACCTGATCGGTGCCGACGGTGAACGCGACAACCTGTCGGTGCTGCGCACGCTGCTCACCCTGCTCGACCGCGACCCCGACGATTTCGACCATGTCCCCGACCGCGCCGGCCATGATCTGCGCTATGCGATCGACGCGTCGAGGCTGCGCGACGAACTGGGCTGGAGACCGCAGCACACCGATTTCGAGGCGGGCCTGCGGGCCACCGTGGACTGGTACCGATCCAATGAATCATGGTGGGGCCCTCTGAAAGCCGACGTCGAGGCGCGCTACGCGGAGCGCGGTCGGTGAGCGCCAGGGAGCTGGCGGTCCCCGGCGCCTGGGAGATCACGCCGAGGGTGCACGCCGATGCGCGGGGGGTGTTCTTCGAGTGGTTCACCGACCCGGGGTTCACCGCGATGACCGGACACCACTTCGACATGGCCCAGGCCAACTGCTCGGTGTCGGCGGCCGGGGTGCTGCGCGGCGTGCACTTCTCGGAATTGCCGCCAAGTCAGGCCAAATACGTGACGTGTCCGCGCGGGGCGGTGTACGACGTGGTGCTCGACATCCGGGTGGGTTCCCCCACGTTCGGGCGTTGGGATGCGGTGCGCCTCGACGATCGCAACCACAAGTCGGTCTACCTGTCCGAGGGGCTGGGCCATGCCTTCCTTGCCCTGGAAGACGATTCGACGGTGATGTACCTGTGCTCGGCCGGTTACGCGCCGCAGCGCGAGCACACCATCCGGGCCACCACCCTGGGCATCGACTGGCCCACCGAGCATCCGCTGATCCTGTCCGAGCGGGACACCGCCGCACCCACGCTGGACGAGGTGGCCGCCGCCGGGTTGTTGCCGACGTGGGCGGACACCCGTGCGTTCGTCGAGCGGTTGCGCACCCGACTGCGGTGACCGTCACGTGTGCTTGGCCATGAAACGGCGCAACAGCGGCACGGCGACCGCCACGTTGTAGATCCCGCCGACAAGCAGATAGGGCCACCACGTGCCGTGCGCGCAGGCGACCCAGAACGCCTTGGCCGCCCAGTACGGCGGCAGCACACCGAAGGCGAGGTTCCACGCCGAGTCGATGAACCACGGCAGGCACGGTAACCCGGCGATCAGCATGCCCAACGCCCGCACCATCGCAATGCCCTGAATCTTGTTGCCCGCGAACGAAACGATCAGCAGCAGCGTCACCACCGCCGACAGTCCGGCGACGAGCCCGATCGGCAGCAACACCGGGATCACACCGGGTTCGGCGAGGCCGCTCAGCGAAATAGTCGCCACGACATAGACCACCGTCACCAGCAGGACCGTCGCCGCGCGGTACAGCAGGAACGTCCACAACCGCACCGGTGTCACCCGCAGTGCGGTCAGGGTGCCGGCGTCCACTTCGTCGAGCACCAGGAAGGCCGCCAGTCCCCCGGCGATGATGATGCTGGTGAGCAGCAGAAAAGCGGTGAGCACCAACGGGTAGTAGGGCACCAGGTCGAAGGCGTACCGCTCGGCCAGCATCTCGGTGGCCATCGGGGTCAGCACCGCGACGGCGGTGGTCCAGATCACCGGCGCAACCACCAGCATCACCAGCAGCGGGTCCCGGTAGGTACCGCGAATGTCGTTGCGGGCGAATGCGGCAAGAGCACGAGCGGAAGACGCCGTCACGGCGCACCCGACTTCGAGGTGACGTAGCGGTCGAAGAGCACCCGGGCGGCCTTGCCCAACACCGCCAGACACAGCACGGGATAGGCGACCGCATAGACCCACTGCCACCCGGCCGGATCCACCTGGTCAAACGCAACCCCGGACAACAGCATCGGCCCTTGGACCGGAAACAGGTACAGCACGGGGTGGGGCCACAGACCCGAGTAGTGGATCACCGGCGGCACCAGCATGATCGACAGCGGGATGGTGGCGGCCAGAAACCAGTCGGTGACCGACGCGAACGGCAGCGAGGTGATGAAGCCGACAAGGAGCATCAGCAACGTGCCGAGCACCACCGCGAGTACCAACGGGACCGGCCGGTAGTCCAACCCGTGCGCGACCGTCACGACTATCACGGCCACCAACAGCGAGATAGCGGTCAAGACAGCAAGTTTCGCCGTCAGATACTCCCAGAACCGCAGCGGCGTCGACAGCAGCGCCCCCAGTGTGCGTTCCTGCTTGTCGAAGAAGACCGACCCGCCGATGAAGAAGAACCCGATGATGGCGATATCGCCGGCCAGCACATAGGGCTCGGCGACCGGACGCACGTGGTGTGGCATCGGCAGCAGCACCGCCAGCCAGATGAGCCCGGAGAAGACGGCGGCGTGCAGAAACTTCTGCCGCCATTGCAGCAACAGTTCCAGTCGGGTCGCCGACACCAGTCGGTTCATGACAGCCGCCGACCGGTCACCTCGACGAACACGTCGTCCAGGCTGGCTTCCCGACTGTGGATGGTCTCGATGTGGCAGTCCCGCAATACGGCGTGGAACTTCGGGTCGTCGGCCAAACCGTCCAACTCGAAGTCGGCTGTTTCGCGCATTCCGCCCGACCGGTACTGCACCCGGACCCGGCGCTGGCTGCGTGCGATCTTGAGCTCCGCCGGCGCGTCGAGCGCCGCGATCCTGCCGTCGACGACGAACGCCACCCGGTCGCAGAGCTCGTCGGCCGTCGCCATGTCGTGGGTGGTGAGAAAGACCGTCCGTCCGCGCAGCTTCAGGTCCACGATGATGTCCTTGACCTTGCGCGCGTTGACCGGGTCCAGGCCGGAGGTCGGCTCGTCGAGGAACAGCAGCTCGGGCTCGTTGATCAGTGCTCGGGCGAAGGTCAGCCGCATCTGCATTCCCTTGGAGTACGCGCCGACCCGGATCTGTGCGGCATCGGCGAGATCGACCGAATCGAGCAGTTCCATCGGGTCGGCGGTGGGACCGTCGTACAAGGACGCGAAGAACCGGAGGTTCTCCAGTCCGGTGAGCTTGTGATAGTGGTTGGGCAGCTCGAAGGACACGCCGACGCGTTGGTAGTAGTCCGGCCCCCACTCCAGAGGGTCCTTGCCCCACACGGTGGCCTGGCCGCCGTGGTCCCGGAGCAGCCCGATGAGCAGCTTCTGGGTGGTCGATTTTCCGGCGCCGCTCGGGCCGAGCAACCCGAAGATCTCACCTCTGCCGACGGTGAAGTCCATCCCGCGGATCGCCGGTCGGGCCGCCTTGGGGTAGCTGAACGTCAGGTCGTGGACGCGTATGACGTCCGGGGGGTGCCCTGTTTCGGTTCGCATCGGTGCGCAGTCGTCCCTCGGTCGGGTGCACCGCCGGTGTCCGGCGGTGCACAGCTGAATACCAATTCCGACCAGACTTCCCGGAGCACCGGCGACAACAGTACTAAACTTTCAGTAATAATTGAAGCCTATTGGTTGCGAGGAGAATTCCGGTGCCGGCAGCGCCCGATCCACAGCTTTCCGCCGAACAGCTCGCCATGGTGTTGGCCGGCCTCGGGCTGCAACGCATGACCGCGCGGGTGCTCGCCACATTGCTGTTCACCGAACAGCCCAGCATGACCATGTCCGAGCTCGGCGACGTCCTGCACGCGAGCGCGGGATCCATCTCCGGGGCACTCAAGATGCTCACGTCGGTGGGCCTGGCCGAACGGGTGCCCGCGCCGGCCAGTCGGCGCGATCATTTCCGGCTCCGCGACGATGCCTGGGCCACCTTGTTCACCAGTCAGAATGCGACTCTCGCCGCGATGCAGTCCGCCGCCGAGGCCGGTATCGCCGCCACCGGCGAGGACAGCCCGGCGCATCGGCGCCTCGGCCAGATGCGCGACTTCTACGCCTTCCTCACAGACGAGATCCCGGCGCTGCTGGATCGGTGGTATCAGCAGCGCGACACCTAGCCGACACCGCGGCGCTTACTCCTCTCGCTCCGCCGGGGCCGGCAGCAGACCCACTTGGCGGTACACCTGCCGCAGGTACCGGCGCATCTCGTCGGTGTCGGGTGGATTCGGCTGCAGCACGCGGTAGGTGATCGCGCCGACGATCATGTCGATGGCGACGTCGAGGTCCGCATCAGGGTCGACGGTCCCTGCCGCGCGGGCCCGCTCGAGCAGGCGGGTGGCCATGTGCCGACGCGGCACGATGTAGCGCTCCCAATAGCGGGCCATCAACTCCGGGTGGCTGACCGCCGACCCGAAAATCCGGGCGACCAAGGCCCGGTACTGGTGGGTGGACGTGGCGACGGCCGCGCTCTCGATGGCCGCTTCGACCACCGCGTACGGTGACTGCACCTCGACGACATCCGGTGCCGCCCGTCCGACGTCCTCGGCCACCAGGGTCTCGATCGCGGCGGCGAGCAGGTCTTCCTTGCCCGACCAGCGCCGATAGATCGTCGGTTTGCCCACTCCCGCTCGCTTGGCGATCTGCTCGATGCTCACACCCTCGACCCCCTTGTCGATGAACAGCGCCAGAGCGGCCTGCAGGATCGCGCGGTCGGCAGCGGCATCACGCGGTCGCCCCCGGCCGGTGCGTTCGTTCATCGTGACTTTCCGGTCGCCAAAGACGTTGCGAGCCAACGATCCAGTTCGGTCACGGCGGTGTGCGCGCCGCGCCAGGCCAGGTGCGCATCGGGGCGGATCAGCATCATCTCGTCGCCCTGGTAGGTCAGCAGGCCGACATAGCCGCCGAGCCGGCGCTGCACGACAGCGACATTCTCACCGGGCGATACGTGGGCGGGCAGCAGTAGTGCCCATCGCCCGCCGAGCTCGCCGTGCAGCCGCGTGTGGGTGCCGTCCGGGCGCGTGCAGGCCAGATCCGCGATCCGGTCTCCCCGACGTGGCTTGGACCCGCGCGCACCGAGCGGACCCTTGCGATAGCTCACCCACAACTGGGACGCGGTGTAGGTCATCCAGCGCTGCACGACGGGCAGACCGAATACCCGCGGGGCGACCCGGTCGCGCAGGAACCGTCCGATCGGATTGCTCGCGATGTTGACTCGCGTCACCGTGCTGGTACCGCGTAAGACCTGCGCGGCCAACGGTCTCCGTTCGGCCTCGTAGGTGTCGATCAGGGCGTCGGACGCCAGCCGGCGCACGACCAGTGCCAGCTTGAACGCCAGATTCTCGGCGTCGCCGATACCGGTGAGCATCCCTTGCCCGCCGAACGGGGAGTGCGCGTGCGCGGCGTCGCCGGCGATCAGGATCCGGCCCCACCGGTAGCGCTCGGCGAGCCGGCGGTGCACGGTGAACACGCTCAGCCATTGCGGATCGCGGACCCGGACGTCGCGACCGGTCCGCGCGGGCAGAATCGTCGCGATCCGCTCCAGGATGTCGCGGTCACCGGGCACCTCCTGCTGCCCGGGGTCATAGGCGAAGACCCGCCACAGGTCATCGGCCCCGGACGGGTCGGGCATCGGCATCACACCGATCAGACCGTCGGGATGTATCCAGCCCGACGTGCCCCCTCGGTCGACATCCCAGTCCAAGCGCACATCCGCCAGCAGGAATCGCTCGCTGAGTTTGACCCCGGGAAAGTCGATGGCCGCCGAACGCCGCGTCACACTGGACGTGCCGTCACATCCCACCACCCATTGCGCCCGGATCGTCTTGCCATCATCGAGCTCGGCCAGTGCGCCGTGCTCCTCGTGGCGCACGCCGATCACGACTGTTGCCCATTGCGGAGTCACGCCGAGCTCGGCCAGCCTGCACCGCAGCGCCGCCTCGACCCTCGCCTGGGACACCACCATCGGAGGCGCGGCGGTACCCATCCCTGGATCACCGAATTCAACTGTCATCAAGGGTTTTCCACCGAGATAGCTGGTGATTCGCATGGCCCGCAAAGACTCCTGTGGCAGGGCCCCGAGCGCACCGATACGGCCGAGCACCTCCGATCCGCGGGCGTGCAGGAAGTTCGCCCGCGACGTCGTCGCCGGACCGTCGGCGCGATCGACGATCCGCACCGACAGGCCGTGCAGACGCAGTGCGCACGCCAGCGTGAGGCCCGTCGGGCCGGCACCCACGACCACCACGTCGACGTCGGTCGGAGTCGAGTTCACCCGCAATATCGTAACGGTACCGTTTCGTAATGAAAAGACCTCTTGCCAACGCGGCGGCGCAATTACTAGGATATGCAAGTATCTCGGCCCTGCGCCGAGCCTCGAACTCTGCTCACCCTTTCGGACGGATGCCATGACCACACAGATCCCGCACTTCATCGACGGCGAGCGCAGCACCCTCGCCTCCACCCGCACCGCCGATGTGCTCAACCCCAGCACCGGCCAGGTCCAGGCCCAGGTGCTGCTGGCCTCGAAGTCCGACGTCGACGCCGCGGTCGCCTCCGCCGTCGCGGCCCAGAAGGTGTGGGCCGCCTACAACCCGCAGCGGCGGGCCCGCGTCTTCATGCGCTTCGTCGACCTGGTCAACCAGAACGCCGATGAGCTGGCCCAGCTACTGTCCATCGAACACGGCAAGACCGTCGCCGACTCGCTCGGGGACATCCAGCGCGGTATCGAGGTCATCGAGTTCGCGATCGGCATCCCGCACCTGCTCAAGGGCGAGTTCACCGAGGGCGCGGGCACCGGTATCGATGTGTACTCGATCCGTCAGCCGCTCGGCGTCGTCGCCGGCATCACCCCGTTCAACTTCCCCGCGATGATCCCGCTGTGGAAGGCCGGACCGGCACTGGCATGCGGAAATGCGTTCATCCTCAAGCCTTCCGAGCGCGACCCCTCGGTGCCGCTGCGCCTGGCCGAGCTGTTCATCGAGGCCGGCCTGCCCCCGGGTGTCTTCCAGGTGGTCCAGGGCGACAAGGAGGCCGTCGACGCCATCCTGACCCATCCCGACATCCAGGCCGTCGGGTTCGTCGGGTCCTCCGATATCGCGCAGTACATCTACTCCACCGCGGCCGCGCACGGGAAGCGCAGCCAGTGCTTCGGTGGCGCCAAGAACCACATGATCATCATGCCCGACGCCGACCTGGACCAGGCCGTCGATGCGCTGATCGGCGCCGGCTACGGCAGCGCCGGCGAGCGGTGCATGGCGATCAGCGTCGCCGTCCCCGTCGGCGAAGAGACGGCAAACCGACTGCGCAACAAGCTCGTTGAGCGCGTGAAGCAGCTGCGCGTCGGCCACAGCCTGGACCCCAAGGCCGACTACGGGCCGCTGGTCACCGGCGCAGCGCTGGAGCGGGTCCGCGACTACATCGGCCAGGGTGTGGAGGCCGGCGCTGAATTGGTGGTCGACGGCCGGGAACGCGCCACCGACGAACTGACCTTCGATGACCAGAGCTTGGAGAAGGGCTACTTCATCGGGCCGACCCTCTTCGATCACGTCACTCCCGAGATGTCCATCTACACCGACGAGATCTTCGGTCCGGTGCTGTGCATCGTGCGTGCCGAGGATTACGAAGCGGCGCTGGAGCTGCCCACCAAGCACGAGTACGGCAACGGCGTGGCGATCTTCACCCGTGACGGTGACGCGGCCCGCGACTTCGTGTCCCGGGTGCAGGTCGGCATGGTCGGGGTGAACGTACCGATCCCGGTTCCGGTGGCGTATCACACCTTCGGCGGCTGGAAGCGGTCCGGCTTCGGCGATCTCAACCAGCACGGGCCCGCGTCGATCCAGTTCTACACCAAGGTCAAGACCGTCACCGAGCGGTGGCCCTCGGGCATCAAGGATGGCGCCGAATTCGTCATCCCCACCATGAAGTAGGCGCCGATGTTCGAGCTGGATGACGACGAGCGCGTCATCACCGAAACCGCAGCCGCCTTCGCCGAGAAACGCATCGCGCCGTTCGCACTGGTTTGGGATGAGTCCCACCACTTCCCGACCGATGTGTTGCGGGCGGCCGCCGAGCTGGGGATGGCCGGCATCTACTGCGCCGAGGATGCCGGCGGGAGCGGGCTCCGGCGACTGGACGCGGTGCGCATCTTCGAAGCGCTCGCCACCGCCGACCCCACGATCGCGGCGTTCCTGTCCATCCACAACATGTGTGCGTGGATGGTGGACAGCTTCGGCACCGACGAACAACGCAAGACCCTGGTGCCCCGGCTCGCGTCGATGGAGTCCATCGCCAGCTACTGCCTGACCGAGCCCGGAGCGGGATCCGATGCCGCGGCGTTGCGCACCAAGGCCGTTCGGGACGGCGACCATTACGTGCTGGACGGGGTGAAACAGTTCATCTCGGGCGCGGGCGTCTCGGACGTCTATGTGGTGATGGCCCGCACCGGCGCCGACGGACCACGCGGCATCTCGGCTTTCGTCGTCGAAAAAGACACGCCTGGGGTGAGTTTCGGCACCGACGAACAGAAGATGGGCTGGAACGCCCAGCCCACCGCCCAGGTCGTGTTCGAGGGCGCCCGGGTGCCCGCCGATGCCCTGCTGGGTGGCACCGAGGGCACCGGGTTCGGTATCGCGATGAACGGCCTCAACGGTGGGCGCATCAACATCGCGGCATGCTCACTGGGTGGTGCGCAGGCGGCCTACGACAAGACGGTGGCGTATCTGGCCGACCGGCAGGCCTTCGGCGGCGCCCTGCTCGACGAGCCGACCATCCGGTTCGCGCTCGCCGATATGGCGACCGGACTGGAAACATCGCGAAACATGTTGTGGCGGGCGGCCTCCGCGCTGGACAGTAACCACCCGGACAAGGTGACGCTGTGCGCGATGGCCAAGCGCTATGTCACCGACACCTGCTATCAGGTCGCCGACCAGGCGCTGCAGCTGCACGGCGGCTACGGCTACCTCAAGGAGTACGGGCTGGAGAAGATCGTCCGCGATCTCCGGGTGCATCGCATCCTCGAGGGCACCAACGAAATCATGCGCGTGGTCATCGGCCGGGCGGAAGCCGCCCGCGCCAGGGCCGCCGGCTAACGAGAGGCAGGGCACAAAGATGAGCACCGTCGCTTTTCTGGGACTGGGAAACATGGGTGGTCCGATGGCCGCCAACCTACTGGCGGCCGGCCATGCCGTGCAGGGCTTCGACCCCGTCGCCGCGGCGAAGGACGCCGCCAAGGCCCACGGCGCCAGCGTTTTCGACAGCGGCGCCGAGGCCGTGGCCGGGGCCGATGTGGTGATCACCATGTTGCCCAACGGCGCGCTGGTGAAGAGCTGCTATGCGGAGATCCTGCCCAAGGCCGCCGAAGGTGCGCTGTTCATCGACAGTTCCACCATCTCGGTCGATGACGCCCGCGAGTTGCACACGCTGGCCGCCGAGCATGGCTTCGCCCAGCTCGACGCGCCGGTGTCCGGCGGTGTCAAGGGCGCGGTGGCCGGCACGCTGGCGTTCATGGTCGGCGGCGACGCCGAGGCCGTCGAGCGCGGCCGCCCCGTGCTGGAAGCGATGGCGGGCAAGATCATTCACTGCGGCGCCTCGGGCGCGGGACAGGCCGCCAAGGTGTGCAACAACATGGTGCTGGCGGTGCAGCAGATCGCCGTCGGCGAGGCCTTCGTACTCGCCGAGAAGCTCGGGCTCGACAAACAGTCGCTGTTCGACGTGATCACCGGCGCCACCGGCAACTGCTGGTCGGTGCACACGAACTGCCCGGTGCCCGGGCCCGTTCCCACGTCACCGGCCAACCATGATTTCAAGCCGGGTTTCGCGACCGCGCTGATGAACAAGGACCTCGGTTTGGCGATGGACGCCGTCGGGTCGACGGGTTCGGCAGCACCGCTGGGCAGCCATGCGGCCGAGATCTACGCCGAATTCGCCAAGGGTCACGCCGACAAGGACTTCAGCGCGGTCATCGAGTACCTGCGCAACGGCTGCTAGGCCGCCGCGCCATTCGGCGCTACGCGGCGGACGGGTTGTGCTGGTCCCACCAGCGTGCGTGTAACCGGCGACAGTTCGCCAGTCGCAATGCGTCCCCGGTGCCGCCGTACCCGGCCCGCACCGCGGCGGCCGTCTGGGCGCCGCGCTGGCCCGCGTCGGCGGCGATGAGCACCGTGGCCAGACCGGCGGCGTTGGCGGCACGCAGCCCCGCGGGCGAACCGGCGACCGCCAGCGCGTCGTGCGGCGCGACTCCGAGTTCGGCGAGAGCATGCCCGAACAGCCGGGGCGCACTGTCGGAACCGACGTCGTCGGCGGTCACCACGGATTCCACCAGACCGTCACCCACGAGCTGGCGCACCAGCGGCTCGGCCCAGCTGCGCCGCCCGGTGGTGACGACGCTGACCGGGATGTGCGCGATGAACGCATCCATCACCAGGTCGACCAGGCCTGGGCGCGGGGCGAGACCGGCGTCGAGGATCATCTCCTCGAACATCATCTCCTTGGCGGCGCAGATCTCGTCGACGAGCAGGCTGACCAGCACATCGCATTCCGTGCCGACACAGCGTTTGCGCAGTTCGGCGGCGACGCGCTGACGTTCGTCGGGTAGCGCCATCAGCTGCTGGTAACGCCCGACGCTCCACTGCAGGTCGAGCCCCAGGGACGCGAACGCGGCGTTGTAGACCACGCGATGCCCGTCGAGGTCCAGATCCGACAGCGCATCCAGGTCGAACACCACCGCGCGCAGCGGGTAACCTGCCGGGCCGTCGGGCTCGTCGCCGTACCACCAGAACTGACCGGCCACGGGCCATGCTTTTTCCTCGTGCAGGGGCATGGCATCACAGTGGCTCACATCACACCCCGGCCGCTTCCCCCAAAAGGGGGATTGGCCATGCCAGGTTGGCCCGCGAATGGGGTGGGCCGCCCGTCCGCCCCTCTACAGTGATGCCATGGCGCCCTCCAGCCCGCTGCGCCTTGTGCTGGTCGACGACCATGAAATGGTCATCGAGGGCCTCAAGGCCATGCTGATGACCTTCGATGACCGCGTGCGGGTCGTCGGGCAGGCCATCGGCGCCGAACAGGCCATCGACGTAGTGCAGGATCTACAGCCCGACATCGTGCTGTGCGATGTTCGGATGCAGGGTTCCAGCGGGCTGGATCTCTGTCTGGCCCTGCGCGAACACGACCCGAACCGCAAGGTCGTGATGCTGTCGGTCTACGACGACGAGCAGTACCTCTTCCAGGCGCTGCGGGTCGGGGCGTCGGGCTATCTGCTCAAGAGCATCAGCAGCGACGAACTGGTGCGCCAACTGGAGTTCGTGCACCGCGGTCAGACCGCGATCGATCCGGGAATGGCCGCACGCGCCGCCGATACCGCCGCGCGCTTGCAGCGCGACGAATTCTGGCCGGGGGTCCGGCAGGGGCTCACCCAGCGCGAGAGCGAGATCCTGTCCTACGTCGTCAACGGGCTGTCCAACCGCGGGATCGCCACCAAGCTGGTGATCGGCGACGAGACCGTCAAAACCCACCTGAGCTCCATCTACCGCAAGCTCGGCGTCAGCGACCGCACCGGTGCGGTGGCCACCGCGCTGCGGGAGGGGATCTACCGATGACCCCCGCCGAGAAGCCCCCGACCCGCCATAACGTCCTGACCGCCGATCGCGAGCTCGCGCTGCTACGCGAGCTGATCCAGGCGACCTCCAGCGGGCCGGGCGTGGAACCGCTGGCCGCGGCCGCCACCCGGATGATCACCGATGCCACCGCCACCGACGTGTGCTTCGTGCACGTTCTCGACGACACCGAACGCTCGCTGACGCTCACCGGAGCGACCCCACCGTTCGACAGCGAGGTCGGCAAGATCCGGCTGCCGCTGGGCAGCGGGATCTCCGGCTGGGTGGCCAGTAACCGGCAGCCGGTGGTGATCAGCCACGACAAGGAGTCCGACCCCCGCTACCTGCCGTTCGAGTCGCTGCGCGGCTCGGATTTCACCTCGATGGTGTCGGTGCCGATGGAGACCGACCCGGGCGGGCTGGTCGGGGTGCTCAACGTGCACACCGTGCACCGGCGCGAATTCACCGGCCGTGACGTCGAGCTGCTGCTGGTGATCGGGCGGTTGATCGCCGGTGCGCTGCACCAGGCGCGGCTGCACCGCCAGCTGGTGGCCCGTGAACGGGCGCACGAGAATTTCGTCGAGCAGGTCATCGAGGCGCAGGAGCTCGAACGGCGCCGGCTGGCCGGCGATATCCATGACGGCATCTCCCAGCGCCTCGTCACCCTGTCCTACTGGTTGGACGCGGCGACCCGGGCGGTCGCCGACGACCCGCCCGCCGCCGGGGACCAGCTCGCCAAGGCCCGCGAGCTGGTGGATCTGACACTGCAGGAGGCGCGCGCCGCGATCAGTGGGCTTCGCCCGCCCGTGCTCGACGATCTCGGCCTGGCGGGCGGCCTTGCCAGCCTGGCCCGTTCGATACCCGCACCCGCCATCGAGGTCGACCTCGCCCAGGACCGGCTACCCGATCACATCGAGCTGGCGCTGTACCGGATCGCCCAGGAGTGCCTGCAGAACGTGGTCAAACACGCCCAGGCCACGCACGCACGACTGACCTACGGTGTGCGAGACGCGACTGCGCGGCTGGAAATCACCGACGACGGTGTGGGATTCGATACCTTCGAGCACCCGCTGGGCGGCGACGAGATGGGCGGCTACGGGTTGCTGTCGATGGCCGAGCGGGCCGAGATCGTCGGCGGCAGGCTGCACATCCGGTCCCGGCCGGACACCGGAACCACGGTCACCGCCACCATCCCGCTGCCGTCGAACTAGCCGCTCCGACGGCGCGGCCGGTCAGAAATCACCGGCATGGTGGCGCAGGGTCTCGATCGAGGCCGCCAGCGATTTCGACTCTTCGGCGGAGATGCCGATATCGGCGAAGACGTCCCTGTTGAGTGTCTCGGTCGCGTCCTCGACGGTGGAGCGCCCCAGTTCGGTGAGCCGCACCAGGGTGGTGCGGCCGTCGGTGGGGTGCGGCACCCGCTCGACCAAACCGTCGCTCTCCAACCGCCGGATGGCATGCGTGACGCTGGTGACGTGCACCTGAAGTCGGTCCGAGGCCTTCGTGATGGGCAGTTCGCCGTTGCGGCTGAACGCCAGCAGGCGCAACAGCTCGAACCGGGAGAAACTCAGGTCATAGGGCCGCAGCGCGGTTTCCACCCGGGCCAGCAGGATCTGGTGCGCCCGCATCACCGAGGTCACGGCCACCATGCCGTCGGCGACCGCACCCCAGCCGGCGCGCTCCCAGTTCGCGCGCGCCAGGGTGATGGGGTCGCGTTTGCCGGCAGGTGTGGGCATGACCTTTCTTACCGCACCGGCTGTCCGTTTCGGTCATCGCAGCGCCGATGGCGCACCCTCACAGCTGCTTCTCCAGCAGCACCTTCCCGTCGTCGGCGGAAACCAGTTGCACGGCCGCGATTTCATTCGGCGCCATCGCGACGTTGCCGCTCGGTAGCGCGGTGGCACCGGACAGGCCCAGCCAGGTGGCCACCTGAGTGCGGGAGCCGTCGCGCCCGATGACCACCATGCCGAGATTCTGTGCGGCGGCGTCGCGTTGGCCCCAGTCTCCGTAGCTGCAGGCCATGTCGATGCGGGTGCCCCAGCTGTAACCGGACATCGCGATGCTGGCGTTGATCGGCGTCTCGTTGACCTTGCGCATCTCCGTCATGGCGACGGCCGGCGGCGAACCCTGTTGCAGACCCAGGGTTTCCGGACGCATGGCCACGACGAGTCCACACACCAGCAGCGCGGCGGCCACCCCGATCGCGGTGGTCGTCACCCACCGGGACCGGCGGCGCCGGGCGCGCACCGTGTCGAGGACCCGCCCACGCAGTTCGGGGCGCAGCGGTGGGTCCGACGGTGCATTGTCGAGCGCTTCCACCTCGCCGAGGTCGACCATCGCCAGCAACGCCGGCATCCCGGTCAACTCGGCGACGCCACCGCGGCAGCGCGCGCAGGTCTGCAGGTGTGCCTCGAATTCCCGTCGCTCCGCCGGTGACAACGCGCCCAGCACATAGCCGGCGTCCCAGGTGATGAAGGGGTCGCCCGTGGTCGACGGTTCGGTATCGGTCATCGGGTCACCCCCATTTCCTGCAGGTTGAGTTTCAGCGCCCGCATCGCGTAGTGCAGCCGCGACTTCACGGTGCCTTCGGCGATGCCGAGGTCGGCGGCGATCTGTGCGGTGCTCCAGCCCTGGTAGTAGGCCCGTCGGATCACCGCGCGGTGGTCCTCGGAGAGTTCGCTCAGCGCGGTGCTGATGAGAAGTCGGTCCAACGCGGTATCCACTTCGTCGGGGCCGGCAGCGGCGGTGCCTGCGGTGGCAGCGTCGGCGACCTTCTCCAGATCGGGGGTTCCCGCCTCCTTGCGGAACCGTGCACTCCGCCGCTCGTCGATCACCAGGTTACGCGCCACGGTGTACAGCCAGGCGCGAGCCGGGCGATCGGGATCCGCGCTCACCTCGGGATGGCGCCAGGCCCGCAACAGCGTCTCCTGCACCACATCTTCGGCGCGGGCGGCATCGCCGGTGAGCCGCAGGGCGTAGCGCCACAGCGCCTCTGCGTGCTCGTCGTACAGCATCCGCATCATCGCGGCCTCCGGATCGTCCACTCCCAACCTCCGTCTCTGACACGACGTGGGTGGCCGCCGAGTTCAACCTATCGCCGGTACCTGGGAGATTGCTCACAGTCGACACCGCTTGACCCTCCCCCTACGGGAGGCCCGACGCTGAACGCAACCGGCTCCCACCGCTGGATTCCACCAGTAATATGCAATATATTGCCGTTACCCCACTACTCGGAGACGATCGATGAACATCCGCACCGCTCTCATCACCTTGACCGAAGCGTCTTCTGCGGCCGCCCTGAGCGCCGGTTGCGCCGGCGCAGCAGCGGAGCCACCCAGGTCATCGCGGCAGCCAATCCGCTGCGCGGCCTCGCCGGCCATTCCTACGGCCGTTCGGTGATCAGCGAAGCCGCGGATGCCACCCGAAGCTGATGCGAAACATGGTGAACCGCAGCATCGATGACCCGGCACGAGAGTACGACTACATCGTCGTCGGGGCGGGTTCGGCAGGTTGCGTGGTGGCCAGCAGGCTCACCGAAGATCCGGACATCGACGTGCTGCTCCTGGAAGCGGGCCCGGCCGACTCCCATCCCGAGATCGCCGAGCCGCCGGCGTGGCCCGCGCTGTGGGGCAGCGCTGTCGATCACGGGTATCGCACTGTGGCACAGCCAGGCACCGGCGGGATCTCCCACAACTGGCCGCGCGGACGAACCCTCGGTGGCAGCAGCGCCATCAACGCCATGGTCTATCTGCGCGGACATCCGAACGATTTCGACCGCTGGGCCGACCGTGGTTGCACAGGATGGGATTACGAATCTGTCCTGCCGTATTTCCAGCGCATGGAATCGGCCCCGGGGCGCGACCCCCGCTACCGCGGTTCGACGGGGCCGATGTTGCCCGCCCCAGCGGCGCCCGAGGTGGCCAATCCCCTCTCGCAGGTGTTCCTCGACAGCGCCGCAGAAGCGGGCTTCGCGCTGACCGACGATTTCAACGGCGCCCATCCCGAAGGTGCCGGCTGGCATGATCTTTCGATATCCGGTGGTGTCCGACAGAGCGCCGCCGCGGCCTACCTGCACCCGGTGCGAGCCGGCCGCCCGAACCTGCACGTGGCCACCGAAGCGCGGGCACATCAACTGCTCTTCGACGGAAACCACTGTATCGGTGTGGAATTCGACCGTGCTGGCCAGCTCGTGAAAGTGCGGGCCCGCGCCGAGGTGGTGCTCAGTGCCGGCACGGTGGATACCCCTCGCCTGCTGCTGCTGTCCGGCATCGGCCCGGCCGGTGACCTCGCCACCGCAGAAGTCCCGGTGCGCCACGACCTGCCCGGTGTGGGTCGCAACCTGCACGACCATCCGCTCTGCGGCCTCGTCCACGAAGCGCTGCAACCGATCCCGGCGGGGCGCACCAATTTGGCGGAGACGTCGATGTTGTGGCGCAGCGACGAAGCGCTTGCCGGCCCGGATATGCAACTGATGTTCATTCACGTGCCCTTCCACCCACCACACCTGTCGGCGCCCGCGAACAGCTTCACGATCGGGTTCACCACGGTCCCCGAGGCGCGCGGCACCGTTCGGCTGGCCGGACCGGATCCGACGATGGCCCCGGTGATCGACCCGAACTACCTCGGCGTGGAGTCCGACAGGAAGCGGATGCTGCACGGGCTGACGGTGGCGCGCGAGATTGCGGCCGGCCGGGCGTTCGCGCCGTGGCGGGGCCGCGAAGTGCTGCCCGGTCCCGACGCCACCGACGACGCGGCGCTGCGCGCGTTCATCGCCCGCGCCACCGGTACGTACTACCACCCGGTCGGCAGCGCCGCGATGGGTACCGGCCCCGAGACCGTCGTCGACCCGGAACTCCGCGTACACGGACTCACCGGCCTGCGGGTGGCCGACGCCTCGGTCATGCCCAGCATCGTGTCGGTCAACACCAATGCGGCGACCATCATGATCGGCGAGAAGGCCGCCGATCTGATCCGCCACCGTAGTGCGACCGAGCGTGCACGAGCAGGTGCGCACCGGCACGCAAACTAAGATCCTGGGCATGCCGGTACCGGGTGAACAGGGCAGACACAAAAGGTCGCTGCTGCGCGAGCAGGCCTACCTGTCGCTGCGGGACGCCATCGTCAACGGCACGTTGGCGCCCGGGGAGAAACTCCGCGACCCGGAGCTGGAGAAATGGCTGGGCATCAGCCGGACACCGATCCGAGAGGCGATGGCGCGCCTGGAGACGGCCGGACTGGTGCACACCATGCCCGGACGGTCGACGGTCGTGTCGACCATAGACCGCAAGGCCGTCCTCGACGCGCAGGCCGTTGCCGCCGCCATGCACGCCCTCGCGGTGCGCATCGCGGTGCCGCTGATGGGCGAGGGCGAGTTCGCCGCCATGACGGAAGCCAACACGGAGTTCGCCGACGCGCTCACCGCGGGCGACCCCGCGGCGGCGCTACGGGCCGACGATCGGTTTCACCAGGTCGCCGTCGAGGCGAGTGCGAACCAGGTGATTCCGGTGGCGCTGGAATCGGTGACCCCGGTGCTCCGACGGCTCGAGTTCCTGCGCTTCTCGTCGCTGTCCGGACGTGAGTCGATCGAACAACACGACCGGATCATCGAACTCTGCCGGCGCGGAGACGCCGATGCGGCAGCGGCGGCCACACAGCAGAACTGGGAGACGCTCACCCTCCTGGCCGCCGACCAGGAGACGCTCTGACCCGGCGGGTCAGAGCGTCAGGATCCGCGGCCCGTCGGCGGTGACGGCCACGGTGTGCTCCCAATGCGCCGCGCGGGAGCCGTCGGTGGTGACCACGGTCCAGTCATCGGCGAGCACCTTGGTGTTCGCGGTCCCCAGGGTCAGCATCGGCTCGATCGCCAATACCGAGCCGATCTCCAGGTAGGGCCCCCGTCCCGGTGACCCCTCGTTCGGCAGGAACGGGTCCATGTGCATCTCGCGGCCGATGCCGTGCCCGCCGTAGCCCGCCACGATGCCGTACTTGCGGTCATCGCGGGACTCGGCGGCACGGGTGCCGACCTCGATCGCGTGGGAGACGTCGGTCAGCCGGTTGCCCGGCACCATCGCGGCGATCCCCGCCTCCATGGACGCCCGGGTGGCCTCGGAGAGCAGTTCGTCGGCCGGGATCAAGGCGCCGACCCCGAAGGTGATGGCGGAGTCACCGTGCCAGTCGTCGAGGATCGCACCGCAGTCGATGGATACCAGGTCACCGGCGACGAGCACCTCGGCGTCGGACGGGATGCCGTGCACGACGCGGTCGTTGACCGACGCACAGACGGTCGCCGGGAAGCCGTGGTAACCGAGAAAGGACGGGACGCCGCCGCCGTCGCGGATCACGGCTTCGGCGATCCGGTCGAGTTCACCGGTGGAGACACCCGGGGCGGCGGCCTGCCGGACGGCCTTCAACGCGGCGGCCACCAGCGCACCGGCGGCCGCCATGGCGTCGAGCTCACCGGGACTGCGCTGGGGGACGACCTTACGACGCAGGCCCGGCACGCTGATCACGAATGGCCGATCATGACGGGTCCCGACTACTGGCCGAGCGCCTGCAACGCCCGGGCGAACACCTCGTCCAGGGTGCCGACGGCTTCCACGGTCTTCAGTTCGCCGGCGTAGTAGTCCAGTAGCGGCGCGGTCTCGGCGTTGTACACCGCCATCCGGTTACGGATGACCTCTTCGGTATCGTCCGCGCGGCCGCGGCCCTTGAGCCGCTCGAGCAACTCGTCCTCGGACACCCGGAACTCCAGCACCGCGTCGAGCTTCAGGCCGCGCTTGGCCAGCATCTCCTTGAGCGCCTCGGCCTGCTCCACTGAGCGCGGATATCCGTCCAGGATGAAGCCGGAGGCCGCATCGTCATGGTCGATACGGTCGTCGACGAGCGCGTTGGTCAGGGTTGCGGGCACCAGGTCGCCGGCGTCCAGGTACTTCTTGGCTTCCACACCGAGCGGGGTGCCGGCGCCGATGTTGTGGCGGAACAGGTCACCGGTCGAGATCTGCGGGATGCCGAGCTGGGCGGCGAGCTTCTCCGCCTGGGTTCCTTTTCCGGCACCGGGAGGTCCGAGCAATACGATTCTCAATTTCGGCGAACCCTCTCTCACTTCAAGAAACCTTCGTAGTTGCGCTGCATCAGCTGGCTCTCGATCTGCTTCACGGTATCCAACCCCACGCCGATCATGATCAGCACCGCGACGCCGCCGAAGGGCAGGTTCTGCAGGGTAGCGCCACCGCTGCCGGCCTGCAGCACCACGTTCGGGAGCACCGCGATCACGCCCAGGTAGATCGAGCCCGGCAGGGTGATGCGGCTCAGCACGAAGCGCAGGTAATCCGCGGTCGGCTTGCCCGGGCGGATACCGGGGATGAACCCGCCGAACTTCTTCATCTCGTCGGCCCGTTCCTCCGGGTTGAACGTGATGGAGACGTAGAAATACGTGAAGAAGATGATCAGGCCGAAGTAGAAGGCGATGTGGACCGGGTCCGTCGGGTTGGACAGATGGTTGGCCACGAACGAACTCCACCAGCCGGTGCCCGGATTGTCGCGACCGCTGTCGATGAGCTGGGTGACCAGCTGCGGGATGTAGATCAGCGAGGACGCGAAGATCACCGGGATGACGCCGGCCTGGTTGACCTTCAGCGGGAGGTAGGTCGAGGTACCGCCGTACATGCGCCGGCCCACCATGCGCTTGGCGTATTGCACCGGGATGCGGCGCTGCCCCTGCTCGACGAACACCACGCCGACCAGCACGGCCAGCGCTCCGACGCAGACAAAGGTGAACACCATGCCGCCACGGGCATCCAGGATCGCCTTACCCTCGGCGGGGATGCGGGCCGCGATACCAGCGAAGATCAGCAGCGACATGCCGTTGCCGATTCCGCGCTCGGTGACCAGCTCGCCCATCCACATGACCAGGGCGGCGCCCGCGGTCATCACCAACACGATGACGATCAGGCCGAAGATCGACGAGTCGTCGATGATGTCCAGGCTGCAGCCCTGCATCAGGCCACCGTTGGCGGCCAGCGCCACGATGCTGGTGGCCTGCAGGATCGCCAGGGCGATCGACAGGTAACGGGTGTACTGGGTCATCTTGGCCTGCCCGGCCTGACCCTCCTTCTTCAGCTGCTCGAAGCGTGGGATGACCACGGTGAGCAGCTGCACGATGATGCTGGCCGTGATGTAGGGCATCACGCCGACCGCGAACACCGACAGCTGCAGCAGCGCGCCACCGGAGAACAGGTTGATCAGGGAGTAGATCTGCGCCGAGTCACCGCCGCTGACCTGCTCGATGCACTGCTGCACGTTCGGGTAGTTGACACCCGGCGACGGGATGGTCGCGCCGACGCGGTACAGAATGACCAACCCGAGGGTGAACAGGATCTTGCGCCTGAGGTCGGCAGTCCGCAGCGACGAGATGAAAGCCGAAAGCACTCTTCCTCCTGCGCAGCCGACTTCAATCGCGCGGCGTGCAAATGGGGCTGGGTTGATCCAGCGTTTGGTTAAGTCTCGCGCAATCTACCTGCAGGTTCACTGCCTGCAGAGTCGCGCGTCAAACAGTCTACGAGAGTAACAGCTCCAACCCGCACCGCCCTTGTCCGCAGCACCCAGTCGTTGACGCGGTCAAGGGCGAATCGAAGCGTACAGTCGAGGGTGTTCATTACATCAGCTAATTAAATTGTGCAGAGGAGACCACCATGGCCCGTACCGACGGAGACACCTGGGACCTGGCGTCCAGCGTGGGCGCCACCGCGACGATGGTGGCGGCGGCCCGCGCGATGGCGTCGGCGGCGCCCGAACCCGTGATCAACGACCCGTTCGCCGCTCCCCTGGTCCGGGCGGTGGGCGTGGACTTCTTCACCAAACTCGTCGACGGCACACTCACCGCGGCCGACCTCGGCGACGACCCACAGATGAACATCGCGCACTTCGCCAACGGAATGGCTGCGCGCACCCGCTTCTTCGACGACTTCTTCGTAGAAGCCGTGGCATCGGGTGTGCGGCAGGCCGTCATCCTGGCCGCCGGACTGGACTCCCGCGCCTACCGCCTCCAGTGGCCCGCCGGCACCGTGGTGTTCGAGATCGACCAAGCCGAGGTGATCGAGTTCAAGTCCCGGACGCTGACCGACCTGGGCGCGCAGCCCACCACGGACCGCCGCGCCGTCGCGGCCGATCTACGCGACGACTGGGTGAGCGCCCTGCGCGCGGCGGGCTTCGACCCGGCGGCGCCGACGGCATGGATCGCCGAAGGCCTGTTCGGCTACCTGCCGTCCGAGGCGCAGGATCGGCTACTCGACCAGATCACCACGAACAGCGCAGCCGGCAGCCGCGTCGCCGCCGAGGCCGTCCCCGGCACCGGCGACATCGACCAGGAAGCCCTCACCCAGCGGATGAAGACCGTGACCGACCGGTGGTCCTCGCACGGATTCGACCTGGACTTCAGTGAGCTCGTCTACCTCGGGGAGCGCACCGACGCCGGCACGCATCTGACCGAGCTCGGCTGGCAAACCTCCTCCATCCCGACCAATGATCTGCTGGAGAAGTACGGCCTGCCCCGGCTGGCAGACACCCAGCCCGTCGCGCAGGCCGAATACATCACCGCGGTGAAGTGAGGGCACGGTCCGGCCGCGACCGCAATGCTGGAAGACTCAAAAAATATCTGGCCGCGACGCGTGGGCCAACGAACCCACGGGAAGGTGAACCGAGATGAGGACGCCGCATGGCACGTTCTGAGGGTGACAGCTGGGACCTGGCCTCCAGTGTGGGCGCGACGGCCACCATGGTCGCGGTGGGGCGCGCCATCGCCAGCGCCGACGAGCACGGCTTGATCGACGACCCGTGGGCCGCACCCCTGGTCCGCGCGGTCGGCATCGAGGCGTTCACCATGATGGTCGACGGGAAGATCGACATCGCCGAGGTGGCCCCGGAGGCCGCCGCGCAGGTCAAGTCCAATATCGACGAGATGGCGGTCCGGACACGGTTCTTCGACGACTACTTCATCGCCGCCGGGGAATCCGGCATCCGCCAGGCGGTCATCCTGGCCGCCGGCCTGGACTCCCGCGCCTACCGGCTGCCGTGGGCCGACGGCACCGTGGTCTACGAGGTGGACCAGCCCGACGTGGTCGAGTTCAAGACCCGCACACTGGCCGATCTGGGCGCCTCCCCCACCGCCGAACGCCGGACCGTGCCCATCGACCTGCGCGAGGACTGGCCGACGGCGATGCGGGCGGCGGGCCTGGACCCGAACCGGCCCACGGCGTGGTGCGCCGAGGGGTTGCTGATCTATCTGCCGCCCGAGGCGCAGGACCGGCTGTTCGACAACATCCACGCCCTCAGCGCACCGGGCAGCACAGTCGCCACCGAATTCGTGCCCGGTCTCCGGGATTTCGATCCCGAGCAGGCGCGCGCATCGACGGACGCCTTCACCCGGCTCGGGCTCGACATGGACATGCCGTCGTTGATCTATCACGGTGAACGACAGTCCGCGGCGGACTATCTCGCGGGCAAGGGCTGGCAGATGACGGGCGTGCCGCGTACCGAATTGTTCGCCAGGTACGGCCTGCCCAGACCCGAATTCGGTGACCGGGACGTACTCGGCGAGATCGTCTATCTCAGCGGCACCTTGCCCTGATCAACGGCTAGGAATCTGCGTAGTCCAACTGACGGGGCGCCGCCGCGGTGCCCGGGGTCTCGGTTCCGGTGATCGGACACCGCGCGGTCTCCGGAATCCCGGCCAGCGCCACCGCTCCGATCGCACACGCGGCCATCATGTAATACGCAGGGACCAGGTTGCTTCCGGTGACACCGACCAGCCAATCGTTGACCGCCGGGGCGGTGCCCCCGAAGATCGAGGTGGACACGTTGTAGGCGATGGCGAATCCGGCGAAACGCACCTGGGTGGGGAACATCGCGGGGAAGGTGGCCGAGATCGTGGCCAGCTGCGGCACATAGAGCAGTCCGAGCACCGCGAATCCGAGGATGGCGCCGCCCACTCCAGTGCCCATCACCAGGAACATCGGGACACCGGCCACGAACAGTCCGATGAGCGAGAACCACCAGAGCGGCTTGCGGCCCAGCCGGTCTGAGAGCATTCCGGCGAACGGAACAAACACCATCATCGCGACCATGCCGATGATCGGCACCACCAGTGAGAGATTCGCCGACAGTCCGATGGACTGCTCCAGATAGGTGGGCATATACGTCAGCAGCGTGTAGTTGACCACGTTCAGTGCCACCACGAGGCCACCGAGCCGCAGGATCGGGCGCCAGTACCCGGCCACCAAATCCTTGAACTGCCTCGATGTGGTGTCGGCAGTGTCGTCGGACTCGGCGAGGTCTCGGAACACCGGTGTGTCCGCCAGCCGCGAACGCAGGTACACGCCGACCAGGCCGAGCGGTGCGGCGACCAGGAACGGTAACCGCCAGCCCCATTCACCCATCTGATCCTCGGTCAGCAACAGCGAACACCCGAGCATCAGGCAGGCGCCCAGGGAGAAGCCGGCCAGCGTGCCGAATTCCAGGAAACTCCCCAGAAATCCGCGCCTGCGCGACGGTGCATACTCGGCCATGAACGTCGCCGCGCCACCGTATTCGCCGCCGGTGGAAAATCCCTGGACCATGCGGAGCGCCACCATGAGAATCGGTGCCCAGGTACCGATTGCGGCGTAGGACGGAATCAGACCAACGCACAGCGTCGCACCCGCCATCAACAGGATGGTCAGTGCCAGAACCTGTTTTCGCCCGATCCGATCACCGAGCGGCCCCCAGACCAGGCCGCCGAGCGGGCGCACCAGGAAGGACACCGCGAATGTCATCAGCGCGAGCAGCGTTGCGCGCTGGGTGTCACCGGGGAAGATGGCCGCCGAAATGTACGTCACACCGTAGGCGTAGATGCCGTAGTCGAACCATTCGGTGGCATTGCCGATCGCCGAAGCCGCCACCGCCCGCTTGACGACCCCGGGAGGCGGCGCCTCATCGACATCCGCCCTGGAACCCAACGTCATGCCCGCCTCTCTGGTGACTGCCGCATGTGCGGTGCGCGCGCCAACACCTCACGCACCGCAACCCTGGTGGCGTGCCCGGCTCCACGCCGGGCTAAACATCGAGGGGCCGGGTCCGGTTTCAGTCGCGTAGCGCGGCCAGCGCCTCGCCGAGTTCGGCAAAGACACTCACCATATCGGCGATGCCGATCAGCTTGAGGTGCCGGCCGATCGCCGGCCCGTCCGCGACGATCGCCACCCGCACCGACGGCGCCAGGTCGATGTGCGCGGCGACGAGGACGCCCATCCCCGATGACGCAAGGAAGTCCACCGCAACGAGATCCACCACGATGGCCGCGGGTGCCGCCGCGGCCGCGGCGGCAATCGCCTCCTCCAACTGTGGTGCCGTGAGGGCATCGACGGTTCCGCGGACCGCGACCACGGCGGCACCGTCGATGCGGCGCACTTCGATGACGCAACGGGACGGCTGGCTGGTCATGGTCGCCTCGCCTCTGCAGCAGAGCGATCACTCATCGAGAAACCTCCAGTCCGTTTGTGCGCCGGGCCAGCATCAGCAACTGTTCGTAGCCGTCCACCGTCCGGTCGCTGCTCAACCGCATGCGCGCCGACGTCCCGATGCTGTCGCGGTCTTCCCGCAGCACCGAATCCAGCACGGCGGCCAGGCGCGTGGGTTCGTCGTCCCCGGCCGGGACCAGCCGGCCGCCGGGCAATGCGACGACCTCGGGCAGGCCACCGCGGCGCAGGCCCACCACGGGGGTCCCACACATCTGGGATTCCGCGGCCACCAGGCAGAAGGGCTCTTCCCAACGGGGTGTCACCAATGTCGCCGCACTGTGCCCGTAGAGCTCGGCAAGACCTTTGTCATCAAGTGCACCAACGTATTCCACCCGCGGCCCAAGGACTGGACGGATGACACGATCGAACCATTCCGGGTCACTGACCGGTCCGGCCAGCCGCAGTACTCGACCACAGCGGGCCGCGGCCGCGATGGCGATATCGGCACCCTTCTCCGGGGTGAGGCGTCCGGCCCAGGCCAGGTCGGTACCACCGGGGCCCACCGGGAAGGCCGCGGGATCGACACCGTTGTGGATGACCCGCACTCCGGTCAACGTCTCCCATTGGGCGCGCAGCGCCGCACTGACCGCCACCAATTGTGACGTCGGGCCGGCCAACCAGGCACCGATCTCCATCCACGGAAACGGCGGGGTGTGCAGTGTGGTGACCATCGGCACCCGCAGGGACGAACTCAACGCCAGCGGCAGCTGATGCAGACTCTGGTTGACAACGGCATCGATATCGGTGCGGTTCAGCAGATCTCGCACGACTGCCAGGTAGGCGACCTGGTCGTCGAGGAAATCCGGTTCGGGCAGGTTGGGGTCGCCGGAGGCGACCGTCGACAACTCCGGGGTGTCCGGCATGACATGCAGGTCATCGGCGAGCCCCGCGGCGGTGCCCGCACGTGCCCACAACTCCACGTGGTGTCCCCGGGCGCGCAGTCCCCTGGACAGGATCGCGGTGAAGCGTTCCTGTCCGCCGGCGTAGGGCTCGGCCACCGGGTTGCGTGACGGCCCGATCACGGCAATCCTCACTGCGCCGCCTCGGCGTCCAAATCGGCGATGTAGGAACCGAATCCGCCGCTCACCCGCGACTCACTGCGCCCCGACGTGAGCACGCTGGTCTGGTGGGTGGCGATCCAGCGCGGCGTGCTGTCGCGGATGCGGTCGACGAGGCCAACATCCTCCTGACTCTCGACGTCGGGAAAGCCCCCCGCGCGCAGGTAGACATCGGCGCGGAATCCGAGATTGGCGCCGTGCACATGGTCGTGTCCCTCGCTCAGATCGTGATCGCGCAGCCACCGCTGGTAGAGCTGCGGGCTGAGATCCGCGGGTGTCACGGTGCCGATCACCGCATCCTGGCCCGAGTCCGCGAACTCGACCTGTCTGCGCAGCCAGTCCCCCGGCACCACGGTGTCGGCATCGGTGCACGCGATCCACAGCGCGTCGGGCTCCACGCCCGCGCGGCGGGCCCTGCTGATCGCCGCCGCGACGCCCGAGCGGCGCACCGCGCCGATCCGGCCGGCGGCACTGGTGAGCACATGAACGTCGAAGGCGCCCACGATCTCTGCGGTGTCATCGGTGCAGCGGTTCAGCACCACGGTGACACCGCAGGAGACCCCAGGGGCTCCGGCGCGCAGCACGGACATGCTGCGTTGCAGGCTGTGCAGGCATGCCGGGATATGCGCCTGCTCATCACGGGCCGGCACCACCACCTCGGCATGACGAATGGGCGTCATGAGGCACCGCGGTATTCGCGGTAGACCGAGACGGGCTCGCCCCATACCTCCACCACCAGGTCGACATCGGTGTAGCGGGCCCGCAATGGCAGGTCCAACAGCGCGGCGGCCTGCGCGTGCACGGCGGCGCCGTCGAGCGGGATACCTGCGGTGCGACCACGCCAGTGCGCCAAAACGATCTCGCCGCGGGCGGTCAGCTGCCTGCGCACCCGGCGCAGTGTCGCGGTCAGCTCGAGGCCATCGAGAAAATATCCGATCTCGGAGAGGATGATGGCGTCGAACGTCTCCTCGGGCAGATCGTCGGGGACGGCCCCGCAGATCCACCGGACCGTGTCGGTCCGGTTCCTCGCGACGTCCAGCGCGCGTTCGCTCGCATCGATGGCCACCACGGTGTCGGCCCGGCCGGTCAACAGTTCCGAGAGTTGCCCAGTGGCACAGCCGACTTCCAGGATCCGCTGATAGCGTTCCCGTCCCAGGCAGGCCAGCACCAGCTCAAGTCGGCGCCGCTCGTAGGCGAAGTCGTCGAGGTGCCACGGATCCTGCTCCCCCGACACCATCATCGCGTCGAACGGTTCGGCGATGACAGCGCGTGCGCGCCCGGTCTGCACGGCCGCGTCGACGCGCTCGGCGAGATCGCTCGCCGCGGGCAGCAGGACCGTCTCGAAGGTCCGGTGGGCACGGTCGAGCACCGACGATCCGAGGATCGGCAGACCGTCGTCGGACTGCAGTTGGCTGGTGTAGCAGGCCAGCGCCGACCTCTTGGCGCTCAAACCCGGCAGCGACGGTGCCAGTGTCCGTAGCCGAGACCAGTCGATGTCTGCCGGAGTCGCCCAGTGCCACAACCAGATCGGATAGTTGAGCAGTACCGCCGACCGCTGCCGTGCCGCTGCCTCGGCGGCGCGGGCGGTGGCATCGTGATCGCAGTGACCGTCGCACTCCACCGGGGCGAACACCACGGTGCGCTCGTCGATCAATCCGGCCAGCCGCCGGCGCAGGTCATCGTGTGACGTCTCCAGTTCGCCGTCGGGCAGATCCCACCACAGTGTGGCGATCTGGCCGCCGAGCACCGCGATGGCGCGATCCCCTTCGATGCGGCGCGGGGTTGCCGCCGGACCATCTCCCCCGTGGGTGAGGAAGACCACGGTGACATCCGCGCCCGATGCACTCAGGTCTGCCAGTGTTGCTCCCAGCGACAGTGTTTCGTCATCGGGATGTGGCGCCACCACGAGGATGTGTGGGCACCGCGCGGTGATCGCCGCCAGATCGAGTCGCGGTACGGTGTCCCACTCCGCGTCGAGCAGCCAGGTGGGCTCGTCGGTCCCGCTGTCCCGGTGGGTGAACGGCCGGGCCTCAGTCATGGTCGTACCCCGCAGCGGCGGCCGCGAGCTCGCCGAGATGGGCCAGATCGCGTTGCCCGTGGTGCTGTCGCAGATACACGCCCAGGTCGGCCACCCGCCGGGCGTAGGGCTCCTCACCGACAAGTGGGCCGGGGCCGAGCAGGTGCCCCGCGGTGAGCATGACGTGTTCGCACACCCGGGCCACGGTGGCCCGTACCCGCTGCGCGAGCAACATCGGGTCGGCGGCGCCGGCGTCGATCGCCTCGGCGGCGTGGTCCAGACCGGTCGCCGCGCTGAACATGCCCTCGTCGACGCCCCCGAACTGCGCAAGCGCTATCGGGTCGGCAGCCCGTTCGGCCAGCCTGGACACCATGCGTTCGCGAAACGCCAGGGCGATGCCGTACCAGACGGCTGCCACACCTATCCCGCCCCACGCGAAACCCGGCCGCTGCACATACCAGCCAGGGTGCCCCAACGGCACGGCGGGCAGCTCCCGCACCTCGATGGGTCCGCTGGGTATACCGGCCAGACCACGCGAGACCCACCGGGTCGGCACCACGCTGACGTGTTCCGGGTCCAAGCGGACCGCGAATGCCTGCTGCCCCCGCCCGGCAACCTCGGCGGTGATCACCGCATGCGACAGCTGCCCGGCCAGGGAACACCAAGGCTTGGTCCCCGTCAACGTCCAGCCGTGCTGATCGCCGATCGCCGTCAGCCCCATTCCGGGTGCATGCGCGGCGTAGACGCCCCAGGTGGAGCCGCGGTCCGCACCGATCGCGGTGATCTCGGGGCCGACGCCGGCCTGCCGCAGGATCGCGTGCGCGTCCAGATGGGGTTCGACGACGCGGGCCAGCGACGCGTCGGCAAGGCCGAGGGTGGCAAGGGTGCTCAGATACTCGTGGGTGCGCCCGTCACCGGGCCGGTACTGCAGGTCGGACAGCTCGGTGGCGACGGCGAGCGCCGCGGAGACCTCGAAGCACCCACCCTCGGGCAGCCGTGACCGCAGTCGTTGATCGATGAGTGTCCGCACCCTGTTCAGTCAACGCCTCGGCCCGGCGGCGAACTACACCCTTAAGGGTGTGATCCCAGTGCCTCAGGGCCGTACCCGGGCCGTGTCGGGCCGGAAATCGTGTTCCAGGCCCCAGGCGACGGCCTGCGCGCGCCGGGTCACCCCGAGTTTGCGATAGGCCGAACGCACCACCGACTTCACCGTGTTGATCGACAGGTAGCAGATCTCGGCGATCTCGTTGTTCGTTCGCCCCTGGGTGATCAGCGCGAGGACCTCCGCTTCACGGGCCGAAAGGCCGGCGTGCCGACCGGGCCACGGCATGGGCATCGACATGCTGCCGTCGCCGCGTTCGACGAGCGTCTCGCCGGCGTGGATCCGCTCCAGGGAGTCGACCAGGCGGTCCACCGGCAACGACTTGGCAAGATAGCCGCTGACCCCGCCCGCCATCGAACGGTCGATCAGCAGCTGGTCAATATTCCAGGAGTACACCACAACTCGACCGATATGCGGTCGGTCGACGAGGTCGCTGACGTCGGTGCGGTCCCCTTGCGCGGCGGCGAACGTATCCCAGATCGCGATATCGACCGGGCTGTGCACATCGGTCCGTAGGTCGAGTTCGACGATGCGCAACCGGTCACGGTAGGGCTCGAGCAGTGCGGCCAGACCGGCGACGATCAGTTCGTAGTCGTTGACGATGGCCAGCCGCACGGGCACAGCGCTCATGGTGCCTGCCTTCCGTTCGACTCACCTGCACCGACCCGACCACGATAGACGCAAGCCCGATCGCCGGGGGGCGAGCAGCCGGCATCAGAACCTGAGGTCGCCCAGCCATAGTGCGTGAGCCCCGCCGATGGAGCGTTCCGCCTGGTCGAAGGCGCCCGCCACCGAACTGCTCAGCAGCGCGCCGAGCGCATGGGGCACCGACGCCGCGGCCGGCTGGGAGGACGCCTTGGGCCTCAGCATGTCGCGCACCGACGAACCCGGGTAGTTGACGATCCGGACGTCGGTTTCGGGCTCGAGGCCGGCGCGAACCTTTGCCCGGTCGATCGCCGTACGCAGCCCGCCGAGTTCGTCGACCAGTCCCCGTTCTCGGGCGTCCGCACCGGTCCACACCCGGCCCCGCGCCACCTCCTCGACCGCCGCCACCGCGAGGCCACGCCCGTCGGCGACCCGTTGGACGAAATCGGCGTAGAACAGGTCCGCCTCGGCCTCCACATGCGCCTGCTGCTGCGGGGTGAAACGCTCGTTGCTCGACCACGCGTCGGCATTCGCGTTGGTGCGCACCGAATCCGAGCCGACACCCAACTTGTCCTTGAGCTGACGGGACACCAGTTTGCCGGTCACGACGCCGATCGAGCCGGTGATGGTGCCGGCGTTGGCGACGATCTCGTCGGCCGCCATCGACACGTAGTATCCGCCGGACGCCGCCACCGCGCCCATCGATGCGATCACCGGTTTGCCGGCTTCGGTGGCCCGAACCACCTCCCGCCAAATGGTTTCCGAGCCGGTGACCGACCCGCCCGGACTGTTCACCCGCAACACGATGGCCGACACGTCGTCGTCGGCGACGGCTTCGCGCAGTGCCGCCGCGATGGTGTCACCACCGGCACTGGAGTTCCCGAACGGCAGCATCTGCGGGCCGCCCCGGCCACTGACGATCGGACCGTCGAGGGTCACCACGGCCACCGTCGGCTTGGTCTTGCGGCCCGGGATCGGCGGAGCAGGTTTGAAAGAGTTCGCCTTGGCGTACCGGGACAGGAACAGCCGTGGCGGCGCATCGTCGCCATCGGCTTGCGCCGGGGCGCCGGTGAGCTCGGCGATCCGCGCGTAGGCCTCGTCACGGAATCCGATGCGGTCGACCAGCTTTGCCGACACCGCGGCGTCCCGCAGCAGCGGCGCCTGGTCGGCGAGCGCGTCCACGGTGGCGGTGTCGAGATGACGGGACTCGGCGACCGCGTGCAGCACCTGCGCGTGCAGGCTGCCGATCAGCGCGGTGTCCGCTTCGCGGTGCGCGTCCGTATAGCTGTCCTGGGTGAAAAGGTTTGCCGCCGACTTGTATTCGCCGCGGGCCACGAACTGCGCCTCGATCCCCGCCTTGTCCAGGGCGCTGCGCAGGAACAGCGCGCTGGTGGCGAATCCGATCAGGCCGACCGTGCCCGAGGGCTGCATCCATACCTCACCGAAGGCCGAAGCCAGGTAGTAGGACAACGTTCCCGGGTAGGTCTCCGCCCAGGCCAGGGTGGGCTTGGCCGTGCCGAACAGCGCGATGGCGTCCCGCAACTCCTGCACCGGACCCGGCGCCGCGGCGGACAGCTGGATCCGCGCGATCAGCCCGGCGACCCGGTCGTCCTCGGCGGCGCGGTGCAGCGCGTCGACCGTTTGCCGCAGCGTCAACGGCTTCCCGCCGAGAGATATCAGCGCCAGCGGATCGAAGCCGAGCGACTCGGGCGGCGCGGACTGCAGGTCGAGCTCGAGCACACAGCCGTCGGGCACACCGTTGTGACGGGCGGTGTCGACCTTGCGGACCAAGGACTTCAGGTCGTCGGGACCGGGCAGGCTGGGGAGGAATCCGAACATCTTCCGAGCCTACCGGCGGCGACGGCCTGCGCCGGTGGTCGACTGAACCCAGGTAGGCGAACAGGCGCAGCGAGCGCCCTGGCGTCAGCCAACTCGACGCTCACCGGCATCTGGCTGAACTCACGGAGATGGACCCGCGCGGCCGGGCAACGCAAAAGGCCCCTGCCGAAGCAGGGGCCTTCGCGGTCAGAGACTTCTACAGCTCGGTGGCCGAACCGCCGGCGGCCGTGATGGCCTCGCGCGCGGAGCCGCTGAACTTGTTGGCCGTGACGTCGACCTTGACGGACAGCTTGCCGTCGCCGAGGACCTTCACCAGGGTGTTCTTGCGAACCAGACCCTTGCCCACCAGTTCGTCGACACCGACGGTGCCGCCCTGCGGGAACGCCTTGGCGATATCGCCGACGTTGACGACCTCGTAGGCCACCCGGAAGCGGTTCTTGAAGCCCTTGAGCTTCGGGAGCCGCATGTGGATCGGCATCTGGCCACCCTCGAACGTCGCGGGGACGTTCTTGCGGGCCTTGGTGCCCTTGGTGCCGCGACCCGCGGTCTTACCCTTGGAGCCTTCACCGCGGCCGACGCGGGTCTTCTTCGTCTTCGAGCCGGGGGCCGGCTTCAGGTCGTGCAGCTTGATGACACTCATGATTCCTAGACCTCCTCGACCGTGATGAGGTGATGCACGGTCTTGATCAGACCCCGGGTCTGAGCGTTGTCCTCACGGACGACGGACTGGCGGATCTTCCGCAGCCCCAGCGTGCGCAGGCTTTCGCGCTGCTTCCAGCGTGCGCCGATGGTCCCGCGCACCTGGGTGATCTTGAGTTCTGCCATGACTATGCCGACCCCTCACGCGCGGCACTGGCGGCCAGCGCCTCGCTTTCGCGCCGGGCCTTGAGCATGCCGGCCGGCGCCACATCCTCGATGGACAGGCCACGACGGGCCGCCACCTCTTCGGGCCGCTGGATCATCTTGAGTGCGGCGACGGTGGCGTGCACCACGTTGATCGCGTTATCGCTACCCAGCGACTTGGCCAGGACGTCGTGCACCCCGGCGCATTCGAGCACGGCGCGGCAAGCACCGCCGGCGATGACACCGGTACCGGGGCTGGCCGGACGCAGCATCACGACACCGGCCGCGGCCTCACCCTGGACCGGGTGCACGATGGTGCTGCCGATCAGCGGCACGCGGAAGAAGTTCTTGCGAGCTTCCTCGACGCCCTTGGCGATGGCGGCCGGAACTTCCTTGGCCTTGCCGTAGCCGACGCCGACCATGCCGTTGCCGTCACCGACGATGACCAGCGCGGTGAAGCTGAAGCGCCGACCACCCTTGACCACCTTGGAGACGCGGTTGATGGTGACGACGCGCTCGATGTAGTTGCTCTTCTCACCGCGGTCGTCGCCGCGGCCACGGCCGCCACGATCGTCACGGCCTCGGCCGCCGCGATCTCCGCGGCCGCCGCGATTGTCCTGCGCCGAACCGGCGCCAGCCTGGTCGGCCATCATGCAGTCCTCTCGTTGTCAGTCATCAGAATTTCAGCCCGCCCTCGCGCGCGGCATCGGCCAGCGCGGCGATCCGGCCGCCGTAGGTGTAGCCGCCACGGTCGAACACGACCGTCTCGACACCGGCTGCCTTGGCGCGCTCGGCGATCAGCTGACCGACCCGCACGCTCTGTGCCTTCTTGTCGCCGTCGACGGCACGCACATCGGGCTCGATGGACGAGGCCGCGGCGACGGTGACGCCGGCGAGATCGTCGATGAGCTGGACGTGGATGTGCCGGGACGACCGGTTGACCATCAGACGCGGGGCGTCGGCGGTGCCGGAGACCTTCTTGCGCAACCGGGCGTGCCGACGGATCCGCGCGACCCGACGGGTCTCGGAGATGTTCTGCCCCACCGGCTTGTGCTTCGCGCCGGCGGCTGCATCAGTTTTCGTGGAAGCCATGGTTACTTACCTGTCTTTCCGACCTTGCGGCGGATCTGCTCACCCTCGTACCGCACGCCCTTGCCCTTGTACGGGTCGGGGCGGCGCAGGCGGCGGATGACCGCGGCGATCTGGCCGACCTTCTGCTTGTCGATGCCCGTGATCGAGAACTTCGTGGGTGTCTCGACCGCGAACGTGATGCCCTCGGGCGCTTCGATGAGGACCGGGTGGCTGTAGCCGAGCGCGAACTCCAGGTTGGCACCCTTGAGCGCGACGCGGTAGCCGACGCCGAAGATCTCCATCTTGCGGGTGTAGCCCTCGGTGACACCGGTGACCAGGTTGGCCACCAGGGTGCGGGACAGCCCGTGCAGCGAGCGGCTGCGCCGCTCGTCGTCGGGGCGGGTCACCACGATGGCGCCATCGTCGTTGCGCGAGACCACGATCGGCTCGGCGACATCCAGGGTCAGGGTGCCCTTGGGCCCCTTGACCGACACGTTCTGGCCATCAATGGCCACATCGACCCCGGCAGGAACCAGGACCGGCTGCTTTCCAATACGCGACATGTTTTTCGTTCCCCTACCAGACGTAAGCGAGGACTTCGCCGCCCACGCCTTGTCGAGTTGCCTGGCGATCGGTGAGCAGACCGGAGGACGTGGAGATGATCGCCACGCCCAGGCCGCCGAGCACCCGAGGCAGATTGGTGGACTTTGCGTAGACCCGCAGACCGGGCTTGCTCACCCGGCGCAGGCCCGCGATGCTGCGCTCCCGGCTGGGGCCGTACTTCAGCTGCACCACAAGGGCTTTGCCCACGCGGGCATCCTCGGTGCGGTAATCGGAGATGTAGCCCTCTTTCTTGAGGATCTCGGCGATGTTCGCCTTGATCTTCGAGTGGGGCAGAGTCACCTCATCGTGGTACGCCGAGTTGGCGTTACGCAGACGCGTCAAGAAGTCTGCGATGGGATCGGTCATCGTCATGACAGCCGGTTCACCTTCCTTGCGGCGGTTCCCATGTGCTCATTGCTCACAGTGGGCCTTCCGAAATTTGTATTCGAATGAATGCTGGTTACCAGCTGGACTTCTGGACACCGGGCAGTTCGCCCGCGTGCGCCATTTCGCGCAGGCAGATCCGGCACAGGCCGAACTTGCGGAACACTGCGTGCGGACGACCGCACCGGTTGCACCGGGTGTATCCGCGCACCGCGAACTTCGGCTTCTTGTTGGCCTTGTTGACCAGAGCCTTCTTTGCCATTGCTCAGTTCTCCTTGAACGGAAAGCCGAGGGCCCGCAGCAGCACTCGTCCTTCGTCGTCGTTGGTCGCCGTGGTGACGACGGTGATGTCCATGCCGCGGGGGCGATCGATGGAATCCACGTCGATCTCGTGGAACACCGACTGCTCCGAGAGCCCGAAGGTGTAGTTACCGCTGCCGTCGAACTGCTTGGGGCTCAGGCCACGGAAGTCGCGGATACGGGGAAGCGCGATGGAGACCAGGCGGTCCAGGAACTCCCACATGCGGTCGCCGCGCAGTGTCACCCGGGCGCCGATCGGCATGCCTTCGCGCAGCTTGAACTGGGCGATGGACTTACGTGCCTTGCGGATTTCGGGCTTCTGACCGGTGATCAGGGCCAGGTCGTTGACCGCGCCGTTGATCAGCTTCGCGTCGCGGGCGGCGTCACCGACACCCATGTTGACGACGACCTTCACCACGCCGGGGATCTGCATCACGTTGGCGTAGTTGAACTCTTGGTTGAGCGCGTCCTTGATTTCCTCGCGGTAGCGCTGCTTGAGCCGCGGCTGCACCTTGGCGGCGTTTTCTACTGTGGTCATTCTCAGATGTCCTTGCCATTGCGCTTGGAGACCCGAACCTTCTTGCCCGACTCCTCGTCGACGCGGTAGCCGATGCGGGTGGGGTTGCCGTCGGAGTCGATGACCATCACGTTGGAGACGTGGATGGCCGCCTCCTGCGTGACGATGCCGCCGGAGGAGGCGCCGCGCTCGTTCTGCGACTGCGCGGTGTGCTTCTTGATCCGGTTCACGCCCTCGACGAGGACCTTCTCGCGGGACGGGTACGCCTCGATGACCTTGCCCTTGGCGCCCTTGTCCTTACCGGAGACCACGAGCACGGTGTCACCCTTGTGCACCTTCATTTACAGCACCTCCGGGGCGAGCGAAACGATCTTCATGAACTTCTTCTCACGCAGCTCGCGGCCCACCGGGCCGAAGATGCGGGTGCCGCGCGGATCGTTGTCCGCCTTGATGATGACGGCGGCGTTCTCGTCGAACTTGATGTAGCTGCCATCGGCACGGCGACGTTCCTTGACGGTGCGCACCACGACGGCCTTGACCACATCGCCACGCTTGACGTTGCCGCCCGGGATGGCTTCCTTGACGGTCGCCACGATGATGTCGCCGATGCCGGCATAGCGCCGCGACGAGCCACCGAGAACGCGGATGCACAAGATCTCCTTGGCACCCGTGTTGTCGGCGACCTTCAGCCGCGATTCCTGCTGAATCACTCGATCTCCTGACCTGGTTATGTGTGCACGGCAGATACCGACCTGACGTGCGCGGTCTTTGTCACCCCGAGAGCACGCAGGGTTTTCTCACATGAGAGAACCGAGGTCTGCCCCAGGCAACCCCTAGAGTCTAGGGGACGACCTGCGCAGAGCCAAATCCCAGCTCATCGGGGGCGGCACGGGTCAGACGACGGCGGCGCTGAGCTCCACTTCGACGGGCGCCCCGGACGGTAGGGCACAGACCCCGATCGCGCTGCGGGCGGGCAGCGCGGCGACGCCGAGTTCGGCCGCCAGCACGGCGGAGGCGCCGTCGGCGACCGCACTGAGCGCGGTGAATTCGGGCGTGCAGGCGATGAACACCGTCATCCGCAGGCAGCGCAACGTCCCAGGTCCCGGCATCGCCGCCCGGGCCGCGCCGAGCGCGTTGCGCGCCGCGAGCCCGGCCGCCGCGCGCGCCTCCTCGGCACTCAGGGTGGCCCCGACGACACCGGTGAAGACCAGCACACCGGCGCGTCGGGGCGTCATACCCGCGGTGTGGATGACGCCGTCGTGGCACACCGCGGGCACATAGTCGCCCTGCGGGGCGGGCACCGCCCAGTCAGTCGACACCGAGCGCCACACCCTCCTGGCGGGGGTCGGCGGCACCGCTGAGCACACCCCGCTCGTCGACGGAGATCAGCTGGGCGCTGCCGCCGGCACCGTGATCGGGTTGCACGACGAGGCGGTGCCCGAGAACGGCCAGTTCGTCGCGCACCGCAGCGGGCAGGGCGGCCTCGACGCGCAGTTCGTCGGGGGCGCCGACGACGTCGGCGTCCGAACCCGGGAAGACGGTGAACCGGGGTGCCGCCACCGCTTCGGCGGGATCACGGCCATGGTCGAGGAGGTGGGAGATCAGCTGCATGTTCCACTGCACCTGCCCGTCGCCGCCCGGGGTGTTGCCGACGTGCTTGAGCGCACCCGCGTCGTCGGTGACGATCCAGGCGTTGAGCGTGTGCAACGGTTTCCGGCGCGGTTTCACCTCGTTGGGATGCCCGGGTAACAGGTAGGCGCCTCGGCCGAGACGGTTGTTGAGCACCACCCCGGTGCCCGGCACCGTGAATTTCGCGCCGAAGGTGAACGCCAGCGAATGGATGAAGCTGACCGCCCGGCCGTCGGCATCCACCGCCACCGTCGAGGTGGTGTCACCCGCCGCGACCGCGATCGGGCCGCGGACTTCGGTGCGGGCGTCGAGATCGCGGCGTTGCGCGTCCAGGCGTTCGGCGGTCAGGATGTAGTCGGCACCGTCGCGACGATTATCGCTGCCGCACAATGCAAATCGGTCTACAAACGACAGTCGGGCGGCGCGGGCGAGCCGGTCGATGCCGGCCGCCGACAGCCAGTCGGCCGCAGCGAGGACGCCGTCGCACAGCGCCGCCTGCTGCAGCACCATCCAGCCCGGCGTCGGCAGCGGCGTCTGGTGCAGCACCGCGCCGGCGTAGCGCCCGGTGACGGCGCGCTCCGGGGTCACCTGCGCGCCCGCCGCCCATTCGTCGCCGCTGAACGGCGCGCCGCCGGCCTGCAACGCCGCCACGGCGCGTTCGGCGAACTCGCCGGTGTAGAAGCTCACCGGGTGCTGCGCCAAGGCACGGATGGTGGCCGCCAGCGCCGGTTGCGGCAGCCTGCGCCCCACCGCGGCGGCAACACCGTGCGGTGCATAGATCTCGGCAAGTCCGGGATCGGCGGCGACCGCGCGGGCCGCCTCACCGACATCACCGGCGGTGCGCGCCGAACAGGGCAGCCCCTGCTCGGCGATACGGGCGGCCGGTTCCCACAGCTCCGGCAGCGACCGGGTGGCCCCGCCGTCATGCAGTGCCGCCAGCGCGGCGGGAGCGCCGGGCACCGCGACGGCCAGCGGGCCATCCAGCGGTATCGCGGTAAGGCCTTGCCCGGCATAGAAATCCGGGGTACCCCCGTCGGGACCGAAACCGGATCCGTTGACGGTCCACACCCGCCCGTCGGGTTCGCGGACCACCGCGAAGGCGTCGCCGCCGATACCGCACTGGCCGGGCAACGTCAGCCAGGTCAGCCCGGCCATCGCCAGGGTCGCGTCGATGGCGTTACCCCCGTCGGCCAGCACCCGGGCACCGGCCAAACTGGCCGCCGGATGACTGCTGCTGACCATGCCGCCCGCCGACAGCGCCGGCGGCCGAGGCGCCGCGTTCATCACAGCCCCCGGCGGGCCCGGCGGGTCGGGCCCGCGGGCGCCTCCCCCGGCTCGACACCGACGAAGATCTCGCCGTCGCGTTCCTGGCACGGGAAGGTCTTGATGGGTTCGGTGGCCGGCGGGCTGATCGGTTCGCCGGTCTCCAGGTCGAACGCACTGCCATGACAGGAGCAGCCGATCCCGTCGTCGCGCAGCTTGCCCGAGGACAGCAGGCAGTCCAGATGGGTGCAGTAGTTCGACGTCGCGTAGGCCTTGCCGTTCAGCCGTGCCACGGCGAACTCGTGATCGCCGGAGTAGAACCGGCGGACTATCCCCTCGGGCACCTGCCCGGATCGCGCTACCCGAACGAATTCCATTGTTGCTCTCCGTGTTTCTGTGATGACCAAGGAAGGGTCAGGCGTCGAGATAGACGGTCTTCTCGGCCAGGTAGAACTCCATCATCGAGGCACCGGCCTGTTCCTTGAACGTCGCCGTCGATGATGCCTTGTACCCGCCGAACGGCGCATTCATCGCCATCCCGGTGGTCGGTTGATTGATCTTCACCAACCCAGTGCGCGACCGGCGGGCGAACGTCTGCGCGGTGGCCAGGTCCGAGGTGACGATGGCCGCGGACAGCCCGAACTCGGTGGCGTTGGCCAACTCGATCGCCTCCTCGAACGAGCCGGCACGCTGGAACGCCAGCAGCGGGCCGAACACTTCTTCGGTCACGATGCGCATCGTGGGGTCGGTGTCGGTGAACACCGCGGGTCGCACGAAGTGGCCGCCCGGGCCGCCGGCCACCTCCACGGTGGTGCCCCCGCAGCGCAGCCGCGCACCTTCGGCGACACCGGTGGCCACGTAGTGCGCGAACTTGTCGAGTTGCTGTGCGCTGGCCAGTGCCCCCATGTCGACACCGGCGTCGCAGCCGGGGCCGACCACCAATGCGTCGGTGCGTCGGATGACCCGCTCGACCAGGTCGTCGTGCACCGCGTCGGTCGCGATCACCCGGCTGGTGCCGGTGCAGGCCTGCCCGGACAATCCGAAGGCGCCCTTGACGATCAGGGCCGCCGCGCGGTCGAGGTCGGCGTCATCGGCGACGAGCACCGGGTTCTTGCCACCCATCTCCAACTGCACCCGCCGGTGCGGCCCGACCTGGGCATGGATCGCCCGACCGACCCCGGTGGAACCGGTGAACGTGACCGCGGCGATCCGCTCGTCGGCCGCCACCGCGGCGCCTGGGGCCCCGTCGCCCTGGACGAGCGCGATCACCGACGGCGGCAACCCGCCGGCCAGCAACGCCTCGACGAGACGTTGCCCCATCAGGGGGGTGATCTCGGACGGCTTGAACAGCACCGGGTTTCCGACCGCGAGAGCGGGGCCGAGCTTGCGCGAGGGGATGTTGAGCGGGAAGTTCCACGGGGTGATCGCCCCGACCACACCGACGGGTTCGCGCAGCGTGTACAGCAGGGTGTCCCCCACCGCCGGCAGCGTCACCCCGGCGCAGCGGGTCGCCTCGGCGGCGTAGTACCGCAGGTTGGCCGGTGTCCGACTGACCTCCATGGTGGCCTCGGCGACTGTCTTGCCCTCCTCGCGCACCAGCTCGGCGATCAGCTCGGGCGCGCGCTGCACCAGCTGGGCCGCAGCCGATTCCAGGATCGCCGCGCGGCGCTCGGGTGCGGTCGCCGCCCAACCGGGTGCGGCCTTCACCAGCCCGTCCACCGCGTTGGCGACGTCCTCGGGGCCCGACGCCGGGAAGTTCCCGATCACATCGGTGGGGTCGGCCGGATTGGTCCGGGTGAAGGTGTTTCCCGAGCGGGCGGGCACCCAGGCGCCGCCGATCAGGTTGAGTCCGGTGATCACCGCTGCACCTGCGTTTCTTCGTCGATGTCTGCGTACGCGAGGTCCCACAGGTCGATGTCCTCGTCGCACAGGGCCGCGATGTCGACATCGCGGCCCAGCAGTTCCCGCACCGCCATGATGTCCTCGCCGCGGTCGATGGCGAACGCGCCGCACACGGTGGAGCCCTCCAGATAGAAGCCGGTGAAGTCCAGCGCGCCGACATCGCCGCGGATCACCGGATCCCCGGTGGCCACGCCCACGAATTGGAGGTTGCGGCCGTGCTGATCCGACCAGAACCACGGCGCATCATCGGAGACGGTGTCGCGGCCCAGCATCGCGTTGGACACCGCGACGCCCTGCCTGCTGGCGTTGTCGAAGTGTTCCGAGCGAATGTGGCGGCCCGCCCGCGCTGAATATCGGCGGGCCACATCACCGGCGGCGTAGATGTTCGGGATGCTGCTGCGGCCCGACGCGTCCACCACGACGCCGTCGCGCACGTGCAGGCCGGAGGCCTCGGCGGCGGCGGTGTTCGGTGTGATGCCGATGCCGATCACGACGGCGTCGGCCTCGAAAGGCGTTGCGCTGCCCGATACCTCGATCACCACGCCGTCGCCGGTGGTCCGGATGCCGTCCAGCTGCACGCCGGTGCGCAGATCCACGCCGTTGTCGCGGTGCAGCCCGCTGACGGCCTGGCCCATCGCCGTTCCGAGGATGCGGGCCAGCGGCACCGGTACCGATTCGAACACGGTGACCGCCACCCCCGCCGCGGCCGCGGTGGCCGCGATCTCCAGACCGATGAAACCCGCGCCGACGATGGCCAGCCGCTTGCCCGGTACCAGCACCCGAGCCAGCGCCACGGCATCGTCGAGGGTGCGCAGGTAGTGCACCAGGTCCGGGCGCGGACCCTGCACCGCCACCCGGCGCGGACTGCCCCCGGTCGCGAAAAGCACTGCGTCGGCGGTGATGTCGACTCCGCTGTCCAGTGCCACGGTGCGGGTGCCGGGTTCCACCCGGGCCACGCTGGTTCCGGTGAGAATCTCTATGTCGTTGTCGGCGATCCAGCTGGGCCGCAGAATCCACAGGGCCGACTCGCTCTCGGTGCCCGCCAGAAATTCCTTGGACAGCGGCGGCCGCTGATAGGGCGCGTGGGGTTCGTCCCCGATGAGCACGATGCGGCCGTCGAAGCCCTGCCGGCGCAGGTTGCGGGCGGCGACGGCGGCGGCCTGGCCGGCGCCGACGGTGACGATGGTGCGCGGTGTCATGTCCGCGCCTCCTCTGCGGTGCGGGCCGGCACGGTTTCCGGCGCGAGGTTGACGTAGATGGTGCCGTCGTCGTCGACGCGCACCGGGTAGGTGGGCTGGCACCGATCCTGATCGGCCTCGTGGCCGGTCTCCAGGTCGAACTGCCATTGGTGGCCCGGGCAGATCACCTTGCCGTGCAGCAGCGTCCCCTTGAACAGCGAACGATCTTGGTGCACACAGAGATCGGCGAAGGCATACACCCGCCCTTCGGTCTGGAACAGCGCGATGGCCAGACCGTCGACCTCGACCCGCAGCTTGCGGCGTCTGCCCAGTTCTCGTGCGGTGGCGACCGCGGTCCACTCCATGATTCTCCTGTCCGATCCCGGCACGCCCGCGCGTGCGTGGCTGGCGAGGGCGCGCCGAGGTCTCTCAGACGCCGGCGGGCTCCAGCTCGGGTGCGACATAGGTGTCGTACAGACCCTTGGTGTAAGAGAACCGCATCTCCGCGCCCCAGCGCACCATCTGCAGGCAGCGCTGCTGCAGCGCCACGGTGTCGGCGTGGTCCAGCACGATCTGGTAGCCGCGTTCGCCGTGCACCACATCGGAGGTGATGTGCAGATCGAAGAACTCGATCTCGTCCTCGGTGAACTTGTAGACCTCGCGCAGCGGCACGATCTGCTTGGTGTAGATGCTGGGCACCTGCGATTCCAGACCCACCACCAGCGCGGCGGTGGCCACCACGAAGTGTTCGCGCTGCGACACCGCATAGCACCAGGACTGCAGGCCACGGGTGATGGCGTTCATGTTGTTCGGGTCCTCGATGCGTTCCTTGGTGGTGCCGCACGCCTCGCCGAACTTGATCAGCAGGTCGGTGTGCCGGATGTCGGCGAGCTCCTCCTCGTACATGTTCTGCAGCGTGAAATCCTTCGCGCCGGTGAACTCGTCGGGGGTGTTGGAGTAGATGTTGGCCAGGTAATCGGCGAACGGTCCGACGTAGTGAAAGTGGTTCTCCGCCCAGCGCGCGAAGTGGTGGCGCTCCAGCTGCCCCTCGGCCCACGCCTTGGAGAAGGATGCGTTCTTGGCCTCACGGCCCTTGATGGCGTTCTCGAGTTCGGCGCGGAACTCGTCCCGGCCCAGCAACTCAGTCATGGATTCGATCCCTTCGATCTGTTGATTTCGCGAAACCACCGACTTTGAAGGGTGTTTCGCATCTGATGGGGCTGCAAGACGCCGCTGCGCTGCGAAGTCGCCTGTGCACCAGCGACATTAACCTTCGACTCTGGGGTTGGGACATGGACAACATCACCTCCGATGCCCGTCACCCCGAGTCATGGTGCACACCGGCCTCAGTGCGTGCCGACCGCCGCGGTCAGCGCCTCGAACTCGGCGAGGATCGCCGCTCCGACCGCCTTGTCCTGTGCACCGTTACCACCGCTGATGCCGACCCCGCCGATGATCTGGCCGTTGAACACGAGCGGGAAGCCACCGACGAATACGGCGAACTTGCCGGGCAGCATATGGCTGATTCCGAAGGCCTCGTTGCCCGGCAACGCCGGCCCGTCGGGTGCCTCGTTGAACAGGTGGGTGGCCCGCTCGTGACCCGCGGCGGTGAACGCCTTGGCGATCGAGATGTCCACGCCCGTCAACCGGGCACCCGGAAGTCGGTGCAGAGCAAGGACATTGCCGCCGTCATCACAGATGCACAGGGTCTGCTTGACACCGATCTCCTCGGCCTTGGCGCGCCCGGCGGCGAGCAGCGGCAGGGCGTCGTCGAGGGTGATCCGGTAGATCTGGTGCATTCTGCTGACCTCCTGAGATTGTCGGCGCTGGCCGAATCCGGGTGTGACGGGCGATCTCGCCCGCCGGCGGTGTGCCTGGTGAATGTCTACCGGGGCGAGCGCACCTGCGCCTTGGTCACAATGTCGGCTTTATCGGACGCATCGTGGTCAAGGTGCACATAGTCTGTGGGCAGTCGAGAATGTGATGGTGTTGGTTCGAGCCCGCCACCTCGATGATCGCTTCGCACAGGGCAGGTGAGGACATGGCACCAGAGCACCCCCACGGGGACCGGATGACGGTCGCCGGTTTGCTGGACGAATCACTTATGTCCGGCGCCCGGGTGGTCGCCGGAGACGATCATCTGGGCCGCGAGTTGCATTGGGTGCTGCCCCTTTCCGAGGTGCTGTCCCGGCACGAGCCGCTCGACGGTGTGGCGGTCTACGCGCGCCCGGAGGCGCTGCTGGGCACCGCGGGCGCGCTGGCGGCGCTGGCCGCCCGCGGGGCGACGACGCTGGTAGTCGACGGTTCGGTGCCCGCCGATTTCCCGTCCGCCCTGCCGGCCGGTCTGGTGGTGGTCGAGACGGCATTTCCGGTCGGGTTCACCGCGTTGAACCGGCTGCTCGCCGAGCGGGCGCTGAGCCAGGAAGTGCACGTGATGCGGTACGCCACCCACGTGCACGCGTCCCTGGCGGGGCTGTTCCACCGTGGGGCCGGCCTGCAGATCTTGATCCGCGAGGTGTCCAACCTGGCCCGTAATCCGGCGCTGGCGCTCGACGCCCGCGGCCACATCGTGGCCCATAACGGTGTGTCCGCCGAGGCGGCGGGGGCCCTCACCGAGCTCATCGTGCCCAGGCTCACCGTCGACCTGCCGGCCGCGGCCCGGCTCTCCGGACACCACGACACCCGCGTCGAACATCTCACCGACCTGCACGCCAACACCTGGACGGTGATCTCCACCGCCATCCGGCTCGGCAAGGCGTTCGAGGGCTGGGTGGTCGTCCTGGTCCCGGGCGCCGAGCCCGGAGCCCATGATCTGGCGCGGCACAGGGTCGTCACCGAACAGGCGACGGCGATCATCGGTTCGGAGATGCTGCGACAGCACAGCGTCGACGAGGCCGAGGAACGCGCCCGCGGCGATTTCGTCCAGGCCCTGGTGCACGGACACTTCTCCAGCGAGCACGATATGCGCGCCCGGGCCGAGTACCACGATGTCGACATCGATTCGCAGTTCGGTGTTTTCGTCGCCCCGGGGGCGATACCGCACGGTGCGGACAATCCCGCGGCCAGCATGGTGCGGTTGGCCCGCTACGCCGCCAACGTGGCACCGGACCCGGCCGTGCGCTCGTATGTCACTGTGCTCGGCGATGTCCTGGTGGTGGTGCGGTCGCTGTGTGGTGCGGACGACGCCGCGCGGCGCCGCGAGATGGTGCATTACGCCGAGGCGATGGCCGGTGAGCTGGAGAACCGTCGCGGCGCAGCCGTCGCCGTGTGCTACAGCAGGCCGGTGACCGGCGCGCAGTCCGTCTCCGCCAGTTACCGAGAGGCCCGTATCGCACTGGGCATCGCGCGCAGACTGGGCCTCACCGGCGCGGTGGCGTACCAGGATCTGCGCAGTTTCACCGTGCTCGCCGAGATCGCCGAGACCGAGCAGAGCAAGGCCCTGGTCAACGACATACTGGGGCCGCTGCGCGGTACTCCGGATCTGCGCGATTTCCTGACCGGCTACCTGGCCAACGGCGGGAACGTCAATGCCACCGCCAGGGTGCTCAATGTGCACCGCAACACCATGCTGACCAAGTTGGATCGGGTGTCGCGGGCGATCGGGTTGGACGTGCGCGTGCCCGACAATCAGTTCACCGTCTGGTTGGCGATCCGGCTCGACCTGCTCAGTGAGGTGCACACCGCCGTCGACCGCGAGGCCAGCTTTCGCTGACCGGTCACCGTTGCGGTGTCGGGTCGGGCCCGATGAACGAGCCCGCCAGGCCGAGCACCGCGACACCGCAGACCATCGCGAACGCCAACGTGAAGCCGATGGTGGTGTCGAGGTCCAAGGCGATGGCGACCCACGCGGCTCCCATCGCCGACCCGCCGAAGCGCACCAGATTGAACAGCCCGAGCCCGGTGCCTTGGGCTCCCGCCGGCGAGCGAGTGGCCCCGGTGGCCGCCGGCGTCTGCACCAACGCCGTCCCGATCCCGATCAGCACCAGGATCGCGACGAAGCCGGCCAGGCCCCAACGCCTTTCGAGCAGATGCTGACCGACAGCCACCGCGAGCAGCGCCTGACCGAAGATCAGCAGCGACAGGCCCGTCCGCAGCACCCGGCGGGCACCGATCTTGTCGAGGTAACGTCCGACCAGCGGGCCGAGGATCACCATCGAGGCCGGGATCGCCAACAGCACCACGCCGGCCAGCGACCCGGTCCGGCCGCTGCCGACCAGGTAGAGGGGCACCGCGAGCAGCGTGGCGCCCAGGCTGAACATGAACGCGAACGCACCGAGGGTGCTGCGCACGAACCGGGCCTCCGCAACCAGTCGGACGTCCACGAAGGGTGTGGGCACCCGGAGGCAGTGCCGGACGAAGAAGACCAGGATCGCCACCGACACCACCACGGCGACGCCGACCGCGACCGAAAGTCCCTGGGCCGGGATGAGTGCCACCGCGAGGATGAGCAGCCCGGATCCCAGTGTCAGTGCGACGGCGCCGACGGTGTCGAAACGCATCCGGGTGCCCGGATGGCGGGGGATGTGGCGCAGCGTGCCCACGAACCCGGCCAGGGCGACCGGCACCAACGGCACGAAGACCCAGCGCCACCCCCAGCCGTCGGCGACAAAACCACCCATGGTGGGACCGATGGCCTGACCGATACCGTTCACCGAGGCCCACAGCCCCACCGCTCTGCCCCGGCGCTCCCCGGCGAACAGCCAGGTCAGCAGGCCGAGCACGGCCGGGCCCAACGCCGAGGCCGCCGCACCGCCCAGGCAGCGCCACAGGATCAGCAGTTCCAGCGACGGCGCGGTCGCCGCACCGACGGCGCATACCGCCGTCGCGAGCATCGACGCGCAGTACATCCGGCGCCGGCCGAATCGGTCGCCGATCCAGCCGACGAGCGGCATCGTCGCGGTGAACGTCATCAGAAAGCCGACCACCACGAACACGCCGCTGCCCAGCGGTGCGTCGAACTCGGCGAGGATCGCCGGCATGGGCACGTTCACGACGTTGTTGCTCACCGTGCCGACCAGGGTCCCGGAGAGCAGCGCGGCCAGCGCCAGCGGCGTGCCGGCTCCTTCGGGGACGGCCGGGCCCGCCGGCGCGCGGCTGTCTGTATCAGTCATGGCGGGGACTTCCGTGGCCGATCTGTGGAGTGGATGCGCGGGGATGCACGCACGTGCATCGGTCCAGTTACTGTCTCACTCCCCACGCGGCAGGGGTGACGTCCGGGTGAGTCAAGGCGCACAGCGACGTTGCCCGTATTCGGGCATCATGCACACCACGCTCCGGGTGTGCACAGGGTGACACCCCCCACCGGGCCGCGGATTTTAACGTCTGCGAAACACCGCGACATCAGGATGACAATGTCGGAACACGTTGCACAGGGGCGTGCGCACAGCGTTGTGCACAGTGTGCGTTGACCCGTCCGGGCAACGGGCCCAGCATTCCTGCATCAGACTGCACAGCCCACGAGCAGTTGTGAGTGAAAAGACCCTCAATGGACATACACCTGAGCGCGGCCCATTGGATCTACCTGGCCGGGATTGTCGTCATTCTCATCACGATGGCGCTCCGCAAGAACATCGTCGTGCCGGCGGTCATCGCGACTCTGCTTACCGCGTGGGTGTTTTCGGGCAGCATCGTGACCGGACTCTCGTCGATCTTCAATGCCAGCCTGGTCGCCGCCCAGGAGCTGTTCAACATCTTCCTCATCATCGCGTTCATCACCGCCATGCTGGGCGCGCTGCGTGAGATGGGTGCCGACAAACTGATGGTGACCCCGTTCCGGCGGGTGATGCGCGCGGGCACCAGCAGCTTCATCACCCTCGCGATCGTCACCTACGTCATCTCGCTGTTCTTCTGGCCCACGCCGGCCGTCCCACTGGTGGGCGCCGTGCTGATACCGGTGGCCATCCGCGCCGGCCTGAGCCCGCTGTCGGTGGGCATGGTGATCGCCATCGCCGGGCAGGGCATGGCGCTGTCGTCGGACTACATCATCAAGGTCGCGCCCGGTATCTCGGCGACCGCGGCCGGGGTCGACCCCGACGGTGTGGCCGACAAGGCGCTGGTGCTCTCGCTGATCACCGGTATCGCCGCGCTGCTCATCACCTACGTCATGCAGCGCAGGACATGGCGGAAGCCGTCGGCGGATCTGCTGGTCGCCTGGGAGAACAAGGCCGACAAGCTCGGCCTGCCCGAGGACGGACCGGGTTCCGGTGCCGGTGGTACCGGGTCGGCTCGCGACGGTGGCGACGGTCGCACCCCGGTGCCGACGGGCTCCGGTGGCACGTCGGCCACCGCAACGCTGGTGGCGGCGGACACGCTGACCGAGCCCGCCCCGTCGAACTCGTTGGCCGCGAAGATATTCGCCACCCTGGTGCCCGCCGCCTACCTCGCGTTCATCGTCTACCTGCTGCTCGGGAAATTCACCTCGCTGGTGCCGCCGCTGCAGGGTGGCGACGCGGCGGGCATCGTCGGCGGTATCGCGGCGATCCTGCTGTTCGCCGCCTGCCTGACCAACGACAAGCGCGACTGCCTGGAAAGCTCGTCCACCCACATCATCGACGGGCTGGTGTTCGCCTTCAAGGCGATGGGCGTCGTGTTGCCGATCGCCGGGTTCTTCTTCATCGGCAGTGGCGACTTCTCCGCACGCGTGCTCGGGATGGGAGCCGACGCCACCGGGCCGGCCTTCCTCTTCGACCTGATCAGTGCCGCAATGGCGCATGTGACGCCCAGCCCGTTCGTCCTCGGTTTCGGTGTGCTCTTCGTGGGAATCGTTGCCGGACTTGATGGTTCCGGATTCAGCGGTCTGCCGTTGACGGGCTCGCTGGCCGGCGCGCTCGGCCCCGCCGCCAACATGGATCCGGCCACCCTGGCCGCCATCGGCCAGATGGGCAACATCTGGTCCGGAGGCGGCACCCTGGTGGCCTGGTCCTCGCTGATCGCGGTCGCCGGCTTCGCTCGGGTCCCGGTGCTGACCCTGGCGCGCAAGTGCTTCCTGCCGGTGATGGCCGGTCTGGTGCTCTCCACGGTCTTCGCCATTCTCGTCTTCTGATGGCACTGACCGAGACCGAGGAGAAGCTGGCCCTGGCCGCGACCGTCACCCTCACCTTCGTCACCGGGGTCGTCGACGCGGTCGGCTTCCTGGCCCTGGACCGGGTGTTCACCGGCAACATGACCGGCAACATCGTCATCCTCGGCATGGGCGTGGCGGGTGCGGACGATCTGCCGGTGCTGGGTCCGGCGATCGCGCTGGCCGCGTTCACGGCGGCGGCTTTCGTCGCCGGACTGGTGTTGCGGGCCGGGGCCAAGGGCTGGCAACACCGGGTCACCGTGCTGCTCACGCTCGGCGCAGTGACGTTGGCCGCGCTGACCGCCGTCGCCGTCGTGGTGGGCGATCAGTCCGGGCCGGCCCTCCAGGTGATGATGGCCGCCGCGACGGCCGCGGTGATGGGTTCCCAAGCCATGGTCGCCCGGGCCGTCGGGGTCGCCGACATGACCACCGTCGTGGTGACCTCCACGCTGGCGTCACTGGCGGGCGAGACCTGGACCCGCCGCGGCGGCGGGGTGCTGCTCAACCGTCGATTCGGGGCCATCGCCGCGATCTTCGCCGGAGCAGTGGCCGGCGCCCTGCTGCTGCGCTGGCACATCGCGGTGCCCTTCGCCGTGGCGACCGCACTGACCTCAGCCGTCGCGGTGCTCGGCCACCTGCGGTTGTCGCGCACGCTGCTGATCGACGTGTCCGCGCGGTAGCCGCTGACCGCCGCAGCGGTCGTCACGGAATCCGGACCTCGAAATCTCCGGTCAATTCCCCTGCCGGCGCATCGAATCCGTCGGTATCGGCCGGCGCTTCGGTGTGCACCGACACCAGGTATTGACCGGTGTTGGTCCACACGTGCACGACACGGTCGACGAACTCGACTGACCCCTCGGGGGTGTCGGACACCGCGCCGAGCATCTTCTGCCCGCTGTAGCCGCACAATTCGGCGGGCAGCACGCTCAGCGAACTCTCCGCGGCCTCAGCGGTGAGAGCCTCGGCGTACTCGGCGAATGCGGCCTGCGGGTCCAGCGTGGTCGCCGCGATCCGCACCGTCGCCGACATCCCCGCCGGACCGGTGAACTCGGCGCCGATGTCACCGGCCCCACTCTGCATGGACCAGCCCTCGGGGACGGCGACCGTGACGACGGGCGCCTTCGCGTCGGCCACCTTGGCCACCATGCCGACCGCCGGGCGCGGCTCCGGCTCGCAGGTGACGGCGCCCGCGGGGACGGCCGTCGTGCTGGTCGGCACCACACCGAAATCCGGGTGCCCGGTAACGCCGGTCGCGGTGCCGGGGTCGGCCGGCGCGGTGGTCCTCGCCGTGGTCGTCTCTGTGGTCGTCGCTGTGGTGGCCGCAGTGACGCTGTCGGCCACCGGCGTTCCCTGCCCGGGCTTCGTGCACGACACCGCCGTCAGGACGGCACAGCACAGCATCACTGCGGTCGAGGTCCTCCCGCCGCCGTTCATCAGTCCCTCGCGAACGCCCGCGCGAGTTCGCGCTCGGCATCAGGGTACGCCGCACCCGACACATCGACCACGATGCGGCCGATCGTGCCGCCGGTGAACTCGAACGGCGCCCGGTAGGCAGTGGACACGGGTTGACCCGCGTTGCGTCCCACACTGACCCCGCCACCGGCCAGGCCGAACATCACCGGATGGGCCTTCACGTCCGCACGGGCGGCCACGGCGGCGCCGTCCACGTAGAGCGTGACATCGCCGACCGGGGTGTGGCTACCGTCCACGGTGCCGGTCCGCGCAAAGCCGACGCCGACCACATGCGCGCCGGTCGCCAGCGGTTCGGTGACGCCCACGTGTTGTTCTTCCTCGCCGAAGAAGTTGTATACGAACTGCAGCCGGCCCTCGTCGATGTAGAGCACGTAGCCACCGTGTCCGGCGCCCTGCTTGAACAACACGCCCCGCACGTCGTCGCTGTCGATGGTGACCTCGGCCAGCACCGAGAACGAGCGTCCCGCGATGTTGACGCAACCGCCGACCGCGACAGGAGCGGTGTGCGGATAGTAGACGTAGCTCGTCCGGTCACCGGCCAGCGACGGACGCCAGCGGGTGATCATCTCGAACACCCCGAGGTCGGACAGCGGTATCCCGTTGTACTTCTCGGCTTCCGAAAGCCACAACGCCTGCATCTCGGCGAGCTTGTCCGGGTGGTCTGCGGCCACATCGTGGCACTGGCTGCGGTCGGCGTCGAGGTGGAAGAGCTCCCAGCGGTCCTGGTCGAAATGCGACCATCCCGACGGAGCGGCGGGGTGCACAGCGCTGGCGAACCAGCCCCGATGCCAGATTCCCCTGGTCCCCAGCATCGTGTAGAACTGGGTCTCCTTTCCGGTCGGTGCGTCCGGATCATCAAGGGCCACTTTGAAACTGATGCCATCGAGCGGCTTCTGCGGAATGCCCTTCACGGTCGGGGGCGCGACGATGCCCAGCAGGTCGTACACGGTCGGGGTGATGTCGCAGACATTGACATAGTTGTCTCGGATCTCCCCATGCGCGGAAAGCCCTGCGGGCCAAGAGATGATCGCCGCGTCGGCAATGCCACCCTCATGCGAGGCGTACCGCTTGTAGAGCTTGTAAGGGGTGTTGAACGCCATCGCCCAGCCGATCGGGTAATGGCCGTAGGTGGTGGGGCCGCCCAGCTCGTCGAAGAAGCGCATGCTGTCCTCGACCGTGTCGATGTACCCGTTGAAGAACTTGCCTTCGTTGACCGAGCCGTTCGGCCCGCCCTCACCGCTTGCCCCGTTGTCGCTGATCACCACGATGATCGTGTTGTCCAGCTGGCCGGACTGCTCGAGATAGTCGAGAATGCGGCCGATCTGAGCGTCGGTATAGGACAGGAAGCCGGCGAACACCTCGGCCATGCGGGCGAACAGCTTCTTCTCTTCGTCGCTCAGCGAATCCCACGGACGCACGGTGTCCTGCTCGGGCCAGGGCTGTCCGTCCAGCCCCGTGACGTCGCCGTAGGGATTGACCGGTGACAGTTCGGTATCCGGCGGCACGATACCCATCCGCTTCTGGTTCTCCAGCACGATCTCCCGGTACCGCTCGTACCCCATGTCGAAGGTGCCGGCGTATTTGTCGGCCCACTCCTTGAACACGTGATGGGGCGCGTGTCCGGCGCCGGGGCAGACATAGGAGAACCACGGCTTGTCGGGGGCGATCATCGTCGAATCACGGATGAACTCGATTGCCCGGTCCGCGATGTCCTTGGAGAGGTGGTAGCCCTCCTCGGGGGTGGCGGGCGCCTCGACGGGATGCCCGTCGTAGATCAGCTCCGGGTACCACTGGTCGGTTTCGCCACCCATGAAGCCGTAGAACCGGTCGAAGCCACGGGACAACGGCCAATGCCTGCGGGTGGCAGCCAGATTGGACTCTTCCAGCGGTGTCAAATGCCACTTGCCCACGCACGAGGTGCTGTAGCCGTGCTCGGCCAGCACCTCCGAGATCAGCGCCGTTTCATTGGGGATCCGGCCGTTGATACCGGGGAAACCCTCGGTGAACTCTTCGACGATGGCCATCCCGACCGTGGTGGCGTTGCGGCCGGTCAGCAGCGCCGCGCGGGTCGGGGAACACAGCGCGGTGGTGTGGAACTGTGACAGCCGCACACCCTTGTCCGCGATGCGGCGCATCGCGGGCATCTCGACCAGCCCGCCGAAGCAGTCCCAGGTCGCGATGCCGATATCGTCCCAGACGAGGTAGAGCACATTGGGCGCGTCCGCGGGCGCGACGGGGGCGGCGTAGGGCCCCCAGTCAGGTTCGGAATCGCGGATGTCGAGCGCGATCTTGCCGTGGAATTCTGCGGCCATCGGACCTCCCGGTTTGGCGGACGCCCGGACATTACACCCGCTCGATGACCAGCACCCGCCGAATTGACGCCGACTTCACCGGCGCGCCGCTCCCTGGCCGCTCAGCCGGTCGTTTGGTCGACCCGGTACAGCCGCCAATCCGGCTGCCCATCACCGTCGTTGGGAATCTCCAATTCCAGTGTCGCGACCTCGGCCCCGGTCTCATACAGCGTCGGGTACCGCAGGTTCAGCGCATCGGAGGTCCCGCGCCCCGTCGGCGGAACCGACAACAGATAGCGGACACCGTGACCGCTCGGATCATTGAGGACCTCGGTGAAATCGGGATCGGACGGGATGACGAAGGTCTTCGGACGCGACGATGCGGCGATGATGCCGAACCCGTAGACGGTATCGGTGATCACCGAACTGTCGGGCAGGTCCAGGGTCTCCAGGTATGCGGCAATCCTGCGTTCGGTGCCGAAGGTCCGCGCGATGCGCTGTTCGGTCGCGGCGCGCTCGGACACATCGTCGGGGTCCGGTGCGAGCACCGCGACCAACCCGTACTCCTGTGGCGCGTAGTCGGGTTGGGTCATCCCGGCGACGGTGACCGGGATCCCGATGGCCAGCGTCGCGGCCACCGCGACATGGGTTGCCGGCGATCGTCGCACGGGGACGGCCGCGGCCCCCACCGGCGCGTACTTGCCGGGCCGCTTGGCGGGGGCCAGGGCGCCGTCGGGAACGCCCAGCAGTGCCAGGGTGGCCGCCATCGGTATCGCGATGATGAAAAACCGCAGGAATCCGAAGGTCGAACCTTGCGCGTAGCTGAGCGCCTGGAACGCGAGCACCGCCCCGAACATGCCGAGCGGAACGATCATCATCTGCCAGTTGGGCCGGCCCCACCGTTGCATGACGGTCCACAGTGCCAGCGGCAGCAACGTCGGCGCGAGGAGCATCATGCACGTCGCCGCAAAGCCGATCGCTTCGGTGGTACTGGGCGCCACCGCCCCTGACTGCTCCATGATCGCGGCATTGCCGTATTGAGAGGTGAACTGGGCGAACGCCTCTCCGGTGATCAACCATCCGGCCGCCGCCCAGCCCAGAAATGCGGCCACCCCCGGTCCGCTGACGATCAGCATGTCCATCAGCATCCGGCGCACCCGCGGCGCCGACCTGGCCCGCAGGTAGGTGGTCGCGCCGACGATCACGCCGGCCGCAGCGACGGTGGCCAACGCGTCATAGCGGGTGAGGTAGGCCAACCCCATGGCCACCCCACCCGCGGTGATCAGGTGGTGGACGTCATCGTCGACCATCCACAGCATGAGTCGGCGCACCGCCCAGACCATGAAGAACAGGAACGGCGCCTCACTCATCCCGTTGGATCCGTAGAAGACGATCATCGGGTTGAGAGCGAACAGCGCGGTGATCGTCAGCGAATACCCGCGCGGCAGGCCACGATCGGCACCCATGCTGTACAGCTGCACCGCGGCGCCGGACATGAACAGTGCCGACATGATCGTTCCGGAGAAGGCCCGCGCGGTGATGTCGGGCAGGAGCGGACTCAGCCACACGACGGGGATCTGCACCATCGCCGCGACCGGGGTGAAGATGAAGCCGAGCGCGGCCAGGTGCGGGTCCCGGCTGAACAACACCGCCTGGGTGGAGGCCACCCGTGACAGGGTGTCGCCCATGATGTAGCCGTGGCGGACCTGCAGCCACCAGCCGACGCCCAGGTACACCACGAGGCACACCACGAAGATGGTGAGCTTGTACCTGCGATCGGACCCGCCGAGCACCGCGGTCATTTCTGTGCGGCCGCCCGGTGGGCGGCGTCCTCGTCGGGCCTCTCGGCCAGACCGTGAAAGGTCTTCTCCCAGAACGAGGGCTGGCGGATCATCTGGTAGCAGCCCTTGGCCGCGGCCACGCTCATCATCAGCCAGAACAACCACACCGTCAGCGCGGCCAGCAGCAGGTCGGATCTGTCGTCCTCGCGCAGCGCGATCATGTTCATGTACATGACGGTGAAGTTGCCGATGATCATGGCGACCAGCGCCGGGAAGTAGATGAGGTCGGGAAACACCTCACCGACCACCGCGGGCTGCCCCAGAAACCACAGCACCGTGATGAACCAGAACAGCAGGTTGAGCACCGCGATGATCGGCGTCCCCGCCAGCACCAGGGTGAACCGGATGAAGCTGCGCAACCCGAGGGTCCGGTACAACTTCACCGGTCGGCGGATGTGCACCAACCAGGTCTGCAGATAGCCCTTGTACCAACGGGATCGCTGCCGTATCCAGTTGATCGGGTCGCTGTTGGCTTCCTCCAGCGTGTATGAGTCGATGACCGCGGTGCGGTAGCCGTTGGCGGCGATCCGAAGCCCGAGATCGGCGTCCTCGGTGACGTTGAACGGATCCCACGCGCCGATTCCCTGCAGCATCTGCCGGCGCAGATGATTGGAGGTGCCGCCCAGCGGGATCGGTGATGTACTGACCATCATCCCGGGCAGCAGATAGCCGAACCACAGCCCATATTCGGCGGTGAACCACGCGGTGAGCAGATTCTGGTGGCCGTTGTGGTACACGAGTTTGGCCTGCACACAGGCGACGTCGTCGGACAGGTCCCGAAAGGCCGCCACCACGCGACGCAGCTGCAGCGGCTCCGGCAGGTCCTCCGCGTCGAAGATGGTGACGATATCGCCGGTGGCGAAGTGCAGTCCGTAGTTGCACGCCTTGGGCTTGGTGCGTGGTTCGGCCGGTGGAACCAGCAAGATGGTGATGACATCGGATTCCCCGCACGCTTCGGCGGCATCGATGGTGACCTGGTCGTCGGCCTCCAACAGCAACAACACCTGCAACCGGTCGCGGGGATACTCCAGCGAGTCCATCGCGCCGATGAGGTCCGCCACCACCTCGGGTTCGTTGTAGGCCGGCACCAGGATGGTGTAGGCGGGCAGCTCGTCCTCGGGGATGGCCCTGGCGACATCGTCCGGGATCACGATGGGCCGCGAGGCCAACCCGCGGCGAAAGATGAGCACCCGGTCGCCCAGGGTGAGAAGGTATGCCAGCGTGCACAACCCGATCAGGGTGACCGCCGTCTCCATCGGCCGCCAGAACGCGAACGCGACGGCAATGGCCAACAGACTCAGCAGTACCGGCTTCTGCCATCCCAGCAGCGGTTTGGCGGCGGACTGCCGGGGATCGTCGTCGCGCAGACCGTTGATCGCCCGGTCCAACGCATACTGCTGCTGTTCGGGCGTGACGGTGTGCGCGTCGAGAATCTCCCAGGGGGTCCTCACGGCTGGTCCCGGGACCGCCTGCGCGCCACGACCAGCCCGGCACCCAGCAGCGCCACGGCCAGTGCGCCCGCACCGATGGCCAGGTACAGCGTCCGACGGTCCCCGCCCGGCACCTCGTCTGTGGCCGCCGCCGTCGTCGTCAACTGGATGGGTTCGCGGCCCTGCATCGAGACCACGACATTGCCGGTCAACCCCGACCACCGGCCGATATCGGAGTCCAGCCAGATGAGCAACCGGTCGAGTTCGGCCGGCGCACCGCTCGACGTCGCGACCAGCAGGGTGCGTCCGCCGCTGTAAAGCGTCTGCAGCGATCCGAAGCCGACGACCGGGTCGAGGGCAAGCGTGCTGGAATTGCCGCTGCCATCGACGTTCTCGACGGTGATCACCCCGTCGGCGTCGACGGTCACCGGCAGCGTGATGCTGGCGTCGTCCCAGCCCTGCGGGCTGACCACGATCGCCGGGTTTGCCGAGGCGATGGCATCGCCGCGGGACATCACGGCCGTGTCGAACGGTAATGCGCTCAGCCGCTGCAGCCCGGTGATGATCTGCACCGCGCGGCGCAGATTGTCCAGTCCGTCATCCATGCCGACCTCGATGCGCGGCATCAGCGCCTGGGGCAGGGATTGGAATCCGGCCGCCAGCGGCGGGCGGGCCAGTGTGGACTCGACGGCCGACTCGCCGTCGATGGTCAAGGTGATGGGCTGGAACTCACCGCACCGGCCGGTGTTGCCCGCCGCATCCACCGCGATGTCCAGGTTGGTGTAGCGCTCCAGCAGGCGCTGCGGAACATCGATCCACCGGTCGATCCGACCGCTGGGATCGGTCGCCCATCGGTCCACCATCTCACCGCCGACACCCACGGTCAGCTGCCCGGCGAGCCCGTCCGGCAGCGGGGTGTAGGACCCCTGCAGATGAACCCGGACATCCCGCACCGACCTGCCGATGCGGGTCTGATCCAGCGGCACGGTCACCCGCGGATTGACCAGATCGGTGGCATTCACGCCGGGCTGACCGAGTTTGCGGATGGTGGTGTGATCGCTGGGCAGCTGTGGGGTCGTCGACAGCGGACCCGCCACCGCACGGGACTGTACTGCCAAGCGCGACATATCACTGGACAGCAGCCGCGACTGGTTGGCCAGGTCCGCCGCCGACCCGGAGATCAACAGGGCCGGCACGGTATTGGGCCCCTGCAGGCTCACCCCTGGCGCGTCCCCCTCCCGGATCATGATCTGGCGCTCCAACGGAACTGGCGGGGGCAGCGCGCCGTCGACCGCGACGATGTCGACGGCCGGGCGCTGCGGCCCGTACCGCGCCACGGTGGCGGTGGCCAGCCGGACGGCGGCATCGGACTCGGCACGCGAGGGGTTCGGCGGGACGGCCAGCGTCAACCGCTGCAGCACCGGTGGCAGGAAGTCGGCGATGGTGGCCGGCGCAAGTTCCTGCCCGGAGTATCGGACCTCGGTGCCCACCAACCTCAGCGGGTTCGTCGCATCGAAGATGCAATACCCCTCGGGCAGCGAGAGATAACTCCGAAGCAGCACCGTCACCGCATTGTCGACCACTCGCGCGCCGGCAAGCGGGATGGTGATCGGCGCCTGATCCGCGGGCAACGGCACCCGCGCGATGATGCGATCATCCTGACTGACCTGCAGCGTGCCGCCCAGCGCGTTGATCGGAAGTGACACCGTGGCCACCAATTCCGCCGGTACCAGCCCGGGCTGCACCGGAATCGACAAGGTCTGCTGACCCTCGATACCGTACAGCGACACCGTCGAGTCGAGACCGATGGTGCGCAGGCTGAATGTCGGCGAATTGGCCAGCGACACAGCATCTTCGGGTTCGGCCACGGCAACCCCCGACAGGGCCGACGTCCCGAGCACCAGCGCCGCGGCCAGCAGCGGCAGGACCCGCGAGGCCACCTTGGAGAGCGGGTGGGCCACCTTTGTGACCGGAGCTGAGTTCACCTGAATCGCCATCCTGTTCTGCGTCATACGATCTGTGCGGCGATCAGAGCATGGGCAAAGATCGTCAACATCTGTTCGTCCTTGAACACCGGTACCCGCTGGTCCAGGACCGCGTTCCCGCGAAAGAGCAAGGTGGTCAAGGTGCGAAGGTTGGACGCCACGTTGGTCGACGGCGTCGGGAAGGGAGCGTCCGGATCGTGGTTGTCGACGGCGAAGATGGTCACCCGCTGCGCGATCGTGCTGTCCCCCCAGGCGAACTGCACTGAGTTCCACGTTACCAACAGGTTGTCATCGACCACCGACACCAGCCTCGCGGTCACGCCGCTACCGAGATCGACGTGGCGGGGGGCGCTGATCCGCGCACTGGTCAACCCGTACAGCACGCGCGCGGGATAGGTGTCGAACGAGAACGGCCGCCGACTCACGGTGCTGTCGACGACGACGGTGCGGGGCCGGGACAGTTTGTCCCAGCGCGGATCACCCGCATTGGCGAGCATGTATTGGCGCACCAGTACCGCCCCGTCCCCGTAAAGACGCCGCACCTGGGGGTAGGTGTGCCGTTGGGTGACGGTCCAGCCGCTCGGCACGTTCAGCGGGCGACCCTGCTCGAGCCGTTCGGGACTGCTCCTGCTGACCGGGGCGGTGCTGACCTGGGCCGGAAGACTGCACGACGCGAGGACCAGCGCAACCATCGCCACCAAGGGCACTCCCGACCAAACCTGTTTGGCGGCCAGCGGTTCCACTCGGCGGTCGAGCAGCCGCTTGGGCGCGCCACGACGTGACCGGAAGTACATCACCAGGCTCACGACACTGAGTGCCGTCACGGCGGGCACCTGCTGGTAGACCACCATGGGCGCATCCGGGGTGAGCTCGGTGATGGCGATCAGGACAGCGAATCCGACCACCCACGCTCCCAACGAACCGATGACACCGCGGCGGAACGTCCGCCCGACGGCGGTGCCGGTCCCGATCGCCGCGATCAGCAGGGTCGCCGCGCCGGCGGCGAACTTCCCGCCGCCCAACAACACCACGACCAGGAAATAGGGCAGTGGAAAGGCCAACACCACCATGGCCCACACCCAGGCGAACCGGATCACCGGCCGCAACCCGAACAGCACGATGCAGCAGCTCAGCACGAACAGACCGGCCGCCACCACATCCAGGCGCAGCACGTGGAAGTACAGCGCGTAGCGCTCCAGCAGGGCCGCCTGGATCAACACCGCCATCCCCAAACCCATGACCCCGACGATGATGTCGGTCTGCCGGTCGTGAATGGGAAGTTCGGTGCGGTTGCGTCGCGCCACGGCGATCGCCACCAGCGCCGTGATCAGCGGCACCGTCCAGATGTAGCCACCCAGGCCGCCCTCGCGGGTCGTGACGGCCAGGCTGGCGAACGTCTGATGGAACGCGAGCGCGGTCAGGGCGATGATCAGCAGCCAGCGGATCCCCACCCGCAGCACCGGATTGACGCCGTAATACCGCTCCAGGACAGACGGGGACCCCGGACCGTCGGCGTTCACTTCGGCAACCATGGCCGCTCAGACGGGTCGTGAGGTCACGAGCACCCAAGGCTGACCACGTCGGCGACATCGCCGGCACGGCCGCCGATCGTGCATCCCCGCCCCCCGCGTCATGTGCGCGATGCTAGGTCAATCGGCGCGCGAGCAAACAGATAATCTGTGATCCCACCTCGGTTGTGGCCCACCCACGCCTCGTGGGCAAATTGCACAGCACGGTTCCACAGGCGCCGTGAACCACGAGATGCGCACTGCCCCCGGCCTGCTGGCTAACCGCAGGATCCGACACGCCCGACCGCCGCCGGTGGGGTACCCACATGACACAAACCCCCGGCCCGCAGATGCGGTGCCGGGGGTTTGGGATGTCGAATCCCGAAGGATCGTCTCTACTTCGCCTTTTCCAGGATCTCGACCAGGCGCCAGCGCTTGGTCGCCGAGGTCGGGCGGGTCTCCATCAGCGAGACGCGGTCGCCGATACCGGCATCGCCGTTCTCGTCGTGCGCCTTGACCTTGGTGGTGGTGCGGATGATCTTGCCGTAGAGCGGGTGGCTCTTGCGGGACTCCAGCTCGACCACGATGGTCTTCTGCATCTTGTCGCTCACCACGTAGCCGATGGCCGTCTTGCGACGTCCACGCACCTTCTCGGTGGCCGGCGTGTGGTTGGGGCCTTTAGTGTCTGCCATGGTTACGAATCCTCACCAACGGGTCCGGAGGCCAGACCCAGTTCACGTTCACGCAGCACGGTGTACACCCGTGCAATCTCGTGGCGCACAACACGCAGGCGCCGGTTGTTGGTCAGCTGACCGGTCGCCATCTGGAAGCGCAGATTGAACAGCTCTTCCTTCGATTCGCGCAGGCGAGTGGTGAGCTCCTCCTCGGTGAGCTCACGCAGTTCGCCAGGCGTAACTCCCACTGCCATCAGAACTGCTCCTCTCGGGTCACGATGCGCGCCTTGATCGGCAACTTGTGGATTGCGCGGGTGAGAGCATCGCGGGCGATCTTCTCATCCGGGTAGCTGAGCTCGAACAGCACGCGGCCGGGCTTGACGTTGGCCACCCACCACTCGGGCGAACCCTTACCGGAGCCCATGCGGGTCTCGGCGGGCTTCTTGGTCAGCGGGCGGTCCGGGAAGATGTTGATCCACACCTTGCCGCCACGCTTGATGTGCCGGTTGATGGCAATACGCGCGGACTCGATCTGCCGGTTGGTGATGTAGGCGTGCTCCAGAGCCTGGATGCCGTAGTCACCGAAGCTCACCGAGGTGCCGCCGCTGGCGGTACCGCGCTGGCGCGGGTGGTGCTGCTTGCGGTGCTTGACCCTGCGGGGGATAAGCATTTCAGCTCCCTGAATTCTCTGGAGTGGTTTCCGCGGGTGCCTCGGCTGCTGCCGGGGTGCCCGCCGTGTCATCGCTGGCGGCCCGGCCGGCCTCGGTGCTCGTCGCGGTGGTGCCCGACGCGCCACTGCGGCGCGGGCGGGTGCCCGACGGACGGTCACGACGCGGACGGTCGGCGGCCGGCGCCGCGGCGGTCAGCTCACGCTTGCCACCGACGATGTCGCCCTTGTAGATCCAGACCTTCACGCCGATCCGGCCGAAGGTGGTCTTGGCCTCGTAGAGGCCGTAGTCGATGTCGGCACGCAGCGTGTGCAGCGGCACTCGACCTTCGCGGTAGAACTCCGAGCGGCTCATCTCAGCACCGCCGAGACGGCCCGAGCACTGCACCCGGATCCCCTTGACGTTCGGCTGGCGCATGGCCGACTGGATCGCCTTGCGCATCGCGCGGCGGAACGCCACACGGTTGGACAGCTGCTCGGCGACACCCTGGGCGACCAGCTGGGCAACGGCCTCGGGCTGCTTGACCTCGAGGATGTTGAGCTGGACCTGCTTGCCGGTCAGCTTCTCCAGGTCGGTGCGGATGCGGTCGGCTTCGGTGCCGCGGCGACCGATGACGATGCCGGGACGCGCGGTGTGGATGTCGACGCGTACCCGGTCACGAGTCCGTTCGATCTCCACGTCGGCGATACCGGCCCGCTCCAGGCCCGTGGCCAGCAGCTTGCGGATGGCGACGTCTTCCTTGACGTAGTCCGCGTACTGCTTGTCGGCGTACCAGCGGGACTTCCAGTCGGTGGTGATACCGAGGCGGAAGCCGTGCGGGTTGATTTTCTGGCCCACTACTCCGAGCCCTCCTTCGAATCGGTGGCCTTCGCAGCAGCAGCCTTACTGCCCTGTGCACGACGGGTACGCGCGGTCGAGGTCGATGCGCCACCCTTCTGCTTGGGCGGCCGGCTCTCGACGATCACGGTGATGTGGCTGGTGCGCTTGCGGATACGGAACGCACGCCCCTGGGCGCGCGGCCGGATGCGCTTGGCGGTCGGGCCACCGTCGGCGAAGATCGTCGCGACCACGAGGGTCGAGGGATCCAGGCCGTCGTTGTTCTGCGCGTTGGCGGCCGCACTGGCGATCACCTTGGCCACCGTGGTGCTGGCGTCCTGGGGGGCCCAGCGCAGGATGTCGAGCGCCTCGGCCACCGACTTGCCGCGCACCAGGTCGATGACCCGGCGCGCCTTGGTCGGCGAGAACGGCACGAACCGGGCGACCGCTGTCGCGGACGGATACTCAATTGCAGTAGTCATTACCGGCGCTTCGCTTTCCGGTCATCCTTGATGTGACCCTTGAACGTGCGGGTGGGGGCGAACTCGCCCAGCTTGTGACCGACCATGGCCTCGGTGACGAACACCGGCACGTGCTTACGACCGTCGTGGACGGCGAAGGTGTGGCCGATGAAGTCGGGGATGATGGTCGAACGACGCGACCAGGTCTTGATGACCTGCTTGCTGTTCTTCTCGTTCTGGACATCCACCTTCTTCAACAGGTGGTCGTCGACGAACGGGCCCTTCTTCAGGCTGCGTGGCATCGCTGGCTACTCCTAGCGCTTATTCTTGCCGGTGCGCCGGCGACGGACGATGAGTTTGTCGCTCGCCTTGTTGGGCTTGCGAGTGCGGCCCTCGGGCTTGCCCCACGGGCTCACCGGGTGACGGCCACCGGAGGTCTTACCCTCACCACCACCGTGCGGGTGGTCGACCGGGTTCATGACGACACCACGGACGGTGGGGCGCTTGCCCTTCCACCGCATACGGCCGGCCTTGCCCCAGTTGATGTTGGCTTGCTCGGCGTTGCCGACCTCGCCGACGGTGGCGCGGCAGCGCACGTCGACGCGGCGGATCTCACCCGAGGGCATACGCAGCGTGGCGTAGGCGCCTTCCTTACCGAGCAACTGGATGCTGACACCGGCCGAGCGGGCCAGCTTGGCGCCGCCGCCCGGACGCAGCTCCACGGCGTGGATGACGGTACCGGCCGGGATGTTGCGCAGCGGCAGGTTGTTACCCGGCTTGATGTCGGCGTTGGCGCCCGACTCCACGATGGTGCCCTGCTTGAGTCCCTGCGGCGCGATGATGTAGCGCTTCTCGCCGTCCAGGTAGTGCAGCAGCGCGATGTTCGCGGTGCGGTTGGGGTCGTACTCGATGTGCGCGACCTTGGCGTCGACACCGTCCTTGTCGTGGCGACGGAAGTCGATGAGCCGGTAGGCGCGCTTGTGACCGCCGCCCTTGTGCCGCGTGGTGATGCGACCGTGTGCGTTACGTCCACCCGTGCTGTGCAGCGGGCGGATCAGCGACTTCTCCGGAGTCGAACGAGTGATCTCGGCGAAATCGGAGACGCTCGAACCGCGACGACCCGGGGTCGTCGGCTTGTACTTGCGAATTGCCATTTCTTAGTTCCTGAGTCTCTCTGCCCGCCGTTAGGCCGGCGCTCCGAACAAGTCGATCGGCTTGCTGCCCGCGGCCAGGGTCACGATGGCGCGCTTGGTGCTCTTGCGCGTGCCGTAGCCGCTGCGGGTCCGCTTGCGCTTGCCGTTGCGGTTCAGCGTGTTCACCGAATCGACCTTGACGGAGAAGATCTTCTCGATCGCGATCTTGATCTGCGTCTTGTTCGAGTCCGGGTGCACGACGAACGTGTACACATTGTCCTCGATCAGCGAGTACGACTTCTCCGAGATGACCGGGGCCAGGATGATGTCGCGGGGGTCAGTGATCGTTGCCATCAGACCGACGCCTCCTGCTTCGTGTTGGAGCTGATGTAGGCATCCAGCGCCTCGACGCTGAAGATCACGTCGTCGGCGTGCAGCACGTCGTACGCGTTGAGCTGATCCGCCGGAAGAACATGAACGTTCGGCAGGTTGCGCACGCTCTTGGCGCCGACCTCATCGCTACGGCCGATGACGATCAGGATGTTCTTGTTGGTGGTCAGGCTCTCCAGGAACGACTTGGCCGCCTTGGTCGACGGGGTCTGCCCGCTGACCAGTTCGGTGATCGCATGGATGCGGTCGTTGCGCGCCCGGTCCGAGAGCGCCCCGCGGGTGGCGGCGGCGATCATCTTCTTGGGGGTGCGCTCGCTGTAGTCGCGCGGCTTGGGGCCGTGCACCACGCCACCACCGGTGAACTGCGGTGCGCGGGTCGAGCCCTGACGGGCGCGACCGGTGCCCTTCTGGCGGTACGGCTTCTTGCCACCACCGGAGACCTCGGCGCGCGTCTTGGCCGAGTGCGTGCCCTGCCGCTTGGCGGCGAGCTGCGCGGTCACGACCTGATGCAGCAGTGCGATGTTGGGTTCCACATCGAAGAGGGCAGCCGGCAGTTCGACAGAACCGTCCTTCTTGCCGTCCGGAGTGTGAACGTCAAGCTTGAGAGCCATTACTTCTCACCTCGTTTGATCGCGGTGCGGACCACGACGAGTCCACCGTTGCGCCCGGGGACGGCGCCCTTGATCAGCAGCACACCGTTCTCGGCATCGACCTTGTGCACCTTCAGGTTCTGGGTGGTGACGCGGTCACTACCCATCCGCCCCGACATGCGGGTGCCCTTGAAGACGCGGCCCGGGGTCGCACAGCCACCGATGGAGCCGGGGCGGCGGTGCACGGCCTGGGCGCCGTGGCTGGCGCCCTGGCCGGAGAACCCGTGGCGCTTCATGGTGCCGGCGAAGCCCTTGCCCTTGCTGGTGCCGGTCACGTCGACGTACGCGCCGTCGGCGAAGATCTCGGCGGTCAGCTCCTGGCCGACCTCGTAATCGGCGGCGGCGGCCTCGTTCTCGAGCCGGAGCTCAGCGAGGTGACGGCGCGGGTTCACACCGGCGGCGGCGTACTGGCCGGCAACCGGCTTGTTCACCTTGCGCGGGCTGATCTCGCCGTAAGCGAGCTGGACGGCGCTGTAGCCGTCGCGCTCCGGGGTGCGGATGCGCGTCACGACGTTCGGGCCGGCCTTGACGACCGTGACCGGGACGACCTTGTTGTTCTCGTCGAACACCTGCGTCATGCCCAGCTTGGTGCCCAAGATGCCACGGCGCGGAGCGCCGGACGTAGCACTGTTAGCCATTCTTCAGGGTCCTTTACTGGATGTTGACGTCGACGCTGGCCGGCAGATCGATGCGCATCAAGGCGTCAACGGTCTTCGGGGTGGGGTCGAGGATGTCGATAAGGCGCTTGTGGGTACGCATCTCGAAATGCTCCCGCGAGTCCTTGTACTTATGGGGGGACCGGATGACGCAGTACACGTTCTTCTCGGTCGGCAGCGGCACCGGGCCGACCACGCTTGCTCCCGTACGGGTGACCGTCTCGACGATCTTGCGCGCCGAGGCGTCAATCGCCTCGTGGTCGTAGGCCTTCAGCCTGATGCGGATCTTCTGTCCCGCCACGCTTTCCTACCTCACTATTAAGGGCTTCCGCGCTGAGGGCGCAGAAATACCTCTGGTCTTCGTGCGCTCCGCCGGCGGGTCTCCCCGCACGACAGCGCGCTGGCTATGCCGCCGCTGTTTACCTGTCTCTGGTTCACCGACCCCCGCGCTCGGGTGTGTCGCCCTTACGCACACTCTTTTGCGCAGATATTTCGTCGCAATCGAGGTGGGGACCGGGTGCGTCCGCGAAGGACGCTGGTCGGATGCCCGCGGCCGGGCGAACCCGGCTGAAGGCAACCCGAACAGTATGCCTCAGATCCCGGCGTCCTCCAAATCCGCATTTGAGCAGCTTGGAGCCCCGGCGAGCGGCGGTCGAGGTGCCCAAACTCCCCCGATGGCCCACCTCACGTCAGCCGGCCGCGGCGCCCTTCGCACCCAAGCGCACCGCGCGTCGATCTTACTCGTGAGTAAGGTATGTCCATGACCGAGAGTTCCACCTATCGCGCCTGGCAGCAGCTCTCTTCGAAACCGCTGGGCAGCCGACTGTTCTCGGCGGCCGCGATGATCCGGGTCCCGTACTTCGCATCCGTACTCCCCCACGTCCGGGTGATGGAACCCGGGCGCGCGGAGGTGGACATCCCGAAGTGGTTCTTCGTGTACAACCACCTGCACACCGTGCATGCCATCGCCTCGTGCAATGCGGCCGAGGTCGCGATGGGCATGGCCATGGAAGCCACCGTGCCGGGGACGCACCGCTGGATCCCCAAGGCGATGACGGTGCAGTACCTGGCCAAGGCCAGCACCGCACTGCGGGCACGTGCCGAGTTCACCCCGCCGGACTTCGCCGCGATCGCCGAGGGCACCGAGGTGGTGGTCGCGGTCGGCATCACCGACCGCGCCGGGGTGGAGGTGGTGCACGCCGACATCACCACCTGGGTGACACTGGTCAGCGGCTGAGGCCCGCCCAGAACTCGCACTGGTGCTGCGCGTCGAAATCATCGATGACCCGGTTCCCGTCCGGGCGCAGCGACATCCAGGGTGCCGCGCCGTCGAGCTGCGGCCAGTCCGCCGCCCCGGGCGCGCTGGGCGCACCGTCGGTCACGAACCGCGACCAGTAGTCGATCATCTGATTCGACAGTTGTTGCTGCGCCGGGTTCAGCGCCGGCGCGCCACCGACGTCGAACAGGTAGCGCAATTCCAGCGAATGACTGGCTCCGACGGGGAACGGCAGGGTGCGCATGGGTTCCGGCGTCGGCGGATGGGGATCGTCGAACTGGTAGGCATACACCCGGTTGGCGCCGGACAACTCGCCGGCCATCCGGGCGGCGACACAGGCGAAGACACCGTCGGTGACCGCCGCCGCGTAAGCCAGGGCCGCACTGCCCCCGTGCCGCTGCAACGGGTATCGCGCGGCCACCGCCGGCGCCTCGGGACCGAACGTGTTCTCCAGCAGGCCGGGATACTCCTCGGCCGCGTACTGCCGTCCCGCGCGCAGGTACTGCAGCGCCACGAACAACGTGAACTCGTCGCGGTTGGTGCCGATCAGGATGGGCACATCGGCGACCCGCCCGGCGCGCAGCGCCACCATGGGATCCTCGGGCAGAACCGCGCTGCCGTACACCGGCCCGCTGAGGGTGTCTTCTCCGATCCGGTCGTACCACACCGGTTTCTGCAGCTTGTGCACCGGCAAGGCGCGCAGGCAGGCGGCAGCCACCGCTGGGTCGCCGCAGCCCACCTCCCGCGCATAGTCCGCGCTGATCCGCTCGGCGGCCGGCAACGCCAACTGCGCCTGACACGGCCCGCTCTGGATGATCGCCGCCCGGAACAGGCCGGCGGACCCGGGCGCGACCAGGTGATCGCACACCGACATCGCACCGGCGGACTCACCGGCGATGGTCACCTTGTCCGGGTCGCCGCCGAACGCCGTGATGTTGTCGCGCACCCAACGCAGCGCCGCCTGCTGGTCCGCCAGACCGTAGTTGCCGACGGCGCCGGCCGGCCCCAGCGCAGGATGCGCCAGAAAGCCGAGCGCACCGAGACGGTAGTTGAGCGTGACGACGACGATATCGCCCCGGTCGACGAACCAGCGCGAGTCGTACATGCCGCCGTTGCCGTTGATGAACGCACCGCCATGGATCCAAACCATCACCGGCCGAAGCTCTTTCGCCGGCGGTGGAGTCCAGACGTTGAGGGTCAGGCAGTCCTCGTCGGTCTGCCTGCCCATCTCCAGGTCGCTGCCCTCGTCCTGGATGCAGCGCGGCCCCACCTTGGTGGCGTCGTGCACGCCCGACCAGGGCCGCACCGGTTGCGGAGGCTGCCAGCGCAGTGGCCCCACCGGCGGGGCCGCATAGGGAATGCCGGCAAAGTGGCGTTTGTCGAGGGTCGCCACCCCGCGCAGCAGGCCCGCGCTGGTCGCGACGACCGACGGGTCCGGCGGCAGCGCCGCAGGCCGCTCGGCATGACCACCGCAACCCACTGTGAGTACCCCGACGATCAGTAATGCCAGCGCGCAGCGCACGATTCGCGACAAGGGGGGCACACAGCGAGCCTACTGACGACGATTCCCGCATTCGCGGCCGCGCGGGCGGCGGCGTCGCCTAAACTGCGACTTGACACCCGTCAACGAAGAAGGAGCCGTGTGGATGAGCACTCCGACCAAGGACGACAGGGCCAGCCAGTACGCCAACGTCTTCGTCGAGCCGAAGGCCTACGCCGATGACGCGCGGCTGCACGAGGCGCTGACCTATCTGCGCGCCCACGAGCCGGTCGTGCGCGTCGAATCCAGGCTCTACCGCCCGTTCTGGGCGATCACCAAGCACGCCGACATCATGGCCATCGAGCGGGAGAACGACCTGTTCCTCAGCGAACCCCGTCCGCTGCTGGCCACCGCGGCCGCCGACGATCTGGCCAAACAGCAGCTGGAAGCGGGCATGGGGCTGCGCACGTTGATCCACATGGACGACCCGCACCACCGCAAGGTTCGCAAAATCGGCGCCGACTGGTTCCGCCCCAAGGCCATGCGCGATCTGAAGATCCGCGTCGACGAACTCGCCAAGCGGTACGTCGACCGGATGCGCGATATCGGGCCCGAGTGCGATTTCGTCACCGAGATCGCCGTGCATTTCCCGCTCTACGTCATCATGTCGCTGCTCGGCCTGCCCGAGGACGACTACGAGCGCATGCACATGCTCACCCAGGAGATGTTCGGCGGTGACGATGACGAGTACAAGCGCGACGGCGGATCGCTGGAGGATCAGCTGCAGGTGCTGCTCGACTTCTTCGCCTACTTCTCCCAGCTGACCGCGTCGCGCCGGGAGAACCCGACCGACGATCTCGCCTCGGCCATCGCCAACGGCCGCATCGACGGCGAGCCACTCAGCGATGTGGACACCGCGTCGTATTACGTGATCGTCGCCAGCGCCGGCCACGACACCACCAAGGACGCTATCTCCGGTGGGCTGCTCGCGCTGATCGAGAATCCCGATCAGCTTGAGCGGTTGCGCAAGGATCCGTCGTTGATGGGCACCGCCGTCGAGGAGATGATCCGCTGGGCGACACCGGTGAAGGAATTCATGCGGACCGCCGCCGCCGACACCGAGGTGCGCGGCGTGCGCATCGCCGAGGGCGAATCCGTCTATCTGGCTTACGTTTCCGGCAACCGCGACGAAGAAGTTTTCGATGAGCCGTTCCGCTTCGATGTCGGTCGTGACCCGAACAAGCATGTCGCGTTCGGGTACGGGGTGCACTTCTGCCTCGGCGCCGCGTTGGCCAGGATGGAGATGAACAGTTTGTTCTCCGAACTGATTCCGCGTCTGGAGTCGATCGAACTGACCGGCACGCCCGAACTGTCGGCGACGACATTCGTCGGCGGGCTCAAGCATCTGCCGATCAGGTACTCCGTGCGTTAGAGCCCGCGCGCCGCCAGGAAGCCGTCGACGGCCGCCCTGGCAACCTCGCGGTAGTCGAAATCGGTCAAGGTGCTGAGCTTGCCCAGCACGATGGGCCCGAGCAGCAGCGCCACCGCCTGCATCCGGTCGACCTCTCCGAACGCCGCGACGGCATCGGGGCTGTCGAAGATCGCGTCGAACGGCGCCGCATACTGCTCGGCCACCCGCTCCCGCAGGGTGCGCACCGCATCGCTCTCGATCTCGCGATCGCCCCTGCCCCACCAGGACGGGTCCAGTCCGCCGCCGAGCGCCAACCACGATGTCGCGGCCAGACTGATCGGCGCCTCGGCGACCAGGTCCGCGAAGCCGTCCAGCGCGGCGACCAACCGATCCCGCAGTGTGCCGTCCTGCGGCGGCAGCGGCGCCGGTGGAATCAGCGCGTAAAAGGCCGCGGCCAGCAGGTCATTCCCGCTCGGAAAGTGCCGATACAGCGTCGCGCGCGCCACATTGGAGGCGCGGACGACGGCATCCACCGTCACCGCGCTCGGCCCGCCGGCGCGCAACAACGCGGCAGCGGCCTCCAGCAAGCGGGCGCGGGATCGCGCCGGCCGCGGATCGGTACTCGCCGCCATCGCCAAACTCCCTTCCCCGCGCGGAACGAGACTGTTAGTCTCGAAACAAGACGGGCAGTACTAAAAATAACGTACCCGTCGAAAGAGGGGCAATGGTCGACACACTCGCCGAGTCGGAGCGGCCCACCGACCCGACCCTGGCCGGCCTCTCCGCGAGATCCCGCGCCTGGACCCTGCTCATCGCATGTCTCGGTGTGCTGCTGGTGATCTCGTCGATGGTCGCACTGAACACCGCACTCCCCGATCTCGCCGTGGCCACCTCGGCCACCCAGGCTCAACTCACCTGGATCGTCGACTGTTACACCCTGGTGCTCGCCTGTCTGTTGCTGCCGGCCGGCGCACTCGGCGACCGCTACGGCCGCCGCGGCGCACTGCTGTTCGGACTTGTCGTGTTCGCGGTGGCCTCGGTCGCCCCGGTGTTCTGGTCCGAGCCGCTACAACTGATCATCGGCCGCGCAGCCGCCGGGGTCGGTGCCGCGTTCGTGATGCCGGCGACGCTGTCACTGCTGACCACCGCCTATCCGAAGGACCAGCGCAACAAGGCCGTCGGCATCTGGGCCGGAGCCGCGGGCAGTGGCGCCGTGGTGGGGATGCTCGGATCGGGCGGGCTTCTTCACTTCTTCGAGTGGCAGTCCATCTTCTGGGCGTTCGCGGCCGCCGGCGCGCTGCTTTTCCTACTGACCCTCACCATCTCGACGTCCAAGGAGTCGGTGCCCCGGCCGCTGGACTGGATCGGCGCCGTCCTGATCGGCGGCGGCCTGGCGATTCTGGTTTTCGGCATCCTGGAGATCCCCACGCTCGGATGGTCCGACGGGTTGGTCATCGGATCCATGGTCGCCGGCGTCGGACTCTGCGTGGCGTTCGGCATCTTCGAACTCCGGCAACGCCATCCGCTGCTCGATGTCCGCCTGTTCTCCAACCCGACGTTCGCCACCGGCGCCGCGGCCATCACGGTGTTCTTTCTTGCCAACTTCGGCTTCTTCTACATCGTCATGCAGTACATGCAGCTGATCCTGGGCTACAGCCCCATCAAGACCGCATTCGCCGTTGCGCCGTTGATAGGCCCGGTACTGGTGCTTTCCACCACCGCGTTCTGGTTTCTGCCCCTGCTCGGACTACGCCTGGTGGTGTTCTCGGGCCTGGGGCTCATCTCGATCGGCTTCCTGATGATGGGCGGGATCGCCGTCGCCGACGGCTACAGTGCCATCGCATGGCCGATGCTCGTCATGAGCTTCGGTATCGGATTGCTCACCGCACCAATGACTTCGGCAATCATCAACACCGCGCCCGACGACAAGCAGGGCGTGGCCTCGGCGGTCAACGACACCACCCGCGAGGTCGGCGCCGCACTGGGCATCGCACTGGCCGGTTCCCTGCTGGCCGCACAGTACACCGACCTACTCGCACCGCGGTTACCCGAACAACTTCCCGAACCGGTCCGCCAGGCTGCTCTGGGATCGCTGGGCCAGGCCCTGGAGGTATCGGCGAAACTGGGCCCGCAGGGCGCGCAGATCGCCGAACTGAGCAAGGCCGCCTTCGTCGAGGCGATGAATTCCTCGACGTTCGGCCTCGCGGTCATCGTCGGCGTCAGCGCGGTGCTCATCGGCCTCTGGGCGCCCGGACGTGACGAACGCCAGCTTCGCCCGCTGCGCACTCTGCGCAGCACCGGCCGACACCGCGCCTAATCGACGACCAACCCGGCGGCCCGGTGCCCGATCATCGCGATCGTGGCATGCGGCCCGCGTGACGTCGCCGCCGGCATGATCGAGCCGTCGGCCACCCACAGCCCATCCAGACCCTGCACCCGACACCGCGGGTCCAGCACCGCACCCAGCGGCGCGGTACCGCACAGATGCTGTGTGGTGGACCAGTTCGCCTCGCGATCAACGATTCCGGCGATATCGCGAGCCAGGTCGGCGCCGCGACGTAGCGCCTCGACATCCTCGGTGACGCTGTCATAGTGATGTTCGATCACCGGCGCCACCGCGATATCCGGGGATGTCACCGTCAGCCGGCCGCGAGCCGCGGGACGCATCAGGGCCACCCCGATATGCGGCGGATCCGATGGCATCTCACCGGTCATCTGGGCGAAACCCGCTGTATACAAACGGATCTCCAAACCGTCGACCGACAACGCGGCCTCGATCGGGGTGCGCCCGGCGGCCGCGGGCCAGTCGACCGGTAGCACCCACTCCGGGTGATCGTGGAACCACGCACCCACCGGCAGATCCGCGAGCACCGGGATCCCGGCGGCACCGAGGACATCGGCGGGACCACACCCGGACACCATCAGCAGGTGCGCGGTGCCGATCGCCCCCGCGCACAGCACGATGCGGTCCGCGGCGTAGGACACCGGACCCGACGGCCCGAGCGCATCGACCCCCACCGCCCGGGTACCGCTGAACCGGACCCGCTGCACCCGGGTTGCCGGGTGCACGACCAGGTTCGGCCGCGCCAGCGCGGGCCCGAGGAAGGCGGCACCGGGACCGACCCTGGTGCCGCCGCGCACGTTGAGCGGCAGCGCACCCACACCGTCGGCCGGCCCACCCCCGTTCAGATCATCGACCCAGCGAAATCCTCTCGCCAAGACCGCGTCTACGAAAAGCCTTGTTCCCGCGCTGAACTCATGCGTTCTGCGGATCGGTATCGGCCCATGCTCGCCGTGCAGCGGCCCGCCGAAGTCCAGGTCCGTCTCGATCGCCCGGAAGTGTGGCAGTACGTCATCCCAGGACCAGCCGGGTATCCGCCAGCCCGCGAAGTCCGCGGGCACACCCCGGCAGAAGTAGCCGCCGTTGACCGCACCGGACCCACCGACCACCGCGCCGCGCACCAGGTCGACCTCGCGGCGGGGGGCATCGGTCAGCGTCGCCGGATACCGGATGACAACCGGACTACCGGGACCGATCGGCACCAGGTGCGCGTCCCCGACTCGCGGCGGCACCGCCCGCGGGCCCGTCTCCAGCACCGTGACCCTGCGCCCGGGATCGGATGAAAGACGTTCGGCAAGAATCGAACCAGCGCTGCCGGCGCCGACGATCAGGACATCGGACTGCAATGCGGTGCGCTTCAGGATCGGATCTGCGGCTTGAGCGCACCGACGTGGCGTTCGCGAACCACGCCCGTCCACAACCCCAGCCCATAAGCGATGTCGTCGAGACGTTTGAGCAGCAGATAGCTCAGCAGGCCCACACGGTGATTGTCCTCTGCGACCGAGTTGCGACGATTCGCCCAGTCGGCCAACCCGTCCACGACAGCCGCGGCGAGCACCACGTGCCGGCAGCGCCGGAACAACACCGCGGCCAGCACCGCCACTGGCCAGTAGTGCCGGCAGATGGCCGACGCGACCTGCAACGCGGCACCCCACAATCCGCCGGCCGCGACGGCGGCCACCTCCCTGGGTCCGGTCTCGACGGCTTCCAGCGTGGCCGAGATGCGTCTGCCGAAGAACACCGCGGCCACGGCGGCGAAAATGTAGCCAAGACCCGACCGGGTGGCCGCCAAGATCAGAAGTACCAGCATCCATCGCGAGAGCACCATCGGTGCCGTCTTGCCTGGATGCCGCACCGCGAGCGGAGCGGCGGACTGCCCATAGAAAGCCTTGCGCTGGAACCATTCCCGCAGCTGGGTGCGGTGGTCATGGCCGACCAAAGCAATGGGTTCATAACGCAGCCGGGCGCCGGCCTCGATGAACCTCCAGCACAGGTCGACGTCCTCGCCGGACGGCATGGTCTCGTCGAACCCGCCCACCTCGGTCAAGGCGCTGCGCCGGCAGATGATGGCGGCGCTGGGCACATAGGACACCGTGCCATAGGGCACCACCGGCGCCTCCCGCATGCCCAGGTCCAGCGAGGACCGCACGGCCTCGTACCGGGCCACCAGATTGTCCGGTTCGTTCAGGCTGACGATCCTGGGCGCCACCAGCGCCACGGCGGGATCGCAGAAGTGCCCCAGCAGCGCCTCCATCCAGCCGCGGCGTGGCACCACGTCGGAGTCCAGGAAGGCCACGAAGTCGGTACTGCAGGCACGCAGGCCGGTGTTGCGGGCCGCCGCGGGGCCGCGGCTGCGCTCATGTCGCAGCACCCGCACCTCGCAGCGCGCCCCGGCGAAGTCGGTGTCCTGCAGCGGCACCGCGGAGCCGTCGTCGACCACCACGACATTCATCCCGCGCAGCGCACGGACCAGTCGGCTTACGCCGAATACATTGTCGCGCACCGGGATAACCACGGTGACATCGTGGTGTGACGGACCACTCGGCGGCCGCGGATGCGCCACGGTCGCGTCCAGCAGGGTACGCGCCAGCTGCGCCGACAGTGCGTCATGCACCTCGAGGCGGCCGCCGTCGATCATCGTCTGAGCGACCGGGGCCAGCCGCAGCAAACGGGTGGGCGAGCCACCCAGCAAAGCCGAACCGGCACCGAGCACCTTCACTCGGCGGTCCACCTGGACGGCAAATCCGTCGGGCAGACGCGGCCCCGTCATATCAGCATCCCGTGCCCGTTCGCCGTCCAAGCCAGGAGTCTGCGGGCACACCCGTCGACCATATCGGCAAAGTACCGTTCTCCGTCGAGCACGGTGGCGGTCGTCGGATCGCCGAGCACTCCCAGCGCGCTGACCGCGGCGACGCCACCGGCACGCATCGCGGGCATCAGCTCGGCCAGCGGCGCGCTGTTTCCGGGCACCATCGCGTCGACGTGCACGACTTCCGGCGAAATATGTAGCAATACAGAAGTTTCGGTGTGCCCGGCATGCGCGTCAGCGCCGCGGACCAGACACGAGGTCCAGCCGACGTCACGGCCCTCGGTGCGCAGCAGACCCACCGCGGCGACCAGCGCCTCGACATTGCCGCCGTGGCCGTTGACGAAGACCAGCCGGGAGGCCCAGTTGCAGGCGGACCGACCGAACTCGACGAGCACCATCCGCAGCGCTTCGGTGCCGATCGAGACCGTGCCGGCGAAACCCTCGTGCTCGCCGCTGGCCCCGTAGCTCAGCGCGGGCGCCAGCAGCCAGCCGGCGCCGAGTCGGGCCGCCACCGCCCGCGCCACGGCCGTGGCGATGCGGGTATCGGTGTCCAGCGGCAGGTGCGGCCCGTGTTGTTCGGTGGAACCGAGCGGCACGATGAGCGTCGGGGATCCGCTGGAATCCTGGTTAGCCGGGGTGCTGAGCAGTCCACTCGACGTCAGATCGCCGAGCTCCCCGGGTGCGGCCACCCGGTGATGGTAGGCCGAATTCACCTGGTATGCACCAATTGTTGGCGCATGCGCTGCAATTGATTTCCGCGGCTGTCGCCCACTCGGCGGACAACAGGTCACGTCCGTCACGTCAGTCACGCCCGCATCAGGGCTACCCGCGCGTCAGGACGCCGGCACTCCGAGCGTGCGGGTGAAGCCCTCGGGGATCAGGATGTCCTCACGGGTCAGGTCGTGGATAGAGGACTTGCCCAGTCCCCGCAGCGCCGAGTCGATGCCTCCGGACAGGATGTCGAGCACGTTCTCCACGCCGGCCTGTCCGTTCGCCGCCAGACCCCACAGGTACGCCCGTCCGATCATGACGGCGCGGGCACCGAGCGCGACGGCCTTGACGACATCGCTGCCGCGGCGCACGCCGCCGTCCAGCAAAACTTCGACCTGATCGCCGACGGCGTCGGCAATCGCCGGCAGGCACCGGATCGCCGCCGGGGTGCCGTCCAGGTTGTTGCCGCCGTGGTTGGACACCGTGATCGCCGAAACACCGGCGTCCACAGCGCGTTTGGCGTCATCGACGCGGACCATGCCCTTCAGCAGGAACGGTCCGCCCCACTGCTCGCGCAACCAGGCCACATCCTCCCAGGTCGGCGGCGGGGTGCCCATCCACTGGCCGTAGGCCTCGAAGAACGTCGGCCCGGGCTCGCCGCGCCGGCCCTGGTTGGGAACCCGCAGGTCCGGTGCATGCAGCGTCTTGGCGAAGCTGTAGAACCAGCGCGGCTTGGTGATGACCTCCGGGGCCATCTTGACCATGGTCTTGAGGTCCATCCGTTCCGGGATCTTGGGGCTGCCCCAGTCCCGGCCGTGGCTGAAGCTCCAGTCGGTGGTCAAGATCAGGCCGACCGCACCGGCCTCGCGCGCCCGCACCATGCGGGCCAGGATCTCGTCCCGGCTGCCCAGCCAGTAGATCTGGAAGAAGATCTTGCCGTTGACGGCAGTCACTTCCTCCATCGGCTTGCTGGCGAACGAGGACAACCCCATTGCGGTGCCGCGCGCGGCCGCCGCCCGGGCCACGGCGACCTCGCCGTCCGGATCCACCGCCTGCACGCCGGTCGGAGAGATGACCACAGGCATCGAGATGTCCTGTCCCATCACCGTTGTCGCCATCTCACGTTTCTCGGTGGCACCGATGACATGCGGCGCGAAACCGAGTTGGGAGAACGCCTCGACGTTATCGGAGACCGACACCCCCTTCTCGCTCGCCGAGATCAGCGACGAGTAGGCGGAGCGGGGCAGCCGTTTCTTCGCGCGCTGTTGGGCGATGGCAACGGTCTCGAACCAGGTATCGCGAGCCATGATCTCTACACAGGACTTTCGTTACAGAACTTCTTGGGCGGGACGGTGAGGAGTTTGAGCGGTATGGGTGCTTTTCTCCCGCCGGCGCGGGAGTGATCGACACTGGAGCGAGGTTTGTCCCGCTCGGCGGCCAGGGCGGGTTCGCCATAGCCCTGCACGCACTCGGGATCCGGGCCGTCCATCGGCAGGCCGGTGAAGAACTTGGCCGCCATGCAGCCACCCCGGCACGAGTCGTAGTGTGCGCACCCACTGCAGGCGCCCGCGGACTGCGGTTCGCGCAGTTCCTGGAACAACGGCGAGCGCTGCCAGACGTTCTTGAAGCCGGTACCGAATCCGGTGTCCTCCAGGATGTTTCCGGCGTGGAACTTCTCGTGGATGGCGAATGGGCAGGCGTAGACGTCGCCGATCGGGTCGATCAGGCAGACCACCCGGCCCGCACCACACAGGTTCAGTCCGGCCAGCGCACCCGGCTCGCCCAGCCCGGACAGGTGGAAGAACGAGTCACCGGTGAGGACGCCCTCGCCGTGGGCGACCAGCCAGTCATAGAGCTGGACCTGCTGAGCCGGCGTCGGGTGCAGGTCGTCCCAGACATCGGCCCCACGCCCGGACGGCCGCAACCGGGTGATGCGCAGGGTGGCTCCGTAAGTGTCTGCCAGGGCCTTGAACTCGTCGAGTTGGTCCACGTTCTGGCGGGTCACGACCACCGAGATCTTGGCATCCTTGAAGCCGGCGTTCTTCAGGTTCTCCAGCGCGCGGATCGCCATCGCGAACGAGCCCGGACCGCGCACCTCGTCGTTGATCTCCGCCGTCGCACCGTCCAAGGAGATCTGCACGTCGACGTAGTCGCTGGCGGCGAGCTTGGCCGCGACCTCTTCGTTGATGCGAACCCCGTTGGTGGAGAACTTCACTCCCACGTGATGCTCGGTCGCGTAGTCGACGAGTTCCCAGAAGTCCGATCGGACCGTGGGTTCCCCGCCGCCGATGTTGACGTAGAACACCTGCATGCGTTCCAGCTCGTCGATGATGTCCTTGCACTGTTGGGTGCTCAGCTCACGCGGGTCGCGCTTTCCCGACGAGGAAAGGCAATGCACACAGGACAGGTTGCAGGCGTAGGTCAGTTCCCAGGTCAGGCAGATCGGGGCATCGAGCCCGCCCTCGAACTGCTCAACCAGTTTCGGGACTCTGGCGGGTGACTCCACGGGCACCAACGCCGGGGGCGGGCCGCTCCGCGCGGGCGCGCTATCGAGCACGGTCATGGGGTGTTCTCCTTGGCGACCAGCATGTTGGATTTCACCAGCACACCCAGCGCGTGTAGGTAGGGGCCTTGCGCGTCGTCGTCGATTCCGGCGGCGCGACAAGCGGATCGGATGTCGGGGTACTCGGGCAGGGAGTTGACCACCGCGACGATCGTCCGGTTCTTCAGGAAGGACAGCTTGCGGGTACCGAAGTGGTACAGCAGCGCTCCGAACGGCTCCGGCCGCACCGCCACCTGGTGGTGCAGCCGCCAGCCGCGATCGGGATCGAACGCCACTGCATCAGCAGTGGGTGCGGTCACGATCAGTAGACCCCGCACATGCCGTCGATCGAGACCTCTTCGACGAGGGACTCGGTGACGAGCTCGGTGTCGTTGTCAACCTGCTGGTTCTTGTCCATGGATGGCACCTTTCTGGCTGTAATGAGGTCACCCGGGTTCGAGCTTTTGTGACCTGGGTCGCAACAATATGGCATTGGGTGCAGAAATGGAAGGGGTGGTTTGATGGGCCAGGTGTCAGGACCTCGCGTCGGCCGGCGACCCTCCACCACCCAGGACCACATCACCTCGGTGGCACTCGACCTTTTCGCCAACCGGGGCTTCGACGAGGTGAGCGTCGACGATGTCGCCCGTGCCGCCGGGATCGCCCGCCGCACCCTGTTCCGCTACTACCCGTCCAAGAACGCCATCCCCTGGGGTGACTTCGATGCCCACCTCAACCTCATGCGCGAATTGCTCGCCGAGGGGGACCCGCAGGCCGATATCGCGACCGCGCTCCGGACGGCCCTGCTTGCGTTCAACCGTTTCGACGACGAGGAGCGCCACCGCCAACGGATGCGGTTGATCTTGGGAACCGATGCGCTGCAGGCGCATTCGATGACGATGTATGCCGGGTGGCGCACGGTGGTCGCGGAGTATGTGGCACGGCGGCGCGGCGAGAAGGCGGACAGCCTGGTACCCCAGACCGCCGCCTGGACACTGCTGGGCGTCGCGCTGACCGCCTACGAGCAATGGCTGGCCGGCGAAGCGGTCTCCCTGGAACAACTCCTCGGCGATTCCTTCGACGTGGTCGGCCGCGGTCTCACCCACCTGTGAAAAATGGGGGTGTCGGAGTTCGGCTTCGGGCGGCGACGATAAGGGTGTGAGCGTCGAATCGGGTCACCGCGATGCCCCTCGGGAGCTGTTGGAGCTCTACGACGAGGCACTGCCGGTGGTGTACGGGTACTTCACCCGGCGCTGCGGTGACCGCGCCACCGCCGAGGATCTGACCTCCGACACCTTCCTGGCGGCCATGGATGCGGCGCGCAAACCGGCACCGCCACCGATGACGGTGCCGTGGCTGATCGGGGTGGCCCGGCACAAACTCGCCGACCACTATCGGCGTAGGCACGCGCGCTTGAGCGTGCCGATGGCCGAACTGCCCGAAGCCGAGGATCCCGCCGACGACTGGGATGCCGAACTGGACCGCATCGTCGCCGAGGCGGTGCTCGCGCAGTTGCCCGAGCACCACCGCACCGTGCTGGCGCTGCGGTATCTCGACGACTGCACGGTCGGTGAATGCGCGGAATTGATCGGGCGCACCGTGCACGCCACCGAGACCCTGCTGGTGCGGGCCCGCCGCGCCTTCAGATCGCACTACCCGTCACCGGAAGGAGGGCCGTCGTGAACAACCACCGGGACATCAACAGCCAGGATCCCCTGGCCGTGCTGCACGGCGACGAACTCCCGGTGGCACCCGATCCGGCGTTCGCAGACCGGCTGCGCGCACGACTGGAATCGGCCCTCACCCTGCCCGCGAACACGTCAGGAGTTGTCATGAGCGGCACCGATACCGCTATCGCAGAACTGAATTCGACCACCACGAGCGCTCCCCCGCGACCCGCCGCGATCCCGTACCTGGCGGTGCCCGACGCGCAGGCCGCCATCGCCTGGTACGTCGAGGCGCTGGGGGCGACCGTCCTCGGCGAGCCGATCCTGATGGGCGACGGCCGGGTCGGTCATGCCGAACTCGCCATCGGCGACGGGGTACTCTACCTGGCCGATGAGTTCCCCGAGTTGGGCCTCAAAGCCCCTGCTCCGCAGTCTGTTTCGGTGAGCTTGATGCTGCCGGTCACCGACACCGACGCCGCACTGCAACGAGCCCGCGACCACGGGGCCACCGTGCTGCGCGACGTCTACGAGGACCACGGCTCACGGGGCGCCACCATCATCGACCCCGCCGGGCACCGCTGGATGCTCTCGGGCCCGATCACCGGCGCCCGGGTGCGAATCAAGCACGGCGACGTCGGCTACGTGTCGATCAACACCCCCGACGCAGCGCGGGCCGAGGCGTTCTACTCAGCCGTGCTCGGCTGGTCTTTCGACGGGCACCACGTCGCCGGATCCAGCCTGTCGATGGGCGTCCACGAGACCGCCGGCCCGGGCACCCTGTTCTGCTGCTACGCCGTCGACGATCTGGATGCCGCCCGCGAGGCCATCCTGGCCGGCGGCGGCTCCGTCGGCGAACCGCAGCGGCGCGAGTTCGGCACCGTCCTGGACGCCGTCGACCCGTCCGGCACCGCGTTCGCGGTGTACCGGGACACGGTGGGCACCGCACGGCCTGCACTCAACGGCACCGGTCCGGGCGAACTGTCCTACATCACCTACTTCGCCGAGGACTCCGCGGACTTCCGGGCGTTCTACTCCCGGGTGCTGCACTGGACGTTCGAACCCGGGCGGATCCACGACGGCTGGGCGGTGCAGAACGCGCACCCGATGGCCGGCATGGCCGGCGGGTCGCAGACCCCGGTGACCGTGCCGATGTGGACCGTCGAGGATGTCGACGCCGCCGCCGAACGGGTGCGGGCGGCCGGCGGAACCGTCATCGAGGAGCCGTCGACACAGTCCTACGGCAAGTCCGCGCTGTGCGCCGACGACCAGGGCGCCCGGTTCTACCTGGGCCAGCACTAGCGATTTGTGGAGTCTTAGCCGGAATGGTTCCGGCTAAGACTCCACAAATCACGAAGAAGCGGGCAGTACGTCGGCGATCGGGGCGCCGGCGGCGATCTTGCCGCGGGCTTTCATCACCCTGCCGGGCATGCCGCCGCCCACGACGGCGGTCACCACACCGTCGCGCTCGTAGTAGGCGAGGAACTTGCGACCGTCGTCCTCGACGATGTGCACCACATCGTCGGCCGCCGGTTCACCGAGGCATTGGATCTTGACGTCGTACTGGTCACTCCAGAAATACGGCACCGAGATCGCGGCGCTGCCCGGCTCCTGACCGAGAATCGCCGGCACCAGCACGCGGGCCTGCTCGGCGACATTGCTCCAGTGCTCGACGCGTACCTGGTGGCCCACCTCGGAACGCCAGGACGCCACATCGCCGATGGCCCAGACATGTTCGGCGCTGGTCCGGCCGGCGTCATCGCACACCACGCCGTTGTCCACCGCGATACCGCTGCCCTCGAGCCACCCGGTCACCGGATACGAACCGATACCGACCACCACGACATCGGCGTCCAACTCGGTGCCGTCGGAGAGCACCACCTTCTCCACCTTGCCGGTGCCGGCCACCGAGGCCACCCCGACGCCGCAGCGCACATCGACGCCCTCGGCCTCGTGCAGCCGGGTGACCAGCGCACCGATCTGCTCACCGAGCACCGAGGCCAGCGGGGTCGGCTGGGGTTCGACGATCACCACATCGACGCCGAGCTGACGCAGGCTGGCGGCCACCTCACATCCGATGAAGCCGGCACCGATGATGACCGCGCGCCGGGCGGTGGCGGCGTGCTCACGCAGCGCCGCGCTCTCGCCGATGGAGCGCAGCACCCGGATGCCCTCCAGATCGGGAAAGGAGGGGATCCGTTTGGGCGCAAGGCCGGTGGCGATGACCAGTTCGTCATATTCCAGCGCCGAGCCGTCGGCCAGGGTCAGCACCTTCGCCGCGGTGTCCACCGATTGCGCGGCCGCACCGAGACGCAGCGTGATGTTGCGCTCGTCGTAGAACTCCTGCGGCTTGAGCACCACATCGTGCTCGGGGTTGCGCAGAACTTCCTTGGACAGCGGCGGCCGGTCGTACGGCAGGTGCTGTTCGTCGCTGACGATGGTGATCGGTCCGGTGTATTCGGCGCGGCGCAATTGTTCGGCCGTGCGGGCTGCAGCCAGCCCACCACCGACAATGACGATGCCCCCATTGGTTGCCACGTGGAGTTTCTTACACGATGGCGCGCTTGTGTAGTCCACCACCCCGGCGGTACCGCTCAGGACCGGCTGCGCTCGATGATGTTCGAGAGCACCACGATGCTCTCGCTGCGCTCGATGTCGGCGCTGGCCCGGATGCGCTCCAGGGCGTCCTCCAGATGGCGCATATCGCGGGCCAGCACGTGCAGGATGGCATCGGCGGTGCCGGTCACCGTGGCCGCGCTGACCACTTCCGGAATGTCCACCCAGGCCTGGCGCAGCGCACTCGGTGCGATGGTGCCGTGGCAATAGACCTGCACATAAGCCTCCGTGGTCCAGCCCAGCGCGTTGCGATCCACCACCGCGGTGAATCCGCGGATGACGCCGCGCTCCAGCATCCGGTCGACCCGTCGTTTCACCGCGGGCGCCGACAGGTTCACCCGCTGCCCGATGTCGGCGAAGGTCGCGCGCGCGTCGTCGGTCAACTCGGCGAGGATGCGCTCATCGGTCTCGTCCACCGTCCACCACCTCTCGTTGAACAATGAATCGCCGCCTGGGCATCTGTAGCGCAATAAATCGATACTACAGACGCAATATACGGCGATTGATTGCTTCACCGATGCCGAATACCGTCATCATCATGACGGTCTCCGATCTCACCGCCGCCGTGACCACGCCCGTCCGCCGGGCCCGCACCCGCCACTTCGTGATGACGGCGCCGCACCACTTCGCCGTCGAATACGCCATCAACCCGTGGATGGACCCCAGCGTCCCCGTCGACGTGAATCACGCACTGCGCCAGTGGGAGGCACTGCGGGACACCTACACCCAGCTGGGCCACACCGTCGAGGCGGTGGACCCGGTCGCCGGACTGCCGGACATGGTCTACGCCGCCAACGGCGGGCTCATCGTCAACGACCGGGCCGTCGTCGCGAACTTCACCTTCGCCCAGCGCGCGGCCGAGGCCGACGCCTATGCCGCCTGGATGGCCGCGGCCGGTCATCGGCCCGAGCGCACCCACCACCACAACGAAGGGCAGGGGGATCTCCTGGTAGCCGGCTCGACGGTCTTGGCCGGCTACGGTTTTCGCACCGACCGGCGCGCGCACGACGAGGTGGCCGCGATCACCGGACTGCCGGTGATCAGCCTGGAGCTCATCGACCCGCGCTTCTACCACCTCGACACCGCGCTCACGGTGCTCAGCGACGGAGCCGAGGACGGCGAGGTCACCCTCGCCTACTACCCGCCGGCCTTCTCCGAGACCGCACTCACCCAACTGCGCGCGCTGTTTCCCACCGCCATCGAGGTGGCGACCGCCGACGCCTTCGTACTCGGCCTCAACGCGGTCTCCGACGGCCGGCACGTCATCCTGCCGGTCAACGCGACCGGATTCGCCGAGCAATTGCGCGAAGCCGGCTTCGAGCCGATCGGCGTGGACCTGTCCGAACTGCTCAAGGGCGGCGGGTCGATCAAATGCTGCACGCTGGAGGTGCACCCATGAGCGAGCGAACCATCGGCCCCGGGTGCGGGCGGCGAGTGTGCGAGGGGTCCGCGTGAGCATCGTGAGCGATATCAGCACCCGCACGAGCGCGGCGATCGCGCTCGATGACCGCTACACCGCCCACAACTACGCCCCGCTGCCGGTGGTCGCCGCCAGCGCCGAGGGCGCCTGGATCACCGACGTGGACGGCCGCCGCTACCTGGACTGCCTGGCCGCCTACTCTGCGGTGAACTTCGGTCATCGCAACCCGGTCATCACCGCCGCCGCCCACGCCCAACTCGATGCCGTCACGCTGGTGAGCCGCGCGTTCCACTCCGACCGTCTCGGTCCGTTCTGCCGGGCGTTGGCCGCGATGTGCGGTAAGGACATGGTGCTGCCGATGAACAGTGGCGCCGAGGCCGTCGAGAGTGCGATCAAGGTCGCCCGCAAATGGGGTTCCGACGTCAAGGGCGTTCCGGCCGGCCAGGCCAACATCATCGTGGCCCGCAACAACTTTCACGGCCGCACCACCACGATCATCAGCTTCTCCGATGACCAGACGGCCCGCGGTGGGTTCGGCCCGTTCACCCCCGGGTTCCGGGCGGTGCCCTTCGGCGATGCCGCCGCGCTGGCCGCGGCCATCGACGGGAACACCGTCGCCGTGCTGCTGGAACCGATCCAGGGCGAGGCCGGCATCATCGTGCCACCGGCGGACTTCCTGCCGCGGGTGCGCGCGCTGTGCACCGAGCACAACGTGCTGATGATCGCCGACGAGATCCAGTCCGGGCTGGCCCGGACCGGCCGCACCTTCGCCTGCGACCACTGGGATGTGGTGCCCGATATCTATCTGTTGGGCAAGGCACTCGGCGGTGGGGTCGTCCCCCTGTCTGCGGTCATCGCCAACCGCGACATCCTCGGTGTGCTGCACCCCGGCGAGCACGGCTCCACATTCGGCGGCAATCCGCTGGCCGCCGCCATCGGATCCACCGTTGTCGAGATCCTCAATACCGGCGAATACCAATCCCGCTCAACCGAACTCGGCGAGCATCTGCACCACCGGCTGGCCGGCGTCCCCGGCGTCACCGCGGTGCGCGGCAAGGGCCTGTGGGCGGGTGTCGACATCGACGCACAGGTCGGCACCGGCAAACAGGTGAGCCTGCGGTTGGCCGAACGCGGGGTGCTGGTGAAGGACACCCACGGTCAGACGCTCCGCTTCGCCCCGCCGCTGGTGATCACCAAGGACGAGATCGACTGGGCGATGGAGCGTTTCGCCGAAGCGATGACTATCGGCTAGTACTTCATGACGCCGCGGTCCACGGCGATCTGGCTGCCCGACAGGGTGGCGGACCCGTCGCCGGCCAGCCAGGCCACCACGTTGGAGACCTCTTCGGGCGCCATGAACGCGGCCAGTCCCTCGCTCTTGCCGTCGGTCACCCGGTGATACGGCATCGGCGCGAAGCTGTGCAGGAAACTCGGGTGCTTCCCGAAGAGCGCACCCATCGCCTCGGGCTCGATCATCGGGGTGTCGATGGAGTACGGATGGATGGAGTTCACCCGGATGCCGTACTCGCCGACCTCCAGTGCCAGCGAGTTGGTCAACGCGGTCAGGCCGTGTTTGGACGCGGCGTAATGCCCGTTGCCCGGTGTGGCTTTCATCCCGGCCGAGGAGCTGACGATGATGATCGATCCGCCGTTGCCCGCTTCGATCATCGCCGGCACGGTGGCCCGAATGGTGCGCCAGGTGCCGTTGAGGTTCACGTCGATCACGGTGTCCCACTGTTCGGGGGTGAGTTCCCAGACCCGGCCCCAGCTGAGCACACCCGCGTTGGCCACCACGATATCGAGCCGGCCGAATTGCTCCACAGCGTCGGCCACCAGCTGCTCCTGGGCTTCCAGGTCACGGATGTCCACCGCGCGGGCGAGCACCTTGCGCCCGGTGGCCTCCACCGCCCGCACCGTCTCGGCCAAGTCCTCGGCGGTGGCGGCAGGATAGGTCACCGAGCTCGAGACCGGCGCACAGATATCGGAGGCGATGATGTCGGCGCCCTCGTTGGCCAGCCGGATGGCGTGCGCCCGTCCCTGGCCGCGGGCGGCGCCGGTGATGAAGGCAACCCGGCCCTCGAGTGTCTCGCTTGCCGCCGTCATGAGCCGGTCCTTCCCAAATAACCCCATCGGTCCCGCGTCAGGCTAGCAGTAGAACTGAAACGTGTTCTAGTGATTGCGGCGGCAACTAGAAGACGACCGCGTCCCGGATGATGGGGCAGGTCATGCAGTGTCCGCCACCGCGTCCGCGGCCCAGTTCGGCGCCCACGATGGTGATGACCTCCACGCCGGCCTTCCGCAGCAACGAGTTGGTGTGGGTGTTGCGGTCGTAGGCGAAGACCACTCCGGGTTCGACCGCGACGAGGTTGTTGCCGCTGTCCCACTGCTGGCGCTCCGAGTCGTACTGGGTGCCGCCCGTCTCGACGATGCGCAACCGCGGCAGACCCAATGCGGCGGCCACCACTTCGGTGAACGGCTTGCCCTCCTCGATCACCTCGACGCCGGGATCTGAGTCGCTGGGCAACAGGGTGAACGACGCGATGTTGTCCACGATGTCGGGATAGATCGTCACCACATCGCGGTCGGCGAAGGTGAACACGGTGTCCAGGTGCATGGCGGCGCGGAGCTTCGGCATCCCGGCCACAATCACCTTCTCGGCACCGCCGTTGGCGAACAGTTCGGCGGCCACCTGGGTGATGGCCTGGCGTGATGTGCGCTCACTCATCCCGATGAGCACCACACCGTTACCGGGAATCAGTACGTCGCCGCCCTCGATGGTGGCCAGTCCCCACTGTTTCTCGGGATCGCCCCACCACACCGTCGATCCCACATAGTCCGGGTGGAACTCGTAGATCGCCTTCATCAACAGCGTCTCGTCCTGACGGGCCGGCCAGTACAGCGGATTCAGCGTCACCCCGCCGTAAATCCAGCAGGTGGTGTCCCGGGTATAGAGCGTGTTGGGCAATGGGGGCATCAGGTATTCGGCGACCCGGGTGTCCTCCCGGGTCAGCGCGCGGTACCCGGATTGGATGTCCGCGGGCAGGTCGAGGGTCGACATGCCACCGATGAGCAGCTCGGCCAGTCGACGCGGCTGCAGGGAATCCAGGAAGCCGCGGGTGTCCTCGACGAGGCCCAGACCCACCTCGTTGGCCGTGATCTTGCGGTCGAGCAACCAGTCCTTCGCCTCGGCGATCGCCATGGTCTCGGTGAGCAGGTCGTGCAGTTCGACGACCTCGACACCGCGTGCGCGCATCTTGTCCATGAAGTCCAGGTGGTCGCGTCGGGCGTTCTGCACCCACAGCACATCGTCGAAGAGCAAGTCGTCGCAGTTGGTCGGTGTCAGCCGTTCGTGGGCGAGGCCCGGCGCGCACACCAGCACCTTGCGCAGCGTGCCGACCTCGGAGTGCACCCCGTAGGCGTCAGACGGTTTGGTGGTCATAGCTGCTCAGTCCTCTCAGATCGTGATCGCGCCGGTGACCAGGGACACCACGCCGGCAACGGCACCGGCCACGATGACGGCGAACAACACGGCCTCGGCCGGGGTGAACACCCGCAGTCCGCGTTGGCGGCGGGCCATCCAGTACAGCAGCGCTCCGGGGGCGTAGAGGATGCACGACAACAGTAGGTGATCCCAGCCCGCCGCGTAGACCAGGAACAGCGTGTACAACGTGGCGACCGCCGAGACCACCATGTGGGGAATCAATGACGTTGCATCCGAATATGTCTCACGCGTGATCGTGAGCTTCAGGGCGTAACTTGCCGCGAGCAGGTACGGGATGAGCGCGAGCGCGGCGGTCAGATCGAGCATGAAATTCAGCGCATCGTCGGAGAACACCAGCAGGATCAGCAGCAACTGCACCAGTCCGGCGGCCATGATCAGGGCATTGACCGGCGCGCCGTTGGCGTTCTCGCGGGCCAAGAATCTCGGCATGTCCTCGGATCGGGCGGGCAGGAACAGGATCTCCGCGGCCATCAATGTCCACGCCAGATAGGCGCCCAGCACCGAGATGATGACCCCGACCCGGATGAGCACCGAACCCCACGGTCCGACAACGGATTCCAGCACCGCGGCCATCGAGGGCTGCGCGGCACCGGCCAGCTCGGACTGCGACATCACGCCGTAGGACGACAGCGTGACGAGCATAAACACCGACAGCACGGCCAAGAAGCCGACCACCGTGGCCCTGCCGACGTCCGCACGTCTCTTGGCGAACCGCGAATAGACGCTGGCGCCCTCGATTCCCATGAACACGAACACCGTGATCAGCATCGTGCCCTTGGCCTGATCGAAAAGCGCTGACCACGAGTAGTTCCCGTCACCGCCCCAAAAGTTCCCGGCAAATACATCGGCCTCGAACGCGATGATGACGATGACGACGAACATCAGGATCGGGATGATCTTGGCGAATGTCGCGATGCGGTTGATGATTGCCGCTTCCTTGACACCGCGCAGGATCAGATAGAAGAACAACCACACCCCGACCGACGACACGATCACGGCCAGGACGGTCGACCCGTCTCCCAGCGCCGGGAACAGGGCCGGGAACAGCGTGCCCAGCGTGGCCATGATGAGCACCCAGTACGACGTGTTGCCCGCGCACGCAGATGCCCAGAACCCGAACGCGGAATTGAACCCGACGTAATCACCGAAACCGGCTCGGGCGTAGGCGTAGATCCCGGCGTCCAGGTCGGGCTTGCGGGTCGCCAGCTGCTGGAATACGAAGGCCAGCATGAGCATCCCGGCACCGGCGATGGTCCAGGCGATCAGGGCACCCGCCACGCCGGTCTCCACGCCGAACCGACGCGGCAGCAGGAACACTCCGGAGCCGATCATCGAGCCGATGACCATGGCGGTCAGGGTCGGCAGGCTGACCTTGTTGTCCTTCGTCTCGGCTTCCGTCGCGGTCACGGCACCGCCCCTCCCCAGGACTTCGGTAGCTGAGCCGGACGCTACCGCAACCGGATCGGGGAGGCGGCCGTTATCGCCGTCGTCTAGAGCTCGGCGATGATCTGCTGGCGTTTGGCGGTGTATTCGTCATCGGAGATGGCCCCGGTGGCGCGCAGGGTCTCCAGCTCCTGCAAGCGTTGCGCGGTGCTGGGTTCGGGCACCGGCGGCGGGTATACCCCGACCGGTGGGGCCGGGTACGCGGCGGCCGGCTGAGCCGCCGGGGGCGCCTGGTGCGCCGCGGCCCGGCGGACCGCATCCTGCACCTGGGCCCGCACCGCGGGATTGTTGCGCAGATCGATCATGCGGTTCATGCCGATTCCGTTGTCCTTCATGATCCGCAGGATCTCCATCAACGGCTCGACCTGTCCGGACAGGTCGTAGGTCTTGTTGTCCGCGTCGATGGTGAACGTCGCCGGCATCTGACCGGTGATCAAAGCACTGCGTTCCCAGTCGATCTGGAACTGACCGGTGGCCGGATCGACGAGCACCGCCAGACGCCGCGACGTCAGCATCGCCAACCGGGTCACGTCGGCGATCACCCGGTCCTCGGCGTCGAAGGTGTTGATACCGGGACCGGAGATGCGCAGGTTGAGCTTCACCACCGGCCGCTCGTTGATCCGGGTGTTCGTCTCCGCCATCCCGGTGATCTGCGCCAGCGCCAGCACACCGTGCGCCTCGAGTTGCTCGGTCCTGACCTGCGCCTGCGCGCCATAGCCGGCGATCCCCAACGCGACCAGCACGTCGACGGCGGTCACCAGCAGACCGGTCCAGAACATCCACTTCATCAGCTCGCTCTGCCCGGTCGCGAAGTAGACGGCAAGGAAGATCGGCCCGACCAGGCCGCCGCACAGCAACACCATGAGCTGTGCCTTCACATAACGCCACACCATGGACCGCTCCTCGTCTCGACGCGCTCAGATAATGACACCCGTCGGCCCGGGGCGGTTTGGCAATGTCCGTCAATTGGCCGACGTTGACACTGACATTCGGTACATAATGTCCTGTGCTCGAGCGCGGCCACAACCCGGCGGTACATGTATCCGAACAGCAGGTGATCGCCCACGCTCAAGACCTCGCCGTCATCCTCCTGAACACCGTCACCCTGGTGGCGTCAATCAGTGCGCTGTTGCTGCCGAACACCCCGGAATCGAATATCGGCCTGGTGGCGCTGGCGCTGCTGGTGTGCTGGTCGGTCTACCGGTTGGCGACCCGGTCTCGGTCGACGACGTTCCAGGCGCTCGACTTCTGCTACGTCCTGGTGGTGTCGGCATCGGTGCCCGTATTCGGCACCGACCCGCATCTGCTCTACACCAACTCGGTACCCCAGGTCATCGCCGGCGTCGCCGTGATCACCGTCGCCATCGCTCAACCACCACGGGTCAGCTTCCCGGCCGCTCTGGCGATCACGGCGGCCTACACCGTGGGGTCCGCACAGGTGGTCGGCTGGGACCGGGTGCTGCACATCCCGATGCTCTACTACATGCTGGCCGTCGAGTGGGCCATCACGACGGTCCTGGTGCTGACCGCCCGGACGGTGGCCCGTCGCGTCGACCAGGCCCGCGCCGACAACCATGATGCCGCGCTGCGCGACGCGATCGCCGCGGCGGTGCGCGATCACGAACTCGAGCACATGGCGCTGGTGCACGACACCGCCGCCTCCACCCTGCATCTGGTCGGTGAGGGCGCCGAGGTGTCACCGGAACGCATCGCCGCACAGGCCAGTCGCGACCTCGCGCTGCTGGCCGGCGAACCGATCGGACTGGACACCGGATCGGCCACCGATATCGCCGCCGCGATCAGGGTGGAGGTCCAGCACTCGACGACTCCGATCGAGGTGACCGGGCTGCACCGCCTGGCGCTGGACGGCCGCACCGCCAATGCCGTCGTCGCCGTGGTGCGGGAGGCGATCAACAACGCCGATCGGCACGCCCGGGCGCAGCGCATCGTCATCGACATCTCACCGTCGACGGTGACCATCACCGACGATGGGGTCGGTTTCGATCCCCTCACCACCAGCCTCGGCCACGGCCTCGCGGAATCGATCGTCGGCCGGATGCGACGCGCCAACGGCACCGCCTCGGTGCGCTCCACCCCGGGGGAGGGCACCGTCGTCACCATCAACTGGCACCAGCTGCAGGGCGCACCCCCCGGCGGCCCGCACGTCGAGGACGTCGACCAGCTCACCGAGCGGATCTTCGTGCGATTCGGCCTGGGCATCGTGGCCTTTGCCTTTGTCCAGCTGGCGCTGGCGGTGCCCTACGCGGCGAACAGCACCGATCATCCCGTGGCGCAGTTCGTCCTCGGCGGGCTGGCGGCGCTGGTGGCGCTCGCCGGCATCCCGCGGGTGCTGGACCGGCAACCGAATCTCACCGTGCCCGCGCTGATCGTGATGGCGGCGATCATCTACGTGCAAGCCAATCTGCTACCGCACAACATGCTCGGCGGGCCGGCGCAATGGCCGCTGCTGGCGACCACCCTGTGCGTGCTGCCCTACCTGCTGCGGCTGCGGCCGGCACTGGCCGCAGGGGTGATGATCGCGTTCTGGCTGGGCACCGCCATCCTGAACTTCGTGGCCTATCCGGGCATGGCCACCGCCTACAACCTGGCGCTCTACACCGCCGGCATCTTCGTGGTGCAGCTCTTCGTGCTGGCCTTCCCGGTGATGCTGCGTAACGCCAACGCCACTGCCGCCGAGGAGATCCGGGACCGCTGGGCCAAAGATGCGCAACGGCGGATCAACGAGGCCTTGTACGACGACTACGTGCGGCGCACCGCCAAGCTGATCCGCGGGGTGTTCCCCTTGCTGCAGACGTTGAGCACCGGCACCATCGACGCCGATATCCGGTGGCGCGCCCGCATCGAATCACGCCGGCTGCGGCTGTACATCTTCCAGGCCCGCACCTTCGGGCACCCCCTGGTCGCCGAGCTGCGCCAGGCCATCGAGGATGCCGACGCGCGCGGGGTGGTGGTGTCGCTGAACGCCGACAACGACCTGCCGCGGCTGGACCGCGAGCAGCGTCGCCGGCTGCTGGCGCCCATCGAAGCCGCCCTGTCCCGCGCCACCGAGCACGCCCGGCTGGGCCTGACCGTGGTTCCCGGCGAACTGATCGCCAGCATCCTCTGCGATGACGGCGGGATGGGTGTCCAACCGCGGCCCGGCACCGTCGACGAGCCGCGCATCGAGGTGACCGAGATCGGCGGAACCGTGTGGATCAGCGTGCATCACGAGATGGCCGATACCGCCATTGACTCCGTGCCGCGCGCCGAGATCGCTTAAAATCTACCCCGGCGACAATTCTGTTAGCCAACATGTGAAGTTGGGGCTTCACATCGAGTTTGCTGGGGGTACAGTCTGTGTACTGGAATGCGCTGAGGTCCGGGTTTCTGGCCTCCTTGACGCCGGTTGGCCTGCATGACTAGGACCGTGAATCGCGGGGTGGGTAAAACGACGGAAGCCATCACGGTTGCACTGATCGACGATCACGATGTGATCCACGCCGGCGTCCGCGCCTGGTTTGCCGGCTGCACCCCGCCCATCGATCTGGTCGCCGACTACCCGAACCCCACCTCCTTCCTCGCCGACCACCCCGTGGGCGGCGAGGACATCGAGGTGGTCCTGTTCGATCTCCAGTACGACCGTTTTCAGCCCGAATTCGACACCCTGCGGCAGGTCTGCGAAGCCGGGCACCGGGTGATCGTCTACTCACACATGGCCACCGATGAGGTCATCCTGTCCAGTCTGGATGCCGGTGCCACCACGTTCCTGGCCAAGGGCGAGGACAAGCAGCATCTGTTCGACGCGGTGTATGCCGCCCACGCCAACACCCCGTATGTGGGCCCGCGGATGGCCAAGGCGTTGTTCAACGACCGCACCGTCGGGCGGCCCGGGCTGAGCACCCGGGAACGCGAGGTGCTGATCGCCTGGTTCCAGACGGAGAACAAGGAGTTCGTCGCCAAGCGGCTGTTCATCGAACCGTCGACGGTGCGCACCCACCTGCAGCGGGCCCGGGCGAAGTACGCCGCCGTCGGCAGGCCGGCACCCACCAAGGCCGCGCTGATCGCCCGCGCGGTGCAGGACGGCATCCTGAGCATCGAGGACCTCTAGCCCCCAAAGGCGCGGCGAAACTCGCGTACCGGTTGCTGTCTGCGTGCTTGCAGCAACCGGTACGCGAGTTTCGCACAGACGGGGTGTGGGCGAAAAGCAAAGCGGCGCCCACCCTTTCGGGTGAGCGCCGCTCTGGTGTGGAACAGACTTACTTGATGATCTTGGTAACCCGGCCGGCGCCGACGGTGCGTCCACCCTCACGGATGGCGAACCGCAGGCCCTCGTCCATGGCGACGGGCTGGATCAGCTTGACGGAGATGTCGGTGTTGTCACCGGGCATCACCATCTCGGTGCCCTCGGGCAGGGTCACAACGCCGGTCACGTCCGTGGTGCGGAAGTAGAACTGCGGACGGTAGTTGTTGAAGAACGGCGTGTGGCGGCCACCCTCGTCCTTGGACAGGATGTAGACGCTGCCCTCGAACTCGGTGTGCGGGGTGGTGGTGCCGGGCTTGACGACAACCTGGCCACGCTCGACATCTTCGCGCTTGATGCCACGAACCAGCAGACCGACGTTGTCACCGGCCTGGCCCTGATCGAGCAGCTTGCGGAACATCTCGACACCGGTGACCGTGGTCTTGGTGGTGGTCGGACGGATGCCGACGATCTCGACGTCCTCGTTCACGTTGATCACGCCACGCTCGACGCGACCGGTCACCACGGTGCCGCGGCCGGTGATGGTGAAGACGTCCTCGACGGGCATCAGGAACGGCTTGTCGGTCTCGCGGACCGGGTCCGGGATGGACTCGTCGACGGCTTCCATCAGCTTCTGGACGGACTCGACCCACTTCGGGTCACCCTCCAGCGCCTTGAGCGCCGAGACCTGAACGACCGGGGCGTCCTCGTCGAAGTCCTGCGCGGCCAGCAGCTCGCGGACCTCGAGCTCGACGAGCTCCAGCAGTTCTTCGTCGTCGACCATGTCCGACTTGTTCAGCGCGACCAGGATGTAGGGCACGCCGACCTGGCGGGCGAGCAGCACGTGCTCGCGGGTCTGCGGCATCGGACCGTCAGTGGCGGCGACCACCAGGATTGCGCCGTCCATCTGGGCGGCACCGGTGATCATGTTCTTGATGTAGTCAGCGTGACCGGGGGCGTCGACGTGCGCGTAGTGACGCTTCTCGGTCTGGTACTCCACGTGGGAGATGTTGATCGTGATACCGCGCTGACGCTCTTCGGGCGCATTGTCGATCTGGTCGAATGCGCGCGACTCGTTCAAATCGGGGTACTTGTCGTGCAGAACCTTGGTGATTGCTGCAGTCAGCGTGGTCTTGCCGTGGTCAACGTGACCGATGGTCCCGATGTTGACGTGCGGCTTCGTCCGCTCGAACTTCGCCTTCGCCACTGTGGTGTCCTCCTGGACTTGTTGGTGCTTTACGTAAAGCAGGTTGTGTTGATGTGTTCAGTTATGCGGTCTGCAAAGTACCGGACTACTGCCCGGTCGCCTTCGCGATGATCTCCTTCGACACGTTCGCCGGAACTTCGGCGTACGAGTCGAACACCATGGAGTAGTTAGCCCGGCCCTGGGTCTTCGACCGAAGGTCGCCGACGTAGCCGAACATCTCCGACAGCGGAACCTGCGCCTTGACGACGCGCGCACCGCTGCGCTCCTCCATGGCCTGGATCTGACCACGGCGGGAGTTCAGGTCGCCGATCACATCGCCCATGTAATCCTCGGGCGTGGTGACCTCGACGGCCATGATCGGTTCCAGGATCACCGGCTGCGCCTGCTGCGCCGCCTTCTTCATGACCTGCGAACCGGCCACCTTGAAGGCCATTTCCGACGAGTCGACGTCATGGTAGGCGCCGTCGAGCAGCGTGACCTTGACGTTCACCAGCGGGTAGCCGGCGAGCACGCCGTACTGCATGGCGTCCTGCGCACCGGCATCCACCGACGGGATGTACTCGCGCGGGATACGGCCACCGGTGACCTTGTTCTCGAACTCGTAGGTCGCACCGTCCTCGCCGACGAACGGCTCCAGGTTGATGATGACCTTGGCGAACTGGCCGGAGCCACCCGTCTGCTTCTTGTGGGTGAACTCGACGTTGTTCGCGGCGCGGCGAATGGTCTCGCGGTAGGCCACCTGCGGCTTGCCGACGTTGGCCTCGACCTTGAACTCGCGACGCATGCGGTCGACCAGGATGTCCAGGTGCAGCTCGCCCATGCCGCCGATGACGGTCTGGCCGGTGTCCTGATCCAGGTGCACCTTGAAGGTCGGGTCCTCTTCGGCCAGCTTCTGGATGGCCGTGCCCAGCTTCTCCTGGTCACTCTTGGTCTTGGGCTCGATGGCGACCTCGATGACCGGATCCGGGAAGGTCATCGACTCCAGCACGATCTGGTTGTTCGGATCGCTCAGGGTGTCACCGGTGGTGGTGTCCTTGAGGCCGATGACCGCGTAGATGTGGCCGGCACTGGCCGTGTCCACCGGGTTCTCCTTGTTGGAGTGCATCTGGAACAGCTTGCCCAGGCGCTCCTTCTTGCCCTTGGTCGAGTTGATGACCTGGGCACCGGAGTCGACCTTGCCCGAGTACACCCGGACGTAGGTCAGCTTGCCGAAGAACGGGTGGGTGGCGACCTTGAAGGCCAGCCCGGAGAACGGCTCGTCCGCGGAAGGCTTACGAGAGATGATCTCGTCTTCCTTGTTCGGGACATGTCCTTCGGCGGCCGGGACGTCCAGCGGGTTGGGCAGGTAGTCGATGACGGCGTCGAGCATGGGCTGCACGCCCTTGTTCTTGAACGCCGAACCGCACAGCACCGGGTAGGCCGCCGAGGTGATGGTCAGCTTGCGCAGACCGGCCTTGATCTCGTCGACCGTCAGCTCTTCGCCGCCCAGGTACTTCTCCATGAGCTCGTCGTCGGTCTCGGCGACGGCCTCGATCATGGCGGTGCGGTACTCCTCGGCCTTCTCCTGCAGATCGGCCGGGATGTCGACGGTCTCGTACTTCTCGCCGAGCTTGGTCTCGCCGCTCCACACCTTGGCCTTCATCTCGACCAGGTCGACGACGCCCTCGAAGTCACCTTCGGAGCCGATCGGCAGCTGGATCGGGATGACGTTGGCGCCCAGGCGATCCTTCATGGTCTGCACCGAGAAGTAGAAGTCCGCGCCCAGCTTGTCCATCTTGTTGACGAAGCAGATGCGCGGGACGTCGTACTTGTCGGCCTGACGCCAGACCTGCTCGGACTGCGGCTCGACACCTTCCTTGCCGTCGAAGACGGCGACGGCACCGTCGAGCACGCGCAGCGAACGCTCCACCTCGACGGTGAAGTCGACGTGGCCGGGGGTGTCGATGATGTTGATCTGGTTGTCGTTCCAGAAACAGGTGGTGGCGGCGGAGGTGATGGTGATACCCCGCTCCTGCTCCTGCTCCATCCAGTCCATCGTGGCGGCGCCGTCGTGCACCTCACCGATCTTGTAGCTGATACCGGTGTAGAAGAGGATGCGCTCGGTCGTCGTCGTCTTACCGGCGTCGATGTGCGCCATGATGCCGATGTTGCGGACCTTCGTGAGGTCGGTCAGCACGTCCTGTGCCACGGCTAAATTCCCACTCTTTCGCTTGCTTGGTTGCTGTCCGGTGTGCCGCCCCGAAGGGCATTCATCACCAGCGGTAGTGCGCGAAGGCCCGGTTAGCTTCGGCCATCTTGTGCGTGTCTTCGCGACGCTTCACAGCGGCACCGAGACCATTGCTGGCATCGAGGATCTCGTTGGCGAGGCGCTCGACCATGGTCTTTTCGCGGCGCGCCTTGGAGAAGCTGACCAGCCAGCGCAGGGCCAGCGTGGTCGAGCGGTCCGGACGGACCTCCACGGGCACCTGGTAGGTGGCGCCACCGACACGGCGGCTGCGCACCTCGAGGGCGGGCTTGACGTTGTCCAGCGCACGCTTGAGCGTCACGACGGGATCGGTGCCGGTCTTGTCACGGGCCTGCTCCAGCGCCCCGTAGACGATGCGCTCGGCCAGCGACTTCTTGCCGTCCAGCAGCACCTTGTTGACCAGCTGGGTGACCAGCTGCGACCCGTAGACCGGATCGTTGACCAACGGGCGCTTCGGCGCGGGACCCTTGCGAGGCATTAGCTCTTCTCCTTCTTCGCGCCGTAACGGCTGCGTGCCTGCTTGCGGTTCTTGACACCCTGGGTGTCCAGCGAGCCGCGGATGATCTTGTAGCGCACACCCGGAAGGTCCTTCACACGACCGCCGCGCACCAGCACCATCGAGTGCTCCTGCAGGTTGTGGCCTTCGCCCGGGATGTAGGCGGTGACCTCAACCCCGGTGGTCAGCTTCACGCGGGCGACCTTCCGAAGCGCCGAGTTCGGCTTCTTCGGGGTGGTGGTGTACACGCGAGTGCACACGCCGCGGCGCTGCGGGCTGCCCTTGAGGGCCGCGGTCTTGACCTTCGCGACCTTGTCGCGGCGACCCTTGCGGACCAGCTGGTTGATGGTTGGCATGTACCGGCTTTCTGTGTTGCTACTTCTACTTCTGGTGGTGGCTCGGTGTTACTCAGTCAAGCTTTTAGGTCTCTGTACTGCAGTTTTCGCCTGATCGCCTACCCCGCGACCGGGCGTGTCGCACGCGTCCGGCACCGAAACTTCCGATGCGTTCGAGGACACGAAGACACACGAATTCGCCCAGCCTGCAGCCACACGGCCAACTTTTCGCAGCCGCATGCGCCCCTGACAGCCAGGCACGAGGCTCCACGATACCAGGGGTGGGCGTGCCGAACCAAACCCGTCCGTGAGGGCCTTATCGCAGGTCAGACGCCACAGCTCCGCACAAGCGCCTACCGACAGGGTACAGACGGTGCTAACGACGCTCCATGCCGGCGGCCAACCTCAGCACCATGTCGGTGAACACCGCATCGGTATCGACGTCGTCCATCACCCCGGTCATTTCCAGCAATACGAACCCGTGCAGGGCGGACCAGAACTCCAGGGCCGCATAGAACGCGTTATCGCCGTCCAGTCCGTAGGACGCCAGGGCAGCCAGCACCGGGCCGGCGGCCTCCCGCGCGGCGGCGGTGTATTCCGGATCGTCACCGCCCAACGGCATCCGGGTGAACGCGGAGTAGCGGCCCGGATGGTGGTGGGCGTAGCTGCGGTAGGCGCTGGCCATGGTGACCACCGCATCGTCGCGGGTCCGGCCCTCCCCCACCGCGTGCAGCATGCCGATGATGTCCTGGATGACCCGCATCCGCACTGTTCGGCGCATGTCTTCGAGGCTTTGCACATGGTTGTACAGCGACGGGCCCTTGGTGCCCAGCTGGGTGGCCAGCGCGTTGATGGTCAGCGCATCCCAGCCCTCGCGGTCCAGGAAGGCCAACGCGGCGTTCACGATTGCGTCGCGGCTCAGTTTGGTCGCCCGCGCTGCCATTCGCCCGCCCTCCGGTCCGTCGTGATCCCCCGAAGCCGGGTTGACTAATGACTCTAGTTCACCCGGTCCTGGCTGAGTTTGGCCAGTTCGTCGGCGATCGCACACAGCGGGGGCAGCGTGGCGGGATTCATCGTCTGGATCGACCAGGTGATGACGTCGTTCCCCTTCGCCACATAGATGCTGCAGGCATTCGCGTCATAGGCCTTGAAGCCCTCGTTGCCGACCATCGAGAGCTCGCTGAGGGTGCGGCCGGCCTGCTTCTCCAGGTCACGCTCGACCGCCATATCGCTGCCCCGGTACCACCAGGTCGATATGCCCATCCCGGCCCCGAAGGTGCCGATCGCGGAACTCTCCTGCCAGAAGCAGCCGGTGTCGTTGACGAGCACCTTGGTGAACAGCGCGGGACCGGTCACCCGCGCGATATCGGCGTCGGTGATGCCGTGACAGTCACCACCGCGGAATCCGCCGCTGGGCTCCTGACGTCCGGCCGCCGGGGCCGCATGATCGGTCTCGCCGCTGCCGCAGCCGGTCAGTGCCGGCGCCATCGCCACGACCGCGGCACACGCGGTGATCATCATCGACCGGCGCACGTCACAGGTCCGATCGCAACGTCGCCGACAGCAGTTTCTGGGCGTCCAGGCAGGCGTCCACGCCGGGGTCACCGGATTTATCCCCGTCGCCGCGCACCTGGACCCACCAGCTGAGCACGCCGCCACCGGCGGCGGCGGTGGCCGCGCACGCCGAGCCGGTGATGTCCCGGCGGGCCAGGAAGGCGGTCCTGCGCTCGATGACGGTATCGCTGACCTCGGCGCCACGGTCCAGCGCGAGCGCGCGCTCGCGGCCCAGGTCCCCGCTGTCGAACCACGCGAAGGTCGCGTCGATCATGGCCTCGCCGCGGGGCAGCACGTACTGGCAGACCGCGCCGCTGTACGGGCGCACGACGTCGTCGGCGGCCAGGATGGACTGCACCGAGTCATCGGTCAGCAGTCCGCAGCGGTTGTCGTTGTAGCCGTAGCCGCGTTCGGCATCGGCATATCCATCGGCGCCGGCCGCGCGCACCGGCTGCGCGATGCCGCCGACCTGCTGCACGCAACCCGCGGCGGCCATCACGGTGGCTGCCACGGCAAGAGGCCGGAGAGTGGTCCGGAAGCCACGCGCACGCATCGGTGCACACGCTACCCAGCGACAACGCCGTCTGCGACCGGACGGCAAACCCGGCAAGCGGCGCCGCGGGCGGGTCGGGCACCGTAGTCTGTTGACCCATGGCGACCCTGAGTGTGCATAGTCGGAGCCGGTCCATCGCGGCGGGCGCGTTGGTCACCCCGCTGCTGCTGGCGAGTCTGGCCGCGCCCTCGGCGCAGGCCAAGAACGGCGACACCCACATCACCGGTCAGGGCGTCGTGCAGACGATCGACTGCAACAACGCCACGCTGCTGGTGAACGGGACCAGCAACACCATCAACGCCAAGGGCACCTGCTGGGCGGTGACCCTGCAGGGGTCGTCGAACATCGTCATCGCCGACAACATCATCAACGACGTCACCGTGTACGGCTATGACCAGACGGTGATCTACCACAACGGTGCCCCCGCGGTGATCGACCGCGGCCGGGAACTCGGCATGACCAACCGCATCAACTGGGCCCCGGCCTGACCCTGTGCGTCGGATCCTCGCACTGTTCGTGCTGCTGGGTGGAATGGGTGTCGCGGCAATGAATCCCGGTGCGATGACGGTGGCCGGCGGTGAGCCGTTGATCCCCCCGGTCTCGGCGGCGGCCCGGGCGGTCGGGTTCATCGACGTCCGCTCCGCGGTGCCCGATGCCGTGATCGACCTGCGTTATGCCACCGCGAACAACTTCGTCGGGACGCCGCTGTACCCGCCCGCCGCACGGTGCCTGATCCATGAATCACTGGCCGACGGGCTGGCCACCGCGGCCGCCCAACTGCGGACCCGGGGGCTGCGACTGGTGTTCTGGGACTGCTACCGCCCCCACGACGTGCAGGTGGCGATGTTCCAGGTGGTGTCCAACCCGGCCTGGGTGGCGCAGCCGGGGCCGTACTCGAAGAGCCACGAGTCGGGCCGATCGGTGGATGTCACCACCGCCGGGGCGACAGCGCTCTCCGAGATGGGTACCGGTTTCGACGATTTCACCGCGACCGCCAACGCCTACGCCACCGACGGGGTCAGCGCGGCCGCCCAACACAACCGGGCGGTGCTGCGCGAGGCCATGGCGGCCGGCGGGCTGAGCGTGTATTCCGGCGAATGGTGGCATTTCGACGGCCCCGGCGCCGCGGAGCGACGCCCCATCATCAACGTTCCGCTCACCTAGTCTGGGAACTGACCGGCTACGAATCGAGGAATCATGCGCACTCTTATCGCAGGAACCGTCGCCGCGATGGCGCTCGCGCTCACCGGATGCGGCGCGAGTGGGGATTCCGACGCCCCGACGGTCACCGCGGGTACCTCGGGCGCTCAGGTCGAGATCGGCAACACGATCAACTATGGGTCGTTCGGGACCACCGCCGATATCGACTGCGCGCAGGGCAAGGCGCTCAACGTCGGTGGATCCAACAACACGCTGACCATCAAGGGCACCTGCTCCAGCGTCAACATCGGCGGCGCCGACAACAAGGTGACGCTGGAGCGTGTCGAGACCGAGATCAGCGTGGTCGGTATCGACAACACCGTGGTCTACAAGGGCGGCGACCCGAAGGTCGAGGACCTCGGCAGCGGTAACAAGGTCGACAAGGGCTAGCTGTCGGCCCCGTGCCGGCCGGCGCCGTCGACGAAGCGTTTCGCGCCGGCCAGCAACTCCGTGGACACCTTGGCCAGGCTGCCGAACTCGAAATCCATTGCGTCCTGCTCGGTTTCACCCCACTGATGCAGTGCGGAAAGCCGGTCGGCACGCAGGCACAGTTGCGGTAGCGCGGCCAACTGGGCGGCCAACTCCTCGGCGGCCGCGCGGGCCTGGCCCTTGGGCACCAGCCGATTGGCCAGCCCGATCTGAAGGGCCTCCTGCGCGCCGACGGCCCGGCCGGTCAGGATCAGGTCCATCGCGCGACTGTGCCCGATCAGGCGCGGCAGGCGCACCGTGCCGCCGTCGATCAGCGGCACACCCCAGCGCCTGCAGAACACCCCGAACTCGGCGTCTTCCTCGACGACCCGCAGGTCACACCACAGCGCCAGTTCCAGGCCGCCGGCCACCGCGTAACCGCTGACCGCGGCGATCACCGGTTTGGACAGCACCATCCGGGTCGGTCCCATCGGCGCCGGGCCGCTGCGGTGGGTCTGGTTGCTGTCGGCGGTCCCCATGGCCTTGAGATCGGCTCCGGCGCAGAAGGTTCCATTGTCCCCGCACAGCACCGCGACCGATGCGCTGTCATCGTGCTCGAACTCGTCGAAGGCCGCATACAGCTGCGCGGCGGCCGGGCCGTTCACCGCGTTGCGGGCCGTCGGCCGGTTCATGATCACCGTGGTCACCGGGCCGTTTCGTTCGACCCGCACGCCGCCTTCGCTCACACTGCCTCCGCTTCGTTGTCGCGCCGCGCGACCAGTTCGGCGGCGAAATCCCGGTAGGCCAGCCGGAGCCGTTCACCGGGCCAACCCGCCGGGAGCAGTTCGGCCGGCAGCACCGGATCGGTCAGCAGATGGCGCACGATGGCGGCGGCCACCACGAAACGTCCGGGTACATCGGTGGCCTCGGCCATCTCGGCGAGCAACCGCTCGCCGGCACGAGCCCAGGCCGGCAGGTCCCACAGCTGGGCAACCAGCCCGGCGGGATCGGTGTCGCGGCTGCGCAGCACCCGCACCTTGGCCAGGACCTCGTCGGGCAGGTCCGCCCCGAGATTGTCCGGGCGCAGCCACGCCCCTTCGCGCAGCTCACCGAACCTGCTCTGCAGCAAGGTGTTCCGCAGCTCGGCGCGGGTGCGGGCATCGGCGCCCACGCTGGTGATCAGCAGCGTGGTCCACGTCCCGTCCCAGGGTTGCTCCCGCGGTTCGATCGCACTGTCCTGGCGGCGCTGCCGGGCCAGCAGTCGCTCCGAGAGCCGGTAACCGTCCGCCGAGCGCACCAGATCCCCGGCGCTCACCATGCGGGTCAACGCCACCCGAAGCGTGGACTCACGGATACCGAAATCCGCTGTCAACAGCACGAGTTCGGCCGCCGAGGCCCAGGCCGGGTGCGCGCCGAGCAGGACGCTCAACACCACCGAACGGGCCGTCAGACGCACCGGTCAGACTCCGGAGGCGCGGCGGCCATGGTCACCCAGTGGCTCGTCGCGGTGCCGGACGGCCTCCCGGAAGCCGTGCTCGACCGCGTCGGCGACGAACGCGTGACCTTCCGGGGTGTGCCGCGCGATACCGTCGAACACCGTGCTCACCATCCGACTGGTGGCCACGCCCTGCTGCAGCAGCGCGGTGTTGCAGGCCAGCTTGGCCATGATGAGCTGGTTCACCGGCATGGCGGCGATCCGCGCCACCAGACGCTCAGTGCGCTCGTCGAGATCCTGCGGTTCGGGCGCCTCCACGGCCAGCCCCCACTCCGCGGCCTGCGCTCCGGTCAGGCAATCCCCGGTCAGCAGAAGTCTTTTCGCGCGCTGATCACCCAGCCGGTGTGCCCACAGCCCGGCCGCCGGGACACCCCAGACCCGCATCGGCGGGTAACCGATCTTGGCGTCGGAGGCGGTGATGACCTGGTCGGCATGCAGCGCGATATCGGTGCCACCGGCGATGCAGTAGCCGTGGATCTTCACCACGGTCGGCTTGTCGCAGTGCATCAGGCTGGAGAAGCCGCGCACGAACCGGCTCATCATCTGATAGTCGATCATCGGATCCCACGGCTGATCGGGCCGGTGGTTGACCGCCTGGGTGCGGCCGTCGAGCACGGTGCCGCGGCGATCCGATCCCGCCGAGGAGCTCCCGTCGGCGTAGGCCCCCAGGTCGAAGCCCGCGCAGAAGCCCTCTCCGGCACCGGAAACTAGGATGACATGCACGCTCGGGTCGAGGTCGGCGCGCTCCACCAGCTCGGCCAACTCGACCGGGGTGTCGGCGATGATGGCGTTGCCCTTGTCTGGGCGGTTGAAGGTGATCCGCGCGATGCGGCCGGTCACCTCGTAAGTCATGGTGTTCAGCGTGTCCACGGGCTCCCCTCCTGCCGCGAGCAGACGCAAATGGCCGCTATATGGGGCCATTTGGCGGCCATTTGTGTCTGCTCGCGCCGGGATGTCATCCCTTCACCAAGGCGCGCTCGATGATCGGCGCCAGGTCCAGGCCGGTCGGCAGGGTGCCGAACGCGCCACCCCACTGCCCGCCGAGCCGGCTGGCCAGGAACGCCTCGGCGACCGCGGGATGGCCGTGGCGCACCAGCAGCGCGCCCTGCAGTGCCAACGAGATGTCCTCGGCGACCTGCCGTCCGCGGTACTCGATATCACCGAGGCTGCCCAGTGAGGTCTTCAGCGCGGCGACGTGCGCAGCCAGCCGCGGGTCCTGGGCCTGACCAAGTTCGTCGAAGAGCACCTCGATGCACTCCGGGCGGGTTGCCATGGCGCGCAACGTGTCCAGGGCGCTGACGTTGCCGGATCCCTCCCAGATGCCCATCAGCGGCGCCTCCCGGTAGAGCCGCGGCATGCCGGAGTCCTCGACATAACCGTTGCCGCCGAGGCACTCCATCGCCTCCGCGGCGTGCGGTGTCGCCCGTTTGCACACCCAGTACTTGGCCGCGGCGAGGCCGATCCGGCGCAGCAGCGACTCACGTTCGTCACCGCGCACCGCGCGATCGGTCGCCCCGGCCATCCGCATGGCCAGCATAGTCGCGGCCTCCGCCTCGACGGCGAGGTCGGCCAGCACATTGCGCATCAGCGGCTGGTCGATCAGGTACGCGCCGAACGCCTTTCGGTGCTGCGCATGGTGCACGGCGCGGCTCAGCCCGGTGCGCATGCTGGTGGCGCTGCCCAGCGTGCAGTCCAGCCGGGTGAGGTTGACCATCTCGATGATGGTCTTCACGCCGCGGCCCTCCTCGCCCACCAACCAGGCCGTCGCGCGAGAATATTCGACCTCGCTGGAGGCGTTGGCGTGGTTGCCGAGCTTGTCCTTGAGGCGCTGCAGCAGCATCTGGTTGCGGGTGCCGTCGGGCAGCACCCGCGGCAGGAAGAAGCAGCTCAACCCTCCCGGCGCCTGCGCGAGGACCAGGAACACATCGCACATCGGCGCCGAGGTGAACCACTTGTGCCCGGTCAGGGTGTAGCTCCCGTCGGCGTTGGGCACCGCCTCGGTGGTGCCCGCCCGGACATCGGAGCCGCCCTGTTTCTCGGTCATCGACATGCCGGCGGTGAGGCCGGCCTTGGTCGCGGGCACCGCGAGCACGGGGTCGTACACCCGGCTGGTGAGCAGCGGTTCGTAGACCGCCGCCAGTTCGGGGTTGCACCGCAGCGCGGGTACGACGGCGTAGGTCATGGAGATCGGGCAGATGTGCCCCGGTTCGGGTGTCCACACCGAGGTCTTGGCGGCGCGGACCACGTGGGAACCGGTGCGGTCATCGGCCCACGGGGCGCCGTGCAGACCGTGCGTGACGGCGACGTTCATCAGCTCGTGGTAGGCCGGGTCGAATTCGACCTCGTCGATGCGGTGTCCGTAGCGATCGTGGGTGTGCAGCACCGGACGGTGCCGGTCGGCGAGTTCACCCCAACGCTGCGCCCGTTCCGACCCGCTCAGGGCACCGAGTTCGGTGACCTCGTCGGCGCCCCAACCGCCACCCTCGCGCACCAGCGCCTCCATGAGCACCGGTGAGGCGGCCGGATTGTGGTCGAGCAGCGGGGGAACCTGATTGGTGACGACATGGGTGGCCATACCCCACTGTTACATTTTCTCGACAGCTGCACAAGATACGTAACACAGGGCATACTCGTGCGGTGCAGCCCAACACTGTCATCCGCGCCGCCGCACTGGCACTCACCCACGAACCGGTGCGCGCCGAACAGTCCGTGGCGGGTGATCCGAGCACGGCCGCCTCGACGCTCACCCACGTCGGCGGCCTGGAGGTCGGCGTGTGGGAGATGTCGGTCGGCACCATGACCGATGTCGAGGCCGACGAGGTGTTCGTCGTGCTCGCCGGGGCCGCCACCGTCGAGTTCGCCGACGGCACGCCGGCGCTGCAGCTGCGCCCCGGCGATATCGGACGGCTGGCCGCCGGCGCCGAGACCACCTGGACCGTCACCGAGACGCTGCGCAAGATCTACCTGACCTGAGCGGCGGGCTAAGTCCTGGCGGCCTTGCGCCGCTCGTAGGCGTGCCCGGCGTAGATCACCGCGGCGGCCAGCGCCCAGCCCAGCAGGATGTCGACGACATAGTGCTCGGCGGTGTACACCAGCGTGAAGGCCATGACCAGCGGGTAGGCCACCAGCACCGGGCGCCAGCCGCGGTTGAGCCGGGTCCACAGGAACGCGGCCAGTGCAGCCGACATCCCCGCGTGCAGCGACGGGATCGCCGCCACCAGGTTGACGCTGGCCTGGCCCTGGTCCAGCAGGGCGGTCGCGGTGTGCAGGTTCAGGTTGCCCCAGCCCCGTGTGACGATGCGCTCGATCCAGTCGTTGGCGCCGTCCCGCACGCTTTCCATCCCGCCGAGCACGCCACCGTCGGGGACACCGCGGGCGGACTTGAACATGCACCGCGGGCCCGACGGTCCGCCGGCGACGTCCTCGGGGGTGCAGCGCGCCGCCGCCCAGGGCGGCGCGGCGGGCACCAGCGCATAGATCACCAGGCCGGCGACGTTGAGCCCGACGAACAGCTTGACGAACCGCTTCCATTCCTCGCGGTCACGCAGCCAGAGCACTCCGGCGATGACGTACGGCAGGATGAAGAACGACATGTAGACGGTGCTGATGCCGACTTCCCACCACGGCGGCTGCGGCAGTTTCAGACGTTCCTGCAGCCAGACCGTCGGCATGGTGCCGGCGAACAGCCACCGGTCGGCTTCGGCCTGCCAGTGCCACAGCGTGGGGCGCCCGACCAGGTCGGCCGCGCCCCTGCTGAGGTCGTAGGCGATGAGCAGCACCGCGAACGGCAGCCAGTCACGGATCACATAGAACATCCGCCGGCCCTGGCCGATACTGGCCGCGATGAGTCCGGTGCTGATGTAGAGCAACACCAGTTCCCGGTTGAAGGCGAATCCGTCGGTGATCGTGCGCCACAGCACGACGGCCGCCCAGATGGTGACGGCGGCGTAGCGCAGATACCGCAGGCGCTGGGTGCGAGGACCGGGCGCCGTGACCGCACCCGCGACGATCGACTGTTCCTCGTCAATCGTCGCCACGAGAGGTGAGCCTAGTTCACCGTCCGGTCACCTGCCGTTTGCCGACGTCACGGTGTGGCCTCAGAGGTTGTCGCGCAGGAAGGCGATGTCGTCCTTGCGGCCCTCTTCCGAGGTCTCGCAGATCACCGGGGCGCCGGCGGCCTTGACCACCGCGACCAGCAGGTCGGGGTCGATCTGCCCGGTGCCGAAGTTGGCGTGCCGGTCCGCGCCGGAGCCCGCGGCGTCGCGGGAGTCGTTGCAGTGCACCAGGTCGATGCGGCCGGTGATGGACTTGATTCGGTCGACGGCGTCGATCAACGCCTCACCTGCCGCCCAGGCGTGGCAGGTGTCCAGGCAGAAGCCGATTCCCTTGTGCCCGATGTGGTCCCACAGTCGGGCGATGGTGTCGAAATGCCGCGCCATCGCGTGGTCACCGCCGGCGGTGTTCTCCAGGTAGACCGGCACATCGGTCTGCAGGTGGTCCAGCGCCTTCACCCAGCGCTCGAAACCGGCCTCCATGTCGTTGTCGTCGGCGTGTCCGCCGTGCACGATCACGGCGGTGGCACCGATATCGGCGGCCGCGTCGCAGGTGTCTTGCAGGATCTTGCGCGACGGGATGCGCACCCGGTTGTTCGCGGAGGCGACGTTGATCAGGTACGGCGCGTGCACGTACAGCGGCACGCTGGCGGCCTTGAGCGCCTCGGCGTCCTCACGCGGCTGGGGTTTCTTCCAGCTCTGCGGGTTCCCGAGGAAGAACTGGACCGCGTCGGCGCCTTCTGCGGCGGCCGCGGAGATCGGGTCTTCGGGGTTGACATGCGATCCGATGAGCACCCGGCCAGTCTAGGCGCGCCGGGTGACAGCCCGGCTATGGTGCAGAGCGGACAATCAAGATCGTTGAGAGGCGAGCAGTGGAACCCCAGGACAACCCGACGTTCGGTCAGAAGGTCAAGATGGGCGGGCAGGCCGCCGTCGCCTTGGCGCGCAACCCCAAGGCCTTGGTCGCGCTGGTGAAGTACCAACGCGAAATGCGCAAGCAGCGTCGTCAGGCAGACACGGCACGCTGATCGGACTCCGGCCGCCGCGTGCTCCCGCTCCGGGAGTCGCGGCGGCCAGGCGACCGGCGGATAGGTGCATAGGTGCGTGGGTTCAGCCAAGACCGCCACGGCCCCGACTCGGCTGCACACAGGTAGACGATCCGGGCCGAGCCCCTACCTGGATTCAGCCACGTCGACGTCCGGCCCACATTGACTGAAACCTGGTAGCCGATGACATCTGGGCCCGACGCGGGTCCAACCACACATGAGCAACGACGTCTGGCCGCTGGTGCACGCCGAGCGCGCGGCGCTGATCGCCGACCTCGAAGGCCTGCCCGAGGATCGGTGGGATCGGCCGTCGGGGTGCGCGCGGTGGACCGTGCACGATGTCGTGGCGCACCTGGTCGATGTCGCCGAGTCCACCCGGCTCGGCTTCGTCCGCGACATGATCAGCGCCGGTTTCGATTTCGACCGGCAGAACGACCGCGGCATCGCCCGCGCGCGGGGCGCGACCCCCGCCCAGACACTGCACCGCCTCAAGGCTGCGGCCACCCGCACCACGACGCCGCCGGCCCCGCGCGACTCCCGCATCGTCGAAGAGGTCGTGCACGGGGAGGACATCCGCCGTCCGCTCGGCATCACCCGTCACTACCCGCGCGAGGCCGTCGAACGCTCGCTGCGCTACCAGATTCGCACCTCGACGCGGTTCGGCGGGGCCGCAGAACTCGTCGCTGACGTCCGACTGGTCGCCACCGACCTGGACCTCGTATGCGGGGAGGGCCCCGAGATCCGCGACACCGCACTGGAACTGCTGATGGCCACTACCGGCCGAAAAGCGTTGCGCTGACACGAAAAAGCCCCCGCTCGAAAGCGGGGGCTTTTCCGTGAACTAGCGGTAGTCGCTGTATCCGTAGTCGTCCAGCGGCACCGCAGCACCGGTGCTCTGGCCGAAGTCCGGGCTGTAGTACTGATCCTCGTAGGACGGGATCGTGTACGCCGCAGCGCGGGCCTCTTCGGTCGGCTGCACCTGGATGTTGCGGTAGCGGTTGATACCGGTACCGGCCGGGATCAGCTTGCCGATGATCACGTTCTCCTTCAGACCCTGCAGCTTGTCGCTGCGGCAGTTGATCGCCGCATCGGTCAGCACGCGGGTGGTCTCCTGGAACGACGCCGCCGACAGCCACGAATCGGTGGCCAGCGATGCCTTCGTGATACCCATCAGCACCGGACGGCCGGCCGCGGGCTCGTTGCCCTCGGCGACGACCCGACGGTTCTCCGACTCGAACTCGCTGCGCTCGGTCAGCGATCCGGGCAGGAACTCCGTGGCGCCGGAATCGATGATCGTCACGCGGCGCAGCATCTGCCGCACGATGACCTCGATGTGCTTGTCGTGGATCGACACGCCCTGCGCCCGGTAGACCTCCTGGACCTCCTTGACGAGGTGGATCTGCACCTCGCGGGGGCCCTGGACACGCAGCACCTCGTGCGGATCGGCAGCACCTTCCATGAGCTGCTGGCCGACCTCGACGTGGTCACCGTCGGAGAGCAGACGCTCGGAACCATCGTCGTGCTTGAACACCTTCAGGCGCTGGCGACGGGTCAGCTTGTCGTAGACGACTTCCTCGCCACCATCGTCGGGGACGATGGTGATCTTGTAGAACTTGTCGGTCTCCTCCAGCTGCACCCGGCCGGTGACATCGGCGATCGGGGCACGGTTCTTCGGCACGCGGGCCTCGAACAGTTCCTGCACACGCGGCAGACCACCGACGATGTCGGCGCCACCGGTGACACCACCCTGGTGGAAGGTACGCATGGTCAGCTGCGTACCGGGCTCACCGATGGACTGCGCCGCGACGATACCGACGGCCTCGCCGATGTCGACGAGCTTGCCGGTGGCCATCGAGCGGCCGTAGCACATGGCGCAGACGCCGGTACCGGTGGTGCAGGTCAGCACGGAGCGGACCTTCACCTCGGTGATGCCGGCGGCCAGCAGCGCGTCGATGGCCGGGTCGCCCAGGTCATGTCCACGCGCGACGACGACGTTGCCGTTCGCGTCCACCGCGTCGGTGGCCAGCGTGCGGGCGTACGCCGAGGTCTCGATGTGCTGATCGCGGACCAGGCTGCCGTCATCCTGCTTCTCGGCGAGGGTGACGTTGATACCGCGTTCGGTCTCACAGTCGGTCTCACGCACGATGACGTCCTGGCTGACGTCCACCAGACGGCGGGTCAGGTAACCCGAGTCGGCGGTACGCAGCGCGGTGTCGGCCAGACCCTTACGGGCACCGTGGGTGTTGATGAAGTACTCCAGCACGGTCAGGCCCTCGCGGAACGAGGACTTGATCGGACGCGGGATGTACTCACCCTTCGGGTTGGTGACCAGACCCTTCATACCCGCGAGCGTGCGGGTCTGGGTCAGGTTGCCCGTGGCGCCGGACTTCACGATCGTGATGATCGGGTTGTCCTCGGGGTAGTACTCCTCCAGCGCCTTGCCGACCTCTTCGGTGGCCTGCTGCCAGATCTTCACCAGCTCGCCGTTGCGCTCGTCGTGGTTGAGCTTGCCGCGCTGGTACTGCTTCTCGATCGAGTCGGCTTCGCCCTCGTAGCGCTCCAGGATGTCCGCCTTCTGCGGCGGAACGAGCACGTCGGCCATCGAGACCGTGACACCCGAGCGGGTGGCCCAGTGGAAGCCGGCGTCCTTGAGCTTGTCGACGGTCTGCGCGACGACGATCATCGGGTACCGCTCGGCCAAATCGTTGATGATCGCGGCCTGCGCCTTCTTGAACATCTGCGCGTTGACGAACGGGTAGCCCTTGGGCAGCAGCTCGTTGAAGAGCACGCGGCCCAGCGTGGTGTCGGCGATCCAGGCGTCACCGAAGTTCCAGCCCTCGGGGAACAGCTGCGCCTCGATATCGGCCGGCGGACGCTGGTTGGTCAGCCGCACCTTGATCTTCGCGCGCACCGACAGCACACCGCGGTCCATCGCCATGATGGCCTCGGCCGGCGAGCTGTACACGCCGGTCTCCGGGGTGTCCTTGGCCGCCGGGGTGTACTCGCCGGTGTCACCGGAGATCTCGGTGGTCAGGAAGTACAGACCGGTCACCATGTCCAGACGCGGCATGGCCAGCGGACGGCCCGACGCGGGAGACAGGATGTTGTTCGACGACAGCATCAGGATGCGGGCCTCGGCCTGCGCCTCCGCGGACAGCGGAAGGTGCACGGCCATCTGGTCACCGTCGAAGTCGGCGTTGAACGCCTCACACACCAGCGGGTGCAGCTGGATGGCCTTGCCCTCCACCAGCTGCGGCTCGAAGGCCTGGATACCGAGGCGGTGCAGCGTGGGTGCCCGGTTCAGCAGCACCGGGTGCTCGGCGATGACCTCTTCGAGGACATCCCACACCTGGGGACGCTGACGTTCCACCATGCGCTTGGCGCTCTTGATGTTCTGCGCGTGGTTCAGGTCGACCAGACGCTTCATCACGAACGGCTTGAACAGCTCCAGAGCCATCAGCTTGGGCAGACCGCACTGGTGCAGCTTGAGCTGCGGGCCGACCACGATGACCGAACGGCCCGAGTAGTCGACGCGCTTACCGAGCAGGTTCTGACGGAACCGGCCCTGCTTGCCCTTGAGCAGATCGGACAGCGACTTGAGCGGACGGTTGCCCGGACCGGTCACCGGCCGGCCACGACGGCCGTTGTCGAACAGCGCGTCCACCGACTCCTGAAGCATGCGCTTCTCGTTGTTGACGATGATCTCGGGCGCACCCAGATCGATCAGACGCTTGAGCCGGTTGTTGCGGTTGATGACGCGGCGGTACAGGTCGTTGAGGTCCGAGGTGGCGAAGCGGCCACCGTCGAGCTGCACCATCGGGCGCAGCTCCGGCGGGATCACCGGAACGGCGTCGAGCACCATGCCCATCGGCGAGTTGCGGTTCATCTGGAACGCCGCGACGACCTTCAGCCGCTTCAGCGCGCGAAGCTTCTTCTGGCCCTTGCCGTTCTTGATGGTGTCGCGCAGGCTCTCGGCCTCGGCGTCGATGTCGAAGGTCTCGATGAGCTTCTTGATCGACTCGGCGCCCATGGCGCCCTCGAAGTACTCGCCGTAGCGGTCGATGAGCTCGCGGTAGAGCACCTCGTCCACGATGAGCTGCTTGGGGGCCAGCTTGGTGAAGGTGGTCCAGATCTCGTCGAGACGCTCCAGCTCACGGCCGGCGCGGTCGCGCAGCTGACGCATCTCGCGCTCGCCGCCGTCGCGCACCTTGCGGCGCACGTCGGACTTGGCACCGTCGCGCTCCAGCTCGGCCAGGTCGGCTTCGAGCTTCTGGGCCCGGGCCTCCAGGTCGGCGTCGCGCTGATCCTCGACGGCCTTCTTCTCGACGACCATCTCGGCTTCGAGGGTGGACAGCTCGTTGTGGCGCATCTCGGTGTCGACCGAGGTGATCACGTAGGCCGCGAAGTAGATGATCTTTTCCAGATCCTTCGGGGCCAGGTCCAGCAGGTAGCCCAACCGGCTCGGCACACCCTTGAAGTACCAGATGTGCGTGACGGGTGCGGCCAGCTCGATATGGCCCATCCGCTCACGGCGCACCTTGGCGCGGGTCACCTCGACGCCGCAGCGCTCACAGATGATGCCCTTGAAGCGGACGCGCTTGTACTTGCCGCAGTAGCACTCCCAGTCGCGAGTCGGTCCGAAGATCTTCTCGCAGAACAGGCCGTCCTTCTCTGGCTTGAGCGTGCGGTAGTTGATGGTCTCCGGCTTCTTGACCTCGCCGTAGGACCAGTTGCGGATGTCGTCCGCGGTCGCGAGACCGATGCGGAGTTCATCGAAGAAGTTGACGTCTAGCACGTAACTCCCTTTCCCCTTTCGGGACTAGAAATACTAATTAGGCCAGATCTTCGACAGAGGCAGATTCGTTGCGCGACAGGTTGATTCCGAGGTTGGCAGCTGCGCGCTCCAGGTCCTCGTCGTCGCCGTCTCGCATTTCGATTGCCGCGCCGTCCGAAGACAGCACCTCGACGTTCAGGCAGAGCGACTGCAGCTCCTTGAGAAGCACCTTGAACGACTCCGGGATACCGGGTTCGGGGATGTTCTCGCCCTTGACGATCGCCTCGTACACCTTGACGCGACCCACCGTGTCGTCGGACTTGATGGTGAGCAGCTCCTGCAGCGTGTAGGCCGCGCCGTAGGCCTGCATGGCCCAGCACTCCATCTCGCCGAACCGCTGACCACCGAACTGCGCCTTACCACCGAGCGGCTGCTGGGTGATCATCGAGTACGGACCGGTCGAGCGGGCGTGGATCTTGTCGTCCACCAGGTGGTGCAGCTTCAGGATGTACATGTAGCCGACCGTCACCGGGTACGGGAACGGCTCGCCGGACCGACCGTCGAACAGCTCGGCCTTACCCTGCGCGTTGACCATGACGTCGCCGTCGCGGTTGGGCAGCGTCGAGCCGAGCAGGCCCTCCAACTCCCCTTCCTGGGCACCGTCGAACACCGGGGTGGCCACGATGGAATCGGCCGGGGCGGACAGCATGCCCTCGGGCAGCTTGGCCGCCCATTCGGGTGAGCCTTCGATGTTCCAGCCGGCCTTGGCGACCCATCCGAGGTGGGTTTCCAGGATCTGGCCGATATTCATACGACGCGGCACACCGTGGGTGTTCAGGATGATGTCCACCGGGGTGCCGTCGGGCATGAACGGCATGTCCTCGACGGGCAGGATCTTGCCGATGACGCCCTTGTTGCCGTGGCGGCCGGCGAGCTTGTCACCGTCGGAGATCTTGCGCTTCTGGGCCACGTAGACGCGGACCAGTTCGTTGACGCCGGCGGGCAGCTCGTCGTCGTCCTCGCGACTGAACACGCGGATGCCGATGACCTTGCCGGACTCACCGTGGGGCACCTTGAGCGACGTGTCGCGGACCTCGCGGGCCTTCTCGCCGAAGATGGCACGCAGCAGACGCTCTTCCGGGGTCAGCTCGGTCTCGCCCTTCGGGGTGACCTTGCCGACCAGGATGTCGCCGTCGCGGACCTCGGCGCCGATGCGGATGATGCCGCGCTCGTCGAGATCGGCCAGCACCTCATCGGAGACGTTCGGGATGTCCCGGGTGATCTCCTCGGCGCCCAGCTTGGTGTCGCGGGCGTCGATCTCGTGCTCCTCGATGTGAATCGAGGTGAGCACGTCCTCTTCGACCAGTCGGTTGGAGAGGATGATCGCGTCTTCGTAGTTGTGGCCCTCCCACGGCATGACGGCGACGAGCAGGTTCTTGCCCAGCGCCATCTCACCGTTCTCGGTGCACGGACCGTCGGCGAGCACCTGGCCGGCCTCGACCCGCTGTCCGGTGTCCACGATCGGGCGCTGGTTGGCGCACGTGCCGTGGTTGGAGCGGGCGAACTTGCGCATCCGGTAGGTCTGGCGGGAGCCGTCGTCGGCCATCACGGTGATGTAGTCGGCCGAGACCTCTTCGATCACACCGGTCTTGTCGGCGACGACCACGTCACCGGCGTCGATCGCGGCGCGCAGCTCCATACCGGTGCCGACCAGCGGGGCCTCGCTACGCACCAGCGGAACCGCCTGGCGCTGCATGTTGGCACCCATCAGGGCACGGTTGGCGTCGTCGTGCTCGAGGAACGGGATCATCGCCGTCGCGACCGACACCATCTGGCGCGGCGAGACGTCCATGTAGTCCACGTCGGTGGCCGAGACGAATTCGACCTCGCCACCCTTACGACGGACCAGGATCTTTTCCTCGGTGAACCGGCCGGAACCGTCCAGCGGCGAGTTGGCCTGCGCCACGATGTGGCGGTCCTCCTCGTCGGCGGTCAGGTAGTCGATCTGGTCGGTGACGGCACCATCGACGACCTTGCGGTACGGCGTCTCGATGAAGCCGAACGGGTTCACCCGCGCGTACACCGACAGCGAACCGATCAGGCCGATGTTCGGGCCTTCCGGGGTCTCGATCGGGCACATCCGGCCGTAGTGGCTGGAGTGCACGTCGCGGACCTCCAGGCCGGCGCGCTCACGGGACAGACCGCCGGGGCCCAACGCCGACAGGCGGCGCTTGTGGGTCAGACCCGACAGCGGGTTGTTCTGGTCCATGAACTGCGACAGCTGGCTGGTCCCGAAGAACTCCTTGATCGCCGCCACGACGGGACGGATGTTGATCAGGGTCTGCGGGGTGATCGCCTCGACGTCCTGGGTGGTCATGCGCTCACGCACGACACGCTCCATGCGGGACAGGCCGACCCGGATCTGGTTCTGGATCAGCTCACCGACGGTGCGCAGACGACGGTTACCGAAGTGGTCGATGTCGTCGACCTCGACCGGGACCTCGACACCACCGGGGGCGGTCATGACCGTCTGGCCCTCGTGCAGGCGCACCAAGTACTCGATGGTCGCGACGACGTCCTCTTCGGTCAGCGTCGAGTTGGTGATCGGCTGGCCGGCGTTGAGGCCCAGCTTCTTGTTCACCTTGTAGCGGCCGACGCGGGCCAGGTCGTAGCGCTTCTCCTTGAAGAACAGGTTCTCCAGCAGGGTCTGCGCGGACTCCTTGGTCGGCGGCTCGCCCGGGCGCAGCTTCCGGTAGATGTCCAGCAGCGCCTCATCGGTGCCAGCGGTGTTGTCCTTCTCCAGCGTGCCCATCATGATCTCGGAGAAGCCGAAGCGCTCGGTGATCTGCTCGTTGGTCCAGCCGAGGGCCTTCAGCAGCACGGTGACCGGCTGGCGGCGCTTACGGTCGATGCGCACACCGACGGTGTCGCGCTTGTCGACGTCGAACTCCAGCCACGCGCCGCGGCCCGGGATGACCTTGACGCTGTGCAGGTCCTTCTCGGTGGCCTTGTCGATGGACGAGTCGAAGTACACGCCCGGCGAACGGACCAGCTGGCTCACCACGACACGCTCGGTGCCGTTGATGATGAAGGTGCCCTTCTCGGTCATCATCGGGAAGTCACCCATGAAGACCGTCTGGCTCTTGATCTCACCGGTGTTGTTGTTGATGAACTCGGCCGTGACGAACAGCGGGGCCGCGTACGTCATGTCCTTGTCTTTGCACTCGTCCACCGGCGCCTTGACCTCGTCGAAGCGCGGATCGGAGAAGCTCAGCGACATCGAGCCGGAGAAGTCCTCGATCGGGGACAGTTCGGCAAGTACCTCTTCCAGGCCGCCGACCGGGTTCACGTCGCCGCGGTCGATCGCCTTTGCACGCCACCGGTCCGAGCCGACCAGCCACTCGAACGAGTCGGTCTGAACGTCAAGGAGCCCCGGAACCTCGAGAGGCTCACGGAGCTTGGCGAAGGAAATTCGGTTCGGCGCCCCAGGTACGGAGCTATTAGTGGAATCTGACTTGCTCTGGCTCGAGACTGCCAAGATGCACCCTTCCAGCTATATCTGCATCGGTTCGGCTGGCTCTCAAGCCCGAATCTTCGACGAACCACGGCACGCGTCTAGCTCGCTGAGCAGGGCTCAGGCTAGGTCACGATGTCAGGTGCAGTGAAGGGTGGGCAGGATGCAGCCAGCGCAACGTCCGATACTAGCCCAAGACGGCGCAATCCTCAACCACCGCAAGTGGAGGGGGAACCGGGGCGCTGGCTGGCGACTCGATGGTGTTCAACCTCTCCTACATTGCTGAGGAACAGACTGGCCCGTTTGCCTGCTTCCGTCAAGAGATAAGGCCGTGTCGGCTGTGGATTTTCCGTCCACGAACCCCACGCGGGGGCCATCGGCGGGCGATGCCGACAGCAAAAAACCGCCCGGGCGCAAGCGCGGGCGGTTTTCTGTGGGTGAGCGGTGTTACTCCTTGGCGACGGGGATCGACGTGGTCGGGGTGTCGTCCTCGTGGTGCGGGCGCGCGACGTGGCCGGGCTCGTGCGCCGCGTACTTGTGGGTGCCCTCCAGGTCGTCGCGGATGGCCTCCTGGGCGGCCGGCGGCAGGGTGTGCAGGATCTCGCGCACCCGGGCCTGACGACGCCCCACGGCCTTGCGCTCGGGCATACCGGGAGTGGCCATCAGCTGCGGCGGCACACCCTCGATCTCCTCGACGCCACCGTCGTGCTGACCGGCGTCCATCATGGCCTGCTCGGCCGCGGCGGTGGCCTCGTCCTTCTCCTCCGACATACCGATCGGCCCGATACGACGACCGTTGAGGAACTGCTTGACCACCGGCTCCTCGGAAGTCAGCAACACCTCACGCGGGCCGAACATGACCAGCTTCTTGCGGAACAACATGCCGATGTTGTCGGGCACCGTGCGGGCGATGTTGATGTTGTGCGTCACGATCAGCACGGTCGCGTCGATCTGGGCGTTGATATCGATCAACAGCTGGGACAGATACGCGGTACGCACCGGATCCAGACCGGAGTCCGGCTCGTCGCACAGGATGATCTTCGGGTCCAGCACCAGCGCGCGGGCCAGGCCGGCGCGCTTGCGCATACCGCCGGAGATCTCACCGGGGAACTTGTGCCCGTCGTTGGGCATACCGACGAGCTCGAGCTTTTCCATCACGATGTTGCGGATCTCGGACTCGGACTTCTTGGTGTGCTCACGCAGCGGGAAGGCCGTGTTGTCGTAGATGTTCATCGAGCCGAACAGCGCACCGTCCTGGAACAGCACACCGAACAGGGTGCGGATCTCGTAGAGCTCCTTGGCCGAGCACTCCAGGATGTTGGTGCCGTCGATGACGATCGAGCCGCGCTCCGGGCGCAGCAGGCCGATCAGCGACTTCAGGAACACCGACTTACCAGTACCCGACGGGCCCAGCAACACGCTGACTTCACCCTCGGGAACCGTCAGCGTGACGTCTTCCCAGATCTTCGATGCACCGAACGATTTGCTCAGTCCAGTCACGTCGATTTGGACGCCCATACAGCTTCCTTCCGCTCACAGCACCGCCGCGCCACCTGCTGCACCCGCCTGTGGCTTGAGTCACTGTAACCTACACAGTTTTTCAGCAACGACGAACCGCACACTGAGCGCCTCCACAGACAGCTGTGGGCCGGGTCGAATTCGACCCGGCCCACAGTGTGTGCGAACTACTTGACGGTGACCGATGCGCCGGCGGCCTCGAGCTTGGCCTTGGCGTCGTCGGCGGCTTCCTTGTTGACCTTCTCCAGCAGCGGCTTGGGGGCGCTGTCGACGAGGTCCTTGGCCTCCTTGAGGCCCAGGCCGGAAACGATCTCGCGGACGACCTTGATGACGCCGATCTTCTTGTCGCCGGCACCCTCGAGGATGACGTCGAATTCGCTCTGCTCCTCGGCGGCCTCGGCGGGCGCGCCACCGGCGGCGGGGCCGGCGGCAACGGCGACCGGAGCGGCGGCGGTGACGTCGAAGGTCTCCTCGAACTGCTTCACGAACTCAGAGAGCTCGAGCAGGGTCATTTCCTTGAACGCGTCGAGCAGTTCGTCGGTGGACAGCTTTGCCATGGTGATTCCTTATCTCTTATGGGTGGTGGTGGTTCGGTATCAGGCGGCGTTGTCTTCGCCGGCCTTCTTCTCTTGCAGAGCTGCAGCCAGGCGGGCGATCTGCGACGCGGGCGCCACGAACAGCGCGGCGGCCTGGGACTGCTTCGCCTTCATCGCGCCGGCCAGCTTGGACAGCAGGACCTCACGCGACTCCAGATCGGCGATGCGCTCGACTTCGCCCACGGACAGCGCGCGGCCGTCCATGTAGCCGCCCTTGACGACCAACGCCTTGTTGTCCTTGGCGAACTTCTTGATCGCCTTGGCGGCGTCGACGGGCTCACCGCTGATGAACGCGATGGCGGTCGGACCGGTGAACAGGTCGTCGAGACCCTCCACGCCGGCCTCGGCCGCTGCACGCTTCACCAGGGTGTTCTTGGCGACGGTGTAGGTCACACCGTCACCCAGCGACCTGCGCAGCTCGGCAAGGTTGGACACCTTCAGGCCGCGGTACTCGGTGACGACGGTGGCCGTCGCCTCCTTGAACTTCTCGGCGATGTCGGCGACCGCGGTGGCCTTTTCAGCCTTGGCCATGCTTGCCTCCTCGTAATGGTTGGGACGTCCACCAACCACCCGGGCCCCGCATGGGCGGCAAAAAGTCTCGGAGAAAACACGAACGCCCCGACACAGACAGGTCGGGGCGCGCAAGAATGCTTCTACCTCGTCCTCCTGCGTGGGCCGCCCGGGTGAACCCGGGACCTTCAACCGATTGCTCGGTGACCGACGGTCTTTGGTGGAACCCGGAAAGGATAGCCTGCCGCGGCCCGATCGGCCAAAACGAGGCAGCGCGCGCGGAACCGCGTAGGTTCGACACTGACACCCATTGTCCGTGGTTAAGGAGCGAATTCGATGAGTCTGTACGCGGTAGTTGATCCGGCGACCGGCAACGTGGTGAAGGAATACCCCACCGCGACCGATGACCAGATCGAGGCGGCGGTATCGGCGGCGTCGACGGCCTTCAAGGAGTGGTCCAAGTCCACCACGGTCGCTCAACGTGCCGAGCTGATCCGCAAGGTGGCCGCGCTGCACAACGAGCGCAAGGACGAGCTGGCGGCGATCATCCAGCGCGAGATGGGCAAGCCGCTGGACCAGTCGGTCGGCGAGGTGGAGTTCAGCGCCTCGATCTACGAGTTCTACGCCGACAACGCCGAGAAGTTCCTCGCCGACGAGCCCATCGACCTGCTCGACGGGGAAGGCAGCGCGCTGATCCGGCGCAGCGCGGTCGGGGTGCTGCTGGGCATCATGCCGTGGAACTACCCCTACTACCAGGTGGCCCGTTTCGCCGGCCCGAACCTGGTGCTCGGCAACACCATCGTGCTCAAGCACGCCCCGCAATGCCCGGAGTCCGCCGCCGCGCTGGAGCAGATCTTCACCGACGCCGGCTATCCCGCGGGCGCCTACGTCAACATCTACGCGACCAACGAGCAGATCGCCGACCTCATCGCCGACCCGCGGATCCAGGGCGTATCGCTGACCGGGTCGGAACGTGCCGGTGCCGCGGTCGCCGAGATCGCCGGACGCAACCTGAAGAAGGTGGTCCTCGAACTCGGCGGTTCGGACCCGTTCATCCTGCTGTCCTCCGATGACCTGGACGCCACCGTGGATGCCGCGGTCGACGGACGGTTCGAGAACACCGGCCAGGCGTGCAACGCGGCGAAGCGCATCATCGTCGCCGAGGGCATCTACGACGAGTTCCTCGACAAGTTCACCAAGAAGGTGTTGGCCAAGGCCGACGGGCTGGCCCCGCTGTCCTCGGTGGCCGCCGCCGAGCGCCTCGAGGAGCAGGTCAAGCGGGTGGTCGCCGACGGTGCCACCCTCACCTCCGACGGCGAGCGCAACGGGGCGTTCTTCCCGCCCGGGGTGCTCACCGGTGTCTCCCCGGACGCGCCGTCGGCCAAGGAGGAACTGTTCGGCCCGGTGGCCACCGTCTACAAGGCGGCCGACGAGGACGCCGCCATCGAACTGGCCAACGACACCCCGTTCGGGCTGGGCTCCTACGTCTTCACCACCGACCCCGAACAGGCCAAGCGGGTCGCCGACAAGATCGAGGCGGGCATGGTGTTCGTCAACGCCGTCGGCGCCGAGGGCGCGGAACTGCCGTTCGGCGGCGTGAAGCGGTCCGGTTTCGGCCGCGAACTGGGCCGCTTCGGCATCGACGAGTTCGTCAATAAGAAGCTCATCCGCATCGCCGGGTGAGTCAGCGCACCAGGGCGGCGGCGCCGACCAGTCCGGCGTCGCCCCCGAGGTGGGCGGGCAGCACCCGCAGCTCCCGGATGAACGTCAACCCCGTGTAGCGGGTCAGCGCTTCACGCAGCGGTCCGAACAGTATGTCGCCGGCCTTGGCGACCCCACCGCCGATCACCACCAGATCCAGGTCGCACACCGCGGCCGTCGACGCGATCACCGCGGCCAGCGCCGTCGTCGCGCGGGCGAACGCGGCCAGCGCGATCTCGTCACCGGCTGCCGCGGCCGCCGCGAGTTCCTTGGCATCCGCACCGGTCCAGCCCTGCGACTGGGCCCACCGGGTCATCCGCGGGCCGGAGGCGATTGTCTCGACGCAGCCGTGACCACCGCAGACGCAGCGCTCCCCGTCGATATCGGCGACCATGTGCCCGATGTGCCCGGCGTTGCCGGTGCGCCCGTCGTAGGGGGCGCCGTCGAGCACCAGGCCGCCACCGATCCCGGTGGAAACCACCATGCCGAGCAGGAACTGTGCACCCCGGCCGGCGCCGCGCCAGTGTTCGCCGAGCGCCATGCACAGTCCGTCGCCGCCGAGGCGCACCGGCAGCCCGGTCAGCTCCGCCACCCGCGCGACGATCGGGAAGTCTTGCCACACCGCAATATTGACCGGACTGACGGTGCCCGCACCGAGGGCCACCGGGCCGGCCGAGGCGATCCCGACCGCGCGAGCCGGACCGGCCGACAGTGCCTGCCCGATCAGCTGCGCGGTCACCTGCCAGGCCGCCTCGGCGGAGTCGCGCGGGGTGGGCTGCTGGAAGCGCTGCAGCACGGCGCCGTCATCGTCGATCAGGCCGGCGGCGATCTTGGTGCCGCCGATGTCGAGTGCCAGGATGCTCATGCTCAGTGCCGGTGCGTGTTGTCGGGTTGGCGCGGATCGCCGGGATGTTCGTAACCGGGTGAGAGCACCACGAGTTCGGCGCAGCGCGCATCCAGCCAGCACCGGAACGCCCGGCGCCGCGCCGCGGCCGTGAGGTGGGCGGCGATCAGCGGCCGGGCCCGCGCGAAATCGAGGGCCTCGGACCGGCGCGCGGCGAATCTGGTGGGGTTGCGCCGGTGGTAGGCCACGATCTCGATATCGCTGACCTCGATCCCGGCGGTGACCCGCGCGTACGCCGCCCGGCCGGCGTCGGTGGCCAGCACCGCGGCGGCGATGCTGCCGATCTCCAGCCGGGCGGCCATATCCGGCAGCACCTCATCGATGCCCGGAATCCGTTCCGCATCATGGGTTTCCAGCGCCACCGCGCGCTCCGCGGTGACCAGCTGGGTCAGCCAGCGCCGCAGCTGGCGCCCTTCGCTGGTGCCCGGACGCGGCAGGGCTGATGCCCGATTGCCGGACCGCAGGATTCGTTCCCGCTCGTCGATTTCGGCAACGGTCACCACCTGGCCACCGACCAGTGCCGCGGTCATGTGACCACCACCGCCACCGCCGGCGAGTAGACCAGCGTGCCGGCGCACGCCACCCGCACCAGGGCCCACCACGTACCCGGCGACAGCCCGGGCGGTGGCGCGACCTCGAATTCGATCCGCGCGGTCCCGCCGGCGGGCACGTCGACGCCGGTTGCCGCCGGGCCCAACCACTCCCAGGTCCCCCACGGGCTGATCAGGTGGGCTTCGGCCGCCAGGTCGGCGCGGGCATCGGTGCCGACGGTGACACCGAGGCGGGCTGTCTGACCGGCGCGCACCCGCACCTCGGACGGGCCGGCCACCAGCCGCAGCAGTTCGGTGCCGCCGGTATCGCCCACCGCGACCGTGCAGACGTCCTCGACGACCTGGCGCCAGGACGGCGGCAGTCCGCCGCGCCCGTTCAGCGCGAGTTCGACCCGGATCGGGTACAGCCCCGACGGCTGACCGGCCGGCGCGGTGACGGTGACATCGGTGTCCAGATAGTCCCCGGGCGGCAACACGAAGGGCAGTTCCGGGGATTCGGCGTTCCAGCCGGGCGGGCAGACCAGCCTGACCCGGCCGTGCACGGCGGCGTCGGTGCAGTCGCTGGCCACCGTGAGCCGCAGCCGAACCTGTTCGCCGGGTTCGGTCTGCAGCTGATGCGGGTGCAGATGAGCGACCGCGGGCAGCCCGCCCAGTGGCGCGGGGCCGCGGTTGTGCAACCAGTACCGGGCGTAGAGCGGCTGGGCCGCTTCGGCTTCCGGACCCAGCGACTCGTTGTCGGCGTTGAGGATCTTCACCGCGTCCAGCTGGGTCAGCATGGTGGCGATCTGATAGCCGTGCAGGGTGAACCCGGCGCTGTGGTCGAGACGGCGCTCCAGCAGGTCAGCCGGGACCAGCGGGGCCACCGCACACAGGCCCGATCGGACCACGAATCGTGTTTCACGGCCGTGTGTTTCGACGATGCGCAGGGCCACCGCCGCGGGATCGACGGTGTCGACACTGCCCCCGGCGATCGGGTTGCCCGCGGCCTTGAGCGCTCCGAGTTGCACTCCCCCACCGGCGGAGTCGACGTCGAGCAGCGCACCGTGCGAGGGCAGTCCGTCGGTGCCGGCGCGCCGGTTCGGCACCGCCAGCAGCGGGTGTGAGAAGGCGGCACTGCGGCTGGGGATCTCGCTGTCACGCCAGTCGCCCTCGTCGGCGACGATGGCGTAGTCGAAGGTGTGCGTCCAGTGCTGCAGCTGAAATCCAGAGCCGTCGGGGGCGGTGCGTCTGGGCGGGTCGATCCAGGTGCCCGACGGCCATCCGGTGCAGGACCGCATCAGCGAGGTGTGCAGGGTGCCATCGGGTTCCACGGCGAAACCGGGCACGCCACGGTTGAGCAGCGCCACCGTGGCCGGTTCGAACGGTCCCAGCCGCCCGTCGGGGTCCTGGCGCACCGAAATCTCGGCGTCGCCGATCTCGTCGACGAGCGCATCGATGCCGCCGACGACGATGAGCACCGGCAGCGCCCGGGCTCCCTTCAGGTCGGCACCGGGCACCCATTCCTGGGCCAGTGAGGATTGGGCGGGCACCCAGACCCGCGCCGTCCCGGTGACGCCGACCTGGCGGTCCAGCTCCGCACGGTAGTCGGGTGCGCTGTCCAATACTGCTGCGGCGAAAGAATTCTCGTCCGGGTGGCCGATGACGATGCGGGCATCCGGCAGATTCGAGTCGACCGCGAGATCTCCGTAGCGCGGGTGCCCGGCGACGCTGCAGGTGGCGGTGACACCCGCGCGCACCAGCGCCACCATGAGTGCGCGCTCGTCGAATGCCGTTTCGGGGGTGACCACCTCGGCGACCGAGACCGCACGCACTCCCGCGCCGACCCGGATCCGCAGCGTCGAGGACAGCCCAAACCATCCGTAGGCCGGGTTGTCCAGCGTCCACGGGTGCACCGCCGAGTCCACGGCGTCACCGCCGCCCTGGGGATGCAGCAGCCCGAAACCCCGCCCGATGACGGCATCACCCACCTCGCTGACCGGCATGGCGCCGGGTATCGGGCACGGCCAGCGCAGCCGCAACAGCTTGTCCGAGCCGCTGAATTCGTCGATGGTGGTGCGGCATTCGACGCGGTCGATCCCGTCCCACAGGGTGAGGGTCTGGGTGTAGCGCAGCGTCTCGGCTATCCGACCGGTGATCACCAGCCGCTTTCCCAGCGGGCTGCGCCAGGCCTGCACCGTCGCGGGGAACCCCGAGGAGGCGATCACGGGCCCCCTGGGCAGCAGATGCCACGGCCCCTCACCGGCCTGCGGGTGGGCCGGGTATTCGTCGTAGACGGCCAGTTCGTTGCCGACCCGACCGGCGACGATGAGCTCTCGGCCGTCGGCGACCAGCGAGCTCACCCCGCCGCCGCGGGCCGGGTCGACGGTCAGCGTGTAGTGCGCGTTGGCGATGCTCGCACCGTCCATCTGCTGCCAGCGCGACCCGTCGGCGTCGTCGTCCCACTGGTAGCCCTGCCAGCCCAGCGAGCCGATATCGTCGACCCGCCACGTGACGGTGTGGTCCTCGATCAGCGTCGGCAGGGCGCGGCCGTTCATATCGCGCACCACACCGGTGAACGGTTCGTCCAGCGCGGCGGTCACCACATCGGTGCGGCCGTGCGCCAACGGATTCCACACCACGACAGCGGCGTCGACGGCTCCGGTGAGCAGCCGCAGCGCATTGTCACGGGTGCCGCGGCCGATCTCCCAGGCCTCACGCCACCCGGTCAGCAGGTCGAGGTACACCTGATCGGATTCCGATCCGGTGATGGCGTCGTGGTGGGCACCGTAGGCCAGCTGCACCCAGGCCTTGGCCAGCGCCGCCTGCGGATAGGTTGCGCCACCGAGCAACCCGGCGAACACGGCGAACCGCTCGGCCTCCAGTACCGCGTTCTCGGCGGCCCGGTTGGCCTGTTTGGTGTCGATATAGGAGACGTCCTTGCCGGTGTAGATCGGGTTCATGTCCCGGGTCTGCACCGATGCCCGCGTACCGCGGGCGTCCAGCTCGGCGCGCACCGCGGCGAAGAACTCGCGGGGCAGCGCGCAGACGAACCGCGGCCAGGTGTAGCGGCTGTTCCAGTCGCGGTGAATGTCGGTGACCCACTTGTTGGGTGGGGTGTAGTCGGTGCCGACGGGCAGCAGCACATTGCGGGTCAACGCCACCTTTTTCAGCTCGGCGAACAGTCGGTAGGTTTCGGCTTCCGCGTCGGCCAGCGTCGCCGCCGAGTCCATCCACCAGCCACCCGCGTAGTGCGCGGGCATGTAGTGGGTCAGCAGCCCGCGCCCCGACGGCGCCGTCCACTCGAATTCGCTGGCGAACTGCATGCGTTCGGGATCCCCGTGATCGGCCATCGGCCCCCACTGGTGGTGCGGCCCGCGCGCCCACGAGCTGGAGGTCAGCCCGGCGTCGGCGGCCATCCCGGGGAACTGCGGGTCGTGCCCGAAGACGTCGAGCTGCCAGGCGGTGGCCGGCTCACCGCCCAGCACGTCGCGCTGAAAGCCGATGCCGTGTACGAAGTTCCGGATCGCCGTCTCCGGGCTGGTCAGGTTGGTGTTGGGCTCGTTGTAGGTGCCACCCATGATCTCGATGCGGCCCTCGCCGATCAGCCGGCGCAGGTCGGCGCGTTCCTCGGGGTGGGTGTCCCAGAACGGTTTGAGGTAGTCGACCTCGGCGAGCACGAATTTGTAGTCGGGGTCGCGGCGGGCCATTTCCAGGTGCGCGGTGACCAGATCGAAGGCATTGGTCTGGCGGCAGGCCCCGGGGGGATCCTCGGTCCAGATGCTGGTGTAGGCGGCCTGGGTGTTCCACCACACCGGGTCGTAGTGGAAGTGGCTGATCATGTACATCGTCCAGCCGGGTTCGGCATCGGTGAACGTGAAGGCCGTGTTGCCGATGCGGGCCTCGCGTTGCCGACCGGGTTCGGAATCGGTGACGCTGATCGGCACTTCCACCGTGGTGGCGTCCGGGCGGGCGACGGCCTCACCTTCGATGCCGGTGCCCGTCACGCGCACCGGGGTGGGCGCCGCGCAATCGGTGTAGCTGATGCGGACCAGCTGCACCGGTGCGTCCGGTGGCCCGACGAACAGGTCCGTCGACTCGGCTCCCGTGACGCGCATCCTGGCACCCTACGTTCGGGCGCCTCCAGTTCTCGGCGAAACTCGCGTACCCGCCGTCCTTGAAGTCCCAACAGCGACGGGTACGCGAGTTTCGCCAGTCATCGGGCGCCTGCCCTGCGGAGCCGTTCCGCGGCGGTTCGCACCGCGTCGGCCACCTCGACCGGTTCGAGCACTTCGAACTCGCAGCCCGGCATGGCCAGGTAGAGCGCCATGATGGCGGGGTCGTCGGCGCCGGTGGTGAGGATGCAGGTGTCGGGTCCGTCCGCTTCGATCTGCACGGAGGCCGCCGAGAATGTCTGCGCCACAACATCGCGGGGAGCGTGGTAGCGCACCCGCGCCACGTAGCGGTACGGCGAGCTGGTGATGGCGCGCTGCACGTACTGCGCCGCGTCGGGGGCTTGTCGGGGGGTGAAGATGCTGCCCAGCGCCCGGACATCGGCCATCCGGTCCAGGCGCAGGCTGCGCCAGTCCTGCTTGTCCCGGTCGAACGTCAGCAGGTACCAGCGCCGCCCGGTGGTCACCAATTGGTAGGGCTCCAGCCGGCGGGCGGTGACGTTGCCCCGGATGTCGGTGTACCCGGCGTTGACGTGCTCGTGGTCGCGGCACGCCCGCGCCAGGGTCATCAGCACCTCGGGGTCCACCGGGACGTCGGTGTTGGTCGGGGTGAGCGTCACGGTGGTCTCGTGGACGGCGGCGACCTGCGAGCGCAACCGCGCCGGCATCACCTGGTCGAGTTTCGACAGCGCCCGCAGCGCCGACTCGCCGACGCCTGCCACGCTGCCGCCGGCGGCCAGCCGCAGGCAGACCGCCATGGCCACGGCTTCCTCGGGGTCGAGCAGCAGCGGGGGCAGTGCCGCGCCGGCACCGAGTTGATAGCCGCCGCCGTGCCCCGTGCTGGCGTGCACCGGATACCCCAGGTCACGCAGGCGCTCGACATCGCGACGCACGCTGCGGGTGGTCACTCCCAGACGCTCGGCCAGTTCCTCGGAGGTCCACACCCGCCGGGATTGCAGAAGTCCCAGCAGCTGCAGCACCCGTGCGGTGGTTTCCGACATGCCCACAGTCTGCCGAACTCTTAGGACAGAAGCTGTCCTAAATGGCTGTCAGGGTGAACGCATGAACACCGACCTCCTCGCCGACCAGTTGGACTTCCACTGGACGCATCAGCTGCGGCCCCGCCTCGACGGCCTGACCGATGACGAGTACTTCTGGCAGCCGGTCACCGACTGCTGGACCGTGCATCCCGACGGCCGCGTCGACTTCGTCTACCCCGAGCCCACGCCCACCCCGTTGACCACCATCGCCTGGCGGCTGGCGCACGTGATCGTCGGCGTCTTCGCCATGCGCAACCACTCGCATTTCGGCGGCCCGGCCGCGGACTACCAGAGCTGGACGTACGCCACCGATGCCGCGAGTGCGCTGGCCCAGCTGGACACCGAGTACCAGCGCTGGACCGCCGGCGTGCGTGCGCTCACCGAGGACGATCTGAACCGCCCGTGCGGACCGGCCGAGGGCCCGTACGCCGATGAACCGATGTCCGTGCTGGTGCTGCACATCAACCGTGAAGTGATCCATCACGGCGCCGAAATCGCCTTACTCCGAGATCTGTACACCCACAACCACATCAACAACGACCAGGAGAACTGACATGCCCGCAATGCCCCCACCGATCGCCGATGAGCGCGCCGGCCTCAAGGAGTACGTCGCCGCACAGCAGTACGCGTTCAAGGCCATCGCCTTCGGGCTCACCGATGAGCAGGCGCGTTCGGCCCCCTCGGTCAGCTCGCTGTCCATCGGCGGGTTGATCAAGCACGTCACCAACTGCCAGAAGGGCTGGATGGAGCGCGTCGCGGCGGCCCCCGAACTCACCGAGAGCGACAAGCGGCCGATGGAGGAGCAGGCGGGCGACTACGGCGACGAGTTCGTGATGCGCGACGACGAAACGCTGGCGCAGATCCTCGCCGCGTTCGACGCGCAGAACGCGGAGACCATCCGGTTGATCGAGACCTCGGATCTCGGTGCGGCCGTGCCGGTTCCGCCGGGTGTGCCGTGGTTCCCGAAGGACCTGCAAGCCTGGTCGGTGCGCTGGGTGATCTTCCACATCATCGAGGAGCTGGCGCGGCACGCCGGTCAGGGCGACATCATCCGGGAGAGCATCGACGGCGCGACGCTCTACGAACTGCTTGCCGGGTTGGAGGACTGGGAGCCCACCCCGTGGCTGACGCCGTGGGGTAAGGAAGCCGTCTCCTGATTTCCTGGCGAAACTCGCGTACCCGTCGCCAACTGACCCTTGCGAGCGACGGGTACGCGAGTTTCGCCGCTAGGGACGGCCATCCCAGCCGCGCGCGAGCAGCACCGCGCGGGCGTGCGCGACGATCTGCGCGCCGCGGTCTTCCTTGACGACGCGGATGAGGCTCCACTGCGCCCGTTGCAGTTCCCGACCGACCCACACATCACGGGCATACACCGTGCGATCGGTCAGATGCTGTTCCCCGTCATACTCGGCGCCGACCTTGTATTCCTCCCACACCATGTCGAGCCGCTTGATGTACCGACCTTCGGCGGTGTACACGACGAACTGCGTTGTCGGACTCGGCAATCCGGCGTCGACGAACAACATGCGCAGCCAGCTCTCCTGGGGAGATTCGGCACCTCCATCGACATGAGGGATAGCCTCCCGAAGGTCGACCAGGCCACGCGCGCGCGGGTGCACCTTGGTCAACAGCATGACGTCTTCGACCGCAAACGGTGCCGCATTCATCAGTGCGTCCATCCGCTTGATGGCGGGGATCCGCTTGAGTCGCCGGCCGAGATCGAACGCCGTGCGGGCGGGGGTGGTCACGGGGATGCCGCGCACGGTCATCACTTCATCCCTACCCAGCGTCTCCTCCCGTCCTTTCAGCCCGGGCTGCGGCCGGCACCGTCCGATCAGGTCGATGGTCACGTCGTCATCCACCCACTGCGCCCCGTGCAGGGCCGATGCCGCGGCGCCCGCGATCACGGCGCGCGGCACGGCCAGCCTGGCAGCAACGATCCTGTCGTGCAGGGTCGGCCGGCACCCCTTCGGAAGGTAGATCCCGCGGAACACCGGGGCGAAGCGGTGACGCAGTTGCCCCGCGGTCAGCGATCCGTCTGCCAGCGCGTCGGTGCCGCGGATGGGAATGGCCATGTCTTGTTGGACGCAGCAGCGTCGTCTGCGGATCCCCTCACGTGGCGAAACTCGCGTACCCGCAGTTCGCGAGGGTCAGTTGACGACGGGTACGCGAGTTTCGCCGCTTAGTGGGGCGGTCAGCGGAAGAAGGCCAGCGCGGCGTCGACCACGATGTCGAGGTCGGTGCCCAGCGTGCCGGACAGCCACTGCTGGGCCAGCTCGGCCATCGCGCCGGTGTACATCGCCGCGCCGATGCGGGTGGCCACGGGATCCGACCCCGGATGCAGCCGCGAGCCCTCCTCCAGCACCGCGGCGAGCAGCGCGTCCTGCAGGGCCGCCCGCCGCGCGGTCAGCACCGGGTTCGCCCGGGCGTCGGTGAACAACACCCGGCCCCGCCGCGGGTCGGCCGAACTGAAGCCCAGCACCGCCGCCATCCCGGCCCGGGTGCGCGCGGCGGGTGACTCCCCCACCGCGGCGATGCCGGCATCCACCTCGGCGGCGAGTTCGGCGGCCACCTTGTCGAACACCGCACCCAGGAGTTCGTCGGTGTCGGTGAAGCTCTCGTAGAAGTAGCGGGTGTTCAAGCCGCAGGCCCGGCAGACCGAGCGCACCGTCAGGGCCGCCTCGCCGCCGTCACCGAACAGCGCGTAGCCGGCGTCGACGAGCAGCCCGCGGCGTTCGGCGCGCCGGTCGTCCAGCGGCACGCCCGCCCACCGGGTCGGAGTCGACATCCACGCAGCCTACGTCTGGTCACATCCGTGACCAAACGGTAGTCTGGCTACAGATGTGACCAGAAAGGGGTTCCGGCGTGGACATGCCGCACCAGGTGCTTGGGCAGATGCTGCAGCGCAAGTTCGATCACGACATTCGCAGGCACTACTTTCGCGGCATGGAGTTCGCCGAGCCGGCCGGCGACCCGGGCTGGTTCGGCCCCGGCAGCGCCGTCTGGCACGTGCACTCGCACACCGAAGCGCTGATCTTCGGTCTGCAATGCGCGGCCTATATCGAGCGCCTCGACCCATCCATCTACTGGATGGGTATGCACCATTCGCGCCTGGTCAAACGGGACGAGCAGGGCAACGCGATCCCGGTCATCGACCCCAAGGGCGCCGCGGTGCGGCTCGGGCATTCCATCGCGTTCTTCATCGGCACCGCGTACGGCAATACCGAGACCGCCGAACGGGTTTCGCGGGCCGTGCGTTCGATGCACCACACCATCAAGGGCACCCGCCCCGACGGCGCGACCTATGACGCCGACGACCCCGACTGGCTGCGCTGGAACTACGCCACCGTGGTGTGGGGCATCGCGACGGCCCACGAGATCTACCACCCCAACCCGCTGCGAGGGAAGAAGCTGGACCGCTACTACGGCGAATTCGTCCGGGTCGGGCACGCGCTGGGCGGCACCGATCTGCCCGCCACCAAAGCCGAGACGCTGGAATGCCTGCACTCGTATCTGCCGCGGCTGGCGCTCACCCACGGGGCCGCGATGGCCACCGGATCGAATCTGCCGATGCCGCAGTCGGCGGTGGACTGGGCGATCCGCGACACGATGCCGAAATGGGCCAAGCAGCTGATCGGGCACACCGACCCCAATCCCATCGAGCGGGCGGCCCGGCGTGCGACGGTCTGGTCGATCATCAACGGGCTGCACACCGCGGCCGGCACCTCGATCGAGTTCCGCCAGGCCCAGGCCCGGGTTGCGGACGGCACCACCTGCGCGCACACCGAGCCGACATACGTGCTGGGTAGCGACCCGCAACTGGCTCGCGACGAGGTGGAGCACAGCTTCGCGTGACTGTGACCCCCGACACATTCTTGGGTGCTACCGCGGGTTTTGAGACACTGCAGGGATGAGTTCTTCGCCGAAGATCAAGCACCGCGAGCCCGCAAGGCTGGATCGGGTGCCATTGCCGGTCGAGGCCGCCCGTGTCGGCGCGACGGGCTGGCAGCTCACCCGCACCGGCGCCCGGGTGGCCACCAACCTGCTGAGCAAGGGATCGCTGCAGCAGAAGATCGCCAAGCAGATCCCGAAAACCTTCTCCGATCTGGGCCCCACCTATGTGAAGTTCGGGCAGATCATCGCATCCAGCCCGGGCGCCTTCGGTGAGCCGCTGAGCCGCGAGTTCCGCGGCCTGCTCGACCGGGTGCCACCGGCCGACCTGCAGTCGGTGCACAAGCTCTTCAAGGAGGAGCTCGGCGACACCCCGCAGAACCTGTTCAAGTCGTTCGACGAGAAGCCGTTCGCCTCGGCATCCATCGCCCAGGTGCATTACGCGACACTGCATTCCGGCGAGGAAGTGGTGGTCAAGATCCAGCGCCCGGGCATCCGCCGACGGGTGGCCGCGGATCTGCAGATCCTCAAGCGGGGGGCGCGCCTGGTCGAGTTCGCCAAGCTCGGGCAGCGGCTGTCCGCCCAGGACGTGGTCGCCGACTTCGCCGACAACCTGGCCGAGGAGCTGGACTTCCGGCTGGAGGCGCAGTCCATGGACGCCTGGGTGGCCCATATGCACGCCTCCCCGCTGGGCGCCAATATCCGTGTGCCCCAGGTGTATTGGGATCTCACCAGCGAGCGGGTGCTCACCATGGAACGCATCACCGGGGTGCGGGTCGACGATGTCGCCGCGATCCGCAAGAAGGGTTTCGACGGCGAGCAGTTGGTGAAGGCGTTGTTGTTCAGCGTGTTCGAGGGCGGTTTGCGGCACGGGCTGTTCCACGGTGACCTGCACGCCGGCAACCTCTACGTCGACGACGACGGCAAGATCGTGTTCTTCGATTTCGGCATCATGGGCCGTATCGACCCGCGCACGCGTTGGCTGCTGCGCGAGCTGGTGTACGCGCTGCTGGTGAAGAAGGACCACGCGGCCGCCGGCAAGATCGTCGTCATGATGGGCGCCGTGGGCACCGTCAAGCCCGAGGCGCAGGCGGCCAAGGATTTGGAGCGGTTCGCGACCCCGCTGACCATGTCCTCGCTGGGCGATATGAGTTACGCCGAGATCGGCAAGCAACTCTCCACCCTGGCTGACGCCTATGACGTCAAGCTGCCCCGTGAGCTGGTGCTGATCGGCAAGCAGTTCCTCTACGTCGAGCGGTACATGAAACTGCTGGCCCCGCGCTGGCAGATGATGAGCGACCCGCAACTGACCGGTTATTTCGCCAACTTCATGGTGGAGGTCAGCCGGGAGCACAAGGACGACGCCGAGTGAGGGTGCGCACCGGGACCGCCAAGTCCGGCGATCTGGACATCGCCTACGAGGACTTCGGCGACGAGGGCGATCCCGCGGTCCTGCTGATCATGGGTTTGGGCGCACAGCTTGTGTTGTGGCGCAAGGAATTCTGCGAGAAGTTGGTCAACCAGGGGTTGCGCGTCATCCGGTTCGACAACCGTGACGTCGGGCTGTCCTCGAAGCTGCCCGGCGCGCATAGCGGCGCACCGCTGGTCCCCCGGATGGCCCGCTCGCTCATCGGGGTGAAGAGCCCGGCCGCCTACACCCTGGAGGATATGGCCGACGATGCGGCGGCCCTGCTCGACCATCTCGGACTCGATCGCGCCCATATCGTCGGGGGCTCGATGGGCGGGATGATCGCTCAGGTTTTCGCCGCCCGGCACGCCGCCCGTACCCGTTCTCTCGGGGTGATCTTCTCCTCCAACAATCGGGCCCTGCTGCCGCCGCCGGGACCCAGACAGCTGCTGGCGCTGCTCCAGAAGCCCGCCGACACCAGCCGGGAAGCGGTGATCGCCAACACGATTCGGATGACGCGCATCATCGGCAGCCCCGGCTTCCCGGTGCCCGAGGACAAGGCGCGCGCCGACGCCATCGAGAGCTACGAGCGGTGCTACTGCCCGGCCGGCGTGGGCAGGCAGTTCGCGGCCATCCTGGGCAGCGGCAGCCTGCTGCCCTACAACCGTCAGACCAGTGCGCCGACGGTGGTCATCCACGGCAAGGCGGACAAGTTGATGCGCCCGTCCGGTGGCCGGGCGGTGGCGCGGGCCATTCCGGGTGCGCGGCTGGTGCTCTTCGACGGGATGGGCCACGAACTGCCCGAACCGCTGTGGGATGACATCATCGGCGAACTCAAATCCAACTTCTCGGCCTGAGCGCGTCAACCCGATCCGAGGTTGGCGGCGGCCACAGTGCTCAGCGCCACCGCACAGGTGCGCAGGGCCACCGTGGACACGTGCCCGCCGAAGAACTCGGCCACCACCACATCGACGATCGGTTGAGCCCTGCGCAGCACATCGCGACCGGTGTCGGTGAGCTCGGCCCACGTCGCCCGGCGGTCCTCCGGGACGGAAACGCGGCGCACCCAGCCGGAAGTCTCCATTCGCGCCACCAGCCTTGTCGTGCCGCTGCGCGAGATCATCAGTTCGGCAGCCAGCGAGCCCATCCGTAGCCGCCCGCCCCCGCGGTGCAACGCATCAAGCACTTCCCGCTCGGCGTAGACGATGCCTGCGCCGGCTCGCAGTTGATCGTTCAGCGCGGTGAACAGCAGTGAGTCGGCGCGGTACAGCGCACGCCATGCCGCCAACTGGTCCACGGTTGCCCGCAGGTTCGCACCGTTGCTCACCGACTATCACCGGCGGTGGCGTGCCGGCGCGCGTGCCGGACAGCCTCGTCGAGCGAGTCGATGAGGTGGTTCTCGTGGCGCAGCGATTCGATGATGCCGACGTTCGCGAGCAGGCTGCGGTGTTCGGGCTGGACCCCCTTGATGATGACGGTGATCCCCCGCGACTCCAGCTCCTCGGCGATGCAGCCCAGCGCGTGCGCCCCGGTGGCGTCGAGCATGCCCAGCTGGGACAGCCGAATGATCACCACCTTGGTCTCGGGATGGGAAGCATCGAGGATCTCGGCCGAAATGCGTTCAGCGGCACCGAAGAACATCGCACCATCGAGGCGCAGCAGCACAATGTGCTCATCGCCGGGCTGGTAGGGAGACGGCAGGTCCTCGCGCTGGACACCGCTGCGACGCGCCACGGCCGACAGAGCGAAGACCGCGGTCACCAGGATCCCGATCTCCACGGCCTGGATCAGGTCGAAACAGACGGTGACCACCGCGGTGACCGTGAACGCGGCGGCCGCCGGGCGGCTGGACCGGATGATCCTGACGATCAGCCGCCAGGAGATCATCCGGACCGCCGTCACCATCAGCACCGCGGCCAGGGCCGCCAGCGGGATCGCCCCGACCGGGCCGCTGACGAGGTAGACCACCCCCAGCAGCAGGATCGAATGGATGATCGCCGCCATCCGGGTGCGGGCGCCGGACCGGACGTTGACCGCCGTGCGCGCGATCGCGCCGGTGGCGGGCATCCCGCCGAAGAATCCCGAGGCCACCGAGGCCAGGCCCTGCCCGACGAGTTCCCGGTTGGGGTCATACCCGCCGGCCTCCGACATCGTGGCCGCGACCCGCGCCGAGAGCAGCGATTCGATGGCCGCCAGCGCCGCGACCGCGACGGCCGCCCCCAGCAGGGTTTCCATGGTGGCGAGGTCGGCCCGCGGCAGCACCGGGGTGGGCAACTGCGAGGGCAACACCCCGATGCGGGCCGTCGTCAGTCCCGCCACCGCCACCAGCACCGTGGCCGCCACCACCGCCGCCAGCGATGACGGGATCGCCGGGTGCAGACGCGGCAGGACCAGCATCGAGACGACCACGACGGCCACCACGGCGAGTGCGGGCCACAGCGTGGCGGCGTCGGCCTGCATCACCACGTGCGCCGCGGCGACCAGTGGACGCTGTCCCTCCGGGGTGGATTCGCCGATCGCGGCGGGTATCTGCTGCAGGAAGATGATGATCGCGATGCCGAGGGTGAAGCCCTCGATGACGGGCCACGGGATGAAGGTCACCGCACGGCCCAGACCGGTCACCCCGGCCACCACGACGATGACACCCGCCAACGCGGTCACCAGCGCGACACTGCCCACCCCGTGCTGGGCGACGATCGGTGCCAGGACGACGGCCATCGCGCCGGTCGGGCCGGACACCTGAACGTGTGAGCCGCCGAAGACTGCGGCCACCACGCCGGCGACCACCGCGGTCACCAGACCGGCGGCGGCCCCCACACCGGAGCTGATCCCGAAGGCCAGCGCCAGCGGAAGCGCGACGACGCCGACGGTGATGCCGGCCAGTGCATCCCGTCGCCAGGATCGCCGCAGCCCGGCGTAGTCGGCGCGGTTCGGCAGCAGCGGCAGCACCCGCTCGCGGAGGACGCGGCTGTTCACGGCGAGGTGCCGATGGGGGGTAGCGACTCGATGACGTCGAGCTGGTCACGCTGCGCGGAGAGCGTGTCGGTGAGGAAGATCCGGGCGATGACGAGCAGCTCGGCGAGTTTCGGATGGGCCAGCTCGTAGAACACCGCGTTGCCGGAGCGCTGGCCGCGGACTACGTGATGTCGCTTCAGGACGGCCAGGTGCTGCGAGAGCTGCGTCGGCTCGATATCGCTGTCGGCCAGGATGGCGCTCACCGGTGTCGGGGTGGCGCTGGTCGACAGTATTTCGAGCACCCGGATGCGCGCGGGGTGCGCCAGGGCCTTGAACAGATTGGCCTTGATCTCGTACAACGGCTGCTCAGGACCACCGGAGAAGCTGTCCATCGGCCGTCACCACCTTCACGATTTGATGGATTGCAATAATTCGCAATCCATCATACCAAGGGCTAGGCTCGCCGAAATGCGGACTCAGCGGACATCCCTCACCAGGCCTCGGGCCCTGCAGTACATCGGCTACTGCTACGGCAAGCGGCTACCCGATTCGATGCGCCCCTGGGTCGCCAATGACCTGGCCGGGCCCGGCGCGACCGTCCGCATGATGTGCCGCGTCGCGGTGCCGGCCATCGCGATCCTGGCGCCGATCTGGTTCATCCCGATGTCGCTCTACCTGCACGTGAGCATGACGTTGCCGATCTTCATCCCGTTCGTCTTCTTTTCGCACGCCCTCAACAAGGTGTGGCGCCGGCACATGCTGGCCAAGCACGGTCTCAACCCCTACCTCGTCGACGCGATCTCCCGGCAACGCAACGCGCACGTCCACCGGGCCTACGCCGAGCGCTACGGACCCCGATCTGGGCCGACGAGTAGCCACGACATCTGAGGCGCCGCCGGGCGGGCCGCGGCGTAGCATTCCCGCGTAAGACCGGTCACGCCCACCGGGGCGCGAACACGGTCGCCGTGGGGGGCACGCATGGCCGAACGCAAGAAGACACTGCAGCCGAACTTCACCGACGTGCAGGCGCATTACGACCTGTCCGACGAGTTTTTCGCGCTGTTCCTCGATCCCACCAGGACCTACAGCTGCGCCTACTTCGAGCGTGACGACATGTCCCTTGAGCAGGCCCAGCTGGCGAAGATCGATCTGTCGCTGGGCAAGCTGGGCCTACAACCGGGCATGACGCTGCTCGACGTCGGCTGCGGCTGGGGCGCGACGATGATGCGGGCGATCGAGAAGTACGACGTCAACGTCATCGGACTGACCCTGAGCGAGAACCAGAAGGCCTTCGTGGAGGGCGAGTTCGCCCGACCGGAGAGCCCCCGCGACAAGCGCATCCTGCTCAAGGGCTGGGAGGAGTTCGACGAGCCCGTCGACCGGATCGTCTCCATCGGGGCGTTCGAGCATTTCGGCTTCGAACGCTATGACGCCTTCTTCGCGATGGCGTACAACGCGCTGCCCGCGGACGGGGTGATGTTGCTGCACACCATCTGCGGCAAGAGATTCGACCAGCTCACCGCCGAGGGCATTCCGCTGACCTTCGAAGTCGCCCGGTTCGTCAAGTTCATCCTGACCGAGATCTTTCCGGGCGGACGGCTCCCCTCGATCGAGAAGGTCGAGGAGCACGCGGTTCCCGCCGGTTTCACCGTGACACGACGCCAGTCCCTGCGGTTCCACTACGCGCGCACGCTGGACCTCTGGGCCGAGGCGCTAGAGTCACATAAGTCCGAGGCCATCGCGATCCAGTCCGAAGAGGTATACGAGCGCTACATGCGATACCTCACCGGCTGCGCGAACGGCTTCCGGGTCGGCTACATCGACGTCAATCAGTTCACGATGAAGAAGTAGTTGCTCAAACAACTGAACGATCCATTCCGCGGTGGTCAAGACACGGCCTAAGCAGGGATTCAAGACACGCTGCGAGCGTCCCGAGTGACGGGGCTCACTGCAGGTAGGGTCTGCACCGAGCGGGCGCCCCAACCTGGTGGACGCTGCAGTGCACCATCGAGAAGGGCAATCGCTTCAATGTCTGATAACTCAACCGGCACTGCGGAAATGCGACCACACTTCGAAGACATCCAGGCGCACTACGACTTGTCGGATGACTTCTTCGGCGTATTCCAAGATCCGACCCGCAAGTACAGCTGCGCCTACTTCACCGGCCCCAAGGTGACGCTGTCCGAGGCCCAGATCGCCAACGTCGACCAGCACCTCGACCGGCTCAACCTCAAGCCCGGCATGACCCTGCTGGAGGTGGGCTGCGGTTGGGGCCTGACCCTGCAGCGTGCGATGGAGAAGTACGACGTCAACGTCATCGGGCTGACCCTGAGCAAGAACCAGCAGGCCTACTGCAACCAGTTGCTCGGCGGCATCGACTCGCAGCGCTCGTTCGACGTGCGCCTGGAGGGCTGGGAGCAGTTCTCCGGTTCGGTCGACGCGATCGTGTCGATCGAGGCATTCGAGCATTTCGGCTTCGAGCGCTACGACGCCTTCTTCTCGACCTGCTTCAACAGCCTGCCCTCGGGCGGCCGGATGACCATCCAGAGCAGCTGCGGCTACCACCCCAACGACCTGGCGGCCCGCGGTAAGAAGCTGACCTTCGAACTGGCACGGTTCGCCAAGTTCATGATCGACACGATCTTCCCCGGCGGCCGCATCCCCAGCACCCAGATGATGGTGGACCACGGCGTCAAGGCCGGCTTCACCGTCCCCGAGGTGCTCTCGCTGCGCAATCACTACATCAAGACCCTGGGCATCTGGGCCGCCCGCCTGGAACACAACAAGGATCAAGCGATCGCCGCGGCCGGCGAGCAGCACTACGACGACTACATGCGCTATCTGACGGGCTGCCAGTACTACTTCGTCGACGAGACGCTCGACGTCAGCCTGGTCACCTACGTCAAGCCGTAGCTTTCCCTTGCGCGACAGCGGGTTTCACCATCACGGTGAGGCCCGCTGATGCGTGTTCTGGGACTGTTGCTCCTCGCCGTCGCCGCGGCGGCCCTGGCCGCACGCTTCACACCGGCGAGCAACCGCTGGATACTGGCCGGCGCCGCCCTCTCGCCCTATCTGATGCTGGGCGCGCCGCTGGCAGTGTTGGCGTTCGGAGTGTCACGGCATTGGACGCTGGTATCGGTGGCCGCGGTGCTCACCGTCGTCGTGTTGGCGGTGCAGGCGCCGCGGTATATCGGGAGCCCGGCCCCCGATACCGGGGCGGCGCTGCGCTTCGTCTCGGCCAATCTGCTGCTCGGTGAGGCCGATCCGGCGGCGGTGACCGCGCTGGCGGCCGAGCACGCCGACATCCTCGCCGTGCAGGAGCTCACCCCGGAGCTCTCCGCGGCACTGTCGCGCGCGCTGGCGGCGGACTTCCCGTACTCGGCGCTGCGCCCCCGGGACCGCGCGGCGGGCGTGGGTCTGTGGAGCAGATATCCGATCACCGCCTCGGGTAGCGACGAGAGCTTCAGCCGCGGGTTGATCTATGCCCGGGTGCAGGTGCCGGGGGTCGACGCCGAGACGATCGTGCTGTCCACCCACATGCCGCCGCCGCGTTCGGCATTCGCGTCCTGGCGCACCGACATCACCCGCCTGGGCCCGGCGCTGCGCGAGCTGCCCGATGACGGCCCGATCGTGATCGGCGCTGACCTCAATGCCTCACCCGATGTCCGCGAGTTCCGCCAGCTGCTGACCGACGGTTATCGCGACGGCGCCGCCCAGGCCGGGGCCGGCCTGACCCGCACGCACCCGAGCAATGTGATCATCCCGCCGCTGCTGGCGGTGGACCACATCATCACCCGTGACGCCACGGTCACCTCGCTGCGCACGGTGGAGGTCGCCGGATCCGATCACCTGGCGCTGGTGGCGACAGTGGTGTTGGGCTGAGCGGCGACCGCCATGTGCAGCAACGCCGATGGCGGTGTGGCCGCACGGCTCGGACGCACACGCTGACCACGCGCACGCGCGCAGCCGCTCCCTCCATGGTTGACGTCGATCACCGCCTCGGCAGCCGTCGGACCTGCGCCATCGGTGAGCAGCGTCAAGCACAGCAAAATATTGCGCCAGCGATTCGGTTCGCTGGCGGCCCGCCAGCTAACACGAAAGACATGCACCGAACGACGATTCGGGCGAAATATCCGTGCCTTCGCAAGGACATGCACACCCCCGCCGGGGCTGGCCGCGCGCACTGCCCGCACCGCGTCACAAGTCTAAGAAAGCAGGCTTAACCTGCATGAAAACGGCGTCGGCCGGTAATCTCCTGCGCATCATTCGTCACACGGAGGGGAAACAATGTCGGCAATCGTCAAAAGGGTCAGTTCCGGTGTCGCCGCCGGCGTCATTTTCGCGGTAGCAACGGTGTCACCGATCACGGCCGCAAATGCCGACACCGGGATCGCCGTGGGCTCACTGGGCTCGCAGGTGGGCTCGGCCCAGTGCGTTCCCACTGCCACGACGTCCTGCGAACCGGTCGGCCTGCCGACTGCCGCGGCACTGGCCGCGGATCCGACCTTCCCCGACAGCCTCATTCAGAACGACTTCTGGTGGCTCGGCCGCGCGAACCCGAACGCGCCGCCGCGGGCCACCATTCTGGAGTTCACCCCGATGAGCCTGGTGCCCGGCTTCCTCAAGCCGGTCTACGGCTGGTTCACGGCGAAGTGGGATGTCGAGCTGTGCGTCTTCGGCCTCACCGCGACCGTCGGCCCGTACGGGACCACCACCGTGTCGATCGGCCGCGGCTGCAACTAGGCACGGTCGACACGCAGAACCGGTTGCCACACCTCATCTCGGTGCCCGCTGCGCACCACCACACTCACTGCACGGTAGAACGATGCCGTTGCCGAACATTCGGTGGTGCACATCGGCCGTGCCGCGCGGCCACCAGAGATCAATATGCAGCAACGTCAATAATGCGAGGCGCCGACGTCCGAGTCGACTGTGGCCCGTCAAAACTGGCTACGTCGGAGCCGCCCGGCGAGCCGAACCACGATATGCCGCTCGACCTCGACCGATCGGCGCAACGCACCCCCTTCCCGTGCACACGATGTCGATTTCAGTTACTTCTACGGCCCCATCGCGTCAATCCAAGAATCACCGCCCAGCAAACTCTGGCAAATCCTGTTCCGCGGCCTATTCGGACCCGATCAGAACCGTTTGCAATTGCAATTTTTTTGCGACAAACATCCCTGACGAGAATTCCGAAACGCAGCCGTCACATCGATCAAAGATGGCCTACGAGCTGCAGCGATTCTGTTGACAGCTCGCTCACAGCGTGCGATGCTTTAGCCAACTTCAGGTCCGGCCAAGGGGGACAAATGTCAGCTATCGCGCGCAAGATCAATATCGGCATAGCCGCGGGTGCGATGGCCGCCGCAGCAACTCTCACGCCGGTCAACGTCGCACACGCGCAGCCACTACCAGCCCCGACCAGCGCGTTGGGCGGAATGGCCGGCGGGCTCGATGACGAAGGATGCGTGACGATCACCGGAGCACCCTGTGCTTCTGCGTTCGTCTCCGCCGCGGCGGATGGCCCGTCAGCGGCAGCCACCCCCGGCAGCATTGTGCGGAGCATCTTCCAGAACGATCTGTGGTGGATCGGCCGGGCGAACCCGACACCCCCGCCGCGGGCCGACGTCCTCGTATTCACTCCGCTCAGCTTGATTCCCGGGTTTCTCAAGCCGGCGTACAGCTGGTTCACGCAGAACCTAAACTTCGAGGCATGCTTCCTTGGGGCGTCCGTGACAGTCGGACCGTACGGAACCACGACCGTAGCCGTCGGGCGAGGCTGCGCCTAGTTTTGACGAGCTGCACAGAATCCCATTCCATCGGCGCGGATCCGTTTCCTGGATCCGCGCCGAACTCTTCGGGAAGCGCGCTGAGTGCCGAAAACTGAATCCGTCGACGATGACGACCAGGACGGACGATTCGACAAGTTCGGCACCCGCCGGCACCGCCGCTCGATCCTCATCGGAAGCCTGATCGCGCTGGCGGTCGTCGTGGTCTTCGCTGGGTGGCTCGCCAAAAACGCACTCGACGCGAAGGATGGCCTCGAGCAAGCGGGCACCAACGCGCAACAAGCGAAAGAAGCCTTGCAGCAGGGCAATTCCGAGGGGGCCTCGAGTTCGGCCAAGGACGCCCAATTCCATGCACAGCAGGCCCGGGACGCAACGCACTCACTGCCATGGGTTGTCGCTTCGGCTATTCCCTGGCTCGGCAGCCCATTCGAGACAGGCCAGCAGATCTCCGAGGTCGTCCTCGGGCTTGCGAACAACGTCCTCGTGCCCGCCGCCGAAGCCGGAACTGCACTCTCACCAGACCGCCTCATCGACGGTAGCCGGGTGGATGTCCAACTCCTCCGCGCCGAAGAGCCCAAGCTCAGCGAGATCTCGGTGGCTGCGACACGCCTCAACGCCCAGGCACAAGGCATCTCCGACCCTCGTTACATTTCCACGCTCCGCGACGCCCGTGCACAGCTGCAAGAGCAAACGTCCGACATCACTGGGCTGCTGGAGAACACTGCACTGGCCGCCCGCCTGGCACCGGCAATGATGGGGGCCGACGGCCCACGTTCATATTTCATGGCGTTCCAGACCAATGCGGAGGCCCGTGGTACCGGTGGCCTGCTCGGCGGGTTCGGTGTCCTTCGCTTCGACAACGGGATCGGGACCGTGGACACCCTCGGCGCCAACACCGCGCTGGACAAGCCCTTCGCTCCCATCGACCTTGGCCCAGAGTTTGCCGAAACGTACGGTTACGCCAACCCTTTCGGGGATTTTCGAAACAGCAATTTGAGTTCGCATTTCCCCTACGCGGCCCAGATCTGGCGATCCATGTGGGCACAGCAGACCGGTATGAATGTCGACGGAGTTGTCGCTATCGACCCGTTCGCCCTCAGCTACATGTTGGGTGCGGTCGGCCCAGTCACGTTGGCCGACGGTGAACAGATCACCAAGGACAATGTCGTCGAACTGACCGAGTCCACCGCGTACAGCCGCTTCCCGAACGACCAGGCGGCGCGCAAACAGTACCTGCAGGACATTGCCAGCGCAGTCGTCAACAAAATGACGACATCGGTCGGCTCGCCACGGGCTTTGCTCGACGCACTCGGCAAGGCAGTCGGTGAGGGTCGTATCGCCGTGTGGAGCTCCGTGCCGGCCGAGCAGGAAATGTTGGAGCAGACGCCGCTCGCCCACATAGTTCCCGACGATTCCGCTCCGTACGCCGAGGTGGTCATCAACAACCTGGCCGGCAACAAGATGGACTACTACCTGGAACGCGAAATCGAGTACGTCGCCGACGGATGTGACGGCGAGACCAGGAACTCGACGGTGACCGTCAGGCTGAAGAACGCGGTGCCGGATGGACCGCTGCCGGAGTACGTGACCAGCGCGGGCGGGCTGAATCCGGATATCCCCGTTGAGCTACCGAATGGCTCCATGGTCACATCGGTGCGCCTCCTAGCAACCGCAGGTGCCAAGCTGGAGAGCGCGCTATCCAACGGCGAGAAGGTTGCGGTCGTTGCCGGCACGGAGCGAAACCACCCGACCTTCGAGATTCAGGTGGCCATACCGCCAGGACAGTCTGGAGATCTCACTTTCCGGCTTTCCGAACCAACGGTGGCGGGTGAAGCTCGTGTTGCCATTCAGCCCTTGGTCGACGCAGTCACTCCCGTAGTATCGGTTCCTCAATGCCTGGGTTAATCCCCAGTAGCACAGCACTTCACGTTGGCAGGGCGTTCATGCCCATAGGTTTGGGTTAGTAGTAAAGGGGCGGCGTTGAATCTCCAGGACTTCGTGAAACTGCTCCGCACCCGATGGGTCACAATCTGTGTGGTCGTGCTCGCGTCGGTCCTGGGAGCCGCGGTCCTGACCCTAATCACCACACCGCTCTATCAAGCGTCAACCCGCCTATTCGTGTCCACCGCAGCGGGCTCGTCGTTGTCCGAGACCTATCAAGGCAATCGCTTCTCACAGGAGCGTGTCGTGTCCTACGCGGAGTTGCTCTCCGGACGGACGCTTGCAGAGCGCACGATCGACAAGCTCGGGCTTGACATGACAGCTGAGGAGCTTCAAAGCAATCTCACGGCCAGCGCGAAGCCAGATACCGTGCTCATCAATGTCCACGTGGTCGACGCCTCACCGGTGAGGGCGCGCGATATCGCGAACACGCTGTCCGACGAGTTCGTCACCCTCGTACGCGAATTGGAAACCCAGGAAGACGGGACGAAGCCCGACTCGCGCGTCGTTGTGGAAGAGCGTGCAGCTATTCCGGAGTCGCCGGTTGCGCCTAAACCAATGCGTAACATTGCCGTTGGCCTCGGATTAGGGCTTCTAGTCGGTATCGGCCTGGCTGTCCTGCGCGATATGCTGGATAACACCGTCAAAACCCGCGAAACCGTGGAAGAGATCACAGGACACGGGCTTGTCGGCGCCGTGCCAATGGACAAAGAGCGCCGCAAGAATGTGGCGATCTCGTTCGATACCGATAACTCGGCTATCGCCGAGGCGTTTCGCAAACTTCGAACCAACTTGCAGTTCTTGGCGGTAGACAATCCGCCCCGCGTCATCGTGGTCACGAGTTCGATGCCGTCGGAGGCAAAGTCTACGACCGCGGTAAATCTTGCACTCGCGCTGGCCGAAGCAGACCACAATGTCGTGCTCATTGATGGAGACCTGCGACGCCCAACATTGCACAAGAAACTAGACCTGGTCGGCACGGTTGGTCTCAGTACAGTGATAAGTGGCGTTTCCTCGTTGTCCGAAGCCATGCAAAAGACGCGGTTCCCGAGGCTGACGGTTCTCACCTCCGGAGTTGTCCCACCTAACCCAAGCGAGCTACTCGCATCGCAGGCCGCCAAGACCTTGCTTTCGGAGCTGAAAGACGAGTTCGACTACGTCATCATTGACTCGACGCCGTTGCTTGCCGTCACAGATGCAGCGATCTTGGCTGCCGGCGCTGACGGCGTGCTGATGATGGTTCGCTTCGGACAGACCAAGCGAGATCAGCTCGCGCATGCCGTCAGCAATCTCGAGGATGTGGGCGCGCCCTTGCTCGGCGCGGTTCTCACGATCGTCCCGACCCGCGGAGGCGGCTCCTATAGCTATAACTACAGCTACTACGGAGAGGGCCCCGTCACGCGTCGGCCCTCACAGTCCACATCCGATGGCTGACAGCAAGGAACACGCCGATCACTGCCAAAGATGCGCTACCAAGCCACAATTGATGACTGGCTAAGTCAGCAGGTGACTACTACCGCCTCCTGCTAACCTGAGAGCTAATAGGCACCGCGGAGGGCAAGCGATGGAACGCGCAGTTATCGAATCGCTATCCGGCAGAACGATCGTTATCGTTGGCGACTTGATGCTTGATCGTTTCGTATACGGAATGATCGAGCGGATATCACCCGAAGCTCCTATCCCCGTTTTGAAAACTGGAGATGTAAAAGCGATGCTCGGCGGCGCCGGCAACGTCGCCCGGAACATCGCCGCACTCGACGGCAGAGCACTACTACTTGGAGCGGTCGGCGATGACGACGAAGGCGCGCATATTTCCGAAATCCTCTGCCCAGCAGTGGGGATCGAGGCACGCCTCGCCGTTTCTCGAAAGCACCCGACAACAGTCAAGACCCGCTTTGTTTGCGAAGGACAGCAAGTTCTACGCGTCGATCGAGAAGATGTTGGATTAGACCGCGAAGCACTAAGCGAGATCGAAACCGCATTTGGCAATGTACTCCATGGCGCAGACGCCATCATCTTGTCAGATTACGCAAAAGGTGTCTTGACACGCGACAGTATTCGCTCCCACATCGACGCTGCCAACGCTGCGGGCATCCCCGTGATAGTCGATCCCAAATCTCGGGATCTCACTATCTATCGCGATGCGGCTGTCATCACCCCCAACGCCCACGAGGCATCGATTGCAACCGGCCACGACTGCTCGACGAATGACGGCGTGGGCAGGGCTGCGGAAGCGATCCTCGCCGGTGGCAGTATCGGCGCAGTCTTGATCACGCGCGGCGCTCTGGGCATGACTCTGCTGGCGCCGGCAGCCGGAGTTGAAACACCTCTGCACATTCCAACACGAGCATCGTCGGTCTACGACGTGTCTGGCGCCGGCGACACCGTGATCGCGACCCTCGCACTAGCACTATCCGCCGGTGCGGCCATCACAGTTGCCGCGGAGATCGCTAACAGCGCAGCTCAGATCGTCGTCCGCAAGTCTGGTACCGCCGCCGTCAGCGCGGAAGAGCTACTTCAATCAATCGAAAGCGCCGAAAGGTCTTCCTTGACAACACGGGAGCGGGCCGTGGTCCAAGTCGCGCAATGGCGAAGCGAAGGACTCAAAGTTGGCTTCGCGAACGGCTGTTTCGACCTGGTACATCCTGGTCACGTTTCACTACTGCGTCGGGCGCGCGACGAATGCGACCGGCTCGTCGTGGCATTAAATACCGATGCCTCGGTCAAACGGCTCAAGGGTGAAAGCCGGCCAGTCCAAGACGAGGCCTCACGCGCCGAGGTCATTGGTTCACTGCGGAGCGTAGACCTGGTCACGCTATTCGATGAAGACACGCCCTTGGAGCTAATCAACATGTTGCGGCCGGATGTGCTGTTCAAAGGCGAAGACTACGAGGTTCACGAAGTGGTAGGCGGTGATATCGTCGAACAGTGGGGTGGCCGCGTATCGCTGATTCCGTTGAAGCAGGGGCATAGCACGACGAACATCATCACGCGGTCCGAACGTACTTCGTCAGGATCCTGAAAGAAGCCGACCATACACATTGTCACCGGCGGGGCCGGATTCATAGGGTCGAACGTAGCGGCCGCCCTCGATGAGCGCGGTGAAGATATTGCAATTGTCGACACGTTCGGCAGCGATGACCTCAAATGGCGCAATGTCGCTAAACGGCGAGTGCGCGAGTTGCTAACACCTGATCAGCTGCCGGCGTTTCTGGCGGGTAGTAATGGCGGCATCGATTCCATCATCCATATGGGCGCGATCTCTACAACGGTGGAGAAGGACGTCGACCTGATAATTCGGAATAACTTCCGCGGGTCGGTAGATCTCTGGAATTGGTGCGCCACACATGATGTTCCCTTCGTCTACGCTTCCTCTGCTGCGACATACGGCGACGGAAAGAACGGCTTCGCCGATGATTTTGATCAAGCTGCGCTTGCAACACTTCGCCCACTCAACCCTTATGGGTGGAGCAAGCATGTGTTCGATCGATGGGTCCACGCCGAGCAACGGGCAGGCCGCAGCCAGCCACCAAAGTGGGCTGGCCTCAAGTTCTTCAACGTGTACGGCCCAAATGAGTACCACAAAGGGGGCCAGAGAAGCGTCGCTGTTCAGCTGTTTGAGCAAATCAACAGCAGCGGTGTGGCACAACTGTTCAAGTCCGATAACCCGCAGTATGCCGACGGCGGTCAGGTCCGCGACTTCGTCTGGGTAGGTGATTGTGTATCCGTCGCGCTGTGGATGCTTGGGACCGATGAGGCACCTAATTCTGTGTACAACGTAGGTTCCGGAGTCGCTCGAACGTTCGAGGACAAAGCGCGAATTACCTTTGCTTTACTAGGGATACCCCCAAATATCGAGTTCATCGACCTCCCAGAGAGTCTTCGCGGCAAGTATCAGTACTTCACGCTTGCCGCGCTCGACAAACTGCGAGCCGCTGGGTACGACAGGCCTATGGCCTCCCTCGAAGAAGGTCTCGAAACCTACATCCAAAGCTACCTACTAAGGGAAGACATCTTTCGCTGACGGCAGATGGAAGAGGGGCGTCTGATGAGCGCGGCCAACGGAGCGAACAAGCACTACTTTTCGGCGCTCGAGACGGAGCATTCTGCCCTGATCCGCTGGCTTTTCGACAAGGCGCTGCCTCTGTGGTCAGACCGCGGCGTTGATGCCAATGCCGGCGGCTTCTACGAAGAGCTCGCACAGGATGGGAGCGTAATCAATGGTCCACGCCGAACACGGCTCGTAGCTCGCCAAATTTTCGTGTTTGCGACCGCAGCAGACATGGGCTGGCAAGACACGAGAACCGCTGACAACCTAGTCAACCACGGCCTCGACTTCCTATTGGGCAAGTGCTTGTCCGGTTCGGGTCCGGTATTTTCGGTAGTCTCCTCGAACGGCGCTCCACTGAAGCCCGACTTCGATCTCTACGACCATGCGTTCGCACTGTTTGCGTTGGGAAATGCTGCGAGGCTGGGACACCGGCGACAAGAGGTAATTGCAGCTGGCCGCACCATCAAAGGAGCGATGCTCGCAGGCTGGAAACACCCGGTTGCAGGCTTCGAAGAAGCGATACCTCCACGCGAGCCACTGAATTCGAACCCCCACATGCACCTGCTGGAGGCCTTCCTTGAATGGGAGCAAATGGGTGACAACGACGGATGGGCGGAGCTGTCCGATGAAATCGAAAGCTTGGCACTCAGTAGGTTCATTGACCCCGAGACCGGCGGTGTGCGAGAGCATTTCGACCACAACTGGTGTCCAGCGTCGGGAGAAAGTGGGCAGCTACTCGAACCGGGACACCAGTTCGAATGGTCCTGGTTGCTCTTGCGCTGGGCGGTCGCGCGAGGAAGGAGTGATACCTTCTCAACGGCCAGACGACTGGCAGAGGTCGGCGAGAAGTACGGCGTGAACGAGGCCACTAGGCTGGCAATCGATGGGATATGGGCAGACCTATCTGCCAGAGATCGGCGGTCTCGTCTGTGGCCCCAGACGGAGCGGATCAAATCGCACTTGGCCATGGCAGACCTGGCCGAAAATGAAGAGAGCAAGCAGATTTCCATCCTCCTGGCCGCAGAGGCAGCCCGAGGGTTGCGCCGGTACTTCGAGACCGACCTAGCCGGACTGTGGCATGAGACGCTTGACGAAATGGGTCGGCCCGTCTCGGCACCCGCAAAGGCTTCCAGCCTGTACCACATCACATGTGCGATTCGAGAGCTCGATAGTTACGTCCGGCAACACAGCAGCCATGGGTAAGTCGAGGCCTGCAGCTTTTCTGGACCGGGACGGGGTGATCAACGTTGACCGTGGCTTTGTGGGCCACCCGGACGACTTTTGCCTGGTTGACGGTGCAGCGGAAGCGATTTCGCTACTCAATCGCCGCGGGTACCTCGTCTTCGTCGTCACCAACCAATCCGGAATTGGACACGGCTACTACACGGAAGCGGACTTTGCAGCGCTCACCGTCCACATGAGTTCGCTTCTCGCGCAGAATAACGCGCACATCGATGACCTACGACATTGCCCATTCCACCCTGAAGCAAAGATCGATCGCTACCGTTCCGTACACCCTTGGCGAAAGCCTGCCCCTGGCATGATTCTTGATCTATTGAACTGTTGGGAGGTTGACGTGGAGTCGAGCTTCCTGATCGGCGACTCGGTTCGTGATGTCGAATCCGCGACGGCGGCGGGGATTGACGGCTATCTGTTCGGCGGCGGAAATCTCCTCCAGTTCGTGAAGTCGATTCTGAGTGAGATGGGGCAGGCATAACCAATGCACTTGGCGATCATTCAGACCTGGGGTCTCGGCGATCTCGTGATGACCACGCCGGTCATTGCTGAGTACCGGCGGCTTTACCCTGACTCGCGGCTCACAATCATTGTGCAAGGCCGCGCACAGGCCGCATTGCTGGACGGCTCACCCATGGTCGACCAAATCATCGAGATGCCGCCCAGAGAAAACTGGCCTGCCTATTTGCGATTCTTCTTCGCGCTGCGCCGCCAAAGAATCGATGTCGCGTTTCTGGGCACCCGTATCGACCCGAGCTGGCTTCTATGGTCGCTCAAGGTGTTGGCCGGGATACCGATACTAATCGGGGATGGCGAAAAGTCGCCTCACCTCTACAGCATTCGCGGGCGGATCGATCCATCGATTCACCGCGTGGACCGAATGCTGGAAACGTTCGCACTGTGGAGCGGACAAACGCCCACAGTTGCGAGCTTTCCCCTCCCCAGAGCGAAGGGGTTACAGGAAGCGCGTTCGCGTTTGGCGGAAGCAGGTCTGGGACCCGGTCGTTTCGTCGTGATCCACCCGGGATCTTCGGTGACGGCCGGTACCGATAAACGCATCCCAGTCGATGTCGCGCGGCGGATCGCGCAATCCGTTCTCGAACGGCGTCCTGATTTGTCTGTCGCGTTCATATTCGGTCCAGACGAGGTCGATTACATTCCCAGCTTCGCTGACTTGGACAACCGCCAGGTGATTCTGCATGGATTGTCACTCTCGGTTACCGTTGCGCTCATCTCCGAAGGAACCGGGTTCATCGGCAGTGATTCCGGCCTCGGCCACGTCGCCGCCGCTTTCGGCATTCCCACCATTACTGTGGTCGGACCGACCATAGCTAGCGAAACCGCACCTTACGGCGACAAGGCCAAAGTGGTCCGCCGTAACGAGCCGCTGGCATGTCAACCATGTTGGGGCACACCGCTATACGGACATTGCCCTTATGAAGTACGCTGTATGAACGAATTACCGGAAGCCGACATCGTAGAGATGACAGCGACCTGGGGTACTCGTGATCGCTAGCGCTCTCGGCGCTGGCTCTCTGAGCTCGTTCTGCACAGCCCAGTGTAAGGGCGATGAGTCCGCCGCCTCGGTATCGGATCGTCATGGACAATCAATCGGCGCCGCGACGGAATGCCGACTTGTGGAGTCGATGGCACTGGCGAGGGTCTCTCCGACCGCGCTTTTGCCGCTCGTCAACCTACGACCGTTCGTCAGTGGTCAGTGTCGCGACTCTGACTGCAGCCGCCTCGGAGTGGACACAACGCTATGACGTTCGATTCGTGTCCCTCCCGACAGACGGCTGCTCAGTTCACACAGATGCTGCAGGGCTCGGGGATACTCACCAACGTGCCTTTAACACTCGCCCAGACATCGCCGGCGTCCATCCAGGGTCCCGGTGCTTCAGTTCAGAGGGGTCGAGGATGGTACGAACGCTGCTTCGGCCTACGCATGTCGTTCTCGTGCCGACCGGCGCGACCGAGAGAGGACCTTCAATACGTTCTCGCTCCGGCTGAAGGGGTAAGGAGCACACCGACAGCCGGCGTCCACGCGCCCAACTGTCAAGTTGCGGAGTAGCGCCGATGTCGACGACGAGGGGGGTTGCGATCACCGCGGCTGGGACTGCAATTCCACCAGCAGTGATGCTGGTAACGCAGATCTTGCTTGCAAACAGCCTTGGCGTTATCGACCGTGGGACAGTGGCAGCGGCGACGGCACCGCTACTGCTCGCCGTCGCCCTCCTGACGCTGGGCCTGCCCGAATCGCTGACACACTTTGTGGCACAGGCCGGTGCGGGCCGACTCACCCGGCAATTCCTCATCAGCCTCATCGCGCTTGGGGTTTCAGGCACTATCGGAATGCTAGCGATCGTTGTCGTCGCACGACCGCTCAGCGCGGGCGACAATCATCTCGCCGGACTGATCGTCATTGCGTCGGCTGCACTTGTTCCGGCCCTATTGACAGCGGCGCTGCGCGGGGTGGCCTATGGCGCCCATCAGTGGTGGCTTGTCATGATCGAGCGAACTCTGAGCGCGGTTCTGCAGCTAAGTGCTGTTGGCGCACTGTTCATCAACGGTTGGCTCACGCCGACAACGGCCACCGTCGCCATCGCGACGACCACATTTGCCGGTGCCGTGGTCTACTTACTAGCACCTCGCTGGTGGACGGCGATTCGCGGCACGACCACATCGTCGCAGCCCACCCCGTCACTCCATCGTGTGGTGTCATACGCATGGCAGCTATGGGTGGGTTCGTCGGCCGGGGTCGTACTGTCTCGGCTCGACCAGGTGATGATGACGCCTCTCGCGGGCGTCGACCAGCTGGGGGTGTACGTGGTCGCAGTCAACGTAAGTAACGTCGCCCTGTTGTTCAACAGTGCAGTGTCTCAAGTGATGTTCGCCGTCGAGTCCGGCGCACCGAGCACCGCCCGCATCGGCCGCGCCGCGCGGATTTCCACGCTGGCTACTGCCCTGGTCGCAGTCACGCTCGCTGCCGCATCACCGTGGATGATTCCGTTGCTCTTCGGCCGCGAGTTCGCCCCAGCTGCTCCGATAGTTGCGGTCCTCCTGCTGTCAATTATGTTGGGAATTCCAGGCTCGGTTGCCGGTGCGGCCCTGAGCGCGCGCGGACGTCCTGGCCTCCGAAGCCTTGCCCTTACGATCGCCATGGTGCTGTATATCGTTGCGATGTTCCTGCTGGTTCCGCCATACGGTGCCCTCGGCGCCGCCTTCGCGATGCTTGCCGGAACGACCGCGCCTTATCTGTGTATCTACTGGCTACACAGGCACTGCGGAGTGCCGCTGGCCGAGTTCTATCAGTTCAGGGCATCCGACCTGGACGTGTTCCGAAGACGCTCGGACTAACTGCAAGCATTGAAACGAACTGTGCCTCGGCCCAGGCCAAGGTTCGAAGGATCAGGCGAACTAACCCTCCTAGTTCACATCGACATCGCGTGTCACCCGGGTGGATCCAAAACAGCCACCATCGTGGAGAAGCACTGCTGCGATCGCCTTATGGTGGCAAAGCGGTGACCGCACCGCAGTCGAACCTTTCGGGGTCGACCCGATTTCAGTAGCCACGCACCGCTTGTGAATACGACACCCGATGGAACTCACCGCGCGTTGTCAAGTTCGCACCGTTGGTCGCTCCTTGACCCTGCCGGGGTACCGACGCGCGGGAGTGGATGTCGTTGTGGTTGCGGTTGATCCGGGGGTGCGGTGGAGCGATGCAGGGGCCATCGCGTAGAGATACGCGAAGCTGAGCGCAAACAGGATCATGGATAGCGATTCACCGTACAACGCCGTATTCTCCCCCATGCTTTGGATGAACATCCAAGCGATCGCGCTTAGCGCTACTACGGCAGTGCGACAGTCACGCACCGTCGCCTGTGCGGCTGCAACACGAAGTCCGAGGAAAACAGAGACGACGATGAACACGATTGCGAGCACGAGTGCGACGATGCCTGAGTACGCCCACGTCGCAATAAGCACATTGTGCGGGGGGCGAATCTGCCCCTCAATTTTTCCGACGTATTCTGTCCAGCCGCCGAAACCCACGCCTAGGACCGGTGACTCCTTGAACATCTCCGCCGCACGCGTCCACAGACCACCGCGCCCGCTCAGCGCGTCGCCCGAGGCGGCGTAGAACGAGGGGGAAATCCACTCGACAATGGCGATCACGAGATAGAACGCGAGTGGCATCACGAACACGATCGCAAAACCAATCAGCGCGGCTGACCTCTTCAGCACGTAGGGCAAGAAGACAACTGCGATCACACTGCTGATTGCGAGGACCAAACCTGCCTTCGAGCCCGCGAAGACGCAGCTGACGGCTGATAAGGCCGCAGTGGCGTATAGCAACCGGCGCGAAGTTCGACGCGCCGCGACAAGTAACACCAGAGCGGCGATGCCGCCGAACAGCGACGCGATATTCCCGTTGACGAGCAGTCCACCGGCCTTCTCCGTATCCAGCACGTTGTTCGGGGCGTAGCTGTAAAGGTATTTGGCGGCCGGCCCAACTGTGTAGGTCGCCAACTCAGAACGAAGGAACTTCTCCTCCAGCGAAGGTTCCACCCGAAAGGCGATTGTCAGCAAGGACTGGATCGCTACCCCCGGCGTGGCCCACAGAACCACGGTGTCAAGCAGTCGCGGGTCCTCCCTGGCAACCACGATGACCTCGCGCAACCATAGGAGGAAAACCGCACCTCGCACAACGACGGTAATTCCATCGTCGTAGCCCGAGGGTAGAGCCCACAGTAACGACAATGCGACAGTCGATAGGAACAAGAACATGATGACAACCACTGCGCTGTCTGCCCGTACCCGGCCGCGCTCTAGGAAACCGGCCAGGCAAGTCACCAGTGTCCACAGAAAGGCTAGCGAAACTGGCGAACCCGGGATGTAGATCTGAGGGACGAGAAGGAGCGTTACCCCGATGAGCCGCAAGCGGTGTGGTAGCGCCAAGCTGGCTAGCAGGATGATGGTCGCGGCTACAAGGCCCATTCCCGCACCCCTCCCTCGGCGTTTTCCGGCCCCGGATCAAGGCTCGGCCAAATCGCTCCGTCCCGGGCGATTCTCGGATGCTACGCCTCCGCGTGAGATACGCCGGACTCTTCTGCAGGAAGGAGTCGAGCTGTCGCTCTTCGCGGAGCCCGTGAATCGGTCCACCGATCCCGGTGCCGACGCGACAGGCGTTGGGCGTATGCACGCTAGCCAAGGGGAAGTGAACGCGGCGTTTCGTTCCCGCACGAGACGATTGCCACCGCCTGCCGGCGCCTCGGGTGGACAGTTCATGCCCAGCCAGACCAGTGGGTCCCCAATTGATGCTCAGCATCGTCGAAAAAAGCTGGTGAAAGCGAGCTTTCGCTCACGCAGTGAGCACCTCTACTTGGTTCAGACACTGCGAGCAGACCACCGCCACCCACAAGACACGCGCCTGTTGGTTGCTGCACAGCCGAATCCTGAAACGCCTGCTCAGTATTCAGGCGGAACCAAAACCGGCCGCGCCTCGACGCGCTGGCCGGACTGGCCAACACATCCGTCTCCCCGCCCGCACTTGCGCGGGCCCTTGTGGACGCCACCGGCGATCGCCCACGCAGCTTGGCGGAATGCGGGCCTCGAAAGCCCGCGATAGTCCACGGGCTGAACTCCGCGGTCCCAACACGAACCGAAGCGGCTGACTGCGGAATGCGGGTCGTGACGTCTCGCACGCATTCGATGGCGCCATCGGCGGCCCACCAGGACTGACGCAGAATGCAGCAATCGTCGTTGGCTGTAACTCAGCGGCCTCAGGCGCGCTTCGATATTATCGGCCCATGAAAGTGTGGAAACGCACCGTCGTGCAAACGCCGGTTGTTGGTGCGGTAGTACTCCTTGCCTGGCGCGCAAAACTCGCCCTCAGCTATTACTACAGGCCACTCGCCGATCTTCTCCGCTGGCTTATTAAGTCGAATGAAACAACTAATTTCACCTATGATCTCGAAAGAACTAACCGGCGCTATTTAGCATCGATGCTCTCGGACGTTATGAAATGCGAATACTCAACCATAATCGGCTACTTGGATGAAGCAGATAGCGACGAGGCACTTAAGAGTCATATTGCGAACAGCATCGCTCAAAACTCGCTTGCTACATTCGCCGACCGCGAAGTGCGATTCGGAAGACGCCTGGGGTGGTATGCAGTAGTGCGGGCTATGAAACCGGAGGTCGTGATCGAGACCGGGGTCGACAAGGGCTTGGGCGCGTGCTTGTTGACGGCAGCGTTAATGCGGAATAGTGCGGAAGGGTACGAAGGGAGGTACTTAGGCACAGATATCGACCCGGACGCTGGATATTTACTATCGGGCAAGTACGCGGAGTTCGGCCAAGTGCTGTACGGAGACTCTATTGAGACTCTGACTGCGCTCGATTTAACAGTTGATGTCTTCGTCAATGACAGCGATCACTCCGCGGAGTACGAGGCCGCGGAGTACGAGGTCGTGGCACAGAAACTCTCTGGTCGGGCAGTGATTTTGGGAGATAACTGCCACGTCACGGATAAACTTCTTGAGTTCTCACTCAAACGAGGTCGACATTTCTTGTACTTTGGCGAAAGACCGGCCGATCACTGGTACCCAGGAGGGGGGATTGGCATCTCGTTCGTTGAGGACAATCAGTGAAGTTATCGATCAATGGGCGGTTTCTACTACAAGATGTCACCGGAGTTCAGCGCGTAGCTATAGATTTTGTTCGCGCATTGGATGAGTTAATCGTGACAGGCGAACTGCGGGACTTAGAAGTAACGCTCTGGTTGCCCCGTAAAGGACCCCTGGTCACGAACGTGCTCCTCAAGGCAATTAACATCCGCCGCGAAGGGCGACTGTCCGGCCACGCTTGGGAACAGATACAGTTACCGTACGTGGCCAGGGGCTCCGTTTTACTGTGTCTCGGAAATACAGCGCCCGTGGCGAGACTAGTTATACGTCGGAACGCAACATATACGATGGTTCACGACCTGGCGCACCGCTACTACCCATCCGCATATAGCCGCTCTTTTCGACTGTTTTACAACACGGTCATGCCGCTTGTGCTTGCTCGAGTCACTCATATTTTCACCGTTTCGGAGAGTGAAAAGGAGTCAATACTCCGCCAGTATCCACGAATTACGAACCCAAAGCGGATGACCGCGGCGCCGAACGGAGGCGGGGAAGCTGCGATTGGGGCACACATCTCTTCGGATCCGGCTTCTCTGCGAAGCGGCTCTACCGACGTACCGGCGGCGGACATAAGGCCGCGGATGTGCCTCTATGTCGGCTCTCTGACCAGACGTAAGAATAGCCACGGACTAATGGAAGCCGCCGTACAGTTGGCTGACAGATTAAACATAACATTCGTTTTTGTCGGATCGACTCCTGCAATTTTCGAAGACATGCCTGCAATTTCTGCGCAGACACATAGCCAGATCAGATGGGTCGGACAGGTAAACAACCCTCAACGTATCGAGGAGTTCTACCGACAAGCTAGGGTATTCGTATTTCCGTCTTTTTCCGAAAGTTCTGGCTTACCGCCAATTGAAGCGATGAGTTTCGGCGCACCCGTCGTGTGCAGCGACATTCCGAGCCTGCGCGAACGATGCGGCGATGCCGCAGTCTATTGCGACCCCTCGGACGTGACATCAATAGTTGAAAAGGTCACGACCCTGCTCACAGACGAATTACTATGGCACGAACTACAGAAAAAGGGACTCGCGCGTGCGACTCAGTTCACTTGGGAACAACAAGTGAGAACGGTTTTGACAGAAATGAAGAGGTCGTGGTGAATAGCCCCGTACCACGTGTTCGGATCATTCATGAGACGAACCCTGTTAAGTACTTTCCAGCGCTTTCTGCTTTGGAAGTCGAACAGCGAATTTCGATTGTTGGGAGACATCGATACAGCGTGGTGAAAGAGTGGCTACGATCTTGGCTGCGGGAGCGCAAGCCATTACGCTTACGCACCGCTACGTCGTTCGAGGATTTTCGGCTGCGCCTCCACCTTCTGAACATTCGGGGCGAAATAGTCGTACTTGCGTTTGCGCCGTGGGATTGGCGGATCGCGATATATGCTGTTCTTGCACGCAGGAATACTATTATCTACCAGACGTCGTGGCCATACTGGGAACAGCACAGGACTCCTCGACAGTACGGGCCACTGACTCCTCTTCTTCGCCGCTTCTGGCTTTCATTCCTTCGTAGAGACAATGTTCACGTCGTCGCGATACTTGACGCTACAAAGCTTGAGCTCCATGAACGCTATGGCATCTCCGCCGAGGTGGTTCCTCACGCCGTGCCGGACGGGTTCTTCACCGCAAGACGGGGGCTCGGTGCCGGCGCGATTGAGCCGCTTCGACTAATCTGTGTAGGAGAATTGTCCCGCAAAAAAGGCATCGAACAGCTGCTCCTACTCATGGAGTCGCTAATCGACGAACCTGTAGTCCTTACGCTTGTAGGTGACGGACCCCTTCGCGAACGTTGCATCGAGGCGGCCGCGATGAACCCGGCAATACGGTTTATTGGCCCCATTCAAGATCGAGCCGAAATGGCAAAGACAATGGCCGCCCATGATCTACTCGTCGTCCTATCGCAGCGCGACAGGACATGGGAGGAGCTATTCGGCATTGTGATCGCGGAGGCGATGGCCGCCGGACTCGGCGTCATAGCCAGCGACCATATCGGACCACGCTCCCTGCTCGGGGCCGCTGAACTCGGAAATCTGTTCGCAGACAACGATCTTGATGGAGTGGCAAGACTTGTTCGCAAACTCGCATTGGACCGCGATGAGCTGCAGCGCTTTCGTGCGGGGCACTCGAATCTCGCCGACGCGTTCCGATTGTCGAACGTTGCAGACCGCTGGGAAGGAGTAATCGCTCCGCTCACTGACGAAGCCCACAAGCTCGGATGAGACAGTCAGTAGGGCATGGCTCAGCGATCGCAATCCGTACGCGTCAGTCCAGCGAGTGCCGGCAGAATATCTCGTCCTCTAACAACTCTCGGCATACGAGGACTACGCATTCGCGCCGCAGTCATCGCCGTTTGTGAGAGGTGATCGCGCGGGAGAGGCCAGGTCTGCCAAAGCCTCCATAACCGCGTCGACCGACACGCCCTGCATACAGTCCAGCCGCTGCCCGGCGTACTCGAAACCCAGGTCCAAGTAGCCGGATTGCGGGAGGGTTGTGACGACGGAACGTGACCGGGGGCCGATCGGCCCCCACCGTTTAGGCGGAACTGGCCCCTCAAGGCTCACTGTCTTGGCGCCCAGAAGTGCCGCAAGATGCATTACACCGGTGTTCACCGACACCACGGCAAAACTGCGCGGGAGAAGGTCGGCGAGCTCGGATAAAGTGAACTTGCCGGCCAGGGCGACGTTACGTACGCCCAGACTGTCCAGCTTCTCGGTGAGCACGCGACTTCGATCAACGTCATCTGGCCCACCGCTGATCAGTATCTCGACGCCGTATTCGTCCTGAACCCGGCGCGCCAGCTCGATCCATCGATCAACTGGCCACTCCTTGACATGACCCATGTAGCCGCCCGAGAACGGGTGGAACACCACAAACGGTGCCGCCGGCATTCGGTCCGCGCCGAGCACCTCCGGAGATGGCAATGCAGGCGAAGCAAATGAACTCGCCCCGATGCTGGCTGCGAGTCGCTGGAAATTCTCGACCTGGTGAACATCACTTGAATGCTCCACCGCACGATCGAAAGCAAAATGGCGCGCCTGTCCTTTCACTCGAAAACCCACGCGAAAGTGGGCACCCGAGAGCGCGGTAATTAGGGCGTCGTAGCGCGGCCACGGTCCGCACTCCAGCAAGACGTCAAGTTGGAGACCCCGGAGAACGCGCAGTGCCATCAGCGGCGAGCGCACAGACACAACGGCATGCTCGTCAATCGCGTGTCGTAACAGTCCGGCAGCGGAGGCGTTGTCCGTCCCAGTAATAAGTACAATCTCTGCTTTTGGGAATTGCGTTCTTAAAGCGAGGAGAGTGCTCGTCAAGAGAAGCGTGTCGCCGATAGCGGCTGTCTTGAGAACGCCTAGGCGCTGCACTCGTGCCCATTCCGGCTCTTTCCGCTTCGGCAGCAACGAGAGAGCGGCCACCACCGGGATACCGATGTACCGGTCAAGTCTTCGGGCTGTGGATGAGGTTCGTCGGGCCACCGAGACAACCTAATTTTCCGGAATGAAGTACTGCGGAGGAAGTGACCCCGTCAAGGCTCCGTTAAACAATATGCTGCCCATCAGTCTCTTCCTGTGCAGGAATGTGTTCAGAGCCAATTGTCATCCTATGAAGCGGATCTCCGACGGCTCGTGGCTTGGCGCCGAAGGACGGTCCAGCTCGTGCGGCAACGTCACCGACTTGTAAGACACTGGGGCCTGCGGAGTGAAGGTGACCTCAAGCACGAGCGGAATTCCGGTGTCGCTGACCGGAGCAAATGTATTCCGATGCACATGCGCAACCCGTAGTGGGAGTTTCTCAACGAAGTCCTTCAACCGCTCTTCGTGGAGATCGACATTGTGTATCTCGATCATGAGCCCGCAGATGCGGTCCGCTTCGGCGAGAAGATCGCCCAGGAGGCGATACTCCCAGCCTTCGATGTCGATCTTGAGAAATACTCTTCCACTCGTATATTCGTTCAGAATATGCCGCAGGGTCACAAACCCTGGAGAACTGTCAAGTCCGACCATCGTCTTATAGTGACGGGTAGACCCACTAAAGAACCGATCGTATTCTCGCCAAGCCTTTAACTTATGTTTGACGTCTTTGCGAGACAAGATGGTCTTAACCAAACGCTTGCCGAGAATATTCCGGTCGATGGTGCCATCGAAAGCGTGGATCGGAACGTTGTTGCGCTTGAGGAAGTCCTCTTCGAAACTCCAGTCGTCATTCACACCGAGCGACACCAGTGCCTCTGCTTCGGCGACGTCGCGCGCATCGACAAGATAACCACCGTCACGATCGCGGCCCAGCCGAACGAGGTCGAATTGACCGCTTGGCTGGAGCCACTTGGGCAGATTCACAGTATTCATGACGTGACCTTGCTTCTGGAGATTGCTTGGGCGGCAACAACAATGGCAGCACTCCTAGGGCTTTCCTAGTCGGGTTACCGCTCGCGGTACAGCACAACCGCACGAAATGTCCGAATGATGATCTTGATGTCCAACCAGAGGGACCAGTTCTCGATGTAAAAGTTGTCGTATCGGCACCGGTCAGCGATAGATGTATCGCCCTTGAGCCCGCTCACCTGCGCAAATCCCGTGAGGCCCACCTGGACCCGATGGCGATGCGAGTAGCGGTCGAATTGTGTTGAGAACTGCTCGACGAAGTGGGGGCGTTCGGGCCGCGGCCCCACGACTGTCATATCACCGCGGACGATGTTCCACAGCTGCGGTAGTTCGTCAATTGACGTACGGCGCAGGAACTTCCCGACCGGCCCAACCCTGTTGTCGGAAGCGACGTTCCACTGTGTCTGCGACTCATTCTCGCTGGCAGGGCGCATTGAGCGGAACTTCAGCAGTTCGAACTGCTGCCCGTCACGCCCTACTCTGATCTGCCGGAAGATCACGCCGGGCCCACCTTCAAGCCGTACTGCCAGCGCCGCGGCCGCAAGTAAGGGCGAAAGTACAACCAAAGCCGCGACTGAAGCGAAGATGTCGAATGCGCGTTTCAATATTCGGGTCGGTCCCCGCAGGTTCGGATTACGAATACGCATTATTGGGATGGGGCCGACATGGTCGGCCATTCCGGTCAAGGTGTGAAAATGGTGCATCCGCGGCACTACTAGCAGTTCGGCGTTCAGACACACCTCCGTGCGCACGGCACCGATCAAGGCCTGTTCATCGAAAGAGCCGTCGGCAACGAGAATCGTGTCGGCGCCCATGGTAACGACAGCCATATCCAGATCGGCGAGGCGGCCGAGCCGTGGTACGAGCCGGCCGGCGGGACAATCCTCATCGTCGTCGACAAAGCCCTCGACTTGCAGCCCGTATTCATGGTGGTGGGCCAACGTCTTTACCAGCTCGGCAGATACAGTCCCTCCGCCGATCAAAATCGTCCGGTGCTTAGCAATGCCGAGTTTGCGCCCCCATGCACACAAGCGCGTCGTAAGCACTCGGCCGGCGACGACCAACGCAACCGACTGACACGCTGTTTCCAGAAAGATCAATACCTGAGATCTCTCGTACAAGTAGAGGACCACAGCAGCGACCGCGGCTACGGCGGCCAGCAGACGAGTGATGATCGTCGGAAGGTCGTCCAACACGCTGAGGTGAAGCGGAGCTACGTATCGCGCCCCTCCGGTAAGTAAAACGGTCGCCAGAATGGCCATTGTAAGAGTCGCGGACAATTGCAGAGGCCGCCATGCGAGCGGTGCGAGCATCAAGGCAAAATCTACGACCGGTACGACCATCCAAGCCCTGACCCGACTTAGCCATCGCACACCGAATCTGTAGTTGTCTACAGGACGCTCGATGCCGCAGTGGCCCGCCATGAGCTTTTGCGCCACCTCAATGGGCCCACTCGGGTGGGGCTCACGCACGATGTCGGCCGGATCATCGCTGGCCGGAAGGGGCTCGGTGGCGGAAGTCCCACGTTCCGGGGCCCGATGCCTCGGGGTTGGACCGGGATCGACGACGGTCATACGTTGTCCGCTCGCACAATCGAGGTAAAATTGACGGCCTCGTTAGCCAGCAAAAGGTGGCGACCCGCACCGATGTTGGGCCAGTCGACCCGATTCGAGCGTTGGACACTGCAGGCTGATCGGTCCATGCGGCTCACTTGCCTGGCCATAACGCCCCCCTGTCGCAATCTGACACTATTTTGCGGAGCGCTACGCAAATCGCAAGTCGAACGCATGATGCCCCGCACACCTGGGGGAGCACACGTGAAGCCCCCGGTTCATCCATTGAGCTGCATGTTAGTACGCAGGGCCCATGACGGACAGCGGAACAACCGACTTTTCCCAGAGTTAACCCAGATGCCCGACCCACATACTGTGTTCAGACTATGAAGCTGCTGCTCACAGGGGTGCTCGGCGCGCATCGAGAGGCCCCGAGTCGAATAGGATGATCCGTACTTCGAACCTGACTGCGGACCGCTGTTCGTGTCCTCGCGGGGCCATAGAATTGTTTGCTGTGATTTCGTTTCAGCGTGAGATTCCGTCCAGTTCGATCACCCATATCGCGCGGCCGTGAGGTTCGAGCAGGGCGGAGGCTTCGACACAGCCACATGCGAAGTAGTTCTTATAGCAAACTTCTCGGTCGCGGAGTGTGGCCTCCAACTGCTCCCGTCGGTGCCCCGCGCACGACACTCATGGCTTGCACTTGAACGGTGCGACGCCACCATCGGACGAACAGGAGCTCGGCTTGCGCCTTTGAACGACCTGGCCGCACCACCGGGCCCAATTTCGCTGTGGTTGCACCACAGTGCGATAGCTGGCGAACGGAGCGTCCCAGCGCCGATACTTGGTATGGCCCGCGTGCGCCGTCCAACAGTTCGGTCAGCACGAACGCCCCCTGCAATCCAAGGAGTTCATCCTGCACATCCTCTTCATCTGCACTGGGAATATCTGCCGGTCGCCCACAGCGGAACGCCTGACCGCGGCCTACGCAGCCCGCCTGAAACTGCAGAGCGTTACTGTGTCAAGCGCTGGAATCCGCGCCGTGGTCGGGCACCCTATGCACCCGGACGCGCAACCCGTTTTGGCAGGTTTGGGGGGTGACCCGGCCAACTTCGCTGCTGCACAGTTCACCCCAAAGATCGCTGAGCGCGCAGACTTAATCCTCACAATGACCAGAGCCCATCGCGAAAGTGTGTTGGAACGTGCGCCGCAAAAGTTGCATCGCACCTTCACTCTGAGCGAGGCTGCACAACTGGTCGACACCTTTAATGCGCGATGCGTTGCAGATCTCGCTAATCTGCGGGCGTTCCTCCACGCAACGCAGGTCGCGGATATTCCAGACCCGATCGGACAGAGCCCTGAGATTTTCGCAGCGGTCGGCGCTCAGATCGCCAAATTGCTACCCCCCGTACTCGAACTTTGCCGCCCCGAGTGATCCACGACGCGCGAGGCTCCCGACGCCGACCTCGTCGTGCTCCGCACATCTCGATTCCGGCATCGGTGGCGGTCGTCACACTGGTCTATGTCGTGGCCGCGCTGATCGCGCGCACCGTCCCCCTTGCTAACCTGCCGACACTGGTACTCGCGGCGAGCTTCCCCTACGTCCCGCTGGCCGCCCTGTGCGCGGCGATCCTCAGCGCGCTGTGCCGCCGGAAGCTGCTTGCCGCCGTGAGCGTCCTCCTTCTGACGATCTCGGTGGCCATTCAGGTGCCTTGGCAGGAGCTAAGCCGCACCTCCGGAAGCGGCGCGCCCAGCACCGAACTGCGGGTGCTCTCCTCGAACATCAGGAAGGGCGAGGCCCACACCGCGGCCTTCGTCGGGCTCGCCGTCGCCAGCGCCGACATCATCACCATGTCCGAACTGACCGCCGAGGCCGCGGCACGCTTCCGCGACGGCGGCCTGCGCAAGACGTTCCCCTACTCGATCCTCGTCCCCCGCCCCGGCGCCGGCGGCATGGGCCTGTGGAGCCGCTATCCGCTCACCGCTCTCACGCCGTCGAGGTACGGGAGCAATTTCATCGCCGCCCGGGTACGAGTGCCCGGTGTCCGAGACGACCCGTTGGTGGCAAGCGTGCACCTGGTCTCCCCGCTCGCCGGCGGCGCCAACACGTTCACTGAGTGGCACCGCCAAATCAGAGCCGCCCGCTCCGAATTCGCCGACTGGGCGCGCACCGCCGGCCCGGCCGCGGTGATCATCGCCGGCGACTTCAACGCCACGCCTGATATGCGCCAGTTTCGCGACCTGCTGGACGTCGGCTACCGCGACGCGGTCGCCCAGACCCGCGTGGGCTTCTCTCCTACCTACTCACCGCACCCGGCGATCCCGCCCGTCATCACCATCGACCATGTGCTGACCCGCAATTCGGTCGCCGAGTCCATCCGCACCGTCGACATCCCGGGCTCGGACCACCGCGCGCTGCTGGCCACCGTCGCGGTGCCGTCGCAGTAGAGCGGTCACGACAACGCCACGGCGAACTGCTCGGCGACCAAGGCCCGCGCGAACAGGGTCAGCAGCTCACCGTCCTTGAACGCCGGTTCCCGCGCATCGAGCACCGCGTTGCCCCGGACCAGCAGCGTGAACAGGGTCTGCAGCGTCGACGCCATCGTCGTGGAGGGCTCCGGGAACGGCGCCTCCGGCTCGTGATTGTCCACGGCGCTGAGGATCACCCGCTGCGCCAACCGCATGTCACCCCAGGTGAATTCCACCGCGTTCCACGTGACCAGCAGACGGTCATCCACCACCGACACCAGCTGGCCCGTCACCCCGTAACCGAGATCGAGCGGTCGGGGCGCACTCACCCGCGCCTGGTCCAAGTTGTACAGCACCCGGCTGGGGAACACGTTGAAGGTGGCCGGGCGCTCACTGACGATGCTGTCCACCACCACGGTGCGAGGACGTCCGAAGCGGTCGAATCGGATGTCGCCCTGCTGGGCGATCATCTGCTGGCGCACCACCACCGCTCCCCGTCCGTAGAAGCGGCTCACACCGCCGTACCGCTTGGGCGCCAGCGCATTCCACCCCGGCGGCGCGGCCAGCGGCTGCCCGAGGCGCAGGACGCCCGGCGCGCTGCGCCCGACGACACTGTCGATACCGGCTGCCGGCAATGGCTGAAAGGCGAGCACCACCGTCACCGCGAGAAACAGCGGTACCGCCGACCAGACCTGTTTGGCGGCCAGGGGAGCCACCTTGCGGTCGAACACCGTCTTCGGCTGCCCACGGCGGGCCTGCAGGTACATCACCACGCCCACCAGCGTGATCGCGGCGAGTACCGGGATCTCCTGGTACACCAGCACCGGCGCATCCGGCAGCGTGCGTGAGATCACGAACAGCAGTGCGAATCCGACGATCCAGGCCAAGATGCCACCGATCACCCCGCGCCGCACCGTCCGGCCGACCGCGATGCCGGCCCCGGCACCGGCTATCGCCAACGTCACCGCACCCGCGGCGACCTTCCCGCCGCCGAGCAGCACGACCAGCAGGTAATAGGGCAAGGAGAACACCATGAGCAGCAGTCCCCACACATGCCGGAAGCGGATCACCGGACGCAATCCGAACAGCACCACGGCCGAGGACACCACGAACAGCCACATCGCCAGCAGATCCAGCCGCAGCAAGTGGAAGTAGCCGACGAACCGCTCGATCAACACCGCCTTGATGAGGATCGCCAAGCCGAAACCCATTACGCCGACGATGATGTCGGTCTGCCGGTCGTGGATGGGCAGCTCGGTGCGGTCCCGGCGGGCCACCCCGATGGCGGCCAGGATCGCCGCCGCGGGCACCACCCACACATAGCCGCCGATCACCCCGAGTGAGGCGGTGTACGCGATGTCGACGATCGAGTCCCCGAAGGCCACGGCCGTGCCCGCCGCAATCAACACCCAACGCAGACTCAGCCGGACCGCGGGCGGCAGCTCGTAGTAGCGCTCCATCACCGATGTGGTGTGCTCGTCGATCACCGTTGACGCCACCGGAGCCCCCAGCTGTTCTGAGCGGACAGGCTGTGCCGGCCTGAGTGACACGAATGCTAGCCCCACGCCGGCGCGACCACACCCGCATCGAAAGCAAAATGCCCCCGCACCATCGGTGCAGGGGCATCAAGCTCAGCTCGGGTCCAGGCTAGGCCTGAGCCTCCTCGGTGAAGTTCCGGGTGACCGCCGGGTCGACCGGGATGCCCGGGCCGGTGGTCGTGGAGACGGTGACCTTCTTGACGTAGCGACCCTTGGACGACGACGGCTTGGCGCGCAGGATCTCATCCAGCGCGGCGCCGTAGTTCTCCGCCAGCGCCTTCTCGTCGAAGGAGGCCTTGCCGATCACGAAATGCAGGTTGGCCTGCTTGTCGACGCGGAAGTTGATCTTGCCGCCCTTGATGTCGTTGACGGCCTTGGTGACATCGGCGGTCACGGTGCCCGTCTTCGGGTTGGGCATCAGACCACGCGGGCCGAGCACACGCGCGATGCGGCCGACCTTGGCCATCTGGTCGGGGGTGGCGATCGCGGCGTCGAAGTCCAGGAAACCGCCCTGGATCTTCTCGATCAGGTCATCGCTGCCGACGATATCGGCGCCTGCGGCGACGGCCTGCTCGGCCTTCTCACCCACGGCGAACACCGCGACACGGGCCGTCTTACCGGTGCCGTGCGGCAGGTTGACGGTGCCGCGCACCATCTGGTCTGCCTTGCGCGGGTCCACGCCCAAGCGGATCGCCACCTCGACGGTCGCGTCCTGCTTCTTCGACGAGGTCTCCTTGGCCAGCCGTGCGGCCTGGAGCGGGGTGTAGAGATTGTCGCGATCCACCTTCTCGGCGGCTTCGCGGTAAGCCTTGCTGTTCTTGCTCATTGATGTCTCCAGTTCAGAGTTTGTGGTTGGCGAGCCGAAGCGGGCTCTCCCACAACTACGAGGTTGTGCTTATTCGACCGTGATGCCCATGGACCGAGCGGTGCCGGCGATGATCTTCGCGGCAGCGTCGATGTCGTTGGCGTTGAGATCTTCCTTCTTGGTCTCGGCGATCTCGCGCACCTGATCCCAGGTCACCTTGGCGACCTTGGTGGTGTGCGGGGTGCCGGAACCCTTCTGCACGCCTGCGGCCTTGAGCAGCAGCTTGGCGGCGGGCGGGGTCTTCAGGGCGAACGTGAAACTGCGATCCTCGTAGACACTGATCTCCACGGGGATGACGTTTCCGCGCTGCGACTCGGTCGCGGCGTTGTACGCCTTGCAGAACTCCATGATGTTGACGCCGTGCTGGCCGAGCGCCGGACCCACGGGCGGAGCAGGGTTGGCCTGCCCGGCCTGGATCTGGAGCTTGATCAACCCGACGACCTTCTTCTTCGGGGCCATGCTCTGGTTTTTCCTTCTCTCGATGGGCCCGGCCGATATCCGGGCCCGAAAACTAAATCTTGGCGACCTGCGTGAACGTCAGCTCGACCGGCGTCTCACGACCGAAGATCGACACCAGCACCTTGAGCTTCTGCTGCTCGGCGTTGACCTCGCTGATCGAGGCCGGCAGCGTCGCGAACGGGCCGTCCATGACGGTGACGGACTCGCCGACCTCGAAGTCGACCAAGATCTCGGGACGCTCCAGCGTCGCCTCGCTGGAAGCCGCGGCACCCGCGGTGCTCTTCGCGGGCTTCTTCGCTGCCGCCGGCGGCAGCAGGAACTTCACCACGTCGTCGAGGCTCAGCGGGGACGGCTTGGACGTCGCGCCGACGAACCCGGTGACACCCGGGGTGTTGCGCACCGCGCCCCACGACTCGTCGTTGAGATCCATGCGCACCAGGATGTAACCCGGCAGCACCTTGCGGTTGACCTGCTTGCGCTGGCCGTTCTTGATCTCGGTGACCTCTTCGGTGGGCACCTCGACCTGGAAGATGTAGTCGCCGACGTCGAGGTTCTGCACGCGGGTCTCGAGGTTGGCCTTCACCTTGTTCTCGTAACCGGCGTACGAGTGGATGACGTACCAGTTGCCCGGCCGGGTGCGCAGGTCCTTCTTCAGCGCGACGGCAGGATCCTCGTCCTCAGCCTCGACCTCGGCAGCCTCAGCCGCGGGAGCCTCGTCGGCTTCCGGAGTTGCGGCGGTTTCGTCGAGCACGTCGACGACGGCTTCACCCTCAGGCGTGTCGGCGTCGAAGTTATCGTCGCCGTCGAAGCTAGTCACGGTTGTCAGTCCTCTCTCATACTTCTCTGGTCAGCCGAAGATGATCGCCACGAGCTTGGCCAGCCCGAGGTCGACTCCACCGATCAGCGCGACCATGAAGGCCAGGAACACCAAGACCACGGTGGTGTAGGTGACCATCTGTTTGCGGTTCGGCCAGATGACCTTGCGCAGTTCGCCGACGACCTGCTTCAGGTAGGTCCAGACGAACAGGAACGGATTGACCCGTCCCTCACCCGTCTTCGCAGCCTTCGCCGTCTTCGTGCGTTTGGCCGGGGTGTCCTCGGATCCGGTGTCGTCTGCGTCGTCAGACCCAGAGTCCCCGGCCACCGCGACGGCGCCTCCGGCCGGTTCGGCTGCCGTGCGTCGCGACCGCTTCCCGGTGGGGCGCAACGGTCCGGCGGGAACAGCGGCGGGACCGCTCGTCTGGCCGTCCTCGGGCCCTTCGCCTGCCGAAGGCCCCAGAGGCGGTTGATCGTCGCTCACCGCATGCCTTTCGTCTGATTACGTGTGGTCACCTTCCAGTGTCCACACTTGTCGAGTATTCAGTTGAGCAGGGGCGACAGGACTTGAACCTGCAACCTGCGGTTTTGGAGACCGCTGCTCTGCCAATTGAGCTACGCCCCTTCGTTCGAGGCTTCACACAACTGCGCGCTCTCCGATCGGTCGATTTCCGAACCGACGGACAGCGCGCTGTAGTGGGAAAACCCCGAGGACCGAGTGTACATCGGCCCACATGCGAGTTACTAATCCCCTGCTGGCTACTCCCCCGCCGCGGCCCGGAGCACCTGGCCGGTCTCGCGGTCATAGCGCACCGACACCGAGTTATCGCCTTCGTGGCCCATCAGCGTGGTGAACGCCTCCATGATGACCCCGCCGTCATCGTCGGTGAGCACGTTGCGGGTCACCACGATGTCGGCGTTGAAGCGGTTCTCCACCGATTTGATCTCCAGCTCGGCGTGCAGCCGGTCGCCGACCTTGATCGGGCGGTGGTACACGAAGCGCTGGTCGACCTGGATGATCTGCATGGTCTCCATGCCGACGTCGACGTTGCGGAAGAAGTCCTGCTGCACCAGCAGCGCCACGATCGAGACGAACGTCGGGCCGGCGACCAGCGTGTCGTGGCCCAGTTCGGCGGCGGCCTCTTCGTGCAGCGACGCCGGGTCCGGCGACTTCACCGCGAGCGCGAACTGCTTGACCTGCTCGCGGCCCACCACGAAGACCTCGGGGTACTTGTAGACCATCCCGCGGATGTCGGCTTTCAGTGCCATGTCAGGCCAGCTTCGCGGTCGCGACGGCGCGGCCGAAGATCTTCTTGCCGCCAGTGGTGGCGGACAGCGCGATGGTCACCGACTTGGTCTCGGGATCGACCGACTTCACGCGGCCGTTGAACACGATCTCGGCGCCGACGCCGTCATTGGGCACCGGCACGACGGCGGTGAACCGGACGTTGTACTCGGTCACCGCGGCCGGGTCGCCGACCCAGGAGGTGACGTAGCCGCCACCGAGCCCCATGGTGAGCATGCCGTGCGCGATGGCGGTGTCCAGCCCGACCTGCTTGGCGATCTCGTCGTCCCAGTGGATCGGGTTCAGGTCACCGGACACACCGGCGTAGTTGACCAGGTCCTGCCGGGTCAGCGGGATCACCTTCTCCGGAAGGGTGTCGCCGACGCTTACCGAACTGAACTCACGCAGTGCCATCTGAAAAGCCCTCTTCTCCGTCGCCCGAACGGCCCGCGAGGGTCGTGTAGGCCTCCTGAACGACGTCACCGCTGTCGTTGGTGATGATGTTCTTGGTGACGACGATGTCCGTCCCGTGCGCCTGCCGGACCGACTCCACGTAGACGTCGCAATACAGCTTGTCCCCGGCCCGGATGGGGCGCTTGAACTTCAGCTCCTGATCGACCTGGACGATCTGAGCGTCGCGAATGCCGATATTCGCGTGGTCGAAGAATGCCAGCTGCGCCGTGTACCCGAAAATGCAGATGAACGTCAGCGGCGCCGGCAGGGAGCCATGTCCCAGCTCGGCGGCGACAGCCTCATCGAAATAAAACGCATCATCGTTCTTGACGGCGATGGCGTGCTCGCGAATCTTCTCGCGGCCCACCTCGTAGGCATCGGGGTAGCGGTAGTGCAACCCGACGATTTTCTCCGACAGAGTCACGACGTATGGGTTACCGCGACTCTTTGTGGGGCTGGTGGTGTCCGCAGTTCGGGCAGAACTTCTTGATCTCGAGGCGATCGGGATCGTTCCGCCGGTTCTTCTTGGTGATGTAGTTACGGTGCTTGCACACCTCGCAGGCCAAAGTGATCTTCGGCCGTACGTCGGTACTCGACGCCACGTCTCTTGCCTCTCGTTGTTCTGCCTGTAGCGGTGGGGAGGCTCGATCTCCCGACCTCACGATTATGAGTCGTGCGCTCTAACCAGCTGAGCTACACCGCCCCGATCGACGCGGCGGTGCTCCGCCGAGCGTCTACCGAGCCCCCTAACGGAATCGAACCGTTGACCTTTTCCTTACCATGGAAACGCTCTACCGACTGAGCTAAGGGGGCCTTGCACTTCCTTCGGCCGTAGGGCCTTAAAGAGGGTACATTCTCGCTGTTCCCGGCTCCAAAACGGCTGGTCTGTGGCTCGTTTTGGGGCTGTTCGGCAGTGGCCGCGGCACCCATCGCGCCCAGGTACGTCAGTTCAGTCAACCAGGCGGGGCCGCGCCACTCCCTGAAGTCATGTAGGAAAGTGGGCCGTCTGACCTACCTGACGTCAGCCAACGACGGTCATCCCCGGTCTTGGCTGAAACCACGTCCTCACGCGGCACGCCACCCCCGGCTGTACAGGGCCGCGGCGGTTCGCCCGACGGCGTCGGCGTCGGAGTCCTCGGCGATCACCCGGATGACGATCCACCGCAACGCCGCCAGATCGCGATTGACCTTCTGGTCGCGGACGTAGGTCACGCGATCGGTCTGGTGGTGTCCGCCGTCGTACTGCACGGCGATTTTGAGGTCTTCCCAGCCCATGTCCACCTTGGCGATGATGCGTCCCCGGGCGTCCCGGACGACGATCTGGGTGCCCGTCGGTCGCATACCTGCGTCCGACAACGCCAGCCGGAGCCGGGTCTCGCGGGGCGAGTCCGCGCCGGCGTCGACCAGACCGAGCGCCGTCCGCAGATCCGCTATCCCACGGGCATGGGGATAGCGCGCGAGCAACGGCAGCACGTCATCGACCGACACCTGTCCGCGATTGAGCAGGGCATCGATGCGGGCCACCGCCGCATCGCGCTCAAGATGCCGGCCGAGGTCGAAGATCGTGCGGGCACGCGTGGTGACTCTGATGCCGGCGACCGTCGTCACCTCATCTTCGGCCCACGCCTCGGCGCGCGCGATCAGCCCCTTCGGCGGATGCGTGTTGACCCACAGCATCTCGACCGGGACCTCGTCGTCGACCCACTTGGCGTAGTGCAGCGCCGACGCCGCGACGCCCGCAACCACTCCCCGCCGCCGCGACCACAACCACGCTCCGCACGCCCGATCCCGAATAGACGGGTTCAGCGGGCCGTAGACATCGGGGAACATCCGTCGATACCGCGTCCGCAACTCGTGCCGAGTCACGGTGCCTGCGGCCAACGCCGCACTGCCGATCAGAACCCCCATGCTCGGATGCTGGCACGTGCTGCCCGCGAAAACAGCCCCTGGACTGGGCTCCTGTGGATAACTGCCGACTACGTGGTTTCCGTCACGGGCGGGCAACGCTGTCGCGGCTGAGGCCAGGGAGGCGATCCGGCCTGCGGACCTACGTGGCTTCAGTCTTCTGACGCCGTTCGCCAGAAGACTGAAGCCACGTATCTCAGGACAGCAGCCAGTCGTTCGGGCTGAACAGCTCGCAGTGCACCCGGTCGACGCCGCGCTGCAGCAGTTGGTCGCGTACCGAGCGCACGAAGCCGTCGTTACCGCACAGGTAGACCTCGGCGTCGGCGGGGAATTCGACGTCCTCCAGCGACATCAGATCCTCGTACCAGAGCTGCAGCGTGGCATTGGGCATCTTGTCGACGAGTTCGCGCTGACGTTCCCGCAGCGGGTGGGTCTGCTCGCTGACATCGGCGTGCAGCACCTGGACGTGGGCGTCGGCCGGAAGCGTTTCCAGGATCCCGAGCATCGGGGTGATGCCGATACCGGCCGAGATCAGCACCAGTGGCGCGCCGGGCGCCGGGGTGGGCAGATCGCCGAACGGCACGGTCACATCGATCAGATCGCCGACCCGCAGGTTGTCCCGAATCCAGCACGACACCTCGCCGGCCGGCTTGACCGCGAACGTCAGCTCGCCGGAACCGGGCTTGTTGACCACGCTGTACTGGCGTAGCTGGCGGGCACCGTCGGGCAGCGTCACGCCCACCGAAACATATTGTCCTGCCGAGAAGTTCGCGTCGGAGGCGACGGTCACCAGGACCGCCCCGGACGGGTCGTCCACCCGGTGGGTGACCGGTGCCCGCCGGTAGACGTCACCGGGCGTCACGCCGGCCTCCTCGTAGAGCGCACGCTCCATGTCGATCAGGGTCTCGGCCATGATCCAGTAGACGCGGTCCCACGCCTCGGCGACCTCGGCGGTGACCGTGTCGGCGCCGAGCACCTCGACGATCGCCGCGAACAGGTGCTCGTGCACGATCGGGTACTGGTCGGCGGTGATGCCCAGCGAGGCGTGCTTGTGCCCGATCCGCGACAGCAACTCGGCCGGATGCGGCAGATCCGGGTTCACCAGGTGGGTCGCGAATGTCGCGATGGACGCGGCCAGCGCGCGCTGCTGAGCGCCCTGCGCTTGGTTGCCCCGGTTGAACAGGTTGCGCAGCAGCGACGGGTGCGCGTCGAAGAGTCGCCGGTAGAACTCCCGGGTGATCGCATCGATGTTCGCCCCGACCAGGGGCAGCGTGGCCGTGACGATCTCGGCGTGCGCGGGCTCCAGGTCCTGTGCGGGGGTGGTGATGGTCATCGGGTGATCCTTTCCAGTGGAACAGTCACGACCGGCAGCAAGCCGCTGCCGGCCAAGTCTTCGAGGGTGTGTTTGTCGAGTTCGCGATAGAAGGCCTCTTTGGCCTCGGCGAGTACGCGGCGCAGCCGGCACCCGGCGATCAGCGGGCAAGGGTTGGCACCGCCGTCACAGTCGATGACCTCGGCGTCGCCTTCGAGTCGGCGCACCAGCCAGCCCAGCGAGACCGTGCGGCCCGCGTCGGTCAGCGTCAACCCGCCGACCCGGCCCCGCCGCGCGTTCACCATGCCGAGGTCCACCAGCCGCGCCACCGCCTTGGCGATGTGATGCTCCGAGGCATCGGCGCCGACCGCGATGGTCCGGGTGGTGATGCGGCGTTCGGCCGCGTCGCCCGCGGCCAGCAGCATCATGGTGCGCAGCCCCAGATCGGTGAACCGGGTGAGTTGCATGGCTGCGACGCTAGTAATCCTGCATTTCAAATACCAGTTTTTGCGGCTGTGCCGTTAAACACGCGCTGACATGCGGTTTTTAGACCTGCGGTTATGGGCGGTACGACGCTTACCCATAAGGTGTTGCGCATGGCTTCCGACGCTGATCGCCTGTACTTCCGCCAGCTGCTGTCGGGCCGCGACTTCGCGGCCTCCGATCCGATCGCCCAGCAGATGCGCAACTTCGCCTATCTGATCGGTGACCGGGAGACCGGTGATGCCGTGGTGGTCGACCCGGCCTACGCCGCCGGCGAACTCGTCGACACACTGGAAGCCGACGGCATGCGGTTGTCCGGCGTGCTGGTCAGCCACCACCACCCTGACCACGTCGGCGGCACCATGATGGGCTTCACGCTGGCCGGGGTCGCCGAACTGCTGGAGCGCGTCAGTGTCCCGATTCACGTGAATGCGCTTGAGGCCGAATGGGTTTCGAACGTCACCGGGATCGCCATGAGCGATCTGACCGCACACGAGCACGGCGACAAGGTCGGCGTCGGCGATATCGACATCGAATTGCTGCACACCCCCGGCCACACACCGGGCAGCCAGTGCTTCTTGCTCGACGGGCGCCTCGTCGCCGGGGACACCTTGTTCCTGGAGGGTTGCGGACGCACCGATTTCCCGGGCGGCAACGTCGACGACATGTTCCGCAGCTTGCAGGCGCTGGCCACGCTGCCGGGCGATCCGACGGTCTTCCCAGGCCACTGGTACTCGACGGAACCGAGCGCAGCCCTGTCGGATGTGAAGCGCTCCAATTACGTCTATCGGGCCAGCAATCTCGACCAATGGCGCATGTTGATGGGCGGCTGAGCACGCCACTCGACCCGCAATACTCTCGCGGCGTACCAGTGCCTGGACTATTCTGCGAGGTCACAGCGCCCCGGGGCGCGCGTTAGGGAGGAAACCCCGCATGACGACACCGCCGACCACGGCCGGCTGGTACCCGGATCCCGACGGATCCGGTGGTCAACGCTATTGGGACGGCACGGCGTGGACCGATCAGGGTCCCGAGGCCGTCGACACCCCCGCCGCCGACGAGGAGACCTCGGCGTGGCCCGCGGAGCTGCCGCCGTGGCCGGAAGACATGGAGATGCCGTCCTGGGAGGACGCCGGAAAGCTCGACTCGGCCGAGGCGGATGAGCCGGCCCCCGCGGACGTCCCCGAGGCCACCCACGACGAACCCGAGCCCGAGCCCGTCTCCTCCGAAGAAACCGGCGCCGGCGCGGAGCAGGCCGCCGCCGAGGCAACGCCCGAGGCGCCCGAGCCCGAGATGACCGCGCCCGCCGTGACCACACCCGAGGTGATCGAGCCCGCCGTGACCGTGCCCGAGGTGACCGTGCCCGCGGTACCCGCGCCCGAGATGGCGATGCCCACCGAGCCGCCGCCCGCGGCGTTCGCGGCCGCCCCGGCACCCGCCAGCCCGCTCAAGGGCTATCTGATCGGCGTCGGAGCCCTCCTGGTCGTCCTGATCGGCGTGCTGGTGTGGGCATTCGCCTTCACCGATCCGGGCACCGCAACGACTGAGGCCACCGGGGCGGACGAGTCCTCCGAGGCCACTGGGACGACGGGTGCGGCAACGGATTCCGCCGCCCCGACCGAGAGCGCCGCCGCGGAGGTCACCGGCACCGATGGGCAGGTCGTCGACGGCGACGTCACGATCACGAGCAAGGGCGTCGAGATCACCCCGACGGTCGCGGCCGTCGACAACGAGATGTTGACCAAGACGGCGGCCGGCGAGTTCGTCGTCGTGCGCCTGACACTGCTCAACAACGGTGAGCTTCCGGCCACGTTCCTCGCCGACCAGCAGGTACTCACCGCCGGCGGGCAGATCTACAACACCGAGACCGAGAGCACCTTCTACCTCGGCGGCATCTCGGCGGTGCTGAACCCGGGCGAGCCCGTCGACGTGGCCGTCGCCTTTGATGTGCCGCCGGGCACGGCACCGGAGTCCGTGCAGGTGCACGGCGACCTGGGCAGCCCGGGCGCGGTTCTCCCACTTTCCTGAGCTGAGTTGCCCGCAAACAATTGACGCTGTCCGTCAATTGGTGGACAGACAACTGATTTCGCGACAAGATAGCCTTCTGACGCCGAATTTCGTTGGGTACTGATCCGTTTTCAGCGAGATTACGCCTTGGTAGCGCCAAGGCGGGTTGGCAGAATTGTTCGCTAGAACCGGATGATGTGGCATCGCAGGGGGTGGGCCGTGACGAACATCGTGTTGTGTTTCGACCACTCCGGCGAGAGCAATGCCACCGCCCTCTTCCGACGCGTCGACCAGGCCGGGCAGGTGGGTTGGCGGCAGTACACCAACAGTCGTCCCGAGGAGGCCCGGGCGTCGGTCGCCGCGGCCTACTCCCATCTGGTCGATCACTGGCAGCCCGGTGACGACGTCTTCGTCTTCGGCGCCGGCAGCGGTGCGGCGTGCGCGCAGGCCCTGGCCCGGCTACTCGGCACCATCGGCGTGCTGGACGGCGAATTGCGCAGCTACATGCTGGCCACCTATGCCCTGCCGCGCACCGCGCGCACGGCGCAGGAATGGCGCCATGTCACCGAGGTGGCCGCCGGTCTGGCCGAGCACGACGACATCACCCTGCCGGTGCGCTTCCTCGGCTTGTGGGACGCCACCCGCATCCGCGGCACCGCAGGGCCGGTCAACGTCGCCGCCGGCCGGCACGCGGTGGCCATCGACGGGGCACCGAACCTGCAGCGCGTCGACGGCGTCGATGAGGTGTGGTTCCGCGGATCGCATCGCGATATCGTGGCCAGCCCATTGACCCTGGACTGGATGCTCGACGGCGCCGAGCAGGCCGGGCTGCGGTTGGACCGCACGCCCTCGGCGCACGTCGAGGCCGAGAGTTCGGCGCTGAACGTGGGGTTGCGGCGGGTGCCGCAAGGTGCGGCAGTACACGCCAGCGTCCAGATGTATGTGCGGGCACATCCGCGGTACTGGCGCCGGCTGCCCGCACAGGTCGAATGGGCCGATCTGGACTGGCTGGACCGCGGCGAGCGACTGTTCGCGGGCACGGACAGCGTCCCCGTGCGGCCGCGGGCCCTCGCCACCGCTTCCTAGCTAAATCACGCGCTGCGGTTTACGCGATCACCAGCGAAGCGCTAATGTCCGAGGCGCAATCGGATGATCAGGTGAGGTCGCGGTGGAATGGTTTAGGGATCGGTGGGCCGATCTGAGCGGCCTCGGGTCGGCCGGATGGTTGACGATCGCGGTGTGGGCGGGGCTGGCGCTCGGAGTGGGCGCGTTGGTGTTCACCGCTCGTACGCTCAAAAAGAACCGCCAGCTCAAAAGCGATGAATTACGGCCGCACGTCGTGGTGTACATGGAACCGCACCCGTCGGATTGGCACGTCATCGAACTCGTGGTGCGCAACTTCGGGCAGTCCGCTGCACACAACATCAGGTTCGAATTCGTGCATCCGCTTACGGTCGGGCGGTACGAGGACGCCGGACCGGAGGGCCTGCCCGAGGTGGCCGAACTTCGTCTGCCCAGCGAACTCACTCAACTTGCCCCCGGGCAGGAGTGGCGAACTGTGTGGGATTCGGCGATCAGCCGCGAGGAGTTCGGCGGGCAGATCCGGGCCAGGTTCGAGGGCACCGTGCACTACGGGGACGCGCCCGCCGGCGGGAAGCGCCGGGAGTTCGACGCGGCGGTGGTGCTGGATTGGGCGACGCTACAGCCGGTACAGCGCCTCGAGCTGATGACGACCCACGATCTGGCCAAGCGGGAGAAGCAGAAGCTGGAGCTGCTGCGCAGCGTGCTCACCTATTTCCATTACGCCTCCAAGGAGACCCGGCCCGAGGTTTTCCGCGCCGAGATCGACCGGATGAACCGGGCGGTGCGCGAGACGCAGGATCGTTGGCGCACACGTCAGTCCGACGAGACCACGGAGCTGGACTTTCCCTGGATCCCGTCCGAGACGTCGAATGGACGGCACCACTCCAGCCCCGCCATCTGAATGGGGTGCCGGGCTCCGTAATATCCGGGCCATGACCGCCACCTACGCCGTTGACGAGGCCGTTGCGACCATCACGCTCGACGATGGCAAGGTCAATGCGCTCTCCCCGGCCATGCAGGCCGCCATCAACGCCGCGCTGGATCAGGCCGAGACCGACATCGCGGCCGGCACCGTCAAGGTCGTCGTGATCGCCGGGAACGATCGAGTGTTCAGCGGTGGATTCGACCTCAGCGTGTTCGCCTCCGGTGACGCCGACGCCGGCCACGCGATGCTCTCCGGCGGTTTCGAACTGGCGATCCGGGCGTTGACGTTCCCGGCACCGGTGGTGATGGCCGCGACCGGGCCGGCCATCGCGATGGGCTCTTTTCTGCTGCTGAGCGGTGACCATCGGGTGGGCTCGGAGCGGTCACGCTGCCAGGCCAACGAGGTCGCGATCGGCATGACGTTGCCGATCGCCGCGCTGGAGATCATGCGGGCGCGGCTGACCGCGCCGGCCTACTCACGCGCGGTGTCGGTGGCCGCGGTGTTCGCCGGGGACGCGGCGATCGCGGGCGGCTGGCTCGACGAGATCGTGGAGCGCGAGGCGGTGCTGACGCGCGCCCAGGCGGTGGCCGCGGAGTATGCCGCGACGTTGCACCTGAAGGCCCATGTGGCCAGCAAGCTCAAGGCCCGCTCGTCGGCCATCGCGGCGATTCAGGCCGGGATCGACGGGCTGGCGGCCGAATTCAAGATGTCGCTGAGCTGACGGCAGTTCGCGAACAAATTCAAGACTCTCGAGTCGGGGACCGATCGACGTTGAATAATCACCCACACACAAATTGGTGAGGCCCCGAACGCGACCGCACCGATGGAGAGGGCCCGTTGAACCACCCCACGCCAGGCTCCCGACCCCCCGGAGAACCGCCGCGGCAGCGCACGACGTTGCTGTGGGTCGCGTTGGCGATTGCAGTGGTCGTCATCGTGGTGCTGTCCGTCGTCGTCATCAAACAGTTCAGCAACGACACCACCGGGAGTCCCATCCCTTCGTCGACGGCAGCGTCGGCAACCGTCCCATCCGCACCCCCGCCGGTCTCGTCGAGCCCAGACGACGGCGTCGTCAGTTCCTCGATGACCTGCGACGGCTACACCGCATCCGTCGACGAGGGCTCCCAGCCGGGATGGCACGCGGCGATCAATCGGTTCGGCTTGGCCTATGCCGCCCCGCCGGATTGGACCGTCGCGGCATGCGGCGTCCGGTCGGGCTGGGCCAAGCCCTGCCCCGAAGGTCAGTGCGTCATACGGGAACTCGGCGCGGTGGCGACCGTCGCCAACCCCGCATGCCCCAAGCAGAACCTGGCGATGTCGGGTGTCGCCGGATCCAGGAACCCGGATATCAGGGCCGCCCTGGACGAGGAGTCGGCTCTGGTGGCACCGATCTATACCCAGGGCGACACGGTGCCGAATGTCGAGTTGGGCCCGGTTCGTGACTTCACCATCGGGACGCGTCCCGCGGTGCAGGTGGTGGCCACGGTCACCGGCATCGCCGCAGACGACTGCAACGGGCCGAACGCGCTGCACAGCATGGTCGTCACCACGGTGCCCAACGTGGAGGGATCCGTCGTCTTCTTGATCTCGTTGCGCGAGGGTGCCACCGCCTCCCCGAAGTCTGATGTCATCGACGGGATGGTCCAGACGCTGCGCAGCCCCGCCTGACGCAACCGCTTAGGTATGGCTTAGCAAATCTGATCGGCCCACACCGGCCGATCGTTGCCGCGCTGTTTCAGCAAGCACGAGCGGCTCTCTGCGATCCGGCCACAATTCCGCCACCGCGGACCGCAAACGGCCTTACTATCAGGTACGTCAATTTTGCTGGGCGCATGTCGTGAGGGTCCGATGGCTGGGCACTCGCCGGGGAAACGTGCCACTGCGAGGCGAGTGGTCCAACGAGGGGCCCTGAGCGGTGGGAGTGGACATTGGCATCTTCTGCACGACGCCGGGATGCGGGGCGCAATCGGGCCCGCCACCACAAGCACAAGAACCCCGCCCGAGCCCAAGCGACATACCCCACCTTCCGCCTGGACGCCCCGGCAGCCACGTCGACCGCCGACAACGGGAGCTACGGCAGATACATCGGCCGGGTCGGCGGGCTGGCTGTCGCGCTCGGCGTCGGTGCCGCCCTGACCACCGGGCTCGGCGCCGGGATCGCCCATGCCGGGCCCAGCACGACGAAGAACACCTCGCACGACTCGCCGACGACGCCGCGCACAAAGTCACCCAAAACGGCGAAGACGTCCCCCCGGACGGCGACAAGGCCTGCGGCGCCGACCGCCGACGATCCCCCGGATGCAGTCGACGAGACCGGACCGGACGCCACAACCGACACGCCCACGCAAGCTGACCTCGACGCGACGGTCGCCACCCCAGCGTCGACCGCGGACACATCGGCGCTCACTGCGGCGCCACCGTCGTCCGAACCCGACCGCGCATACTCCGATGTGTCGGCGCCCGACTCGACACCGGCCGATCCTGACGCCTCCGTGCTGCCCACCGGATCGACTCCGTCGGCCGCCATCTCACTGCCGTCCCCGACCGACGACACTGCGCCGGCACCACAAGGCACGGGCTTCGGGACCAACAGCAGCCCGGCGGGTGCCGGCACGCCATCGGCGGCGTCCCTCGCGCCGGTCGCGGCGGCCCCGGCCGCGAAGACGAGCGTCATGCAGGTGTTCGTCTCGACGCTCCTGTCGCCGTTCCTGGCCCCGGGGCCGGCCGCCCCCTGCCAGCCGCCTCTGATGTGGGCGATGTTGGCCTCCGTCGTCCGCGAGTTCCAGCGCACGTTCTTCAACAGGTCCCCCGTGGTGCTGCCGCAGGACGTAACCCTTGTCCTGGAGCCGGACGGAACCAGCAGTCCGACAGCGTTCAACGGCCATGACGGCGACGGTGACAAGCTCACCTACATCGTGCCGGCGCGCGGCGTCCCCGGCGGGCCCAGCCACGGATGGGTCACCGTCGACGAACTGACGGGCACGTTCACCTACACCCGTGACGGGAACTACACCGGTCCCGACCAATTCACGGTTACGGCCAGCGACGCGGGCAACGGCTTCCACATGCACGGATTGCTCGGGTTCCTGCGCCCAGCCTGGGGCCACACCGATACGACCACGATCACGATCGACGTCGTCGCCGCCGAAACACCGCCAACCGTCAACAACGACTTCTTCACCACCCCCGAAGACATCCCGGTGCTGGGCAGCGTGCTGAGCAATGACAGCGATCCCAACGACGAAACGCTCACCACCACACTGCTTTCCGAACCTTCTAATGGCAGCGTGACACTGGAACAGAACGGAGTGTTCAACTACACGCCGAATCCGGACTGGAATGGTGTGGACGGATTCACCTACCGCGCCTCCAACCGCATGGCCAGCGCAAGCGCATCCGTGTCGATCGTCGTCACCCCGGTCAACAAAGCGCCACAGACCAGCGACGATCTGTACACCACCACGGAGGACACGGCGATCTCCGGGAACGTGTTGAACAACGACACCGATACCGATGGCGACGCCATCACCGCCGGCCTCGTGATGCCCGCGAGTCACGGGAACGTCCAACTCAATGCCGACGGATCCTTCAGCTACACCCCTGGCGCCAACTTCCACGGCACGGACGGATTCTCCTACGTCGCGTCGGACGGATCACTATCCAGCGCACCGACACTCGTCACCATCACGGTCACACCGGTCAATGACGCCCCGGTCGCCCACAACGACAGCTACGCCGTCAATGAAGACAGCATCCTGACCGGCAGTGTGCTGCCGAACGACACCGACGCAGACGGAGATTCACTCGCCGTATCGCTGGGGGTGGGACCCGCCCACGGCAGTCTCACACTCAACCCCAACGGGTCGTTCTCCTACATACCGGCGGCCAACTACAACGGGACCGACAGCTTCACCTATACCGTGACCGACGGCGTGGCCACCAGCAATTCGGCCACCGCCACCATCACGGTCAACGCCGTCAACGACATCCCGGTAGCAAGTGATGCTTCGTTCAGTGTCAACGAGGACGGCAGCTACACGGGCACCGTGAGTGTCAACGACGTCGATGGCGATTCGGTGACCTCCGTGGTGGTCAATGGTCCCGCCCACGGAAGCCTGGCGTTCGACGGCAGTGGCGCGTTCGTGTACACGCCGGCAGCCAACTACACCGGTACAGACTCGTTCACCTACACCGCGACCGACGGTGTCGGCACCAGTTCTGTTGCCAGAGTCTCGATTACGGTGACACCGGTTAACGACACCCCCGTAGCGGTCAACGACACGTTCACCGCCAACGAGGACAGCATCCTGACCGGAAGCGTGCTCAGCAACGACACCGATGTCGACGGCAATACCCTCACGGCCACAACGGTTATCGGACCCAGCCACGGAACGCTTGTGCTGAACGCGGATGGCTCATTCAGCTACACGCCGGACGCCGACTACGCCGGGGCGGATTCGTTCGCCTACGTCGCCGACGACGGCACCGCGACAAGTTCGGTCGCCACCGTGTCCATCACCATCAGCCCCGTCAACGATGCACCCGTCGCCGGTGACGACATCTTCAGCATCAACGAGGACAGCTCGCTGACCGGGAACCTACTGGCCAATGACAGCGATGTGGACGGCGATTCGCTGACGGCGTCGCTGACCGAAGGCCCGGGGAACGGCACCCTGGAGTTCAATTCCGACGGCACCTTCACCTACACACCCTCTGCCAACTTCAACGGCGTGGATTGGTTCACCTACACCGTCTCGGACGGGGTGCTATCCAGCGCTCCGGCACTCGTGGTGGTGCTGGTCGACCCGGTCAACGATGTCCCGGCCGCCGGCAACGACAGCTATACCGTCAACGAAGACAGCACTCTTGCAGGCAATGTGCTGTCCAACGACAGCGACGCTGAATCCCTTTCGTTGACAGCAACATTGGTGTCGGGACCCACCCACGGCACCCTCACCCTGTATCCGAACGGCTCGTTCACCTATACCCCAGCGCCGAACTACAAGGGGACGGACTCCTTTACCTATACCGCATCCGACGGTACCGCCATCAGTTCAGTGGCAGTGGTGTCGATTTCGGTCGCCCCCGACAACAAGGTCCCGGTTGCGAACGCAGACAGCTACACCGGCAATGAGGACAGCGCTCTCGCCGGCAACGTGCTGGCCAACGACACCGATGCCGACGGCAACACGCTCACCGCGACACTGATCAGCGGGCCCGCACACGGATCGCTGGAGCTGAACGCCGACGGGACCTTCACCTACACCCCAGTGCTGAACTACAACGGGGCTGATTCGTTCACCTACACCGCGAGCGACGGCACCGCCACCAGCTCGGTGGCCACGGTGTCGATCACGGTCAGCGCGGTCAACGACACGCCGGTTGCGGTGGGTGATGCGGCCAGCACCGACGAGGACACCGTCCTCACCGGCAACGTTCTCTCGAACGATTCGGATGTCGACGGCAACACGCTGACCGCGAGCCTGGTCGATGGGCCCGCCAACGGCACCCTGACCCTCAACCCGGACGGAAGCTTCACCTACACACCGGATGCGGACTTCGACGGCGCCGACTCCTTCACCTACACCGCCACCGACGGCACCGCCACGAGCTCCGTTGCCACCGTCTCGATCACCGTCAACCCGGTCAACGATGCACCCGCCACCGTCGCCGATAGCTTCACTACCGACGAGGACACGGTGCTCACCGGCAACGTGTTGTCGAATGATACCGACAACGACGGCGACACGTTGGCCGCGACCCTGGTTGACGGGCCCGCCAACGGCACCCTCACCCTCAGCCCCGACGGCACCTTCACCTACACCCCGGACACCGACTTCAACGGCACCGACTCCTTCACCTACACCGCAGGCGACGGCACCACCACCAGTCCGGTGGCCACCGTCTCGATCACCGTCAACCCGGTCAACGATGCACCCACCACCGTCGCCGACAGCTTCACCACCGACGAAGACACCGACCTCACCGGCAACGTTCTCTCGAACGACACCGACATCGACGCAGACACATTGACCGCGACCCTGGTCGACGGCCCCGCCAACGGCACCCTCACCCTCAACCCCGACGGCACCTTCACCTACACACCGGACACCAACTTCAACGGCACCGACTCCTTCACCTACACCGCAGGCGACGGCACCGCGACGAGTTCCGTTGCCACGGTGTCGATCACCGTCAACCCGATCAACGATGCACCGGTTGCCGCGGGTGACACGGTCAGCACCAACGAAGACACCGTCCTCACCGGCAACGTCCTGACCAACGACTCCGATACAGACGGCGACACCCTCACCGCGACCCTGGTCGACGGCCCCACCAACGGCACCCTCACCCTCAACCCCGACGGCACCTTCACCTACACCCCGGACACCAACTTCAACGGCACCGACTCCTTCACCTACACCGCAGGCGACGGCACAGCGACCAGTTCTGTTGCCACGGTGTCGATCACCGTCAATGCTGTAAACGACGCCCCGGTCACCGTCGCCGATAGCTTCACCACCGACGAGGACACCGTCCTCACCGGAAACGTTCTCTCGAACGATTCGGACGTGGACGGCAACACGCTCACTGCGAGCCTGGTCGACGGACCCACCAACGGCACCTTGACGCTCAACCCGGACGGCAGCTTCACCTACACTCCGGATGCGGACTTCAACGGGTCTGACTCGTTCACCTACACCGCAGGCGACGGCACCGCGACCAGTCCGGTGGCGACGGTGTCGATCACGGTCAACCCGCTCAACGATGCACCGGTTACTGTCGCCGACAGCTTCACCACCGACGAGGACACCCCACTGACCGGCAACGTCCTCTCAAACGACACCGACAACGACGGTGACACCCTCACCGCCACCCTCGTCGACGGCCCCACCAACGGCACCCTCACCCTCAACCCCGACGGAAGCTTCACCTACACCCCGACGGCCAACTACAACGGGGCCGACAGCTTCACCTACACCGCAGGCGACGGCACCGCGACCAGTTCCGTTGCCACCGTCTCCATCACGGTCAACCCCGTCAACGACACCCCGGTCACCGTCGCCGACAACTTCACCACCGACGAAGACACCGTCCTCACCGGAAACGTGCTCACCAACGACTCGGACATCGACGGCAACACCCTCACCGCCACCCTCGTCGACGGCCCCACCAACGGCACCCTCACCCTCAACCCCGACGGATCCTTCACCTACACCCCAGACACCAACTACAACGGGGCCGACAGCTTCACCTACACCGCAAGCGACGGCACCGCGACCAGTTCCGTGGCCACCGTCTCCATCACGGTCAGCCCGATCAATGACACCCCGGTCGCCGCGGGTGACACGGTCAGCACCAACGAAGACACCGTCCTCACCGGCAACGTGCTGACCAACGACTCGGACGTCGACGGTGACACCCTCACCGCGACCCTGGTTGACGGCCCCGCCAACGGCACCCTGACGCTGAATGCCGACGGCTCGTTCACCTACACCCCGGATGCGGACTTCAACGGGGCCGACTCCTTCACCTACACCGCCACCGACGGCACCGCGACGAGTTCGGTGGCGACGGTGTCGATCACCGTCGACCCGGTCAACGATGCGCCAGTTGCGGCGGGTGACACGCTGAGCACCGACGAGGACACCGTCCTCGGCGGGAACGTGTTGTCGAACGACTCGGATGTCGACGGCGACACATTGACCGCGACCCTGGTTGACGGCCCCGCCAACGGCACCCTGACGCTGAATGCCGACGGCTCGTTCACCTACACCCCAAATACAGACTTCAACGGCGCCGATTCCTTCACCTATACCGCCGGCGACGGCACCGCAACGAGCTCCGTTGCCACAGTGTCGATCACGGTCAACCCGGTCAACGATTCACCCGCCACCATCAACGACAGCTTCACTACCGACGAAGACACCCCACTGAGCGGAAACGTTCTCTCGAACGATTCGGACGTGGACGGCAACACGCTCACCGCCACCCTCGTCGACGGACCCACCAACGGCACCCTGACGCTCAACGCTGACGGCAGCTTCACCTACACACCCACCGCCAACTTCAACGGCGCCGACTCCTTCACCTACACCGCCGGCGACGGCACCGCCACCAGTCCGGTGGCAACCGTCTCCATCACCGTCAGCCCAGTCAATGACACCCCGGTCACCGCGGATGACACGGTCTCCACCAACGAGGACACGACTCTCACCGGAAACGTTCTCTCAAACGACACCGACAACGACGGTGACACCCTCACCGCCACCCTCGTCGACGGACCCACCAACGGCACCCTGACCCTCAACCCGGACGGATCCTTCACCTACACACCCACCGCCAACTTCAACGGCGCCGAGTCCTTCACCTACACCGCCACCGACGGCACCGCCACCAGTCCGGTGGCCACCGTCTCCATCACCGTCAACCCGGTCAACGACACACCCGTCACTGTTGATGACTCGGTGAGCACCAACGAGGACACCGCCCTCACCGGCAACGTCCTCTCAAACGACTCCGATTCAGATGGCGACACGCTGACCGCGACCCTGGTTGACGGACCCGCCAACGGCACCCTCACCCTCAACCCGGACGGATCCTTCACCTACACCCCGGATGCGGACTTCAACGGGGCCGATTCGTTCACCTACACCGCGAGCGACGGCACGGCCACCAGTTCTGTTGCCACCGTGTCGATCACGGTCAGCGCGGCCAACGACACACCCGCCACCGTCGCCGACAGCTTCACCACCAATGAGGACACCGCCCTCACCGGAAACGTGCTGACCAACGACTCGGACGTGGATGGCGACAGCCTCACCGCGACCCTCGTCGACGGACCCACCAACGGCACCCTCATCCTCAACGCCGACGGCACCTTCACCTACACACCCACCGCCAACTTCAACGGCACCGACTCGTTCACCTACACCGCCACCGACGGCACCTCCACCAGTTCCGTTGCCACCGTCTCCATCACGGTCAACCCGGTCAACGATGCACCGGTTGCCGCGGGTGACGCGGTGAGCACCAACGAAGACACCCCACTGTCCGGCAACGTGCTGACCAACGACTCGGATGTCGACGGCGGCACATTGACCGCGACCCTGGTCGACGGACCCGCCAACGGCACCCTGTCGCTGAATGCCGACGGCACCTTCACCTACACCCCGGACACTGACTTCAGCGGTTCTGATTCCTTCACCTATACCGCAAGCGACGGAACCGCGACGAGTTCCGTTGCCACGGTGTCGATCACGGTCGATCCCGTCAATGATGCACCGGTTGCCGCGGGTGACACGGTGAGCACCAACGAAGACACCCCACTGTCCGGCAACGTCCTCTCGAACGACTCGGATGTCGACGGCGACAGCCTCACGGCCACCCTGGTTGACGGACCCGCCAACGGCACCCTGACCCTCAATCCGGACGGAAGCTTCACCTACACCCCGAACACCGACTTCAACGGCGCCGACTCGTTCACCTACACCGCCAGCGACGCCACCGCGACGAGCTCCGTGGCCACGGTGTCGATCACCATCGCTGCGGTCAACGACGCCCCGGTGGCGGTGGGTGACACGTTCACCACCGACGAAGACACCGTCCTCACCGGAAACGTTCTCTCCAACGACTCCGATACAGACGGCGACACCCTCACGGTGACTCTGGTCGATGGGCCGGCAAACGGCACCCTCACTCTGAACCCCGACGGGTCGTTCACCTACACACCCACCGCGAACTACAACGGCTCCGATTCGTTCACCTATACCGCCGGCGACGGCACAGCGACGAGTTCTGTTGCCACGGTGTCCATCACCGTCAATCCGGTCAACGATGCACCAGCCGCGGTGGGTGACGCGGTGAGCACCGACGAGGACACCGTCTTCACCGGCAACGTTCTCTCCAACGATTCGGATATCGACGGCGACACCCTCACCGCGACCCTGGTCGACGGCCCCACCAACGGCACCCTGACGCTCAATGCCGACGGATCGTTCACCTACACACCCACCGCCAACTTCAACGGGGCAGACTCCTTCACGTATACCGCCGGCGACGGCACCGCGACCAGTTCCGTGGCCACCGTCTCGATCACGGTCAACCCGGTCAACGATGCACCCGCCACCATCAACGACAGCTTCACTACCGACGAAGACGCCCCACTGAGCGGAAACGTTCTCTCGAACGATTCGGACGTGGACGGCAACACGCTCACCGCCACCGTGGTCGACGGACCCACCAACGGCACCCTCACCCTCAACCCCGACGGCACCTTCACCTACACCCCGGATGCGGACTTCAACGGGTCTGACTCGTTCACCTACACCGCCGGCGACGGCACCGCCACGAGTTCGGTTGCCACCGTGTCGATCACCGTCAACCCGGTCAACGACGCCCCGGTAGCAGTGAGTGACACGTTCACCACCGACGAAGACACCGTCCTCACCGGAAACGTTCTCTCCAACGACTCCGATACAGACGGCGACACCCTCACGGTGACTCTGGTCGACGGCCCCGCCAACGGCACCCTCACTCTGAACCCCGACGGGTCGTTCACCTACACACCCACCGCGAACTACAACGGCTCCGATTCGTTCACCTATACCGCCGGCGACGGCACAGCGACGAGTTCTGTTGCCACGGTGTCCATCACCGTCAATCCGGTCAACGATGCACCAGCCGCGGTGGGTGACGCGGTGAGCACCGACGAGGACACCGTCTTCACCGGCAACGTTCTCTCCAACGATTCGGATATCGACGGCGACACCCTCACCGCGACCCTGGTCGACGGCCCCACCAACGGCACCCTGACGCTCAATGCCGACGGATCGTTCACCTACACACCCACCGCCAACTTCAACGGGGCAGACTCCTTCACGTATACCGCCGGCGACGGCACCGCGACCAGTTCCGTGGCCACCGTCTCGATCACGGTCAACCCGGTCAACGATGCACCCGCCACCATCAACGACAGCTTCACTACCGACGAAGACGCCCCACTGAGCGGAAACGTTCTCTCGAACGATTCGGACGTGGACGGCAACACGCTCACCGCCACCGTGGTCGACGGACCCACCAACGGCACCCTCACCCTCAACCCCGACGGCACCTTCACCTACACCCCGGATGCGGACTTCAACGGGTCTGACTCGTTCACCTACACCGCCGGCGACGGCACCGCCACGAGTTCGGTTGCCACCGTGTCGATCACCGTCAACCCGGTCAACGACGCCCCGGTAGCAGTGAGTGACACGTTCACCACCGACGAAGACACCGTCCTCACCGGAAACGTTCTCTCCAACGACTCCGATACAGACGGCGACACCCTCACGGTGACTCTGGTCGACGGCCCCGCCAACGGCACCCTCACTCTGAACCCCGACGGGTCGTTCACCTACACGCCCACCGCGAACTACAACGGCTCCGATTCGTTCACCTATACCGCCGGCGACGGCACAGCGACGAGTTCTGTTGCCACGGTGTCCATCACCGTCAATCCGGTCAACGATGCACCAGCCGCGGTGGGTGACGCGGTGAGCACCGACGAGGACACCGTCTTCACCGGCAACGTTCTCTCCAACGATTCGGATATCGACGGCGACACCCTCACCGCGACCCTGGTCGACGGCCCCACCAACGGCACCCTGACGCTCAATGCCGACGGATCGTTCACCTACACACCCACCGCCAACTTCAACGGGGCAGACTCCTTCACGTATACCGCCGGCGACGGCACCGCGACCAGTTCCGTGGCCACCGTCTCGATCACGGTCAACCCGGTCGACGATGCACCCGCCACCATCAACGACAGCTTCACTACCGACGAAGACGCCCCACTGAGCGGAAACGTTCTCTCGAACGATTCGGACGTGGACGGCAACACGCTCACCGCCACCGTGGTCGACGGACCCACCAACGGCACCCTCACCCTGAATGCTGACGGCACCTTCACCTACACACCCGACACCAACTTCAACGGCACCGACAGCTTCACCTACACCGCAGGCGACGGCACCACGACGAGTTCGGTGGCGACGGTGTCGATCACCGTCGACCCGGTCAACGATGCGCCAATTGCGGTGGGTGATGCGGTGAGCACCGACGAGGACACCGTCCTCGCCGGGAACGTGTTGTCGAACGACTCGGATGTCGACGGCGACACATTGACCGCGACCCTGGTGGACGGGCCCACCAACGGCACCTTGACCCTCAACTCGGACGGCTCGTTCACCTACACCCCGGATGCGGACTTCAACGGGGCCGATTCGTTCACCTACACCGCCACCGACGGCACCGCCACGAGTTCTGTTGCTACGGTGTCGATCACGGTTAACCCGGTGAACGATGCACCCGTCACTGTTGATGACTCGGTGAGCACCAACGAGGACACCGTTCTCACCGGGAACGTGTTGTCGAACGACTCGGATGTCGACGGCGACACTTTGACCGCGACCCTGGTGGACGGCCCCACCCACGGCACCCTGACGCTGAATGCTGACGGCTCGTTCACCTACACCCCCGATGCGGACTTCAACGGCGCCGACTCCTTCACCTACACCGCCACCGACGGCACCGCCACGAGCTCCGTTGCCACGGTGTCAATCACGGTCAACCCAGTCAACGATGCACCGGTCGCCGCGGATGACACGTTCTCCACCGACGAGGACACCCCACTAAGCGGAAACGTCCTCTCAAACGACTCGGACGTGGACGCCGACACCCTCACCGCCACCCTGGTCGACGGCCCCGCCAACGGCACCCTGACCCTCAATGCCGACGGCTCGTTCACCTACACCCCCGATGCGGACTTCAACGGCGCCGACTCCTTCACCTACACCGCCACCGACGGCACCGCCACGAGCTCCGTTGCCACGGTGTCAATCACCGTCGACCCGGTCAACGATGCACCGGTCGCCGCGGATGACACGTTCAGCACCGATGAGGACACCCCACTAAACGGAAACGTCCTCTCAAACGACTCGGACGTGGACGCCGACACCCTCACCGCCACCCTGGTCGACGGCCCCGCCAACGGCACCCTGACCCTCAATGCCGACGGCTCGTTCACCTACACCCCCGATGCGGACTTCAACGGCGCCGACTCCTTCACCTACACCGCCACCGACGGCACCGCCACCAGTTCGGTTGCCACCGTCTCCATCACGGTCAACCCGGTCAACGACACCCCGGTCGCCGCGGGTGACACGTTCAGCACCAACGAAGACACCCCACTGTCCGGCAACGTGCTGACCAACGATTCGGACGTGGACGGCGACACATTGACCGCGGCCCTGGTCGATGGCCCCGCCAACGGCACCCTGACGCTGAATGCCGACGGCTCGTTCACCTACACCCCGGATGCGGACTTCAACGGGGCCGACTCCTTCACCTACACCGCCACCGACGGCACCGCGACGAGTTCGGTGGCCACGGTGTCGATCACCGTCAACCCGGTCAACGATGCGCCAGTTGCGGCGGGTGACACGCTGAGCACCGACGAGGACACCGTCCTCGGCGGGAACGTGTTGTCGAACGACTCGGATGTCGACGGCGACACCCTCACCGCCACCCTCGTCGACGGACCCACCCACGGCACCCTCACCCTCAACCCCGACGGAAGCTTCACCTACACACCGACGGCCAACTACAACGGGGCCGACAGCTTCACCTACACCGCCGCCGACGGCACCGCCACGAGTTCCGTGGCCACCGTCTCGATCACGGTCAACCCGGTCAACAACACACCCGTCACCGTCAATGACACGCTGAGCACCAACGAGGACACCGTCCTCACCGGCAACGTGCTGACCAACGACTCGGACACGGACGGCGATACCCTCACGGCAACAGTGGTTGACGGGCCTACCAACGGCACCCTCACCCTCAACCCGGACGGCACCTTCACCTACACCCCAGACACCAACTTCAACGGCGCCGACTCCTTCACCTACACCGCGGGAGACGGAACCGCCACCAGTTCCGTTGCCACCGTCTCCATCACGGTCAACCCGGTCAACGACACCCCGGTCGCCGCGGGTGACACGGTCAGCACCAACGAAGACACCCCACTGTCCGGCAACGTGCTGTCGAACGACACCGACATCGACGGTGACACCCTCACCGCCACCCTCGTCGACGGACCCACCAACGGCACCCTCACCCTCAATGCTGACGGCACCTTCACCTACACCCCGGATGCGGACTTCAACGGCGCCGACAGCTTCACCTACACCGCCACCGACGGCACCGCGACGAGTTCGGTTGCCACCGTCTCGATCACGGTCAACCCGGTCAACGACACACCCGTCACCGTCAATGACACGCTGAGCACCGACGAGGACACCGTCCTCACCGGCAACGTGCTGACCAACGACTCGGACACGGACGGCGATACCCTCACGGCAACAGTGGTTGACGGGCCTACCAACGGCACCCTCACCCTCAACCCGGACGGCACCTTCACCTACACCCCAGACACCAACTTCAACGGCGCCGACTCCTTCACCTACACCGCGGGAGACGGAACCGCCACCAGTTCCGTTGCCACCGTCTCCATCACGGTCAACCCGGTCAACGACACCCCGGTCGCCGCGGGTGACACGGTCAGCACCAACGAAGACACCCCACTGTCCGGCAACGTGCTGTCGAACGACACCGACATCGACGGTGACACCCTCACCGCCACCCTCGTCGACGGACCCACCAACGGCACCCTCACCCTCAATGCTGACGGCACCTTCACCTACACCCCGGATGCGGACTTCAACGGCGCCGACAGCTTCACCTACACCGCCACCGACGGCACCGCGACGAGTTCGGTTGCCACCGTCTCGATCACGGTCAACCCGGTCAACGACACACCCGTCACCGTCAATGACACGCTGAGCACCGACGAGGACACCGTCCTCACCGGCAACGTGCTGACCAACGACTCGGACACGGACGGCGATACCCTCACGGCAACAGTGGTTGACGGGCCTACCAACGGCACCCTCACCCTCAACCCGGACGGCTCGTTCACCTACACACCCGACACCAACTTCAACGGCACCGACAGCTTCACCTACACCGCCACCGACGGCACCGCGACGAGTTCTGTTGCCACGGTGTCGATCACCGTCGACCCGGTCAACGATGCGCCAGTTGCGGCGGGTGACACGGCCAGCACCGACGAGGACACCGTCCTCACCGGGAACGTGCTGACCAACGATTCCGATGTCGACGGCGACACCCTCACCGCCACCCTCGTCGACGGTCCGGCCAACGGCACCCTGACGCTCAATGCCGACGGCTCGTTCACCTACACCCCGGACACCAACTTCAACGGCACCGACTCCTTCACCTACACCGCAGGCGACGGCACCGCGACGAGTTCTGTTGCCACGGTGTCGATCACGGTCAATCCGGTCAACGATGCACCCGTCGCGGTCGGTGACGCGGTCACCACCGACGAGGACACCGTCCTCACCGGAAACGTGCTGACCAACGATTCCGACGTGGACGGCGACACCCTCACCGCCACCCTCGTCAACGGACCCGCCAACGGCACCCTGACGCTCAACCCGGACGGCAGCTTCACCTACACACCCACCGCCAACTTCAACGGCACCGACTCGTTCACCTACACCGCCACCGACGGCACCGCCACCAGCGACACGGCCACGGTGTCCATCACCGTCAACCCGGTCAACGACGCCCCCGTCGCCGTCGACGACTCCTTCAGCACCGACGAGGACAGCATCCTTACCGGCACGGTGCTGTCAAACGACACTGACACCGAATCGGACACACTCACAGCAACTTTGGTCGACGGACCCACCAACGGCACCCTCACCCTCAACGCCGACGGCACGTTCACCTACACCCCGACGGCCAACTACAACGGCACCGACTCCTTCACCTACACCGCCACCGACGGCACCGCGACGAGCAACACCGCCACCGTCACGATCACCGTCAACGCGGTCAACGACGCCCCCGTCGCCGAGGACGACTCGTTCACATTCGACGAGGACAACAGCTTGTCGGCGAGCGTGCTCTCCAATGACAGCGATATCGACGGCGATACCCTCACCACCACCCTCGTCGACGGACCGACAAACGGCACCCTGACGCTCAACGCGGATGGCACCTTCACCTACACCCCGGACGCCGACTACAACGGCACCGACAGCTTCACCTACACCGTCAGCGACGGAACCAGCACCAGTTCCGTTGCAGCCGTGTCGATCACCGTCGACCCGATCAACGATGCCCCCATCGCGAACAACGATTCGTATTCCATCGGCGAGGACAGCACCCTCACCGGCAACGTGTTGACCAACGACACCGACGCCGACGGCAACACCCTGACCGCAACCCTGGTCGATGGGCCCACCCACGGCACCCTCACCCTCAACGCGGATGGCAGCTTCACCTACACCCCGACCACCGACTACACGGGCATCGACAGCTTCAGCTATCGGACATCAGACGGATCTGAGACCAGCAATACCGCCCTGGTGACCATCGCGGTGACGGCCGTCAACGATGCTCCGATTGCCGCGGATGACTCGTTCAGCACCAACGAGGACACCCAGGTCAGCGGCAATGTACTCACCAATGACACCGATGCCGACGGCGACATCCTCACCGCAACACTGGTCAGCGGACCCACCCACGGCACCCTCACCCTCAATGCCGACGGCACCTTCACCTACACCCCGACCGCCAACTACAACGGCACCGACAGCTTCACCTACGCCGCCGGCGACGGCAGCGTGACCGACAACGCCCTGGTGACCATCTCGATCACGTCCGTCAACGACACTCCGGTCGCCGCCGGGGACACCTTGAGCATCAACGAGGACAGCATCCTGACGGGCAACGTGCTCAGCAATGACACCGACGCCGACGGCAACACCCTCACCGCAACCCTGGTCAGCGGACCCACCCACGGCACCCTCACCCTCAACACCGACGGCACCTTCACCTACACCCCCACCACCAACTACAACGGCACCGACAGCTTCACCTACACCGCCACCGACGGCACCGCCACCAGCAACACCGCCACCGTCTCCATCACCATCAACGCCGTCAACGACGCCCCCGTCGCCGTCTCCAACAGCTACACCACCAACGAAGACACCCAACTGACCGGCAATGTCCTGACCAATGACACTGACGCAGAAGGCAACACGTTGACCGCAACGCTGGCCACCGGACCCACCCACGGCACCCTCACCCTCAACACCGACGGCACCTTCACCTACACACCCACCACCAACTACAACGGCACCGACAGCTTCACCTACACCGCCACCGACGGCACCGCCACCAGCAACACCGCCACCGTCTCCATCACCATCAACGCCGTCAACGACGCCCCCGTCGCCGTCTCCAACAGCTACACCACCAACGAAGACACCCAACTGACCGGCAACGTGCTGACCAACGACACCGACGCCGACGGAAACACCCTCACCGCAACGCTGGTCACCGGACCCACCCACGGCACCCTGACCCTCAACACCGACGGCACCTTCACCTACACCCCGACGGCCAACTACACGGGCTCCGATGTCTTCACCTACAAGGCCAACGACGGCACCGTCAACAGCAACACCGCGGTGGTCAGCATCACCGTCACCCCGGTCAACGACACCCCGGTCGCGGTGAACGACACCTACTCCACCAACGAGGAATCCCCCCTCAACGGCAACGTCTTGAGCAATGACACCGACGCCGACGGCAACACCCTCACCGCCACCCTCGTCAGCGGACCGGCAAACGGCACCCTGACCCTCAACACCGACGGCACCTTCACCTACACACCCACCACCAACTACAACGGCACCGACAGCTTCACCTACACCGCGGGCGACGGCACCGCCACCAGCAACACCGCCACCGTCTCCATCACCGTCAACCCGGTGAACGACGCTCCGGTCGCCGCCAACGACTCCTACTCCACCAACGAAGATGTCCAGCTCGCCGGCAACGTGCTCAGCAATGACACCGACATCGACGGCAACACCCTCACCACCACCCTCGTCAGCGGGCCGGCAAACGGCACCCTGACCCTCAACACCGACGGCACCTTCACCTACACACCCACCACCAACTACAACGGCACCGACAGCTTCACCTACACCGCCACCGACGGCGCGATCACCAGTAACACCGCCACCGTGACGGTGACGGTCAACGCCGTCAACGACGCGCCGGTCGCCACCAACGATTCCTACAGCACCAACCAGGGCATCGCGCTGAACGGCAACGTCCTGAGCAACGACACCGACGCCGACGGCAACACGCTCACCGCGTCCGTGGTGGCCGGGCCTGCCCATGGGTCACTGACGCTGAATGCGAACGGCTCGTTCACCTACACGCCCGCCACGAACTACAACGGCACCGACAGCTTCACCTACGTAGCCAACGACGGTACGGCGAACAGCACCGTAGCCACCGTCAGCATCACGATCGTCGACAACGTCGCCCCGACGGCAGTCGACGTCCAGACCACCAACGGCGGCTCCGCCGGTTACTTGGACCAGGGTGACACCATCACCTACACCTTCAGCGAGGCGATCGATCCGACGACGATCCTGGCTGGATGGGATGGTTCGACGACGAACATCGTGGTGCGCGGGTACAACGGCACCCTCTTGAACGGCCTCAACGACTATCTGCAGATCTACGACTCGACCAACAGCACGATATTGCCGCTGGGCACGGTCTATCTCGGCCGCCAGGACTATCTCGCCAGCTTGAGTGGCAGCGCCCCCGTCACGTACGGCGCGACCGGAACGGCGTCCACAATGACACTGAGCGGCAACACACTCACCATCGTGCTCGGCACATATGAAGCCGACCCATTCGGCGTGTACCGACAGTTCGCTCTGGGAACCGGCGCGATGGTCTGGACGCCCTCGACGGGTACGAGACCGGAGGACCTGGCCGGGAACGTGATGACGACGACGTCGGCCACCGAGTCCGGCACCGCGGACAGGGACTTCTGACCACCCAGCAACGACTGAGACGGCCCACCGCGGTGTATGGGCCGGGAGCACCCGGCGCTGTCGTACCTGCCCACTACGCTGAGTTCGATGGCTCTGCACCTGCACCGCGCCGAGCGGACGGATCAGCTCGCCGACGGCCTGGGCGCGATGCTGGCCCAACCGCTGGCGGACCCGTTTGCGACCGAGCTGGTATTGGTGCCCGCCAAGGGGGTCGAGCGGTGGCTCAGCCAACGGCTGTCCAATCGGTTGGGCATCTGCGCCGGAGTGCAGTTCCGCAACCCCCGCTCCTTGATCGCCGAATTGACCGGCACCTCGACCACCGACCCGTGGGCCGCCGATGCGATGGTCTGGCCACTGCTTGCCGTCATCGACGAAAGCCTCGACGAACCCTGGTGCGCCACGCTCGCCGCCCACCTGGGCCACCACGCGGCCGGGGAGGAACGCGAACTCCGGCAGGGTCGCCGCTACGCCGTCGCCAGACGCCTCGCCGGTCTCTACGCCTCCTACGCACGGCAACGGCCGGCGCTGCTCACCGGCTGGGACGGGCTACCCGAGGACCTGTCCTGGCAGAAGCCGTTGTGGGACAAGTTGGTCGCGCGGATCGCCGCCCCGGCACCGCACGTTCGGCAGGACGAGACAGTGGCCCGGCTCCGGGACTCCCGCACCGACCTGCCGGAGCGGATCTCACTGTTCGGGCACACCCGGCTGCCCGCGACCGAGATCGAACTGCTGGCCGCACTGTCCAGCCACCACGATCTGCACCTGTGGCTGCCGCACCCCAGCCAGCCGCTCTGGCAAGCGCTGCGCGGCACCAAGAGAACCATCCCGCGCCGCGACGACACCAGTCACCGCCACGTCGGGCATCCGCTGCTGGCCACCCTCGGCCGCGACCTGCGTGAACTCCAGCGTGCGTTGCCCGAGCCGGAAACCGACGAATACCTCTCCTCTGCAACATATCCCGATACTCTGCTGGGTTGGCTACAATCCGACATCGCCGCCGACGCGGTACGCCCGGCCGGCCGGACTCTCCGGAGAACCGACCGTTCGGTGCAACTACACGCCTGCCACGGCCCGGCCCGCCAGATCGATGTGCTACGCGAAGTACTGCTGGGCCTGCTCGCCGACGACCCGACGCTGGAGCCCCGCGACATCCTGGTGATGTGCCCGGACATCGAGAGTTACGCGCCCCTGATCACCGCCGGGTTCGGCCTCGGTGAGGTGGTGCGCAACGCCCACCCCGCCCATCGGCTGCGGGTGCGGCTCGCCGATCGCGCTCTGGTGCAGACGAATCCGCTGCTGAGCGTGGCGGCGCAACTGCTGGCGCTCGCGGGCGGCCGCGCCGGGGCCAGCGAGGTCCTCGACATCGCCTCGACCGCGGCGGTGCGGGCCCGCTTCTCCTTCACCGATGACGACCTGGACGCCATCACCGGCTGGGTGCGCGAGGCCAACATCCGCTGGGGCTTCGACCAGCAGCACCGAGCCCCCTACGGCGTCGAGTTCCTCCACAACACCTGGCGCTTCGGCATCGACCGCGTGCTTGCCGGGGTCGCCATGTCCGACGACTCCCGCGCCTGGTTGGGCACCACACTGCCGCTCGACGATGTCAGCAGCAACCGAGTGGAACTGGCAGGCCGATTCGCCGATTTCGTCGAAAAACTCACCGACACCGTCGGAGCCCTGAGCGGCACTCATCCCCTGGCCGACTGGTTGGCAGCGCTCACCGACGGCATCGACGCCCTGGCGTTCGACGACGAGGAATGGCCGGCCGCCCAGCTGCGGCGCGAGTTCGCCGACATCGCCGAGAACTCGGGTGGAGCAACATCGACAGCATTGCGGCTCAGCGATATTCGCGCCCTGCTGGATCGCCACCTGGCCGGCCGGCCGACGCGCGCCAACTTTCGAACCGGCACGTTGACGGTCTGCACCATGGTGCCCATGCGATCGGTGCCGCATCGGGTGGTGTGCCTGGTCGGCCTGGACGACGGCGCGTTCCCCAGGCTCGGCGCCGTCGACGGTGACGACGTGCTGGCCCGAAACCCGATGACCGGCGAGCGCGATATCCGTTCCGAGGACCGCCAGTTGCTGCTCGACGCGATCGGCTCGGCCACCCAGACCTTGGTGATCACCTACACCGGCGCCAACGAGTACACCGGGCAGCCGCGGCCACCCGCGGTGCCGATCGCCGAGCTGATCGACACTCTGGCAGCCACCGTCACCGGCCCGCTCGATCACCTGGTGACACGACATCCTCTGCAGCCCTTTGATATCCAAAATGTGCAACCGGACGCACTGGTCCCCGACACACCGTTCACCTTCGACCGGACCGTGCTCGACACGGCACGGGCCATGGCCGGCCAACGCGCCCCCCAACCCGTGTTCGTATCCGGGCCACTACCGGCGCCGCCGACCGAGGATGTATCGCTGGCCGACCTCGTCGCGTTCTTCAAGAACCCGGTCAAGGGTTTCTTCCGCGCGCTGGACTACACCCTGCCATGGGATGTCGACGGGGTGTCCGACGTGATGCCGGTCGAGATCGACGCGTTACAGGAGTGGACTGTCGGCGACCGTATGCTCGGCGACATCCTGCGCGGAATGACCCCGCAGGACGCCCAGCAAGCCGAATGGCGGCGCGGCACACTGCCACCGGGCAAGCTGGGCTGGCGACGCGCCATCGAACTGCGCGACCAGGCCGCACTGCTGGCGGCCGAGGCGCTGCGTTACCGCCGGACCGACGGCCGGGCATTCGACGTGGACATCGACCTCGGCGCGGGACGGCGGCTGACCGGGACGGTCAACAATGTGTTCGGCGACCACCTGGTCGGCGTCCCGACATACTCAAAACTCGGTGGTCAGCACCTGCTGGCATCGTGGATTCCGTTGCTGGCGTTGACCGCTCAGCGCGGACAGCGGTGGTCGGCGGTGTGCATCGGCCGTCCCCCGCGCGGCACCACCCCGCGGGTACAGCGCCTCGACGGTCCCAACGACGCCGTCAGCCTGCTCGGTGATCTGGTGGCGATGTACGACGAGGGCCGCCGCCGCCCGCTGCCGCTGCCGATCAAGACCTCCTACGCCTGGGCCGGTGCGGTCCAGGCCGGTGACGACCCGGCGCAGGCGGCCAACTACCGCTGGCGCAATGAGCGCGACGACCCGGCGGTCGAACGGGTCTGGGGCCGCGACCCCGATCTGAGTGATCTCACCGGACTCGACGAGTACGCCCGACGGCTTTGGCTTCCACTGCTGCACGCCGAAGGCGGATCAGCGTGAGCGAACAGGTACGTACCTTCGACCTCACCGGCCCGCTGCCCGCGCCGGCCTCCACCACGGTGCTGGAGGCCAGTGCGGGCACCGGCAAGACCTTCGCGCTGGCCGGTCTGGTGACCCGGATGGTCGCCGAAGACCGCGCGACACTCGACGAGATGCTGCTGATCACCTTCGGCCGGGCCGCCAGCCAGGAACTGCGCGAACGGGTACGGGGCCAGATCGTCGACGCGCTCGCCGCCTTCGCCGATCCCTCGGCCGCGACCACCGACCTGCTGCGCCACCTGATCGCCGAGGACCGCGAGGCGCGCCAACAGCGGCTACGTGACGCGCTGGCAGGGTTCGACGGCGCCACCATCGCGACGACACACCAGTTCTGCCACATCGTGCTGAAATCGCTCGGCGTGGCCGGTGACAGCGACAGCGGCGTCACCCTGGTGGAAAGCCTCGACGAGTTGGTGGCCGAGATCGTCGACGACCTGTACCTGGCCCGATTCGGCAATGAGTCCGACGCACCCCGGCTGAGCTACCGCGACGCCCGCAAACTGGCGACCCAGGTGGTGCGCAACCCGGCGACTCAGCTCCGCCCGACCGATGCCGACCCGGACTCCCTCACCGCCGAATGCCTGAGCTTCGCACGGGATGTGCTGGAGGAGTTGGAGATCCGTAAGCGCCGCCGCGGCGTGCTGGGCTATGACGATCTGCTGACCCGGCTCGCCGATGCGCTGGCCGACCCCGATTCGGCGGCCCGGATCCGGATGCCGCAACGCTGGCCGGTGGTGATGGTCGACGAGTTCCAGGACACCGACCCGGTGCAGTGGCAGGTCATCGAGCGGGCGTTCGCCGGGCAGTCGACGCTGATCCTGATCGGCGATCCCAAACAGGCCATCTACGCCTTCCGCGGCGGCGATATCGACACCTACCTGCGGGCCGCCGAGACCGCAGGGGACAAGCAGACCCTCGGCATCAACTGGCGCAGCGACTCCGCCCTGGTGCAGCGGCTGCAGGTGGTGCTGGGTGGCGCGCAGCTCGGCGGGCCGGGAATCGTCGTGCACGACGTCACCGCGCATCATCAGGGTCACCGGCTGGCCGGCGCACCCCGCAATGATCCGTTCCGGTTGCGGGTGGTGACCCGCGGCGGCAAGGGCACCCGCACCATCGGCATCGATCGCCTGCGCGAGCACATCGGCCGCGACCTGGCCGCCGACATCGGTGCACTGCTCTCCGGCGGCGCCACCTTCGCCGGCCGCCCGTTGGAGGCCCGCGATATCGCCGTCATCGTGGAAACCCACAAGGACGCCCGGGCCTGCGACAGCGCACTCGCCGCGGCCGGTATCCCCGCGGTGTACACCGGGGACTCCAACGTGTTCGCCTCCACGGCCGCACAGGATTGGCTGTGTCTGCTGGAGGCGTTCGATCAGCCGCACCGCTCCGGCCTGGTCCGGGCCGCGGCATCGACGGTGTTCTTTCGACAGGACGCGGAAAGCCTTGCCGCCGGCGGTGACTCACTGACCGACCGGATCGCCGAGGAGCTGCGCAGCTGGGCCGGGCACGCCAGGGAACGCGGGGTGGCCGCGGTGCTGGAGTCCGCGCAGCTGGCCGGGATGGGCAAGGAGGTGCTGTCCTGGCAGGGAGGTGAACGTCTGATGACCGACCTGGCGCACGTCACACAGCTGCTGCAGGACACCGCGCACCGTCAGGGTTTCGGGCTGCCGGCGTTACGGGATTGGCTGCGCACCCAGACGACCGAGGAGACCGGGTCGGCGGAACGCAACCGGCGCCTGGACAGCGACGCCGCCGCGGTGCAGATCATGACGGTGTGGGTGTCCAAGGGGCTGCAGTATCCGATCGTGTACCTTCCGTTCGCCTTCAACCGGTATTCGCCGGACCCGAATCCGGTGCTCTACCACGACGACGGGGCCCGCTGCCTGTATGTGGGCGACCCGGATCCGGTGGTGCTGCGCACCGGTAAGGCGGAGGCGGCCGCCAACGACAGCCGGCTGACCTATGTGGCGATGACGCGCGCCTGTTCTCAGGTGGTGGCGTGGTGGGCGCCGTCGTGGGACGAACCCAACGGCGGGCTGTCCCGTCTGCTGCGGGGCCGCTCCCCCGGTGAGGCCGAGGTGCCGGCCGTATGCAGCCCGGCCAAAGTCTCCGATCTGGATGCGCTGGCCCGGCTGCGCGCATGGGAGGAGGCGGGCGGCCCGGTGCTGGAGGAATCATTAATCGAGCCGGTCGCCCCGGCACCGGCGGCACCCGCGCCCACCGCGTTGGCGGTGCGGCACTTCCACCGCGCCATCGACACGACCTGGCGCCGCACCTCCTATTCGGGTCTGCTGCGGGCGGCCGAGCAGGAGTCCTCAGTGTCCAGCGAGCCGGAGTCCACCGATCTCGACGATGAGGTGGCCGATATTCCTCTGGTGGCACCGGCAACCGGAGCGGACGTGCCCTCGCCGATGGCCGACCTGCCCTCCGGTGCGGCGTTCGGGTCACTGGTGCACGCGGTGTTGGAGACCGCCGATCCGTTCGCCGACGACCTGGCCGCCGAGCTGGCCGAGCAGGTGCGCCGCCACTCCGCGCGCTGGCCGGTGACGGTGACCCCCGAGGAGCTGGCGGCCGCGCTGGTTCCGATGCACGACACCGAGCTGGGCCCGCTGGCCCCCGGGGTCACCCTTCGTCAGATCGGGCTGGCAGACCGGTTGCGGGAGTTGGATTTCGAGTTTCCGATGGCCGGCGGCGACACCGCGGCCGCAGCGTTCGCGCGGCTGTCCGATGTGGGTGCGCTGCTGACCGAACACCTGAGCGCCGACGATCCGCTGGCCTCCTACGCGGACCGGCTGTCGGCCGGTGCGCTGGGCCGGCAACCGTTGCGGGGATACCTGTCCGGCTCGGTGGACGCGGTGCTGCGGATACGGGACGGTTCCGTCACGAAATATGTTGTCGTGGACTACAAGACCAACTGGCTGGGTATCGCCGATGCGCCGCTGACCGCCGCCGATTACGGCCGCGAACGCATGGTCGAGGCCATGCTGCACTCGGATTATCCACTGCAGGCGCTGCTCTACAGCGTCGTGCTGCACCGCTACCTGTCGTGGCGGCTGCCCGGCTACGACCCGCAGCACCACCTCGGCGGCGTGATGTATCTGTTCGTGCGCGGCATGTGCGGTGCGCTCACTCCGGTGCAGGACGGCCACCCCGCCGGGGTGTTCAGCTGGAACCCACCCCCCGCACTCACCATCGCGCTGTCGGGGCTGCTCGATGCCTGACCTCGACTTCGAGCCCGCCGATATCCAGGTGGCACAACGGTTGACGGCGCTCGCCGGGGAAACCTCGGAAGACGTGGCGTTGGCCGTGCGACTGGTGGTGCGGGCGCTGCGCGGCGGATCGGTCTGCGTGGATCTGCGGGCGACCGCGCCGGAGGTGGGATTGCAGGCCGACGAGTGGCTGGCCGCGTTGGCGGCGAGCCCACTCGCCCAGACACCGCCGGTGCTGCGGCTGCTCGGCGATCTGCTCTACCTGGACCGGTATTGGCGGGAGGAGCAGCAGGTGTGTGCCGACGCGCTGGCCTTGGTGGGCACCGTCCCGCCCGGGCAGGCCCCGGATGTGCTGCGATTGTTCGACGACGATTACGCCGAGCAGCGGGCCGCAGCCAATATGGCGCTGTCCCAAGGGCTCACCGTGCTGACCGGCGGGCCCGGCACCGGGAAGACGACGACCGTGGCGCGGCTGCTGGCCCTGCTGGCCGAGCAGGCGGCACTGGCGGGCCGGCCGTCCCCGCGGATCGCGCTGGCCGCGCCCACCGGGAAGGCGGCCGCCCGGTTGCAGGAGGCCGTACAGGCCGCCGTCGACGCACTCGACGCCCCGGACCGGTCACGACTGACCGGCCTGCGGGCCACCACGCTGCACCGACTGCTCGGATCGCGCCCGGACACCTCGTCGCGGTTCCGGCATCACCGCGGCAACCGGTTGCCCCACGATGTGATCGTCGTCGACGAGACGTCGATGGTCTCGTTGACCATGATGGCCCGACTGTTGGAAGCGGTGCGCCCGGATACCCGGCTGCTGCTGGTCGGCGATCCGGATCAGTTGGCATCGGTGGAAGCCGGTGCGGTGCTGGCGGATCTGGTGCAGGGACTCGGCGCATCACGGGTGGCCTCGCTGACGACCTCGCATCGGTTCGGCGCCGATATCGGCGAGCTGGCCGCGGCGGTGCGCGATGGCGATGCCGATGCCGCGCTGGCGGTGCTGGCGGCCGGCGGCGAGCACATCGAGTGGCTGCCCTCGGCCCAGTCGCTGCGCGATGTGCTGCTGCCGCATGCACTTCGGTTGTGGGAGGCGTGCACGCTGGGTGATGCCGGCACCGCGTTGCGGACACTGGCCGAACACCGGCTGCTCTGCGCGCACCGGCGGGAGGTGGCGCACTGGAATCGGCAGGTGGAGCGGTGGCTGACCGAGGCGACCGGCGAACCACTGTGGTCGACGTGGTATGCCGGACGCCCAGTCCTGGTGACCGCCAACGACTATGGGCTCAAGTTGTACAACGGTGACACCGGGGTGACGGTGGCATCTCCCGGCGGTTTACGGGTGGCACTCGGCACCACGAGCTTGACGCCGGGCCGGCTGGCTGAGGTGGACACCATGCATGCGATGACGATCCACAAGTCCCAAGGCAGCCAGACCGCCGAGGTGACGGTGGTGCTGCCACCGGAGGATTCCCGGCTGCTGACCAGGGAGTTGTTCTACACCGCGGTGACGCGGGCACAGCACCGCGTACGGGTGGTGGGGTCGGAGGCCGAGGTGCGCGCAGCGATCGACCGGCAGGCCGTGCGCGCCACCGGGCTCGGCCTGCGGTTGCAGAACTAGACCGTCTTGGCGGCGAACGCCGCGCTAGAGATGATGCCGATCGCCAGCGCGATCGTGCCGTAGCCCAGGATCGCGGCGGCCACGACGGCGGCGATGGAGCCGGCGCCCAGCAAGACCATCACTATGCCCAGAAGTACACCGCTCATGATCGCGCCCTTTCGTATGACTGCGGTCACAATGTAGCGCATTCCGTGCGCTGAATCACACTCAACTCGGCGACAATTTGGCCGCGATCACTTACGCGCGTTTGCGCAGCGCACAGGGTAGTTTGACGACGACCCGAGGGGATATTTTGTTAGCTTGGCACACTACCGATCGCTAGCTGGTGCAGTTAGGTGAGCTATCGATTCCGCGGTGCCCCGTGCGGGCGGCGACGACACGAGGATCGGGCTAGGGAGGCGGCGAGGCGCGGAAAGTTCAGGTCTTCTCCCCCGCGTCGGCGCGACCCAGAAGTCGGCCGAGCAGCCCGGTCAGTTCCTCGGCGTACGCGAGGTGCTTGCGCAGTTTCTCTGCGCTTTCCCGAACCTTGCTCTCGCACTCCTGCAGTTGCTGTGCCGCGGCCGCGCGCTGCTGTGCGGACGCCCCACCGTTGAGAGTGTCGAGTGAGTCCAACAGGTCTTTCATATCGGCGAGGGCGAAGCCCAACGGCTTCATCCGCCGGATCAGAAGCAGGCGCTCGATATCGGCCTCGGTGTAGAGCCGGAACCCTCCGGTAGATCGCGCCGACGGCGTCACCAGACCGACCTCGTCGTAGTGGCGCACCGTGGCAATGGACAACTCGGTGCGGGCGGCGACCTGACCGATCTGCAGATGCGCGTCGTCGCTCAATGCCCCGCACCCAGCGATCCGGACAGCCGGTCATGGCGGTCGGCGGAATCGGAGTTCAATCCCACGATGTCGACGCGCTTACCCCTGGCGTGGTACTTCGTCGTCACCGCGTCGAGTGCGGCGACGGTGGAAGCGTCCCAGATATGTGAGGCCGACATGTCGATCACGACATGCGCCGGGTCATCGGTGTAATTGAACTGGTACACAAGGTCGTTGCTGGAGGCGAAGAACAACTCACCGGTCACGCGGTACACGACGGTATCGGCGGTGCCGTCATGGTCGTCATCGGTTTCCTCGATTTTTTCGACGGTGACGAGGTGTGCCACCCGGCGCGCAAAGAGCACCATCGCGGTCAACGATCCGACGATGACGCCGTAGGCCAGGTTGTGCGTGGCAACGGTGACGACGACAGTGGCCAGCATGACCAGGGTTTCGCTACGGGGCGTGCGGCGCAAGGTTTTCGGCGCAATGCTGTGCCAGTCCATGGTGCCCACCGAGACCATGATCATCACCGCCACCAGCGCGGCCATCGGGATGAGTGCGACGATATCGCCCAGTCCGACCACCAGGACCAGCAAGAACAACCCGGCCAGGAACGTCGATATCCGGGTACGCGCCGACACCTTGACGTTGATCATGGTCTGGCCGATCATCGCGCAGCCGCCCATCCCGCCGAAGAATCCGGTGACGAGGTTGGCAACACCCTGACCCCAGCCTTCGCGGGTCTTGTTGCTGTGCGTATCGGTGATGTCGTCGACCAGTTTCGCCGTCATCAACGATTCGAGCAGGCCGACCAAAGCCATGGCCAGTGCGTAGGGCGCGATGATCGACAGGGTCTCCCACGTGAACGGAACGTCGGGAACGAACAGGGTCGGCAGGCTCGAGGGCAGCTCGCCCTCATCACCGACGTCGGGAATCTGTACGTGGAACACGATGGCCGCCGCGGTGAGCACCACGATGGCGACCAGGGGTGCGGGAATGGCGGTGGTCAACTTCGGCAGGAACACCATGATCAGCAGGCCGATGGCGACGAACGGGTAGACCAGCGCCGGTACGCCGAGCAGGTGCGGCAGCTGTGAGGCGAAGATCAGGATGGCCAGGGCGTTGACGAAGCCCACCATGACGCTGCGCGGGATGAACCGCATCAGCCGAGCCACCCCGAGCACGCTGAGCAGGATCTGGAACACACCCGCGAGCAGGACCGCCGCGACGAAGTAGTCGACCCCGTATTGACGGGCCAGCGGTGCGATGACCAGGGCGATCGCACCGGTGGCCGCCGAGATCATGGCGGGCCGGCCACCGACGATCGCGATGGTGACCGCCATCGTGAAGGAGGCGAACAGGCCGACCCGCGGGTCGACACCGGCGATGATGGAGAACGAGATGGCCTCGGGGATCAGGGCCAGTGCCACCACCAGGCCGGCCAGCACTTCGGTCTTGAGCCGCCTCGGCGACCGCAGCGCCGCCAGCACCGACGTGCTCGGATCACCCGCCTCCCGCACTGTAGGGGCTGGCGAACTCGGTTGTGAAGACACGGTTTTCCGTTCGAAGTCTCGGCACCACAGTGCCAGGCGATCTTGGGGCCGGCTGTCGCGTCGATGCGATACCTTCCGCGAAGGAGCCCATAGGCGTGGGGCGCGGCCGGAAAGAAACCCTACTCTCACCCTAGGTTAGAGTGCGAATCTCGTGTGCCACCTCACGTCAGAGCGTCGGCGACACAGCGAAACCCGATGTGGGTGGTCGAACTGTCCTGCGATTGCGGGGACCTGGCCGCCGGCCGGTAACGGTGGCAATACTCGGGTGCGCACAGATGCGAGCCGCCCTTGAGCACCTGGTTGACCGAGGGGTCGCCGCCGGGGGGCGGGCAGCACCCGGACACCTCCGGATGTGCGGTGTGGCGCGGGGCGTAGCGAGTGGACGTCCACTCCCACACGTTGCCGATCATGTCGAGCAGTCCGAAGCCATTGGGCGCAAAGGTGCCGACCGGTGAGGTGCCGACACAACCGAGGGCGCCGTCGTTGCGGTACGGAAACGCGCCCTGCCAGGTGTTGGCCATCAGCGCGCCGCCGGGACGGACGTCCTCGCCCCACGCGTAGGCCGTTGTCGCACCCGCGCGGGCGGCGTACTCCCACTGCTCCTCGGTCGGCAATCGTCGCCCGGCCCATGCCGCGTAGGCGGTGGCGTCGGGATAGGCGACCTGCACCACGGGGTGATCGGGCCGGTCCTCGAACGTCGAACCCGGCCCCGACGGGTGCCGCCACGTCGCGCCGGGCACCCAGGTCCACCACTGCCGCCAGTCCCGCAGGTTCACCGGTCCGGCGGTGGGCTGGAAGACCAGCGAACCCGGTATCAGCTCGTCGGCGGGGACCCCGGGGAACGCCGCCGGATCGAGTTGTTGCTCGGCGACGGTGACATGGTCGGTGGCGGCCACGAACTCGGCGAACTGGGCATTGGTGACCGGGTGCCGCTCGATCGCAAAGGGTGCCACGGTGACGTCGTGGACCGGCGCTTCCTCCGGGTAGAAATCACGCGATCCCATCCGGAAGGTGCCGCCGGGCAGAGCGACGAGGTCGGTGAGCATGCGGACAGACTATGCAGCGACGCACATCGCGGCGGTCAACCGGGATCCATCGCCGCCAGCAGCTCGGCCACCGGCACGGTCGCGATGCCGATCTGCGCATCGCCGATCCCGTATGGGAGGACGAGGACGCCTGCGTGCAGCAAACCGCCGCAGGAGTAGACGACGTTGGGCACGTAGCCGTCCTGTTCCTCGCGGGTGGGCGCCAACAGCGGCCGACGCAACCGTCCGATGATCCGGGTGGGGTCATCCAGGTCGAGCAGGATCGCCCCGATCCGGTACGTCCGCATCGGCCCTACCCCGTGTGTGAGCACCAGCCAGCCCGCCTCGGTTTCCAGCGGCGGTCCGCAATTGCCCAACTGCAGGGCCTCCCAGGCCTGGTGCGGGCGCTGGCACGGCGAGGTGGTCGTCCACACCGAAAGGTCATCGGTGTAGGCGACGGTGTTCGATTCCCGATCCGAGCGCGACAGTGCCGCATAGCGCCCGTCGACCCGGCGGGGGAATAGCGCCAGCCCCTTGTTGGCAGCCGCATCGCCCACCAGCGGCACGGAGGTGAAGGACCGAAAATCGCTGGTGGTCAACATCTGCTGACTGATGTGCGAACCGTTGTAGGCCGTATAGGTGGCGTGGTAGATCACCGATCCGTCGTCGTCGACGAACCGCACCAGCCGTGCATCCTCCATGCCGACGGCCTCGGCAGACATCGCCGGCCACAGCACCCGCTCGGAGAGCTCGGTGTCGGTGGCGAATTCGACGGTGTACGAACGGTCTGCGATCCCCCGGAACAGTTCGATGGTCTCGGGAACATGCACCCACGTCGCGCGGTGCCGGTACAGCCGTTCGAGTCGCTCATCGAGATCCCCCCGGGTGAAGCGGGCACCGAGCCCGGCGAGCACATAGTCCGTCGCCTCGCCCGCGTGCACACCGGACAGCTCGTGGCGGAACACCGAACCGTTCAGCAGTGCCGACGCCACCGAGCCCTCGGTGGCGAACGGTACCGGCTCATCGATGACCGCACTGCCCGCAGCGTCAACGGTTCCGGTGCGAAAACCGATGGATGACCGGTGGCCCTCGCCGATTCCGCGGACGCTCATCACAATTCGCAGGCTGCCCGGCTCGGTACCCGACTGATCGGGGTGGGCCACCATGCTCGGATTGCACAGCGCCGCCCCCTCGATTGCCACCTCGTTGGTGAATGTCGCCCCGAGCAGCAGCATGCGGTCCGCGGACAACGCGATACCGGGGTCCAGCCGGTCGGTGAGTTCACGTGCATGACTGCCGAACGTCACCACCAGATCGCGGTGGCGATCGGCAAAACGCGTCATCACATCGTCCACCGATGCCCGCACGTCATCCTCGTCAAGCGCCAGGATTCGGGCCAGCACCGCGCCGGCGCGAGACTCGACGGCCTCGAAGCCCTCTTGCCCCGGCACGAACAACCGGGCGATGACGCGAGACCGGTCGGCCGCCAGGCGCTGCCGACTCCGAGTGACCACCGCGTCCCGGGCGGCCGTCATTGCGGCACGCCGACGAACCGGCGAGCCTGCTGGAATGTGGACAGCAGGGCCAGCGTCGATTCCGCGCCCTGGTTGAGATTCACCCCATCTGGGTGCAGACCGTCGAATCCGCCGCCGGTCGCGGTGTCCCACATCACCGCACCGGCATCGTTGTCGCCCTGGAACCAGGCCGCTGCGGCGCGCACGGTGTCGGGCCACAGTGCGGCGGCGTCCACCATCGCGGCCCGGGCGCACGCGTCGGCCAGCGAGGACACCTCGATGGGTTGTTGGTCGAATCCCGGCCGCGGCTCGCCGGCCGCCCAGCCGCCGACCGGGGTCGGCGACAGGTGACCGTCGTTGGTCTCCTGTTCGATGAGCCATGCCAACAGCTCCAGCCCACGCTGGGATAGCGCCGCATCGTCGCGCGCACCGCCGGCGGCGATCATCGCCTCCGCAAGCACCGCGTTGGCGTAGCTGAGCCGCGGCTCCGGCCATGGCCATGCGCTGTGGCCGGTCGGAGCGGCCAGACCGGCCGCGTAATCGCCGATCAGCTTGCGGGCGGCGACGTTTCCGGGTTCGACGGCGAGCAGTTCGGCCGCGCCGATGGCGGCAAAGGCCATGGCCCGCGGCCAGGCTGAACGGCCGTGCGCGGCACGCTCGAACTGCACCACCGAAAGCCGACGGATGAGTCCGTTGTCACTATGCGCCGCGGCGGCACCCAGACCCCACAGGCACCTGCCCCAGCAGTCGTCGAACGCATACCCATCGGTCCAGCGCCCGGTGTGGTCCATTCGGTTGCGGCAACCGCCGAGATAGGCCTGCGCCTCGTCGAGGAACCGCACGGCGACCTTGGCCAGGCCGCGAACAGCATCACCGGCCTCGGGCTCACGGGTGGTGACCACCAGCACCCTGGCCATATCGTCGGTGCAATAGCCGTGCTCCCTGCGGGGCTGCGCGCCGCAGGCATGTTCAAAGGTGCCGTGGTGGTCGGACAGTGCCAGCAGGTGTTCGAAGCCGGGTTCTAGAACGCCCATGTCCGTTCCACCGGCCTAGCGATGATCCTTTGTGCCACAGCCTGATAAGACTTGGCGACCAGGGACCACGCCATCGTGGGGGCAAGCCTGCGCGCTTCGGCCGCCATGCCACCGGCCAGCCGGGGGTCCGACAGCACGGATCGCAGCGCCGCGGTCATCGCGTCGGGATCATCGTGAGCGACGATCAGTCCTGCGCCGCTGCCGAGCAGCTCCACCGCGTGCGGGAAAGCCGTCGCGACCACCGGGCGTCCGCTGGCGATCGCGTCCACCAGCACCCCGGAGGTGACCTGTTCGGTGGAGTCGTACGGCAGCACCACCAGGGCCGAGGTCTGCGCCAGCGCCGACAACGATGCGGTGCTGCGGTAGGCGCCGTCGAAGGACACCGAGCCCGCCACCCCAAGTCGCTGCGCCTGTTCGGCACGTGCCTCGCGGTAGGCCTCACCCTCGTGTGCCAGCACCTTCGGATGGGTACGGCCGGCGATGAGGTAACGGGGGCTGCCCCGCAACGTCTGCAGCGACGGCATCGCATCGATGACCCGCTCGATGCCTTTGCCGGGCCCCAGCAACCCCCAGGTCAACAGGGTTGGCCGACCCGCCCGCTTGCCGGCGGCGACGGTCGGGGTTGTCGATCCGTGCGGAATTGTGGAGATCTTGCCGCGCTCGACATCGAATACGGCACGCAGCACCGTGGCGGCCGACTCGGACATCACCACCACGGAATCGGCCAATCGCATCACCGACTCGAGCACCGACCGCTGATGCGCAGTCGGCCGCCTGGGAACGGTATGCAGTACGACGATCGACGGAATGGTCAGTCCGGCGAGGACGTCCACAACCTCTTGGCCGTCGGCTCCGCCGTAGATGCCGAACTCGTGCTGGATGACGGCCACATCGCTGCCGTTGAGCAATCCGGCGCAGGCGGCCACCGAGGCCTTGGAGCCGTTGACGAGTTCGCCGACGACGCGATTGCTGGGACCCGGCAGCCCGTCAGCCACCCGCACCACGTTGACCGTGGAGCCGTTGGCGGACAGAGTATCTGCCAGCGCCGCGGAGAAATTCGCCAGTCCGCATGGGGTGGGCGGGTAGGTGCTGAGCAGGCCGACGGACGGAGTGCGGCTACGGGGACGCTCCAGTACCGAGGTGCCCGAGAAGTGGAAGGTGGGTGTGCCGACAATAGTGGTCAAGGGTGATCCAAACAGACGGATAACGCCTGAGTGTCCGGCGCGAGCAGTCGCTCGACGAATTCAACGGCGGACGGCTGACTCATCCCGGACCGGCTGGGTTCCCAACTTCTCCCACGCTACACCTCGTGACCTGGATTCGACGGATCAGCTGCGGCGGGCAGGAGCGCAGCGACCGGGGGATCAACTGCGGCGGGCGCGTGCCCGGCGCACGGCCTCGTCGACGATGCGCTCGGCCACGGTGGCGAGTTTGCGATGTTCGGCCTGACTCATCGTGCGCAACTGGTCGAACGACTCACTGGTGCTGCGTCCGGTGCGCGATCGGATGATGCCGATCGCCTGGTCGATGACGGGCCTGGTCAGTAACGCCGTCTGCAGCTGATCGGTCAGCGTCAACGCGTCGGCGAGAATGCGCGCGTTGTGCACGGCGACCGCGGCAGGCTTTGCGAAAACCTCCCCGACCCGCGCGGCGTCCTCATCGAAACTGTCCTTGGCGCGGGCGTAGACGGTCATCGCACCGACCACCCGGCCCGAGACCATCAGCGGCAGCGCCAGTGCACTGTGCACGCCCAGTCGACCCGACCGCGGCCCGAACCGCGGCCAGGATTGTTCACCGCCCAATGATCCCGACCACACGGTGTGTGCGGTCTCCGCCGCGGTGACCCCCGGCCCCTCGTGCAGCATCCGGTATTGGATGTCGTCGACCTCGGAGACGAACGGCACGCTGGCTGCCGACGCGGTCACCGTCCGGTCCTCCGGCTCGCCGTGCATCAGCGCCACCCCGGCGCCGTCGGCGCCCGGTATCGCACGCACCGCCGACGCGGCCACCTCGGCGAGCACCTGTGGCAGACCGAGGCTGTCGGCCACCAGCCCAGCGAGCCGAGTCAGCCCGGCCTGCAGGTCGGCGGCGGTCGTGGCATTGTCGGTCATCTGCTGGTGACGCGTTTCGGTTGGCCCGCAGCATGTTCGGGCTGGAGGCGACTAATGGGAGCGACCGTCCAGGATATCGGTGGTGTCCGCACCGTCCACCACCGATCGGGCGATATCAGCCAGCCGCTGACGGGTGCTACGGGCATAACGGCGCAGCGCCGTGAACGCCGCATCCATGTCCAACATCCCCCGCTCAGCCAGCACCCCCTTGGCCTGTTCGATCACGGTCCTGGTGTTCAGCGCGGCCTGCAGCTGCTGGTTCACCAGCTCGGAACGGGTCATGATGCGTTGGTGCAGAATGCCGACCGTCGCCACGTCGGCGAGCGCTTGCCCCACCGCGACATCGGCGGGCGGCAACGGACCGACCTCGTGGCGAAACAGATTCAAAACCCCGATCCGTTCCTTGCGCAACCGCATGGGCAGTGCCGACATCGACCGGAATCCGTACTGTCCAGCGCGCTCGGCGAAGACCGGCCAACGTAGGGTCTCCACGCCCAGGTCGTCGACGAAGCCCGCCCTCCCCGACTGGTAGACCTCCAGGCAGGGCCCCGCGCCGGTTTCCAGTTCCCACAGCTCCAGCAGCCAGCTCTGCTCGTCGCTGGACGCGAACGCATGCAGGACACCGTCGGCGTCACCAAGCACGATGCCGGCGGCGGTCACTGGTAGCAGCGTCATACAGCTGTCGATGAGTTCATGGGCGAGCTCGACCGCGTCGTAGTCGGCGACGAGTGTGTCCGCTAAACCGACGAATGCGTTCGCGAGGCGTTCGTAGCGATCCATCGCACTTCCTTCCGCTCCCGATCTTCCCACGACGCCGCGGTGAGTCCCGTCCGAATCTCAATCGACGCCTCCACCGCGAAGGCCACCTCGGGATCAGCCGGTCATCTGAAGGCGGATGCGCGCAGCCGCGCAGCCGCATCGCGGACAGGCACGTCGAACTGATCGTCACCGCGTTGACGGCAGTGCGAAACCGTCGCCGGTTACCGCCGAACGGCCGCCCAGCCGCCGTCGGGCAATGCCAGCCGGAAGTTGGTGCGCACCGTCTGCAGGTACTGCCGCGGCAGTGAGCCGGTGGTGTAGGCGATGTTGTACTTCTCGCATAGTTCGCGTACCCGCACGCTGATCTGTGCGTAGCGGTTGCTCGGCAGGTCGGGAAACAGATGGTGCTCGATCTGATAGCACAGATTCCCGCTCGAAATCGCCAGCAGTGGACCGGCTTTGAAGTTCGCTGCACCGAGCATCTGGCGCAGATACCATTCGGCCCTGGTCTCGTTCTTGATCGACTCCGGGGTGAATTGTTGGACGCCGTCGGGGAAATGCCCGCAGAAGATCACCACATACGCCCACAGGTTGCGTAGCAGGTTCGCCACGGTATTGGCGGCCAATGTCCGGCGCCACCGGCGCAGGCTGAGCATGGGCCAGAGGACGTAGTCCTTGAGAACCTGGCGGCCCATCTTGGCCAGCATGGTCGCCGACACCGCCCGCTTGGCTTCCTCGGTGTCGGCCCGCTCCATGTCTGAGTGATACCCGTGCCGTGCGATACCCCATTCGAAGATGACGGCCAGCAAGAGGTTGCGCAGCGGCTGAAACAGGTGTTCGGGTTTCCATGGTTGATCACGGGTCACCCGGAGCACGCCGAAACCGAGGTCGTCGTCGACACCAAGCACGTTGCTGAAGACGTGATGGCGGTAGTTGTGCGAGTAGCGCCACTGCGACGAGGCACCCGCCATATCCCATTCCCAGGTGGTCGAGTGGATCTCCGGATCGTTCATCCAGTCCCACTGACCATGGCCGATATTGTGCCCGAGCTCCATGTTCTCAACGGATTTCGCGTAGGCCAGGGATGCGGTGCCGACCAGCCACGCCGCCTTCGAGCGACTCCCGACGATGAGCAGCCGCGCCGCCACATCGAGTGTCCGTTGGGCGATGATCACCCGGCGGATATAGGAGGCGTCACGCGCGCCCAACGATTCTTCGACATCACTGCGAATGAGATCCAACTCGGCGCCGAACGCCTCGATATCGGCTCGACTCAAGTTCGCGTAGGCCGCGGTATTACCTATTGCCACTGAAAATTCCCGGTCATCTGTCCATGGCGGCAGGGTCCGGGCCACCTCGATTGTCTTGGCTCCAGCCTAGGCGTACGCGTCGTTGCGCGCCACAGCGCGGTCCTATGGGCAAGACTGGCACCATGACGGACATCGCCGCCACCCGGGTCGCGGTCTATCTCGACTTCGACAATATTGTCATATCGCGATACGACCAGGTCAACGGGCGCAATTCATTTCAACGCGACAAGGCCAAAGGCTTGGAGTCCGCCCGGCTGGAGCGCGCCACCGTCGACGTGGGCGCGGTACTGGACTTCGCGTCCTCGTTCGGCACGCTGGTGCTCACCCGCGCCTACGCGGACTGGTCCGCCGACGTCAACGCCGGCTACCGCCAGCAACTGGTGGGACGGGCAGTGGACCTGGTGCAACTGTTCCCCGCCGCCGCCTACGGCAAGAACGGCGCCGATATCCGGCTGGCCGTCGACACCGTGGAGGACATGTTCCGGCTGCCCGATCTGACTCACGTGGTGATCGTGGCCGGTGATTCCGATTACATTCCGCTGGCCCAGCGGTGCAAGCGTCTCGGCCGTTACGTGGTGGGCATCGGGGTGGCCGGTTCCTCGAGCCGTGCGCTGGCCGCGGCGTGCGACGACTTCGTCATCTACGACGCGCTGCCGGGGGTGCCGGTGTTCGAGCCCGAACCCGCCGCCGAGCCGAAGAAGGCCACCCGCCGCTCCACCAAGAAGACCGACCCGACCGACGCGGAAACCGAGCCCGAATCGGAACCGGATCCGCAGCCGGCGGCGACCGCGTTGCTCATCCGTGCACTGCGGATCGGCCTGGAGAAGGATGACGTCGAGTGGTTGCACAACTCGGCGGTGAAGGCTCAGATGAAGCGGATGGATCCGTCGTTCAGCGAAAGATCGCTAGGTTTCAAGTCTTTCAGTGATTTCCTGCGTTCTCGTTCCGACGTGGTAGAGCTCGACGAGAGTTCGACGACGCGGCTGGTGCGGCTACGCAGCGCGGAGTGAGACCGGTTGGATCGAAACGCCCGCTGAGTCCCACCGGGACACGGCGCTCTCGAGATCGCGGTGCCGCCGCGCTGTTTCTTCCGCATCACCCAGACGAAATTCGCCGAATCGCAATGGAGTTCGCGGACTGCACCTTCCGGTGAACGCCGCGACCCGCTGATGTGAACGTGTATGGTCGGGGCACAGGGACCACAACAGGCCCCCCATTCGAAGGGGCCACCGATGGCCGACAAGTCGCCACGCCAGAGCATGACGAAGAAATCCGGCAAGTCGCTCAAGGAGAAACGCGCCGCCAAACGCGCCGATTCATCCACGCATACCACCGAGGACGTGCTGCACCCCAAGAAGCGCTGACCCGAAGGGCCGCTAGCGCGACGCCCCGTTGAGCTTCGGCGCCGTGATCATCCCGCGTTCCACACCCCACATGGTCGCAATGGTCTTGTACTCGCCGGTCTCGATGAGGTGCTCCAACGCGCGCAGCAGCGGGCCCGAGAGCTTCGAGCCCTTGGCGACCGGCCAGCCGTAGGGCGCCGAATCGAACACCTGACCCGCCGGCACCAGCGCACCGCCGCTGAGCTTGATGGCGAAACCGGTCACCGGTGAGTCCGCCGACATGGCATCGATCTCCCCGGCGATCAACGCGGCGGTGACATTGTCCTGCTGGCTGAACACCACCTTCTCGATCGGCGCCAGCCCGGCCGCCACGCACGCATCACTCTTGGCGGGGATCTCCACCGTCTCCTGAATAACGCTGTGCGCCACCCCGACCCGCAGTCCGCACGCCGCCGACGGGTCGATCGCCGAGCCGCGTTGCTGCGCCCACAGCGTGCCCGCCTCGAAGTAGGTGACGAAATCGACCAGCTTCTGGCGATCCAACGTGTCGGTGAACGAGGACATCCCGACGTCCAGCGTGCCGTCCTGCACCGCGGGGATGATGGCGTCGAACTCGCTCTCGCGGTACTCGGTGGCCAGCCCCATCGTTCGGGCGACCGCGTCCATCAGATCCACGTCGAACCCGACGATCTCACCCTCGGAGTTGGTGAATTCGTTGGGGGCATAGGGCACGTTGACCCCGATGACGAGCTTGCCGTCCGCGCGGACCTCCGCAGGCACACTCGCCGCGATCGCCGGCACCGCGCCCTCCGGGAAATCCTCCGTCGAGCGCGCGTCCCACCACTTCCAGGCGCCGACCGCGCCGGCGCCGACGAGCACCAACACCCCGGCCATCACCAGCGCCCGCCGCGGTAAACGGCGCCCACCGCCGGACCGCGCCGCGGTGTGCCGGCCCGACCCGGTGACCCGCACCGGCGCGGACAACGCGCGTCGGGCGGCCGCGGCCAGCTCGGCGCCGGTCTGGTAGCGCTTCTCCGGTTTCTTGGCCATGCCCTTGGCGATGACCTCGTCGAAGGCGGCCAGCCGCGGATTGGACTCCGACGGCTTGGGCGCGGGCGACACCATATGCCCGGCGATCTGCTGCTCCAGGCTGTCCGCCGGGTAGGGCCGCGCGCCGGTCAGACATTCATAGAGCACGCACGTCAACGCGTAGGTGTCGGCGCGGGCGTCGGCGAACCCGCCGTCGAAACGTTCCGGGGCCATATAGGCCAACGTGCCCAGCGTGCTGCCCGCCGTGGTCATCCCCGACTCACCGGCGGTGCGGGCCAGCCCGAAGTCGATCAGGTAGGCGAAGTTGGCCTTGGTGAGCAGGATGTTGGAGGGTTTGACGTCGCGGTGGATCAGCCCCAGCTGATGGGCGGCGTCCAGCGCCGAGGCCACCTGCTCGACGATCTGCACTGCGAAGTCCGGCTCGAGGGGCTTCTCGGTTTCGGCGAGCAGCGCGCCGAGCGTGCGGCCCTCGATGAGTCGCATATCCAGATACAGCCGGCCGTCGATCTCGCCATACCCGTGGATCGGCACCACATGCGGGTCGTTGACGCCGGCGGCGGCCTGCGATTCGCGGCGGAACCGCTGCTGGAACACGGCGTCCTGAGCCAGCTGCGGCGGCAACACCTTGACGGCGACGACGCGGTCGGTCTTGGTGTCGTAGGCCCGGTAAACCTCGCCCATACCGCCCCGGCCGATCAGCTCCTGGAGCTGATAGTGCCCGAAAGGTGTCGCGTCCACCGGTTTTCCTCTCGGCGCGGGCCCCCTGGCGTCGATATGTCGATCGAAGTTACATCACGCGTGGCAAAAATGTCATGACGAGACAGTTAAGCCGGCGGCAACTCGCGCCGGCCGGCGTCGTCCACGGGTCCCCGGTCGATCTCCCGATGATCGCCGGATTCGTCCAGCACGACACCCCGGCGCGACTCGATCCGCGGTCCGGACACCTCCACCCAGTCGCGTTCGGCCGTCACCTGCTGGGGTTGCTCGCCGCCCTCGGACTCCACGGTGACGCGGTGCGTGCGCCGCATCGTGAAGTGGAACTCCTCGGTCTCCTCGAACACCTGCCGGATCGGCTTCGTCGCGCTCTCGATGGCCCCCGCCACGATCGGCGGCACGAAGGGCCGGATGAACCGGACGGCGGCCCGGGTGACGTCGGGCAGGATCGGGACCCCGCCGCCGGAATGCGGCTCCACCTCCGTCCCGGGTTCCCTGCCGGTGGCGGCGGGTTCTCTGCTGGCGGCGACGGGCAGCGCGGCCGGCACCGGCTCGGCGTCCTCGGACGGCGCCAGCGCCTCGGGGTCCTCGGACGGCGCCAGCGCCTCGGCGACCCGGCGGCGCTGCCGCTCGGCGTCGATCGCGTTCTGCGCCTCGACAGCCATCCGGGCGCTGTGCAATTCCTGCTCGGCCCACAGCTCGTCGACCTGCGCCCGCACCTGCGCCCGTTTCACCGCGATCGCCGTGTCGGCCGCCGACTCGGCCTCGGATGTGGTGGCGCCCTGCCACCGCTTCATCAGCAGCGCCAAGATGGTCAACAGGACAAAGAACGCCGCGATCAGGGCCCGCAGCACCAGCGGGCCCGGATGGTCGAGGGTGTACGCGTTCATCCCCTGCCACCGGGCGCCCAGACCACCGGCCAGCGCGGCGTCGTGGGCCTGCGCCAGCGCCTGCTCCCGCGCGGCCACCTCGGCGTCCAGTGCCGCGGCCCGGCCGTCCCGGTCGGCGATCGCCGTGTCCAGGGCACGGTCGGCATCGCGCAGGAAATCGTCGGCGGTGCGCGCCCCGGGCCCGCTGCCGGGCAGTCCGGTGATCCGGGTCTGCGGGCAGTCCGCGGCCGGGTTCACCTCGCACCGCGCCACCACCAGCGCGTCATCGCGGCGCTGCTCGGCCCGCACCACCTCAGCGTCCACACCGGCCCGGGCTCCACGTGCCTGCTCGAGCGATGCGGTGGCCGCCTCGATCGCCGGCGCGGCCTGCCGCACCAGCTGCGCGTCGACGGGCCCGCTGAACACCACCACGGTGGCCAGCTCACCGAGCACCAACCCGACCGCGACCCCCACACCCAACCGGGCCGGCAGCGCCGAACGGCCGGCGGACACCGCATGTGCGACCACACCGGCCAACGCCCCGGCGACGATGCCACCCCCGAGAACCGCCGCCGTCGGCCAGGTCGTCGAGGCGGCCAGCGCCATCGAACAGACCACCGCCGCGATGGCCGCGAGCAGGACTTCTACCATTCGATCGGCACGCATTGAGGCTCCAAGGTGTTTGGTTCGGTGCTGTGCGCCATGCGGAATCCCTCACGCCGGCTGCGAATACCGGGATCATCTCACAGGCCCGTTGGTTGCGCTTCGCGCGCACAGGGTCCCGGCACGGTTACGTTGTTCCCCGTGCGAGTCGACGGGCGGGACATCAGTGTCACCGGCAGCCTGCTGCAACCGTTGACGCGGCGCACCAACGAGATCCTGCGGGTGGTGCTGTCGGCGGCGTTCCTCGCCGTCGTGATCACCAGCTCCCTGATCACCCGCAACGACTGGGTGGCGCTGGAGCGGTCGGTGTCCGAGATCATCGGTGTGCTCACCCCGACCCAGTCCAACCTGGTGTACCTGGCCTACGGCGTGGCGATCCTCGCGCTGCCGTTCGTGATTCTCGTCCAGCTGGTCATCGGCAGGCACTGGACGCTGCTGGCCGCCTACGCCGCCGCCGGTGTGCTGGCCGTGCTGGCGTTGTCGATCAGCGGCCGGGGTATCGCCGCGCCGCAATGGCATTTCGATCTGCGTGACCGCCTGGACACCCAGCTGTCGCAATTCCTCGACGATCCGCGCTGGATCGCGCTGCTGGCCGCGGTGCTGACCGTCTCCGGGCCGTGGCTGTCGCGTCGGCTGCGCCGGTACTGGTGGGCACTGCTGCTGGCGTTCGTGCCGATTCACCTGGTGGTCAGCGCGGTCGTGCCGGCCCGCTCCCTGCTCGGTCTGGCGGTGGGCTGGTTCGTGGGCGCGCTGGTCGTGTGGGTGGTGGGCACGCCCGCCCTGGAGGTCCCCCTCGACGGTGCGGTGCGGGCACTGACCCGGCGCGGTTTCGTGGTGTCGGCCCTTGCCGTCATCCGCCCGCCCGGGCCGGGCCCACTGGTACTCGCCGCGACCGGTCCGGAGACCACCGCCGTCGTCGAGTTGTACGGACCGAATCAGCGCAGCGGTGGCGCGCTGAGCCAGCTGTGGCGCAAGTTCCGGCTGCGCACCGACGAGACGGCGCCGCTGCAGGCCTCCATGCGCCGGGTCGTGGAGCACCGCGCCCTGATGGCCATCGCCATCGACGATCTCGGACTGTCCAACATCTCCTCGGTGACGGTGAGCGCACTGGACCGCGGCTGGACGCTGTATGCCCGCAAGCCGGCCCGCGGGACACCGTTGAGCGCGCACGCCGCCCCGGTGGCCGATGTCTGGCAGGCGTTGCACACCCTGCATCGGGGCCAGATCGCGCATGGCGACCTGTGCCGCGACGAGATCACCGTGCACGACGGGCAGGTGCAGTTCGGCGGATTCGACAACGCCGAGTACGGCGCCACCGACGCGCAACTGCAATCCGATATCGCCCAACTGTTGGTGACCACCTCGGCGATGTATGACCCCGCCTCCGCGGTATCCGCCGCGATCGACGCGTTCGGCCGCGAGACCGTGCTGACGGCGTCGCGCCGGCTCACCAAAACGGCTGTGCCCGCCCGCATCCGCGACTCGGTGACCGATGCCAAGGCCGTCATCGCGGCGGCCCGCGAACAGGTGCAGCACCAGACCGGCGCCGACAAGATCACCACCGAGACGATCACCCGCTTCACCCGGGTTCAACTCATCCAGTTGGTGCTGCTGGTGGCGCTGGTCTACGTGGCCTACCCGTTCATCAGCACGGTGCCCGCATTCTTCGACGAGCTGGGCAACGCCAACTGGTGGTGGGCCCTGCTCGGCCTGGCCGTCTCGGCGCTGCGCTACCTGGGCGCCGCGGGCGCGCTGTGGGCGTGCGCGGATGGTCTGGTGCGCTTCCGGCACCTGGCGATCATGCAGGTGGCCAACACGTTCGCGGCGACCACCACGCCCGCCGGGGTCGGTGGTCTCGCGCTGAGCACCCGGGTGCTGCAGAAGGGCGGGCTGTCCACCATGCGCGCCACCGCGGCCGTCGCCCTGCAGCAGAGCGTGCAGGTGATGGTGCACGTGCTGCTGCTCATCCTGTTCACTGCGATCGCAGGTACCTCGGCGAACCTGCAGCACTTCGTGCCCAGCGCGACCGTGCTGTACCTGGTGGCCGGTGTCGCGCTCGGCGTGGTCGGCGGGTTCCTCGCGGTCCCCAACCTGCGCCGCTGGCTGGCGTCGGCGGTGCGCCCGAAACTGCAGGAGGTCAAGACCGACCTGTGGGAGCTGTCCCGCGAACCCAAGCGGCTGGGGCTGATCGTGTTGGGCGCCGCCGGGACGACGCTGGGCTCGGCGCTGGCGTTGTGGGCAAGCATCGAGGCCTTCGGCGGGGACACCTCGTTCGTGACGGTGACGGTGGTGACGATGATCGGCGGCACGCTGGCCTCGGCGGCCCCGACCCCCGGCGGTGTCGGCGCCGTGGAGGCGGCGCTGATCGGCGGCCTGGCCGCGTTCGGTGTGCCGGCGGCGGTGGCGGTGCCCTCGGTGCTGCTGTACCGGGTACTGACCTGCTGGTTGCCGGTGTTCGTCGGCTGGCCGGTGATGCGCTGGCTGACGCGAAACGACATGATCTGACTTTCGTCGGCGGCGCCGTGTGCATACTCGTAAGGGACCCCGCCGTACCTTGACCTTCTGGAGCGTCCCTGTGCAGAGCCGCACCCTCGTCCCGACCGCATTGGCTGTCGCCGTCACGGCGGCCGCCGGCAGTATCGCCAGCAAACCCGCCGTCGAGTCGGATTGGTACGCGACACTGCGCAAGCCGCCGTATCAGCCACCGGCGCTGGCGTTCCCGATCGCGTGGACCTCGCTCTACACCGATATCGCGGTGGTGTCGGCGGCCACCCTCGACGAGGCCCCGCCGGCGGTCCGGCGCAGCTACATCCGGGCGCTGACCCTCAATCTGGTGCTCAACGGCAGCTGGTCGTGGCTGTTCTTCAACCGGCGCAAGTTGGGTGCCTCGGCGGTGGCGGCCGGTGTGCTCACCGCGAGCAGCGCCGACCTCACCCGTCGCGCCGCGGCGGTGCGCGGAGCCAAAGCGGCACCGCTGGGGCTCTACCCGCTCTGGTGCGCGTTCGCGACGGCGCTGTCCACCCATATCTGGGTGCTCAACCGTCGCTGAGCGCGCTCACCCACGCGAAGCGGTTTGCTCATGACCAGCCCCAGCCGTGCCAGCACCACGTTCCGGGACTGGTGGAACGATCCCGTCGATCACTACTGGGTGCTGAACTTCCTGCGCCCGCGCGGCTATCTGAGGCCGCTGCGCCTGCTCATCGGCATGGGTGGTGTGGTCATGGGCGTCGCGCTGGTGCTCGTCCAGTTCACCCCACTCACCGAGCCGGTGGCCCTGTCGCGCGCGATCGTGACGGCGCTGACCGTCGCCGCGTTCGCGTGGCCCGTCTACTGGTACTTCTTCCCGTGGCCCTCGGCACGCACCTCGATCACCCTGTTCATCCTCACCGATATCGGGATCGCGCTGGCCTGCGCCACCCACGGCGGCCCGCTGGCCGCGATGTCCACCACGTCGTTGTTCGCGGTCACCGGCATCTACATTGTGTTCTTCCACGGTCCCCGGGCCGCGGTGGTGCACCTGAGCATCGCCACCGTCACCGTGCTGGGCGTGGCGGTGTGGTTGGCGGCTTCCGGAGCACCCGCCGCGGTGCCGCTGGCCATCTGTAAGGCACTGGTCTCGCTGTTGGTCACCGTCGGCATCCTGCCGTTCGCCCAGTTCGGCTTCTGGCTCATCCGCAACAGTTCGGTGGAGTCACTCGTCGACGAGCTGACCACGCTGGCCAATCGGCGCGGCCTGCAGGACTATGTCTGGCGGCTGAAACCGCGGGCCGGCCAGCCACACCCGATCTGCGTGTTCGTCATCGATCTCGATCAGTTCAAGGGCATCAACGACCGGCACGGCCACGCCGTCGGCGACCAGGTCCTGGTGCAGACCGCCGCCCGGCTGCGCGACGCGTTGCCCCGGCGGGCGTTCATCGCGCGGACCGGTGGCGAGGAGTTCGTGGTGATCGCCCATCTGCCGGCCGGAGAGGCGACCGAGGTGGGCGAACGCCTGCGGGCCGCCGTCGCCGCGGGCGGGCCACCCACGGTGAGCGCCAGCGTCGGCGTGGTCTGCGGACAGCTGGACAGCGCCGACGACTTCGATCCGCTGCTGGAGCTGGCGGACGCGGCGATGTATGCGGCCAAACGCGATGGTGGGGACCGGTTGGCGGTCATCGAGCCGTAACAAAACGGCCATACCCACCGATGGTTTGAGATAGGTCGTCTATCGTGGCACGACACAACCAAGGGGTTTCAATGCTGAAAACGTGTGTAGTGGCCGGTGCCGCAACACTTCTGATGTCCGTGGTCGGCGCGCCGACGGCGGCCGCCGCACCGACGACCTGGCAGATGCCGTCGCTGGAGGGCATGAATCTGGCCGACGCCCAAGCCCTCTACGAGGAGACGGTCGGCCCGGACGGACCCTGGCTGGACCTCATCAACAAGGCCCCTGCCGCCTCCGGCGCGATCATCGCCCCGGTCATGTGGGAGGTGTGCCAGCAGGCACCCAAGGCCGGCGCCAAGATCGCCGCGAAGTCCTACACCGCGGTCGCGGTGAACCGTCCCGGGAAGTGCTAGTCCGCGGCTCCTGAGCGATGTTGATCGCCGCACCGGGCCCGATGATGCTCGGCGCGGCGATCCGCGTCTACTTGCAGGCGTTGGCGACCATGTCGTCCCAGGTGTTGCGGGCCGCGTCGAACTCGCGCACCACACCGAAGTCGACGTCGGCGGCGCTGGTGATCTTCTCGCCCGCTTCCGGTGACTGCTCGCATACCAGCCAGTCGGCCAGGCTCAGCTGCTTCTGCTTCATGCCCTTGATGTTGTGGGAGTGCATCTGCACCGGGACGCCTTGCGAGGCGGCGGTCACCGCATCCTCGGCTTCCTGCAGGTTCATCCCGTCGAGGCTCGGCATCACAAATCCGGACGCGGCCTGAGCCGGCGCGGCGAAGCCGATGACGGCGGGCAACAGCAAAGTTACCGCGCCGATGGCGAGAGAGTGCTTCTTCAACATGGTGTACCCCTGGGGTCGTAGCCGGTGTGCGAAATTTTCGGAGGCTGGGCGACGTTCACCGTTCTAGGCTTGGTCTGTCGCGGCTACCGCGCTGTAGGGCCGACGATGCGCACAGAGTCACATCCCCGGTTCTGTGCGTACCAGTGCAACGCGCTGTGAGGATTCTGGCTAACTGCTGTCACGCGGTACAGCGACCTCGCAGCGAGCTCACAGAAACGTCGGCACCGCCACCAGTCATCGAACGTGTGTTCTAATGGTGTCGGACCGCCGCCCGCGCCGTGCGGGCGTTGCCGACGAAGGAGTTCGCCGTGACGATGACACTGACCACTCCGGTCGCCGAGACGTTGACCGCCGCCACCGGCGATGCTGGGCAGCCTCGCGCCGAGGAAGCACCCAGCAAGCCCGCGGCCAGGAAGTCGGCCGGCCGCAAGGCCAAGACGATCGAACTGGTGCTCACGGTCACCGGTACCGCCGACGGCGAATGGCGGGCCGAACTCAAACAGGGCTCCAGCTACCTGGCTCGCGACCTCGCCGTCGCGGCTGCCGCCGTGTCCCGCGCGGCCCGGGAATTGCACCAGGATCTCGCCACCCCGATCGATTCGATCATCGAAGAGGCGCGGGTTCTGCAGGCCGCCAAGGTTTCTGCACTCGAAGCCGAGCTCGAGGCCGCTCGCAGGGTGCTCGCCGACCTGGACTGAGCTCGACGGCCTTCAACCGAAGTGCATCGTCGAGCATTCCGCCCGGGGCGGGTGAGATGGATCACTCGCGGTCCCCGGAATCGCCCCCCTCGATCACGGCTTGTAGCAGGTAACTGCCACCTCTGCACCGAAGCGATGGCACCACGGAAACGGGGAACCTGATGAGCACATCGCCACAGAGCTGGGCCAACAGAGCCGCACGATCGGCCATCTTCGCGGCGCTGGCGGTGTTCGCCGTCGTCGCCGGGCTGTTTGCCGGCCCGGCCGCGACGGCCAACGCCGCCGATGATTCCTGCGCGGATGTCGCGGTGGTGTTCGCCCGCGGCACCTTCGAGGGCCCCGGCGTGGGTGCCACCGGCCAGTCCTTCGTGGATGCGCTCACTGCGCGGCTGCCGGGACAGTCGGTCAGCGTGTACGGCGTGAACTATCCGGCGTCGCTGGACTTCGGGCGCGCCGTCGACGGTATTGCCGACGCCACCAACAAGATTCAGCAGATCGCTGCCGAGTGCCCCGACACCAAGATCGTGCTGGGTGGTTATTCGCAGGGCGCGGCCGTCGCCGGCTACAGCACCAGCGCCACCGTCCCCGCCGGGTTCGTGCTGCCCGCCGGCCTGTCCGGGCCGATGCCCGCGTCGGTGGCATCGCATGTCTCGGCCGTCGCGTTGTTCGGCACCCCGGACAACTGGGTCCTCAACGTCGCCGACCGCAGCGCCCCGCCGATCGTCATCGGCGACCAGTACGTCGGGAAGACCCTGCAGCTGTGCGCCGTGGGTGATCCGATCTGCTACCCAGGCGGGCTGGACCGGTCCGCGCACAGCTCCTATAAGAGCAACGGGATGACCGTGCAGGCAGCGGACTTCGTGGCCGCCCGGCTGGGTGCCGCGGCCCCCGCCGCGCCCGTCGTGCAGGCCGCCGCGCAGGTCGGCTGATCCCGGCGACATGAATCAGGCCCCCCTCCCGCGAGGGGGGCCTGATTGATTACTGCGTGCGCTTCTACTCGGAGTCGGTACCCGCGTCGTCGGCGGACGGCTTGGGAGACGATGCCGACGGCGAGGACGTACCGGCGACCGTGACGGATCGCGGGGAGACCTTCGCCGAACGCGGAGCGGTCAGCCGCACCCTCGGGGCGGGCGGCGCTTCCACTTCTTCTTCGACGACCTCGGACTGTTCTTCGACCGCCGCCGTCCCATCGACGGCTTCCGGTTCGTCGACCTGAACCTGCGCCGTCGCGAACCGGGCGTTCAGCGCGGGCGCGCCGTTGAGCTCCTCATCGCGGTCCTCCATGGCGTCGATGATCTCGGTGGTCGTATCCGGCGCGGTGACCACGGGAGGTTCGCCCGGCTCCTCGGGGTCGGGGTAATTGCCCGCCAGGATCTGGCTTGCCTTCTCGAAGCCCGCGGCGACGGCCTGCAGCTGCTGGAACAGTTTCTGGGGGGACGGCAGGAACCCGACCTTGCCCGTCTCGTACATGCCGGTGCTCTCGACCATCGGCTGCAGGATGGCCTGGAGCGCGTCGATGATGCGTTTGGGCGCACCGAGGATCTTGAGCGGCATCAGCAGCGGCATCACCGGGCTGTTGACCCGGACGGTGACGACATTGCCGTCGACGGTGACGATGTTCTCGGGATCCTCGAAATCGAAGTCCTGCAGCCGGGAGTGCTCGAAGATGAAACCGGCCGCGAGCTGAATCCAGCTCATCGGGTTGAACAGGTATTTCGGGAAATACGCGATCGGGTCGTACTCGCGGTTGATCCGCAGGTAGGTCCCGTCGGGCAGTTCGATGGCACCGCCGAGGACATCGGAGCCGAAGGTCGGCTCGTCCGGCCCGTAGCGGGCGAAGATCCCGGTTCCGGGAGTGTTGGAGTCACCGTAGAACACCCCGAACACACTGGACATGTCGTAGCCGGTGGCGGCCACCCGGGTCAGTGCCTCGGCGGCGACGCGACCACCGAAGGATCCGGTGTTGATGCCGCTGACGATGGTCGACGGATCCCGCGCCAGGATCAGCTCGGTGAGCCAGGTGGCGCCGGCATCCACGGACGCGGCGGTCACGGTGCCCGGGTAGCGCGTCGGGTCGTTGAGGACGGTGATGTCCTGGATGCGCCGCCAGATGCCGCCGTCCTGGGTGTCGAGCGCGCCGGGCGGGAACTGAACCCCGGCGCCCGGCACCGCGAAGAGCGCCAGCGCGGCCAGCGCGACGTCCTGGGCGGAGACGACCCGATGCTGCTGCACCACCGCGACCGGGTCCGGCCGGCTCTCCGGCTGGTCGACGTGGATCCCGCCGGCGATCAGCGCGGCCACTGCGGGCACCGCCACGACGCTGGCGGCTCGGCGGTGTTTCTTGGCGCGGTGACGTGCGCTCACGGCGGCTCCTCTTCAGGCTCGACTTGTCCCAGGCTCTGTCGTCGCTGAAAGGGACCAGGCGGGTTGAAGATTCGCGTGCCCCCGCGACGCCACGCCCAATCAGCCAGGTATTTTCGGTGTGACCCTACGGCACATGCCGGTGTTGTTCTCGACGGAGAAATTTGCCCAAGTTGCACGGTCCGGTTCGCTACCCCGAGATGGCGAGCCGCCCGTCCGCCGCGGTGCACACCCGCGCCCTCCGGTTGCTCGCCTGCACGACACAGAACATCGAGAGATATTCGCTTCGCAACACCACCCAGCCGAGGCACTGGTAACCGCAGTCGAGAAGCTGCCACTTTGAATCCCGGGCGCGACCAGCACAGCCGAGTTCCTCTCGGCACCGAGTGCATGTATCTGCGCCAGCACGCGCCCATAGCCACGACCGCAACCGGCTGTTGCCAGGACCGCTTGCACCGGGTCACGCCATGGCCGCAGTCGCCGGCCCACGAGTTAGCCGGGCCGTCCACAACTACGAGCTGGCCGCCCGGGCCGCCCGACACGCCCGTGGGCGGGTCGCGGTTGCTGCGCCCCACACGACCCGTTGTGGCGTGGCCGGAAATTCACCCGAACGACGGACGGCGAAACCGAGTGTGCACTAGAGCGATTGGGTGGTCCACGAACCACGGGCACAGCTCACGGCGCCGGTGGGACGCCGACCGGACCAAACCCGGCTCAATAGCGCTCGGTCGTTCTGCGGCGTAATCGCCGGCCGCGTGGATGCGTCGGCCCAGTCGTGACGGAGACGAGTCACTGCCCTCGAACTTCAGCCGCGGACGGAAAGCGACTCGGGCTCAATCCCCAGACCCGCCAGATTTCGTCAGCGCATCGGACAAGCGTCAGGATCTTCACGTCATCGATCGGGGCCGCTGCGAACGCAACAGCCGCCTGCTGGACGTTCGGCACGAACTTGACGTACGCGATGTCATGGTCGCCAGGGCACCTCTCGACGAACTGAGTCATGCCGTGGCCGCTCAGGATCTCTTCGGCCTGATTGAAGTCACCCCCCAACGACGGGTCCAGGGTCAGGTTGTACAGCGCGGTCAGGAATTCGGGCCTGCTACCAAGCGCCTGGCGCCACATGAACGCCGCCCCGCGCGGCTCGTCAGGTGTCGGTCCACCACGCGGGAAGAAGGCCTTCAAGACCTCCTCTTCTGCGCGCATCTCCAATGGCAGTGGATCGCCGGCCCGGTGACCGCTGTGACGCACCTCGGCCTGCATCGCCGAGCGGGCGAAAACGGGCACCGTCCGCTCGAGACCGAGGTAGTACTCGGTGACAGTGAATTGGGGGCGGGTGTAGGCCGCACGATGCTGCTGGAGACAGGTCACAACGACGGCCTCGGCGAGGTCCAGTTGGTCTTGAAGGAAGTCGTCCGGATGAACGACCTCAATGTCGTACCGCGCCAACGCTTCCGGCGGGAAGTCGCGAGTGTTCGCCGTGACAATGAGCGCGGCCCCACCCCGAACAGCTGCTGCCGCAACGTGGCAGTCCTTGGGATCGTTGGTCATCGCGGATACCAGATGCTCGAACCCGGTCACAGTCGCGTTGGGGAATGCTGACGCCATCTGCGCAATCCGATTGGCAGCCTTGCCGGGCTCGATCCCGAGCTTCACGACATTGCGTTCGACCTCGGCGAGCAGTTCGTCCGACCACAGCGGTTCGAATAGTTCAGCGTCGGCGAGGCGTAGTAGCAGGTCCGCGAGTTGGTAGGGCACCAGGACGCAAGCATCGAGAAGCACCCGAATTCGCGACACGGGTCAGCGCGCCTCACCGAACTCGCCGAGGCGACCGTATGCATCATCGGTGGCCGCCTCGGCGCTCATGGTGTCGAGTGTGACTCGCCGTTCGTGGCGGATACGCTGCTGATAGTCCAGAAGATCTGTGAGCTGCACCCGGCGATGCCGGCCCGGCTGTGCGTAGGGAATCTCGCCCGCCTCGAGCAGTTTCACCAGAGTCGGCCGCGAGACCCCGAGAAGATCGGCAGCTTCCTGCGTCGACAAGACGACACGTTGCGGCTCGAGAGTGACCGCTTGGCCTGCGACGAGCGCATGGGCTGCATGAAGCAACACATCACGCAGTTCCGAGGTCAGGGGAAATGACCGACCATCAGCTGTTTCGATAGCCAATGGCATCGCTGTTTTCAGGGCGGCGAGCAGCGCAGCCAGACCCCGGCCGGTGTCGGCAGGGAAGACAGTGTGTTCGGTGGTCGCAGTCACACCACCATGGTAAATCGAAAGAAACGAAAACGCACCAAGGGTCTGCAAAGCCTCTGCCAACCGACCGACTACCTCGCCCGTCGGCAACCCCGCGACAACTCCATCGACAAAAACACATCAGGCCCCCTCGAAAGGGGGCCTGACAGTGTGGCAGGTACAGGATTCGAACCTGTGTAGGCGTAAGCCGACGGATTTACAGTCCGTCACTCTTGGCGTTTGTTGATATTGGCAGTGTTGGTGCCGCTGAAAAGTAGCAGGTCAGCTCGTTGGCCCTGTTGACTAAAGATGACACTTCTCGAACACACTGCGGACGCACTGCGGACGGTGCGACGCTGGACGGCATGAGCGAGTTTCCTTACAACATGCAGGCGGCATCCCCAACACCTCGGCCCACGCCGCCGGGTCCGATGAAGGAGATGCCGCGGTCCGAGGACAGGCCAGCCACACGCGCCGACATCGCGGCAGTCGTAGTCGAGCTCCAAGCGATACGGGAGCTGCTTCAACGTCTGGCCGACCGACAATGAGTGCCTCTGCCGACCCCGCCGAACTACTGGTCGCGTAGCTTCGTCACAGCCCACCCACATTCTGGACAGGTTGGTACCACAACTCGAATCTCGATCTCAGGGTCGGGCACCCGCGCCTGCTGCACCGGCTCCAACACTCCCTGGTGGCAATTCGGGCAGGTTTCGCTATCGGCCATAGCCCCGGACGCTACGCCTGGGCCAGATGATTGGTAGCGCGATTCTCGTAGAGCTCTAGGGCGTCTTTCACCATCATCATGCTGCCGTACAACGACATGTTGAACCCCGATTCATCGAACTCGCTTGCGTTTCCGGTGTGCATTGCACCCCAGTGATAACCATGTGCGGCCGCCGATCCGGTTCGCCAAAGATGTCGGATCCCCTGTCCGACATCAGTGTGCTCATCCACAAGGCCCTGAAGGATTTCCACCATATTCAACGGTTCGGTCAGCACCGCGCCGCCTAGAAGCGCACGTGCATCCTCGGCCGCCATACCGTCCACCAGGTTCGCACCCCGTTCTTTGAGTGTCTCGATGTGTGCCTTGACCGATTCGACTGCCTTGTCTCGCTCTTCGACAAGATGGGCGGACATGTGATCCCCCGTGAACCCGGAGATAGCCTTCCGCTGCTCGACCTGATTCTTGAGCTCCATCCTGAGTGCCCGGACCTGCCGGCCTGCGCGGGTCCTCGGCGTCAGCAGCCACTGTGTGTGCGCCGCCGTGTACAGCGCAGTACGCAAAGCTGTCAGCGGCGCATAGATGCGAAACAGGCGGTCGCTCTCCATCGCATCCACAACCAACCCGAGATGATCGACCGCGGTCGCAATCCCGAACCGGGCGATAGCCGACACCTTCGGCTCAGCCTTGTCATCGCCCGCCAACGGACTCCCTGGAGCGGGAGGGTGTTCCGTTTGAATCCAGGGATCACCGACCGTGCGAACCCACTCGACAACCGCGCCGCGGCGCTCCGGATCACCCATCGCGCGATCTTAACGACGAACCACAGCAGCATTCGCAGGCTTACTTGTGCGCGCGGTAGGACTTCATCCGGCAGGCGTCCGAGCACCGCCGCCTGCGCCCAGCGATAAGGGGGCCGGCCCCACGTTCTGGACCCAAAGTATGTGCACCAAAAAAACCTGGGGGACCCGTACATACCAAAATCTGCAGCTTCGGCCCGTGGGGGAGACGGGCGGGGGGACGGGGTGGATGGGGGGCTATCTGCAGGTCAGGCCGCAGATATGACGCTGAGCGCGGGGTGGTGGGACCGCCGGCCGTGACCCCACGTCTGTGCCGGCGGTCCCACCGTTGTGGGGGCTGCGGGTGTCGGTACATCAGCCGACGACCCGCGCCTACTCCACGTCTAGCTGCCGGACTCGGCGGCGAGGCGAACGATGGACTGTTCGTGCGGGTATCCGAACGATGCGCGCAGGGTGGCCCGGATGCCGATGCGGTCGGACTCGAAGTAGCGGGACTCGTCGACACGAAGGTCGACGTCCTGGCGCACGACGACGAACACGCGGCTGCCGTCGATGGCCCAGACGATGCCGTTGCCGATGACGGTGTTGGGCACCGACCAGAGCGGGACGCCGAGGATCTGGCGGCGGGTCGGCAAGGTCGGGTCGGGCTGCAACAGCGGCTCGTTGGATCCGGTGGCCTTCTTGACTTTGGACAGGGCGAGCACGGTGTCGGCGTTGGCCACGAACGCGGTCACCATCGCGCCGACGTTCTCGGCCTTGCTGATGGCTTCGGAGAAGGCATCGACGTTGGTCAGCGGGACGCTGTCGGTGTCGACGAACTGATAGGCCATCAGCGATTCGAGGCCACTCGGCCCGTTGGCGACGGTGTCACCGAAGAACGCGGAGTCGATCTTGCGGGCGAGGTCGCGGGCGATGGACTGGCCGACGACTTCCTGGGCTTCCGGCGAGCTGTCGTTGGCCAGCTCGTTGGAGATGATCGACAGGGCGGCCAGCTTCTTGGGTGTCACGGTGATCTCGTCGACCCCGACATCGGATGGGGTGATGTCCGCGCCTTCGGCGGTCCAGGCGGCGGTGGCGTCGGATTCGATGACGGGGATGCGGAAGTCGTGTGAGCCGGTCGTGACGACGGTGGCGATCTGCATGGCGACGCTGGCCTTGGTGACGGGCTTTACGACGAGGTCGCCGACTTGTTCGGGGGTGAGGATTCCGGCGGCGCCGGTGGTGTAGAGAGCCATGGGTGTTGCCTTTCAGGCGGGCACGCGGATTTGGGCGTGCGGTGTAAAGGGATTCCGGTGTTGGGCCGTCTGGCCATCCGGTGTGCCCACCTGGGCGATGTCGTGACGTTGGGCGGTCCGGTCGTGGTCCGCAGTTCAGCGTCTGGGTTGATTCTACCTCTCGTGCAGCTAGTTTCGGTTGCCGCCGAGCAGTGTCGACCAGTTGGTGGCCTCGGACCCGCCCTCGATGGGCTGGTTTCCGGTGACTTCGGATGCGAGGGCGGCTGCTGTTGCGATGCGGGGGGCGTAGTGCGGTTTGGCGGTGAGTAGTTCGGTGAGTGCGGTGTTGACCTTGTCGAAGTCGATTGATCCGTTGTCGCCGATCAGTTGGTCGATGCTGGTGTGCTGCCACCAGTCGGCGGGGTCGGCGATGCGTCCGGCGATCTGGGTTTCGACGAGTTGGCGTTGCAGCTCGGCCACGGTGCCGGTGAGGGTTTCGTTTTCGGTGCGGGTGGCCTGGTACTTCTTGCGCCAGTTGCCGGCCTCGCGGGCGAGATCAGCGGCGTCGGTACGGGATTCCTCGGCGGGCGCGGTGGCGACCTCGGTGTCTGCACCGGGTTCGGCTGTCGAGTCTGCGGTGGGGTCGGCTTGTTCAGTCATTGCGGTTCTCCTCGTTCATCCAGATTGCGATGGCTCGTCGGATCTCGGCGAGCTGTTCGGGGTTATCGCGCAGGCCCAGGCCCAGCACGGCGTGTTCGGCGAGCGCGGCGAGCAGGTGTTGCGTGCGGCCATCCTGTTCGGCTTCCTCGGCGACGGGGCCGAAGATGCCGGGATCGCCTGTGGCCCAACCAGCCAGGAACGTGGTGGCCCGTCGCCAGTCACGTGGATCGGGGTTGGGGTCCTGGTCCGGAATGCGCCCGATGGCGGCCAGGAGCGCGGCGCCGAGCAGGGTGATGGGGCTGCCATGCCAGCGGTCCCAGATGTCGTTGATGTTGAAGCCGTCGCCGCTGCGGGCGTGGTTGATCGTCTCGGTCACCAGGACGGTGGCCTGGTCGAGTTCGGTGGTCATGCGGTCTCCTCGGTGTTGGTGATGATCCAGATTCGTTTGACGGTGCTGTCGCCCTCGGCGGGAACGGATTCGACGCGGGGGTCATTGAGGGCTGCGTGGCGTACGGCTGTCCAGGTGTATCCGGCGGCCACCGCTGCTGTCTTGAACGAGTCCTTGTCGATCTCGGTGGTGCCGGACGGGAGTCGGTCGATGTAGTTGGCGACCCACACGGTTGCGGGCCGGAAAGTGGTGGGCCGGTCGCCGGTGATGTCCCAAACGGAGGTGCGGGGGCCGCGCTTGATGACTTTCACGTCGGGGTGCTTGGACGCTGCGCTGCGTAACGCTTCGACCGGGTAGCCAGCGGCCTCCCCGGCGGCGTACACAGCAAACGATTCGGCGGTCTCGCGACCCTCGGCGAGCAGTATGGAGATGTGATTCTCGAGCCACTTCGGGGCGGACAGGGTCGGTTTGTGAATCTCGGTCGACCTGCGGGTATCCAGGTCTGTGACCGTTGCAGGGTGGTCACGGGTGACCGGAGGGGTCACCCCTTCTGAACTGGCTTTTTGGGGGGTGACCTGGTTGGTCACGGGTGACCCGATCCGGTATCTCACACTGTTGTGCTCACCCGACGTTGAAGTGACCAATCCGGCGTTCTCCAGCAAAGCTACAGCTTGGTCGAATAGCTCCCGCTTCTCACGTTTACCGAGGCGCCGACGCAGGTCCCCACCGGACTGCTCCCCATCGTTCTCCAGCATCCGCAGGATGCTTCGCTTGACCGTCTCCAGGCGGCTCTGGTCGTAGAATTCTTCACCCGTGGCGCGTGCTATCGCCTTGCTGCGGGCTCTTTCACGGGCGGCACGCCGGTCGTATTCCAGCACCGTGTTTCGGGTGTCGTCCGACTTGGCCATGATGAACTCCGAGAGCATCCAGTCTTTATCCGAGACGACGGATCGGTGATCGAGGATCGCCAAGTCCGCCGCGACTTTGAGCCGCGTCAGGGTGCGGTGACCGTCGATCGCGTCGCCGTCGCCCCGACCGTTGGCCAGTAGGCCCGCGCGGACGTACTCGTTGATCGCGTCTGGGCCGTACTGGATCAACGTCTTCTGGCCCGACAGCGCCCACGACGGCAGTTTCGTGTTCAGAACATCGTCGGGAATAGGTCCGGGCTCATCGGGCATATCGGGGTCGGTGACCGGTGCCCACAACAGCCGTTGCGGTGTCCCGCCTGTCACGTCGTCCATCAGCACGGCGGTGTGCCCGTACTGCGCGCTGATCGACATGGCCAGCCGGTAGGAATCAGCGGGCACTGATCGTGTGGTGACGGCGGATGCGCCCTTGCTGCCCAGCCGGTCGCCTGTCAGCGCGGCCTTGACGGCGGCTCTGGTGTTGTTGCCCTGCCCTGCATTGAGTGCTGCGAGGTGGTCGATCTCGGACACGGAGATGAGTGCTCGCGTGATCCGGTCCTCGGGGTTCTTCTGCTCCTTGAACAGTTCAGCGATTCCCTGTCCAGAACCAAGACCCTCTTCGTGGATGTCGGCGGGCCAGACGACGCGGCTGACTTTGTCGGTGACGCCCTTGCCGGCCCCGGACCGGCCGACGAACACGACGCCCTGGTTCAGGCTTGCAGGCGCTGGTGGTCCGGGCAGCATGACGCCGGGGCCGGTCGATGCTGACACGCGTAGCAGGACGGCGAAGAGTAGTCCCAGCGGGGCTACGTAGCTGGCGCGGGCCCACTGGTGAATCAGCTTGAGTTGGTCGGTCGCCGACCAGAATTCATCGTCATTGATCACGGGTTTGCGGCCTTTCGTTGACCGGACTGGATGGTCTGCTGTATTTCGTGGACACCGAGCCCGATCTCGTGCGCGGCGGCGGCGAGCGCTGAATAGACCGCTGCGGGAGCTGAATCTGCTGCTGCCCTTGCCGCCGCCCAGAACAGGGCTGCGTTCCTGCCGCCCTCCTGTGCCTCTTGCACGGTGCGGATCAGACCATCCCAGCGATCACCAGATGACGGTGTCGTAGTACGAGTCGGTGCCACGCAGGTGGGTTGGACGATCAGGGCCTGCAGGTGTTCGGGGAGATCCGCGATAGGGGCGTCACGGTGAATGCGGTACGGCTTCCCGGTGTCCGGGTGGATACTGCCGGGCGCAACCAGATACCCAGTACCGCCGGCCTTTACGTCGATCCCCGGGATGCCCTGGACCTTGCCTCGAACGGCACCGGAAATCCGGTAATAAAGGTGCCATCCGCCGCCGCCGGTCTGCACGCAAAGAGTCTCGTCCTCGGGACGCAAGTCGAGCGCTGAGACGTGGCCACCATGGCGCGGATCGACATCGAGTGCGATGACGCCGAGTTGGGTGACTCCCCAGTTGCAGCCTCGGAACTTCCGATGCCATGAAGCGATGACGTTGCGGTCGGTGGTGAAGTCCTGCACACCGTGCGCGGTGATGGGAACCTTGCCGGCCAGCGGGCCGACGCTGAACCCGTGGCCCAGCATGATGTCGAGGGGATTGCCCCCGCCGCGATCGGCGGGGGCACCCTTAGCGTCGTTGCTCACTTATCGGCCATCCCACGAAGCTTTTCGAGGAGTGCGCTGACCAGATCGGCGTCGAGCTTGTCGGTGTAGACCGATGCCTTGAGTAGCACCTTGGCGAGTTCTTCGCGGCGCTCGCGCAGCAGCTTTGCGTTGCGGTAGTGCAGGCAGTTGACGCAATCGCCGACGTCCCACCACATTCCGGTCTCAGGATCGAACGCCTCGTGGTTCAGCATCTCCTCGTCGGTCAGTTGCTCCGGGGCGTCGAACTCCGTGACGTCTCGGCCGTTCTCCCTGTACTGCTTGGGAACGGGCATCATGACTCCGCACATAGCGGGGAACATGTCTCTGCCAGCCTCCCTGGCCGTTCGCTCATCGTTCTTCCAGTACCGGTGATGCATGTACGGGTTCTGCGGGAACGCCTCGTGGTACTGGCGGCGGATCTCGGCCTGCTTTGCCTCGGAGAGACGTGGATTGGTCCAGCGGAGGCCGATCAGCTGCATCTGTTCGGCATGGTCGCGGAGAGTGTCCTGCTCGGGGTGGATCAATGCGTGGGTCGTGACTCGGCCACAATCAGCGCACTTGAGGTCACCGGTCTCCCGGTGCCAGTCGCGGTCGATCGGTCCAGCCATCCAGTAGTTCTCGGCCCGGTGATTGCGCGGGCGGCTGCACGTCCGAAGTGATCCGCAGACGCAACACAGTGCCTTCATCCGCGCGCTCATTGGGTCACCGCCTGGGAGTCGGTTTCCAGCGCGTCGGTGGCACGGTCGAGAGCGACGGCAGCCCGACGCAGATGACCGAGTGCGACCACAATGTCAGCGACGGCGAACAGCGGAGCCGACTCGGGCAGCTCGCGCAGGATCTCGTTCAGATCGTGTCGCAGCAGGTCCACCTTGTTGACCGCGACATCGATGCGCTGCGCGACAGTCTCGGGCGGGGTGTAACTTGCGCAGAACCCGCACACGGTTTGATCTGCTGTGACTGGGACAGTGCAGTGCTTGCACGACTCAGGGGTTATGGTGGTCATCAGAACTTCTCCTATCTAGCGGTTGGGGTGTTCGAACGGCCCTCGGCGGTGTTGGCGCACCGTGCGAGGGCATTTTTTGTGGGACGTAGATCCTCGGTGTGATCCGAATCGGGCACGAGGCCTAAGTCCGCGTGCTCCTGCTGCGGCAGATACCGCATCAGGCCGCACCGCCGCGACGGGTGGCCTTCTCCTGCTCCGCGATCCAACGCTCAACTTCGGACCGCCTGTAGACGACGCGCTTGCCGAGCGTGAATGACGCTGGACCGCTGTCGGTATGACGCCAATAACGGAGGGTTGCCGCCGGGATACCGGTGGTCCGCGAGACCTCTCCGGTAGACAAATACTCAGTTTCCATAATCACATCCTGTGTTGGTTGGTGCGTACACGATGTGAGCATACACGCGATGTGTTGGACGGCAAGCACATCGTGTGACACCCTGGTGTCGTGGTTGATGAAGCCGACTCCGGGTCTCGCGCGCGCAGCAGCGACCCTTTGGACATTCACTTTGCTCAGAACATGACGCGCCTGCGGGAAGCCAACGGCATGAGCCAAGCCGAACTGGTTCAGAAATTGCGCACCAATGGTTGGACGAATGTGCACCCGACCACCATCTCGCGCATAGAAAAAGGTGAACGACCCGTCCGCCTCAGCGAAGCTACGAGGATCGCACGCATTCTCGGACAAGACGTTTCGCTAATGATGAGGCGGCCGTCCCAGGCCGGAGTAGCTGACGAAGCCGAGAGGTATGCAGCGCTAGTCTGCGAGAGCTACAACCAGATCAGCGAAGGCGTTTTCACGCTGCTTAGACGTCGGTTCGTCTTCCGAAACCGATTGAACGAGCTAAAAGAGGTTGCCGAACGCGAAAACGATCCCGAGCTCGAGGAGCAATTCGAGGAGTTGGAGAACTACTTGGGCCTCAGGGTTGATAAAGCCGTGGAGACTGGTCGGCAGGGCTACAACGACACCCGGGTGACGATGACGGCCGATTTCCAGACCTTCTACGGCATTTCAGCCAACACCCTCAATCCAGAAGATATCGATCGGGCAGACATAGATGCTGCAGAGGCGTAATCGTCGTTCCGGTGTGGAGGACCGCTGGAACAAGACTGTCCGGTTACCGGACGGCTCAACGGAGACTGTTCAGTCTGCCGCCCACGGCAAAGGATTGCGCTGGCGTGCAAGGTATGTCGACGAGAACGGCAAGGAACACGCCAAAGGGTTTGGCCGGAAAGCTGATGCCCAGAATTGGTTGAACAAGCAGGTGTCGGATCAGGTCACAGGCACCTGGACCGACCCGGCACTGTCGGCCGTGACATTCGGGGAAATGGCCGACCGATGGATCGCTACGAAGGCAGTGCGGGCACCCAAGACTGTCGCCGGGTACCGGTCTTTGCTCGACACCATCGTCCTCCCCCACTGGAAAGACATCCCTCTCCGCGAGGTGAGGTTCGAGGATCTGCAGGTGTGGATCGCCAGCCTTTCTGTCGATGGCTCGGTGAGGTTCGAGGGCAAGGGCTTGAGCGCGTCAAGGGTGCGTCAGGCCCATCAGCTTGTCGGTGCGGTTCTCCGGTTCGCGGTGAAGGCCAAGCACCTGCCGGCCAATCCCGCCGAGGGCGTCGAACTGCCCAGCATCCCGGAGACGGAACAGCGGTACCTGACCCACGAGCAGTTGCACCGCGTTGCGGTGGCTGCCGGTCGGCACCGCACCCTGGTCCTGGTCCTCGGGTACTGCGGGCTGCGCTTCGGAGAGGCGGCTGCACTGAAGGTGTCCAACGTCGATACCGAGGCCGGACGCATCCGGGTTGCCCGGTCGGTGACCTATGTCCGTAAGCAGGGACAGTTGGAGGGGCCGACGAAGGGCAAGCAGTCCCGGACGGTGCCGGTGCCGGCGTTCCTGAACGCTCTGTTGAAGACGGAGATCAAGGGCCGCGCTCCCGACGAGCTACTGTTCCCGCCTACCCGCGGCGACAAGTGGCTGACCCTCGGCCAGGCCCGCTACTCATTCCAGAAGGCCACAGCGGCGGTGGACGGCTGCGCCGGGGTCAGGATGCATGACCTACGCCACACCTGCGCGGCCCTGGCGATCCGGTCAGGAGCCAACATCAAGGTGGTCCAGCGGCTTCTCGGACACAAGTCCGCAGTACTCACCCTCGACCGGTACGGGCACCTCTATCCGGACGATCTAGACGCCGTTGCAGCGGCTTTCGATGCGGCTGCTGGGACTGCTGCGGACGCTCTGCGGACGGCAGCTCCCCTGAAACCAGTCAGGCCCCCTCGAAAGGGGGCCTGACCAGTGTGGCAGGTACAGGATTCGAACCTGTGTAGGCGTTAGCCGACGGATTTACAGTCCGCTCCCATTGGCCGCTCGGGCAACCTGCCGGAATTTGGTGCGAGTAGCAGGGTACAACGAGGATGTACCGAAGACGAAAACGGCCAGCACCAACAGGAGGCTCCAGTGGCGGATTCCAGCTTCGACATCGTCAGCAAGGCAGATCGGCAAGAGGTCGACAATGCGCTCAACCAGGCGGCCAAGGAGCTGTCCACCCGGTTCGACTTCCGCGGCACCGACACCACCATCGAATGGCAGGGCGAGGAGGGCATCATCCTGGTCTCCTCCACCGAGGAGCGTGTCAAGGCCGCCGTCGACGTGTTCAAGGAGAAGTTGATCCGCCGCGACATCTCCATGAAGGCGTTCGAGGCCGGTGACCCACAGCCCTCGGGGAAGACCTACAAGATCATCGGCAGCATCAAACAGGGCATCGACAGCGAGAATGCCAAGAAGATCACCAAACTGATCCGCGACGAGGGCCCCAAGGGGGTCAAGGCGCAGATTCAGGGCGAGGAGATCCGGGTCAGCTCCAAAAAGCGTGACGACCTGCAGGCCGTGCAGGCCCTGTTGCGCGGCGCCGACCTCGAGGTGGCGCTGCAGTTCGTCAACTACCGGTAACGCAGTCCGCGAGCCAGTTCGGCAACTTGCGGTCGCGGGCACGATCGCGGCAATACGCTGACCCGATGGCACCTGCGCAACGCGAACCGAACGTCGTCGTCCTGGGCGGTGGGTCCTGGGGCACCACCGTCGCCACCATCTGTGCCCGGCGCACGCCGACCCTGCAATGGGTGCGATCCGAGGACACCGCCAAGGACATCAACGACAACCACCGCAACTCGCGCTATCTCGGCGACGAGGTCGTACTGCCCGACGGACTGCGGGCCACCACCGACTTCTCCGAAGCCGCACAGAGCGCCGATGTCATCGTGATGGGCGTCCCCTCGCACGGGTTCCGCGGTGTGCTCGAGGAGCTGGCCCGCGAGCTGCGCCCGTGGGTGCCGGTGGTGTCGCTGGTGAAGGGCCTGGAGCAGGGCACCAACCTGCGGATGAGCCAGGTCGTCGATGAGGTGCTGCCCGGGCATCCCGCCGGAATCCTGGCCGGGCCGAACATCGCCCGCGAGGTCGCCGAGGGCTACGCCGCTGCCGCGGTGCTCGCCATGCCCGACCAGCATCTGGCCGCCAACCTGGCAGACCTGTTCCGCACCAGGCGGTTTCGCACCTACACCTCCGACGATGTGGTGGGCGTGGAGATGGCCGGGGCGCTCAAGAACGTGTACGCCATCGCGGTCGGCATGGGCTATTCGTTGGGTATCGGGGAGAACACCCGGGCGATGGTGATGGCCCGCGCGGTCGCCGAGATGTCCAAGCTCGGCGTGGCCATGGGTGGGCATCGCGACACCTTCGGCGGCCTGGCCGGGATGGGTGACCTCATCGTCACCTGCACCTCACAGCGCAGCCGCAATCGTCACGTCGGCGAACAGCTGGGCTCGGGCAAGACCGTCGAGGAGATCATCGCGGCGATGAACCAGGTCGCCGAGGGCGTGAAGGCGTCCTCGGTCATCATGGATTTCGCCGAGCAGTACGGGATTCCGATGCCGATCGCCCGCGAGGTCGACGGCGTGATCAACCACGGCTGCACCGTCGAGGACGCCTACCGCGGGCTGATGTTGGAGAAGCCCGGCCACGAGGTGCACGGCGCGGGCTTCTGATCCGCGCGCCCGCCCGCTGTCAGTTGAAGTAGGGGTTGCGCCCCTCGGGACGGTCCAGCAACGGGTTGCTCGGGTTGAGGATGTAGCTGCCGGCCGGGCTGATCACGAAACCGGACTGGTCGAAGGAGTTCTGGCATGCGGTCACCACGCCGTCGGTGCCGCAGCTGACATTCTGGAAGCCGATGCGCGAGTTGGCGGGCAGCGGCTGGGCCGGCTGATCCCCGACGTAGATGGCATTGGCTGCGTTGGCGAAGCCGGGCGCTCCCACCTGACCACCGGACACCACGTTGGCGCCGTTGGGCGCCGCCGGGAACGGCCCGCTACAGCCGTAGCCGCCGGTGCCGCGGCTGATCACGCAGGTGATGTCGCCGGGCACGGTGAAGGCGTACATGGTGCCGTCGTTCACCGCGTACGCAGACGGCTTCACCAGCTCCCAGGCGTTGATGTTCGGGCCCGGCGGCGGCGGTGGTGGGGGCGCAGGCTCGGCCCCGGCGATCGCCGGGGCGCTCATGGCGGCGGCCGCCGCCATGACGGAGAACAGACCTCGCATACGCATGGCGACACCCTAGCCTGCGCGCCGGTCGCGGGCCACGTTTGCTGAGCGACCCCGCTGCGCGCGCTCGGTCAGTACTGGCCCGGCCCGCGGCCGGCCATGGCTTCCAGCCGCGCGATCCGGTCCTCCATCGGCGGATGGGTGGAGAAAAGCTTGCCGATCTTCTCCCCCGCCCGGAACGGGTTGGCGATCATCAGGTGCGCCTGGTCGGCCAGTTGCGGTTCGGGCGGCAGCGGCGCGGCCTGCACACCGTAGGCGATCTTGCGCAGCGCGCTGGCCAGCGCCAGCGGATCACCGGTCAGCTCCGCACCCGACTGGTCGGCCTGGTACTCGCGCGAACGCGACACCGCCAGTTTCACCACGGTGGCCGCGATCGGGCCCAGCAGCGAAACCAACAGCATGGCAAAGGGATTCGCTCCACCGTCACGATTACCGCCGAACATGGAGGCGAACATGGCGATATTGGCCAGGGCGGTGATCACCGACGCGAGGGCACCCGCCACGCACGAGATCAGGATGTCGCGGTTGTACACATGGGACAGCTCGTGGCCGAGCACCGCGCGCAGTTCCCGCTCGTCGAGAATTCCCAGGATGCCGGTGGTGCAGCACACCGCGGCATTACGCGGATTGCGTCCGGTGGCGAACGCGTTGGGCGCGGCGGTGTCGCTGATGTACAGCCGAGGCATCGGTTGACGCGCGGTGGTCGCGAGTTCGCGGACGATCCGGTACATCGCCGGTGCCTGCATCTCGGTGACGGGCTGGGCGTGCATCGCCCGCAACGCCATCTTGTCGCTGTTGAAGTACACGTACGCGTTCATGCCGACCGCGAACAACACCGACAACCACAGGATCGACGAATTGCCGAACAGTGAACCGATGAAAACGATGAGCGCGGACATGCAGACGAGCAGCACGAAGGTCTTCATCCGGTTGGCATGCGGGTGCCAGGTCATCAGAGTTCCTCCTACGAAAGGCTTCGCTGGTGTAACGCCGGTCGACCCCCGTAGGTTCCGGCTATCCGTGCCGGTTGACGGTGTAGTCCACCAACGTCGCCAACGCAGCGCGGCCCGGCCCCTCGGGCAGATTCGCCAGCTCCTCGCGTGCCCGCACCGCGTAGTCGCGCACCGTTTCCTTGGCGCGCGCCATCCCCGGAGAGCGGCGCAGCAAGGTCAGCGCCTCGGCGACCTCGGCATCGTCGGAGATGGGCTTGGCCAGCAGCACCCGCAGCCGGTCCGCGTCGTCGCCGGACTCACGCAAGGCGTACAGCACCGGCAGGGTGTGCACGCCTTCACGCAGGTCAGTGCCCGGAACCTTGCCGGATTCGTCGGGATCGCTGTCGATGTCGATGATGTCGTCGGAGATCTGGAACGCCGTCCCGACGATGCCGCCGAGACGGGACAACCGCTCGATCTGCTCCTCGCCGGCACCGGAGAAGGTGGCACCGAAACGCCCCGACGCCGAGATCAGGCAGGCCGTCTTCTCGTAGACCACCTTGAGGTAGTGCTCGATCTCATCGGTGCCCCCGGCCGCACCCCGGGTCTCCCGCATCTGACCGGTGACCAGCTGGGCGAATGTGTCCGCAATCACGCGCACCGCGTCCGGTCCGAGCCGGGACACCAGACGGGACGCCGTCGCGAACAGGTAGTCGCCGGCCAGGATCGCGATGTTGTTGCCCCACCGCGCGTTGGCGCTGTCCGCACCGCGGCGCACCTGGGCCTCGTCCATCACATCGTCGTGATAGAGCGTGGCCAGGTGCACCAGTTCGATCACAGCGCCCGCGATCGTGACGTCCTCATCCTCGGGGCGCGGCCCCAGCGAGCCCGACAGCACGGTGAATAGCGGCCGGAACCGCTTGCCGCCCGCCTTGAACAGATGCTGGACGGCCTCGGCCATCAACTCATCCGCCTTGCCCAGCTCGGTGGCCATCAGATCTTCGACGCGCGCCACTCCGTCGCGCACCTGCGCGGCGAATTCGGGATCCCCGAAGTCCACGCCCGCCACCACGCTCGCCGGTGTCCTCATGCGTCCAACATACTGTGAGGTGTCGGGGATACAGCGGGCAGGAGCGGAGCGACTTGATCAAGGCAGACGTCGTCGTCGTGGGCGCCGGGCCCGCCGGTTCCTCGGCGGCGGCGTGGGCGGCGCGCGCCGGCCGCGATGTGCTGGTCATCGACTCCGCGCAGTTTCCCAGGGACAAGGCCTGCGGCGACGGGCTGACCCCGCGGGCGGTCTCGGAGCTGCAACGCCTCGGCCTCGGCGACTGGCTGACCGGCCGGATCAGCCATCACGGCTTGCGGATGTCCGGGTTCGGCGCCGACGTGGAGATCCCCTGGCCCGGCCCCTCGTTCCCGCCGACCAGTAGCGCCGTCCCCCGCACCGAGCTCGACGACCGGATCCGCATGGTCGCCGCCGACGAAGGCGCGAAGATGATGCTCGGCACCAAAGTGGTTGACGGGCGTCACGACTCGTCCGGGCGGGTCTCGGAGTTGATCCTCGACGACGGCTCCACGGTCGGCGTGGGCGAACTGATCGTGGCCGACGGCGCGCGTTCCACACTGGGACGCGCGCTCGGGCGCAGCTGGCACCAGGAGACGGTGTACGGCGTGGCGGTGCGCGGCTACATCGCGAGCCCGCGCGCCAACGAGCCCTGGATCACCTCGCACCTCGAATTGCGTTCCCCGGAGGGCAAAGTGCTGCCCGGCTACGGCTGGATCTTCCCGTTGGGCAACGGCGAGGTGAACATCGGCGTCGGCGCACTGGCCACCGCGAAACGACCGTCGGACGCCGCACTACGGCCGCTGATGTCCTACTACTGCGATCTGCGCCGCGAGGAGTGGGGTTTCGAGGGCGGACCGCGAGCCGGGTTGTCCGCACTGCTGCCGATGGGTGGGGCGGTGTCGGGGGTGGCCGGACCGAACTGGATGTTGATCGGCGACGCCGCGGCGTGTGTGAACCCGCTCAACGGCGAGGGGATCGACTACGGCCTGGAGACCGGCCGCCTGGCCGCGCAACTACTGGGATCCGGCGACCTGAGGGCGGCGTGGCCGGCGGTGCTCACCGAGCACTACGCGCGCGGCTTCTCCGCGGCGCGACGACTGGCGCTGCTGCTGACATTGCCGCGGTTCCTGCCCGCGGTGGGCCCGGTGGCGATGCGCTCGCACTTCCTGATGAACGTGGCGGTGCGGATGATGGGCAACCTGGTCACCGACGAGGACGAGGACTGGATCGCCCGGGTGTGGCGCTCGGCCGGCCTGGCCTCGCGCAGGTTCGACGAACGCAAACCGTTCTGCTGATCCGCGCCTAGCGGTACTCGCACAGATAGGCCGTCTCGACCTCGACCCGTACCTTGAACGAGCTGTCGGCGGGAACAGTGAATTGTGTTCCCGCGGAATAGGTTTGCCAGTCATCCGCACCGGGCAACTGCACGGTCAGCGCACCGGACACCACGGTCATGATCTCCAGCTGCGAGGTGCCGAACTCATACTCCCCGACCGCCATGACGCCCACGGTCGCGGGTCCGTCGGCCGGGGCGAAGGCGATCGACGCGACGGCACCGTCGAAGTACTCATTGACTTTGAACATGCGCGAAGACTAGCGAGTGCCTGCCCGCGGATCGCGATGAGCCCGCCCAATCGGGATGGCCGGGGTCAGACCACGTACTTGTGCACGCCGAGCATCGCGTTCTCATCGGCGGGTTCGCGGGTGCAGTCCCGCAGTGCCGATGACGCGGCGTCGACATCGATGCCGGTGCCGATCAGGACCAGTGTGGTGCCCCGCCCGGCCGCACCCCGCTTCTCGAAGCGCAGCGAGCTGCCCACCAGCTGAACGGAATAGCGGCCGCCGGCACCGAAATCCACGAAACCCTTTGCGCGATAGAGCCCCGCGGGCCGGTCGTGCAGGAACGCCAGGAAGCGGCGCGGGTTCACCGGCTCGTCGGCGCTGAACTCCACACTCTGATACTCGGGGTGGTCGTGGTGATGATCGTCGTCCAAGAGCAGCTCATCCAGTGACAGCTGCGCCGGACGCTCCCTTCGCTGCACGGGGGGGTCGATCAGCAGGGCGGGGTCCACCCGGGCGAAATCCGTGTACACCATGGGAACTCGGGGGTTCTCGGCGCGTACCGCGGCCGCCACCGCGTCGGCGTCACCATCGGAGGCCTTGTTGAGCACCACCAGGTCGGCCACCCGCACCCCGTGGCCCAGCTCGGCCGGCTGGGCGGTATCGACCACCAGCACCAGCCCGGCGTAGTGGAACCGGTCATCGCCCGCGCTGGCGATGGTGCGCGCCAGCACCGGCGGCTCGGCGATACCGCTGGCCTCCACCACGATCAGGTCCAGTGCGGGCCGGACCGCGGCGAGCCGGCCCAGCATCTCGGCGGCTTCGGATGCGTCGACCGCGCAGCAGATGCACCCGTTGGACAGCGAGGCCATCGCGTCGACCTGCCCCGCCACGAACATCGCATCGATGTTCACCGCGCCGAAATCGTTGACCAGCGCCCCGATCCGCACGCCGCGGCTGTTCCGCAGCAGGTGGTTGAGCAACGTCGTCTTGCCGGCCCCGAGGAAACCGGCAAGCGCCAGGACCGGAACGCTCACTACGACGCGTGCGGTTTGACCGCGGCGTGCAGCGCGACGATCCCACCCGTCAGGTTGCGCCACCGCACCGACTCCCAGCCGGCCTCGCGGATCCGGTCGGCGAGCTGCGGCTGCGTCGGCCAGGCCCGGATCGACTCCGCCAGATACACATAGGCGTCCGGATTACTCGACACCGTGCGCGCCATCATGGGCAGCGCCTGCATCAGGTACTCCTTGTAGACGGTGGCGAACAGAGCGTTGGTCGGCGTGGAGAACTCACACACCACCAGCCGCCCGCCCGGGCGCGTCACCCGGGCCATCTCCCGCAGCCCCGCCACATGGTCGACCACATTGCGCAGCCCGAAACTGATGGTCACCGCGTCGAACGAATCGTCGGCGAAGGGCAGCTTCGTCGCGTCGGCGCCCACCCTGGGGACGTTGCGGGAGGCACCGGCGGCCAACATGCCGACCGAGAAGTCCGCGGCGACGCACCACGCCCCCGAGGTCGCCAGTTCGACCGTCGACACCGCGGTACCGGCCGCCAGGTCCAGCACCGCGTCCCCGGGACCGATGCCCAGCGCCGAGCGGGTCTCGCGCCGCCAGAATCTGTCCTGCCCCAGCGACATCACCGTGTTGGTGATGTCGTAGCGGCGGGCCACGCCGTCGAACATCGACGCGACCTCGTGCGGGTCCTTCTCCAGCGATGCCCTACTCACCGAATTAAAACTACCTGTGAGTCCCGAGGTTCCGGGAATGGGGATTGCGTGATGTCGTTGGTAACGCAGGGACACGAGCCGACAAAGAGGAGAGCGACATGGCGCAGAAGGTCTGGTTCATCACCGGCACATCACGCGGCTTCGGCCGGGAGTGGGCGATCGCCGCCCTGCAGCGCGGCGACAAGGTGGCCGCCACCGCCCGCGACACCGCATCCCTGGACGACCTGGTGACCACCTACGGCGAGGCGATCCTGCCGCTGCAGCTCGACGTCACCGACCGGGACGCCGACTTCGCCGCCGTGCGCCAAGCCCACGAGCATTTCGGGCGGCTCGACGTCGTGGTCAACAACGCCGGGTACGGACAGTTCGGGTTCATCGAGGAACTTTCCGAGGCCGAGGCGCGCGACCAGATCGAGACGAATGTGTTCGGCGCGCTGTGGGTGACCCAGGCCGCGCTGCCCTACCTGCGGGCCCAGCGCAGCGGGCACATCATCCAGGTGTCCTCCATCGGGGGGATCACCGCGTTCCAGAACGTCGGCATTTACCACGCCTCCAAGTGGGCGCTGGAGGGCTTCTCGCAGTCGTTGGCCCAGGAGATCGCCGGATTCGGCATCCACGTCACGCTGATCGAGCCGGGCGGGTTCGACACCGACTGGGCCGGGTCCTCGGCCCGGCACGCGACACCCCTGCCGGAGTACGCCGACGCCCACGCCCAGGCCCAGGCGGCCAGGGCCAAGCGCACCGCGAAATCGGGCGACCCGCAGGCCTCGGCGGCCGCGGTGCTCAAGATCGTCGACGCCGAGCAGCCCCCGCTGCGGGTGTTCTTCGGGGAGATCCCGCTGCAGCTGGCCGAGGCCGATTACGCGCAGCGACTGGCGACCTGGCGGGAATGGCAGCCGGTGTCGATCGAGGCTCAGGGCTGATTCCCGCCGCCTCCCGCCGCGAGCAGACACAAAGGGCCGCCATATTGCCCTTTTTGGCGACCCTTTGTGTCTGCTCGCCGGAGATGGGTCAGGGGTTGCGCACGGCCAGGTAGTGCTCGGAGACGGGCACCCCGTCGGTGTAGCGCTCCACGGCCTGTTCGATCAGCAGGTCCTGGCCGGTGAGCCGGGTGTGGTGCTGGTGCATGTGCTCACCCCAGGACCGCACCACGAACGTCTCGACGTACGTCGATTCGCGTTCCACGCTGCGGAACAGCCGCCACTGCGACGCCCCGGTGCGTTGCCGGGACCGGCCCAGGACGTCCATCGCGGCGAGGAAGTCCCGCTCGTCCTCGGGCGCCACCCGGTAGGAGGTGAGCACCAGCACCGGTCCGTCCAGCGGAGCCGGATCGAAGACCACGTTCGGCTCGGGCCAGTGCGAGGACGGGGTGAGGTCGAGATCGCCGGTCCTGGCGTGCAACGGCCACCACAGCGAGGACAGTCCGCACACCACCAGAAACCCGGCGCTGATCAGCAGGCTGGTCACACTGCTGGTGGCGGCGGCCACCAGCCCCCACACCAGCGAACCCACCGCCTGCCCGCCCATGAACACCAGCTGATACACCGACAGGCCGCGGGCACGCACCCAGGCCGGCAGGCTCAGCTGCATCGACGCGTTGAGCGTCGACAGCGACAGCAGCCAGGACGCGCCGCCGACCAGCAGTGCCAGCAGCACCGCGACGAAGTTGGGCACCAACGCCAGCACCGCGGTGGTCAGCGCGAAACCCACGGCCGCGGTGGTCAGCAGCGCGTTCTGGCCGAACCGGGTCCGCAGCCGCGACAACAGGAAAGCGCCGAGCACCGCGCCGGCACCGAGTGCACCCAGCAGCAGCCCGTAGCCCGATGACGACAGGCCGAGCCGGTTACTCGCGATCACCGGCAGCAGCCCCCACAACGCGCTGGCCGGCGCCACGAACAGCGCCGCCCGCAGCAGGATCCGCCGCACGATCGGTGAGCTGCGGATGAAGCGCCCGCCCGCGCTCAGGGCGGCCAGGGCGCGCTCGGGCGGTTCGCTGCGTTCCACCGTGGCGGGACGCCAGACGAAGAGCACGATCACGATCCCGGCGAAGGACACGGCGTTGAGCGCGAAGACCAGGGTCGGCCCGGACAGCGACACCAGCACCCCGGCGACGGCGGGCCCGATCGCCCTGGCCAGGTTGATGCTCATGCTGCCCAGCGCCGCCGCGGCCGGGATCTGCTGGGCGGGAACGAGATCGGGCTGGATGGCCTGCCAGGCCGGCGCCACCAGCGCCTGCCCACACCCGATCATGAACAACAAGGTCAGCAGCACCGCCGGAGTCGTCAGCCCGGCGCCGGTGAGCGCGGCGAGCAGACCCACACCCGCGGCCATCGCGCCCTGGGTGGCAATCAGCAGCCGACGCCGGTCGATGAGGTCGGCCAGCGCGCCGGACGGCAGCGCCAGCAGCATCACCGGCAGTGTGGTCGCGGTCTGCACCAGGGGCACCAGCACCGCGGCACGCGGGTCGGCCACGAGCATCCACTGCGCGCCGACGGTCTGCATCCAGGTGCCGAGGTTGGACACCAGCTGCGCGATCCACAGCGCGCGGTAGACCGGGGATCGCAGCGGCGCCCACGTGGAGGTGGACGGTGCCGATCCCATCGTTGCCCCCCACCGTCTTTTTCGACCACTCTAGAGGGGCGGTCGGGCAGATTCGCTAGGCGGCCTTGCGGTGTCGCTGACCGATCACCGACTCGTAGTGTCCGAGCAGCTCGTCGCATACCGCCGGCCAGGTGCGGGCGAGCACGCTGCGCCGGGCGGCGGCCGAGTACCGGGCCCGCTCGGCGACCAGGTGATCGACGGCACCACAGAGCCGGGTCTCGAATTCACCGACACCCAACAGCAGACCGGTGTGCATCGGGGTGACCAGGTCGCGCGGCCCGCCGGCGTCGGGGGCGATCACCGGCAGGCCGGAGGCCATCGCCTCCTGCACGGCCTGGCAGAACGTCTCGTGTTCGCCGGGGTGCACGAAGACATCCATGCTGGCATATGCCGCGGCCAGTGCCGCGCCGCGCAGCTCCCCGGTGAAAACCGCTGCCGGCATCAACGATTCGAGTTTGCCCCGGTCGACCCCGTCGCCGACGATGACGACCTGCAGGTCGTCGCGGGCGGCCACGGTGGCCAGCCGCTCCACGTGCTTCTCCGGCGCAAGCCTGCCGACGAAACCGACCACCGGCTTCCCGGCCGGCGACCACGCCGCCCGCAGCGACTCGTCGCGCGCCGACGGCACGAAGCCGGTGATGTCGACACCGCGCCCCCACTTGTGCAGTCGCGGAATACCATGGGCAGCAAGATTTTCCATCGCCGAGGTGGACGGCGCCAGGGTACGGTCGGCCTTGCTGTGCAGCCGGCGAGTCCAGGCCCAAGACGCCCGCGACAACACGCCCACACCGTAACTCTCGGCGAACCCCGCGACATCGGTCTGAAACACCGCCACCGCGGGCACGCCGAGGTGACGGGCGGCGTGCACGCCACCCCAGCCCAGCAGCGCCGGCGAGGCCAGATGCACCACGTCGGGGTCGAAACCACGTAGCACGCCCACGATCCGAGGTAGGGGCACACCGAGCGGCAGCGAGGTCACCTTCGGGAACATGTGGGCGGGCACCCGGTGCACGCGCACACCGTCGTGCACGCGGTCCGCGGGCGGCTGGCCGCGCGGCGTGTCCGGCGCGATGACCAGAACTTCGTGGCCGGTGCGCCGGAGATGCTCGATCACCCGAAGCACCGAATTGGTCACGCCGTTGACGTTCGGGAGGAAGGACTCGGCAACGATTGCAACGCGCACAGGTGGACTGTCGCACCGCCGGTTAACAGCACGGTTGCGTGCGGGCATATGGCATGCGAACACCACGACAGCGGTACGGTGGCGTCGTGCATCGAATGTTGGCCTTGCTCACCGGTTTGACGCTGCTGACCGCGGTGGGCTGCACACGCCAGATCGAAGGTAGCGCCCAGTCCGATCCCAACAAGCCGTTGACGCAGGTGAGTGAGGACGGCTTCGGCATCCGAGCCGGATTCGACGACGCACCCGTGCAGATCGAGATCTTCGCCGAACCGCAATGCACGCACTGCGCGGACCTGCAGCACGACTTCGGGGAATCGATCCGGGGCCATCTCGCCGGCGGTCGGCTTGCCGTCACCTACCGGCCGATGACGTTCCTGGAGATGTCGGGCTCGCACTACTCCGAGCGGGTCAGCAACGCACTGTTCGTGGCGGCGCAGGACGGCCGCACCCCGGCGGTGGCGTTCCAGAAATTCGTCGAGGAACTCTGGGCCGACCAGGACCCCTCCGGCAAGGGCCCGACCGACGACGAGCTGGCCGACAAGGCCCGCACCGCCGGGATACCCGATGAGTTGGTGCAACGCATCGCCGACGGGGAGGCCGCGGTGGACGCCGTGGAGATGGATGAGACCAACTACGACTACCTGTACCTGGTCGACTCGGTCAACACCGGCACACCGACGGTGTTCGACCTGGTGAACGACGAAAAGGTCGACATCTACGACAAGGACTGGCTCGACAAACTGGTCGCGTCGTCCTGATCCTGGCCGTCGCCCTCCTCGATCCGCCGGGCGATCACCGCCACCACCAGCAGCGCCGTCCCGGCGATCAGCCAGCCCAGCACCGCGATCGATCCGGCCGGGATGATGGACAGCGCCGCGTTACGGTGCTGCACGCGCACCAGGTCGGGATCCGAGCGGTCGTACTCGACATAGATCCGCATCCCGGTGTCGAGTTCGGAGGGATAGAGCACACCCAGCTCCGGCCGGTAAGTGACCCGGTCGGGGGTGACGAACTCGATGGTCGAGCGCCGCGGGCCGGCGTCGAGCACCTCGGCGGCCGCCACACCCATATCGGCCTCGATCCGGCGGTCGTTCTCCCACGCGCCCAGCACCAGCAGCACCGACTGGAACGTCACCAGAGCTGCGCCCAGGATGATGCCGACCCGCACCCGCCGGATGACCCGCTGGGAGCGGGTTTCGGTGCCGTCCCCGAACATTCGCGGAACCCGGTGCCACCACCGGCTTTTCAGCGTGGCCAGCAGCTGCACTAGAGCGCCGCCCGGATGGACGCGTGCAGCGCGCGCAGCGAGGACCGATCGGCCTTGACTTCAAGCACCCGCATCCCGTCGAACGGTTCACCAAGGGCATCGGCCAAGCCGTCCACCTCGACCTGCCTGCTGTCCACGTGATAGGCCCGGCACAGCGCCGCGATATCCACATCGTGCGGGGTGCCGAAGATCCGCGAGGACACATCGGCGAACCGCGGGTCACCCTGCTCCAACAGCTCGAAGATGCCGCCGCCGTTGTCGTTGGACACCACGATGGTGAGGTTGCGCGGGCGCGGCTCGGTGGGGCCGATCAGCAGCCCCGAGCTGTCGTGCACGAAGGTCAGGTCCCCGATCAGCGCCACGGTGCGGCCACCGTCGGCACGTTCGTGGGCCAGCGCGGCACCGATCGCCGTCGACACCGTGCCGTCGATACCGGCGACCCCGCGGTTGGACCGCACCTTGACCCCCGGCGCGTTGAGGCCGACCAGGGCGATATCGCGCACCGGGTTGGAGGCGCCGAGCACCAGCTGGTCACCGTCGCGCAACCCGGCGGCCACCGCCGCCGCCACGTGCAGGCCGGTGGTGTGCGGATGCTGGTCGAGCTGGGTGCGCACGGCGGAGCGCGTCCGTTCGTTGAGTTCGGCACAGCGCCGCAGCCAGGCCGGGTCCGGCGTGCCGGAGACCACCGCACGGGTACCGGTGGCCTGCGAGTTACCGGACACATCGGGCCAGCGCGGCCCGGTGGTCAGCGCGAAGACCGGCACGGCCGGGTCGGCGAGCAGCGTGGAGACCGTGCGATGCAGGGTCGGGCGACCCGCCATGATGACCTGCTTCGGGTGCAGCAGCGGCAGCGCGAGCGGGTGCAGCGGGTTCACCGCCGCCGGTGCCGTCGGCTCGGAGACGGTGGGCAACCCGGCCAGGTTGGGATGCGGGCCGGCACCGTGACCGGCGATGACGACGGTGTCCGGGGTGAGGTCGATGTCCAGCGGCTGGTCGAAGCTGACCGGCGGGGTGTAGGTCCAGGACCGACCGTCGGGCCGGCCATCCGGCGTCTCGCCGTCGCTGTCGGCATCCGGGACCAGCGGCTCGCGCAGCGGGATGTCGAACTGCACCGGACCTGCATTCGCACTGCGAGATCCGGTGGCCGCCACCAATACCCGGCAGGTCGCCGATCGCCACTGCGCGTTGGCCGCGGCAAGATCGCGGTCCTCGGCCAGGCCCAGGCTGATACTGGCCCGCACCTGCCCGCCGAAGTAGCCGAGCTGCTCCATGGTCTGGTTGGCCCCGGTGCCCAGCAACTCATACGGTCGGTTCGCGCTCAGCACGATCAGCGGCACCCGCGCATAGTTGGCCTCGACCACGGCCGGACCCAGGTTGGCCACCGCGGTGCCGGAGGTCATCGCGATCGGCACGGGCGCCTGACCGGAAACCGCCAGTCCGATGGCCAGAAAGCCGGCGGTGCGCTCGTCGATACGCACGTGCAGGCGGATGCGTCCGGCCCGGTCCGCGTCGTGCAGGGCGAAGGCCAGCGGGGCATTGCGCGAGCCGGGGCACAACACCACGTCGCGGACCCCGCCGCGGATCAGTTCGTCGACGACGACGCGGGCCTGGGTCGTCGAGGGGTTCACCCGGACAGCCTAAAGCTTGGCTTCGGCGAAGAATTCCAGCATCGCCTCGTTGACCGCGTCGGGGTGCTCGATGAAGCCCAGGTGACCGGCGTCCGGGATCTCCAGGTAGCGCCCGCCCGGGATGGCCTCGGCCACCTCGCGGCTCAGGTGCGGGGCCATCAGCACGTCATCGCCGAAACCGATCACCAGCACCGGGACCTTGATGTGCGCATAAGCGGGCAGCCGGTTGCCTTCCGGGGCGACCGCGAGCTGGCTGCGCAGGCCGGGGGTGTATTTGGTGGGCCACATGGTGAACATCTCCCCCCAGTCCCGCACGGCCCGGTCGTCGTTCAGCGTCTTCGGTGAAAAGTTTTCCAGCAGACGGATTTTCGCGTCATAACTGGGCGGCAGCGTGATACCGGCATCGTGGAATTCACGTTCGGCCTTGTTGAAGAAGTCCCGCGCGCCGTCGTGCCGGCCCCGGGTAGCCATCAGTACCGCCTGGCTGACCAGTTCCGGGCGGGACACCATGAGTTCCTGGGCGATGAACGACCCCATCGACACCCCGACCACCCGGACCGGCCCGCCGACCACCTTTTCGATCAGGGACGCGGTGTCGGACACCACCTGCTCGGTGGTGAAGCCGCTGGCATTCTCGGTGGCGCCGACACCGCGATTGTCGAAGGTGATCACGCGGTAGCCGGCCCGCTGGAAGGCCGGCACCTGATGCAGGTGCCAGGTGCGGCCCGCGCCCCCGCGGCCGGCGATGAAGAGCACCGGTTCGCCGGTGCCGCCCTTGTCGACGTAAGCCAGATTCACCCGCTCGAGCCTACGTGCGGGCCCGCACCTTGCGGATCGCCTGGTCCCAGAGCAGCTGGGTGGTGGCCTTGAGCTGGGCGGGCTTGAGCAACTCCTTCGACATCAGTGCGGTCGCACTCGCCTTTGTCGCGGCCGACGCCTTCGACAGGTGGCCGGAGTCGAACGGCGGCTGCGGGTCGTACTCCATCGACAGCTGGATGGCCTTGGCCTTGGCCTCGCCGCCGATCTGGCCGGCCAGCCACAGCCCCAGGTCGATGCCCGCCGAGACGCCGGCGCAGGTCACGATGCGCTCATCGGCACGCACGATGCGCTCATCACCGACCGGCTGCGCACCGAAAGCGCGCAGGGCCTGCACGGCGGCCCAGTGCGAAGTGGCGCGTTTGCCCTCGAGCAGACCGGCAGCCGCCAGCAGCACCGAGCCCGAGCACACCGAGGCGGTCCAGGTGGTCGTCTCGTGGGTGCGGCGCAGCCAGTCGAGGAGTCGTTCGTCACGGGCATGCTCCATCGTCGAAAATCCGCCCGGCACCAGCACGATGTCCGGTGCCGGCGTCTCGTCGAATGAGTGCGTGGCGCCGATGACCAGCACACCCGAGTCTGCGGCAATCGGGCCCGGCTGATGCCACACGAAGCGCACCTCGGCGTCGGGCAGCCAACGCAGCACCTCGTAGGGACCGATGAAGTCCAGGGCGGTGAATCCGGGGTACAGCACGACGGCGATCTGCATGGTGTCTCCTTCAGGCGAACGTTCTGCGGTAGTGGTCCGGCGATACGCCGACGCGGCGAACAAAGTTGCGCCGCATGGTCTCTGCGGAGCCGAATCCGCACCGGGCGGCGATCACCGTGACGGTGTCGTCGGTCTCCTCCAGCTGACGGCGGGCGGCCTCGGTGCGGACCCGTTCGACATAACTGCCGGGCGCCTCGCCCACCTCGTGGGTGAACACCCTGGTGAAGTGCCGCGGGCTCATCGCCGCGCGACGCGCCAGGGCACCGATGCTGTGAGCGCCACCGGGCTCGGTCTCGATGAACTCCTGCACCTCCCGGATGGGTGCGCGTTTGGCGCGCGGAGCCCACACCGGGGCGGCGAACTGGGTCTGGCCGCCCGGGCGACGCAGATAGAGCACCAGCCAACGGGCCACCGTCTGCGCGAGTTCGGTGCCGTGATCGTCTTCGACCAGGCTCAGCGCCAGGTCGATACCCGCGGTGACCCCGGCCGCCGTCCACACGGTGTCCGAGCTGCGCACGAAGATCGGATCGGGATCGACTGTCACGTCCGGGAATTCGGCGGCCAGCCGGTCGGCGAAGGCCCAGTGGGTGGTGGCCCGGCAGCCGTCGAGCAGACCGGCCTCGGCCACCAGGAAGGCGCCGGTGCAGACGCTGACCACCCGCCGGGCGGTCGCCGCCGCACGCCGGATCCAGTCCAGCACATCGGCATCGCGGCGCAGCTCGTCGATCCCGGCGCCGCCGGGCACCAGGACGGTGTCCACCGGACCGCGCGGCAACGGCTGCGCGACGATCTGCAGACCGTTCCAGGTGCTGGCCGGGCCGCCGTCCGGGGACGCGATGCTGATCTCGTAGCCGTCGTGGTGGCTGCCCTGGCTTGCCAGGATCAGGGTGGCCGTGCTGAACACCTCGAACGGGCCCACCAGATCGAGCGCTTGCACACCCGGGTAGCCCAGCAACGTCACCGACCGCTTCACGTCTCCCATGGTGATCGCGATTCTCGATGGCGTCTACGCCGGGTATCCCACAGATCAGGACAGCCCGGCCGAGCGCCTCACCGGCACACCAACGGATAGCAGGCGCGAATCCGGTCGATCCACCATTGCCGCCGCGCCGCCGGCGCGGCCAGCGCGGCCAACCGGGCCGGGTCCGGGATCACCGGCCCCACCGGCAGAACGCCACCCACCGGGACAACCGGCGCCACCACGTCCTCGACGAACAGCCCGCCGGTACCCAGCCCGCAGGCGTAGGGCAACTCCGGCAGGCAGCCCGCGGCCAGCAGCCCGCGGGACATGCCGACGGCACTGTCCAACGCGCTCGACACCACCACCGGGATGCCGATCGCGGCGGCGATGCCCAGCAGCGGGTGCACCCCGCCCAGCGGCGCCACCTTCACCACGGCGATATCGGCGGCCCCCAGCGCGACCACCCGAAATGGATCCGCCGCCTTGCGAATCGATTCGTCGGCCGCGATCGGCACATCGATCCGGCGCCGTAGCGCCGCGAGTTCTTCGACTGTGGCACAGGGCTGTTCGATGTACTCCAGCTCCCCCAGCGCCTCGGCCGCGGCCACCGCTTCGGGCACGCTCCAGCCGCCGTTGGCGTCGACGCGCACCTTGGGCAGCACGGCGCGCACCGCCTCGACCCGCGCGACATCATCGGCCAGCGTCTGGCCGGGCTCGGCGACCTTCACCTTCGCGGTCTGCGCCCCCGGAAACCGCGCCAGCACCTCGGGCACCCGCTCCGGTGCGACGGCGGGAACGGTCGCGTTGACCGGGATGACATCGCGCAGCGGGTCGGGCGGCCGCCGGTAGGCGGCCTCGATGGCCGAGGCCAGCCAGTGTGCCGCTTCGGGCGGCTCGTACTCACCGAAGGCACCGAACTCCCCCCAGCCGGCCGGCCCGTCGAAGAGCGCCACCTCCCGCACCGTGATGCCGCGGAACCGCACCCGCATCGGCAGCGCGACGACGTGCAGGCGATCCAGCAGGTCGGCGCAGGGCGGACACTCAAACGGTGGCGCGATCGCGACCCTCCCAGTGCGGTTGCCGCAGGTCTTTCTTCAGGATCTTGCCGGTCGGGTTTCGCGGCAGGGCGTCCATGATATCGACGGTCTTGGGGCACTTGTAGGCGGCCAGATGCTCGCGCGCCCAGGCGATCAGCTCGGCCTCGGTCACCCCGTCGCCGTCGAGCGCCACCACCGCCTTGACCGCCTCACCCCATTTCTCGTCGGGCACACCGAACACCGCCACCTCGACGACCGCGGGATGCTCGGCCAGGATCCGCTCCACCTCGATCGAGTACACATTCTCGCCGCCGGTGATGATCATGTCCTTGATCCGGTCCTCGACGAACAGGTACCCGTCGGCGTCCAACCGGCCGATGTCACCGGTGCGGAACCAGCCGTCCGCGGTGATCGCCTCGGCGGTGGCTTCCGGCTTGTTCAGATAACCCTTCATCAACTGCGGTGTGCGGAACCATATTTCACCCTGGGTGCCGGCCGCAACGTCCTGCAGGCTCTCGGGATCGACGATGCGGACCTCGACACCCGGGATCGGCCTACCCGCACTCACCAGGCGCTCTTCGTCATCGCCGCGGTGATCCTCGGGTCCCAGCAGCGTGGCCACCCCGCACACCTCCGTCAACCCGTACACCTGGATGAAGTCGGTGTCCGGCCATGCCACCAGCGCCTCACGCAGCAGCGGCAACGGCATCGGCGACGCCCCATAGGCGAACGTCTTGAGCGCACCGAACAGCTTGACCGCGTCGGGCCCGGTCTGCAGCACCTTGGCCAGCACCGCGGGCACCAGGAACGTGCGGGAGGCGCCGGCCAGGATGCCGGCGGCCAGCGCCGCCCCGTCGACATCACGGGTCATGTACGTCGGGGCCCCGTTGTGCAGGCCGAACTGCATGTAGGAGGTGCCCCCGACGTGGAACAGCGGCATCGCCACCAGGTTCTTGTCACCCTCGTCGAAGGGCCAGTCGCCGAACGCGTGCACGGTGTGGGCGATGAGGTTGGCGTGACTGAGCGCCACCCCCTTGGGTCGCCCGGTGGTGCCCGACGAGTACATCACCACCACGGTGTCGCCGGGATCCACATCCGCTGAGCGGTGCACCGGGGTGGCCGCGGCCAGCATCGCCTCGTACTCGTCGTCCCCCTCGGGCGCGACCTCGATGACATCGGTGACCCCGGGCAACCGGTCCCGGATCGCGGTCACCGCGGGTAGCAGTTCGGACCCCACGAACAGCACCTTGGTACCGGAATCGTTGAGCACATAGTCGATTTCGTCACCGGCCAGCCGGAAGTTCACGATCGCGGTCGCCGCTCCCAGCGAGCCCGCCGCCAGGGTGACCTCCACACAGGCCGGGTGGTTCTTGTCCAGGAAGGCGACCACGTCACCGCGGCCGACGCCGCGGGCGGCCAGTGCGCCGGCGACCCGGCGGATCCGGTCGTCTAACTGCGACCACGTCCAGGTCCGGCTCAGGTAGGTGATCGCCTCGGCATCGGGTTTGACGGCCGCCCAGTGGGCGACGCGCTCGTCGAGAAACCGCGGGGTAGCCAGTTCAGACATGCCAGACAGCCTGCCACGACGGCTACCCGCTCATGCGGGTTTCGGATGAACCTGCCGGCCCGCCATGTAGGTGGCCAGGACCTGCAGTTCGGCGATCTTCTCGGGGTCGACCGCGCGTGGATCAGCAGACAGCACAACGAGATCGGCGTACTTGCCGACCTCGATCGAACCGATGCGGTCGTCGGCGAACAACTGGTAGGCGGCGTCGAGGGTCTGCGCCCGGATGGCCTGCTCCACCGTGAGGCGCTCCTGCGGTGCGAGCACGCGACCGCTGGGCGCGCGCCGCGTCGCGGCCACACTGATATTGCGCAGCGGCTCTTCGGGAGTCACCGGAGGGTCGTTGTGCAGCGAGATGCGCATCCCGGTCGCCGCCGCCGAACCGCACGGCATCCACCGCTCACCGTGCTCGGGTCCGAAGAGTCCGTCGACGATGACATCACCCCAGTAGTGCAGTTGGTCGACGAACAGGCTGCAGGTCACCCCGAGCGCGTGGGCACGGGCCAGCTGCGCATCGGTGATGGCGCCGACGTGCTCCAGGCGCAACCGGTGATCATCGCGCGGGTGGGCCCGCAGGGCGTCCTCGTAGACGTCGAGGATGGTGTCCACCCCGTTGTCACCGTGCACGTGGCAGGCCAGCTGCCAGCCCTGCGGGTAGAACGCGCCGACGATCTCGGCCAGCTGCTCGCGGGTGTAGTTCGCGTGCCCGCAGGACCCGGGCACCACCCCGATGGTGCGGGTGGCATCGGTGTCCAGATACGGGAAGCTCAGGTCGATGTTGCCGACCCACGGGGACCCGTCCACCCAGATCTTGATGCCCACCTGACGCACCACATCGTCCCCGTCGAAGGGTGCGGCGTCGGTGTGCAGCTGGGCGGTGGACATCTCGTAGGTGCGTAGCCGAACGGTCAACCGGTCGTGCAGGGCCGCCAGCATCGGCCGAAACATCGGATCGAAGGCCATCTCCGAGCAGGTGGTCAGGCCGGCCCGATTGAGGCGCTCGCACTCGGCCATCAACATCGCCGGGTAATCCGCCACCGAGATGGCGCCACCGATCAGGGGGAACACCGCGGCGGATTCCTCCGCGGTGCCGTCCAGATCGCCGTTGCCGTCGCGGCCGAAGCGCGCCCCCTTGGGGTCCGGCGTGTCCCGGGTGATGCCGGCCATCTCGGCGGCCGCCGAGTTGAAGAACGCCTTGTGCCCGGAGTTGTGAATGATGACCAGTGGGGTGTCGGCCAGCCCGTTCAGCCACTCCAGCGTCGGCTCGGGTAACCCTCTTTGCAGCAGCGGGTCCCACCCGTTCAGGTAGGCGCCCTGGGCGCCGCGGCGGGCTACCTCGGCGCGCACCGCCGCCACCACGTCGTCGGCGTCGGGAAGTGTCACCGGCCGGATGTCCACCATCCGGTCCGACAGCGCCACCGCCTCCATCAGCGGATGCCCGTGTGCCTCAACGAAACCGGGCAGCACGCAGCCGTCGCCCGCCGAGACCACCGCGGTATCGGGGCCGATCCAGTTGGCCAGCTCATCGTCAGGCAGGTCCACCGCCGCGATCCGCCCGAATGCGACGGCGAGGTTGCGCGCGGTGGGCAGCGCGTCGTCGACGGTGAGGATCGTGCCCGTGATGATCAGATCGGCCGGCTGCGCTGGGCTGCTCATGCCGGAAAGGCTAGATCGCGGCGGGGGTCGGACGTGCGCGATGAGAAAAGTTCGCGGCCCGTGTCGATTCTGGGTGGGTTCCGTTCGACGTGTGCATGAGGGCACGATGGACGTGCCCCTTCCCGTATCAGAAGGAGACACCGATATGTCGCGTTACATGCTCATCATGCGAGTTGCCGATCCCAGCGCCGCCGAGGCCGCCATGGCCGGGGTCGAGTTCGACCAGATCATCGAGTCGATGGGCCGCTACAACGAGGAACTCATCAAGGCCGGGGTGATGCTGGCCGGTGAGGGCCTGTGCCAGCCGGAGGACGGTTTCGTCGTCGACTTCGACTCCGATCCGCCGGTGGTGACCGACGGGCCGTACGTCGAGGCCAAGGAGTTGTTCAACGGGTTCTGGATCATCGAGACGTCCTCGGTCGAGGAGGCCAAGCAGTGGGCCCGCAAATGCCCCCTGGGCCCGGGCGTGAAACTCGAGGTGCGCCGCGTCAGTGAGATCGAGGACTTCGCCGCGGACAACCCGTGGGTGCAGAAGGAGATCCAGTGGAAGGCCGATCTCGCGGAGAAGGCCGCCAAGACGGCGCGGGCCGCCGCCGGCCGCTGAGCGCGACGAGGCGCGGATCCCGACGGGTCCGCGCCTCATCGTGGCCGATCTCGACATCGTCTTGAAAGTAAATCTGTAACACGTTCTAATCTGTAGCTATGAGTGACGAGCAGCTGCGCCATTTCCTGCACTCCGGCCACCTCACCGTCGGCGCGCTCAAGCGCCACAAGGACCGGCCGGTGCTGTTCCTCGGGGACACCACCCTGACCGGTGGCGAGCTCGCCGACCGCATCAGCCAGTACATTCAGGCCTTCGAGGCGCTGGGCGCCGGTACCGGGGCGGCCGTCGGGCTGCTCTCACTGAACCGCCCGGAGGTGCTGATGATCATCGGTGCCGGGCAGACCCAGGGTTTCCGGCGGACGGCACTACACCCTCTCGGCTCGCTGGATGACCATGCCTACGTGCTCTCCGACGCCGGGGTCACTTCGCTGATCATCGATCCCAACCCCATGTTCACCGAGCGCGCGCTGGGACTGCTGGAGAAGGTGCCCTCCCTCAAGCAGGTGCTGACCATCGGCCCGGTGCCCTCCGAGCTCGCCGATGTCGGGACGGATCTGAGCGCCGAGGCCGCCAAGTACGCCCCGCAGCCGCTGGTCGCCGCGGACCTGCCCGCCGACCACATCGGCGGCCTGACCTACACGGGCGGCACCACCGGCAAGCCCAAGGGCGTCATCGGCACGACCCAGTCGATCACCACGATGACGACGGTGCAGCTGGCCGAATGGGAGTGGCCGGAAAATCCCCGCTTCCTGATGTGCACACCGCTGAGCCACGCCGGCGCCGCGTTCTTCACCCCGGTCATCGTCAAGGGCGGCGAGCTGATCGTGCTGACGAAGTTCGACCCGGCCGAGGTGTTGCGGATCATCGAGGAACAGAAGATCACCGCGACCATGCTGGTGCCGTCGATGATCTATGCGCTGATGGACCATCCCGACAGTCACACCCGCGACCTGTCCTCACTGGAGACCGTCTACTACGGCGCCTCGGCGATGAACCCGGTGCGCCTGGCCGAGGCGATCCGGCGGTTCGGGCCGATCTTCGCGCAGTACTACGGGCAGTCCGAGGCGCCGATGGTGATCACCTACCTGTCCAAGAAGGACCACGACGAGAAGCGGCTGACATCGTGCGGGCGGCCCACCCTGTTCGCGAAGGTGGCGCTGCTGGGCGAGGACGGCCAGCCGGTTCCTCAGGGCGAGGTCGGCGAGATCTGCGTGGCCGGCCCACTGTTGTCCGGCGGCTACTGGAACCTGCCCGAGGCGACCGCCGAAACCTTCAAAGACGGCTGGATGCACACCGGGGACCTGGCCCGGGAGGACGAGGACGGCTTCTATTTCATCGTCGACCGCACCAAGGACATGATCGTCACCGGGGGGTTCAACGTGTTCCCCCGCGAGGTCGAAGACGTTGTGGCCGAACACCCGTCGGTCGCCCAGGTGTGTGTGATCGGCACCCCCGACGAGAAGTGGGGTGAGGCGGTGACGGCCGTGGTGGTGCTGCGGCCCGACGCCGACACCTCGGCGGCGGCGGTCGAGACGATGATCGCCGAGATCCAGGCGTCGGTGAAGGAACGCAAGGGGTCGGTGCAGGTGCCCAAGCAGGTCGTAGTCGCCGACTCGGTGCCGATCACCGCCCTGGGCAAGCCCGACAAGAAGGCCGTCCGCGCGCAGTTCTGGGCGGGTGCGGGACGTTCGGTGGGTTGATTCGCGGCGTAGCGGGGTACAGAAACGCTGACCCCGTAGCTTCGCCCGGATAGGACCCGCCGCCATGGACGACCGCACCGCCACGCCCGCCACCCGGTCCGAGGCGCTCAGCACCTGGGCGCTGTTCCTGAGCATGATCGCCATCGTCGGGTTCGCGATGTCCGTCGGCACCTTCGGGTTCGACAACATCGGGCTGTCGATGGGCGCCGGCCTGCTCTCCCTGACCAGCTTCGTGGCCAGCATGTTCTTCTTCCACGCGGACGCGCAGGATCACGACACCGTCTAGGGGTTAGCGTGGCGGGGTGCCGGACACCGATCTGCGTGACACCGTCGACGCGGTCTGGCGGATGGAAGCCGCCAAGATCGTCGGCACGTTGACCCGTGCGGTCGGTGACGTCGGACTGGCCGAGGACTTGGCGCAGGAAGCGCTGCTCGATGCCCTGACCCAGTGGCCGTCCACCGGCGTCCCCCGCAACCCGGGCGCCTGGCTGACCACCGTCGCCAAACGCAAGGCGGTGGATCTGTGGCGTCGGCGGGACAACCTGGATGCCAAGTACGCGGTGTTGGCGCGGGAACTCGAAACCGGCGTCGAGGACGCGTGGGATCCCGACCGCATCGACGACGATGTGCTGCGGCTGGTGTTCATCGCCGCCCACCCGGCGCTGTCCCGCGAATCGCAGATCGCGCTGACCCTGCGCGTCGTCGGCGGTTTGAGTGCCGACGAGATCGCCCGGGCCTTCCTGACGTCCCGCGTGACGGTCGCCGCGCGGATCACCCGGGCCAAGAAGGCACTGGCCGGGATGGCGTTCGAGGTGCCCGATCGCGCCGATTTCGGCGCCCGCCTGTCCGCGGTGCTGGCGGTGATCTACCTGATCTTCAACGAGGGCTATGCGGCGTCGGCGGGGCAACGCTGGATCCGGGACGAATTGTGCAGTGAGGCCCTGCGGCTGGGGCGGGTGCTGGCAGCCCTCGTCCCGGACGAGTCGGAGGTGCATGCCCTGGTGGCCCTGATGGAGTTCCAGGCGTCGCGGTTCGCCGCCCGCACCGATGCCGACGGGAACCCGGTCCTGTTGGAGGATCAGGACCGCACCCGGTGGGACCGCGCCCAGATCCGCCGCGGCGTCGCCGCACTGGAACGCAGCAGCGCCGCACGCGGGCAGCGGGGCTGGGGCCCGTATGCGCTACAGGCCGCGCTCGCCGAATGCCATGCCGTGGCGCCGACGGCGGCCGACACCGACTGGGACCGCATCGTCGCGCTCTACGACGCGCTGCGCCAGATCGCCGCATCCCCGGTCGTCGAACTCAACCGAGCGGTGGCCGTGGCGATGGCCAATGGCCCGGCGGTGGCCCTGCCGATCGTCGATGCCATCGGCGGACTCGAGGGCTCCTATCTGCTGCCCAGCGTGCGCGGTGAGCTGCTGGCGCGGCTCGGCCGCGACGACGAGGCCGCAGCCGAGTTCACCGCTGCTGCGGCGTTGGCCGCCAACGCTGCCGAACGCGCCGTGCTGCTGAAGAAGGCCGCGCGCGCCTCCGGTTCGGCACCGCGAGTCATCTGAACGCGGCTCGGTACCGAATACCTCTGGACAGGAAGGGAGCGTCGCCATGAACCGTGTCATCACGCTGGCCGGCCAGGTCGGGGAGTCCGTGCTCTCGATCGTCGGCATCCGCACCGTCGAGGAGCCGCACCACATCAGCCGGCCACTGACCGACAGCGTCGAGATCCGGCAGTACGGGGGCCGGATCGCCGCCGAAACCACGATCACCGGTGACCGGCAGGACGCCCTGTACCGGGGCTTCCGCAAGGTGGCCTCCTATATCTTCGGCGGCAACCACCGCAACACCGAGATCGCGATGACCGCGCCGGTCAGCCAGCAGCGCTCCGCCGAGAAAATCGCCATGACGGCGCCCGTGGCCCAGACCGGCAGCGCCGACGGCGGATGGACCGTCCGGTTCTTCATGCCGTCGACATGGTCGATGGAGACACTGCCGACACCCGATGACGAGGACGTCCGGCTGGTCAGGGTGCCGCCGGAGACCGTGGCGGTGGTCCGGTTCAGCGGGGACCGGAGCCCGTCGGCGGTCGCGCGGCGGACCGAGGAGCTGACGCGGACGCTACGGGACAACGGCATCGAGCCGGCAGGCGATGCGGTCGCGTGGTTCTACGATCCACCGTGGACACTGCCTTTTCGACGCCGCAACGAGGTCGCCATCCCGATCTAGCGCCGCCAAAAAAGGACGCGCATTCACGCGGGGCGGCACGGTAGACATGAGTATGTGGTTGAACTGATCCTGCGTACCGTCCGCGATGACGACGACTTCCGAGCGTTCAATGCTGCGTTGTATTCGGTGTTCCTGGAGGAGCCGCAGGACGACGAGACCGAATTATCGCGCAAGATCACCGATTTCGACCGCATGTTCGGCTTCCACGACGGGAACCGCTGGGTCGCCACCGCGGGTGATTACCGCAAGCAGGTGAACCTGCCCGGCGACGCGCAGGTCCCGGTGGCCGCCGTCACGGCGGTGACCGTATCGCCCGCGCACCGCCGTCGGGGTCTGCTGACCCGGATGATGCGCCATCAGCTCGACGGGATCCGGGACCGCGGCACCGAGGCGCTGGCCATGCTGTTCGCCTCGGAAACCGCGATCTACGGCCGGTTCGGGTACGGATCGGCCAGCCAGAATGTCGTGCTGTCCGGGCAGGTGCGGGACTTGGGTTTCCGTCCGGAGGTAGAGCTGGGCGACGGTTCGGTGTCCGAGACCGACGCCGAGACGCTGCTGTCCGTCGGCCCGGCGATCTATGACCGGGCCATCGCGGGGCTGCCCGGCCGGATGAACCGACCCGCCGCGTGGTGGAACTACCAGATCCATGACAACGATGAACGGCGCAAGGACAGCGGACGGATCCGGTTCGCGCTGCACCACGAGGCCGACGGCACCCCCAGCGGTTACGCGGTCTACCGCCCCAAGTCCGACTGGGCGGCGACCGGACCCAACGGCACCCTGCACATCGGGGAGGTGCGGGCCACCAATCCGCGTGCCTACGCCCGCATGTGGCGTTTTCTGCTGGAGATCGACCTAATTCGCAGTATCAAGTACGACGGGGCCGCGATCGACGAGCCGCTGCGCTACCTGGTCGCCGATCAACGGGCTCTGCAATGCGAGGTGGTCGACGGTATCTTCGTCCGGCTGGTCGAGGTGGACCGCGCCCTCGCACTGCGTCGCTACGGCGCACCCGTCGATATCGTGGTGGGCGTGCACGACGAATTCTGCCCCTGGAACACCGGCAGCTTCCGGCTGCGCGGCGACCTCGACGGCGCCGCGTGCGAAAGGACCACCGCACCCGCCGATCTCACGATGTCCGCACGTGACCTAGGCGCGGTGTACCTGGGCGGGACCAGCGTGGCCCAGTTGGTGGCGGCGGGGTTGGTCGATGAGCACACCCCGGGGTCGGCGCACCGGGCCGCCGCCGCCTTCGGCTGGCCCGTCGCCCCCGCGATCCCCGACCACTTCTAGTGAGGACGGATTCCGTGATCAAGGCAGTGCTCTTCGATTTCTCCGGCACCCTGTTCCGGCTCGAGGAGGACGACAGCTGGTTCGACGGCATCACCGTGGACGAGAAAGCGGTCGACGGCCTCGTGCAGGCCGAGCTGATGCGCCGGGTCACCGCGCCCACCGGCAGCTCGGTGCCGATGTCGGAAGAGCAGCAGCACAATTGGGCCAACCGCGATCTGGAGCCGCATCTGCACCGCGAGGCGTACCTACATGTGCTGCGCGAGTCCGGTCTGACCGGGGACGATGCCGCGGCGCTGTATCCCAAGCTGGTCGACCCGGCCTCCTGGACGCCGTACCCGGACACCGCCGCCACGCTGAACGGCTTGCGCGACGCCGGGATCAAGACCGCGGTGGTGTCGAATATCGCCTTCGATCTGCGGCCCGCGCTGGCCACCGCCGGTACCGCAGCCGACGAGTACGTGCTGTCCTTCGAGATCGGCGCGGTCAAGCCGGATCCGGTGATCTTCGAAACCGCGCTGGCGCGCCTCGGTGTCGAGCCCGCCGACGCGCTGATGGTCGGCGACAGCGAGGAGGCCGATGGCGGGGCACGGGCCGTCGGGTGCGCCTTCGCCCTGGTCGATCCGCTGCCCACGGCACAGCGCCTCGACGGCCTGATCGCGGCGCTGCGGGCACACGGACTGCATGTCTGACCGGAAAGTTGCACTGCGACAACGGATCAGCGCGACCTGGCCCGGGTGACTTAGTCTCGGGGAATGGCTGAGCAAAGGGTACGGCCACCGTGGTGGCTGAAGTACGTCAACAAGGTGTTCATCGGGCTGTCCAAGCTGGGCGTCGGCGGCGAAAAGGGTCCGGCGATCCTGACGGTCGCCGGCCGCAAGACGGGGAAGCCGCGGACCACGCCTGTCACGCCGATGACGGTGGACGGAGCCCGTTATGTGGTGGGCGGGTTGCCGGGCGCGGACTGGGTCGCCAATGCCCGTGCGGCCGGGACGGCGACCCTGCACCAGGGCCGTCGGACACAGCAGGTCCGGATGACCGAGATGCCCGCCGAGCAGGCGCGCCCGTTGCTTCGCCAATTCCCGACCCTGGTGCCCACCGGGGTGAGCTTCGTCCGCAACGCCGGCCTGGTCACCGAGGGCACCCCCGACGAGTTCGAGGCGCTGGCCGGCCGACTGCCGGTGTTCCGGTTCGACGAAATCTGATAACCGGCGGCCGTCTCGGTGCGGCGGGCCACCGTGCCGACACGGGTTGCGTCCGTTGAGCTTCAACCGGGGTCGATCGGTCGCCGCGGGTCCGGCGGGATGTTGTGCCGCCGGACCCGCTGTGCGGGACGGGTTTCACTGTCCAGTTGTCAAGGTGCCGTGCAAGTTTGGGTTATGCAGCCGTGGGTAGGTCGGTCATGGTGCGTCGGGCGTGCGAGCGCAGATGCGCCGGTTCGGGTCCGGTCGGGTCATGCGGTGGGATGAACCAGGGGTGGCGGTCGGGGCCGAGGTAGACCTGCCAGCCGCCGTGGTGGATGGCGGTGTGGTGGAGCCGACACAGCAGGACCCCGTTGTCGAGGCTGGTGGTGCCGCCATGCTCCCAGGGGGTGATGTGGTGGGCGTCGCACCAGGACACCGGCCGCCCGCAGCCGGGGTGCGCGCAGCCCCCGTCGCGGACCGCCAGGCCTTTGCGGATGGCCGGGGTGAAGAGCCGTTCGCTGCGCCCCACATCCAGCGGTGCGCCCGCACCATCGACGGTCACCGTCGTGAGGGTGCTGTCGCAGGCGATCAGCTCCGCGGTCGCGGTGGTGATGGGCCCGCCGAACCCGAGCGTGTCCACCGACCCGGCTGTGGTGGGGCGGATGAGGGTGACGTGCGGGAGCACCCCACCGCTCATCGGGCGCCCCGAACCAGACAGGTAGGTGCGCAGGATCTGCCCGAAGGCGTCGGCGCGGCGCCGCCCGACCGGGCGGGGATCCGGGGATCCGTCCGGCAGCGGGACCGGCCGGCACAGCGGGTCCAGGGCGGCGAGCAGTTCTTCGCCGGTGAGCACATCAAGATCCAGGGTCGCGCTGAGGCGCCCGTCACCGGTCGGCACCACGCTCATGTCGTTGAGGTCGGTGTTCTCCGCCACTGGCACCGCTGTGTCGTCGACCGGGTGGGATTTGACCTTCTCGATGGCGATCCCGCGGGCCGTCTTGTCCACCCCCGACGGAGTGGTCTGAACCATCAGCGCCCTGACAACCTCGGCGCGCTCGTCATCGGACAACGCGACACGGGATTCGATATGCGCGACGCCCTTGCCGACGGCGTCGGCGAACTCGATCCCGACCCCACCGAGACGCTGCTGCGCCGTCAACGCCGGCAGAGCCTCTGCCGCCCGCCCCACCCGCGCCGCCCGATACGCCGCACCCGGAGCCACCCCGATACTGGTGAGCAGATCGGCCCCCGTGCGCAGACGCTTACGCGCCGGGATCCCGGCCCGCTCCGCGGCCGCGACCGCCGAGGCGATCACATGGTCGGCCAGGTTGCGCAGGGTGACCGCGGCCGCCAGCACCGCCACCACCGCCTCGTCATCAAGAATCCGCCTGGGGCTGTCCAGCAGATGAAACAGGGTGCGATCCCCATCCCGCACGGCGGCAGGGGTGAGGTCATCGATCAACGCATCAACAAACGTATCGAGATCGGTGGCGTCCACAGTGGATACCGGCTTCCACAGAAGGTGCCCACACAAGGCACGATCAGTCAATACAGTCCGGCAGTCCCCGAAGGGGACGTCGAACCTGGCGGCGACCGAAGTCGCGGTCTGCAGCTCACCGAACCGCTATGTGGGAGCTACGTCGCATTCGAACTTATGTTCGATAGTACGCCGGACAACCGCGCCACGCAAGTGTTATGTCTCAAGACATCGGTGACAGTTCTGCATCAGGACATCGGTGACACTTTGAGGGGTCTTGGTGGTGACACTTCTGCCTCGAGGCTTAGGCGGTGGCTGTCAATGAACCCATCGATCCTCGTGTCCGCCTCGCGATCTCCCAAGGGCCCGACGCGCCTCGCAGAGCGGTCTCGATGTTCAGTGCCGAGCATCGCCTACACGAAACTCGTTCTACGAGTTACGCAAACGTGTCAAGGTGCTCGAAACCAGGTGGAGACGAGCAATGCTGCCCGCCGAAGGTCGGCGTCACGCAGTCGGGAGTCGGACACCGGGCAATACCTAACCGGTGCTGGGTAAATCCATCTCAGGCAAGCAGATGCGTGCGAGTTCATCCAGCGGGATCCCCAGCACCGTGGCGAGCGCCGCGACGGTGGCGAAACCCGGCGTGGCGAGGCGCCCGGTCTCGATCTTGCGCAGAGTCTCCGGCGAGATCGAGGCGGCGTGCGCCACCTCGGCCGGCTTCCGGTCGCCCCGACATTCACGCAGGAACGCACCCAGACGCTGGCCGGCGGCACGTTGCTGCGGAGTTAAGGGCGATCGGACCACGCCGACAACCATACGTCACGCGGTATGAAAATACCGCAGCCTCGGCTACTGTGGTATTTCTATACCGCTCCGCAGACGAGGATGCCGCATGCTGGAACTGAAGACGCCCGACGAGATCGAGAAGATGCGCACCACCGGCGCGTTCATCGCCGAACTGCTCGACGACCTGCAGGGTCGCGCCGCCGTCGGCGTCAATCTGCTCGACCTGGAGCTCCGGGCCCGCCAGCTGATCGACGAGCGCGGCGCGGTGTCCTGCTATTGGGATTACGCACCGGCATTCGGCCGTGGCCCGTTCCGCAACGTCATCTGTCTATCGGTCAATGATGCTGTGCTCCACGGTCTTCCGCACGACTACGCGCTGCGCGACGGGGACCTGCTGAGCATGGACATCGCCGTGTCGATCGACGGCTGGGTGGCCGATTCGGCCCGCAGCCTCGTCGTGGGGACACCCCGACCCGAGGACCTGCGCGTCATCGAGGCCACCGAGCGCGCCCTGGACGCGGCGATCGCCGCCGCTGTGCCCGGGAACCGGCTCGGCGACATCTCGGCCGCGATCGGCGCGGTCGCCGACGATTACGGCTACCCAGTCAACACCGACTTCGGCGGCCACGGCCTGGGGCGCACCATGCACGAGGACCCACACGTCTCCAACCGTGGCCGCGCCGGACGCGGACTGAAACTCAAACCGGGACTGACCCTGGCTCTGGAACCCTGGTTCGCCCAGGGCACCGACAGGATCGTCTACGACCGCGACGGTTGGACCATCCGGTCGGCCGACGGATCGCGCACCGCCCATTCCGAGCACACCATCGCCGTCACCGACGGACCACCCCTCGTGTTGACCCGCCGGTGACGGCCGAACCCGCTACAGGTGCGGGGCTTCCTTGATCTTCGACTCCGGGGTCCCCGCGGTCTGACACCAGGTCTGCACGGCCAACCGAGTCCCGGTGACCTCCAACTGGGCTGCGTCCGTGCCCTTTTCGTCCTTGAGCATCTTGGCAACCGCTTCGTTCTGGGTCTTCTCGTCCGAGCCGATGAAGTCCTCACACTTGGTGTCACCACCGGTCACCGACGGTGAGCAACCGACCAACGCGGCCCCGACGGCCAACCCTGCCAACACCACACTTGCCGAGCGCTTCATCGCGAACTCCTACCTCGTGCGTCCCATACGCATCGTCGCGAGGTTTGTACCCCGCCAGGCCGCGGCCCAATCATGGCCATCGTCACAGCCGATACAGTCTCCTCTGTGACCTCTGCGAACCCGTTCGATCCGTCCCGCTGGCAGCCCGTCGACGGCTTCGAACTGACCGACATCACCTACCACCGGCACGTCGTCGACGGAGTGCGCCAACCCACCGTCCGGATCGCCTTCGACCGCCCCGAGGTGCGCAACGCGTTCCGTCCGCACACCGTCGACGAGCTCTACCGCGTGCTCGACCACGCCCGGATGTCCCCCGACGTTGGTGTCATCCTGCTGACCGGCAACGGCCCGTCGGCCAAGGACGGCGGCTGGGCATTCTGCTCCGGTGGCGACCAGCGCATCCGGGGCCGCTCGGGCTACCAGTACGCCGAGGGCGAGACCGCCGAGACCGTCGACCCGGCGCGCGCCGGGCGGCTGCACATCCTGGAGGTGCAGCGGCTCATCCGGTTCATGCCCAAGGTGGTGATCTGCCTGGTCAACGGATGGGCGGCCGGCGGCGGGCACAGCCTGCACGTGACCTGCGACCTCACCCTGGCCAGCCGCGAACACGCCAGGTTCAAGCAGACCGATGCCGATGTCGGCAGCTTCGACGGCGGCTTCGGCAGCGCCTACCTCGCGCGGCAGACCGGGCAGAAATTCGCCCGTGAGATCTTCTTCCTCGGCCGGGCCTACGACGCACAGACCATGTGCCAGATGGGCGCCGTGAACGAGGTCGTCGATCATGCGGATCTGGAGACCACCGGGCTGCAATGGGCCGAGGAGATCAACGGCAAGTCCCCGCAGGCCATTCGAATGCTCAAGTTCGGTTTCAACCTGATCGACGACGGACTGGTCGGCCAGCAGGTGTTCGCCGGCGAGGCAACGCGTTTGGCGTACATGACCGATGAGGCCGTGGAAGGCCGGGACGCGTTCCTCGAAAAGCGCGACCCGGACTGGAGCGGTTTCCCCCGTTACTTCTGAGCTGTGAGGAATTGGGACATGAGCAAGAATCCGCTGCGCCGGCTGTCCGACGCCGTGCTGCTGACCAGCATGCGCCCGCCGCTGACCGAGTATCTCGGTCGCGGCCCCGAGGTGGAGCTGCGCGGTAAGCGCGTGCTGATCACGGGCGCCTCCTCCGGGATCGGCGCGGCGTCGGCGGTGAAGCTGGCCAAGCTGGGCGCCAGCGTCATCGTGGTGGCCCGCCGCGCGGACCTGCTCGACGGAGTGGCCGACCGGATCCGCGACAACGGCGGCATCGCCGAGGCCGTCACCGCAGATCTGTCCGATCTCGACGCCGTCGACGCCTTGGCCGCCCGGGTGATCGAAAGCCATGGGGGCGTGGACATCCTGGTCAACAATGCCGGCCGGTCGATCCGGCGGCCGTTGATCGAGTCACTGGAACGCTGGCATGACATCGAGCGCACGATGGCGCTGAACTATTACGCACCACTGCGCCTGATGCGTGCCCTGGTGCCCGGCATGGTCGCGCGCGGTGACGGGCACGTCATCAACGTGTCCACCTGGGGGGTGATGAACGAATCGTCGCCGCTGTTCGGTGCGTATCAGGCGTCCAAGGCGGCCCTCACCGCGGTGAGCCGGGTCGCCGAGACGGAATGGTCGGGCAAGGGCGTGCATTCGACCACGCTGTACTACCCGCTGGTGAAAACCCCGATGATCGAGCCCACCCAGGCATTCGTGGCGATGCCGGGGTTGTCGGCCGAGGAGGCCGCCGACTGGATGGTGACCGCGGCCCGCACCCGGCCGGTCCGCATCGCGCCGCGGATGGCGGTCACCGCCAAGGCGCTGGACAGCGTGGCCCCGGGACTGCTGGGCGTGATCATGAAGCGCGGCGTCGTGGAGTCCTCCTAAATTTCACAGCACGCCACCTACCATCGGCTCTCATGCTGACCCTGGACCGGATCCAGCAGCGCGACCCCGAACACGACGCGCTGCGGCGTGCCGCCAGGGCGGGCATCGTCCTGCCCGTCGCGGCCGCCGTCAGCTTCCTCGTCGCCGGCGACACCCAGGCTCCGATGTTCGCGATCTTCGGCTCGGTGGCGCTGCTGATCATCGCCGACTTCCCCGGCAACCGGTCGGCGCGCGCGCTGGCCTACGCCGGACTGGGATTCAACGGCGCGGTGCTGATCAGCATCGGCACCCTGGTCGCCCCCTACCCGTGGCTCAGTGTCGGGTTGATGTTCGTCCTCGGCGTGACGGTGATGTTCGCCGGGGTGCTCAGCGAGACGATCGCGGCGGGCCAGCGCGCCACCCTGCTGACCTTCGTACTGCCGGCCTGTACCCCACCGGGACCGATCGTCGAGCGGCTCTCGGGCTGGCTGATCGCACTCGCCGTGTGTGTGCCGGCGGCGCTGTTCCTGCTGCCGCCGCGCCATCACGACGAACTACGCCGGCACGCGGCCAGCGTCTGCCGGGCCCTCACGGATTGTCTGGAGGGCGTGGCGTCGACCAGGGATGTCACCCGGGCCATGAACGCGCTGTGGGCCAACTTCGTCAACGCCGATTTCCGCCCGGTCGCCCTGACCGCGGGCAGCCGGGCACTGGTCCGCGTGGTCGACGACCTCGGGTGGCTGTCCGACCGGATCACCGACCGGACCGGTGCCGCGCTCGGCGATATGAAACCCCCCATCGTCGCGGTGCTGCGCGACTGCACGGCGGTGCTGAGCATCGCCGACCCGCGGCTGCGCGCCGTCCGCGGCGCCGAACTCAGCGCCGCGTTGACCGATCTCCGGGCGGTGGCTCAGGGTCGCTACCGCGAGGACATCGAGCAGATCCTGGCCGTGCCCGATGACGGCACCGCCGTCCAGGTCGGCCGGATGCTGTTGGGACGCCGCACCTTCTCGGCCACCGTGGGGGTCACCGGACGCATCATCCGCAATGCCGCGCTGGCCGACGCCCGGCCGGTGTGGGCGCGGGTGCTCGGTCGCGGGCTGCCACCGACCGGCGCCGCGGACTGGGTGATGCCCGAGACGACGGCCGTCGCGGCCATCACGAAGGGCTTCCTGGCCACCCGGGCACTGGTGCTGCGCAACAGCCTTCGCACCGGTTTGGGCCTGGCCTTGGCCGTCGCCGTGACGCACGTGTTCCCGGTGGAACACGGGTTCTGGGTGGTCCTGGGCGCCTTGTCGGTCCTGCGCAGCAGTGCCCTGACCACCGGCACCCGGGTGCTGCGCGCGGTGGCCGGCACCGCCATCGGGTTCGGCTTGGGTGTCCTCGTCATCGAGTTGGTCGGCGTCGACCCGGTGGTCATGTGGCTCCTGCTGCCGGTGGTGGCCTTCGGGTCGGCCTTCGTCCCCGAGGTGGCCTCCTTCATCGCCGGGCAGGCGGCGTTCACGATGATGGTGCTGATCATCTTCAACCTCATCCAGCCCTCGGGCTGGGCGGTCGGACTGATCCGGGTCGAGGATGTCGTGGTCGGTGCGCTGGTCGGCGTCACGGTCTCGGTGTTGCTGTGGCCGCGGGGTGCATCGGCGTCGGTGGCGGTGGCGGTGGACCACGCCCACGCGGCGGGCGTCGCGCTGCTGCGGGCGGCGGTGCAGCGGGTCATCCGCGGGTCCTCCGAAGCCACCGACAACCAGGTCTTCTCACTCAGCCGCAGCGCACTGGAAGCCAGTCGAACTCTCGATGATGCTGTGCGGCAATATCTTTCGGAGAATGGCGGGCACACCGATGTGCGCGCCCCCATCGTTCGGGCCGCCAACCGGGCGGTGCGGGTGCGGGCCGCCGCGGAGTTGGTGGCCGACGTGGTGCCACCCCCGCTCGGGGTGTATCCGCGGGCGCGCGAGCTACTGGAACAGCACGCCGAGGCGGTGTGCGCCGAAAAAGGGGCGTCGGGACCACCCATCAGTGACGACTTCGTGCTGGCGCTGCGCGCCGAAGCCGGGCACAACACGCTCGCGGTGTCCGCGGCACTGCCGCTGCTCACCGTCGCGGCCCACCTCGGCGAACTCGAACTGCTGTATCCGGGCGGTTAGGGCCGGCCGACCCGTGATAGACACATCTGTATGGAGATCCTGGCCAGCCGCATGCTGATCCGGCCGGCCGGCTACCCGGAGTCCGTCGAGTTCTATCGCGACCGGATCGGGCTGGCCGTCGCCCGCGAATACGGCGGGGGCACCGTTTTCTACGCCGGGCAGTCGTTGATCGAGCTCGCCGCGCACGGCGGTCCGTCGGCCGGCGGCAGTCTGTGGTTGCAGGTGCGCGACGTCTATGCGACCGAGACGGAACTGACCGGCCGCGGAGTGACCATCGCCCGGTCCGCCGCCGAGGAACCGTGGGGGTTGCATGAGATGCACGTCGTGGATCCCGACGGTGTCACCCTGATCTTCGTCCAGGTTCCCGACGCCCACCCACTGCGCCGCGATACCAGAGACTAGCGCGCCGGTGCCGCCAGCGGCCAACCCACCGACGCCAACCGGGATGCGACCTGGTGCAGCTCTTCGGGATTGGGCTCCTTGTCGGTGATCAGCTGGATGGCGCCGCTGATCTCCGCCTCGGTGACAGGGGTGTCGCCGTCGCTGGTGCGCAGTACCGACTGGGCTGCCTTGATGACCTCTTCCTCGGTCAGCGAGCGCTTCAGCAGCGCCAGCAACGCGAAGTAGTCGGTCCGCGGCACCCCCTCGGGGTACCCCTGGTGCAACCAGTCCAGCACGTTTTCCAGAACGGACTTGCTCTCAGTCATGTGTCGTCTCACTTCTTGGGCAGGAACGGGAACAGGTCCACACCGGTGTGGTGAATGATCGTGGCCCTGGTGATCCACAGCACCGCGGTCACGATCACCCAGCCGACGAACACGAACGCGGCGATCCCGAGGACTTTCAGCGCGGGGTTCGGCGCAACCGCCGCGGAATCCGTGCCGTCGCCCCCCTCGCCGCGGGCGTAGGCCACCAGACCGAGCGCGAACACGGCGGGCAGACCCGCGCCCAGCAGCAGTCCGATGCCGAGCACCTTCAGAATGCTCTCCAGGTAAGCCATGTGAGTTCCTTGTCTCGTGCCGGATCAGACCGTCGCGGTGGGTTTGTTGTCCGTGGTGGTGGCGCGCACCTCGGCCGGGACAACGGAGTTCGTCGACGAATCCCAGTCGGCGTTGACGTTACTGTGGTCGACCTTCTGCTGCTGGGCGCGCCACCACAGGTAGAAGGACATCCCGACCAGGATCAGGAAGATCAGACCGTCACCGACCAGGGCCGAACCGGACAGCGTCTTCACACCGTCGGACAACCAGTAGGACAGCGCCCCGACGAGGCCGGCGGCGGGCAGCGTGATCAGCCAGGCCACGGCCATCCGGCCCGCCACCGCCCAGCGCACCTCGGCACCGGGCTTGCCCACACCGCTGCCCAGGATCGAACCGGTGGCCACATGCGTGGTGGACAACGCCATTCCGGCGGCACTGGAGCTCAGAATGATTGCGGCCGAAGATGCTTCGGCGGCGAAGCCCTGCGGCGACTCGATCTCGACGAGACCCTTGCCCAGCGTGCGGATGACGCGCCAGCCGCCCAGGTAGGTGCCGAGTCCGATCGCCACCGCACAGCTGAAGATGATCCAGAAGGGCAGACCCTGTTCCTTGACGTCGCCGGTCAGATGCCCGGTGGTGATGAGCGCGAGCGCGATGACTCCCATGGTCTTCTGGGCGTCATTGGTGCCGTGCGACAGGGCGACCAGCGAGGCCGTGGCGACCTGTCCCCAGCGGAAGCCCTCCCGCCGGCGCTTCTCGGCCACGTTGCGGGTCAGCCGGTAGACCATCCAGGTGCCGCACGCGGCGACCAGGCCGGCGATCGCGGGCGCGGCGATGGCCGGGATCAGCACCTTCTGGGTGACTCCGGACCAGTTGACCCCGACGGTGCCGAGCGCGGCCAGGCCGGCACCGATGAGCCCACCGAACAGGGCGTGTGAGGAGCTGGACGGAATGCCGAACAGCCAGGTGAGCAGGTTCCACAGAATCCCACCGACGAGACCGGCGAAGATGATGGTCAGACCGGTCGAGGCGTCGATCCCGGGCAACAGCGCACCCGATTTGGCGTCCTGGACCTTGAGCACCGATGTGGTGACCGTGACCGCGACCTCCACCGACAGGAACGCGCCCACCAGATTCAGCACACCGGCCAGCAGCACCGCGGTCTTCGGCTTGAGCGCTCCGGTGGCGATGGAGGTGGCCATCGCATTCCCGGTGTCGTGGAAGCCGTTGGTGAAGTCGAATGCCAACGCGGTGGCAATCAGCAGCACCAGGATGATCAGCTCAGCGCTCATGCCGCAATTCTGGGACATCTCACCGTGTTTCGCCCAATTTCGACCAACCCCATCGGACACCTCTCACCTGCAGGTTTGACCGGTCAACCAGAGGTGTTCGCCAAGCGTTCATCACTGCACACGCGATCGGATGGAAGTTGCCCATCACATCGGCGCAGGTGACACCCATCTGGCAGGCTGGCGCGGTGAACGCTTTCCTGGCACGGATCGCCGCCTGGCTGACCGCCGGCTATCCGGAGGGGGTCCCCGGACCGGACCGGGTGCCACTGCTGGCGCTGCTCACCCGGCGGCTGTCCAACGACGAAGTCACCACCGTCGTCCAGGACCTGATGGATCGTGGCGAGTTCGACCGGGTCGACATCGCGGTGCTGATCACCGGGATCACCGACGGACTGCCCCGCGACGAAGACGTCGAACGGGTACGAGCACGGCTGGCCGCCCGGGGTTGGCCGCTCGATGACCCGCGCGACCCCGATCCGGAGGGTCCGTCATCGCTGTCCTGACCACGGTGCCCGTTGCCACCGGCACCGCGGCGCTGGCCATCCTGCCGGAGCTGGAGGCTGCGCTCGGCGGGGCCGGAGCGCTGCTGCCGGTACCGGCGGCCGACGCCCGGCAGCGAAGACTGCTGGAGGTCACGCTGCGTACCGGCGAGCCCATCGACGAGGACATCGCCGTCGTGGTCTCCACCTCGGGCACCACCGGAAACCCCAAGGGCGCCATGCTGTCCGCGACAGCACTCACCGCGAGCGCCGACGCCACCCACCGCCGACTCGGCGGCACCGGCCGGTGGCTGCTGGCGCTGCCCGCCTATCACGTGGCCGGACTGCAGGTGCTGGTCCGCAGCGTGCTCGCGGGTTCGGCGCCGGTCGCGCTGGACGCCCGTTTCGAGCCCGCCGACCTGGTGGCGGCGGTGCACGCGCTGGGGCCCGGGCGGCGCTACACCTCACTGGTATCCAATCAGCTGGACAAGGCACTGGCCGACCCGGCCGCCGCCGCGGCGCTGGCCGAACTCGACGCCGTGCTGATCGGCGGCGGACCGATGCCCACCGGTCTGCGCGAAAGGGCTTCCGCCAAAGGGATTCCGGTGGTGCGGACGTACGGGATGAGTGAGACCTCGGGCGGCTGCGTATACGACGGCGTCCCGCTGGACGGCGTCGCGATTCGCCTCGACGAGGTGGCCGGCCCAACCGGTCGGGTGACGCTCGGCGGCGCGGTGGTGGCATCCGGGTACCGCAACCCGGTACAGCCCGATCCGTTCGCCGAACCTGGCTGGTTCCGCACCGACGACTTTGGCACCCTTGATGATTCGGGTGTGCTGAGCATTCTGGGCAGGGCGGATGACGCGGTCAGCACCGGCGGGCTCACGGTGCTGCCCCAACTGGTGGAGAACGCGCTGGCCGACCATCCCGCCGTCGCCGATTGCGCGGTCTTCGGCCTACCCGATGACCGGCTCGGCCAGCGCGTCGCCGCCGCGATCGTGCTGGTGGCCGGGCTACGCGAACCCACGCTCGCCGAACTGCGGGACCATATCGGCACGACGCTGGATCTCACGGCAGCACCCCGCGAACTGCATATCGTCGACGAACTGCCGCGGCGCGGCATCGGCAAGCTGGACCGGCGGGCCCTCATCCAGCGCTTCGGCGGGCATGATGGAGCGGGTGAGCGCAACTGAAGTGACGACCGTCGAGCAGCTCCGCGAGATCGTCGGGCACCCACACCCGGCCGTGGCCAACAAGGTGGCCGGAAAGCTCGCCGATGTGCACCGCACCTGGCTGCAGAACTCGCCGCTGTGTTTCGTGGCGACCACCGATGCCGACGGTCACCTCGACGTGTCCCCCAAGGGTGATCCGCCCGGATTCGTGCACATCATCGACGACTCGACGATCGCCATCCCGGAGCGTCCCGGGAACAAGCGCGTCGACGGTTACCTCAACGTGCTGGCCAACCCACACGTGGGCACACTGTTCGTCATACCCGGCCGCGGCGACACCGTCCGGATCAACGGAACCGCCCGAATCGTTTCGGACGCAGACTATTTCGACGCGCTCACGGTGCAGGGGAAGCGGCCCATCCTGGCGCTGGAGGTCAGCATCGAGGAAGTGTTCTTCCACTGCTCCAAGGCCTTTCTTCGCGCCGACGCCTGGAAGCCGGAAATATGGACCCCGGAGTCGGTGCCCAGCACCGCGCAGCTGGCCAAGTCCTTCAAGGCCGAGCAGACCCTCGAGGAGCTGGAGGCCTATTACAGCGAGGAGAACTACCGAACACAGCTCTACTGACCGGCCGCGCGCACCAGGATGGCCCGGGTGTAGAGCAGGTGGAAACCGCGTCGCTGCACATTGCGCTGCGAGAGCGATCCCGGCGCCGTGGTGACCACCGCGATATCGGCACCCGCCGCCTCGGCATCGTGCAGGCGGGCGGCCAGTAGCGCCCCCTGCACACCGCGCCGGCGGTCGGCCGGGGCGGTGGCCGCTCCGGTCAGCTGTGCCACGCCGTCGGTGACGCGCATGCTGCCGCCGCCGGCGATATGACCGTCGAGCACCGCCAGATAGGGGGTCACTCCGGCCCCGGCGAAATCGCGTTCGGCGCGGGCCACCACCTCGCGCGGGAACTCCTCGGGGCTGGGCACCCCCTCCCCGTCCGGGTGCGCGAACCCTTGCACCACCACATCGACCCAGGCGTCGAGTTCGTGCTCCGACGCGGGGCGTACCTCGATATCGGCGGGCGCCTGGCCGGCCGAGTGCCCGCCGAGGGTACGGCCGAGCACATCCTCGAAAGCCACCGCCCGGTATCCCCGGGCACCGAGCAGTTCGGCGATCCGCGGATCGGCGAGGGTGCTCAGTTCCACCGGTGTCGGCGATCCGCGTTCGGCGTAAGCCCGCTCGACCGCGTCGAATTCGGCCGCGGTGGGCACACCGCCGAATCCCAGACCCACCACCTTGTTGAAGGGCGCGCCCGGCTCGGCGAAGGCGGCCAGTCCGCCGGCCACCGGCAACGCGAACCCCTCGGTGCCGCGGTGCCGTGCCGCACCGACCGCCGCGCCGATGAGCGCGGCCTCGGCGTGCTCGATGCGCCGGCCCAGTGCGGTGCCGCAGAACAGGATGCTCACGGCGGCACACTCTGTCACCACAGTGACATCAGCGCCACATAAATTCCGGTGCCGACGAAGATGGACAGCAGCGCGTGTCGGCGCCACAGCTGCAGGCCCGCCGTCACCAGAACTGCGATGATCGCCCACAGTTGTTGTCGCCCAGCCGCTTCGGGGACATCTCGGACGGTGTAGAGCGCCAGCATGACCATCACCCCCAATGGCATGTGCAGGCTCAGGTAGCGCACCACGGCGCTGTGCCGCATGGGCGCCAACGCCGCGAACGGTACTGCACGCAGTGCCCAGGTGATCGCGGCGCTGACGGCGACGAGGATCGCGATGTACCCGGCGTCAGGCACCGCGGCGCTCCGCCAGCAAGCGTGCGAACAGCAGCGCGGTGAACGCCGTAAAGGCCCACACCAGCATCTGCCCCGGCGCCAGCAGCCCGGCCGCCACCGCACACGCCACCGCCAGCAGCGCGGTCAGCGGGTCCGGGTGCTGGGAGTAGGCGTCGATGGCCAGCACGATGAACAGGGCGGTGAGCGCGAACTCCAGGCCCTGTAGCCGCTCGATCGGCAGCGCCGCACCCAGCAAGGCACCCGCTGCCGCCGACACCGTCCAGGTCAGGTGCAGACCGGCCTGCATCGCCAGGATCTGTCCCGACGTCCAGGTGCGGGCGGCGGGGCTGACGCCCACCGCGAACGCCTCATCGGAGAGGACGTAGGTGCTGTACGTCTTGCCGGGCACACTGCGGACCCGGTGCAGCGGGAACGACAACGCGTAGAAGACATGCCGCGAGTTCACGATCAGGGTGGTCAGTGCGACCGTGGCGACGGGCGCCCCGGCCGCGGCCAGCCCGACCATCAGGAACTCCAGCGACCCGGCGTAGATGACGGCGGCGAACACCGGCGCCCACCACCACGCCAGGCCGGCGTGCACCACCAAGAACCCCAACGCCATGCCCAGGGGTAGAAAGGCCAGGCCAATGGGGGCTGCCAGGCGAAGAACGGACATCGGATCAGTTTGACAGTCCGGCAAACGGGTACCCCGACGCACCATGAGGACCGAGTTCCACGCTCAACTCGACCGGCTCACCGCCGAGCTCGGGGAGATGTGTGGAATCGCCGCGACGACGGCCGCCGACGCGACCGCGTCCGTGGTCGACGGTGACACCGCCGCGGCGGGGCGGGTGCGATCGCAGCTGCGCCACCTGGATGCACTCGAGCAGCAGGTGGAGCGGCGCGCGTTCGCGCTGCTCGCGCGGCACGCTCCGGTGGCCCACGACCTCCGTCTCGTCATGACGGCGTTCGGCATCGCGGCCAACGCCGACCGGATGGGCGCGCTGGCCATCAACATCGCCGGGATCGGTACGCGGGCACGCACCGGTATCGCCGTGCCCGCACGGACCCTAGGCCTGTTCGCCGATATGGGGCGCCACGCCGTCGAACTCGCCGAGCGCGCCCAGCGCGCGGTGGTGGCCGGTGACATGGCCGAGGCGGTGCGCGTCCAGGAAGGCGATGCGGCGATGAACGATCTCAACCGTGAGCTCTTGGGCACGGTGCTCAACGACCGCTGGCCCGACGGGGTGGCCGCGGCCACCGATGTGGCGCTGCTGGGTCGGTTCTACGAGCGGTTCGCCGACCATGCCGTCGACATCGCGCGCAAGGTGATGTTCCAGGTATCCGGCAGCACACCGCGCGCCGGCCAGATACCGCTCTGACCGACCCCGCTGGGCCTCCCAAGATTGCCATTGTCGGGGGCCTCAAGTGGGCAAACTCTCCGCCACCGCACTCTCGCGGGCCATCGCGGCCGACCGGTTCAGCCCGTCGGATCAAGGTCACAGAATTGGCACAGATGTTAATAGAGTGAATATTGTGAATAATGATGGGCATTGAAGGGGGCACGTAGCGGACCGAAACAGTCGAGGAGAACTAGAGAAATGGCCGCCCGAAGATTGGCCGTGCTCATGACGGCGGCACTGGCGCTCGGCCTGAGCCCGTGGACCGCACCGATCGCGGCGGCCGCGCCACAGTGCTCCGATATCGAGGTTGTCTTCGCCCGTGGGACCGATGAGCCGCCCGGCATCGGCAAGGTCGGCAAGGCCTTCGTCGAATCGCTCAAGCCGATGGTCAAGGGCAAGTCCGTCAGCACCTACGCGGTGAAGTACCCGGCCACCTGGGACTTCATGAAGGCGGCCATCGGCGCCAACGATATGAGCAAGCGGGTCCAGATGATCGCCGCGCAGTGCCCCAAAACCGATATCGTGCTCGGCGGCTACTCGCAGGGGGCCGCGGTGGTGGACATCGTCACCACCGCCCCGATCGCCGGACTCGGCTACACCGCACCGCTGCCGGCCTCTGCTGGTCCGCACATCACCTCCGTGGTGGTGTTCGGCAATCCGTCTGCCCGCATCGGTAACCCACTGACCCGGATGAGCACGGTGTTCGGGCCGCGCACTGCAGATCTGTGCGCACCGGCCGACCCGGTGTGCTCGCTGGGCCGGGACTGGGATTCCCACGTCCAGTACCCGGAGTCCGGTCTGGTCAAGCTCGGCGCGGAGTGGACCGCCAAGCTGATCAAGGCCGCCGACCAGAAGCCCGCAACCACCAAACCGATTCAGGGCACCTCAGCCTCGACGCCAGGTTGATCCGTCCACCGGATACAGCAGATGGGTGCCGCGCAGGCCCTTGAGTTCGACCTCGCGCGGCGCACCCAGCCGGATATCGTCGAGATCTTTGACGGCCGCACCAACAGCTGCGCTGAGCAGGATCTCGCCGCCGTCGGCCTGACCGGCGACCCGGGCCGCCATGGCGACATCGAGCCCGAACAGGTCCTCACCGCGACGCACCGAGGTACCCATGTGCACGCCGATGCGCACCTTGATGGACTCCCAGCGCTGCGGGTTCTCTTCCAGCGCGCCCTGCACCGCGGCGCTGCACCGCACCGCGTTCTCCGGATCGGCGAAGGCCATCATGAAGCCGTCACCCTGGTTCTTCACCACATGCCCGCCGTGTTTGACGACCAGCGACTCGATCAGCTTGTTGTGCTTGCCCAGCACCCGCACCCAGGCGCGGTCACCCATCGATTCGTTGAACTCGGTGGAGCCCTCGATATCGGAGAACACGATGACCACCCGGCCGTCGGCGGTGAGCCTGGCCAGGTCGGGCCGTTCGATCTGGGCCCAGCCCGCGAGGTCTTCGATCGAGTTGCGCACGGTGGCGCCGAGGCCCTTGTTGATCAGCATGTCCGCGGTTTGAAAGACCGTCTTGAGCGCCAGCGGGGCGACCCCGCGGCGCCGGCGCCGGCGCTGGTCGTCCTGCTCGGCCAGCAGCCGGGTGAGCTCGCGACGGACGGTGCCCAACTGGCGACGCACCACGAGGAAAAGCACCAGGAAGGTGATCAGCCCCGCGAGCAGTAGTCCGGCGGTGACCAACAGGAGCAGTTCGGTGCCGGTCACCCGCCGATTATGGCGGGTCGGCCGGCGCCGCGGTTCATTCAGGCAGCGAGTTGCTCAACCGCTCGGTGGCCGCCAGGTAATCCTCGATGAACTCCAGCACCACATCGCGGGCCGGTTTCACCTTGTTCATCAGGCCGACGCCCTGCCCGACGAAGTAGGTCGACAGCAGCTTCGCGCCCTCATGCCCCTGGTCGGCCAGCGCGTCGATGCGGCGCAGCACCGGCTCGGACAACATGTTCTGCAGCGGCAACGGAAGCGGCTGCTGTCCACCGGGATTGGGCGCCCAAGCGTCGGTCCAGTCCGAGCGCAGCTGCCGCGAGGGTTTGCCCGTGCGGCCGGCCGAGCGCACGGTGTCCCGCGAGCTCGCGGCCAGCATCTTGGTGACGGTGTGCGGCTCGGTCTCGGCCTCTTCGGTGGTCAGCCACACCGAACCGGTCCAGGCGCCCGCGGCGCCCATGGCCACCGCGGCGGCCATCTGGCGTCCGGTGACGATGCCGCCGGCGGCCAGCACCGGCACGGCATCGTCGATCGCGTCGATCACCTCCGGGACGACCACCAGGGTGGACACCTCACCGCAGTGCCCGCCGGCCTCGGTGCCCTGCGCCACGATCAGGTCAACCCCCGCGGCGACCTGCTTGACGGCGTGCTCCTTGGCCCCGACCAGTGCGGCGACCGGGATTCCGCGCTCGCGGCCCGCCTCGATCATGTAATTCGGCGGCACGCCGAGCGCATTGGCCATCATCTTGATCGGGTGACTCATCGCGACCTCGAGCAGTTCCTCGCCGTTCCCACCGGAGAGCACGGGCTTACCGGTACGGACCTTGGTGTCGGGTTCGATGCCGTGATCGGCCAGCAGCTTATTGACGAACTCGCGGTAGCTCTCCGGGATGCGGGAGGCCAGGTCATCGCTGGACAGCGCCTCACCCTTGCCCTCGAACTTTGCGGGCACGATGATGTCGATGCCGTAGGGCTTGCCGTTGACGTGCTGATCGATCCAGGTGAGCTCCTGATCGAGCCGCTCCGGTGAGTACGCGGCACCGCCCAGCACGCCGAACCCGCCGGCGTTGGAGACCGCGGCCACCACATCGCGGCAATGACTGAAGGCGAAGAGTGGGAAGTCGATGCCGTAACGCGCGCAGAAGTCCCCGGACGTAGTAGTCATCCGCTCATTATCGACACCCGTCAAGTTTCCTGTGACCCGGGGTCCGTCGATGAACACCCATAGTGTGGAGGACATGCCGATTCGAGGCCGGGAAGCGGCGGCGTTGTCCGTCGGGGTGGTCCTGCTGGTGGCGGCGTTCGCAGTGCCGCACCTGGGCCTGGGCACCCTCACCCCGATCATCAACAGCACACCGGAACGCGTCCGCGCCTTCGCCGACACCGCGCCGATCTTCGGATGGTGGGAGGCGCACGTCGGGTGGGGAACGGTGCCGGCCCTGCTGATCGCCGCGGCGGTGGTGCGGTGGGGCCCGGACGTCGCCGGGCGGTTGCGCTGGCGGTCCCTGGTGGGCCTCACCTGGGCCACATCGTTGCTGTGGGCGTTCTCGCTGGCGATGGTCGACGGGTGGGAGCGTGGCTTCGCCGGCCGGCTCACCGCGCGCCACGAGTACCTGCGTCAGGTCCCGACGATCACCGACATCCCCGAAGCGGTCCGCACGTTCTCCGCCAGGATCTTGGACTTCCAGCCGGATTCCTGGATCACCCACGTCTCGGGCCATCCGCCCGCAGCGCTGCTGAGCTTCGTCTGGCTGGACCGCATCGGACTCGGTGGCGGCGCGTGGGCCGGATTGTTCTGCCTGCTGGTCGGTTCCAGCGCGGCCGCGGCCATCATCATCGCCATCCGCGCGGTCGCCGACGAGGCCACCGCGCGACTGGCGGCGCCCTTCGTGGCGGTCGCCCCGGCGGCGATCTGGATCGCGGTCTCGGCCGACGGTTATTTCGCCGGGGTGGCGGCCTGGGGCATCGCCCTGCTGGCGCTGGCCGTGCACGGGCGGCCCCGCCGGGCGGTGCCGGCCGGCGCCGGCGCCGGACTGCTGCTGGGCTGGGGCATCTTCCTCAACTACGGAATCGGACTGATCGCGCTGCCCGCGGTGGCGGTGCTCCTGACCGCCACCGATCGGCGCTCGGCGCTGCGCGCCCTGGTACCCGCCGTCATTGCGGCACTGGCGGTGGTGGCTGCCTTCTATGCGGCGGGTTTCTGGTGGTTCGACGGCTATCACCTGGTGCAGGAACGCTATTGGCAGGGCATCGCCAACGACCGGCCATTCCAGTACTGGGTGTGGGCCAATCTGGCGTCTACGGTGTGCGCCATCGGTCTCGGCAGTGTGGCGGCACTGGGTCACGTCTTCGATGCGCGCGCGTTGCGTCGGCGTTCGGGACTGCATCTACTGCTGACCGGGGCGCTGCTGTCGATCATCCTCGCCGACCTGAGCATGCTCAGCAAAGCCGAGACCGAACGCATCTGGTTGCCGTTCACGGTGTGGCTCACCGCCGCCGGGGCGCTGCTGCCGCCGCGGTCACACCGTTGGTGGCTCGCGCTCAACGTCGTGGGCGCCCTGGCGATCAACCACCTGATTCTGACGAACTGGTAACCGCCGCAACAACAGGTAGACCGGTACACACAGCCACACCAGGGCCAGCGCGGACAACAGACCCAACGGATAGTCGCGATCCAGCACGGTCGGGTTGTCCGGGCGCAGTCCGGGTTTGCCGTACACCGGGACGGCCAACAGCACCAGCACCACGCTGCACAGCGCGGCCACCGCCAACGGCGACCGCCAGCGCGACGGGAGCAGGCGCCCGCCGGCCAGGCCCACCGCGGCACACAGCGGCGCGAACGCCAGGTCGTGGATCACCACGGCCACCACGGCCCATGTCAGGACCCGCACCACCGTCGCCGTCGGGAGTTCCAGCAACAGCACCGCGCCGTAGCAACCGACCCCGATACCGGCCAGCGCCAACAGGATCCGCGTCGCCGTCACGGCAGCACCTCGATACGGGACAACCATTTCGTCTGCAAGACGCCGGGCCGGCTCGGCGCGATCAGCCGACACGGATAGCCGTGGTCGAGATTCAACGTCTCCCCGTTGAGTTGCAGCGCGATCAGGGTCTGCGGATCGCGCGCATGCCGCGCCGGCAGCACCGTCCGCGAATAGGGGCCGGGCGCCTCCAAGGAGACCATCCGCACATCGGCATCCGGCGAACCGGCCACCGCGGCCAGCAGATCCACCAGCACCACCCCGGTCCACTCGGCCTCGGCGCTCCACCCCTCCACACATGCGATCGGTAACCGATACGTGGCCTGCGGGAGCGCCCGCAGGTCGTCGACGGTGAATGCCCGGCTACGTGCCCCGTTGGTCACGGTCAACCGGTACCGCGGCGAACGCGCCGTCGCGAGAACACCCGCGGCGATCGCGCTGCGGTTGACCGGAACACCTTGTGGCCCTTCACCGCTACGCGGCGCCAGCACAGAGACCCGGCGCAGCACCGGAACGGTCTGCCCCGCGGTCACCACCGTGGCCGCCGCGACCGCCAGCCAGGTGCCCCGCAGCACCGTGCGGCGGTTCGGTCCGACGTGGACACCGTCGGTGACATCGTCGACCGGTTCGCCGAGGGCCCGGCGGACGATCGGCAGTTTCACCGCCAGGTGCACCAGCACCGCACCCGCCGCGACGTAGGCCATCGCGTAATGCGCTGGGGGGAAATAGAACTCGAACACGTACCAGTGCGCGATGTTCAGCAGACCGGTGGTCAGCTCGAACAGGATCGAAGCGACGAGGACCAGGATCGATCCCCGCTCCAGCAGACGGACCGGCCCCCCGATGACCGGTCGCTGGAACAGCTTCGGCCACACCGACCAGAGCTTGACCACCACCAGCGGAATCGCGGCGATGCCGGAAGCGACGTGTAGCCCCTGGGTCACCCGATACAGCCAGACCGGCCGGGTCGGCCAGGCGAACCATGGCTGCGGGTGCTGGATGAAATGGCTGAGTAGTCCGGTGACAAAACACACCGCCACCGCGAGCCCCAGCGCGACGCCCACCCTGGCGGTCACGGCGGTGCCGCGCAGCGTGGTCACCGGACGGCCAGACTCGCGATCACGCGATCACCGATGGGATGCACCGACCGCAACACCAACCCGACGTCCGCGGCGATCCGCGCCGCGCAATCCAGGCCGACCGTGGCCCACCTGAACCACGGACCGATGGCCTGGTCGGACTCCAACCGCACCCACCGCGCCTCCACCCCGCTCGCCGCCGTATCGAATTCGGCCAGGCACTCGCCCCCGCGGCGCAGCAGCTCGCCGGCCCGCTGCAGCACCCGCCACGGGTCACCACCCAGCCCGACGTTGCCGTCGGCGAGCAGGGCGGTGTGCCAGCGGCCCACCCCGGGCAGCGGGCCGAACAGGTCGCGGCGCAGCACCGGCACTCCGCTGCTGCGCGCGAGCTCGACGGCACACGCCGACTGATCGACGCCCAGCGCCGGCACGCCGCGGCGCAGCAGGTCGGCAACCAAACGCCCGGGGCCACAACCCAGGTCGATGGTGGGACCGGTACACATGCCGACGATGGCGCGGTCGAACGGGTTGTCGGGCTGCGACCCGATCAGCCAGTCATGCACCGGCAACCGTTTCACCCGGCCGTCCTCCTGGCGGATCCAACATCGCTGCCCGTCCAGGGCCTGCTCGTAGAGATCCCCGTGCACGCCTACACCCCCGCCAGCCGGGTGGCCTGGGCGAATCGACCGCCGGGGGCGCACACGCAGCGCACCCCGTCGATATCGGCGACGGTGTCGACATCGGCCAGTTCGGTCACCAGGCGCACACCCAGACCCGCGTCGAACAACGCGAGCAGGGTGCGCGCTCCGGTGTCCGGTTGTGACATCGGCACCGTGCGCAGACACTCGGCCATCGAAGGTTTCCGCACGCCCAGCACCCACCAACCGCCGTCCGCGGCCAGGCCGAGCACCGCGTCGGTGTCGCGCAGCCCGCGGCAACACTCGTCGATCAGCTCGGGATTGACCTGCGGGGTGTCCATACCGATCTGCAGTACCGGCAGTCCGAACGCGGCGGCGTCCCGGTGGGCGTGTGCCAGCCGCTCGGCAAAGCCGTGGCCACGTTGCTCGATCACGGTGAAATCGGCGAGCCGGCGCTCGATCTCCCGATACCGGCAGGCCCGCGCCAGATCCCCGGTCATCGCGACGACCCGCCGCGACACCGGGACGGCGGCCACCGTGTCCAGTGTGTCCAGCAACGCCGCGGCCGCGATATCCGCGGCCACCTCGGCACCCAGATCGGCGGCCAGCCGGGTCTTGGCCAGCCCCGGCACCGGCGCCTTGGCAACCACCAGAACGGTGCAGGCCCACATCAGATGGCTCGCCAAAAGTCCAGCGCCGCAATGACGCTGCCCCGCACAGATCCGCTGACCTTGGACTTGCCGGCAGTCCTCGAACCGTAGCGGACGTCACGTTCGACCACCCGCCAATCCGCGCGCGCCGCCCGCACCAACAGCTCCAGCGGATAGCCCGACCGGCGGTCGGTCACGCCGAGACCCAACAACGCGTCCCGGCGGGCCACCCGCATCGGGGCGATGTCATGCACCGGCAGCCGGTAACGCCGGCGCAGCCGCCAGCACACCGCGGCGGTACCCAGCCGGGCGTGCCACGGCCAGCCGACCCCCGGCCCGGCGCGGCGCCGGCCGATCACCATATCGGCGCCATGATCGAGTTCGGCCACCATCGACGGCAACTCCGCGGGATCGAGCGACCCGTCCCCGTCCAGAACGGCGACGATGGGGGTCTGCGCCGCCACGACCCCGGCATGGACCGCCGACCCGTAACCCGGACGGGCCTCGTGCACCACCGTCGCCCCGTGCGCACGGGCCACCGCGGCGGTGTCGTCGGTGCTGTTGTTGTCGACCACCAGCGCGGTGTACCCGTTCGGGATCGCCGCCAACACACCCGGTAGCGAATGTTGCTCGTTGAGACACGGGAGGACGACCGTCACGGAAGCCGGCCGGCGATCGGTCATGGCAACGACGCTAGGCCGACTCCGCTCCGGGTGCCACGGCAAAATGGTGACAGAACCGTGACACCGCTGCCCGGCGGGCCGGTGGCGGCTAGCCTCGAAGGCTATGACCCGGGTGCTGATCGCCGACGACGACACCGTCGTGCGCGATGTGGTCCGGCGATATCTCGAACGCGACGGACTGGAAGTGGCGATCGCCCAGGACGGGGCCGAGGCACGGCGACTGCTCGGTTCCGTCGATATCGACGTCGCGGTGCTCGACGTGATGATGCCCGAGTCCGACGGCCTCACGCTGTGCCGCGATCTGCGCCGCGACGGCAATTTCAGCCTGCCGGTGATCCTGTTGACCGCCCTCGGCGAACAGGACGATCGGATCGCCGGTCTGGAAGCCGGCGCCGACGACTATCTGACGAAACCGTTCAGCCCTCGCGAGTTGGCGCTGCGTGTGCAATCGGTGCTGCGGCGCAGCGGTGCGATTCCGGTTGCCCCCATGGAACTTTCGTGCGGCGATCTCAGCGTGTCGACGGCGGCACGCTCGGTGACGGTGGCCGGACGCCCGATCAGCCTGACCAACCGGGAGTTCGATCTGCTGGTGTTCTTCCTGACCAATGGCGATACCGTGTTCTCCCGGTCCGACCTGCTCAAACGGGTATGGCACTGGGACTACGGCGATATGTCCACGGTCACGGTGCACGTCAAGCGGTTACGCGCGAAACTCGGGGACCAGCACCGCATCCAGACGGTGTGGGGCCGCGGCTATCTGTGGAGTGCGCGGTGACCGATCTGTGGGAGATCGCCGGCTGGGCGCTGGCCTGCTCGGTGCCGGTGGTGGCCGCCGGCGCCATCGCGATCCGGCTGGCGCGCTCGTGGTCGCTGGCGGTCAGCATGGTTGCGCTGGTGTTGATCCCGACGATCGCCACGTTCACCGGTGTGTTGGGAGCCAGCGGCTTCATGATCACCGAGACCTTCCAGCAGATCGCCGTGGTACTGGCGATCGTCTCGACGGTCACCATTCCCACCGCCGTGATGCTCGCCCGCTACCAGGCCCGGCGCACGGTGTGGGAGCGCCAGATCCGGGATTCCGAGCGGGCCGCCGAGCAGTCCCGGCGCCGACTCGTCGCGTTTGTCAGCCATGACCTGCGCACACCGCTGGCGGGGATTCGCGCCGTCTCGGAGGCCATCGCCGACGGTGTGGTCACCGACGACGATGTACGTTCGCACGCCAAACACATCGAGCAGGAATCCATCCGGCTTGCCGAGATGGTCGACGACCTGTTCGAGATGTCGAAGATCAACGCCGGCGCGGCGGCGCCCATCCACGAACTGGTCGCCCTCGACGAGGTGGTCGACGATGTCCTTGCCGCGCACCGGATCCCGGCGCGACGTGCCGGGGTGGCGTTGCATGCCGAGCTTCCCGATCGAGCGGTCCACGTCCTCGGCAGCGACCGGGCTCTGGTACGGGTGCTGTCGAATCTGGTCGCCAATGCCACCGCCCACACACCGGAGGGCGGCAGCGTCACCTTGACCGTCGGGTCCGAGGGACCCCAGGCCTGGGTTCGGGTGGACGACACCGGTGTCGGCATCGACGAGGACGACCTGCCGCGGGTCTTCGACGTCGCCTACCGCGGGTCCAATGGGCGTGTGCCACGGCCGGATTCGACGCTGCCCAACGGTTCGGGGCTGGGCCTGGCGATTGCCGCCGGGCTGGTGCAGGCACACGGCGGGTCGGTCACGGCGCAGAACCTGACGACCGGTGCCCGGTTCGAGGTGCGGCTGCCGCTGCCGTGCTGACCCTGGGTCAGTCCCGCAGTGGCGCGAAGGCGAACTCGCCGAGGCCCGCCCGTGGATCCACCTGGGCGCGGAAGCCGAGCAACTCGGCGGCGCGTGCCGGGTCGGCGACGATGTGGCGGACGTCGCCGTGCCGGTACTGGCCGGTGACCACGGGGGCCGGGGCGTCCCGGGCCTCGCTGAGCCGGGTGGCCACGTCCAGGATCGACACCGGGCGGCCCGAGCAGACGTTGACCGCGGTGAAACCACCGAGATCGGCTTCGATGGCCGCCACGTTGGCCGCGGCCACGTCGTCGACGTGCACGAAGTCGCGCATCTGGCCGCCGTCCTCGTACACCTTCGGCGCCTGCCCGGATTGCAGCTGCGAGCGGAAGATCGCCGCGACCCCCGAGTAGGGGGTGTCCCGGGGCATCCCCGGGCCGTACACGTTGTGATAGCGCAGCGCGACCACCGATCCGCCGACCGAATCGTTGAACGCGACGGCGTAATGCTCCTGCGCGGTCTTGCTGGCCGCGTACAGGCTGCGGGGTCGCAGGGGCGCGTCCTCGCCGACCAACCGCCACCGCAAGGGTTCACCGCCGACCGGGCAGCGGTGCTCGAACACGCCGCTGTCGAGGTCCTCGCGCGTCCGCGGCAACGGTTCGACCGGTCCGTGTACGGGGCAGTCGTACCCGCCCTGCCCGTACACCACCATCGAGGAGGCCAATACCAGCCGCGAGATGCCCGCGGCGAACATCGCGGCCAGCAGCACCGTCGTGCCGTAGTCGTTGTGGCTGCCGTAGGCCGGTGCGTCCGCGGCGTTGACGCCGGCGCCGACGACGGCGGCCTGATGGCAGACCACGTCGACACCCGTGAGCGCCTCGCCCACCGCGGCGGCGTCGCGGATGTCGAGCAGCCGGCACTGCGGCGGCGGCTGGGCACCGTCACGATGAGCGGCCCCCAGCATGGCGTCGACGGCCACCACCTCGTGTCCGGCCTGTGCCAGCCGCGCCCAGATCCGGGCGCCGATGAAACCGGCCGCACCGGTGAGCAACACCCTCACGGGAGGTCGAACGGCAGGGTGACGCCCTCATGTGCCAGGCAATGCGTGCAGGTGCGCTCGGGTGTCACCCCGGCGATGGCCTCGTGCACGAGTTGCTTGAAGCCTGCGATGTTGCGTTCGAACTCGGCGAAGACGTCCACCGCCCGCACCCCGGCACCGGCCTCGATGCCTGCATCCAAATCGGTTACCAAAGCGATTGCGGCATAACACATTTCCAGTTCTCTGGCGAGCACCGCCTCCGGATAGCCGGTCATGTTGACCAGGGTGAAGCCCTGGCCCGCGAACCACTGGCTCTCGGCGCGGGTCGAGAACCGGGGCCCCTGGATCACGACCATCGTGCCGCCGTCGGACACCGCGGGCAGACCTGCGGCCGCGGCTCGCAGTGTCGGACAGTACGGATCGGCGAACCCGACGTGGATCCCGCCGGAATCGAAGTAGGTGTCCGACCGCCCGCTGGTGCGGTCCACCAGCTGATCGGGGACCACGATGGCGCCCGGTCCCAGCGCCGGGCTCAGGCTGCCCACCGCACACGGCGCGAAGATGCGTCGCACCCCGAGCGCGCGCAGCGCCCACATGTTCGCCCGGTAGGGCACATTGTGCGGGGAGTACTCGTGGTTGAGCCCGTGCCGCGGCAGGAACGCCACCTCGTGGCCCGCGACGTTCCCCACGGTGAGGGCGGCACTCGGCGCTCCGTATGGGGTGTCCAGGCTGATCGTGCGGGCGTCCGGACCGAAGAACGTGTAGAAACCACTACCGCCGATGACACCGAGCATCAGGCGTCGGGCTGCTCGTCCAGTTCGGCGCGTTCGGCGGCCTGACGGGCCGCGTCGCGGATCGCAAAGGCGTCGGTGGCCAGCCCGCCGATCGCATTGGCCACATCCTTGACCGCTGTGGTGATGATGGTCGCGACCTCGCCCACCGTCGATGCCACGGTCTCCACACCCTCCTGCAGGGCGTCCTTGGCGATTTCACTCTTGCTGAGTCGGTCAGTCATTGGATCAGTCTCACGCCGGCCCGGCGATGTGACAAGGTGTGCCGAGTCACCCCTGCTCAGGCGGGGCGCTCGCCCCCTCGCCGGACTCGCTGCCCGGCGTGCAACGATGGCGCACGTGGCCAGCTTTGCGCAATGGATCGAGGGAGCCCGTCCCCGCACGCTCCCGAACGCGGTGGCGCCGGTGATCGCCGGCACCGGCGCGGCGGCCTGGCTCGGGCAGGCCGTGTGGTGGAAGGCACTGCTCGCGCTGGTGGTCGCGCTGGCCCTGATCGTCGGGGTGAACTACGCCAACGATTACTCCGACGGGATCCGCGGCACCGATGACGTGCGCAGCGGACCGCTGCGGCTGGTCGGCTCCAAGGTGGCCTCCCCCCGTGCGGTGCTGGCCGCGGCGGTGGCGAGCCTACTGCTGGGAGCCGGTGCGGGACTGGCGCTGGCGCTGGTCAGTCAGCCCTGGCTGATCGCCGTCGGCGCCGCCTGCATCGCCGGGGCCTGGCTCTACACCGGCGGGTCCAAACCGTACGGCTACCGCGGACTCGGAGAGGTCGCGGTGTTCGTGTTCTTCGGGCTGGTCGCGGTGCTGGGCACGCAGTACACCCAGGCGCTGCGGGTGGACTGGGTGGGTCTGGCGATGGCGGTCGCGATGGGCTCACTGTCCTCGGCGGTGTTGGTGGCCAACAACTTGCGCGATATCCCCACCGACACCGACTCCGGCAAGATCACCCTGGCGGTACGGCTGGGCGATGCGCGCACCCGCATCCTCTATGTCGTGCTGCTGGTGGTGGCCTTCGCGCTGACGCTGGTGCTCATGGCGGCCACCCCGTGGACCGCGGTCGGGCTGGTGGCGCTGCCGCTGGCGGTGCGCGCGGCGGCCCCGGTGCGCCGCGGGCTCGGTGGGCGCGAGCTCATTCCGGTGCTGCGCGACACCGGGTTGACCATGCTGGTGTGGGCCGTCGCGGTCGCGCTGGCGTTGACGTTGGGATGAGGCGCGCTCAGCCGGTGCGCCCCGCGGTGGCGACATCGTCGCCGAACCACTTCTCCTTGATCAGGTTGTAGGTACCGTCCTCGCGCATCTGGAACAGCATCTGGTTGACCGGCTTACGCAGCGGGCTGTCGATGGGAAAGACGAACCCCTGATCCTCTTCCTGGAACACCGGGCCGGCCATCACGGCGACACCTTCTCCGCGGTGCGCGACGTAATACCGCAGCACCGGCGCATCGAAGACGACGGCGTCGTACCCGTCGTTGCGCATCAGGTCATAGGAGTCCTCGACGGTGCCGGTCTCGGTCGCGTCGATGCCCATGCTGCGCAGAAAACTCGCCGCGGTGGTGCCCGCCACGGTGGCCACGGACTTGCCGTACAGATCGGCCGGGCCGGTGACCTTGGCCGCGAGTTTGGTCACCGTCAGGGTGGCGCTGAGGTTGGCCGAATAGAACGAGACGAACACGATCCCGGCGAATCCCCACAGAATCGCCAGCGCCTTGGTGAGGGCTCTGGTCGCCCCGGTGGTCTGTCGCCCCACCAGCGAACCGACACCCCAACCGAAGGCCTGCAGGATGCCGGGCCAATACGAGCTCGACACCACCGGCGTTGCACCGGATTTCGCCCGGCGGCGCTCGATCAGCCAGAAGATGTGTGCCGGCACGATGCTCACCACGAGTGCCGCGCTGAGCCAGATCAGCATCGTCCGCGACAGCAACAGCTCCAGGTACCCGCCCAGGCCGGGCACCGAGGGCCGGGTGTCCTCGACCGGGACGATGATCTGCAGGCCGGCGTCCAGTGTCGGCTGCGAGAAATCGAAGAACTGCTCGCGCTCGGAGGTCAGCGAGACGGCGCCGAGGGCAACGTCGGCGCGGCCGTCGTTCACCGCCCCCAGCTGCCCGGCCACATCGGCGGTGTCGACGAATTCGGTACTCCAGTCGAGACGTTTGGCGATCTCGTTCCACAGGTCGATGCTGAAGCCGGTGAGCTCACCGTGGCTGGTGCGCATCACGAACGGTTCGATGGTGTGCACCGCCACGGTCACCGGCGCGGGATCGGCCGCAGGCGCCGGGGCAGGTTCGGAGTTCGGGTCCGCGGCGGCGATCGCGGCGAACGCGAACGGGGTACACAGCACCGCCAGCAACACCGCAAGACATCGTCGAACACTCAGCGCAGACGACGCGGCAATCGACGACACAACCGACTGGAGTCTGCGGAGCACTGGCCGGGCAGGGTCGATACCCACAGCCCCGGTCCGCACGTCTGCCACCCTACGACAGTCACCCGCCGGCGGGTCGGTCACCCACTGTCAGCTAACCGTCCTCACCGCGTAGCCGCGCCTGCAAGGTCTCCTTGTCCAGGCGGCGGCGCTCGTCGAATGCGGCGATGCTGGCGGTGGCCCGTCGGCGCAGCGGCGCGAAAATCCAGATCCCCAACGGCAAAGCCAGCACGAGGGCGAACAACACCGCCACCACCACCGGGAACTCGCGCAGTCCGACCAGATGCCCGGCACCGACGATCACACCGGTGAGGACGGCCGCCAACGCCAGCCGCGCGAGCATATAAGCACCGACATCACGCACCATCCGGGGACCCGGCCGAGATTCAGACACGGCCCGAGCCTACCGAGGGGACGCGTATATTCAGAGTAAGGAGGTTATTCGCTTGCAGTACTTACTCCTGGCTCTGATCGTGGCCGGGCTCGTATACGCGACATACCGATTGCTGCGCGCATCGGCGGCTCGCCCGCGGCCGCGCGTCATCGGACCGGATGACGATCCCGACTTCCTGCGCCGACTCCGCGACGGCGACAACCCGCGCAGCACATAGTCAACTCGCGCTGGGGAACCCCGCGGCGACCACCGCTGCCAGGCGCAGCAACGCGTCCCGGGTCGACGGCTTCAGACGCTCCAGGCTGATCTCGGCGCCCTCCTCCAGGTGCGGGTCGAAGGGCACCTGCAGCACCGCGCGACACCGTCGGGAGAAGTGGTCGACCACCTTGTGCAGGTCGACCTTGCCCGAGCGCGGCCGCACCGCATTGACCACCGCGACGGCGTTGCGCACCAGATCCTGGTGGCCGTGGGCATCCAGCCAGTCCAGCGTCGCCGATGCCGAGCGGGCACCGTCCACCGAACCCGAACTGACGACGATCAGCACATCGGCCTTCGACAACACCGCCGCCATCGCCGAGTGCAGCATCCCGGTGCCGCAATCGGTCAGCACCAGGCTGTAGTAGCGCTCCAGCAGCTCGACCGTCCGCGCGTAGTCCTGTGAGCTGTACGCCTCGGAGACCGCCGGATCGGATTCCGACGCCAGCACCTCCAGCCGGCTGGGCCCCTGCGAGGTGTAGCGACGGACATCGCTGTAGCTGGCGATCCCCTCGGCATCGCGCAGCAGATGCCGCACGGTCGCCGGAGTCTCCAGGGGCACCTTCTGGCTCAGGGTCCCGCGGTCGGGGTTGGCATCGACGGCGATCACCCGGTCACCCCGGTTGGAGGCGAAGGTGGCACCCAACGTGGCGGTGACCGTGGTCTTGCCGACACCGCCCTTGAGCGACAGCACCGCGATGCGGTAGCAGCCCCGCAGCGGCCTGCCGACCTCCTCGAGCAGGCTCATCTGGTTGGTGACCTTGGGGCTCTCCCCCACGTTGAGCGTCTTGAACGACGCCAGATACACCCAGCGGCGCCAACCACCCGAGGGTGCCTGCTTGGGCCGGCCGAGCAGCGCGACCGTGGACAGATCGAGATACGGGGCCGGGAGCGGGACCGGGCTGGTCTGCGGCGGCACCACGTCCTGCACCACCGGGAACCCGCGCGGCGGCGTCGGCGCCGTCCACTCCGGCGGCACCTCTTGAGCGGGGTCGACGAAGCGCTGCTGGTCCCGAAAGCTCGACACGGCTCAGACTCCCGCGTACGAATGCAGTCCGACCGTCACCAGGTTGATGAAGAACAGGTTGAAGATCATCGCGATGAAGCCGACCACGTTGATCCAGGCGGCCTTCTTGTCCCGCCAGCCCGCCGTCGAGCGGGCGTGCAGGTAGGCGGCGTACACCACCCACGCGATGAACGAGACGGTCTCCTTGGGATCCCAGCCCCAATACCGGCCCCACGCCTCCTCGGCCCAGATGGCGCCGAAGATGACACCGAAACCGAACACCGGGAAGGCGAAGATGGTGGTCCGGTAGGCGATCCGGTCGAGCAGCTGCGCGTCCGGCAGGCGCGCCAACATCCGCCCGAAACCGTTGTCCCGCTGGGCAAGCGGGGACATCTTCAGCAGGAACAGCACGCTGGCCACCCCGCCGACCAGGAAGACACCCGAGCCCAGGCTGACCACCGAGACGTGGATCGGCAACCAGTAGGACTGCAGCGCAGGCATCACCGGCGCGGCATGGGTGTAGAGCCACTTGCCCGACACCGTCAGCAGGACCAGCACCGGCGGCAGCACGAACACCCACAGCCCGCGGTATTGCGGGCGGCGCAACACCACAGCCGCGGCGACCAGCCCGGAGAAGCAGGTCAGGTTGATGAACTCGTACATGTTGCCCCACGGCACCCGCGAGGTGGCCACCCCGCGCAGCACGATGCACGCCGCGAGCAGGGCGATGCCGACGTAGGTCAGGGCCACCCCGGCACGCCCGATGCGTTCGTCGACGGTGCGGGTGTCGGCGGTGGTCACGATGCCGGGGGTGGCGCTGTCGGCCCCCACCCCGACGAGCTCGCGCGCCTCGACCTTGCGGCCGCGCGAATATGCCAGCTCGACGGCCAGCAGCAGCAGCGCGAGCACCAGCACCACCACCGACGAGGTGAAGGCCCAGTCCGAATACCTGGCCAGCTCGATATCGATATCGGTGCTGTTCACGAGTGTCTACCTCCGTCGGTGAGCAGCCGGTCGGTCAACCGCTCGAACTCGTCGCCCCACCCGGAGTTGTCGGTGCGGGCCAATCCCCCGAGCTCGACGCTCACGGTACCCGCCGGCGCAGGGGTCATCCGAACCCAGATGCGGCGGCGACGCACCACCAGCGACACCACCAGGCCGGCCATCATGGTCAGCGAGAAGACCAGCACCCAGATCTGGGCGGGGTCGTGGGACACCTGCAGGTTGATGAACGGGACGGCGCCGTCGAAACGGATGGTGGTCCCGTCCTCGAGCCGTTTCTCCTCGCCGACGCCCAGGTTGACCCGGGCTTCCTTGTTGAGCCTGCCCTGCCCGATCAACCGGGGGTCGAGATCGAAGATGGATTGCGGGCGGCCGGTGTCCAGGCCCGCATCGCCGCGGTAGATGTCGACGGCCACGGCGGGCTTGTTCAGCGCCGGGAAGCTGGAGGACAGCAGGGTGCCCTCCAGAAACTCGGTCGGCGCGAACAGACCCTGGATCGCGATCTGCTGGCGGCGGCGTTCATCGGGATCGGGGTAGGTACCCGCCGGCGGGTCCACTCGGATCACCCCGGAGGACAGCAGGGTCAGCGGGTCGTCAGGACGCCACTGCACCGTGCTGGTCCGGGTCTGGCCGTCGGGGAAGATGACCGTGAACGTCGGCGCGTACCCGTGGCCCTGCAGGTAGACTCGGTCCCCACCGACACGCAGCGGGTGGTTGACCTCGAGCCGGTAGTCGTTCCAGGAGTTGCGCTCCAGGTCGGCGCCGGCCTGGTACTCGATGTTCGCGGCGAACGTGACGGCCTGCCCGCTCGGCAGGTAGTCGGCGTCGAAATCGTTGACCTTCACGCAGATCGGGTACAGCGAGGTGCCGTCCACGGTGTTGCCGGCGCGGAACGAGTCGAAGGCGGCCGGGGACGCCGAACAGAACCCGGGGCCGCCGTCGGCGATCACGATGACATTGCCCTCGTACCCGAACAGCTTGCCGGCGGCGATCGCCACCAGCAGGCCGAGCAGCGAGAAGTGGAAGACGATATTGCCGAATTCGCGCAGGTAGCCCTTCTCCGCCGATATTTCGGTGACATCGCCGTCGGTACGGATGGTGCGCCGCCAACCCTTGAGCCGCCCGTCGATGGACGCGGCCAGCTCACCCGGTTCGCCCGCCACCTCGGCCTCGTGGTGTTTCGGCAGCCGGGACAGGTTGCGCGGCGCGGGGACCGGCACCGCACGCAGGCTCTTGATGTGTTCGGCCAGGCGCGGGGTGAGGCACCCGACCAGCGAGATGAACAGCAGCATGTAGATGGAGGTGAACCAGAAGCTGGAGAAGACGTCGAAGGCCTGCACGCGGTCCAGCCAGGGACCGAGGGTGGGATGTTCGACGAGGTATTCGTCGACCTTGGCGGCGTTGAGGCTGCGCTGCGGCAACAGCGCGCCGGGGATGGCGGCCAACGCGAGCAGGAACAGCAACACCAACGCGGTGCCCATGGAGGTCAGGGTGCGCCAGGTGTTGCGGATCAGCGCCCACGTTTTGGTGAACACACTCATATCGGCAGCCTCACGTCGGACACGAACGCGTCGCGCACCCAGGCCACGAAATCGCCCCACAGTCCGGTCACCAACGCGATGCCGACCGCGATCATCAGCACCCCGCCGAAGATCTGGATCCCGCGGGTGTGCGCGCGCAGCCAGCCCAGGCCGCGCACCGCCCGGGCGGACCCGAAGGCCAGCAGCACGAACGGCAGACCCAGACCGAGACAGTAGGCGATCACCAGGGTGATCCCGCGGGCCACCGCCGACCCCTCCGTCGCCGAGGACACCGCGATCACCGCGGTCAGGGTCGGGCCCAGGCACGGCGTCCAGCCCAGCGCGAACACCGCGCCCAGCAGCGGCGCGCCACCCAGCGTCGAGAGCTGCCGCGGCGCGAACCGGGCATCACGCTGCAGCAGCGGGACGAAGCCGATGAACACCAACCCCATCGCGATGGTCACCACACCGCCGATGCGTTGCAGCAGTTCCTGATTGGTGATCAACGCCGTCGTCATACCGAGCACCGCGACGCTGCCGAGCACGAACACCGCGGTGAAGCCGGCGACGAACAGGCCGGCCGCGCCGGCCACCCGGAAACGGCTGTCCCCGCCGGAGATCGCGGCCAGATACGACAGATAACCAGGCACCAGCGGCACCACGCACGGCGAGGCGAAGGACACCAGGCCGGCCAGCATGCTCAGCCCGACGGCGAGCAGCAACGGCCCACCGGTGATCAGATCGGTCACTTCGCCATCACTTTTCGGAAGCCAGCCGTTCGACCACCGGCTTGAGGTCGGTGCTGAGCAGTTCACGGAGGAACACCGCCGCCACCCGGTGCTGGCGGTCCAGCACCAGCGTCGACGGGATGACGGTGGTCGGATACTTGCCGCCGAACGCGATCATGGTGCGCATCGACGGGTCATAGATCGACGGGAAGCTGACATTGCGGTCGGTGACGAAATCGACTGCGGCGTCCCGGTTGTTGTCGCGTACGTCGATCCCGAGGAACTGCACACCCAGGTCTCGGGTTTGTTCGTAGACACGCTGCAGTTCGCCGATCTCGGCGCGGCAGGGTCCGCACCACTGCCCCCACACGTTGATCACCACGACCTTGCCGGCGAAATCCGAGAGCGACAGCGTTTTGTCCGGGTCCAGCAGGTCGGGTCCCGACAGTTTCCCCGGGGTGCCCCGGGTATCGGGCGGGTCGTAGAAGATGTCGGTCTTGCCACCGGGCGCGACGAACTCGAACGTGCCCCCCTGGGCGACCGCGTCGTCACCCGTACTGCAGCCCGACACCAGGACCGCCAGCGACATCGCCAGGGCGACAAACCATTTCACTAGATGCCCCAGGGCTCCGTGTAACCCCACCGGATCAGGCAGTCGTCGTCGAAGGTGAACGAGGTGATCGACGCCAGGTTGCACAGCCGGCTGTGCGGCAGCGGCAGGTGCGGAAGCTTGCGCCCGGTCATCGCCCGGCGCAGCGTCTCCACCGGGAGCTGATGGCTGACGCAGACCGCCTCGTGGCCGGCCGCGGTCTCCCTGGCCCGGTGCAGCGCCGCGATCATCCGCGGGGCGATCTCGGCGTAGGGCTCGCCCCACGACGGTTTGGCCGGGTTGCGCAGCCGGGGCCAGTTCCGCGGGTCGCGCAGCGCACCGTCCCCCGGTGCGACGCGTTCACCCTCGAAGTCGTTCCAGGACTCGATCAGATCGGTGTCTGTATCGATGTCCAGCCCGTGCACGGCGGCGATCGGCGCCGCGGTCTGCTGGGCGCGCTCCAACGGCGAAGCCACCACGTAGGTGACATCCCGGGGCGCCAACCAGTCCGCGGCGGCCTGCGCCTGCAGGCGGCCACGGTCGGAGAGGTTATAGCCGGGCAACCGGCCGTAGAGCACCTTCTCCGGGTTGTACACCTCGCCGTGGCGCATCACGTGCACCGTGGTACGTGTGGTCACGGCGTGGCCTCGGCGGCCGCACGCGCCGCATGCGGCAGCGCCGCGGCGATGTGAGAGAAGGCGTCGTCATCCAGAGCTGTTGAGACGAACCAGGTTTCGAAGGCGCTGCAGGGCGGGTAGATACCGGCATCCAGCAGCGCGTGGAAGAACGCGGGGTAGCGCCAGGTCTCGGTGGCCTTGGCCGAGGCGAAGTCGGTGGGCAGGGTGTCGCCGAAGAACACCGTCAGGAAGTTCCCGGCGCGCGAGACCCGGTGCGCCACGGAGGCCCCGGTGAGTGCGTCGGTGATCAGCGCGCCGAGCCGGTCGGCGTTGGCGTCCAGGGCGGCGTAGACGCTGTCGTCGGCGGCACGCAGGGTGGCCAGACCGGCCGCCATGGCGACCGGATTGCCCGACAGCGTGCCCGCCTGATACACCGGGCCGAGCGGCGCAAGCCGCTCCATGACCTCGGCCCGGCCACCGAACGCCGCGGCGGGCAGTCCGCCGCTCATCACCTTGCCGAAGGTGAACAGATCCGCGTCGACGGGATCGAGCCCGTACCAGCCGGACCGGCTGACCCGGAACCCGGTCATCACCTCGTCGATGATCAGCAGGGCCTCGTGCTCGGCGGTGATCCGGCGCAGTGCGGCGTTGTAGCCCGGCAGCGGCGCGACGGTGCCCATGTTGCCGGGGCTGGCCTCGGTGATGACGCAAGCGATGTGCTCGCCGTGCGCGGCGAACACCTCCTCGACGGCGGCGACATCGTTGTACGGCAGCACGATGGTGTCCGCGGCGGCGGCGCCGGTCACCCCGGGCGAGGACGGCAGGCCCAGGGTTGCCACACCGGATCCGGCGTCGGCGAGCAGGGCGTCACTGTGGCCGTGGTAACAGCCGGAGAATTTGACGATCTTGGGGCGCCCGGTGAAACCGCGCGCCAACCGGATCGCGCTCATGGTGGCTTCGGTGCCGGAGTTGACGAACCGGATGCGCTGCACCGGCGCGACCCGGTCGATGATCTCGCGGGCCAGTTCGGTTTCGGCCGGCGTCGGCGCGCCGAACGACAGCCCGTCGGCGGCGACACGCTGTACGGCCTCGACCACGTCGGGGTGGGCATGGCCGAGGATCATCGGGCCCCAGGAGCACACCAGGTCCACGTAGCGGTTGCCGTCGGCATCGGTGAGCCGGTGGCCGTCGGCCTTGGTGATGAACCGCGGGGTTCCGCCGACGGCGCTGAACGCCCGGACCGGCGAGTTCACCCCGCCCGGGATCACCGAGGACGCCTCGGCGAACAATTTCGCGGATGCCGAAACGGAGGAACCGGTACTGCGCATGTCCCCAGTGTCCCAGTCGCGCCGAGCGCGTCAACTACAGGGTGTAGTGGTGCGGAGCGCGTTACGGTCCGGGGAACAGGGCACGGCTCTAGAATCTGCGACATGCTGTTCGCCCGCCAACGTGCCCGGTTCAACCGCAAGTACGTCAACCCGGTGGTCGAGCCGCTGGCCGGATACCTCCCGCTGTGGTCGGCCGTCGACCATGTCGGGCGCAGGTCCGGTAAGGACTACCGCACCCCGGTGACGGCCTTCCCGACCGCCGACGGCGTGGCGGTCCTGCTGCCGTATGGCACCGATACCGACTGGGTACGCAACCTGCAGGCCTCGGGGACCGGGCGGGTGCAGATCGACGGCCGCAGTCTGCTCGTCGAGAATCCCCGCGTGGTACCCCTGGATTCCGCGCTGAGCGTGGTCAAGGGGCCGTGGCGGCACGTATTGAAGTTCGCCCCAATCGAATCCGCGTTGCTGCTCACGCGCTCCAGCTGAGCACCTGACCGCGCGCCGCGGTCATCACGGTGCCGGGCATGACCCGCAGCCGATACGGTGCCAGCCGTAGCACGGCGAACGTCGGCGAGGTGGGCGAGTCCCAGCCCGGGATGATCTTGGGGTCGTAGCCGAGCGGCTCGGGCGCGTCGATGAACTTGTCCCACACCGCGGTTCGGGTCTCATCGTCGAAATACCATTCGACCAGACAGTCGGAGCTGCAAGTGTCGTGGCTGGGGGCCCAATAGTTGACCGAGACATAAGGATGCACGGCGAGGTGCTCGTGCTTGACCGGCGAGGGAACCGTCGCCACCCATCCGAGCAGATCAGTGCCGTCCCACTCCCAGATCGGGTGCAGGATCCGGCTGCGCGGCCGGCTGTCGGCATCCACGGTGGCCACCGAGGCCCACACGATGGAATGAGCCATCTCGACGAAGGCGGGGGCGACCTGCTCCAGTGGGCTCACCCCACCAGCCTATTCTTTCGAGTTCTCGTTGTAGATCGGTTTTCCGTCGTCGTCCAGCCAGTCGGTCACCGCGGTACCCGAGACCGTGCCGTCGCTGCCGGGCAGCACGGAGGTCGGGCGGTTGTCCTCATAGCTGCCGGCCACCTGGTCGGGATCTGGTTTGTCAGTCATGGCTCACGGCTGCCCAAATATGTGAGCCACCAAACAATCAAGCCGGTACCGTGCGCAAGGCCGCAGGCAGGCTGGGCAGGAAGTGCCGGGTCGCGAAGGCACGCACCTCGTCGGCGGTCTGCAGTGGCTGCACGCTGGGCAGCAGCAGCACCATCGCCGCGTATCGCAGGATGGTGTCGGCCAGATCGTTGACGACCGCGGCACCGATCCGTTCGGCGAAGCCGTCCGGGAAGATCACCCGTAGCGCCGCAGCCATCCGCTCGACGGCCGCCCCGTAGTGCCGGTGCAGCATCTCCTGAGCCAGCGCGGGATCGTCGACGATCATCTGGTTGAGCACCCGGTGCCTGCGGAACCGCATGATCGACAGGGTGAACGCCTCGACATAGTAATTCGCCTGCGGCTTGGCGTCTTTCGCCTGGTTCAGCTCCCTGGCGATATCGGTGAACAGCGCCACGTTCTCGCGTTCGATGACCGCGCCGACGAGATCGTCGCGGTTGGCGAAACGCCGGTAGATGGTGGTCCGGCTGACCCCGGCGCGGCGCGCCACATCGTCGAGGGCGACCTTGCGGAAGCCATGGCGCTCCAACTCGACGAGCGCGGCGTCGAGGATGACCTCCCCGGCATCAGCCCCTGGCATAGCCGACTTGGGCGAACTTGCTGTACCGCACCGACATCGGCAGTCGGTCCCAGGCCCAGTTGACCGGGCGCGACCGGCAGAAGGCGGCGAACCGCTGATAGTTGCGTTCCTGGCGCTCGGACCACGGCAGGCCCAACAGGTCGCGGGCCCGCGGTGGCAGCCCGCCGGTGGTGAGGAACGCGGCGACCGGGTCGAACACCTTGGCAACGGCCTTCCAGACCAGCGGGTTGACACCCTTCGGGCACGGAAATCCCTTGGTGACGTAGCCGACTCCGTAGCGGGCGGATTTGTGCGGGACGGCGACCTCGGTGAGCATCCGGTCCCAGTACTGCACGAACTCCGCGTAGGTCGCCGGCTGCGGTCGGTCGCTGACACCGTAGCGGCGGTACCAGGTTTTGGACTCCAGGAAGATCTGTTCCTTCTCGGCCTCGGTGAGGCGCTTGACGAAGGTGTCGGCGAAGTAGATGACCTGTTCGACGAAGGTGGCGTGCGCCCAGTAGTAGGTCTCGGGATCGAGGGCGTGGTAACGCCCGACCGGTGTGCCGTCCGGGCCGGGCAGATCGCCCTTGATGTTGTGGTGGAAGTCGCGGACCTGGGTGCCCGCGTTGTCCTGCTCGGACCCGTAGACCGTCTTGAAGATCGGCGGGATGGTGCGTTTGAGCCGCTCGGCGGTATCGGAGAAGAACGTCGAATGGTCCAGCACGCCCTGGCCGAGTTCGGCGAGCATGTTCTGCAGCACCGCGGGGCGCGGCCCGATGAGGTACATCCGGTTTTCGCCGAAGTACTTCCACACCAGGGAGCCCGGTCCGAGCGGCAGTGCGTCATCGAGGGCTTCGGGTGCGTTCTCCGCCAGTTCGGTCATGCGGAACAGTGTTACAGATTCTGAACTTTGTTCCAATTGGCTGTGGCGAGCGTCATACTCTTCCGGTAGTATCGAACACATGTTCGAAGGATGGGATCGGCCGGGGCTCGCCGGGTTGAGCGATGAGGCGCTCGTCTGCGCGCTGACGGCCGCGACCCAGGATGAGGCCAAAGTGGCTGCCCGGCGGTGGGCGTTGATCGGTGAGGTGATCGCCCGCCAGTGCGATGGCGAGGACGACGATCACGCTCATCAGGTCATTGATGGGTGGGCGTGGGCGCAGGCCGCGGTGGCCGCGGCCTGCAACCTGAATCCGCATGCGGCGTCCAAGCAGATGCGCATCGCCCAAGCACTGCGTGACCGGCTGCCCCGCACCGCCGCCCTGCTCGCCGACGGTGTGGTGTCGGCGACGGTGATCGATGCCATCACCTGGCGCACCCACCTCGTCGAGGACCCCGACGCGCTCGGGTTGATCGACACCGCGATCGCCGCCGAAGCCGGCGAGTACGGGACGCATTCGGAAAAGGCGCTGATCGGCGCGGTGGATCTGTGGGTGGAGAAATTCGACCCCGACGCCGTGGTGCGGTCTCGTCGGGCCGCCAAGGACCTGTATGTGGAGTTCGGCGATAAGGACGACCCGAACGGGGTCGCCTCGTTCTGGGGACGGCTGCGCATCACCGACACGAAGATCCTCGAACAACGCCTCAATGCCCTGGCCGACACCGTCTGCTCCAACGATCCCCGCCGCCGCGGGGAACTGCGCGCCGCGGCGCTGGCGGCGTTGGGTGCGGTCGGCCCGGCGCTGGAACGCCTGGCATGCGAATGCGGGGATCCCGGGTGTGCGGGCAGCGGGAAAGATCCGCGTGCGGGAGCGGTCGCCATCTACGCGCTCACCGACCACTCGCCCGCCGCCGGTGAAGACGCCCCGCGGCAAACCAGGCCCGGTGCTGCGGGCACCCCGGACTCCGAGCCCGCCGCGACCGGGGCTGCGCCAGAGAACCAGGAGCAGACACCGGCCGCAGAGTCCGAACCCGCTGAACCATCCGAGCCTGCCGCGCCGGCTGCCCATACCGAATCGGCTGCCAGCTCCGAGCCCGCTGAGCCTGCGGCCAGCACCGAACCAGCCGCGCCCGTGGCCGGCGCCCCACCCGCGGCGTGCAATCCCAGTCCGGCGGTGATGCTCGACGGGGCCATCATCCCCGCCCACCTGCTCGCCGAACTCGTCGCCGGCGGTGCCAAGGTGCAGCCGCTCGCCGAGATTGCTGCCCTGCCCGCCGAACCCCGATACCGGCCGTCGACCGCGCTAACCGCGTTCGTTCGGATGCGGGCCATGACGTGTAGCTTCCCCGGCTGTAGCCGGGCTGCGCACCGCTGCGACCTCGACCATCTGCTCCCGTGGCCGGCCGGGGCGACGCATCCGGGCAATCTCGGACCGCTCTGCCGCCTGCACCATCTGCTCAAGACCTTCGCCGGCTGGACGCCCACCGCCAAACCCGACGGCACCATCCACTGGACCGCACCCACCGGGCACACCTACAACAAGGCCCCCGGGGCGGCAATCCTGTTCCCACACTGGAACATCCAGACACCCATCCCGCGAAAACGGGCGATCACCCTCATCAACGACACCGACCGCGACACCACCGGGCCCCGTCGAAAAGCCATGCCGGTCCGCACCCGCACCCGCGCACAAGACCGCGCCCAACGCATCAAAGCCGAACGAGCACGCAACGCCACCGCCCGCGCCCTCACCCACAGCGACAGCGACCCACCCTTCTAACGGGAGCGGCGCCATCCCGCGATGCCCAGCACCGCCAGCACACCGGCCGCGGCGAGCAGCACCAGCGCCAGCACCACCAGCGGCGGGTCATAGACCACCGTCGACAGCGAGGGCTGCCCGTCCATGATCGGCGGCACCTGCTCCGGGGACCCCGCGGCAAGCCAGCTCGCCACCGCACCGGCCAGCGCCAGGCCGGCTGCCACGAGTTGGACCAGCACGGTGCGTCTCACGAGGCCGGCTCCCCGACCAACGACTCCAGCGCGGCACGCAGAGTGCGGTGCCTACGTGCCCAGGCCTGCCCGGAGCGGCCGTCGGTGAGTTTCATGCCGATCCCGGTGCGGCCCCTCGGGATGCCGCTGAGCTCACCGAACGCGCGGTAGGACTGCCACTTCTCGGTCTCGTGACGCTTGGGTTCGGGGTAGATCTTCACGATGTCGGCGATGGTGACGAACTCGGTACCTTGGCGCAACGTGGTCGGTGTCAGCTCCACCGACGTGTGGATGCGGGCGGCCTTGATCTGGATCCACAGGAAGCCGCTGACCAGGATGGTGAACGCCGCGGGCACTCCGAATTGGATGCCGGCACCACCGGACAGCTGGATGAACATCATCGCCGCCCCGGCCGCCGGACCTGCGAGCAGCCACCACCAGGTGCCGCCCGGCTCGTGGAACAGCACCTCCTGCTCGGCCGCCTCCCGATCGGTCACTGCACGTCCAGGAACCAGTCGGAGGCGGCCGGGCGCATGAACAGCGTCGCGCCGATGGCCACCGGCACCACCCCGAACAGCGCAAGCGGCGTGACGGAGAACGGCGCCAGCAGGGTCAGCAGGAACACCAGCGCCACCAACACCACCGACAGCCACACCATGGAGCGGCGGTACCGCAGATCCCCGTTGCGAGCGCGGCCGGCCAGGAAGCTCAGCACCACCCCGGTGATCAGCAGCAGTGCGCTGACACCGCCGCGCATGACGACGATGCTGCGTACCTCGCTGTCGGACAGGTCGGCGGAGAAGGCCTCGCGCGGGGTGCCGATGGCACTGCTCAACCCGAGCAGACCACCGGCCAGCAGTAACACCGAACCGGCCAGGACCAGCCAGAACGCAATGTTGACGAGGGCCGGACGCGGCGCGGATGTGGGTTTGGTCATAGCCGGGTCAGCCTAGCGGGTGAGGTAGTCGTGAGCGTCCTTGCGGTGCAGCAACACCACACCCCCGAGGATTGCTACCGAACCGATGATCGTGCACGCGGCGAACCCGAAGGCGGCGGCCTCGGGGCGGTCCACGGTGAACAGGCTGGAGACCGAATACACCACCGCGGTCAGCCCGCCGGCGGTCAGCAGCGTGCGCGCCCAGCGATAGCCCAGCCGCATCAGCACCGCGAAGGTCGCGACAACGGCGACGGTCACCACGAGGAAGAGACCCAAGACGGCATAGACATAGGGCCCGGCCGCCGGCAGCCGCGCGGTGGCCAGATCGATGACGTACCCGATCACCATGAGCGGCAAGGCGGTGATCCACAGCCAGAACCCGGTGTCGACATCTTCGGGGCGGCCGCCGGGAAGCTTCGCGGGGCCTGCGGTCGACGGCTCGGTCACGCCAGCCATCCGGCAGCCTCGGCCGCCCAGTAGGTCAACACGATATCGGCGCCGGCCCGCCGGATGCTGATCAACGATTCCAGCGCCGATGCCCGCAGGTCGATCCAGCCGTTGGCGGCCGCGGCGCTGATCATCGAGTACTCCCCCGAGATCTGGTAGGCGGCCACCGGTACCGGCGAGATGTCTGCGGCCGCTGCCACCACATCGAGATAGCTCATCGCGGGCTTGACCATCACCATGTCCGCGCCCTCGTCGATGTCGAGCTGGATCTCGTGCACGGCCTCACGGGCATTGCCCGGATCCTGTTGATAGGTGCGCCGATCGCCGGACAGGCTGGAGCCCACGGCCTCCCGGAACGGGCCGTAGAACGCCGAGGCGAACTTCGCCGCGTAGGCCAGGATCGCGACATCCTCATGTCCGGCCGCGTCCAGGCCGTCCCGGATGGCTGCCACCTGACCATCCATCATCCCGCTCGGACCGACCACATGTGCGCCCGAATGTGCCTGAGCCACCGCAAGTTTCACATACTGCTCATTGGTCGCATCGTTGTCGACGCGGCCGTGCGCGTCCAGCACGCCGCAGTGCCCGTGATCGGTGAACTCGTCGAGGCAGGTGTCGGCCATCAGAACGGTGGCATCACCCACATCGGCGGCCAGGTCCCGCAGCGCAACATTGAGAATGCCGTCCATGTCCAGACCGGCGCTACCGGCGGCGTCCTTGGATTCCTCGCGGGGCACACCGAACAGCATCAGCCCGCCCACCCCGGCGGCTACCGCGTCGGCGGCGGCTCGGCGCAACGAATCCCGGGTGTGCTGCACGACGCCCGGCATCGAGGTGATGGGCCGCGGCTCGGAAAGCCCGTCCGCGACGAACATCGGCAACACCAGATGCCGTGGCTCCAGCGAGGTCTGCGCGACCAGTCGGCGCATCGCCGGCGTGGAGCGCAGCCTACGGGGACGGATCCGCATCTATTCTTCGCCTCGCATCGCTCGCCCGGGTCTAGCGCCGGCGGCTCTTCTTGCGCGGCGGGGGCAGTGCGCCCTCGGCCCGCAGTCGCGCAGCATGCTCGGCGAGCGCCTCGACCAGCGGCCCGACCGCGGCCGTCTCCGGCTGCACATCGACGCGCAGGCCGAATTCCACGGCCGTTTCCGCCGTCTTGGGACCGATGCACGCGACGATGGTCCGTGCGTGCGGCTTCCCCGCGATACCGACCAGGTTGCGCACCGTGGAGCTCGAGGTGAAGCAGACCGCGTCGAATCCGCCGGTCTTGATCATCTCGCGGGTATGCGCCGGCGGCGGTGCGGCCCGAACGGTGCGGTAGGCGGTGACATCCTCGATTTCCCAACCACGTTCACGCAGGCCCTCGGCCAGCGTCTCGGTCGCGATATCGGCGCGCGGCAGCAGCACGCGGTTCACCGGATCGAAAATCTCGTCATAGGGCGGGAACTCGTCGAGCAGGCCGAGCGAGGACTGCTCACCGGTGGGCACCAGCTCCGGATTGATACCGAAGGCGCGGACCCGGTCGGCGGTTGCCTGACCGACGCAGGCGATCTTCACGCCGGAGAATGCGCGCGCGTCCAAGCCGAACTCGTTGAACTTCTCCCACACCGCACGCACCGCGTTGGTCGAGGTGAACACCACCCACTGGAACCGGCCGTCCACCAAACCCTTTACGGCCCTTTCCATCTGGGCAGGGCTGCGCGGGGGCTCGACGGCGATGGTGGGCACCTCGACGGGCAGTGCGCCGTGGGTGACCAGGCGATCGCTCATCTCGCCGGCCTGATCCTTGGTGCGCGGCACCAGCACGGTCCAGCCGTACAGCGCGCGGCTCTCCCACCAGTTCAGCTTGGCCCGGTTGGCAACGGTCTTGCCGATCGTCACCACCAACGGACCCGCCAGCGGACCGGGGGTACCGCCGGTGGACTCGGCCGCGGTCAGAATGGCCTTGTCCCCCAGGCCGGACAGCGTGGTCTCCACCGAATGCTGCTGGCAGGTGGTGCCGTGCGCGGTGACGACGGCGGGAGTGTTCTCGGCCAGGCCGAACTCCACCAGGGTGCGCGCCGCGTCGGCCAGATGCGAGGCGGTGGCGTGCAGGATCAGCGGCCCGGGTGCGGCGGCCAGCGCGGCCCAGTCCACGTTCGGGTCACGGACATCGGCCACCGTGTGCGAGGACCCCAGCGGCAGGCCGGCATAGGTCGGCACGGCCGTGGTATCCGGCAGCCCGGGCACGATCTCGAAGTTCAGGTGGGTTCGCGCCAGCGTGTTGACCTCGGTGATGACCGCGTCGACCGACAGCGGATCGCCCGCCACCAGCCGAACCACGTCCACACCGTGGCGAGCCTCGGCGGCCAGCGTCTTGGCGACCTCGGCCGGGTCGCCCAGCGCGGGACGCACATCGGCGCCACCGGGCAGCACCGCGGGCGCCTCGCCGCCATCGGAGTCCGACGCGGGAGCGTGCGGTGCGGGCCCGGAGGTGGGCGGCAACTCGGAACCGACCAGCGCCAGCACCGCCTCGGGTACATCGGGGTCGGTGAACACCGTCGCGGCGTTGGCGAGTACCGTCCGCGCACGTGTCGTCAGCAGGCCTGGATCGCCCGGGCCGGAGCCTACGAACGTGATACGGCCGGGCCGGATCTTTCGGCCCCGGCTACCTGCGTGCCCAGTCATCTGTCACTCCCAGCATCTGCCAACACGTCGCGCGCACCCAGTTCGAACAGCTCCGCGGCCACCGAGAGCCCTAGCTCCCGTGCCCGTTCCGGAGTCCCGATACCGGACGCACGGATCACGTCGGATCCGTCCAGCGCCGCCACGCAGGCGCGCAACGACAGCTCTTCGAAGACCCGGCCGTCCTCATCGATGGACTCGACCACCTCAGCGATGGCACCCACCGGCGCGGAACAGCCCGCCTCCAGTTCGGCGAGCAGGACACGTTCGGCGGTGACCGCGGCTCGAGTGTCGGCGTCATCCAACTCCGCCAGCACCGCGACAAGCGCACTGTCCCCGGCGCGACACTCCACTGCCAAAGCCCCCTGAGCCGGTGCCGGCAACATCTGCACCGGTTCGAGCGACTCGGTGACAGCGTCGAGTCGTCCGATGCGTGCAAGACCCGCCCGGGCGACGACGACTCCGTCGAGATCACCGCTACTTACCCTGTTCAACCTGGTGTCTAGGTTGCCTCGTAGGGGGCGAATTTCCAAACCGAGACCCAGTGCTCTAAGCTGCGCGGCCCGTCGCGGGCTCGACGTGCCGATCGTGGACCCGGCCGGCAACTCCCCCAGCACCATGCCGTCACGGGCCACCAGTGCATCCCTGGCGTCCTCACGGGGCGGGATGGCGGCGATGGCGAACCTCGGGTCCGCGGCGGTCGGCAAATCCTTGTAGGAGTGCACGGCCATGTCGACGACGCCGTCGAGCACGGCCTCGCGCAGGGCCGCGGTGAAGACTCCGACACCGATCTCGGCGATGGGTGCGCTGGATTGGTCCCCGGCCGTGGCGATGATGACCAACTCTGCCGGATGGCCGTTGGCGATCAGGGCGTCACGAATCAAACCGGCCTGAGTCGTCGCGAGCAGGCTGCCCCGGGTGCCGATCCGGATCACTCGGGCTTGTCGTTATCTGTTGTGATCAAAGGCAATTCGCCACCGGAGACGGCGTCGACGGCCTGCGGGTCGAGTTCGAAGAGTTCGCGCAGCGCCTCGGCGTAGCTGTCTCCGCCGGGGGCACCGGCCAGCTGCTTCACCCGCACCGTGGGAGCGTGCAGCAGCTTGTCGACGACGCGACGGACCGTGCGGGCCACCTCGTCGCGGTGGGTGGAGTCCAGCCCGGGCAGCCGGTTGTCCAGGCGCAGCAACTCGGCCTCGACCACATCGGCGGCGCGCTGGCGCAGGGCCGTCACGGTCGGCGTCACCTCGGCCATCCGCTGCCCGGTCAGGTAGTTGGCCACCTCGGCGGCCACGATCGCGCGGGCGGCGTCGGCATCGGAGGTGGCCGCGCGGGCGGCGGGCTCACGCTGGATGCGGTCCATATCGATGACGTGCACGCCGGGCAGGCCGGCCACCGCGAGATCGATATCGCGCGGCATGCCCAGGTCGCACATCACCAACGGCCGGTCGCCGTCCCGCGCCGCCAGACCGTGGTGCACATCGGCCAGCGACATCACCGGACGCACCGCACCGGTGCTGCTGACCACCACATCGGCGGTGGCCAGCACCGCCGAAATGTCGTCGAGCAGGTGGGCGTGCGCGTCGACGCCCAGTTCGGTGATGTTCTCGGCAAGCCGGACGGCCCGGGGCAGCGAGCGGTTGACCACCTCGACGCGCTCGACGCCGGCGCGAACCAGGTGCTTGGCGGCCAGCGCGCCCATGGCACCGGCACCGACCACGACCGCGGTCTTACCGACCAGGCCCTGATCGAGGCGCTTCTGCGCCATGTCCAGCGAGACGGACACCACCGACGCGCCCGCGGAATCGATACCGGTCTCGGTGTGCACCCGCTTGCCGACGCTCAGCGCCCGCTGGGCCAGTTCATGCAGGGTGCGTCCGACGGTGTGGTTGGCCTCGGCCGAGGCGTAGGCACGCCGAACCTGGCCGAGCACCTGCTGCTCGCCCATGACCACCGAATCCAGCCCGCTGGTGACGGCGAAGAGATGCTCGACGGCGGCTTCCGCATAACGCACATAGGCGTACTTGGTGAGATCGCCCAGACCCATACCGGAATGCTCGGAAAGCACCTGACCGATGACCGACAGGCCGCCGTGGAAGGCCTCGACCACGGCGTACACCTCGACCCGGTTGCAGGTCGAGAGCACCATGGCCTCGGTGACCAGCGAGGACTGCAGCACCTCGTCGATGATCTTGGCCTGATCGGATTCGTCAGTGCTCAGTTGCTCCAGAACGGACACCGGCGCACTGCGATGCGAAACCCCGAATAGCAGCACGCTCACGGCATCATCACCTTCGACACTTCCCGTCGCTTCGCTCGCCCAGGACGGCTATTTCCGTCGCTCCGATCGCCCCGGTCAGGGTCCAAAGTAGCCGTTCACCAGCGCGCTACCAAATTAACTGACATCCGCGCGCAACCGGGGTTCGTCGACCTCCCAGTAGCTGTGTTCGGCGCCGTCGAGCAGCACCACCGGCAGCCGGTCTCCGTACTCGGCGCGCAGAGCGGGCTGCCCGGCGGCAGCCGCCGCGTCGACGTCGGTCGTGCTCAGCGCGAAGCCGAGTTCGTCGGCTAGCGCGGCCAGCGTCTCGGCCGCGCGGGCACACATGCTGCAGCCGGCTCGTGTGAGCAACACCACCTGATGGTCCACACATCCAGTATCGCCCCTGCGTGACTTAGGGTTGAGAGGTGTCCGAGACGCCCCCGCCGCCGCCGCCGGACCTGACCGCGGCCGCGTTCTTCGACGTCGACAACACGCTGGTGCACGGGTCCTCGCTGGTGCACTTCGCCCGCGGACTGGCTGCCCGCAAGTACTTCACCTACGGCGACATCCTCGGAATCGTCTACGCGCAGGCCAAGTTTCAGTTCACCGGCAAGGAGAACAGCGACGACGTCGCCGAGGGCAAGCAGAAGGCGCTCGCGTTCATCGAGGGCCGCTCCACCGCCGAACTGGTCGAGCTCGGTGAACAGATCTACGACGAGATCATCGCCGACAAGATCTGGCCGGGCACCCGGGCGCTGGCCCAGATGCACCTCGACGCCGGCCAGCAGGTGTGGCTGGTGACCGCCACCCCGTTCGAGCTCGCCGACACCATCGCCCGGCGCCTCGGCCTGACCGGGGCGTTGGGCACCATCGCCGAGTCGGTCGACGGTGTGTTCACCGGCCGGCTGGTCGGCGACATCCTGCACGGGGCGGGCAAGGCGCATGCGGTCCGGTCGCTGGCCATCCGCGAGGGCCTCAACCTGCGCCGATGCACCGCATACTCGGACAGCTTCAACGATGTGCCGATGTTGTCACTGGTCGGCACCGCGGTGGCGATCAATCCGGATGCCGCGCTGCGCGATGTCGCGCGCGAGCGCGGGTGGGAGATCCGCGACTTCCGTACCGCGCGCAGGGCGGCCCGGATCGGGGTCCCGTCGGCGCTGGCACTGGGCGCGGTGGGCGGTGCGCTGGCCGCGGTGGCCTCTCGCCGCGACGGGGGCGGCTGACCCTCGCGCTGATAGGCTGACCCGCCATGGGAATCGCAGATGAAATCGTCGGAACCCACTTCCGCTACCCCGACTATTTCGAGGTCGGCCGGGAGAAGGTCCGCGAGTTCGCGAACGCGGTGCAGGACGAGCATCCCGCGCATCACTCCGAAGAGGGCGCCGCCGAGCACGGGCACGACGCCATCATCGCGTCCCTGACGTTCATCGCGGTGGCCGGCCGGCGTGTCCAGTTGGAGATCTTCAACCAGTTCGATGTGCCGGTGAACATGGAGCGCGTGCTGCACCGCGACCAGAAGCTGATCTTCCACCGCCCCATCAAGGTCGGCGACAAGCTGTGGTTCGACTCGTATCTGGACTCCGTCATCGAATCGCACGGCGCCATCCTCACCGAGGTGCGCGGCGAGGTCACCGATGACGACGGAAACCCGGTGATGACCACGGTCGTCACCATTCTGGGCGAAGCCGAGCACGAGGGCGAAGCCGATGAGGTGACCGCGCAGATCGCAGCGGCCCGTGATGCCGCGATCGCGAAGATGGTCGCCGGCCAGAACGCCTGATTGCGGCGCCGAAATCGGCGTTTTCGCGGCGAGAAACTAGCCCAGGAAGGTGTTCCGGCGGCTGGCCAGCAACTGATACAGCGTGTGCTGGATGGTCTCGCGGACGTGGTCGGTCAGTTCGAAGGTCACCATCGGATCGTCGGCGGCGGTCTCGTCGTAGCCCTCGGTCGAGATCGGCTCACCGAACCGGATGTGCCACTTGGACGGCAGCGGCACCAGCCCGAGCGGGCCGGCCAGCGGGAACAGCGGGGTCACCGGGAAGTAGGGCAGGCCCAGCACCCGTGCCAGCACCTTGATATCGCCGATCTTGGGATAGATCTCCTCGGAGCCCACGATCGAGCACGGCACGATGGGCACCTGGGCGCGCAGGGCGGCCGAGACGAACCCGCCGCGGCCGAACCGCTGCAGCTTGTAGCGGTCCTTGAACGGCTTGCCCAGGCCCTTGTAGCCCTCGGGGAACACCGCGGTGAGCTCACCGGCGGCGAGCAGGCGGTGCGCATCGGCGGTGCAGGCCACGGTGTGCCCGGCCTTGCGAGCGGCCTGACCGAGGACGGGCATATCGAACACCAGGTCGGCGGCGAGCATGCGAAGCGCCCGATGGCGCGGATGGTGGTCATGCACGGCGACCGAGGCCATCAGACCGTCGAACGGCAGCACGCCGGCGTGGTTGGCCACCACCAGTGCGGCCCCGTCCAGCGGCAGGTTCTCGATACCGCTGACCTCGACCCGGAACCAGGAGTTGAACAGCCCGCGCAGCATCGGCAACACGACAGCGTCGTTGAGGTGGGCGTCGAACCCGAATTCGTCGACGGTGTAGTCGCCGGTCATCCGCTTGGTGACGAACTCGGCGATGCCGGAGATCGCGCGGGCCAGCTCGTTGGGGGTGTCCTCGACGGGCGAACCACCGGCCGCGCCGTTGCGATGCTGATCGATCTCGCGAACGACGGCGGCGATCTGCTCGGCGGACGCCCGGTCATCGGGATCGGTGAGCAATGACGGGTGCCTGCGCGCACTGTCGTTCCGCTGCGAGGCTCGGCGCTGCGCCGAGGACCGACCCGAATTGGAGTGCAGCGGAATCACTTTCGCCCTGGGTTCACCCACCACGCGTCACCCTCTCCCCGGCCCGTTCTCAAGTCCGCCTAGCCTCCGACGCGTTGCGCCAACGCCACCGCACGACTCTCCATCGAGCGTACCCATTTCGGGTCGATGATCGGAGTCAGACCACGTCCCCGCACGTAATCGTCAAAAGCCTCCGCTGTCGTCCACTTAGGGTTATACCCTAAGTCGTTACGCATGCGCGCGGTGTCCATCACCCGGCCGTAGCTCAGATAATTCAGCTGCTCGCGATCGAGTTCGGTGTAACTCGTTGCGCGCCTGAGGGAATCGACCGCGGCCAGGGCCGAACGCGGCACCGGCAACGCCACCCGGCCGGATCGACGGATGGCCTGGCTCATCATGATGATGCCGGACGCGCCGATGTTGAAGGTGCCGGCGCGGCCGACGACAGTGGCACGTTCCAGCGCGCCAAGGGCGTCCTGTTCGTGCAGCAGTTGCAGCCGCGCGTCATGGCCCAGCACCGAGGGCACCACCGGGCCGGCCAGATACCGCGACAGCGCCGTGTCCATTGCGGGCCCGATCATGTTGGCCAGCCGCAGGATGGTCACGGCGATATCGGGACGCCGGCGGGCCAGGCCGCGGGCATACCCCTCGATATCGATGCTGTCGCGGGCGAAACCGTCGGCGGGCGGCCGGCGCGCGCCGCCGTCCTCGGTGAACATCACCGGGTCCCGCGAGCTCGCCCCGTACACCTCGGAGGTGGATTTGAGGACGACCCGGCGTACCGACGGCGCCTTCTGACAGGCCGCGAACAGCTGGATCGCACCCATCACGTTGAGCTCTTTGAGGGTGGCCCGTCCGCCGGCCCGCGGTGCGTAGGACGCCGCCGCGGCATGGACGACGGTGTCGACGTCACCGTTTCGGATGACCTTGGCGATGAACGGGTTGCGGATGTCGGCGCGCACGAATTCCGCGCGCCCCATCCGGCGTAAGAGATCCTTGCTCGGTGCGATGGCGTCGACCGCGATGACGTGGTCGATCGCCGGATTCTGCGCGAGCCGGGCGGTCAGATAGCCCCCGAGGAAACGGCAGGCGCCGGTGACCAGCACCACTTTCGGTTCGGTCGCCTGCTCGTCCATCGGGCCAGCCTATCGGGATGCGCTACTTACCCAGTTTTCTACGCTGAACCCGAGTACGACGAAGCAGCTTCCGGTGCTTCTTCTTGGACATGCGCTTACGCCGCTTCTTGATAACTGAACCCATGAACTCCGCTACCTACCAATGAGTGAACTGACCGCGTCACCTTACCTGGGTGGCCCGGTCAAGAGGAAAACGCGTGCTATCCGGCGTCGAAGTACGACGTCTCGAGCAGGTCGTGGACCGCCTTGGCGTGCACGCGAAACGACCGTCCGACGCGCACCGCGGGCAGTTCGCCGTTGTGCACCAGTCGGTAGACGGTCATCTTGCTCACCCGCATCAGGCTTGCCACTTCCGCGACGGTGAGAAATTGAGCCTTCGGCTGGCCGTCCCCGGCGGAATCCCGCGCCGATGGCCCGTTCAATGACGTCATCGCAACCCAATCCATAAGGCACGGCCGTTCCAGCGGCTTCCCCACCGCTGGCACGTACGCGTGCATACACGAGGAGAATAGCGTGGCCACTGGGGTTATTGCGACGGGTGTGGGCTAATCCGTCCGAAATTGGTGAACTACTCGGATGTAATTCCGAGCTGCTCAGAGCGTGTTTTTGCCGCGGCGATGGCATCGGAGACGGCGCTGCGCAGGCCACCACGTTCGAGTTCCCGCAGACCAGCGGCGGTGGTGCCGCCCGGGGATGTCACCACGGCCCGCAACGCGGCCGCCGAGGTGTCCATCGCACCGGCGGGGGTGTTGTCCCGGCGGTCCAGCAGCATCGCCGCCGATCCCGCCATGGTGTGCACCACGAGTTCGGTGGCCACGTCCCGGCTCAACCCGACGTCCACCCCGGCGTCGATGAGCGCCTCGACCATCAGGAAGAAGTAGGCCGGCCCGGAGCCGGAGACCGCGGTCACCGCGTCCAGCTGCGCTTCGGCGACGGTGAGCACATCGCCGACCGTGTCGAAGATGGCCGTCACCTCCTTGACCTGCTCCGGTGTCGCGAACCTGCCGGCGGCCACCGCGCTGACCCCGCCGCCGACGACCATCGGCGCGTTCGGCATCACCCGGATCACCGGCGCCCCCGCGGGCAGCTTGGCCTCGAAGAACGTCGTGCTCACGCCGGCGGCCACGCTGACGAAGACCTGCTCCTCGCTGCTGCCCTCGGCCCCGGCAACCGCCGCGGCGATCTCACCGGTCACCGCCTCCACATCGGCCGGTTTGACGGCGATGATGATGTAGGCGGCGCTCTCGGCGGCGTCGGCCACCGAGGTCACCAACACCGAATGGGTTTCCGCCAGCTGTTTGGCGCGGTCGGGATGCTTCTCGGCGACGACCAGGTCCTTGACCTGACGTCCCGCCCTCAGGAGCCCCGAGAGCAGCGCTTCGCCGATACTTCCTCCGCCGATGATCGCGATTCTTGACACGGGTGCAGTTTCCCATGACCCGTGCCAGGGCGAGCGAAGCGACGGGGGAAAGTCCCAGGGCGAGCGAAGCGACGGGGGGAAAGTCCCTCCTAGGGCGGCGGCACCAGCGCGAGCTGACGGCTCTGCACCACGATGCGCCCCGCCGAGTCCACCACGACATGGTCCTCGTCGAACCACTCCTGGCCGATCTGGGTCGTCGTGCACAGCACCCGCAGCCAGCCATCGGCCGGGCGGGCCCGCAGGAAGGCCGTCAGCTGCACGGTGGGCGCCCAGCCGAACCGGTTGACCCCGAAGGTCACCGGGGCCGACACGTCGCCACACAGCAGGGCGAAGAGCACGTCCGGGGATTCGCCGCGCGGCCGGACCCAGTACTCGATGACCGGCGGGCCGCCGTCCGAGCGCGGAGCCATCGTCGTCAGCGACGGCCGGATGTCGCAGCCGTGCGCCAGGTGCACGATGTCGGCCATCCGGTGGCCCGGCCCGATCGGCTCCAGCCCGGGCGGCGGTTCGGGTGTCATCAGCGCCACCACGGGGTTGGTGGACAGCAGCGGTGCCGCGTCGTGCTCCGGCACGCCCAAGGTGATCGCCGCGCGGACCGCCACCCGATCGCCCTGCCTCAGCTCGACGTCGACCAGGCTGATCCGACGCCCGCGCTTGCGCACCGTGGTGTGCACCTGCAGCGCACCGGGATCGGGTGCCCACAGGAAGTTTCCGGACACCACGATCGGCTCGATGTCGTCGACTCTCACTTCGGTGCGTGCCGCGTTCGCGCACAACGCCAGCATCGCCCCGCCGTGCACCTTCGGCCCGATGGTCCAGTGCTCGTCGAGCACACCGTCGTAGACGCCGCCGCCGGCCGGCTGAAGGCGCATGGCATCGCTGAACAGCACGCTCATCGCAGCAGATGCTCTCGGGCGAACTGCAGGGACTCGGTCAACAGGGCCTCCCGTTCGGCGGCGGTACGGGCACCCGAAGTGGTGACCTCGAGGATGACGTGGCCGGTGAAATCGCTCGCGGCCAGCAGCCTGCAGACCTCGGCGGCCGGCTGGCTGCCCCGGCCGGGCACCAGATGCTCGTCGGTGGAGGCGCCGCTGCCATCGCACAGGTGCAGGTGCGCCAGGCCGTCGCCCATCCGCGCCGCCATCTCCAGTGCATCGGTGCCGGCGGTGGCGCTGTGCGACAGGTCCAGCGTGTAGTGGGCGTGCCCACCGTCGAGCGGGTCGTAGGACGGTGCGAACGCCGAGATGGCCGGCCCCGGCCGGCCGCCGCGTTTGCGCATCCGCTCGATCGAGGGCGCTCCGGTGCCCCAGAATCTGTCCGCCCGGAACGGGAACATGTTCTCCACCGCGACCAGCACGTCGCTGCCGGCTTCCAGTTCGGCCACCTGGGCGCTGAATCCCTCGGCGTAGCGGCGCTGCCAGCGGAACGGCGGATGCACCACCACGGTCTGGGCGCCCAACTGCTCGGCGGCCCGCACGCTGCGTTCCAGCTTGGCGATCGGATTGGCGCCCCACACGCGCTGCGAGATCAGCAGACACGGCGCGTGCACCGAGAGCACCGGGATGCCGTAGGTCTGCGACATGGCCTCGACGGCCGAGATGTCCTGGCTGGCCGGTTCGGCCCAGACCATCAGCTCGACACCGTCGTAGCCCAGCCGCGCGGCGTAGTCGAAGGCGGCGTCGGTCCGCAGCGGGTACACCGAGGCCGTCGACAGGCCGACCTTGATCGCGGGACGCACTTAGGTGGACTGCAGCAGGGCCAGCGGCCCGAGCGTCACCATGGCACCCACCGCCACCGCGATCAGGGTGCTGGCGATGTCTTCGGTCTTGCGCACCACCCGCACACCGACCACCAGACCCAGGATCACCAGCACCGACAGCGCCAACGCGACGATGTTGTTCCACTTCCACAGCTGGTCGAAGGCGATGAACAGACCGGCACCGAGTGCGACCGCGAGGATGCTCTGCACCACGATCCACACGCCGTGCATGAACGGCGACGGCGCATCGGGTTCGGTGAGATCCAGGGCGGCCAGTGGCTCGTCGAAATCGATGGCCACCTTCTGCGTATCGGGAAGGTCGCCGTCCAGATCGATGTCCTCGGGACCCGATGTCCGGCCGCGGCGGGCCACATCGTCGGCCACGGAATCGCCACCGAACAGTGCGTCGGCGGGCGACCTCAGATACGACGGGCGGGTCTTGACGCCCGCGCCGTCCTCGTCCTCGTCCTGGACCGTGTCATCGTGCAGCGGATCGAAGCTCATCTGCTCGGCGCCGCCGGCCGGAGCATGCGGGTGCTTTTTCAGCAGGTGCGCGTGCCGGCGCGGGGTGAACTCCAGTGGTGCGGGGTCGGCATCGCGCTGCTGCAGATGGTCGGAATAGTCGGCTTCGGCCTGCGCTTCGGGTTCCGTCCCGGCCTCGGATTCGGCCTCGGGCTCCAGCTCGGCCTCGGGCTCGGTTTCGGTTTCGGGTTCGGGTTCCGGCGCGGCTTCGGGCTCGGGCTCGGCCTCGGCGGCCGGCGCCTCGTCCTCGACATCGGCCGGGACCGGGATTTCCTCGGCCGTCGGCGGTTCCTCGAGCGCGACGATCGGGATCTCACCGGTCAATTCGGCGACGGTCACCGCGTCGGCATTGCCGCGGCGACGTCGGCGCCGGCCGCCCGGGGCCGGGGAACCGATCGAGCCGTTCTTGGCGAGCAGTTCCGCCACCGATATCGGGCGAGTGGCTGTGGTATCGCTCGGTTCTGTCATCGTGTGTTGCCCTTGGGAGTGGCTGGGGTGGTCTCGACCAGGGCGGTTCCGTCCGCTTCACTGTCGAGTTTGCGCAGAATCAGTCCCTCCCGCAATGCCCAGGGACAGATCTGTACCGTTTCGACACCCAGCGCTCGCATGCTCGCCTCAGCTACCAATGCGCCCGCCACGATCTGTGGCGCCCGTTCGGCACTCACCCCTTCCAACTCTGCTCTGTCGGCCGTAGTCATCCTAGAGATGAATGCGATCACCTGCCGTAGCCCGGCCGCGGTCAAGGTCCGCTTCACCCGCGGACCGGCCGCCGAGGGGGCCGCACCGGTGAGCCGGGCCAGCGAACGGAACGTCTTGGATGTGGCCACCGTCAGGTCCGGGGTGCCCGCGGCCTGGATCACCGCGCCGGCCTCCGACATCTCGTTGGCCAGCCAGTCCCGCAGCACGGCCACCCGGCGGCGCCCCGGCGGATCCTCGGACAGCCATTCCCTGGTCATCCGGCCGGCGCCGAGCGGCAGCGACATCGCCACCTCGGGCTCCTCGTCGACCCCGCTGGAGAGCTCCAACGATCCGCCGCCGATGTCGATGTTGACGATCCGCCCGGCGCTCCAGCCGTACCAGCGGCGCACCGCCAGGAAGGTCAGCCGGGACTCGTCGACCCCGCTGAGCACCCGCAGCGCCACACCGGTCTCGGCCTGCACACGCGCGAGCACCGCCTCGGAGTTCTTGGCATCGCGCACCGCGGAGGTCGCAAAGGCCATCATTTCCGCGCACCCCGAGTTGGTGGCGATCTTGGCGAACTCGTCGATGGTGGCGACGAGGGCGTCGGAACCCTTTCGGGTCAGCTTCCCGCTGGCGTCGATGGCCTCGGCAAGGCGCAGCGCCGCCTTCGTGGAACTCATCGGTGTCGGGTGCCCGCCGCGATGGGCGTCGACAACCAACAGATGCACCGTATTGCTGCCCACATCCAGCACGCCCAATCGCACGCGACCCACGTTAGTGGGTTTACCGTTGACGGCTGTGGGCACATCACATGTCGGCGGTATCGGTGGCGAGGTCGAACTGGACTTTGCCCGCGAGTGGGTGGAGTTCTACGACCCCGAGGATCCCAAACATCTGATCAAGGCCGATATGACCTGGCTGCTGTCCAGATGGACCTGTGTGTTCGGCACGCCCGCCTGCCAGGGCACCGTGGAAGATCGCCCCGATGACGGGTGCTGCTCGCATGGGGCCTTCCTGTCCGACGACGACGACCGCGCCCTGCTCGATGACGCGGTCAAGACGCTGACCGACGAGGACTGGCATTTCCGCTCCAAGGGGCTGGGCCGCAAGGGCTACCTGGAGGAGGACGAGTATGACGGCAAACCCAACCTGCGTACCCGAAAGTACAAGGGCGCGTGCATCTTCCTGAACCGGCCCGGTTTCGCGGGCGGTATCGGATGCGCCCTGCACTCCAAGGCGCTCAAGCTGGGTGTGGAGCCGCTGACGATGAAACCCGAGGTGTGCTGGCAGCTACCGATCCGCCGCACCCAGGACTGGGTGACCCGACCGGACGGCTCCGATGTGCTGGTCACCGTCGTCACCGAGTACGACCGGCGCGGCTGGGGCGAGGGCGGCCTGGACCTGCACTGGTACTGCACCGGCGACCCGGCCACCCATGTCGGTGAACGGCCGGTCTGGCAGTCCTACCGGCCGGAGCTCACCGCACTGCTCGGTGACAAGGCGTACGCCGAACTGGCCGCCATGTGCAAGCGCCGCGGACAGCTCGGCCTGATCGCCGTGCATCCGGCCACCCGCGCCGCGGAGTCTCAGCCCTCCAACTTGTAGCCCAGCCCGCGCACCGTCACCAGATGCACCGGGCTGGCCGGATCGGCTTCGATCTTGGACCGCAGCCGTTTGACGTGCACGTCGAGGGTCTTGGTGTCCCCGACATAATCCGCACCCCACACCCGGTCGATCAGCTGCCCGCGGGTCAGCACCCGCCCGCTGTTGCGCATCAGGTACTCCAGCAGGTCGAATTCCTTGAGCGGCAGGGTGATCGGTTCCCCGTTGACGCTCACCACGTGGCGCTCCACGTCCATCCGCACCGGGCCGGCCTCCAGCACGCCGTCGGCGATACCGGCATCGTCGCTGTCGGCGCCGCGGCGTAGCACCGCGCGGATCCTGGCGATCAGCTCGCGCGCCGAGTAGGGCTTGGTCACGTAGTCGTCGGCGCCGAGTTCCAGCCCGACCACCTTGTCGATCTCGCTGTCGCGGGCGGTGACCATGATGACGGGCACGCTGGAGCGCGACCGCAACTGTTTGCACACATCGGTCCCGCTCATCCCGGGCAGCATCAGATCCAGCAGGACGATATCGGCACCGGCCCGCTCGAACTCGGCCAGCGCGGCCGGGCCGTCCCCGACAACGGTGGCCTCGAAGCCCTCCTTGCGCAGCAGGAAGGCCAGTGGGTCGGCCAGGGATTCCTCGTCCTCAACGATCAGCACGCTCGTCATGGGGTTGGTCCTCTCTTAGTACGCTTCAACCGATCAGTCCTCATCGACCGATCTGTCGTCCGGGATGGCCGGTATGGCAAGGGTGAACGTCGAGCCGGTGCCCGGCTGACTCCATAACCGGATGGATCCGTTGTGGTTGGCGGCCACGTGTTTGACGATCGCCAGGCCCAGCCCGGTGCCGCCGGTGGCCCGGGAACGGGCCTTGTCGACCCGGAAGAAACGCTCGAACACCCGCTCCTGGTCGGCCCGTGCGATGCCGATACCGCGGTCGGTCACCGCGATCTCGATATCGTTGCCGCGACGGCGCCGGCTGATCGACACCGCGGAACCGTCTGGCGAGTACGCGATGGCATTGGAGACCAGGTTCGCGATGGCGGTCACCAGCAGCCGCTCATCGCCGAGCACCCGGTAACCGGTCGGGGCGTCGGTGGTGATGGCGATATCGGCGTTGTCGGCGGCCACCTTGTAGCGTGACAGCGCCTCGGCGACGACGGTGTCGACATCGACGGCTTCCAGCTGGGGCAGCGGTTCGGCGCCCTGCAACCGGGACAGCTCGATCAGTTCACCGATCATGCTGGCCAGCCGGTTCGATTCGACCACCATCTTCTCGGCGAAACGCCGCACGTTGTCGGGGTCGTCGGTGGAGGCCAGCAGCGCCTCGGCGAGCACACCCATCGCGCCCACCGGTGTCTTCAGTTCATGGCTGACGTTGGCCACGAAATCGCGCCGGGTCGCTTCCATACGCGCCTGCTCGGATTGATCGCCGACGAAGACCACCGCGAACTGGTGGTCCTCCTCGACCAGCAGCCGCACATGCCCGCGCACCGAAAGCCCCGACCGTCCCGACTTCTGCCGTTTGCGCGGGGACAGGTCGATATCGACGTCCTGTCCGGTGGACAGGCAGCGCTGAACCGCCTGCCAGGCGCGATCGTCGAGCAGCCGGTCACGCACCAGGCCCAGTTCGGCGGCCTGGTCGTTCATGTAGACCACGTCGCGGAACCGGTCGACCACCACGATCCCCATCGGGGACATCGCCGCGATGTGGCTCAGCATCTGCGAGATGGTGATACCGCGGCCCTCGTCGGCCATCCGGCGGGCCCGGCGCTGCGCAATTCGCGAGGACACCACCATCCCCGCCGCCACGCCGCCCCCCAGCGCAAGCAATGCCAACGCTGCCGCCAACAGCAACGCGGAACCGACACTCACGCGAAAAGCGTACGCATCAGGTGAACGTCATCCCAGCAGCGTGCGGCCAATCCGGGAGAAGTCACACGATCAAACACAGGAGTTCGGTCGCTGTTTACCTGTGTTCACCTGACGTTGGCCTGTTCAGCGCCCGGCGCGGGGTCTACTTCGCGCCCTGCGCAGGTTCTACTTCGCGCCCTGCGCAGGTTCTACTTCGCGCCCTGCGCAGGTTCTACTTCGCGCCCTGCGCGGCGACCGCGGCGGCACCTGCCGCGGCGGCCTCCGGGTCCAGGTACCGCCCGCCGGGCACCGTGGGCTTGAGTTCGCCGTCCAGCTCGTAGAGCAGCGGGATACCGGTGGGGATGTTAAGGCTGACGATGGCCTCATCGGACATGCCGTCCAGGTACTTCACCAGAGCGCGCAGCGAGTTGCCGTGCGCGGCGATGAGCACCGTCTTGCCGGCCTTGAGGTCGGGCACGATCGTCTGCTCGAAGTAGGGCACGAACCGGGCCACCACGTCGGCGAGGCATTCGGTCAGCGGGCCGCCGTCGATATCGGCGTAGCGCGGGTCCGCGTCCTGGCTGAACTCGCTGCCCTTCTCGATGGGCGGCGGCGGCGTGTCATAGCTGCGCCGCCAGGCCATGAACTGCTCGTCGCCGTACTTCTCCTTGGTGGCGGCCTTGTCCAGACCCTGCAGCGCACCGTAGTGCCGTTCGTTGAGCCGCCAGTCGCGGTGCACCGGAATCCAGAGTCGATCGGCGGCCTCCAGCGCCAGGTTGGCGGTGATGATCGCCCGGCGCAACAGCGAGGTGTAGAGCACATCGGGCAGCACGCCCTGCTCGGCGAGCAGCTCGCCGCCGCGCACCGCCTGGGCCCGGCCCTTCTCGGTGAGGTCGACATCGACCCAACCGGTGAACAGGTTCTTCTCGTTCCACACGCTCTCGCCGTGACGCAGCAGGATCAGATTCGCCATGGCTGGCATTCTGTCACGAAGGCTCGTCGTCGATGAGATGCGCGAAGGCGGCGAGGTTCTTCAGCGACTCGCCGCGGGCCACCCGCCACTCCCATTCCTTCTGGATGGACGAACGAAAACCCAACTCCAGCAAGGTGTTGAAGTCCGAATCGACGGCTTCGAGCACCTGCCCGAGGATCCGGTCGAGTTCGTCGGCGTCGACCGATCTGTTCGCCATCCAGCCCACCAGGTAGATGTCGCCGAGGTTGTCCAGCGTGTAGGCGACCCCGTAGAGCCGGCGGTTGCGCTTGAGCAGGAACTTGTAGACGGCCTCGAAATTCTCGTCGGGGCGCCGGCAGACGAAGGCCTCCACCCGTACCGAGTGCTCGCCGAGGCTCAGGATGGTGTTGGTCTTGAGCCTGCGTTCACCCGGCAACGCCACCACGATGCCGGGCAGCCCGCCGTGGGCGCCCTTGTGATGCTCGTATTCGAGATCGTTGGCCTGCAGCGTGTTCTCGATGATGGCCTGGACCGCATCGCTCATGCCCGCACTCCCCTGCGCAGCGCGAACCGCCTGCCGTTGCGGCGCCCGGCGGGTTCACGGCGCGGATGCCGGGCGCGGTAGTCGGTGATGGCGTGGGTGTAGCTGTCCAGCAGCGCGTCCACGGTATGGGCCCAGGAGAAGGTCGCGGCGTGCGCCAGCGCGGCGTCGCGCATCGTCTCCGGGCCGCGCTGCAGCAGCGCGCCGATCGCCTGCGACCAGTCCTGCGCGTCGTGCCCGTCGACCAATGTGCCGCTCACCCCGTCGCGCACCGCGACCGGCAACCCGCCGACCGCCGCGGCCACCACCGGGGTGCCACAGGCCTGCGCCTCGACGGCGACCAGACCGAAGGATTCCGAGTAGCTGGGCACGGCGACGATGTCGGCGGCGCGGTAGACGTTCACCAACGCTTCGCGGGACTGCGGCGGCAGGAAGCTCACCCGCGAACCGATACCCAGTTCCTCGGCGAGCCGAACCAACGAGTCGGGAGCGGCCAGACCGCTGCCCGAGGGCCCGCCGGCGATCACCACCCGCAGGTCCGGAAGCTTCGCCGCGGCGCGCAGCAGCACATCGGGAGCCTTCAACGGCTGGATACGTCCGATGAAGGCGACCACCTTCTCGTGCGGATCGAGCCCGAGCGCCGCCCGCGCGTCACGCTTGGAGCCCGGCGTGAACACCTGCAGGTCGACCCCGGGGTGCACCACGTCGATATCCCGGCGGTCCGCGCGGTGCAGCGAAACCAGTTGCTGCGCTTCGATTTCGGTGTTGACGATCAGGCGGTCGGCCTCGTCGACCACCTGTTGTTCGCCGACCGAGCGCAGCATGGGCTCGGGAGAATCGCCGTGGGCCAGCGCGGAATTCTTCACCGCGGCCAGGGTATGGGCGGTGTGCACCAGCGGCACCGCCCAGCGATCGGCCGCCAGCCAGCCGACCTGCCCGGACAGCCAATAATGCGAATGCACGATGTCGTAGTAGCCCGGCTCGTGAGTGGCCTCGGCCCGCAGCACCCCGGCGGTGAACGCGCACAGCTGGGTGGGCAGATCGTGCTTGTCGAGCCCCTCGAAGGGCCCGGCCACCACATTGCGCACCAGCACGCCGGGCACCACCTGCACCACCGGCTCATCCGCCGACGACGTGGCCCGGGTGAAGATCTCCACCTCGACACCGCGGCGGGCCAGTTCCAGCGCGGTCTGCAGCACGTAGACGTTCATGCCGCCGGCGTCGCCGGTGCCCGGTTGGGCCAGCGGGGAGGTGTGCACCGAGAGCACCGCTACGCGGCGGGGGGTGTCCGACAGGGCGGACTCTGGCACGGCGCGCACAAACACATGTCTACACCTGCGTGATCACGACGCTCCGAGCACACCGGCTTCACCGCGGCGCAGCTGGGCGCGGCGCATGGCGGCGATCGGGTCGGCGTAGAGCCCGCCGAGGGACACCACCCCCGCACCGGCCTCCTGGACGCGGTTACCGAACGCGGTGACCCGGATATCGCGGGGTCCCAGCACGGTGCGCGCCGCGAACGCCCGCTGCACCAACTCGATCCCTTCCGGGTACTCGGTGAACGCCTGACCACCGACCACCAGATCGTCGGGGTTGAGCATGTCGCGCAGCAGCGCCACGGCCGCACCGAGCACCCGGGCCCGTTCGGCCAGCAATGCACCGGCACCGGCATGGCCGGCCCGGGCGGCACGCAATACCGCGGGCAGTGTCGACGCCGGGCCCTCCGACGGCACGATGCGCTGGGCGCGGGCCGCGGTGAGCACCGCTTCGTCACTCACTGTTGATTCCAGTTTTCCTGTGCCACCCAGTAATTCGGAGTCGACCGGCAGCGCGGCGATGGTGCCCGGGCCGCCGGACGGGGAGTGCACCCGGCCGCCGATGGACAGCGCATACCCGACGGTCTCGCGGGCATAGACGTACAGGCTGGTGCCGGCCTGCGCGCCGGGACGACGCACCCCGAGCAGCAGTTCGGCACCGGCCATCGCGTCCACGTGGGAGGCCACCGAAACCGGTAGCCCCAGGGTCTCGGCCAGGACGGGGCCGACCGGCGCCGCCGACCAACCCAGCCGGGCATGGTCCAGATGGCCCGACACGCTGTCCACGACGCCACCGGCAGCAACGCCCACCCACAGCGGGCGACGGCGATGCCAGCGGCTCAAGTAGCGTCGCGCGCTGCCGGCCAATGCGGCCAGCGCCGCGTCCTGCGGGCCGCGCGGGGTCGGGGTCTCCACGACGTCGAGGGTGCGCCCGAACAGGTCGGTGGCCACGATGCTGGTGGTCTTCGCACCGATGTGCAGGCCCAGCGTCAGATACGGCTCATGGTTGACCTCCACCGGGACCCGCGGGCGACCGATGGCGCCGGACACCGCGAGATCCGCGCGCTCGCGCAGCACGCCCGCGTCGATCAGCGCGCTCACCTGGCGATTCACGGTGGCGATACTCAGCCCCGTCACCCGGGCGATGGCGTCCCGGGCGATCGGGCCGCGCTGGCGGGCGGCACCGAACACCGACGCGGCGGCCGCGTCGGCCACCTTCAGCGACGGCGCCACGATGTGGTGCCGGGCCAACAGGGCACGCTTGGCGTGCACGGCGGGGGTCTGGCGAGCCGGGGCGGCAGATGTAGCGATGGTGGTCATGGGAGTCCTCTGGCCTGAGTCGGGTGGTGGGCTTCTGCCACACCGGCGACTCAGCGGGACGAAATGGTCCTCGGGGTCAGCAGGGCGCGGCGGGTGCGCAACAACAACACGCACGCCGCGCGGCGAAACCGCTGATCGAGGACATGGCGTCAACCTAGCACGACCATCGGCACTCGCGCGAAGGTCGCCATGGCGGGCCTAATGTTGGGACCATGACGACCTCAACAGATTCCCGGCGCGTCGCGGTGGTCACCGGAGCCGGCGCCGGAATCGGTGAAGCGACCGCGAAAACCCTTGCCGCACAGGGCTTTCATGTGATCTGCGTGGCACGCCGGCCGGGGCCCATCGAGGCGCTGGCCGCCGCCATCGACGGCACCGCGATTGTGGCCGATGTCACCGACCCGGACGCCGTGGCGGCGCTCGCGCAGCGCCTGGACCGGGTGGATGTGCTCGTCAACAACGCCGGCGGGGCGCGCGGGCTGGAGTCGGTGGCCGACGCCGATATCGAGAAATGGCGCTGGATGTGGGAAGCCAACGTGCTCGGCACGCTGTACGTCACGAAGGCGCTGCTGCCCAAGCTGATCGACTCCGGGGACGGGCTCATCGTCACCGTCACCTCGATCGCCGCGCTGGAGACCTACGACAACGGCGCCGGCTACACGACGGCCAAGCACGCCCAGGGGGTGCTGCATCGCACGCTGCGCAGTGAGCTGTTCGGTAAACCGGTGCGGCTCACCGAGGTGGCACCGGGCATGGTCAAGACCGACTTCTCGCTGAACCGTTTCGACGGTGACGCCGAACGCGCCGAGAAGGTGTACGCCGGCGTCGAACCGCTGGTGGCCGAGGACATCGCCGAGGTCATCGGATTCGTGGCGAGCCGACCCGCACACGTCGACCTGGACCTCATCGTGGTCCGCCCGCGCGATCAGGTCACCGGCGCGACCGGATCCCGCATCAACCGCCGGGCGTAGCAGCCGGCGTCGTGGTGGGTGTGCCCGACAGCGTCGGCGCATCGCTCGGCGTCACCGGCGCGGTGACCGGGATGTTCGACGGCTTCTGCGCCGAGAGCGCCGACATCGCCGTCCACTCGCTCCACGGCACGGCCCAGTCCCAGATGTCGCCGTCGGCGTAGGACAGGTCGATGCGGGTGCCGGTCACCTCGACCGGATCGCCGTACAGCGCGGTGTTGAAGTACTGCTCGGCGTCCTCGAGGGACAGGTTGATGCAGCCGTTGGTGACATTGCTGTTGCCCTGTGCCCCCGAGCTCGCCGGGTTGGCGTGGATGAACTCGCCGTTGTTGGAGATCCGCACCGCGAACCGCTCCCGCACATTGGCGTAGCCGGCGGCCGGGTTGGTCATGTAGAAGTCCTCGTACTTCTCGGTGACCACGTGGATACCGCTGCGCGTGACGTTGCGGTCCAGGTCGCCCTCGCCGTAGCTGCACGGGAAGTCCATGATCACCGCACCGGCGCCGTCGAGCACCTGGATGCGATGGCTGGACGCCTCGGCCTTGACCACCTGGCGCCGGCCAATGGTGAAGTCCAGCGTGGAATCGGCGGCACCGTAGGCATCCGGCCCGAACGGCACCCCGTAGAGCTTGGCGTCCACGTGCACGGTGGTGCCGCTCGGGTAGTAGTCCTTGGTGCGCCAGTGCACCCGGGAGCCGCCGACCTCATCGGGTAGCCACGCCCAGCTGCCCTCCACCTCCGGGGTGGTGGTGACCCGCAACGCCTTCTCCACCTCGGCGCGGTCGCTCTCGGCGATCGCCGCGTCGAACTGCAGGATGATCGGCGCGGCCACCCCGACGGTCTGGTGATCGGCGAGCTGGAACACACCGTTGACGGTGGTCTGCGGGTTGACGGTGCTGAACCCGCCGGCCACCGGCACCGCCTTACCGTCGCGGCCCACCACCGAGCCGGCCCAGGTGTAGTCACCGCCGAAGCCCAGCGGCTCGGTGACGGTGAATTCGGTGCGATCGCGGTTGAGTTTGCCGTCCACCGGTTCGCCGGCGGCATTGGTCAGCGCGATGCGCTGGAACCATCCGTCTGTGACGGTGACCCCGGCCGCGGCGGTCGGCAGCACGTCGGCGGACCCGTCTTCGGGGCTCAACGTGATGGTCGGTGCCGATGCCTGCTCGGTGGGCTCCGGGGCACCGGTTCCGGTACCGGAGGTGCGGCTGCAGGCGGCCGCCAGGACGCCGGCTCCGCCGAGGCCGAGGATGGTCAGTGCACGACGGCGGCTCAGCTGAGCGTCGTCACGTCCACCGGGAGGTCTCACGTGGACCCAGCGTACCTAGAGTGCGCACCCGATCAGTACCGGCTCGGGTGTGAGTTCGATCCCGAACCGGCTGCGCACACCGTCGCGCACCGTCCTGGCCAGTGCGATCAGATCCGCGCTGGTCGCCGCGCCGCGATTGGTCAGGGCCAGCGCGTGTTTGGTGGACAGCCGGGCCGGTCCCGCGGGGCCGGGATAACCCTTGCCGAAACCGGACTGCTCGACGAGCCAGCCGGCGGCCAGTTTCACCCCGTCGGGGGCGGGATAGTGCGGGACTGCTCCCTCGGTGTCGGCGCGGAGGCGTTCGAAGACCTCGGGTTCCACCACCGGATTGGTGAAGAAGGAGCCCACGCTCCAGGTGTCGTGATCGGCCGCGTCCAAGACCATGCCCTTGGCGGCCCGCAGGGCCAGCACCGCCTCGCGCACCCGCACCGGGTCGGCGCTCTGCCCCGCCGGGACGCCCAACTTGGTGGCCAGTTCGCCGTAGCGCAGCGGCGCGCTACGCCCGCCCGGGTCGAGGGTGAACTCCACTTCCAGCACGACGATCGCGGACTGGTACTTGAGCACGCTGTGCCGATACCCGAACCCCAGCCGGTCCGGCCCCACCCATTCGTCGGTGCCGGTGGTGCGGTCCAGCAGCCTGACCCGGGAGATGGTGTCGGCGACCTCGGCCCCGTACGCGCCGACGTTCTGGATCGGTGTGGCACCCGCCGAGCCGGGGATACCGGACAGGCATTCCAACCCGCCGAGCCCGTGCGCAAGCGCGGCCGCCACCACGTCATCCCAGCGTGCACCGGCCTCCGCACGCAGCACCGCGCCGTCGACGGTGATCGCGGTGTTGCCGACCGCGACCACCGTCAATCCGGTCAGGTCGTCGGCCAACACCACGTTCGAGCCGCCGGCCAGCACCAGCACGTCGTCACCCACCGGCAGGGCCGACAACACGGCGGCCAGCGTATCGGTGGTGTCGCAGGTGATCAGGCGCTGCGCGACCGGGCCGATGCGCAATGTCGTCCGCGTAGCGAGCGATACGTTCTCGGCGACCGCCGCACCCGCGAATTTCGTTCCGGCCACGGACGCTAACGGTAGCGTGACGGGCATGCCGCGTTCGTATGACATGGCGGCCGAGTACGCGTGCAGCGTGGCCGAGGTGCACGGGGCGTTCGCCGACGAGGCGTACTGGCTGGCGCGGCTGGCGAAGTCGGGCTGCGATGACGTCTCGCTGGACGCCCTGAGAAACGACGACGACGGCCTCACCATCGCCACCACCCAAACCATCGGGTTCACCCGGCTGCCCGGATTCGTCAGGCACCTGCACAGCGGCGACCTCACCCTGGTCCGCGAGGAGACCTGGACCCCGGTCCGCGACGGCCGGGCCACCGGCACCATCAGGGGCGTCGTGCCGGGCGCCCCGGTCAGCGTCACCGGTACCGCCCGGATGAGCACCATCGACACCGGCGCCCGGGTGGACGTGCACGCCATCGTCGAGGTCCGGATCCCGCTGGTGGGCGGCAAGGTGGAGGGCTTCATCGGCGGCCAACTTGCGGAGATGGTCCGGCTGGAAGAACAGTTCACCTCGACATGGATCACCGAACGGGCCTGAAGAAACCGCTGGGCCAGGCGACGCGCGGCACCACCGGGTACAACCGGCTGCGTCGCAGCGACCGCTGGTTGGTGCACTCCCCGCGGGTGCGCGCGGCGCTGCAGTCCACCGCCGATCCGCTGGTGGTGGATCTGGGTTACGGTGCGCTACCCATCACCACCCTGGAATTGGCATCGCGGCTGCAGACGGTGCGCGCCCAGGTGCGGGTGATCGGGCTGGAGATCCATCCCGAGCGGGTCCGCACCGCCCGGCAGGCCGCCACCGACGGTGTCGAGTTCGCGCTCGGCGGTTTCGAGCTGGCCGGGCTGACACCGGTGCTGGTGCGGGCGTTCAACGTGTTGCGGCAGTACCCGGTGACCGAGGTGGCCGACGCGTGGGCGCAGCTGTGCGCGCGGCTGGCCCCGGGCGGGCTGCTGATCGACGGGACGTGCGACGAACTGGGACGGCTGTGCTGCTGGGTGCTGCTGGACGCCGACGGTCCGGTGAGCCTGACCATGGCCTGTGACCCGTTCGCCATCGAACGCCCCTCCGACCTGGCCGAGCGGCTGCCGAAGGTGCTGATCCACCACAACGTGGCGGGCCAGCCGGTGCACACCCTGCTCCAGGCCGCGGACCGGGCCTGGGCGGCCGCGGCCGGGCACGGTGTGTTCGGCCCGCGGGTGCGCTGGCGGGCGATGCTGGCGCAGTTGCACGGGGAGGGTTTTCCGGTCGATCCGCCGCGCCGGAGGCTGCGGGACGGGGTGCTCACCGTGCCGTGGGCGGCCGTCGCGCCGCCGACCTAGGCTGGCGACATGCGGATTGCGCTCGCTCAGATCCGGTCCGGCACCGACCCGGCGGCAAACCTGGACCTCGTCGACTCCCACAGCCGTGCCGCCGCCGAGGCCGGCGCCACGCTGGTGCTGTTTCCCGAGGCCACCATGTGCCGGTTCGGGGTGCCGCTGGCCCCGGTCGCCGAACCGCGCGACGGCCGCTGGGCCGACGGGGTGCGCTCGGTCGCGCAGCGCACCGGGATCACCGTCGTGGCGGGCATGTTCTGCCCGTCGGATGACGGCCGGGTGACCAACACGCTGATCGCGGCCGGCCCCGGCACCGATGCGCACTACGACAAGATCCACCTTTACGACGCGTTCGGATTCGCCGAGTCCAAGACCGTGGCGCCCGGTGACCAGCCGACGGTCATCGATGTCGGCGGGGTGCGGGTCGGGCTGACCCTCTGCTACGACATCCGCTTCCCCGCGCTGTACACCGAACTGGCCGATCGCGGCGCTCAACTCATCACGGTGCACGCCTCCTGGGGGACCGGCCCCGGCAAGCTCGACCAGTGGACGTTGCTGGCCCGCGCGCGTGCCATCGACACCACCGCGGTGGTGGCCGCGGTCGATCAGGCCTACCCCGGCGACGAGGTCGCCGCGCTCGGCCCGACCGGTGTGGGCGGCAGCCTGGTGGCCTCGGCGACCGGCGATGTCATCGCGGTCGCCGGAGCCGACGAACAGCTGCTGGTGACCGATATCGACCTGACCGCCGCGGCCCGGGCCCGCGAGACGATCGCGGTGCTGCGTAACCGCACTCACTTCGCTAGGGCACAATCGACGGCGTGACCGATCCCTGGGCCCGCCCCGCCGACGAGGTGCCCCCGCACCCGCCCGTGCCGCAGCCACCGCCGCCGCCCCAGCCGGAGCCGACGGCGGAGTCCACGCCGGAGCCCGAGCCGCGGAGCAAGCTCAAGCGCTTCTTCCGTGACCCGCTGTCCATCGTCCTGGTGGTGGTCATCGTCGCGGCCCTGGTGGTCGCCGGTGTCATCGGCACCGAGTTGGTGGCCCGCCGGATCGCCGACTCCACGGTCACCCGCGTCACCTCGTGTGTGGTGCAGGACAACGTCGAGGTGTCCTTCGGCCCGCGCCCGGTCGTGCTCCAATATCTGAGCGACAACTACAACAACATCACCGTGACCACCGGCGGCGAGCGTATCCGCGAGGCCGAGGGCATGAAGGCCGAGATCGTCATCAACGACGTCCGGGTCACCAACAATCCGGCCGCCCCGGGCACCGTCGGCGCGCTGGACGCCAAGATCACCTGGTCGGCCGACGGCATCAAGCGGACCATCCAGAACGCGATCCCGCTGATCGGCAGTTTCGTCAACGGCGTGACCACCAACCCCAGCGACGGCACCATCGAACTGCAGGGCATGCTCGGCAGCATCGTCACCAAGCCCGAGGTCCGCAACAACGAGCTGACGCTGACGGTGGAGGCGCTGACCGGCCTGGGCTTCGTGCTGCCGCGGGAGACCGTGCAGCCCGCGCTGGACGCATTCTTGAAGCAGATGACCGAGAACTACCCGCTGGGCATCAAGGCCGACAGCGTCGAGGTGACCGACTCCGGGGTGATCGCGAAGTTCTTCACCCGCAACGCGACGATGCCGGCCAGCACCGGGCAGAACTCCGACCCGTGCTTCGCGGGGCTCTGACTAGAACGGCTCTTCGGTGCCGCCCGGGTTACACCCGGCGGCGACCAGTTCGGCGTCGCTGACCACGGGGCGCCACGGCTCCAGATTCCAGCTGGTCTTGCCCGGCTCGATGAACTCGGCGAACTGCCAGTGGCAGTTGAACTGGGCCTGCATGCCCGGGATATCGGCCTCCGGCGAGAGGGTCAGCACCTCGGCCCAGGCCTGGTCCTGCTGGGCCTGAGTGCCCGGTGTCGCGGCCTGCGCCCGACCCGCGGGCGTCGGATACACCCGCAGGCTCTTCAGGTCGCCCCACTGCACCCAGGAGGTGTGGTCGATGTAGCCGACGGGCTCGGCGGCGGCAACCGGCGCGCTCAGCAGCACGCCTGCCGCGCACAGCGCGGCACTGACGAGGCGCATCGGGTCAGCGCGACTTTCCCTGGATTTCCAGGATCTTCGGTCGCACATCGACCAGGTAGACACCCGTCGCGCAGGCGCAGATGGCGGCGCCGAACGCGTCGCGCAGCAGCAACGCCAGCAGTACACCGCCGCCCAGGATCAACAACCAGACCGGCTTGGTGAGCTTCCCGGCCGCGGTGTACGCGTCAGGCCGTTGCATCGCGGCGTGCACAAAGGAGTACACGCCGGCCAGGACCACGATCCCGACCAGCACAAGAAGAATGGCACCCGCCAGGTTTGCAAGCATCACGCCTGCAGCCTATGCGGGTGCCATTCCCTTGGCGAATGAAACTACTTCTGGGTGACCTTCTTGGCCGGCGCCGCCTTCTTGGCCGGGGCGGCCTTCTTGGCGGCCGGGGTGGCGGCGGCCTTCTTGGCCGGAGCCTTCTTCGCCGGGGTGGCCGGGGTGGACTTCTCGGCCTTCTTCGGCAGTTCCACGCCGACCAGCTTGGCGGCCCGCTCGCCGACCGCGCGGGTCTGGCTGGCGACGGTGCCCAGCGCATCCTGGGTCAGCTCGACGGCCTGGTCGGTGACCTCTTCCACGCGCGAGGCGGCCTCTTCCAGGGCGGGCTGGTTACGCAGCCGCTCCAGGGCGGCCTCGCCGCGCTCGACCAGCTTGTTGTACTGGCTCTGCGCCTCGTCGGCGTACTTCTCGGCGACCTTGCGCAGTTCCTCGGGGGTCAGCTTGTCGCGCAGCTCGTCGAACTGGGTGGGCAGATCTTCCTGAAGCTTGGTCAGCCGCGCGCGGCCTTCCTCGACGCGGGTCTTGCCGTCGGTGCGGGCTTCGCCGGCACGGTCACGCAGGGTGTCGACGATCTCGTTGACCTTGGCCAGGGCCAGGTCGGCAGCGCCGACCGCCGCCAGCAACGGCGCCTTGAGGTCTTCGACAGTCGGCTGGGTCTTCTCGCTCATGGTGCTTCCTCTCAGATGGTGGTCGGTTGTGCAGCGGGTTGTTCGGATTCGACTGCTGCGGCATCGATTTCGGCCTCGGCCTCGTTCTGCAGACAGAACGTGTTGTAGATGTCGAGCAGAACCTGCTTCTGCCGTTCGGTGATCGCGGTATCGGTGATGATCGCGTCGCGCACCAAGCTGGCCTCGCTGGGTTCGAGCATCCCAGCCTGGATGTAGAGCACCTCGGCGGAAACACGCAATGCCTTGGCGATCTGGTTGAGCACATCAGCCGACGGTTTCCGAAGCCCACGCTCGATCTGGCTGAGGTAGGGATTGCTGACCCCGGCCTTCTCGGCAAGTTGGCGCACCGATACCTGCGCCGCCTCGCGTTGGGTTCGAATGAAGCTGCCGATGTCCTGCGCGGCATTGCTCACCACAGCGGCAAGATTTTCGTCCTGCGTCATGTTGAGGCCTCGATCCGTCGGTTTATGGCTGACAGAGACCACGGTAGGCACGAGTGCTAACAATTGCAAGCACTCTGCTAGCACTCAGAACAGCAGCTGCGCGACGGTGTAGATCACCAGCCCGGCCAACGACCCGACCACCGTGCCGTTGATTCGGATGAACTGCAGGTCACGGCCCACGTGGAGCTCGATCCGACGACTCGCCTCGTCGGCATCCCAGCGTTCGATCGTCTCGGTGATGATCGCTGTGATCTCCGTCCCATACTGGGCCACGAGGTGGTGCGCGGCCCGCACGATCCAGTTGTCGACCTTGTCGCGCAACTCCGGGTCATCGCACAGCGATTCACCGATGCGCACCACGGTGTCACTCACCCGGGTCCGCAGCGTCGAGGACGGATCGTCGACGGATTCGAGCACGATCCGCTTGGCCGCGGCCCAGGCCGTCTCGGCCGCCCGCGCCACCTCGTCGCGCGCCATGATCTGTTCCTTCACGTTCTCGGCACGCTGGATGGTGGCGTCATCGCTCTGCAGATCGGAGGCGAACTCGAAGAGGAACTTCGTGGCCGAGCGGCGCAGTTCGTGGTTCGGGTCGCGGCGCACCTTATCGGTGAAATCCATCAGTTCCCGGTGGATCCGATCGCCGACCAGGTGATCCACCCAGCGCGGCGACCAGGTCGGGGAATCGCGCTCGATCACCCGCTCGATCACCTCGCCGGAGTTCAGCGACCACTGGAAGGCCCGGTCCGCCAGCAGCTGCAGCAGCGCCTCCTGTCGGCCCTCTTCGAGCAGGCTGGAGAGCACCCTGCCGATCGGCGGGCCCCACTGCGGTTCGGCGATGCGCTTGATGATCATCCGGTCCAGTACCTGCTGGACATCCTCGTCACGCAGCATCTCGACCAGCACGCGCAGCACCGTGGACACCTCCGCGGCGACCCGGTCGGCGTTGCGCTTGTCCGCCAGCCATTTGCCGGTCCGGCCGGCCACTTCGGCGTCGCGCAACTTCGTGGCGACCACCTCGGGCGACATGAAGTTCTCCCGCACGAAGTTGCCCAGCCCCTCGCCGAGCTGATCCTTCTTGCGTTTGATGATCGCAGTGTGCGGGATGGGGATGCCCAGCGGATGCTTGAACAGGGCGGTCACCGCGAACCAGTCCGCGAGCGCGCCGATCATGCCCGCCTCGGCGGCGGCCCGTACATAGCCGACCCACGGCCCCGCGCCACCGCGCGATTGCAGCCAGGTGCAGACCAGGAAGATCACCGTCGCGCCGAGCAGGAAGCCCAGCGCCACGGCCTTCATCCGCCGCAACCCGCGCAGCCGTTCCCGATCTGCCTCCGAGTCGGCACCGGCCAGCGACTCCGCGAAACTCGTGTGTACCACTCCCCCATCATCCGCTACCGCGAAGGCGGCCCGTCCACCGTAGTATCGAGTAGACCTAGTGATTGGATTATCACGACTGTGGCACAGCAGAGCGCGGCAGCGGTGAAGACCGACGGCCGGAAACGACGCTGGCACCAGCACAAAGTCGAACGACGCAATGAGCTGGTGGATGGCACGCTGGAGGCTATCCGGCAGCGTGGCGCGAACGTGAGCATGGACGAGATCGCGGCCGAGATCGGCGTGTCCAAGACGGTGCTCTATCGCTATTTCGTGGACAAGAACGATCTCACCACCGCGGTGATGATGCGGTTCGCCCAAGTCACCCTGATTCCCAACATGGCGTCGGCGCTGTCGTCGAACCTGGACGGCTACACCCTGGTCCGGGAGATCATCCGGGTGTACGTGGATACGGTGGCCTCCGAGCCGGAGCCGTACCGGTTCGTCATGTCCAACACCAGCTCCAGCCGCACCAAGGCCATCAACGACTCCGAGCAGATCATCGCCCGGATGCTGGCGGTCATGCTGCGCCGTCGCATGCAGGCCGCAGGGATGGACACCTCGGGGGTGGAGCCGTGGGCCTTCATGATCGTCGGCGGTGTGCAGCTGGCGACGCACTCGTGGATGTCGAATCCGCGGATGAGCACCGCCGACCTCATCGATTACCTGACGATGCTGTCGTGGAGCTCGCTGTGCGGCATCGTCGAGGTGGGCGGCTCGCTGGAGAAGTTCAACTCGCAGCCTCATCCATCACCCGTTCTGCCCTCGCACCTGCTTGACTAGCGAGTTGTGAGCCCAGAGAGCATTTCGGAACTGCCCGCGTTGTGGAGCCACGAGCCCCACAACCACCTCCGGTTCGAGCCCGGGGACAAGGTTTCCGAGATCGACGCCGAGGCCACCCCCGGATTCACCGGTTCCAAACAGGACGCCCCCGCGCTGCAGGCCGAACGCAATGAGCGCTTCGCCGGCCTGCAGGAGATGCTCTACGCCAACAGCCGCAGCGGCGATCACCGTTCGGTGCTGCTGGTGTTGCAGGGCATGGACACTGCGGGCAAGGGTGGCATCGTCAAACACGTTGTCGGGGCGGGTAATCCGCAGGGCATTCAGTACCGTAGCTTCGGCAAGCCGACGCCGGAGGAGCTGGCACACCACTACCTGTGGCGCATCAACAAGGCGCTGCCGGCCGCCGGTCACATCGGCGTCTTCGACCGGTCGCACTATGAGGACGTCCTGATCGTGCGGGTGCACAATCTGGTGCCGCCGGATGTCTGGGGCGCCCGCTACGACGAGATCAACGCGTTCGAGCGCGAACTCGTCGACACCGGGACCACGATCGTCAAGGTGGCGATGTTCGTCTCGCTCGAGGAACAGAAGAAGCGCCTCGCCGAACGACTGGACCGGCCGGACAAGTACTGGAAGTACAACCCTGCCGATATCGATGAGCGACTGAAATGGCCGCTCTACCAGGAGGCCTATCAGGCCATGCTGGACAAGACGTCGACCGAGTACGCGCCGTGGTACATCGTGCCGTGCAACCGCAAGTGGTACAGCAGGCTCGCGGTGCTGGAACTGATGATCGAGGCGCTCAAGGGCCTCGATCTGCAGTGGCCCCCAGCCGGTTTCGACGTCGAGGCGGAAAAGCAGCGACTCAAGGACGCCTGACGGTGCCGTCTGGCTACGGCTTGACCAGGGTGAACTGCCCGATGTTGGTGATGCCGCGGCGGAAGAAGTCCGCGCATCCGGTCAGGTACTTCATGTAGCGGTCATAGACTTCCTGGCCCTGCATGGCGATGGCCTCGTCCTTGGCCGCCTCCAGGTTGGCCGCCCACATGTCCAGCGTGCGCGCGTAGTGCGGCTGCAACAGGTGGATGCGTTGCAGGTCGAAACCCGAGTCCGCGGCCAGCTTCTCGATGTCCTCGACCGCGGGCAGCTGCCCACCCGGGAAGATCTCCTCACCGATGAACTTCATGAACTTGAGGTCGCTGAGGGTGACCTTGATGCCGTTGGTGCGGAAGAACTCCTGGGTGTGCGCCAGGATGGTGTGCAGCAGCATGGTCCCACCCTCGGGCAGGATGCTGTAGGCGCGCTCGAAGAACAGCGGGTACCGCTCGGCCTTGAACGCTTCGAAGGCCCCGATCGACACGATCCGATCGACCGGTTCGTTGAACTCCTCCCACCCCTGCAGGCGGATTTCGATGGACCGCTCGGTGTCCAACTTCGCCAGTCGCTCGCGAGCCCATTCGGACTGGGCCTTGCTCAGCGTGATGCCGATGACGTTCACATCGAACTTCTCGACCGCCCGTTCCAGCGCGCCGCCCCACCCGCAGCCGATGTCGAGCAGGGTCATCCCGGGCTCGAGTCCGAGCTTGCCGAGCGCCAGGTCGAACTTGGCGTTCTGGGACTCCTCCAGGTTCATGTCATCGCGCTCGTAGTACCCACAGGTGTAGCCCATCGTGGGCCCGAGGAACAGCGCGAAGAAGTCGTTCGAGATGTCGTAGATCGACTGTGACTCCTCGTAGAACGGCTCCAGCTCGGACTCAACTTTTGACATACGAAAGCAACCCTCTGTGTTTCTCGAATTGTTGCGGCTTCTGTACCCGCTTCTGCAGACCCCCACACCCGCAAATCAAGAACTCTACCTCACATTAGCCTGGCTAACTTTTGGCGGAATTCAGTAGGTGTAGAAGCCCTGCCCCGACTTCTTGCCCAACTGACCCGCTTCCACCATGCGCAACAGAAGCGGCGGCGGACCGTAAAGCGGTTCCTTGAACTCCTCATACATCTTGTCGGCGATCAACTTGAGTGTGTCAAGACCGACCAGATCAGACAACCTCAACGGGCCCATCGGATGCGACAGTCCGCCCACCACGGCCTTGTCCACGTCCTCGACCGTGGCAAAGCCGGCCTCGACCATCCGCACCGCCGACAGCAGGTAGGGCACCAGCAGCGCGTTGACCACGAAGCCGGACCGGTCCGAGCAGCGCACGACCTGCTTGCCCAGCGCGTTGGCCGCGAAATCCTCGGTCCGCGTGAGGGCCCCGTCGGAGGTGACCAGCGTGGAGATCAGTTCGACCAGCGGCAGCACCGGGACGGGGTTGAAGAAGTGCAGTCCCAGCACGCGCTGTGGATTCTGGGTGGCTGCCGCGATCCGCATGATCGGGATGCTCGACGTGTTGGACGCCAGCACGGCATCCGGGTCGGTGATGACACGATCCAGTTCGGCGAAGACCTTCGATTTGACGGTGTCGTCCTCGACGATCGCCTCGATGGTGAGCTGCCGGTCGGCCATATCGGCCAGGCTGGTGGTGAAGGTCAGGCGCGCCAGGGTCGCGTCGCGGTCGGCCTCGCTCAGCTTGCCCTTGGCGGCCGCGCGGTCCAGCGAGGCGGTGATCCGCTTGCTGCCCGCACTGATCAGATCGTCGGTGGGTTCGAACACCAGCACCTGCGCCCCGGCCTTCGCGCACACCTCGGCGATCCCGCCGCCCATCTGTCCGGCGCCGATGACGCCAACCCGCTCAATGCTCACTCACATCTCCCTAAACATGGCGTCAGGCCCCGCCCGCATGATGCGGACGAGGCCTGACGTTATCAACCCTTGGCGATCCAACTTCTAGTGACCGAATCCCATCGGTTTCACTTCGCTTCGCTCAGTGAAACTGACCCTCTTCGGTCGATCCCGCCAGCGCGGTGGTCGACGAGGTGGGATCCACGGTGGTGGCGATCCGGTCGAAGTACCCGGCGCCGACCTCACGCTGGTGCTTGGTGGCGGTGTAGCCGCGCTCCTCGGCGGCGAACTCGCGCTCCTGCAGTTCGACGTACGCGCTCATCTGGTTGCGGGCGTAGCCGTGGGCCAGATCGAACATCGAGTAGTTCAGGGCGTGGAAGCCGGCCAGCGTGATGAACTGGAACTTGAAGCCCATGGCGCCCAGCTCGTTCTGGAACTTCGCGATGGTCGCGTCGTCCAGGTGCTGCTTCCAGTTGAACGACGGGCTGCAGTTGTAGGCCAGCATCTGATCCGGGAAGTCGGCCTTGACGGCCTCGGCGAACTTCTTGGCCAGCTCCAGGTCCGGGGTACCGGTCTCCATCCAGATCAGATCGGAGTACGGGGCGTAGGCCTTGGCGCGGGCGATGCAGGGCTCCACGCCGTTCTTGACGTGGTAGAAGCCTTCCTTGGTGCGCTCACCGGTGATGAACGGCTGGTCGCGCTCGTCCACGTCGGAGGTCAGCAGGGTGGCGGCCTCGGCGTCGGTGCGGGCGATGACCAGGGTCGGCACGTCGGCCACGTCGGCGGCCAGACGCGCCGAGGTCAGGGTGCGGATGTGCTGCTGGGTGGGGATCAGCACCTTGCCACCGAGGTGGCCGCACTTCTTCTCCGAGGCCAGCTGGTCCTCCCAGTGCGACCCGGCGACACCGGCGGCGATCATCGCCTTCTGCAGCTCGTAGACGTTCAGCGCGCCACCGAAGCCGGCCTCACCGTCGGCGACGATCGGGGCCAGCCAGTTCTCCACCGAGGTGTCCCCCTCGACCTTGGCGATCTGGTCGGCACGCAGCAGCGCGTTGTTGATCCGGCGGATGACCTGCGGCACCGAGTTGGCCGGGTACAGGCTCTGGTCGGGGTAGGTGTGGCCGGAGAGGTTCGCGTCGCCGGCGACCTGCCAACCGGACAGGTAGATGGCCTTCAGGCCCGCGCGCACCTGCTGCACGGCCTGGTTACCGGTCAATGCGCCCAGCGAGTTGACGTAGTCCATGGTGTGCAGCTGGTCCCACAGCACCTCCGCACCGCGGCGGGCCAGGGTGTTCTCCTCGACGACGTGGCCCTGCAGGGCGACGACATCCTCGGCGGAGTAGGTGCGCTCGATGCCCTTCCAGCGGGGGTTGGTGTTCCAGTCGTGCTGGATCTGCTCCGGGCTCTTCGGCGTGCCAACGGTGGACATGAGGGCTCCTATCGGTAAGGCAAACTTCAGCTTCTTGTTAACGCTGCAGTGAACTTCGCTGCGTTGCTATACCGAGGATGCCCTACTGCATATCCGCAGGTCCACCCGTTTCAGTTGCCAATTTTCTCCAATCATCCGATGGATTTTGCGAAGCTTGTTAATTGCGTTCCGGCTTGACCGGTTCAGAAACTACTCGCCGGTAAGTGGTTTTCGCTGGTCAGTACGCCCGTACTGTTAAAACCCGCGCGCTCACCGTGCGAACAGTGCGGCGACCGCCCTGGTCTCGTCGCCGACGGCATATGTGAGCGTTGTAACAGTGCGATCGGTGAGCTCCGGACCGAACTTGTCGGTCGAGCCGGCCGGATACACGTGCGAGATGATCTCCAGGTCCTCACCGAGCGCCACCGCCGAGTCGTGCTCGATGGTCACCCGCAACGGCGCCGCAAGCAGCTCGGGCGCCTCGTGCAGATACTCCTCGACCACACTCCAGTAGACCGAGTTGTTCATGTGGTCGAACAGATCGATATCGCTGACCCGCACGGGGTACTTGCGGATGGCCACCGCGGTCTCACGGGGCCCGGGCTTGAGGTAGGCCTTCCAGCGCAGCCGGTCCACATCGGTGGTGCGCCGCAGCCCGGCCAGGAAGTCGTCGGAGATCCGGGACGGCGCCTGGGTCTCCTGGCTGAAGTTGATCCAGAACGCCTCCGACTCCATCAGGCCGCCCCGCCTGCCCTCGATGCGCACCCGCATCTCACACCACCGGTTCGACGTCCCCGAGCACCAGCGACGCAGCCGCAGGGTGTCCTTGAAGGTGATCGGCTCGATCAGGTCGATCATGGTGCGCCGCACGATCCACGCCGGATGGGTTTCCTCGTAGCCCATTTCGCGCAACTGATCCGACCCGATGTCCTGAATGTGCCGGGTGGCGGCGTCGAATTTGAGCCGGCCCGCCCGATCGATATCGGCCACCCGCAACGGCCATTGCACATCGAACACATCGGGATGCGGGTCCGGCACGGGCATCAGGGTCTTGGCCAAGGTCATGGATTCCAATATGGTCTGCGAAGAATGCAAAGCCAACCTTTGCATCCTTGACTAGGCTGTCTTGGTGTCCAAGACCTACGTCGGATCACGGGTACGCCAGCTCCGCCGGGAGCGCGGCTTCAGCCAGGCCGCGCTGGCGCAGATGCTGGACATCTCGCCGAGCTATCTCAACCAGATCGAGCACGATGTGCGTCCCCTGACGGTCGCCGTGCTGTTGCGCATCACCGAGGTCTTCGGGGTCGACGCCACCTTCTTCGCCTCCCAGGACGACACCAGGCTGGTGGCCGAATTGCGTGAGGTGACCCTGGACCGCGATCTCGACATCGCCGTCGACCCGGCCGAACTCGCCGATATCGTCAGCGCCCACCCGGCGATCGCGCGCGCCATGGTCAGCCTGCACCAGCGCTACCGGCTGACCACCACCCAGCTCGCCGCCGTCTCCGAGGGCCGATTCGGGGCGTCCGAATCCGGGTCCGGCGCGATCACCATGCCGCACGAGGAGGTCCGCGACTACTTCTACCAGCGGCAGAACTATCTGCACGAACTCGACACCGCCGCCGAGGACCTCACCATCAGGATGCGCATGCACCGCGCCGAACTGACCCGCGAGCTGTCCGACCGTCTGACCCGGGTGCACGGGGTGCGCATCGTCCGCCGCACCGATCTGGGCGATCCGGTGTTGCACCGGTTCGACACCGCGACCCGCACGCTGGAGATCGGCGGTCACCTCGCCAGCGGCCAGTACGTCTTCAAGCTGGCCGCCGAGCTGGGCTACCTGGAGTTCGGCGACCTGATCGACAAGCTCGTCGACGAGGGCAAGTTCACCAGCGAGGAATCCCGCACGCTGGCCAAGCTGGGGCTGGCCAACTACGTCGCCGCGGCCACCGTGCTGCCCTACCGCCAGTTCCACGACGTCGCCGAGAACTTCCGCTACGACGTCGAACGGCTCTCGGCGTTCTACGCGGTGTCCTACGAGACGATCGCGCATCGGCTGTCCACCCTGCAGCGGCCGTCCATGCGCGGGGTGCCCCTGTCCTTCGTCCGGGTCGACCGAGCCGGAAACATGTCGAAACGGCAGTCCGCCACCGGATTTCACTTCTCCTCGTCCGGCGGCACCTGCCCGCTGTGGAACGTCTACGAGACGTTCGCCAACCCCGGCAAGATCCTGGTGCAGATCGCCCAGATGCCCGACGGCCGCGACTACATGTGGGTGGCGCGCACGGTGGAGCGCCGCCCGTCGCGCTACGGCCAGCCGGGCAAGACCTTCGCGATCGGCCTGGGCTGTGAGCTCCGGCATGCCCACCGACTGGTGTACTCCGAGGGACTGGACCTCTCCGGCGGTCCGAACGCGACGACCGCGACCCCGATCGGTGCCGGTTGCCGGGTGTGCGAACGGGACAACTGCCCGCAGCGCGCGTTCCCGGCCCTGGGCAAAGCGCTCGACCTCGACGAGCACCGCAGCACGGTGTCTCCGTATCTGGTGAAGAACAGCTGAGCGGTTCGGCGCAACCGCCCAGCGGGGGTTGCCACCTAGACTCGTGCGGGTGAGCGCAGACGAGACGACGGCCCCGCCACGCATCCCGCCCGGCGGTCTCCGCGAACTGGGCCCACTCAACTGGGCCATCGCCAAGATCGGCGCCAACCGGATCAGGGCCCCGAAGTTCCACCTGATGAATGTGCTGGGCCAGCACCGGCTGCTGTTCTTGGCCTGGTTGCCGTTCTCCGGATATCTGCTCTATGCGGGCAAGCTGAGCCGCCAGGACGCCGAGCTGGTGATCCTGCGCGTCGGGCATCTGCGGGGCAGCGAGTACGAACTGCAGCAGCACCGCAGGCTGGCCCGCAGCCGCGGGCTCGACGCCGACGTCCAGGCAGCCATCTTCGAGGGCCCCGACGCGCCGGGCCTGGCGCCGCACCAGCGGACTCTGGTCACCGCGACCGACGAGTTCGTCATCACCCGGTCCATGTCGGCCGAGACGTGGGCCGCCCTGTCCAAGCTCTACAACCGCGCTCAGATCATCGAATTCTGCACCCTCGCTGGGCAATACGATGCGCTGGCGGCCACCATGGCGACGCTGCGCATCCCCCTGGACTTCCCGGACTAGCCGGGGATGCGCGGGTCCCTGCGCACCCGCGGGTTGGCGTCGTCGATGAGCACACCCGGCTCGGCGTCACACACCGGGCCGATCGCATCGATGACGGCACGCACCGACATCATGGTGACGGGATTGTGTAGCTCCAGCAGTTCGTATTCGAGCTGGGTCCGCAATTTCGACGCCGTGCCGGTGACCTCGATCGTGTAGGTGACCAGGCCCTGGTTCCAGTTCCCGAAAGGTAGGTCGTCACCGTGGAACGCGTTGGGGGCGCCCAGGAACCACACCTCTTCGTTGGTCGCGACGCATGCCGCACCGACGAAAGCCTTAGTCACCAGATGCAACGCGGCCACCGTTCCCGCGTCGATGGTGATCGACGGTAGCTCCAGCCGCGCGGCGGCCGGGCGGGCGAACACCTGGTTCTCGATCCGCACGTCGTCACTGCCGGTGAGCGAGAATGCGAGGTTGGCGACGGTGTCGCCGTAGTACATGTCGCCGTAGCGCGCCAACATGTTTTCCGCCGAGATCGCGTCGGGGTCACTGCCGAAGCCGATCGCGGCCAGTCCGCCCCACATGTCGGCGGGTGCCCCGGAGAAGTCCAGCGCCTCGATCGTTCTGATGTGCTGCGCATCGCCGAGGCCGGCAGCCAGCGTCATCGCGACTCGCTCGGTCAAATAGGAGGGGTGCACGCCGCCGCCGTACAGCGACGACCTTCCGGCCAGTGCCGCCTGCTGCAGCCGCTGCGCCGATTGCCGTTTCTCCGACGCCGAGTTCGATCGGGCGACATGGTGATAGCCGACCGTGGCGATCACGTTCTTCCCGGACTCCAGCATTGCGATCACGTCGTCATCGAGACCTGCGGTCAGCGCAGAGACCGCACACGTCAGAACGACGACATCCGCGTCGAGGGCGAGCAGATCCACACTCGAGCACGTCGCCAAGACACCGCACGGCCCGACGCCGGCCAACTCACCGGCGTCGCGACCCTCCTTGTCGGGGTTGAACACTTTCACCCCGACGAGCTCGAGGTCCTTGTCGGCGAGCACGCCGGCTATCACCGATGCCCCGACCTCACCCGGACCCCACACGATCACGCGACGACGTTCCACTTGCAGCCTCCATATAATTGTTTGTGTTCGAACAACTATATGGAGGATGTCGGGTCGTGGGAAGTAGTTGTTCGCGCGGCTACGGTGCGAGCGTTGCTCTCAACCTGCCCATCCAGGCCATCAAGGTGCCCGGCAGATCGAAGTTCTCCGGATCGACCGTCCAGAGGTAGGCGAACCCGATGACGGTGGCCAGCATCTCGCGGCTCTGCCCGATCGGGTCCACATCGGCGGCGACGGTCGCATCCCGCTTACCCGCCTCGACCGCGGAGCGGATCTGGGCCACCGATTCGTCAAGCCACCGATTGACTCGCTGCCGCAGAAGATCATCGGCCTGCGCGGCCTCGAAATTCAGCGCAAACATCGCACGCAGCAACACTGGATCCTCGACAGCGAAGGTGTGCAGCAGTCTCGCCACGGCCAGGACGCGGTCCAGCCCCGACGCCTCAGGCTCGTCGATGCCCCGCAGCCGGGTCTCGTACAGCGTGGACAGGATCGAGTCGACCAGTGCCTCTTTGGTGCCGTACCGCACCCTGACCATGTCCCGGCTGTAGCCGGCCCGCAGGCCGATCTCCTGAGCGGTGGTGGCGGCATACCCCTTTTCGGCGATCAAGGCGACGGCGGCGTCCGCCAGCCGACGCGCCGACTCTTCAACCCGCTGCTTCTGCGTCCGTCGCTGCTTGTCCATCAGTCAGTCACGCCAACAGACCCGCAGGTCAGAGGTAGGTCACGCCCAGCACGATGACCGTGAACAACAACGGCGCGACCGGTAGCGACCACAGGAATGCCGTCCATACCTGATCCTTGCGCTGGTACGCCCGCCACCCGAGCCAGGCGATGACACCGGCGGACACGGTGATCACGGCGGAGGTGATGAGCACCCAGAAGCTCACCTCGCTGGTGTTGATCGCCAACGAGATGGCCAGCAACCACAGCATGTGCCCGACCACCAGCCCGCCGATGGCGGCGACGATCACTGCCCGCGACGGCACGTGCGTCAGAAGTTGATCATGTGGCCGGCCAGGCCGTGAATGGCTTCCTGCAGCGCCTCGGACAGCGTCGGGTGGGTGTGCACGTTGCGCGTCAACTCGTTGACCGTCAGGTCCCACTTCTGCGCCAGCGTCAGCTCGGGCAGCAGCTCCGAAACGTCGGGACCGATCAGGTGCCCGCCGAGCAACTCGCCGTACTTGGTGTCGGCGATCAGCTTGACGAAGCCGACCGGATCGGCCAGGCCGTGCGCCTTCCCGTTCGCGGTGAACGGGAACTTGGCGACCTTGATGTCATGGCCTTCGGCCTTGGCCTGCTCCTCGGTCAGCCCGAAGCTGGCCACCTGCGGCTGGCAGAAGGTGGCGCGCGGCATCATCCGGTAGTCGCCCAGGGTCAGCGTCTCGGCACCGGCGATCGTCTCGGCGGCCACCACGCCCATCGCCTCGGCCACGTGGGCCAGCTGCAGCTTGCTGGTCACATCGCCGATGGCATAGATGTGCGGCACGTTGGTGCGCATATGGTCGTCGATCTCGATGGCCTTGCGCTCGGTCAGCGCCACGCCGGTCTTCTCCAGGCCGAAGCCCTCGATGTTGGGGGCGAAACCGATGGCCTGCATCACCTTGTCGGCCTTGAGCTCTTCGGTCTTGCCGTCCTTGCTCACCACCACGGTGACCTCGGACCCGCCGTCGGTGATCGACTCGACCTTGGTGCCGGTGAGGATCTTCACGCCCAACTTCTTGTACTGCTTCTCGATCTCCTTGGAGACCTCGGCGTCCTCGTTGGGCAGGGCGCGCGGCAGGAACTCGACGATGGTGACGTCCACCCCGTAGTTCTTCAGCACGTAGGCGAACTCCATGCCGATCGCGCCCGCCCCGGCGATGATGATCGATCCCGGCAGGTCCCGCGACATGATCTGCTTCTCGTAGGTGACCACGTTCTCGCTCAGCGACGTGCCGGGCACCAGACGCGTCGACGACCCGGTCGCGATGATCGCGTTGTCGAAGGTGAGCTCCTCGGTGCCACCCTCGTTGAGGTCGACGGACACCGCGTTGGGCCCGGTGAAGGTGCCGTAGCCGTGGACCTCGGTGATCTTGTTCTTCTTCATCAGGAAGTGCACACCGGCGACGCGTCCGTCGGCGACCTTGCGGCTGCGATCGAAGGCGGCACCGAAGTCGAAGGTGGCCTCCCCGCTGATACCGAAGGTCTTGGCTTCCTTGGCGAAGATGTGCGCGAGTTCGGCGTTGCGCAACAGCGCTTTAGAAGGGATACACCCGACGTTCAGGCAGACGCCGCCCCAGTACTTGGGTTCGACGATCGCGGTGTTCAGACCGAGTTGGGCAGCGCGGATGGCCGCCACATATCCGCCGGGGCCGGCTCCGAGTACGACGAGGTCATAGTGGGTCACGAACACCACCCTATCGGGGCGCGCGTTTGACTGCGGACCGGTCCGGGTAACCGCATCCGGGCATTCCGGACCTATCCGTACCGGCACCGGCTACGAATGCCTGGCGATGTGTCGCGCCGCGACAAAACGAGGGGGACCGAGCATGCCGAACAAACTCACACCGCATTTCGACGACGTCCAGGCTCACTATGACCTGTCCGATGACTTCTTCCGGCTTTTCCTCGACCCCACCCAGACCTACAGCTGCGCCTACTTCGAACGCGATGACATGACGTTGGAACAAGCGCAGCTGGCCAAGATCGACCTGGCGTTGGGCAAGCTGGGACTGCAGCCGGGAATGACGCTGCTGGACGTCGGCTGCGGCTGGGGGGCGACCATGCGCCGGGCGGTCGAACGCTACGACGTCAACGTCGTCGGCCTGACACTGTCGAAGAACCAGGCCGCCCACGTGCAGCGCAGCTTCGAGGCGATGGACAGCCCACGCGAGCGCCGCGTCCTGCTTCAGGGGTGGGAGCAGTTCAGCGAACCCGTCGACCGGATCGTGTCCATCGGAGCCTTCGAGCACTTCGGCTTCGACCGCTACCCGGATTTCTTCCGGATGGCGTACGACGCGCTGCCCGATGACGGCGTCATGCTGCTGCACACCATCTGCGCGTTCAATCCCGCCAAGGCCAAGGAAGCCGGCATCCCGGTCACCTTCGAGCTGGCCCGGTTTGTGAAGTTCATCATCACCGAGATCTTCCCCGGCGGCCGGTTGCCGTCGGTGGAGATGGTCAGGGAGAAGTCCGCCGAGGGCGGCTTCACGTTGACCCGCGAGCAGTCGCTGCAGCTGCACTACGCCCGGACGCTCGACCTGTGGGCCGAAGCCCTGCAGGCCCACCGCGACGAGGCCATCAAGGTGCAGTCCGAAGAGGTCTACGAGCGCTACATGAAGTACCTCACCGGCTGCGCGAAACTGTTCCGGGCGCGTCAGACCGATGTCGTGCAGTTCACCCTGGCGAAAGGCTGAGCCGGCTACCGTTGCAGCAGTGCCGAATCCAGGCCGACGTGCTCGGCAACGGTATCGGGACGACGAGAACCCCTCGGGGGTCTGACCGAACCACGCGGGGAAGATCTTCAGCCCACGCGCGGTGGAACCGGGCAAGCCTCTTCCGCTTCGGCGACGATGCAGGTCTGGGTGGCCTCCGGCCGGGTCCCGGCCTCGTACTGCGCACCGGTGATCGGTGCCGCCAGTTCGGCGGTCTCCTGGTCGGTGAACACCCGGCCGCGACTCAGGAACCGCATTCCTTCGGGGGATTCCAGGCTGAACCCACCCCCGCGGCCCGGCACCACATCGATCACCAACTGGGTGTGCTTCCAGGCGTCGAACTGCGGGCCGGAGATCCACACCGGCACCCCGTCGCCGACGTCGAGCACACCGAGCAGGATGTCGCGGTCACCGACGATGAAGTCGCCGGCCGGGTAACACATCGGCGAGGAGCCGTCGCAGCAGCCACCGGACTGATGAAACATCAAGGCCCCGTGTCGGTTCTGCAGCGTGCGCAACAGGTCCGCGGCAGCCGCGGTGATCAGGGCTCGGCTGGTCATGTGCCCAGGCTACGCGCACGGTATGAATGAGTTCATGAGTTCCATTGACCCCGTCGCTTCGCTCGCCCCCGAAGACCCCACCGACCCGTACCTCTGGCTCGAAGACGTCACCGGCGACGACGCACTGGACTGGGTGCGCCGGCACAACGAGCCGACGCTGGCCGATCTCGGTGACGACGAGTTCGAGGCCATGCGGGCCGAGGCGCTGGAGGTACTCGACACCGACGCCCGCATCCCCTACGTGCGCCGGCGCGGGGAGTATCTCTACAACTTCTGGCGCGACGAGACTCACCCACGCGGTCTGTGGCGGCGCACCTCGCTGGACAGTTACCGGAGCGACTCCCCCGAGTGGGATGTGGTCATCGATGTCGACGCCCTGGCGGCCGCCGACGACGAGAACTGGGTGTGGGCCGGCGCCGATGTCATCGAGCCCGACCACACGCTGGCCCTGATCAGTCTGTCCCGCGGTGGCGCCGACGCCGTCGTGGTGCGCGAATTCGACATGCGTACACGCGAATTCGTGTTCGGCGGCTTTGAACTTCCCGAGGCCAAGACGCAGATCACCTGGGCCGACGAGAACACCGTGCTCCTCGGCACCGACTTCGGCGCGGACTCGCTGACCGAGTCCGGTTATGCCCGGCTGGTCAAACGGTGGCGGCGCGGGCAACCCCTTGCCGATGCCGCCACCGTCTACGCCGGTGAGCGGGCCGATGTCATCGTGGCGGCCTCGGTGGACCGCACCCCCGGCTACGAACGGACGATGATCAGCCGTGCCGTCGATTTCTTCAACGACGAGATCTACGAGCTGCGCGGGGAGGAACTCCTGCGCATCGACGCGCCGACCGACGCCACCGTGTCGGTGCATCACGACTGGCTGCTGATCGAGCTGCGCACCGACTGGGACGGGCACGCCGCCGGGTCCCTGCTGGCGAGCAGTTACGCCGACTTCATGTCGGGTGAGAAGAATCTGGTCACGGTGTTTCGGCCGGACGAGGGCACCAGCCTGCATCAGTACTCCTGGACACGGGACAAGCTCGTCATCGTCACCCTCGCCGACGTCGTCAGCCGCGTCCAGATCGTCACCCCCGGCGCGTGGACGACCACCGACCTGCCCGGCGTCCCGCCCAACTCCAACACCGTGATCGCCGCCGCCGACTCCTACGGTGACGAGATCTTCCTGGATTCAAGCGGTTTCGTCACACCGTCACAACTGCTGCACGGCACCCCCGACGGCCCGGTCAGCCCGATCAAAGCGGCACCCGGTTTCTTCGACACCACCGGCATCGAGGTCTCCCAGCACTTCGCCACCTCGGCCGACGGCACCCGGATCCCGTATTTCACGGTCGGCAGGCCGGGCTCGACCGGACCGACGCTGCTGGGCGGCTACGGCGGGTTCGAGGTGTCCCGGACGCCGGGCTATGATGGCGTGCTGGGCCGGCTGTGGCTGGCCCGCGGCGGCACCTATGTGCTGGCCAACATCCGCGGCGGCGGCGAGTACGGGCCGGGCTGGCACACCCAGGCGATGCGCGCGGGTCGGCACCTCGTCGACGAGGATTTCGCCGCAGTGGCAAGGGATCTGGTGACGCGCGGGGTGACCACGGTGGCCCGGCTGGGCGCTCAGGGCGGCAGCAACGGCGGCCTGCTGATGGGGATCATGCTGACCCGCTATCCGGACCTGTTCGGCGCGTTGGTGTGCAGCGTGCCGCTGCTGGACATGAAGCGGTTCCACCTGCTGCTGGCGGGGGCGTCCTGGGTGGCCGAGTACGGCAACCCCGATGATCCGGACGACTGGGAGTTCATCTCGAAATACTCTCCATATCAGAATATTTCGAGCGATCGGCGCTATCCACCGATCCTGATCACCACCTCCACCCGCGATGACCGGGTGCATCCCGGGCACGCCAGGAAGATGACGGCCGCGTTGGAGGAGGCCGGGCACCCGGTGAGCTACTACGAGAACATCGAGGGCGGCCACGGCGGCGCGGCGGACAACGCGCAGGCGGCGTTCCGGGCGGCACTCATCTACCGCTACCTGTGGCGGACCATCGGCGTTTAGTCGGCCTGGTCCGCCCGGGCGAGGGCATCGCTGTACTCGTCGAGGTCGAGTTCCTCGGCGGTCACCGTCTTGGTGCCGTTGTAGACGTCGCGGTCGATCTCGTCGTCGGCATTGGCCACCAGCATCGCCACGAAGGTGTCCCCGTTGACGTTGAGGAAGGTGCGGAAGATCCCGGCGAACCAGTCCACGGCGATCAGCAGACCGACGGCCTCGAAGGGCAGTCCCAGTGAGGTCGCCAGGAACATCGCGACGACCGGGAACCCACCGGGGACGGTGATGGTGCCCATGTTGAGCAGGATGGCCAGTGCCATCCCGAGCGCGATCTGGCCGAAGCTGAGCTGGATATCGCCGGCCTGGGCCAAGAACATCACCACGATCATGTAATTCAGTACGGCCCCATAGGAACCCATCGTCAGCCCGATGGACAGGGTGAAGTTGGCGACCTTCTGACTGACGCCGACCTTCTCGACGGCGTTGCGCAGCACCGTCGGAAAGGTCACCGCCGAACTGGTGGTGGTGATGGCGATCGCGGTCTGCTCGGCGAGCTTGTCCGGCAGCTTCCACGGACTCAACCGGGTACGCGCCGTGACCACCACGACGAACAGGGTGAACAGGATCAGTACTCCGAGCAGCGTGGTCCCGAGGTACTTCAGCGCCGTGGTCACCACCGCGAAGCCCACATCGCCGGCCAGGGCGGCCAGCAGGCAGAAGACGCCGAGCGGCGCGATGTACATCACCAGACGGATCATGGTCAACACGATCTGCTGAATCTGGTCGATGAAACCGAGCACGGAATCATCGCCGCGGGCGTTGATATGGCTGCGCAAGGCGATGCCGAACAACAGCGAGAACACGATGATGGGCACCATGGTCGCGGTCGACATGGCGTTGAAGATGTTGGTGGAGACGAAGTTGAGCAGCGTCTCCTGCCAGCCCAGCGCCTCACCCGCGGATTCCTGCAGGGCGGGATCGAGTTCCTGGGTGAAGACCATGCCGGCGCCGGGCCGGATCACCGTGCTGAGCAGCCATGCCAGCACGGCGGCGACGAACGAGAATCCGAGCATCCACTTGAACGTCCGGAAGGCGATTCGGCCGGTACCCGCGCCCGTCATCGATGCCGTCGCCACGATGACCGAGGCCACCACGAGCGGCACGATGGACATCTGGATGAGCCGGATGAACATGTCCCCGATGAACTTCAGATTGCCCGCCCATTCGCCGACGATCAGGCCGAAGGCGATGCCCCCGACCGCGGCGATACCGATCTGCACAGCGGGACTGGAGAGAGTCTTCATCGCCACGAAGGTAGTTCGGGCCCGCTACCCCGGGATGTCAGCGCGATGTCACCCGGGTTACCCGCACGGACGCCGCTAAGCTGACGCCGATGTCCGGTCTGTCACTGTTCAAGCGCTATCTCGCCATTCAGGCGATGACGTTGGTGTGTGGCATCGTCGGGCCGATCTTCCTGTTCGTGTACTTCGCCGCCCAGCCGGACGCCACCATCAAATGGATGTACTGGGCGGGCCTGTTCGTCACCACCGCCGACGTGCTGATCGCGCTGGCGATCACCTCGGCCAGCGCGAAGGCCGAGCGAGCAGCGCTGGAAGCCAAGGCCGCCAAGATGGCCGGATAGCCGAGTCCCGCCGCGTACGCTCCCCCCATGAACCGGCTTTCCAGCGTGGACGCAGCTTTCTGGTTCGCCGAGACCGGTGGCTGGCACATGCATATCGGGGCCTGTGCGATCTGCGACCCGTCCGAGGCGCCGGACTTCAGTTTCGAGCGCGTCCGCGAACTCGTGGCCAGCCGGCTACCCGAACTTCCCCAGTTGCGCTGGCGCGTGACCGGTGCGCCGATGGGGATGGACCGGCCGTGGTTCGTCGAGGACGACGATCTGGACATCGATTTCCACATCCGCCGCATCGCCGTGCCGGCGCCGGGCGGGCGCAAGGAGTTCGACGAGCTGGCCGGCCGGCTGATGTCCTACAAACTCGACCGGTCCAAACCGCTGTGGGAACTGTGGTGGATCGAGGGCCTGCGGGGCGGTCGCGTCGCGGTCATCACGAAGATGCACCACGCCGTCGTCGACGGAGTCTCCGGCGCCGGCCTCACCGAGATCCTCTTCGATGTGACCCCCGAACCGCGCCCACCGGCGGTCGACGTGGATCGCTCCCTGGTCGGGCGGAGTCTGCCCCGTCCGGAGGTGCGCTTCGTCAACGCGCTGATCAACGTCGGCGTCAAGACGCCGTACCGGATCGCCCGGCTCCTCGAACAGACGGTGCGCCAGCAGATCGCGGTGCGCGGGATCGACAACAAACCGCCGCGCTACTTCGACTCCCCGACGGTGCGTTTCAACGCACCGATCTCTCCGCACCGCCGAGTGGCGGGGGCCCGGGTGCCGCTCGATCGGGTCAAGGCGGTCAAAGAGGCCTTCGGGGTCAAACTCAACGATGTGGTACTCGCGCTGGTGTCCGGCGCCATGCGCGACTACCTCAAGGAACGCAACGAGCTGCCGGACAAGTCTCTGGTCTCCCAGGTGCCGGTGTCCACCCGCTCGGAAGCCGACAACGCGGTGGGCAACCAGGTCTCGGCCATGACGGTCGTGCTCGCCAGCGATATCGCCGACCCGGCCAAACGCATCAGGGCCATCTACGCCTACACCCAAGGCGCTAAGGAGATGGCCAAGGCGCTCACCGCGAACCAGATCATGGGTTATACCGAGACCACGCCGCCCGGACTGCTCGCCCTGGCGTCACGCGCCTATGCGGCCAGCGGGATCGGCAGTTCGATCGCTCCGATGAACGTGGTGATCAGCAATGTGCCCGGCCCGGACTTTCCGCTGTATCTCGCCGGCGCGAGGGTGGAGAGCCTGATGCCGCTGGGCCCGCTGCTGTTCGACGTGGCGCTCAACGTGACGTGCTTCAGCTACTGCGGTTCGGTCGATTTCGGTTTCATCACGACCCCCGAGGTGGCCGCCGACATCCACAAGATGGCCGATCTGATCGAACCGGCGCTGTTCGACCTCGAGGTGGCCGCGGGCCTCGCGCAACGCACCGGCAAGCGGGTGCCGCCGCGGGGCCGCCGGTGAACCTCAGCGCTTGCGAGTGGCGGGGACGTCGTCCTGACGGGACCCGCCCAGGCCGCTGAGCAGCGAGACGATCACCCCGATGATCACCATTCCGCCGCCGACGGTCAGGGTGAGGTTCAACCACATGTGCATGCTGCCGACGGCGTGCGTGACCATCACATCGGCGATCGCGTGCACATTGTCGGTGGTCCGGTTCAGCGCGTCGTCGACGTAGCGGCCGCCGATCTCGATACCCGCCCAACCGGCCGCACCGACCAGCAGCGCCGAAACCCCCAGCGCGGCAAACATTCTGCCCCGCCTGCGGGAGGCCGTGAGGGCCAGCAGGGCGAACACGACCGTCAGCACCGCCACCCCGACACTGGCCCACGGGCCCCACAGCGCCACCGGGCGCAGCTGCCCCGGCCGCAGACCGCCGGAGGCGTCCTCGGTCACCGGCACCTGCAGGCTCGTCGGCACCTGGACCCCGAACCCGTCCAGGGTCTGCCGGATGGAACTGTCGGCCAGCATCGGTGACAGGTCGACCACCCACTGGCCCTGCGCGTCGTTGGTGAACAGCCACCGGTGCGCCACCCGGTTGGCCGCCGCGAACTGCCCGGGAAAGACCGCACTGGAGGTGTAGGCATTGGCCGCCGCACCGATCAGCGTGGCCTGCGTGCCGGAGGTACCGGTGGCCGCGGTGATCTGTGCGGTCAGCTCGGCGGCCATCGGCTGCTGCAACGCCGGGTTGCGGGCCGCACCGGCCGCCAGATCGGAGTACCCGTCCACGCTGACGATGTGGTGCTGGGTCCACAGCGCGGGAACGGTCACCGCGAGCAGCGCCGTGGTCACCAACCAGAGCAGGAGCGCCAGCAGCGAACGCATGGCACCCCTCTCCGTATCAGTCCATCGCCTCGTGGTCCGAGTTGTCGTAGTCGAACATACTCAGCAGATGGCGCATCGCGTCGATGCCGTGCCGACGCCGCAAAATTGGTGCTCAGATCACAGAACTCGCCGCAGTATGCTGAATTTCGACGAGTGAGGGGGTCTCGGTGATCGTCGATACTGATTTGCTGCGCATGGGCGCAGACTTTTCTCAAAGTGCCGGTGCGATCGCGCAGCGCGGTGCCGACAAGTTCGCTTCGTCCTCGTTGAAGGCCGGCATCTTCGGAGATTTTGACGCCGCGCACGGATTTCACCAGGCACTTTCACGCGCACGAAGCGCACGTCTCCACTATGCGGGGGCACCACTCAGCATTCGAAGCGTTGGCCGGCGATGCGAACGCGGCGGCACGCATCTTCGTGCACCAAGACGAGGCGAGCGGTTCTGCGATAGATGCAGCGGCGGGCGATCTTCGCTGACGTCTGATGAGTGTTTCCCTGCGGCATCTCGACGTCTTCACACTGGCTGATTCCGCCGGGGGTGACCCGTGGCTCCTGAACAAGACCATCCAGAGCGGTTCGCCGGGCGAGATCAGCGAGTTGGCCAATTCGTTCTACGAAGCCGGCGTATGCACGCAGGAGACGGGCGAGGAGTTCAACGCTGCGAAACAGCGTTTCGAATCGGCTTGGGATCGGCAGGATAGCGGGGACCACCCGATCAACGACTCGGCGGAAGTACAGCGCGCGACCGAATCGCTGCGTCTGAGCAAGGAGCAGCTGAGCCGGGTCGCGGCCGACCTGCAGAGTATCTCCGCGTCCTTGGCTGAAGCCCAACGAAGTGCAGACATCTCCGTCAGCAACCTCGAGATTCGCCTGCAGATGATCGACAATCAGATTGACCTCGAGATCGTCGTAGCCGCCGCGAGCGGCCACGACGCCGATGTATCGGAACTCGAGCAGGCGGCTGTCGACGCGACTGCGCGAGCACTACAAGAGGTGCAGCAGTCAGGGATGCCTACGCGGAGAACCTCGACGCATCGAGACTGCAAATGGCGGCCGAGGGGTACGGCCCGGGCGCCACCACGGACGTGGACGGAGCCGCGGACGGAGCCGTAAACACTGAGGCTCGTGCTGCAGCGGACAGGTACGGAGCCGGGAATCGCGCCGCCGACGAAGCGCTTGTGAACTCCGCCGGGCCTTGGACACCGGAGAAAACCGCAGCCGCGGCAAGACTGCGCGATTTCGCCACAATCAACAATCGAACCGCCGGGGTCGACGAGGTGCAGTACGCCGGCCAGCGGCTCAACGACCACTTCATGTCGCAGTTCTCGGGTCCGCTACCCAAGGACACTGTGATCGGAGGCGACGCACGCACCCGAGCGCAGGCCAGGTTGCAGATGCAGCAGGTGCTGGAGTCTCAGGCCTACTTTGCCGACAGACCCCCGATGACGCCGGACCAAGCAACTCATATGCTCAACGTGTGGGAGGCGGAAGGTCGCGCCATGGTGCTCCAACAGTTCGCCACTCAGCTTCAGGAAGCAGGCGTATCCCCGCAAGGAGCCGCAGCGGCGGTCAACCAGGTACAGAACGGTGCCTCGCCCAGCCAGGTGATCAGAGACGCCACGTCGGGTCTCGCTACGCAGGCCAGCGCGCTCGGTGAAGGCGCCAAGGCCCATGCCGGCGCCATGCCGAGCGGCGCGCATTGGGGCACGGCCCCGGTGTGGTCACCCGCCGACGTCGAGGCACTGAAGGGTTTCGGGTCGAAACTGGGGACGGCCGGTACAGCCGTCGATCTCGTGCTCACCGGCGTCGATATCTACCACGGCGCTTCCACGGGAGAAGAACTCGCGCAGTTCGGTGGCCGGACGCTGGGAACGATTGGTGGTGGTTGGGCAGCTGGGGCTGCATGGGGAACATTGGTGGGTCCGCAAGGCACACTCGTTGTCGGCTTCCTTGGTGCGATCGCAGGCGGAGTTGGAGGAGAGAAAGTGGTCAACTGGATGATGGGCAAATAGGTATGTCGGATCTATTCATCGCCATCTTTGCTCTGTGCATCGGGGTGGCTGTCATCCAGCTGTTCTTGAAGCACAGCCGAGCATCGCAGCGCAGGATGTACTGGAGTTCCACAGGGTTGGCCTCGATTTCGGGATTCGTCGCGGGTTATCCAGATTGGCAGCGAGCCGTCGGCCTCTCGGCACTGGCCGTGATCGGGCTGACCGTCGTCGCCTACGCTTACACGCCCTACATCAAAATCGGCGGCAAGATCCGCTCGCTGGGGCTGCAGACCCCGGACCCGGAGGATGTTCCCGCCGAACCACATGCGGACCAACAGGATCCGGCACCCGATGCATACAGCGGAGTGCTCAGCGCCCCGAAAATGTGGTGGCTGATGGTCCCGCTCATGCTCATCTCGACAGGAAACACCTATGCGTTCATGATCGGTGAGGGCGAATGGTGGGTGGCGGCGATCGGGATCGCCTTCCTGATCTTCCTGGCCGTCATCGTCGGCTACGGCGATGCCAGTTGGGGCTACCCGATCGCTCGCGGCCAGACGATCCAGTTCGCCATTCTGGCGGTGGTCACCATCAGCACGTTCACCGTGCTCTACCTGGCGGCCTACGCCATGGCGCAACGCCGTCCGCTGCGGTCGAAACACTCGCTCAACTACCGGTCGCATCCCCACCTTCGCGACAAGTATCCAGAGCCATGACCCGCCGACTCGCGGTACTTGTCGTCGCTTTGGCGGTGGCATGCGGTTGCGCACCCACCATTGAGGGCAATCCACGGGCGGCGGACGACGCACCAGCGACCACGTCGGCACCGCCGGGTGCCACCTGGATCGCATCGGTGATACCGGATATCACCGAACTGTCGCAGGTTTTCACCACCTCCGCCGACGACATCGATCCCCTCGTCGGCGATGCATCAGACCTGCGCGACACGATGATCGGCGACAAGGTATCCGATGACCAGTGCATCAGTGCGATAGCACCGTTGGAACGGCGCACCTTCGATCGCGCGCCCGTGGACGAGGTCGCTTACGCGACACTGCCGGATGCCACGTTCGGCGCGGTAGCGCTGCCGTCCGCACAACGAGCCCGTTCCCTGTTCGACACCCTCGTCGAGCAGTGGCGCGCATGTGACGGCCGCGCTGTCGTACGCGCGAGCCGCAACTTCACCCACATCGACGCAGTCAGTTCCGTCGATGCTAAACCTGACTTTGTCTCGGCGGTTGTCGTCATGACCGCGGAATCAACGGGAATGCGGATACAAACAGCCCGGGCTCTCGGGGTGGCCGAGAACTGCATCATCGACGTCGAGTTGCGAACGCCCATCTCGGCTCTGGCTGTCGCACTCACGCAAATGATGATGGCCAAAGTACCTGCACTGCAATAGGGTTCGTCAGTCCGAAAGCGCGCGTCCCACGATCAGCGGATCGGGCTGGCCGATCACCTCGTGGTCCTTGTTGTCGTAGTCGAACTTACTCAGCACATGGCGCATCGCGTTGATCCGGGCGCGTTTCTTGTCGTTGCTTTTCACGACAGTCCAGGGCGCTGTCTCGGTATCGGTCCAGGCGAACATGTCTTCCTTGGCCGCGGTGTAGTCCTCCCATTTGTCCAGCGACGCGAGATCGGTGGGTGAGAGCTTCCACTGCCGGACCGGGTCGACCTGACGGATGGTGAAGCGGGTGCGCTGCTCGTTCTGGGTCACCGAGAACCACAGTTTGGTCAGGCTGATGCCGTCGTTGACCAGCATCTGCTCGAACAGCGGGGCCTGGCGGATGAACTCGGCGTGCTGCTTGGGTGTGCAGTACCCCATCACCCGCTCGACGCCGGCCCGGTTGTACCAGGACCGGTCGAACAGCACGACCTCACCGGAGGCGGGCAGGTGCTGCACGTAGCGCTGGAAATACCACTGGGTGCGTTCCTTCTCGGTCGGCTTCTCCAGCGCAACGACCCGGGCACCGCGCGGGTTGAGATGCTCCATGAACCGCTTGATGGTCCCGCCCTTGCCGGCGGCGTCGCGGCCCTCGAAGACGATGACGTGCCGCAGCCCGTTGGCCTGGCTCCACTTCTGCAGCTTGAGCAGTTCGATCTGCAGCAACCGCTTCTGCTCCTCGTACTCGGTGCGCTTCATCCGCTCGTCGTACGGATAGTTCTCCCGCCAGGTGTCCACGACCTCGCCGCCGGGCATCAACAGCAGTTCGGGATCGTCGTCGTCATCGTCACGGACGGCATAGCGGGAGAGGTCCGGGGCGGAGAGATCCAAGGTCACCGGCGAAAGCTATCCACCCGGGCGTACGGGACGGTGACGCCCGGGTGAACAGCGGGTGGTCTACTTCGCTTCGCGCTTGGGCCGCGACAGCGCCATCTTGGTCATCATCTTGTTCATCCGGGCAAGCGCCTTGAGCGAGTTGTTGTAGTAGTTGCCGCCGGCACCGACGGACAGCCGCGGCACCACTACGGTCTCCTGCCGGCAGTACTTGCGCACCCCGTCGACACCGCCGAAGCGGGCACCGATACCGGAGGTCTTCCAGCCGCCCATCGGCGCGGTGGTGCACATCAAATTGGAGATCACGTCGTTCACGTTGACCGCACCACAGTCCAGTTGCAGCGCGATGTCCTTGGCTCGCTCGACATCCTTGGAGAACACCGCCGCGCTCAGCCCGTACGGGCTGTCGTTGGCCAGCCGGACGGCCTCACCGACGGAGGACACCTTCATGATGGGCAGCGTGGGCCCGAAGGTCTCCTCGGTCATGCAGGCCATCGAATGGTCGACGTCGACCAGGACGGTGGGCGGGTAGAAGCTGCCCGCACCGTCGGGGCGCTTGCCGCCAGTCAGCGCCTTGGCGCCCTTGGCCAGCGCGTCGTCGACGTGCTTGGCGGTGACCGCCACCTGGGACTCGTCGATGAGGGCGCCGAAGTCGTAACCCTCACCGGAACCCACCTTCAGGTTCTGCACGGCCTTCACCACGGCGGCGACGAACTGGTCATACACCTGCTCCATCACGTAGACCCGCTCGACGGACACACAGGTCTGGCCCGCGTTGAACATCGCGCCCCACACCGCGGCGTTGGCGGCGAGTTCCACATCGGCATCGTCGAGCACGATCATCGGGTCTTTGCCGCCCAGCTCCAGGCTGACCGGAGTGAGCCGGCGCGCGGCACGCTCCATCACCTTCACACCGGTGGCCGACGACCCGGTGAACTGGATATAGTCGGAGTTGTCGATGACGGCCTCGGAGACCTCGCGGGCCCCTTGGGCCAGTGCCAGCACCTCCGGCGCACCGGAATCCAGCCAGCCACGCAGCAGCACCTCGGCGGTCAGCGGGGTGCGCTCGGAGGGTTTGAGCAGAACCGCCGCTCCCGCGGCGAGCGCACCGATGGCGTCCATCATCGCGTTGGCGACGGGGTAGTTCCACGGCGCGATGATCCCGACGACGGCGCGCGGCCGGTAGTGCACGGCGATCTTCTTGATCGACAGGAACGGCAGTGGGGCCGGCCGGCTGTCCGGCGCCATCGCCTTCTCGACCGTCTTGATGTAGTAGGACAGGATCATGATGAGCAGCGGCACTTCCTGCGCCGCGTCGGTTGCCGATTTGCCGGTTTCGGCGATCAGCAACCGCTCGATCTCGTCGCGGTGCTCACCGAGCCAGACGGCGTAGCGGGCCAGCACCTTGGCGCGGCCTTTCGCCCCGCGCGCCTCCCACCCGCGCTGCGCTTCGCGCAGGCCGGCAGCGATCTGCGGGACATCGGCGGGGTTGGTCCAGCGCACCTCGCCGGCCACCTCGCCGGTGGCGGGATTCAGGATCGTCGACACGTCGGAACGGTCTGCAGTGGCAGTCATAGGCCCATGCTAAACCCGGGCTGTGACGCAGCTCGCACCGGGGTTGACACCTGTCAAGTGCCGGCCAGGGTGCCCCTGATGTACGCGGCCTGCCCGAGGTGCTGAGCGCAGTCGTCGATGATGCTGACCAGCCGCGCACTCGCCGTCACCGGCGGGTCCCAGTTCTCGTCCACGACCCGCTCGAGCTCGCGCTCGTCGATCGAGGCGACGTACTCCAAGGTCACCTTGTGCACGGCGCGGTAGTACCCGCTCAGCAGGTCCGCCGAGGCGCGCACCTTGGCCACCTCGTCCGGGCCGTGGCCATAGCCGATGTCATCGGGCGGCAGGCCGAGGCCGAACCGGTCCACCCACCCGTCGCGGGTCCAGACCTGCTCGGTGCCCGCGATATCGCACAGTTGCAGATCCTGGCAGCGCGCGCTGTGCCAGATCAGCCAGGCGATGCTGTTGGCGCCGGGCGCCGGCTGCCATGCCGACACCTCCTCGGTGAGGCCATCGGTCAGCGCGTCGACATGCTCGATGAGCCGGGTGAAGCAATCCCGCAGCAATTCCTGCGCCTGGTTCATCGCTGCACTCCCACCAGCGACGTCATGCCGGTGCCGCCCCGTGGAACACGGCCTCCACATTGTTGCCGTCCGGGTCGCGGACGAAGGCTCCGAAGTACCCGGGGTGATATTCCGGCCAGAGCCGCGGCGCGTGCAGCGACTCCGCGCCCACGGCGAGCGCCGCGTCGTAGAACGCCTGCACCGCGTCGACGTCGGCGGCCTGGAACGCAAAATGCGTCTCGCGGTTCGGGCCCGCGGCCTCACCGGCGCTCATGTCCGCGATCCAGAAGTCGGGTTTGCCGCCGGTGCCGTAACCGATGGCGACCTGGTAGTCCATCTGCCGGGTGAACCCCAGTACGCCGAGGACCTTGTCGTAGAAGGCCTTCGACCGCTCCCAATCCGCACAGTTGATTCCGAAGTGATCTATCACACCGTGACCGTACATTCGGGGTATGACAATTTCGGGCGAGCGAAGCGATGGGAGATTGTTTTCGGGCGAGCGAAGCGACGGGAGAATGTTCGACCTCGTCATCCGGGGCGGCACCATCGTCGACGGACTCGGTGGCGATCCGTACATCGGGGACGTCGCGATCTCCGACGGGGTGATCGCGGCGATCGGCACGGTCGGACCCGGTGTCCGCGAGATCGACGCCACCGGACGGGTCGTGACCCCTGGCTTCGTGGACCTGCACACCCACTATGACGGTCAGGCCATCTGGAGCGATCGGATGACCCCGTCCTCGGCACACGGCGTGACCACCGCCCTGATGGGCAACTGCGGGGTCGGCTTCGCCCCGTGCCGGCCCGAGGACCACGACACGCTCGTCGACGTGATGGCCGGCGTCGAGGACATCCCCGGGGTGGTGATGGTCGACGGTCTGCCGTGGACCTGGGAGACCTTCCCCGAGTTCCTCGATGCCCTGGACAGCCGCCACCGGGATATCGATGTGGCCGCGTTCCTGCCGCACTCGCCGCTGCGGGTCTACGTGATGGGACAACGCGGCGTCGACCGCGAACTGCCCACCGGCGAGGACCTCGCGCTGATGCGCAAGCTCGCCGAGGAGGCCGTCCGGGCGGGTGCGCTCGGCTTCGCGTCGTCACGGCTGACGCTGCACAAAACCGCTGGCGGGCAGCCCATCCCGAGTTACGAAGCCGAATACGCCGAGATCGAGGCCATCGCCCGCGGCGTCGACGACGCCGGCGGTGGGCTGCTGCAGTTCGTGCCCGACCTGATGGCCGGTGACTACGAGGGGGCACTGAAGGCCGTGTTCGACGTCGCCGCGGACGTGGGCCTGCCGGTCACCTTCACGCTGGCGATCGGCAACGCCGGCCCGCCCATCCATCTCGACGCGCTGCGCATGGTCGAGAAGGCCAACGCCAACGGTGGTGACGTCACCGGGCAGATCTTCCCGCGCCCGATCGGACTGGTCCTCGGCCTGGAGCTGTCGGGCAACCCGTTCGTGATGTACCCCTCCTACCGGGAGATCGCCGATCTGCCGCTGGCCGAGCGGGTGGCGCAGATGCGCAAACCGGAGGTACGCGAGCGGATCCTGACCGACAAGCCGGCGAGCGACGGGCACCCGCTGATGTTCGCCGCCCAGGCCTGGGATTACATGTACCCGCTCGGCGATCCACCGAATTATGAACCTGCAGAGCAGGATTCGATCGGCGCGCGGGCCCGCGCCGGCAACATCAGTCCACTGGAGGAGGCGTATGACCGTCTCCTCGACGATGACGGCCACGCCATGCTGTTGGTCACCCTGGCCAACTTCCGCGACCACTCGCTGGACACGGTGGCCGAACTGATCCAGCGCGACGATGTCGTGCTGGGACTCGGCGACGGCGGCGCACACTACGGAATGATCTGCGATGCAAGCTTTCCCACCTACATGCTCACCCACTGGGTGCGCGACCGCCCGACCGGGCGGCTGCCGCTGCCGCGGGTCATCCAGGAGCTGACATCGGTGCCGGCCCGGATCGCGGGGCTGGCCGATCGAGGCCAGCTGACCTTCGGTTACAAGGCCGACCTCAACATCATCGACGCCGAGACCATGCGGCTGCACCGGCCCACGGTGCGCGCCGACCTGCCCGCCGGGGGACGCCGACTGGACCAGGGCGCCGACGGCTACGTGGCCACCGTGGTCTCCGGGCAGATCATCGCCGAGAACGGGGTGCCCACCGAGGCGCGGCCCGGGCGACTGGTGCGCGGACGCCGGAAGGCGCCGACCACATGAGCGTGAAGGTCGATCTGGACAAGCTCGCCGAGACCCTTGCCGATTTTCCGTTCGGCTATCTGATTACCGTCGGCGACGATTTCCGCGCACACACGGTGGCCGTCACGCCGATCCTTGCCGACGGCGTCTTCACCATCGGGCCGCTGGGCAACACCACCCGCCGCAATGCGCTGTCGCACGAGGCCGTCACCGTGTTGTGGCCGCCGCGGGAGCCGACCGGATACTCGCTGATCGTCGACGGCACCACCGAGGTGACCGAGGACGGTGTGCACCTGACGCCCACCCGCGCGGTGCTGCACCGCAGCGCGATCGAGCCCGGCGCCGGCACCGACCCCGACGGGCTGCACGACTGCGTCCCGCTCAAGCACTGAGTTATCCACAGGGCGACCGCCGGGGGCTGTCGTGCGGCTTCGGTGTGAGCTGAGATCGGAGTGTGGCCGGAATCGAGCGTGCCCTCGCGGCGAACGGCGGGGTGCTCTCGGCGGCGCAATTGCGTGCGGCGGGTGTAGCGCAACCGCCGACCTGGATGCGGCTCCGGCGCGGTTGGTACGCCAGCCCGTCCGCGGATCCGCAGGTGGTTCGCGCCGTATCGGCCGGCGGCGTCCTCGGGTGCACCTCGGCGCTGCGCCTGGGCCGAGTCTGGATTCTCGATCCTGCGCTACACGTGCGCTATTCGAAACGCGCGCGCCGCCCGGGCGTGCGGTCCTGCCACCCCTACCGCCTCGACCCACCGATCGTCGCTGCCGTCGACCCGGTCGACATCGCAGTGGCCTCGGCGGCCAACTGCCTCGACGCCGAGCAGCTCGTCATCGTTTTGGACTCGATGCTGAACAAGCGAATGATCGAGATGGCCGACGCGCGGTCGATCGTGGCGGCCTCCCCTTTCGCGCGCCTGAACCTCGCCGAGCGATGTGATGCCAGGAGCGAGTCGGGAACCGAGACGATCATCCGATTACGGCTGCGGGCCCTCGGAATCCGGCTCCGGACCCAAGTGGACATACCCGGCGTCGGGCGGGTCGACTTTCTGGTGGGCCGTCGACTCATCATCGAAGCGGACAGCCGCGAGCACCATCTCCCGAAGTACCAGAACGACCGAACCAGGGACAGGGTCGCAACGAGCCTGGGGTTCTTGGTGATTCGACTGACGTATGAGGATGTTGTCTACCGCTGGGACGTGGTCCTGGCCGATATTCTGGCCGTCATCCGCCGCCGCGCGCATCGTGGCACGACGCAATGTTCCGCTGACAGCGCCGTCGTGGATATATAGGCACGACGACACTGTCAAGCGAACATTACGAAAGCCCGGCCCCGCGAACGGGACCGGGCTTTCCGAAAACAGGACTTAGAAGTCCATACCGCCCATGCCACCGGTCGGGTCGCCCGCAGGTGCGGCGGCCTTCTCCGGCTTGTCGGCGACGACGGCCTCGGTGGTGAGGAACAGCGCCGCGATGGACGCCGCGTTCTGCAGCGCCGAGCGGGTGACCTTGACCGGGTCGGCAACGCCGGCGGCCAGCAGGTCCTCGTACACGTTGGTCGCGGCGTTCAGGCCGTGACCGTCGGGCAGGTTCGACACCTTCTCGGCGACGACACCGGGCTCCAGACCACCGTTGAAGGCGATCTGCTTCAGCGGAGCCGACAGCGCGACACGCACGATGTTCGCGCCGGTCGCCTCGTCACCCTCGAGCTTGAGCTCGTCGAGCGCCGGGGACGACTGCAGCAGAGCCACGCCACCACCGGCGACGATGCCCTCTTCGACGGCAGCCTTCGCGTTGCGGACGGCGTCCTCGATGCGGTGCTTGCGCTCCTTGAGCTCCACCTCGGTGGCAGCTCCGGCCTTGATGACGGCAACGCCACCGGCCAGCTTGGCCAGGCGCTCCTGCAGCTTCTCGCGGTCGTAGTCGGAGTCGCTGTTCTCGATCTCGGCGCGGATCTGGGCCACCCGGCCGGCGATGGCGTCGGAGTCGCCCGAGCCCTCGACGATGGTGGTCTCGTCCTTGGTGATGACGACCTTGCGGGCGGTGCCCAGCAGGGTGATGTCCGCGGTCTCCAGCGACAGGCCGACCTCTTCGCTGACAACCTGGCCACCGGTCAGGATCGCGATGTCCTGCAGCATGGCCTTACGGCGGTCACCGAAGCCCGGGGCCTTGACGGCCACAGACTTGAAGGTGCCACGGATCTTGTTGACCACCAGGGTGGACAGGGCTTCGCCCTCGACGTCCTCGGCGATGATCAGCAACGGCTTGCCGGACTGGATGACCTTCTCCAGCAGGGGCAGCAGGTCCTTGACGGTCGACACCTTGCCGGAGACCAGCAGGATGTAGGGATCCTCCAGGACGGCTTCCTGGCGCTCGGCGTCGGTCACGAAGTAACCCGAGATGTAGCCCTTGTCGAAGCGCATGCCCTCGGTGAGCTCCAGCTGCAGGCCGAAGGTGTTGGACTCCTCGACGGTGATGACACCCTCGTTGCCGACCTTGTCCAGCGCCTCGGCGATCAGGTCACCGATGGACTGGTCACCGGCGGAGATGCCGGCGGTGGCAGCGATCTGCTCCTTGGTCTCGACCTCTTTGGCGGTCGAGAGCAGGCGAGCGGTGACGGCCTCGACGGCCTTCTCGATGCCGCGCTTCAGGCCGAGCGGGTTGGCGCCGGCCGCGACGTTGCGCAGGCCTTCGCGAACCAGGGCCTGGGCCAGCACGGTGGCGGTGGTGGTGCCGTCGCCCGCGACGTCATCGGTCTTCTTGGCGACCTCTTTGACCAGCTCAGCGCCGATCTTCTCGTACGGGTCCTCCAGCTCGATCTCCTTGGCGATGGACACACCATCGTTGGTGATCGTGGGGGCGCCCCACTTCTTCTCCAGGACGACGTTGCGACCCTTGGGGCCGAGCGTCACCTTTACGGCGTCGGCGAGGGCGTTGAGGCCCCGCTCGAGGCCGCGACGGGCCTCTTCGTCATACGCAATTGTCTTGGCCATTGCGAGGTGATTCCTCCGGTTGGGAATTGCACGTCTGTTGGCCGGGCGCAGTGCCCGCGACGGACGGCTGGGGTGTGCTCCCTAGCCTCACCGTCCCGACCTAGCACTCACGTATCGAGAGTGCCAACGTCAGTTTTAGCACTCACCCCTGGCGAGTGCAAGGTCGATCAGCGCCTGTTCACTTGGCGCGAAGCCCGTCGAACACCACCGTCAGCCCCGCCTCGGCGACCGCCGGGTTGTAGGACTGCATGGCCTGCAGGCCTACGACGAGACCCTTGACCTCGGGCACGGTGACATCGGCGCGCACGGTGCCGGCCGCCTGGGCGGCCGCCAGCAGGTCGCCGACCATCCCGAGGAACTCCGCCTCGGCGTGCGGCACCGCGCGGTTGACGTCGATCCCGGCACCGGACAGCGCCTCGACCAGGCCGCGGTCGGTGGCACCCCAGTCCAGCACCATGGCCCGCATCAAGGTGAAGATCCCGCCGGCCGGATCGGAGTCACACAGGGCGCGCCCCTCATCGACGATGTGCCGCATCCGATCCTCGATCACGGCGCGGAAGAGATCCTCCTTGGCCGGGAAATGCCGATACACGGTGCCGGCACCGACGCCCGCTCGCCGGGCGATCTCATCGATGGGCACCCCGAGACCGTCGGCGGCAAACGTCTCATAGGCCACCTCGAGCACCCGCGCGCGGTTCCGTGCCGCATCGGCGCGCATCTTTTTCTCGGCCTCCCGGGAACGAAACAAACGGGGCGTGCGTTCCGTATATACGGAACCATCCCTCCACTTCAGACAGGATATCCCTCATGACCACATGGACCACCGCACACATCCCGGACCAGACCGGTCGCACCGCGGTCATCACCGGCGCCAACACCGGGCTGGGCTTCGAGACCGCCAAGGCGCTGGCGGCCAAGGGCGCCCATGTCGTCATCGCGGTGCGCGACACCGGCAAGGGCAAGCAGGCCGCCGCGCAGATGCCCGGCGATGTCACCGTCCAGGAACTCGACCTCACCTCGTTGGCGTCCATCCGCGAGGCGGCCGAGGCGCTGCGGACCGGAAACGACAAGATCGACCTGCTGATCAACAACGCCGGCGTCATGACGACCCCGAAGGGCACCACGAAAGACGGTTTCGAGCTGCAATTCGGCACCAACCACCTCGGCCACTTCGCGCTGACCGGTCTACTGCTCGACGCCATCCTGGACGTCCCGGGCTCCCGCATCGTGACCGTCAGCAGCAACGGACACAAGATGGGCGGCGCGATCCACTTCGACGATCTGCAGTGGGAGCGCAGCTACAGCCGGATGGGCGCCTACACCCAGTCGAAGTTGGCCAACCTGCTGTTCACCTACGAGCTGCAGCGCCGGCTCGCCCCGCGCGGTAAGACCATCGCGGTGGCCGCCCACCCCGGCACCTCCAGCACCGAGCTGGCGCGCAACGTACCGACCGTGCTGCAACGTGCCTTCCAGGTGGTCAGCCCGCTGATCGCCCAGAGCCCCGCCGGCGGTGCGCTGCCCTCACTGCGGGCGGCCACCGATCCCGGTGTGCTGGGCGGCCAGTACTACGGACCCGACGGAATCGGGCAGCAGAAGGGCGCCCCCGTCGTGGTCGCCTCCAGCGACCAGTCCTACGACATCGGCCTGCAACGCCGACTGTGGGCGGTCTCCGAAGAACTCACCGGAGTGACGTTCGCCGTCTAGCGTGGGAGCGTGTCGTTCTGGGACCCGAAGAATGTGCCCGCCTATCCGCCGCCGCGCTACACCGCGGCCGAGCCGGAAGTCAGCGCCACGGTGCGCCGCGGCGACACGCCCGCGGACTACGACTCCTTCGGCCTGGTCCAGTACCACTATCTGGCCAACCAACAACTGACCGGTGGGGACTACGGCCTGTACCGGATCGAGTTGGCCGCCGCGGCCGGCGGGCCCGGCCCGCACTACCACCGGGCCATGTCGGAGGCCTTCTTCGTGCTGTCGGGATCGGTGGAGATCTACGACGGCGCGCAGTGGTCGACGACGGGGACGAACGACTTCTTGTACGTGCCGCCCGGGGGCATCCACGGTTTCCGCAACACGGCCGACGCACCGGCCTCCATGCTGATGCTGTTTGCTCCCGGCGCGCCGCGCGAGCACTACTTCGAGGGCCTGGCCCACCTGGGCGAGCTGACCGACGAAGAACGCGCCCAGTGGTTCGTCGACAACGACAACTTCTTCGTCTGACACGCCGCTGGCCGGGACACTCCCGGCGCGGATATGCGAACCCGTAACCCCTTGCCCTAGACTGCCCTTCGACCAGATAGGAGTCTCGGGTGCGGGCATACGTAGCGCCCAGCGCCCAGGATTTGCGGAGCTGGCAGCGTCGGGCATTGGTGAAGTACCTGGCCGCCAAGCCGAGGGACTTCCTGGCTGTCGCAACCCCGGGCGCCGGTAAGACGACCTTCGCGCTGCGCATCGCCGCGGAGTTGCTGGGCGACGGCACCGTGACGCAGGTCGTGGTGGTGGTGCCCACCGAGCACCTCAAAACCCAGTGGGCCCAGGCCGCGGCTCGGTTCGGGATGGCACTGGACCCCAAGTTCAGCAACTCGGCGGCGCAGACCTCCAGCGACTACCACGGCATCGTCGTCACCTACGCCCAGGTGGCCAGCCACCCGACCCGGCACCGGGTGCGCACCGAGAACTACAAGACGCTGGTGATCTTCGACGAGATCCACCACGGCGGTGACGCCAAGTCCTGGGGTGACGCCATCCGGGAGGCCTATGACGACGCGACCCGGCGGCTGGCGCTGACCGGGACACCGTTCCGCTCCGATGACAGCCCCATCCCGTTCGTCACCTACGAGACCGACGCCGCGGGGTTCCAGCGGTCCAAGGCCGACCACGTCTACGGCTACTCCGAAGCGCTGGCCGACGGGGTCGTGCGCCCGGTGGTGTTCATGGCCTACTCCGGTGAGGCGCGCTGGCGCGACAGCGCCGGTGACGAGCACGCCGCCCGCCTCGGTGAACCGCTGACCGCGGAGCAGACCGCGCGGGCCTGGCGCACCGCGCTCAACCCCGAGGGTCAGTGGATGCCCGCGGTCATCGCGGCCGCCAACCGGCGGCTGCAGCAGAAGCGCGCACACGTGCCCGACGCCGGCGGCATGATCATCGCCTCCGACCAGACCACCGCGCGGGCCTACGCGAAGCTGCTGACCACCATCACCGGCACCGCCCCCACCGTGGTGCTCTCCGACGATCCGACGGCGTCGAACCGCATCTCGGAGTTCTCCGACTCCTCCGACCCCTGGATGGTCGCGGTGCGCATGGTGTCCGAGGGCGTGGACGTGCCGCGGCTCGCGGTCGGCGTGTACGCCACCAGCGCGTCCACTCCGTTGTTCTTCGCCCAGGCCATCGGCCGCTTCGTGCGCAGCCGTCGCCCGGGCGAGACGGCCAGCATCTTTCTGCCCTCGGTGCCCAACCTGTTGCAGCTCGCCAGCGAGCTGGAGGCCCAGCGCAACCATGTCCTGGGCAAGCCGCACCGCGAGTCCGACGGCCTCGACGACGAGCTGATCGAGGACGCGAACAAGACCAAGGACGAGAAGACGGACCAGGACCGGGGATTCGAATCCCTGGGCGCCGACGCCGAACTCGACCAGGTGATCTTCGACGGGTCGTCCTTCGGCACCGCGGCCGCGGCGGGCAGCGAGGAGGAGGCCGACTACCTCGGCATCCCCGGACTGCTCGACGCCAGCCAGATGCGCGATCTGCTGAGCCGCCGCCAGGACGAGCAGCTGCAGAAGCGGACCGCGGCCGCCGCGGCGGCCGGGATGCCCGCACCCCGCACGACGCACGGCCAGCTGCAAGAACTCCGGCGCGAGCTCAACACCCTGGTATCGATCGCGCATCATCGAACCGGCAAGACACACGGCCAGATCCACAACGAGCTGCGCCAGATGTGCGGCGGGCCGCCGCTGGCGGCGGCCACCGGCGAGCAGATCAAGGCGCGCATCGACGCGGTGCGCAGCCTCTCGTCGGCGCGGTCGGGCAACGGCTGACGCCCGATCCACCGCACCGGCGAGGGACCTTCGCCTCTAGACCCCGCGGCGGCGCCCCGCGCAGACTGTGACCGTGGTCACACCTATTGCGGCGTTCCACCACCTCGGCGGGGTAGAGCTGCACGCGCAGCCCTGCCAGGGCACGGCGTGCTTCGTGGCCCGACATCGCGATCGAGACCGCTGGTCATCGGCCGAACGGTCCGATCCGCGGGTGTACTGCCTGGGCCGCTGCTACGACGCACCGGCCGCCGCCGACGACACGACCGCACCGCGCGTCGAAATCGCCTGTGCGACGTCGATCCTGCTGGGCCGATGCGTGGATGGCGGCGCTGCGGACCTGACCGCCTACCGCCGCAGCGGCGGCTATGAGGGCCTGCGCCGTGCGCGCTCGATCGGCGTGGGGGCGACTCTGACGGAGGTCGAGGCGTCCGGGCTTCGCGGCCGCGGGGGAGCCGGTTATCGCACCGCCGACAAATGGCGAACCGCCCGATCCCAGCCCGCGGGTGCCCGCGTCGTCGTGGTGAACGCCGACGAGGGCGACGCCGGCGCCTACATCGACCGGGTCCTGCTGGAGAGAGATCCGCACGCGGTGCTGGAAGGCGCGGCGATCGCCGCGTTCGCGGTGGGCGCCGAGCGTGCCTACGTGTACGTGCGGCGGGAATACCCCGCCGCATCGGCCGCGCTGCGGGCTGCGGTGACCGAGGCCGAGCACGCCGGCATTCTCGGCGGGCCGGGCCTGACGGTGACCGTCGTCGAGGGCGGGGGCAGCTATGTGTGCGGAGAGGAGACCGCTCTTCTCAACGCGATCGAAGGACGGCGGCCGATGGCTCGCGCCCGGCCGCCCTATCCCGCCGAACGGGGCCTGTTCGGGCAACCGACGGTCGTCAACAACGTCGAGACACTGGCCAATGTGCCGTGGATCCTCCGGTACGGCGGCGCCGCGTACGCGGCGCTGGGATCGGGCACCAGCCGGGGCACCAAGGCGGTATCGCTGAACTCCTTGTTCGCCCGGCCCGGGCTCTACGAAGTCGAATTCGGGATCCCCCTGCGCGAGATCGTCGAGGACATCGGAGGTGGGGTGGCCGGGGAACTCCGGGGCGTCATGGTCGGCGGTCCGCTGGCGGGCGTCGTGCACCCGAGCCTGCTCGACGTCCCTTTCGCCTTCGACGCGTTGCGCGATATCGGCGCCACCGTCGGGCATGGCGGCATCCTCGCGTTCGACGCTTCCACCGCCATCGTGGATCTGGTACGCCACGTGTTCCGGTTCGGCGCCTACGAGTCGTGCGGAGCCTGCACGCCGTGCCGGGTCGGGGCGGCCCGGATCGAGCGGCTCTTCGAGGCACCGCTGAGCGCGCAGGCTCGCACCGAGTGGGAGTCCATCGTCGCGGCGTTGGCCGCCACCAGCCTGTGTGGGCACGGGACCGGTTTGGCCGACTTTGCGCGCAGCATCATCACCCACTACGGCGCGGAACTCACCGGATGCCCCGCCTGAGGATCGACGGCCTGGCGGTGTCCTGCCCAGCGGGCACCTCGCTGCTCACCGCGGCCGTCGGCGCCGGGATCGACATCCCCGCGCTGTGCCACGATCCCCGGCTCAACCCCGCGGGCCACTGCCGACTGTGTGTGGTCGAGATCGACGGAGCAGCCCGGCCGGCCGCCGCCTGCACGACGCCCGCGGCGGACGGCGCGGTGGTGCGCACGGACACCACCGAGATCCGCGATCTGCGCAAAGGCCTGCTGGAGATGCTGGTGGCCCACTATCCGGCCGATGCGCCGGGGCGCGCGCCGGACCTGCGCTTTCACCGGCTGCTCACCGAGTACGGCGTCCGGCCGACCGCCACCGCGCAGTCGTCGCGGGTCGATGACTCCCATCCCGCGATCCGCGTCGACCTCAACACCTGCATCTCGTGTTGGCGCTGCGTGCGGATCTGCGACGAGGTCCAAGGCCAGTTCACCTGGCGCATCGCGGGTCGCGGAGCCGACTCCCGGATCGTGCCGGACTCGGGGGACACGTTGGCCGCGAGTTCGTGCGTCTCATGCGGCGCCTGTGTCGACACCTGCCCCACCGGTGCGCTCTCCGATACCAGCGTGCTCACCCTCGGTCGCCCCACCGAGTGGACCCGCACGACGTGTCCGTACTGCGCGGTGGGATGTGAGATGACGGTCGGCACCCGCGAGGGCCGGATCACCGATATCCGTCCGGTTCTGGATGCGCCCGTCAACCGTGGCCAGTTGTGCGCGAAGGGGCGCTACGGGTTCGGCTTCACCGCGGCGCCCGACCGGATCACCACACCCCTGCTGCGCGGCGCCGACGGTCAGTGGCGTGCCGCCGGCTGGGATGAAGCGATCAGCGTCGCGGTCACCGGTATGCGGACCCTGATCGACCGGGGCGGCCCGGCCTCGGTGGGGGTGCTGGGTTCGGCGCGGGCGACCAACGAGGAAAACTATCTGGCACAGAAGTTCGCCCGGGTGGTGCTGGGCACCAACAACATCGACTGCTGCGCCAGGGTGTGCCACGCGCCCAGCGCGGCGGGTCTGGCCGCGGTGTTCGGCACCGGCGCTGCGACGAACTCCTTCGACGATATCGACCTCGCGCGGACCATCGTGGTGTGCGGGTCGAACACCACCGAGGCGCACCCGGTCGTCGGTGCCCGCATCAAACAGGCGGCGCTGCGCGGCGCCGGTCTGATCGTCATCGACCCGCGCCGCATCGAACTCGCCCGCTTTGCCGACATCCATCTCCGCCCGCACCCCGGAACCAATGTCGCCGTGCTCAATTCGATCGCGGCCGCGATCGTGGACGAGAACATGGTGGACACCGGTTTCCTCGCCCGCCGGGTCAGCGGGTTCGACGATTTCGGGTCGTTCATCGGCGCCTACACCCCCGAACGGGCCGCCGCGATCACCGGACTCGACCCGGTCGATGTGCGGCGGGCCGCCCGGCGCTATGCCCGGCACGGTCCGTCGATGCTCTTTCACGGGCTGGGCATCACCGAGCACGTGCAGGGCACCGATGCCGTCATGTGCCTGGCCAATCTCGCGCTGCTCACCGGCAATGTGGGTACGCCGGGCGCCGGCTGCAATCCGCTGCGCGGACAGAACAACGTGCAGGGTGCGGCCGTGATGGGCTGCGAACCGCACCACCTGACGGGCTCGGCGCCGATCGCCGAATCCGCCGCGCCGACCGCCGCGGTCTGGGGCGCACCCGTACCCGAGGCCCGCGGGCTGGACGCCATGGAGATGCTGGACGCAGCCGCTGCCGGTGCGGTGCACGGACTCTGGGTCATCGGCTGGGACATCCTGCAGACCCAACCGCGGACGCCGTCGGTGGCCGACGCGCTGGCCGGGCTCGACGTGCTGGTGGTGCAGGACCTGTTCCTCAACGAGACCGCCCGGCGCTACGGCACGGTGTTCCTTCCGGCCGCCGCCGCCTTCGAGAAGGACGGCACCTTCATGAACTCCGAGCGCCGGGTCCAGCGGGTCCGCGCCGCGCTGGCCCCGCCGGGTCTGGCCAAGACCGATACCGACATACTCTGCCTGGCCGCCGCAGCAGGCGGCCGGCGCGCGTCGTTCACCTACCGCGACGCCGAGGATGTGTGGGACGAGGTGCGCCGGGTCTGGCCCGCCGGCGCCGGCATGTCCTACGCGCGCCTGCAGCAACCCGGCGGCCTGCAGTGGCCGTGCCCCGACCTCGACCACCCGGGTACCGCACTGCTGCACCAACACAGCTTCCCCGGGATCGGGCAGCGCGCCGCACTGCGGAGTGTCCGATTCCGTCCCAGCGCCGAGTTGGCGGACACCGCCTTCCCGTTCGTGCTGATCACCGGCCGCGAACTGTTCGCCTTCAATTCCGGCACCATGACCAGCCGATCAACAACCGCCGCGCTGACCGGTGTTACGGCACTGGATATCTCACCCGATGACGCGGCAACGATCGGGGTCGGTGAAGGAGATGCGGTGCGGGTCGCCAGCCGCCACGGCGAGATGGTGCTGCCGTGTCATCTCAGCGACAGCATGCTTGCGGGCACGGTGTTCGCCACCTTCAGTTCCCCGGACATCCCGGTCAACACCGTCGTCGGGCCCGGCCGTGACCACGTGACGCACACCCCGGAGTACAAGGTGACGGCGGTCAACCTCCAACCCGCGGTGGACAATTGTGGGGTCAAAGCCCCAACAGCTCCGGCAGGTCGGCCACCGAGTCGATGACGTGACTGGGCTGCATGGCGAATTCATCTGCGGCCCAACGGTCCAACGTGTCCTGACGGAACTTCCCGGTGCGCACCAGCACGCCCGTCATGCCGACCACCTGACCGGCCAGCACGTCGTTGTTCAGGTCGTCTCCGACCATGTACATCTCATCGGTGTCCACCCCGAGCCGTCCCGCGGCGGACAGGAATCCCTCGGGTGCCGGCTTACCGACGGCGGTCGCCTTGCGCCCCGAACACTCCTCCATACCGTGCAGGTACATTCCGGTGTCGATGCGCAACCCGTCGGTGGTCGTCCACGACATGCTGCGGTGCATGGCGACCACCGGCACCCCCTGGGCCATCCAGTCGTACACCCAGGACAGGGTGAGGTGGCTGTACTCCGGGCCCGCACCGCCCAGCAACACCACATCGGGCGCCTCCGGTGCGCCCGGCCCGCTGTATTGGCTGGAGTAGACGATGTCGATACCGGGCATGTCCTCGGCGATCTGCCCGCTGTTGACCAGAAAACACCGCGCCCCCGGGTACCGGTCCCGGACGTAGTCGGCGGTCAGCGCGGCGGCGGTGATGACCTCATCGGGGCTCACCGACATCCCAGCCTCGGTCAGCAACTCGGCGATCTGGGTGCGGGTGCGGGTGGTGGTATTGGTCAGGTAGGACCGGGCGATCTGGTTATCCGCCAACACCTGCAGCGTCCGGGCGGCACCCTCGATCGGCTGCCACGACGTCACCAGCACCCCGTCGATATCGAAGAGCACTCCACCGATTGCCATGCAGCGAGACTAGGCGTACCACTGACTGTCTGCGACCCACGGGGAGGCGTTCGCCGCCACCGCCCACGCGATCTCGGCCGGCACATCGATCAGCATGTAGCGTTTGGTGCCCGCCGCGGTGGCCGCGACCAGGGTCGCCACCTTCGCGCGGCGCTGAAACCAGGTCTGCCGCACGGTCCACCCGATGATGCCCGCGGTCTGCACACAGTCGCGCCGGCGCTCCAGGCTGCCGGCGCTCGCCACCAGCCACCGGGCATCCACCCGGTGCCCCAGCGCCCGCACCCGGTCGTAGGCCAGCCCCGCGGCGAGCACCGTGCCCGCCGCCCACAGTCCCCATGACCAGCCGGGCAGCGGCGCGAAGACGAGCACCATCGCCGCCGCCACCGGGACGGCCAGTGCCCGGACCCAGCGACGCCGCGCCGCCGCGGACCCGTGCGGTGTCAGCGGGCCGTGCACGACCTCCGCATCCCCCACCAGGTCGGTCAGCACCCCCGTTGCGGTGGACGACGGGCACGGCGGCAGCAGCAGCGAGGACTCCCCCACCCCGGCCACCCCGGTCATCACGGCATCGAGGCGGGCCCCGCCGAGGGCTCGTAGCAGCAGTGGTTGGCGCAGCGTGCCGCCGCGCAGCCGACGCAGGTCGAAGGTGTGCTCCTGAATCCGCAGCAACCCGTGCACCAGGTGCAGGGTGTCCACGCGCCGGGTGAGCACGAGGTTGCCGTAGGTCAGCAGCGACCGCCCGACGGCGAGTGCCACCCCGGCCAGCAGGATGCCGGCCGCCAGCGCCGGACCGCCGAACGCCTGGACCCACCTGCCCGGCACATGACCGAAACCGGCCTGCTGGGCGATACCGGTCGCGGCCCCGATCATCAGCAGCCCGGACCAGCTCAGCGGGCTGTATCGCAGCCAGGACGGTCTCCAGGTGGCCAGCACGCGGCCCGGTGCAGCGGCGCCGGGCTGTTCGCCCAATAGCATTGCCCGCAGCCCGGCGACCTGTTCGGCCGATACGGCGTCGAGCTCGAAGGTGTTGTCGCCCTTGGCCTCCTGACCGGTGCCGACCCGCAGCACGGTCAGCCCCAGCAGCCGGTGCAGCAGCCGCGCATCGGTCTGCACCGAGCGGATCCGGTTGCGCGGCAACGACAGTTCGTTACGCCGCAGAAGCCCGGTGCGCAGCGTGATGTCCCGGTCGTCGATCCGGTAGCTGGTGGTGAACCATCGCGCCACACCCATCAGCACGATGAAACCCACGCCGACCAACGACCACACCGGATTCTGGGTGGCCGACCCCAGCACGATCGCCCCGACCAGCAGCGGCAACTGGTTGAGCACCTCATGCACCGGGTGCACCAGCAACATACGCGGGGAAAGTCGTTGCCATGCAGCGCTGTTCATGTCGCGTCGGGTCCGCCGAGTGCGGCGATGTCGGTCAGTTGGGCGACCACCCGATCCGCAACGGCCACGTCGAGGGCGACGATGCGCACCGCACCCGCGGACGACGCGGTCGTCACCGTCACGTTGGCCAGGCCGAACAGCCGGTCCAGCGGGCCACGGTAGGTGTCGACGGTCTGCACCCGCGAGATCGGTGCGATGCGGCGTTCCTGCACCAGCCATCCGGTGCGGGTGAACACCGCCCGCGCGCCGATCTCCCAACGGTGCACCCGGTAGCGCCAGATCGGGGCGATCACCACCGATACCAGCACCCCCAGCGCGGTGGCGGCCGCCGCACCCACATGCAGCCACGGCGCCCGGGCATCCAGCACGAACCACACGACCTGGCCGAAGGCGATGAACAGCCACGGAATCGCGGCGCCCAGCGCCCACACCAGCGGCGCGCTGCGACTGGGCGGATTTGCGGGGTCGGCCATCAGCACAGGTGCACCCATCGCTCGAGCATGGCGGTCGCAGACCGTATGTTCTAGGCATGAGCCAGAAATGGACCGAATCCCATGTTCCCGACCAGTCCGGGCGGGTCGCCATCGTCACGGGTTCCAATACCGGCCTCGGCTATGAGACGGCCCGGGTGCTCGCCGACCGCGGCGCCCACGTGGTCATCGCGGTCCGCGACACCGCCAAGGGCGAGCGGGCCGCGGCCGATATCCGCGCCACCGCGCCGGCTGCCGACCTCACCGTGGTCGCCCTCGACCTGGGCTCGCTGGAGTCGGTGCGCACCGCGGCCGACCAGCTGAGGACCGACTACCCGCGCATCGATCTGCTGATCAACAACGCCGGTGTGATGTACCCGCCGAAGCAGACCACCGCCGACGGTTTCGAGTTGCAGTTCGGCACCAACCATCTCGGCCACTTCGCCCTCACCGGTCTGCTGCTGGAGAACCTTCTGCCGGTGGAGAACTCGCGCGTGGTGACGGTCGCCAGCATCGCTCACCGCAATCAGGCCAAGATCGATTTCGACGATCTGCAGTGGGAACGCAGGAAGTACAACCGGGTCGCCGCCTACGGCCAGTCCAAGCTGGCCAACCTGATGTTCAGCTACGAGCTGAACCGTCGGCTCGCGGGTAAGAACACCCTGTCGGTGGCTGCGCATCCCGGTGTCTCCAACACCGAGTTGATGCGCCACACCCCGGGTAACACCCTGCCCGGTTTCAACACACTGGCCGGACTGGTCACCAACTCCCCGCTCGTCGGGGCGCTGGCCACGCTGCGCGCCGCCACCGCCGCGGATGTCCGCGGTGGGCAGTACTACGGGCCGGCTTTCCCGGTCGCCGCCATGGGACTGGTCGGTCACCCGCAGCTGGTCACCTCGAGCGCACAGTCGCACGACACCGCCATCGCGCGGCGGCTGTGGACGGTGTCCGAGGAACTGACCGGCGTGACATTCCCGCTCTGATGCGTTCGGTCGAAGAACACCAGCAGGTCATCGCCGACCTGGTGCAGGCCCGCCCCGCCGTCACGGTGGCCCCGGGCGATGCGCTCGGGCTGGTACTGGCCACCGACATCGTGGCGGCTGCATCGCTGCCGGGTTTCGACAATTCGGCGATGGACGGTTTCGCGGTGCTCGCCACCGATATCGCCCGGGCCAGTGCCGAGCATCCGGTCACGCTGCCGGTCGCCGACGACATCCCGGCCGGACGTACCGACACCCGGGCGTTGGAACCCGGTACCGCACAACGCATCATGACCGGCGCCCCGCTGCCGCCGGGTGCCACCACCGTCGTCCCGGTGGAATCCACGGATGCTGATTTCGCCGCCCCCTTCGTCCCCGGCGCCGCGCGGGTGCAGATCCGCGCCGCCAGCACGGAAGGCCAGCACATCCGGCGCGCCGGTGAGGACGTCGCGGCGGGCACCACGGTGCTACGCGCCGGTCAGCGGCTCACCCCGGCCGCGCTGGGGCTGGTCGCCGCGCTGGGGCTGGCCGAGGTGAGCGTGCTGCCGCCGCCCCGGGTGCTGGTGATGTCGACGGGGTCGGAGCTGGTCGCACCCGGAACCCCGCTTCGCCCGGGCCAGATCTACGAGTCCAACGCGGTGATGCTGGCCGCCGCCGTCCGCGACGCGGGGGCCGACGTGATCGCCTCCGCCACGGTCGGTGACGACATCGGCGCGTTCCGCGCGGCGCTGCAGGCCCATGCGGGGCAGGCCGATCTGATCATCTCCACCGGTGGGGTGAGCGCCGGCGCCTACGAGGTCGTCAAGGACGCACTCGGCGGACAGGTCGAGTTCGTCAAGGTGTCCATGCAGCCCGGGATGCCACAGGGCTGCGGGCGGGTCGACGGCGTCCCGATCGTCACGCTGCCCGGCAACCCGGTCAGCGCGCTGGTCTCCTTCGAGGTGTTCCTGCGGCCGCCGCTGCGCGCCGCGATGGGTCTGCGCCCCGATCGCCCCCGCGTCACCGCCACCCTCGCCGAGGACCTGAGCTCGCCACCGGGCAAGCGCCAGTTCCGTCGTGGGGTGCTCACCGTGTCGGCCGGGCAGGCCACCGTCACCAGCTACGGACCGCCCGCTTCGCACCACCTGCGCTGGCTGGCGTCCGCCAATTGCCTGCTGGACATTCCCGTCGGTGTCGGCACGGTGGCCGCCGGGTCACAGGTCGACGTGTGGGATCTGACAGGCTGCTGATCCCGGCAGAATTCCACGTAGACTCGGGAGCCAACATGGCCAGACCTGCGCGTTCACCCGAAGACGACAGCTCAGAAGCGCAACGCTTCGTCGAGCTCGTGCGTTCCACCGTCCCTCCGCTGCATCCCGCCGGGCTGCCCTTCATCGCCGGTGGGCTGGGGTTGGCGGCCGTCGGCCGCAACCACCGCTGGTTGCGTAACACCGGGGTCGGCCTGGCGAGCTTCTCCGCGCTGTTCTTCCGGCATCCGCCCCGGACACCACCGACCCGCCCCGGTGTCATCGTGGCGCCTGCCGACGGGCTGGTGACCCTGCTGGACACCGCGGTCCCGCCGGCGGAGCTCGGGTTGGGTGACGCCCCGATGAAGCGGATCAGCATCTTCCTGTCGGTCTTCGACGCGCACGTGCAGCGCGCGCCGATCGCCGGCCAGGTGATGGGTGTGGTGCACCGGCCGGGCAAGTTCCTGTCCGCGGACAAGGACGCCGCCAGCGCGGACAACGAGCGCAACAGCCTGTGGATCCGCACCCCTGAGGGGGTGGACGTCGTGGCCGTACAGATCGCCGGCCTGATCGCCCGGCGCATCGTGTGCACCGCCCGCACCGGTGACACGCTCGCCCTCGGCGCGACCTACGGGCTGATCCGGTTCGGCTCCCGACTGGACACCTATTTCCCGACCGATGCCCGCGTGCTGGTGGAGACCGGCCAACGGGCAATCGGCGGCGAAACCGTCCTGGCCGAGCTGCCCTGATGCAACGGACGAAGCCGCGTCCGGCGGCGATGCGGATCCTGCCGAGCGCGACGACCGTACTGGCGATCTGTTGCGGCTTGACCTCCATCAAATTCGCGCTCGACGGCCAGCCCCATATTGCGCTCGCGCTCATCGGTGCGGCCGCGGTCCTCGACGGTATCGACGGCGGTATCGCCCGCGCGCTGGATGCCCAGTCGCGGATGGGCGCCGAGATCGACTCGCTGGCCGATGCGGTGAACTTCGGGGTGGCACCCGCGCTGGTGGTCTACGTGACGTTGCTGCCCACGTCCCCGGTGGGCTGGATCTTCGCGCTGCTCTACGCGGTGTGCATCGTGCTGCGACTGGCGCGTTTCAATGCACTGCTCGACGACACCACCAAGCCGGCCTACACCCGGCAGTACTTCACCGGTATGCCCGCGCCGTGCGGTGCGGTCGGCGTGATCGGGCCGCTGGCGGCGATGCTGCAGTTCGGCGACGGGTGGTGGACCTCGCCGTGGTTCATCTGCCTGTGGTTCGCCGCCAATGCCGCGCTGTTGGTCAGCCGGGTTCCGACGCTGGCGCTGAAATCGGTCTCGATGCCGCCCAACGCGGCACCGTTCCTGCTGATCGCCATCGCCGCGGCGGCCGCTGCCCTGCTGCTCTTCCCCTACGTGCTGGTGCTGCTGATCATCATCGGCTACGTGCTGATCATCCCGTTCACCGTGCGCAGTCAGCGCTGGGTCGCCGCACGCCCGGAGGCATGGGACGCCAAGCCCAAGGAACGGCGTGCGCAGCGCCGCGAAATCCGCCGCGCGCAGCCGCACCGCCGCTCGGTGTCCCGGCTGGGCCTGCGCAAGCCGCAGAGCCGCAAATGAGCCAGACCGAGTACGCCGAAGAGACACCGCTGAACCACCTTCGGCTGACCGCCCGGCTCAACACCTCCGCCCTGGACAGCCGACGCGGGGTGGTGCGCCTGCACCCGGAGGCCATCGCCGCCCTCGGTCTGCGCGAATGGGATGCGGTGTCGCTGCTGGGATCGCGTAGCACCGCCGCTGTCGTCGCGATCGCGCCCGCCGGCACCCCCGCCGGGGTGGCCCTGCTCGACGACGTGACGTTGTCCAACGCCGGCCTGCGCGAGAACACCGCCGTGGTGGTGGCCCCGGTGACGGTCAACGGGGCCCGCTCGGTCACGCTGACCGGTTCCCGGCTGGCCACCCAGTCGGTGTCACCGGCCACCCTGCGGATGGCGCTGCTCGGCAAGGTCATGACCGTCGGTGACACCGTGTCGCTGCTGCCGCGCGACCTGGGGCCGGGCACCTCGACGTCGGCGGCGACCACGGCACTGACCACCTCGGTGGGCATCACCTGGACCTCGGAGCTGCTGACCGTCACCGGCGTCGACCCGGCCGGCACGGTGAGTGTGCAACCGAACTCGAATGTCTGCTGGGGCGACGGAGCGACCGTCGCCGCCCCGGCCGACGCCGGGGCGGCACCGGCGGTTCCCGCGATCCCGCTCGATGATCTCAAGGGTGCCCATGTCCAGGCCGGCAAGCTCGCCGAATGGCTCAAGCTGGCCCTCGACGAGCCGCAGTTGCTGGAAAGCCTGGGCGCCACAGCACATCTCGGCGTGCTGGTGTCCGGGCCCGCCGGGGTGGGCAAATCCACACTGGTGCGGGCGGTCTGCGCGCAGCGCCGGCTGGTCGAACTCGATGGGCCCGAGGTCGGGGCGCTCCGCGCCGAGGATCGGCTGTCCACCGTGGCCTCCGCGGTCACCGCGGTGTGCGCCCCCGATCCGGCCGGCAGCGTGCTGCTGATCACCGATATCGATGCGCTGCTGCCGTCCACACCAGAGCCGGCGGCCACCCTGATCCTTGCCGAGCTGCGTAAAGCGTTGTCCACCAAGGGCGTTGCGTTCATCGCCACCTCGGCGCTGCCCGACAACGTCGACGCCCGGCTGCGGGCACCCGAGCTGTGCGACCGCGAACTGGGTTTGAGCCTGCCCGACGCCGCCACCCGCACGGCGCTGCTGGAGGTGCTGCTACGTGGTGTGCCGGCCGCCGAACTGGACCTGCAGAAGGTCGCCGAACGCACACCGGGTTTCGTCGTCGCCGATCTGGCCGCCCTGGTCCGGGAGGCGGCGCTGCGCGCGGCGGCCCGTGCCAGCGCCGACGGCGAGGCACCGGCGCTGACCCAGGACGATTTCACCGGGGCGCTCTCGGTGATCCGCCCGCTGTCCCGCTCGGCCACCGAGGAGGTGGCCGTCGGTGCGGTGACCCTCGAGGACGTCGGCGATATGGTCGAAACGAAGCAGGCCCTGACCGAGGCGGTGCTGTGGCCGCTGCAACATCCCGACACGTTCGCCCGGCTCGGCGTGCAACCGCCGCGCGGCGTGCTGCTCTACGGACCGCCGGGCTGCGGTAAGACGTTCGTGGTGCGCGCGCTGGCCAGCTCGGGCCGGCTGTCCGTGCACGCCGTCAAGGGTGCCGAACTGATGGACAAGTGGGTCGGCTCCTCGGAGAAGGCGGTGCGTGAATTGTTCCGCCGCGCCCGGGATTCGGCACCGTCGCTGGTGTTCCTCGACGAGATCGACGCGCTCGCGCCGCGCCGCGGGCAGAGCCATGATTCCGGGGTGACCGACCGCGTGGTCGCCGCGCTGCTGACCGAACTCGACGGTATCGACCCGCTGCGCGACGTCGTGGTGCTGGGCGCGACCAACCGTCCCGATCTGATCGACCCGGCGCTGCTGCGCCCGGGACGATTGGAGAAGCTGGTGTTCGTCGAGCCACCGGATGCCCAGGCGCGCAAGGACATTCTGCGCACCGCGGGCAAGTCCGTCCCGCTGGCCGCCGATGTGGAGCTCGACGCGCTCGCCGAGGACCTGGACGGCTACAGCGCCGCGGATTGCGTCGCGCTGCTCCGCGAGGCTGCCCTGACGGCGATGCGACGCTCCATCGACGCGGCCGATGTCACCGCCGAGGATGTGGCGAAGGCCCGCGAAAACATCCGCCCGTCACTGGATCCGGCGCAGGTCGAGGCGTTACGCGCCTTCGCTGAGGATCGCTAGCCGTTCGATCGAGGCGGCCAGCTTGTCCGCGGTGGTGGCCCGGGCACGCACCAGGCGCTTCTCTTCGGTCAGGTTCGTCCAGTCATAGGTGTGGGTCACCGTCGATCTGCCCGCGTCGATCGGCTCGATCTCCCAGCGCCACAGGTGCCCGGGCGGCGCCTTGCCCTCCTCGGAGGGCAGCCAGGCGATCCGGCGGCCTTCCTCGAATTCGACGATGCGGTTTTCCCGGACGGCGCCGTTGCCCAACGTCATCGCGAACACGTCACCGACGGCGTGCACCCGCTGCCCGGCGGCCGCCTCGGCGAGGTTGCCGTTGCCGTCCCAGCGCGGCTGCTGGGCCGGGTCGGCGATCAGTTCGAAGATGACATCGGGGGCCGCGGCGATCTCTCGGCTGGCGCTCACAATCCGGCTCACCCCGAGCAGAATACCTATCTTGACGGTGGCAAGTTCCGGTGGGATAGTCGAATCTAGTCAATGACAAGTTGCAGGTATCAGACCCACGGGAGGCCCGCCATGCCCGATATCCGCGCCGGAGACCGCGAGCGGGAACGGACCGCCACCGATCTGGGACAGGCCCTGGCCCAGGGCTACCTGCCCATGGCGGAATATGAGGACCGGTTGGGCCGGGCATTCGCCGCGAACAGCACCGGCGAACTGGACACCCTCGTCGCCGACCTACCGGTCGCCCGGCTACGGCACCACGATCCGCGCCGGCGTACCGCACAGCTGCGGGCGGCGCGGCTCAGCGCGCGCATCCACCTCGTCGCCTACCTTGCCGGCAGCCTGCTGATGCTCGGCATCTGGCTGGCCGTCGGACTCGGCGGCGGCGCCTGGTACTTCTGGCCGGTCTGGCCGATCTTGGGCTGGGGTATCGGTGTTGTCGGACACGTCATTCCGGTCATGGCTCATGTCAGGTCGTAAAACGGCCCAGGTAGAATGGCTTTAGCCCTCGCGGCTGACACCCCGACCCCAATCCGATCGGAGTGCCATGCTCACCGTTCTCCTCGCCCATGCGATCGCCACCGCGTTGGCGCCGCTTCTGGTCGCCAGATGGGGCCGGCTGGCGTTCTATCCCTTGGCGTTGGTCCCGCTGGGATCCCTGCTGTGGGTGGGGATGAACTGGCCAGGCGAGGACGACCCCCCGACGGTTCACATCCCCTGGGTGCCGGAACTGTCCATGGACATCACGCTGCGCTTCGACTCGCTGGCCGCCATCATGAGCGTGCTGGTACTGGGCATCGGCGCGCTCGTGCTGTTCTATTGCGCCGAGTACTTCCACCATCACGAGGGCCGTATCGAGAAGCGGCTGCCCAGTTTCGCCGCCGAGCTCGTCGCCTTCTCCGGCGCGATGTTCGGGCTGGTGGTCAGCGACAACATGCTGTTGCTCTACGTGTTCTGGGAAACCACCACCGTGCTGTCCTTCCTGCTGGTGGGTCACTACGCCGAACGTGCCACCAGCCGTCGCGCAGCCACCCAGGCGCTGCTGGTGACGACCTTCGGTGGCCTGGCGATGCTGGTCGGCATCATCGTGCTCGGCAACCTCTCGGGTACCTATCTGCTCTCCGAGCTCATCGCCGCGCCCCCGTCCGGTACGGCGGCCACCATCGGCATCGCGTTGGTCCTGGTCGGCGCGCTGTCCAAATCGGCGATCGTGCCGCTGCACTTCTGGCTGCCCGGCGCGATGGCCGCCCCCACACCGGTCAGCGCCTACCTGCACGCCGCCGCGATGGTGAAGGCCGGCGTGTACCTGGTCGCCCGGATGACCCCGGGGTTCGCCGATACCCCGCTATGGCGACCCATGGTGGTGGGGCTCGGCCTGCTCACCATGCTGATGGCGGGCTGGCGCGCCGTCCGCGAATACGATCTCAAACTCATCCTGGCCTTCGGCACCGTCAGCCAACTGGGATTGATCACCATCATGGTCGGCGCGGGCGGGCCGGACATGATGCTGGCCGGACTGGCCATGCTCTGCGCGCACGCCATGTTCAAGGCCGCGTTGTTCATGGTGGTCGGTGTGATCGACCACGCCACCGGCACCCGCGACATCCGCAAGCTGGCCGGTCTCGGCAGGCAGCACCGGCCGCTGTTGATCATCGCAGTCGGGGCCACCGCCAGCATGGCCGCGTTGCCGCCGTTCTTCGGGTTCGTGGCCAAGGAAGCCGATCTGGAGACCGTGCTGCACAGCCCGGCCCTGGCCGCCGCGGCCCCGTTCGTGCTCGCCGGCATCGTGATCGGCTCGGTGTTCACCACCATCTACAGCCTGCGGTTCCTGTGGGGTGCCTTCGCCGACAAGGGACTCGACGCGCCCAGCGTGCGCGTCGCCGAGATGCACCGCCCGCCGGTCACCTTCCTGCTGCCGCCGGCCATTCTCGCGGCCGCCGGTCTGGTGTTCGGCCTGTGGCCCGCCGGGGTGGATGCGGCGCTGGACGACTACGCCGGGACCGTGCCCGGCCCATCGGACTACCACCTGGCTCTGTGGCACGGATTCGGCGTCCCGCTGCTGTTGTCGGTGCTGATCCTCGGCGTCGGCACGGGCCTGTTCTTCGGCCGTAACCGATTGCCGCGTACGAAGCTCAAGTACACCCCGCTGGGCAATGCCGACCGGATCTACGACGAGGTGATGCGCGGCCTGGACGTGGCGGCGGTGCGCTTGACCGCGCAGACCCAGCGCGGTTCGCTGCCCGCCACCCAGTCGGTCATTCTCTGCACACTGGTACTGCTGCCGGTCGGCGCACTCGTGATGGGTGCCCGTACCCGCGCGGACCTCGCCCCGAAAATGGAGCTGTGGGAGTCCCCACTGCAGGTGGTGATCGGCCTGGTGATCCTGGCCGCCGCGGTGGGCGCGACGGTGATGCGCAACCGGCTGGCCGCGGTCCTGCTGGTCGGTGTCACCGGCTACGGCTGCGGCGTCATCTTCGCCTTCCACGGCGCACCCGACCTCGCCCTGACCCAATTCCTGGTCGAGACACTGCTGTTGGTGATCTTCGTGCTGGTGTTGCGCACGCTGCCCGCCGAGGCCGACCGTTCGAACGTCAACCGCAGCCGACTGCCTCGGGCGGCGCTGTCGCTGGCGGTCGGCGCGGCGGTGACCGCGCTGGCGGTGTTCGCGATGTCCGCCCGCGACACCCGCCCGATCGCCGAACTGCTGCCCGACGCGGCCTACTTCCGCGGGCACGGCGCCAACACCGTCAACGTGTTGTTGGTCGACATCCGCGCCTGGGACACCATGGGTGAGATCTCGGTGCTGGTCGTCGCTGCAACCGGAGTGGCATCCATGGTGTTCCGCAACAGGCGTTTCGGATCCGCACCGCGCGTCTCGCAGGCCACACCGGGCGCCGTCGGGCAGCCCGATATCGGACTGGTCGGGGCGTACAGCCCGGCGGCCGGTGATGTCACCTGGCTGCGCGGCAGCGAACTGCGCGACCCGCGGCACCGCTCGCTGGTGCTCGAGGTGGCCACCCGGGTCATCTTCCCGCTCATCATGGTGCTGTCGGCATACCTGTTCTTCACCGGCCACAACACACCGGGCGGGGGCTTTGCCGGTGGGCTGACGGCCGGGCTGGCGCTGGTGCTGCGGTATCTCGCCGGTGGCCGCTACGAACTCGGCGAGACGCTGCCGCTGGACGCGGGCAAAATACTCGGCGCTGGGCTCTTGCTGTCGGCGGGCACCGCACTCACGTCGCTGTTCCTCGGGGCACCGGTGCTGTCCTCGGCGGTGCTGCATCTCGACGTGCCGGTCCTCGGCGACATCAAACTGGTCACCGCGCTGTTTTTCGATCTCGGCGTGTATCTGATCGTGGTCGGACTTGTCCTCGACATCCTGCGCAGCCTGGGTGCCCGCGTCGATGTGGAGATGAAACGGTGAGCGCAGCTTGCGGAGCGATTGGACAGACATGATCACCTACCTGGTTCCGCTCGTCCTGATCGGCGCCCTCACCAGCGCCGGGGTGTATCTGCTGCTGGAACGCACCCTGACCCGAATGTTGTTGGGGCTGTTGTTGATCGGCAATGCCGTGAACCTGCTGATCCTCAACGTCGGCGGACCGTCCGGGAATCCGCCGGTGTATGGCCGGTCCAGCAACGGCGCGCAGACCGATGCCGACCCGCTGGCGCAGGGCATGATCTTGACCGCGATCGTGATCGCAATGGGCATCGCCGCCTTCGTGCTGGCGCTGGCCTACCGGTCCTATCAGCTGACCACGATCGAAGAGGTCAGCAACGATCCCGAGGACACCAGGGTGGCCGAACGGGCGGACGACGACGCCGTCGACCGCGACGTCCCCGACGTGGTGCCCGCACGCGACACCGACGCCCCCGACGAACTCGACGCCCTGCCGGGCGCGGAGGGCTCACGCTGATGACCCTCGCCACGATTCTCACGCCACTGCCTGTGCTGATCCCCACTATCGCCGCCGCCACCACCCTGGTCGCCGGCCGCAGTCCGCGTCTGCAGCAGTTGATTTCGCTGACGGCGTTGACCACGGTGGTGGCGGTGTGCGCGGCGCTGCTGTACTTGGTCGACCGCGACGGCACGGTCGCCGTACAGGTCGGCGGCTGGGGACAGAGCGAACCCGGGATGGGCCCGCTCGGCATCACCCTGGTCGCAGACCGGCTCTCGGTGCTGATGCTGGTGGTGTCCTCGATAGTGCTGCTGGCGGTGGTCTTCTACGCCATCGGACAGGGCATCAGCGACGGCGACGAACGTCAACCGGTCTCGATCTTCCAGCCCACCTATCTCATCCTGTCCGCGGGTGTCTGCACCGCGTTCCTGGCAGGCGATCTGTTCAACCTGTTCGTCGGTTTCGAGGTGCTGCTGGCCGCCAGCTTCGTGCTGCTGACCATCGGTGGCAGCGCCGAGCGGGTCCGGGCCGGCATCTCCTACGTGATGGTGTCGATGGTGTCCTCGCTGATCTTCCTGATCGGCATCGCGATGGTCTACGCGGCCACCGGCACGCTCAACATGGCCGAGGTCGCGGTGCGCCTCGCCGACGTGCCCGACGGCACCCGCACCGCGCTGTTCGCGGTGCTGCTCGTCGCCTTCGGGATCAAGGCCGCGGTCTTCCCGCTGTCGGCCTGGCTACCCGACTCCTATCCGACCGCGCCGGCGCCCGTGACGGCCGTATTCGCCGGCCTGCTGACCAAGGTCGGTGTGTACGCGATCATCCGCACCCATTCGCTGTTGTTCCCCGGAGGCCGACTCGACGATGTGTTGATGGTGGCGGCACTGCTGACCATGGTGATCGGCATCCTGGGTGCCATCGCGCAGAACGACATCAAGCGATTGTTGTCGTTCACCTTGGTCAGCCACATCGGCTACATGATCTTCGGTATCGCGCTGGGCAACCACCTCGGCATGTCCGGTGCCGTCTACTACGTGGCGCACCACATCGTCGTGCAGACCACGCTCTTTTTGGTGGTGGGCCTGATCGAACGCCAGGCCGGAGCATCGACCCTGCAACGCCTGGGCGGGTTGGCCGCGGCCAGCCCACTGCTGGCATTCGTCTTTGTCATCCCGGCGCTGAATCTCGGTGGCATCCCGCCGTTCTCCGGGTTCATCGGGAAGGTTGCCCTGGTCGAAGCCGGGGCACAGTCGGGCTCCTCGCTGGCGTGGGTGCTGGTGGGCGGCAGCGTGACGACAAGCCTGCTCACGCTCTACGCCGTCACCCGGGTGTGGACCAAGGCGTTCTGGCGGGCGCGCGCGGATGCCCCGGAGGGGGCACTGTCCAACACGGTGCCCGCCGCGCTCATCGACGATGACGACGATATCGCCTTCGCAGATCGCAGCGATGTGGGCAGGATGCCGGTCGGGATGCTGTTGCCCACCGGCGCGCTCATCACGGTCGGGTTGGCGCTGACGGTATTTGCGGGACCCATCTACGGCTACAGTGAGCGCGCCGCCGATGAGATACTCGACCGCAGCCAGTACATCTCGGCGGTGTTGGCGCCATGAGGAAGATCACGTTACGCATCTGGACGCTGTGCTGGCTCATGCTGGTGTGGGTTCTGTTGTGGGGCACCTTCTCTGCGGCCAACATCGTCAGCGGCCTGCTGGTGGCGCTGGTCATCACGCTGCTGCTGCCACTGCCCCGGGTGCCGGTCGAAGGCAAGGTCCGGCCGCTGGCGTTGCTGCGCCTGATCCTCTATGTCGCAGTCAAACTGGTGGTGTCGTCGTTCCAGGTGGCCTGGCTGGCGATCAAGCCCGGGCCGCCGCCGCTCACCGCGGTGCTGCGCGCGCACCTGGCCGTCAAGTCCGATCTGGTGCTGGCCCTGGCGGCCGGTGTATTGACCCTGATTCCGGGATCGGTGGTGCTGGAGATCGATCAGCGACGGCGGCTCCTCTACCTACACGTGCTCGACGTCGGGTCCGAGGAGAACGTCGACCGGTTCTACCGCCAGGTCAAAACGGTCGAACGGCTGATGGTGGCGGCGTTCGAGCGGGACGCCGACTGGCGACCGGCAGCCGAGAAGGAGGCCCTCTGATGCACCTGGTATGGATCGCCGCGGCGGTGATGCTCTCGGCTGCCGCCGCCATCACCGTGTACCGACTGCTGGCCGGGCCCAGCACCCTGGACCGGCTGGTGGCATTGGATGCCTTTGTGGCGGTGTCGATGTGCGGTATCGGGACGTGGGCGGCGTTCAGTCTGGACAGCACCGTCACCTACACGCTGACCGCGCTGGCATTGATCAGCTTCGTGGGCTCGGTGAGCGTCGCCCGGTTCCGGGTGCCCGACCGCGAGCACAACGATGGGAGCCTGCGATGACCGTCGTCGAGATCATCACCTCGGTGCTCGTGCTCGGTGGGTCCGCGCTCGCCCTGACCGCCGCGATCGGTGTGGTGCGCTTCCCGGATACATTGTCGCGCATGCACGCTGCCAGCAAGCCTCAGGTGCTGGGGCTGCTGCTGGTGCTGGCCGGAGCGGCGATCCGGCTCAGCGGTCATCCCGATGTCGGCATGATCATCCTGGCCGGGCTGTTCACCATCTTCACCGCACCGGTGGTGGCCAACCGGGTCGGGCAGCTCGCCTACCGGGAACAGACGATCGGCGACGATGTGGTCACCGATGATCTGGCCGACAACCCGTTCCCCGATCCGAGCCGTCACTCCGAGAGCTGAAACTCCACCATCGCCGCGACGGTCTCCACGGCCTCGCGCAGCGCCTCCAGTCGGGCCTGCGCATTCGGTGCGGCCAGCACGGCGTACCGGTCGGCCTGGCCGATGGGGATGCGGGCGGCCAACGCGTACAGCCGATCTCCGGCCTGCTGGCCCGGCTCCGGACCGCCGAGCAGGTCCTCACGCGGCGGTAGTGTCGCGTCACGGGCCGCGGCGATCCGCTCGAAGAGCGCCATCACGATGTCCTCCACGGCGGCGATGTCCGCGCCGGTCACCGACGGGCCGGCTTCATCCGGCCACGGCACGGTCGTCGCCCGCGGATACGGTGCGTCCGTAAGCCATTCGGTCACCCTGATCCGCTGGCCGAGGATGCAGCGCAGCCGGTAGCGTCCCTCACCCAGGTCGGCGTGTTCGACGATCCGGGCCAGCACACCGACGTCATGGCGAGCCTCACCTCCGCCCACTTCGCGGCCGGCGGCGATCATCACCACACCGAACATGGGCTCACCGGCCAGGCATTGCGAAATCATCGCGCTGTAGCGGGGCTCGAAGATCCGCAGCGGTAGCTCCTCGCCGGGCAGCATGGCCATCTCCAGCGGGAACATCGGCGTCACGGACGTCACAGGACCAGCTCGCCGATCAGTGCATCGACGACCGCGCGCAGGTCCCCGTCGTTCTCCTCGGCCACCCGCCGCTGGCGTTGATAGGACCCTCCGCCTCGGTAGATGCCGGACACCCGCGCCAACTCGTCGGCGCAGCCCAGTGACACCGCCACCGGTTCGAGCCGGGTGAGCAGGTCGTCGAGATCATCGGTGACCAACCGCTCGTTGCTGTCCGCGTCGAGGATGATCTCGGCATCCAAGCCGTAACGCGCTGCGCGCCACTTGTTCTCCTGCACATGCCAGGGCGGCATGGTGGGCAGCTGCTCACCGGCATCGAGGCGGCGGTCGAGGTCGACGATCAGACAGTGGGTCAACGCGACCAGCGCCCCCAACTCGTCGATATTGGACACCCCGTCGAAGATCCGCACCTCGATGGTCCCCAGATGTGGCGAAGGCCTTATATCCCAACGAATTTCGTTCATGTGGTCGATGATGCCGGTCTTCTTCTGATCATGGACGAAGCCTTCGAACTGCGACCACTCCTGGAACTGGAACGGCAGTCCGGCGGTCGGCAGCTGTTGGAACATCATCGCCCGGTTGCTGGCGTAACCGGTGTCGTCACCATCCCAGTACGGCGATGACGCCGACAGCGCCAACAGGTGCGGGTACTGGTTGAGCAGCGAGGTGATGATGGGCATGACCTTGTGCGCCGAGGAGATCCCGACGTGCACGTGCACACCCCAGATCAGCATCTGGCGGCCCCACCACTGGGTGCGTTTGATCAACTCGGCGTACCGGGGGCCCTCGGTGAGCTGCTGGTTGGACCACTCCGCGAACGGATGAGTGCCCGCGCAGAACAGTTCCATCCCGCGTTCCCGCGCGATCCGGCGCACCGGGACCAGCGTGTCGTGCAGATCGGTCATCGCCTCCGGGACGGTCTCGCAGATCCCGGTGACGATCTCGACGGTATTGCGCAGCAATTCCTTGTGCACATGCGGAGTTTCGCCGATCTCGGCGATCACCGCCGCGGCCTCGTTGGACAGGTCGCGGGTATCTGGGTCGACGAGCGCGAACTCCCATTCGACACCGACCGTCGGCCGGGGTGACCCGGCGAAATCGATACGGCTCGGATTAATCCGCGGAGATGACACCGCAGGCCACTCGGCCGCCGGCGTCACCGGTGGCCAGCGTCTGCTGGTCGGGACCGGGGGTGCCATTGACCTGCTGGTACTTCTCGGCGGGGATATTGCCGAAGTTGTCGGCCTTCTCGTGGATGACGATCGCGGTCTTGGTGCCGGCGAGCAGTTCCTCGGCGGTGAAGGCGTCGGTGGTGGTCACCAACTTCGCCGAACCGTCGCTGCGCACCTGCAACGAGCTGAGGTCACCGCTGGAGGGATGCCCGGAATGCCCCTCGGCCTGGAAGTGCCCGCCGGCACTGGTGAAATCACCCTCACAGGTGCCGACCTGGTGGATGTGCAAACCGTGGAAGCCCGGCGTCAGTTCACCGGCGGTGGTGGTCTCGACGGTGACGGTCGCGAAGCCGTCGGTGAACTCGATGGTGGCGGTGGCCACCTCGGTGCCGTCCGCGGTCTTGAGGTCCGCGGTCAGCGTCTCCCCGGAGCCCTGCGCCGCACCCGAGCCATGACCACCCGCGGCGGCCGGCGCCGAGGGCGAGGGCGATCCGGTCCACACCGGCGGCGTGGTCCCCGGCTCAGTGGCGACCGGCTCGTTGGGCGAGCATGCGGCGGCGATCGGGACGATGACGGCGGCAGCGGCGAGAAGGCGAATCGTGGCTGAGATCGGCATGTCGGAGAGCCTAGCCGGTGACCACCACGATGACGCCCGGTGGTTGCTCCACGAGTTCGGGGCGTCGCGGCTCGACCGGCGCCTCCAACAGCCTGCCGACGTCCTCGGCGGCCTCCCGCTCGCCCGGGGCCTCACCGAAGTAGACCGTGGTCACCGGTACGCCCTCCAGCACCAGGTTCCCGGTCTCGGTGACGTTCCAGTCGGCGTCGCGCAGCCGGGTCGCCGTCCCCTCGGCCGCACCCGGCACCTCGGAGATGTTGAACACCCGGACATCGGTCTTGGCCTGTTCGGGTCCCGGGGTGGGTTTGGCGCTGGTGGTGGCGCTGCTGGTCGTGGTGCTCACCACGGCGGCGTCATCGTCGGCATCGTCGTCGGGGCCCAGGTACTGGAGCGCAACCAGCAGGAACACCACCCCGAGAAAGAGCAGCACCATGACCATGGCGCGCAGCGGCAGCCCGGAAGAATCTCGCTGGTTCATCGGGGGCAAGCCTAACGGCTCAGGTGATGTCGAAGCCCAACCGCCGCGCGGCCTTGGCCTTCTGCCGGCTCGCTCGCACCCGCCGCAGCCGCTTGACCAGCATCGGGTCGGCAGCCAGGGCTTCCGGTCGGTCCACCAATGCGTTGAGCACCTGGTAGTACCGCGTCGCCGACATCGAGAAAAGCTCCTTGATGGCGTCTTCCTTGGACCCCGCGTATTTCCACCACTGGCGTTCGAACGCCAGGATGTCGTGTTCGCGGCGGGTCAACCCGTCCGCGGGTTCGGAGTCGTCCCCGGATTGGCCGGTCCGCGCGATGGCGCCATCCATATCGCTCTTTGGACCCTTCCGATAACTCGCAAATGACATGTGTGTGGTTCGGCGATCATTCAATCACGGCGCCGGTAGTTGAGGCGTGATCGTTACCCGCGCGTCGGCTGACTTAAGCTAGCCAACCGTGGCTGTCGTACCAATCCGCATTGTGGGAGATCCCGTCCTGCACACTCCGACCACTCCGGTGCCTGTCGCCGCCGACGGAACGCTACCGGCCGAACTGGCCGCGCTGATCGCCGACATGTACGACACCATGGACGCAGCAAACGGTGTCGGCCTGGCCGCCAACCAGATCGGTCGCACCGAGCGCGTCTTCGTCTACGACTGCGCAGAGGACCGTGGCAAGACCGCGCGCCGCCGCGGGGTGGTCATCAACCCGGTGCTGGAGACCTCCGAGGTCCCCGAGACCATGCCCGACCCCGACGACGATGACGAGGGATGCCTGTCGGTGCCCGGCGAGTCGTTCCCGACCGGGCGTGCGGAGTGGGCCCGGGTCACCGGCCTGGACGCCGACGGCTCCGCGATCACACTGGAGGGCACCGGGCTGTTCGCCCGGATGCTGCAACACGAGACCGGCCACCTGGACGGGTTCACCTATCTGGATCGTCTGATCGGCCGGCACGCCCGCGCCGCGAAGCGGATGGTGAAATCGAACAAGTGGGGGGTCCCGGGATTGAGCTGGTTGCCCGGCGAGGATCCCGACCCGTTCGGCCACTAGCCGTGCCTTTCGCGGCATCCCTCGGCGCCCGGGTGTCCCTGCGTTACCGAATGTCCGATGGCCTGACCGATGTGGTCGGCCATCTGGAGGCACTCGCCCCGATGGTGATCGTCCGTCCGAAATCCGGTGACGACGTCGAGATCGATCCCGCCGATGTGGTGTCGGTGCGCGAGCTGTCGCACCGCCCGGTGCGCAACTCAGAGATCCGGGCACTGGAACACGCCGCCGCCCTGGCCTGGCCGGGCACCGAGCAACACTGGCATGACGGCTGGTTGCTGCGCGCCGGTTCCGGGCATACCAGCCGGGCCAACTCGGCTGTCCCACTGCTGTTCTCGTCATCGACGGAGGTGCTGTCGGAGATCGTGTCGTGGTACGCCGAGCGTGGCCTGGCACCGTGGCTGGCCCTGCCGGAACGGCTGCTGCCGATCAAGGCCCCCGGGGTCAAACCGACCCGTGTGCTCGTGCGCGATCTCTCCCCCGCGCCGTCCGTCCCGGGCGTCGCGCTGGCAGAGGTGCCCGACGAGCAGTGGCTGCGGGTCTACGCGCGCGACGTGCCGCCCGAGATCCTCACCGCCGTGCTGGATGGCGCGCTGACGTTCGCGACCGCAGGCGCCGCCGTCGGGCGCGGCGCGGTGACCACCGCACCGGACGGTGTCCGGTGGCTCGGCGTGTCGTGCGTGCGTGTCGCGGAATCGGCGCGGCGCACCGGACTGGCCCGCATGGTCTGCTCGGCGTTGCAGAACTGGGGCGCCGAACAGGGCGCGACCCGCGCGTATGTTCAGGTGCTCGACGAGAACCTGCCGGCGTTGCGGCTCTACGAATCGCTGGGCTTCCGGCTGCACCACCGTCACCGCTACGTGCGCGCAGATAGCCTCGTGGCCCATGCGTGAGTTACTCGATGCCAACCGTGAGGTGCAGGGGTCGCGCGCCATGCGGCTGCTGGCCACCTCCAACCTGGCCGTGTACGCCACGCTGATGGAGCGCCACCTGTTCGACGGACTGGTCGGTGAGACCGAACTGGTGGTCCGGCTGGAACGCGACCTGGAGGCGCTGGGCGAGACCGGCGAGCCGTCCGGTCTGGCGCTGATCAAGACCTGGGCCAGCCAAGGCTGGCTGCACCGCGTCGCGAGCGGGGACCGCAACGTCTGCTACCTGACCCAGGACGCGCGCCGCGCGCTGGACTTCGTGCGCGGTATGCGCCGCAACGACACCATCGCCACCGGCGGATCCATCAACGGTATCGCCTCCCGGCTCAAGCAGGTCGCCATCCGCGTCGGCGATGACCCGGACCGGATCCGGGCCGGTATCGAGGCCGAGATCGCGGCGCTGCATGCCGAATTGGACGAACTCGACGCCGGCACCCGCCCCGAGCCCGATGTCACCGCCATGTACGACGAGGCCCGCGCCATCGCGATGCAGATGGAGCGGCTGATCACCGACATCGGCCTGTACGGCACCATGATCGAGCAGGCGACCGCGGCGCTGGATGACCCGATCGACACCAACGTCGAATACCGCGACCGGCAGCGTCAGATGTACGCCGACTATCAGGCGGCCTGGGATTCGGCCGGCCGCGACTCTCATCGCGCGTTCCTGCGGATGATCAACGACCCCGATCAGCGCGCCGAGTTCGAGGCCGATATCGCCACCGTCGCTGCCACCCTGCCCGAACTGGATCCGGCACTGCGCAAGGTGATGGCCGGGTTCTTCGAACTGGTCGGCCACCAGATCGACGAGGTCGAGCGCATCCAGCAGCGCTGCGCGCAGCGGGTCAAGAGGTTCACCGCGTTCGGCACCCTGGAGCAGACCCGTGGGGTGGCCCGCCAGCTCAACGAGGCCATCGGCGCGGCGCGGGCCCTGCTCAAGGAGTCCCTGACGGACTCCCGGCTGGCCATCGAGGTCCCGCTGGCCCGGCATGCGATCAGCTCGGTCGGTGCGCTGAGCTTCCGGATCAACGACCTGTCCGCACCCAAACCCGCCGAGCCGGCCGACGGCATGGTGGACCTGACCACGTTCTCCGCACTGGCCACCCAGGTCGACGCACCCGCCTTGTCGCAGCTGCTGAATTCATCACTGCCCGTTTCCCTTCCGGAGGCCCTGGGCATGCTGGAGGCACCGTATCTGGGTCATGTGATCGTGCTGTGGTCGTGGGCGCTCAAGCAACCGTCCACCACGGACGCAGAACCGGTCACGGTCCGATTCCACTCGCTGGACGGCCATGACCGCGAGATGGAGGTCCCGCACCTGATGTTCACCGAGCCCGTCCTGGATGGCGCGTCATGACCGACACCGCCACATCGAAACCGGAAATCGATTTCGCGTCCCTGCCCGAGGTGGACCAGTCCGGCCGGGCCCCCCAGCAGCGGCGCCCCCGGTTCGACGGTGATGTCAGCGCCATGCCCGACCGGGCCTGCTGGGCGCTGCAACACCTGCTGACCCGGCGCTATGTCAGCAGCGAGTCCGACCCGGACATCTACAGTTGGATCCTGGAATACCGCACCGACCTGTCGGTCCGGTTGTCGGAGTTGGACCTGCAACTGCGCATCACCGAACAGGTCGACATCGCCTACATCGAGCAGGCGCGCTACGAACCCACCCGGGGCGCCAAGCTGCTGCGCCGCGAGCCGTTGGGCACCTACGACTCCATCTTGGCGCTGCACCTGGCCCAGATGATGCGCGCCGGTGGGGATTCCAGCTTCCTGATCACCCGCGACGAGATACACGGACTGTTCTCCGGTGTGCTCAATGACACCGACCGCGACACCGTCACCTTCACCGCCCGCATCGACGCCGCGATCGCCCGCCTCGCCGGGCTCGACATCCTGCGCAAGACCCGCGATGACGAGGACAGCTACACCGTCAGCCCGGTGATCACCGCGATCATGACGGCCTCGGTGATCACCGAACTGCAGCAGCAGTTCGAGCTGTTGAAGGGCGGTTCGGAATGAGTGAGCAGTTCCACCTCTCCCGGCTGCAGGTGATCAACTGGGGCGTCTTCGACGGCTACCACTCGGTGCCGATCAGTGCCGGCGGAGCGCTGATCGCCGGGGCCTCCGGAAGCGGTAAATCGTCACTGCTGGATGCCATTTCGCTCGGATTCCTGCCGTTCAACCGGCGCAACTTCAACGCCTCCGGCGACAACACGGCCGCCGGCTCCAGCGCCGGCCGACGCACCGTCGACAAGTACGTACGCGGGGCCTGGGGCCAGCGCAGCGATGCCGGGGTCAGCCAGGTGATGTACCTGCGCGGTGACGGCACCACCTGGTCGGCGGTCGCGGTGACCTACACCAGCAACACCGGCCGGTCGATCACCGGGCTGGTGCTCAAATGGCTCACCGGTGAGTCACGTTCGGACTCGTCGAGCAGATTCGTGCTCGGTGACGGTGATCTCGACATCGAAGAGGTGTGCAACCGTTGGGCCGCCGGACGTTTCGACGCCGGGGCGTTCAAAGACCAGTGGCGGTTCTCCACCAAGGTGGAGTCCCAGTACCTGGCCCAGTTGTACGCCTCCATCGGGATCCGCGCCTCCGAAGCCGCCCAACAGCTGCTCGGCAAGGCCAAGTCACTCAAGAGCGTCGGCGGTCTGGAACAGTTCGTCCGCGATTTCATGCTCGACGAGCCCGACAGCCTGGCCCGGCTCCCCGAGGCCCTCAAGCAGATCGACCCGTTGGTGGAGGCGCGCGAACTGCTCGCGGTCGCGCAACGCAAACGCAGGATCCTCGGCGATATCGAGACCATCCAGGCCCGCTATGCCTCGGAATCCTCGGATCTGGGCATCATCGACCTCGTCGACGCGCAGATGGTGCGCGCCTATACCGATCACGTCCGGCTGCAGCAGTGCCCGGCCGAGGTCGAGAATCTGGACGGCACCATCGACCAGCTGGAGAACGAGTATGCCGATCTGACCAGGCAGCTCAATCTCGCCAAGGCCGAAGGCGATTCGCTGAACGCCCAGATCAGCGGCGCCAGCACCAATGTCGGTCCGCTGCAGTCCCAGGTTGCCGCCGCCGAGGCCCAGGCCGAGGAGATCGCCCGGCGCCACGGGGCCTATGCGGAGATGGTGACCGCGCAGGGTTTGCCCGTGCCCGACAGTGCCGACGAATTCTGGAACCTGCGTGAGGATCTCAGCAAGCAGGCCGCCGGGCTCGCGGTCAAACTGGAACGCGGCCGGGAAGCCTCGACCGATGCCGAATACGCCCAGAAGGCGGCGCGCATCGCCCGCGATCACGCAGCCAAGGAGCTCAAGCGTGTCGAACAGGTCGGCTCGGCGTTGCCGGAGTTCGCGGTCACCATGCGCGAACACATCTGCACCGCGGTGGGTGTGGACCCGTCAGCGCTGCCCTATGTCGCCGAGTTGATGGATCTGCGCCCCGAGGAGACCAGATGGCGGGCCGCGGTGGAGAAGGTGCTGCGGTCGGTCGGGTTGCGGCTGCTGGTTCCCGATGAGCACTACGCCAAGGTGCTGCGCTTCGTCAACGAGACCAACATGCGCGGGCGGCTGGCGCTACACCATGTGCGGATCAACGCCCCCGACCGCCGCCCCGAGCCGAACACGTTGGCCGGCAAGTTGTTCGCCGTCAAATCAGAGCATCCGTGCGCGGCCGAGGCGCTGGACATCCTCAGCGCCGCCGGCGATCACATCTGCGTGGACACCCCGGACCTGTTCGCCCGGTACCGCCGTGCCGTCACCGATACCGGGTTGTACAAGGATTCCGACCGGCTGGCGATCAAGGACGACCGCCGGGCGCTGAAACCCTCCGAGTACATCTACCAGGGCGACATCACCGCCAAGTTGGATGCGCTGACCGCCGAATTGGCCGAGGCTGAACAGGTTTTCGAGCAGGCCCGCCAGGCCGCCGACGACATTGCCGCCGGTCGGCAGCAGTGGCGCGACCGGGCGGCGGCCTGTAAGGCGATCTGTGAGCAGTTCCCGCAGTGGAGCCAGATCGACACCGAGACCGCCGAGGGTCATGCCGACCGGCTGCGTGAGCAGTTCGATCTGCTGATGGCCGACAATCCCGATGTCGAGGCGCTCAGCGCCCGCGCCGAGGAATGCTGGATCGACATCCAGACCCTGATGACGCGCCGTGGCGCCATCGCGACCCGGCGTGACGATCTGGACGGACGTCGCACCCGGCTGATGGATCTGCAGGACCGCCTCGCGCCGGCCGAGATCACCGATGCCGCCACCGACCTGCTGCGCCGCTACTCCGCGCAGGTCCCGATCGCCCTGGAGCTGCTCAATCCGGAGCCGCACCGCGAGGCACTGCTGGCCGCGATCCGCCGCGAGCGCGACCAGCTCACCGAGAGCCGCAGGCGCTCCCACGAGGAGCTGGCCCGCATCATCGCCACGTTCGACACATCGTTCCCCGATGCGATTCCGAACGACTCCGAGGATTTCGACGAGCGGGTCCACGATTACGTGGCGGTCTGCCGCCACATCGACGAGCGGGAGCTACCGGACGCCTACGACCGGATGATGCGCCTGATCACCGAGCAGGCCCCCGACGCCATCCTGACCTTGCACCGGGTAGCCGAACAGGAGACCAGGCGGATCAGCGACCAGATCGCCAGGGTGAACACGGGTCTGGGCGCGGTGGAGTTCAACCGCGGCACCCGGCTCACGCTGCGTGCCACCCCGCGTAATCTGGTCGCCGTCGCCGAGCTGACCGATATCGTCAAGTCCATCTCGCGGCGTATCGCCGAGGTCGGCCTCGGTGACAAAAAGGCGATCCTCGACCAGTACGCCGACATCCTGCGGCTGCGGAACCGGCTGGCCGGCAACACTCCCGAGGATCGGGCCTGGACCCGCGACGCCCTCGATGTGCGCAACCGTTTCACCTTCGACTGCGCCGAGTGGGATGTGCACAACGAGGAGCTGATCCGGACGCACAGCAATGCCGGCGACAACTCCGGTGGTGAGCAGGAAAAGCTGATGGCGTTCTGCCTGGCCGGCGCGCTCAGCTTCAACCTGGCCAGCCCCGAAAGCGGGGACAACAAGCCGGTTTTCGCGCAGTTGATGCTCGACGAGGCATTCTCGAAATCCGATCCGCAGTTCGCCCAGCAGGCCCTGCAGGCGTTCCGCAAATTCGGGTTCCAGCTCGTCATCGTCGCAACGGTGCAGAACGCCACCACCATCCAGCCCTATATCGACGGGGTGGTCATGGTGTCCAAGACCGAGGCCAGCGGCCGCAACGCACGCCCGGTGGCCTCGGTCACCACCAAGACCATCAGCGATTTCACCGCGCTGCGCAAAGAACTCAAGATCCCGGAGCCCGTCTGATGCGTATTGCCACCTGGAACGTCAACTCCATCCGGACCCGGGTGGACCGGGTGACCGACTGGCTGTCGCGCGCTGACGTCGACGTGCTGGCCATGCAGGAGACCAAGTGCACCGACGCACAGTTCCCGGCGATGCCGTTCGCGGCGCTGGGGTACGAGATCGCGCACGTCGGGCTGAACCAGTGGAACGGTGTGGCGATCGCGTCGCGGGTCGGTCTGGACAATGTCGAGATCGGCTTCGACGGCCAGCCCGAGTGGCAGGCACTGGTGGAGGCCCGGGCGATCGGTGCGACGTGCGGCGGGATCCGGGTGTGGAGCCTGTATGTCCCCAACGGCAGGACCCTGGCCGATCCACACTATCCGTACAAGTTGAGTTGGCTTGGCGCACTGCGTGATACCGCGTCACGCTGGATCACCGAGGATCCCTCGCTGCCGGTGGCACTGGTCGGCGACTGGAACATCGCCCCCACCGACGAGGACGTCTGGGATCCCGCGTTCTTCGAGGGCTCCACCCACGTCTCCGCACCGGAGCGGGCCGCCTTCCAGGCCATGGTCGACGCCGGCTTCACCGACGTGGTGCGCCCGTTCACGCCGGGGCCGGGGGTCTACACCTACTGGGATTACACCCAGTTGCGGTTCCCGAAGAAGCAGGGCATGCGTATCGACTTCATCCTCGGCTCCCCCGCGCTGGGTGAGCGGGTGACGCACGCCGAGATCGTGCGTGAGGAGCGAAAAGGTAAGTCGCCCAGTGACCACGCACCGGTACTGATCGAGGTGAACTGATGGATCTGCTCCCCAAGGTCGAGTTGTCCGACAATGACGTCGCCGAGGTGCTGGCCCGCGCGGCGGCGCTGTCCGGGCTCATCCTGGACGTGCTGGCACAGTTCGATCCGCTCGGGGTTCGCCGGCACCTGGAGATCCTCGAGGTGCCCGGGACGCAGGCCTGGGAGGCCAAGGATCGCGCCGCACGGATCAGGTGGTGGATCCGGCGGGTGGGTGCGCTGGACACCGTCGCGGTGGCCTGGCCCGGCGCCCTCGGCGCGATCGCGAGCCGGTTGCCGGTCCAGGATCTCCTGGGGTTCTCCAGTCAGACACTCATCCTGTGCGCCGTGGCGCGCGAGTACGGGTTGACCGACCGGCGGGACCAGGTGCGGATGCTGGCCTCGGTGTTGTGCGGCCGGGAGATCCCGGACCCTCCGCTGCCGGAGATCGACGAGCCGTGGCCGGATAACGTCGTACAGAAACTGTGGCACCTGACCGGGATTCTCAACGCCATCGGCGACGAGCTCGGCAGGCGGCCGCACCCGCGGCGGATCTTCCGCTATCTCGGCATGGTCCCGGTGGCCGGGGCGCTCGCCGCCTATCTCGGTGAGTTCGGCGCGCTGCACCGCGCCGCCGAGGCGGCCGAGTTGTGGATCACGCGGGTTTGACGCCGACGGTGATCAGGTCCGACACCGGCGTCCACACCGGGCGGCGCACCCGGTGCTGGTCCTCGACCTGAAAACCCGCTTCCACGAAGAGCTTCCGCATCGCCTCCGCGGTCGGTGCGTGTGCCGGAGCGCCCAGACCCGCCGACAGCGCGTGCAGAACCGGCAGCGAATGGCGCGGGCTCATGGTGGTGACGGCGACGATACCGCCGGGGGTGAGCACCCGGTGGAACTCCGCCAGCGCCGCCGGCTGGTCGAAGAAGTGAAAGGCCGAGGTGGTCACCACGGCGTCCAGGAAGCCGTCCTCGAAGGGCAGCTGCTCGGCCGGCGCCGACATCCAGCGCACCCGGTCGCAGCGCTGCCGGGCCTGGGCGAGCATGCCGTCGGACATGTCCAGGCCGTACACCTCGTCGGGTCGCAGCTCCTGCTGGATTCGGGTGGCCAGGATGCCGGTTCCGCAGGCGACGTCGGCGATCTGCTTGCAGCCGTGCCGGCGGAGCTGCTCGACGACCTCGTCCTGGGCCGGCTTGTACACCAAGCGCTGCAGGCAGCCGGTGTCGTAGGCCGGTGCGGCGAAGCTCCAGAACCGGGTGATCGCGTCGTTGAAGGCCCTGCGCTGAATGGTCGTCACCGAGCCGAGTGTAGGCGCGGGCTACCCCGACGGATTTCCATGGGACCGCGGCCCGGAGATGTCGGCACCCCGCGGCGCGTTCACCCCCTGGAATCCCGGCTCCCAGTCCGTGTCGACGAATTTCACCCGGAGCCCGAAGGGCAGTTCGATCACCTGCCCGCTGAAATCAAACGGCGTTCTGGGATCCGGATCATCGATCTGCGGGAGCGCGTGAGCCGGTGCAGCTACGCCGATGGACGCTGCAGCCAACGCCGCGGCGACCACCCCCAAGATTGTCTTCTGCATTTGCTATTCCCCCTCCGAACCATTCGAAGCGCTGACCTCCGGTGCGCGGACGTGCGAGCCATGCCTCACCAGGTTATCCCCGCCTGTAAGGCTTCGAACAGGCCGAGATCGCCGTTCACGATCAAGAACTTGCCTGCGCAAAGGTACGATCTTGAAGCCCGGCGAAGTTAGCCAGCACCGGCTTCCCGGTGGGGGCCCCGTTGAGCGCGGAGCTGCGGCTGTGAACAGGCATTATCGGCGGATCACCGACTCGGCGCCGCGCCACGCGCTGTTCCCGGCTTACACGGCCGTCAGCAAATACCTGACAAGAACTGCCAAGTCCCGTCCATTACGCGTCGACCCCGTAGCGGCCCGCACTGAACATCGACGCCACCGCGCCGATGAGCATCATCACCGCGGCGGCCACGAACACCACCGTGAGCCCGGAGTGGAACGGTTCGGTGATCAGTTCCGGGAAGAACGTCTTGCCGGTCAGCACGTCGGCATTCACGCCCGGCGCGTCCAGCGCGCCCGAGGGGGCGAGGAGTTCACCGATCGGGTTGTAGCCCAGGAACGCGGCGAACAAGCTGCCCACCGGCGGCGTGTTCGCCACCTCGTGCGCGACCGAGGACGAAACACCCTGCGCCTGAAGGCCGCTGCTCAGCGCCGCCGGTAACGAGTTGGCCAGCCCGACGATCATCAGCGAGAAGAAGATGCCGATCGACAACGACGATCCGGCGTTGAAGAAGGTCGCCCGCACACCCGATGCCGCGCCACGTTGGGCGGCCGGCACGCTCGACATGATGGCCGCGGTGTTGGGCGCGGTGAAGATGCCTCCGCCCAGGCCGTTGAGGAAGACCAGGAGCGCGAAGATCCAGTAGTCGAAGTTCACCGGAATCATCAGCAGCGCTACGAAGGACGCCGCCATCAGCAGCATGCCGCCGACCGTCAGGGGTCGCGCGCCGAACCGATCGGCCAGCGTCCCGGCCACCGGCGCGGCCACCAGGAATCCGACGGTGACCGGCAGCAGGTAGATGCCCGCCCACAGCGGCGTCGATTCGAAGCTGTAACCGTGCAACGGAAGCCAGATCCCCTGCAGCCAGATGATCAGCATGAACTGCAGGCCGCCGCGGCCCACCGAGGACATCAGCCCGGCCAGGTTCCCCATTCCGAACGCGGCAGATCCGAACAGCCGGATGTCCACCATCGGCTGCGGCACGCGCAGTTCGATGAGGCAGAACGCCACCAGGATCGCCAGCCCGGCGATGATCGATCCGAGCACCCAAGGGCTGGTCCACCCGGTGCTGGCATCGCCGTAGGGCTGGATGCCGTAGGTGATCCCGACCAGCAGCACCGTCAGCCCGATACCGAAGGTCAGCGTGCCCGCCCAGTCCAGTCGCCCGGGGGTGCGCACCCCGAGCTCGCGCAGCGAGCGCATGCTCCACACGGTGCCGAGCACACCGATCGGCACGCCCACCCAGAAGATCGCCTGCCAGTGCCACTCGGAGAGCACACCGCCGATGAGCAGACCCAGGAATGACCCGGCCACCGCCGCGACCATGTTCACCCCGAGCGCCATCCCGCGCTGATTCGCCGGGAACGCATCGGTGAGGATGGCCGACGACGAGGCCATCAGCATGGCGCCGCCGACGCCCTGGATGACTCGCCAGGCGATCAGCCACACCGCGCCGCCCCCGAGGTGGAACGGGTCGAAGGACAGCGCCACCGCCGCCACCGTGAAGACCACGAAACCCAGGTTGTAGATCCGCACCCGCCCGAACATGTCCCCGAGCCGGCCGAACGGGACGACCAGCACGGCCGTCACCACCAGGTATCCCATGATCATCCAGAGCAGATAACTGACATTGCCCGGCGCGAGCGGGTTCAGCCCGATACCGCGGAAGATCGCCGGCAGCGAGATCAGCACGATGGAGGCGTTGATCGCGGCCAGCAGGATGCCCAACGTCGTGTTGGACAGCACGATCCACTTGTAGCGGGGATGGTCGTGATCCAGCCGGGCACGGGTGCGTTCAAGCTCAGTGGTCATCAGGTCTCGATCTTCCAATCGGCAAAAAACATATATTAGCTATTCAAACGATCTCTCGGCAATCCGGCCGCAGATGCGCTACGTTGGACCCGTCCACACGGGAGCGCGCACCAGCGCGCTGAGAGGACGGCTAGGGCCGTCGACCGTACGAACCTGACCGGATAATGCCGGCGTAGGGAGATGTGTTGATGAATGTTGCTGTTGACGCCACCGTGACGACAGGCCCGATTGCGGGCAGCTCGAAGTTCTACTCCCCCACCGGGGTGCCGTTCCGGCGGGTGCACCTGAGCACCGGCGAGCACTTCGACCTGTACGACACCTCCGGTCCGTATACCGACGCGAACGCCGTCATCGACCTGCAGAAGGGGTTGCCGCCCCGCGCCGGCATCGTCCGCGACAGCGGCACCCAGCTGCAGCGGGCGCGCAACTGCGAGATCACCGCCGAGATGGCCTTCATCGCCGAACGTGAAGGCGTACCAGCCGAATTGGTGCGCAGCGAGGTCGCCAGAGGCCGCGCAGTGATACCGGCCAACCACAACCACCCCGAGAGCGAGCCGATGATCATCGGCAAGGCCTTCGGGGTGAAAGTCAATGCCAATATCGGCAATTCGGCGGTGACGAGCTCGATCGCCGAAGAAGTCGACAAGATGGTGTGGGCGACCCGCTGGGGTGCGGACACCATCATGGACCTGTCCACCGGCAAGGACATCCACCTGACCCGGGAGTGGATCCTGCGCAACTCCCCGGTGCCGGTCGGCACCGTGCCGATGTACCAGGCCCTGGAGAAGGTCGGCGGCGACCCCACCAAGATGACCTGGGAGTCTTACCGCGACACCGTGATCGAACAGTGCGAGCAAGGTGTGGACTACATGACGGTGCACGCCGGGGTGAAGCTCGCATACATCCCGCTCACCGTCCGGCGGGTCACCGGCATCGTGTCCCGCGGCGGGTCGATCATGGCGGCCTGGATGCTCGCCCACCACCGGGAATCGTTCCTATATGAGAACTTCGAGGAACTCTGCGAGATCCTGGCCCGCTACGATGTGACCTTCTCCCTCGGCGACGGGCTGCGCCCCGGATCGATCGCCGACGCCAACGACGAGGCCCAATTCGCCGAGCTGCGCACCCTCGGCGAGCTCACCACCATCGCCAAATCCCATGGTGTACAGGTGATGATCGAAGGTCCCGGCCACGTCCCGATGCACAAGATCGTGGAAAACGTGCGCTTGGAGGAAGAACTCTGCGAAGAGGCGCCGTTCTACACCCTCGGCCCGCTCGCCACCGATATCGCGCCGGCCTATGACCACATCACCAGCGCGATCGGCGCGGCCATCATCGCCCAGGCCGGCACCGCCATGCTCTGCTATGTCACCCCCAAGGAACACCTCGGCCTGCCCGACCGCAAGGACGTCAAGGACGGGGTGATCGCCTACCGGATCGCCGCGCACGCCGCCGACCTGGCCAAGGGGCATCCCCGGGCCCAACAGCGCGACGACGCACTGTCGCTGGCCCGCTTCGAGTTCCGCTGGCACGACCAGTTCGCGCTCTCGCTGGACCCCGACACCGCCCGCGAATACCACGACGAGACGCTGCCCGCCGAGCCCGCCAAGACCGCGCACTTCTGCTCGATGTGCGGACCCAAGTTCTGCTCGATGCGCATCACGCAGGACATTCGGGATGCCATGGCGGAGAAATCGCAGGAGTTCGCCGAACACGGCAACCGCGTGTATCTACCCTTGACCTCATGACCGAGTTCCTCCCACTGCCTGCACCCGGGCAGACCCCCACCCGGGTGCTGACCATCGCCGGGTCCGACTCCGGCGGCGGAGCGGGCATCCAGGCCGATATGCGCACCTTCGCCATGCTCGGTGTGCACGGCTGCGTCGCGGTCACGGCTGTGACGGTGCAGAACTCGGTGGGCGTCAAGGGCTTCCACGAGATACCGCTCGATGTGGTGGCCGGTCAGATCACCGCCGTCGTCGACGATATCGGCGTGCAGGCCGCCAAGACCGGCATGCTGGCCTCCTCGGAGATCATCGCCACCATCGCCGAAACCTGGCGCGGCCTGGACACCGGCGCCCCGCTGGTCGTCGACCCGGTGTGCGCGTCGATGCACGGGGATCCGCTCCTGCATCCATCCGCGCTGAACTCGGTTCGCACCGAACTGTTTCCGCTGGCCACCCTGGTCACCCCGAACCTCGACGAGGTGCGCCTACTGGTCGACATCGAGGTCGTCGACGCCGCCACCCAGAAGGAGGCCGCCAGGGCCCTGCACGCGCTCGGCGCGCAGTGGGCACTGGTCAAGGGCGGGCACCTGCGGTCCTCCGGCGCCAGCCCGGACCTGCTGTTCGACGGCACCGAGTTCCACGAGTTCGACGGGCCACGGATCGACACCGGACACGATCACGGAGCCGGTGACACCCTGGCCGCGGCCATCACCACCGCGCTCGCGCACGGATACACCGTGCCCGACGCGGTCGCCTTCGGCAAACGCTGGGTGACCGAATGTCTGCGCGCTGCATACCCGTTGGGCCACGGCCACGGGCCGGTCAACGCGTTGTTCCGGTTGCAGCATGAGTCTTGAGGACATCGCGGGGATAGCGCACGAACCCGAAACGACACCCGCCGGCACGGTGGTGCTCACCCACGGTGCGGGCGGCAACCGCGATTCGGCGATGCTGGTCCGGGTCTGCGACGAATGGGCACGCCGCGGATATCTCGCGGTCCGCTACAACCTGCCCTACCGGCGCCGCCGCCCCAAGGGACCGCCGTCCAACTCGGCCGCCTCCGATCAGGAGGGCATCGTCGAGGCGATCGCCTGGGCCCGCGCCCAAGACCACGGCCCGGTGATCGCCGGCGGACATTCCTACGGCGGCCGGATGACCTCGATGGTGGCAGCCGCCCACACCGCGCCACCCGATGTCCTCACCCTGTTCTCCTACCCGCTGCACCCGCCCGGCAAGCCCGAGCGCGCCCGCACCGAGCACCTGCCCGCGATCACCACGGCGACGGTGTTCACCCACGGCACCGCCGATCCGTTCGGCACCATCGACGAGATCCGCGCCGCGGCCGCCCTGCTGTCCGGACCCACCCAGATCGTCGAGGTCACCGGAGCCCGCCACGATCTGGGATCCAAGACTTTGGACGTCCCCATGCTCGCGGTGAACGCCGCGGCTATCTTTCTTGCATGAGCGTGCCGCCGCCCGGGGAATTCCCACCACCGCAACCCGGGAACTACCCACCGCCCGGGAACTACCCCCCACCCCCAGCCGGGAACTACCCGCCGCCCCCAGCCGGGAACTTCCCGCCGCCCCCGCCCCTGCCGTATGCCGATCCCTACGGGCAGGCCTACCCGCCGCGGCCGGCGGGCACCAACTGGTGGGCCGTCATCGCGCTGATCTTCGGACTCCTCGGCGGCGTGCTGATCAGCGTGATCTGCGGGTTCGTCGGGCTCAAGAAGGCCAAGGAGGGCCAGGGCGGGCGCGGGATGGCGATCGCCGGCCTGGTGTTGTCTGCGCTGTGGGTTCTGGTCGGCATCGCGGCCGTCGCGCTGATCGTCGCCAACTCCGACGAGATCAAGAACAGCGAGCTCGCCGACATCTTCGACCCGAACGCCGTCAACGCCGCCGATGTCGCGGTGGGCGACTGTCTGTCGGAGATCCCATCCGACGCCAGCCTGGTGGCCTCGGTGAAGACCGTGGCGTGCACCGAACCGCACAAGGGTGAGGTCTACTACGTTGCCACCGTGCCGGGCGACGAGTTCCCCGGCGAGACCGCGATCATCGACTACCAGGACAAATGCCAGCCCGCCCTGGAGGAGTTCTCACCGGCGGCGATGGCCGACCCCGAGGTCGGCATGTTCGTGCTGTACCCGACCGCGGACTCCTGGAAGCGCGGTGACCGCGCCGTGACGTGCATCGCCACCACCGATGTGCCGCGCACGGGATCGCTGCAGGGGTAGGGGTACCGTTTCACCCATGTTTGACGCCGTCATCGTGGGTGCCGGTTTCGCCGGTATCGGCGCAGCCATCCAGCTCAAACGGCTGGGGATCGAGAACTTCGTGATCCTCGACCGCGAGGACGACCTCGGCGGCACCTGGTATGTGAATCACTATCCCGGACTTGCCGTCGACGTCCCCACCACCACCTATTCCTATTTCTTCGAGCCGAACCCGAACTGGTCGCGGCTGTTCTCCACCGGCACCGAGATCAAGCAGTACGCCGACGACGTCGCCGACAAGTACGACGTGCGCCGCCACATCCGGCTGAGCACCGTGGTCGAGGGTGCGCGCTGGGACGAAGAGACCAGCCAGTGGCAGGTGAGCCTGGCCGACGGTGAGGTGTTGAGCACCCGCTACCTGATCACCGCGACCGGATTCCTGTCCCAGCCGAAGATCCCAGACATCCCCGGCATCGACAGCTTCGCGGGCCGCATCATCCACACCACGGACTGGCAGGACGATTACGACCCCGCCGGGAAGCGGATCGCGGTCATCGGCACCGGCGCCACCGCCGTGCAGCTCATCCCCGAACTGGCCAAGAAGGCCGCCGACCTGACCGTCTACCAGCGCACGCCGATCTGGGTGGTGCCCAAGATCGACCTCCGATTCGGGCCACTGGCGAAGAAGCTGTTCGCGCGCGTCCCGGCAACCCAACGGGTGCTGCGCTGGTTCACCGACTCGGTCTACGAGGTCATGGTGTCGATCGGTGTGGTGCACTACAAGACGTGCCGCGGGCGGGGCAACATCTCCGCGGCGGACCTGTCCAAGCTGCACCGGTTCATCACCATCCGAGACAAGGAACTGCGTCGCAGGCTCACCCCCGACTACGACTTCGGGTGCAAGCGACCGACGTTCAGCAACAGCTACTACCGGGCGTTCACCCGGGACAACGTCCACCTGCAGGACGTCGGCATCGACCACGTGCAGACCGACGGCATCGTCGGAAAGGACGGCGCCAAGAACGAGATCGACACCCTGGTGCTGGCCACCGGCTTCGACCTCTGGGAAGCGAATTTCCCCGCCATCGAGGTGATCGGACGTGACGGCCGTAACCTCGGAAAGTGGTGGCGCGAAACACGTTTCCAGGCCTATCAAGGCGTGTCCATGCCGTACTTCCCGAACTATCTCAGCCTGGCCAGCCCGTACGCCTTCCTGGGTCTGAACTTCTTCAATACGATGGAGTACCAGATGCGGCTGATGGAACGGCTGTTCGGCGAGGTGAAGCGCCGGGGTGCCACCACGTTCGAAGTCACCGAAGAAGCCAACACCCGCTACCTGGACCGGATGACCGAACTGCTCGGCGATTCGCTGTTCACCCTGGGCAACTGCGCCAGCGCGCGGTCCTACTACTACAACCCGGCCGGCGAACCCACACTGCTGCGGCCCACCACCACCGAAACCGCCATCCGGGAAGCCTCCGAATTCCCGTTGAGCGATTACGCCATCAACTGAGAGGGATTGCCTTGGCCGAGAAGAAGAGTTCGAGGGGCGCCACCCTGGCCGGCCTGTCGCTGGTCGGTGCCGGCCTGGCGCATTTCGTCGCCCCGCAGGTGTTCGAACCGATCACCAAACCCGCCTTCCCCCGCGACACCGCCCGCCACATCAAGACCAACGGCACCATCGAGACCGCCCTCGGCGCCGGCCTGCTTTTCCCGCAGACCCGCAAGCTGGCGGTCCTCGGCGCCCTGGGCTACGGCGCCTATCTGGGCGTCAACGCCGCGAGAAACCGCTGATCGACACCCTCGCGCTCGCGGCACCGGGCCGCACGCCCCGACGCATCCTGACGATCGCCGGATCGGACTCCGGCGGTGCCGCCGGACTGCAGGCCGATATGCGGACCTTTGCCATGCTCGGCGTGCACGGCTGCGCCGCGGTGACGGCCGTCACCGTACAGAACTCATTGGGCGTCAAGGCGTTCCACGAGATCCCCGTCGACGTGGTGGCCAGGCAGATCAGCGCAGTGGCCTCCGATATCGGTATCGAGGCGGCCAAGACCGGCATGTTGGCCTCCACCGGCATCATCGAGACGATCGTCGCCACCTGGCGAGCGGAACAACTGGTCGGTAGTGTCCCGCTCGTGGTGGATCCGGTGTGCGCCTCCAATGTCGGTGAGCCACTGCTACATCCGAGCGCACTCGACAGCATGCGCAATGCGCTGATCCCGCTGGCGACGTTGGTCACGCCGAACCTCGACGAGGTGCGCCTGCTGGTCGGCATCGACGTCGTCGACGACCGCAGTCAGCGGGACGCCGCCCGCGCCCTGCACGCACTGGGACCGCGCTGGGCGCTGGTCAAGGGCGGCCATCTGCGCACCTCTGCGGTCAGCACCGATCTGCTCTTCGACGGCTCGGAGTTCCACCAGTTCGCCGCGGCCCGCATCGGCACCCCCCACGATCACGGCGCCGGTGACACGCTCGCCGCGGCCATCGCCGCCGCGCTGGCGCACGGCCATCCGGTGCCCGCCGCGGTGAGCTTCGCCAAATCCTGGGTCACCGAATGCATCCGGGCCGCCTACCCGATAGGACGGGGCCACGGACCGGTGAATGGGATGGCCCGGCTGCTGTGAAGCGCACGCTGGGCGTCTTCGATGCCGTGGTGATCGGGTTGGGCTCGATGATCGGCGCCGGCATCTTCGCGGCCCTCGGCCCGGCGGCGGCCGCGGCGGGTTCGGGCCTGCTCATCGGCCTGGCACTGGCAGCGGTGGTGGCGTACTGCAATGCGACGTCCTCGGCGCGGCTGGCGGCGCTGTACCCGCAGTCCGGTGGCACCTACGTCTACGGCCGGGAACGACTCGGCGACTTCTGGGGGTACACCGCCGGCTGGAGTTTCATCGTCGGCAAGACCGCCTCCTGCGCGGCGATGGCACTCACCGTCGGCGCCTACGTCTGGCCGCAGTACGCCCACGGGGTTGCGGTCGGCGCGGTGCTGGCGTTGACCGCCGTCAACTATGCGGGCGTGCAGAAGTCGGCGCTGCTCACCAGGATCATCGTCGCGACCGTGCTGGGCGTATTGGCCGCCGTGGTGGTGACCCTCGCCGGCGCGGGCGAGGCGGACCGGCTCAGCATCGGCGCAGACGCCGACGCATGGGGTGTGTTGCAGGCCGCCGGCCTGTTGTTCTTCGCGTTCGCCGGCTACGCGCGCATCGCCACCCTGGGCGAGGAGGTCCGCGACCCGGCCCGCACCATCGTGCGCGCGATTCCCATCGCGCTCGGGATCACCCTGGTGGTCTACGCGGTGGTGGCGGTCGCGGTGCTCTCGGTGCTCGGCGGCACCGGATTGGCCACGGCGACCGCGCCGCTGGCCGATGCCGTGACGGCGGCCGGCCATCCGGAACTGGCTCCGGTGGTTCGCGTGGGGGCGTCGGTGGCCGCGCTGGGTTCACTGCTGGCGCTGATTCTCGGGGTCTCGCGCACCACCCTGGCGATGGCCCGGGACCGGCACCTGCCCGCCGCGCTGGCTGCCGTGCATCCGCGGTTCGGCAGCCCCCATCGCGCCGAGGTGGCGGTCGGGATCATCGTCGCCACACTGGCCGCGTTCGTGGATATCCGTGGTGCCATCGGCTTCTCGTCGTTTGCGGTCCTGGTGTACTACGCGATCGCCAATGCCAGCGCCTGGACGCTGGCGCCGCGACGCCGGATCATCCCGGCGCTGGGGCTGGCCGGGTGTCTGCTACTGGCGTTCACGCTGCCCGTGAGCTCGGTGTCATGGGGCGCCGCGGTGGTGGCACTCGGGGCGATCAGATACCTGTTCCGATGAACGGTGCCGAATCCCGGCATCTTCGAGATACACCGCAGCCCAGATCATTTCGGTCAACGCGATGGCCAGCCTGTCATCTGCGGCCCCCGGGGGCTCACGCAACATCTGCGCGCAGCACCGCTCGACCATCCAGGTGATCACGCGAGCGGTCTGCTCCAGGTCGATATCACGCACCCGGCCCTGCGCCTGTTCTCGCTCCAGGAACTCACGCGTGTACTCCGCGTTGCGCTCGATCTGGCCACGGAAAGCCTCGTCGATCTCGGCGGTATAGCCGGCCACCTCCGCGATGGCGGCCAGCACGAGCTGGTGCCGACGGAAGGCGGCGATCACGTCACGCACCGCGTCCAGCATCTGCAGTGCATCGATCGGAGCGGCTCCCTGCTGCCACAACCGACCGAGCGCTCCGGCCACATCGGCAAGGACCTGCTCGGCGAACTCCGCGAGCAGCTCGGTCTTGCCCTTGAAGTACACGTAGAACGTCGGGCGCGAGCTGCCCGCAGCCACCGCGAGCCGTTCGACCCCCAGCTCGGTGAACGAGGCACCGCCCCGCAACAACTCCTCGGTGGCCTCCAGTAGACGCCGCCGGAATTCGACCCGGCGTTCTTGGCGGAGGCGCTCTGCCGACGTCATCGGTGCAGCTTAACAGGCCCGCACCCCGCACGAGACAGTATGTCTTAGACAATGCGTCTTGACATATCGTCAAGGTCCGGCCTACCGTCCTCAGCACCGTCGGCTGTGGCGCCGATCACGATCGACGGCCTCCGTGACAGCGTCGACCGTGAGGAATCACCGTGCCCATCTCCACCGTCACCGTCCCCGGCAAGCCGGACTTCGACGGGCTCGACGTCTCGGCTCGCGAGTTCTGGTCGCAGACCGCCCCGGAACGCGAGACAACCTTCGCCGAACTGCGCCGCCGGCGTCCCGTGTCCTGGCAGCGCCCGGTCGAGTCGAGCCTGATGCCGCTGCCGCCGGAGCCGGGGTACTGGGCGGTGGTCCGGCATGCCGATATCACCGAGGTGAGCCGCAACAGCGAGGTGTTCATCTCCAGCAGGGGTGTGCACATGGAACCGGTGCCTGAGGACCTCATCGAGGCCAGCTTCTCGTTTCTGGGCATGGACGGGCAGAAGCACGCCAAGATCCGCGGTCTGGTGCGGGCGGCCTTCACCCCGCGCGCGGTGAACCGACTCATCGACAGCATCGAGGCCAACGCCATCCGGATCGTGCGCGAACTCGCCGAATCGGGCAGCGGCAGCGACTTCGTGCGCACCTGCGCCGTCAAGCTTCCGCTGGTGACGATCTCGGACATGATGGGCGTTCCCGACTCACAGCGCGACGCGGTTCGCGACGCCGCCGACGCGATGGTCTCGGTCACCGACCCGACGTTCCTCGGCGATCGGAATCCCCTTGAGGTCATGGTGAGCAACCAGATGTTCCTGCATGCCATCGCCGTGAAAATGGCTCAGGACCGGCGGCGATCTCCTCAGGACGACATCATGACCAACCTGGTCCAGGCCGAGGTCAACGGCGAACGCCTGACCGACGCCGAAATCGGGGCGTTCATGATTCTGATGGCCGTCGCCGGCAATGACACGACCCGCCAGACCACCAGCCTGACCATGCGCGCTCTCACCGAGTTTCCCGACCAAAGTGCTTGGCTCACTGCCGATTTCGATGCACGGATCGGCAGCGCGATCGAGGAGTTCGTCCGCTGGTCCACACCGGTGATGACCTTCAGCAGAATCGCCGCGCGCGACTACGAGCTGGCGGGACAACAGATCGCCGCGGGCGACAAGGTCGTGATGATGTACTCCTCGGGCAATCGGGACGAGACGGTCTTCGACAATCCCGGCGTATTCGACCTGGCGCGGCACCCCAACCCGCACATCGCATTCGGCGGCGGTGGCGCACACTACTGCCTGGGCGCCAACCTCGCCCGGGCGCAGCTGCGTGCCTTGTTCGGGCAACTTATGAGCACCCTGCCCGACATCCAGGCCGAGGAGCCGACTTTCCTCGGCGGCAACTTCATCCACGGCGTGGCCGCCATGCCGTGTCACTTTCGAGGGGAACTCCATTGTCTGGCAAAGGCATTAGATACGAACAACCCGATCCGCGGATCGCCAGGATCGTGCTGGCCCGCCCCGATACCCGCAACGCGCAAGACACCGACCTGCTCTATGCGCTCAACGCTGCGTTCGACCGAGCCGCCCGCGACGACGAGGTCAAGGTGATCATCCTGGCGGCCGACGGCCCGCATTTCTCCTCCGGTCACGATATGCGCGAGGATCTCGACGGCGCGATGGACGGACGTACCACGGTGGGTACCTGGTGTGGCTTCGGATGCGATGGCGCCGAGGGTTACATGGCACGCGAGAAGGAGATCTATCTCGGCTTTTCGGAGCGGTGGCGCAATATTCCCAAGCCCACCATCGCCGAGGTCCAGGGCAAGGTGGTCGCCGGCGGGCTGATGCTGGTGTGGCCGTGCGATATCGTCATCGCGGCCGAGGACGCCGTCTTCGCCGACAACACGGTGGCCATGGGCATCGCCGGAGCGGAATTCTTCAACCACCCATGGGAACTGGGTGTCCGCAAGGCCAAGGAGATGTTGTTCACCTCCGATGCTGTCAGCGCCGCCGACGCCCACCGGCTCGGCATGGTCAACCATGTCGTCCCCAACGATGAGCTCAGCGAGTTCACCCTCACCCTGGCCCGACGGATTGCCGAACAACCGATGTTCGCGCTGAAGTTGGCCAAGGAGTCGGTGAACACCGCCCAGGACAACCAGGGGCGCGTCAATGCCATGCAGACATCCTTTGCCGCGCATCAGCTTTGCCACACGCACAACAGGATCGTCGGTGGTCACATCATCGACACGTCTTTCCTGACCCGCCAGCGCGAGATCGCCCGTCGCTGGTGACCCACCCCTGGCGAACCTCAGTCATCGCCACGTTGCGCCTCAAGGAGATAAGTGTTTCCCGGAACTCACGCCGCCGCTGATCCGCAGCGCCCGGCGGTCATCATGGCCGGCAGCGGTGACACCCTGACCTACGGCGACCTGGACACCCGCTCGGCACAGGTCGCCGCTGCGCTGCACGCCGCCGGCCTGCGCCGCGGTGACGCCATCGCCATCTTGGCCGACAACACCGCCGAGGTCTTCGTCATCTACTGGGCCGCAATGCGTTCCGGTCTGTACGTGACGGCGGTCAACCACCACCTGAGCGCGCCGGAAGCGGGTTACATCGTCACCGACAGCGGAGCGCAGGCATTCTTCGTCTCGGGTGCACTGGCCGATCTCGGTCGCCAGGTGCTCGACGAGATACCGGCCGACGTGGCGCGCTACGCCTTCGGCGCCGATATCGACGGATACCGTCCCTACCGCGAACTGCTCGACGCGGTGGTTCCCCCGCTCACCGACCAACCGCGCGGTGCGGACATGTTGTATTCGTCGGGAACCACCGGCCGCCCCAAGGGCATCAAACCGCACCTGCTGCCCATCCAGGTCGACGAGCCGGGGGACCCGGTTCTGGCGGTACTGCAGAACGCCTTCGACATCGGACCGGACGCCGTCTACCTCTCCCCCGCACCGATCTACCACGCCGCGCCGCTGAAGTACTGCGCCGGCATGCAGGCGCTCGGCGCGACCGTGATCCTGATGGAAAAGTTCGACGCCGAGCAGACATTGGCGGCCATCGAGACCCACCGCGTCACCATGACGCAGATGGTCCCGACGATGTTCGTCAGACTGTTGCAACTGCCCCAAGACATCCGATCGCGGTATGACCTGTCCTCGCTGCGCACCGTCGTCCACGCCGGCGCCCCCTGCCCACCGGAGGTCAAGGACGCCATGCTCGACTGGTGGGGACCGATCCTGGTGGAGTACTACAGCGCCACCGAGGCACACGGGATGACGATGATGAACTCCGCGCAGTGGCGCACCAAACGCGGGTCGGTGGGACGTGCGGTGCTGGGTACCATCCACATCTGCGATGACGCGGGTGCCGAACTCCCGGCCGGCGAGGTCGGCACCGTCTACTTCGAGCGTGACGCCATGCCCTTCGTGTACCACAACGATGCGGCCAAGACCCGCGAGGCCCAGCATCCCCATTACGAAAACTGGACCACCGTTGGGGATCTCGGCTACCTCGACGAAGACGGCTACCTGTTCCTGACCGATCGCAAGTCGTTCATGATCATCTCCGGCGGGGTGAACATCTATCCCCAGGAGACCGAGAACGTGTTGACCCTGCACCCCGCGGTGTTCGACGTGGCGGTGATCGGCGTCCCCGATCCGGTCATGGGTGAACAGGTCAAGGCCGTCGTCGCGCTGCGCCCCGGGTTCACCGCCGGGGATGACCTCGCCGCCGACCTCATCGACTACGTCCGTGACCGCGTCGCCCACTACAAGGCCCCCCGCACCGTCGACTTCGTCGACGCGCTACCACGTACACCCACCGGAAAACTGGTCAAGGGCACGCTCAAAGCCCGCTACATCGACACCACGAGGAGCCAGGCATGACCGCCACATCCACCAAGCGCTACATCGTCACCGGCGCCGCATCCGGCATCGGGCACGCGGTCGCCGAGCGACTGGTCACCGCGGGCGCGGAGGTGATCAGCTTGGACCGCAACACCCCGTCGGTGTCGGTCAAGCACCATATCGCGGTCGATCTGGCGGACCCGCAGAGCATCGACGCGGGGGTGAACCGGCTCGACGGCACGTTCGACGCGCTGATCAACGTCGCGGGCGTACCCGGGACCGCACCCGCGGCCACGGTGATCGCGGTGAACGTGCTGGCGGTGCGCCACCTCACCGAGGCCCTGATCGGCCGGCTGCGCGACGGCGGCTCCGTGGTCGTGGTGTCCTCGATCGCCGGATTCGGTTGGCCGGCAAGGATGCCCGCCATCCAGGCGTTACTGGCCACCGACGGGTATGCCGAGGGCGCACGCTGGTTCGCCGACAACCCGCAGGCCGGCAACGCCTACAACTTCTCCAAGGAGGTCGCCACGGTCTACACGATGGCCAAGGCACTGGAATTCGCGCAACGCGGGCTGCGGATCAACGCCGTCCTGCCCGGCCCGGTGGAAACCCCGATCCTGGCCGACTTCGAGGAGACGATGGGCAAGGACACCCTCGACGGCGCCAAGGCGCTGCTCGGCCGGCATGCCACCCCCGAGGACATCGCCGGCGCCGTCGCCTATCTGATCTCCACGGACGCCGGCTGGGTCAACGGCCAGACACTGGCCGTTGACGGTGGCGGCATGGCGGCGGTGGCCGCCGGCGTCATCCCCGCACCGGAAATGCGCTAGGACACACGATGAACCCTCAGACCCGAACCCCGCACGCGCGCACCGTCTTCGACACCGGACGCACCCGCCCCGCCGCATGGCGCATCGCACAGTTGCGTGCCATCGAGCGCATGTGCGACGAACAGGAACAGGCCATCGCGGCCGCTCTGCTCTCCGACCTCGGCCGCCCGGCCATGGAGGCGTGGATGGGTGACGTGCAGCCCACCAAGGCCGAAGCAGCGTTCGCGCGCAAGAGAATCCGCAAGTGGATGCGCAGGCGACGGGTATCGGTGCCGGTCAGCCAGCAGCCGGCTCGCGCCTGGATCCAGTACGACCCCAAGGGCGCGGTCCTGGTGATCGGTCCGTGGAACTACCCGTTCTACCTGGCGATGGCGCCGGTGGTGTCGGCAGTCGCGGCGGGCAACACCGTGGTGATCAAGCCATCGGAACTCGCCCCGGCCACCTCGGCGCTGATCGCCCGGCTGGTGCCGCGCTATCTGGATACCGAGGCGATCACCGTCGTCGAGGGTGATGCCCAGGTGACCCAGGATCTGCTGGCACAGGGATTCGATCACGTGCTGTTCACCGGCGGCACCGAGGTCGGGCGAAAGATCATGGCCGCCGCCGCGCCGACCCTGACACCGGTCACCCTGGAGCTGGGCGGCAAGAGCCCGGCCATCGTGGCCGCCGACGCAGACATCGCGGTGACGGCCCGCCGGCTGGCGCACACGAAGCTGGTGAACTCGGGACAGACCTGCATCGCGCCCGATTACGTGCTGGTGGAGCGAGCCGTCGCCGCCGAGTTGGTCACCGCGCTGTGCGCCACCATCGCCGAGTTCAGCACCACACCCGACCTGCCCATCGTCAACCAGCGCCAGTTCGATCGGTTGACGGCGTTGATCGCCGGCACCAGCGGCGAGGTGGTCGCCGGCGGCCGGTCCGATCCGGCGTCCCTGCGGATCGAACCGACCGTGATCCTCGATCCCGGACCGAGCGATGCGGTGATGTCCGACGAGATCTTCGGTCCCATCCTGCCGATCATCACCGTCGACTCGGTCGCCGAGGCCGTCGGCTTCGTCCGGCACCGGCCGCGGCCGCTGGCCCTCTACGTGTTCACCGAGACACCGGAGCGTGCCGAGGACGTGATCAATCGGACCGAATCCGGTGGCGCGGTGGTCAATCACGCGATCATGCACTGCCTGGTGCCGCAGCTGCCCTTCGGCGGTATCGGCCCCAGCGGCATGGGTGCCTATCACGGCTGGTGGGGATTCGAGGCGCTGTCGCACCGGCGTGCGGTGCTGACCAAGTCCACTCGCCCCGATCCCCGGCTGGTCTATCCCCCCTACACCGCGCTGTCCCGGAGGATCATTCGTCTGCTGCAGTAACAGTCCGCCCGGGGATCGGCGCCCGCACGGTGCGCCACGTCATCGGTTCGCGCGGTCCCGGAACGCCTGCACCGCGGTAGGCAGCGTGGGGAAGATCCGGTTCGGGCCCAGCTCGTCGTAGAACCCCGAGGCCACCAGATCGTCGAGGAGGTCCTGCTTGACGCGCGCCATGGCAAAGACGATGCCGCGCCGGGTGAGATCGATTCGCAGCTGCTCGAGGGCGTCGATCGCGGTCAGGTCCGGGTCCACGTTGGCCTCGGCGTTGTAGACGAACCATTCGACCCGATACCGTGCCTGCTCGACCGCCGCCATGGCGCGCAGCCGGAAGTTCTCGGCGTTGGCGAAGAACAGCGGTGCGTCGTAGCGGTACACCACCAGTCCGGGCACCTCTTCGGCCTGCGGGTAGTCGTCGATATCGTGCATTCCGGACAGGCCGGGCACGTAGCCGAGCACCCCGTCGTGTGGCCGCGCGATGCGCCGCAGGGTGTCCAGCGCGGACAGTGCGATGGCGACCAGGACGCCGTAGAGCATGCCGATCCCGAGGACGGCCACCGTGGTCGCGATCGCCAGGACCAGTTCGCTGCGACGGAATCGAGCCAGCCGCCGGAACGCGTCGATATCGATCAGTCGCAGCGCGGCGTAGACCACCAGCGCACCCAGCGCCGCGGTGGGGAAACCCGCCAGCAGATCGCCGCCCAGCACCAGCACCGCGACGACGACGGCCAGCATGACCAGGGAGTACAGCTGGGTGCGGCTACCGGCGGCGTCCCCGAGAGCGGTCCGGCTTCCGCTCGAGCTGACCGGAAAGCCCTGCGTGACACCGGTTGCCAGATTGCAGACTCCCAGGGCACGCAGTTCGGCGTTGGGGTCGATGGTCTCGTTCTTGCGCGAGCCGAAGGTGCGCGCGGTCAACACGTTGTCGGAGAAGGCGACCACCGAGATGCCCAGCGCGGCCACGCCCAGGCTGAGCAGATCGGCCGCCGACACCGCCGGCACGCCGAGCGTGGCGAATCCGGCCGGGATCTCGCCGATCACCGTGATCCCGTACCGCTGGAGGTCCAGGAGCCAGACGGCGGCGGTGGCCGCCAGCACCGCCACCAGAGCACCGGGCGAGGATGGGAAGAACCGGAACAACGCCAGCAGCAGGGCCAACACCGACACCGACATCGCCAAAGTGGGCCAGTTGGTCTCACCGATGTGGGCTGCGAAAGACGTTATCTGCGGCACGAATTGGTCGCCGTCGACGTCGATACCGGTGACCTTGCCGAGTTGACTGCCGATCATGAGCACGGCCACCCCGGTCATGTAGCCGATCAGGACCGGGCGCGACAACATCTCGGCCAGAAATCCCAGTCTGCACAGCGCGGCCAGCAGGCAGACGATGCCGACGAGAATGGCCAGCGCCGCCGCCAGCGCGGCGTATCGGGTGGGGTCGCCGATGGCCAGCGGGGCCAGCGCCGCGGCCGTCATCAGCGCTGTCGTCGACTCCGGTCCGACCGACAGCTGGCTGGAGGAACCCACAATCGCGTAGACGGCCATCGGAACCAGCGCCGCCCACAGCCCGGCGACCGGAGGCAGGCCGGCCAATGTCGCATACGCCATCACCTGCGGTATCAGGTAGGCCGCCACGGTCAGGCCGGCGATCACGTCACCGCGCAACCAGGCGCGCCGGTAGTGCCGAAGGTCGGCCGCGCCGGGCAGCCAAGCCATCACCAGTTGTGCTGCGCGACGATCCCTCATGGTGTGTAGTCAACACTCGTGACACGATTTGGTTGGAATTATGTCGGGCCCGATGCCGATGTCGTCGCACCCGACGAACGGTTGAGTTGGCCGCGCACCCTGGGCATCGGCGCCCAGCACGTGGTCGCGATGTTCGGTGCGACGTTCCTGGTGCCGGTGCTCACCGGATTTCCGCCCGCCACCACCCTGCTGTTCTCCGGGGTCGGCACGATTGCGTTCCTGCTGATCACCGGGAACCGGCTGCCGAGTTACCTGGGTTCGAGCTTCGCGGTCATCGCACCGGTCACCGCGGCGGTGACCGCACAGGGCACCGGCAGCGCGCTGGGTGGCCTGATCGCCGTGGGGCTGCTCCTCATCCTCATCGGCGGGGTCGTGCACCTGATCGGCACCCGCTGGCTGGATCTGGTCCTGCCACCGGTGGTGACCGGCGCGATCGTCGCGCTGATCGGGTTCAACCTGGCCCCGGCGGCCAAGACCAACTTCGAACAGGGCCCGCTGGTCGGGATGGTGACGCTGGTGCTGCTGGTCGGGGCGCTGGCGTTCTTCAAGGGCCTGGTCGGCCGGCTGGCGATATTCCTGGCGGTGGTCATCGGCTATCTGTTGGCGCTGGCGCTGGGCGAGGTGGACACCGCCGCGATCGCCGGCGCGGCCTGGATCGGGCTGCCCGAATTCCAGACGCCGACGTTCAGCCTTGCCGTACTGCCGTTGTTCCTACCGGCGGTGATCGCGCTGGTCGCGGAGAACATCGGGCACGTGAAATCGGTGGGTCAGATGACCGGCACCGACCTGGACCCGTTGATGGGCAGGGCGCTGGCCGCCGACGGGGTGGCCACCGTACTTGCCGGTGCCGGCGGAGGTTCGGCCACCACCACCTACGCCGAGAACATCGGCGTGATGGCCGCCACCCGCATCTACTCGACTGCCGCCTACTGGGTGGCCGCCGTGGTGTCCATCGCATTGTCGTTGTGCCCCAAGGTGGGTGCGACGATCTCGGCGATTCCGCCCGGCGTGCTCGGCGGAGCCACCATCGTGCTCTACGGCCTGGTCGGGGTGCTCGGCATCCGGATCTGGCTGACCAATCAGGTGGACTTCTCCAAGCCGGTCAACCAGATGACGGCCGCCATCCCGTTGATCATCGGGATCGCCGACTTCACCTGGCAGGCAGGGTCGTTGACGTTCACCGGTATCTCGCTGGGCGCCATCGCCGCACTGGTCGTCTACCACGGGATGACCGGACTGGGCGCTATTCGCCGAGCGCGTTGACCACCCGGGTGAACACCGTGGGCAGCGCCGCGGACGCCGGGGTGATAGCCGCCCGCACCGGGGGTATCCCGGTGGCGTGCAACAACCCCGCGGTCAGGAGTCGGTACCGCCGCGTCAGCGCGCGCCAGCGACGGTCGTAGTCCGCGGTACGGTCGGTCGCGACGCAGTCCACCAGCACTTCGGCTGCGCCGAACGCCAATCCCAGGCCCTCACCGGTCAACGCGTCCACGTAGCCGGCGGCGTCACCGACCAGCAGCACCCGCCCGGCCGCGCGATGCCGGACCTTCTGCCGCAGCGGTCCGGCGGCACGGTCCTGGCCGTGCGGCACACCGTTCAGACGGTCCTGCAGGGCCGGGAACTGCCGCAGGTGTTCCTCGAATCCTCCGCGGGTCGATGTGAGGATCGCGACGCCCACGCAGTCGTCGGCGACCGGGGTCACATACGCCTCCCCGGCTGCTGGGCTCGCACCCCAGTGCACCTCCACACAGTCCGACCACGGTGCGATCTGGACGTGGCGCCGGATACCCCACCTGCGACGCTTCGGTTCCTCGGCCGCCAGTCCCAGCGACCGGCGGATCGGCGAGTGCAGCCCGTCCGCCGCGGCCAGGTAGCGAGCCCGCAAACCCGCGGCGCGCACGCAGGTCTGGTCCTGGATCACCGCACCGACCTCCCCCGACACCACCTGCACCCCGGCGTCGGCGACGGCCTTGGACAGCGCGTCGTGCAGCACCGTGCGGCGGACCCCGCGGCCCGGGCCACCGGCGAACCGGGCCTCCGCGGTGCGGCGGCCGTCGAGGTAACGGATGCCGTAGAAGTTCCGGTGCGGGTGTCCGGCGAGATCCACACCGAGGCGGTCGAGGTGAGCCAGCGAATGCGGCATGAGGCCCTCACCGCAGGCCTTGTCGATCGGCCCGCGCCGCTGCTCGACGACGACGACCTGCAGCCCCGCCCGCGCGGCGTGCGCGGCGGTGACCAGCCCGGCCGGCCCACCCCCGGCCACCAGCAGGTCGATCACGATGGACTCGTCAGACTTTTGAGTGCGTCGTTCTCGACCCGGATCCGGGTGCGCAGCAGCAACGCGTTGGCCACCGAGAACACCGCCGCGGTGATCCAGGCGCCGCCGACCAGCGGCAGTGCCGCGCCTTCCAGGATCACGGCCAGGTAATTGGGATGCGGGACAAAGCGATACGGCCCGCCCGCAACGCGCGGGGCGCCCGGCACCACGACCACCCTGGTGTTCCACTGCGTGCCGAGGGTGCTGATGCACCACCAGCGCAACGCCTGGGCGGCCAGCACCACCCAGAACGCCGGCCAGATCCACCGTCTGCGGGCCCTCGCCTCGTACACCGCCCCGGCGAGCAGGCCGGTGTGCAACGCCACCATCACCGGATAGTGCCCGGCGCCGAACTCCCGGCCTCCGTGGGCCGTACTCCATTGCAGATTGCGCTTGGACACCACGAGTTCGGCCAGCCGCTCCACGGCGACCAGCAGGATCAGTGCGATATAGCCCCGCATCGGTTCAGCGCCACCGCAACAGCACGAGTTCGGAACAGAAACCCGGGCCCATCGCCATCAGCACACCCGGGGTTCCGGCGGCCGGCCGTTTTCGGATGGTGTCGCGCAGTACGTGCAGCACCGACGAGGAGGACAGGTTGCCGATCTCGGCGAGCGACTGCCAGGTGAGGTCCAGCGCATCCGCCGGCAGCGACAGCGTGTCGATGATGGCCTCGATCACCTTCGGGCCACCGGGGTGGCTGACCCAGGTGCCGATATCGGGAACCGTGAGGTCGTGTGCATCGAGGAACTCGGTGACGTCGTCACCGAGGTAACGACCGACGAAGGACGGCACCTCGGCGCTGAGCACGATTTCGAAGCCGTCGGTGCCGATGTCCCAGCCCATCGCGTGCAACGAATCCGGGTACAGGTGGCTGCGCGAGTCCAGCACATCCGGGCCGGCCGGGTTCAGCCGCTCGGCCCGCTGCGCGCCGACCGCCACCACCGCCGAGGCGCCGTCCCCGAACAGCGCACCCGCCACCAGTGTCGGCATGGACGGATGGTGTTTGCGGGTCAGCGAACACAGTTCCACCGACACCAGCACCGCGACCTTGTCCGGCGCGCCACGCAGGTAATCGTGCAACCGGGCGATACCGGCGGCTCCGGCCACACAACCCAGACCGAAGATCGGGATCCGGCGCACATCCGCACGCAGCCCCAGTTGCCCGGCGATGCGGGCGTCCAGCGACGGGACCGCCGCACCGGTCACCGTGGTGGTCACGATCAGGTCGACGTCTTCGGGCCGCAGCCCCGCTTCATCCAATGCGCCCGCCAGCGCGGCACACCCGAGTTCGGTCGCATGCTCGATGAACAGATTGTTCGCCGCTCCGAAATCGGTCAACGCGGCATACTCCTCCAGCGGCCGCACAAGGTAGCGGCTGTTCACCTTGGCGCTCTTGTGCAGGCCGCGGACGGCGTCTTCGAGACCGTCGTATCCGGGCAACGCGAGCAGCGCTTCGGTGATCTCGTCCTGGGTGTACCGGTGCGGGGGCAGCACCCCGTGCACCCCGGCAATGGTGCTGTGAGTGGGCATTCCGGCGAGATTAGTGGCCATACCGTCATTACGGGGCGCTACACCGTTTGGTTCAACGCCGTTCGGACCACACTTTCAGTGATTCAGTCCGATCCGGTCATGCAGCCGGGCCAGCGGCGCGGGCGCCCACCAGTTCCACCGGCCCATCAGCTGCATGAACGCCGGCACCAGGACCATGCGCACCAGCGTGGCATCCATCAACACCGCCAGGGTCAGACCCAGACCGAACATCCGCATGAACGACACATTGGCCGCGATCAGTGCGGCGAACGAGATCGACATCACCAGCGCGGCAGCGGTAACCACGCGACCGGTACGGGCCAGACCGAGCGCCACACTCTCTCCGACATCGACCGAGGTGCGATCCGAGGCCAACCAGTATTCGCGGATCCGTGCGAGCAGGAACACCTCGTAATCCATCGACAACCCGAAGGCGATACAGAACAGCAGCACCGGGATGTTCGCGACCAGGGTGCCGGTGGCCGTCGTGCCCAGTGCGTCCAGGTGCCCGTCCTGGAAGATCCACACCATCGCGCCGAAAGTGGCAGTCAGCGACAAGATGTTGAGCACCAGCGCTTTCAGCGGCAACACCACACTGCCGGTGAGCAGGAACAGCAAACAGAACGTGATGGCCGCGATCAGGGCCAGCACCAATGGCAGCGTCGCGGCGATCGCCTGCACGCTGTCGCGGTCGGTCTGCGCCACCCCGCCGAGTAACACCTGCCGGCCCCCCGGGCCGGCCACCTCGTGCAACCGATCCAGCTGCGCCGAGGAGGCCTCGGAGAACAACGGTGCAGAACTGGACACCCGCAGGAATATGCTGCCGTCACGTTCCACCGGCGGCGCGACCCCCGAAACGTCGGCCACCGCCGACAATTCGGCCGTATAGCGGTCCAGCTCGGAGGGCGCCAGCCCGGCCGCGTCGGGGATGACCACGGCGATATCGGTCGCCGAGTTGTGCGCGAAGTCCTGGCGCAGCTGCTCACCCACCTGATGTGCCGACGCGGTCACCGGCAACACCCGGTCATCGGGGAAGCCCCACTTGACCCCGGCGAACGGCAGGCCCAGCAACACCAGCAGCACCACCACCGCCACACCGATCGGGACCGCCCGACGCAAGACGAATGTGGTTGAGCGGTACCAGAACTGTTGTTCCACCGGACGCGGTGTGCGCGCCGGCCCGCGCATCCGGTCGCCGAGCAGCACGACGGCCGCCGGGGTGAGCACCAACGCCGCGATCGCCGCGAACACCACGGTGGCCACCCCGGCGTAGGCGAAAGACTTCAGGAAGTACATCGGAAACAGCACCAGCGTGGACATCGGCAACGCCACCGTCGTCGCCGAGAACACCACGGTGCGCCCCGCCGTCACCATCATCCGCACCAGGGCGTCCTCGCGGCCCGCTCCGTCGGCGAGTTCGTCGCGGTAGCGGCTGATCATCAGCAACGTGTAGTCGATGGCCAGCGCCAGACCCATTGCCATGCAGAGATTCAGAGCGAACACCGACACATCGGCGGCCATCGTGATCAGCCGCAGCACCGCCAGCGAACCGAGGATCGCCATCACGCCGACCACCACCGGCACCGCGGCGGCGAGCAACCCACCGAACACCCACACCAGGACCAGGAAGCTGAACGGGATGGCAATCGACTCCATCACCAGCAGGTCGCGCTGTGACTGCTCGGTGATCTGGGTGTTCACCATGGCCAGGCCACCGGCCTGCACGCGCACGCCGTCCCGGTCGTGGACCAGGGTGTCGACGAGCTCCTTGGCATGATTCTGGGCGTACTTCTCACCCCCGGTGATACCGGCGACGATCAATCCCGCGGTGCCGTCCCGGCTGAGCAGTTCGGCGGCGGCGGGTTGCGGCACGGTCCACGCCGAACTCACCTCGGCCACCTGCTCGGAGTCCCGCAGCGCCGACACGATCTCGGTCCCCACCCGGCGGGCGTCGGGGCTCATGGCGCCCGACGGGTCCGACACCACGAGCAGCAACTGCATATCACCCTGGTTGAACCTGCCGGTCAGCAGTTCGGCCGCCTGGCTGGATTCCGCGCCGGGATCCTGGAATCCGCCGGCGGTCAACTTCTGGGTGACCGGGACACCGAAGATCGCCGCCGCGACCGCGAGCAGTGCGGCGACGACGAGGATCCGTCGGGGCGCGGCGATGGCAAGACGCGCGAGGCGTTCGAAAACGCCGGGTTTTTCCACCGGCTCATGGTGCCCGATGGCTACCCGTCCTGGGTCTCCACGTGGGCGCGGATGCGGCCCTCGTCGTCGAGCCAGCCCTTGGACTCGGCGTAGGAGACCATCCCCGCCAGCTTCTGCTGCCAGTCGGGGTCGCCGGCGCGCCCGGCGAGTGCGGTCAGGTCAGCGGGATCCACCCAGGAGTGCGCCGCGGTGACCACCACGACCTTGAAGGAGGTGAAATCCTCGGGTTCGACGACCTCGACGTGCGGCGGGGTGGTGCGGGGATCGATGCGCAGATACATGTGTCCTCATCCTTGGCGGTGTCGGCGGTCCCGGGCCGGGACACCGTTGACGCCCTCGATCGAATGCGCGTAGGTGCCGATGGCGAAAGCCAGCGCCGGTCCGGTGATCGACAGCGCACGGTGGTCGACGTTCTCGATGTCATCGCGGGCGGTGCCGTGGTTGGGGTCGAAGGCGGCCCCGGCGCGCCCACCCCAGAGTCGGGCCTGCACGGCGCTCTTGCGCTGGTTCGATCCGGTGGTCAGTCCACCGACGGGCACGCCCGCGGTCAGGAACGGGCCGGAGTCGCCGGCGCTGTCCAGCGGGATGTCGGCCGGCCGGACGCCGGCAAGGTTGAGGTAGCCGGCCAGGGTGCGCTCGATCCCGGCCGAACCCTCGGGTGCCTCGTTGGTCGCGGCGGACTGGTCACCGTCATATGTGAAGAAGCCGGCGTTCTGCGAGCCGAGCATGTCCGCATCCAGGTAGATGGCGATGTCGTCGAGCTGGCCCGCGTCCAGACCGGAGACGTATTTGCCTGCCGCGCCCAGACTCTCGGACCCCCAGAAGGCGAATCGGACGGCGTTGCCATCCGCGGGCGCCGGCCCCAGCGCGGCGGCGATGCTCAGCAACGCCGCCACCCCGGTGCCGTTGTCGTTGATCCCGGGGCTGCGGGGCGCGCTGTCCAGGTTGGCGCCGGCCATCACCACATTGGTGGTGTCGCCGGTGGTGGTCTGGGCGAGGACATTGCGTGATTTCGCCACGGAGGCCTGCGCGTCGAGGGTCAGCCGGACCGGTGCGGTGGTGCGGCGCAACGCAGCATCGGTGGTGCGGTCGATGACGGCGACCGGCAGCGTGAGCTTCTGGTAGTAGCCGGGCTCGAACAGCCCCTTGGTACCGCCGGCGCTCACCACCAGCAGGCCCACCGCGCCCTTGGCGACGGCGGCGTTCTGTTTGACGACCACCGAACACCCGGTGTCGTCGACGATCGCCAGCGCTCCGCGCACATCGCCGTAGTCCGCGGCGGCGCACCCGGCGGGTTTGCGGGGCCGCAGGGACGGGCCGCTGACTCCGCCGCGCGGGGTGCCCGCGAGTGGGGATGCCTGCGTGACGGGGTAGCTGCGGCCGCCGATCTGCAGGGTCGGCTTCCCCGGGTCGCCCATCTTGAGCCATTCGAATTCCGGTGTGCTGACCTCGAATCCGCCGTCACGCAGCACACCGACGACATACTCGACCGTGGCCTCGTACCCGGGTGTGCCGACCGCCCGGTTGCCCCGGTTGGCGGCGGCGATACCGTTGAGCTCCTCGAGGTGGCCGAAGATGGCGTCGGCGTTCACCTTGCCCGCGAGGTCACGGGCCGGGTCGGCGGGCGCGGGTTCCGGTGCCGCCGCACACGATGTCAGCATCAGCGCAGCGGCCGCCACCGCCAGCGCTCGTCTCATGAGTCGGACTGTGCGTGCCGGGTGCGGTCCTCGCGCACCGGCACTCCGTTGCGGCCGCTGATGTCCTGTGCGTAGAAGGCCGTCGAGTAGCCGACTCCACGGCCCAGGATCTCAAGTGCCGTGCGGTCGATGTGGTCGAGGGTGTCGGTGGCCTTGTGATAGTTGGGATCGAACGGCTGGTCGGCGTTCCCGCCCCAGAGCTCGGCCTGCTCGGCGGTCATGTTCTCCTCGGCGCCGGAGAACAGTCCACCGGAGGGGATTCCGGCCTGGGTGAAGGCGTCGTAATCGGAGCGCCCGTCAAAGCTGGTGTCCCTGCCCGGCTTACCCGCACCGTCGAGGTACCCGATCAGTAGGCGTTCGATCCCGGCGGAGCCCTCCGGTACCCGGGGGACGCTGCCGTCGGCCGCCGGTGGCGCGGACTGGTTTCCGTCATAGGTGAAGTAGCCCGGATTCGGCGAACCCACCATGTCGAAGTTCAGGTAGAGCGCGATGTCCTTGAGCGCCTCGGCATCCAGCCTGCCGACGTAGTCCGCCGAGCCCCGCAGGCCGAGTTCCTCGGCGCCCCAGAATCCGAAGCGGACCGCGTTCTGGACGTCCGGCGAGCTGCCCATCTGCAGCGCGGTCTCCAACACCGCGGCCACCCCCGAGCCGTTGTCGTTGATCCCCGGCCCCTCGGGCACGCTGTCCAGGTGGGCACCCACCATGACGACGTTCTCGGTGGATCCGGTCGTGGTCTGGGCGATCACGTTGCTGGTCTTCTTGACGTCGACACCGGCCGTGAGTTTGACGGTGGCCTCGCCGGGGTTGGCGCGCAAGCGGGCGCCCTCGGCCTCGGTGATCGCCAGGACCGGGATCTTGACCGTGGTCTTACTGCCGAGGGTGCCGCCGAATTCCTCGACCTTGCGGTCCTCGTTGTCGGCGATGAGCAGTGCGACCGCTCCCCGTTTGGCGGCGATGCCGGCCTTCTCGCCGAACTGACAGGTCCCGCGGTCCACCAGCACCACCGCCCCCTGTACCGGCAGGCCCTCGTAGTCGGCGTCGGCGCAGCCCGGGCTCTCGTCGGCGGGCGCGGCGACCAGAGGGCCGGACACACCCTGCGGATCGGTGCCGACCGTGAAGGACATGCCCTTGGCGCTGACCTTGCTGCCCGCCACCGTCACGTCGGGCTCCTCGGCGAACGGCTGCCGCACCTCGAACTCTTCGGTCTTGGCATCGAACCCCTTGTCACGCAACAGGTTCACCACGTAGTCGACACTGGCCTGATAGCCCGGCGTGCCCATGGCGCGGTTACCGCCGTGCTGATCGGCGATCTCCTGCAGCCGGGTCAGGTGTCCCATCATGGCGTCGATATGCAGGCTCTGAGCGATCTTCTCGGCGTACTCCGCCGGTGCCCGCGATGCCGCGTCCTCGGCGTCCCTGGCGCAGCCGCCGATCCCGACGGCGAGGGCGGCCACGGACAGCATGGCCACCAGGGACCGTGATCTGAACTGCATGTGCCCCACGGTAGCCGACTCACGGGTCCCGACGGGCCACGACGCCGACAGCCGCGGCGAACACCACCGCCGCCACCGCGGCGAAGTAGGCGGCCGAGCCCAGCGGGCCCCACCACATTGAAAAGGTCTGCAACCACGGTATTTCGGTGAACGCATTGGCGTTGGCGAACGGCAGCAGCGGGCCGACTCGGGACCCGACGCCCGGGATGGCCCCGAGCAGCGGTTCCAGCACGAACGGCATCAGCAGCAGGATCGCGATGACGGCGGCGCTGTGCCGCAGCAGGGCGCCCAGTCCGACGGCCAGCAACGCGGCCAGCACGGCGTACAGCGTCACCGCCCCGACGGTGCGCCACGGTGCCAGGCCGGTGAGCGCCAGTTGCGCGCCCTGGCGCTCGTCGAGCATCGCCCGCACCAGCAGCAGCGATCCCAGCGACATCGCCGCGGCCAGAAACCCGGAGAACACCATGGTGACAACGGCTTTGGCGATCAGTACCCGAGAGCGCCGCGGGGTCGCCATGAATGTCGTACGGATCATCCCGGTCCGGTACTCCCCCGTCACGGTCAGCGCGGACAGGATCATCAGCACCGGGACGCCGAACATCGCCACCCCGAGTACCGCCCGGTCTGGGCTCACGAGGCTGTAGGGCAGCGCCGCGGCGGCCTGCACGGCGGCCAGACCCAGGCTGATTACGACCACGGTGAGCGTCAGCCACAGCGGTGACCGGGTGCTGGTGAGTTTGATGCGCTCGGCGGCGACGGTGCTCATGATGAGCCCGCCCGATACTGCACGGCGCCGTCGGTGAGGTTCAGGTAGGCCTCCTCCAGCGACGCCCCCTGCGCGGTGAGTTCGTGCAACACGATGCCGTGCGCCGCGGCCAGCTCACCGACCTGTTCGGTGCTGCTGTCGTCGACCAGCAGCGCCGCACCGTCGCGGCGGGCACCGGGGAGCAGGGCGACCAACCGGTCGAGCTGCGGGCTGCGCACCCGCACGGTGCCGCCCTGATTGACGAAGTCGGCCATCGTGGTGGCGGCGATCAGCCGACCCCGCCCGATCACCAGCACCCGGTCGGCGGTGTTGGCCATCTCGGCCAGCAGATGGCTGGACACGAACACGGTCCGGCCCTCGGCGGCGAGACCCCGCATCAGGGTCCTGATCCAGCGGATACCCTCGGGGTCCAGCCCGTTGACCGGTTCGTCGAACAGCAGCACCGACGGGTCGCCGAGCAGCGCCGCCGCGATGCCGAGGCGCTGCAGCATGCCCAGCGAGTACGTGCCGGCCTGTTTACCGGCGGCGTCGGTCAGCCCGACCTCGGCGAGCACCTCGTCGACCCTGCGTAGCGGGATCCGGTTGGTCGCGGCGATCCACCGCAGGTGCGCCCGCGCGGTCCGGTTCGGGTGCACCTGCCGGGCGTCGAGCAGCGCGCCGACGGTGCGTAACGGGTGCTTGTGTTCGCGATAGGGCCGCCCGGCGACGGTCACGGTACCGGCGCTGGGCCGGTCCAGCCCGACGATCATCCGCATGGTGGTGGACTTGCCCGCGCCGTTGGGCCCGAGGAACCCGGTCACCACACCGGGCTCGACGCTGCAGGTCAGTTCGTCGACGGCGCGCACCTGGCCGAAAGTTTTTGTCAGACCGGTCAGTTCGATCATGTCCCGGGCCGTTCCTCGACGTGAGCCACGACCAGATTGGCCACCGCACGCATGCCCTCGGCGTTGGGGTGCAACGGCGCGGTGTGGCCGGGGATGGGCACCGGGAACCTGCTCGGCAGGTTCGTCCAGGGCTGCGCCGACCACGGGTGGTGCTCGCGGCTGGCCTGCCCGGCGCACACCACCGCGGCTCCGGTGCCTTCGGCCGCGGCGGCGGTGAGACGTTCCAGTTCGGCGGCGATGCGCCGGCCCAGGTCGGTGTCCCCCGCGGACAACGGAGGCGCCGAACCCTGCGGCGGCAGCAGGGTCAGGTAGTCGACGAACAGCACCCGCGCCAGGGGCGCACGTGCCCGCACCACCCGGCCGACCTCAATTAGTTTCGGGGCCACCGCGGCCAACTCGCGTTCCCGCGCGCCGGCGTCCCGCATACCCCGCAGCGGCGGGAGCCACCGCAGCGGCGCGGGCAGCGCCGCGGCGCACAGCATCGGAACGTAGCCGACGTCGTTACCGCCGATGGTCACCGTGACCAGCGACTCCGACCCGTCCAACGCGTCGACCTGCGGCGGTTCCCCGTGCTGCGACTCGCCGAGCACATGCGCGGTGGTCGCCCCGGAATAGGTGACGTCGACCAGGTCCAGGCCGAGCCGCTGGGCCACCAGGTGGGGATAGTTGCGCTGCGAACGCATCGCCAGCAGCGGCGACCCCGGAGCCGTCGGCGGGATGCCGGGGCCCGCCGCCATCGACGAACCCAGCGCCACGTATCGGGTCACAGCAGGGCGGGGCTCGACGCCTGCGCCCAGAAGCGTTTCGGGATCCGCCCGGCGTGCCGGGCCAGATGCCCGGCGGTGACGGCGGCCGCCATCGCGGCGGCCATCGCGGCCGGATCGGCGGCGCGGGTCACCGCGGTGGCCAACAGCACGGCGTCGCAGCCCAGTTCCATGGCCAGCGCGGCGTCGCTGGCGGTGCCGATACCCGCGTCCAGGATCACCGGGACGTTCGCCGCGTCGACGATCATCTCGATGTGATGCGGGTTCGCGATGCCCAGACCGGTGCCGATGGGTGAGCCCAGCGGCATGACGGCCGCGCAGCCGGTGTCCTCCAGGCGCCGGGCCAGTACCGGATCGTCGTTGGTGTAGGGCAGCACGATGAAGCCGTCGTCCACCAATTGTTCTGCGGCCTTGACCAACTCGATCGCGTCGGGCAACAGCGTGCGCTCGTCGGCGATCACCTCGAGCTTGACCCATTCGGTGCCGAGCGCTTCGCGGGCGAGCTGTGCGGTGAGCACCGCCTCGGCCGCGCCCCGGCAACCCGCGGTGTTCGGCAGCGCCGAGATGCCCAGTCTGTCGAGCAGGTCCAGTACCCCGGTGCCGGCGTCCGCATCGACGCGGCGCATGGCCACGGTGGTCAGCTCGGTGCCCGACGCGATCAGCGCCTCCTCCAGCACCGCCAGGTTCGCCGCACCCCCGGTGCCCATGATGAGCCGCGAGCCGAACTCGCGGCCCGCGATCGTCAGCGTGTCAGCCACCTTGCACCGCCGTCACCACTTCCACCCGGGCACCGCCGGCCAGCGCGGTGTGCCACGAGGACCGCGGCAGCACCTCCCAGTCCACCGCCACCGCGATGCCCTTGTCGCCGAACCCGAGATGATTCACCAGTTCCTCGACCGTGGTGCCCTCCGGTACCTCGGTTTCCTCACCGTTGACCAGCAAGATCATGTCGCCCCTCAATGTGTCGCCAGTGCTGCAAGTTCGGTGGCGATCCGCTCCGCCGTCCAGGGCGCCAGCAGGAAACCGTTACGTCCGTGACCGGTGGCTGCCAGCGTCCGCTCGTCGAGCCTACCGACCAGCGGCAGACCATCCGGTGTCATCGGCCGTAGCCCGGCCGCACATTCGGCCAGTTCGTACTCCCCCAGTGCGGGGATCACCGCACAGGCATCGTCGAGCAGGTCCCGCACGCCGCGGACCACCGGGGCAGTGTCCCGGCCGTGCTCGTATTGGGTGGCGCCCACCACCACGCCGTCACCGCGCGGCACCAGATATACCGGCCGCCCGTGCACACGTGCACGGATGACTCTCTGCGGCAACGGCATACACCCCTTGCGCCAACGCAGCCGCAGCACCTCGCCCTTGACCGGGTGCACCGCGAGACCGGGCCAGAGGGCGGGCGCGTCGATACCGTTAGCGATCACCCGCTGATCGGTGTCCACCGCGGCGAGTTCGGTCACCGGCGGCGCCCACTGCACACCGAGCTCTGCACAGGCCCGCTCCAGGGCGCTCACCAGCGCCCGGTTGTCCACGGCCAGTTCGGTTTCGGCGCAGAACCCGTGCCGGATCCCCTGGGCCAGCAGCGGCTCCACATCGCGGGCAGCGGTCGTGACCGTCACCGGGTGCCCCTGCTCGGACAACCAGTCGGCCACCGTCTTGAGGTCCGCGACATCGGCCCGGTCGACCGCCACCACCAGTGACTCATGGGCGGTCACCACGTCGGCGGGCAGCCCGTCCAGGAACCCGGTATGCCAGAGCTTGAGCGATTCCAGGCCCATCGCCAGCAGGGCCTCTTCCCCCGGCCAGCCCTCGCTGTGCGGGGCCAGCATGCCGCCGGCCACCCAGGAGGCGCCACGCGCCTCGGTCCGGTGCACGCGCACCGACCACCCGTCCTGGGCGGCGCGCCGAGCCACGGACAGGCCGATGACACCACCGCCGATCACGGCAAGAGTTCCCGCCACCATGTCCTCTCCCTTCGCCGGCATGACCCGGATCAGGTACGACGGTCAGGGCCGGTCGTAGGCCCACTCTCAGTCCCCGGTCCCGGGACTCCCGTGTTCAGCTGAAACAATACGCCGGTGCCCGGCCCTCTCGAACGACTGACCACCGCCTCGCTCTACCTGTGCACCGATGCCCGGCGTGAGCGCGGCGACCTGGCCGAATTCGCGGACGCGGCGCTGGCCGGCGGGGTGGACATCATCCAGCTGCGCGACAAGGGCTCGGCCGGCGAACGGCAGTTCGGCCCGTTGGAGGCCCGCCAGGAACTCGACGCGCTGGCGGTGCTTGCCGACGCGGCCCAGCGGCACGGCGCCTTGCTGGCGGTCAACGACCGTGCCGATATCGCACGGGCGGCCGCGGCCGATGTGCTGCACCTCGGTCAGGACGATCTGCCACTCGACATCGCCCGCGAGATCATCGGCGGGCGTCCGGTGATCGGGCGCTCCACCCACGACGCCGCCCAGGTCGCCGCGGCGATCGACGAGCCGGTGGACTACTTCTGTGTCGGGCCGTGCTGGCCGACCCCGACCAAACCGGGGCGCACCGCGCCCGGGCTGGATCTGGTCCGCCAGGCTGCCGCGCTGGCTCCGGACAAGCCATGGTTCGCCATCGGCGGGATCGACGAGCAGCGACTGCCGATGGTCGTGGCGGCCGGCGCCCGCCGGGTGGTGGTGGTTCGCGCGATCACCGCAGCCGAGGATCCACAGGCCGCGGCCCTGGCCCTCAAGAAAGCAATGGGATCCCGGCCGTAACGACGCGCAGCCGCTCCCAGCTGGCGGCGAAACCGGGATGCAACGGCAGGTCGGCGACCTCGTGCTCGGCGACCCAGCGCAGCTCCGAGCTCTCCCGGTTCGGGACGGTGCGCAGCTGTTCGGTGGCATCGGCGATCACGGTGGTGTAGCTCCAGCCCGGCACCTCATGGGTGACGACGGTCGTTCGCACCGTCATGAGGTCGGCCTGCACTCCGGTTTCTTCCAAGGCCTCCCGCACCGCGGCTTCCTCGACGGACTCGTGGCTGTCACGCGCCCCACCCGGTAGTGCCCAGGTGCCGCCCTGGTGGCTCCACGGCGCTCGATGCTGAAGCAGCACGGCGAAGGTACCGTCGGGACCGGGCGCGCGCAGCAGCAGTCCGGCTGCCCCGTGACGTCCCCAGAAATGGCCGCCACCCTCCGATATCACCCAACCGTCACCGTCACCGCGCACGACTTCAGAATAGGGGCTCGCGAATTCCCACACGTCACTCCAATGTCTCTTAGACTTCTTAGAAACACCGAGGAGGTCGCCAACACGTGACCGTGGAGTTGGCACACCCGTCGACCGAACCGCTGGCATCACGTTCGCCGACCAATCCCGTGCACCCGCGCTGGTCGTTCCTGTGGACCACCCCCGGGCGCATCCTGACCATCGGTGTCGTGCTGTCGGCCCTCGTGATCGCGTGTGCCTTCGCGACGTCGACCACGATCAACGACCGTCAGGAAGCACTCACCACGGTGCTCGACCACAGCGAGCCGCTGGCCTTCGCGGCCGGTCAGCTCTACACCACGTTGTCGGTGGCCGACGCGGCCGCCGCCACCGCGTTCATCGCCGGTGCCGAACCGCAGGATGTCCGGCAGCGCTACGAGCAGGCCATCACCGACGCGTCGGTCGCAGTCACCCGCGCCTCCGCCGGACTGACCACCGAACCGATGATCGAGCTGCTGGGCCGGGTCAACGCCGAACTGGCGGTCTACACCGGGCTGGTGGAGACCGCCCGCACCAACAACCGCGCCGGTAATCCGGTGGGCTCGTCCTATCTGTCCGAGGCTTCGGCGTTGATGCAATCCCAGATCCTGCCTGACGCCCAACGGCTCTACGAGGCAACCTCGGCGCGGGTGGACGCCGAGACGACGGCGTCGACCCGTATCCCGGCGCCGGTCATCCTGGTGGTGCTGGCCACCGTGATGTTCGGGCTGTTCGCCAACAGATGGCTGACCAAGCGGACCCGGCGGCGGATCAACATCGGCTTCGTGGCCGGCGGACTGGCCGTCCTGATTATGGTGGTGTGGGTGGGCACCGCACTCGTCATCTCCACCTCGGACAGCCGCAGTGCCAAAAACACTGCGGCACAATCGCTCAAGACGGTGACCACGATGGCCATCACCGCGCAGCAGGCGCGCGCCGACGAGACGCTGGCGCTGGTCCGCCGTGGCGACGAGGACGTGCGCAAGCAGTCCTACTACCAGCGCATGGACAGCATGCAGCAGCAGCTGGACACGTTCTTGAGGGCCGACAACGGTATCGACAAGGACGATCTGAGCGGGGCCGGAGACCTGCTGCGCAAGTGGCGGGCATCCAATGACCGGATCAACGCCTACATCGCCGTCGGCGACTATCAGGCCGCCACCCAGGTGGCGCTGGGCACCGGCGAGGACAACTCCACGCCGGCGTTCAGCAGCCTCGACGCCGCGCTGGCCAAGGCCATCGAGGAGAGCCGCGGCCAGCTGCGCACCGATATCGTCAACGCCCGCCGGGTGCTGTCGGGGGCGACCGTCGGCGCCGCGGTGCTCAGCATCATCGCGGCACTCGCGGTGGCGCTCGGGCTGTGGCCGCGGCTCAGCGAGTACCGGTGATGAAGACACGGGTGGCCGCCCTGTTGGCAGCGGCGGCGGTGCTCGCCGGCTGCCAGCAGTCCCCGCCGCTGGAACCGATTCCCGAGGTGACGCTGGCGCCGCCCACCCCGGCCGGAATGGAGCAGGCCCCACCGGACGAGGCCGCGCAGGCCCTGCCCGACAACTCCACCTGTGACCGGACCGCCAGTCTGCGGCCCTTCCCGAACCAGGCCCAGGCCGACGAGGCGGTGGAGAACATCCGCAACCGCGGCCGGCTGATCGTCGGCCTCGACATCGGCAGCAACCTGTTCTCCTTCCGCGATCCGATCACCGGTCAGATCACCGGATTCGACGTCGATATCGCCGGCGAGGTGGCCCGCGACATCTTCGGCACCCCGTCCCAGGTGGAATACCGCATCCTGTCCTCGGCCGACCGGATCGAGGCGCTGGAGAAAAACCAGGTCGACATCGTGGTCAAGACGATGAGCATCACCTGCGAACGCCGCAAGCAGGTCGACTTCTCCACCGAGTACCTGTCGGCGAACCAGCGCATCCTGGCCCCGCGCGACTCGGCGATCCGCCAGGCCAGCGATCTGTCCGGCAAGCGGGTGTGCGCGGTGAAGGGCACCACCTCGCGCAAGCGCATCCAGCAGATCCAGCCGCCGGTACAACTGGTGGACGTGGTGACATGGGCGGACTGCCTGGTCGCCCTGCAGCAGCGGCAGGTCGACGCGGTCAGCACCGATGACTCGATCCTCGCCGGCCTGGTCAGCCAGGACCCGTATCTGCATATCGTCGGCCCCAGCATGAATCAGGAGCCCTACGGGATCGGGGTCAACAAGAACAACCCCGGCCTGGTCCGGTTCGTCAACGGGACCTTGGAGCGGATCCGCCGCGACGGGACCTGGAATACCTTGTACCGCAAGTGGTTGACGGTACTGGGGCCGACGCCGGCACCCCCGGTTGCGAGGTACTCCGACTGATGAGCCGCTCCCGATGAACGACGACGACCCCGGCACCCAGCCCGCCTCGCTGGCCGAGCTCGACGCCCTCGCCGAGCCTGAGGACGGCGAGGATTCGGTCGCCACGATGCGCCCGATGGCCACCCAGGCGGTGTACCGGCCCGATTTCGACGACACCGACCGGGCGTCCACGGTGTCCACCGAGCCCTCCGAGAACATCACGACGTGGACCCGGCCGCGCTCGCCCATCCGCCGCCTCGGCGGCGGGCTGGTCGAGGTGCCCCGCGTCTACGAGCGTGATCCGTTGACCGCGTTGATGACCAATCCGGTGGTCGCCGAGGCCAAACGGTTCTGCTGGAACTGCAACCGGCCGGTCGGGCGTGCCTCTAAGAAGGATGCGGACGGGCCGGCCCGCGCAGGGCTTTCCGAGGGGTTCTGCCCGCGCTGCGGCAGCCCGTTCTCGTTTTTGCCCCAACTCAGTCCCGGCGACACCGTCGCCGACCAGTACCGGATCAAGGGCTGCATCGCCCACGGTGGTCTCGGCTGGGTGTATCTGGCCTTCGACACCAATGTCAACGGACGCCCGGTGGTGCTCAAGGGCCTGGTGCATTCCGGTGACGCCGAAGCGCAGGCCACGGCGATGGCCGAGCGACAGTTCCTCGCCGCCGTCACGCATCCGGCCATCGTGAAGATCTTCAACTTCGTCGAACATGCCGACAAGCACGGTGAGCCGGTGGGCTACATCGTGATGGAGTACGTCGGCGGTACCTCGCTGAAGCAGCCCAAGGGCGTCAAACTGCCGGTGGCACAGGCGATCGCCTACATGCTGGAGATCCTGCCCGCGCTCGGATACCTGCACTCGCTCGGTTTGGTCTACAACGATCTGAAACCCGAGAACATCATGGTCACCGCCGAGCAACTCAAGCTCATCGACCTCGGCGCGGTGTCCCGGATCAACTCGTTCGGATACCTCTACGGCACACCGGGCTACCAGGCACCCGAGATCGTGCGCACCGGACCGACGGTGCAGACCGACATCTACACCGTCGGGCGCACCCTGGCCGCCCTCACCCTGAAACTGCGCACCCGTAAGGGCCGTTACGTCGACGGTCTGCCCGAGGACGACCCGGTGCTGGCCAAGTACGACTCGTTCGGCAGGCTGCTGCGCCGGGCCATCGATCCGGATCCCAACCGCCGCTTCGCCAGTGCCGACGAGATGTCCAGCCAGTTGATGGGTGTGCTGCGCGAGGTGGTGGCACAGGATTCCGGCGTGCCGCGCCCGGGCCTGTCGACGGTGTTCAGCCCGCCGCGGTCCACCTTCGGGGTGGACCTCCTGGTCGCGCACACCGATGTCTATCTGGACGGGCAGGTGCATTCGGAGAAGCTGACCGCACCGGAGATCGTCAAAGCCCTGCAGGTACCGCTGGTCGATCCGGCCGATGTCGGTGCGCCCATCCTGTCGGCCACCGTGCTCAGTCAGCCTGTGCAGACCCTGGATTCGCTGCGCGCGGCGCGGCACGGCACGCTGGACTCCGAGGGTATCGACCTGTCCGAATCGGTGGAGCTTCCGCTCATGGAGGCGCGCGCCCTGCTGGATCTGGGCGACGTCGCCAAGGCCACCCGTAAACTCGACGATCTGGTGGAACGGGTCGGCTGGCGGTGGCGGATCGCCTGGTTCCGCGGCGTCGCGGCCCTGTTGACCGCCGACTACGACACCGCGACCAAGTATTTCACCGAGGTGCTGGACACCTTGCCCGGTGAGCTGGCACCCAAGCTGGCCCTGGCCGCCACCGCCGAGCTGGCCGGCAGCTCGGACGAGCGCCGGTTCTATCAGACGGTGTGGCGCACCGACAACGGGATCATCTCCGCCGGATTCGGTCTGGCCCGGGCCCAGTCCGCGGAGGGTGAGCGCGATGACGCCGTCCGCACACTCGACCAGGTTCCGCCTACTTCACGGCATTTCACCGTGGCCCGGCTGACCAGTTCGGTGACGTTGTTGTCCGGACGCTCGATCAACGAGGTTTCCGAACAGCAGATCCGAAGCGCCGCACGGCGCGTGGAGGCACTGCCCGAGAGTGAACCGCGGGTACTGCAGATCCGGGCGCTGGTCCTGGGTACCGCGATGGACTGGCTGGCCGACAACACGGCGAGCACCAACCACATTCTCGGATTCCCCTTCACCCAGCACGGTCTGCAACTCGGCGTGGAGGCAGCGCTGCGTGGTCTGGCGCGGGTCGCCCCCACCCAGGAGCACCGCTATGCACTGGTTGACCTGGCCAACAGCGTTCGGCCGACGAGCACCTTCTAGCGGGCACCGGCGAGCAGGTCGACGCAGGCCCTCGCGATGGCCAGTTCCTCGTTGGTCGGAATGACCAGCACCGCCACCGGCGAACCGACGGCTGAGATACGGCGCGCGCCGCGGTCTGCGCCGCTGTTGAGGTCCTCGTCGAGTTCGATGCCCAGCGCCGCCAGGCCGGCCAGCGCGTCGCGGCGCACCGCGGCATCGTTCTCCCCCACCCCGGCGGTGAAGGTGATGACGTCGGTGCGGCACAGCACGGCCAGGTAGGCGCCGACGTACTTGCGCAACCGGTGGATGTAGACGTCATAGGCCAATTGCGCAGCCTCATCGCCGGTTTCGATGCGCTTGTGCAGTTCCCGGAAGTCCACCTCACCGCCGAGCCCGAACACACCGGAGCGCCGGTTGAGCATGGTCTCGATGTCCTCCACCGACATTCCTGCGGTGCGCCACAGGTACATGATGATGCCCGGGTCGATGTCCCCGGCTCGGGTTCCCATCACCAGACCCTCCATCGGGGTCAGGCCCATCGAGGTGTCCACGGCACGTCCACCGCGGATGGCCGATGCCGAAGCGCCGTTACCCAGATGCAGCACAATCTGATTCAGCTCACTGAACGGCTGTTTCAAGAACAGCGCGGCCTGCTCGCTGACGTAACGATGCGAGGTGCCGTGGAATCCGTACCGACGAATGTGCCACTGCTCGGCGATATCCCGGTCGATGGCGTACTCCGCGGCCGCCGCCGGCAGATCGTGGAAGAAGGCGGTGTCGAACACCGCGATATGGGGTAGATCGGGAAGCATCTTGCGTGCCTCGGCGATACCCAACAAGGCCGGCGGATTATGCAGCGGGGCAAGAGGTGCCAGCTCGTCAAGCTTGGTGACCAGCGCATCGTCGATGACAGTCGGCCGGTAGAAGCTCCGTCCGCCGTGCACCACCCGGTGCCCGACGGCCACCAACCCGTCAAGGCTCGGCAACGCGGCGAACACCGCGGCCAGCGCCTGGCCATAGTCCGCCACCCGCTCGATGATGCCGTCGGCCAGCGCGGTTCCCGAATCAGGATCCAGCAGCTCGTATTTGACCGACGAGGAGCCAGAATTGAGCACCAGCACCGAGCGCGCGGTCACTGCCGGGCCGCCTGGATCGCGGTGATCGCCACCGTGTTCACGATGTCCTCCACCAGGGCTCCCCGGGACAGGTCGTTGACCGGCTTGTTCAGTCCCTGCAACACCGGTCCGATCGCGATGGCACCGGCGCTGCGCTGCACCGCCTTGTAGGTGTTGTTGCCCGTGTTGAGGTCCGGGAAGATCAGCACGGTGGCCCGGCCCGCCACCTCCGAACCCGGCATCTTGGTCTGTGCGGTCGACGGATCCACCGCCGCGTCGTACTGGATCGGTCCTTCCACCAGAAGTTCCGGTTGCCGCTCGCGCACCAGTTCGGTTGCCGCTCTGACCTTGTCGACGTCTGCACCGGTACCGGAGCTGCCCGTCGAATACGACAGCATGGCAACCCGCGGATCGATGCCGAACTGGGCGGCGGTGCGCGCCGACGAGATGGCGATGTCGGCGAGTTGTTCGGCCGTCGGGTCCGGCACGATCGCGCAGTCGCCGTAGGCCAGCACCCGGTCCGCCAGACACATCAGGAAGATGCTGGAGACCGTGCTGACACCGGGTGCGGTCTTGATGATCTCGAAGGCCGGGCGGACGGTGTGCGCGGTGGTGTGCCTGGCCCCGGAGACCATCCCGTCGACCATGTCGTTGTGGACCAGCATCGTGCCGAAATAGGAGACGTCGGAGATGATCTCGCGGGCCTGGTCGACGGTGACACCCTTGTGGCTGCGCAGCTGCGCATACTGTTCGGCAAACCCGTCGCACAGGTCGCTGGTGCGGGGGTCGAGCACGGTGGCGGCGGCCAGGTCCACGCCCAGTTCGGCGGCCCGGGCGCGGACCGTCTTCTCCTCGCCCAGAATGGTCAAGTCGGCCACCCGGCGCGCCAGCAGACGTCCGGCCGCACGCAGGATCCGGTCGTCGTCGCCTTCGGGCAGCACGATCCGCTGCACGTCGGCGCGGGCCTGGTCGATCAGCTGATAGGTGAACATCTGTGGCGTGGTGACCGTGGGGATCGGAATCGACAGCGTGTCAAGCAGATCCGCGGTATCGACATAGCGCTCCATCAACGCCAGCGCGGTGTCGACCTTGCGATGGGAATCGACGGTCACCCGCCCGCGGGCGGAGGCGACGGCACGCGCGGTGTCATAGGTACCCAGTTCGGTACTGATGATCGGCAGCCGCGTGCCCAGGCCCTCCACCAGCCGGGCAACCTCCGGGTGCAGCGGCAACCCACCGTTGAGGATGACACAGGACAGGGACGGGAACCCCGCCGCCGCATGCGCACCCATCACTGCCATCACCACGTCGGAACGATCGCCGGGGGTGATGACGGCCATGCCGTCGTGCAGCCGTTCCAGTACATGCTCGGCGGTCATCCCCGCCACCAGGACGCTCATCGCCTCGCGGATCAGCGACTGCTCGTCACCGCCGGTGAGCTCGCCGTGCACGGCCGCCCGCAACTCCGCCACCGAGGGTGCCACCAACAGCGGTTCCTCGGGCAGTACGTAGCTCGCGGGCACCAGCTCCGAGAGCTGCGCCAGCGCCTCGGCCACCGCGGTCAATTGATCGGGATCGCAGCGGTTGGCCACCACGGCCGCGGTGTGCGCATGCTGGCCGGCCAGTTCCGCCAGGCAGACCTCGACGGCCTGCGCGACCTCGGCGGGGGTGCGGTCCTTGGCCTTCACCGCGAGCACCACGGGTGCGCCGAGGTTGACCGCTATCCGCGCGTTCATGCTCAGCTCACTGGGTGCCGCCACGTCGGTGTAGTCGCTGCCGACGATGAGCACCGCATCGCTGCGGTCGGCGACGCGATGGAACCGCTCGACGATCTCGGCGATGGCCGCCTCGGGATCCTCGTGCAGCTGCCGATAGCTGACGCCGGCGCACTCCTGATAGGTGAGCCCGGCGGTCGCCTGCGACAACAGCAGCTCCAGGATGTAGTCGCGCTCCCCCTCGGCGTCACCGGGTGAGCCCGGCGAGGGGGCAGCCTCACGATGTTCGAGCCGGGTGATCGGCCGGAACACCGCGACCCTGGCGACGGTGGCCGTCAGCTTGTGCAGGATCCCCAGGGCGATGGTGGACTTTCCGGTGTCACCCTCGGGCGACGCGATGTAGATGGCCGAAGCGGTCACTCGGCCAAGCTTGCCAGCACCTCACCGAATTCGGCAACGAAGCGGTCCACGTCGGACATCGAGAACACCAACGGCGGCCTGACCTTGAGCACATTGCCGTGCGCCCCGCACACCGATATCAGCACCCGGCGCTCGCGCATGGCGTTGACGATCCAGCGGGCCGCCGCGCGGTCGGGATGGCCGTCGGCGTCGAGCACCTCCACACCGAGGTACAGCCCGGCACCGCGCACCTCTCCGATGCGCGGATTCTCGGCGGTCAGTCGGGTCACCTCGGCGCGCAGATCACCGCCCACCGCGGCCGCGTTGGCGATCAGCTGTTCACCCTCGATGACGTCCAAGACGGCGGCCGCGGCCGCCATCGACACCGGGTTGCCGCCGAAGGTATTGAAATAGGGCACCTCGTTGGCAAAGCCGGCCAACACATCGCCGCGCGCCACCATCGCCGCGACCGGCATCCCGTTGGCCATCGGCTTACCCATCGTCACGAGCTCGGGCACCACCCCGTGGCGGGAGAAACCCCACATCCCCGCCCCGGTGCGCCCGAAGCCCGGCTGCACTTCGTCGGCGATCAGCACACCGCCGGCGGCACGCACCGCGGACACCGCCGGCGCCAGCACCAACGGGTCGGGGTAGATGCCGTCGGAGGAGAAGATGGTGTCCACGATCAACGCGCTCACGCCGAAACCGTTCTCCCGCAGGTCGGCGATGGCCGCGGCGATCTCGGCCGGCTCCAGCTGCGGCGACACCGTGCGTACATGTGGCCCCAGGCTGGTGCGACCTCCGATGGACGGCGAAATGGCATTCACCGCAGCCGTATTGCCGTGATAGGCCTCCTCGGTGACGATGATGCCGGTGGCCCCGGTGTGCATGGCCGCCACCCGCAGGGCCAGATCGTTGACTTCAGATCCGGTGCAGGCGTACATGATCTGGTAGGAGCCGCCGGGGCCCGGATCGGGGAAGGTCGCCAGCAGGCGCTGGGAGTAGTCCACGATCCCTTCGTGCAGATACCGGGTGTGGGTGTTGAGGGTGCTCAACTGTCTCGTCACGGCGTCGATCACGTGCGGATGGCAGTGCCCGACGCTGGCGACGTTGTTGTAGGCGTCAAGATAGTCATTGCCGTCTGCGTCGAACAGCTTCGTCCCCGAGGCCCGGACCAGATGAACGGGCTTCTCGTAGAACAACCGGTAGGCGGGCCCGAGGACTCGGTTCCGAGCAGCTATCAGGGGGTCGTCCAGCTGACCACCCTGATAGCTGTTGGAATCCATGATGTTGGAAAAGGACATGATTCGTCGTCAGCGCTCGTGGGCTTCTTCCAGAACGGTGCGCCCCAATTCGGCGTACCGTGCTGGATCTTTGTACTTCAGGAACAGGGCCAGCAGCACGCCCCCGATACCGACGATACCGACCACCCACGGGATGGCGGCGAAGATCCAGTCCGTGGCCGCGGTGCCCGCCGCGAAGGACGCGTTCTTGGCCAGCAGGTAGACCACATAGATCATGCCGAGCCCGCCCAGGAGCGGGGCCAGGAACGTGCTGAACCAGTTGGCGGTTTCCGGATGCCGCTTGTGCACATGGAAATACGAGATCACCGAGAACGCTGCCAGGGCTTGCACGATCATGATCGCGGTGGTACCCAGCAGAGCCATCAGGCCGTACAGACCGGTGTAGGGATCACGATCGGTGAACTGGAAGAACAGCACGATCAGCGTGGCGAAACCGGTCTGCACGAACCCCGCGATATGCGGGGAGCCGTGCACCCGGTGGGTGGCACCGATGGTCTTGCGCATACCCGGGATGACGTTCTCCCGACCCAGCGCGTAGAGGTAGCGGGCCGCACAGTTGTGGAACGCCATACCGCACGCGAACGAGCCCGTCATCAGCAGGATCTTGAACAGATCGACGGCCCATTGGCCCAGATTGTCGTGCACCGGGTTGAAGAAGATGTTGCCCGCGGTGGCCGAATCCTGGGCCAGCGCAACGGCGTTCTCCGGGCCGGTACCGACGATGGCCAGCCAGGACACGATCACGTAGAACGCGCCGATACCGACGACCGAACAGATCACCGCGATGGGGATGATCTTCTTGGGGTTGCGTGATTCCTCGCCGTACATGGCGCTGGACTCGAACCCGACCCAGGACCAGAACGCGAAGAACAGTCCGACACCCGCGGACCCGGCCACCGCGATCATGGAGCCGTCGGGGCCCTCGACGGCCCCAGACAAGCTCTGAAAACCGTTGAGCGGGTTCAACGATCCCCACGACCAGCCCTGCGGACCGCCACCGGCCACCAACACCGAGACAGCCAGGGCGCCCAGCATCACGATCTCGGTGACCAGGAAGACACCGAGTACCTTTGCGGCCAAGTTGATGTCGAAGTAGGTCAGCAGGGTGTTCACGCCCAGCATCACCAGCGCGAACACGATCCAGGGCACGTCGACACCGAACAGTGAGGTGAACAGGTCGGTGCCGAAGAACGAGAAGATGCCGATCAGGGAGGCCTCGAACACCATGTACGCCAGTGCGGTGAGGAATCCGGCGCCCAGCCCGACGATGCGCCCGAGGCCGTGCGAGATGTACCCGTAGAAGGCCCCGGTGGCGGTGATGTGCTTGCTCATGGCGGCGTAGCCGATGGCGAACAGCGTGAGCACGATGGTGGCCACGAAGTAGCCGGCGGGCGCGAAGGCCCCGTTGCCGTAGCCGACCGCGATCGGAACGTTGCCGACCATGGCGGTGATGGGTGCGGCGGTCGCGACCGCCATGAACAGCACGCCCACCAGCCCGACGGCGTTCGGCTTGAGGCGTTGAATGGGGTTGGTGCCCGTAGGGGCGGGTGGATCGATGATTTCGCTCATTGAATCCCAATCTGAGGGCCAAACCAGACAGTTATTTGGTCTGGTTTTGAAGAGTCACCGGCTTCGGTACCGGTGACGGAATGCGACGTCGGCAATTGTTACCCCGCTCAGATTCGTTGGTCAACTGGAGATTTTAACTGTGAGCTTGCTGTGTTTCGGCGGTGTTTCGCACCGGAGCATATTGCAACGCTGACGTAAAAATCGGCGATTTGGTCTGTTTTGGCCCTCTCTTTGGTACACACTGGTCGGCATGCCGGGATTACCTTCTGACCACGAGAGCTTCGCCCGCGCGGCGCTACCCGCCTACGGTCGCGCCGCGGACACCGAGCTCCGGCTGCTGAGCCTGTCGGAAAATGCCACCTACCTGGTCGGCGGCGACGAACCGTTCGTGCTGCGGGTGCACCGGCCCGACTACCACTCCAGGCAGGCGATCGAGTCCGAGCTCGCCTGGATGTCCGCCCTGCGCCACCAGACGTCGGTCCGCACCCCCGAGCTGGTGACCGCGCGTAGCGGGGAGAAGGTCGTCACCGCCGCGGTCGGAGACCGGACGCTGCATGTCGACGCCGTCAGCCATATCGCCGGGTGCACCGCCGAGGATGCCACCGATATCGTCGGGTTCGCCGACCTCGGTGAACTCGCCGCCCAGATGCACGAACATGCGTTGGCATGGCCGCAGCCGAGCGGGTTCACCCGATTCCGGTGGGATGTGGACACCATGGTCGGCCCCGCCGGACGATGGGGAGACTGGCGTGCGGCGGCGGGCTTGACCCGCACCGAGCAGGAGACGATCGAGCGGGCACTGTCCGTCCTCGCGCAGCGGCTCGACGAGTTCGGCACCGGCCCGGACCGATTCGGGTTGGTGCACGCCGACCTGCGACTGGCCAACCTGATGGTCGATCCGAACACCCCCGGCTCCGGTATCACCGTGATCGACTTCGACGACTGCGGCTGGTCCTGGCACCTGGCCGATCTCGGCGCCGTGGTGTCCTTCATCGAGGACACCCCGGTGGCCGAGACCATCGTCGAACAATGGTTGCGCGGGTATCAGAACGTGCGCACCCTGCCGGGCGACCACCAGGCCCTGATATCGACCTTCGTGATGCTGCGCCGCATCCAGCTGACGGCCTGGATCGCCTCGCACGCCGACGCCGACGCCGCAACCACCATAGGACCCGAATTTGTCAGTGGCACAGCCCAACTGGCGCAGCGCTACCTTACCGACGCATCGTGGATGAGCTGAGAGGAACACCAATGTTCGACCTAGTGGGACGTTCGGTCCTGGTGACCGGCGGGAGCAAGGGAATCGGGCGGGGCATCGCCTCGGTGTTCGCCCGCGCGGGAGCCAATGTCGCGATCGCCGCGCGCTCGGCAGGCAGTCTGGACGAGGCCGTCGCCGAGGTGGACGATCTCGGCGACGGCACGGTGATCGGGGTACGGGTCGATGTCAGCGACCGCGGGTCCTGCGACGAGATGGCCGCCGCCGCCGTCGAGGCCTTCGGCGGGCTGGATGTGTTGTGCGCCAATGCCGGCATCTTCCCCGACGCACCGCTGGCCACCATGACACCCGCGCAGCTCGACGAAATCATGGGCATCAACGTGCACGGGACGTTCTTCGCGGTGCAGGCCTGCCTGGACGCGTTGACCGCGTCGGGGACGGGACGGATCGTGCTGACCTCCTCGATCACCGGACCCATCACCGGTTACCCCGGGTGGTCGCATTACGGCGCCACCAAGGCCGCCCAACTGGGTTTCATGCGGACCGCCGCGATCGAGCTGGCACCTCACGGGATCACCGTCAATGCCATCCTGCCGGGCAACATCCTGACCGAGGGCCTGCTCGACAACGGCGAGGACTACCTCGCGAGCATGGCCCGATCGATTCCCGCCGGCGCGCTGGGCACCCCGGAGGACATCGGCCATCTCGCGGCATTCCTGGCCACCAGGGAGGCCGCCTACATCACCGGTCAGGCCATCGCGGTGGACGGTGGCCAGGTGCTACCCGAGTCCCTGGATGCGATCATCACCTGATCATGGAGGAAACACCGGGGGGTGCGGTCGCAGAGGATGTACGCCGGCGGATTCTGTCCATGCTGTCCAGCGGTGCGCTGCGCCCGGGCTCCCGGCTGGGCACCGAACGGGAGATGGCCGAGCAGTTCGCGGTGTCCCGCGCGACGCTGCGCAGCGCACTGCTGCCGTTGAGTCAGGCCGGCGTGCTGGAGCGACGCACCGGTCGGGCCGGAGGAACCTTCATCCGTGCAGATGTGGTGCAGCGCAACGCCGCCGAGCGGGCCGGACTGCCGGCACTACTGCAGGACGGCGGTCACACCAGCCATACCAAGGTACTGGCCACCGACACCAGACCGGCGACCGACGCGGAATCCACCGCACTGAGCATCCCCGAGAACGCGCCGGTCGTCGTGATCCGTCGGCTGCGCTACGCCGACGGGGTGCCGCTGTCGGTCGACATGTCCTGTTTCAGCGCCGACCAGGTCGGCGATCTGCTCGAGCAGCCGCTGGGCGGGTCGCTCTACGAGCTGCTGCGGATCCGCTACGGACTGGTGCCCGCCGAGACCGACGAGACCATTGAGGTCGTCAGCGCCAGCCCGCGGGAGGCGCAATGGCTGGGCATCGCCCAGCGCAAACCGTTGCTCGCCATCACCCGGGTGGCCCGCTGCGAAGCGGGCAGACCGTTCGAGTACGCCTACGACCTGTTCCGCGCGGACCGGGTCCGACTCACCGCGTCCAGCAGCACCGGGATCACGCTAGCGTGCGCAACCGTGGCTCCAGATCCCGTTTGAACAGCTCCAGGAATCGGCGCTGGTCATGGCCGGGCGCGTGGAACACCAGATGATTGAGGCCCCAGTCGACATAGTCCTTGACCTTGGCGACCGCCTCGTCGGGATCGGAGGCGACGATCCAACGCTTGGCCACCTGCTCGATGGGCAACGCGTCGGCGGCCTTCTCCATCTCGATCGGGTCGTCGATGGAATGCTTCTGCTCGGCCGTCAATGACAGCGGTGCCCAGAACCGGGTGTTCTCCAACGCCAGTTCGGGATCGGTGTCGTAGGAGATCTTGATCTCGATCATCCGGTCGACATCGTCGGGGTTCTTGCCGGCGGCTTCGGCGCCCTCGCGCATGGCCGGGATGAGCTTGTCCTTGTAGAGCTCTTCGCCCTTACCGGAGGTGCAGATGAACCCGTCGCCGGCGCGGCCGGCGTACTTGGCCACCTGCGGTCCGCCCGCGGCGATATAGATCGGGATCCCGCCCTCGGGAACGTCGTAGATCGACGCGCCCTTGGTCTTGTAGTACTCGCCGTCGAAGTCGACCCGGTCGCCCAGCCACAGCTCGCGCATCAGCCGCACCGATTCGCGCAGCCGCGCGTAACGCTCCTTGAACTCCGGCCACTCGCCCTCGTAGCCGGTGGCGATCTCGTTGAGCGCCTCACCGGTCCCGACACCGAGGAAGATCCGACCCGGGTACAGGCACCCCATGGTGGCGAACGCCTGGGCGATGACCGCCGGGTTGTACCGGAAGGTCGGGGTGAGCACCGAGGTGCCCAACTGCAGCCGCTGGGTGCGCTCGCCGACGGCGGTCATCCAGGCCAGTGAGAACGGGGCATGGCCGCCCTCGTGGCGCCACGGCTGGAAATGATCACTGACGGTCGCACTGTCCATCCCGTGTGCCTCGGCCGCCACGGCCAATTCGACGAGCTCGCGCGGGGCGAACTGTTCCGCCGACGCCTTGTATCCCAGTTTGAGTTCAGCCACGGTTCCTTTCTACTCCCCCTTATAGGCTCGTGATCATGGCCCCAGCGCTCACCCGCATCACCGACAGCGTCTATTTCGCCCAGACCGATTTGGTGAACTGGACGCTGGTGTCCGGTGACGACGGCGTGCTGCTGATCGACGCCGGGTACCCCGGCAGCCGCACCGAGGTCCTCGACTCGGTGCGCGAGCTGGGCTTCGGGCCGGCCGACGTGCGTGCCATCCTGCTCACCCACGCCCACGTGGATCACCTAGGCTCGGCCATCTGGTTCGCGAAAACCCATGGCACGCCGGTGTATACGCACTCCGCCGAGGTTGGGCATGCCCAACGGCAATACCTGGAGCAGGCGTCCCCGGTGGATGTGCTGACCCGCGCGTGGCAACCGCGCTACCTCGCCTGGTCGCTGGCCCTGGTGCGCAAGGGCGGACTGACCCACGAGGGCATCCCGACCACGCAGGCCTTCGACGAGAACATCGCCGGCGCGCTGCCCGGCAACCCGGTGGCCATACCCACGCCGGGGCACACCGGTGGTCACTGTTCCTATCTGGTGGATGGGGTGCTGGTGGCCGGCGACGCCCTGATCACCGCCCACCCGGTCAGCACCCGCCGCGGCCCGCAGCTGCTGCCGGCGCTGTTCAACCACGACCAGGACGGGTGCGTGCGCAGCCTGGCCGCCCTGGGCATGCTGGACACCGAGGTGCTGCTGCCTGGACACGGGCCGGCCTGGCGCGGACCGATCCGCGAGGCCGCCGAGCAGGCCGCGCCATGACCGGCGGGCAGCCATTGCACCGCGACCGGGCGCGCGCCACCTCCTTCGGATCGGCGGCCGCGCGCTACGACCGCTTCCGGCCCCGCTACCCCGGCGCGCTGATCGCCGACCTGGTGCCCCGGCCCGGTATCCGGGTGCTCGACGTGGGCGCCGGGACCGGTATCGCGACCGCCCAGCTGCGCGCGGCCGGTGCCGACGTGCTGGCGGTGGAACCGGATCCGGCGATGGCCGAGGTCGCCGCGGGCAAGGGCCTGCCGGTCGAGGTGGCCACGTTCGCCGAGTGGGATCCGCGCGGACGCTCCTTCGATCTGGTCGTGTTCGCCCAGTCCTTCCATTGGGTGGACCCGCAACCCGCGCTGCGCAAGGTGGGCGCGGTCTTGGCCGGCGACGGTCGGCTGGCGCTGCTGTGGAACCGGATCGTCGCGGACCGCCCGAGTCCGGACGAACTCGCCGCCGTGTATGCGGATGTGGGTGCCGAGCCGCAACGGCCGTCGGTCCTCGTCGAAGGCGACGATCTGGAGCCGCTGCTGGCCGCGGCGGGCTTCACCTCGCAGCGCCGGCACTACACCGAGCACCCGCACTACGGCGGTACCGCGTGGGTACAGATGGTGAGCACCTACTCCGCGGTGTTGCAGCTGCCGGCGGCCGATCAGGACCTGCTGCGCAACCGCCTGGCAGCCACCATCGGCGAGGCCGGTGTGCAGGCGACCAACGACGCGCTCGCCGTGCTGTGCACGATCACCCGATGAGCGCCGTGCACGATCACGCGATGAGCGCGTAACCGAACACGAAGACCGCGGTCACCACCAGCCCGCACACCACCACGATGGTGGGCAACAGGATCATCTGGTCGAGTTCCTCGCTGTCGAGGGCGTCGTTCTCCGACGGGCCGAACAGCACCCGGCCTGCCGCGTTGCCACGCAGCCGGGTCACCGTGCGGCGTACCGCGGGCACCTCGGCGTTGCGGCCGACCAGGGTGCGCACCGCGATCCCCAACAGCGCCGCAACCAGGGCGGCGGCCAGGATCAGCAGACCCACGGTGGCAAGTGACACCGCCTCAGCCTACGAAAGGCTCTGCGGTTTCGGGCTGTCCGCTCACCATCTTCTCGAAGGCGATCGGGAAGATGTCCCCCTCGGCGGGCAGCGGTTCGACCAACCGGGAGTAACCGGCCGATTCATAGAGTGCCTCCGCCTCGGGCTGGCGATCCCCGGTGGTCAGGTAGATGCGCCGGTAGCCCCGCCCGGCGATCATCGCCTCGAGTTCGACCAGCAGAGCCTTGGCGTAACCGCGCTGGCGGTACCCGCTGGCGGTCCAGATCCGTTTCAGTTCGGCGGTCTCGTCGTCGAAACGCTGAAACGCTCCACCGGTGACCGGACGCCCGCCGAGCAGACCGATGAGCAGCGCCCCGTGCGGTGCGGCGAAGTCCGCGGCCGGATGCCCGCGCAGCCAGGCGCTCACACCCGCCTCGGAGCCGCCGTAACGCTGCGCGTACTCGACGGCCAGCTCGGCCAGCAACGGCTCGGCCAGCGGATCCGTCTGGGCCACGGCGACGAAACGCAGAGAGTCCGACACCGCTCCTGCATACCGTGGCCCCCCTTCCCGCACAAACTTGACACGTGTAAAGTTCGCCGCCATGGACAACATCAGCGGCAAGACCATCGCGATCACCGGCGCGGCCCGCGGTATCGGTTATGCCACCGCCAAGGCCCTGCTGGCCCGCGGGGCCCGGGTCGTCATCGGCGACCGTGACGTCGCCCTGCAGGAATCCGCCGTCGTCGAGCTCACCAAGCTCGGCCAGGTCTCCGGTTACCCCCTCGACGTCACCGACCGGGAATCCTTCGAGACCTTCCTGGACAAGGCCCGCACCGACGGCGGCGGTCACATCGACGTGCTGATCAACAATGCCGGTGTCATGCCGGTCGGCCCGTTCCTCGAGGAGACCGAGCAGTCGGTCCGCTCGTCGCTGGAGGTCAACGTCTACGGTGTGCTCACCGGCTGCCAGCTCGCGCTGCCGCAGATGGTCAAGCGCCGCAGCGGCCACATCATCAACATCGCCTCGCTGTCGGGGTTGATCCCGTTGCCGGGCCAGGTGGTCTACGTGGGCGCCAAGTACGCCGTGGTCGGGCTGACCACGGCGCTGGCCGATGAGATGGCGCCGCACGGCGTGAACGTCTCGGTGATCATGCCGCCGTTCACCAACACCGAACTGATCTCCGGCACCAAGTCCGGCGGCGCGATCAAGCCCGTCGAGCCGGAGGATATCGCCGCCGCGATCGTCAAGACGCTCGACAAGCCCAAAACCCATGTGTCGGTGCCGCCGCCGCTGCGGTTCACCGCGCAGGCCGCCCAGATGCTGCCACCGAAGGGCCGTCGCGCGATGAACAAGGCACTGGGCCTGGACAAGGTGTTCCTGGAGTTCGACAAGAGCAAGCGCAAGGCCTACGAGGACCGGGCCCGTGCCGCCCAGGGTGTCATCGAATCCGAAGGCAAGTAGCGGCGGCGTCCGGCCCGCCTCAGTACTGAATGGCCTCGATCAACGGCGAGGGCTCATCCATCAACGCCCAGAACCGGTCCCGGATGGCAACCGTCATCGGGCCGGGCTCGCCGTTGCCGATCGGTTCACCGTCGAGCGAGTTGATCGGGGTGACACCGCCGGCGGTGGTGACCGCCATCAGCTCGTCGGCGTCGTAGAGCTCATGGCTGGTCACATCCCGAAGGGTGGCCTCGATGCCCATCTGATCGGCGAGCTCGAACACCGTCTTACGGGTGATGCCGGGCAAGGCATTTCGTGACGGCGAGGCCAGCTTGCCGTCCTTGACGATGCAGACGTTGAAACCGGGCCCCTCGGCCACGCAATTGTCGGCATCCAACAGGATCGCGGTGCGGGCACCGCGGTCCTTGGCCTCGAAGCTGGCCGCGGTCAGATCGCCCCACTGGTAGTTCTTGATGGTCGGGTCGACGGTGTTGCGCCCGGCCCGGCGCACGTGGCGCGGCACGATCGCGGTGGTGCCGAAGATCTGCTCGGCCGGCGGGAAGGCCCACAGGTACGGGATGGCGTAGATGTACACCTGGTGGGTCAGCTTGGACAGGTCCTTCTCGCCCTTGCGCTTTCCGTATCCCCTCGTCACGGTGAGGTTGACGAACGATTCGCGCAGCTGGGACAGCGACACGCACTTTTTGGTGATCTCGGCGAGTTCGTCTTTGCCCATGCCGGCATCGAGGCGCAGCTTGGCCGCGCCGTCGAGCAGCCGGTCCAGGTGATCACCCAGCCGGAAGATGTTGCCGTGCCACACATGTGCCACCGTGTAGGTCAGATCGGAATGTCCGAACCCGGTGTCGAAGATCGAGATCTTGGCCTCTTCGGCGGGCATGTACTCGCCCTCGATCCAGGCGACACCGCCGGCAAAGGGGCTGGAGGTGTCCAGTTCGTAGTCGCTGTACTGGATCACCGAGCCTTCCGGAGTGGCTTCGCGAATGGCGGCGCCGGGCTCGACGGCGACCAGGTTGGAGGTGCCTGCGTCTGCAATGGTCATCTGTGTTGGGTCCTTTCAGGAGGTGTGGGTCTTGGCGTATGCCACGCCGGCCTCGCCGGCGGCCAGTCGGGTCTTCAGGCCGGTGGCCCACCAGATCGCGGCGATCAGCACGACACCGAGGAACACCCATTTGTTGTTGGTGAACTGCGGCAGGAACAGCAATGTCACGGCGACGCTGAGGAAGACGACCAGCGCGGTGAGGTAGATCGGCAACCGGAACCGGCCCAGGTCGAAGGTGCCGGGGTCACCGACCGGGATGGTGCCCTTGCGGTACCCGACCAGCAGCCCGATGGTCTGCAGGATGTAGACGAAGAAGAACAGCAGCGACGCGATGCCGATGATGTAGTTGAACGCCTTCTCGTTGACGATGGCCGACAGCAGCAACAGTGTCGACAGGCAGCCCAGACCGATGATCGAGTACGTGGGTGTCTTGCGGGTCGGCGAAACATGGCGCCACACATGGGAGAACGGCAGCATGTTGTCACGAGCCATCGAGTAGGTCAGCCGGGTGGCGACCAGAATGTTGGCGAGCAGGCAGGCCAGGATGTTGGTCAGGGCAATGGCGACGATGATCTTGGTGACCACCGGGCCGGCCTGCTGGGTGATGATCTCCTCGATCGGGGCGCCCGAATTAGCCTGCACGGCAGCGGGATCCTTGATCGCGAGCACGTACACGATGTACATCAGCAGCTCGATGACGATCGAGGTGATCAGCGCGTAGAACATCGTCTTGGGCACCACGCGGCGGGCGTCCTTGGTCTCCTCGGCGACGTCGGCGCCGGATTCCACGCCGATGAGCCCGAAGAACGGGCCGAGCGCGGCGGCCAGCCAGGCCAGCAGGTAGGAGTCCTTGTCACCGGCTTCGCCACCGGTGAACAGCACCGAGATCGGTTGGTGGTTCTCGGGCGCGGAGAATGCGATGACGGCGATGAGCGCGGTGGCCCCGACGGTGATGACGAGTTCCAGGCTGACGCCGATGTTGTTGACCATGGTGGCGAAGCGGACGCCGTAGATGTTGATGAGCACGCAGACGAACACCACGGCGATGGCCAGCAGGATCTGCGTGGTCTGGGTCATGCTCCAGCCGAACAGCCCGCCCAGATAGCCGGACAGGATGAATCCGACGCCGGTCATCCCGCAGACCCATCCCATCAGCGCGATGAACCCGGTGAACCAGGCCAGGTTCGGCCCGTTGATCCGGCTGATCCACTGGTAGGAGTAGCCGGCCAGCGGCAGCTTCGCGGTGAGATCCGCGGCGATGAAGGTCCACAGCGCGAAGACCGCGCCGGCGAGCAGCAGCGTCCAGACGAACGGCGCCCCGGCGGTGAAATAGCCGGCGCCGAAGCCGGTGAAGACCGCGGTGGTGGCGCTGATGGTCGCGAAGCCGATGGCAAACGATGCCAGCGTGCCCACCGAGCGGTCCAGCTTCTGGGTGTAACCCAGTTCGGCGAGCTTGGAATCCTCGGCGTTCAACACGGGCGTCGATGGATCAGTGGGTCGTACGGGGGTGTCGGTCATGGGATCTCCAGGTCGGAGCAGGGGTGAGATGACTGATGACAGACAATCGCCCCCGGGCGGTCACCGGAAGTTCCATCTTTTGATCTATTGATAACCCACGTTTATCAGCGCTGACCAGCGGTCGTCTCATCGCCGCCATCGAAACCCCAATTCTGCTGAACGTGCCTGATCAGCGCGTCGGCCTGCGGGCTCAGCGTGCCCGGGTGCCAGGCCAGCGCCACCTGGCTGGGCGGGCGATCGACGATCGGGACGTAGACGATGCCCGGGCGGTCATAGAAGCGGGCCACCGAGGAGGTGGTGAAGCTGATCCCCAAGCCGCGGGCGATGGACGTGGTCTCCGCCTCGTAGGTGGCGGCGACCGCGGCAATGGTGGGTGGCCGGTTGCCGCGGGCATCCATGGCCAGCCAGTAGTCCCGCCACGGCCCCGCGGTCACCGGCGCGCAGACGATCGGGTCGTCGAGCAGTTCACCGATCTCGACCTCGTGCCGGCCGGCCAGCGGATGGTCCCTGGGCAGGCAGGCCACCCAGGATTCGGAGTCCAGCACCAACATCCGGTGCTCGGGCAGATCCACCGGCGGACGGATCAGCGCCACCTCGGTGGCGCCGCTGGACAATCCGGCGGTGGGGTCGGCGAAATCGAACTCGATGGGCTCGACGCGGACATCCGGATACGCGGCCTCGAAGTGCCGCACCAGACGGAACAGCAGGTCGGCGCCGGTGCCGATGAGGTACCCGAGGCGCAGCCGGCCCTGGCGGGTGCCCGAGAGCGTCACGAGGTTGGACACCACCGCGTCCACCCCGGACAGCGCCTGCTGCACCTGCGGTAGCCACGCCGCACCGAGATCGGTCAGGGCGACCTCGCGGGTGTTGCGGTTGAACAGCACCACCCCGAAGGACTGCTCCAGTTGCTTGATCGCGGTGGACAGCGCCGGCTGGGTGATGAACAGGCGTTCGGCCGCGCGGCGGTAGTTCAGCTCCTCGCCCAGGACCGCGAAGTAGCGCAGTTGCCGCAGCGTCAGGTCACTCACGGCCCTAGCCGAACTCCGGGACCGGGTCACCGTTCCGGTAGGTCTCGATGGCCTCCAGATGCTCGAACAACTGGGCGTGGGTGAACGGGTGCGGCGTGGTGGTGCCGACCAGGACCACCCGCACGATCGCCCCGTCCTCGGCGGCGTCCAGCCACAGCGAGGTCACCGGCAGACCGTCGTCGACCTGTGCGCCGGAGGGTTCGAAAAACCACACCGCGTAGTCGTCATCGGATTGCTCTTCGTCGAACGTCCAGTCCCGGGCAGTGATCCGCTCGTCGAACTCGGCGAGGTCGGCGACGATACCGTCCGGGATGGCGGACAGCTGCGCGACGATCGCGTCGGGAACCCGCCGGGTGCCACCCAGACGCTTACGGCGCCGCGCCTTCTTCGCGTCCCCTCGCTTGGACACGGGTCAGCTCAACGCCCGGTCCAGGTCGGCGAGCAGGTCCTCGGTGCCCTCCAGGCCGACCGAGATCCGCACCACACCGTCGCCCAGCCCGATCGCCGCACGGCCCTCCGGCCCCATCGCCCGGTGAGTGGTGGTGGCCGGGTGGGTGATCAGGGATTTGGCATCGCCGAGATTGTTGGAGATGTCGATGACCTGCAACTTGTCCAGCACTTCGAAGGCGCGGTCCTTGCCTCCCGCCAGCTCGAAGGTCACCACCGTTCCGCCACCGCGCATCTGCCGCTTGGCCAGGTCGAACTGCGGATGTGATTCCAGGAAGGGGTATTTCACCCAGTTCACGCCGGCCTGCTGCTCCAGGAACTCGGCGATGCGGTGCGCCGAACGGTTCGAGTAGTCCACCCGGACCGCCAGCGTCTCAAGGCCTTTGAGCAATGTCCAGGCGTTGAACGCACTGATCGCCGGACCGGTGTGGCGCATCAGCTTCTGCACCGGCCCGTCGATGTACTCCTTGTCGCCGAGGATCGCGCCACCGAGCACACGCCCCTGACCGTCGATGTGCTTGGTGCCCGAGTAGACCACCACGTCGGCACCGAGCGGCATTCCCTGCTGCAGCAGCGGAGTGGCGAAGACGTTGTCCAGCACCACCTTTGCACCGGCAGCGTGGGCCAGCTCGGACACCGCGGCGATATCGACGAGCGATTGCATGGGGTTGGACGGTGTCTCGAAGAACACCGCCTGGGTCGGCGTGCTGAGCGCCTCCTCCCACTGGGACAGGTCATCGCCGTCGACGAAGACGGTCTCCACACCCCAGCGCGGCAGAATCTCGTTGCACACCACGAAGCACGAACCGAACAGGCTGCGGGCCGCGACCAGCCGGTCGCCGGCGCCCAGCAGAGCACCGAGTGCGGTGAACACCGCGGCCATCCCGCTGGCGGTGGCGAAGGCGGCGGGCGCGTCCTCGATGAGGCGCAACCGCTCCTCGAACATGGAGATGGTCGGGTTGCCGTAGCGGGAGTAGACATACCGGTCGATGTCGCCGGTGAAGGCCTTCTCCGCATCGGCCGCCGAGGAGTACACGTAGCCGGAGGTGAGGTACAAGGCTTCGGAGGTCTCCTCGAAGCCGGATCTCAGCAGCCCGCCGCGTACCCCGATGGTGGCCTGGCTGACACCGTCGGGCAGCGGCGCGGGGATCCGGACCGACGGCACCTGATGTTCTTCGGGACTGCTCATGACTGCGTCCAAGGCAGGCCGACCGCTTTCCAGCCCGTCGTGCCGCGGTGGCCGTCGGCGTCGAGATTGCCTTCGAACCCGTCCAGCACGTTGTAGGACGGCCCGATGCCGGCCTCGGTGGCCGCGATCGCCGAACCGATGGAGCGGTTGCCCGACCTGCACAGGAAGACCACCGCACGCTGTCCGGGCGCGATCCCCGCCTTGCCGAGATCGTCGACGAAGTTGTCATTGTGGGAGCCGTCGGTCCTGGTCCACTCCACGTAGACGACGTCGCGGCGCAGCGAGCTCAGGTCGGGGACACCCACGAAGCGCCATTCGGCTTCGGTACGGCAATCGACGAGCACAGCTTCGGGGTTGGCGGACAGCAGCTCCCATGCCTGCTCGGGCGTGATGTCTCCGGCGTAGCCCGGACTCTCGGATGTGGACACCCCCATACCGTAACGGCTAGGCCGGTCCAACCGAGCACACCTTCCAGGTGCCGTCCTCGCGCACGAAGGACATGTCGGCGCTGGCCTCGGACTCCTGGTTCGCACCGAAGTGGTAGCGCACGGTGGCCGTCGCGGTATCGCCGTCGACGACGATATTGCCCGCTCCGTCGACGTACCGTTCGCCGCGCTTGGCCACGGAATCGCGCTGCCGGGTGAGCACCTCGTCCTCGGTGCCGTGCTGGGCGGCGCAGGTGCTGGCCACGAAGGCCTGGTAATCCTGTCGCTGCAGGGCGTCGTTCTGGGCGACCACGGCCCGGCCGATCTGCTCGGGATCGCCGTCGCCGTCACCGCGGTTCAGCAGAAGAATCGCGGTGATCACAACCACGATGACGACCAGCGCGAGCAGAAACGGTGTCGCGGTCGGGCGATCCTCGGGTGCGCTGTCGTTGGTGTCGCTGCTCACGACTGCCAGAGCCTACGCAGCGAGACCGCGGTGCGCTGCGCGCGGTCCCGGGCCACCGTCACATCGGGTGCCGTCGCGATCGCGGCACCCAACCGGTGCCTGCCGTCGGTCTCGTCGAGGCGGTCGAACAGCAGCACATCGCTCTCGGCCACGGCAAGCGCCTCCGACAGCACCCCGACGATGTCGGATTCGGCGGCAACCGAGGTGTCGCCGCCGGCGTAGCCGATCTGCGCGGCGCCCGGGGAGATCATGATGGTGTCGACGGACAACCCGAGGATGGCGCGGGCGTGCAGATCGAATTCGGAGAGCCGCTGGGTGCGCAACGTCAGCAGCCCGGTGTCGTCGGGCCGGGGCCGCACGCCGGCGAAGTACACCTCGTCTCCGCGAACCAGGAGTTGCACGGCGAACACCCCCCGCCCGCCGAGCGAGTTGACGATGCGGGCGGCGATGGACTTGGCGGCGTCCAGGGCGGCCGGGCTGAGCCGGTGCGGCTGCCAGGTGGCCAGCGCGCCGTCTTCGGCGACCCGGTGACCGATCGGCTCGCAGAAGTGCACGGCCGGTCCCGTCGTCCCGGTGGTGCGCACGGTCAGCAGGGTGATCTCGTCGTCGACGTCGACGACGGTTTCGGCCATCACCCGGTTGGGGGTGGTGAGGTGGCCCGCCGCGATGGCCCGGTTCCACGCCGGCTCCACATCCTCGGGGCGCAGCAGCACCGACCGGCCTTCGCCGGGAACGCCGGCGACCGGGGTGACCGCCAGCGGAAATCCGGCGTGCTCGGCGACGGCGGCCAGTTCGGCCGCCGATCCGGCGAACCAGAACGGCGCGGTGGGCAGACCCAGTTCGTCGGCGGCCAGCCGGCGCAGCCCCTCGCGGTCCAGGCTGAGCCGGGTGGCGCGCGGTACGGGGAACACCTCGATGCGTTCGGCCAGCGCGTCCAGCGCATCGGTGGCGACCACACCCGCCTCGACAACCACGTAGTCGGGGCGCTCCCGCTCGACCGCGGCGGACAGCGCTTCGGGATCGTTCATCCGGACCACCGCGCTGCGATCCGCGACGCGGTGCGCGGGCGCATCGGCGTAGCGGTCCACCGCGACGACGGTCGCGCCGAGGCGCTGAAAGGACAGCGTCAGTTCACGACTCACCTCGCCGGACCCGAGCAACATCACCACAGGCCTCGCGCGCTCGTCAGCATGTCTGGTCATCGCTCACCCAGCCTGCCAGATCCTCAGCCGATCCGGCTGTCGACATAGCACCATCGCCACGACTCGCCGGGCTCAGCCGAACGCATCACCGCGTGGCCGGTCTCCCGGAAATGCCGGGTGGCGTGCTGATGTGGGCTGGAATCGCAGCAGCCGACATGCCCGCAGGACAGGCACATCCGCAGATGCGCCCAGGCGCCCTCGCCGTCACGTGCGCATTCCTGGCAGCGACCCGGGGTCAGCGGGTCCGGATCTACGATGCCTACCGCGGCATGAAGGTGCTCGCAGCGATCCTCGGCCGTAGCGCGCGCTTTCTCGGGCCGGCGGGATCTCTTACGCATGTTGATCAAGGATAGGTTGATGCCGTGGCAGCAACACTGCTGGCAGTGCTGGTGGCCGCGATCCTGCTGGCAGCGGTGAGCCGCCGGCTGGACATCTCGGCGCCGCTGGCGCTGGTGGTCGCCGGCCTGGTGGCCAGCACCATCCCCGGCCTCGACGAGGTCGAGCTCGACCCTGAACTGGTGCTGTTCGTCCTCCTCCCGCCGCTGTTGTGGTCGGCGGGCCTGGAGAGCAGCTATGTCACCATGCGCCGGCATGTCCGCCCCATCGGATCCCTGGCGGTCGGGCTGCCGCTGATCACCACGCTGGCGGTCGGTTTCGTGGCCTACCACGTGGTGCCCGATTTCACGTTGGCCGCCGCGCTGGTGCTGGGCGCCATCGTCGCGCCGCCGGACGCGGTGTCGGCGACGGCGGTGGGCCGGCGGCTCGGGCTGCCGCGGCGCATCATGACGCTGTTGGGCGGCGAGAGCCTGCTCAACGATGCGACCGCGCTGACCGCATACCGCGTCGCGTTGGCCGCCGCGATCGGGGCCTCGGCGGGATGGGTGTCCGGGCTGGGCACCTTCGTGCTGGCCGCCGCCGGTGGGGTGATCGTCGGTGCGCTGGCCGGGACGGCGATCACCTTCGTCCGGTCCCGGCTGGATGATCCACTGGTGGAGAGCGCCATCGGCCTGGTCGCGCCCTTCGTGATCTACCTGCTGGCCGAGGAGGCACACGCCTCGGGGGTGCTGGCCGTCGTCGTCGCCGCACTGATGCTCGGTCAGCGCTCCACGCATGCCGGATACGCCACCCGGCTGCAGGACGACGCGGTGTGGAAGGCCCTGCAACTCATCCTGGAGTCGTTCGCGTTCCTGCTGATCGGGCTACAGCTGCCCGGGGTGGTCGGTCAGCTGTCCGGGTTGTCCGCCGTCGCGATGACGGTCTCGTCGGTGGCGGTGCTGACCACCGTCATCGCCGTCCGGATGGCCTGGGTGTACGCGACCACCTCGCTGCGCCGCCCGCGCCCCGCGGCCGGCGAGGTTTTCGTGGTGGCGTGGGCCGGCATGCGGGGCGTGGTGTCGCTGGCCGCCGCATTCGGTGTGCCGTTGACGACGCTGAGCGGTGCGCCGTTCCCGGGCCGGCCGCAGTTGGTGTTCCTGACCTTTGTCGTGGTGGTGGGCACACTGTTGCTGCATGGTCTGACGCTGCCGTGGGTGATCCGGCGATTCGGCATCCGGGGCGACGATGCGCAGCGCGATGCGCTGGCGCACGCCGCAGCACAGGACAAGGCGGCCCGGGCCGCCGCCGCGCGGCTCGATGAACTGCTCGAGGAGCACCGCACCGAGGGCACCGGCGTCCGGCCCGCCGCGGTCACCGACGATGCCGCCGAGGTGCTACGCCGGTGGAACACCGCGCGGCGCAACTCGGCGTGGGAACGACTGGGGCGCAGCGAGGACGAGATCGGCGAGAGCCCAGCATCGGCGTTCCGCCGGCTCCGGCTGGAAATGCTTGCCGCCGAGCGCGATACGTTCATCGCCGAGTGTGACGCCGGGAACATCGACGACGAGGTGTTGCGCGAGGTGCTGCGCGGCCTGGACCTCGAAGAGGCGACCCTCAACCGTCGTTGACGGTCCGGAACTCGCGCATCGCGCCGGTGATGGCGGTGAACACGCGGTGCGCGGCGTCGAGGTCGGCGTCGGGCAGGTCGGCCAGCGCCTGGGAGTTGATCTGGGCCAACGGGGTGAAGAAGTCGGTGGCCACGGCGAGACCGTGATCGTCGTAGCGCAGGATCACCTTGCGCCGGTCGCCGGGATGGGCCTCCCGACGCAGATGCCCGGACTCGATCATCCGCTCCACCAGGTAGGTGATGGCTGCGGCGGAGGTCCCCATCAGCTTGCGCAACTCCCCCGCAGTCAGCGGGGCGCCCGCAGCCTCGGCCACCATGATGTGCAACAGTGCCCGAAAATCATTGGAGGAAAGGTTATTTCGGCTCGCAAACTCCCGGCCGATCTGATCGGACTCGGCCGTCAGGGCGCGCACATCGGCAGCGATCAGCCGCACGAGTTCCTCTCGCTGCATGACGTCATCATAACGTTCATTTGATTAATGGTTAAGTATCTGAAATATTTGGGGCATGTCCCGTCGCGTCTCCTGGCTCGTCGCACTGCTCGTGATCCTGATCTCCGGCGCGGGCCTGGGCCTGATCAGCGGCTCCGATGCCGCGTCCCAGTCACCCGTGGCGGTTCCGGCCGAGTCCGAATCGGCACGCGTCGACGCGCTACGAGCCGAGTTCCCCGGTGGCGATACCGCACCGGCGATCATCGTGTTCACCAGAACCGACGGTGCGCCGTTGAGCCCGGCGGATGTGGCGGCGGCCGGGCCCGGCGCCCAGGTGTCCGAGGACGGACTGGCTGCCGTGTCGGTCTCCTCATTGTCGGCCGATCTGTCCGGGTTCGCGCTCAACGACGCCGTTGTGGATCTGCGCACCCAGACCGCCGAACGCCTGCCCGACGGGCTGCAAGCGGAGGTCACCGGGGGCCCCGCATTCGGTGCCGACATCGCGAATTCCTTTGCCGGAGCCAATGTCACACTGCTCGCGGTGACGGCGACGGTGGTGGCACTGCTGCTCATCATCACCTACCGCTCCCCCGTGTTGTGGCTGGTGCCGCTGCTGGTGATCGCCTTCGCCGACCGGGTAGGCGCCGTGGTGGGCACCGCGGTGGCCTCCGGGCTGGGTCTCAATCCCGACGGGTCGACCAGCGGTATCACCAGCGTGCTGGTATTCGGTGCGGGCACCAACTATGCGTTGCTGCTCATCTCGCGATACCGCGAAGAGTTGGGCCGCCGCGCCGATCACCGCGAGGCGCTACAGGTGGCGACCCGTGCGGCCGGCCCGGCGATCCTTGCCAGCAACGCCACCGTGGTGCTTGCCCTACTCACGCTGGCCTTCGCATCGGCACCGTCGAACCGCAGCCTCGGCGTGCAGGCCGCGGCGGGCCTCGTGGTGGCGGCGGTCTTCGTGCTGTTGGTGCTGCCGCCGTTCCTCGGACTGTTCGGCAAGAAGCTGTTCTGGCCGTTCATCCCACGGGTGGGCGACGAGGCCCTCACCGATAGCGGTGTCTGGCACCGGATCGCCTCCTGGGTCGCCGACCGGCCCGGCTGGGTCGCCACCGGTGCCCTCGGCGTACTGGTCGCGTTGTGCTTCGGGCTGGTCGGCACGCCGGTGGGCCTGTCGCAAACCGAACAGTTCCGGGTGCAGGCCGAATCGGTCAGCGGCTACAACACGCTCGCCGAACACTTCCCGAGCGGGTTGACCGATCCCGCCGTCGTCATCGCGCCCACCGCCGACGCTGCCGCGGTCTCGTCCGCCATCACCGCTGTGCCCGGCGTGGTTTCGGCCCGGCCCGCCGGTGAGTCGGATGCCGGACTGAGCCAGTGGTCGGTGGTGCTACAGGCCGAACCGGCGTCCGACGAAGCGTTCGAAACCGTTGACGCGTTGCGCAACTCGGTACACGCCATCTCCCCGGACGCCCTGGTCGGCGGTTCCGACGCCAAGGCACGCGATGCGGCGTCGGCCGCCCAACGCGATCGCATGGTGGTCATCCCGGCGATCCTGGCCGTGGTGCTCGCGGTGCTGTTCATCCTGCTGCGCTCCGCGCTGGCGCCGGTGCTGCTGGTGGCCGTCACCGTCCTGAGCGCGCTGGCCGCGTTGGGTCTCGGCGGGTGGGCCAGCGTGCACCTGTTCGGCTTCCCGGCCCTGGACAACAGCACCCCGCTGTTCGCGTTCCTGTTCCTGGTCGCCCTCGGCGTCGACTACACCATCTTCCTGGTCACCCGGGCTCGTGAGGAGACGCCGGAATTCGGCAACCGCCAGGGCATCGTGCGCGCCGTGTCGGCCACCGGAGCCGTCATCACCAGCGCCGGCATCGTGCTGGCCGCGGTGTTCTGCGTGCTGGGCGTGCTGCCGCTGATCGTGCTGACACAACTCGGGATCATCGTGGGCCTCGGCATCCTGCTGGACACCTTCCTGGTGCGCACCGTGATCATCCCGGCCCTGTTCACGCTGATCGGTCCGCGGATCTGGTCGCCGGGGTTGCACGCCACGCGCTAGCGTGAGGGCCGTGGACTCACGGACCATCGCCACCCGATTGGGCCGGATCCGCGTGCAGACCGGCGGCGTCGGCGCCGCGATCGTGTTCTGGCCCAGCCTGCTGATGACAGGCGATATGTGGGCCGGGCAGGCCGCGGAGTTCGGCACCGGAAACCGGATCGTCCTGGTGGACCCGCCGGGCCACGGCGGCAGCGAAAAGCTGAGTAGCACTTTCTCTTTCGACGACTGCGCCCAGTGCGTGGTGGATGTGCTCGACGGGCTGGGGATCGAGCGGGCGCATTTCGTGGGCAACTCCTGGGGCGGCATGATCGGCGGAACCTTCGCCGCCCGGTATCCGGACCGGATCGGCCGCGCGGTGCTGATGAACTGCACCGCGTCACCGGCGGGGCGGCGGCAGCGCCTCGAGTACGGACTGCTGTTACGCACGGCGGCGCTGCTCGGCGGGATCCGCGGGCCCCTGACACGTGAAGTGCTGAAGGCCTTCCTGGGGCCGACGACGTTTCGCGACCGACCCGAGGTGGTGTCCTTCGTCCGCGCCGCGCTCCGGCGGGTCGACATCCGGTCCAGCGCCTGGGCCGTCACCAGCGTCGTGCCGCGTCGACCGGATCAGCGGGCACTGCTCGGCGCCGTGCGCACCCCGGTGCTCGTGGTGGCGGGCGCCGAGGATGCGACCTTCCCGGTGCCCGAGACGCTGGAGATGGCCGCCGCCATTCCCGGCGCGGCCACCGCGGTGCTCGACGGCGTCGCCCACCTGGCCGCACTCGAGAATCCGCACCTCGTCAACGCGCTGATCAAGGACTTTGTGCTCGACGCGTAGCGTGTGTGCATGACCCACACGCTGCCGCCGGTCCATATGCGGCGCAACGGCTTCGACCCGGTGCCCGAACTCGCGGCCATCCGGGACCATGCGGGGGTGCAATCGGTCGTCGGTGCTCTCGGCAACACCGTGTACCTGGTGACGCGGCACGAGGACGTCAAGGCGGTGCTCGCCGACCACGAGCACTTCTCCAACTCGCGCCCACCGGGTTTCACCCTGCCCGGTGCGCCGGAGATGTCCTCCGAAGAGCTGGCCAAGGCACGCGCGGGCAATCTGCTGGGCCTCGATCCCCCTGAACATCAGCGGTTACGGCGCCTGCTCACTCCGGAGTTCACCATCCGGCGGATGAAGCGGCTGGAGCCGCGCATCGCCGAGATCGTCGAGGCGCATCTGGATGCCATGGCGGCCGGCGGTGCCCCGGCCGATCTGGTCTCCGAATTCGCTTTGCCGGTACCGTCATTGGTGATCTGTGAGCTGCTCGGCGTGCCCTATGACGACCGTGACGACTTCCAGCACCGTTCGGCACGTCAACTCGATCTCTCGCTGCCGATCGCCGAGCGGATGGAGCTGCAACAGCAGAGCCGCAGCTATATGCACAGCCTGGTGCGACAGGCACGCCGGACGCCCGGCGAGGACATCCTCGGCATGCTCATCCGCGAGCACGGCGATTCGCTCAGCGATGACGAACTGGTCGGCATCGCCGGGCTGCTGCTGCTGGCCGGGCATGAGACGACGTCGAACATGCTGGGGCTCGGGACACTTGCCCTGCTGCGCCGGCCCGACCAGCTGGCCCTGGTGCGCGATGACCCGGATGCCATCGGTCCCGCGATCGAGGAACTGCTGCGCTGGCTGTCGGTGGTGCACCACGCCATTCCGCGGTTCACCACCGCCGACGTGGAAGTGTCCGGCGTGGTCATCCCGGCCGGTGCGCTGGTCTTCGCGTCGCTGCCCGCGGGTAACCGCGACCCGGCCTTCATCGACCGGCCCGACGAGCTCGACTTGCGGCGGGGCGCACCCGGGCACCTCGCCTTCGGACACGGTGTGCACCACTGCCTCGGGGCGCCGTTGGCCCGGATGGAGATGCGGATCGCGTTCCCCGCACTGCTGAACCGCTTCCCCACGCTGGCGCTGGCCGAACCGTTCGAAGATGTCGAGTTCCGGGACTTCCACTTCATCTACGGGCTACGGTCACTTCCGGTGAGGTGGTGACGATGAGAGTTGAAGCTGACCAGGACTCCTGCATCACCGCGGGCAACTGTGTGATGGTGGCCGACGCGGTGTTCGATCAGGATGACGACGGCCTGGTGGTGGTGCTCACCGAGCAGGTCCCCGAAAGCGAGATCGAGCGTGTCCGCGAGGCCGTGAAGCTGTGCCCCGCGTCGGCGTTGAGGCTGCTGGACTGAGCTATCCGCGGCGGCCGGACCCCGAGTCGGATCGGGTGCGGCAACGAAGCGCGCGGGTCGGGCTCGCTAACCGTGATACCGGCCCCGAACAGGACCTTCGGGGTTATCCACAGGCGTCCAGAATGTGCTACCCACGTCGGCATGCGCGAGTAGAATCGCACACATGTTCGAAGAACTGGATCGGGTGGATCTCGCCGGAATGAGCGACGACACACTCATCTCGGCGGTGACGGCGGCGACACGCTCCGAGGCCGCCGCGGCGGCCCGGCGGTTGGCACTGGTCGCCGAGGTCACCGCCCGCCAGTGCGATGACGAGGACGACATCTGCGCTCATCAACTCATCGACGGCTGGGCCTACGCGAAGGCTCAGGTCGGTGCGGCCTGCAACCTGAGCCCGTGGGCCGCCTCCAAACAGATGCGGATCGCCCAAGCCCTGCGTGACCGGTTGCCCCGCACCGCGGGCATGTTCGCCAAGGGGTTGGTCTCGGCCGCGGTGGTCGATTCGATCACCTGGCGTACCCGGCTGGTCACCGATGCCGACGCCCTGGCGTTGATCGATGCCGGTATCGCCGGCAGCGCCACCGAGTTCGGGACTCTGTCCGAGAAGGGTCTGATCGAAGCCGTCGATTATTGGGTGCACAAGTTCGATCCGTGCGCGGTGATCCGCTCCCAGACGGCCGCCAGGGACCGGTGCATCGAGTTCGGTGATCGCGATGACGCCGACGGTGTGGTGTCATTCTGGGGACGGATGCGTGTCACCGATGCCCAGATCAGCGACACCCGCCTCGATGAGTTGGCCGACGGTGTGTGTGACAACGATCCCCGTACCAAGCGGGAACGCCGCGCCGATGCGGTCGCGGCGGTCCTCGCCGGGGCGCAACGGCTTACCTGCCTGTGCGGGAACCCTGACTGCGCCGGCTCGGGCAAGGATCCGCGGGCGGGCGGGGTCACCATCTACGTGTTTCCCGAGCAGGCACCCGATACCGGGCACGGCGCGCCACCGGTGCCGGACCCACAGCCCGCAGCACCCTCTCCCGCACCGACCGGCCCTACCCCGGTCTCGCCCGCAACTGACAGCACCTCGAGCCACGAGCAGCCGGCCGCCGAATCGGGCGCCCCCGACCAGCCCACACCCGCCGCACCCGCGGCGCGGTTCGGGTCGGGTGCCGGGATCTCACTGGACGGAGCGATCATCCCCGCCCGCCTGCTCGCCGAACTCGCCGCCGGCGGCGCCACCGTCCGTACCCTGGCGCACGCCGGCAACTTGGGCACAGAACCGCGCTACCGACCCTCCGCCAAGCTCGCCGCGTTCGTCCGGATGCGCTCGATGACCTGCTGCTTCCCCGGCTGCGGGCGACCCGCCCACAAGACCGACCTCGACCACGTGACCCCGTGGCCTGCCGGGGCCACCCATCCCGGCAACCTGCGACCACTGTGCCGCGAACACCACCTGCTCAAAACCATGCGTAGCGGGTGGACACCGTCCGCCCACGCCGACGGCTCCACCACCTGGACCGCACCGACCGGGCATCGGTACACCACCACACCCGGCGCGGCGATCCTGTTCCCGCACTTCAACATTGACACCCCGGTACCGCGGGTTCGCCGCATCAGCCTGATCGGCGACCCCGCGGGCCGTGGCTCCGCCATACCGAGACGGCAACGCACCCGCGCCCAGACCCGGGAACAACGCGTCAACGCCGAACGCACCCGCAACGCCGCCGAACTCTCATTGCAATTGATGCGCGAGCAGATCGCCCGAGAAGACTCGGCCCGCACAGAGAAGGCCGGCATGGCAAAGCCTGGCGGTGCCCAAGGACGAGCCGCAGGCTACTTCGATACCGGACCGACGTTTCCCGGCGTCGATCCATTCACCGACGCCGACCCACCGCCCTTTTAGCGCGGGTCGCTGTCCGGCGAATCATGACGCAGGTCGATGACGCCGGCCCGCACCAGTAGCACGATGCTGACCACGAGAACCCACAGCGGGAACGCCAGCGTGAGCCACATGCTGATATCGGCGGCAAGCAGGAGACCCAGCGCCACAAGGTAAGTCATGATGACCAGCCAGCGCGGCATCAAGCCGGTGCGCAGCCAGATGGTGGCCAACGACATCATGAAGACGGCCGCCATGCGAATGCCATAGGTCGTCGCCAGGGTGTGCAGCATCCCCTGCCCCAACAGCGCCACCTCGTCCATCACGGTGACGTCGGGTATGCCGGCCCGACTGGCTGCGAGACCGGAACCCACTGCCGAGGCGACGAACACCATTGCCAGGAAAAGCAGTCCGCTACCGACGAAGACCGTCGAGAAGAACTTGTCCTCGTACGTGCCGAACCCGTCGCGAACCACTCCGATGAACCAAAGGAACGTGATGCCGGCGAACGGCATCAGGATCGCCGACACCCGCAACTGCGCGCTGGCGCCTTCAATCCACTGCGAGCCGGGTTCGGCACCCTCGGGTAGGGCGGTGCGGATCAGCACTAGCGACGTGCCGAACAGGACCGCGAACAACACTCCGGCCAGGGCGGCGGCGCGCGGGGTCGTCAGCCTGCGGAGGTGCCGGTTGGGATCCATGACTACGGCTGGCCTGGCAGCAGTCTGATCATGAGTCCGTTGCTCTCGGCCAGCACGTTGCCGTCGGCGTCGCGCAGTTCGGCATTCACAAAGGCTTTGCGGCCCTCGGCTTCTCGTAACCAGCCGCGGACCGTGAGCGGAGTGTCGATCGGCGTCACCCGGCGATAGTCGACGTGCAGGAATGCGGTGCGGCTGATCGGCCGCCCGGTCGCGTGGATGATCATGCCGAACACCGAATCGAACAGCAGCGGCAGCACGCCACCGTGCACGGCCTGGTTGCCGCCCACGTGGAAGCGGCTGAACTGCACGGTCAGCTCCACGCCGTCGGCCTCGAATGTGGAGACGTGCCACGGCGGCATCAACAGGCTGCCCGCACCGGGCAACGAAGGCACCCGGTTCGCCGGGCCGACACCCTCGGCGGCCTGATGCGGTTCAAGCAGTGCCACCAGTTCCTCGACGCGGTCCGCGGCGGCAGACCAGGTGTCGCTGTCCGGGTTCACCGACACCGCCAGATCCTGAGCTCGGCGCATGGCGGTCAGGAAACGCGCGAAACCCGGCCCCGGATCGGCCGCCTCGAAGACCGGAAACCCGCCGTGCCGGTCGTACTGCGGGTCGACGCGGCGCGGATCCAGTCCGAAATCGGTCACGCCAGGATGTCCCGGCGCACGATGGTCTGCTCCCGCCCCGGCCCCACGCCGATGCACGAAACATGGGCTCCGGCAAGCTCTTCGAGGCGCAATACGTAATCGCGGGCCTTGGCCGGCAGGTCATCGAACTCGCGCGCGCCGGAGATGTCCTCCCACCAGCCAGGCAGCTCTTCGTAGATGGGTTCGGCACGCGCGATATCGGACTGCGTCATCGGCATCTCGTCGGTGCGCTTGCCGTCGACGGTGTAGCCCACACACACCGGGACGGTTTCCAGGCTGGAGAGCACGTCGAGCTTGGTCAGGAAGTAGTCGGTGATGCCGTTGACGCGGGTGGCGTAGCGGGCGATGACAGCGTCGAACCAGCCGCAGCGGCGCGGCCGGCCGGTGGTCACACCGACCTCACCACCGGTCTTGGCCAGGTACGCGCCGTGCTCGTCGAACAGCTCCGTCGGGAACGGGCCCGACCCCACCCGGGTGGTGTAGGCCTTCAGGATGCCCAGCACCGTGGTGATGCGGGTCGGCCCGATGCCGGAACCCACGGCCGCGCCACCCGCGGTCGGGTTCGACGAGGTCACGAACGGATAGGTGCCGTGATCGACGTCGAGCAGCGTGCCCTGCGAACCCTCCAGCAGCACCGTCTCGCCGTTCTCCAGTGCTTCGTTGAGCAGCAGCCGGGCATCGGCGATGCGGTGCTTGAAACCGTCGGCCTGCTCCAGCAGCGTGCTCACCACCTCGTCGGCGTCGAGTGCCTTGCGGTTGTAGATCTTGACCAGGATCTGGTTCTTGAGCTCGAGTGCCGCCTCGATCTTCTGGGCGAGCAGGGCGGGATCGAGAACATCGGCGGCCCGGATGCCCAGCCGCGCGACCTTGTCCTGGTAACAGGGCCCGATCCCGCGACCGGTGGTGCCGATCTTCTTGTTGCCCATATAGCGCTCGGTCACCTTGTCGATGGCGACGTGATACGGCATGAGCAGGTGGGCGTCGGCGGAGATCAGCAGCCTCGACGTATCCACGCCCCGGTCCTCGAGCCCGGAAAGCTCGGTGAGCAACACGCCGGGGTCGACCACGACACCGTTGCCGATGACGTTGGTGACACCCGGGGTGAGGATGCCCGAGGGGATGAGGTGCAACGCGAAATTCTCCCCGGTCGGCAGCACCACGGTGTGACCCGCGTTGTTACCGCCCTGGTAGCGAACTACCCATTGCACACGTCCACCGAGTAGATCGGTGGCCTTACCTTTGCCCTCGTCGCCCCACTGGGCACCGATGAGCACGATTGCCGGCATGGCATTTCTCCCGCTTAAAGTGATGCAGCCGGTGACCCACCCTATCCGAGCGGAGCCATAGGAGAGGCCTTGACCACCACAAACGGCCGGCCCGATTGCGCAGTGTTGCTGTTCGGCGGGCACCGCGCGCCCCGCGGTTTAGCCCATCTACCTGCGCTGACGGTACAGGAAGCCACTCAGGTCGACGCGGTGACAAACTGTCGGCGCATCGTCGTGGTCGGCGCCGACAAGGATCTGGCCACGGTGCTCACCCGGCTGATGAAGACCGAAAAACTGGCCGTCGAGGTGGCATTCGTGCCCCGCAGGCGCACCGCCGCCACCCGCGCCCACGGACTGCCGGCGGGTCGGCGGGCGGTCCGCGCCGCCCTCACCCACGACGCCACCCGGGTACCGCTGATCCGCGATGATTCCGGGCGTGTGCTCGTCGGCGCCGGCTTGTGGGTGGGTGAGACCGAACTGGAGAAGGGCACGCCGCCGGCCACGTTGCACGGCGAGGCCGTCGTGGATGACACCGTGCTGTTCGACGGCGAGGCTGTGGCCGTGCGGATCGAGCCGATCGCAGCGATGCCCGGCCTGCGGGCCTCGGTGCTGTCCTCGCGGATGCGGCCGAAACGTTGGGTGGCCGGGCGCGCGGCGCAGCTCGGGACCACCGGCGCGTTCGTGGTCCGCGACGGCGAGCTGGGCCCCCGCGCGGTGAAGCGGTCGACGTTCTACCGACACACGGAAGGCTGGCTGGCCGTCCGGTGACGAGCGCAGCGAGGAGGCCGGCGCATCGAGCACCGTCCGGTGACGAGCGCAGCGAGCCGGTAGCGTCGACACGTGAACATCCGTCCGCTGCGTCAGTCGGTACGTCCCAGCCCGATCTTCCTGGGGATCGTGGCCCTCACGCTCGCGGCGGGCGCGCTGGCCTGGTTTTGCGGGGACGCCATCGAGCCGCTGTCCTATGCCGCGGTGTTTGTCCTGGTGGTCGCGGGGTGGCTCGTCTCGCTGTGCCTGCACGAATTCGGCCACGCGTATACCGCGTGGAAGTTCGGTGACCACGACATCGCGGTGCGCGGCTACCTGGCGCTGAATCCGCTCAAGTACTCCAACCCGATGCTGTCGCTGGGTCTGCCGCTGCTGTTCATCGCTCTCGGCGGTATCGGCCTGCCCGGCGGGGCCGTCTATGTCCGCACGGGCTGGATGACGCCGCGGCAACGCACCCAGGTCAGCCTGGCCGGCCCGCTGGCCAATGTGGTGTTGGCGGTGCTCCTGCTGACGGCGGTGGGCCTGTTCTTCGACCCGGCGCACCTGGTGTTCTGGGGCGGGCTCGCCTTCCTGGGGTTCCTGCAAGTGACGGCGGTCCTGTTGAACCTGCTTCCCATTCCCGGTCTCGACGGATACGGCGCGCTGGAGCCGCACCTCAAACCGGAGACCCAACGAGCGCTGGAACCGGCCAAGGGCTGGGGTTTCCTGATTCTGCTGGTCGTGCTGCTGGTGCCGCAGCTCAACCAGGTGTTCTTCGCGGTGGTGTTCTGGTTCGTGGACCTGTCCGGGATCAACGGTTCGCTGGTGTCGATCGGCGGCGGCCTGACCCGGTTCTGGTCCGCCTGGCTCTGAGGCCTTGCAACATATGCGACTTTACGCATATATTCGGCGGCATGGGAGCTGGACACGACCACAGCCACGGCGGCGGTGACACGCGCGTCGGCCGGATGATCATCGGCGCGGCGATCCTCGGCGCGTTCTTCGTCGTCGAACTCGTCACCGCGCTGATGATCAACTCGATCGCGCTGCTCGCCGACGCCGGACACATGCTCACCGACCTGGTCGCGATGTTCATGGGCCTGACGGCGGTGCTGCTGGCCCGTCGCGGATCCACCTCCGCGGCCCGGACCTACGGTTGGCACCGCGCCGAGGTGTTCACCGCCGTCGCCAATGCCGCCCTGCTGTTGGGTGTCGCCGGGTTCATCCTCTACGAGGCCTTCGAGCGACTCGGGGACGCACCCGAGGTCCCCGGGGTACCGCTCATCGTCGTCGCGTTGGCCGGCCTGATCGCCAACGCCGCCGTGATGCTGCTGCTGCGCTCGGACTCCGAGCACAGCCTGGCCGTCAGGGGCGCCTACATGGAGGTCGTCGCCGACACCGTCGGCAGCATCGGCGTGCTGATCGCGGGCATCGTCACCGTCACCACCGGGTGGCCCTACGCCGACGTGGTCGTCGCCGTCCTGGTCGCACTGTGGGTGCTACCGCGGGCGTTCGCCCTCGCCAGGGCCGCCCTGCGGATCCTCAGCGAGTCCTCGCCCGCCCATATCGACGTCGAAGAGTTGCGCAGTGCGTTGCGCGACGTCCCCGGCGTCACCGAGGTGCACGATCTGCATGTGTGGACGCTGGTGCCCGGCCGGGATATGGCCACGGCGCACCTGACGAGCACCGCCGATGCGACCCGGGTCCTGGTCGCCGCCCAGGCGGTGCTGGCGGCACGCGGCCTCGAACACGCCACGGTGCAGGTCGAGCCGCCCGGCGGCGTCGGCGACTGCGGCGCGAACGCCTGCTAGACCAGGCCGAGCGCGGCCCGGGCGGCCGGGTCGCAGTCGTCCAGCAGGTCCAGGCACCGCGCGTACTCCGGAGTCTCACCGATCTCCTGGGCGGCGCGCGCCAGCGCGGCCACGCAGCGCAGGAAGCCACGGTTGGGTTCATGCGCGTAGGGCACCGGGCCGAAACCCTTCCAGCCGTTACGGCGCAGCTGATCGAGCCCGCGGTGATACCCGGTGCGGGCATACGCATAGGCGGCCACCGGCTGATCCTCGGCCAGCGCCTCCTCGGCAAGCGTCGCCCAGGCCACCGAGGCACTCGGGTGCGCGGCGGCGACGATCGCGGCCTTCTCGCCGGCGTCCAGTTCGCCCTCAGCTTCCGTATCGCCCGGCAGCAGCACCGGATCCGGCCCCAACAGGTCGCCCATTCGCGTCATAGGCCTATTGTGCCGTGCGGGCGTACGCCGGCTGTGATTAGGCTTGCGCTGAAGCATCACGAGGGAGGACTGCAGTAGGGATGTCGAACCCAACCGAACCCGAAGGCGGGAAGCAGGACCCCAACCCGGATGCGCCGGAGGCCGACGACTCCGCGAAGCGCCGGTTCACCGCGCCGTCGGGTTTCGACGGATCCACCCAGATCATCGAGTCGGTACCCGAACCCCCCACCGAGATCTTCGCCGCCGGTGCCCCCACGGAGATGATCGATAGCACCAAAATGGCTGCCCCACAGGTCATTCCACCGCGTGATGACGCGCCGAAGCCGCCAGGGGCCCGGCGCAGCTGGGGCTGGGTGATCGCCGTCGTGTTGGTGATCGCGGCGCTGGTGGCGCTCGCCGTGCTGGGCACGGTGCTGTTGACCCGCGGCGGCGCCAACGCGACATCGCAAGAGGACCAGGTCCGCTCCACCATCGAGAGCTTCGATGCTGCCATCCAGAAGGGGGACTTGGCCACGCTGCGCGGCATCACCTGCGGCGCCACCCGGGAGAGCTACGTCAACTACGACGACCGCTCCTGGACCGAGACCCACAAGCGGGTCGCGGCCGCCAAGCAGTACCCGGTGGTGGCCAGTATCGACGAGGTGGTGGTGGTCGACGACCACGCCGAGGCGAATGTCACCACCTTCATGGCCAACGCGCCGCAGACGCGTTCCACGCGGAGCTTCGATCTGCAGTTCCGTGACGACCAGTGGAAGATCTGCCAGAACGGCTGAGCGGCACAGCCTCCCGGCTAGGCGTCTGCTCGGTGGGTGACGTGGGTTTGGGCCAGCAGCCGCAACGCGTTGTCCGATGACGATCCCGGCTCGGCGGTGTACACGATCAGCACCTGATCCTCGTCACCGCACGGGTTGAGCGCCTGGTACTGCACGGTGAGCTCACCGACCAGGGGGTGGTGATAGCTCTTGGTCCCCGTTGTCCGGCGTTGCACGTCGTGGCGGGCCCACCAGCTGCGGAACTCCTCGGAGTGGATCGACAACTCGCCGATCAATGCGGACAGTTTGGGGTCATCGGGGTAGCGGCCGGCGTCGTGGCGCAGCATCGCGACGGTGTCGACGGCCACCTGATGCCAATCTGCGTAGAGCTCACGCGCGTGCGGATCGAAGAAGACGAAGCGCGCCTGGTTGCGCTGCGGAGCGGGCAGCTGACGGAACTCGGTGATCAGCGCACCGGCCAACCGGTTGTGCGCGAGCACGTCCAGGCGCCGGCCCAGGACGAACGCCGGGGACACCACGAGATCGAGACGGTCCAGCAGATCCAGGGTCGCGGGATGGACCCGCTGGGGACGCGGACGCGCGCGGCGGGTGACCGGCTGCGGGCGGCCGAGCTCGTGCAGGTGTTCGCGTTCGGCGTCATCGAGTTGCAGGGCGGTGGCGAGCGCCTCCAGCACATCGACCGACGCGCTGCGGCTGCGGCCCTGTTCGAGCCGGGTGTAGTAGTCCACGCTCACGCCGGCCAGCTGGGCGAGCTCCTCGCGTCGTAGTCCCGGCACGCGACGACGCGCAGGCCCCGCGTCCACACCCGCGGCATCGGGGGCAAGTCGCGCCCGGCGGGTGCTGAGGAAATCAGCAAGCTCGGATCGGTTCCTGTCCACCGCACCAGTGTGGCGTGGCGGACGACCTGCGACACCGCCGAGGGTGGCCCAATTCGTCCCAGGATCAAACGGGCCCGTCCAACCGCGTCTGCGGGCACCTGTCGGGGGTTTCATCGAGTGCATCACCCGACGACGAAAGGACGATGACATGACGACACTGCTCACCGCCACGCCGCTGGCCGGACGCACCGCGGTCGTGACCGGCGCCTCCAGCGGGATCGGCGCGGCCACCGCCGAACGGCTGGCGGCGCTGGGCGCCAAGGTCGCTGTGGTCGCACGGCGCAAGGACAGGCTCGACGAGCTGGTGGCACGCATCGCCGCGGGCGGCGGCACCGCACGTGCCGTGCCCCTCGATGTCACCGATCGCGAGGCCGTCCGGACCGCCGCCGGGCAGGTCTGCGCGCAATTCGGGCCCGCCGACCTGGTGTTCGCCAACGCGGGCGTCCAGTTGATCTCGGCGATCGACGAGCTGCAGGTCGAGGATTGGCAGCGCCAGATCGACCTCAACATCACCGGCGTGATGAACACGATCGGCGCCTTCGTGCCCCACCTGATCGACAACGCCGGTGCGGGGCGCCCGGCCGACCTGATCACCACCTCGTCCATCGCGGCGACGCGCGTGCTGGAGAAATTCTCCGTGTACTCGGCGACGAAGGCCTACATCAGTCAGCTGACCAGGCTGCTGCGGGTTGAACTCGGCCGGAAGATGGTGCGCGTGTGCACCATCGAGCCCGGCATGGTGGACACCGAACTGCCCGACCACGTGACCGACCCGGACGCCAGCCGGTTGATGGCGGATCTGATCAACGATATCGACGTGCTGCAGCCCGCCGATATCGCCGAGACGGTCGCGTTCGTCGCATCGATACCGCGCCACGTGAATCTGACCGAGCTCACGATCCTGCCGACACAGCAGGCGATCTGAGATGCCGCTGAACCGCCGTCGGCGCCATGGCGCTTGTCGACGCCGGTGACGTAGGGAAACACCCTATTTATCTGATGCGGACTCCAGTGCCATCGTGATGTTTCGGACTTGCCAGTCGCGACCACAGGAGACGTCATGCCCAGACCATCGCAGCCTCATGACCACCGACGCTTGAAAACTCTGGCGTCCAACGGCTTTGCGGTAGCGACCCTCGCTGCAGCATTGCCCCTCGCGTCGCCGGCGGCCCATGCGGTGCCGCAGTTTCCGCTGGCACCTGCATGCAGCAGCTACTCCTACAACAGCCCTGCGATCGAGTTCGCGCAGGACAACAACGTGACGGTGGTGGTCGACAAGTCCGGCGACTTCTTCTCCGGCAACGCCGGATACAGGCAGAACGGAAGTGGGGTGTGGACCAACGGAACCGCCAACGGACGAATCAGTGGCCGCAACATCACCATCGACTTCACCTGGAGCAACGGCTTGACCACCCGCTGGGACGGTTTCATCGACGATGACCTCACCGCCCGAGGCACCGCCAAGAACAGCGAAGGTGCTTTCAATAAGTGGTATTCGAAAGCCAAGTTCGTTTGCGTGCCCGCCGCGGAACCGCCTGTGCAGTCGCCAGAGCCTGAGAAAGCACCTGCACCACCGGACGAACTGACGGCCACGGTGAACGCCGATACACGCCTCTACGACAAATCCAACGACGACGGTGATGCCGTGGTCATCGGCGAGTTGACCGAGGGACAGGTAGTGAAGGTGCAGAGCGCGTGCTCACCCAACGCCTGGTGTTTCCTGGTCGAGCCCAAGGGCGCGGCCTGGGGAAGAGATCTCACGAACAACTGAATGTGAAAACTGCCGGACCGTTCCCGAACAGCTTTGGCAACCTTTCCGAGGAGACAGCCATGAACCACGTTCGGCCATCCCACTTCTCCACCCCTGCAGTTGTTTTCACGGGTGCACTTGCGCTGTCCGGCGTGATTACCGCACCCGTCGCCCAAGCCAGCCCGCTCGACGGTATTCGAGCTGCCGTCAACGCAGCACGCAGCGGCTCACCCTGCGGCCCCCTGAACTACAACTTCGACCTCGAGGGCGAGGCGCAGCACAGGGTCGGTAACAGGCTGCCTGGGGTGCCTCCGGCAGGCCAATACAAGGGCAGGGTGTACCAAGGTCACGCATCAGCCGATCCCACATCGAGGGCGACGGAGATCCTGGTCAACGAGATGCGCCCCCAGATCACCAACTGCAGCTACCAGGACTTCGGTGTGGGCATGGCCCGAGACGACGGAGAAGAGATGAGTTTCGTGAGCATCGCGCTGGGCGAGCCACCCGCCGCGGCCCCGGTGCCGGTCCCGGAACCCGCGGGGAGGCCCATCAAGTGCACCGGCGGCCCGACCATCCCGGCCGGCCAGACCTGCCCACCCAAACCGCCGCCGGCGGAGATGGCGCCGACGAACGCCGTCACGCTGGATATCCGGCGCGAGGGTTTGCGCGCCAAAGTGACTGTGGGAAACACGTCGAATCTGCGGGCTCAGTGCACCTACAACGCCAAAGAAGTCAACGGCCTGGGCATTCCGGTCAGCCGCAACTTCGAGGTCAACCCGAAGGGCACCACCCCGCTGGAGTTCGCGGCTCCGCTTCCCGGGCAGACCTACACCGTGGTGGTGGCGTGTGGCGCCGACTTCAACGGCAAGAACGTCGAGATCGGCCGCGTGCAACAGGACTTCTCAAGCTTCTGACGGCAGAGTGACAGCACCATGTTGCTGCGGCCGCCCGCCGGGAACTCCATCTGCCCGTCACCGCGACGCGTCATGCCGGACTCGTGGGCGCGAGGCGGATGTCGGTCGCCGCGGTGAGCCGGTCGGCGGGCAAACCGGCATGCCGACATACCTTCGAGACCAAGTCGGCTGAAGCAGCACAAAAGACCCCGAAGACCATCTCGTCGGTGGGGACCACGATCATGGACATCAACTGGATCGTCGGACCCAGCGCCGATGCTGCCGCGGCACTCGATTGCAGGGCAGCCGACGTGCGTTCGAGCGATCCGCGCACGAGGGCGGGCTGATACCACTCGACCAGATAGCATGGTTCTGCCGGATCCACAGCTCGGAGGCTATCGGGTCGCGCAGCGGCGTTAAATCGGGCGAATCCCTATGACAGCGCGACCCGAGCCGAGTCGCACCGGCTGTGACATGATCCTGGGGTGGCTGCGGGGGTGGTGAGCCGCGATGCCGAATGCGCGGCAGTCGCTAGGTTTCTCGATGCCGCGACCCGTGAACCCAGCAGCCTGCTGATCGAGGGCGAAGCGGGAATCGGGAAGACCACCATCTGGCTGGCCGGCGTGGAGCAGGCCCGCGAGCGCGACTTTCACGTGTTAGCCACCCGGCCTGCGCAGACGGAATCGGTGCTGTCCTACGTTGCGCTGGCAGACCTACTGAGCCGCGTCGACGCGACGGTGCTAAACAGCCTGCCCCACCCGCAACGACTCGCGTTGGACCGGGTCCTGCTTCGCGGGGATGCCGGTGACGCCCCGACCGATCCGCGGGCGGTGGCCGCGGCGTTCCTGTCGGTCATCGAGACGCTTGCGGAGGTCGGGCCGGTGTTGATCGGCATCGACGATCTGCAATGGCTCGACCCCTCCAGCGCGGCCGCCGTCGCGTTCGCCGCGCGCCGGCTTTCGGGTGCGGTCGGGGTGATCACGGCGATGCGCAGCGACGCGAGCCCCGCCCTCGATCTCTTTCGGGATCGGCTGCCCAGACCGGAATCCAGCAGGCGCCTGGTGGTCGGCCCACTGAGCCTGGGCGCCTTGCGGACCATCGTTGCGCGCCGGCTCGGCCTGTCGTTGCCGCGACCGACAATGGTACGCATTCACGACATCTCCCGCGGCAACCCGTTCTATGCCCTACAACTGGCATATTCGTCTGTCGATGGCGAAATATCGATGCAGACAACACTTTCCGATCTGGTTCGGGCCAGGGTCAGCGAATTGGGGACGGCGGCGCGGGAAGCGCTGCTCGCCGCTGCCTGTGCGGGTTCGCCGACAATCGACCTCATCGCGCGGGCGCTGAACGTCACCCACTCGCGCGCAGCGGAGATCCTCGACGAGGCCGAAGGCCATAAGCTCATCCACTACGAGGGACATCGGGTGCGGTTTTCGCATCCCCTACTGGCCGCCGGTATCCATGCCGACGCCCCTGCGCCCCGGCGCCGACGGATGCACGCCACGCTCGCCGGGATCGCCACCGAGCCAGAGTTGCGAGCACGACACCTGGCGCTGTCGGCTACCGTCGCAGACGAACAGACGCTGCACTCCCTGGACGCCGCCGCGCTGTCGGCGGCCAACCGAGGCGCGCCCGGCGCCGCCGCAGAGCTTCTCGATTTGGCCATCGGCCTCGGTGGCGACACTCCCGAGCGTCATATCCGGGCAGCCGGACATCACTTGCACGCCGCGAACTTCAACGAAGCAGCGACGCGGCTCATCCAGATCATCGACACGCTGCCACCGGGTCGGTTGGGCGCGGAAGCACTGACCCTGCTGGCCAAGGTCCGCACCGCCGAAGAGAACCTCGCCGAGGCGATCGCGGTTCTCACGCGCTTGCTTGCCGAGTCCGCTGACGACCCCGGCCGACGCGCGCACGCCCTCATCCTGCTGTCTCACGCGCAACTCAATGCGGCCCAGTTCGACGAGTCTGCCCGCAGCATCGACGAAGCCGTCACGCTCGCCACCGAATTGGATCGATCCGACCTACTGAGTGCTGCCCTGGCCCTGCGCGCGATGCAGAACTTCGCCTCCGGGCGTGGTTTCGACGACGAGACGATGGCCCACGCACTCGCGCTTGAGGACGGTGCGTCCGACATTCCTCTGGTGCTGCGGGCACCCGTCAACAATGCGCTCCTCCTGGCGTGGACGGGCCAGCTTCAACGCGGACACGACGCGATGATGGCGGTCCGGCGGCAGTCGCTGGACCGAGGCGAGGAGCACGAGCTGGCCATCCTCGACTTTCATTGCTTCCTGATGGCTCTCTGGCGCGGTGACCTGGCAGATGCCGGCTTGCTGGCCGAGGACGCACTCGAACGGGCGAACGCCCTGGGCGACCCGGAGCCCGTGTGCATCGGTCTGACGACGCGGGCGGCCCTCGCCGCCTACGCCGGCCACGAACAGCGGGCCCGTGACGACGTCGCGGAGGCGTTGGTGCAGTTGCAACTCCTCGGCACACCCCCGATGACTCGGTACCCGCTCGCGATGCTGGCCTTTCTGGAGGTGTCCCTGGGCAACCACGCCGCCGCGCTGAGCGCGCTGGAACCGGCGTTGGCGCTGATCGACTCGACACCCATGGCTCTGGAAATCATGATCGGTCTGTTCGTTCCGGACGCCGCCGAGGCGATGGTCGCCGTGGGGCGTCTCGACGACGCCGAACGGCTGATCGAGCGGTTCCTCGACGACGGCCGACGGTTGGACCGGGCATGGATTCTGGCCTGCGGCGGACGCTGCCGCGCGATGCTGCTCGCTGCGCGCGGCGACGTCGACGCCGCGGCCAACGCTGCCCAGCTGGCGATGGTCGAACACCAGCGGGTGCCCATGCCGTTCGAACGTGCCCGAACGCAACTTCTGGTCGGCCAACTCGAACGCCGGCAACGGCACAACCAGGCCGCCTCCGCCGCGCTCAACGAGGCGCTGCAGACCTTCGAGCAACTCGGCACCCCGCTGTGGGCCGAACGCACCCGCACCGAGTTGGGCCGTGCCAACGTCGGCCCACACCGCGACGCCACCCTGACCCCCTCCGAGCAACGGGTCGCCGAACTCGCAGCATCCGGCATGACCAACCGCGACGTCGCCGCCGCCCTGTTCATCAGCCCGAAGACGGTGGAGGCCAACCTCTCTCGGATCTATCGCAAGCTCGGTATCAACTCGCGTGCCGCACTCGGCCGACGGATGGCCGAGGAACTGGGAGACTCCTAACCGGCGAAATCGGGACATAGATGAGTCGTGGCTGCGCTGACGAACAGCGTGCCCTGCTGAAACTGGTAGCGCGATTCCACCCGGCCCATCTCGTCGAGCACCGGCACCCCACCACGCAGGTCTGCGCACGCGGCGAAGCCCGCGGCGATGACTTCGTCGGCGTCCATGCCCGGCAGCCAGGCGTCGTTGACACCGAGTTCATCCAGGAATGTTGCCGGGTCAGCCGCAGCGCTCGGGGCGCAAACCAGCATGCTGGCACCGCACGTGATCGCGGCGGCTACCAGCATGTGAAATCTGGGCATCATGATTCTCGTTCCTCCAGGCGCGGGATTGCGGTGCCATCGATGCGGCCGACGCTATCCGCCCGGACGGGGAGTTAAATCGGGTGTTTCCCTATCGCCTCTTCACCGCAGGCATGCCCAGGAGTAGGGAATCACCCTATTTAGTCGTCGGTGGCCGGCAGCTTACTGTCGACCCGCTGAGTAAGTAACCAGCGACCGAGGGAGTAGCCGTGACCACGACTCGCACCACTGTATCCATCGCTTTCGCAACGCTTTTCGCGGCAACGTGGGCGGCGGCGCCGGTGGCGTACGCCAGCCCGCTGGACGGAATTCGCGCCGCCGTCAACGCCATGCGCAGCGAGTCGCCGTGCGGAGCGCTGAATTACAACATCGACCTCGAGGGCAACGCGCAAGCGATGGTGGGCAACACCTCACCGGGTGTGCCGCCGGGCGGCCGCTACAACGGAATGACAGCGACAACGGAAGAGTACGGCGATCCCACCGCAGACGCGATCGCCGGCCTCATCAACAAGATCCGCCCATTGATCAGCAATTGCAGCTACAAGGACTACGGCGTAGGGATGTCCCGGTGGAACGACGAGAGCCGGGTCTCCGTATCCCTCGGCGAGCCGCCCGCCGCGGCCCCGGTGCCGGTCCCGGAACCCGCGGGGAGGCCCATCAAGTGCACCGGCGGCCCGACCATCCCGGCCGGCCAGACCTGCCCACCCAAACCGCCGCCGGCGGAGATGGCGCCGACGAACGCCGTCACGCTGGATATCCGGCGCGAAGGTTTGCGCGCCAAGGTGACTGTGGGAAACACGTCGAATCTGCGGGCGCAGTGCACCTACAACGCCAAAGAAGTGCTCGGGCTGGGAATTCCGGTCAGCCGCAACTTCGAGGTCAACCCGAAGGGCACCACCCCGTTGGAGTTCGCGGCTCCGCTTCCCGGGCAGACTTACACCGTTGTGGTGGCGTGTAGCGCCGACTTCAACGGAAAGAACGTCGAAATCGGCCGCGTGCAACAGGACTTCTCGAGCTTCTAGTCACCGCGGGATCAGCGGACCGATCTTGCGTGCGAGGTCGACGGCGGCTGCGTCGGCTTCCTCGTCCGACATCGCCATGACGGCGACCTGCACCATGTTGCTGCGGCCACCCGCCGGAAATTCCACCTGCCCGCGCACCAGAAAGCGCATGCCGTCGGGACCCGGCGTACCGACGTCGGGGAACCCGGGCTCCGGCGGTGCAAGAGTGTTGTGCGCCGCCGAACCCGGGTTGCCGACCTCCACCGCGATGGATTCGTAGGTGTCGGGGTTCTCCCAGATGCATCCCGGCATGGTGGGGTCGGTGGAGGTGGACCGTCCCGCGACTGCCGTGCCCAGCAGCGCCGAGATGTCTTGCGCCGACAGCAGCGCGCACGCGTCGATCGCGGCAGAGTCAGCGGCCACCGACGCGGTTGGCGATGCGCCACCGGCCTCGGCATTCCCATCGCCGACGCTGGATTGTGAGCTACAACCCGTCACGGCAAGAAACGATGCGAACACGACGATGGCACGCGACACAATCGCAGAGTCGGTCATCGGTCACACGCTAACGGCGCCCGACGCACGAGAAATCGGGTGTTTCCCTATCACCGCGCGTTGCCCGGGCGCAAAGGGGCTGACCACCGTGCACACCGATCGATTCGGCGCCGCGGCGGTCAGCCCGTTGCTGCCGGGCGGCTGGCGCCCGGCCGAGCAGAACTAGCTGTACTGACCTGAGAGGTTAGGTACGCGGGCGGCGGGTGGTTGGCCCCCGAGTGCGGTGTGGCCGCGGTGGTAATTGTAGGTGTGCAGCCAGCGTGGGTATTCAGCGCAACGTTCCGCGTCGCTGGTGTAGAGCCGCGCATAGGCCCATTCGTCGGCCAGGGTGCGGTGGAAGCGCTCGACCTTGCCATTGGTTTGGGGCCGATACGGACGGGTGCGGCGATGCTCAACTCTGCCGAGCGCTTCGCGAAAGGTGTGAGACCGGTAGCAGGACCCATTGTCGGTCAGCACTTTTCGGACGGTTATGCCGCAGTGTTCGAACCAGGCGTTGGCGCGGGTCCAAAATTCTGCTGCGGTCTCCTTGCGTTCATCGGCGAGCATCTCGCTGTAGACCAACCGGGAGTAGCCATCGATCGCGGTGTGCAGGAAGTGGTGCCCCCGCAAGGGATCACCCCACTTACTTCGCCGTCCTGAACTCTTATCCGCTTTGGAGTTGCGGTTACCAACGGTGCGTCCCAGCATCCGCCAGCCGCCGCCGGCAGGGATCTTGCCGACTTTCTTGACATCGACATGGACCAGATCCCCGACGGCGGCCGACTCAATGCGGCGGATGACCCGACCGGTCGGGCGGTCCAGCCAGCGCAACCGGGCTATCCCGTAACGCATCAGCACGCGGTGCACTGTGGAGGGATGAATGCCCAGCAGATAACCGATCCGGGCTGGTCCCCACCGGCGGATGACGCGGACCTTGATGATTCGGCGCTCAGTGCGTGTCGGGGTTTGGTGGGGGCTTCGATGCGGTCGCGAGCTGCGATCAGCCATACCGGTCGGGCCCAGCTCGCGGTAACGGGTGGCCCACCGCTGGGCGGTCGTGACTGCGACTTGAAAGCGTTCGGCTGCCCGACGCAACGGCCAGCCGTCCTCAACTACGCAACGAGCGAGGCGCAGACGACCGGTTTCTGACAATGGGGCATTACGGTGGGACACGAAGACCTCCGAGGGTGGGGAGCGTTCCTAGACAGCTCGCACTCCACTCGGAGGTCTTCTTCATGTCACCACGCCACGCCGTACCTAACGTCCGTGGTCAGTACAACTAGCCCGCGGACACCGAGCGGCCAGCGCTGTGCAGGTCGTTGCACGCCTCGATGACCCGCTCGGTCATCCCGGCCTCGGCCTTCTTCAGGTAGCTGCGCGGGTCGTAGACCTTCTTGTTGCCGACCTCGCCGTCGATCTTGAGCACACCGTCGTAGTTGGTGAACATGTGACCGACGATGGGCCGGCTGAATGCGTACTGGGTGTCGGTGTCGACGTTCATCTTCACCACGCCGAAGCGCAGCGAATCCTCGATCTCGGACTTCAGCGAGCCCGATCCGCCGTGGAAGACGAAGTCGAACGGCTGGCTGCCTTCGGGCAGCCCCAGCTTGGCGACGGCCACCTTCTGACCCTGCTCCAGCACATCGGGACGCAGCTTGACGTTGCCCGGCTTGTACACGCCGTGCACATTGCCGAACGTCGCGGCCAGCAGGTACTTGCCGTTCTCCCCGACGCCGAGCGCATCGATGGTCTTCTCGAAGTCCTCGGGGGTGGTGTAGAGCTTGTCGTTGATCTCGGCCTCGACGCCGTCCTCTTCACCGCCGACCACGCCGATCTCGATCTCCAGGATGATCTTGGCCTCGGCCGAGAGCTTCAGCAGTTCCTGAGCGATCTGCAGATTCTCGTCGATCGGCACCGCGGACCCGTCCCACATGTGCGACTGGAACAGCGGGTTCTGACCGTTCTTGACGCGCTCGGCCGAGATCGCCAGCAGCGGCCGCACGAAACTGTCCAGCTTGTCCTTGGGGCAGTGGTCGGTGTGCAGAGCGACGGTGACGTCGTACTTGGCGGCGACGACATGGGCGAACTCGGCCAGCGCGGTGGCGCCGACGACCATGTCCTTGATGCCGAGCCCGGAGCCGAACTCTGCACCGCCGGTGGAGAACTGGATGATCCCGTCGCTGCCCGCGTCGGCGAATCCCTTGATCGCGGCATTGATGGTCTCCGAGGAGGTGCAGTTGATCGCCGGGAAGGCGAACGAGTGCTCCTTGGCGCGGCCCAGCATCTCGGCGTATACCTCGGGCGTGGCGATGGGCATTGACTTCCTCCTGGGTCGCGTGCGCTTTCTCCGGCAGTATCTCAATAAAGCGATGGCGGCGGCAGGGCGGATACCGAGTCGACGGATTACGGTGGTGGAAATGCGCGCCCGATCGGTCCTGCCACTGCTCGCCGTGGCGGTCCCGATCCTGATGGCCGGGTGCGCCCCCGAAGCCGCCCCCGGCCCGGTGTCCGTTCCGGTGCCCGCCCCGCTCGCGCCGCCCGCGCCGGTGCCGGCCCGCTCGGTCGCCCCGGGCATGGCCCAGGTCATCGTGAACGGGGACACCGGCCCCACCGGCCCGGTGAGCTGCTCCACCGATGACGGGCTGACGACCATCAGCATCGGGGCCAGCTCGCTCGGGGTCAGCGTGATCGTGACCGATGACGATATGCCGTCGGTGCGATCGGTCTCGATCGGCGACGTCGGCGGCGTGGCGCTCGGGTTCGCCGCCGGTACGGCGGCCGAGCCGCCGACGGCCTATCGCAACGGCGCCACCGTCATCGTCTCCGGGTCCGGTAGCGGTACCGATTCGGCGGACCCGGCGCGCATCGTGGACTCCAGCTACCAGATCGCCGTGGCCTGTCCCTGAGCCGCAGCCGGTATCTTGGGGCCTCATGACGGTGAACGACGTGGCGCTCGCGCCAGCTACCCATCTGGCCCTGATGCCGGATTTCATGGATCCGATCAACCTGCTGAGTTACTTCGGAACCTGGGCCCTGATCGGCCTGCTGGTGGTGGTGTTCGTCGAGTCGGGCGTGCTGTTCCCGATCCTGCCGGGTGATTCGCTGCTGTTCGTGGCGGGCATGCTGGCCGCGGGCACCGCGGCAGCCTCCAAGGAGGGCAATGTCGCCAACGCGGATTTCCAGCTGTGGCAGCTGCTGGTGTTCATCCCCATCGCCGCGGTGCTGGGTGCGCAGTTGGGCTATTGGATCGGCCGCAATGTCGGCACCGCCATGTTCAAACCCGATGCCCGCTTCCTCAAGCAGAAGTACCTCGACGAGGCGCATGTCTTCTTCGAGCAGCGCGGGCCGTTCGCCATCGTCATCGCCCGTTTCGTGCCGATCGTGCGCACACTGGCACCGATCACCGCCGGCGCGGCCAAGATGAATTACGCCGTGTTCACGCTGTTCAACGCGGTCGGCGCCGTCGTCTGGGGGGTGGGGCTGACGCTGCTGGGCTACTGGCTGGGCCGCTTCGAGATCATCCAGAAGCTGCTGGAACCGATCGTCATCGGCATCGTCGTCATCTCGGTGCTGCCGATCGCCATCGAGTGGTACAAGCGCCGTAAGGCCGCCAAGGACGCCGGCGAGGGTCCGCTCGCCGAGCAGGCCTAAACCACCACACCGTTCTTCAACGCGTCGAACAACCGTCCCAGCCGTGCCCGGTGGTCGTCGATGACGGGTTCCGGTGCGCCTTCGTCGATGACGCGGCGGGCGGTCTCGGTCATCACCGCGGTGTAGCCGGCGATGACGAGCGCCGCGAACAGTGCCGGGTCACCCCCGAATCGTTCGTCGGCGTCCAGTTCATCCGCCAGCGCCTGCTGCAGCTCCGCCCCGATCTCGCGGGCGCGCGCGATCAGCGCCGATGATCCCGCGACGGTCCGGAAGAACGGGATCGATCCCTGCTTGAGCGCGGACAGCGCGTGGCGGTCGTCGACGAGCCGGAAGGCCGCCTCCCGCAGCGAGGTGAGCGCGTCGACGCCGGGATCGCGGTCACGCACGGCGGCGCGCAGGATGTCGACGGCGTCCTCTTCGCGGTCGAAGAGCAGGTCCTCCTTGCGCGGGAAGTGTTTGAACACGGTGACGCTGGAGACCCCCGCCTGGCGGGCCACGTCGGCGACGGTGACGGCGTCGAACCCGCGGTCGAGGAACAACACGGTCGCGACATCGGAGATCTTGCGGCGCGTGATCGGGCCGCCACGCTCGGAGGTTCTCGGCATTTCACCCCACTTTGTTGACTGACTTAGTTTAGTCACTTAATTTAGACGCATGATTGCTACCCCGAGCATTGTGCCGCCTCGTTCGCTGCGGCAGGCCTGGCCCGCGTTGGTGGGTCTGTCCGCGGTCGTCCTCTTCGAAATGCTGGACAACTCGGTGCTCAACATCGCGCTGCCCACCATCGGTCGCGACCTGCACGCCTCGACGACCGAGCTGCAATGGGTCATCGGTGCATACGCCGTCGCCCTCGGCGCGCTGATGCTGGCGTTCGGCGCGGTGGCCGACCGGTTCGGTCGCCGCCGGCTCATGCTCGTCGGACTCGTCGTGCTCGCCGCAGCGAGCCTCGCCACCGCACTCGTCAGCACCGTCGATCAGCTCATCGCCGTCCGGGTGCTCACCGGCATCGCCGCCGCGATGACCACCCCGGGCTCGATGGCGCTGGCATTCCGACTCTTCGACGAGGACGCGTTGCGACTGCGGGCGATCACCCTCATCTCCACCGTCGGTCTCGTCGGTCTGGCCATCGGACCGACCGCCGGCGGGCTGGTCATCCAGATCACGCAGTGGCAGGTACTGCTGTTGGTGAACGTCCCCGTCGCGGTGCTGGCGATCATCGGCGTCAGCCGCGGCGTGGCCGCCGACCGAACCGCCGACCTACACCGTGCCCCGCTGGACATCCTGGGTGCCGCGCTGGGTACCGCCTCGATCGCGCTGGCGCTGGTGGCCCCCACCCTGTTCGTCGACCGGGGCCCCGGCTCCTGGTCACCGTGGGCGACCAGCGCCGGGGCCGTCGTCGCCCTCGGCCTGTTCGTGCTTCGCGAGCGCTCGGCACAACATCCGCTGATCGCACCGGACCTCCTTGCGCGCCCGCTGGTTTCGGGCGGTCTGGCGTTCAAGGCGGCGGCCGGGTTGGCGGTCGCCGGTCTCGGCTGCCTGGTGACCCTGCAGCTGCAGCTCGACTGGGGGTGGCCGCCGGCACTCGCCGCGCTCGGCATGCTGCCGCAGGTCGTGGTCCTGATCGCCGGCAGCGCGTTCGTCAATCCACTGGTGCGGCGAGTCGGACCGGAGCGCGCCGCCTGGATCAGCGCATGTGCCGTGGTGGCCGGCCTGGCCTGCTTCGCGCTGCTCGGCCGCCTCGGCTACCTCTGGGTCGCGCTGGCCCTGGCACTGGTGGCCGCCGGCATGCGCGTGGTGGGCGTGGTCGCCGCGCTCAACGTGGTGCGCGGGCTGCCGGACAACCGGACCACCATCGGCACCGCGCTCACCGACACCGCCTCGCAGGTGGCGGCGGGGATCGGCGTCACCGTCGCCGGCACCATCCTGGCGGCACTGTTCACCGGTTCACTGGCTGCCGCGAACTGGACGCAACCACAGACCCAGCAGTTCCACGCGGCCGTCACGGTCGCCGGGTTGGCGTTGACCGTGCTGGCCGGTGCGCTCGTGGCGTTCGGCATCCGGCAGAGCCGGCGAGGCTAACGCCCTTCGAGAGCCCGGATCAGGCTGGCCGCATCCCAGGGCCCCTTGTGGCGCTTGCCGTTCACGAACAGCGTTGGGGTGGCATTGAGATCCATCGCCTCGGCGTCCTCGGCATCGTCGGTCACCCGGTGCAGCACCTTCGACGAATGCACCCGCACGTCCTGGTCGAACTGCTCGATATCGCACCCGGCCGCCACCGCGTACCGGTAGATGTCGGACCATTCCAGGTCATCCTGATGAGCGAACAGTTCGTGCGCCATCTCCCAGAACCTGCCCTGCAGCGCCGCGGCCTCGCTGGCGCGCGCCGCATCGAAGGCGCGCGGATGTGCGCGCTCCAGCGGGAAATGCCGCCACACATAGAGTAATTCATCACCGAAGTGGGCCCGGACCTCGTCGATTGCACCGGTCGCGCGGCTGCAGAACGGGCACTCGAAATCGCCGTACTCCACCAGCGTCAGCGGCGCGTCACGGGCGCCACGGGCGTGGTCACGGTCGGGATCGATCGGACGCAGCAGCTTCAAACCGACCGGCTCGGGCGGACTGAGCCAGTCGGTGATCCGGAAGATGGCCCAGCCCAACGCGAACGCGATGATCGAGGCCGCCAGCACACCGATGCGCGCCTGGTCCTGGCGGCTGGGATCGGTGATCGCGATGTCGACGATGAACAGTGAGATGGTGAAGCCGATGCCGGACAGCGCCGCGCCGCCGGCGATGCGTCGCAGCGTGAGCCCGGGGGCGAGCTCCCCGAACCCGATACGCCGGATCGCCCAGGTGGCCCCGGTGATGCCGACGAACTTGCCGATCACCAGACCGGCGACGATGCCCCACGTCAATGGGGATCGCAGCGCCGTGGACAAACTCTGCGCATCGAGTCGCACACCGGCATTGACCAAGGCGAACAGCGGGAGCACCACGAACGAGACGGTGGGCCCGACGGTCGTCTGCAACCGTTCGTTGATCGAGATCGATTCGCGCAGCGAACGACTCGCCGCGCGGGCGTACTCGGAGTTCGGCGACTGCCGGAACGCCCGAATCTGGTCGACGGCCCGCTCGACCGGGCGCCGCTCCGGCGTGAACACCGGGATCGACAGCGCGATCACCACACCGGCCAGCGTCGGATGCACCCCGGCCAGGTACAGCGCGATCCACAGCGCCACCCCGAGGACGGCGTACGCGGGTCCGCGCACCCCCAGGGGCAGGAACCGCACCAGCGCGAGCGCGCCGATGAGCGCCACCGCAACCAGCAGCGGCCCGACCTGCACGCTCTCGGAGTAGAACAGCGCGATGGCGCACAGCGCGCCGACATCGTCCACGACCGCCAGGGTGAGCAGGAAGATCCGCACGCGGGCAGGGAATTTGGGCTTGATGATGGCCAGCGCGCCGACCAGGAAGGCGGTGTCGGTGGATATCACCACCCCCCACGCCTGGGCGTTCTCACCGGTCGGGTTGAACGCCAGAAACACCACGGCCGGGATGACCAGACCTGCCGCCGCGGCGATCACCGGCACCGCCGCGCGCGAGCGATCGGTCAGCTCACCGATGGTGAATTCGCGGGTCACCTCGAGCCCGACGATGAAGAAGAAGAACGTCATCAGGGCGTCGTTGACGAAGTGCTTGACCGACATCTCGACGTGGTGGGCGCCGACGCTGAGCCCCAGGTGTGTGTCCAGCAACGTCGAATAGCTGTCCGCCCAGGGCGAATTCGCCCATGCGATGGCGATGACGGTGAATAACAGCAGCAGGGCCGCCGCGGTGTTGTCCGTCGTCCTGGTGGCCTTGCTGCCACGGCTGAATCGCGACGGAAGCAGGGGGAAACCCCGCTGAGTCGTCGCCTCAGTCACTGATCGGCGTCTCCGTCACTCTGGCCGGTGTCCAGGGTGTGGGCGGCCTCCATCAGCATCCAGCCGGACAGTTGCACCGACAGGTCACGCTCGGGCACCTCGGAGGCGCTGACCGCCCCCTCCACGAATTGGGCATCCCCGGTCACCGATTGCGGCACCACCGCGTTGCGGTCCCAGAACGCGCCGAACAGCGGCAACCCGTCCACGGTCTGTCGGTAATCCCACGCCGACGTGGCCGAGGTGAGCACCAGGTCCCGGGCGGTGGCGCGGGCCTGCTCATCCTCGGGTGTAGTGCCGGGCAGATCGGTGGCGACGAAGGCCAGGTAGCGGGCCAGGATCGCGTTGAACAGCCCGCCGTCCCCGCCGCCGGCGCCGCGGATCACACCGTCGGTGCACATGTGATCGCGCACCGCGGCCACCAACCGGTGCACGCGCAGGGCATGTTCGGCATCGTCGGTGCGATTGGCCAGTTCGACCTCGAGCCCGAGCACGACACCCTGGCAGTAGGTGTACTGCGCACGCACCAACGACCCGGCCTTGATCCCGTCGAACACCAGATGGGTCTCGGGGTCGATCAGCGTGTCCTCGATCCAGTCGCCCATCTGCTGGGCCCGGCGCAGCCGATCATGGCGGGCCAGGAAGATCGCGGCGGGACCGTTGGCCGGGGCGTTGAAGAACTGGTCCTGTTTGCGCCAGGGGATTCCGCCGCCGTCCTCTGGCACCCAGGAGTTCAGGAACTGATCGGCCAGCTTGTCCAGCGCCCTGGGCCGTCCGACACCGGTGAGCCGCCCCGATCGCTCCAGGGCCAGCGCCAGCCAGGCCATATCGTCGTAGTAGTCATTCGTCCAGCGACCGTTGTTGCGGATGCGGTGACCGCGGATCTGCCGCTTGATGCGGATCAGGCGTTGCGGCTGCGGGTCGCGCAGCTGGGCGTCGACCAGGCAGTCCAGCAGATGGGCCTGCCACCAGTAGTGCCAGGTGCCGAACAGGGTCTGCTTGCGGGCCGCCGGCCAGGCCACCACGCCGAGCTGGGTGCCCGGCAGCCCCCATAACCGTCTGAGGTGGCGTTTGGCGATGGCCGCCTCGGAACTGGCCGCACGATTAGCCCACACCTCAACCATGTCTAGATCCTGCCCTACCAGGCCCGGGATATGTCGGCATGCGTGCGGATCCATGCGTGCATCGCGATACCCGCCGCGACACCGGCGTTGATGCTGCGGGTCGAGCCGAACTGGGCGATGGACACCGTCAGCTCGGCGCTCGCCGAGGCCTCCGGCGTGATGCCGGGTCCCTCCTGCCCGAACACCAACACGCACTCGCGCGGCAGCGTGACCTGTTCCAGTGGTTGCGAGCCCGCCACATTGTCGACGGCGACGACGTGCAGGCCCTGGGCCGCGGCGAACTCCAGAAGCGCCGCGGTGCTGTCGTGATGCCGCAGCCGTTGATACCGATCGGTCACCATGGCACCGCGACGGTTCCACCGGCGACGGCCCACGATGTGCACGGTGTCCACCGCGAAGGCATTCGCGGTGCGCACCACGGTACCGATATTCGCGTCGCTGCCGAAGTTCTCGATCGCGATGTGCAGGGGATGGCGGCGGGTGTCGATATCGGCGATGATCGCTTCACGAGTCCAATACCGGTAGGCGTCAACGACATTGCGTCTGTCCCCATCGCGCAGCAGCTCCGGGTCATAGCGCGGGTCGGCCGGCGGGGGTCCCTCCCAGGGGCCCACGCCGGGGGTTTCGCCCCACTCGGTGGGGCCTACCGCTATTGCGTCGTCCACAGTGCCGCGTGGGTACCGACCAGGGACACCGACGGGTACAGCAGCGCAGCGGTGATCTCGCCCTGGGTGCACATCGAGGCCCGGATGGACACCGCGTCGCGCGCCGCGTCGGGCAGCACCAGCAGCGAGGAACCGTACACCGAACACGCATGCGAGAGGCCGCTTCCGGGCAGCGTCGGTGCGGTCAGCACCATCAGCGGACCGCCGCGTGCCACCGAGTCGTCACGGTAGCGCTCGGCCAGTCCGTCGATGGCCAGACCCAGCAACATGTACCCGTTGCCGGTGAACGCCTCCGGGTCCCCCAGCGCGGTCGGCGCCAGCTGCGAGCCGTCGGCCGTGAAGGCATCCACACTGGTCGAGCGCATCGCCAAGCCGGTCTCGGCGGGGTTGGTGGGTGCCAGCCCGACCGGGAAGGCCGCCGCATAGGCCACGGTCGTCTTGGGTATCCGGTCCTGTGGCGAGTACACATACACCCCGCGTACCTGGCTCTGATCTCTGATCGGACCCAGACATGCTGTGCCACTGAGACGCTGGGGATCCCGCGCGGTGATGGGCTGCAGACTCAGGTCGGACGCCGACGCACAGCCGCCGACGGCATCGGCTTCGATCGGATGGGCGAGCGCACCGTAGAGCCCGAACCGCAGGCTTTCGGCCGGAGCGTGGGCGTCTGTCTCTCCCCCGTCCTGGTCTGCCGCAGCGACGGCCGCGTCGACGTCGATGAGCACCTGGTCGCCCTCGAAGCGCAGGTTGGCCACCGAGATGTTCCAGCCCAGCAGCGACAGCGATTCGCCGATCTTCGCCTGCTGGGTACCGTACGGGCCGGCGGTGCCGTCGCCGCCGGAACAGCCGACCAGCAGCGCCGCGACCGCCAGCACGGACACCACCTTGCGCGCTAACCGCATTCAGGTCCGTTCACGACCGCGACCCACTCGTCTGGTCAAGCCGCGCACCAGCTTTCGCGGGACCAGCCGACTGCCGGCGGTCAGCACCTTGTACTGCAGGCCCGGCACGATGACGACATCACCTTTGGCGACACCGGCCAGGGTGTCTCGCACCACATCGGGGACCTCGAGCCAGAACCAGGACGGCGTGCCGGACATCTCGATACCGGCGCGCTCGTGGAACTCGGTGTGCACGAAGCCGGGACACAGCGCGTGCACACCGACCCCGGTGCCGTCCAGCCCGTTGGCCAACCCCTCGGAGAACGCGATGACCCAGGATTTGGAGGCCGAGTAGGTGGACCCGCGCCCGGGCAGCAGACCGGCGACGCTGGCCACATTGATGACGGTGCCCGTCCCCGCGGCGAGCATCGCCGGCAGCGCCGCATGAGTCAGCGCCATCACGGCGGTGACGTTGACATCGAGTTGGGATTGCAGCACGCCATAGTCGGCGGTCCAGAACTCGCCCGAGGTACCGAAGCCGGCGTTGTTGATCAGGGTGTGCACACCGGCGGACAACCGGTCGGCGACCCGCTGCCGGTCGGCGGCGACGGCCAGATCCGCGGGCAGCACCTCGACGTCGATGCCCGCCTCGTCACGCAGTTCGGCGGCGAGTCGCTCCAAGCGTGCGGTGTCACGGGCCACCAGCACCAGGTCGTATCCGTCCTGGGCGTAGCGTCGGGCGAATCCCTCGCCGAGCCCGGCCGTCGGACCGGTGATCAGCGCTGTCCGATCTTCCCGAGTCGCTCCGCCCCTGCCCTCCGGTACCCGCACCGGCTACCGCTGGTAGTGCGGTGATTGCCGGGTGCTGTTGTGCACCGGCGGACGCTGCTGGACGTAGCGGCCCACATCGGCGCGACCGGGCGGCAGGTCACCGCGGCCGGCCGGGAGTTCGGCGGGCCGGGGTAGCTCGGTGGACCGGGGCGCCGACGGACGGCTGGGCGAACCACTGCGACGGGCCAGTGCGGGCTGACCGGTGCGCGCGCCGGCACCGGCGAGGCCCGGCTGCGGCAACGGCGGCAGCACGCGCAGCAGGTCGTTGAACTGACGCACGGTGCGCAACCCCTCGTCCCACTGGGCGCGGCCGCTGGTGATCGGCATGGCCACCAACGTCCAGTTCTGCTCGTTCCACATGATCTCCGCGCAGTCCGGCGCGGTGTGGGCGAAGGTGACCATCCGGCGGTCGCACGCGCGACGGGCGGCGTCCAGGTTCGTGGAGTAGACCATCCGCGGACCGATGGCACCGAGCAGCCAGATATCGCTCTCGCGGGGCTCCTTGATGTCCTTGAGGCGCAGGTCCACGACGACATTGGTGCCGACCTTGCGGTGCAGCGCGATCACGGTGGCGACATCGTCGAGATCGAAGATGAAGACGGCCTCGCCCCGGATCTGACCCAGCACCACGTTGCGCGCCGTGACGTGCTCCCCGACGGTCGACATCACACCGCGTTTCCAGCGGCTCAGAATGTCGGCAGATTCGTGCTCGTAGTCGAAACCGTGCGACTTCGCCCACGACTTACGCCGCCGGCCCAACCCGCGCCGGCGGTCGATATCCACGTACAGCAAGACGGCCGCACCCACGAAGCAGAGTGCGGACAGTGTGAACCAGAGAGGAACCATTGCCCTCAGCCTACTTGCTGGAGCCCGGTTCGCGAGAACTCGAGATGATCACAACCGGGTTACCAGACGTCGAGTGGCCACTTATCACCCGGAAACGATGCGAAACCGTGCGATAAGTGGCCAGTCGAGGGATTGATCAGCCCAGGATCAGACTCTCCCCGTCGGGGCTGAGGTTGACCGGGACCGTGTCTCCGTCGTGCACCTCGCCGGCCAGCAACAGCTTGGCCAGCTGGTCACCGATTGCCTGCTGCACCAGCCGGCGCAGCGGCCGCGCCCCGTAGACGGGGTCGAATCCGCGCTGGGCCAGCCACTGCTTGGCGGGCAGCGAGACCTCCAGGATGAGGCGACGCTGTGCGAGCCGCTTCTGCAGTTGGGCCAGCTGGATGTCGACGATCGAGACCAGCTCGCCGGGCTCCAGGCCGTGGAAGATGATCACGTCGTCGAGCCGGTTGATGAACTCCGGCTTGAACGCCGCGCGCACCGCGGCCATCACCTGCTCCTCGCTGCCGCCCGACCCCAGATTGGAGGTCAGGATCAGGATGGTGTTGCGGAAGTCCACCGTGCGGCCCTGGCCGTCGGTGAGCCTGCCCTCATCGAGAACCTGCAGCAGCACATCGAACACGTCCGGGTGGGCCTTCTCGACCTCGTCGAAGAGCACCACGGTGTACGGCCGGCGGCGTACCGCCTCGGTGAGCTGACCGCCCTGGTCGTACCCGATGTAGCCGGGAGGGGCACCGACCAGTCGCGCGACGGAGTGCTTCTCGCCGTACTCGCTCATGTCGATGCGGACCATCGCGCGCTCGTCGTCGAACAGGAACTCCGCGAGCGCCTTGGCCAGCTCGGTCTTACCGACGCCGGTCGGGCCCAGGAACATGAACGACCCGGTGGGGCGGTTGGGGTCGGCGACGCCGGCACGTGACCGGCGCACCGCATCGGAGACCGCCTGCACGGCGGCCTTCTGCCCGATGACGCGCTTGCCCAGCTCGGACTCCATGCGCAGCAGCTTGGCGGTCTCGCCTTCGAGCATGCGCCCGGCGGGGATTCCGGTCCAGGCCTCCACCACCTCGGCGATATCGTCGGGGCCGACCTCCTCCTTGAGCATCACGTTCTCGCGCGCCTCCGCGACCGGCAGCGCGGCGTCGAGCTTCTTCTCCACCTCCGGGATGCGGCCATAGCGCAGCTCGGAGGCCTTGGCCAGGTCACCGTCGCGTTCGGCCCGATCGGCCGCACCGCGCAGAGATTCCAGCTGCTCCTTGAGTTCGCGGACCACGTCGATGGCGCCCTTTTCGTTCTGCCACCGGGTGGTCAGCTCGGCCAGGTGCTCCTTCTTGTCGGCGAGTTCGGCACGCAGTTTCTCCAGCCGGTCCTTGGACGCCTCGTCCTCCTCCTTGGCCAGCGCCATTTCCTCGATCTCGAGGCGACGGACGAGCCGCTCGACCTCGTCGATCTCGACGGGTCGGGAGTCGATCTCCATCCGCAGCCGGGATCCCGCCTCGTCGACCAGGTCGATGGCCTTGTCCGGCAGGAAGCGGCTGGTGATGTAGCGATCCGACAGCGTGGCGGCCGCGACCAGCGCGGAGTCGGTGATCCGCACACCGTGGTGCACCTCGTAGCGATCCTTGAGACCGCGCAGGATGCCGACGGTGTCCTCCACCGACGGCTCGCCGACCAGCACCTGCTGGAAACGACGCTCCAGGGCGGCGTCCTTCTCGATGTACTTGCGGTACTCGTCGAGCGTGGTCGCACCGACCAGGCGCAGTTCACCACGGGCCAGCATCGGTTTGATCATGTTGCCCGCGTCCATCGCCGACTCACCGGTGGCGCCGGCACCGACAATGGTGTGCAGCTCGTCGATGAAGGTGATGACCTGCCCGGCCGAGTTCTTGATGTCGTCGAGCACGGCCTTGAGCCGCTCCTCGAACTCACCGCGGTACTTGGCGCCGGCCACCATCGAACCGAGATCCAGGGAGACGACGGTCTTGTCGCGCAGGCTCTCCGGCACGTCGCCGGCGATGATGCGCTGGGCCAGGCCCTCGACGATCGCCGTCTTGCCCACACCGGGCTCACCGATGAGCACCGGGTTGTTCTTCGTCCGGCGCGAGAGCACCTGCACGACGCGGCGAATCTCGTTGTCGCGTCCGATGACCGGGTCAAGCTTGCCCTCCCGGGCGGCGGCGGTCAGGTCGGTGGAGTACTTCTCCAGCGCCTGATACGTGCCTTCGGGATCGGGGCTGGTGACCCGCGCGCTGCCGCGGACCTTGGTGAAGGCCTCCCGCAGCGTGTCCGGCGATGCGCCGGCGCCGGTCAGCAATTTGGCCGTGTCCGAGTCACCGCTGGCCAGGCCGACCATCAGGTGCTCGGTGGAGACGTATTCGTCGTCCATCTCGGTGGCCAGGTGCTGGGCCGTGGTGATCGCGGTGAGCGCTTCCGGGCTGAGCTGGGGTTGCGAAGTGGACCCGGACACACTGGACAGCCGGCCGATGAGGCGCTCGGCCTCGGACCGGATCCTCGCGGGCTCGACTCCGACCGCCTCCAGCAGGGGCGCGGCGATGCCGTCGTTCTGAGTCAGCAACGCCATCAACAGATGAGCGGGAGTGATCTGCGGGTTGCCTGCGGACGTCGCCGCCTGCAGGGCCGAGGTCAGTGCCGCCTGGGTCTTCGTGGTCGGATTGAACGAGTCCACGACAACCTGCCTTTCTAGGTTTTTGGAGCTGGGTAAAAATGCTTGTCCTGACGTTCAACGTAGTAAATGTTGAGTCTGTTCCGCTCAAGTTTAGCCATTTTTCCCGGACTCGCCTCGCGCACCCCCGCCACGAGGCCGGACGAGGCTAACGTCTGGGTATGTCCGAGTCCGGTTTCGGCGACTTCGAGTTCGAACGGAAGTTCTTCGTCCGTGCCATGCCCGCCGTCGCGGCGTCCGATCCCAGCCCGGTGCTCATCGTGCAGGCCTATCTGTTCGCCGCCGACGGGTACGCGGTCCGTATCCGCCTGCAGGGGCCCGCCCCCGACCGGCTCAACGGCACCGCCGCCGAGCTGGTCGGGGCCTTGGGTGACGACGCCATCGGCACGATGACCGCCAAGGGCCCGGCAGCGGGGGGCACCCGCTACGAGGCCGAACGCGATCTCGACCCCACCGTCGCCGGCCAGATCGTGGCCCGGGCCGAACACGTCGTCACCAAGGTGCGGTATTCGGCCTGGCTCGGCGAGGACGGCTGGATCATCGACCGGTTCCTGGGCGGCAACGCCCCGCTGGTGCTGGCCGAGGTCGAGCGCGGCGGCCCCGTCGTGGATCTGGTGATACCCGGGTTCTGTGCCACCGAGGTGTCCGAGGACGACCGCTTCCGCAATGAGTACCTGGCCCACCAGCCGTTCGGCGGCTGGGCCGACACCTATCTCGACGAGCTGAGGCTGCTCGGCCCGAAGTTCGTCGAGAGTCTCGGACGGAATACCTTCGGCTGATCGGCGACACTTCAACAGTGACGAGCCCGCGTATGCGTTTCAACCCACCGCCGAACTGGCCACCGGTACCCCCGGGATGGACGCCGCCCGCGGGCTGGCATCCCGACCCCTCCTGGCCGCCGCCGCCGACGGGCTGGCCGCTGTGGGTGCCCGACCGCAATCCCGGCCGACGCACGGCGGTGATCCTCGGTGCGGTCGTCGCGGTGTTGCTCATCGCCGGCGCCGCGGTCGTCACCGTCGCCGTGACCCGCGACGGACAATCCGCAGGCACGGACGGCACCCCGCCGCCGACGACCGCGTCGGCGCTGTCCGACGAGGATCAGATCGAGAAGGTCGTCGCGCAGTTCGAACAGGCTTGGAACGGACAGGAATACGACAACCTGCGCAACCTGATGTGCGCCGAGATGCGCAGCGACGAACAATTCTCCCGAGCCAACTTCGCCGAGATGCGCGATGAAATGGGCACGCTGAGTCTGACCGTCACCTCGATCGAAGTCACCGGCGAGACCGCCGACACCGTCATCGAGAACGACGGCACCGACCCCGACAACATCGCCTTTGCCTACGAGAACGGCCAGTGGAAGTGGTGTGAGCTGTGATGACTGAACTCTGGGGCCCGGTGCTGACCGAGCTCGCGCCGTTGGCGCTCGTGATCGCACTCTCGCCGCTGTCCATCATCCCCGCGGTGCTCGCACTGCACACCGACCGCCCCCGGCCGACCGGGCTGGCCTTCCTGGCCGGCTGGCTGGTGGGGCTGGCCGCGCTGGTGTCGCTGTTCGTCGTCGCCTCCGACCTGGTCGGCTCACTGGACAAGCCGCCGAGTTGGGCATCCGGGCTGCGGATCGTGGTCGGCGCGGCGCTGATCGTGTTCGGTGGCTACCGGTTTGCGACCCGCCACAAATCCGAGCATTCACCGGCGTGGATGCGCAAGCTCAGCGGCCTCACCCCCAGGCGTGCCCTGCTGACCGCCGCGGTGCTGGCGGTGGTGAACCCGAAGGTGTTGTTCATCTGCATCGCAGCCGGTTTGGCGATCGGCACGGCCGGTATCGGGCAGACGCAGGCCTGGCTGGCGGTGCTCTATTTCGTGCTGATCGCCGGCAGCACGGTGATCCTGCCCATCCTGGCCTACGCCGTCAGCGGAGAACGACTGGCGGGGCCGTTGACGCGACTCAAGGAGTGGATGGAGCGCCAGCACGCCACCCTGGTGGCGGCAATCCTGATCGTGATCGGTCTGATGGTGCTGTACAAGGGAATTCACGGACTCGCGTAGTCCCAGAACTGCAGCCACCTGACCGAACCGAACAGCAGCAGCGTCCCCGCGTACAGCAGCAGGATCACCGCCGCACCGGCCAAGCTGCTCCGCCAGCCCGCGCCGTCGACCGGGTCCAGCCAGCGCCGGAAAGGCCCTGAGGCCCAGGGCATCAGCCACCACTGCATCGCCGCCACGCTGATCACCTGACTGAGCCAGAGCGACAGCCAGGGCTCGGCACCGAGTTGATCCAGTACCGGACCCAGGAAACGCGACAGCAGCATCACCGTCGGGTACAACACCAGCAGCACCAGCATGACCGATTTCCAGTTGGGCGTCATGAGCATGCGGCCACCGTCGGTGCGGACGGTGGTGCCGAAGGCGGTGGTGCCGGTTGCCGGGGCAAACTCCGCGGTCAGGCTCGAGCGCAAGCCGAGCAGAGCATCCGCGCGCCGACCCGATGACATCCACGCCGTCAGGTGCCGGTCGGTGCGAAAGCGCAGCACCGAGAGGGCCTCTTCCTCATCGAGGAAAAGAACGGTGCCCTCATAGCCACTGAAGTCGCTTGCGGCGGTGGCGAGTTCGCGCTGCGACTGCAGGAATTCGGTGCTTCTGCCGGCAACGAGCTGGTGCCGCAGGGCGGCGACACCTGCCGGCGGCGGCTCGTCGGTCGCGAGCAGTATCGCCGGGGCCGCCGGCAGCCATCCCCCGTGCCCCAGCGGGTCGGCACGGTCCAGCCATGCGTCCAATTCCGTTGTGCCGCTGAAGGTCACCGCGACGGCGGGCTCCAAAGGCCCGTCGGCCACCGACACCCGGGTCCTGATACAACCAGCAGCGGTGGCGGTCACGGCGCTCGCCCACTCCGAGAAGTCGCCGTTGCCGCCCGGATGGAACACCAGCACCGCGGTGACCTCGGACGCACTCACTCGGGCAGACCCAACTCGGCGGAGGACGCCGTCAGGTAACGGGTGACGGTCGGCCCGACCAGGTTCACGATGTCCTCCGCCGGGAGGTCGGCCAACGGTGACACTTTCATCACGTAGCGCAGCAACGCGGTGCCGAGCAGGTTGGTGGCGGCCAGCATCGCCCGCAACCTCGCCTGCGCATCGCCGCCGATCACCCCGGACACCGCGGTCAGCACATAGCTCTGCATGAACGAACGCAGCGCCTCGTTCGCATCGGGGTTGGACGTCGCCGACTGCAGCATGGCGACCATGCTGTCGGCGGTCTCGGGCGATTCCCAGATCTGCAGATACCTGCGGACCAGTCGACTGCCGATATCCCCCTCGGCGGCGGTCATCGCCGCGACAAGTTGCGCCGGATCGATCAACAGTCGCAGCGATTCCCGGAACAGGTCGGCCTTGGACCCGAACAGGTACAGCACCATCGACGGGTCGACCTGGGCGTCCCTGGCGATGGCACGCAGCGTCGCCTTGTCGTAACCGTGCGCCGCGAAGTGCTGTTTGGCCGCCGCAAGGACGGCCTCTCGGGACACCGGCTCCCCCTGCCGCCTACCTCGCTTGGCGGTTCTCTGCGCTGGTGAAGCCATGTTTCGACAGTAGCATTTCAATGCCCGTTGAAATAAAGACCAAGCGGCGTTAGGCTCTGCCCAGATTATTTCAACGCCGGATGAAAAGAGCTCCCGATGATCGCTCCCTCACCCACCGTGGCCAACCACCACGCGGCCGCCGACCACCAGCGCCCCGTCCTGGCCCGCACCGCGGGCGTCGTCCTCGCCCTCACCGTCGCGCTGGCGGTCCTGACCCTTGCCTTCGCGCTCCCGGCGGTGAAATCCAAGCCCCACGCGGTGCCGATCGGGATCGCCGGGCCGACGACGGTCACCGAAGCACTCCAACGGGCCGCCCCCGGCGCGTTCGCCGTCACCTACTACCCCGGCGTCGCCGCGCTGCGCCAAGCGGTCCTGGACCGGCAGGTGTACGGCGGCCTCGCCGTCGACACCGGCGGACCGACGCTGCTCATCGCCACCGGCGGCAGTCCGGCGGTGGCGCAGCTGCTCACCCAGGTCGGGGCGAGCTTCGCTCAGCACAGCGCAACACCCCTCACCACCGAGGATCTCGCGCCGCCGAAGGCCGGGGATCCGCGGGGAGCCGGCCTGGCGGCGTCGGCGCTGCCCATCACGCTGGCCAGCATCCTGCCCGCCATCGCGCTGGTGTTCGTCGTGGGGCAGCGGGTGTGGATCCGCGCCGCCGCGGCCGTCCTGTTCGCCGGCCTGATGGGTGTGACGGCCGCGGCGCTGCTGCGGTACCCGCTGGGCTCGATCGACCAGAACTTCTGGGGCGTCGCCGCAGGTTTGGCCCTCGGTATCGCGGCGGCACTGCTGTTCATCCTCGGATTGGGCTCCCTGTTCGGCCGCACCGGGCTGGCGATCGGCGCGGGCCTGGCGGTGCTGATCGGCAATCCGCTCTCGGGGCTGACCAGCGCACCGGAGATGCTGCCGGCCGGCTGGGGGACCCTGGGTCAACTGCTCCCCCAGGGCGCCACCGCAACGCTGCTGCGATCCACGGCCCACTTCGGCGGGGCCGGGGCCGAGTCGGCGATCCTGGTGCTGAGCTGCTGGGCCGCCGTTGGCACGGTGCTGATGGCGACCGCTGCGCTGCGGCGCACCTAAACTCCTATCCCGTGGGACTCGACGACCGCGAAGCGCTGCAGACCCTGCGCGCCGCGGTCGCCGGTGACGGCGTGATCGGACGGATCTACACCCGGTGGTTCGCCATCGACATGTCCGCGCGCGATCTGTTCCCTCCCGACCTGACCCGCCAACGTGCCTCCTTCGGCGAGGCGCTGAGCTGGCTGTTGGCCGAGATGATCGCCCAGCGCGCCGAGGAGCCCGTCGCGTTCATGGCCCAGCTCGGCCGCGACCACCGCAAGTACGGTGTCACCGCGCAGCACTACGACAGCCTGGGCCAGGCGTTGCTGACCACCCTGCACAGCGAACTCAGCGACGTATGGGATGGCCGGATCGCCGAAGCCACATCGGATTTCATCGAACTGGTGATCGGCGTGATGCGCGGCGCGGCCGACGCCGAACAGGGCCCGCCCTTCGTCGACGGGACGGTGTGCGAGCACATCCGGGCCACCCGCGACGTGTCGGTCGTGCGGCTGCAGCTGGACCGACCGCTGGCCTATCACCCCGGGCAGTACGTGACGGTGCAGGTACCGCAGTGGCCGCGTCGATGGCGCTATCTGAGCCCCTCGATCCCCGCCGACGGCACCGGTGCCGTGGAGTTTCACGTCCGGTCGGTCAGCGGCGGGATGGTCAGCACCGCGATCGTCGGCGAAACCGCCCCGGGTGACCGCTGGCGGCTGTCCAATCCGCACGGCGGACTGCACATCGACCGCCACGGCGCGGACGTGCTGCTGGTGGCGGGCAGTACCGGGCTGGCGCCGCTGCGCGCGCTGATCTCCGATCTGAGCCGGTACGCCGAGAATCCGCGGGTGCATCTGTTCTTCGGTGGCCGCTATCCCTGCGATCTCTACGATCTGCGCACACTCTGGGAGATCGCATCGACCAACCCATGGCTGTCGGTGACGCCGGTGTCGGAGTACTCCACCGATCCCCCGTGGGCCGGCGATTATCCCGATCACCAGCCACCACGCGGCCTGCACGTGCGCCAGACCGGCATCCTGCCCGAGGTGGTGACCAGGTACGGCAGCTGGAGCGACCGCCAGATCCTGATCTGCGGCAGCCCGGACATGGTCACCGCGACGAAGGCCGCACTGATCGCGAAAGGCGCACCGCCCGAGCGGATCCAGCACGACCCGCTGGCGTGACAGAATCCGTTCATGGCCGAACTCGATCGCATCACCCTGCGGGACCCGTCCTCGGCGCTGACGGCCACCTTCGTGCCCGGGGCGGGCATGATCGGGACCTCACTGGCCGACGACGGCGTGGAATTCCTCGGCCAGCGCCGTGGCCTGCAGGCCTATCTCACCGACGGAAAGACGATGGGCATCCCGATCCTCTACCCGTGGGCCAACCGGCTCAGCGGCACCGAGTACCGGGTCGATACCACCACCGTCGAGCTGGCGGGTGCACCCGGGGTGCGCACCGACCCGCATGGTGCGCCCATGCACGGCGTGCTGGCCGCCTACCCTGGCTGGCAGGTGACCGAGGAATCCGCCCACAGCCTCACCGCGACAGTCGATTTCGACACACCGGAGCTGCTGGCGGCGTTCCCGTTCCCGCATGTGCTGACCCAGCGGATCACGCTGTCGGACCGGACACTGTCCATCGCCACCACGGTGCAACCCGGAGCCGGCCCAGTGCCACTGTGTTTCGGATACCACCCGTACTTCACGCTGCCGGATGTGCCGCGCGCGCAATGGGAGTTGAGCACGCCCGCGATGCGCCACCTACCGGTCGACGACCGCGGCATCCCCACCGGTGCGCACCAGCCGTGGGCCGCCGACTCGGGTGCGCTGGGTGAGCGGGTACTCGACGACGGCTTCGACCGGGTCGCCGACGGGGCGGTATTCGCGCTCTCGGCGGGCGGCCGCCGCATCGAAATCACCTTCGACGAGGGCTACCCCGCCGCCCAGCTGTTCGCACCGTCCGGTGACGCACTGGTGGCCATCGAACCGATGACCGCGCCGACGGACGCCCTGCGGCGCGGCGGTTACCGGACGGCCACCGGCGAACCGATGACCGCACGGTTCTCGATACGTATCGGCTAGCGGGCGCGCCGCGCGCCGGGTTGCCACAGCACCAGGGCGGTGCTCGGCTTGCGTAGCTGCTCGACCTCGGCGGACAACTCGGCCACCCGGGCCTGCAGCGCTTCGACCTGATTGGTCAGCTCGATGATCCGTTTGATCCCAGCGAGATTGACACCCTCGTCCTGGGACAACCGCTGCACCTCGCGGAGCAGGTCGACGTCGTGTTGGGAGTAACGCCGACCTCCTCCGGAGGTACGTTGCGGGCTGACCAGGCCGAGCCGGTCATAGGTACGCAACGTCTGGGCGTGCATACCGGCCAGCTCGGCGGCGACCGAGATGAGGAACGTCCGGGCGTCGTCCTTGCGGCTCATCGTGGACCCCGGGCGCTCATCACAGGTTCCCTGCCCAGCCGGCCCGCGGGTCGAAACCGCTGGCGCGCTCGGCCTTCGCGTACGCCTCCAGGGCCTCGGCAACCTCGCCGTCGAGGCTCGGCGGCACCGCCACCTTCACCGTCACGAGCAGATCACCGTGGCCGCCCGAACGCTTCGGCACGCCGCGGCCGCGCACCCGCAGGATACGACCGTCCGAGGTACCCTTGGGCACCCGGACCCCGACCTTGCCTTCCAGCGTCGGCACCGAAAGCGTTGTGCCCAGCGCCAACTCGTGGAAGCTCACCGGGACGGTGACGGTCAGGTCATCGCCGTCACGACCGAACACCTTGTCGGCGCGGACGTGGACGGTGACATAGAGGTCCCCCGACGGCGCTCCCCGCAGCCCGGCCTCGCCCTGGCCGGCCAACCTGATCCGCTGGCCGTCCTCGACGCCCGGCGGGATCCGCACGTTGATGGTGCGGGTCCTGGTCGTCACACCGGTGCCGTGGCATTCATCGCAGGGATGCTCGATGATCGAACCGCTGCCCCGGCATTCGGTGCACGGTTCGGAGAACCCGAACGCACCCTGGTTACGGTTGACGACGCCCGCGCCGTTACAGCTCGGGCACACCTTGGGGCTGGTGCCCGGCCGCGCGCCGCTGCCGTGGCAGTTGGTGCACGGCGCCGGGCTGGTCAGCCGCAGCGGCATCGCCACGCCCTTGGTCGCCTCCAGGAACGACAGTTCGGTCTCGGTTTCCAGGTCGTTGCCACGCCGCGGACGGCTGGGTCGCGGCTGCTGAGCACCGCGACCGAACAGGCCACCGAACAGATCACCGATATTGGCGCCACCGGCCTGACCCGCCTGGTCGAACAGGTCGCCCAGGTTGAAATCGGCTCCCTCGCTGGAGAATCCGCCGAAGTTACCGCCACCGGCCGCACGACGACCGAAGCCGCCGTTGGCGAACAGGCGCCGGGTCTCGTCGTACTCCTTGCGCTTGGCGTCGTCGGTGAGCACTTCCTTGGCCTCGGATGCGGCCTTGTACCGCTCCTCGGCGGCGGTGTTGCCGGGGTTACGGTCGGGGTGGTTCTCGGCCAGGATCTTGCGCGCAGCGCGCTTGATCTCGTCCTTGCCGGCGTCAGAGGTGACGCCCAGCTCCTTGTAGAAGTCCTTCTCGACCCACTCACGCTGAGCCATGCGTCACCTCCTTCACCGGGTCAGTCTTCTGATTCTGCGGGTTGTGCACTGTTCACGTCGGCATTCTCGACCGTGTCGACCACACCAACCATGGCGTGGCGGACCACCAGGTCTCCCACCTTGTAGCCGCGGCGCATGACGGTGCCCACCACCGGCGACGATCCGTCGCCCTCGTGCTGGACGGCCTCGTGCAGGGACGGGTCGAAGTCCTCACCCACGGCGCCGAAGCTCGTGAGCCCCAGGCCTTCCAGGGTGGAGGTCAACTTCTCGGCCACCGCCTTCAACGGTCCGGACTCCAGATCACCGTGGCTGCGGGCCCGCTCGAGGTCGTCGAGCACACCCAGCAGCTGGGTGATGACCGCCGCCTTCGCGCGCTCGCCGGTGACCTGCTGATCACGCAGCGCCCGCTTGCGGTAATTGGCGAAATCGGCCTGGACGCGCTGCAGGTCGTTGAGCAACTCCGCGGCCTTGCCCGCCTCCTCCGGGGTCTCACCGGCGAAGTCCCCCGACGCCTCCCCGCTGGGGGGAGACGCCGGGTCACGGATCTCGCCGGTCTCCGGATCGATGCGCCGTTTGTCGGTGATGGTCACCGGCTCTTCGTGCGAATCGCCCTGGCTCACTTGCGCTCCTGGTCATCCTCGACAACCTCGGCGTCGACGACGTTGTCATCGGCTTGCTGGGATCCCGCATCGCCACCGGCGCCCTGCTCGGCCTGGGTGGCCTCGTAGATCGCCTGGCCGAGCGCCTGACTCTCGGTGCCCAGCTTCTCCATCGCGGTCTTGATGGCCGCGATATCGGTGCCGGCCAGAGCGGTCTTGGCTTCGGCGATGGCACCGTCGACCTTGGTCAGGGTGTCCTCGGAGACCTTGGAGCCGCCCTCGGCCTCACGCTGCTCCTTGACGAACTTCTCCGTCTGGTAGACCAGCGACTCGGCCTGGTTGCGGACGTCGGCCTCTTCGCGACGCTGACGGTCCTCGTCGGCGTGCGCCTCGGCGTCCTTGATCATCCGGTCGATCTCCTCCTTGGACAGGCCGGAGCCCTCCTGGATCTTGATCGTGTTCTCCTTGCCGGTGCCCTTGTCCTTGGCGGTGACGTGCACGATGCCGTTGGCGTCGATGTCGAAGGTGACCTCGATCTGCGGCACGCCGCGCGGGGCCGGCGGGATGCCGGTCAGCTCGAAGGAGCCCAGCAGCTTGTTGTGCGAGGCGATCTCGCGCTCACCCTGGAACACCTGGATCTGCACCGAGGGCTGATTGTCATCGGCCGTGGTGAAGGTCTCGCTGCGCTTGGTCGGGATGGTGGTGTTGCGTTCGATGAGCTTGGTCATCACGCCGCCCTTGGTTTCGATACCCAGGGACAGCGGGGTGACGTCAAGCAGCAGAACGTCTTTCACCTCACCCTTGAGCACACCGGCCTGCAGCGCGGCGCCCGCGGCGACAACCTCGTCGGGGTTGACGCCCTTGTTGGGCTCCTTGCCGCCGGTCAGTTCCTTGACCAGGTCGGTGACGGCGGGCATCCGGGTGGAACCACCGACGAGCACCACGTGATCGATCTCGCCGACGGAGATTCCGGCGTCCTTGATCACCTGCTGGAACGGCGCACGGGTGCGGTCCAGCAGATCCTGGGTGATGCGCTGGAACTCGGCGCGGGTCAGCTGCTCATCGAGGAACAACGGGTTCTTGTCCGCGTCGACGGTGATGTAGGGCAGGTTGATCGAGGTGCTCTGCCCGGAGGAGAGCTCGATCTTGGCCTTCTCGGCGGCTTCCCGCAGCCGCTGCATGGCCATCTTGTCCTTGGTCAGGTCGATGCCACTGGTGCTCTTGAACTTGTCGACCAGCCACTCGACGATCCGGTCGTCCCAGTCGTCGCCACCGAGGTGATTGTCACCGGAGGTGGCGCGGACCTCGACGACACCGTCGCCGATCTCCAGCAGGGACACGTCGAAGGTGCCGCCGCCGAGGTCGAAGACCAGGATGGTCTGTTCCTTGCTGCCCTTGTCCAGGCCGTAGGCCAACGCCGCCGCGGTGGGCTCGTTGACGATGCGCAGGACGTTGAGGCCGGCGATCTGGCCGGCTTCCTTGGTGGCCTGGCGCTCGGCGTCGTTGAAGTAGGCGGGCACCGTGATGACGGCGTCGGTGATGTCCTCACCGAGGTAGGCCTCGGCGTCGCGCTTGAGCTTCTGCAGAATGCGCGCGCTGATTTCCTGGGGCGTGTAGTCCTTGCCGTCGATTTCGACGGACCAGTCCTTGCCCATGTGGCGCTTGACCGAACGGATGGTCCGGTCAACGTTGGTCACCGCCTGGTTCTTTGCGGGCTGACCGACCAGCACCTCGCCGTTGCGCGCGAACGCGACGACCGACGGCGTGGTCCGGGAGCCTTCTGAGTTGGCGACGACGACTGGGTCGCCACCCTCCAGCACTGCGACGACGGAGTTGGTGGTCCCGAGGTCGATACCGACCGCACGAGCCATAGTGATTGCCTCCTGATAGCTTTTCTTCGGATCTGAGTGAACCTCGCTCAAGCCTGCACCTGCGGGCCGCTGCCTGTCAAGCAAGAGTTGAGTCTAGTTCACTCAAGTTGTCGAAATGGTCAACGGGCCGCTCCGCGGATTTGTTCCCGGGCCACCCCGCCTTTCCCGGCGAAACTCGCGTACCGGTTGTCGGCAAGCCCCGGATCGCGACGGGTACGCGAGTTTCGCCCGGTAGTCAGAGGACCGTGGCGAGAAACTCCCGCACCACGCGGACGAACACTTCAGGTTGGTCGTAGGTGACGATGTGACCGGCCCCGGGGATCGTCGCCGATCTCGAGCCCGGCGTCCGCGCCCGAGCAGCGGCGAACTCATCCGCACCGACCAACGGGTCGCCGGCACCGCGGACCCACAGGGTGGGCACGGTCAAGGTCGGCAGCTCGGGCGCGAGGTCGAGGCGCATCGCACCGGGTCCGTAGGCGTAGATCTGCCAGTCATCGAGCACCTTCTCCCGGTGCCGGCTCTTCGCCCGGGCCTCCGCGACGGCGTGCTCGACGATGCGCTCGAATCCGGGGGTATCGGCGCCGGCGGTCAAACTGGCGGCCAACGCGGACCGCAGGTAACCCGGCAAACGGGCCAGTGCCCAGCTGCACGACCGGAGCAGACCCGGAACACGCATGACCGCCCAGGTGAGAAATTGGTACCGCCGCTTTGCCCCGATCCCGCCGGGACCGACCGCGACCAACGCGCTCACCCGGTCCGGGTGGTCCAGCGCGAACCGCACGGCCACCCCGGCACCCATCGACAACCCGATCACGCCGACCCGGGAAACACCGATCGCGTCAAGCAGCGCCGGGACGAACCGGCGGTAGAAGTTATCGTCGAGACGCCCTGTCCAGGGTCTGCTCCCGCCGTGTCTGGGCATGTCGATGACGTGGACGCGATACCCACGCGCCAACTGCCCGACGACGTCGTGCCACACCCCTTGGCCCGTGTCGAGCATGGCTCCGTGCAGCAGGAGCAGGGGCGGCCCGGATTCGCCCGCGCGGTACAGGCGCACCGGCCCCCCGCACACCGTCAGATCACGGTGCGGCGCGAAGGGCGCGGGCCCGTGACCAGTTCTGCTCTGATCCCCCACCTTCGGCAGTCTGCCTTACGTCACCGAACTGATCAGGGCGCTGCACATCGGCAGCCGGAGATCCAACTGCCGCTGCTGGAACATGTTGGGCGCGGTGATGACCACCAAACCCCAGTTCTCACAGGGGCTCTCGGTCTCGCGATGCACATCGCTGGCCTGGAGATCCGCGGTCGCGATTTCTCCGGGCGCCAATGTCAGCAGCGGTGCGGCGATCTGCTGGCGACGCTCGACGTGCAGGGTCGGGCCATCCTTGTCGACGATGTCGGCGCCCGGGTAGCCCTGCAGTGTGCAGCTCTTGGACGTGACGTTCTCGAACTCCAGCACCACCCGGTACTCGGAGCCCTGCGACTCCAGCGGGCGGTGGGAGACCACCAGATCGGTGTCCGCACACGGCACAGCGTCCTGCCGCACCTCCGGTGATACGGCGGTCGCGGCGGGAGCAGGGAGAGGAGCGGTCACCGTCGCGGTCACCGTCGCGGCGGTGTGCATGGTCGTCACCGGTGTTGTCGCGTCCGTCGATCCGGCTTGGGGAGCGGGCCCGGATGCGCACCCGGCGAGCAATGCGGCCACCGCGACCGGCAGCGACACGTTCCACATGTTCATGACGCGATCCAACGGCGTCGCCGGCGCTACCGATCCCAATGTGCGCGTACACCGGTCTCGTCTACTGACGTCGCCGCGGTACATGCGCCGGCGGGCAAGGTATACCGGGCGAGATCGGCCCCGCCAGCGCGCCATCCGGAATTGCGGACGCACCGGCGGCACACTTTTCGAATGCTGCATGTGAGGATCCTGGCCCCGAGCGACATGACCGACGACGTCGTGTCCGTCCTCGAGGCAGATCCGTGCGTGAGCGGTCTCGTCGTCGTCAAGGACGCCGCGATACGACCACGCGGGGACTTGCTGCTCGCCGATGCCCCCCGGGAGTCCGTCAACGAGATCGTCGCCGGACTGCGTGCCCTCGGCGTGCATCGTCGGGGCACCATCGAAATCCAGCGCGTCGACACCTGGCTGTCGAGCGAGGGTTTCGACGCCGAACTGAGGGCTCCTGGTAGCAGTGCCGATGCCGTGGTGTGGGCCGAGGTCGCGCAACGCTCGTATGAAGAGTCCGAGCTCAACTGGACCTATCTCTGTTTCATGACGCTGGCGACCGTGATCGCGGCCATCGCCATCGTGCTGGACTCGCAGATCCTGGTCATCGGAGCGATGGTGCTGGGCCCGGAGTTCGGCGCCATCGCCGCCCTCGGTGTCGCCCTGGTGCGGCGCCGTTTTGCGCTACTGGGGCACGCGGTCCGCACCCTGGTCCTGGGTTTCACGGCAGCCATCGCGGCCACCACCGTGTTCGCGCTGATCGGCCGGGCCCTGGGTTGGGTCACCCTTGCCAACGTCGTGGGCCCCCGACCCGCCACCGACTTCATCTACAGCCCGGACAAGTGGTCGTTCATCGTGGCCTTGATCGCGGGGGCCGCCGGCGTCCTGTCGGTCACCTCCACGAAGGCCGGCGGCCTGGCGGGGGTGTTCATCTCGGTGACCACGGTGCCGGCAGCGGGCAACATCGCGTTGGGACTCGCCTTCGGCGCAGGCCATGAGGTCTGGCCCAGCGTCGTTCAGTTGCTGGTGAATCTCCTGGGCATGGCGCTGGCCGGATGGCTCACCCTGGCGTTGCAGCAATTCGTGTGGTCGAGGGTGTCGTTGCGTCGAGCGAAGGCCATGAGCAGACCGCGACGCATGCTCTAGGCGGGCGATGCGGGTCGTATGTGTGCCGCCCGCCGCTGCCATACCAACACTAGGTAACCTGCCGGGAACGACGGCGACCGCGGTCAAGGACGACCGGGGCGCCGCTCACCCGTCGTCGCGCATGGGGGTCGATCAACTGATGTCCGAGCAGATTCCTCAACCCGGTTCCGCGGACGAGTCCGTCACCGAGATCATCGAGGTGCCCGTGGCCGCCGGCACCGAGGGGATACCTGACGAACCCGCGCCCGCCGAGGAGCCGGTCGAGGCCACCGTCACCGACAAGACCCCGGTCAAGCGCAACGGCTTCAATCGCCGCGGCTTCCGCTTCTCCACTCCGCTCGGCGATATCGCCATCGCGATCCGCACCCCCAAGCAGCAACCCGTGGTGCCGAAATGGTTCGACCCACTGGGCATCACCGACCGCGCCGTCGACGCGGCGAAGACCGGACTCAAGCTCGCCTCCTGGGGCGAGGAGCAGGTCGCCACCTACGTGAAGAACCGGCTGGAGTCCATCGAGGCCGCGCCCCGACCGCTACCGCAGCCCGAGCCGTCGCAGCACGATTCGCTGCATACCAAGCTCGGCAGGCTGTTGGATCGTGCCCTGGACCAGAGCACCGCCGGCAGCCAGCAGGAGCTCTATCACCGGCTGCTCGACCAGCTGGTGGCCGACGAAGCCCGCATCGTGGGGGCGCTCTCGGACGGGACGTCCTCACCGCTGGTGAACGTGCACAGCCGGTCCCGCAACCAGGTCGTCCTGCAGAACGCGTGCCTCATCGGTCGCACCGCAAACGTCGCACTTCCCCATATGGTCCCCCAGTACGTCGATCATCTGCTATCCCTTGGACTGGTCGAGACCGGTCCCGAAGACCCGTCACGTAAAGCGGACTACGAGGTGCTGATGGCGGAACCGATGGTGTTGAAGGCGATCAAGAGCGCATCGCGCGGCCCGTTGATCGCGCGGACCGAGAAGTTGTCCCTGCGGCTGTCCGGGCTGGGCAAGGGTCTGTGGGCGGCGGCCGTGCAGCAGGACGGTCCGTGACATCCGAGGCGATCCTCGCCATCGAGTCCTGGCAGGAAATCCAGGCAGACTTCCGGGTCAACTGGTTCATCTACCTGTCCATGCCGTTCATCGCGGCTTTCGTCGGGTGGAGCACGAAGATCGTTGCCGTCGAGATGCTCTACCGGCCAATGGAATTCAAGGGGATTGGCCCCTTCGGCTGGCAGGGCATCGTGCCGCGCCGGGCCGGTAAGGTCGGCTCCAAGACCATCGAGCTACTCACCCAGAATCTGCTGAAACCCGAGGAACTGCTCGACCGGGTGGACGCCAAAGAGGCCGTCGAGGCGCTCCGCGAACCCCTGACCGAAGCGATCGACCGCATCTCGCGCGACGTCGCCGAACAGATCCGTCCGGGACTGTGGGATTCGCTTCCCGAGGCCGGGCGCCGCGCCATCCAGAAACGCATCCACGACGAGACACCGCGGGTGGTCGAGTCCCTGATGAACGAGATGCGCGCCGACCTTCCGCGGTTCGTCGACATCCAATTCCTGGCCGTCACCACCCTGGTTCGCAACAAGGACAAGCTCAACAAGCTGATGCGTGGCATGGGCGATGACGCGATGGCCTTCGTCCGCCGCAGCGGCATCTACTTCGGGCTCGTCATCGGCGTCGTGCAGATGATCGCCTGGGCGTTGTTCAAGAATCCGTGGATCATGCCGGCCTTCGGTTTCGGCGTCGGCTTCATCAGCGATTACATCGCGCTGAACATGTTGTTCCGTCCGATCGAGCCGAAAAAGTACCTGGGTTTCATTCCGTTCCAGGGCCTGCTGCACGCCCAGCGCGACAAGGTCACCCGCGATTACGCTCGGATTCTGGCCGAGGATCTGTTCTCCCCCGAGATTCTGTTCGACGGGGTGCTGCGCGGTCCGGGCGCGGACAAACTGTTCTCCTTGATCGGCAAGGAGGTCGGCGCGGCCATCGACGCCCAGACCGGGATCGCGGCTCCCCTGGTCAAGATGGCGGTGGGCACCCAGCGGTACAACGCGCTGAAGGACAACCTGGTTCAGATGGTGCTGGAGCAGCTGCCGACCACGCTGCTGGAGGCCCAGGATTACGCGATGAACGTGCTCGACCTGGAGAACACCATCATCGACAAGATGGGCCAGCTGAGCAACGAGGAGTACGAGTCGATCCTGCGGCCGGTGTTCAAGGACGACGAGCCGACGATGATCGCGGTCGGTGCCATTCTCGGTGGTGTGGTCGGCGAACTCCAGGTGGTGCTGATCGAGAATTTCGGCAACGAACCGGCCCATCAGGCGCTGCGCATCGCCATGCACCAGTAGCCGGGATCTCAGGCGGCCGAGATCCGGGACCGCACTTCGAAGTCCAGGCCCTTGGCCTCGGCCACGTAGATATCTTGCGACATCTGATTGCCGCGCATGGTGACCTCACCGCGCGGGCTGATGTAGGTCAAGCCCTCGGCGGCGCCCGCGAGCTGGTCGATACCCAGTGATCCTGCCCGTTCGGTCAGCGCGATCAGCAGGGTCAGTGCCTCATAGCAGGATTCGCCGATGCTGTTGAGTGCCGGAGCCGACGCACCGAAGTGCCGGTAGTAGCGTGACGCGAAATCCATGCTGGCGGTGGTGTTGAGGGCTTCGAAATAGCCTGCAGCCGCGAACAACCCGTCATTGCTGTCGCTACCGCTGGCGAGCAGCATGTTTTCCTCGACATGCGGGCTCAGTCGAGGCACGGCCGGGCACAATCCGGCGGCGGCGAACTGGCGATTGAATGCCACCCCGTCACCGCCGACCAGCAACAGCAGCACGCCCGCGGCACCGGTCGCCTCGACCTGGCGTATCGCCGCGCCGAAGTCCTGCGTTCCGAGCGGAACATAGATCTCGTCCAACAGCGGCCGACCCTGCGAACGGGCATGCAATCGGGCGGCCAGTCCGGTCTGGCGGGGCCAGACGTAGTCGTTCCCGATCAGCACCCACTGGTCGATTCCGTACTCGGAGTTCATCCAGTCCATCGCGGGTAACAGTTGCCGCGAGGGCGTCTCACCGGTGAGGAACAGCCCGGGTGTTCGTTCGCCGCCCTCATAGAGCGGTCCGTACACGTAGGGCACCCGGTTGGCGGTGACCCGGGCGATGGCCTGCCGCACCGGGGAGATGTGCCATCCGGTGACCGCGTCGATCGCCCCGCGCTGCAGCAGACGCTGGATCTCCGCCGCGACCACGGACGGCGTCCGGCTCCCGTCGACCAACCGGAGACGAACCTGCTTGCCCATCAGCCCGGAGCCCGCGTTCAGATCGGCGATCGCCAGTTCGGCACAGGCCTCACAGGACGGGCCGTAGATGCCGGCGGATCCACTACGCGGCACCACCAGGGCAATGTCGATCGTGGACCGGTGCCGGGGCGCGCCGACGGGCGGCGATATCGAATCCACCGTTGCCTCCATCCACCCGGACGGGTTGTCGTGCCATCTTCTCGGTGCCCCGTTAACGCGACATTGCGTCGTTGTTCGCGCGATGAAAAAGTTGCGATCCGGCAGCGACCGGTGTCAGCGTCCCGGGATCGGCAGCTCACTGGCGCGGGCCAACGTTCTGATCAGCGCGATGGCGTTGTCCTCACCGAACTCCTCGGTGAGGGTGGCTTTCATCGCCGCCTCTTGGCGGGCCAGCCGGCGCACCTTGGACTTGCCCCTGGCCGACAGATAGATCAGCACGCGCCGGCGGTCGGTGGCGTCCACCCGCCGGAGCACGAAGCCGCCGTCGACCAATTTGTCCACGATTCTCGTCAGCGTGGGTGGAGGAATCGCCATGGCCGTGGACATTTCGCTCATGGTGAAGCCTTCGCCACCGCGGAGTGCTCCGAGGACCCGCCATCCCTCGATGGTGCTGACCTCGCTGTCGAGGAGCCCCTGCGACAGTGACTCGGTCCACCAGCGACCGATCCGGAAGAACACTTCGGAGACACTTTCGACACCGGTCGTGATCGGCACTACCGCTCCTGACGTGATCGCTACCATCGCGAACTGTTGTTATTGTGCAGCTTATCGGGGGCAGGCCGGTCACGCGGGTTGCGTCACCGGCGCCGCGCGTGAGCCGAACGCCTTGCTGATCAAGGTGGCTCCCCATTCGGAGGCCACGCCGAAGCCAGCACCGACCAGCGCGGTGATCGCCGCCACCAGTGCGGGATGACCGCTGCCCACCGTGGTGATCCCGTTCCCGGTCGCGGCGATGGTGCCGACCGTCATCGCAAATCCGAACACGATGGCCGGCGTCGCCGAGATCCACGGCAGTCGCGAGGCCTGCACCATGGCCAGGCTGCCGACGCCGACCGCGATCGACAGCCACAGCGCGCTGCCGGTGGACTGGACCGAGAGCAGCGTCGCCGTGGCGATCGCGATTCCGGTCCAGTTGCAGGCCACCGACTTTGCCAAGCCCGTCAGCCCGGATCCCACGAAGAAGAAGGATGCCCACGCCAGAAACAGCACCCACACGGGAAGCGGCCAGATGGTCGCCGTCATCAGCGTCGAGAGCATCCCGAACACCCCGACGCTCAGCGACAGCGCGGTGAGCTTGGTCATCAACGTTCCCTTCCCTCAGTGCCGGTGGCCATGGTCGTGATCGTGATCGTGGTCATGATCGTTGTGCGACAACCGGTCGGCCTCGACCCGGCTGCGTTCCTCGATGAGATCGGCACTGACGTAACCCTTCTCGGCAACCAGGCGGGTGAATGCCTCCCCGAACTGGCGGTAGTAGACCGAAGGATCGCAGACATCGTCCACACCGGAGGCGTCGATGACGTCGATCAGGTGCTTCTTGAAGTCGTCCCACACGAAACGGCCGGACTGGCACATGTGCACCACCAGCCCGAAAAGCCGTCCCTGCCAGGGAGCGTCGAATATCAGCTCGCCGTTCGACCTGGGCAGGGCGACGGCGCCGCCCAGCTCGTCGAGACCGGTGAGGTCCAGCGCAGGCGCCGTCATCATGCCCCCGCGGGCGCGGCGACCAGAGCGGTGCCGACCATGGAATCCCGGCTGATCAACGGCACCAGTTCGTCGGCGGTGAGGCCTTCGGTACCTGCCGGACGTTGCGGGATGACCAGATAGCGGATCTCCGCACTGCTGTCCCACACGTCGATCTTGACGTCGTCGTCCAGCGTGACGCCGAACTCGGAGAGCACACTGCGCGGCTCCTTGACGACCCGCGCCCGGTACTGCGGGTATTTGAACCACGCCGGCGGAATGCCCAGCAGTGTCCACGGATAGCACGAACACAGGGTGCAGACCACGACGTTGTGCCGCTGCGCGGTGTTCTCGACTGCGACCATATGCTCGGTCTGCAGACCGGTGAAGCCCATGTCGGCGATGGCCGCGGTGGCATCGGAGAGCAGCCACTCCCGGTACTGCGGATCGGTCCAGGCCCGCGCCACCACTTTGGCGCCGTTGACCGGGCCCATGTCGTTCTCGAACGAGGCGACCACCGCGTCGACCGCCTCGTGCTCGGCCAGACCCTTCTCGACCATCAACGACTCCAGCGCGTTGACCCGCGCTTCGACGTCGGCCATGGAAATCCAGTCCATCTCGAAATACTCCTTCGTTAGTCAGGCGCCGACCGGTTCGAGGTAGCCCTCGAACAGATCCGCGTAGAGGTCGAACTCTTCGGTCACGGTGGGGCCCCAGAGCTCGGTGGAACTGAAGCGCACCATGTACAGCTGGTGCGGCTCCTCGACCTGCCGGTGCGCGCTGGCCGCCGGGTCGCGGTAGGCCCCGTACTGCTTGACCACCTCGCCGGTCGCACGATTGAGGTAGCCGGGCAGACGGTTGTGGCTGGACTCGTGCAGGTTCAGCACCCGCACCGCTGCACCGATCTCGTAGACCGGCGGGGTGACCGCGGGGAGGTCGTGCGGGGTGCCGTTCCAGATGAAGTCCATCATGTTCGCCGCGAGCGGCGAGAGCGTCTCGGGTTTGGCCGGATGCGGCGTCATGGCCGGTGCACCCAGCTCTTTCATCCGCTGATCGACCTCCTCGTGCGAGATGATCCCCTTGTCGTTGAGCAGTTTCTCGACCGAGAACAGCCAGTGCGAGTAGTAGGTGGAGTCGGTGTAATCGCTCCACTTCATCAACTCGATTCCGTGCCGCTGTTCGTCGAGGTTGAACACGCCCTGCTGCAGTGCCATCGCCGTGACCGCGTGCATCCGCCCCTCGAACGGGTAGCGCCAGTCCGGGATACCCGGCTCCAGGAACTCGGTGGCGACGGGGCCCAGTCCATCCCGGCCGCCGACATCATGTGGACCATGCATTGCTGATCACACCTCCGTTTCTATACTTCGGATTCGTAATACTTCCAACTGAAACTATGGACACCGTCGACGCGTATCGCAATCCGCGCAGAGCAGCCGTTACACGCACTTAACCTGCCGTCGCTCGCCACGTTAATTGTGCGTTTCAAAGCCTGATCAACGCTCCGCACCAGTTGACTCGAGCTCCCAATACTTCCCACACTGTCGATGAACAGAAATAGTTGCCAATTGGAAGTAATTGGCACCGACGAGAGGGCAACACAGATGTCGACCGCAAAGACCGGAACCACGGCCGCCGCAGTGGCGCTGCCGGACAGCACCACTGCCAGCGCCGCACTGTGGCTGACGACGACCACCGTGCTGGCGCTCATCGCCTACTACTTCCTCGGCTACGACCAGGGTGCGGTGTCGGTGTTCGGATCCGACACCCACGTGCACGAGTTCCTGCACGATGCCCGCCACCTGCTCGGCTTCCCCTGCCACTGATCGGATCTCGTCATGGAAAAGAAGTTCATCGGGCTCGGGTTACTTGCCGGCGCGTTGGCCGGCGGTGCCTCATTCCTCTACGCACGCACGCAGATTGCCCCGCTGATCGCCGAGGCCATCTCCTACGAGGAGGCGCGTTCGCACGCCGCGGCAGCCGCCGGCGCAGAGCACGCCCACGAGCATGAGGTGTTCACCCGTGCGATTCAGGAGAACATCGGGGCCGGTGTCGGCACGGTCATGTTCGCTGTCATCACCGGCGCGCTGTTCGCCGTCGCGCTGACCGTCGTGTCGGCGACCCTGCAGCGGCACCGGGTGGTGGCCGACCCGCGACTGGTGGCCGTCTTGGTCGCCGGTGCGGGTTTCGTCAGTGTGGCCGCCGTGCCGTGGGTGGCCTACCCGGCCAACCTGCCCGGCGTGGGGGCGCCGGAGACCGCCGGCGATCGCACCACGGCCTATCTGGCGCTGCTGATCGCGTCGGTGGCACTCGCGGCGGTCGCGGGTATCGCCGCGTTGCGCATGGCTGCCCGGTTCGGCGGCTGGGTGGCGGGGGTGAGCGGTTGCGTTGGGTACCTGGCAGCGATGGCGGCGGTGATCATGGCTCTCCCGTCATACGACGAAACACCCGCACCCCTCACGGATCTGGATGGCACCATCCTGTTCCCCGGCTTCCCGGCCGGTCTGCTGGCCGAGTTCCGCAGCGAAGCACTGATCTGCCAGGCCGTGTTGTGGATCGTCCTGGCCGGCAGCTTCGCCGTGCTCCTCCCCCACGTGCTCAAGACACGCCCCGCCAGAAACACCGGAGGTGCACTGTATGCGCATCGTTGAGTTCACGCCCAGCCCCGATCAGTATGTGTGGACGTTCGGCGGCGCCGAACCGGTGCTGGAGGTCGCACCCGGGACGGCGATGCGACTGTGGACCGAAGACGCCTTCGCGGGCCGGGTCACCTCCGCCACCGACCGGCCGAGCGAGGTGCTCAATCCGAAGGAACTCAATCCTCAGACCGGGCCTTTCCACGTCACCGGCGCCGAGCCCGGGGACACCCTGGCGGTGCACATCGTCTCGCTGGAACCGGCGCGGGACTGGGCGGCTTCGACGACGATTCCGTTGTTCGGCGCTCTCACCGGAACCGATCGCACCGCCGGACTGCAGGCGCCGCTGCCGGAACTGACCTGGATCTACGCGGTCGACCGAGCCGCCTCCTCGGCGACGTTCGTCGCGCACGACAGCGATTTCACCTGGGAGCTGCCGCTGGCACCGATGTTGGGCACGCTCGGCGTGGCGCCGGCCCTCCGGGAAGTCCGCACCACCCTGGTGCCCGACTACTTCGGGGGCAATATGGACACCCCCGAACTCCGGGCGGGCACCACCGTCTATCTGGGGGTCAACGTCGACGGCGCCGCGTTCTCGGTGGGCGACGGCCACTACCGCCAGGGCGAGGGCGAGACCTGCGGCACCGCCTTGGAGGGGGCCATGAACGTCACGTTGATCGTCGATCTGATCAAAGGACATGCACCCGCCTGGCCGCGAATGGAGCACGACGACGCCCTGCTCACCGTGGGATCCGCTCGCCCGCTTGAGGACGCGTGGCGGTGCAGCCAGGTCGAGATGGTGCGCTGGCTCGGCGAGCTGTACGGGCTCACCACCATGGACGCGTATCAACTGTGCTCCCAGCTGTGTCGCTCACCACTGGCAAACGTGGTGGACGTCAACTACAGCGCGGTGACCAAGATCCACAAGACGCTCCTGCCACCCACCGACCCTTACCGGGGCATGCACCGGCTGATGCGGCAGCGCGCCGGCGAGTTGACCTAGCGACGGAGTCCCCGGCGGGACCCGAGGCCGTCGCCAGACACGACACCGATGCGGGTGCCCCATGTCGCCGACCGCCGTTGGGCGTTCTGCCCGGTAGCCTCGAACTCGTGGCAGGCAGGGCGATACGGGCGGCAACGTGCATCGGGGCCGGGGCTCTCGCGCTCACCGTGGCGCTGTCGGGCTGCAGTGAGAGCACCGACGGCAATCCGGTCGGTTCAGCGCCCTCGGGTACCGAACCGGATTTCCCGACCTCACGGCCGACCCGCACCACCACGGCCACGCCGGTGCCGCCTCCGCCGTCGGCGACGCCGCGGTCCCCGGGGGCCGAGGCCCTCGCACCGCAGAACGGCTACGTCTACATCGAGACGAAATCGGGGCTGACCCGCTGCCAGATCAGCGCCGACGCGGTGGGCTGCGAGGCGGAGTTCGAGAACTCGCCGACCATCGACGGGTTCCCGGCCAACGGGGTGAACGTGGCGGCGAACGGCGCGGTCACCTGGGTGTCCGGGAACCTCGGCGACATCCCCACCGTGCCACTGGATTACCGCACCTACACCGCACTGGGGTGGACCATCGAGGCGGCCGAGGACGGCACCCGTTTCACCAACGACGGCAGCGGGCATGGCATGTTCGTCCGCATCGAAGGGGTCCAGACGTACTGATGAACCGGGTGGTCACATGAGCATTGCTCGCCGAGAACGCGCTGCACTGGTAGACACCATGCGCGCCGCAGGACCCGACGCAGCCACGCTGTGCGAGGGCTGGACGACCCGCGATCTGGCGGCGCATCTGGTGGTCCGCGAGCGCCGCCTGGACGCCGCACCCGGGATCCTGATACCCAAGTTGGCCGGGTACACCGCACGGGTGCAGGAACGGCTGACGGCGTCGACCGACTGGCCCGCCCTGCTGGCCCAGGTCGAGGACGGCCCGCCGCTGTACTCCCCATTCATCCTGCTGGACCCACTGGTGAACGTCGCGGAGATGTTCATCCATCACGAGGATGTCCGTCGTGCCGGACCATCTTGGGAGCCAAGGGTTCTCGATGAGGACACCACGGCGTCGCTGGCCAAGCAGGTCAGCTCGTTCGCGCGGATGACGTTGTCGAAGACCCCGGCGCGAGTGTCCTTGGCGACGCCGCAGGGCAAGGTGCTGGCGACAGCGGGCAAGGGCTCGCCGGTCACGGTCATCGGCGAGCCGGGCGAGCTGTTGCTGTTCGCCGCGGGACGAGAGCCGGCCAGGGTGACCTTCCAGGGCGCCGCCGACGCCGTCGACGCCGTGCGGGGCGCCCACCGCGGTCTGTGACGCGGGCACGGCACGGCCACTAGGCTTGCCGGCATGCCTTCCCTGGACTTCCGCGTCTTCGTCGAACCACAGCAGGGCGCGAGCTACGCCGACCAGCTCGCCGTCGCGCAGGCAGCCGAACAACTCGGCTATTCGGCCTTCTTCCGGTCCGACCACTACCTGGCGATGGCCGGTGACGGCCTGCCCGGCCCCACCGATTCCTGGGTGACACTGGGTGGCATCGCGCGCGAGACCAGCACCATCCGATTGGGCACCATGGTCACCTCGGCCACCTTCCGGCACCCCGGGCCGTTGGCCATCGCGGTCGCACAGGTCGACGAAATGAGCGGCGGCCGAGTCGAACTCGGCATCGGTGCCGGCTGGTTCGAGGCCGAGCACCTGGCCTATGCCATCCCGTTCCCACCGCTGGGTGAACGCTTCGACCGGCTCACCGAGCAGTTGCACATCCTCACCGGACTGTGGGGCACCCCGGTCGGGGACACCTTCGACTACCCGGGCGCGCACTACACCGTCAAAGACTCACCGGCGCTGCCCAAGCCCGCGCAGACACCACACCCGCCGATCATCATCGGCGGCGGCGGCCCGAAGCGGACCCCGGCACTCACCGCGCAATTCGCCGACGAGTTCAACATCCCGTTCGCCTCGCTGGAAGACCTGACCGCGCAATACGACCGGGTGGCCACCGCGGTCGCCGCCGCCGGGCGCGCCCCCGACTCGCTGGTCTACTCGGCCTGCTTCGTGCTGTGCGCGGGCAGCGATGAACCCGAACTCACCCGCCGCGCCGCCGCGATCGGCCGGGAACTCGACGAGATGCGCGGCAACTCACCGCTCGCCGGCACCGCCGGTGAGATCGTCGACAAGCTGGGCGCCTTCACCCGGGCCGGAGTTCAGCGGGTCTACCTGCAGGTTCTGGACATGTCGGACCTCGATCACCTGGCGTTCTTCAGCTCGGAGGTCATCCGGCAGCTGGAATGATCCGGGGCTACTATCGGTGGCCGTGACGGGCGATCCCAAGTGGCATGAGCGAACGCCCACCCTGCTGGCCGCCAGTGCGGCCGCGCTGGCGGCCATCGGTCTGATCGTGTGGTTGACGATGTTCGTGGTCCGCCAGGTCGACACCACCGAGCCGGCACCGCTGGAGTATGTGGCCCCGTTTTCGGATTCGTCGTCGACCGTCGACGACTCGTCGACCACGACCTCCACGATCACCAGCACCAGTCCCCCGGAGACCAGCGACATCATCGACGTGATCGGCCCGTCGTCCTCATCGGAGACGTCCTCGTCGGAACGTCCGTCCCGCACACCACGCTCGCGGACGAACGACGACGATGATGACGAGGACGAGACCACGACGACCCGGCGGCGGGCCCGTCAGAACGAGACCAGGACGCTCTACCCGGCGCCGTAGCGGCTATCTGCCTCGCGCGTGGAACTCGGCGACCAGGCCCTCGGCGCTGCGCACGGCGGCCCGGCAGGCCCGGGTGGTGAAGGGATCGTTGAGCGGGTGGTCGGCGCGGCGGCGCCACCGTTGGGTGGCCGCGAACGCCGCCCGCGGGCCGTCGTTCGGGGCGTCGGGCCCCAGGCCGAGCCTGCTGGCCGCATCCGTCCCCGACCCGCCGATCAACCGTCGCAACGAAGCCATCTCGTCCTCGGTCAGGGTGGTCGGTCGGGAACGTAGCTGACTCAGGAGGCGCAGTTCCTCGAACGCGTGTGCGTCGGCGAGCAGCGGGTCGATGTCGGCGAGGATCTGGCGGCTCGCATAGATCGGGTTGACCTGGACGAAGCGCCGCAGCGACAGCAAAGCGGTGTGCGCCTTGAGCAGGTCGGAGCGCTGCGCGAACTGCTGGTCGATGACATCGCGCAGCGCGATCAGTCCGCTGCGCTCCAGCAGCTCATCGGCCAGCGACACCGAGTCGCTGATACCGGCGCTGAGCACCGCGATGGAGATCCGGATACCGAACATCCCGAACCGTTGCAGCAGGGCCGCGCGAGTCGCGGCGTCCACCGGCAGCGCGGCGTCCTCGCGCACGAAGCGGTCCACGCTGAGCATGGCCCTGGCCAGCTCGGCGGGCGGCACCCCGGCCAGCTTCTCCAACGCGACGAACTCACTCTGGCGCAGCGTGCGCGCGGTCAGCGCGAGCAGCCCCGACACCGGCACCACGGCCTGGCAGATCCCGGTCTTGTCCATCTCGGCGGTGAACCGGGTGGCGACATCGCGGGCCGACAGCATGGCATCGATGCGGCCGGCGCCGATCTCGTCGGCGCGTGAGGCCACCCCGATCACCCCGAGCGCACCCGAGGATCCGGCGGTGCCCCCGACCAGCTCACCGATCTGCTTGAGCAGCGCGATATCGGCGGCGTTGAGGGTGCGCAGCAGGAACACCACGGCGTCCACCCGCGGCACCCCGTCCTCGGGCACCAGCAGCCGCAGCGTGCGCTGCGACACGTCCCGCGACAACGACGAGGTGCCCGGTGTGTCGATGATCGTGGTGTCGATGAGCTCGGCGGCCGGCCACTGGACGTCGAGATCCTCGACGTCCTCGGGGTCCAGGCCGGCGAAGCTGAACGTCAGGCTGCGTTGCTGGTCGCCGGACGCGCGCGCGATCGGAACGTTCGACCTGCTGCCGTCGCGGTGGTTGGCCGTCACCTTGGGCGCCGGGCCGTGCCGGAACCGGGTCACGATGCGGGTGGCCTCGGTGGCGTCGGTGGGGGCGATGTCCTCTCCGACGAGCGCGTTGACGAGCGTCGATTTACCGGCCTTCAGCGTCCCGGCCAGCGCGATCCGCATCGGTTCGTTGAGCCGGCGCTCGATCTGTGCGAGCTCGGCGTGCACCTCGGGGCGCTGCCGGTACGCCGGATCGGCTCGGTAGGCAGCGATGGTGCCCCCGAGAATTGCGCGGACGTGATCGCTGGTGCTCATGAGTGGCTGCGAGTCTAGGCGGCCACGAGCTTGTCCACGTTGTCGACGACCTGCGTGAGGATGTTGAGCTGGCGTTGAAGCTCCTTGATCCGGGCGTTGCGCTCGTCTTCGGCCATCTTCGCCGACGCGAGGGTGGCCTGCAGCGACTCGTTGAGCGAGCGGCTGGTCTGGTTGGCGATACCGCGGTAGTGGTCGCGCAGTTGGCGTTGCACCGCGCGCAACCGATCCCGGGATTCCTTGTTCACAATGAAGGCGATGTCATCGACGAAGCGGCGCGCATTGGTCTTGGCCTCGTTGCGCACGCGCAGCATCCGGTTCTCCATGTCCTCCTTGTAGGCCTTGCGGCCCAACAGGAATCCCGCGCCCAGGGAGAGCGGGTTGAACATGCCGAGCCCGGCGAACGAGGTGAGCATGCCGAACATCAGGATGCCGCCGTAGGAGCCGCGCATCCCGGTGACCACCTTATGGCCGGCCTTGATCGGTTTGGCCTCCAGCCTGGCCACCGGTTTGAACTCGCCGAAACCGGCACCCATGTCGCGGGCGCTGACCTCGGGGAGCTCCACCACGTCCAGGCCGGCCTCGGTGAACAACCGGGCCACCTCGGCGGCCAGCGCCTCGGCACGCTGGTAGGCCCAGACGAAGTTGTCACCGACCGCCGTCGCGACCGCGTTCTCCAGTTCGGTGCCGATCTCGGCCCAGTGCTGGGTGGGGTCGCAGGAATCGATCACCTTCTCGGTGTGGGCGGTGATGTGGCGGAACCTGTTGCGCAGATCGTGGTCGACATCGGCGGTCAGATCGGCGATCCCGTCGTTGAGGGTCTGCTGCCAGAGCGCGGTCTGCTGCAACGCATCGTGGGCTTCCTCCTTACGCCGCTCCAGTTCGGCGGTGAGCCGCTCCCGGGTGCCGGGATCGTTGAGCACCGACAGCTCACTGTCCACGATCAGCGTCAGATGTTCTGCGGCGGCGCGGATCTCACCGAGCACGTGATCGCGGATCCGGTCGTTCTCCCGGGACATCACCTTCTCGGACAGAAACTTGATGATGGCCGGGAAGTTGGACTCCTCGTTGAGTTCCTTGTCGTTGAGGGTGACGGCATGGCTGCGCAGCACCGAACTCGCCGCGATCATCGGGGTGGCGACCCCGGCGCGCCGCAGATGGGCCTCGTTGGCCGCGACGACATCGCGCCAGTACGGGTACAGGTCGGTCTTGGTGGCGACGATCGACGCGAGCGGGCATATTTCGACGGCCTGCCGGATGAAGGTCATCTCCGGTTCGGTGAACTCCTGGCTGGTGTCGCTGACCATCAGGACGGCGTCGGCGTCGGGCAGCAGGCCCAGGGTGGCCGACAGATGCGGTTGGCCGTGCCCGCCGACACCGGGTGTGTCGATGAAAGCCAGCCCGTTCTTGAGCATCGGACTGGGCACGCCGACCTCGACGCGTAGCACCTCGCGCCCTTCGGCGGCCGGCGCCCGACGCAGGTCGTTCTTCAACTCCGACATGTCTATATCGACGAGTTCGGCGTCGGCGCCGTCGGGGGTCATTACGACCAGCCGCGCGGTGGGCGTCTCGGCGTAGCAGACGACGGTCGGCAGGACGGTGCTCTCGTCGTCGCCGACCCGGGCCACCGGGATGTTGAGCAGCGAGTTGAGCAGTTGGCTCTTGCCCTGTTTGAGCTGGCCGGCGATGACCACCCGAATCTGCGGATCGGTGATCCGCTCCTTGGCGATGCGCAGCCGTTCCGCCAGGTCGGCGCGTTCGTACAGCCCGGCGATCTTGGTGGTGTGGTCGATGAGCTCGACGATCACCTTGACAGGTCGTGCCGGCGCATCGGGTCCGGACTTCGGTTGCGTCATCTCGTCCTCTCCTGCGTGTCAACCGTAGGCGCGCCGACTGGCGGGGACCAGGAAGCGGTCCCCGCCAGTCGGGTTGTCGCGATGGGCGGTGTCAGAACAGTCCGGCGTCGACGTTGGTCTCGATGGTGTTGTCCACGTCGAGGGTGTTGTTGACCGAGTTGTCCACCGAGTTGTCGATATCGGTGTCCACGACGGTGGTGGTCACGCTGTCGTCATCGCTGGCGTCCAGCGAGCCGGAGTTGTCGATGATGGTGATACCGCCACCGTTGCCGGCGTCTCCACCGCTGGAGTGGCCGCCGCCGATGAGGCCGCCCCCGGCCACCGAGCCGCCGCCGTTGCCGCCGCTGGTGTCGACATCGTTGACCACCGGGGCCTCGTTGTCGGAGATGATGTCGTCCCCGGCGATCTGGGAGTTGTCCTCGACGTCGTTCTCGTCGCCGATGATCACCGGTGAGTGGTTGCCGGTCTCGACGTCCACCTTGGTGTTGTCCGTGACGTTGTCGTCGCCGACGACATTGCTGTCACCGGTGACGTTCTCGTCGCCGACCACATTGCCGTTGCCGGTGGTGACGGTGCCGGCGTTGTCGCCGTCGACCACGACCCCGCCGTCGGTGGCGGTGTTGGAGGTCTTGTTGCCGAAGGTGATATCGCCGAAGCCCAGGTTGAACCCGCCCACCTGGGAGTTGGCCCCCGAGCTCTGGTCGGGGCTGAGGAACTCGGCGTTGGTCCGGTTGTGGCTGGCGATGTCGGTCTCCGGCGCGAAGGTGCGCTGCGGGGCGTACATCGGGGCGAACGAGTTGGCCAGGCTGTGGTGGTCGGCGACCGCGCGCTGCAGGCCGAGCACCGGGTCCCCGCCGCCGAGGGCCACACCGGCGGGCGCCGCGGTCGCCGCGACGGCCGACAGCTGGGCGGCGGTGACGTTGGGCAGGCCGGCGTCGCGCAGGGCCTGCTCCGGGTCGGCCACGAAGGCGCCGGCCAGATCGGGGCTGCGGAACAGGTCGAGGATGTAGTCGATGATGGTGGTCATTTCGGTGCCTTCCTAGATTCTGGGGTCAGGATGTTGGTGAGTTCCTGTCGCTGGGTGGTCCGGCGAACTGAGGACAACGTTATGAGCGCGAAGAGTTCGCTGAAACGGGGTTGAATCCCCTCCTCCACCAACCCCGTACCGGGGTGTAGGGGGTGCCCCCATTAGGGGATTAGGGGGTTGTCGGGGGCTATCCAGCGGACACCCGAAAAAGCCCGCCCCACCACGAATTTTCGTGGTGGGGCGGGCTTGGGGTCGAGGGGCTTGGGGTCGAGATCAGTCGAAGATGTCGAATCCGGACGCGTCCGGGGCGTCGTCCCAGTCGAGCCCCGGGAGGCCGTCGGGCCCCGCCACATCCTCGATCACGGTGTTGACCGGCACATCTGCGTATCCGTCATCGAGGCCCTGGATCAACCCGGGCTCGTCATCGGTGACCGCGTGCACATCGGGGACCGGCAGGTCGTCCAGCCCGTCGGCGATCACCGGGGTCGAGTCCTCGATGCCGAAGGCATCGAACGCCGCGGTGGCGGCACCGCTGGCCCAGACGTTGCCGTCGACCGCCGGAAGGGTGCCGGCCCAGCTCGTGGCGTCCAGGCCGGGTAGCGCCGAAGACACCGATTCGGCAACCACCGGGATCAGTTGGTCGACGTCGGCGCTGGTCACATCGGGCAGGTGGGCGTCAGCGATGGTGGCGGCGGGATCGGCGGCGTAGCGTGCGGCCGCGTCAGGGTCGCGCACCAGCGACATCACGAAGTCGAGCAGTGTGTTGGCCATGAGTTGATCTCCGCACCATCTTCCGGGAGTTACATCCGAAGCTTGTGAACCGATGTTATCGACGGCGGGTGCCGCTGAGATCGGTGTTGAACCCAGCCGCCGCCGACACCCATTAGGGGATTGCCCATTAGGGGTTCCGACACGTTAGGGGGATTACCGGTTCGCCGGGGTCCCTGCCATTAAGGTTGAACCTTGCCTACAAGTGAGGGGAGCAGCTCCGTGAGCGACTCGCTCGGTTTGTCCGTCGGGATGACCAATCTGGTGGCGGCCCGCGAGGGGCGGCCACCGGTCACGCGCCGGTCGGTGCTGACCCTGTTCGACGACCGGGCTCCCGAGGTCGGCGTCCCCAGCGAGAACCCCAACCTGAGCCAGCCCGGCCTGGTGCTGGGCGGTTTCGTGGACCGCGTCGGCGACCCGGTGCCGTTGGTGGCCTCCGACGGGTCCTCTCACCGCGGCGATCAGGTGCTCGCCGAGGCACTCGATGCCATGGCCCACACCGTAGGCGGCGGCAGCCCGATCACCATCGCGGTACCCGCGCACTGGGCGCCCGCGGTGGTGGGCGCCCTGCAGACCGCGCTGCGCAACAAGCCCGGGCTGGCCGCCGCGGCGGTGGTGCCGGATTCGCTGGCCGCCCTGGCCGGTCTGCGTGCCGCAGGCAACCTGCCGAGCCAGGGCGTGGTCGCGCTGGTCGATCTCGGTGGCACCGGCACCAGCGTGACGCTGGCCGATGCCGGCGCCCAGTTAGCGCCGATCGGGGCGACGCTGCGGTACCCCGATTTCTCCGGCGAGCAGATCGATCAGGCTCTCCTCGACCACATCCTGACCGGCATCGCCGATGCCGGGAGCGCCGACCCCGCGGGCACAGCCGCGGTCGGGTCGCTCGGTCGCCTGCGCGATGAGTGCCGGCGGGCCAAGGAGAGACTGTCCGCCGAAACCGCCACCGTGGTGCCGGTGGAACTGCCCGGACTGCGCTCCGATGTCCGGGTCACCCGTGCCGAACTGGACCAGCTCATCGATCCGCCGCTGGGCGGCCTACTTGCCGCGATCGAAGAAGTATTGCAGCGCAACGGCATTGCGCCCGGGCGGCTGAGCGCGGTGGCCACCGTAGGCGGAGGCGCCGCCATTCCGCTTGTCACACAACGACTCTCCGAGCGCCTTCAGGTTCCGGTAGCCACCGGGCCGCAGGCCGCGACCCTGGCGGCCGCCGGCGCAGCCCTGGTCGCCGACCTTGCCTCCGAAGCGGGCGCGGCGACCGGCCTGGCACCGGCCGCGAGCCCGGATTCGGCTCCCACCGGAATGGCGCCGACGATGGGCTGGGCCGGTGGGGCCGCCGCTGCCGACGCCGGAGCTGCCGGCGGGCTGGCATGGTCCGAGGATCAGGAGGCGCCGACGGGTGAGCCGGTCCCCTACCAGGGTCCGGATTACGAGACCGGTTATGCCGCAACACCGACCGACGCCCGGCCGCCGGTAGCGTTCGCCCCTGACGAGGATGACTACCCGGTCGAGCCGGAACCGCTGCCCTGGTACAAGCGCCCACCGCTGCTGTTCGGTGCTGCCGCCGCGGCCGCGCTGCTGGCGGTCGGCGGACTCGCCGTCACCCTGACCGGCACCAGCAGTCCCAGCGGCCCGGTCACCGAGACCGCGACGAGCTTCTCCACCGAACCGGGCCAGCCCGGTGAACCGGTGGCGACCGAACCCACAACGGTGACGATCACCGGCGACAACGGTGTGGTGACCACGTCCGTGGCACCGCCGCCGCCGTCGTCGACCACCACGACCACCACGACACCGTCGACGACGTCGTCCACCACCACCACCACGACCACCACCACCACGACGACCACCACGACGACGACCACGACCACCACGACCCCGCCCACCACCACGACGACGAAACCGGTCACCACGACCACCCAACCGCCCGTCACCACGACCACGGTGGCGCCCGCGCCGGAGCCCGAGCCCATCCCGGAACCCGATCCCGTGGAGCCTGTCATCGAAGGCGCATAGCCGTCGTGCGCGCAGACTCCGACGCCGTTTCGGCACTGATCAACGCACCGACCGAACCGGTCAAGGTGCTGGTCTGCGGAGGCATCGGTACCGGTAAGACGGCGCTGCTGGGCACGGTGCGCGCGGCGCTCCGGGAAGCCGGGGTGCCGGTGTGCGCCCGCGCCACCGACGACGGACCGGGCGCGTTGATCGTCGACGACGCCCATCTGCTCCCCGATGACGAACTGGAGCTGTTGCGCCGGCGGGCCGCCGAACCCGGGCGCACCGTCGTGGTCGCGGCCGAACCACTGGCCCAGCAGCACGCCTTGCGGGCCCTGACCCTGGCACTGACCCGGGAGAACCCCGCGGTGACGTTGGGCGCCCGGACGGCAGCCGACCTGACAGCTCTCGAGAACGCCGATGCCGTACTCGAAGCGACGGCGGGGATACCGTTTCTGGTCGAGGCGGCCGCGGTCGCCGACGTGCCGGCAGAGGCCGCCCGGTTCGCTCTGGTGGAGCGGCTGCGCCGGCTCGACCAACCGGTGCTCGACACCCTGCTGCTGTGCTCACTGGATGCCGGCCTGGGGCCCGACGATATCGCGGCGGCACTGCGCGTGGATACCGTTGCCGCCCAGTCCCTTGTGGACCGCGCCCGGGCCAGCGGGCTGTTGGAACCCGGGCCACACCAGGCGTTCCGGCAGACCCTGCACGACGCGGTGGCCGAGATCGTCGGCACCGCGCGCCACCACGACACCGAAATCGCACTGCTGCGTTCACAACTCGACATGACCACGCTGTCAGCCGATCTGGCGCTGCGGCTGGCAGAACACGGGCTGCGGGACACCCGGCTCGCGGAGGCGCTGGCGGCGTTGGCGGCACGCCACCGCGACGAACCCGCCCGCGCCGCCCGGCTGTACCGGGCGGCGTCCGACGCCGACTCGACACAGTTGAGTACCGACCTCGGTGATGCGCTGGCGTTGAGCGGGGACTGCGCGACAGCGGCGCGACTGGCCGATGGACTGTTGGGTTCCGGCGATCCCTCCCAGCGCGCCGCGGCGGTGCGCATCGCGGCGAGTGTGTCCATGCATGACGGCGGCGCCACGGCCGCTGCCGACCTGTTCCGCTGGCTGGGGCCATACCCGGATGCGTTCGTCGCGTCGGCGGCCGCCGTGGTGGCGGTGGGCGCCGGGGACGCCGGCGCGGCGCGGGCCGCCCTCGATGTTGAGGACACCGGCCCACCGACCTCGACGGCCCGCGCGGCGCGCAGCCTGGCCGAGGGCCTGCTGTTCACCCTGGATCGTCCGTTCCCGGCCGCCATCGGCCGGCTGAATCAGGCCATCACCGCGGAATGGTCCTCGGCCTTGGTCGCTCCGGACAGCCCCGCGGCCCTGGTGACGTTGGTCGCGCTGCACGGCGGAGATCCGGTACGCGCGCGCAGCATCATCGGGCGCGCCGCCGGCACCGCACCCGGGCACGGCGCGGTTTTCACCGCCCACCGACATCGACTGCTGCTGGGCTGGACCCGGATGCTGGACGGTCAGCTCAACCGGGCCACCGCCGATGCCACCGCCGCCGGCTCGGCGGCCCTGCACCGTCGCGACGCGCTCTGGGCGGCGGCGCTGCGGACCGCGATCGCGCGCCGCAGCGGTGACACCGGTGCGATGCAACAACACTGGTATGCGGCGATGGAGGTGCTCGCCGAGTACTCGCTGGACCTCTACGCACTGCTACCGCTAGGCGAACTGTGGATCGCCGCCGCCCGGTTGCGTCTGGTCGAGCGGATGCAACACCATCTCGACGACGCCCTCGGCCTGCTGGACACGCTGGGCCGGCCACCGCTGTGGTCCGTGCCGCTGCACTGGGCGGGCGTGCACGCCGGCATCTTGGCCAACTCGCCGGATGCGGTTGCCCCGCACGGTCAGGCACTCACCGCGGCCGCGGCCGGAAGCACCTACGCGCGGGCGCTGGCGGCGGCCGGCCGGGCGTGGCTGCGGGTGTTGGCCAACCAGGTCGATGTCGACGACGTGTCGGCCGCGGCGCGGGCACTCGCCCAGTTCGGGCTGACCTGGGATGCCACCCGGCTGGCCAGTCAGGCCGCGTTACAGACACCGGATCCCCGGGTGTCCGGGGTGATGCTGCAACTCGCGCGGGACCTGAAGTCCACCAACGCCGACGCCCCGGTGGAACCGGACGCCCCGGATGCCGTCGAGCCCGCGGTGCGGCCGGCGGGGATCGGCGGGCGTCCCGGCGCGGTGCCGTCATCCCGGTTGTCCGAGCGCGAGCGCGAGGTCGCCGAACTGTTGCTGCTGGGCATGCCCTACCGCGATATCGGTAGTCAACTCTTCATCTCGGCAAAGACCGTCGAGCATCACGTCGCCCGTATCCGGCGCCGCCTCGGCGCGGGATCCCGAACGGAGATGCTGTCGATGTTGCGGGCCCTTTTGGGAACCCCGGCCTGAGCGTGCAGACCCCGCACAATGGCGACCAACTAGTGAGTTAGGACAGCCTTGCTAGCGGTACGACAACCGGTGATGTAACTATGAGCAGGCAAATAGCCTAAGTTACTGATCAGTAACTATACTCAGGTTACCAGCCAGTAACTTAAAACTCGGGGAGGCACGCGGTGCAGCACACGCTCGAAGTGAGCAGGTTGGTCCTCGCAATGCTGATGACCGCCGTCGTCTTGGTGTTCGCCGCCAAGCGCGTGCTGTGGTTGACGAAGCTGATCAGCTCCGGCCAAAAGGTCGGCGACGAGCGTGGCCGCAAAGACCATCTGGTCACCCGCTTCCTGAACCAGAACAAGGAAGTCTTCGCCCAGTCGAAGCTCTTGAAATGGTCGATCCCCGGCATCGCGCACTTCTTCACCATGTGGGGCTTCTTCGTCCTCGCCACGGTGTATGTCGAGGCCTTCGGCGTGCTGTTCAACCCCGAATTCCACATCCCGCTGGTCGGCCGCTGGCCGATCCTGGGCTTCCTGCAGGACTTCTTCGCCCTCGCCGTGCTGCTGGGCATCGTGACGTTCGCCATCATCCGTATCGCCCGCGAGCCCAAGAAGATCGGCCGCGAATCGCGTTTCTACGGATCGCACACCGGCGGCGCCTGGGAGATCCTGTTCATGATCTTCCTGGTCATCGCCACCTACGTGCTGTTCCGCGGCGCCGCGGTCAACGTGCTCGGCGAGGAGTTCCCCTACCAGTCCGGCGCGTTCGTCTCCGACGCGATGGCGTGGCTGCTGGCCCCGTTGGGCGCGACCGCCAACATGTGGATCGAGACCCTCGCACTGATGGGTCATATCGGCGTCATGCTGGTGTTCCTGCTGATCGTGCTGCACTCCAAGCATCTGCACATCGGCCTGGCGCCGATCAACGTCACCTTCAAGCGGCTGCCCGACGGCCTGGGTCCGCTGCTGCCGATGGAGCACAAGGGCGAGCTGATCGATTTCGACGATCCCGCCGAGGACGCGGTGTTCGGCCGCGGCAAGATCGAGGACTTCAGCTGGAAGGGCTACCTCGACTTCACCACCTGCACCGAGTGCGGCCGCTGCCAGTCCCAGTGCCCGGCCTGGAACACCGGTAAGCCGCTGTCCCCCAAGCTCGTCATCATGAACCTGCGCGACCACATGTTCGCGAAGGCGCCCTACCTGATCGAGGGCAAGGAGATGCCCGAAGAGGGCTCCGTCGACTTCGAGAAGCTGGGCGACAGCCTGCACGGACACGGCGTGCCCGAGGACGGCTTCGCGCGCATCGAGGGCTCCGGCCCCGAGCAGGCGCTGCGCCCGCTCGTCGGCACCGCCGAGCAGGGCGGCGTCATCGATCCCGACGTGCTGTGGTCGTGCACCAACTGCGGCGCCTGCGTCGAGCAGTGCCCGGTCGACATCGAGCACATCGACCACATCGTCGACATGCGCCGTTACCAGGTGATGGTCGAATCCGAGTTCCCCGGCGAGCTCGGCGTGCTGTTCAAGAACCTGGAGAACAAGGGCAATCCCTGGGGCCAGAACGCCAAGGACCGCACCAACTGGATCGACGAGGTCGACTTCGACGTGCCGGTGTACGGCCAGGACGTCGACTCGTTCGAAGGTTTCGAGTACCTGTTCTGGGTCGGTTGCGCGGGCGCCTACGAGGACCGCGCCAAGAAGACCACCAAGGCCGTCGCCGAACTCCTGGCCACCGCGGGGGTGAAGTACCTGGTGCTGGGCACCGGCGAGACCTGCACCGGCGACTCGGCGCGGCGTGCCGGCAACGAGTTCCTGTTCCAGCAGCTCGCGGCGCAGAACGTGGAGACCATCAACGAGCTGTTCGAGGGCGTGGAGGCCGTCGACCGCAAGGTCGTGGTTACCTGCCCGCACTGCTACAACACGATCAACCGCGAATACCCGCAGCTGGGCAGCAATTACACGGTGGTGCACCACACCCAGCTGCTCAACCGCCTGGTCCGCGACAAGCGGCTGATCCCGGTGACCTCGGTCGATCAGCAAGTCACTTACCACGATCCGTGCTTCCTGGGCCGGCACAACAAGGAGTACGAGGCCCCGCGTGAGCTGGTCGGCGCGGCCGGCGCGACACTCACCGAGATGCCGCGGCACGCCGATCGCGGACTGTGCTGCGGTGCCGGTGGCGCGCGGATGTGGATGGAAGAGCACATCGGCAAGCGCGTCAACACCGAGCGCACCGAGGAGGCCATCGACACCGGCGCCTCCACCATCGCGACCGGTTGCCCGTTCTGCCGCGTGATGATCACCGACGGTGTCGACGACGTGGCGTCCACACGCAGCATGGAAAAGGGCCCCGAGGTGCTTGACGTGGCCCAGCTGCTGCTGGGCTCGCTGGACACCAGCCTCTACACGCTGCCCGAAAAGGGCACGGCCGCAGCGGCTTCCGCGCAGCGCGCCGAGGCACGCGCCGCCCTGGAGGCCGAGGCCGAAGCGGTGGCCGCACCTGTTGTCGAAGAAGCGGCCGAGGAGCAGGCCGCCAAGCCTGCCGCACCGGCCGCCGCCGCGGCACCGGTCACCGGTCTGGGCATCGCGGGCGGCGCCAAGCGCCCGGGCGCCAAGAAGGCCGCCGCACCCGCGGCAGCCGCACCCGCTACCGAGGCTGCCGCACCCGCGGCACCGGTCAAGGGACTCGGAATCGCCGGCGGGGCAAAGCGTCCCGGCGCCAAGAAGGCCGCCGCTCCGGCAGCCGAAGCCGCCCCGGCCGCCGAGACCGCTCCCGCCACGCCCGAACCCGAGGTGAAGGGGCTCGGCATCGCCTCCGGCGCACGCCGTCCGGGTGCAAAGAAGGCGCCCGCCGCGGCGGCGCCCGCTGCCCCGAAGCCCGCGGAGACCGCGTCCGCCGAGCCGGCCGCGACCGAGCCCGCCGAACCGGGCAAGCCCGAGCCGCCGGTGGTGGGCCTGGGTATCGCCGCCGGCGCACGCCGCCCCGGTGCGAAGAAGGCCGCTCCCAAGGCGCCCGCCGCCGAACCGGCTCCGGCCGCCGAACCCGCCGCCGAGGCCGAGGTGCCCGCCGAGGCACCCGAGCCGCCGGCGTCGTCGAACGGCTCGGGAGGCGACGACCGCGTCGTCGGTGACGAGGCACCGGTGAAGGGGCTCGGCATCGCCAAGGGCGCCCGCCGCCCCGGCAAGCGCTGAGGCTCCATCTGCGCGAGTGGCCAGTTATGACACGGTTTCAGCCCGAATACGTGTCATAACTGGCCACTCGGCCTGGTTCTAGACCTGTTTCAGCTGGAATGGCGTCGCACTGGTGATGCCGCCCGGACAGGCACCATTGGAATCGGCGGACAGCACGCCGCGGAGCGTCGCCGGATCGAGCTCCATCGAAATGACCGCCGGCTGGAAACTGCCATCGGCACAAATGAAACCGTCGGGTTTGGTCACCGAGAAATACCAGACGCCATTTGTCAGGGTCATCGGGCTCGTCCAGCCCTGATTGCTCGCGACGGTCCCCGCGCAGCCGGCCGGCCCGCAGGTACTGGCGATCTGCCAGATGTTCTCCGGATCGCCCTCCGCACCGGAGAAGGTGCCGTTGAGCAGCGGGGGCTGCGCCTGCGCGGGAGCGGCGAATGCCACACCCACCGCCATCGTGATACCGAATACCGCACCCAGCGAACGTGTTATCGACGTCATAATGATCGGGAAAATAGCACCACGCCACCGTAAAACGGCGCATACGCACCGGATATCGCCGTCAATTTATGGCCAGGGTGTCGAATTGTTACGTCACTCAGAAAATCGGTTTGCCCGACCGTGGGAGACTTGATGCCGTGAGTACCCATCAGCTGCCGGACAAGACGTGGCATTCCAGCCAGCAGCCTCGCCTGCGCACGTTCGCCCAGTCGACGAAGCTGCAGGACGTTCTCTACGAGATCCGCGGCCCGGTACACGAACACGCCTCCCGGCTGGAGGCCGAGGGCCACCGCATCCTCAAACTCAACATCGGCAACCCGGCGCCGTTCGGATTCGAGGCCCCCGATGTGATCATGCGCGACATCATCGGCGCCCTCCCGCACGCCCAGGGCTACTCCGATTCCAAGGGCATCATCCCGGCGCGGCGCGCGGTGTTCACCCGCTACGAGCTCGTCGAGGGCTTCCCCAAGTTCGATGTCGACGACGTCTTCCTGGGCAACGGGGTCTCCGAGCTCATCACCATGACCCTGCAGGCGCTGCTCGACAACGGCGACCAAGTCCTCATCCCGGCCCCGGACTACCCGTTGTGGACGGCCTCGACCGCACTGGCCGGCGGCACCCCGGTGCACTACCTGTGCGACGAGACCCAGGGCTGGAACCCCGATATCGCGGACCTGGAGTCCAAGATCACCGACCGCACCAAGGCGCTGGTGGTGATCAACCCGAACAACCCGACCGGCGCGGTGTACAGCCGCGAAACGCTGGAACAGATGGTCGCGCTGGCCCGCAAGCACCAGCTGTTGCTGCTCGCCGACGAGATCTACGACAAGATCCTCTACGACGATGCCAAGCACATCAGCCTCGCGACGCTGGCACCGGACATGCTGTGCCTGACGTTCAACGGCCTGTCCAAGGCCTACCGGGTGGCCGGATACCGCTCGGGCTGGCTGGTGATCACCGGCCCCAAGGAGCACGCCAGCAGTTTCATCGAGGGCATCAACCTGCTCGCCAACATGCGACTGTGCCCGAATGTGCCTGCCCAGCACGCGATTCAGGTCGCGCTCGGCGGACACCAGAGCATCGACGACCTGGTGCTGCCGGGCGGCCGGCTGCTCGAACAGCGCGATACCGCCTGGACGAAGCTCAACGAGATCCCCGGGGTCTCCTGCGTCAAGCCCGAGGGTGCGCTCTACGCCTTCCCGCGGCTCGACCCGGAGGTGTACGACATCCACGATGACGAGCAGCTGGTGCTGGATCTGCTGCTGCAGGAGAAGATCCTGGTCACCCAGGGCACCGGATTCAACTGGCCCACACCGGACCATCTGCGCATCGTGACGCTGCCGTGGTCGCGGGATCTGGCCAATGCGATCGATCGGCTCGGCAACTTCCTGGTCAGCTACCGGCAGTAGCCCCAGGCCCGCCGCCTACGCTGTTGCGGTGGCGCATTCACATTCGCATTCGCTGAGCGGTCCGGCGCCGCTGGGGCCGCTGGCGGCCCGCATCGTGGTCGGCTTGCTGATCGCCCTCGGTGTGCTGACACTGGCCGGCGCGGCCTGGCTGTGGCCCAGCCAGCAGAAGGTCGACATCCCGCTGCCCTTCCAGAGCTCGGCCGGTGGCAGTGTCAGCACCGAGGCCGGGCACGTGCAGGCCGTCACCATGGCCCAGTGCGGGGGCCCGTCGGTGGGCGTGGTGATCACCGCGCCGCCGGCGCCGACGACCGGCGCGGACGCGCACTGCACCCAATCGTTCATCGCCATCGATTCCGGCCCCAATGCCGGCGCCTACACCCTGCTGGAATTCAGCGGCGGCCCCGGGCAGCCGCAGCTGGCGGTCGGCGACGATATCCGGATCACCCGCGCCGTGGATCCCACCGGGACCACCGCGTACTCGTTCTACGACTATGAGCGGGCCTGGCCGTTGGCGGCGCTGGCCGCCGCCTTCGCGGTGGTGGTCGTCGCGATCGCAGGCTGGCGGGGGCTGCGGGCACTGATCGGTATCGTCGTCGCGTTCGGGGTGCTGGTGGTGTTCATGCTGCCCGCGCTGCGCGACGGCGCCGGCGCGATACCCGTCGCGCTGGTGGCATCCTCGCTGATCCTCTACGCCGTGCTCTATCTGGCGCACGGGGTGAGTCTGCGCACCAGCGCGGCGCTGCTCGGTACCCTGACCTCGCTGGTGCTCGCCACCGTGTTGTCCTGGGGTGCAATCGAACTGACCCAGCTGACGGGGTTGTCCGAGGAGGAGAACAACGCCGTCGCCACCTACCTCGGCGGGGTCTCGATCACCGGACTGCTGCTGGCCGGGTTCATCATCGGTTCGCTCGGCGTGCTCAATGACGTGACCGTGACGCAGGCGTCGACGGCCTTCGAACTCGCCGAGCACAGCGACTCGCGCCGGGCGGTCTTCTTCGGCGCCATGCGGGTGGGCCGTGACCATATCGCCAGCACCGTCTACACCCTGGTGCTCGCCTACGCCGGCAGTGCGCTGCCGTTGCTGCTGCTGTTCAGCGTGGCCAACCGCTCGCTGGGCGACGTGCTGGTCAGCGAGAGCGTGGCCATCGAGATCGCCCGGTCCGCGGTCGGCGGTATCGCGCTGGCGCTGTCGGTGCCGCTGACCACGGCGATCGCCGCGGTGCTCTCCACACCTACCGTCGCAACAACTCCAGCAGATACCCCCCGTAACCCGACTTGAGCAGACCTCGCGCCCGAGCGGCGAGCTGATCGTCGTCGATGAAGCCCAGCCGCCACGCCACCTCTTCGGGAGCGCTGATCTTCAAGCCTTGGCGCTGTTCGATGGTCCGCACGAAATCGCTTGCGTCCAAGAGGGAATCGAAGGTCCCGGTGTCCAGCCACGCGGTGCCGCGCGCCAGCGTCTCCACCGACAACCTGCCCTGCTGCAGGTAGATCTGATTGATTTCGGTGATCTCGTACTCACCGCGCGCCGACTTCTCCAACGACCGGGCGATCTCCACCACATCGTTGTCGTAGAAATACAGACCGGGCACCACGTAATGCGATTTCGGCTCGGCGGGTTTCTCCTGCAGCGACAACGCCGTGCCGTCGGCATCGAACTCGACCACACCGTAGGCGGACGGGTTGGCCACCCAGTACGCGAAAATGGCTCCGCCGCTGACATTCTGGAAACGCCGCAGACCGGTACCCAGGCCCGGCCCGTAGAAGATGTTGTCGCCCAACACCAATGCCACCGTATCGTTGCCGATGTGCTCGGCCCCGATGACGAAAGCCTGCGCCAGGCCGTCGGGTTGGTCCTGCACGGCGTAGGTGAGGTTGATGCCCAGAGCCGAACCGTCGCCCAGCAGCCGGTGGAATGCGGGCGCATCGTGGCCGGTCGTGATGATCTGGATATCGCGGATGCCCGCCATCATCAGTGTGCTCAGCGGGTAGTAGATCAGCGGCTTGTCATACACCGGCAGGAGTTGCTTGCTGATCCCCAGGGTGATCGGGTGGAGCCGGGTGCCCGACCCGCCGGCCAGGATGATGCCGCGCATCTAGGTGTCGAGGTCCCGTTCGGACAGGCCGGTCGCGGCCAGCGCAGCCTCCAGGGTCTCGTGCCGGAACACGGAGGTGACGTGGTCGTGCACCACCCGGAACGCCGAGGCATCGGGTCGTCCGTCGGCACCGGTGGCGGTCTGTTCGGCGACGACGACGCCGTCGTGCACATAGAGCCTGCCGACCTCCACCACGCCACCGCCGGAGTTCTGCACCCAGTCGAGCAGGGCCTGGTGTCCCTGCAGCGCGCCCTCGGAATCGCCGACCTCGATGTCTTCACTGCACAGGGCGAGCAGGGTGTCGTAATCGGCGGCGTTCAGTGCGTCGTGCCAGGCGAGGACGGTGGCGATCTCCGAGGTGCTCATGGGTACAACTCTAGGGTCCGGCGGGCAGGCGCGAAGCGACCCGGGATCAAAAGGGCGTGCCGGCCAGCCAGCCGTCCCACACCGCGGCGTCGCCGAGGATTTCCAGACCGGCTTGCGCGGCGGTGCGGCGGCGGGTGATGGCCAGCAGCAGATCGACCGCCCGGCCGCGCACGGCCGCGTCTCCCTTGCCGTGGGCGTGCGACCAGGACAGCCCGTCCTCGTCGTGCACGATGGTCCACTCGCCGGTCGGACCCAGCCCCTCGTCGGTGGCGTGCAGGTGCAGCGTCTGCCCGCGTGCGATGGGTGTGTACCGGGCGGTGGCGAGGTCGATCCACTCGCTGACACCATCGGCGGCCAGGTCGGCGGGCAGGGTGAATTCCCTGCCCAAGGCCATGGCGGCGTCCGCCCGGTGCACGATCTGCTCGTGCACGCGGCGCCGGATCCACCAGCCCGGAATGTGCGGGCCCACGAAGGTCCACACCTTGGTGTGCGGGCCGATGCGTTCCACGGTGTCGATGAGGGCCTGCGCGCCGTCATTGAGCCAGTCGATCGCGGCGTCGAGATCCTCGGGCGGTTTACCCTCGCGGACCTCGCGCGGGTCCAGCGGCTCGGTACGGCGTTCGGCGATGATCTGTGTGCACCAACGGTTTCCGCGCCCGACATGGCGGAACAGCTGTTTGAGCGTCCACTCGGGGCAGGTCGGGACCGGGGTCGAGGGATCGGCGTCGCGAATCAGCTCGCCGAAGCTTCTGGTCTGCTCGAGCAGGGCGGCTCGGAAATCCACACCTACGACCGTAGCGCGGTGCGGGAGTCACCGAGGGCGATTGGCAGGCTGGACCATCCGCGCAGCACCCGGGTTTCGCGGCGGGTGCCGTCCCCGGCCAACCGGGCTTCGGGGAAGCGCTCGAAGAACGTCCGCAGCCCGACCTCACCCTCGGCCCTGGCCAGCGCCGCCCCCAGGCAGAAGTGCCGCCCACTGGAGAACGACAGGTGCCTGCCGGCGTTCTCGCGTTCGATGTCGAAGCGGTGCGGGTCGACGAACACGTTCGGGTCCCGGTTGGCCCCGGCGATGTAGACGAGCACCCCGGAGCCGGCGGGTATGTGCCGGCCACCCAGCTCGAGGTCCTTGACCGCGATGCGGGCGCTGAGCTGTACCGGGGATTCCAGCCGCAGAATCTCCTCGACGGCGGTCGGCCACAGCTCGGGACGGTCGGCGAGGGTCTGCAGGTGCTCCGGGTGCTCCAGCAGCAGCCGAATACCGCTGCCCAACAGGTTGACGGTGGTCTCGAAGCCGGCGGCCAGCACCAGCCCGGCGGTGGCCACCAGCTCCCGGTGGGTCAGCGGCCCCTCCTCGGAGGCCTCCGAGGCGCGGATGATCTGGCTCATCAGGTCGTCACCGGGGTTGCGGCGCAGTTCCTCCAGGTGTGCCGAGAGCCAGTCGTTGAAGCCCTGGACGGCCTCGCTGACCACCTTGTACTGCGCCCAGGTCAGGCCGATGTCCAGGCTCGCGGCTCCGTGCTCGCCGAATTGCAGGACGCGCCCCCGATCCTGCGCGGGCACGCCCAGGATGTCTCCGATGACGGTGACCGGCAGTTGGCCGCAGTAGCGTTCGACGATATCGACGGTGCCGTGTTCGCCGATGAGGTCATCGAGGAGCCGGTTGGCGGTGTCCTGCACTCTGTCCCGCAGCGCGGCGACGGCGCGGGTGGTGAACACCGAGGACACCAGCTTGCGGTAGCGGGTGTGCTCCGGCGCCTCCACCGACAGCATCGAGGGCGGCTGCAACGGGTGCAGCACATCTGGTTTGGTGCGGTCGATCACCCATTGCAGCGGGGCGGGCAGGTTCGATCCCAGCGCGAGGACGCGGAAGTCCTCGGAGCGCAGCACATCGCTGCAGATCTTGTGGTCGACGCTCATGTACACGACGCGCGCCTTGACGATCGGGCCTCGGGCCCGCAGTTCCTCGGTGAACGGCACGGGGTTGGCCCGCACCGAGAGGTCGGCGATCAACCGCCCCTGCGGATCCCCGCGGCGGGCGAAGCGTTTGGAGACGCCACGGATGACGCCGTGCATGGCCAGCCAGTGGATGCGCTGCTTGATCGGGCCCTGCGTCATGACACGCTCCTAACCGAATGACCGTTCGGTACCGTGCTCGCAGCTTACCGAATTACAATTCGGTGTGGCAAGGACCAGGATCCCGGCGGCGCAGCGGCGCGCACGCATTCTCGACGCGGCCGTCGAAGCCTTCGCCGAGCACGGGTTCGCCGAGGCCAAGATGCAGGACATCGCCAAGCTCGCGGGCGTGGTGCCCTCGGTGCTCTATGACCACTTCGGATCCAAACGCGAGTTGCACATCGCCGTTCTGGAGCTGCACGCCGAGCAGTTGCGGGAACGTTCCCTGCGCCGGGTCGAGGGCGCCACCGCCGAGGAACTGGTGCGCGCCAGCATCTCGAATTACTTCGAGTTCGTCGAGGCCGACCCGTTCATGTGGCGGTTCCTGCACCGCGATCCCCCCGCCGACCCGCAGACCGCCGCGGTGGTCCAGGAGATCGCCGACCGCGGCACCGCGGCGATCGCCGATCTGATCCGGTTCGGCGCCGGGGACACCAAGTCGGTGCGGGGTATCACCCTCGACGATTCGGCGTGGATCCTGGCGCGCGCCACCCAGTCGGCCTGCCACGGGGTAGCGACGTGGTGGTACGAGAACCGCTCGGTGCCCCGTGAACGGGTGGTGGAACTGGTGTCGATGCTGTTGTGGCAGGGCTTCGACGGAATGCTCAAGCAGGCATCGCGTTAGGCGTTGCCTCAGTTGCAGAAGATCAGGAAGCAGTTGCCGCCCTGGCCGCCACCCTGGCCCCCTTGGCCACCCCCGGACTCGCCGCGGTCGTAGTCACCGCGGCCGTAGTCACCACGCGAGCCGGAGTCACCACGAGAACCCTCGGAATTGCCTGAGCCCGAACCGTTTCCACCGCTACCACCGGTCGGCCACGGCCACTGCGGTTGCTGCGGCTGCTGCGGTTTGGGTTGCTGCGGCTGCGGCTGTTGGGGTTGTTGCGGCGGGTAACCCGGGTAGTCGTCGTCATAGTCCGGGTAGTCGGGATAGTCGGGCTGCTGGGTCTGGCGTGGCTTCTGCTCCCACGGCGGGCGCCAGACCGGCCACTGCGGGCGCGGCAGCACGATCACCGGGGGCGGCAGCACCACCGGCGGGGTCCACACCGGGGGCACGACGGGCGGTGCGACCGGAGCCGGGGCCGGCGGCGGAGCCACCGGGGCCGGGGCGGGGGCGGGAGCCTGCGGTGCGGGAGCGCGCTCGACATACACCTGGCGTGGCGCCTGTTGTGGCGCCTGCTGCACCACTGGGATGGGCGCTTTGATGGTCTCGGCCGCCGCGGGAGGCGGCGGTGGGGCCGGCTGCACGGGCAGCGCTTCGGGCACCGGGGCGGGGGCGGGGGCCTGCGCGCTCGGTGCGACGGCGGCGCGCGCCGGCGCGGGCCGCTCGTCGGCGGTCGGCCGGATACTGACGGCCAGCGAGATCGCCAGGGCGACGACACCGATCACGAAGATCGAGGCCATGCTTCCCACCAGCAAAAACGGCTTCGGCCCCTGCTCGGCGGGCGGTTCGACGTCCAGGCCGGTGAGATCGTCGGGGACCTCGGCGTAGTTCGGGACCGATGAGGCCGCCAACTGGGTATCGGCGGCCGCGGCGAGCACCGAACCCGCCGTGGGGCCGTCGGGGTCCAGCGAGTAGGCCAGCCCGACGGTGGACGCTTCGAACGCCGGGGCGCTGGCCGAGGCCAGTGCCGCTCCCCGCGCCAGCGCGAGTCCGGATTCCTCCGGGGCGCTGACCGGGATGTCGACGAGCGCGGCCAGGTGTTCCTTGACCGACGCCACATCGACGCCGGAGCCGACGACGAACATGCCCTCCGGGGCGGTGTCCTGGCCGGCGACCGCGGCGGCCATCTCGCCGAGGACGGCCATCGCGTCGGTGCTGTGCAGGCTGCGGCTGAGCACCTTGACCACCGAGCCGTCTTCGGCACGCACCACCGAGAGGGTGGCGGTATCCCGGTTGAGGAATAGCAGGGCGGTGGAGTTGTAGCCGACAGCGCGCCCGGCCGCCTGGGCCAGCGCGCCGGCGGCGTGCAGTTCGGATACCAGCATCACGTCGTTGATGCCGTGCGCGGCGAGCGCCTCACGTAGTGCGGACGCGTCGGTGTGGTCGGTCCAGGTGACACCGATGGCTTTGAGGTGGTGACCGCCGGCCTGCGCACTCTCCTGAGTTCCGAGTACCGCCTGGACGACCTGATCGGCCACGCTCAGCGTTGCTGAATCATCCGATCCCGCCACCTCGAAGACATCATGGTCAACGGTGGCGCCATCGCCCTTCTCACCCTCTACCAGCACCATACGTACTGCGGTAGGGGTCATCGACACACCCAGTACGATGTCCACTTGCCCCTCCAAAGTGTTTGCTACGTAGCTCGTTTCATCGGTGTCGGACCCTCGACACAAACCGGCGACTAGATAGTTCATCGCCGTGAGCGGCACCGCCGTTACAGCCGGCGGCGTTAGCTAAAGCACGTAACAGACCCTACGCGGGTTCACGGTTTGACGAAGTTCAGATACGACTTCGACGGGGTCGGTCCGCGTTGCCCCTGGTACTTGGAACCAGCCTTGCTGCTGCCGTACGGATGCTCGGCGGGACTGGTCAATCGGAGCAGACACAGCTGCCCGATCTTCATACCCGGCCACAGCGTGATGGGCAGGTTCGCCACGTTGGACAGCTCCAGGGTGATGTGCCCGGAGAATCCCGGGTCGATGAACCCGGCCGTCGAGTGCGTCAGCAGCCCGAGCCGCCCCAGCGAGGACTTGCCCTCCAGCCGGCCGGCCAGATCGTCGGGCAGTGCGCAGCGTTCCAGCGTCGAGCCGAGCACGAACTCGCCAGGGTGCAGCACGAACGGCTCTCCCTCCTTGGGCTCGACCAGGGTGGTTAGGTCGTCCTGGCGCAGCGCCGGGTCGATGTGGGTGTAGCGGGTGTTGTTGAACACCCGAAACAGGCTGTCCAGACGCACGTCGATGCTCGACGGTTGGATGAGGGAGTCATCGTGCGGGTCCAGCGCCAGCCGGCCCGCGGCGATCTCGGCGCGGATATCGCGATCGGAGAGCAGCACGCGACGAGCGTAACCGGCTCAGGTCATGGACATGCCGGTGGCGCGTCGGCACGCACCGGGGCATCGGCGGGCAACGTGTAGGTGACCACGGCGTTGGCGTCATGCGGGCTGTCGTTGCGCACGACGTGCGGTGTACCCGCCGGAATGACGATGGCCTGCCCGGCCAGATACGGCGTCGGCGCGCACTGATCGGCGGTCTGCAGCGTCACGGTGCCGCCGGTGATGACCGTGTGCTCGACGCCCGGGTGGGTGTGCCAACCGCTGCTCGACGGCGGGTGCAGCAGCAGCTCCTGGACGTAGAGGGTGGTCGGGCCGGTGGTCTCGATCAGTACCGGCTCCGCGGAGGTGCCGGTGGCCAGCTCGGTACGTTCGACGTCGCCCTCGGCGGGTGTGGCGTGCGCGGCCGGGGCGCTGATGAGCGCGCCGACGAGTGCCAGGAATGCGAGACGTTTCATGACTCCCCCATGGGTCGCGTCCTATCGGTGACCAGCGGATGCTAGCCTTCCTGATCGAACATGCCGATGTAGTTCAATGGCAGAACATCAGCTTCCCAAGCTGAATACGCGGGTTCGATTCCCGTCATCGGCTCCACGAAACCCCTGTTAGGTGGGGCTTTGCACCTCTCCTGGCGGCTTCTCGGCAATTTTTTGACCGCCGTTTGACCGTGGCCCTGCGACGCGATCGATGCGTTGTTGTTTGCTGCCCCTGCCGATGCGACGTGCGACGATCCTCGGCATGGGCAAGCGCATCATCGAAGGTCACGAGATCGACATCGCGGACGCCAAAGACCTAGAAGGGGTCGTTGGCAAGCCGATCAAGATGGTTCCCGACGATCAGGGAATAATTAGCTCAACGATTCCAGTTCACCCCACAAAATCCATATTTGCGAAATTCGAGCTGGCTGGCGAGAATCTTCCGCACGAAGAATATTTTATTCTGATTCCACCGGGCGAAAGCCGCACGAGAATCGGAATGTCTGAAATACGACCCTTCCGTAACGAATGGACGCTAGAAGACATAGCCCATCAACAGCAATTATTTGACGCCATTGGCAAAATCGCAGTCTTCGGCGGCCACGTCGAAATGGCCATGAAGAAGGTCCTAATCACGCTTCGTGGCGGCAACCGTGACCTTCTGGATCCCACGCTACCGAGCGACTGGGACGGCTTAGAAAAAGAGCTTCGCAAATTATGCGATGGATCCGACGACGTCCGCACAAAGCTCTCGGCTATCCTGAATGATTCTGATGAGAAGCAACTACGAGACAAACGCAATGACGCCATTCACGGGTACTGGTGGTTAATTCCCGCTCATGGCAGGTTGATAAACGCCCGCTATTACCGTCCCAAAAAGGGCAATACTCAGATGCCCGTATCGATTTACGGCTCTTCATGATTGAGGGTGTAGAACGGTCAGCTGCTGTCGGCCTGTGATTGGGGTGTCTGGTTGGCTGGGTGTGTGCCGGAGGAGAAGCGGAAGAGTAAGAGGAAGAGCGCGGTGTCCGGGGGTGGTGTGGACCTGTCGATGCTGCAACAGCTGATGGCCGATGCTGGCCGGGATTTGTTCGCGGGAGTGTTCGATGAACCGACACCCGAGGTGGGAGCTGTGCCGGAGCGTGTGCGGGGTTTCCGGGTGCGGGTCGACCTGATGTACGCCAAGCCGCCGATCTGGCGTCGTCTGGTCCTGCCGGGTGACCTCGTGCTCGATGAGCTGCATGACGTGCTGCAGGTTGCGATGGGCTGGCAGGACGGTCATCTGCATAAGTTCGGTGTCGGGGCGGACCGGCGTACCCGTGCCTACTTCGTCACCAGATTTGATCTCAGCGAAGGCGACGACGGTCTCGTCGAGGACGGTGTGCGCCTGGATCAGGTGGTCTCCGGTAAGGGCGACCGGTTGTTCTATGACTACGACTTCGGCGACGGATGGGAGCACGTGCTGGTGGTCGAAGACGTTCTCGATGATCCACCTTCGGCTCCGGTGTGCCTGGCGGGCAAGATGGCCTGCCCGCCGGAGGATTGTGGTGGCTTGGGCGGCTATGAGGAATTGGCTGCGTGGGTTCGTGGCGGGTACGACCCGCGGGCAACACCGATGGGGCTGGGTGCGCAGGAGATGCGCGACTGGCTGCCCCGAGGCTGGCACCCCGATCGTTTCTCGGTGACCGAGACCAATGACGCTCTGGCCGCGTCGAATATGCGTTGAGGACTCTTCACTGCCGAGGTGCAAGGAGCTGAGTTCGGAAGCCTCCGGTCTCGAGCAGTGACCGGGCGATGTAGTTGGTGAGGTTGCGGAAGCCCAGCGCGGATCCGCGCAGGTGTTCGAGGCGGCCGTTGATCGCTTCGGTGGGCCCGTTGGAGGTGCCGGGGCGGTCGAAGTAGGCCAGCACGTCGGCGGCACGCTTCTTCAGGGTCCGTCCCAGGGTGATCAGTTCGGTCAGCGGCTTGGGAACGCCGGTGCTCAGCGTGGTGATCAGCGCCGCCATCATCGTGCGGCCTTTCGTGCGGTCGGGTTCACGATACGCGGCCACGGTGCGCTGATACATCTGCCAGGTGGCCTCGACTTCTGCGTGGGCGTCGGCGGCGAACAAGGCGGCCAGCCGGGTGCGCTGGCGGTCGGTGAGCAGATCGGCACCGGTGTGCAGGGTGCGTCGGCAGGTGTAGAGCGGGTCGGACTTGCGGCCGCGGTGCCCACATGTCGCCAGCTGCACCCGGCGGCGGCACTCATCGAGGGCGTTGCCAGCCAGGCGCACCACGTGGAAAGGGTCCATCACCGTCGCCGCCTCGGGCAGTTCCTCGGCGGTAGCGGTCTTGAACCCGGAGAAGCCATCCATAGCAACAACGTCCACGCCGTCACGCCAGTCCTGCGGCCGCTCGGCCAACCAGTCCTGAAACGCCTTTTTTGAGCGACCCTCGACCATGTCGAGCAGCCGAGCCGGACCGGTCCCGTCACGCACAGGGGTGAGATCGATGATGACGGTGACGTACCTGTCACCGCGACGGGTGTGCCGCCAGACGTGCTCATCGACGCCGATCACCGCCACGCCGTCGAAACGGGCCGGATCGGCGATCAGCACCCGTCGGCCTTCTGCCAGCACCGCGTTGTTGGCGGTGTTCCACGACACCGCGAGCGCTTCGGCGATGCGAGCCACGGATAGATGCTGGCAGACAATGGCTTCCAGCGCCCACCGCAGAGCACGCCGCGACAGCTTGGCACGTGGTTCGGCCATCCTGGTGGTGTCTTGTCGCCACACGTGGGCGCAGCCGGCGCACCGGTAGCGACGGATGGTCACCAGCAGTGTGGTGGGGCGCCACCCGAACGGCTCATGGGCCAGAGTACGGGTGAGGCTGTCGCGTGGGATGCCTTCTTCGCCGCAGCGACGACACCACCGGTCCTCGTCGGTCACCCGGCACGCCAGCACAGCACGGCCGGGCTCAAGGCGTTGTCCGGTCACCTGCAGCCCAAGTTCGTCGAGGCGGCAGAAAGTCGTCAGGTCAGCGCAGGCGAAGCCCGCCCGACCGGTAGCGTCAGGCACGTCGAGGTCTTTCGGATGAGGAGTGTAGGAACCCTCATTTTCGAGAGACCTCGACCTCTATCCCGGCAACGACGCGCCAACCACCTCTACACCCTCATCTGTGAAGAGCCGTAAATCGACAGCGTCGTGGTGACTTTCGCGTGACCCATAAAGCGCGAAAGCTGCAATGGAGGAATCCCGGCCACGACGCACAGGCTCGCGTAGGTATGACGCAGGGCATGGAACTTCAGCGCGGGCGGCAGAACGGGGTTTGATCCGCCAAGGCGGTTGGCGCGCGCGACCGCAGGACGGAACACCGCCTTGCAGAACGTTTGGTGTCGGATCGGTTATGACCAATCCAGCACCAGACGTTCGGCAGCCTTCGAAACGACACACCTACAAGCGCAACCGCAAGGGTCAGTTTGTCTCTAAGGCCAGCCGGTCAACGCGGGTCAAACGGTCGCTGCCGATGTGCGTCGTTCGCGGGTCGGTTCGTCAGACCGTGCGCGTTGGTCGCGTCGGTCCGGGCGGCAATACGCCGGGTTTCGCGCCGGGGTCGAACTCAAGCCGCGCAAGGATTCTGCGCGCTACTACGTGGGCGTGAGCGCCGGTAGCAAGATCCCGACCACACTGATCGCAGCCATCGCCGGGCAGCGGTGTCATTTACGATACCGCGCCTGGACCTCACGCGACCATAGAAAATACATGTCTTTGAGTTGAATATCGCGTGATTCCTCAAAATATTTATGAACCGCCTGCAGGGTAGTCCCACCGAAAATTGCAATTCCAGCAGGCAACAAGAGTGGGGCGTTGAATGCCAATCCGGCGATCGTCAAGACGGTGCCCAGTCCGACAGAAGTCGCCACTTTCTTGTTGAGTAAATTCTGAGACTTAACCATCGCATCATCTACCTCTCGCAGAGAGGGTCCGATGACATCGTTGATAATGTCGGCCGCGACCCCACTGGAAGGCGAATCACCGCTGGCCGCGACGGCGTCATTCATCCCAGCCCTCAATGCATCCCGGAATCGATCAAAGCTGCCGCCCTCGGCAGCGCGAATTTTCATCGCATCCTTCGGAGGTACGTCCGTGAGGATGGGCAGGTCCAACGCAAGTGCAACGTTTTCGTCGGACAAGTGGTCGGCAACCAACCGGTCATGCACGCCGGTGCCTAGGCCAAGCGGCGTCCCCAGCATCTGAGCCGTCACTACATCAGATGTCAGATGGCTCGCGAACCGCACAAAGACTCCCTCGGCGGCGGCTCGTTTGATGACCTCAGGGTCGCTCACATCGGCATGCACGTCGAGGCAAGGCCATTCCGTATGCTCAAGCATCGGATGGGTGAAGGTGCAGTGCAGGTGGTCACCGTGTGGTTCAAAATCCGCCACGGTGCCGTTTTGCATCAATTCTGCGACGATTGATTCGGAATTGCTCAGAATATGGTCGAGGCCAGCTTCCGATAGATGCTGCCTATAATGGACTCTGCACGCCGGCGCTTTTTCCGTAAATACGAGGAATTCTTCCGCCCCGACCTCCCGGATGTACAACAAACCGCGCATTAGTGACTCGACATTATGCTTCGCTTCATCGATAGACGCCCCATCTACAAGGTGGCTGACTACCTGTTTGCTCGGGCCTCGCACCGCAACCTGATCGAAGTAGAACCATGTCCGCGAAAGCAGCCGATCAAGATCCCGACGTAGACAATCAAAGGCCATGCAGCCAAGACTTCCCGAGAGATCGAGGCCGTGCGCCGCTAGAACCGTGTTCCCGGCGGATTCCAGAGGCACCAATGAGTACGTCTCATCAGCAGTCGCAACATCGAAGACCTTTGTCGCGAAGTCGCCGTTTCTGAGCGCCTTCTCTAGTTGCGCAGGTTTACGAATCTCACTCTCGTCCAAGAGATCGAGCAGCCAGAAACCCACCTAGCCCCCTTGCAGTCGATGGCAACGTTGTCCTTGCTTGTTTATACGCTCACAAAACGTTTGCTGCCATTGACCGTAGATTGACCGCGAACGGCGGGTTTACGCGGGATCGCGACAGATCTCAACAGTTCGCAGCTGGTGACTCAAAGCTATCCTCACCAGCTGAGAAGTGTTGCGACCCTGGCGACCTGGCCTGATCGAGTTAGAGCAAATTCCCAGGCTGAATACGCGGTTCGATTCCCGTCATCGGCTCCAGGTTTTCGCTGTCGACCACACCAGCTCCCCGACGCGCCGGCCGTGTCCCTCGGTCAGCACGCGCTCCCTCACCTGAGCTGGGGAAGCACGTCCTTCTCCCAGGCGGCGAAGAAGCCCTCCTTGTCCGGTCCGATCTGCTGGACGTAGACCTCGTCGATATCGGCGTCCAGATACGAACGCACCTGTGCGACATGCTTGTCCACGTCCGGCCCGCAGGTGATGCTCTCGGTCACCGATTCCCGTGGCACCAGCGACATCGCGTCCTCGAAATCCTGTGGCCGCGGCAGGGTCTGCGCGAGCTGGCCGGGCAACATGTCGTTGGCCCACAGCCGGTGCGCGGCGTCGATGCCGGCGTCGGTGTCACGATCCCAACTCACCTTCATACCGCCCTGCACCGGCTTGTCGCCGCCGCCCGCGGCGCGGAAGGTCTTCACCAGGTCGGCGTCGGCCATCGTCAAGCAGTAGCCGTCGCCGATGCGGCCGGCGAGTTCTGCGGACTGGGGACCGAACCCGGACACGTAGATCGGCACGGGCTGCTCGGGCAGGGTATAGATCCGGGCCTCCTGCACCTCGTAATGCAGGCCGTGGTGGCTGATCACCTTCCCGGTGTGGAGCGCGCGGATGACCTCCACCGCCTCTTCGAGCATCTCCAGTCGCACCCCTGGCGACGGCCACGGGTCACAGAGAATGTGCTCGTTGAGCGCCTCCCCGCTGCCGACACCGAAGACGAAGCGCCCGTCGAGCTGAACGGCCGCGGTGGCGGATGCCTGCGCGAGGATCGCCGGATGCATCCGGATGGTCGGGCAGGTCACGGCGGTGGACACCGGCAGCGACGTCACCTCAGACAGCGCGCCGATGACACCCCAGACGAACGCGCTCTCACCCTGCTCGTCGTTCCACGGGTGGAAATGGTCGGAGATCCACAGCCGGTCGAAGCCGGCGGCCTCGGCGCGACGCGCCTGATCGACCAACTCTTTGGGGTTGTACTGCTCGGCCGACAGGAAGTATCCGATGCTCGTCATGGCCCTCGGTTACCCGCTGCTTCGGCGATGAACCAGGCGTGGCACTCGTGACAACTGGTTCAGGCGGTCGACTGGTGCATTTTCAGGCCGTCGATCCGTGTGCGGAGCAGCTGCGCAAGAAGCCCGGTTTCCCTGTCACCGAACCCGATCTGCTCGCACCGCTCCGGCCAAGGCTCCGCAGCGTCGACAACGGCGTCGATCATCCTGACGACCGCGCGTTGCCGCAGCCCGAGACGTTCCCCCGCCTCGATGAAATTTGTCCGGCTCAGCTTATTGGCGCGGCCGTACAGATTGAGCGCCATCGGGTCTTTCCAGCCCACATAAGGCTGGGTGCACAGCAGGTCGTAGGCAGGAGTCGGTTGCCATATTCCGTTCGGATTGTAGATCGACAGGTTCTTGCCATGTAGATCGCCGTTGCCGATAAGCCACGAAAACACAACGGTTTTGAGCAACTCGACAACCGCGGCAACCCTGGAACCTCCGCCTCGCGCACATGCCTCGGCGAGTCCGGTGATGGCGGTTTCGGTCTTGATGCGGTATTTCGAGGCGGGATAGACATCAGCGACCTGGCACGCATCCTCCTGCGCAAGCCTGACGGAGCCTTCACGGTCGAAACGCGTTACCAGCAAGGCACTTCGTCCCTCGGCATCGTGCAGCACCGACGTCTTGGCAACCCTGAGACCGCACGCCGCGGCCATCGTCATGAAGAAATGCTCGTTCTCCACGAGCAGCGGATACTGCGCGGGACTGAGCTTCAGGATCGCCGGCCCCGACCTGGTCTGTGTAGGCGTTGACAACATGCCGGCGCTAACCTTGGGTTGAACCCCCGCCAAACCCACCGGGTCTGCCTCGACGGAGCCGGTCATCTTGGCAAAAACGGCGCGGAAGTCGGTGTCACGTTCGGGGTCGAACAGCGGTAGTGGCCGGATCGGATCCGCCCCGGCGGGGAACACCCGGACGTTGCCGATCGTGTCGGCTCCGATGGCAAGCAGCAAGGTGAGGTGGTCATCGGCAGAGGTTTTGGTCGACGACGTCACCACGCCCAGCCGGACACCCTCGGGGAGGAGCCCGGCGAAGAACGCCGGCACCGACCCGCCCGTCGTGACCACTGGATAGTCGCCCGAACGCAACAGTGACCACGAAACCGACCGGTCACGGACCCGACCTTCGAGATTGGCCCCTGCGTTGAGGTAGGCGAAACTGACGCCGTCACCACCTTGTCGCACCAAATGGGCAGCAAGGTCGTCGCCGATGTAGACGTCGGCCGTGTCGACCTCGCGCAGGTCGAGACGGTGCGGATCAGTCATTCCGCCATCGCGCTCACGTCGACGTGGAGCCCCAAAGCGTCAGCAATCTCGATGACAGACCCGAAGCTGATCGATCCGCTCCCCCGCTCAAGTGACTGAACACTGGAGCGGGACACCCCAGCCAAGTCAGCCAAAGTTTGTTGCGTGAGCCGCAGCGCGATCCGCCTCTCAGCGAACGCCACACCTATGCGTGCGATTTCAGGCATAGCACCATCGCGTTGCGATTTCCTACGCCTGGGACCCATGACCGCGCTCCTTATGCCTCCGATTTCATGCGTAAGACCATCGTGCGGCACATCCCGGTACCGTGTCAAGGCTTATGCATGCAATTGGAAGCATTGAGCGCGGAGGGCCCTGAATCCGCTCTCCGCGTCCCGCTATGTTAGGTATTCCACGCTTAAGGACCACGAAGTCGGTCGTCCTCGCCGAGCCTGACATCGCTCAGCCGGCGGCCACCGCCTCCAGATTCCGCGGGTGATGACACGCCGCCAGATGCGCCCGCTCCCGTTCGATCATGTCCGGCTCCTCGGCCGAACAGACCTCGGTGGCCCACCGGCACCGGGTGTGGAACCGGCACCCCGACGGCGGATCGATCGGACTGGCACATCACCCTCCAGGATCAGCCGCTCCCGGGCCGCGTTGCGCCGCGGGTCGGGGATGGGGACCGCCGATAGCAGCGCGGTCGAGTATGGATGGAACGGCTTGTCGTACAGCTCGGTGGCCGAGGCGGTCTCGACGATCTTGCCCAGGTACATCACCGCCACCCGGTCCGAGACATGGCGCACCACACCGAGATCGTGCGCGACGAACAGATACGACAGCCCGAACTCGTCCTGCAGATCCTCGAGCAGGTTGATGATCTGCGCCTGCACCGAGACGTCCAGCGCCGATACCGGCTCGTCGGCGATGATCAGCTTGGGCCGCAACGCCAGCGCGCGGGCGATCCCGATGCGCTGGCGTTGCCCGCCGGAGAACTCGTGCGGGAAGCGGTTGTAGTGCTCGGCCTGCAGACCCACCCGGTCCAGCAGATCCTGCACCTGACGCTTCACCTCGGCGCCGCTGGCCAACCCGTGCAACTCGATCGGGTCGCCGATGATCTGCCCGATCCGCTTGCGCGGGTTGAGCGACGCATACGGATCCTGGAACACCATCTGGATGTGGCGGCGGATCGGCCGCAGGTCCCGGCGGGACCGGCCCACCAACTCTTCGCCCTGGAAGCGCACCGACCCCGAGGTCGGTGCCATCAACTGCAAGATCAGCCGGCACAGCGTCGATTTCCCGCACCCGGACTCGCCGACCAGCCCCAGTGTCTCGCCCTCGCGCAAGGTCAGGCTGACACCGTCCACCGCGCGTACCCGCCCGACCTCGCGCTCGATGATCGCGCCCGCCTTGATCGGGAAGTGCTTGACCAGGTCGGTGACCTCGAGCAGGGGCTCGCCGGTGCTCACAGGCTCACCACCTTGCGCAGCCCGATCCGGCCGTCCACCTCACGCAGCGTCGACTTCTGCGCCGGCTCCAGCCAACACCTGTCCAGATGGCCGGTCGCCGCCCGAGTCTCCAATGATGGTGCCTGCGAGCACTTCTCGAACGCATGCGGGCAGCGCGGCGCAAAACGGCACCCGGGCGGCAAGGACAGCAGCGACGGCGGCGCTCCCCGATCTGCGGCAGCCGCGAGTGCTGCGGCGCGTCGAGCGGGGTCAGCGATCCGAACAGCCCCCAGGTGTAGGGATGTTGGGGGTCGTAGAAGATGTCGTCGACGCTGGCGTCCTCGACCACCTGCCCGGCGTACATGACCAGCACCCGGTCGGCCACCTCGGCGACCACGCCGAGGTCATGGGTGATCAGCACCACCGCCAGTCCACGCTCGGCGTTCAAATCGGCCAGCAGCCGCAGGATCTGCGCCTGGATGGTCACATCGAGCGCCGTGGTGGGTTCGTCGGCGATCAGCACCTCGGGTTCCAGCGACAGCGCCATCGCGATCATCACCCGCTGCCGCATACCGCCGGAGAACTCGTGCGGGTAATCGCGCACCCGACGCTCGGGATTGGGAATGCCGACGGTGCGCAGCAATTCGATGGCACGGTTCACGCGCTTCGGCGCGGGAGACGTCGCGGTGGGCCCGGATCATCTCGGTGATCTGGTCCCCCACCCGGTAGACCGGATTCAGCGATGTCATCGGATCCTGGAACACCATCGCGATGTGCTCGCCACGGATGGACTGCAGTTCGCGGTCGTCGAGCGCGGTGAGATCCTTGCCGCCGAACCGTACGGCACCTCGATGGTCGCGTTCGGTGCGCGGGTCAGGCCGAGCACGGTCTGGGCGGTGACGCTCTTGCCCGACCCGGACTCGCCGACGATCGCGAGCACCTCACCGGCGGCCAGGCCGAACGAGACGCCGTCGACGGCGCTCACCACGCCGTCCTGGGTGGTGAAACGGACTCGCAGATCCTCGACTTCGAGTAAGGGACTCATACCGGTGCTGCCTCTCCGATCCGGATGCGCGGGTCCAGGAATGCGTACGCCACGTCGACAGGGTGTTGAACAGCACGATGAAGAATGCGCCGAACATGGTCACCCGATCAGCGGCGGCAGATCCAGCGTTCCGATCGCCTGTCCCGCATACAGGCCGACACCGTTGAGGTTGAACACGGTCTCGGTGAGGATCGCCCCACCGCCGACGACCGCGCCGAAATCGAGGCCGAACAGCGTCACGACCGGGATCATGGAGTTGCGCAGCACGTGTTTGATGCGGACCTGTCGCTCGCTGATCCCCTTCGCGCGGGCAGTGCGCACATGGTCATCGTTCATCACGTCGAGCATGTTGGAGCGCAACACCCGGCTGTAGAAGCCGACATACAGCACCGCCAGCGTCAACCACGGCAGGATCAGGTGATACGCCCAGTCCAGCGGGTCCCTGGACAGTGGCACGTAACCACTGGTGGGAAAGAGTTCGGCCTTGAAGCTCAAGTAGTACAACAGTATTGCCGCCAGCCAGAACACGGGTACGATATGCCGACCAGCGACAGGATGGTCAACGCCCGGTCGGTGAACTTGCCGGCAATGCACGGCGCTGAGATAGCCGAACCAGATGGCCAGCACCATCCAGAGCACCGCGGCGCCGATGCACAGCGACAACGTGGCGGGCAGACCCTTCCAGATCTGTTCGACGACGTTCTGCGAGCTGGCATACGAGGTCAGCTGGCCGGTGAAGATCTGCTTCATCATCGTCAGGTACTGCACATACAGCGGCTGGTCGAGTCCCAGATCCGCACTCACCCTGGCGATCAGCTCCGGTCGGCGTTCTTGCCCGCGATCCTGGCGCGGGGTCGGAGTTGGGAATCACGTTGAAGATCAGGAACACCAGCACCGAGATCGCGAACAGCACCGCGACCATCCCGCTGAGGCGTCGAATCACGAATCGCAACACGTCAGTGCTCCAACCGGATCTTGGCCCGCGGATCCAGCGCGTCCCGCAGCCGTCACCGAACACGTTGAGCGACAACACGGTCAACACGATCATCAAACCGGGCACGATCGTCAGGTGCGGCGCGGTGTAGATGGTCTGATAGCCGTCGGCGATCATGGTGCCCCAGGAGGCATTCGGCGCCCGCACGCCGGCGCCCAGGAACGACAGCGCGGACTCCAGCAGCATATTGTTGGCGATGTTCAAGGGTGAAGAACACGATGATGGTGGACACCACGTTCGGCAGCAGTTCGCTCACCATGATGCGCACCGGCCCCTTTCCCTGGGCCACTGCCGCTTCCATGAACTCCTTCTCCCGCAGTGCGAGGATCTCACCGCGAATCGGCCGCGCCATGTAGGGCACGTACACCAGACCGATGATCATGATCGGTATCCACAGCGAATCGCCGGCGATCTGCAGCGCACCGATCTTCAAGCCGCCCAGTGCGAGTGCGGTGCCCAGCGCGATACCGAGCAGCAGCACCGGGAACGCCCAGACCACATCCATGATCCTCGACAGCGTCGCGTCGACCCAGCCGCGGTAGTAGCCGCACAGCAGCCCGACCAGGACGGCCAGCACCGTGGTGATGGCCGCCGCCGCAACACCGATGTAGATGGACGTCCTACCGCCATACATCAGGCGCACCATCACATCTCGGCCGTTCTGGTCGGCGCCCAGCAGATAACGGCCGTGCAGGCCCGGCCCGATCGGAGTGCCATCCGGTGACACGACGTCGGTTTGCTGCCCGTCGATCAGCACCGTGTCGGTGATGTGGTTCTCGTTGGGACCGGTGTGCGCCACCTGGTCGGCCCACAGCGGCGCCGCCAGGCAGAACAGCACGATCAGCAGGAACAGCGCCCCGAAAGCGAGGCTGATTCTGTTGCGCCGCAGCCGAAGCCACGCCAGATACCAGGGGCTTCGGCCTCGGATCCGCGCCGCGGGGACCCCCGCCGGTGGGACGGGGTCCCCGGGCGCTTCAACGGCGTCAGTGGGCGTAGCCATACCTACTTCAGCGCCAGCGCCGACCAGTCCTGGTTGAACAGGAGATGATGGTAGGCCTTGTCGAAGTCGATCCGGTCGGAGACGAAGGTGGTGAACTGTTCGTTGCCGTACGGCGCCCACGCGGCCCGCTCCATATAGGCCTTGTCCAACGCGGCGTATTGAGCCTCGGTATCACCCTCGGTGAGCTGCTTGGTCAGCAGCTCGTCCATCTTGGCGTCCAGCTCCGGGTAGGACGCGCGGGAGAAGTTGTTGCCGTTGGTGGGCAGGATCGCGTCGCTGTTGAGCAGCGGCCGGAAGAAGTCGTCCGGATGCGGGAAGTCCTGGAACCAGTTGCCGAACCCGGTATCCAGGTCCGGGGTCGACTGGTTGCCGATCGTGGTGAAGTACACGTCACCGGCGATCACCTTCAGCGTCGCGTTGAAGCCCAGCTGGTTGAGCACGTCGTGGTAGTACTCACCGATCCGCTTGCGGTCGGGCTCGTCGTTGGTCCACACCGTGATATCGCGGTCCGCCGGGTTCGCCTCGGCCAGCAGCGCTTTGGCCTTGTTCATATCCGGCCCCGGGTAAAGCTTGTATTCTTCGTAGCCCGGCATGCCCGGCGGCAGGATCTGCTGCGTCGGGTGCAGCCGCCCGCCGAACACCCGGTTGAGCGCTTCGGGGTCGATGGCGTAGTTGACGGCCTGACGCACCCGCACATCGTTGAACGGCGCGGTCTGGTTGTTCATCCAGAAGTAGTAGGTATTGATCGACTCCTCCATCCGGAACCGATCGCCGAAGCGGGTTTTGACCTCCTGCAGGCGGTCCGCGTCCGGCGGGTCGACCATGAAGTCGATGGTGTTCTGCTCGACACCGGTGACCTGAGCGGAGTTGCTCTTGTTCTGGGTCACCACGATCTTGTCGACATTGGCATCGGCGACCTCGGTGGCCCCGGCATCGAGCACGCTCTGGAAGTTCGGGTTGCGCTCCATCGTCATGCTCTGCGGGGCTTCCACGCTCGTGATCATGAACGGTCCGCTCGATGGGGGCGGATTGTTCGTCGCGTCATCGGCGAGCGGGTGCTCGCCGGCACGGGCGCCGCGAACGGCAATCCCAGCACGTTCTCGAAGGTTCCGTTCGGGGCGTCCAGCGTGATGGTGATATCGCCGGTGGCATCGTCGGTGACGATCCCGGAGATGGTGTCGGCGGTGCCGTCGGCGTATGCGGGCGCACCGACGATGCCCGAGTAGAACACCGAACCACCGAGTCCGCCTTGAACAGCCGCTGAATGGCGTAGGTGAAGTCCGAGGCCTTGATCGGTGTGCCGTCGGAGAACTTCATGCCCGACCGCAGCTTCAACTTGTAGGTCTTGCCGTCGTCCGAGATCTCAGGCATCGCTTCGGCGAGACCCGGCACCACCGCGGTGCCCTCTTCTCCCCTGGCGTGTTTATAGGTCAGTAGCGGCGTGTAGACGTTGTAGAGCACCTCCCACCCTTCGAGGGTGTAGGACAGCTGCGGGTCGATGTAATCCGGGAAGGATGTCATCGAGATGTTGATCTCACCCCCGCCACCGGAGGCGCCGGAGCCGTCGTCGCTGCCGCACGCGGCGACCCCGAAGACGGCGACGGCGGAGATACAGGACAGGACAGTTACCTTGCGCAGGGCTGTGCGCAGCTTGCTCATCTGGCTCCCTCAGTTCGCGGCACGGGCGAGTCCCGTCCACGTTTACGCCTCAAAAGCGATCCGGGTAGCCATCTTGGACGGGAAATCTAAGAGATGGCATCCCGAATG